>NZ_WWNE01000009.1:94016-94246 GCF_009909615.1 Acidiluteibacter ferrifornacis | reverse complement strand
GAACTGTCGTACATCGAAACACCATGTTTTGACTTGTCAATGTTTAATGGAACAGATGAGTTTGAGATCATATTTGATGCATTGTTCAGAACAGAATCAGATTCAGACCAAGTATGGATGGAGATGACCATGGATAATGGATTGACATGGTCTAAAGTAGCAGCATCTACTATTGCGATAAATTTCTACAACAATGCTACCGATGATGTTTGGGATGGATTCTCTAACGC
>NZ_WWNE01000009.1:0-93845 GCF_009909615.1 Acidiluteibacter ferrifornacis | reverse complement strand
ATACTTCACAGTTTGAGAAAGGCGTTTACTTTGTAAGATTAGTAAATGGTACTTCAACTGTTACGAAAAAGTTAGTAGTGAACTAAAAGATAGCGTTCATTTAACTATAACAGCCAAAAGCCCCCAAGATTTAAATCTTGGGGGCTTTTACTTTTTTAGAGAATTTTACTTGAATCCGAAACTACAATTCTCTTTATGATTTTATATACCTTCCAGTCACAGATTCTTTGCTATTGGCAAGCTCTTTTGGAGTGCCTTCGAACAAAAGGTTTCCTCCATTTTTACCTCCTGAAGGTCCTAAGTCTATTACCCAGTCGGCACATTTAATCACATCTGGGTTATGTTCAATAATAATAAGAGAATGTCCTTGTTCAATTAACGCATTGAAAGCATATAACAGCTTATTAATGTCGTGGAAATGTAGTCCGGTTGTAGGTTCATCAAACAAGAAAATAGTTTTATTTTTCCGCTCTCCTTTTGCCAAATAATATGCTAATTTGATACGTTGAGCTTCTCCACCACTTAGTGTTGCTGATGATTGCCCAAGTTGAACATAACCAAGACCAACATCATACAGAGGGGTTAATTTGTCAATTACCTTTTTAACAGTCCTGTTTTTATCATCTAGTTGAAAGAATTCTATTGAATCTTCTATTGTCATTTCAAGAATGTCAGCAATGTTTTTACCATTGTATTTAATTTCCAAAATGTCTTCTTTGAATCGCTTTCCATTACACTCTTCGCATACCAAATGGATGTCTGCCATAAACTGCATTTCAATAGTTACTTCTCCTTCGCCTTGACATACATCGCATCGTCCTCCATCAATATTAAATGAGAAGTGCCCTGCTTTATATCCTCTACTTTTTGATAATGGAAGTCCTGCAAACAATGCCCTAATTTCATCATATGCCTTTACATAAGTAACCGGATTGCTCCTTGATGATTTTCCAATTGGGTTTTGATCAATAAATTCTATTTGACTAAATAGGTTTAGATTACCCTCTATTCCTGAGAAATCACCAGTTTTTTCAGCAACTCCTCCTTTTAACTTTTTTAAAGCTGGATAAAAAATAGATTTGATTAAAGTGGATTTTCCTGATCCACTGACACCTGTTACCACCACCATGCATTCTAATGGGATCTTAACATCAAACCCTTTCAAGTTATGTTGCTTTACTTTTTTTAGGGTTATCGACTCTTTCCATTTTCGAGTTTTTTCCGGAGTCTCTATCTTTTCTTTCCCGTTGATGTATTTAGCGGTCAAACTTTGGTTATCCGCTAACAATTCTTTTTGGTTGCCTTGAAAGATTAGTTCTCCACCGTGACTGCCTGCTAGAGGGCCTAGATCAATCACTTCATCTGCTGCCAATATTATTTCTTCATCGTGCTCAACGACTATCACTGTATTTCCTATATCTCTTAATGACTTTAAAATTACAATCAGTCGTTCTGTATCTTTCGGATGTAAGCCAATACTCGGTTCATCCAAAATATACATAGAGCCAACAAGACTGCTCCCAAGAGAGGTGGCGAGATTTATCCTCTGAGATTCTCCACCTGAGAGTGAAGCGGAATTTCGGTTGAGAGTCAAATAGCCTACACCAACATCATTAAGGTATTTGAGTCTATTTTTTATTTCTATCAATAATCGTTTTGCGATAGCAGCGTCATATTCGTTTAACTTAATGTCAGTAAAAAGTGGGTATAACTCATCTACTGGCATCACGACTAGGTCACTTAGAGAATGGCCATCAATTTTAACGTAATTCGTCGCTTCTTTTAATCTCCTCCCATCACATGCAGGACATTTCGTCTTTCCCCTATATCTTGCTAACATCACTCGATATTGAATCTTATAGGTTTTTTTTTCTAAATATTCAAAAAACGTGTCTAAGCCATTAAAATACTCATTTCCTTTCCAAAGTAATTGGTATTGAGATGGTGTTAACTCATCAATTGGTTTGTGTATTGGGAAGTCAAATTTCTCGGCATTATAAATCAACTGATCCTTCCATTCTGACATTTTTTCTCCAACCCATGGAGCAATAGCATTTTCATATACGGTTAGAGAAGGGTTTGGAATAACTAAATGTTCATCTACACCTATCACTTTACCATATCCATCGCACTTGGGGCAAGCACCAATGGGGTTGTTAAAACTAAAGAAATGAACACTAGGTTCCGTAAATGCCACTCCATCAGCTTCAAATCGATTAGAAAATTCATGCAACGTGAACGTTTTGTCAGAATTCTGAATCGCTAAAATGGCATTTCCTTCTCCCTCAAAAAAAGCAGTTTCGGTAGAATCTGCAATCCTACTAATGGTATCTTCATCGTTTTTGGCTATGAAGCGATCGATAACTAAATAAATGGGTTCTGATTTTGTTAAAGTGCTGATTTCTAAATTTTCGATTTTTAGAATGGTATCATTGACCAATAGACGGGTATATCCTTGTTGAAGGAGCAATTCAATTTGTTCTTGTTGAGTTCTTCCTTTTTTAATTAATAGTGGAGTTATGATTAACCCACGTGTTCCTTCTGTCAATTGTTGAAATAAATCAGTAACATCCTTTACGGTGTTTTTCTTGACTTCTTCACCCGAAATGGGAGAGAAGGTTCTACCGATTCGAGCATAAAGCAATTTTAGATAATCATAAATTTCAGTAACAGTGCCAACAGTAGACCGAGCGTTGGTACTATTCACTTTTTGCTCTATAGCTATTGCCGGTGCTACTCCTTTAATGTAGTCTACATCTGGTTTATTTACTTTTCCTAGAAACTGTCGTGCATATGAAGAAAGGCTTTCTACATATCTTCGTTGACCTTCTGCATATAAGGTATCAAATGCTAATGATGACTTTCCTGAACCAGATAGACCTGTAATAACAACTAGCTTATTTCTAGGGATAGCGACGTCTATATTTTTTAGATTATGCATTCGAGCCCCTTTGATAAGTATAAATTTTCTAGGGTCTAATTGGTCAAATTTTCGGGAGGACATGTATTACTTTATTTAGTAGAATAACAAAATTACTTTTCTTTTGTTAACTTTGTAGAATAAGAAAATTTTGAACATACACAATATGTGAGGTTTTCTTTCGTTACTAATAGAACCAACAAACCATTTAAACCCATATTGCCTATCGCATAAATTTTACTTTTTTAATCAATTATTTCTGTATTAACCAATTGAAAAAGTTAAATTTATGAATCTAGTTAAAGCCACAGATAGAGATTTAATAAGGCAGTATTTAGGAGGGAGTGAAGCGGCATTCGAAGTTTTACTTAAAAGACATCAAACTAAAGTATTTTCATATATTCTTTATACGGTAAAAGACGAAGATATCGCCAATGATATCTTTCAAGATACATTTATTAAAGTAGTGCGCACTCTAAAGCGTGGAAAGTATAATGAAGAAGGCAAATTCTTACCTTGGGTAAGTCGAATCGCCCACAACTTAATCATCGACCATTTTAGACGATTGAAAAAGATGCCAACCACTAGTGGTGGAGATGACTTCGATATTTTTGAAATTATTCCTTCAGATGAACAAAATGCTTCAGATAGTATTGAAAAAGCACAAAGTATGTCTGATGTTAAAGCATTGATTAAGCATTTACCCGACGACCAAAAAGAGGTGCTTATGATGCGTATGTATTTTGATATGAGTTTTAAAGAAATCGCTGAAAAAACTGGAGTAAGTATAAATACTGCTTTAGGGCGAATGCGTTACGCGTTGATTAATCTTCGGAAATTAATTAAGGAGAATAATATTATTTTAACAAATTAAAGACAGTTAACAATATTTCAATTTGTTTGGCGTTTGGTTTAGAAATAACCACAAAAAACAAAGCGAATGAGTAATAACACTACTTTTGATTTTAATGCATACTTGAGTGAAGAAAATAGAAGTTTAGAGGATTATATAGAAACTTCAGATAAAAAAATGATACAGAAACAACCCACTCAAAAATCGATAAATACTATTTTATCGTTCTCAAGAGCTCTTGAGGTGAAACAATCCAAATCAATTGGTTGGATGGAAAATTTGAATAATTAGTTAATAAAATAGGGAGAAGCGAAAGCCTCTCCTTTTTTATTGGCTTAAACTCTTTCTGCCTATTTTCGAGCATATTGGGCAGCGTTCAACTGAGTGGCCTCTTGCAGGACAATACTCCCTTCCAAAGAAAATAATCTGTAGGTGAAGCTTATTCCATAAGGACTTAGGGAACAATCTTTTGGCATCTTTTTCAGTTTGCATAACATTTTTACCATTCGTTAAGTTCCAACGATACATCAAGCGATGGATATGCGTATCTACCGGAAATGCAGGAACTCCAAATGCTTGTGACATCACTACAGAAGCCGTTTTATGTCCTACTCCAGGTAATTTTTCCAATTCCTCAAAAGATTTTGGAACTTCCCCAGCGTGATTTTCAATCAACATTTTTGATAAAACAGATATAGCTTTAGATTTTTGTGGAGATAAGCCACAAGGACGAATAATCGCCTTGATATCATCAACGTCTTGCTTCGCCATATCAAAAGGGTTATCTGCTAATTGCCAAAGGTGTGGTGTAACTTGATTAACTCTAACATCAGTGCATTGAGCAGAAAGCAAAACTGCTATTAGTAGGGTGTATGGATTATAATGATCTAAAGGAACTGGTACAGTTGGATATAATTCTTCTAACTTTTCTATAACAAAGGTTACTTTTTCTTGCTTGGTCATACTTCAATGATAAAAAACAAAAGTAGTGGAATAATGTTAGCTAAATAAAAACAAAAAAAATGAACATTATTTTTGGTGTTTTAAAATTAAAAAGTATTTTACTTTAGTTCAAAATGACGAAAAAATCGTCAAAATAACGATGAGAATATGAGCAAGTTGAAAGTTGGAGATAAAGTCCCTGAATTTCAAGGGAAAGACGAAAATGGAAATACAGTTAAGTCATCAGATTATAAAGGTAAAAAGTTGATCGTTTACTTTTATCCAAAAGATATGACACCGGGTTGTACCAATCAAGCTTGTAATTTGAGAGAGAATTATGAAAGTTTGAAAAGTAAAGGGTTTGAAATATTAGGAGTCAGTGCGGATAGTGAAGCTAGACATCAAAAGTTTATTGAAAAGTACAATTTGCCTTTTCAATTGATTGCGGATACAGAAAAGGAAGTAATCAATCAGTTTGGTGTTTGGGGACCTAAAAAATTTATGGGAAAAGAATATGAAGGAATTAACCGTACTACTTTTGTAATCGATGAAGAAGGTAAAATATTATCGATTATTGATAAAGTAAAAACAAAAGATCACACTCAACAAATTATAGACACATTAGTATAATAAGATAAAAAATGGCAAAAGCAGAAAAGGACGTACAAGATCAAAAATTAAAAGCGCTTCAATTAACGATTGATAAGTTGGAGAAAACATATGGTAAAGGGTCAATTATGAAAATGGGGGATCAAGCAGTTGAAGATATTGACTCCATACCGTCTGGTTCAATATCGCTTGACTTAGCATTGGGAGTTGGTGGTTTTCCAAGAGGTAGAATTGTAGAAATCTACGGCCCAGAATCTTCAGGTAAAACTACCCTAGCAATTCACGCCATAGCCGAAGTTCAGAAACAGGGAGGAATTGCTGCTTTTATTGATGCTGAGCATGCATTCGATAGAACTTATGCAGAAAACTTAGGAGTGGATACTGAGAATTTATTCATTTCACAGCCGGATAACGGTGAGCAGGCATTAGAGATTGCAGAGAATTTAATACGTTCTGGCGCAATTGATTTAATTGTAATTGATTCAGTTGCAGCTCTGACTCCTAAAGCGGAGATTGAAGGTGAGATGGGAGATTCAAGAATGGGGCTTCAAGCTAGGTTAATGTCTCAAGCACTGCGTAAATTGACCGGTACTATTAATAGGACAGGGTGTTGCTGTATATTTATTAACCAATTGAGAGAGAAAATTGGAGTAATGTTTGGAAACCCAGAAACGACAACAGGTGGTAATGCTTTGAAATTTTATTCTTCGGTAAGAATTGATATTCGAAGAAGTTCTCAAATTAAAAACGGAGAGGAGATATCAGGAAATAGAGTGAAGGTTAAAATAGTGAAGAACAAGATAGCTCCACCATTTAGAAAAGCGGAATTTGACATCATGTATGGAGAAGGAATTTCAAAAGTTGGGGAAATTATAGATTTAGGTGTTGATTTTGATATTATAAAGAAAAGTGGCAGTTGGTTTAGTTATGGAGAAACGAAGCTAGGACAAGGTCGTGATGCCGTGAAAATGTTAATTGCGGATAACCCTGAATTAATGGAAGAGCTTGAGAATAAAATCAAAGAGGCGATGCAAGCAGTGTAGAAATGTTGTTGTGTAAGCTGAATGAGATATTTTGAAAGTTAATCATCGATTGAGATTTTAGCGTTTACAAAACGTTAATAAGCGATAATGTGGTTAAACCTTATGGCAAATCAAAGAAGACGCGTTTAAAATATTTAATTTTATGCCCTGTTTAAATTTAAACAGGGCATTTTTAATTTTTACAGATGATGATTAAACAAACTATTTTATTTTGCACATTAGGGTTATTGGTCTGGGCATGTGGTGATGCTACAAGTGAAGCTCACAATCAGGCTGTTGTTGAACAAGAGGGGGTAGAAGGAGATCAAAAAGAAGTAGCCTTTAAGGAACGGTTGTCTATAGCAAATCAAGCCATTAAGTCAGATGTTAATAATGCTGAACTATATGCTGATAGAGCAGAATTGTTTTTAGAGGTCAGTGATTTGGCTGCTGCTTCTGCAGATTTAAAGCGAGCCTTAAGCTTAGATTCTAACAATTATAGAGTATATATCGTCTTGGGCGATTTACAAGCTGCTCAAGGTCAATTTGAGCCTACAAAATATGCATTTGAGATGGCCTATGCTAATGCCAAAACTAAGGAGGAGAGGGCTAAGGCTTACTTAAAAATTGGTGAAATTCATTATGTCATTCAAGACTATGACAAAGCTCTAGATTATGCAGACAAGTCATTAAGAGAGAATCAGTACGATGCAGACATATATTACTTAAAGGGTCTAATATTTTTCGCTCAAGGAAATGAAGAAAGAGCGATTAGTTCATGGCAAACTGCAGTTGAACAAGATCCTGAGCATGTTAAATCATATCTGCAGTTAGCATTGTTGTTCGGAGACAAAAATGATCCGCTTGTGATTGATTACACCAATAATATTTTATCTGTGGACTCTACCAATACTAATGCTTTGTATACTCAAGCGATGTATCAACAAGAGCATGATATGCTCAATGAAGCAATGGAGAATTATACGAAAATAATGAGGATAGAACCGTCGATGAGGGAGGCTCCATATAATATGGGGTACATTCACTTGGTTCATTTAAAATTGTATAATGAAGCGAAGAAGTATTTTGAAAAGGCAATAAAAATAGATCCTAGGTACTATGAAGCTTATTACAATTATGGCTACTGTTTTGAATTGTTAGGAGATATTCAGAATGCAGAGAAAATTTACAAAAAAGCGTTAGAAATTAAACCGGATTATACAGCTGCGGCCAATGGAATGACCCGGGTAACTGATTATAGAACCATCAACCAATGAATTATTTATCGGTAGAAGAATTGAGTAAAAGCTTTGGGGACAGAGTTTTGTTTGATAAAATTTCATTTGGGGTAGAGAAGGGGCAGAAGGTCGCTTTGATCGCAAAAAATGGAGCAGGAAAAACGACCTTTTTAAATTGTTTGACAGGGAAAGAACCTGTTAGTGAAGGTAGAATTGTTTGGCGGAATGACATTACAGTAGGTTACTTAAATCAAGAGCAAATTTTTGACTCCACTCATACTATTAACGAAGAAATATTTAAGGCTGATAATACCTTTATGCAGGCCATCAATTTCTATAATGATGCTGTAAATAATGGAGCTGATGCGGATACTTTTCAACAGGCCATGGATCGGATGGATAGTTTGCAGGCTTGGGATTACGAAGCCAAATTGAAGCAAATTTTAGGTTCACTACAGTTACATGATTTAGAGCAGCGAGTAAATACACTCTCTGGAGGGCAGAAGAAGCGATTGGCCTTGGCGAAAGTTCTGATCGAACAGCCGGAGTTTATCATTTTGGATGAGCCTACTAACCACTTGGACCTAGAAATGATAGAATGGTTAGAAAACTATTTGGCTACAGAAAACATGACACTGCTGATGGTGACGCACGACCGTTATTTCTTAGAGCGGGTTTGTGATTCCATCATCGAAATTGACAATGGACAGCTCTACTCCTATAAAGGTAGCTATGCGTATTATATCGAGAAGAAGCAAGAGCGAGAGTCGATTACGATGAGTGAAATTGAGAAAGCCAAAAACCTTTACAAAAAGGAATTGGAGTGGATGCGTAGAATGCCTCAAGCAAGAGCTACTAAGGCTAAATCTAGACAAGATGCCTTTTATGAGGTAGAAAAATCAGCGAAGAGAAGAATAAAGAAAGAAGAAGTAAAATTAGAAGTAGTGGGACAGCGAATGGGTGGAAAGATTTTGGAATTCCATCATTTGCGCAAGAGTTTTGGAGACAAAAAGATTGTAGAAGATTTCAATTATACCTTTAAACGTGGAGATCGTGTGGGTATCGTTGGGCCGAATGGAGTAGGGAAATCTTCTTTTATAAAATTGATTACTGGTGAGCTAGAAGCTGATGGTGGAAAAATTGTTCAGGGAGAAACCGTAGTTGTGGGGCATTATGCGCAGGATGGCATGCACTTGGATGAAGACAAGCGAATAATTGATGTGGTGAAAGACATTGCAGAAATTATTCCGTTGGCGAAAGGCCGAAAAATTACAGCATCTCAGTTTTTGGAGCGCTTTTTATTTCCTCCAAAGCAGCAGTATACTTACGTTTCTAAACTAAGTGGTGGAGAAAAGCGCCGATTGTATTTGTTGACGGTATTGATGGACAATCCAAACTTTTTGATTCTGGATGAGCCAACCAACGACTTGGACATTATGACGTTGAATGTTCTGGAAGATTTCTTGATGGAATTTGAAGGTTGCGTGATGGTGGTGACTCACGATAGATTCTTTATGGATAAGATTGTGGATCACTTATTCGTTTTTAAAGGCGATGGAATCATCAAAGATTTCAATGGAAAGTACACCGATTATAAAGAAGAAAGTAAACGAGAAGCCAAAGAAGCTGCTCAATTAGCAAAAGCTGAGCAAGTAAAAAAAGCGGCCCCCGTAGTTGAGAAAACGAAGGAGAAAAAGAAGCTGAGCTTCAATGAGCAGCGTGAATTTGACGGATTGGAAAAGTCGATGGCTGAATTGGAAAAGCGCAAAGCTGAAATCAACGAGTTGATGTTGTCAGGCATTTCTGATGCGGAAGAAATTACCAAACTATCTAAGGAATTGGCTGCTATCAACGATGATTTGGAAGAACAAGAAATGCGTTGGTTGGAATTGTCGGAGTTGGTTTAGGAAAATCATATTTGTTTATTTTTTTAGCGATTTATTAATGGTGGACTGTGTTCTATAGTTAACTCATTAATAGATAGGTTGTACGTGTCTATATTTCTCTTATCTTCGGGAGACTTAAGCTACAGGATGTTATCGGTTATTAATTTAAATGTTAGTTAGCGATGAGTGTAGCAGAACAGAGAAGAGAAACGAGATTATTGTGTTAAGTTTATTATTTGTGAATAATTAGAAAATAAAAAAATGGATATACCTAAATTCCACGAAACATTTATACCTATTTTGAAAGTACTTGAAAATGGGGACACTCTCCAAGCTAGAGAGATGTATCAAAAGGTTATTGAGCAATTCTACTCAGGGTTATCAAAAGAACAATTAGAGGAAAGTACAAAGAGCGGTGATAGATTAATTATAAACAGAATTGCTTGGGGTAAATCCTATTTAAAAAAAGGAGGTTATATAGAATTTCCCAAAAGAGGTTATGTTAGAATTACAGAAAAGGGGAAATCCCAGAGAGAATCTAGTCTTTCTTTAAAACAAGTTGAGAATTCTGAGAATTTCTTAGAATTCTATTCTGAAGAAAACTCAAAAACTGGTTCAACTCCAACTAAGATTTCAAATGCTTCACCACAAGATTTAATAGATGAGGGTTTCGATTCAATTGACCTTCAAGTAAAAGATGAATTACTTGAAAGATTAAAAATAATTGATCCATTTTATTTTGAAAAAGTAATTCTCATTCTTCTTAAGAAGATGGGCTATGGCGATTTTATTGAGACTGTAAAAACAGGGGACGGAGGTATAGATGGAATTATAAATGAAGATAAACTTGGGCTTGATAAGATATACATACAAGCCAAGCGATATGGTGAAAACAAAGTAAGGGAGAAGGATATTAGAAATTTTATTGGTGCAATGAGTGGTGATACTCAAAAGGGAGTTTTTGTAACAACTACCAACTTTGATGCAGGAGCAATAAAGAAAGCAAATGATGCTCATCATACGATAATATTAATTGACGGAATAAAACTAGTTGACTTAATGCATCAATTTAATGTAGGTGTTCAAGTAAAAACTGTTTACGAAGTAAAGGAATTAGATAATGACTTTTTTGATGGGGAATAATAATTCCCCGCTCCCCTTGCTCCCCACACTCCGCTGGGTTTGCAACCCTGCGGCAAAATTTATCAACCATTCACAATTTCCAGCTCCACATCATGCAACGGTTCAAAAGCCTGCATTACCTGTTCTTGTTCTGAAATTTTACAGCTAAAGGTCAGTTTACAACTCAATTGAAAGTCGGTATCCACCACATTCCAATTGTATTTTTCAACCGTTCCCATCACGTCACCCATGCGGGCATATTCAAATTTCGCAGTAAAAACCACAGGGATGTATTCTTTGATGATTTGGGCTCGCTCTAGTGCATCATTTGCGGCCGTCTTATAGGCATGAATCAATCCGCCGACTCCCAACTTAGTTCCTCCGAAATACCGCACCACAGCCACTAAAACGTTGGTCAACTCAAAAGAACGAATTTGTCCAAAAATGGGTTGTCCCGCTGATCCGGATGGTTCTCCATCGTCATTGATACGGTAGGTTTCTAGATCTGCTCCTAGTCGGTAAGCATAACAAACGTGTCGGCTTTGGTGATGCATTCCCGCCAATCGCTCTAAGTGTTCTTTTACTTGAGCTTCATCCGTCACAGGAATGGCATAGCCAATAAACTTGCTGCCTTTCTCTTTGTACAGGCTTTCGCTTTCTGCTGATATGGTTAAAAAGTAATCCATTAAATCCCCCAAGCTATTAATGCAATGGCTACCAAACAAACGAACAATCCTACGAAGTTCATCATTGTCAGTCGCTCCTTAAAAAATGCGATAGAGAAGAGGCTCGTGAATAAAACCACTCCCATATTGTTAATCGGAAATACGACTGAGCTTTCCATATTGTCGTGAGCCAATGCTTTAAAAATAAAGATAATGCTTAAATAATTCACTCCTCCCAATACTACACCACCAATAATAGTAGTCCATGATATTTTCCGAAGTTTATGGAGTTGAAACAGCGAAATAATCCAACCGATTGCCGCAGCTGCAGTAAAAAGGGTGGGTATGAAACAAGTGGAATTACTGTCTTCAGTAAGGTGGAGGTGTTGGGTGTGCTTGACATAAGTGTCTAAAAGTCCACTGAAGATGAACAGCGAAACTGGCAGCAACCATTGACGAGAGACGTCTACTACTTTTTCCTTTTTGGTAGCCCAATAAAGCCCGATAAGTGCTAGAATAATTCCAAGGATTTTGTAAACATTAATGGAATCGTTGTACAACCAAAATGCGAAAAATACAGGAATGATAACCGACATTTTATTGGCTACAGAAGCCACAGAGGCTCCTAGCCGTTGGGCGGTAATGGCCATTAAATAAAAGGAGGCAATGAAACTTCCTCCAAGAATAAGAGCATTGGAGATCCAGCCGGCTGAAACAATTTTGGAGACTTCAATGGTTTCGTTAGGTACGATAAAGCCAATGATAGCCGCTACGGTATAATTGATAACGATTGCCGTAAACGTATTCACTGAATAGTTGCTGAAACTTCTAAAAATCACAAAGATGAAAGAAGCAAAAAGTATACTGAGCAGTAAGTAAATCATTTCTTCGTGGAATAGTAAATTGCCAATTGATCAGTGTCAACTGCTTCAATAGAGTTTGGGGATTGATTCAAAACTGGAGCTTTCAATCCTTTTCCAAAGTTTTTGGCAGCGGTCAATACTCTAGCTTCATCCCAAATGCCAGCTTCAATAAATTGATTCAGGGTGGCTTTCCCGCCTTCAATAATGACGCTTTGTATGTTTTCTTCATGCAAAGCAGTTAGTATTTCATGGATTGAGTGAGTCGAATTGACTTTCTTATAATGAATGTTGTTTTCTGCTTTTTCGACTTGCTCATTGATGACAATCGTTTTACTCGATTCATCAAAAATGGCTTTGTTTGTTGGAAGGTCTAGCTTTCTATCGATAACAATCCGTGTTGGATTTTTTCCAGTTACTTCACGAGTCGTCAAACTAGGGTTGTCGTTTTTTACAGTATTGAACCCTACCAAAATACCGTCTTCTTCACTTCTCCATTGGTGACTCAATCGTTTAGATGCCGGGGTCGTAATCCAATAGGATGAAGTTGGATTGTCAGTCCGGTCAATGTCCATGAATCCATCTTGAGTTTGCGCCCATTTCAGAATAATGTACGGCCGCTTTTTGGTGTGGAAAGTAAAGAACCGTCGATTGATAAAAGCCGCTTCTTGCTCCAAAATGCCAAAAGTAACATCAATTCCATGGTCTTGTAAATACTTTATTCCAGTTCCATTAACAGCTGCAAAAGGATCTACATTGGCAATCACCACTTTTGAGATCTGATGTTTGACGATTAAATGAGAGCAAGGTGGTGTTTTTCCGAAATGGTTACACGGCTCCAGGCTTACATAAATAGTCGATTCTTTCAGTACTGATTTATCCGAAACGGAATTGATCGCATTGACTTCGGCATGTGGACCACCATATTTTTGATGATAACCTTCTCCTATTATTTTGTCATTGTGCACGATTACCGATCCCACCATCGGATTTGGGCTAACACTGCCAAGTCCTTTTTGGGCGATTTCTAGGCATCGGAGGATATACTTTTCATGCACATTCATGTCGTCAAAAGTAGTTTTTTTATTTACTTTTAGCAGCTCAAACCTCCTCCAATTGTGAAGATCGCAGACAATACTATACAAGCCGTTTCAACTTATGTCAAACAACAGCTAAGTCCTATCATGGATGATGCGGAGATTAGAGTGACTTACCGATTAATGATGGGCCATTATTTTGGCTTCTCAGCAACTGATATGGCGCTAAAGCGAGACCATCGGTTTACAGAGTCTGAATTGGTGAAAATTATTCATTGTGTTAAGCGATTGCTAAAGCACGAGCCTTTTGCTCAGATAATAGGGGAGACTGAATTTTACGGATTGAAATTTTATGTCAATCAACACACACTAATTCCACGACCTGAAACAGAAGAGTTAGTGGAATGGGTGCTGATTGATTGGAGAAAACAAACGCCAACTATTCTAGAAATTGGAACCGGTAGCGGTTGTATTCCAATTGCATTGAAAAGGAATTTATCTAAGTCGAGTATAACTTCTTATGATGTATCAAAAGAAGCCCTTGAAGTTGCTTCAAAGAATGCTGAATTAAATCAAGTAACGGTTAATTTTCAGGAAATAGATATCTTAACGGCGGTTCTTGATGAAAACCAGAAATGGGATATCATTGTGAGTAATCCACCTTATATCGCTAAGCAAGAAATGGAAAGCATGCATCAAAATGTGGTGGATTATGAGCCCCATCTAGCTTTATTTGTCAGCGATGAAGATCCATTAGTGTTTTATCGAAAAATCGCAGAGATAGGATTGCGACATTTAGCAAAAGACGGAGCCATCTACGTAGAGATTAACCAATACTTAAGTCAACAGACTGTCGAGTTATTTCAGACCTTTGGTTATAGTAATGTCGAATTGCGACAAGACATCAATGGAAATGACCGAATGATAAAAGCGGTGATTTAGATTATACCTCTAATTGCAGGTTAGACAAGTTTTGATAGATTCCATTTTCCACATTTGAAAGTTCTTCATGCGTTCCTGACTCAACCAATTTTCCTTCATTTAAAACCAAAATCTTATTGGCTTTTCTAATTGTACTCAATCGGTGTGCGATTACAATAGAAGTTCGTCCTTTCATTAAGGTTTCCAATGCTTCCTGTACTAGTTTCTCAGATTCAGAGTCCAAGGCACTTGTAGCTTCATCGAGAATCAAGATAGAAGGGTTTTTCAAGATAGCTCTTGCTATGGCTATTCGCTGACGCTGACCACCTGAAAGTTGAATTCCTCTTTCACCAACAATGGTTTCGTACTTTTCAGGGAATCCTTCTACAAATAAATGGGCATTGGCTTGTTTTGCTGCAGCTATAATTTCTTCGTCTGTAGCTCCAATTTTTCCATAACCAATGTTCTCTTTTATGGTTCCACCAAACAATAATACATCCTGCGGTACAATAGACATCTGCGAACGCAATTCAGAAAGCGGAAAGTCTTGGATGGCTTTCCCATCTATAGAAATGGTTCCTGCATTCGGGTTGTAAAATCGAAGTAAGAGGTTGGTAATGGTTGATTTTCCTGCTCCGGAAGGTCCTACGATTGCGATTTGCTCTCCACTGTTTGCTGAAAAGCTCATTGATTTCAAAACCTGGATATCGCTTCTACTTGGGTAAGCAAAACTTACATTTTCAAAAGAAACGTTACCATTCACTCGATTTATAGACGTCAACTGCACATCTGAAATTTCTTCAGGTGTTTCATCTAAAATTTCCATTAAGTTTTCAGTGGCTCCGATGGCTTTTTGCAATTGCGAATACAAATCCGCTATACCACCCATTGATGCTCCTACAAATACAGAGTAAAGTATAAAGGTGAATAAATCACCAACGCTTAATCCATTTTGGTTGACTAGAATTACGCCATACCATATCACACCTACAATAGAACCGAAAAGAGCGAAGATGATGAATGAAGCAAAAGCTCCTCTCCATTTTGCACCTTTTAAGGAAATTCCAACTATTTCATTGGTTTTTTCACTGTAGCGCATATTTTCGAAAAATTCATTGGCAAAAGCTTTTACAGTTGTAATTCCCTGCAAAGTTTCTTCTACAATAGTGTTGGAATCAGCTACTTTAGATTGTGCTTCTTTCGATAATTTCTTAATGTGTTTTCCAAAAATGATTGCTATAACGATAACAACTGGAACCAAACAAAGCATTAATAAGGTCAGTTTAACTGAGATATAACTCAACAATGCGATTCCGATGATAATGGTCAATACCTGGCGGATTAATTCTGCAATGGTAGTTGTTAGCGTTTCTTGTAACAACGAAATATCGGAAGCAATTCTACTATTCAATTCACCAACTCTCCTTTCAGAGAAAAAGTTCATTGGTAGTTTAATTAAATGATTGTAAGTGCTCTGTCTAAGGTCTGCTAATGTTTTTTGAGTAACAATTGCAAATAGGTAAATTCTAAAATAGGAGAATACTGCATTTGCTGCAAAAACGCCTAAAAGTGCAAGTGCAATGGTGTTTATTTCTTTCAGCATTTCTGCGTTTGCAGAGTCAACTAACTGACCCGTGAGGTATGGAAATACCATAGAAGTAACACTGGAAAGCAAAAGGAATACAAAGCCAATGGCAAAGGTTCCGCTGTAAGGCTTCACATATTTAAAAAGACGCATTGACTTTTTAAGGTCTTGCTTGGTGATTTTCTTTTTCGGGGTGTCTGTTTGGTCGTCCTTTTTTCGTCTAAATCCAGCCATTATTAATATTTGCGACAAAAGTAAGTATTATATAAATTTGCAGTCAAGAGAAAGCAAAAACAATTGGAAATTTTCTAAAAATAATTTCTAGAAAGTTTTATTACTATTTAAAAAAGTTATACTTTTGCTCTCCGTTTGAGAAAAACCCTCGGCGGACTTTAATAAGGGACAACCCGATATATTGGACGCTACAAAATAAAACATAAAGATGAAAAGGACTTATCAGCCATCAAGAAGAAAAAGAAAGAACAAGCACGGTTTCAGAAGCAGAATGGCAACTGCTAACGGTAGAAAAGTATTGGCTAGAAGAAGAGCTAAGGGAAGACACAACCTAACTGTTTCTAGTGAAAAAACATATAAAGATTAATTGAATTTTATTCAAGAATTAAAGGTCTCAGTTGTACTGAGACCTTTTTTTTGTGCTTAATTTTGAGAAAAACCCAAGAAAAATGATACGACTAGCGATAAATGGATTTGGTAGAATAGGAAGAATGGCGGCTCGTGTGGTTCAGCAACATGAAGGAATTGAGTTGGTCGCAATCAATGATTTGGCTGATGTAAAAACATTGGGGCATTTGTTTAAATATGATTCAGTTCATGGTAGGTTCAATGGAACTATTGGGACTGTAGAAGACGGACTTATAATAAATGGCGCTAAGGTTAAATTGTTTTCTCAGAAATCACCTAAAGATTTACCATGGAAAGAATTGAATATTGATGTGGTAATTGAATCTACTGGTTTTTTTAGAAAAAGAGAAGATGCTAACCAGCACATTGAAGCAGGAGCGAAGAAGGTGATTATTTCTGCTCCGGCTAGCTCAGACGATGTTCCAACTGTTGTCTTAGGTATTAACGATGAAATTATCGGTGATCAATCGATACTGTCCAATGCTTCTTGTACGACTAATTCATTAGCGCCATTAGTGAAGATTTTAGATGAGTTATGCGAAATTGAAAGTGGCTACATTACAACGATCCATTCTTATACTGGTGATCAACGTTTGCATGATGCACCTCATAAAGATTTAAGAAGAGCCAGAGCGGCAGCTGTCTCTATCGTGCCTACAACAACTGGCGCCGCCAAGGCCATCACTAAAATTTTTCCAAAATTGGATGGGCAATTAGGTGGTGCAGGAGTTAGAGTTCCTGTACCTGATGGTTCATTGACTGATTTTACTTGTGTGGTGAAGAATCCTAAAAGTATAGAAGAAATCAATGCAGCATTTAAGTACGCAGCTGAAACCAGTTTAAAAGGTATTCTAGAATACACCGAAGATCCAATCGTCTCTACAGATATTGTGGGCAGTCCTTATTCTTGTGTTTTTGATTCTCAATTAACTTCAGTTATCGGTAACTTAGTGAAAGTAGTTGGTTGGTACGACAACGAAATGGGGTATTCCAACCGAATTATCGAACTAGTTAAGCGTATTGGATAGCCAAAATTTTCGAACTCTATCAACGAATTAAAGTTAATTGCTTCAGTTGGATATAAGGTGGCATATCTTTGAAGTAAATTGATGGAGTATGAATTCAAATGGAGTCCAACGAAGAAAGTAAAAGAACCCGGCGCATGGACGAAAAATTATACTTCAGCTAGCTATGAAGTGATTTCTCAAGAAAATTACTTGGACTTTATTGGGGGATAGCCTTTTTGGGCTCCCCATATGATTTCAATTCGAATTGATTGCCATCAAAAACGCCATAAGAATTGTAGTTGATCCATTCGCCAAGGTTAATATAACGACTATTTTCTCCCACCTTTAAATCAAGAGGTAAGTGACGGTGGCCAAATATGAAATAATCAATGTGTTCTTTTTGAAGGTATTCTTTGCTATAAATGGCTAACCATTCATTTTCTTCACCGAGGTAGACTTCGTCCGTTTCTCTATTCGCATTTCTACTTTTCTGTGACCAATAATTGGCCATACCTATGCCTAAGTTGGGATGAATTCTAGCAAATAGCCATTGACAAATAGGATTAGCAAATACTTTTTTGATGAATTTGTAACCATGATCTCCTGGTCCTAATCCATCGCCATGACCAATTAAAAACTCTTTTCCGTTGATGGTTCTTCTTATGGGCTCTCTATAAAGGGTGACTCCAATTTCTTTTGGAAGATAGTCAAACATCCACATGTCATGGTTGCCTATAAATAGTGTTATGGGTATGCCGCTATCAACTAGCTCAGCCATTTTGCCTTGCAGACGAATAAATCCCTTAGGAATACTGTGTTTGTATTCAAACCAAAAGTCGAATAAATCTCCTACAAGAAATATTTCGTGGGCATCCGCCTTAACTTCGTCCAACCATTTTACAATTAATTTCTCCCGCTTCAAGCTTTCTTCGGCATTTGGAGCTCCTAAGTGAAAGTCTGAGGCGAAGTACAGTTTTTTGCCAATTGGTAGTTTAGACGTTGAGGTCAATAGAAATTAGTTAAAGATTTCAGCTAATTTACGTCCTAAAGCTGGCCCTCGTAAATTTTTCGCTACAATTTTTCCTTCCTTATCGATTAAAATAGAGAATGGGATACCTTCAATTCCAAACTGAGGAACTACTTCAGAATTCCAAAAACTTAAATCGCTAACGTGGCTCCAATCCAGTTTGTCAGCAGCGATAGCATCAGTCCAAGCTTTCTTTTCACGATCTAATGAAACACCGTATACAGTAAAGCCCTGGGACTTGTATTTATTGTACTCTGCTACTATATTTGGGTTTTCCATTCTACACGGCTTGCACCAGGATGCCCAAAAATCTACTAATACGTATTTACCACGCAATGAAGAAAGAGGAATGTTGTTCCCATTTGGGCTAGGTAAATTGATTTCAGGAATTTGAGAACCAATTTTCAGCTTAGACAGTTCATTTACCCGATTTGAAAAAGCGATAAAAGTTTTGTTTTGTGGATACTTCTTACCAAGAGATTCCTTTACTTTTATATAGTAATCTAATGCATTGTCTTTGTCTAATTGCTCTACAATTGCCATAGCGGCATAACTATCGGAGTGAGCATCTAAAAAGTTACGCACAAATTCGGCTTTTTTACTCTCGGAGTCTAAATAAATGCCTCTAAAAACCTGTATAATAGAGTCCTTTTTAGGGTGATTTTGATATTGAGAAAAAGCTCTATTCAAGCTATCTTGCATGTAATAAAAGGAGGTTAGTCCTTTATTAAATTCATGTAGAATAACAGCATCTTCAGATCCCGTAATGGTATAGTCTCTATAATTATTAGCGTCTAAATTAACTACAATTTGCTCGTCAGGAGAACTTACGAAAAATACAAATCCTTGATTGTTAAAGTTTAGACGATAAAATGATTTTTCATCTACACTTCCATCGAATGAAAAATTTCCTTCGGGGTCTACCGTTGAAGTATCGATTGGCGTTACTTTTCCTTCTGCTAGTTTTTCTAAAATAACTTGAGGGTTATTATAGTTTTTGATGTTGGCCTGAACATCTACTTTTTCTTGATTGCTAGTTCCGCATGCAGTAAGAAATGCTATTCCAATTAATCCAGATATAATAGTTTTCATAATTTTTTATTTCTCTAATTCGGTTTTCAATAATTGACTAGTTAATTTTGGGTCTGCTTTTCCTTGTGAAAGTTTCATCACCTCACCCATAAATAATCCTAGTAAATTTTTATTCCCATCTTTGTAAGCAACTACCTTTTCAGGGTATTTGGAGATTGCAGCAGCAATATATCCTTCGATTGAACTACTATCCGAATCTTGAATCCAGTTATTAGTTTTAGCAATTTCCTCTGCCGTTTGTTCCGGATTACTAAGCATGGTAGGAAATACCTTTTGTGCTCCTATGGAATTATTGATTTTACCTGAATCAATTAAGTCGATTAGACCCGCAATTTTTTCAGGTTTTATAGGGAACTGATTGATAATTATTGCATTTTCGTTCAAGTAAGATTTTATACTTCCCATTAACCAATTGGCCGCTGATTTATAGTTTTTAGTGTGCTTAATTATTTCCTCATAATACAATGCAATGGCTTTGTCTTCAGTGATTAATTCGGCATCATATGTCGAAAGAGAAAGTTCTTGAGTATATTTTTGAATCAATTCAGCTGGCAGTTTAGGAAGCATGTTTCTAACGTCTTCAATGTAGCCTTGTTCAATATACACCGCCTGCAAGTCAGGTTCGGGGAAATAACGATAGTCATGTGCCATTTCTTTACTTCTCATAACGGAAGTTTTTCCTGATACAGCATCAAAATTCATCGTTTGCTGGGTTATTGTTTCTCCAGCTTCTATTGCATCAATTTGTCTCTTTATTTCGTAGCTAATTGCTCTAAATACATTGCGTATGGAGTTTAAGTTTTTGGTTTCTGTTCGTTGCCCGAATTCTTTTGATCCTTTTAAACGCACAGAAACATTGGCATCACAACGCATGCTGCCTTCTTCCATATTTCCATCACAAATTTCTAAATACCTTACCAATTGTCTTACTTCAGTTAGGTAATTATAGGCTTCTTGTGGTGTTCTTAAATCTGGTTCACTTACTATTTCTAACAGCGGGACGCCGGCACGGTTCAAATCAATGAGGGTTTTGAAAGGATCCATGTCGTGATTTGATTTTCCTGAATCTTCCTCCATATGGATACGCGTCAAGCCAACTTTTTTTGGGTTGCCTGCATCGTCTTTTATCATGATGTGCCCACCAGTACATATTGGAGTTTTATCTTGAGTAATTTGATAACCTTTTGGTAAATCTGCATAGAAGTAATTTTTTCTCGCAAATTGATTCTCATGTCGAATTGAACATCCACAAGCTAAACCAATCTTTACTCCAAACTCCATTGCGCGAGTGTTGAAAGTTGGCAAAGTTCCCGGATGACCTAATGAGATTGGGCTAACATTTGTGTTAGGAGCTAATCCAAATTCTGTAGAATCTGAACAGTACATTTTGCTTTCAGTCATTAATTGTGCGTGGACTTCTAGCCCTATGACTGCCTCGTATTTATCGTAGATTGATTCTTTTTCCATCGTGGGCAAAATTAATAAAAAAATCACCCATTCAAGAGGCCATTAGACTTACTGTTGGTTGCTTTTAACTATTTTTAAATGAGTCATTTCATTTTCATTAAACAGTTTCAATAAGTATAATCCTGTCTGGATTGTTGCATCTAAGTCGATTGAATTCTGAGTTGAGTTTGTTTCCCCTGACATCAAAACATTACCTTTCATGTCTATGAGCTCATATTGATAATTGACATTTATACCATTTTCAAAGCTAATTTGAATTCGATCTGATACAGGATTTGGAAATACGCTAAATTGATGGGTATTGGTTGAAGATTTTAGTCCTGTAGTCCCCGTAATTGCACTAACATCAAATACAAAAAGCCCTTCTTGCATATCTGAAACTATCACTTTACCTGAAGGTAAAAAGGGGTAGACTCCCCAAGCACCTTTAAATCCTGCAGCATTTGGGCCAAGGTAAGTGTCATAAAATCCGGCTTCTGTGATATTACTAGGGTCGGAAGTGTTGTAAATTCTCAATCCATCGTAATAATGGCTGACGTAAAGGAAGTCGCCTTTGGAAATTAAATTATGCGGGATAGATGTGCTAGAGTATGTGCTTCCAAATAAATCAGTCACATTAATATTTGTTAAAACAGAAACATCGGTAGCTTTCATTTGCATACCATGTGTTTCATCTGCAAAATAATAATTCTTTCCATTGTCATCTAACCAACCACTATGGTTATAACCTTTATCGGGGTAATTTCCTAAAGAGCCTAAAAAGATGGGGTTGGCCACATTACTTGTGTTGTAGACGATTAAACCTCTTCCTTCATCGTTAAGAAAAGCGGTGTCATTTTGTACAAAAACATCATGTGGATTATGACTAATTTGCCCTAAATAGGTCGGAGAAATAGGGTTGGCTAAACTGTATACGGCTAACTCTCCATTCAAACTGGAACCTTGTTTTCTTGCATAGCACACATACATTTTGGCCATAGCTGTATCGATGTAAATGTTATGTGAATTTTCAAAAAGATGGTTGGAGTCATATACTTTATGAACAGAGTCGGGTAAAAAACTCATGTCAAAAATTTGTAAAGTACTATTCGGGCTTTCATCACAAACGGCATAAAGGTAGTTTCTATAGTTGTGATAATCACGATGAATGACAAAGCTTCCTGCGGCGGCTCCTGCTTCAAAATCTACTTCTATCGGGTTTTTTGCATCAGTAATGTCGACAAAATGGGTTCCAAGTATGGAGCCTATAATGGCATATTCTCTTCCATTTAGTGTGTGTCCCCAGATCTCATTATACGTGTTGAATGAATTGTCATTCAATAATGGAGTGGATTTCCAATTGGATTCTAGAGTTATATTTGAGCTTATTTGAGCACTCACAAATGTGCTAAAAATTATACCGATAGCGAGTAGTTTATTTTTCATTTCCGATTCGTTTGATTAATTCCTTAAACAATAAATTCATTTTTGGACCTGCTTGTTTGGCTATTTCTTGAACTTCTTCATGACTTATTTCAACGATTTTGCCTTCCACACCTAGGTCGGATACTATAGAGACACCAAAAACCTTCATTCCGCTGTGCACAGCCACAATTGTTTCAGCAGTAGTTGACATGCCCACCGCATCTGCACCAATTATCCGAAGATACTTATATTCTGCTTTAGTTTCATAAGTTGGACCTTGTACACCAGCATAGACGCCATATTTCAGCTCAAGGTTATGAATTTCATTAATTTTTTTCGCCCATTCAACAAATTTTAGGGAGTATGGTTCGCTCATGTCTGGAAATCTAGGCCCCAATTCGTCGATATTAACTCCTCTTAAAGGGTTGTCTGGAAACAAATGAATGTGGTCAGTAATAACCATTAAATCTCCAATTCGTTGTTCGGGATTTAAACCGCCACTTGCATTAGATAGCAGAAGATTCTCAATGCCGAGGGCCTTAAAAACTCGAATTGGGAAGGTGGTCTCTTGAAGAGTATATCCCTCATAGTAGTGAAATCTACCTTGTAAGGCGATGACATGAACTCCATCAACCTCTCCAATTAGCAATTGTCCTTTATGGCCTTCTACTGTGCTTTTCGGGAAATGGGGAATCTCTTCATAAGGTACTGCTACACCATTTTTTATTTCTTTTCCAAAATCTCCCAGTCCTGAGCCAAGCACAATAGCTATAGTCGGTTGGTTAGTTATTTTTTGTTGTATAAAATTAGCTGCGTCTTGAATTTGCTGTAACATATTTATTGATTTGATCGATTAATTCATCACCATCATTGAGGTGAAATTTTATTTTAATTGGAATATAGAAAATTGGAAAATCTTTGGTTTTTTCTATGTCAATGCGCATCGCATCCTTTTCAGTCGTTATTAATATTTTGTTGGTAGGTAATAATTCATCAAACTTTTGTTTGATTTTTTCTAAGTCAGAATCACTGAAGTAATGATGATCCGGAAAATTGATGCTGTTAACCTCTTTAGCATATCGTTTGATGTAAAACTTTAATGCCTCAGGATTGGCAATGGCTGTCAATACTGTTGCCGCAAAATCTTCTAATTTTATTTTTCCTAAAGCTTTCGCTGCTTCTGTTAGTGGTACTGGCTTGCCATAGCTAATGTATGAAAAGTAGATCTCTTGATATGGTTTGGGTTGGATTTCGGCCTTTACTCTTCTAATATCTAATGGAGATAGTACTGTTGGGCTTTTCGTTACAATTATGATATTGGCTCGATTGTATCCGGATCTAGATTCTCTTAGGTTACCCATAGGGAGGATATAGTCTTTAAAGAAAGGATTCGAGTATTCGGTTAGCAAAATATTGATGGAGCGCCCAATTTTTCGATGTTGATAGGCATCGTCCAATAGAATCATTTCAAGGTCAGGTCTATTTTTAAGCAATTGCTCTACTCCGTTTACTCGATTGGAATCAACTGCTACATCAATGTTGGGAAATTTTGTTTGAAATTGTTTAGGCTCATCTCCAATTTCTAATGCGGTATGTGAATCCTTTGCCAATAAGAAACCTTTGGTTTTTCTTTTATAACCTCTACTTAATGTGGCTAATTTATAGTTATTGGATAATTTTGAAACTAAATATTCAATATGAGGAGTTTTTCCTGTTCCACCAGTACTTAGATTTCCGACAGATATGATAGGCAAATCAAAAGTTGTTGTCTTGAAAATCCTCAAATCATATAGTTTATTTCTAATGCTAATGATTAGGCTGTAGACAATAGAAAAAGGAAAAAGAAACAGTCGAAGAAACTTAATCAAGTTATATTTGGATTTATTTTTTGCAAATTTAAGAATTTAATAAGTCCGCCATCTTTGGGGATTTTAAAGAATCGAAATTATGAAGATTAAAGAAATTATTGCCCATTTAGAAGCTTTTGCACCTCCAATTTATCAGGAAGGGTATGATAACTCAACCTTAATTGTTGGTGATCCTGAAATGAAGGCTACGGAAGCATTGATTGCTCTTGATTGTACTGAGGAGGTGGTTGATGAGGCGATTAAGTTAGGGTGTAACTTGATTGTTGCCCATCATCCTATAGTTTTTAAAGGATTAAAAAGCTTAAACGGAAAGTCATATATCGAACGAACTGTAATGAAAGCTATAAAGAATGATATCGCACTGTATGCGATTCATACGAATTTAGACCATGTATCAGGAGGTGTAAATTTTAAAATTGCAGAACGTTTGGGTTTAAAAAATGTGAAGGTACTTGCACCTAAATCAGGTTTGCTTAGAAAGCTTATCACTTTTGTTCCTAAAGCAGCGATTGAAGAAGTGAAGAACTCTTTGTTTGAGGCAGGAGCAGGAACAATTGGAAATTATGATTCTTGTGCTTTTTCTTCTGAAGGAGAAGGAAGCTATAGAGCCATGGAAGGAGCGAACCCTACACTAGGAGAAATTGGGAAAGTTCATCATGAAAAAGAGTTGAGGTTAGAAGTCATATTCAATGTCGCAGATGAGAATAAAGTGATTTCTGCATTATTATCAAGTCACCCATATGAAGAAGTGGCATACGATATTTTGTTGCTCCAAAACAAGCATCATGAGATTGGGAGTGGGATTGTAGGTGAATTGGAAACTCCCATTGCAACAATGGAGTTTTTAAAAAAAATAAAAATATTGCTGAACACGGAGTGTGTACGTTATACCAATGTGGCTAGTGAGAAAGTCCATCGGGTTGCTGTTTGTGGTGGGTCTGGTAGTTTTTTACTAAAGAAAGCAATATCTGCAGCGGCAGATGTATTCGTAACGGCCGATTTTAAGTACCATGAATTTTTTGATGCTGAAAATAAGTTGACAATTGCTGATGTAGGGCATTATGAGAGCGAACAGTTCACGAAAGATTTAATTAAAGAAATTCTTCAGAAAAAAATACCTAATTTTGCCACTCATTTATCTCAAGTAATTACCAATCCAATTAATTACCTTTAATCTATGGCGAGTAAAGCTTCTTCAAAAGACGGAAAAACAGTAGAAGAAAAACTACAGGCACTTTATAACCTTCAAGAAATTGATTCTAAAATCGATAAGATTAGAACAATTCGAGGTGAATTACCATTAGAAGTTCAAGATTTAGAAGACGAAATTGCAGGTCTTGAAACTAGAATTTCTAAATATGACGACGAAATTAGTACGCTAGAAGCTGATATAGCAGCGAAGAAAAATGCGATGTCTGCTTCAAAAGATGCAATTAAAAAGTATACTGAGCAGCAGAACAACGTTAGAAACAACAGAGAATACGACTCTTTGACAAAAGAAATTGAATTTCAAAATTTAGAAATACAATTAGCAGAGAAAAGAATTAAAGAATACAAGAGTAAAATTGAAGACAAAAAAGTCATCAACAATGAAGCAAAAGAAACTCTTGAAGCAAGAGCAAAAGAGTTAGCTCACAAAAAAGGAGAGTTGGATGAAATTGTTTCAGAAACTCAGAAAGAAGAAACTGAACTACAAAAGCAATCAGAAAAGGCAATGGAGTCTATCGATGATAGATTGTTGACTGCTTACAAGAGAATTAGAAGTAATGCAAGAAACGGTCTTGCTGTTGTACCAGTAGAAAGAGATTCATGTGGAGGTTGCTTTAATCAAATTCCACCTCAAAGACAATTAGACATTAAAACACACAAAAAGGTAATCGTTTGCGAGCATTGTGGTAGAGTTTTAGTGGATGCAGCTATTGCTGGAATCGAGGAGGTTGTGGAAGAACCAAAACCAAAGAGAAGAGCAAGAGCAGCGAAATAAAGTATTAGCTGATAAAAAAATAAAAAAAGCAATTAGAACATTCTAATTGCTTTTTTTTATGAAACTTATTGTGAATTATCAATTTGAATTTGAGGTAATTCGTAGACTTTTTCTAAATTTCTTTTAAAATAGGAGAGTCCTCAAAATTATTCTGGAACAGTTTCTTCCGAGCCTTTTTCAATTTCTGTTTTCTCAATGGTTGACTTATTTTCGTCTTGGTTAGTATCATCAGGGGTAGTGGATGGATTCGCTTCATTAGAAGAAGGCGTTTTAGGAACTACTTGATCTTGTTCTTTACTTTCTTCCAACTTTCGTCTCTCTCTTCTAGTTACATCATTTATTTTACCTTTTCCAAATACCAAGTTAATTCCAGCTCTAACTTGCATGTGTCTTGCATTTTGTGGTTGAAAAGCACCTAGTATGTTGTCTGCTACAATATACAGTTGCACTGGTCCAGGATGTAATACAATCCCTCCTCCTACATTATTATAACTATTGTTGATAACAGTGTATGAAGCAGAGGCATGGAACCATCTATTAAATTTATGATTATAGGAAAGTGTAAGGGATGGATTTAGTTTCCCTTTGAAATATTCATTTTGGATTAGAGCACCTGCTTTACTTTTTTCACTTAATTGATAAGTGCCTCCAATATAGATTTGAGCAATTAAATTGGAACGATAGGCTTCATTTTTCTCTTCCAAATTAAACGCTTCTTCTAAAGAGTCTAACACTCGCTCCAAAGATGAATTATTACTAGAATCTACATTGTTTTTGAGAATAAAATCATCAATATCAATACCTTTAAACTCAAAGGTGCTTCCATCGTTTACATAATTCTTCACATCATCATTCCATTGGATAAAACCCAAGTCAACAACTGATGCATTAAGTTCAATCTTGTCGTTAATCTGAAAAGTAGCTCCTAGATCTACGCCAAAACCGTGATTGTTCTTTTTGATTAGGAAGTCTTGAGCTTCAATGGAATCCATGTCAAATCCTGATGAATTGATTCTAACACTTCCGGATGCCCTCATTTCGTATGTATTGGGATCTGTATAAACTTCTATTTCTGACTTTTTAGAGTCAATGTTAGTCATACCATAAAGGTATTTCAACCTAGCACCCACTACTAGACGATCGTCCAATAGCGAACGATTAAAAGCTACTCCATATTCTCGGTAATAGCTCATATTAATTGCCATGTTATCAAAATTGGCGGTATTGTTATCAAAGCCTGAGTTTCCTTGATTGATAAATTGAATGAAGTCTTTAGGATAAAAGAACTTAAACCTAGCTTTCTCACTTACATTAAAACTCAATGAAGAGCGATCCCCAATTCTAAACCCGAAAGACAAAATATCTGTCTGAGCTGCTAATGACATATAATTAGAAGGGGATAAGTTGGAAATTAAATCAGGTACTCTAAAAACTAAAGAGTCATTTCTTTTTTTGACAACATCTGACCATGCAAAGGAGCTATTGCTATACATTAGATAGGTCGATGATAATGCCGGTAATCCAATAAAAAACTTACCATTAAATGTTTTGGCTGGATTAGCGTATCCAGTCTGCGGAAGGGCATCCATAAAATAGGAAGTAAATTCTTGTTGTCCTTTAGCAGCAATAACCGAAATTGAAATTGCTAACAATAATAGATATCTTTTCATTCTAGTCAATTTCAATGTTAAACTTCGCTTTTAAACCCAACTTTACATCTAATCGATAATAGTCATAGAAGCGCACTATAGTTTGTCCTGCATTTGAGGTCGACATATCTGCTTTTATTATAATTTTCTCACTATTAAAGATGTTCTTCAAGGTAAATTCATCTACTTTGGTGTCAATTGTTAAGTTGTTTGGAGATATTGTTTTACCTAAAAAGTCCACAGTAGAGGACTGAATTACCTGTTTTGAACCGTCGAAAAGAGAGTCAAGTATGACGTGGTCTTGAGTTGTAAAATAGATTTGTAAGTTAGCGTCTACAGGAAATGAGTTGGTAATGTTTGTTCTAAAAATTGCTGATTTTACTAAATCTCCTGCATCATCAAAATTAAAATCTAATGTATCTACAAGGGCATATCGATTGACAGAACCAACTAGCGGCAACTCCAAGTCTATTTTGGCTTTTGCCTCATTGGAGTATTGAACGAAGTTTTGTTGTACATCTCCGTTAGGATTGGTTAATACCGAAAAGTCGTATATAAAGTTTTTAGGTAAAGCAGATATCACCGCAGGAATATTACTGTTGTTTTTATCCAGAATGATGGTTGTTGTAGCAGAATCACCTGGTGTGGAAGGGGCGTTGATAGATATAGGGTTTTGAGCTAGCTGCATTGGAATAACACCACTGTTGGTGGTTGTTGCATCAAACTTACTAAACGATAATTCTAAAGGAACACCAAACTCGTTAATTGTTTGAATAAATAGCTTAGGTTCAGCTAGGTTAAATGTTCCACCTATAGCATTTTTAAAAAGGTTGAGCAATAGGGTGTCTTCCGGAAAACTAATAGATTGCTGACCTGCGTATCCATAAAAAGAGTCAAATTCTAGATTTTCTGTTTGTATGGTAATTCCAATACTATCTGATGAACTAATGGGCTGTCCTGAATAATTTAAGGTTAACTCATAATTGACAGGAATTTGATTAGAAGAACCTTGGCTTGTTTCTATTTTAAAATTTTCTAGAGAAATGGAGCTATTGGAATACACTGGAATATTTCCATTGTAGTTGATGGGTAGGTTAAAGCTAAATGGAACTCCATTCGCCTTAAATGTTGGGAAGGTAATTTTAACATTACCTCCGTGTTGAAAGGAAGAAACTAAATTGCATTTCAACAATCCTGATTTAACGATCATGGAATCTAGACGAGTATTGTTTCCATTTTCAAAAGGGTAGGAAGTATTGTAACTTTTTGTAATGGTGCCTTGTATAGGCAATGCAATTACTTCTACATTGTTTAAGGTAACTTTATCTGAATACTCTTGATTTTTTAATTCAAATATTGATTTTGTATCAATAGAGAATGCATCGCTGTTGTAGAAAATGGTAATTAGTCCATCTTGATCTGTTTTGAGCACTTCGATATCTTCCTCAGCTGTAAAAATATCTGCAGGGCTTAAAGAAGAATTTATAAGAGGAAGTGCTAATTCCGGATTGATTGGTTCGACTTTAAGTTTATCAAAGTCAAAATAATCTTCTGTACACGAATGTAGAACTATAGCACAAAGGCTATAGGCTATAATGTGGGGTAGTCTTATTTTCATAAAATATCTATTGAACTAGAAATGAAAAGCTAATATATAAGCTTTTTTGTTAATTTCAATGGGATTAATTGCCTTTTTTACACGATAAAAGTGTGAAAGATTGTCGATGAAATTTACAAGACCCCACTTTTTCAATGGCGGCTCTATGTTTTTGAGTGGGATATCCCTGATTGACGTTCCATCCATATTCAGGATGCTCTATATGAATCTTTTGCATAAACTCGTCACGGTGAGTTTTTGCAAGAACCGAAGCAGCTGCAATGGAAGCAAATTTGGAGTCGCCTTTTATTACACATTGATGAGGTATACCCAAGTAGGCATTAAATCGATTGCCATCAATAAGAAGCAGCTCTGGCTTTATCGTTAGTTGATCTATGGCCCTGTGCATTGCTAAAAAAGAAGCATTTAAAATGTTGATTTCATCGATTTCTTGATGAGTTACAATGCCTACAGACCAAGCCAAGGCTTCTTTTTCAATGATTATTCTGAGTAGGTCCCTATTTTTTTTAGAGAGCTTTTTGGAGTCATTGAGTAGATCGTTGTTAAATGACTTTGGAAGAATCACAGCTGCTGCATAAACAGGTCCTGCCAAACAACCTCTGCCAGCTTCATCACAACCTGCTTCAATATACTTGGAATTGAAATGTAACTTTAAGGCCATTGTTTTAGCATTTTTTCTATACTTTCCCAAAGGAGTTGAGCTGTTTTATCCCATGAAAAATCTTTGGCTCTATTGTACCCTTTTTCGATTAATTCCCTCCTCAAGGAATTGCTGTTTGATAAATTTATCATTTGTTTTGCAATGCTTTCAGAAGAAAACGGATCAGCTAATAATGCCGCATTATTAGCAACCTCTGGCATAGAGGAGGTATTGGAGGTGATAACTGGTACTCCTGATTGCATGGCTTCGATAATGGGAATACCGAAACCTTCAAATTGGGGAACATAACTCAAGCAAAATGCACCTCCAACTAATCGAGGTAAATCTTTAGTTTTTACCCGACCTAAAAAAAGGATGTCCTTTTTAAATTCTAATGATTGATATGTAGCTTCCAATTGTTTGGGCCACCATTTTCGGTTTCCTCCAATTACCAGCTTGTGATTATGGGAAGTCTGATGTTTAAAGGACTCAAATGCAAGAAATAAGTTCTCTAAATTTTTTCTTGGGTGTAAAGTGCCAATGAATAAAAAGTACGGGCATTGCTCGCTAAATTTTTCTTCTGCTTGCTTTTTCTCTTGATCTGATAGTGGCTGAAACGCTTTGTTCGCACCATTAAACACTACATCTATTTTTGATTCTCTTATATGGTATTGTTTGACAATATCTTGTTTTGAAAACTCTGATACTGTGGCGATTCGACTAGCTCTTTCTGCAAATTTTGGGAAATACTTTAGGAGGTAGTTGCGTTGTATTGGTATAATATTCTCTGGAAAGTGCTCAAAGTTTAGGTCGTGGATAACTCCTAACATAGGAATGCTTTTTAACGGAGGTAGCCAACCTTCTGGGCTGATTAATAGCTGTGCGCCAATCTTTTTTACTTTTCTTTTTAAGGCAAATTCAAACCAATACACCCATAAATAAGGATGCCGAGCTTGTGGACTCAGCGTATGTCCGATGACATTTTTACCAAAAATAAATTGGGGATCTATTGACCGATCAAAAATGAAGTGAAATTCATGCTCTGGGTGCTGTTTTGTTAAGCGTTGTAATGTTTCATATGTAAACCAACCAATACCGTCCATTTTTTTCGGTACCAACAAACGTGTATTTACAGCAATTTTCATGAATGGAGGAATCTTATAGGGGCAAGTTAGTTCTTATTCACCATAAAATTAATGCCGAAGAAGAAGTATTCTTTTAAGAAACGATTCTTTTTCCATATTTGCTGCTCTTTTTCAATTGCCTCTTTTGGTTTTGATGAAGGAAAGTTAAAAGGTAAATAATAACGAATGTATTGCACAGAATGCTCATCTATGGTCAAATTTTGTTTGCCAAAAGAGGATTTCCACTCTTTTAAACTTTTGATGTTTTCATTCCCTAACAATATATTTTTTTGTAAGGTCTCATCATAAATTTCAATAATTTTTTTGTTCCCTCTTTGAAGGAAAAGTTTTGTGTTCTGTATAATGTTGTTGCCGTTTTCTTCGATGATTAGTAACTGACCTTTTGGACGTAATATTTGATTAAGAATTCTAATAGCATCATCTAACGGTTCTAAATGATGCATAGTGTCTTGAATAATAATCAAATCTTTCGATTGACTTTCAAATTCGTGATCAAACAAATTCTCATAAGAATAAGTAAACTTGGAAACATCACCGAACTGTGCCCAATACTCCATTCGCTTGGGAAGTAATTTATAGTAATGTTCTAATGTAGTTCCGTGCACTGAAAAGCCATTGATAGAGAGAAATATATCTGTTGTTCCAAATCCACAACCTAAATCCCAAATTTCTAAATTAGGATCAGTAATGTGCTCAATGATATACTGTAACCGCTGACAGAAATAGGCCTTTCGATATTCAAAACGTTCCGGGTTGTCAAGAAATTTATAGTAGTAATGCAGGTCCTTGTTTTGCTCTAATTCTTTTAAGAAAATAGAGAAAAACTCCTCAACTGTCATTTTTAAATCCATAGAAATTGGCTTTCAATAAAGCCCACAAATATATCAATTCCTTTTAGAGTAGTTTGTGCTATTTTCATCTATTTATGGGGGAGGAAAGAATGGGTTTGCTTACTATTGTAATAGAATTTGAATACCTTATATGCAGCGGAAGTTTTTAAGCAATCTTCTTTTTTTATTATTTCTCAATCTTCTCATCAAACCGTTTTGGATTTTTGGTATTGATAGAACTGTACAGAATACTCTAGGTGCAGAGGAGTATGGATTCTACTATGCATTGTTTGGCTTTTCCATCCTTTTCAATATATTGCTTGATGTTGGAATAACCAATTATAACAATAGGAATATTGCCCAGCATAACCATATGTTAGGACGATATTTCTCCTCTATTGTTTGGTTAAAGTTGTTGCTCGGGGTAGTTTATTTGCTAGTTACAATTGTATTAGCGTTACTATTCGACTATGCAGGTAGAGAATTGAATTTATTATTGATTCTTTGCCTCAACCAATTTTTAGTTTCATTCTTACTTTACTTGCGTTCCAACTTAGCTGGATTACAATTGTTTAAATGGGATAGTTTTTTGTCCGTACTCGATCGCATTGTAATGATAGTAATCTGCGGTATTTTACTTTGGGGAATCGATGGGTTTAACTTTACGATAGAGCACTTCGTCTGGACACAGACATTTGCTTATCTCTTAAGCTGCGTAGTAGCTCTTTTAATTTTGGGTAAAAGGCTTTCGGCCTTCACCGTCAAGTTAAATATTCCTTTATTGCGTATTATATTCAAGCAAAGTTTGCCATTTGCCCTACTTGTATTGCTGATGGCGTTTTATTATCGAGTAGATTCTGTAATGATTGAACGAATGTTGCCTAATGGAAGAGAACAAGCGGGAGTATACGCACAAGCCTACCGACTATTAGAAGCGGCTACTACTTTCGGATATTTATTTGCCGGCTTATTGCTGCCTATGTTTTCAAGAATGATAGCCATCAAGGAATCCCCGACCCAGTTAATTAGGTTATCTTTTAATTTAATTTTTATTCCTGCTATTACCCTTTTTGGTGTTTGTTTTTATTATTCTACGGAAATAATGGAATTATTATATGTAGAGAATGCAATGGAATCGGCTAAAGTACTGCAAGTTTTGATGCTGAATTTTGTAGCAATTGCTTCCACGTATATTTTTGGAACCTTTTTGACAGCTAATGGTAGTCTAAGGATTTTGAATTGGATTGCATTGGTTGGGCTGCTAATTAATTTGACTTTGAATTTCATTTTAATACCACAATATGCATCTTATGGTGCGGCTGTTGCAACCTTACTCACCCAGTTGTTCGTCATAGTAGCCCAGATTGTTTCCGTAAAACGACTATTAAATTGGAAATTGGATTCGAACTATTTGATTAGGGTAGGGGTGTTTTTATTTGGATTTTTTAGTCTAAGTTTTTTTATATCAAGCTCTAGTGGCAATTGGATAATGCATGCCCTATTGACCATTGCTGGAGGAACTCTATTGTCGTTGTTACTTCGATTAATTGAACCAAAATCAATGATTATGATACTAAAAAATAAAGCGAGTAATTAGTCTGATCAATTTACTACTTTTGAACCTTTGAAAAATTTTTGAATGAAATCAGAAAATCCCTACGAATTAAAGCCTACAACAATGGTTCCTTTGATTATCAAATGGAAAAAGTTGTTGATTACAGTAAGTATTATGGCACTGATCATTTCCACTATGGTTTCCTTTTTAATAGAGGAAAAATATGAATCTAGTGTCATCTTGTTTCCCGCTGCAACTACAAATATTTCTAAAACCTTAATTGCCGAACGTGGTTTTGATGATAAAAGTTTATTGGAGTTTGGAGAGGAAGAGCAAGCAGAACAGATGCTTCAAATTTTGAATTCAGATGAAATTAGAAATAGAATTATCCAAAAATACGATCTATTAACTCATTATGAAATTGATCAGGTTCAAAAGTACAAGATGACCAAATTGTATAATGAATATGAATCAAATATTACCTTTAAACGTACACCTTTTATGTCCGTTGAAATAAACGTACTGGATCGGAATCCTGAAGTGGCTGCTAGTATAGCAAATGATATCTCCTCTCTCTTAGACACGGCCATCAACAAGATGCAGCAGAAAGTGGCTTTGCAAGCTTTAAAAATTGTTGAGGAAGAATACAATGACTTTCAAAATGAGTTGAATAAAATGCATCAACGAATGGACGAATTGCGTAAGAAAGGTGTTCAAGATTACTTTACACAAGTAGAAGTATTAAGCGAGCAACATGCTATCGCAATGCAAAAGAACAATCAATCGGCCATGAGGCAGATGCAGAGTCAGTTAGACACCTTAGCTAAGTACGGTGGAGAGTATTTGTCTATGACTCTGGATTTGGAGTTTAAACTAAAACAGCTCAATTTTTTAAAGACCAAGTACCAAGAAGCAAAGGTGGATGCCACTCAAAAGGTGGAGCACAAATTTATTGTTAACAAGGCTTTTAAATCAGAAAAACCTGCTTATCCTGTAAGGTGGTTGATTATTTTAGTTTCAACTATAGGAACATTTTTGTTCACATTAATTCTAATTACACTTTTCGATTTAAATTAATCCAATGAACACGCAAGACTATCAAGAAGATTATATGAAAGGAAGTAAGAACTTGCTAAAGTTTGGAGCTAAAAATATAAAGTTGCTTATTGGTGTTGCAGCTGTAGCAGCAATTTTAGCCTTTGTTTTTTCAAGTCCAACCTTCATTACTCCAAAATATGAATCTACAGCCATAATATATCCCTCAAATGTATGGGAATACTCTGATGAAACTGCTTTAGAGCAAATTCAACAGTACTTAGAATCGAATGCTATTCGTGATTCGTTAGTCAAAAAGTTTGACCTGTATAATGAGTACAAAATTGACACTGCAGATATAAATGCAGGAACCTGGATGAAATTGGCTTATGGAGAGCATGTTGGGAGTAGTGAGACAAAATTCGAATCCATTAAAATTACAGTTCTTTCCACAAGCCCAGTTCGAGCAAGAGATATGGTGCTTGAGATAATCAAACAGTTGAACTTTTTGGTAACTAGAGTTAATAGAAAGAAAGTCCAAGAAATAATTGTTTATAAAGCAAAAGTGTTAGAAAATGTCTCTAATGAAATAGACAGTTTATTGTCTATAGTTCATCTATACGGGAAGGATTACAAGGTGATGGATTATGCGGGGCAATCAGAACGTGTGACAGAAGGGTATTTAAAGGCGCTTTCTTCGGGTGCTAGAGGCAGTAGTTTTGATGAAACCAAATCTCTATTCGAGAATGTAGCCCAGCATGGTGCCTACATTAAAAACTTAAATGTAAGAATAGAGTATTTGAATGAGCAATATGCAGAATTGATTGCTGAATTTGAAGAGCTCAAGATTGATAAAGTTAAGGAAGTAACCTATTCAAATGTATTGGTAACTCCAGAAGTTCCTGATAAAAAGGCATATCCTGTTAGGTGGTTGATTGTTGCGCTTTCCATGATTGGTGCAGTTATTTTTACAGCTACGGTTTTAATTTTAAGTAGAATAAACTTGAAGGATTAATGACTGATTACCTCAAACATAATATGGTCTTGATATTGAGTTTTCTCTTTATCATGACAAATGGGGTATTAATTGCCATGGAAAACTATTGGTTTTCTTTGGTGCCTTTTGCATTAGCTCTGGGTTTAATGGCATTTTTAGCATTAGATAAGTTAATGCTGTTTGTGGTGTTAGCGACTCCGTTATCTTTAAATATAGAAGAGTTTGCGATCGGAGGAGTTGGAATGTTTTTGCCTACAGAACCTCTAATGTTTGGGGTAATGATTATTTTTTTCTTACGACTACTATATGAGCGAAAGTTTGATTATCGAATCATTCAGCACCCAATCACTCTCTCCATTCTTTTTTATTTATTTTGGGTCTTTATTACCACTCTCACTTCTGAGATGCCTATTGTTTCTTTAAAATATTTGGTTTCTCGCTTATGGTTTATCATTAGCTTCTATTTTGTAGGCACTCAACTTTTCAATAATTATAAAAACATCAATCGTTTTTTTTGGTTGTTTGTTATTCCATTGGGAATAGTTGTTATTTATACTTCTATTCACCATAGCATGAATGGCTTTAGTGAGCGTTCTGGTCACTGGGTAATGCAGCCATTCCTGAAGGATCATACCGTATATGGAGCGGTATTAGCATTGGTTTATCCCATTTTGTTTTACTTAGCGTTTAACCCGCGGTACAAGCGTTATCAAATCACATCCTTTTTATTGATTGCGGTTTATACCACAGGACTAATTCTTTCCTATGGAAGGGCGGCTTGGATAAGTGTGGTGGTGGCTTTTGTCTTGTATTTTGTATACAAATTAAAGATTAGATTCAGTGCAATACTTTCGATTGTGGTTTTCTTCGCTTTGTTTTTGTCTTTGTTCTGGACGCAAATCATTAAAACATTAGAGCGAAATAATCAAGATTCTACTGGTACTAATTTGACAGAGCATATACAATCCATATCTAACATTTCTACAGATGCATCCAATCTTGAGCGGATAAATAGATGGAAGTCCGCATTCAGAATGTTTGAAGAACGTCCTGTTTTTGGGTTCGGTCCAGGAACTTATCAGTTTCAATATGCTCCATTTCAGTCTGCTGAAGATTTAACAATTATATCTACCAATTCCGGAGATGTAGGAAACGCACATAGTGAGTATATAGGGCCACTTGCTGAAATGGGATTGTTCGGTAGTTTGACTTATGTCATTATTATAATTGTGGTTTATTCTCGAGGCTCTAAACTTTACCACAGTTTACCAAAAGGAGAAGCCAAATCATTACTCTTGGCTATTTTGTTAGGCCTAACAACCTACGTGGTTCACGGATTTTTGAATAACTTCCTAGATACTGATAAGGTTGCAGTTCCGTTTTGGGGGTTTATTGCCATTATAGTGGCAATGGATGTCTACCACAAAGGAAATTTACTTGAAGAGAGCAGCCAATAAGGTAATGTCGTCAGGCAATGGACTTGCTCCTCTAAATTGATCAGCTTTATTTTTCAAATCGTCAGCTAGCTTCTCAATAGTAGAACTTCTAAGTACGTTGATTAATGGTCCAACACCCATTTCTACCCCTTCATAATTAGTTATTTCTGTAATTCCATCTGTGTAACATAAAATCTTATCCCCACTCTGTAATTGATGGGTATCCACTAAAATTTCAGGTAATTCGTCAAACATACCCAATATGGTACAACCTTTTGTGAGTTCTAGAATTTGATTATTGTGATATAATAATGGAGGATTATGTCCAGCATTTATGGATGTTAAAGTCCTAGAAATAGGATCAAAAATTCCGACAAAAAAAGTGATAAACTTTTCCCTGCCTCCACTATCAATTACTTTTTGGTTTAAACGCACGATTAACTCCTCTAATGAGCTCGCGACATTAATTAAAGCTCTTAGGTTAGCTTGAAAATTAGCCATCAATAAAGCTGCTGAAACTCCTTTGCCCGAAACATCAGCAATGCAAAAGGCAACTTTATCATTATCCAATGGAATCACGTCAAAATAATCTCCACCAACTTCTTCATACGGTAAATAGAGGGAGTTAAATTGATAAAATTGATTTCCGATTAAACGATTAGGAATAAGTAGTCGTTGCATATCTCTTGCAACGTCTAGTTCTTTCTGTAAAGCTGCTTTCTTTAAACTGTCTTGATACAGCCGTTTATTTTCAAAAGCTACTACTATTATGTTGCTGAGTGTTTGTATGTAATGAAGGTGTTTTATAATTGGACTAACCTCTAATTTCTCACCGTCAAAATCTCCCAACAGTAGAAAAGCTATTGGATGGTTTTTATGTTGGATTGGAATAATAACATCAAAAGGGTGCAGGAACGTTTCATCCCCACTACTGATTACTTTTATTCCTTTAACTTCTTCCTCTACTTTCTGCCAGTCAAATGCTAAAATTTCCTCCGAAACACCCTGTTTAAGTTTTAACTCCCACTTTTCTCTTTTAACAAATAAACAAATCTTTCCAATCTTTAGGTCTTGATAAAGAATAGATAAGAAGAGTGAGAGTAATTCATCAGTCGATAAGTTTTCATTGATACCAATCGTAATCTTCAATAATGAATCAAGCTTGACTTTTGAGAGTTCTAATTTCTCGCTAGTTCTATTCGGCTTGATTTCTTTTTTCATTTCTTGATTTCCTTCAGTTGTTCGATTATACTAGGAATACTTCTTAAGGCTGCCATTTCTTTCATTTTGGTTCGGCTATCTTCAGCTGGAGATCCAAAATAAACAGTGTTCTCAACGGTATCTTTTGAAATCCCTGATTGTCCTAAAACTACAGTGCCTTTCTTTAACGTAATTCCTGATACAATGCCCACCTGTCCCCAAAGGGTTACATTGTCTTCTATGATTACACAGCCAGCTATCCCTACGTGAGCTGCAAAAAGACACATTTTTCCAACAATTGTATCATGTCCAATTTGAACCATATTGTCGATTTTAGTTCCTGCACCTATCTGAGTAATCGCAGTAACCCCACGGTCGATTGTACAAGAAGCCCCAATTTCAACATCATCTTCAATAATCACAGTGCCGCAACTATTCAATCGTTCGAAATGATCTGCTCTTCTTTTGTAATAAAATGCATGCCCCCCGATTACGGTGTTCGCATGAATGATTACGTTGTTGCCAATTTCACAATCGTCATAGATAGTAACGTTTGGATGAATAATGCAATTGTTGCCTATTTTTACTCGGTCTCCAATCACTACTGTGCTATGAATACGACAATTATTTCCAATAGTGGCACTTTCAGAAACTTGCTCAGTATTAAAAGAAAAAGGCTTAAAAAAGTTCGTTAAGAAATTAAAACTTTTAAATGGATCATCGGTTATGATGATTCCTTTTCCCGAAGGAAAAGGAACATCTTTGTTGATGATGATGATTGTAGCATTGGAATTTAATGCCTTATCGTAATATTTTGGATGATCTACAAAAACGATATCACCTACTTCTACACGGTGAATCTCATTGATTCCTAATACTTCTAAGTTGGCTTCACCTTTAAATGGAGCGTCAAGTAAACCTGCGATGGTTTGCAAGGTAGATGGTCGTTCTAGTTTCAATTTATTAAGATTTTACGCGTTCTACATAGCTTCCGCTACGTGTATCAATTTTAACTCTGTCACCTTCGTTGATAAACAATGGTACATTTATTTCTGTTCCTGTTTCTACAGTTGCTTTTTTTGTAGCGTTAGTAGCAGTATCTCCTTTGATGCCAGGTTCGGTGTAAGTAATTTCTAATTCAACAAATGCAGGAACTTCGCACTCTAATGCTTTTTCCTCTTCTGCATGAAATATAACCTCTACATCATTTCCTTCTTTCAAAAATTGTGGTGCAGTGATTAATGATTCAGGTAAAAAGGTTTGCTCAAATGTTTCTGAATCCATGAAGTGGTATCCACTATCATCTTTAAACAAAAATTGATATTTTCTTCTTTCAATCCTTACAGTTTCTACTTTTACACCAGCGTTGAAGGTGTTGTCTATCACTTTACCTGAAGTTAAACTTTTTAATTTCGTGCGAACAAATGCAGCACCTTTTCCAGGTTTAACATGTTGAAATTCTACGATAGAGTACAAGTCATGATTAAATTTAATGCAAAGTCCGTTTCTGAAATCTGATGTATTGGCCATGTTCTAATTGTTTGATAATTTTTCCCAAATTTACGCAATCTGAGAAATCTATTGAATACTATTTATATTGATTAATGTCGATTATTTGATTACAAATAAAGTGTTCTTCTTCTTTTGCATTGGAGCATATAACGATGGTTTTGGTAGTTCCTACTTTTACCAACTGCTCTTGATACCAATGGATCCCTTTCTGATCTAAATTGGAGGTTGGTTCGTCCAAAAGTAAAATAGCGTTTTTTGTATAAAAGGCTAGAGCCAATTTTAATCGTTGCTTCATCCCTGAAGAGAAAACCTTGACTTGTTTATTTAAGGAGTCACTGAGGAAAGCTATCTCTGCAATGTCTTTGACACCTAGACCATCATTAAATGGCTTAAATTTTAAATTGAATTGGAGTAACTCTGAGAGTGTAAACTCTTCCGGTAAATCCATATATGGAGTTGCCATCCCAATATAAGAAAACACCTTGTCTTCAGGGATTACATTATCTCCTATTTGGTATTTAATACTTCCTTCAGAAGGGATTTCACTCGATGTGATTAATTTCATGAGGGTGCTTTTCCCAGATCCATTATTTCCAAAAATAACAGTTGGATGAAGCGGATCAATGACCTTAGAAATACCTCTAAAAATCCACTCTTTATTGAAGCGCCTACCTAAATTATCAAGCGTTATTGTCATGCATTATAGTGCCAAGGGACCTCTGATAATCCCTTTTTCTGAATTGCGAATAAAATCTAGAATTAAAGTTTTTTCTGCAGATTCGGGGGCCTCTAATGAGATAATATCTAATGAGGTGGAGACATTTTTTCCTTTCACATAAAGTGTCCTATAAATATCTTCAATTTGCAAGATTGCTTCATTTGAAAAACCTCGACGTCTTAAACCAACAGTATTGACTCCTACATAACTCAAAGGCTCTCTGGCTGCTTTTACAAAAGGTGGTACATTCTTTCTTACCAAAGAACCGCCTGCAACAAAACTGTGTGCTCCAATTGACACAAATTGCTGAACTGCAACAATACCTTCAAGTATTACATAATCTTCGATGGTAACATGTCCGGCGATATTTGCGGAATTCGCTAAAATACAATTGTTTCCAACAGAAACATCATGACCTAAATGTACATATGCCATTAACAAACAGTTGCTTCCAACGGTAGTTTTGTTTCTGTCTACAGTTCCACGGTTGATGGTAACACATTCTCTAATGGTCGTATTGTCGCCAATTTCAACAGTAGTAACTTCCCCTGCAAACTTTAAGTCTTGCGGAATTGCTGAAATTACGGCTCCAGGAAAAATCTTACAGTTTTTGCCAATTCTTGCTCCATCCATGATGGTTACATTGGGACCAACCCACGTTCCTTCTCCAATTTCAACGTCGCCTGAGATATAAGAAAAGGGCTCAACGATTACGTCTTTCCCGATTTTAGCATCTGGATGTATATAATTTTGGCTCATCAGTTATTTTACTTTTACAATTTGTGCCATTAACTCACCTTCTGTAGCAATTTTATCTCCCACATAAGTAGTTCCTTTCATGTGGCATATTCCTCTACGGATCGGAGAAAGAAGCTCTAATTTAAAAATTAATGTATCGCCTGGTACTACTTTATTCTTAAATTTTACATTATCAATCTTCATGAAATAGGTCAGGTAGTTTTCAGGATCAGGCACAGAGTTTAATACTAAGATTCCACCAGTCTGAGCCATGGCTTCAATTTGAAGTACTCCTGGCATTACTGGACTACCAGGGAAGTGACCTTGGAAGTAATCCTCGTTCATAGTCACGTTTTTAACACCTACTACATGATTATCCGATAACTCGATAATTTTGTCCACCAAAAGGAAAGGGTAGCGATGTGGTAACATCTTTTGAATTTCTTCGATATTGAACACCGGTGGTTGGTTTTGATCGTAGAAGGGAGGTTTTTTGGTTTCTTCTTTGATTCTCTTCTTAATCAGCTTCGCAAAATCAGTGTTTCCTTTATGACCTGGCCTAGCAGCTAAAATGTGCCCTTTTATAGGACGTCCCACTAATGCTAAATCACCCACCATATCTAATAGTTTGTGTCTTGCAGGCTCGTTTTGGAAATGCAATTCTAAGTTGTTTAAAACTCCTGCTTCTTTGATTTCCATTTTTGGTTTACCTAATAGATCAGCAATTTCATCTATTTTTTCTTGTGGTAAAATTTGGTCGACCAATACAATTGCATTGTCTAAATCTCCACCTTTAATTAAGCCATGTTTAGCTAAAACCTCTAATTCTCGCAAGAATACGAATGTTCTGCAATCAGAAATCTCTTTTACGAATTCTCCAATATGATACATGTGGGCATGCTGCGTACCCAAGATTTTAGAATTGTAATCAACCATTACGGTCAACCTAAACTCATCTTGAGGAACCATTAACATTTCTGTTCCTTTCTCAACATCCTCAAATGCTAAGTTTTCCGTCACAACATAATAGTTCTTTTCTTCTGTTTGCTCGACAGTTTCTGCTTTCAATAAAGCTTCAACAAAATAGCGAGAACTACCATCCATAATTGGAATTTCTTTGCCATCTAGTTCGATTAGGATATTGTCAATTCCCAATCCATATACAGCAGCTAAGGCATGTTCTGTTGTGTAGACTCTTGCTCCATTTTGCTCTAAAGTGGTTCCTCTTGAAGTGTCTACCACATTGTCCACATCAGCATTAATGATTGGTTTTCCTTCCAAGTCTATTCTTTGGAATTTGTAACCATGATTATCAGGAGCGGGCTTAAACGTTAAGGTTACTTTTTCTCCTGTATGCAAGCCTACACCAGATACGCTTACTTCATTCTTAATTGTTTTTTGTTTGTCACTCATAGTGGCGAATATTCTATTTTTTCAATTCGGATATCTCCGATTTTAAATCTCTTAAATCTTGACTCATCTGCGGTAAATTTCTGAACATAACATATGAGCGTTTATAATCTCCTATAGGGAAGGCAGGTGAACCTTGAACTATTTCTTGATCTTTAATATTGCTCCCAATTCCTGATTGAGCAGCAATTTTTACCCCATTTCCAATGATTAAATGTCCGGCAAATCCAACTTGACCGCCAATCATACAATCTTTACCTATTTTAGTAGAACCAGCAACTCCTGTTTGAGCAGCGATTACTGTATTATTTCCAACTTCTACGTTGTGAGCAATTTGCACAAGGTTGTCTAATTTAACTCCTTTTCTAATGATGGTAGAGCCTAAAGTCGCTCGATCAATGGAAGTATTGGCACCCACTTCAACGTGGTCTTCTATAATTACATTTCCGATTTGAGGTACTTTATTATATTGGTTCTCTGAATTAGGAACAAATCCAAAACCATCCGCACCAATCACAACACCTGCGTGAATCATGCATTCTGCTCCAATTACGCAATCGGTATAAATTTTAACATCTGCAAAAAGTGTGGTGTTAGCTCCGATAGTGACATTGTCACCAATGTAACAGCCTGGATATATTTTTACATTATCTCCAATTTTTACATTGTCTCCGATTGAAGTAAATGCACCAATGTATAGGTTTTCGCCCAATTGTGCAGAATCTGAAATAGAAGTCTGCTTGTCGATACCGACCTTGTTATTTTTAATTTGATTGTAAGCTTCCAATAGCTTACCAAAACTCCCATAGGCATCTTCTACACGTATTAAGGTGCACCCCTCTTTAAGGGACTCTTCAGCTACAAATGTATTGTTGACAATAACAATGGTAGCGTCAGTTGTATAGATATGATGTGTGTATTTTGGATTGGCTAAAAAGGAAAGAGAATTCTTAGTTCCTTCCTCGATTTTAGAAAGCGTGTTTACAGTTGCATCGGGGTTTCCTTCTACTGTTCCGCCTAACATTTGGGCAATTTGATGCGCAGAAAATTCCATGTTTCAAAAATAGTAATTATTTAACCGTTCTTATCCCACCTTTTTTTTGAAGTTATTAACCATGTTTTGTTTAGGAAAGCAGGTGTAATATTTTGTGACAGATTTCGATAGCATCGAGATATTTAATTGGTCTGCCGCTGCCGCTATGTCTAATATAGTGCCGTCTTTGTACAGGAGGTTAATTTTATCATTTTTAGGATTGTAGGCGTTGTTGGCAATGGTGCCTGAAAACACCAGGTACTCCGTCTCGTGTTCAGAAATATTTAAGTTATCCATTACCGTTTGTTTCATTTCATCAAACCTATCGGATGAAATTGGCTCATTAGATAATTCAATTTTATATAAATTCCGATTCAACATGCTTCTGCACAACATGGACAAAATGGCATCTTCATGCTGTTGCCAAGCCTTAATAGAGGCTGTAATATCGAAGTCATCTAATGCAGCAAAATCATTCAACAAGGATTTGTCTTTAGCAAAAGATTCTGTATCGAAATCATGGTATAAAAATCGACGGAAAGTAGGTGTAGAGAAAAGCTCTACTTTATTTCTTGCTAACTCTTTAGCACGTTTTAAAATATGAACTAATAATTGTTCAGCAGATAGAACGGTTTTGTGTAAATACACTTGCCAATACATCAGTCTTCTCGCGATAATAAACTTCTCGATGGAGTAGATTCCTTTGGCTTCTACACATAAAGCGTCGTCTTTTACGTTGAGCATAGAAATGATTCTATCTGCAGAAATTACACCTTCAGAAACTCCGGTATAAAAACTGTCCCTTTTTAAATAATCCAGTCTATCCATGTCCAATTGTGATGAAACCAACTGGTGTAGAAACTTTTTGTGGTATTGATTTTTAAATATTCTAATGGCCAAGTCTAATTCTCCATTGAAGTGATCGTTTAGTCGATCCATCAATAAGGCGGAAATGGTTTCGTGTGTGACATTTTTTACAATGCAATATTCCAAAGCATGTGAAAACGGCCCATGACCAATATCATGTAAAAGTATGGCAATAGTTACCCCTTTGGCTTCTTCATATGTTATTTCATGACCTTTAGAGCGGATAACATCTATTGCTCGCTGCATGAGATGCATGGCACCCATTGCATGATGAAATCGAGTGTGTAAAGCTCCTGGATATACCAAGTGTGTTAAGCCCAATTGGTTGATTCTTCTTAGGCGCTGAAAATAAGAATGCTCTATTAAATCATAAATGATATCGTGTGGAATAGAAATAAATCCATAAATGGGATCATTAAAAATTTTCTTTTTATTGGGCTGAGTTGTTTCCAAGGATTTTCCTTTTAACTAATTTTATGAAAATTTAAATTCACACTCAACAATATTCTCGCGTTGTTGAGCTTATATTGAGAGTTGAAAATTAAAACTAATAATTAATGGCGAAGATAAAAATTCTTTGGGCAGATGATGAAATTCATTTACTCAAACCACATATAATTTTTTTAGAAGAGAAGGGATATGATGTTAGTACAACCACATCAGGAGCTGAGGCTTTAGAGATGGTAGATGATAACAGATACGATTTAGTTTTTTTAGATGAAAATATGCCTGGGATCTCTGGTCTGGAGGTATTGAGCAGAATTAAGAGCACACATTCATCGCTTCCAGTTGTGATGATCACTAAGAGTGAAGAAGAGTTCATTATGGAGGAGGCCATTGGTTCCAAAATATCCGATTATTTGATAAAACCTGTCAATCCTAAACAAATCTTATTGACCATCAAGAAAAACTTAGACACATCTAGATTGGTGAGTGAGAAAACAACGATAAACTACCAACAAGAGTTTCGGAATATTGGAACAAGCATGCACAATCGCATGACTTTTGAAGAGTGGCAGGAAGTGTATAAAAAATTGGTTTATTGGGAACTAGAGTTAGATCGAATCGAAGAAACTGGGCTCAATGAAATACTGCAAATGCAAAAAGACGAGGCCAGTCATTTGTTTTCTAGATTTATAGAAGATAATTACATCGATTGGTTGCACGGCAGGGAAGAGGCTCCTTTGATGTCTCCAAGAGTAATTAAAGAAAAGGTAATTCCACACATTAATGACGATTCCACAACTTTTTTAATTGTAGTAGACAATTTAAGATACGATCAATGGGAAATTTTAAAGCCGAAGATTCGGGAATATTTTTGGATAGACGATGAAGATACTTACTTGAGTATTTTGCCCACGACCACCCAGTATGCTAGAAATTCTTTGTTTGCGGGGTTAATGCCTTCCGAAATTGAAAAAATGTATCCTAAGTTATGGCTGAATGATGAAGAAGAAGGGGGGAAAAACCTGCATGAAGAGGAATTGCTAGGCTTGAATTTAAAGCGATTGGGCAAAAAAGATATGCGTTACAATTACTACAAAGTATTGAATCAGAGCTTCGGTCGGAAAGTAGTAGATGAGATACCGAACATGATGAAAAATAAGTTCAATACCATTGTGTACAATTTTATAGACATGTTGTCGCATGCACGCACGGACACCAATGTGATTAAAGAATTGGCTGAAGACGAGGCAGCCTACCGTTCGTTGACCTTAAGTTGGTTTGAACATTCCTCCTTTATGGAGGCCATAAAAGTATTGGCAAGTAAGAAGGCTAAAGTAATTTTAACGACCGATCACGGATCTATAAAAGTAAAAAATCCTTCTAAAGTGATTGGTGATAAAAATGTAAACACCAACCTAAGATATAAGCAAGGAAAGAATTTAAGTTTCGACAAAGGAGATGTGATGTTGATAAAAGAGCCAATTGATGCTTTTTTACCGCGTGTAAATATGAGCCAATCTTATATTTTTGCAAAGAATGATTTGTTTTTTGCTTATCCTAACAATTACAACCATTATGTTCAGTATTACCGAGATACTTTCCAACATGGAGGAATTTCACTAGAAGAAATGATGGTGCCTATTGTTACTTTATTGCCAAAAGTATGATGTTGAAAGCTTCTAGTCTTGCAGAACTGGATGAAATTGCGAAACGTATAATTGATTGCTCTAAAGAGAAGAAAGTTATTCTTTTTTATGGAGAAATGGGTGCCGGGAAGACAACTTTAATCAAGATAATTTGTAAATTGCTTAAAGTTGAAGATTTGACGAGTAGTCCAACTTTTTCTTTAGTGAATGAATATTATTCACCATTATTGGAAGAGTCGGTTTATCATTTTGACTTTTATAGAGTTGATGAAGAAGAGGAGGCGATGGACATGGGAGTGGAAGACTATTTTTACAGCGATAGTTATTGCTTAGTAGAGTGGCCTGAAAAAATTCCTAACCTATTGCCTGAATCTTACGTAACAGTCAGGGTTGAACAAAAAGCAGAAGAGCGAATTTATACGATACAATAGGGATGTCTAAAGATTTATTACAATCGCTGGCAAAGTCAGCAGCAGGGTATTTGCCTCAAGAGGAAATGCTAGAAGTGAAACGCAAAAAGTGTCATTTATTCATCGGAATTCCAAAAGAAACCTCCTTACAAGAAAAACGAATTCCATTAGTGCCCAATGATGTTTGTACACTGGTTAATAATGGACACCAAGTAGTAATAGAATCTAAAGCAGGGGAGAAAGCCAACTTTACGGACAATGATTTTAGCGAGGCAGGAGCACAAATTGCCATGTCGGCGCAGGAAGTCTACAAAGCGGATATAATTCTGAAAGTAGAACCCTTGTCGCATGCAGAGATTGATTATATGCAACATGGGCAAACGTTGATTTCGGCGATTCAATTGCCGGTACAACCCAAGAATTTTCTAGAAAAGATGATGGCCAAAAAAGTGACCGCTATTGCTTACGATTACATCAAAGACAGAGAAGGAATTTTTCCTGTGATTAGAGCCATGAGTGAGATTGCAGGTAACACTTCCATTTTAATAGCCGCCGAGTATTTAAGCAATGTCAACAAAGGACAAGGCTTGATGATGGGTGGAATAACAGGAGTAAAACCAACAGAAGTGGTAATTATTGGGGCAGGAACTGTGGCGGAATTTGCCACCAGAGCTGCGTTGGGATTAGGTGCTTCTGTAAAATTATTCAGCAACAATATTTTTAAGTTGCGACGATTACAAAATGATATTGGGCAAAGGGTATATACGTCCAATATTCAACCTCAGGAGTTAAAATCAGCTTTGCGAACGGCTGATGTGGTGATAGGTGCTTTGCGTTCAGAAGTTGGTAGGGCGCCTATTGTGGTAACGGAAGAGATGGTGGAGAAGATGAAGGAAGGAAGCATCATCGTTGATGTAAGTATCGACCAAGGAGGTTGTATAGAAACATCAGAAGTGACGACTCACTCTAACCCAACTTTCACGAAGCACGGTGTGATTCATTATTGTGTTCCTAATATAGCTTCTAGAGTAGCGCGAACCGCTTCTTATGCCTTGAGCAATGTGTTTACACCTGTTATTATGGACATGGGCGAACAAGGCGGCGTCGAGAACACCATGCGAAATATTTATTCTGTTCGAAATGGCATTTATTTGTACAAAGGAATTTTGACGAATAAGTACTTGGCAGATACCTTCAAGTTGCCTTATAAAGATTTGGATTTGCTGATGGCAGCGTATTAATGAAGCCCGAATCTCGTACTCGAGATTAGTTGGCTGAATTAATCCAGTCCCGACTGGATAGAATTGGTTCCAATCCCTTTTTTTGGGATTGGCTAGCCGAACTCAATTCTTAGTTTTAGTGCTTTTTCTGAATAATATTTTTTTAATACAGTTTTTATAATGTGATAGTTTCTAATTATTTAGTTAATTTGGGTGGGTTAATAATGTGGGTAGGATACATAAAGTAATTCATATTCACTTGTTAGCCTACAAATCAAATGAAACAAAAAGATTCTCTTGATATATTAGCCATTGTTGTTGCCGCAATTTCAGGTGCATTTGTTTTTGCATTTATTGCATTACCATTTATTGGCATTTATTACGTGTTTTCGAATGTTATTTGGGTAGACAATTATGAAGAAAATCAAACACCTAAAGTTGAACAAGTAAATGATAGTTTAATTGAGGTGGCAGTTTGGGCAGATGATTTAATATTTGAATATTTAGAGCATAATTCCGAAAGGTTGACAAAGGTTGATGATATCCTCGTTTCATTTATAAAAGATACTTTGACTAGACAAGGAATGAAATATGTAACAGTAAAAATTGGACACAGTTTTGAAAATAGATTTGTTACAGATCAATGGATTTTTATTGATAGTTTATCTAAAGAAATTTACGAATATGACTTGCAAATTGACTCATTAATTCTTTGGTCAAAATACGCTCAATTAGACAGTAATGAAAATGAAATTCCTCCTAATGGAACATACCAATTTGAAGTGGCATTCGCGGAATGGCAAGGGAAATCAATGGGAGTTAAAATGACCATAATTATCAAAGGAAATTCAGCTAAAGTTGTTTATGAAGGTCACGGTGCACTGACAGCAGAGATCGGAGAAATTATAGATCAAGGAGTAATAATGAAACATAAATCAGGGCAGTGGATTATTGGAACAAACCCAAGTGACAAAGAGGTCGAAGAAATTGGAGGTTGTACAGGCGATCCTGCAATTATAGACTTTAAATACAAAAAATATTGGATGTGTTAATTTTCCGGTAGTAAGTCTTCATCCGTGACCTAAACTCAATAGGACTTATCCTCCATTAACTTCAATTGAGCATAATCAAACATAGAGTTCGTTGTATCCCTGTTATTTAAAAATCACGATGACTGAAAATAGAATGAATAATACTTCAAAAAAAGTCTCATATAATAATCGCCCAGCCATTTTAATGATTGTATTGTTGTTAATTGAAATGGAAATACTTGACATTTTATTCCCTCATCCAGGCTTCAATGTAATTGTTTCGTTTCCGATTATATATGGGATCTGTTCTGTAGTTATCATTTTGGGAATATTCTTAACTAGGAGGTTGGACTTTAAATCGAGTACCGCTAGTTGGATTATCATATTTATAATTAATTCATTAGTTGCATTTCAATTTTACCCAAAATAAGGTGGACCGACTGTCTTAAATAAATTGTTTTCATTCCTTTAGAGTCACTTCTTCCTCCATAAACCAAACCCACGAGAATTTTCTAACCTCACAAATAATCCCCACCATTATTAAGCCTGCACCTTCTTTTATTCCTAATTTCGCATCATGAATTTTTGGAGACGATTTAAATTTTTTGCGGTAGGTTTAACTTTAGGTACCCTAGTAGTTTATGTTATTTTTGGCTCAAGGGATTTAACTTCTTGGACGCCACAAGGAAGGGTTTTGATCACCATCAAACAGGCTGAATTTAAAGCATCAGATAAGGCTGAATGTCAAATTGCCTGTATTGGTTTAGAGCGTGATAGTATCTCTAAAATTTTAATAAAAGGCGCTGATGTGGATTTCAAAAACAGTGAAACGCAAAAGAAACCTTGTCCGATATATGATATCACCATTGCGGACGCACAATTGCATTATAAATTAGAAATGTGCGAGCGCGATAGTTTGGTCAACTTACTTTCTATCGACAAAGTAGGAATAGAGTGTGATTGTTAAAATCACCCAATCCGCTTCATTACCATTTTGTCTACTTTCTCGATAAGTTGAGCAGGCAAATACGTTCTCCAGTTGAGGTCGTTTAGTTCGCCACCACTTGTGATGTAATAATCAATGTTGGCATCTGCAAAATCTCGAAGTACGTGCTCATGGAAGTTGATGAATGCAATCCAACCTTCTTCTATATCTTCAAACCATTCTTCGTAGTAGGAGTCATCTGAAGTATGAAAATTCAAGACATTTTCTCCAATTAGTACAAAGCGATTGATTCCTTCATCCACCAATACATCTATTACATTTCGCTTTAAAAACATGATGTCGTTGTGCAAAAGGTCATTCCATTCTCCTATCATCTCAATGATGGTGTATCCATGGTCGTAATCAGTAAAAAGTATTTTGATGTATAAGGTTGGCGATTCGATATTGTCCCACTGCGGATGAATGTAATGGTCATAAACTGCATCTATGAATTCGAATTCGCTGTATTCTCTTTCGTAGAAAGGAGAGCGGTCGTCTTCAGAAGCGATATAGTAATCTCTCCAGTTGTAATGTGGCTCAATGGTGTGCAATGTGGTCTTTTTTATTCAAAATTAGGGAATACAACTATTGGATGAGGAATTTGTTCGGGGAAAAAGAAATTAGACCGCTTCGGTGTTAGATCGCTTCGCTGTTAGAAGCTAGCTGTTAGACTTGTTTGAATTTATTGATATTCATTTGATACTAACATAATCGTTCAATACACTGATAAAATTTACTTTTCTACCATCTCTCCTCTAGCTTCTTCTTAAAAAAAATAACCACAAAGAGCGCAAAGAATCTCGCAAAGGTCACATTGGTTTTCCCTCGAGAAGATATTGCAGAACTAATTATATTAAAATTGACTTATTGATTGATTCACTCATTAAACTATTCTGTTTCAACCGCAAAGGCCACTAGTAGCTACATTAATAATTAACCATTAACAATTAATCATTAAACTCAAAAATTATTAATTGCATTCCGAACATTCCCATATTTATCTAACAATTCTTTGGCTTCTTCATAGGTAATAGACAGTTCACCCATAAGCATTTGAATGCCTCTTTTTACGAGCTTATTATTACTCAGCTGCATGTCCACCATTTTGTTTCCTTTTACTCTTCCTAGTTGTATCATCACAGAGGTAGAAATCATATTCAAAACCAATTTCTGAGCAGTTCCGGCTTTCATACGTGTGCTTCCAGTGACAAACTCCGGACCTACGATTACTTCAATGGGAACATCCACTTCTGCCGATAATGGGGAGTCTGAATTGCAGACAATACACGCCGTAAAAATGCCATTGGCTTTAGCACTTTTTACACCTCCGATTACATAAGGCGTAGTTCCTGACGCAGCTATTCCTATAACTACATCATCTTCCGTAATTTCGTATGCTGATAGATCAATCCATGCTTGATTGATATCGTCTTCAGCAAACTCCACCGCTTTCCTGATTGCGGAATCGCCGCCTGCAATAATTCCGATTACACGATCATGTGAAACGCCAAAAGTAGGAGGGCATTCCGATGCATCTACAATTCCCAATCGACCGCTAGTACCGGCCCCAATATAAAATAAACGTCCCCCTTTTTTCATTCGTTCAGCAGCTGCAAGAACGACCAACTCAATTTTGTCCATTACCTTTTCGATGGCATATGGCACAATTTTGTCCTCCTTATTAATGTTGGTCAAAAGTTCCTTTACGCTCATTTGTTCTAAATGAGTGTATTTTGAATCGGCTTCGGTAGATTTTGTCATATTACAAAGTAGGGTATTTTTCTTTAAATGATTTTAAAAAAGAGGTTAGGTCTCCATCAAATTGATGAATAAAAATAGACTGAAAGTTGGATTGTTGCTTGTTATACGTGTTGAATCCTGAAAAATAGGCATTGTTTAAGGGGTGCGAGCCGTCTTTTATACTTTTGAATGCATTGGGCGTTTGAAAAGTGAGTACACTTAATTCTTTTCGAATGGACTGTATCTTGTTTGTTTTTAAAGTCCTTTTCAAATTCGGTGGCATTTCTTTATTCTCTTCATAGAGGATGGCCAATTCTTCTACTTTTTGCTTCATAAAATCGATGAAGCGTTCTCGGTCTTTTCGTTGGTCGAGGTACTGACGCAGAAGAGTATCTCCTCCTGGGTATTGTTCTAAAAATAAAATAGCTCCTTGATGGCCAATGAATGAAGCCAAATTTTCATTCATTTCGGCACTGTCTTTTACGTAGATAGTGGTATGTGTTAATTCGTGCAGGATGAGGTTGGCTAAATCGCCTTCGCTTTTCTCCAAGTTGGTGGATAAAATTGGATCGGGAAACCAACCCAAAGTAGACCATGCAGCAACTACATCTATTTCAATATCGTAACCTAAGTTTTTTATCTTTTTTGCTTCGGCCTGCACCAGTTCTTTCTTGAAGTATCCCTTGTAAGGGAATCCGCCAACAATAGGAAATTTCCATTGATATGGAGTGAGGTCAAATGCTGGAGCGGCTGTAACCACCCATAAAGTTGGTTCTCCTTTCTGATCGTAAAGTGTGGTGTAGTTCTCAGAATCAGTCATTCCTAGCTCTTGGATTCCGAACTCTCGAACTTCCTGAATGAACTTTATTTTTTGTTTGTACTCTTCAGAAAAGTGAGGGTCGGCTAGAAAATCAGTAATCGGTTTAGACTCGCGAATAACTTTAAATTGCCCATCCAATTGAAGAAGGCCATAATGAATTTCAGAAGCCAATAATCCTGTTAAGGCATAAAAGAAGATTCCAATGAATCTCAATATGGTAGCCCATTTATACACTTCTAAGTATGTCGATTAAGATTGGTTTCAATCCACTAAAGAAAAACTCTACAGCAATCACCATCACAATCAATCCCATCAATCGCATGAGGATTTTATTTCCTGTGGGGCCGATAAATTTAGTGATTTGAGAAGCACCCCATAATACAACAAAAATGATAATACAAATCAATAGCATGGTACCTATCAAAATTGCTTTGTTTTGAAACTGAACGGCATCTTCCATCAATACAATGGCATTGGTAATTGCTCCGGGGCCGCAAATCATTGGAATAGCTAGTGGTGTCACTGAAATATCATCTACATATTCGCTGATTTCGTTTTTATGAACTTTTATCTTCGTCAATCGAGCCTGAAGCATGTCGTAACCCATCATAAAGAAGATAATGCCACCCACTACACGAAAACTATTGACAGAAATACCAAAAAACTTGAATAAAACCTGGCCACTAAATGCGAACAACACCAAACTCAGAAATGCGACAATTACTGCCTTTAATGCAGTTTTAGTTCGTTGTTGCTGATCTAATTGGCTGGTCATGGTCAAGAATACTGGCATGATTCCAATCGGGTTCATCAGAGTAATGAAAGAGGTAAAGCAAAGTAGAAAAAAGGAAATTTCTGTAGACATATAAACTTTTTTAAATCCAAATTGGTTTGTACTTCGTAGTTAGAGCAGTTAAGGTTAACTGAAGAAAAAGACGAAGTCTCATAGATTGGGATGTTTTAGGATTTCGTTTTTTCTTTGTTTTTTGTTTGAGGAAGGCTCTGTTGGTAGCAGAGCCTTCTACTTTTTACCCCTCACGTGTTTTTCTACTTCATCCCAGGCCTCAGCTGGCACTTTATCCATTAATGTGAATTCGCCTGCATTATACAGCCATTCTCCGGCATCTATCGTCATTACTTCTCCATTTACATAGGCTGAATACTCGGACATTAAATATCCGGCTAAGTTGGCTAATTCTTGGTGTTCTCCAAATCGCTTTGCAGGAATTCGTTGCAATGGGTCGATGTCTTTCAAAACACTTTCTGGAAATAATCTCGAAAAAGCACCTTCCGTTGGAAATGGACCCGGCGCAATGGCGTTGGCACGAATTCCATATTTCGACCACTCTGCAGCCAAAGATCTAGTTAATGCTAAAACGCCAGCTTTCGCACAAGCAGACGGCACTACGTAGGCAGAACCTGTCCAAGCATAAGTGGTAACAATGTTTAGCATTACTCCTTTTATTTTTTTCTCAATCCAATATTTACCAAGAGCTAAAGAGAAGTTGTAACTTCCTTTGAGAACAATATCAACAATCACATCAAAAGCTTTTGGTGAAAGTCGTTCTGTAGGACTGATGAAGTTTCCTGCAGCATTATTCACCAAACCATCTACACTTCCAAATTCAGCAACGGCTTGTTTCAATACTTCATCAACTTCCAATGGCTTTCTAACATCACAAGCGACAGCTAGAATATTTCCACCTGTTTCATCTTTTAGTTCTTTTGCCGTTTGCTGAATCACTTCATCTTTTCGACTACAGATGACCACATTTGCACCTAAAGTAAGAAAGTAAGTGGTCATTGATCGGCCTAAGCCGGTTCCGCCACCTGTTACAATTATTGTTTTTCCTGCCAATTCATTGGCTTTAAACATTGGGTCTGTATACTTTATCATCAATCTTCTTTTTTATCGTTAATACCAAAAATTGAGCTGACAATGGATAGTACTAAACTATAGATTAGTGCCCACCAAAAGCCATCTACTGCAAATCCGTCTACAAAGCTATCTACCATTAAAATCATAAAGGCATTTATGGCCAATAAGAATAATCCGAGGGTAAGGATTGTAACGGGTATTGTAATAATAATTAATAAGGGTTTAACAAAGAAATTGACCAAGGAAAGAACAACTGCTACAATAATGGCAGTAATAAAATCCTCTACATGCACTCCTGGAAGTATATAAGCCGATAAAATAACGGCTAATGCACTTGCGAATATTTTGGCTACTATTTTCATAATTATAAATTTTAAGGACTAACAATTTCCATTAATTGAGCACAGAAAATGGCTCCAAAAGTTCCTACTGCGTATCCAAATACGGCTAGTAAAACTCCAACGGGAGCCAAGGAAGAGCTAAAAGCTGAAGCAACAATTGGTGCCGAAGCAGCTCCACCCACGTTAGCTTGGCTACCTACAGCCACAAAGAAAAATGGAGCTTTTATTAATTTTGCAACCACCAAAAGAACAATAACGTGAACCAACATCCACACTAATCCGATAGCGAAAAAGCCTAAATTATCGAATATTGCGGTGACGTCCATTTTCATTCCAATAGTGGCAACCAAAACATAAAGGAAAACACTTCCAAACTTGGATGCACCTGCACCTTCATAAGATTTAAGTTTGGTGAAACTTAATGCTAACCCTGCTATAGTAGCTATAATAACCAGCCAAAAGAATCCACTAGCTAATGAACTTAAACGATAAGTATCAAGAGTAGCCTGATGTTGTTCCATAAAGGGAGTAATTAAATCTGAACCAAAGTGTGCCAAGGCAGTACCTCCAAATCCAATAGCAATAATGGCAAACATATCCGATACAGATGGGTTTCTATTAACACTTGACCGATAATCTTCAATACCTTTTTTTACTTCCGCGATTGCTGAGGAATCAGCTTTTAAAAATTTGTCTACTCTTTCTGAGATTCCTGCACCATATAATAAGAATGCCATCCAAATGTTTGCAACAATTACATCTACTGTTACCATAGCAGAGAATAACTCATCACTTGGTCCATAAATTTCTTTCATTGCCGTTTGGTTGGCGCCACCGCCAATCCAGCTCCCAGCAACAGTAGATAAACCTCTCCATACTTCATCAGGTCCTGCGCCGCCCACTAAATCAGGAGAAAAGAGGGAAAGTACTAAAATGGCAATAGGTCCTCCTAGAATTATTCCTAAAGTACCTGTTAAGAACATAATGACCGCTTTGGGACCCAGTTTTAGAATACCCTTAATGTCAATACTCAAACAGAGCAAAACTAAACTTGCAGGCAATAAATACCTAGAAGCAACATAATACAAGTTAGAAGCTTCAGCATCTACAATTCCAAAAGTATTGAGCAGACTAGGAACGAAGTAGCACAGCAATAGTGCGGGTATAACGGTATAAAATCGTTTAAGTGTTTTATTTTGACTGCTTGAGGTAACAAAAATGACAGCTAAAATGATCATTAATATTCCTAATATAACTGCATCATTGGTAATCAATACTGTTTTTTCCATATTTGGTTTGTGATTTAATTCAATCAGCCAAGATAAGTTTTTTGAAATTTAATATGAATTGTATTTCTACCTAAATCGAACAAAAAGGATTGTTTAATTTCGTGGACAAATAAACGAATTATGGACAGTTTATTAATTGAAAATCGCAACTTGAATGATTTAGTTTTTAAGCTAAGTGGCTACAACTATATTATTGTAGATAGAAACTTGTCCATCGTAAGTACTAATAAATTGGAGTTTGAGTATTTCCCAATTTACAAGGCTTTCTTTGATTCTGATGAGGAAAAAAGTTCGTTATTAGGATGTAAATTGGCTCTTCAGCCATACATAGATGCTACATTCGAAGGAGTATTTGATGTAACAGAAGTAAATGGAATTAATCTCTTTTTTATTCCTGTTCAGTTTCATAAATACATCATTGTGTGTAGCACGAGAGTTGTAAAGAAAAGAGAGAGAAGCAGAATTTCAGACAAGCAATTTACTGCAGAATCTTCATTTGAGGTGATTTTTACTTTAGATAAAAGAGGTCTTGTGCTTCAACAACTTGGGGTGAATGAATATATTGCTCCCCAAGATAAGTCTGGGGAATACTTTTTAAGTTTTTTCGATTCAGAGTATTGGGTTCATATCGAGCAAGCTATCAATCGAGTATCAAATGGTGGTGAGATTGAACATTTAAATTTAGCGAAGGATGTCGATGGCTTGGTGCTCTTTTTTAAAGGAACCCTTCTTCTCAATCATCAGCAAGAATTAATTTTAATCTTGAGAGATGATACAGATCGGCAAGGGAAGGAGTTTGAGTTGAATCTGAAAAACAAAGCCATTGAGAATTCTCCGATAGGAACTTATGTTATTGATTATGAAAATCAATATTTTCTTTATGCCAATAACGCATACTATGATATCATCGGATTTAGTTCTTCACAAATTTTAGGTGGCGAGATCAGCTTGTTTGATGAACCTTATAGTGAATTGTTTTTTGTAGGGGAATCTCAAAAAAAGATGGAAAGGGCTTACATCGATTCGATTAAGAATAAAACTCGTTTCGAAGGCATTTTTCTATGTAGAAGAATGAATGGAGAAGAATACTGGAATAGCATGGTTTCTATTCCTGTATATGATGAAGAACTGAACAAAACCATATTTGTCGGGATTGTCCAAGATGTTACTGAAAGAAGGAAAACAAATGAGTTATTAATGAGTGCAATTATTAATACTCAGGAGTCTGAGCGCAGTCGGTTTGCACAAGACTTGCATGATGGACTCGGGCAGAAACTCCTAGCCGCTAAGATGAACCTATTGGCCATGACAGGTGATTTGGATGAGGATACCAAGGTGGGAATGCTGCATACCAAGTCTGTTGATTTATTAATGAATGCAATTCACGAAACTCGTTCGATTTCTCATAGTTTAATGTCCAACACTCTGAAAAGATATGGACTTTCGGATGCAATAAATGAAATGATTAGGAGTTTTGTTAACCTTCGTGATGTAACTATACGAGTAGAAAATGAAGTGTCAAAAATTCGGTTCGATCACGACTTGGAAATTGGTGTTTATCGAATTGTCCAAGAGTTGTTTAATAACACTCTAAAGCATTCCAAAGCAACAGAAATTAGAATTAAGATTAAAAAATTAACAGAAAACCTACTTTTTGTGTTGTACAAGGATAATGGAGTAGGGTTCAACTTAGCAAAACTAGAAGCCAATAAAAAAACAGGTATTGGGATACAAAACATAAAATCAAGGGTGGTCTTTTTAGGAGGACAGTTCTTAATAGAAGCAGCGGAGGATAGAGGTTGTTTGTATACGTTGTATCTACCAATAAATAGAAATCAAGATGAAAAAGAAGATTAATATATTTTTAGTAGACGATCACGATATTATTCGTGATGGAATTAAAGCATTGATTGGAACTGCAGGTCCTATTAATTTTGTGGGAGAAGCTTCCAATGCTGAAGAAGGTATTCCTATGATTTTAAATTCAGATGTCGATGTCGTTTTAATGGATATTCAGATGCCTGAGATGAACGGGATTGAGGCAACTGAAGAGTTGTTGAAGGTAAAACCCGATCTCAAAGTGATTGCTTTGACTATGCATAATGAAGAAGCTTATATTTTGAATATGCTTCAAATTGGCGCAAAGGGTTACATGCTTAAAGAAAGTGGTAGGTCCGAATTAATAAAAGGAATTGAAACAGTTTATAAAGGAGGAAAGTATCTGAATAATTCCGTTTCTGTGAAATTGATTGATAATTTAATTTCAAGTAATTCTGATTCTGAAGGTACTAACAGTGGAGTAGATGCAGTTTTTACCAAAAGAGAATTACAGATAATGGGCTTTATTGTAAAAGGCATGACTAGTCAGGATATTTCTAGGGAATTAGACATTTCAAAAAGAACAGTAGAAACCCACCGTAGAAACCTCTTTCAGAAAGCAAGAGTTAAAAACTCCATATCACTAGTAAAGTTTGCGATGGATAATAAGTTGGTAAAGCGCTAAGATTTTATGATGTGGAGTAGTTGTTTCAACTCCTCCACTTTATCCATTACTCCGGCTTTACCAAAACAGAAAATAAGGTTGTTGAGTATCCGTTCAATTACTTTTAGATTGGAGCATGGAAGAAAAAAAGAATCTTCCTCTTCGATTTTTAGTTGGGCTAAAAAGGTCTTGATTTCCTCTTCGTTAAAAACAGTTCCTCCATTAAACGGGTTGATGTAAAACAAAACATCCTCTTGGAGGAATTCATCAACAAAGTCTTCTGGTAGAATGGTATAAGCCAATACAAAATGTTCAGGCAGATTCACTCCATATATAGGAAGTTTAAGCTCTTTCGCAATAATTAAATAAATCAGTGATAAAGTAATCGGATTCCCTTTTTTACTTTCTATTACATGATTAATAAAACTGTTTTGAGGAGAGTGAAAGTTTTTCTTATTTCCAGAAAATCCATAGATTTCAAACAATACACGGCTTATAATTCTTGCCTTTTCAAGAGCAGTATAATTTGGATTGAGTTCTAGCCAAACTTCTTTGACCAACTGCTCAAAGAATCGCTCCATTTCTCCAATGTCAAGATCTGGATATTGGTAACGTGCAATAATTAAGGCGCCATCTAAAAGATCTCTTCCTTGGCTGTTTTTCCACTGGGTTAAATCTTTTAGCACTCTTTCAAATTGAATCTGATGAATCAAATTCTCAATGCGTTGTTGTAGGATATTATTGAATGAATTGCCCCATGCATATTCTAAAATAGGCACAATATCGTTCCCAATCAGTTTCAATTCTTGCTCCACCTGGGAGAAGACAAACTCATCAGGATCATCCAATAATTCGATTAACGCTTTAATTTTAGTCTCCGAGTGCATTGTCACAAAAATACAACGCTTTTAAAGTGGAAACAGTTGGTGATTTCTGATTTATTAACCTTTAGATGTTAATCGAGCTAATACCAATTGAATAAGTTTGGTCATTGCGGGGTGGTAATCCTTACTGAATTCATTAGCTAACCGGTTGGCTACTATTACACATAGGGTGCAAGCTTCGTGACCAAGTAGTTTGCTGAGACCGTATAAAGCGGAAGTTTCCATTTCAAAATTAACCACTCGATTTTCTTCTGATTGAAAGGCAGTAAATTTATCATTTAGCTGGCCATCATTTAAAGCTAACCTCAGAACTCTACCTTGTGGGCCATAAAAACCAGGTGCCGTTGCTGTAATTCCTTTTGCAATGCCTTCTCCCAGTTTTTCAATCAATTTACTAGATCCTTTTACTAAATAAGGTTTTGTGATTTTTGGGCTGTATGCCGTTTGCAGCATCAGCTCATGAAGAAGAGTTTCTTCTTCCTTGTCGGGTGTGAATTGATAAAAATTCAATAAGCCATCCATTCCAAATCCATATTGACTCATTACAAAAGAATCTACTGGTAGGTCTTTCTGCATAGCTCCACAAGTGCCAATACGAACTATCTCAAGTGAAGTTAATTCGGTTTTGACTGTTCTACTTTCAAGGTCGATATTTACCAAAGCATCTAGTTCATTTAAAACAATGTCGATGTTGTCTGTACCGATACCTGTAGCAATAGCAGATACTCTTTCCCCATTATACATCCCTGTATGGGTAACGAATTCTCGATTCGAAATTTTACATTCAATGGTATCAAAATAAGACGAAATTAAGGCCACTCTTCCGGGGTCACCAACAACAATGATTTTTTGGCCAATATGCTCTGGCTTTAATTTTAAATGGTAAACAGAACCGTCAGGATTCAATACCAATTCGGAAGGGGCTAACTTTTTCATTAAATCGTATTAAAATTTCTAATTACTGCAAAGAAAAAGAAATAAACAGTTTTATGGGTAAATGCTTCTTACTATCTTTGGTAGGTAATCATATTGTATCCTAATAAAATGAAAATTATGGAAAACCAAGTTGTCATAAAAAAAATATTAATACCTATAGATTTTTCTGAAACCTCTTTGTTAGCGCTTGATCATGCGACCCATTTGGCTAAAATTGAGGGTTCAAAAGTAGTTTTGATTCACGTTTTAAAATCAGGTTCTTACAGCAATATTTTGCCAAGCTTAACTTCTGGTGGAGAAAGCGTGGAGCTTAGAGATGAGATTTCTTCTAGAATGAATCAGATAGGTTCAAAATTCAAGGCAGACACTGGTGTGGATTACGAAATAGTACTAGCAGAAGGAAATGTGGCGAGTCAAGTTGTGGATACAGCAAATGAATTGGATATCGACTTAATTATGATGGGAACTCACGGGGTTAGTGGATTTCAGGAGTTTTTTATGGGAAGTAATGCTTATCGAGTAGTAACAGCTGCAATGTGTCCAGTACTGACCGTTCAATCCAATACAAAGGAGCTGGGAGCAAAACGAATTTTATTGCCACTAGATAGCTCTCCTCATACAAGAGATAAGGTGAGATATGCAGTAGCTATGGCAAAAGCGTTCGATTCAGAAATATTGATTAGGGCATTGATTACTCCAAACCACGAAGAGGAAAAGAACATTTTTAACTTGAAAGTACAGCAGACAGAAGAACTTTTCGCAAACCAAGGAATTAAATATTCTTCGGATTTTATATACGGAGACGATATCGCTGAGATGACTTTAGCAGAAGCAAAAAAGGAAAATATTGATTTGATTATAATCATGACGGAACAAGAAGCTTCTACAGGTTTGTTTATGGGTCAGTATGCTCAACGTATTGTGAACCATTCTAGAATTCCAGTGTTAGCAATTACGCCACTAGGTATTGTACAGTCATTTTCTCAAAGAAATTTAGGAGGAGATTATCGTCCTTTTGGAGTTTAATATAGTTTAAAATTCAAAGGGGGCATCGCCCCCTTTTTTTATTTTCATTCATGACAGCAGAGATTATTACCATAGGTGATGAAATTTTAATCGGGCAGACGATTGACACTAATTCTGCATATATGGCAAAAGCACTAAACCTCATAGGGGTTTCCATAAGTAGAATCACATCTATAAGTGATACAAAAGAAGAAATAATACGCGCTATTCAGGAAGCCCAATCTAGAACCAACCTAGTAATTGCAACCGGAGGTTTGGGGCCAACTAGGGATGATATTACCAAGCTAACCTTAACGGAATATTTCAATACAGAATTAATTACTTACCCTGAGATTAGGGCTACAATTCAAGAAATATTCGAGCGGCGTAACTTACCCATATTAGAAGTCAACCTCATGCAAGCAAATCTGCCAAAGGACTGTTTTATTATTCCTAATAAAATAGGAACGGCAAGCGGTATGTGGTTTGAAAGAAATGGAAAGGTGGTGATTTCTATGCCTGGAGTTCCCTATGAGATGGAGTATTTGATGCAAAATGGAGTGTTAGATAAAATCAAGGCTACCTTTAAGACCCCTTCTATTATTCATAAAACAGTGATGACTTCGGGAGCTGGAGAGTCTTTTTTGGCGGACCGTATCAAAGATTGGGAGAATACGTTAGATCAAGAAGATATTCATATTGCCTACCTTCCCTCTAGTGGTGTGGTGAAGATAAGATTGAGTATTGTTTCAGAAGACAGAGAAAATGCTCAAGAGCGTATCGATAGAAAGGTGATGGAGCTACTTCAAATTATTCCAGAGTTCGTTTATGGATATGATGATGAACCATTGGAAAAGGCCATTGGGAATTTACTTTTGAGCGCCGGAGTAACCGTTGGTACTGCCGAAAGTTGTACCGGTGGATATTTGGCTCACTTAATTACTTCTATCCCGGGGAGTTCTAGTTATTATCAAGGAAGTGTTATTTCATATTCCAATGAAGTAAAGATAAACGAATTGGGTGTGAAGTCGATTGACTTATTAAAATATGGAGCTGTAAGTCAACAGACTGTAGAGCAGATGGCTAAAGGGGTAAAGAAGAAATTAAAAGTAGATTACGCTTTATCAACCTCCGGAGTAGCAGGTCCTGATGGAGGAACTGACGAAAAACCTGTTGGAACAGTATGGATTGCACTTGCGACTCCAGATGGTAGAGTGATTTCTAAAAAACTTCAGCTAGAGAAAAATAGGGGAAGGAATATACAGCGATCAGCAATTGCTGCATTAAATTTATTGAGATTAGAATTAACCAGAAATTATTAGAACTTAAGTTAGATGGCTAAAAAAATAGAAGTTGGAGTAATAGCACCTGATTTTTCTTTAAGCGATCATAATGGAGTCGTTCATCAGTTATCTGACTATAGAGGAGATTGGGTGGTGCTGTATTTTTATCCCAAAGATAATACTGCCGTTTGTACCAAACAGGCATGCGCTTTTAGAGATCAGTTTGAGGATTTTAAAGATGCTGGAGCAGTTGTAATCGGTATCAGCTCTGATGATCAGAAAAGCCATCGTCAATTTGTTGAGGAGTATCGACTTCCTTTTATTCTGTTGAGCGACCCGAATCAACTGGTCCGTCAAAAATATGGTGCGAAGCAACTTTTTGGTATTGTACCTTCTAGAGTAACCTTTGTGATTAGTCCAGAAGGTATTGTAAAAATGGTTTTCAATGCACTATTTAGAGATCAAGAACACGTCACAAAATCATTAGCCATTATTAAAGGAGTCGGCAATAAATGACTCTATCTTTTTTATGGAGTAACAATCGCTGTTTTCTTTGAAACAGACGATATGTTAAAAGCACCTAACATTTTCTTTTGGGGTTGATTGTTAGCATCTCTTATATTGCCGTATACATTTGCAGGAGGTGTAGCAAATAAGCCTCCATTATTGGTTTGAACACTTACTGCCTCTAAAAATTCATGAGTTTCAGCATTTATGCTATACAATTCTACCCTTAAAGTATCATTGATCTGGTAATAATAATCGTCTTCGTTTATAGTAAAAACTCGTAGTGGGAAAATAAATAACCTTCCATCGATGTCAACATCTCCAAAAGCTGCATCTTTATCGGTTAGACTAAAGTTTCCTTCACCACCCACTCTTTGGCCATTTTTATAGGCTTTTATCCAATAATAATCTGCTCTATTCGGAATATCAGTCGCAAAAAATTCAGCAGTATATCCTTCATCGTCTTCATCTTTGGGGTCATCATCAAATTCGAATGCAATACTATCAATTGGAGGCACCGGATTTAAAACGGAAGTAGCTTGAAAGAATTCATTTCCAATAGTTATATTTAAGGTGTATGTTTCGCCTAAGCTATCAATTTTATCACCTGGGAAAGCGGGAGACCAAACATAATAGCCATTTAAACTTTCTGTAAAATTGTAGAGCGTGCCATCACTACCGGTCACTGTAACAGTCGCGCCTTTTATTGCTGGAGGAGCGCTATTGTCAAAGTAGGAGGCGGTTGTAGTTAAACGAATTAATTGCTCCGTACTTTCATTAGTAAGGAAAGCGTCTGCAACGTATAAGGTTTCTCCATTTTGTAATTCTATATCCACTACATCTTCACAAGCAATTAGTGAAAGAGAAAGTAGAAGGAGGGTAAGGTATGTATATTTCATCTTCTAAAAGTTAAAGTTATAGGAAATAGCAGGAACTAGAGTGCCGATTACAGAGTACTGAATAGCTTCGGTTACTCTTCTATCGTCTTCATTTTGCTGGAAATAAATACTAAAAGGATTTTTTCTAGCATATAGGTTATAGACAGAAAAAACCAACTCTGAATCCCACTTTTTTGTTTTGTCAGGGTTCAAATTAAGGGTGGCAGAAACATCTAGACGATGATAAGCAGGGATACGAACATTATTTCTGCTTTCTTCTGAGTTGTGAGGCACTACTGCTCCTTGAACTTCATATCGGCTTGTAGGAAAAGTCGTTGGTGTGCCTGATGATAACACAAAGTTTGCTGAAAAACTCCACTTTTTAGTCCAATCATAACTAGCTACGACATTAAGAATATGTGTCTTATCAAATCGGGTAGCGTACCATTCGTTTTTATTGATTCCGTCTACTTTGCGTTCACTTCTGGATAAAGTGTAGCTAACAAACCCATTGAGTTGGCCTTTAACTTTTTTGACATATAGTTCCAATCCGTAGGCTCTACCGTCCCCACTTAGTAGGTCAGCATCTAGGTCTTGATTGAAGAAAATATTTGCATTGTCAATATAATCAATTTGATTCTGGAAGTCCTTATAAAAAACTTCTGCTGAGGTTTCATAAGTGTTCTTTTGTAAGTTTCTAAAGTATCCAATTGCAACCTGGTCTACGAGTTGAGGTTTTAAATTGTTGTTGGTAGGCAACCATATATCCACTGGTGTCGAGGCTACCGTATTGGAAATTAGGTGTAAATATTGAGCCATTCGATTATAACTTCCTTTTAAAGAGCTTACTTCATCTAAGGAATAATTAATAGAAAAGCGCGGTTCTGGATTAATGTAGGAAGCGATGACTTCATTATCATCATAATTTTCTATACGATCTAGCTCTTTTCTAACACCTGGAACGGTGTCTCGATAATACCTTGCTTCTCCTTTTCCAAGTTGAGCGAAATTCGAAAGTCGGATACCATATTGCAATGTGATTCTTGAACCAATTTTTTGTTCATTCTGAAGGTATACGGCATTTTCAACTGCATATTTTTCTGGAAGAGTAACAGAGCTACCATCTCCACCTGTAGTAAAGGAGGCATCTGCAGGTTTAAAAATGTAATAAATAGATTGTCCTCCAAATTTCAGAGTATTGTTATTATTCAGAAAATAGGTGAAGTCTGGTTTAATACTGTAATTGATAATTTTTGAATTCCAGTCAAAATTGTCCAATGGCTCTTCTGGAATGTTGACACCTAATTTGTAGTCATAATTACTGTAATATGCGGACAGGTTTAAGAATAATTTCTCGTTAAAGATATGATTCCACCTAAGGGTTGAGGTCGCATTTCCCCAGTCAAAAAAGAAACCGCTTCCAAATACATCTCGTCCAAAAAAGCCCGAAAGGAATAATCTGTTTTTGTCGTTAATCTGGTAATTAACTTTCGCGGTTAAATCATAAAAGTAGAACTTGCTGTCCTTTAAGTCATCCCTTAAAAATGGTTTCGCTAAAATGTCAGCGTAAGATCTCCTTCCTGCAATTAAAAAAGAAGCCTTATCTTTTTTGATTGGACCTTGTAGCGCCAATCGACTAAATATAACACCAACACCACCGGAGCCCTCAAATTCTTTAGAATTTCCTTCATTCATTCTTACGTCCAATATCGAAGATAAGCGGCCACCATATTCAGAAGGAATGCCTCCCTTTATAAGGGTCACATTTTTCACAGCATCAGGATTAAAAACGGAGAAAAAACCCAATAAATGAGAAGAATTAAACACAGGAGCTTCATCTAAAATCACAAGGTTCTGATCTATTCCTCCTCCTCTCACATTAAAACCAGTACTTCCTTCACCAACGGTGCTTACACCTGGTAATAGTTGAATACTTTTGATGACATCAGCTTCACCTAATAATGCCGGAATCTTTTTGATTTGTTTGGAGTCCATTTTGGCAACGCTCATTTCAATCTCTTTTACATTGGCATCGCTACGTTCACCCGTTACTATCACTTCTCCAATTTCATTTGCAGTTTCAGCTAGCTCAATATTATACTGGCCATTAGAGGTAACATTAATGGTTTTAACTTGATCTTCAAAACCAATAAAAGAATAAGTGATTTCATAAGTGCCTTTTGGTAATGTTAAAGAATAGAAACCGTATACATTTGCAGTGGTTCCGAGAGAAAGTGCTTTACAGTAGACCGAAGCTCCAATAAGTTCTTCCCCATTGCTTGCTGATTTTATCGTTCCGCTTATCGTAAAGTTTTGTTGAGCGATAGAGCTGAAAAATAGGAGAGAAAGAGAAATGAAAGTAATGTGTTTCATGGGATTATTTTTAAAAGCGCAAATGTAATGCTTCACTTGTAAATGAAACATTAATTTTTATGAACTGCTTGAAGAACAGATGAACGGTAAGAGAGTTCAGTATATTCCAAAAAAAAACCTTCGCGAAGAGCGAAGGTTTTTTTAATCAAGCAATTTGATCTTATTATTTTTTTACAACAATCTTTTCTTTGATTCTTGCAGATTTTCCTGTTAAGTCTCTCAAATAGAAAATACGTGCTCTTCTAACATGACCCTTCTTAGTAACCTTTATTCCTTCAATAAAAGGAGAGTTACAAGCAAAAATTCTTTCTACGCCAACACTTCCTGACATTTTTCTAACTGTAAAAGTCTCAGTGTTACCGCTGCTTCTTCTTTGAAGAACTACTCCTTGGAAAGTTTGAATTCTTTCTTTGTTTCCTTCTTTAATCTTATAGTCTACAGCAATTGTATCACCTGCTTTAAAATCAGGAATGTTGTTGTTGCTGCTTAAATCGTTTTCAACAAATTGTATTGCGTTCATATCTTGTAAACTTTACCTCTAATAAAATTGGTCTGCAAAAGTAGCTATTAAAATTAAATCTGCAAACTACTCTGATGAATTATTTTTTAATAAATCTGGTCGGCGCGCCAAAGTTCGCTCCATGGCTTGCTCATGGCGCCATTCTTCTATCTTTTTATCATCTCCTGAGCGTAAAATTTCAGGAACTTTTAAACCTTTAAAGTCTGCAGGACGTGTATAAACTGGAGGAGCCAACAAATTATCTTGGAATGAATCGCTCAAAGCTGAGGTTTCGTCGTTCAAAACTCCGGGTAATAATCGAATAATAGCGTCTGACAATACTGCAGCGGGTAACTCACCACCAGAAAGTACATAATCGCCAATTGAAATTTCTAAAGTAACGTAATGATCTCTAATTCGTTGGTCGATTCCCTTATAGTGACCGGCCAATATCATTATGTTTCCTTTTAAAGAAAGATTGTTGGCAATTTGTTGGTTTAATCGAACACCATCAGGGGTCATAAATATAATTTCATCATAACTCCTTTCCGATTTCAGCTGCTCGATGCATTTTGAGAATGGAACAATAGACATCACCATTCCTGCTCCGCCACCATATGCATAATCATCAACTTGCTTGAATTTTTTCTCAGAGTAGTCTCTTAAGTTATGTAAGTGAATCTCTACTAACCCTTTTTCTTGTGCTCGCTTCAATATGGATGCAGAAAATGGGCTTTCTACTAACTCAGGTAAAACGGTGATGATGTCAATTCTCATTTTGCTTTCATTAATTGAAGTGAACAAAGTTATACCAATTAACCTTTTAAACTCTGTCTAAACTCTAAAACATTTTGATTAGATAAGTATAATTGGTAAATGCCGAGCTACTAACTAATGAGAATAGGAACGTTTATTCTCTGTACAGAAATACACATTGATCAATACAATCATGCTCAATAAAGGCTTTAAGTAAATGAAGAAAAGTATACGATATTTGATAGTGCAATCAGTATTAATGGTTACAAAATAAATAGACGGTGATTGTATTTTAATACTTTTGCAGCATGCAAGAACATCCCAAAGTTATTTTAAGAGCTATGGAGCCCCAAGATTTGGAGTTGCTATTCAGTTGGGAGAATAATCCTGACAATTGGCCTGTAAGTGGTACTCTTGCTCCATTTTCTAAGTATATGTTGTCCCAGTTTATTGCATCACCTCAAGATATTTTTACCAATAAGCAGTTGCGATTGATGATTTCATTAGAAGATTCGAACCGTTGTGTTGGTTGTGTTGATTTATTTGAATACGATGCATTGAGCAGAAGAGCTGGAGTTGGAATATTGATAGCTGATGAAAATGATAAAGGTAAAGGGTATGGCACGAGTGCTTTGGCTGCATTGGCTTCTTATGCAAAAAATACGTTGAATCTACATCAGTTGTTTTGCAATATTATGATAGATAATAAAGCGAGCCTTAAATTGTTTGAGCAGTCAGGTTTTGAATTAATAGGAGTGAAGAAGGATTGGCAGTTTATCCATGGTAAATGGACGGATGAAGCTATGTATCAAAAGAAACTATGAAGAAAAAAAAAGGAAGCGCAACGAAGAAAGCGATACTGATTGCTTTTGCGATTTTTACTGTGATAGGTCTGGTTATTGGTATGATTGTTTACGAGAAAGTGTATATGCCTAATGTAAAAATCAATGAAACAACTTACTTATATATTAAAACTGGAGCCAATTTACAAGATGTCAAAAGGGCCCTTGCCGAAAAAGAAATTATAAAGGATACCGCCAGTTTTGGATGGGTAGCCCAAAAAAAGAATTACCATAATCATGTGTATCCAGGCCGATACAAGATTGAAAAAAAAATGAGCAATAACGCATTGGTTGACTTATTGCGTTCGGGAATCCAAGAGCCTATTCAGTTGACATTTAATAATGTGAGGACAAAAAAAGAGCTAGCAGCTAAAGTAAGCACATATATAGAGGCTACTGAAGAGGAGATTTTAGCCTTATTGAAAAATGACGAAGTAGCTAGAAGTTATGGGTTCAATAGCCAAACCTTTATTAGCATGTTTATACCTAATTCCTATGAATTTTATTGGAATACTACTGCGGAAGGATTTATAAAAAGAATGGCAAAGGAATACAAGAACTTTTGGAATGAAAGTCGAGTTGCTAAAGCAGGAGCATTGGGAATGAAGCAGTCAGAAGTATCAACTTTAGCTTCTATTGTTCAAGCAGAGCAATTGATGCGTCCTGACGAGCGACCAAAAATTGCAGGATTATATTTAAACCGATTAAGATTAGGGATGCGGTTGCAATCGGATCCCACTTTGATTTTTGCCATCGGAGATTTTACTATTAAAAGAGTGTTGAATAAGGACATGGAGATAGATTCTAAATACAATACTTATAAGTATGCTGGTCTTCCGCCTGGACCTATTAACGTTCCAGAGATTTCTTCAATTGATGCAGTACTCAATGCGGAAAAGCATAAATACTTATACATGTGCGCGAAAGCAGACTTCTCAGCCTATCACAATTTTGCAACCAATCTGAGTCAACATAATGTGTATGCACGAGAATACCAGAGAGAGCTTAGCCGTAGACGGATAAATCGATAATTTTGTATATTTGTCGCCGTTTGAGAAAATAGATGAAAATTAGATATTTAGATATATTATTATGACAAAAATTAAGTTTGGGACAGATGGTTGGAGAGCAATTATTGCTAAAGATTATACTGTAGAAAATGTAGCTCGAGTGAGCATAGGTACAGCCAATTGGTTGAAATTAAATTTTGAAAATCCTTCTGTAGTAATAGGTCACGACTGTAGATATGCAGGGGAGATGTTCGCAGAAACAGCAGCAAAAGTGTTAGCCGACTCTGGTGTAAAGGTTTATATTGCTAAAGGATTTGTTTCCACTCCAATGGTTTCTTTAGGAACCTTGAAAACCCAATCTAGTTTAGGAATTGTTATAACTGCATCTCATAACCCACCTTCCTACAATGGATTTAAATTAAAGGGCCATTTTGGTGGACCATTGTTGCCCGCTCAAGTTCAGGAAGTAGAAGATTTAATTCCTGATGAAAATACAATCGACTTAGATGCCATTCGCTGGGACGAATTGGAGAAGAAGGGGAAAGTGGAGTATATTGATTTGGAAACCATGTATGTGGAGCATGTAGAAGCAAACTTCGACATGGAGGCAATCCGTAATTCGGATATGCACTTTGCTTTTGATGCGATGTTTGGGGCAGGTCAAGATGTAATGCGACGATTATTGCCAGACATTACCTTCTTACATTGTGAACATAATCCAGGATTTGAAGGCCAAGCACCAGAGCCAATTCACAGAAACTTAACGGAGTTCTCGGAATTACTGAAGCTATCTGAGGGGGACTTAGATTGTGGTTTAGCAGTAGATGGAGATGCAGATAGAATTGGATTATACAATTCAAGAGGAGAGTTTATTGATTCTCATCACATCATTTTGTTGCTAACGTATTACTTGGCAAAAGAAAAGAAAATGACAGGTAAAGTGGTCAATGCGTTTTCGGTTTCTCCAAAAGTAAAAAAGTTATGTGATGCTCTAGGTTTAGAATACCAAGTGACTAAAATCGGTTTTAAATACATTGCAGGTCATATGGTGAATGAAGATGTATTAGTTGGTGGAGAAGAGTCGGGTGGTATTGCTATAAAAGGACACATTCCTGAGAGAGATGGTATTTGGATGGGATTGGTGATTTGGGAATACATGGTAAAATCAGGTAAATCATTAGATGATTTAATTGACGAAGTTTATAAAATCGTGGGTGCTTTCAAATTTGAACGAATTGATTTGCATCTAGAGGAAAGCGACAAATTAAGAATCATGCAAAACTGCATCGATGGAAAATACAAAAGCTTTGGTGAATACAAAGTAGAAAAAGTAGAAGATGTTGATGGGTTTAAATTTTACTTCGCGAATGACGAATGGGTAATGATACGTCCTTCAGGTACAGAACCGGTATTGAGAACCTATGCCGAATCGAAAACAACTGAAGGAGCTTTCGCTATTTTGAAAGCAACGCATGAAGCGTTTAAGAAATAGTAGAGAACTATATAAATATGAAAGGCTGCATTAGTTGATGCAGCCTTTTTTTATTTTGCTAATCTAATAGCGCAGCCGAAGTGAAGTAAAATGACGTATGTTACAACCTGTCTGCCTAATAAGGACCATGTCCATCGGTATGGAGGATTCTATATCGCAATTGGAATTACGAGATATTTTAATATTCAGTAACTTTATATTCTGAAAGTAAAAACTGGGTTTTCCACAAAACAATCCAATTATGAAGCAAATAGTTTTAAATGTACCCGATAATAAGTATCAGTTTTTTTTGGAGTTGGTTAAAAGCTTACCATTTGTGAAAATTAAAGAAGAGCATACGTTATCTAAAAATGAACAAGAGTTTATTGAAGGGACAAAGAAATCAATAAAACAAGTTGATCAGCACTTAAAAGGGGAAGTCGTTTTGAAAACAGCCGACCAATTGATAGATGAGCTATAATATTTATACCACTGATTTTTTTACAAAAGAATTAAAAAAGCTTTCTAAGAAGTACCCATCTTTGAAGAATGATTTTAAGAAATTAGTTATTGAATTAAAATAAGAGCCAATACAGGGACAAGCTCTCGGTAAGGATTGTTTTGAAGTTCGAATGGCCATTTCATCTAAAGGGAAAGGGAAGAGTGGAGGCAGCCGCATAATCATTTGCGTTAAAAATGAGAATGATTCAATTTTCTTGCTCTCCATTTTCGATAAAAGCGATAAGGCCACTATTTCTGATAGGAAATTGGATCAACTCCTAAAAATTGTTGGGTTATAATTATTACGGCTGCTTCATTTGATGCAGCCTTTTTTTATTCTCAGAAATTGATAATCAAAATGTTAAATTTTTGATTGTTAGGTTGTAATGAAGAACCCCTGAATGCCTTATGGATATTAGTATTTCACACATTTTTAAAAGTTCGAGAATTTTTACCTTTGTAAGGCATTGATAAAAAGCGTTTTGTGTATTGATTTTTTATTTATGTTTGTGGAATTACTAATTTAATACTTAAACAAATGAAAAACTTAAAGAATCTCTCTCTCTCTCTCTAGAAAAGCTAGCTTTTACTTAATTGCAGCTGCAATGATTGGGCTAATGGCTTGCGAAAAGGAGGCAATTGAATCAGATCCCGTTATGCCTGGGAATTATTCAAATGGATTTAATAATGAATTACTTGCAAGTAGGATTGTTAATGAAACATATGCAAAGTATTCAGAAATGACTGATAAGGATTTTTTTAATGTCATAAATCCGATAAAAAATCAACTTGTAGAGAATAAGCAGCTTAATACGGACAAATCTGGAGAGGCTATTCCTTTAGGTGATATTTTCTTTTTTTATGAAGGGACAATAAATGCAATTCATGCTCATATTCTTGATCCAAATGATGAAATAGATAGCTATTTTTCAACTTTTGAAGTTCCAATTTTTGAAGAAGACGGCAAATACTTCATAGAAACTTCAGACTATAATTCTTTTTATTCTGAAATTCTGGATAATATAGATACTGAAATTAATGTTGATTCGAATCAGTACCTTATTCTGGCTGATTTATCATTAACAAATGTGAGTTCTAATTCAGCAACAATTAATGTAATGTTAGGTGTTGGTACAGCAGCTTCCTCTTCAATGAACTTCACATACACTCCTGGAGGGGAAGTTCATGGTTCAAATAAAGCAGGTTGGTGTGGCGCTTCAAATACTCAGGGAGTTGATGCAATGAACTTTATTTCAAGTTATTTAAATGGGTTGTCTACAACAGCTAATTTGGTATGTAATGCAAATGAGACTAAAGCTTTAATATTAAAAGGAACCTGGAAATTAGAAGATATTAATCAAAATACAACTATTTTCGGGAATGGATTCCAAATTGGTAATTACTATTGGCAAAGTTACACCAATTCTTGTATTGGGAATAATTCTGATACATATGATAACGAAGCACAATGGATGAATTGGTATAATAAATCAACTCAAAATTTACCTGCTGTGAAGAGTTATTTTACTGCTCAAACAGGCTTTCAAGATATGGAGTTTCTATACGCACAATTATTTGCATATAGTTCTGGAAACAACTTTGCAAATGCAAATGGGAGAAATTTTCACCATCCAGGATGGTACTTTTTTGGGAAAGCATACTGCGATCAATAAAAAAACTAGGGAATGAAAGAGTTTTTATTTATTCTAAATATGTGTTTTTGCTTTTTAAGTTTAAAATCACAAACAAACATACAAACTAGAATATTTTCAAGTGGTTTTAATGCTCAGGATTCAACATGGTTGATTCCTGAGCGCTTGTTTGAATTGAATGACTCAACTGTTTATTTTAATCATAGAACTAAACAATCTGGTCATCGCTTGCAATACCTTGTTCGCGTTTTTATAAATTCTAATAACTTAACAACAAGGTATGTAGATACTGTTTATAATTATCAGGTAGATGTTCCATTGTTGACAGATTCTCCTAGCACATTTAGCTATTTACCAGTTGTGTTCAATACTGTTGATGAAAAAAATAACAATTTTTATAATTTTAAAGCAGTCGCTTCACAAATTGATAAAAGTTTGCACATAGAAGTGTATTCGATTAATCAATTAGGATTGAGAAATGGCATTGTAAGTAGTTTCTCTCTAAAAAATCGAGTATTGTTACATTATCCACTAATTTATGATAGCACTATTTATTTGCGCTGTTTAAACTTAGCGAATGATACCGTTTTTCTCGAAGCGGTTAATGTGAATGGGAGCTATGTCGGTAACGGATCATTTGCTGATAACGCTATCTTTCCAAATTTTGCCTCAAGTAAAGGACCACTCGCTATTTCTCCTTTAAATGATTCATTATTGTTAATGGGAAATGAAACACTTCTTAATCTTATTTTTATTAATCGATTTAATTTTCAAGTCCAAAAAGTAAATAGCTTAACACAAGCTCAAACTATTTCATTAACGAACCAAAACCAATGGTCTGGTCATAATAATAATAGATATACTTTCTTTCCATTGTATTATGAAATTAGTGGAGAGTTGTTTCAAACTCCTTTTTTGAAAGATTTTAATTTTCAATTAGATCGAGGTGGGTTTTCAATTAGGCTCGATTATAATGGCACGATATTGTCAACTAGCGAGTATGGTAATGATACTATTAATGAGATAATTACTAATAATTTTTTAAAAGGCAATGCTCATTACTACATTGGTTCTTCTAGTTTTGACCTAGTTTCCAGATACGCACAAGATTTCAGAGGTTTATTTTTATGTAAGCAAACAACTCTAAGTCGGGATAGTATAATTCTTTATGGTAATAAAAATCATATTGGTTACAGCGTCGTAGTAAACAATAATGATGACGTCTTTGCATTAAGCCAATATTCCAACGCATGGACTGATGACAGCATTTTTACAGTGGTCACTAAGATTCCAAATTCGTTTTTAATTGGAATTAAAGAGAATAATCCCCAAATCACTTCTGTTCGAGTATTTCCAAATCCTACAATGGATTTATTAAAAGTAGATGGAGCAGAAAACGGTGATTCTTATCGAGTAGTTTCTATTTCAGGTCAACTGATGCAAGAAGGTATTCTTACCAATGAGAAATCGATTAATGTAGCAGCTCTAAAACAAGGAAGCTACATTCTGCAGTTGGGCAGTCAACAACAAACGTATCGAGCTAATGTGTTCATAAAACAATAGAACGTTTAACCAATATTAAAAAAGCCGATGAATCTATTTCAATGATTCATCGGCTTTTTTGTGTTGATGTGTTTTTTTCCTCAATTCAATCGATAAGGCGTTATGAATCGAAATGGATCGATGTCAACTTCAAATAGTTTCTCTTCTTCTAAGTTTTTGAATAGGTATTTTCCTTTCATCAAACCAATGTCTGATTTTAATCGACAAGCAGATTGATAAGCGTACTTTTCATTGGGTAAAATCGTGGGCTGTTGACCTACTACACCTTCACCATCCACAGAGTATTTGTGCCCTATAGAATCTAAAATGTCCCAGTGTCTCCTCAAAAGCTGAAAGGGTTTGTCAGAATTGTTTTCTATCGTAATAAAATAATCAAAATAATAGATTCCATTCAATGGTTTTGATTCTCTAGAGTTGAACCTAGTTATCGTACTTATTTTAATATTGTTTGTTAGTTTGCTTACCATAACTCATTGTTTTGGATGACACTCAAATATAGAGAATTAATCATTAATTAAACGAGACACTAATTAATTGGTCGTAAACCGTGCCCATTGGCCGGTGATAGACAAATATGTAATATTCGTTTTGTGTTTCAAAATGGGAGCCTTCAACAGTGAATAAATCACCTTCCTTTTCTCCATCTGGCAGAAAGGCATATATATAATTATAATAGCCTTGTTTTAAATAGGGGGAAGCGGTATAGGCTTTGTTTTCATAGTCGTATTGCATTTTAAACTCTTCATTAAATTCCCAATTGGTCAATCGACCAAATACATATAAGTCGCCATTTGCTAATGGTTGTTCCATTTTTAAGTTGAAGTGCACATTGGCATAGTCGGCCTCATTGAAACTATCACGACTGTCGTCTCTTTTTACTAAAAATTGACCATTTAAATCTTGTTGAGTCAAATAACGAATATGGGCTCTAGAGTTTTCAGGGAATAAATAAACGTGGTATTTATTATCTTCTTCGTAGGCTATGCTCCCTACATTCATCGATTGGTATCTCAGGTCTTTGATGTCAAAATTTCGAAATTCATTTCCTGCCCAAAAAAGATTTTTGTCCTCATAGTTATAATCTAATTCTCCGCCTTTCATGTATAATGGTTTCAATCCCGTTATGGCATTATCCCATCTAAAGTTTTGACGAATCACAACATTCAACTCTTGAAAGGGGTCATTGATGGTGTAGTCCGGATGGAGTATTGAAAAGTCTACTTCATGCTTAAAATCCCTGTAACGAGCTAAAGTGGCAGCCTTAACATTGGCAACAACTTCTACCTTGTTGTCCACAACATAAAATTGTTTGGTTAGTAACAAGTCTTCTTCGTTACCATTGGAGTAAACCTTCAAAAGGTAATTACCTGACTTTATGAATTTAAAATCGTTTGTTGGAAAGTTTAGTTGGTAATTAATGTAAGGCTGAGTGGTGTTGAATGAAAATTTATAATCCTCTACAAAACCATTAGCAAAACCACTCATATATTCCGGTTGAATAAGAATAGATGGCTCCCAGTTGGCATCGCAATGCACGAAACTGTAATTATACGTTTCAAACTTTTTGCCCATAACATCAAAACTCAAAGTCAATTGGCCATTGTCTCGCATAAACAATAAAGGATAGGTCATCGGAAAGTCTTTCTGAAACAACTTTACCGTTTTGACATTTTCCTTGTAAATATGGTCTTCATATCGCAAGAAATTTTCTTCGTAATAATCCGTATTATCGTTAGTTGTGCTGCTAACATTGTCATTTGATGTTATCTCTTTTGGTGGCTTGCTTGCGTTTTTTGATGGGTTACAGGCAAGTAGAATTACACACAATATACTTAGTTGGATTTTTCGCATTTAGTCTTGTTTGAGTACGAAACAAATATATTCAAACCAATTTGAAAACGATTTGTTTCCTTTATTATTGGACTCCATCGATGTCATAGTTTAATAATTTTTATGAAACATTAAGTTTAGGTTAAAAATCTTGTATAAAAGTTTTACAAAAAAACTTGCCTATAGTTTAGTAATAATTAAATTTGCGCCCGATTTGTATATTGAAACAATTACTATGTCAAGAGAGATAAAAATCAAACGCGGTAAAGACATTAAGCTTGTAGGTTCTGCAGAGAAGATACACGCCAATGGTTTACGTTCAGAAACGGTAGCCCTTAAACCTTCAGATTTTATTGGAATTAGACCTAAAATGTTGGTTAAAGAAGGTGATGTTGTTAAGGCAGGAACTCCTATTTTCTTCGATAAGAATAATGAAGAAGTGAAATTCGTTTCGCCAGTTAGTGGGAAAATTGCTGAAATTAAAAGAGGTGCTAAGCGCGTTATTTTAGAAGTGATTATTACTGCAGATTCAGAGATTGCTTACGAGAAATACGAAGTAGGTACTAGCTTATCAAGTGATAAAGTAAAAGAATTGATGCTATCTTCAGGTCTTTGGCCAATGGTTAGACAACGTCCATTCGATGTAATTGCCAATCCGAAGGAAGCGCCAAAAGCAATTTTTATCTCTGCTTTTGATTCAAGTCCTTTGGCTCCAGATTACGACTTTATATTACATGGTCAGTCGGCAGCTTTTCAAGCAGGAATTGATGCTATCGCTAAGTTAACAACTGGGAAAGTGCATTTGAATATCAACGGAGCAACTAGAGCTGATGAAGCTTTTACTGCGGCCAAAGGTGTTCAGTTGAACAAATTTGTTGGACCACACCCTGCTGGAAATGTAGGTGTTCAGATTCATCAATTAGAGCCATTGTCTAAAGGGGAAACCATTTGGTTTGTGAATCCGCAAGACGTAGTAACAATTGGAAAGTTTTTTATATCAGGGCAGTACGACGCTAGTAGAATTGTTGCATTGGCTGGTTCTGAGGTAACTAATGCCAAGTATTACAGAACTGTTATTGGAGCATCCGCAAAGAGTATCTTTACCAACAATGTAAAGGAAGGTTCTAATAGATACATTTCAGGAAATGTATTGACTGGAACTAGAATTGAAATGGATGGATATTTAGGTTTTTACGATCATCAGTTTACTGTTATTCCTGAAAATCATGAGCCAGAGTTATTCGGTTGGATCATGCCTAATTTCGGTAAATGGAGTAATTCAAGAGCTTTATTTTCTTGGCTAATGCCTAATAAAGAGTATAAGTTGGACTCCAAAATGAACGGCGAAGAAAGAGCGTTCGTTGTAACGGGGCAATACGAAGAAGTGTTTCCGTTCGACATCTACCCACAACAGTTGATTAAATCAATAATGATAGATGACATAGAAGCAATGGAAGAATTAGGAATATACGAAGTGGCTCCTGAGGACTTTGCGCTATGTGAAGTAGTTTGTACTTCTAAATTGCCGTTGCAGTCAACTGTAAGAAAAGGTCTTGAAAAATTAAGAATTGAATCGTTATAAATTATTATCTAAAAGATATACAAAGTGAATATATTTAGAAAGTTATTAGATTCTGTAAAGCCAAACTTTGAGAAAGGTGGTAAGTTGGAGAAGTTTTATCCAGCATACGATGCATTCGAAACATTTTTGTTCGTTCCAGGACATACGGCTAATACAGGTGCTCACATTCGTGACGCAATAGATTTGAAGAGAACGATGATTACTGTGGTGATCGCCATGATTCCTGCATTACTATTCGGGATATGGAATACCGGTTACCAACACTTTTTAGCATTGGGTCAGCCTGATACTGCCTTTATGGACATGATTGCTTTTGGAGCTATGAAAGTACTTCCAATTGTTATCGTTTCTTATGCAGTAGGACTTGGTGTTGAATTCGTATTCGGTATCATAAATGGTCATAGCATTAATGAGGGCTTCTTGGTGACTGGTATGTTAATTCCTCTATGTTTGCCAGTAGGTATTCCATTGTGGATGGTTGCTGTTGCTACATTATTTGCAGTTGTAATTGGAAAAGAAGTTTTTGGAGGAACAGGAATGAACATTTTGAACGTTGCTTTAACAGCACGTGCATTTTTGTTCTTCGCTTATCCAACATTAATGTCAGGAGATAAAGTGTGGATAGATACCACTACTGCAGCTGGAGAAACACTAGCTGATGGTTATACAGGAGCAACTTTATTGGCTCAGTCTACTGAGAGCGCTACCAACTATGTAAATGCAGCCGGCGTTCAATTTACTGATGTTTTCTCAGCGGCGTTTATGGGGACTATTCCCGGTTCTATCGGAGAGACTTCAGTTTTAGCGATCTTAATTGGTGCTGCAATTTTAATCTACACAGGTATTGGAAGTTGGAGAATTATGTTGTCAGGCGTGATTGGTGGATTAGTAATGTCATTAATATTTAATGCATTTGCTGTAAACCCATTCATGGAAGTGCCTGCTATCAATCAACTAGTTTTTGGTGGGTTTGCATTTGGAATTGTGTTTATGGCAACAGATCCTGTTACAGCAGCGCAGACTACCAGAGGGAAGTGGATCTACGGATTCCTAATTGGAATATTTGCAATTATGATTCGAGTATTTAACCCAGCGTATCCAGAAGGAGTAATGTTAGCAATTTTATTCATGAATGTAATGGCTCCGCTTATCGATCATTATGTAATTAGAGGAAATGTTAGCAAGCGTTTAAAAAGAGTTAAAGTAGCTGCATAAGCTCATAAAAAATAAAAGACATGGATGTAAATAAGAACAGTTATATTTTCGGCTTCTCCGCAATTTTGGTAATTGTAGTAGCTGCTATCCTTTCATTTGCTGCAGAGAGCTTGAAGCCGATGCAAACTGAAAATGTAAGAATAGAAAAAATGCAAAATATCTTGGCTTCTGTTGGTGTTGAAGCAACTCCAAAGGAAGCTGGAAAATTATTTGATCAATACATTGTGGACCAAAAGTTATTGAACCATGAAGGTAAAGTGGTTGAAAAAGATGGTTTATCTGCATTTGATATAGACGCAGTAAAACAATATAAAGACAAGAACTTATCGGATTCAGAAAAGTATTATCCACTATTCACTTTTCAGAATGAAGAAGGAAAAAGATATATTGTTCCAATGGCAGGAAAAGGTCTTTGGGGGCCAATTTGGGGATATGTTGCTTTTGCAGAAGATATGAATACTATTGCAGGTTCAACATTTGATCACAAAACTGAAACGCCTGGTCTAGGTGCTGAGATTAAAGAAAAATTCTTTACAGAGAAATTCATTGGAAAAACCATTTTTGAAGGCGACGAATTTGTTTCTGTTGAAATCGTTAAAGGTGGTCAACCATGGGATTCTCCGCATAAAGTGGATGGTATTTCAGGAGGAACAATCACAAGTGTGGGTGTAGGTGAAATGATGGAAAGAACGCTCAGCGTTTATGTCCCTTATTTTAAAAGCAACCCTAAAGCAAGTCTATAATTATTATTTAATAATACAGTATCATGAGTGAAACTGCAGAAGTGAAAGTAAAAGAACCTTTATTTTCAAAGAAAAATAAAAAGCTATTAACAGATCCATTAAATGATGATAACCCGATTACTATTCAAGTATTAGGTATCTGTTCTGCATTAGCGATTACCGTTCAAGTAAAACAAGCATTCGTAATGGCTTTATCTGTATTGGTCGTTATGATTTTTTCTAACCTTATCGTTTCTTTAATGAGAAACTTGATTCCTTCAAGAGTTCGAATTATTGTACAATTGGTTATTGTAGCAGCTTTAGTAATTCTGGTAGACCAGGTGTTAAAGGCATTTGTATACGATGTTTCAAAACAACTTTCAGTATTTGTTGGTTTGATTATTACCAACTGTATTATCATGGGTCGTTTGGAAGCATTTGCATTAGCTAATAAACCTTTTCCATCTATTTTAGATGCGATTGGTAACGCTGCAGGTTACGGATGGATTCTAATTGTTGTAGCTGTTTTTAGAGAGTTCTTTGGAAGTGGAAAACTATGGGGAATTCAAGTTATCCCTCAATCATTTTATGATTTTGGATACTTTAATAATGGTTTGATGATTTTACCTCCAATGGCATTGATCACAGTTGGAATCATTATTTGGGTTCAGCGTTCAAGAAATACAAAATTAATCGAGTCTAACTAAGAAATAATATTATCATGGATTACATTAATATATTCGTCAAATCAATATTCGTTGAGAATATGATTTTCGCCTATTTCTTAGGCATGTGCTCTTATTTGGCTGTTTCTAAAACAGTGAAAACAGGTGTAGGTCTTGGAGCAGCAGTTATTTTTGTATTGGGAATTACTGTTCCAATCAACTTCTTATTGGAAAATTACATTTTGAAAGAAGGTGCTATGACTTGGATGGGTGAGGAGTTTGCTTCTGTAGACTTAAGCTTTTTGAGTTTTATTATGTTTATTGCTGTTATTGCATCTATTGTTCAGTTAGTAGAGATGGTGGTAGAAAAATTTGCTCCTGCATTATATGGTGCTTTAGGTATTTTCTTGCCTTTGATCGCTGTAAACTGTTCTATCTTGGGAGGTTCTTTATTTATGCAAGAAAGACAATATTCTAGTTTAGGTGAAGCTACTGTTTTTGGATTAGGTTCAGGAGTGGGTTGGTTTTTAGCTATTGTTGCAATTGCAGCCATTAGAGAAAAAATTAGATATTCAAATGTTCCTGCTCCATTAAGAGGTCTTGGAATCACTTTTATCATAACAGGTTTGATGGGTATTGCCTTCATGTCGTTTATGGGAATCGAATTATAATAGTCATTTAAAGAAAAACAGAAAATATGTTTTTAGCGATTAATACAACCACAATCTTTACGGCAATCGTCGTAGTATTTATTGTTGTTCTACTTTTGGTTTCCTTATTGTTATGGGCTAAAGCAAAATTAACAGCTTCTGGACCTGTAAAGTTGGTAATCAATGGAGAAAAAACAGTAGAAGTGAATGCCGGTAGCACAATACTAGCAACATTAGGTAATGAGAAGATTTTCCTTCCATCTGCTTGTGGTGGTGGTGGTACTTGTGCCATGTGTAAGTGTCAAGTAATTTCTGGCGGCGGTGAGATCCTTCCTACAGAAAAACCTTACTTCTCGAGAAAAGAAATTGCTGATAACTGGAGATTAGGTTGTCAAGTGAAGGTAAAACAAGACATGGAAATTAAAATTCCTGAAGAGATTTTTGGAATTAAGAAATGGGAATGTGAGGTTGTTTCTAACTATAATGTTGCCACTTTTATTAAAGAGTTTGTTGTAAAATTACCAGAAGGAGAAACGTTGGATTTCGAAGCAGGAGGTTATATTCAGCTAGATGTACCTGCTATCACAGTTGACTTTAAAGATATCGATATTAAGCCACTTCCAGATGATCCTGCAGGTCCAAATAAGTACCAAGAGGATTGGGATAAATTTGGATTATGGGATCTAAAAATGGTTAACCCTGAGCCAATTTTTAGAGCTTACTCAATGGCCAACCACCCAGCTGAAGGTAATATTGTCATGTTGAATATTCGTATCGCTACTCCACCATGGGATAGAGCGAACAATGCATGGATGAATGTTAATCCTGGAGTTTGTTCTTCTTACGTATTTAGTAGAAAGCCTGGAGATAAAGTAGTGGTGTCAGGTCCTTATGGAGAATTCTTTATCAAGGAAACTGACGCAGAAATGGTGTATGTTGGTGGTGGTGCTGGAATGGCTCCATTAAGAGCTCATATTTTCCACTTATTCCATACATTGAAAACCGGTAGAAAAGTTTCGTATTGGTATGGTGGACGTTCTAAAAGAGAGCTATTCTACATTGATCATTTTAGAAAAATTGAAAAGGAATTCCCAAACTTTAAATTTCACATTGTATTGTCTGAGCCACTACCAGAAGATAACTGGAAAGCAAAGAGCAGTATGGAAGATGAAGGTGATGGGTTTACAGGATTTGTTCACCAGGCATTTATTGATAATTATTTATCAAAGCATGAAGCTCCAGATGAAATAGAGTTTTATTTCTGTGGACCACCTATGATGAATGCTGCAGTTATCAAAATGTGTGATGACTGGGGTGTACCTGAAGAAAATGTATCATTTGATGATTTTGGAGGTTAATCCAAAATCGGATTTTAACACCTATAAAAAGGTCTCTAGCTTCTGCTAGAGACCTTTTTTGTTAATGCCATTTTTAAATTTAGATATCTATTTAGTTTGCATTCTTGATTAACTCGTCTACTGCAGAAAATGGACTTCTTTTCCCTTCGATAACTAATTTCTCTAGTGCCTTAGATCGAATCTTATTGGATTCGTTTTGCATGAATTGTTGAATGATTTCATGTTCTAATGCTTTACGAAACCATTCAAGAGCTTGGCCTTTTCGCTGTTTTTCAAAAAAACCGTTTTTTTCGATTAAATTGAAATATTGTAATGTTATATTGTAGACTAAATCAATATTGGATGCTTCTAAAGCGGAACAAGTTTCTACTTTAGGAATCCAACCACTAGTAGTAGCCGGAAACAAATGCAACGCATTTTTATATTCCGTCCGAGCTCTTCTTGCTGGTTTTAGATTTTCTCCTTCCGCCTTATTGATCACTAAAAGGTCTGCCATTTCCATAATTCCCCTTTTTATTCCTTGAAGTTCATCGCCTGCACCGGCTAACATTAACAATAGAAAGAAGTCTACCATGCTTTTTACTTCAACTTCACTTTGCCCAACTCCTACAGTTTCGATAAGTATCGTATCAAATCCTGCGGCTTCACATAAAATGATAGTTTCTCTAGTGGCTTTACTTACTCCTCCCAATGACCCCATTGATGGAGATGGTCGTATAAATGCTCCTTCCAAATTAGAAAGTGTTTCCATTCGGGTTTTATCTCCAAGAATACTACCCTTATTACGGTTGCTACTTGGGTCCACAGCTAAAACTGCTACTTTTTTGTTTTTTTCTTTGATTAAATACTGACCAAAACTTTCAATGAATGTACTTTTTCCTACACCTGGCACTCCAGTAATTCCGATTCTTTTAGATTTTCCAGAATAGGGCAAACAAGCATCTATTATTTCATGAGCTTTTTGCTTATCGTCAAAGCGACTGCTTTCAACCAAAGTAATAGCTATACTCAAGAAGGTAATGTCCCTTGAAAGAATCCCTTTTAGTATTTCTGAAGTTGAGTATTCTTTACGGACTTTAGTTAATTGTCTTATGTTTTTGTTGATGCTCAAATCTTATATTTTTCTGATGATCATTAAGCCATCACGAATTGGGAATAATATATTCTCTACACGCTCATCATTTTGAATGGCAGTATTAAATTCCTGCAGTGCAATAGTTTCTATGTCCTTTGGTTTCGCTTTTTCCGTTACTTTTCCACTCCAAAGTACATTGTCTGCAATGAGAACTGTACCTGGTTTTACTTTTTCGATCAATAGCTTATAGTAATTGAGGTAATTCTCTTTATCAGCATCTATGAATATTAAATCAAAATCTACGCTAAGACCTGGAATGATTTCTAGTGCATTTCCAATGTGCTGCTGTATCTGATCTGAGTATGGAGAATCTTTAAAGTACTTATTGGAGATTGTTTCTAACTCTTCATTGATATCGATGGTGTGTAAAGTGCCATCCGGAGCTAGTCCTTCAGCTAAACATAATGCAGAGTATCCTGTGTAGGTTCCTATTTCAAGAATATTTTTTGGACGCATCATTTTTGAAAGCATACTCAATGTTCTTCCTTGAAGATGTCCACTCAACATTCGTGGTTGTAAAACATTCAGATGTGTTTCTCTATTTAATCGATACAGAAGGTCGGATTCATTAGAGGTGTGTTGGTCTGAGTAATTTGATATGTTTTCTGGTAAAAAATCCATTTTTATTTATTGATATAAGCCAAATGACTAAAGTTGTTGGTATTTAAAATTTCATTCGCTATCGTTAATACTTCTTGTGCCGTAATTGATTCTACTTTGGCAATGATTTCCTCTAAAGTAGAAATTCTATTGTGTACCATCAAACTTTTTCCATAAGACAACATCAAGGCTTGATTATTTTCTCTTCCTAAGGCCATTTGTCCTATAATTTGCTTTTTAGCTTGTGATAGCTTTCTAACACTTAGCTCATTTTCTCTCAATTTCTTTAATGCTTTATTCACAACGGCGATTGTTTTATCCAAATACTGTTGATCCGTCCCTAAATAAATGGAGAATAGCCCACAATCTGAATAAATGGAATAATTGGATTCTATATTATACGTATAACCTAATCGTTCCCTAACTTCCATGTTTAGTATACTATTCATTGCAGGACCTCCAATCAGATTATTCAAAAGAATCATCCCATTCTTTTTGTCTTCGACTGTGCTATAAGCCATATTTCCGCAGATGTAATGACTTTGGTAATGGTCTTTTTGAATAGATTGTTCTACTTTTCGATAGGTTTCAAAAGTTTCACGTTGATGATTTCTTTTTCTCTGTATAGGAGCATTGAAATGTTTTTCCAAAGTTTCCTTTAATCTCTTCTCCGAAAAAGCACCAACTGAACTGATCACCATTTCTTCAGTGGCATACAATCGATTCATAAAATTATGGATACTTTGTTGAGTAAAAGATTTTAAATGCTTTTCTGTTCCAAGAATATTACTTCCTAAAGGATGTTTTCCAAAAACTAACTCTTCGAAGTCATCATAAATCTGATCATAAGGACTATCTAAATAAGATGCAATTTCATCAATAATGACATCTTTCTCCTTGATAATCTCTTTTTTTGGAAAAACGGAGTTGAAGGTGATGTCGGCGATGAGTTCCGCAGCCCTATTTAAATGTTCCTTTAAGAATGAAGCATGAAACACCGTTTCTTCCTTAGTGGTGTATGCTTCCAATTCTCCACCTACACTATCCAAGCGATTCAAAATGTGAAACGACTTCCTTTTTTTAGTTCCTTTAAAAATGGTGTGTTCTATAAAATGTGCCAATCCCTTTTCACTATCCTGCTCATCTCTTGAACCTGCATTAATGAAAAGCCCAAGGTGGGCAACTTTTGTTGATTTTACTTGTTTGTGAACTACTCGAATCCCGTTCTCTAGTTCAAATATTACAAATTCCATATTGCAAAAATATGGTTTAGTTCGCCGGAATCAACTCATAAGATAAACCAAATTTAACGCTTAATTGATTCTCATCAATTTCATTGATAGGGTGCGCTCTAGAATAATTGAGGAATGGAGAATTTTTTAATTCTAATGTTTGCTTTATTAGCTATAGCTGTACAGTCGTCTTCGTTTGATTTATTGACTTCTATTTTATTAATAAAGAACATAAATACTAGGAGAATGTATTATAATGTATGGAAGTTTTATAGTTCAATACTTCTATTTCACTTTGAATTGATAGAATCAGTTACATTTTCATAGTGCTTGAATCTTTCTATCACTTCTTTCACATAGTAATAAGGTTCTCTTCCTCGACAGTAACCATGCCTTACTACTGGATCTTTATAGTATTTGGGTTTTGATTTATTTTTGAGCATCTCTGCCACATTTCCATCCCAAACCATTGGATCTAACTCGTATTTTTCTGCCAAACGCATAGCATCCCAAATATGACCTAACCCCACATTATAGGCAGCCAAAACAAATTTAATTCTCTCATTGGGGTCAAATACCTTTTCCTTTAATTCGTTGTCTAAGTATTTTAAATATTTAATTCCTGCTTCAATCTGATCAGCGTTGGTAGAGTTGCTGTCTATTCCAAATTGTTGGGCAGTAGTCGGCATTAATTGCATAAGGCCTGATGCTCCAGCCCATGAAACTACTGATGGGTCAAATTGTGATTCTTGATAGATTAAAGCTGCTATTAAACGCCAATCCCAATTGATCGCCTTGGTTTTGTCTTTTATAATATCGTCAAATGGAGAAATGATTCCACTTTTGGCACTATAAAAGTCACTTATCACACGATTCCTGTAGGAATAGATATTTTTAAAGTATTTTTGATAGAGGTATTTAAATTCAACTGTTTTTTTAAACTCTGTTAGCCATTCGTCAATAGCAGCTGCTAATTCTGGAGAGTTTTTTCGTACAGCCCACGAAATTCGTTGTTTTAAACTAACAGATAAGCTAATATCAATATTATTAAAGAAGGAAGTATTAATCCTTGCGATATTCCTATCGGCGATAGTATAGTCAATTTCTCCTTTAGATACTTGTTCAATTAATGTTTCCGTACTAATGTCACCGTCCACGGTTTTTATATCTATTTCTGCACCAATCTCATCTGATAGGTTCACTAATCTAGAGTAAAATGAGGAGTTTTTACGAACATAGACTTCTTTGCCTGCCAATTCTGTTACAGAAGTTAACAATAGAGAATTTAATTTAGCTTTACTCATGTTCTGATAGCCATCAGGTTTTCGCTGAATCAAAACTTGTTCGGTTAGATTATTTAGTTGGGTGAACTTAACTTCTTTTGCACGCTCTTTAGTTACTGTCCAATTCGCTGCAATTACATCTCCTTGGTAGGTGTTGAGTAGAGTAATAATATCGTCTAAGTTTTTTACAGGAATAACTTCTAAGTCTACATCAATATAATTAGCGAAGGTCTCAAGTAGCTCGTATTCATACCCCATCGGCTGGCCTTTATAAACGAAGTAGCTTGTTGAGCTGTAGTCGATTAATGCACGTAAGACTCCCTTTTCTTTGATGGTCTCTATGTCATATTTTTGTTTAGCTTCTTTTTGCTCAATTTTCGGTGTTTTTTTGTCACCACAGGCAAGTAATAATCCTATTAAAAGAATGGAGTATATGCCAAGTAAAAATGAAAATCGATTAATCATATAAGAAGTTAAGAGAGATGTAGCATCTATTTTGTTTAATTAATTTCGCAGTCAATTTATATACGTAATCATGCAAAAGCAGTTACTACTTCTATTTACTAATATACTACTTTTCTCTTCAGTTTCTTTCGCAGGAAAAGTAGAACGTGCTTTTAAAGCATTAGAAATTTATAATTATTTTAAAGCAAAGGAGCTTTTTGAGAAAAAAGTAAATCGACATGATGCTGCTGCAGCTTATGGTTTATCTATTATTTACTCAACAAATAATAATCCATTTTATGCCCTCGATTCTGCAAAAAAATACATTCAATTATCTGAACAGTTCTTTCCAAATGTGTCCGATCGAAAGTTGCAAAAGTACAAAGAGTATGGATTTGATTCTACTGCAATTTTGCTATTAAAAGATTCTATTCATCATAAAAAGTTTAAAGAAGTACTTAAGAAAAATAGCATTAAGGGATACAATCACTTTATCTCAAACTATTCTGATGCAAAACAATTAGAAGTGGTTGTTTCCTTAAGAAATGAGTTAGCATTTGAGCAAACTAAAGAAATCGGTACACCAGAAGCTTATTTTATGTTTATGGAAAGATACCCCAACGCTTCTCAACTGTCTGAAGCTAGAGCTAATTATGAGTTAAGTTTGTATGAATCCATTACACATAGTCAATCAATAGAAAGCTATTCCACTTTTTTAGAACAATATCCAGAAAGCCCGTTTGCAAATAAGGCACAAGATGAAATCTATAAGAGAACAACTGCAAAGGGGCAAGTCAAAGATTATGTAGAGTTCGTTAAAAATTATCCGTCCAATAGGAATGTTAATATTGCTTGGCGGAATATCTATAAATTGTATACCCGTGAGTATACCGCAGAGAAAATTGCAGAGTTCCGTTTGGATTACCCCAATTATCCTTTCATGGATGAGTTGATGGTTGATTTTGAATTAGCTGCAAAGAAATTTTACCCCATTAAACGAGATAATAAGTATGGGTTTATTGATAAAGAAGGTTCTGAAATGTTACCTTTTGAGTTTGATTGGGCAGATTTTTTCTCTGAAGGGATTGCTATTGTTGAAAAGGATGACTTTGTAGGAGCTATTAATAAGCAAGGAACCGTAATCATTCCATTTGAATATTCAGAAATAGAGCGTTTCAATAATGGAATAGCGGTGGTAAGCAAACAAGGGAAATTTGGATTGATCAACAAACTCAATCAATTGATTTTACCTTTAGAATACGATGAAATTGGGATTTTTAATGACGGTTTGGCTTTAATTTCAAAAAATAATTACTTTGGATATATTGGTAAAAATGGAGTGATAGAAATACCACTTATTTATCAATCAGCTGGGGCATTCCAAAATGGATATGCTTATGCTGAAATGAACGGTAAGAAGGGGATTATTAATTTAAAAGGTGAGGCTGTTATTGATTTTATTGCGGATTGGATAGAACCTTTTAATGTTGATGGTTTAGCAAGGGCTAGAGTTGGGTCGAAATATGGAGTTTTTGCCAATAATGGCTCTATGATTGTAGATTTTCAATTCGAAAATATATCTGAATTTTCCAATGGATATGCTTTGGTTGCCGATTCTACTAACAAATATTCTTTTATTAACGAGAAAGGTAAATTGATTTCAACCATGAGTTTTGACTTTATTCCTGAAGCCCTAAGTTTTAGTAAATTTTCGAAAGAAGGATTTGCCAAGGTAATAACTAAGGGTAAGATTGGGATAATTGATACTACAGGAGAGAAAGTTGTTCCAGCCATATTCGACGCCATTGGAGCTTACCTCCCAAAAGGCTTAACTGCTGTTAAGAAAAAAGGTAAATGGGGATATATGAACCCGGAAACTAGATTGGTAATTTCTTATGATTATGAATTTGCAGGTGAATTTATCAATGGAAAAGCAATTGTAAGAAATGATATGGGCTTCGGCATCATAAATGAAGATGGTAAACAATTGCTGCCATTTGAATACAATTCGATAAAATGGATAGACAAGTTAGGGTATTTGGTTGAAAAGGGTATGGAGAAGAATCTATTATCCATGGATTTCGTTCCTATTTTGCCGAAATATTATCAGTCTATTGAAGTGATCGACGAGAATTTAATTAAATGTGCTACATTAAACTCAGTTGAAGTTTATAATAGAATAAAGGGACAAATCGTGTGGAAGTAAACTCAAAATTTGAATTTTTTATTACCGATTTAAAGAATCGTTTGAATAATGAGTTGCCTGGAGATTTGGCGCATCAGAAGATGATGTCTTACAATCGACCATTGGCATCAGAAGTCAAAAAGAACAAGGCATATCGCGAAAGTGCGGTATTAATTTTATTCTATCCCATAAACGAAATTCCTCATGTTGTTTTTATTCTGAGACAAAGTTATGATGGCGTTCATTCAGCTCAAGTCGGGTTTCCTGGCGGGAAAAAGGAAGAAACGGATAGAGACTTAGTCCAAACAGCATTAAGAGAAGCTAATGAGGAACTGAAAATATTAGATAAAGAAGTCTTCATAATTGGAGAACTTTCAGAATTGTATGTTCCTCCAAGTAATTTTCTCATTTCGCCTTTTATCGGCTATACAAATACAAGACCTACTTTCGTCAAAGATGAGTATGAAGTGGCAGAAATTATAGAGGTGCCTATTCATGATATTTTAGGAAATGAATATTTAACGACTACTACCATATCACTTCCAAATGGAGCAAAGTTAAAAGTTCCCTGTTTTCAATTCAATAACCGAATTGTTTGGGGAGCAACAGCAATGATTGTGCAAGAGTTAATCGATTTATTAGACTAACACTCGAGTGAGAATAAAATAGATTCCGTATATGATAAGGAAACTGATCAGAATTTTGAACGAGCCTTTGAAATACTTTGGATTTTTCTGAATATCTTTTCGGTAAGCGAAAATCATTCCAATGACAAAAGCGACTAAAAAGAATATTGCGAAGTAAAACTGACCACTACTGAACATAGAATATTATTTAATGGCGGTAAAATTAGTCAAAAGGTGTTGATTTTAGTTTTAAAAATGCAGAAGTAATTTAGCTCATTATTTATGTTGAATGTAATTTTTATTCATTAAGAAATTATTGAACCCTCATCTTCTAAAATGCTTTTGTTTTCATGGTTATTATTGAATCTGACTACTCAATTGCTTAATTTTATCGTTGTAAAAGTAAGATTATGGAAAGTAACCCGTTGATAGATAGATTGCCATCGCATTTGAAGCAATTTATTGTGGAGCAAAGTAGCGCTGATTATACGGCGCAAGACCAAGCTGTATGGAGGTATGTGATGAGACAAAACGTAAACTACCTTTCTAAGGTGGCCCATGGATCATACTTAGAAGGGCTAGCGAAAACTGGTATCGATATTGAAGAAATTCCTGAAATGTATGGCATGAACAGGATTCTTAAAGAAATTGGTTGGGCCGCAGTTGCTGTAGATGGATTTATCCCTCCATCAGCATTTATGGAATTTCAAGCTTATAAAGTTTTAGTTATTGCTGCAGATATTCGTACTATAGATCATATTGAATATACACCTGCACCAGATATTATTCACGAATCTGCAGGTCATGCTCCAATTATAGCGGATCCTCAATATGCAGAGTATTTGAGATTTTTTGGAGAAATAGGAGCGAAGGCAATGTCCTCAGCCAAAGACTATGAATTATATGAGGCAATTCGTCACCTTTCTATTATTAAAGAAAACCCAAATACGAAAGAAGAAGACATCGTAAAAGCAGAAAAATGGGTAGACGAAATTTCTGCAAATATGGGTGAGCCTTCTGAAATGAGCAGAATTAGAAATCTGCACTGGTGGACGGTTGAATATGGCTTAATAGGAACTCTTGAAGATCCAAAGATTTATGGGGCAGGTTTGCTTTCTTCTATTGGAGAGAGTTATTCCTGCATGCAAGATGATGTTAAGAAGATTCCATATTCAATAGCAGCGGCTGATCAGGCTTTTGACATAACTAAGCCTCAGCCTCAATTGTATGTTACACCCTCATTCAATACCTTAACTAGGGTTCTGAATGAATTTGCCGATACCATGGCCTTAAGGAGAGGAGGAGCTTATGGGCTTAAATTAGCAGTTGAGTCCAAGGCTGTTGCTACTGCCGAGTATTCTTCAGGATTACAGATATGTGGGGTTTTTACTGACTATATAACTGATGAAAATGAAGAGTTAGCATATGTCCAAACTACTGGTCCCACAATGCTCGCATATTACGATCAAGCTTTAGTGGGACATGGAAAAGACGCGCATGGTGATGGATTTGGCTCTCCCGTCGGAATGTTATTGGGTTATACAAAACCCATCGAAAAAATGTCTTATGCGGAATTAAAAGAAAAAGGTATTGAAACAGGTCGAACCATTAAAATGGAGTTTGAAAGTGGAGTCAAAATAGAAGGCTATTTGTACTTGCTAAGAAAAAATCGCTACGGAAACGTTATCCTCATGACATTAAAAGAGTGTACGGTCACCTATGGAGATCGAATTCTTTTCAGTCCTGATTGGGGGTTATACGATATGGCTGTTGGTGCGCAAATTAAGTCAGTCTTCAATGGGCCTTCTGATGCGGAAGCATTTAAGCTTGAGTTTAAGGTTCCTGAAGAGAAAACTCAGAAAATTATATTTAACGATAAGGAAAAAAAGTTACATGCATTATATCGTAAAGTAAGGCAAATACGTGAAGATGTTTTTTCTGAAGAGGCCTTGCTTGAAATTTGGTCAATTCTTAAAAAAGATTATTTTAACGAATGGTTGTTGCCATTAGAAATTGCTGAGTTACTTTCAAAGGAAAAATCAAGTCCTGAAGTTGTAGATGAAATAACAAGACATTTATACCAACTAAGTGATAAACGTCCTGAGATTGCTACATTGATTAATAATGGTTTGAATGCATACCTTAACCAAACTCCAACAAAAGTCTAATGAATGTTATAATAACAGGTGCAAGTCAAGGTCTCGGGTTTGAGTTAGTTTTACGCTTTTGTAGCCTTTACCCAGAAGTGAATATGATGGCTATTGCTAGATCTGTTGATAAACTAAATAATCTAAAGTCGATTTGTAAGAATAAGTATGGAATTGACATAACAACTGAAAAAATTGATTTTAATAGTGAGAACTTCCATTTGAATATAAAGGAGAAGTTTTCAAAGCAATTTGACTCAGTTGATATATTGATTAATAATTCGGCTATCTTATTCAATAAGGCATTTCCTGAAAATACCTACTATGATGCTCTTACCATATATAAGGTAAACACACTCGCGCCTTATTTTTTGACTCAAGCACTACTACCCTTACTTAAAAAATCAGTCAGAGCACATGTTGTAAATATTAGCAGTATGGGTGGGTTTCAAGGGAGTTCAAAATTTCCGGGTCTTTCGTTATACAGTTCTTCGAAGGCTGCATTGTCCAATATAACGGAATGTCTAGCAGAAGAACTACTAGATACTTCTATTAATGTTAATGCGTTAGCTCTTGGTTCTATTAATACTGAAATGCTAAGGAATGCTTTTCCAGGTTATATTTCACCAAATTCACCTGCTGATATGGCAAGTTATATTTGTGATTTTGCAGTTAATGCGGGAAGTGTTTACAATGGAAAAGTTCTTCCCGTATCCAATTCTACACCATAGGAATGATTGATAAAAATTAAATAGTTGATATTAAGGGAGCTTTAAATTTGTTTTAAATTAAATTAAAAAAATGCTTGCAGAATCAATATTTAGTTTTAATTTTGGCCTCCCGTTCAAGGAAACGTTCATTTAATATTCGAGTTTTTATGGTTGAAAAAAAAGTTATTTTTTTCTTAAAAGTGCTACTACGAATTAAAAAATAGTATTACTTTTGTCGACCCGAAAAACGGGAATTGAAAGGTTTGAAAAGTTGCGAATAAAAGTTTTGAAAAAAGCTTGTGGTAATTAAAATGAATTATTACATTTGCAGCCCCTTAAAAACGGGAGTTCTAAATAAGATTGAGTGAGCTTTAAGTAGCTACGAGATAAATAGGATGTAAGTGTTGGAAACGGCACGAAAGTTCTTTGAAAATATTGAAGTATAAGTAAAAGTATAGTAAATACTTTAGTCAATTT
>NZ_WWNE01000008.1:225428-228553 GCF_009909615.1 Acidiluteibacter ferrifornacis | reverse complement strand
GTTTCTGCTCTCCAATCAAAAGCTCCTGCATTTATTGGAGTCCAATTGATTGGTGAAAAATCTGTTGCTCCATCTGTTAACACATCAAATGTTTGTGGATAAGGGTTTGTAGATGCTGCTATATTTGTAAAAGTAACTGAAGCAGTATCATTTGATGTAATCGCATCGCCAACTGCAGCCGACCAAACCTCAATGGTGTATTGAATAGTATTAGCTAGGTTTGCAGTTGTTGTAAACTCATACGACTTCTTATCTCCTGGGAACAATGTATCAGTGAATGTTTCAGGTGTTATTGCCACTCCGTTTACACTATACGCTACAGGGAAGTTCGTTAAAGTATCTGTTCCTAAGTTTTCATAACGAGCTGCGATAGTCTCAGTTGCTGATAACCCACAACCTACAAGCGGTCTAGACACTTCAATTGCTTTAATATCAACTGCTGGAGACTCATAAATTTGAACGTTATCAAATGCAAATCCCTCGTCCATAACTGAGCCATCAGATCCAAAAGCAACTCTAAAAATTACTCCTGGTTGACCACCAAGACCTGTTAGTTGGTGAGTAGCATTTACCCAACCATTACTACCATTAGAAGAGGATGTTCTACCTGTCCAACCTTCACCTGAAGGCTCTAAAATAGTTGTACCTGCATTTAATCCATTAATGGAGTTATCGTTGTACCAGTTATTAGGGTCACCAAACGAACCTACTTTTTGCCAAGTAGTTCCTCCATCGATAGAAGACTGCAATACTGCTCCATCCCACGAGAACTCAGAATTCCACCACACATCCATAGAAATAATTGGTGCAATCAATGTAGAAAAGTCTAAACAAGGTGATTTTACATAACCTGCTTCGTCTGCTAAGTAATTACCAGAAAGGTTGGTTACCCATGCTTGAGTACCATTTGAAGCTGAGTTAATAACTGAACCTGTTGGAGTACCTAGTGCGAAACTTGAAGTACCTCCATCCACAGTCCAACCACCTGCACTTGTTTCAAAGCTTTCTGTATATGGGAATCCTGAAATAACAGGGATGTTAACTATGTTTCTAAAGATACTATCATTTGCTGGAACGTTATCGCCAGCAATACTTACATAAACATCTATTGTATGCGGACCAAGAACTGATAAATCAGCGGTAGCCGTAAACGTATAAGTTAATGATGCAGCTACTGCTAACGGTCCTGATACAGTTTCAACCACATAGTTTCCTCCATCCACAGAGAAACCAACAGTAAAATTAGAAGCAGCTTGTTGACCTGAATTTAAAATCTCGATTACAACTGGCTCCGCATTAGATAAGCCACAACCTGAATTAGGAGAATTTAATGCAGTAAGACCCAATTCAAATGAAGGCGGAGTAAACTCATCCGCACCTATATCAACATTAGTTGCACCTGCTGATGGACGAACATCTCCATCAATATCGATCATTACCCCAACATTATTGTCACCATTATTACTAACTAAAGCACTCAAAACGTGTAAATCTGTAGGGTAAGTAACAAAACCTGGATCTCCTTCTACAGAATTAGCATTTAGCAGATTGTTGGCTGAAAAATACGCAGCCAAATCTGTATACGTTGTACTATTCATCGAAAACAAGTTACTTCCAGAAGTATAATAGGCGTTGTGATCCATTATACTCATGAAGCTGTCTGCAATATTAGTTCGTACGGCAAATGAGCCATTGGAATAGATGATATTGTTTCGAATATCATAGTTTGCAATTGATATAGTAGTATTTGAATATATCTGCAATGCTGGAATTGTAGAACTATTGGAGACAATAGTATTGTGATAAATATTAGTACTATCGATATAATACATATACAAACCATAATCATTGTCCGAATAGATCATGTTATTAACCACTTCGTTTTTCCTTGTTTGGACAAAAAGCTTACTAAAGTCATAGATATATGCCCCATAATCCAATGCCGAGATCTTATTCTCATTGAACTTGAAGTTAGGAGTATAATACATATACATTCCATCTGCATTAGTATTTCCCCTATAAATCATATCAATATCATTCCCTATTACTTCGGTAGAATCTCCATAATAGCAATATATTCCATAATAATATTGTTTTCTAAATTCATTATTTGAAATCACTGTTCCAATTACTGGTGTGGTTGTAGATCCATAAGTTCTGATTCCATAATAACCTCCAATAATAACGTTATCACTAAAAGTATTATAATTAGCTATTGCTCCAGTAGTATGGCTAGATGAAGATCCAGACACCGATATCGCATAAATTCCACTTCCAGTAGAGGTAGTATCAACATGAATAATACAATTAGAAACAATATTGTGATTTGCATTCGCTACAATCACTCCTGAACCTGCTGTACCTACATACTCAAATGTCATGTTCTTCACTGTCACATAATCAACATTAGATAATGTTAAAGCGGCAAAGTCTGGTGTCGTTACAGAAACTATGGTAGCAGACGAATCAACTCCGTCAATGGTTAATGTATTAATGGCATCTAATCCAACAATATTCGATAAATCTAATGGGTTAGTATAAAGTCCTGCTGCTACATTCACTGTTGTAGGACCACATATTCCATAATTGGACAATTGTTGCGACAACGAAGAGAATGACGTAAAGTTACTTGCACTTGGAGCCAAATTAGGATCCAAAGTATAAGTTCCAGATAATCCAGTTCTTAGACCTTGTAAAGAAAGTGTATCATCTACATTAATTGGATCTACTACTCCGTTTGGATTACTTGTATAAACTTTGATGTCATAAACAGAAGTAGAGTTGAACGTTATTGGACTTAAAGAAACAGAAGCTGTATCGCCAGGTTGAATAGGTGTGGTATAGGATAGTGTGTCTATCACTCCATTTACTTCCCAANNTTAACTCCAACAACAGGAGTTGTTGTTCCAGGACATATCGCTCCTGATGGACTTTGAACTTCTACTACACCAGCATTCAATGGCGCTACTATGCTCAATCGGATGTCATCAATGGACATATCACTTTCGTAACTACTACCTCTTATACCTGCAAAACGCAATACAACTGACTTACCTTGGTAACCCACCAAATTCGTACTAGCTAATCGCCATGGATCACTTCCTGCTGTTTGCTGTTGACCTGAG
>NZ_WWNE01000008.1:0-225347 GCF_009909615.1 Acidiluteibacter ferrifornacis | reverse complement strand
CCTCCAACTGTTGAAGGGGTCGTATTATCGTAAAATGGACCTGTATTCAAGGAGTTCTCATTGGCTCCCGTAGCATCTTCTGACTCCCATCTTGGCGCAGACGCATTATTGGTCGAAGACCAACCTCTAGGCCAAGGATTTACAACATTCCCTGCTGTGAATAACTCAAAATCTTCAAAGTAAGGAACGCCATATGAGGTTCCAAAGGTTAATGGACCAACCCAAGAAGAAACATCTCCTGATCCACAATTTGAACGAACATAAACATCGTAAGTGGTGCCTGAGGTCAAACCATTGATGGTAAACAAAGATGTAGGTGAAGAACCTAAAGTTCCTGAAGATTGTGCAAACCCAACAGGACCAAATTCATATTCAACAGCTCCTGCTCCACCTATAGCATCTATAGTTGCTGAATTTAAGGTTGTATTTATTAGTAATACTGATGTGGGTTGACTTGCTGTCATCACATTTACAAAAGCCGTATCATTAAAGTTGACAGTATCTGCAACTCCATTTGGCATTGAACTATACACCTTAATAGTATTATTCCCAGCAGTAAAATTGGCTGATCCTAACAAAACACTAACAGAATTTGGATTAGAACCATTAATGGTGTCGATTAATTGAGTGTAAGAAACTGCAGTCTGAGCTACTCCATTAACTTCCCAATTTATTGTTAGCGAATTTATTTGATTTGAACCTCCATTAGCTATTGTGGCATATACAGGTTGACTGCCCGCACAAAAAACAGAAGGAGAATCTATAGCAAGTACAGCAGCATCATTATCTCCAGAAACTGACGGGTACTCTAGTTTTAGATAAGCACATGAACCAGTAGCACAAAGCGTTGTACTAACATTAGGAAGCGCCAATACATCAATATCTAAAGTTGGCCCTCCAACCCACCCGATTAGCGTTGCTAATGGAATTGTAAAGGTAGCAGAATCATATGTTGCCAAACATTGACCTGAAGCAGCCGGAGTGGTTGCTACCAAGTTATTACTTGGGTCATAAATCTCCATCACCTCTCCACCGCCAGTACCTCCATCGAGATCACCTTTGAAATAAATGGTTAATTGACCATCATTTGCCGGTGGGCGAGGAGATGGAAAACTAAAATTTAAAGTGGAAGATGTGGTTGAGATACACTGAGGTGCGGTGACCTCACTATAGCCCTGGGCATTAGAATTAAAAGAAAATAAAAATGAGAAAAGGATCAAGAAGTTCACTTTTCTATTTTTGACCGACTCAAAGTAATGTCGGCAATAAAATTTGCTTAAAAAGCTCATAAATAAGAATTTAGAATAATTAGTTAAAATATTAATCCCATAAAATTAACTATTTAATCACAAAAATTTAGCAATTTTTAAGTAAAAGTACTTAGCTAATTAAAATCATCAAACTCCCATCTCGCCCAACTTATTACCTCCTAATCTATTATGTCATTTTTTGATGAGCATAAAATTAAATGGTATCCTTTAGAGAGTAATTCTTTTGACAGTCAATTCAAAAAAAAAACGCAGCAGGTAAAACCTGCTGCGCTCCTTATCAATTTGAAAAAACAAATAATTTAATCCACAATTAATTTTTGTGTTGAAATACTTGTTTCATTCATAATTCTGACTAGATAAACACCCTTATCGACGTTCGACAAATCAAGTGTTGTAATTTCAGACTTACTAGAAACATTCACTAACTCCTCAATAACTGACTGACCTTTGGCATCAATAACACTCACTTGATATGATCCCAACTCATAATTATTAAAAGAAATATTCACCCTCTCCTTTGCAGGGTTTGGCATCAAACTCACCGTTTTTGAATTAACAGCTAGGTTGTCATCTACTCCCACAATAGTTCCTACTTGAAAGTCATCGATTGCAAATCCATCATTTTGAGTTGTGCCATTAGATGAGAATACGAATCTAAACTTAACAGCTGAATTACCACCCAATCCTTGAAGATCATTCAAAACAGGAATCCAGATTCCTGCACCAGCATTTGAGAATCCTTCCCAAACATTTTGAGTTGTATTATTATAGAAATTAATTCCGGCCATTGACGACATTACTTTAGTCCAGTTTCGACCATTATCTATTGAATACTCCATCCAAACCTGATCATTTGCACTCTCCGTTTTATAAACTGTATAGAAGGACAAATAAATTGGAGTCGTTGCTGCAATTGAACTCATATCATAACAAGAAGACTCTAGATATGACAACTCATTCGCATTGTAATTACTGGTAGCAGAAGTAACCCATGCTTTGACTCCTGAATTTGCTGCAGGAATATAGAATGTACTTGGCGTTCCCCACTCCCATGAACTATTTGCACCATAAGCAATCCAGTTACCTGGATCAGTCTCAAAAGTATAAAACTTTGTAGGCGTGGTTAAGTCAATAGCATCTGAAAAACTACTCGAGAAAGAGTAATTTCGAATACTATCATTAGCAATATCACCATCACCAGCGGCTGAAATATAGGTTTCTAAAGTATAGCTTTTAACTACTGAGGCATTAACTTTAGTAGTAAAAGTATAATTAAATACAGTTCCCGGGTTTACTGTAGCAGTTACCAACTCTGTAACTGGCGCACCCCCATCAAATATATATGTTGCATTGAAATTAGAAATCGGAGAGAGACCCGCATTATGAATTGCTATAGTCACATCTTCTGCAGCTGACAAGCCACAATCAGAGTATGGAGACAAAATAGAATCTAATGCTAAATCTACACCTACTGTATCATATAAATGAACTTCATCAATTGCCATATCACTGTAAAAGCTTGAACCGGCCTCTCCAATAAACCTAATTGAAAGCGACTTTCCTGAATATCCATTTAACAAGTGCATTGTATCTTTAAAAGCTGCCGCTTGACTAGGCTGCTGAGCTCCGATATAAGCTGCAATTGTATCTTGAACATTATTCGTGTCTATCACAACATACAAATTACCCATAGTTGATCCAAACATATGATAAGCGTACTCCAATACTAGTGTATTTCCATTTGTTGGAATAAATACTGCTGGTGATGACAACACATTTGTTTGTCCTAACGTGGAAGGAGAAGATGTTTCAAGATACATATAAGTACCGCCTGATGCGGCTGGTACCGTTGCATCATAGAATGGCCCTGTTAAAGAAGAGTTAGTGTTCGCCCCTGTAGCAACTTCACTCTCCCAACGTGGGTTTGTAGACCCCGTACTTGTCCAACCATTAGTGAATGATGTACCTATTTGACCTGCTGGGAATGATTCAAAATCTTCATGTAAAGGAATTGAAAATGCAGTTCCAAACTGATATGGCCCAATGGCAGGAGATGAATCATTTGCTGAACACAACGCCTTCACGTACAATTCATAAGTGGTACCCGAAACTAAACCAGAGATGGTAACAGTTGGAGAAGTTGACAAAGCAGAAATTCCTGCTCCTGGAGTAAATCCTAGAAGACCGTATTCATATCTAAATGAATTTCCTGTTCCAGCTGTGAAGGTCACATCTACAGACGAAATGGTAGTATTCGTAAACACTACAGATGTTGGTGGAGGACATGAGGGAGGATCAAATTCATCAGCACCTATATCCACTATAGTTGAACCACTCATCGGTCGCGTATCCCCATCAATATCAACCAAAATCCCTACTGAATTATCTCCAGAGTTATTAGCCAATACACCAAGCACATGAAGATCTGTTGGGATATTCAATAGTTGTGGATCTCCATCTAGAGAATTCACATTTAAAGAAGGGTTAACTGTAGTGTAAGCAGCTAAACTTGGATAGCTTACTCCATCTACTCCGATTAAATTAGATCCAGTTGAATAATACAAATTGTAATCCAACGCATTAAATGAGGTGTCAGATAAATTAATCTCAAACGCCAACCCACCACCAGCAGCATAAAAGATATTGTTTCTTACATCCATATCATCTGTCAAGACTGCAGCTGTACCAAAGAAACGCATTGCAGGAGTAGAACCATTAACAACCACAGTATTATGAAACACGTCAGCACTATCTATGTAATACAAATACAATCCATAGTCCGTATCTGCATAAATCATATTATTGGCAATCAATGTTTTTCTAGTCTTAGCAAACGGAGTAGTGAAGTTATAAAAATAAACACCATAGTCAGCCGCCTTGATATTATTACCTGTAAAGATCGTATTAGAAGCATAATATACATAAGCTCCATCACCATTCACATTTGCACGTGTTAATTGGTCAACGTCATTTCCGATAACTTCTAATGAATCACTATAGTACGTATAGATTCCATAATAGTAAATATCACTAAAGCTATTATTGATTAACCTACTTCCTACTACAGCTTTGCTTACTGAACCATACTCTCTATAGCCATAGTATCCACCTGTAATTTTATTATTAGAGTATTCATTTCTATCTGTATAAGCTTCAGTACTTAGACTAAATATACTTCCCGAAGTCACTATACCATTTATGGTAGAAGATGTAGAACTGTTATTCACTTGGATATCACAATTTGACACTGTATTATAGTTTGCATCAGCCATCACAATACCGGCTGCATTGGAAGAGCCAGTATGAATCAATCCCAAATTTTTGATGGTAACATAATCTACCCCTTGCAGAGAAACTACTCCCATTCCTAAACCATTACCACTATAGGTTAAAATTGTAGTAGAAGAATCTAAACCATCTATTGTAATAGTATTTGTAGCACTTAATCCAGCAACATTTCTAAGTGAAATACTCTCAGTGTAATTTCCTGCGGCAACTGTTACGTCAACAGGTCCACAAACTCCTGAAAGGTTAATATACTCACAAAAGTCTGAAAACGAGAGGTAATTCGTAGCAGTAGCAGGAAGATTTGGATTAATAGTTATTGCTCCTGCCATACCAGCACCTACAGTAATTGCCATCGTATCATTTAAAGCATACAAATCAGTTGATGCATTTGGAGCTGAAGTCCAAACTAAAAACTCTACTGCAACTCCATTAACAAATGTATAATTCACAAGAGGAATTTGCACAGAATTACCTGCAGTAGCACCTATCGTATCTATTAAAGTGTTATAATTAATTGGAGTTTGAACTACTCCATCAATACTCCAATTTACAACTATGCTATTCAATCGAGTCGTCCCATTATTAGCAATACTTGCAACAACCGGCTGTGTACCTGCACAAAATGCACCTGAACCAACTTGAATAGATTTAACCGCAGCATCAAGGGTTGTAGAAGCAACTTCAATAGCTCCCATATCAATTGCTCCAGCTACTCTAGGCAAGCCATTAAAATCTTCGGTTACACTATTGGTAGAGAAACCAGATGCATTTAAAGATAAATTGGTAGGTGTAAAATCACCCGTCAAAATATTAGCAAACATCGGGTCTGTATCAATATCATTAGCAGAAAATCCAGTTTTCTTAAAATCATCTAAAGAGGTAATATCTGAACCTAAAAATGCATAGGACTGAGCTCCAGATCCAGCTGAACCTAAATAAATATTATTGTGGTTAAAAGCATCAGGTGTCGCATTCAAGTATACACCATGTTTAACACCGGAGCCTCCTCTAGTGATTGAAATAATATTATTTTGAAATTCTAAACCAGTAGCACCACCTATGGCATATATACCGCGAGTTGTTCCGGCTGTAGAGGCTATATTATCTAAAGAGACCGTATTATTGTAATATTTGGTATGGTTACTTCCACCATCATATAAGGCATAAATAGTCCCTCTATGATTGATATCATAAATGAGGTTGTTAGTAAAGTAATTCTCATTACTAGGTGTAGCATCGTTACTGCTGTATAAAACATAGCAAGCAGATGTTGAAGTCAGTGAGCCATCAAATAAATTATGAATAGCGTTTCTATCTACCTTTAAATTACTGTTACCAGAAGAATAAAATCCATATACAGTGGTCAGTACAGTTCTATTTGGTCGACTAATATCATTTTGAATAAAATTACAGCCATCTGTATAGTACACGTAGCTACCATAATAATAGAACCCTCTAATAGAATTGTTTGAAACAACGACATTACTTGATGGAGAACCTACATTTCCATATAAAGACAACCCATAATATCCACCAACAACGGTATTGTTTCTAAAAGTCAAGCCATCAAAGACTGTCGCTGAAGCTTGAGAAGTCTGAGAACCACTAATTCGAACACAAGCATAATTAGTGGATGTACTTGAAGAATCCACTGCAAATAAACTATTCTCTATGGTAACATTGTTAATATTATTCATATACAATGCCACACCATAAGTAGATCCGGTCGCCCTAACTTTCAAGTTATTAACAGTGATAAAAGACGAACTTTCTATTGCAAAAGTGGCTCTTTCAGCACTGGCAGTTGCAGCAAAACTTACCTCTTCTCCATTTCCATTGATGGTCAATTCACGACCAGGAGCACCCTGAAAACCTGAAATATTTACTTGTTCGAGGTAAGGTCCAGAAAGTGGCACGACATTAACGGTAACATCTCCACAAATTCCATATTTAGTAACAATAGAGTCCATCTCTGTGAAACTTTGGAAGTTTGTTAAACTTGAAGGAGCCCCTGAATTAATTGTGTAAACTCCACCGGGTAATGAAGGCCCACGATAAACAGTAAGTGTATCATTAGTTGGTATAGTATCCACTACATTGTTTGGTAGGGATGTCCATACCTTTATTTCATTTTCAACACCGGCAGTAAAAGTCTTAGTACCTAAATAAACTAGGGCTGATCGACTAAATTGCCCACCTACAGTATCAAGCAGACCAACATATTTGATGGTATTTTGTCGAACACCGTCAAATTCCCAATCAATCGTTACTGAGTCGATTCGGTTCAACCCATAGTTTCCGACTGTAGCGTAAATATTTTGAACCCCTGGACAAAATACTGAAGGAGAATCTACAGCAAATACTGCAGCGTCGTTTGTTCCATTAGGAGCAGAAATAATTTCAATTTCTCTAAAGTTAGGGTTAGATAACTGAGAACCACTCACTTCAAATGAAGTGATTCGAAACCTATTTGTAGTCACCTTACCAATATATAACCTTGAAATACAATTCATTGGCAAACCTGTAAAATTGTACTGATTCACCCATGAAGAACCATCCCAGTATTGCACCAAACCTCCGGACAAAAATCTAGCCCCTGTCTGACCATGGTGAATAATTAAGGAATCAAAGGTTTGGGGAATTGGGAAATCAAATTGAATATAATCCACTCCAATAGGATTTGGCGGAGTGGTATTAATCCACATTTCTTGTGATCCACAGTTACCCAAGTTCAAATCATTTAAAGTTGAACAAGGACCTGTTTGACAGCCGGCGGCATTTCCTCCTCCTGCTGTTGCTGTAGCTAATGGAGCAATATTGGTCTGGGAAAAAGTGACCAAAAAGCTCAACATCGATAAAGCTAATAATAGTTTTTTCTTCATAATAGTTGTTAATTAATTTAGTGTCCACCAATTTAACACTTTTATAGTTCATTTTTTTTGAGTATTTCAAAAAAAAATGGCTCACCTTTTAAAGTGAGCCATTTAGAAAAAAAATAAATTACAACTACTTAATTATCAACTTCTCGGTCTTAATTGACTTTCCATTAATAATCTGAACAAAGTAAACTCCTTTTTCAATTGATTTAAGATCTATATTCCTTACTTCAAAAGAGTTAGAAATACTCAACATTTCTTCCCTTACTAGCTGACCTGTGGTAGAAACAATTTTCAACTGGTAGTCGCCTTCCTCATAATTACCAAATGAAATGTTAAATTCTCCATTTGATGGGTTGGGTTGAATACTTAACAGTTCTTCTCCGTTCAATAATTCCTTCTGACCAACTGCTAAATTTATTTGAATATTATCAATCCCAAATCCATCATTTTGAGTGGTTCCATTAGATTGAAATACAAACCTAAATTTCACTTTTGCATTTCCTGCTAATCCAACTATCTCATTTATTACTGGAATCCAAACAGAAGCTCCTGAAGATGAGAATCCTTCCCAAACATTTGCCGTCTTATTATTGTAGAAATTGATTGAACCTGCACTCGGTAACATTTTATTCCAAGTAGCACCATTATCTGTAGAAGTTTCTATCCAAACTCTGTCAAATCCGGCCTCTGTTCTATAAACAGTATAAAACTGGAAAAACAAAGGATCAGCAGTATTCATTGTAGACAAATCATAACATGAAGACTCTAAGTAGGACAATTCATTAGCGTTATAGTTTCCAGCTAATCCTGTTACCCATGCTTTTGACCCAGAATATGCGTTATTGATATAAAATGTACTTGGAGTCCCCCAAGCCCAAGAGCTGTTGGCGCCATACTGAATCCAATTTCCTGCATCAGCCTCCAAATCAGAGAATTTAGTGGGCGAAACATTACTAATCACATCAGAAAAACTATTCAAAGCACTTCCACTCAAGGTGTCATCCAAAGTATTCGGGTCGTTGGTCACATTAATATAACTTTTAATGCTATAACTTTTTAAAGCAGATGCATTGACTTTGGTAGCAAACGTAAAATTATAAGTTGTGCCAGGATTAATACTAGCCGTCACTAACTCAGTAACAGGCGCTCCACCATCGAACTCATAAGTTGCATTGAAATTTGAAATCGGTGATAAACCGTAGTTTTTTATCGCAATAGTAACATCCTCTGCCGATGATAAACCACAATTAGATACTGGTGAAATTATAGAATCCAATGATGCTGCGATTGCTACTGTATCCCTTAGCCTAATTTCATCAATTGACATATCACTCATGTAGTCCGATCCTCTTTCTCCGATAAATTTCAACTTAAAGTTTTTTCCTTGATAGCCAATCAATACCGCACTGGTATCTCTCCAAGCAGCAGCAGCAGTCGCTTGTTGTTGACCAGTAATTTTGATGAGAGTATCTAAGACTCCATTGGTGTCAACCACCAAATACAGATTACCCATACCTGAACCATACATGTGGTAAGCAAACTCGACTATAATACCTCCTGAAGTAGAAGGAGCAGAGATAAACGGCGAAGACAAAGTGTTTGAAGATCCTAAAGAACCCCCACTTGTTTCATAATAAAAATATTTACCTCCTGCTGTACTAGGGAAGGTTGCATCAAACAATGGACCTGTATTCAATGAATTTACATTAGCTCCCGTAGACACTTCAGTTTCCCAACGAGGGTTGGCAGTTGAAGTACTAGTCCAGCCTTTAGTAAAGTTTAATCCAGTTTGTCCTGCAGGGAAATTCTCAAAAGTCTCTCTCATCGGCACAGAATACAAAGTGTAAAAACTAAAAGGGCCTGCATATAGAGAGGTATCACCGGCTCCACATATTTCCCTAATATAATACTGGTAATCAGTACCTGAAGTTAAATTAGAAATAGTGTGACTACTATTCGCTGTAATGAATTTATTCCCAGAACCTTGAACAAATCCGAACAAACCATATTCATACTGCCAAGAAGAACTAGTTCCTCCTGAAATTACTACATCAGTTGAATTAGCCGTTGTATTTGTAAAGGTTACTGAAGATGGAGGGAAACAAGATGCAGGATCAAATTCGTCTGCACCAATATCAACTGCAGTAGATCCAGCGATTGGTCGAGAATCTCCATCAATGTCATTTAAAACCCCTACTGAATTATCACCAGCATTATTTGCTAACAAACCGATAACATGTAAATTATTTGGAACATTTACAAAAATTGGGTCTCCCTCATATGAATTAATATTTAATGTGGGTTGTGCCGTTTTGTAAGCCGCTAAGTTCGCGAAAACAGTACTATTAAAACTAAACAAACTTGCTCCAGTGGTATAGTACACATTATTATCTAGATGAGAGATAAAGTTGTTCGCCATATTAGTTCTAATGGCAAAGCTTCCTGAAGAGTAAATAATATTATTTCGAACATCATAGTCCTCAATAGTTTTTGAAGTTGAACTATACACTTGAGTGGCTGGAATAGTTGCTGAACCTGAAACGATTGTATTGTGTAAAATATCAACACTATCTACATAATACAAATACGCTCCGTAACTATTGGCAGAATGAATCATGTTATTCACATATCTATTCTTTCTTGTTTTTTTGTTATAATCAGTAAAATTATAGTGGTATACCCCATAACCAATTGATCTAATATTATTCTCAGTAAACAAAACATTCTCTGTATAATACAAATAAGCCCCATAAGAAGAAGTATATCCTCTTTGAACCATATCTATTTTATTTCCAATAAAATCTAAGTTATTTGCATAGTAAGAATAGATTGCACCCCAATACACATTTTCGAAGGAATTGTTTAACACTTTTGTATTCGAAACTGACAAGGAAGTAGAACCATATTGTCTAACACCATAATATCCACCAATAAATTTACTATTAGAGACTGTTACATTGTTAGCATTTGCACCTGTTGTATGACTCGTTACGTTTCCTGATAGTGAAACACCCACTAAGGAAGTACTTACAACAGAAGCATCCACAGAAATAATTGTACTATCTACAGTTATGTCACTCACATTGGCCATTATTACACCTGTATTTGCTGATACAGCTGTAGATGCAATAGTCATATTTTTAATGGTAATGTGTGAAACAGCATTTAAACTTACTGTTCCATAACTAGCAGATCCATCGTGCTGCAAAATTGTAGTAGCGGCATCACCTCCATCTATAGTAATGGTATTTGTAGAACTTGTTCCTGTTATACCATCTAATTTCAAATAATCAATGTAAGTACCTGGAGCTACATTTACTACCACCGGACCACAAACTCCACTAATATTTAGCGCTGCAGCCAGACTTGAAAAATCATTAAATACGGTGCCACTCGCAGGAAGAGCAGGATTAATTGTTAATGTTCCTTGGAGCGATGCTGCTGTTGTAGTCGATAAACTATCATTACTAGAGAATGCGTCTTGTCCTAAACCATTCACATTTGAAATTACAAAGTCAAAAACTGCCGGAGCCCCCTGTAAGAAATTAAAGTTTGTAACCGGAATCTGAACTATATTCCCTGATACAGAATTTAGAGTATCTATCGTTCCTCTATATTTAAATGATGTTTGAGGAACTCCGTCAATACTGTAATTAACAATCAAACTATCTATCTGGTCTTGACCGTTATTAGAAACAGTTATTGCAACTGGCACTTGGCCTGAACAGAATGTTGTAGGCAAATCGATGGAAAGTATTCCTGCATCGATAGCTGGAGGTGCAAAATCAATAGCTCCAATATCTTGTGATGAGGTATTTCTTGTAGTTCCAAAGAAATCTTCTGTTACCAATGGAGTAGAAAAACCTGCTCCATCCAATTGGCTGTTCAAAGGAGTATAATCATTCCCTGCAAGATTAGCAAACAACGGATCAGAATCTAAATCATTTAAGCCCAACATTACTGCTCTGAAATCAGCAAGTGTAGCTCTGGTTCCTGAGGAGGCATAACCATATGATTGCGCACCAGTACCTAATGAATTTACATAAATATTATTATAATCAGCAACAGTAGAAGTGCCATTCAAATAAATTCCGTGCTTAACACCAGAACCACCTCTTGTAATGGTTACAATGTTATTAATAAACTCTAGACCCGCAGCAGTAGCTGAATTATAAATTCCTCTTGTAATTCCGGCGGTAGCAGCAGCATTATCTAATGAAATTGTATTGTTGTAATACTTGTTGTTATCACTACCTAAATCATATATTCCATAAATAGTACCATTGTGATTAATGTTATAAATCAGGTTATTCATGAAAATGTTTTCATTACCTATAGTTACATCACTACTATTGTATAGCGCATATATTAATGAAGTCGAAGTTGGGATACCAGTACCCAAATCATGTATAGAGTTTCTATTCACCTTTAGGTTGCTATTGCCCAAGCTATATATACCATAAGTAGAAGTTATAGCTGTTCTATTAGTTTGGAGTATTTCATTTCCTTCAAATAAAAGTGAATCCGCATAATAAAAACGAGCTCCATAAGAATAAAAATCAGCAAAAATATTATCCCTAACAATCACATTTCTTAATGCGTTATTACCAGAAGTACCATAGAAGTTGAATGAATAATATGCACCTTCCACACTATTTCTTAAAATTCGAACATCATTTCCGGAACCTGAAGTCGAAATTGAAGTTTCAGAACCTGAAAGATTAATTCCTGTATAGTTCGCTGAAGTTGAATTATTCGGTAAGGTAATTTGACAATCTGAGATCTCTACATTATTAACATTGTTCAAATATATCCCTGTTCCAAAGGTTCCAGTGGCAGAAATAATCAAATCACTTACTATAATATTTGAAGAATTTTCGATACTCAAAGTAGTTCTATCGTCCGTAAGTGTAGAAGCGTAAGTAATCTCTTCACTATTTCCATTTACAAATAAAGTGTCTGTAATGTTGATACCATTAACAGCGTTAAATGAAACACTCTCAGCATAAGGCCCACTTCCAAGAACGACATCTAGTGTAACGTTTCCACAAAACCCGAATAAACTAACTGCATTTGTAAAATCGTTAAATGAAATAAAATTAGTTACGGAAGGTGCCATTAATGAATTTAAAGTATAAGAACCGGCCAATGCTCCGCCAGTAGTGACCATCAAACTATCGTTTGATGGAAAAGCATCTCCTGAAACTAATCCATTTGGTTGAGTCAACCATACCTCAAAATCAACTGCCACTCCTGAAACTAGGCTATAATTAGTTAAAAATATAGATGCCGTGTTTCCGGCAACTGAACCAATGGTATCAATTTTAGTTTTATAGTGAATAGGAGTTTGAACCACCCCATCAATAGACCAGTTTACAATTACGCTATCCAATTGCTGTGTACCATTATTGGATAAATTAACATCAACGCTGCTTAATCCAGCACACTGAGCAGTAGGTAAACTAAAAGAAGCAACAGCAACATCCAAAGCAGGTGAACTAACCTCAATTGCTCCGATATCCATAGCTAATGAGTTTCTTGCTGTTCCAAAAAAGTCCACTGGGACTAGAGTTGTGTTAAATCCGCTAGCATTTAATGAAATATTATTTGAGCTATAATCATCTAATACAATAGAATTAAATAATGGATCAGCGTTGATATCATTTAAACCATAACCTGCTGTTTGAAAATCAATTAAAGTAGATTGATTGCTTCCTAAATACCCGTAATACTGAGCTCCTGTACCAGCCGAAGCAACATAAACATTGTTATAATTAGAAGTAATAGTAGAGGAAGTTGATAAATAAATACCGTGTTTAATACCTGTTCCACCCCTAGTAATAGATACTATGTTATTCTGAAATTCTAAACCAGTAGCTGACGCAGTGTTATATATACCTCGAGTTATACCTGCTGTAGCAGCAATATTATCTAAAGAAACCGTATTGTTATAGTACTTCGTATAATCACTACCTAAATCATATAAACCATAAATAGTACCATTATGATTGATATTGTAAATCATATTATTACTTATGATATTTTCACTTCCAAGCACAGCATCATTAGAAGAATATAACACATAGCAAAGTGAAGTAGAAGTTGGAACCCCATCAAAAAGGTTATGAATAGAATTTCTATTTATAACCATATTCCTATTGCTCGAGGTATATAGGGGGTATGTTGAAGTAACTGAAGTCCTTGATGGTCGAGTAATCTCGTTTTGCTCTATCAATATACTATCAGCATATAACACATAAAGTCCATAATTATAGAATTCGGTAATTAGATTACCTGTTAATTCAATATTAGATAAATAATTAGTAGTACTTCCATATAGTGTCATTCCATAAAATCCGCCTGACACTTGATTATTATTAAACGTAAACTCATTAATTGCAGTAGCTGTCGTATAGGAAGTTTGCGACCCACTAATCCTAACGCATGAATAATTGCTAGAAGTAGAGGTAGTTGAAACTATAAAGGAACAACCGTCAACAGTAACATTACTAATGTTATTTGCAAAAAAAGCAACACCGTATGTTGAACCTGAAGCCTCAACATTCAAATTGTTAATAGTAACGTAAGAAGAATTTTCTATAACTAAAGTAGAACGTTCGCCTGTCAATGTAGCAGCAAAATTTACTGTTTCCCCATTTCCATTAATGGTGAGTGTTCTAGAAGGTGAACCTGCGAAGTTTTTAATATTAACCTGCTCTAGGTATGGTCCTGAACCTGAAACTACATTCACAGTAATCGAACTACAAATACCAGATTGATTAATTACATTAAATAAAGAGGTAAAATCAACAAAATTAGTTGCAGAAGGCGCAGATAAAGAGTTAATTGTATAAACCCCTCCAGCTAATGATGCCACCTTAGTAGCTATGGTTGTATCATTTAAATTTGAAGTATCGGCAACACCATTTGGCATCGAAGTCCACACTTTTATTACCTCTTGATTACCTGAAGCAAAAGATTTGTTTCCTAAAAAAACTTTAGTACTATTTGGATTTAATCCTTTTAGGGTATCAAGTAATCCTTTGAAATGAAAAGGTGTTTGTATAGCTCCATTAAACTCCCAATTCACGATAACAGAATCGATTCTATTCTTTCCAAAATTTGCAATGGTAGCATATACATTCTGATTCCCGGGACAAAATACATTAGGGGAATCAACTGAAAGTACGGCAGCGTCATTAAAACCACCATTTATTGTATATTTAATTCCTCCATTAAATTGTCGTGGATGATTAGTGGGGTTTGGAGCAGCACCTCCGTACCCAACTAAGTCTCCTGTCTCTATAGTTATTATTCCATCTGTAAATGTCCCAAGGGGAGGTGGAATAGGAGTTGATCCGGAGTTACTATATATAGCAGCAGCTCCTATATTTCCATTTATGAAGAATCGATAATTCACACCAGGTAAAATTGTTAATCCTATATTTAATGGTATTGGCACTATTGCACCTATTCCACTAGCTACAGGAATTGTTGCCTGTCCAATTTTGGTCCAACCTGTTGTAGCACTTATATTAGGTGGACCAGACACGTCAGTTGTAGTATACCATACGTCAGTTAATCCAACTGAGCTAAAAGAGTTAAATATTGTATCCAGAACAATTACTTGATTTGTTCTTAATCCAAAAGTTATCCCTTGAGATCCATTCCCCCCATTTAATGGAGGAACTGTATTTAGCTGAAACTGAGCAACTCCCTGAATTGACAATAATAATAATAAAAGTATGCTTTTTGCCTTAATGCAGGATGAAAGATACCTAGTCCATTCATGCCTAAAATTTAGATTCATATTAATTAGTTTATTAATAATTAGTTAAATAAATGTCAATCATTTTTTAATAATTGGCGGCTAAATTTCGACATAAAACAAATATGCTAACTACTTTTTTATTCTCAATCGCTAAATTATTTATGGGCTAAAACACTTACTCTTTAAATTAGATTTACCATTGAACTAGTTATAACTTTTGAAGCATTTTTATTTGTTGGAAAAACTTTAATATAAAAAATAAACTTTCTTAAAAAATAAGTAAGAATACTTACTCCTCATTTATAGCCACATTCAAAATGTTCTAAAAAAGTAAAAGCCACCAAGATTTACACCTTATGAGCTTTGAAAAGAATATTTCAGTTATAACCGGCAAATAATTATAAGAACTGATAGACTTAAGGTAAATTTTACTATTCTCAGCAACAATAACTCACACCCCATTTTTAATTGAAAGGGCTCCATTGCTACCATTTTAGAGAAATCTATGCTTTAAGTGAAAAATATCCATGACCGGGGAGAATACTACAATATGATTGATAGTTCTAAAATTTTATATACTCCTAAGTGAAAAGTAATCTACAAAACATTCAAATTAGCCATATCAATCGATATGGTTAATATAACTTCAATGGAGGAAAGGGGTACATGGAAAAAGAGGTCTTAATTCCTCCTATACTATCTCTATTAGTACCAAGAAGAATATTAGTTTCAGCAGTATAAAATCCAGAACTTTTATTAAAAAACTTATCATTTATTAATGCTCCATTCAACCCCTTAAAAGTACTAGCAAAGATTTGCTAATTCTCAGCATAAGCTTCTATAAAAGTCGTTGATATTATTTCATCATCAATGACAATAGCTAAATACTATCAACTAACCGAAAAATACTCTTCTGAGACTTTGTGTTGTTTGTGCTTCAACTGGGCGGGGGACTGCAATTGGTTTACAGAAACTTTGTAATAAGTATTAAATTAAACAGAAGTCTGTTGTAAAAACAACACCCTTTTAAGGTTACTCAATAAAAACTTAAACTAGAATCTACTAAGCACTAACACTAATGTAAAAATACCGTTTCTATAAACTAACTCAATACTTCTTTACTTCTGAATATTCCAAGTGATTAAGAATCATTTCTACTTCTTTTTCAAAGATATGAAGCTCAGGTGGGGCATTCGCTCTATCAACGACTACCTTTCGGTTATCCTCGTATTGGAAAGACAAAATCGTAGATGGTACATCCGTCATATTAGCATCGTACCGATCTTTTAGTTTAAAAAAGTCAATTTCTTCACACTTTTGAATGATTACATTTTTTTGTTCGTCAGTAAGCCATGCAGAGAAAAAACCAATCTTTTCCACATTTCTCTTGCCATGATATTCAACATATCCACTTTGGTAAACAGTAATAGAATAGGTAGGACATCTGCCAAAACAAGAAGTACGCTCAATCCTAAAAAACAAAGAATCTACCATGCCTTTAACTGTTCTATTTCGCTGCTCTAGACTTTCTTGAGAGAACTGAACAGAATCTGAAGGTTGCTCCATTGTTTCATCAACCTTTACCTCGGAAGTACTAACATCTTTGTTATTAGTTGTATCCTTTGAATTTTTACAAGAAACAGCTATCAAACTTAAAAACAAAACAATAAGCAATAAGTTCCAGTTTGTATTCTTCATAATTTTAACTTTTAAATATGTTCAATTTACAAAATTGAAACTAAAAAGCTTCTTACTTTTTATTAATCACTATAATTACTTTCCTTTCCCTTTCAATTGTTGCTGTTGTTTTGCCATCTCCTCCAACTTTTGCTGGAACTTTGATTTTTTATTCGCCTTAGGTCTTTTCTTATTGGCTTCTAATTTAGCTCTAATTGCATCCTCATTAATGAATACCTTTTGAATAATTAAAGTCTGCAGTAGCGAAATTACGTTTGCCAAGAAATAATAGTAACTTAATCCTGCAGGATAGCTGTTAAAGAAAAATAGCATCATCACAGGCATTAAGTACATCATAATTTTCATTTGAGCTGCCATTGGCCCCTCAGCAGTTGCTCCCATCCCCATTTGACTATTAAACTTTGTGTAGAAAGCTAATGATATGGCCATCAGAATGGTAAATAAACTAACATGATCCCCATAAAATGGGATTTCAAAACCAAGATTCAAAATAGAATCATAGGTAGACAAATCCGTAGCCCATAAAAAAGACTCCTGTCTCAATTCAATAGAGGCAGGAAAAAACTTAAACATGGCAATCAAAATCGGCATCTGTATCAACATTGGAATACAACCTGCTAAAGGATTCACTCCAGTTTGTCGGTACAAAGCCATTGTTGCTTGTTGCTTTTTCATGGCATCATCACCATACTTTGCATTGATTTCAGCTATTTCTGGCTTTAAAACTCTCATTTTAGCTCCAGACATATAAGTTTTGTAGGTGATTGGAAACAAGACCAACTTTAACAATACAGTAAGAATTAAAATTATAATCCCATAACTCATTGCTGTGCTGTCCAAAGCATTAAAAACTGGTATAACGGCATATTCATTAATCCAGCCTAAAATACCCCAACCCAAATCAATAATTTGCTCCAATCCAATCCCATAATTCTCCAATAAATCGTGCTTATTAGGTCCTAAAAATATGGACATACCAAAAGTTTCAATGTCGCTTCCGCCAAAAGGCACACTTAAGCTGGTAGATAGCGTTTTGATATACTTAGATGTATCAGGGCGTGTCTCTGTTTCTCCGTATGCATTGTATTTGGAAAAAGCGCTTTTTGCAATTAAAGAGGTATTAAAAAATTGTTGCTTCAGTGAAACCCACTTTACATCTGCCTCGAAGTTTTCCTTTTCATCACTCCTTTCCGAGATATAATCCACATCTTGATCTACAAACTTGTAATACAAAGTAGACTTATTAACCTGATCTACTCTACTTTTCTCAAGTATTGGTGTATTGACTTTCCAGTCCAATAAAAGTTCTGATGTTCGAGGCGCCATCACTTCATTCAGACCAACCATATTCAAGTCAAGGTCTATCATGTAGTCATTACCCTTTATTGTATAAACATACTCTAGATACTTTCCAGAACCTGCATTTAAACGGAAGGTTATGGATTTCTCATTATCTCCTGTCACAACAAACCCTTCGTTATTAACTTCAAAATTCAATTCCTCTGTAACAATATTTTTATTATTCCGAGTAAAAAAGTTCAATCCAAACCTTGAAGAAGCATCCATTATAACTAACGGTAAAGAATCGTAAGTTTGATAATCTTTCAGTTCCGCTGACTTGATTCGACCTCCTTTGGTAGCAAAAATCAACTTTAAGACGTCATTTTCTACAACAATATCCTTACCTTCCGAAAGAGCGGAAGTTGTAAAGACACCATATGTTTGATTCATCTCGGCCTTTTTGATTGAGTCAGCAATTACTTGGGAAGCTGAATCCATTTCTACGATTCCCTCCTTCATTACCTCTACAGGTGTCTCATCTTTAGTAGCTAACTCTACAACTGCTTTTTCTTTTTGAACTAATGCTATAGAATCGTTGTATTTTCTTGCTGCATCAATTTGTTCTTGAGAAGGCTGATTATATATACCGAAACCTATAATAATAGCTCCAATAATAAATAGACCAATGATTGAATTCTTATCCATTCTATTCTTATTTCTTATTACTTAATGAAGCTTCTACAAACTTCACAAATAGTGGGTGAGGGTTAACAACAGTACTTTTATATTCAGGGTGGAATTGAACACCTACAAACCATGGATGATCTGCAACTTCAACGATTTCCACAAGACCTCCATTAGGGTTGATACCTGTAGCAATCATTCCATTCTTTTCATAATCAGCCATGTATTTATTATTAAATTCATAACGATGACGATGACGTTCCGAAATCAATTCCGATCCATATGCTTCAAATGCATTAGACCCCTTTGTGACAGCACAAGGATAAGCACCTAATCGCATAGTACCTCCTTTATCTGAGACATTCTCTTGATCTTTCATAAGGTAAATTACGGGATCCTTTGTTTGTGGTGACATCTCAGAAGAATGGGCATCTTTTAACCCAACTACATTACGACCAAACTCAATAACAGCGCATTGCATACCGAGACAAATACCCAAAAATGGAATCCTATTTTCTCTTGCAAACTTAACTGCGCTAATCTTGCCTTCAATTCCACGCTCTCCAAAACCGGGAGCGACAATAATTCCATCTAAACCACCTAATTCATCTTGACAATTATCAGGCGTAATGGATTCTGAGTGAATCCATTTTACATCAACTTTAGTCTTATTACTTACTCCTGAATGAATCAGTGCTTCGTTTATCGAAATATAAGAGTCTTTCAACTCGATGTATTTACCGATTAATCCTATCGTAACAGTATGCTCTGGTGTTTTCAAGTTAGTTAGAAATGTCCTCCATTTTTCAAGCTTAGGAGTATTTCCATGCGGCAAATTCAATTTATCTAAAACAACAATATCTAACTCTTCTGCCTGCATTTTTAGTGGAACTTCGTAAATGGTATCCACATTAATTGACTCTATCACTGCCCCTTTTGAAATGTTACAAAACAAGGCTACTTTATGTTTAATATCAGGAGCTAGGTGATGTTCGGTTCGAAGGACTAAAACGTCAGCTTGAACACCGCTTTCCAATAGCTGCTTTACAGAATGTTGAGTTGGTTTTGTTTTTAGCTCACCTGAAGATGCAAGATAAGGCACCAAGGTCAAATGGATAACGATACAATCTACATCAGGATCCCATTTCAATTGACGAACTGCCTCGATATATGGTAAAGATTCAATATCGCCTACTGTTCCGCCTATTTCAGTAATTACTATATCGTGTTTACCATCCTGACCTAAAATTTGTATTCTTCGTTTTATTTCATCGGTAATATGTGGAATCACTTGAACCGTTTTACCTAAAAACTCACCTGCTCTTTCCTTGTTAATTACTGATTGGTAAATCCTTCCGGTGGTTACATTATTTCCTTGAGAGGTAGGAACATTCAAATATCTTTCATAGTGCCCAAGATCTAAATCAGTTTCTGCTCCATCTTCGGTTACAAAACATTCTCCATGCTCATAAGGATTCAATGTTCCTGGATCTACGTTAATGTATGGATCCAATTTTTGAATGGTTACAGAATAACCTCTAGCTTGAAGCAATTTAGCTAATGAAGCCGAAATAATACCTTTCCCTAAGGAAGATGTAACGCCTCCAGTAACGAAGACATACTTTGTGGACGATGCCATAGAGCGGATAATTTACAGTTTAAATATGAAAAAACTGTGGGCAAAATTACGATAATTAAAGCGCCTTTGAAACTAAAAATGAATGAAAATCTATCTTTTTATTAGAAGGTTAAACTCACACCTAAACTAGGTAAGATAGGTAATTGATCCTTCCTATCAGCTGTTATCCTATTGATATAAAATATATTTTTTCTATCGTATACATTAGTCACACTTGCAGTCGCCTCTAAAATCGAGTTTTTAGAAACTACAAATTTCTTCTTTAAGCTAATATCCAATCTATGATAGTATGGCAGTCGACCGCCGCTCAATTCTGAGTATTCGATCCCTAATTGTCCATTCTGGTTTACATAATCTGTATTTATACCGTTAAGGAAAGTATTTTGCTCATAAAATGCTGACGTTTGGGTAAACGGAAAGCCAGAACCTAAATTCCATCTAGCATCAAATGACCAATCTCGATCTTCTCCAAATGCATATGATCCAACCAAATTAACATTATGTCTTCTATCAAATATCGGAGCATACTCTTGAATTCCATCCCACCTTGTTACTTTTCCCAATGAGTATACCGCCCATAAACTTAACTGCTTTCGCTCGTACTTAAAAACAACATCTACACCATAGGCATCACCTGTTTCTACAATATAATCAGTTCTATAAACTTCATCTACGTACTTTTCATTACCAACTTGATTATAAGGACTTACATCTTCAAATAATTTATTTCTATTCAAGTTGGTCAATTGTGTAAAGCGTTTCAAATACCCCTCTACATTTACATTCAAATTAGGAGTAATATCATACTCAAATCCTAAAATAAAATGTTGTGCCTTTTGCAAACTGCTATTAATGCTTTTTACATCCCCATCTTCAGTTACTAAATTATCCTGTAAGTCCTGCGGTCCGGAAAGAAAGCCATAAAATAGATTTACAATATCTCTATCAGAACTAGCCGACATTAAATTTTGAGCATATAACCCTCCTGCAAACTTTATTCGTAATTTATCGGTTGCATTATATTTCAATCCCAAACGAGGTTCAGGAGACATCTCACTTAATGAAGCAAAGTAGTGCAATCTTAACCCAGGCTCAATCACAAACTTTCCTTTGTTTATAGTATAAGTAAAATAACCAGCAATTTCAGTAGTATTTTCTTCTTGTTTAATTTCAATAGATTGTTGATTAATAAATGAAAAGTCTGTGTTAAATCCGTTTATCTCAAATCCATATTTTGCTTCATTCGCCCCTTTAAAAGAGGTAAAATTTAACCCCATATTAAATCCACTGATTGCACTATTTCTATCCGTAAGTCCGCCAGCGAAATCATTCTCATCTATACCAGTTTCATATTTTGAATAGGCGAATATCCCCTCCATTAATACTTGAGATCGAGCTGGAATCAAAACAAAATTAGAACCAAACCCAACTGAATTCCAATCTATTTTAGCAAGAGAAGGATAATCCACTTCATCTTTAAAATTAAATCCAAAGAAGTTGATTTTTGACCCATTGTCTCCATTAAGCGATATTTTACCATACAAATCCGTAAAGTTATAGGGCAATCCGTCCTCATCTAAATTATTATATAATGCTTCTGATGAACGATCTATATATGAACTTTTCGCAGAGAGAATAAAAGTACTACTCCCTCCTCCTGTTTCCTTTGCCTTTTTAATAGGTCCCTCAATTAAAGCTTTTGCACCGAAGGTTGTAGCAGAAATTTTTCCTGCTAAACGCTTTTGATTTCCATCTCTAGTAGTAATGTCCATTATTGATGAAATTCTGCCCCCATATTCTGCTCCATAACCACCGGTATAAACATCAGCATTCCTCATGATATCAGTATCGAACACAGAAAATAATCCAATTGAATGAAAAGGGTTATAAATAACCATCCCATCCAATAATACTTTATTTTGAACAGGTGAGCCACCTCGGATGTATAACTGTCCCCCTTGATCTCCAGTAAAAACTACTCCAGGTAATACTTGTAGATACTGAGCTAAGTCAGGCTCTCCTCCAATCGAAGGCATTTTCTTTATTTCCTTTGGAGTTAGTTTAGTAACAGACATTTTTACAGTTGTCTGCGACTCCACTTTATCAGCAGAAATTGTAACATCCCCAAGATTTACACTAGATTCTCCGATGTAAAACTTTCTACTTTCGATGGAATTCTCTTTCAATGTAACAACTGCTGTGGCTGAATCATAACCAAGAGACGTAGCAATTACTGTGTACGTCCCTGCAGGCAACTTGGTAATACTAAAATATCCATTCTCGTCTGTTGGAGCGCCATAAACAGTACCCTTTAATACTACATTTGTAAATATAACTGGTTCTCCCGTGGCTTTATCATAAACAAAGCCCCTAATGTTGGCATTTTGAGCGAAAACTGAAGAGGAAAGCAATAAAATTCCGAGGAAAGAAAGTATAGTAAAGTTACGCATTGATTATATTCTATTTTTTTGAGAAGTCAAATATAAGAGAATTGAGAGGTTAATCTTGAAGCTAGACACAAACAATCAAAAAATGTTGCCTAATGAAGAATTTTAAACACCATTTCTTTTAAAATCTCTCCTTGTTTCATATTGGCAGCCCCTACTCCTTTTGACCTTAAATCTGCTTCATGAAGATGGTAAACTGCAGCAACAGCCTTTCTAATATCATAATTCTTTGCCGCGACAGCATAATCCTTAATAAAATATGGATTGATTTTTAATTCTGCGGCTGCATTTTTCGAAGTTTTATCTGTCAAATAGAGGTATTTTATTAACCTTGAAAAATACAAATACACCGCATTTACAACCATTACAACTGGATAAGCCTTTTCATTTGCTGCAAAATGATTGATAATTAAATTGCATTTTGCGACATCCTTTTTCCCCAGGGCATTATTCAGTTCGAAGACGTTAAAGTCTTTGCTAATTCCGATACACTTTTCTACATCATCTTCATTAATGGTTGCACCCTTTTGCAAAGAGATTGTCAATTTGTCCAATTCATTAACTAACCGCGACAAATTTGTACCAATAGACTCTGCCACCAGAAATTTTGCCTTTTCTGAAATAAAAAAACCATGAGTCTTTAAATAATTCTGAACCCATTCCCCTACCTGATTATCATATATAGGTTTAGATTCAAAAACTACTCCAATTTGCGAAGCTATTTTAAACGCCTTTTTACGTCCATCAATCTTCTTGTGTTTGAAGCACAACACCAAAATTGTTGAGTCTAAAGGTTGAGCCAAATAGCTCTCTAAATGATCAAAGGATTTTACATTTTGAGCCTCCTTCACAATCACCAAATTGTGATTGGCCATCATTGGATAGCGTTTTGATTCTGCTACAATAGTTGCATCATCTGTCTCTAATCCATAAAGAATAGTTAGGTTAAACTCTTTTTCATTATCATCCAGCACACTCGCTTCTAACAAATCAGAAATTTGATCGATATAATATTCCTCCTCCCCATGCAATACATAAATAGGATGGTAAACCTTTCGTTTAATATCTGCGATAATCTGATTGTATGTCATAAAAGAAACTGATTACATTTGCTGTTAGCATGATAAAAAAATTAAATCTTCCAGAATATAATTTTCGCCTAAAAACAGAGGACAAAAAAACAAAAATTTTCGATAGCATTCGAAGAAAGTATATTGTATTAACGCCTGAAGAATGGGTACGTCAGAACTTGATTCAATATTTGATTCAAGAAAAGAATTATCCCGCAGGTCTAATTGGTGTTGAAAAAAGTCTCGTTCAAAATGGTCTTAAAAGAAGGTCCGATATCATCCTTTTTGATCGAAATCAAAAAGCGCAATTATTAGTAGAATGCAAAGCACCTGATATTCCTATTACTCAAGCTACATTTGATCAGATAAGCCGATACAACATCCATTATAAAGTTCCATTTTTATTAGTAAGCAATGGTCTACAACACTATGTTTGTCAAATCAATTTTAAAACTCAAGCTTCTATTTTTTTAAGTGAAGTGCCCGATTACCATCAACTCTTACAAATTGATTAACTTTACGTTCAATCATTTCTTATGAAGGTAGTCATTACTCTTTTTTTAGCTCTTTTCTCACTTACAATTACAACTGCTCAAGAGAGCAGAACATTGATTAATATTCAATTAGATGAGTTTTTAAAAACTCAATCTGAAAACTCACTTGTTCACTTATTAATTAAAGCAAATCATCCAGAAATTGAGGAAGATTTAATGAGTTTAGGAGGTAGAGTTAAAGTCAAATCTGGCTTAAATTATTCAATAGTAATTCCTGCCAATGAGATAAGAACGTTTGCACGCTCAGAAAATTTATTACAGATTGACTTTTCATTAGCTACTGGACATTTAATGAGTGACACCATGTTAATTAACAATAACTTGGTTGGCATCCACAATGCATCACCACCATTGAGTCAAAAATATGATGGTGAGGGTGTTATTTTAGGCATTATTGACAGTGGTATTGACTTTAACCATCCAGACTTTAAAGATAGTCTCGGCAATACCAGAATTTTAGCCATTTGGGATCAGAATTTAGCCACCAATTCAAACACCCCCGTTCGATATGGATATGGGCAAGCCTTTGACAGTGCTAATATCAATTCCAACAATTGTCCTCATGATGACCCTGCTAACCATTTCGGTCACGGAAGTATGGTAGCCGGGGCAGCCGCTTCTAATGGGTTAGCAACAGGAAATTACAAAGGCGTAGCACCAAAAGCCAATCTGGTTGTCGTAGCAAGCAATTTCGGCTCTTCTAATTTTTTAGCATCAATAGCTGATGCTACAGATTACATCTACAGAATTGCAGACAGTCTTGGTCAGCCTTGTGTCATAAACGCCAGTCTAGGTACTTATGTTGGTTCTCATGACGGCAAAGATGTTGCAGCTCAAATTATTGATGGATTAATTAAAGCCAAAAGAGGCCAAGCCTTTGTAGCTGCTAATGGAAACGCTGGTGACCAAAAATTCCATCTTGGATATCAGGTAACTTCAGACACCAACTTTACCTGGTTTAAACCCGCACCAAACCCATTTAATCCGTATGTACATTTTAGAATTTATGCTGACTCCATAGATTTTGTAAATGTGAGATATAGTATTGGAGCGGATCAAACAGTACCTGCCACCAAATTTCGTGGTAGGATTCCATTTCGATCCATAAATGGAAATTTAAACACCTATTTGTATGACACCATTTTTAGCCCTTCTAACAATAGTGTTATTACAGAAATTAGAACTTATGCAGAAAAAGTAGATGGTGTGTATATGTTAGAAGTGTTTATGAATCGTCCCGATTCATTGAATTACAACTATCGATTTGAAACTACTGGCTCAGGAAAGTTCGACTGCTGGTCATCTAATTCATTAATGCCATCTTCGGATATGATATCCTCAAACCTACCTTCATCCACCTCGTTCCCTTCAATAGTTAACTACAAGCGACCAGACACTTTACAAACAATGGTGAGTAGTTTCACATGCTTACCTAGTGTGATTAGTGTTGGCAATTATCAAAACCGAAAAAAATATAGAGCGGTCAATAATACAATCCAAACCATGCAAGGTACTCCAGGTCGGATTTCTGTAAAATCAAGCTTAGGACCAAATCGTCTAGGGGTAACCAAACCAGACATTTCAGCCTCAGGAGACTACACACTTGCCTCAGGAAGAATCGCGACGATGCAAACAACCATTTCATCTGATCCTTCAAAAATATCAGCCGATTCTATGCACATGCGTAATGGCGGCACATCAATGGCTAGTCCTGTTGTAGCTGGTATTGCTGCATTATACTTACAAAAGTGCCCCACGGCGTCTTATGCTGAAATCAATCAAGCAATAATTAATCACGCTAAAAGTGATGTTTTCACCGGAGTAGTGCCAAATTACAGTTATGGCTTCGGAAAAGTTGATGGTTTCAATATTTTGATTAACTCCATCCAAAAGCCTCAAATTTCGCCAATAACGACACAAAATTTATGTATTGGAGATACTACTCTCCTATTTCTAAACTCGTCAAATTATAGCAAATTTAGATGGAGCAACGCCGACACCACCAGTTTTACAACTATTTTTCAATCTGGAAAATACGCGGTACAAGTAACCAACATTCAAGGTTGCAACTCCCACTCTGACAGCATTCAATTGATATTTAATCCTACTCCACCCAAACCACAGTTACTTCAAAATAAAGACACCTTGTATTCCACAACTTCAGGTCACTACAATTGGTACAAAGATGGATTTAAAATTAATGGAGCAATAGATTCTTTTTTAGTTGTTTACCAAAATGGAAATTATTGGAATAAATTAATTGATTTACAAACCTCTTGTGGAAGCTTTTCTGACTCCGTTTATTATTCAATTACTTCCTTAGCTAGTGTTAATGTCCCGACAATTAACAATGCTGTCATTTATCCTAACCCTGCAACTCATTATATTTCAATCAAAAATCTAACAACTAGCCAATTTTCAATTCAATTATATAACCTTCAAGGACAATTTCTGCCAATAGAATCCATCAAATCAGACAACAAAATTGAATTGATTACGTCTCATCTAAAGAGAGGTGTTTATATTCTCAAAATAGAGTCCAATCAACTCTCGCAAAACTTTAAAATCATACTTCAATAAATGCGGTTTTCTCTACTTCTTTTCGTCATTTTACGAATTCACTTAGAAATATATGGACAAAATTTTAAATCCAATTTTTATCCAGAAGAGATTTCTAATACTACAATAATTATCAAGGCCAACTTGACAACTGACAAAAATGGCTCTACGAGTAACACCCAATTAAATGCATTTCTGAGAGAAACTAATGGAGAGTTGAAGGCTGTTTTTCCACAACACAGAGTAGAAAAGTCTGCAAAAGGTGCATTTGACTTGTCGAACATCTACCAAATCACCTACCCCTATCCAACTGACGCAATTACACTTAGTAAGCAAATCAGTAATATGCCTAATGTTATATATGCAGAACCAATGATTTTGCCTCGACTTTGTTTTACACCTTCAGATAGTTTAATAAGTAGACAATATCAACTTGAGATAATTAAAGCATTTCAAGCATGGGACATAGAAAAGGGAGACAGCAACATTGTTATCGGTATCACTGATACCGGAGCTGATTTAGACCATCCAGACTTGGTTAATAAGATCGCTTACAATTATGATGACCCTATAAATGGGATTGATGATGACGCAGATGGTTATATCGATAATTATTTCGGCTGGGACACAGGTGACAATGACAATGATCCGTCATCAGGATTTACTAGCCATGGTGATAATGTTGCCGGACTTGCTGCGGCCGAAACCAACAACGGTATAGGTATCGCAGGTACAGGCTTCAATTGCAAATTCCTTCCAATAAAAATCGAAAATAATACTGGCCAATTAACTGGTGCCTATCAGGCTATAGTCTATGCCGCAGATCAAGGCGTAGACATAATTAATTGTTCTTGGGGAAGCTATTCAGCAAGTAATTTTGGAAACGATATCATTAATTACGCGACCAACAAAGGAAGCCTAGTAATTTGTGGTGCCGGAAATGACGGTCGAAATGCTAAATTTTATCCTGCAGCCTATGAAAATGCAATGGCAATAGGAATGACAGATAGTTTCGATGTTATCAGGAGCAATTCCAATTATGGATACCATATTGATTTATTAGCCGTAGGGCAAGGTATGATTACTACAGCTATGAATGCCAATTATAGTTACAACGGTGGTACCAGTATGGCTAGTCCACTAGTTTCAGGAGCAGCTGCTCTAGTTAAATCGCATTATCCTCAATTTACTCCCCTTCAAATTGCAGAACACTTAAGAAATACAGCCGATGACATTTCAGTTCGACAAACTAGCGAATATATAGAGAAGATTGGCGGAGGTCGATTAAATATGTTTGCCGCGGTTAAAAACCCACTTCAACCAGGAGTAAGAACATCTATAATATCAATTTTAGATGGAAACGATAGCGCATTTGTTGCAGGCGATACCTTAAGATTAACTTTTAAATTCATTAATTATTTAGCTCCAGGTTCAAATTTTACTGCTGAACTATCTTCACCTAGTAATTCCATTCGAATTTTAAAAAAGTCCTATTCTATTGGCGCTCTTAATACACTGGAAGAGAAAAATAATCTAAATGACCCTTTTCTAGTGGTGATCAACAACCGAGGAAAGAGTAAAGAATTAATTGAGTTTAAAATCTCAGTTAAAGCAAACAACTACGTAAGAAACAGCTGGTTCGAAACCACCATTAATGTCGACTACATCAACTTTAATCATAATGACATTACAACTACACTAACTAGCAATGGTCGAATTGGTTATAGTAATTTGAGTCGTGGGGAAGGAAAAGGCTTCGTTTATAAAAATTCACCTGCTTTGTATGAAGGCAGTTTAATGGTTGGAAATTTCAATAGTATATCTGATGGTTTCCGAGGGGAGAACAATCAAACTTCTGAAGACTTTACGAATGAGGAGACAGTAAAAAAAATCATTCCTCAAAAGGCTAATCATGAATTTCAAGGAATTTTTAGTGCTGAAAATAATCCAGATTTTGAAATCCAACATAAGAGTTATTTCTATACTAATATCAGCAATCAAAATTTTGTTATTCATGCCTACAAAATTGTCGCATTAGCTGAGCTCAACAATTACTATGCAGGTGTTCTAATTGACTGGGATATTATGGATTACAGCAAAAATAAATGCGAATATGATGCTACTAATAATCTTGCCTACAGCTACTCTACAGAAAACAACTCCCCTTATTTGGGAATACAACTACTTTCTCAAAACCAAGCTACACCTTTCGCTATAGATAATGTAGCTGGAGGAGGTTCCGGTGGAGTTGATGTCAGCTCAGGCTTTAGCAAGTCTGAAAAATATACTGTCCTTTCTAACTATAATCCTATCGCGGGCAATGTCGGGATTGAGGGAAATGACATCCTTTCCTCTTTGAGTTATGGCCCTTTTTCACTAACGAAAGATAGCAGTTTAGTCGTGGCATTTGCCATTTCAGCTGCCGATAGCTTAACAGAGTTACGATCGCTTAGTGAAGAAATAAAAACCATCTATATAAGGGATCGACTAGATCAGTTTACTGTAAACAGAACTCCGCCTAAGACCTATTCATTTCAATCCAAAGTTTTTCCTAATCCTAGCAAAGGCTTAGTAACTATAGAAATCACATTGGAGAATGATGGAGAAATCGAAGTTATAATGCACAACAGCTTGGGGCAAGAAGTTTTAACCATACAACAAAGTGGATACTACGATTACAATGCAATAACCTTTGATTCAAACAATTTCGGACAAGGAGTTTATTTTTTAACCATAAAGGCTGATGGTAAAGAGAAACTTCATAAAATTGTGCTCCGATAATTATACGTATTAATGCCAAAACATCTCTACATTTCTGCTCAAAAAGACGGCCGCCGTTTTGCTATAAGCGACATTCATGGCTGCAATAAAACTTTTGAAGCATTATTAACCAAAATCGATTTACAACCAAAAGATCAACTTTTTCTATTAGGGGATTTTGTTAATCGTGGAAATGATAGTATTGGTGTCATTAAAACCATTCTAAATCTTCAAGAAGCAGGCTATCAAGTATATTGTTTGAGAGGCAATCATGAACAAATGATACTTGATGTGTTAAGAAGGTGGCCGCTACAGCTAAAAGCTTTCTTAAAAAAATATGGGTCGGCTGATTTACTTAACAAAGAAGGAAGACTTAGGTCAAAGGTTTTTGACTTTTTGCAAGAGTGTTTATATTACATTGAATTGGACGACTATTATCTCGTGCACGCAGGTTTCGACTTTAAAGCTGAAAAGCCACTAAAGTCCTTTTCAAAAATGTTATCGATTCGGAAGTATACTCCGGACTATGAAAAAATCAATTTCAAAAAAATTGTACATGGCCATTACAGACATTCTCTATCATATATCGAACGTCAAGTTTTAGAAAATAAAATGGTCTTACCAATAGACAATGGTTGCAGCTCAAAAAAGATAAAGGATCAAGGGAATTTAATCTGTTTGAACTTAGATACACTTGAGATAACTACTCAAAGAAATATTGAATCCTCAACAAAGGCATTGTTTAAATAACCAAAACTTCTCCAGCAAAAAAAAGCCTCGACAAAATCGAGGCTTTCAAATTTCTTTTAAAGAAAAGTCTTACAAAGCAGAAACGTGCTTAGTTAACTTCGACTTTAAGTTAGCAGCTTTATTCTTATGAATAATGTTATTCTTAGCTAACTTATCAATCATAGTAACAACCTTAGGCAATAAATCTTGTGCTTCCTTCTTCTCAGTAGTAGATCTCAACTTGCTAATAGCGTTTCTAGTTGTCTTACCTTGGTAACGATTTCTTTCGTTACGAACTTTAGCTTGTCTGATTCTTTTTAATGCCGACTTGTGATTAGCCATAGTTTTTATTTCTTTAAAAATTTGCAGTCCGTAGGGGAATCGAACCCCTGTTACCAGGATGAAAACCTGGCGTCCTAACCCCTAGACGAACGGACCGTATTGTGTTCCCTTTGATTTGGGTTGACAAAAGTAATACCTTTTTTATTTTCAGCAAGCATTTTTGAAAAAAAAAATTAAAAATTATTCATCTTCTTCTTGAGAAAATTTATACCCCATTCTTTTTGAGGTTTTTACTTTCAAAATACTTGATTCATGAATCATCGATCCAATAGAAATTTCTTTGACTTCGTTGTATGGGGGAGTGTATAAATCAAACTCCATCGCATACAATATTGCAGTTTCAATGATTGACCTTAATGATGTGGCAGAAATTTTACTATTGCTAAAGTCATTAAATAAGAACCCTAGCTGTCGTTTTCCTTCAACAAAAAAGTGATTGTCTTTATTTACAAAAATTCGGGCAATTAAATATCCACTATCGTTAAATCGATCGTACTTGAATGAGTCTGCTAAGAAATTATAAAAGTTAATCATGCCGCAAAAAGAACGTTGTTCATCTTCCTTGATATAACTTGTGCTATACATCGAATGTGATCGCTCGAATTCAAAAACGTTAGTGTGCATATAAATAACTAACACATCTCCGGCAAACTTTATACGAGCTTCGTAATCCCCTTTGTCGATAAATAAAATTTCAATATTACTATCTAACCTATCCTCAGTCAGGTCATTTAATTCCTCAACAATTTTTTTTGCGACCTTTTTAAGTTGTTTAAATTGCTCTTTCGTATTACGATAAACAGCCTGCTTCAAATTGCCCTTATTTTCAAGCTCTTTGGCAATCAAACCCACCTTCGAATCTAATGCTTCCATACTAATATGCTTTTGCAAATATTACCCTTCCTTTTGAAGGTTTTCCTGAGTAAACACAATACCCTTCCGATTGCTTCTGATTCAAAGGAATGCATCGAATGGTAGCTTTTGTTTCTTGTTTAATTTTCTCTTCAGTTTCTGCTGTACCATCCCAATGGGCATAGATAAAACCAGACTTTTCTTCAAGCACTTTTTTAAATTCCTCATAGGTATCGACATGATGTGAATTCTCTTCCCTAAAATCAATTGATTTTTGAAGTAGATTATTTTGAATATTTGTCAAAAGATTTTCTATCTTCACTTCAATATCTTGAATTTGTAGGACTTCCTTCTCTAAAGTATCTCTGCGAGCAACCTCAACAGTACCGTTTTCTAAATCTCTAGGACCAATTGCTACTCTAACAGGCACACCTTTAAACTCATACTCGGCAAACTTCCATCCTGGTTTGTGGGTATCTCTATCGTCAAATTTCACAGATATCCCTTTGGACTCTAAATTTTTCTTAATCTTCAGTGCGGTTTCTGATATAATAGCTAATTGCTCTTCTCCTTTGTAAATCGGCACTATAGCAACCTGAATTGGAGCCAAATTAGGAGGCAATACCAATCCGTTATCATCCGAATGCGTCATGATCAATCCTCCAATCAATCGAGTAGACACTCCCCAAGAAGTTGCCCAAACGTAATCTAACTTACCTTCTTTGTTGGCAAACTTAACCTCAAAGGCTTTCGCAAAATTTTGCCCCAAAAAGTGTGAGGTACCTGCTTGCAATGCCTTCCCATCTTGCATTAATGCTTCAATACAGTAAGTTTCCTCTGCTCCTGCAAATCGTTCGCTCTCAGTTTTGACGCCCTTCATTACAGGCATAGCCATATATTGCTCAGCAAATTCTGCATAAACATCCAACATCGTTTTTGATTCCTCAATAGCTTCCTCCTTTGTGGCGTGGGCTGTATGCCCTTCTTGCCATAAAAACTCAGCTGTTCTTAAAAACAAGCGAGTTCTCATCTCCCACCTTACCACATTTGCCCATTGATTTACCAAAATAGGTAAATCTCGGTAGGATTGAATCCAACCTTTATAAGTATTCCATATTACGGCCTCACTGGTCGGACGAACTATTAGTTCTTCCTCCAATTTTGCTTCTGGATCGACTATCAGTTTAGTCTTATCATTTGGATCAGTTTTCAAACGGTAATGCGTCACTACAGCACATTCCTTCGCAAACCCTTCTGCGTTCTTCTCTTCAGCTTCAAACAAACTCTTGGGAACAAATAGAGGGAAATAAGCATTAACATGACCAGTCTCTTTAAACATCTTGTCTAACTGCGCCTGCATCTTTTCCCATATAGCATAACCATAAGGCTTTATAACCATGCAACCCCTTACGGCTGAATGCTCTGCAAGGTCTGCCTTTGCGACAATTTCGTTATACCATTGAGAATAATTTTCTTTTCTTGATGTAAAGTCTTTGGCCATAATTGTTGGTATAGTATTTGATAAAAATGAAATGAATTGGAGGCAAAAATAATGATTTTTATAGGGTCTTCAATCGTAAATACTACACAATAAAAATAGTAAACTATAATACCATGTTAAGATATAAACACTTCTTCATCTTAGGTTTATCGATTACCTTAACGGCTTGCTCTTCGAGTTTTCAAAATAGCAGCACTATGAGTCGATTCGATGATATCTACTACTCTTCTAAAGACAAACCCACTTCTCAACCCATTAAGGAAACGGCATCATCAACAGAGCAACCATCAGAGTATGTTCCTGAAAATAGTAAACCAGGAACTGAATTAAGTGCTCCAAACTACAATAACTCGTCCAATTTTGATTATGACGACTATTATGATTATGAATATGCATCTAGGCTGAGACGTTTTCATGGACCTTCAATGGGTATGAGTTATTATGACCCATATTTTACTGACGCTTATTTTTATAATTACAACCCCTACTATGCTGGAACAAGTATCTATTATGATCCATTTTTAAGACCATACTCTAGTATCTCAATTGGGTTTGGAATGGGCTATAATTCTTGGGGGTACGGCGGATTCAATCACTGGGGATATCACCCTTGGGGCTACAATCCATGGGGGTATAACAACTACTGGCTGGGTTATAATCACGGTTTTTACAATGGGTATTATAACGGTTTTTATACTGGAGGAATATATGAGGGAGGAAGATCAAGTAATGTTTATTATGGACCTAGAGGTGCCAATATCAACTCCCCATACCAAACAGTAGGAGGCAGAAGCACTACTGGAAACACTCCAAGACCTAGCGGAAGGACTGCCAACCCAACCAATACTGTAGTCCCAAACAATGTTACTAGGTCTAATTCCAATACGACTTCTCAACCAGCAGTCGCTCGTCCTACAAGCACGACTCCAAGAACATCAACAAATCAACCAGCGTCTAATCAACTGGAACAAAATCAGAACGAAACTCCAGTTATAATTAATAGAAACCCTGCAACCTCAGTACCTAACAATGCTACTGAGGTACCTAACACCAACACCCAACCTGTTAGAAATAACAGACCAACAAACACATACAGCAGACCAAGCAGAGGTGGAAGTTATAACCAATCCACACCGACTCAAACTCGACCAACACAAACAAGACCAACACAGACAAGACCAACACGTTCTACTCCATCTTACAATAGTACCCCGAGCTACAACAGAAGCTCTGGCGGCTCTACAAGTGGTTCACGAAGCAGTTCTCCAAGACGATAATAAAAAAACACATGAAACAGATTCTTTCAATCATCCTTTTAGGATTCACATCTTACACAAGCGTATTTGCTCAAAATGAATTAGATGCATTGCGATACTCTAACTTAAATTATAGCGGTACAGCTAGATTTAATGCTATGGGTGGAGCATTCACAGCTCTTGGAGGTGACTTTTCTTCTATCTCAATCAATCCTGCAAGTGCCGGTATCTATAGAAGTTCAGAGCTAACCTTTACCCCAAGTTTTCTATTCACCAGCAATTCTGCGGACTTCTATGGCAAAACCACAGACAATGGAAGACTGAACTTTAATATAGGTAACATTGGATACGTAGGACATTCCAAACAAGATAAAAACGGATGGAAAGCTCTAAACTTTGCTGTAGGCTACAGCAGAACTAACAGCTTCAATAGAGAGTATAATTTTAGAAGTGGTTACGAAGACAACTCTTCTTTAATTAATACTTATGTAAATGAATTAAACTCGTACAATTCAGGGTTTGGTTTAGCAGCCAATCAAATCGGCTCTTATTATCCTGCTGATATTTCTATGGCTTACCAAACCTACTTAATAGACTCTATCAATGGTGGTGGCTATGATGTAAGATTCTATGATGCAGATGGAATTTCAAAATCATTCAATGTAATTGAGAAAGGTGGAATGGGTGACCTAGGAATTACTGTAGGAGCAAACTATGAAGACAAGCTATACATTGGTGCTGCGGTAGCATTCTCTATCGTTAACTTTAATCAACAAACGACTTACAAAGAGCGGATGAATTACAGTACACCAATTGACTCTACTAATCAAGCAAATGAATTTTATAGAGTAAATGAATTCACTAGAAGAACTAGCTTGGATGTTACTGGTAGCGGAGTTAATCTAAAGTTTGGTTTAATCTACAAACCAATCGATGCAGTTAGAGTTGGAGCGTCTATTCAATCGCCAACATATCTTTCTTTGGACGACAACTACTCCACAAGTTACAGCTCCAGCTTAAGTGATGGAAGTAGTTTTTCAGACGAGTACCTTTCAGAATTTGGTTACCGAATAAATACACCATGGAGAACGAATGCTGGTGTGGGATTTATCCTTGCTAAAAAAGCAATTATTTCTGCTGATTATGAATATGTCAATTACCCCAAAGCCAAACTTAAAGATGCAATTGATGCGACTTCTAGCTATGGTTTTGAAGAAGAAAACATTCAAATAAATGACGATTTTTCTAAAGCCCATAATATTAGATTGGGGTTAGAATATAGAATCAATCAACCATATAGCGTAAGAGCAGGGTTTAAATACAACGACAATCCTTTAAATACGAATTTATCTGAAAATCTTTCGGCAAAAACCTTCTCTGCAGGAATCGGTTATAAAGACGAAAAAGGTTACTTCATAGACTTAGCTTACTCTTTAAGACAATACTCAGAGACTCAAATTTTACAAGGAATAATGAATACTGCGAATTTAGATCAGAACAGTCATCTAATTCAATTCACAGTTGGATTGAGATATTAATATTTGATTTTATATCAAAAGAGGGGAGAAACATCAAGTAGATGATTCCTCCCCTCTTTTTCATTTTGACATTAAGGTCGTTTCTTGTTTAGGTATATTTTCTCGCCCACCTTGGGTTGATAACCTTCTTCTACTCTATTTCGTTTCCACAACTTCTTCAGCTTTACACCATGCATTTGAGAAATATCCAATAAGGTTTCTCCAGAATTTACGATATGGATATCTTTTTTTGCCTTTCCACGTTTGGGTTGAAGATAGATAATATCTCCCAATTCAGGCGAGTCCGTTTCTTCCAAATCATTGTATTTAGTTATTTGCCATAATCCCATATTGAATTCATCTGCTATATCCTCCAAATTATCGTTTGATTTGGCAATCACATATTTAATATTGTTATCGTGTGTAGCTACCTTATGATTTCCATTTTTACTGGTGTAAGCAGTCGATCCTTTATTCGATTTTGAGCGATCCTCCTTTTTATCTTTCTTTTCCGCCAATTGCTTTTGATCCTTTTTGTGCGCTTTTGGATCATCGAACTTATAAAGTTCATTTTTTTCAATAATCCCTATCAACAAATCTGGATACTTTGGATTGGTAGCATACCCTGCCTTCTTTAAGCCTTTTGCCCAACCTTTATAATCTGTAATTTTTAATTCGAAAAGAAATGCATACCTATTTCTCCCTGTTAAAAATGCAGAGTGATCTTTATAACTTTCAATTACTTTTCGGTATTTTCTAAAACACTCATCTTTAGCATCGTCATCCATTGTAAAGGTTGGCCCTTTCCAATCTGAATGGCATTTAATTCCGAAGTGATTTTTAGCGTAACGCGCTAATGCACTATTCCCATCTCCCGACTCTAAGATTCCTTGAGCCAAGGTAATGCTCGCAGGAATTCCTGTGCGCTGCATTTCTTCGATGGCATCGTCTTTATAGGTCGCGATATACTCTGCACGAGTCATTCGTTTAGAGCCTGCCTGTGCAAACAATATGGAACATGATAAAAATATAAGTGTGAATAGTAAACTACGCATGTTATCAACTGGTGTTAATAAGTTTAAACTGCAAATTTAAACGTAGTTGTAGAAAAAAAATTGAGTAAAATGAACAAGATATTAACAGTGAATTATTAAATTAATACAACCCTAACCCTAGCCGCTCTTCCATTCCTTTATTACCTTGCACACCACCTGTATGTATGGCTAAAATCTCAGTGCCAGGAGAGAAATAGTCCTTTCGAATCAAATCAGTTAATCCGAAGAGCATTTTACCATTGTAGATTAAGTCCAATTGAATGTGATAATCTTTTTTGAATAAATTCACAAAATCAACTAATTCTGGTTTTACTTTAGCATAACCACCAAAATGATATTGGTTGAACATCGTCCAGTTGTTGTTATCAACGATATTATTATCAGCCAAAATAGAAGTAAACTCTTCGCCTACCTTCTCTCCTTTCAACGCAGAAAAAATGAGTAATTGCTGCTCTTCATCCAACACCGAATAAATTCCGGCTGCAGTTCCTCCACTTCCAAAAGGAGTAGCAATACAATCATATTCTTGACCCCAATCTGCTTTCATTTCGGCCACCCCATTTATCGCCAACTGATTGGTTCCTCCTTCAGGAATAATGCATACTTCACCGAATCGCTGCTTCAAGCCTTCTAAAAATGAAACATCCTTCTTTAATTTATAGTCGCTTCTACTGATGTAATGCAATTCCATGCCATTATCTACAGCAGTTTTTAATGTAGCGTTGAGTGGCAAATGCTCCTCCCCTCTTATGATACCTATTGAATTTAGATTAGAAAGTTTAGCCGCGGCTGCAGTTGCAGCAATGTGGTTGGAATAAGCTCCTCCAAATGTTAGAATGGTCTTATTCCCTTGCTCTATCGCATAGCGAATATTGTATTTCAGCTTTCTGAATTTATTCCCACTTACTTCAGGATGCAACAAATCATCTCGTTGTAAAAACAAACGCACCTTTTTCGCCTCATAAAGCGGAGAAAATAATTCTTGAACAATCGCGGTTTGTTGTGCGTTTACCATTCTTCAAAGTTATATCAAATAACCTTTAATTTACCGAACAAAATAAGATGCTTTATACTTTAAGGGTATATGAGATAAATGCCGAGCTACTCATAAACAAGAAAACAAAAAATTATGCAATTTGGTGTAGAGGCAGTAGTTTGCGACATTTAAGAGTCAAATCGGTATTAATCGAATTCATTTCCTAATTGCAGTGTTGATGATTAACTTTGTACCTTTCAAAAATGGTATGGACGGATTTTCACCTTTTAACAAACTAGACCCCGAAGACTACTACACTTCAAAAGAAGGGTATTTAGTCTTTACAGAAAAATATCATTTAAAAAGAGGGTATTGCTGCAAGAATGGTTGTAGGCATTGCCCATATGGATTTAATAAAACCAACAAAAAAAGATTTCAGAAATGAATACAATGCAACTAGAAGATTTCAAAAAGTCCGTTTTAGAAGGAATTCCACAATCAATTCCTGCAAAAAAAGAGTATGATCCCAATATCAATCACGCTCCTAAGCGAAAGGAAATTTTAAATCAGGAAGAGAAAAAATTAGCTCTAAAAAATGCATTGCGCTATTTTCCAAAGGAGCAACATAAAGAATTAGCGGCGGAATTCGCTGACGAACTCAAAACATACGGTAGAATCTATATGTACAGGTATCGACCTGACTATGAAATCAAAGCAAGAAATTATACCGACTTCCCTCATCAATCCAAGCAAGCTGCAGGTATCATGCTAATGCTAAGCAACAACCTAGATTATGCAGTAGCACAACACCCACACGAGTTAATTACTTATGGTGGAAATGGGGCCGTATTTCAAAACTGGGCGCAATATCGCTTAACAATGAAGTATTTGGCTGAAATGACGGACGAGCAAACCTTAGCATTATATTCAGGTCATCCGATGGGTTTATTTCCATCACATAAAGATGCACCAAGAGTAGTAGTGACCAATGGAATGGTGATTCCTAATTACAGCAAGCCTGACGATTGGGAAAAATTCAATGCATTGGGGGTAAGTCAATATGGCCAAATGACTGCAGGTTCATTCATGTACATTGGTCCACAAGGAATTGTGCATGGAACTACGATTACTGTATTAAATGCAGGTCGGAAGATTGCTAAAATTCCTGGTGAGGGCTTGGGTGGAAAATTATTCGTTACTGCAGGTTTGGGAGGCATGTCTGGCGCTCAACCAAAAGCCGCTAAAATTGCAGGTGCAGTAAGTATTACTGCAGAGATAAATCCAAAAGCGACGCATACTAGACATTCTCAAGGTTGGGTAGATGAGGTATTCTCTAATTTAGACGAACTGTTAGCTCGTACAAAACAAGCTCAAAACAACAAAGAGGCTGTATCATTGGTTTATCAAGGGAACATTGTTGATCTATGGGAGAAATTAGTTAAAGAAGATTTTCATGTAGACTTAGGTTCAGACCAAACATCTTTACACAATCCTTGGGCAGGTGGATATTATCCGGTAGGGATGAGTTTTGAAGAAGCCAACCGAATGATGGCGGAAGAGCCAGAGGCATTCAAAACAGCAATTCAAAACACATTAAAAAGACACGCTTCTGCGATTAATAAATTATCAGCAAAAGGTATGTATTTCTTCGATTACGGAAATGCATTTTTATTGGAAGCTTCCAGAGCAGGAGCTGATGTCATGAAAAATGAAGTCGAATTTAAATACCCTTCTTACGTTCAAGACATTCTTGGACCAATGTGTTTTGATTATGGATTCGGTCCTTTTAGATGGGTTTGTGCTTCAAACGATCCAAAAGATTTAGAAATAACCGATCATCTCGCGACAGAAGTACTGGAAGAAATGGCTAAAACTGCACCTACTGAGATTACACAGCAGATGCAGGACAACATCAAGTGGATAAAGGCCGCAAGTGAAAACAAACTAGTTGTTGGTTCTCAGGCCCGAATTCTTTACGCCGATGCGGAAGGAAGAATGAAGATTGCTGAAGCGTTTAATAATGCGGTTGCTTCTGGTGAATTGTCTGCCCCCATTATTTTGGGAAGAGATCACCACGATGTTTCCGGTACTGATTCTCCGTATAGAGAAACATCAAACATTTATGATGGATCACAATTTACGGCAGATATGGCTATTCAAAATGTAATCGGTGATTCGTTTAGAGGTGCCACTTGGGTTTCTATCCACAATGGTGGTGGCGTAGGCTGGGGAGAAGTGATCAACGGAGGTTTTGGAATGATGTTGGACGGATCGGCTGATAGCGACAGAAGATTGAAATCGATGCTGCATTGGGATGTAAACAATGGTATTGCACGTAGAAACTGGGCTAGAAATGACGAAGCTATTTTCGCTATTAAACGTGCCATGGCTGCTGAACCTTTATTGAAAGTTACTCTTCCTAATATTGCAGATGATGCTGATTTAGAGGGATTGTTTTAGTAGATATGATTCTTTGTCTTATCTTTCGACTCCGCTCAAGATGACAAATCAACTCCGCTCAAGATGACAAATCAACTCCAATCAGGATGACAAATCGACTCCGCTCTGGATGACAAAGGAAAAGATAAATCGAAAGGCTTTGGGAAACTGAAGCCTTTTTTTAGTTCTTTACCGCAAAGTTCGCAGAGGTTTCACAAAGAGCGCTAAGAATGAATTTCACTTAGATTAATCAATTCCAATACTTACCTTTAAATTTTCATTTCAGCTGTGCTCAATATAAACCTAATAGGCTCAAACTGACAAAAGAAAAATATTATCCCTAAAAACAAAAATAAGTGATATTAAACCAAAAAAGTCTAACTTCTTAGCTCTAACTTCTAGCTTCCTTAATTAACGCAACTCCGCTCCTAACTCCTTCTGATACGTCTTAATTAACTTGTCCATTACCTTTTCGATTTGAACATCAGTTAATGTTTTATCGTCGTCTCCGAAAGTAAAACTAACGCCGTATGATTTCTTTCCTTCAGCTAAGTTCTTTCCTTGGTATACATCAAACAGGTTCACTTCTTTCAATAGCTTTCGCTCTTGCTTTTGTGCTAATTGTTCGATTTGCTCAAACGTAATGGAGTCATTAATTAATAGTGCCAAGTCTCTTCTTACGGTTGGGAATTTAGAAATCGGGCTATATTGAACGGCTTTAGTTGAAACCAATTTCAAAATATTATCCCAGTTAAAGTCCGCGTATAACACCTCTTGAGAAACGTCAAACCTATTAAGTAATTCGTTGCTAACAGCTCCGAAATCAACCAACGATCGCTTATTTAAAGTATACGAAATACCGTAAGCGAAATGATCATTCTTAACTTCTTCCGTTTCTAATCGGCCTTTCAATCGCAACTTTTGAATAATCAATTCTACTTGATTTTTTAGGTCAAAAAAATCAACATTACTTGTCTTGGATTGCCAATTTTCTGACTGTTTCGTTCCAGTCATAAATAGACTTAATCTCTTAATCTCTTTGTATTTTCCTTCTTCTGTTCTGAAATAGGTCTTTCCGAATTCATACAATTTTAAACGATCAGACTTTCGGTTGATGTTATACCTCAACGTATCTAATCCGCCAAACAATAAATTTTGACGCATTACACTTAAGTCAGAGCTCAATGGATTTAGCATTTCTACTACATCATCACCTAATTTATCATCAGTTTTATACAAGTTAGCAGCCGTTAATGAATTGTTCCAAATCTCGAAAAATCCGTTATCGGTCATTAAGTTAGAAACACCGTTCTGAATTTCTTCAGCATCAGGTTTTGGCGCATACGACAAAGAAGACTTCAAAAAATCTGGCATCTCAATGTGGTTGTAACCAAAGATTCTTAACACATCTTCAATCACATCAATTTCTCGCTGTACGTCTACTCGATAAGGAGGAACAGACAAACTCAAAACGCCATCCTTTTCTGCTTTTATTTCTATTTCTAAATCAGTTAAAATTTGTTTGATTCGCTCCTCTTCTATTTCCTGACCAATAATTCTATTGCAGTTGGCAATGGAAAAATCAAACTCAAAATTAGAAATTGGATTTGGATAGATATCGTCGATCTCACTTGAAATCTCGCCACCTGCTAATTCTTGAATCAGCAATGCAGCTCTTTTCAAAGCATAAATTGTTATGTTAGGGTCAGTCCCTCTTTCGTATCGGAAAGATGCATCTGTGTTTAATCCATGACGTTTCGCCGTTTTACGAACTGATACCGGATTAAAGTATGCACTTTCTAAAAATACATTAGTGGTAGAAGTCTTTACGCCACATTTTTCGCCACCAAAAACACCTGCAATACACATGCCTTCTTCTGCATTGCAAATCATCAGGTCTTTGTCAGACAACTTTCTTTCTGCTCCATCTAAAGTTACAAATTCAGTCCCTTCAAACAATTGCTTCACGATTACCTTATCGCCAATAATTTTATCGGCATCAAACGCATGAAGCGGCTGTCCCATTTCGTGCAATACATAATTGGTCACATCCACCACATTATTAATCGGCTTAGCGCCAATAGTCAATAGGTGATTCTTCAACCAATTCGGACTATCCTTTACGGCAACACCTGAAATAGTCAAGGAAGAATATCGAGGACACGCTTCCTGATCTTCTACAGTTACCGATACAGTTCTTGAAGTATTGGCTACTTTAAAATTAGCTACTGATGGCTTTATTAATTCTGCTGTTTTATCGTATCGCTTCAATACCGCTACTAAATCTCTTGCGACTCCAAAATGTGAAGCGGCATCAGCTCTATTTGGTGTTAAACCAATCTCGATCATCCAATCGCTTTCTACATTAAAATATTCTGCAGCTGGAGTACCTACAACAGCATTGGGATCTAAGACCATGATTCCATCATGTCCTTCCCCCAGTCCGATTTCATCTTCTGCACAAATCATCCCTTCAGACACTTGGCCTCTAATTTTTGATTTTTTGATTTTAAACGACTCCCCGTCAATTGGAAATAGTTCTGCTCCGACAGTGGACACCACTACCTTTTGCCCAACTTCCACATTGGGTGCACCACAAACAATACTCAACGGCTCATCGCCACCCACATTTACGGTGGTACAATTTAATTTATCCGCATCAGGATGCTTCACTTTGGTTAAAACCTCACCAATTACTATGCCTTTCAACCCCCCTTTGATGGTTTCTACCTCTTCCATCCCTTCTACTTCTAATCCACAATCAGTTAGATAAGTAGACACTTCTTGAGGGGTAATATCAGCTTTAATGTAATTGCGTAACCAACTGTATGCTATCTTCATGGATAAATGAAATCAAAAATTAAAAAAACAAAGATAAAAAAACGCATAGATAGAATAGGAAAGGTTCGTGATTAATTATTCACCTTCCAGACTTTCACACGTCGATCATCACCTGTGCTAATTAGGTATTTATTGATAGATAGCGGTAGCAATGCATTTACAGAATGGGTATGTCCTTTTGATTTTGGAAATTGAATGCGTTGCAAAGGCTTTAAAGTATCTACATCCCACACCTTTATTGTTTTATCACGACTTGCTGAAATAACATATGGCGTGTTGGGAAACTGTTGCAAATTATAAATAGCCCAATTGTGCGCAGGAAATTCATTGACTTTTTGATACATCATCAAGTCCCACTCTACTAAATAAGCTTCTTTTAATCCAACTAATAAATGATGATCGTTGTTGATATACACCAATGAATTAACACCTGAATCATGCGTCAACGTTTGTTTTTTTTGAAAGGTATCAATATTCATTAAGTGTATTAATCCATCTCCGCAACCTACCGCTAATTCACTTCTATTGTTGGAATAGGCTAGTTGCCTAATTTTTTCTTTTGTGAACTTTATTTGACAAATCAATTCAAAGTTTTCTGCATTCCAAATGGAAATACTTCCATCACCTGACGCCACATAAAACTGCTTTTTATCAGCGTTATATTTCATGTCGAACACATAGGCTTTATGCGCTGCGAGCAATTTAATTTCTTTCTTTTGAGCTAAATCCAGCACGTGAATTCCTCCACCAGTTTGCCCGACTAACAAAATGTTTTGCTCCGATAAATAACACAAAGAAACAATCATGGCAGGAATTTGAGCGATTACTTTGTGCTCATCGGTTGTTACATTCCATAAGATGACTTTTCGGTCAGATCCCGCTGAAAAAAAGGTTTCAGGCGTTGGGCCTTGCTCTAGGGCATAAACTGCTGCTTGGTGTTCGTGGTATTCTTTTACGAAGGTGAGGATTTCTGTCAAAACTGAGTTTTTGGGGTAAAATTAAGGGTTTAAAAAATGATACTAAAGAAAAGAGAGGTTAGACCACTTTGCTGCTAGAATATAGATGTTTGAGTGAAATCTATATTAAGAATAATTGACTGACTAATCATAACTTCCTCCTGTTGATTTCGCTAATTCACACAGAAAATATTTTAATGATTATTACCACAAAGGGCTCAAAGAATTTTCGCTAAGTTCACTAAGAAACAAGTAGTCTATAAATACCATAAAAGAAGTCTAACTTCTGATCTAACAGCGAAACGGTCTTACTTCTTCCCTACGAAATCCTACTCCAATTCGTCTTTCCTCTTTGTTGTTCTCGAGCGAAGGCCAATATTGGCTGATGCTCGGGCAATTGCAAATTTGGATCCTTATCTAAAATATCTTTGGCCGCATTTCGTGCTATTTCTATCATTTGTCCATCCTTGGCCAAATTTGTAAGCTTTAAGTTGACAGGCACTCCGCTTTGTTGGGTTCCTGATAAATCTCCTGGACCACGTAACTTTAAATCTACCTCAGCAATTTGAAATCCATCATTGGTTTCCGTCATGGTTTTCATTCTCAATTTCCCATCGTCCGACAATTTATAACCCGTCATCAAGTAACAATACGACTGCTCAGCTCCTCGCCCTACTCTACCTCTTAATTGATGCAATTGTGATAATCCAAAGCGCTCTGCACTTTCAATCACCATCAAGGAAGCATTGGGCACATTTACACCCACTTCAATTACAGTTGTGGCCACCATAATGTGGGTTTCTCCATTCACAAAACGCTGCATCTCGAACTCCTTATTTTCATTGGTCATTTGACCATGAACAATACTCACCTGATAATCAGGCCGAGGAAATTTATTCAGTACATCCTCAAAACCTGCTTGTAAGTTGGCATAATCCATTTTCTCGGACTCGTCGATTAATGGATAAACGATGTAGACTTGCCGGCCTAACTTTATTTGTTCTCGGAGCACTCCCCACAATCGTTCTCGCTTATTTTCAAACCAATGTATGGTTTCTATCGGCTTTCTACCAGGTGGTAATTCATCGATTACAGACACATCTAAATCGCCATAAAGCGTCATAGCTAGTGTTCTGGGAATAGGTGTAGCAGTCATGACTAAAATATGCGGTACACCATTGCTATTTTTCTTCCATAAACGTGCTCGTTGAGCTACACCAAATCGGTGTTGTTCGTCAATTACGCACAAGCCCAAATTGTGAAACTTAACTTTATCCTCCAATAATGCATGCGTACCAACTAATATGTGCAATTCTCCACTCTCTAGTTCTTTATGAATAATCCTACGTTCTTTGACTTTTACCGACCCCGTTAGCAATGATATTTTCACTGGCATTCCTTCAAGCATTTCGCTTAATGAGGCATAGTGCTGTTGTGCTAAAATTTCTGTTGGTGCCATTAAGCAGGCTTGAAAACCATTATCAATAGCCATCAACATAGACATAAGCCCCACAACTGTTTTACCACTCCCAACATCTCCTTGCAGCAACCGATTCATCTGTCGGCCAGTGCCCATGTCTTTTCGGATTTCTTTCAATACTCGTTTTTGAGCGTTAGTCAATTCAAATGCTAAATTCTGTTCATAAAAATGATTGAAATAGTCTCCAATTGAAGGAAAAGCAAATCCTCTGGTTTTATTGGTGTTAATCAGCTTTAATTTCAATAATTCGAGTTGAATAAAAAACAACTCCTCAAATTTCAAACGAAAAATAGCACGTTTAAGAATTTCCGCATTCTTTGGAAAGTGCAATTGAATCAATGCTTTTTCTCTCGACAGTAATTTATACCGATCGATAATATCCGATGATAAATTCTCTGGAATTTTACCAATTATCTGGGTAAATAAGTTCTTTTGGAGTTTGACAATGTTCTTGGAATTAAGTCCCGAGTTATTCAACTTCTCCGTAGAGGCATAAACCGCTTGCAAGGTGGATTGCAGTGTATTTTTGTACTCCACTAATGTCTCCAACTCTGGATGAACTATGCTCAGTGAGTTATTAAAGGCATTGACCTTACCATACAAAACATATTTGACTCCTACACGAACGGTGGATCCTAAAAATTTAATTCCCTTGAACCAAACTACCTGAATCCTACCTGTATCGTCTTTGAAGATTGCAGACAAACGCTTTTGACGTGTTGCGCCAATGGTTTCTATGTGAACAAACTCTCCTACAATTTGGATGTAGGGCAAATCAGGATGAAGCTCTGAAATAGTATAGAATTTCGTTTTATCCACATAGCGGAATGGATAATGGGTCATTAATTCGCCAAACGTATGAATATTCAACCCCTTTTTAAGAAGCTCGGCCCGCTTAGGTCCAACCCCTTTGAGGTATTCAATAGACGTTTGTAATAATTGACTCATTGCTTAAAAAGATAGTGCATAAAAATAAGGGGATATTTTTAAAAAACTCCCCTAAAATGGCTTTAAATACAGTTACCTATTGGCGTAATTGATTTTTATCTGCTCTACAATGTCTGAAACAGCTGGACAAACCAAAGTGTTTTTATACGTCAAATTTAATATCTGATGCATTTTTCGCCGGTCAGTATGCGGATATTCTCGACAAGCATTTGGACGTGCTTCATACGCCATGCAGTAATTATCGTCTGCCAAAAACGGACAAGGAGCAGCAGGAAACACAAAGTCGTGCTCGTCGTCTTCTACTAAATATTGGGTTACAAATTCAGCAGGTCGCATTTTGAAATGCTTCGCCATTCGCTCGATGTCTTTCTGCTGAAAAATAGGTGAAGTGGTTTTGCAGCAATTCCCACAATCCAAACAATCTATTTCATCAAAAACTTCTTCGTGCAATTCATGAAACTGTTGATCCAAATCTTTGGGTTTCTTCTTTTTCAATCGGTCTAAAAAAGCTTTATTCTCTTTTTTATTCTGATCGGCTATTGCAAGTTTATCGGTTAAGAAAGTTGGGATTGGCTTCAAAAGTTAGTTGTTTGATAAAGTAAAGGTCTGAATTTTAGGTTAGGATTATTGACATAAGAAAAACAATCATTAATTATTAAGAACCAATAAGAAATCGTTATATCTCTTTTCTAGTTTCTAACGTCTAGTTTCTCTTTCATTTTATCGCTCTCAGCACTTCTCTCTTTCCGCCATCAGGGCCGTTGTGCTTTTCAATTCTAAATCCTTGCTTTATTAATGCTCTCTTTACATCACCTTTAACACAATAAGTAGACAATACTCCTCCTGGCTTAAGGATAGCATACATTTTTGCAAAAATATCATCAGTCCATAATTCCCCCTGCACATCAGGAGCAAATGCATCAAAATAAATTAAATCATATTGTTCTGGAGAAAAATCAATGGCTTCTATTGGTGCCTCAATTTTGGTTAAAACAAATAAATCAGTAATTGCCGTTCCTTCATTCCAAGGTGCTGAATGAATTGCTTCGAATAATTCTGTCGCTGATGGATGCAATAATTGATCGGCATAGTTCAGTTGATTCAACAACTCATCCTCCAATGGAAAGGCTTCAATCGCATCGTATCGAATGTTCTTTTTTAAACCTTCGTTCGCTAATGCTGTCATTAATACGTTGAGACCGGTGCCCATACCTACTTCCAAAATAGAAACTGAATCTACTTTTTCTGCCACATGCTCTAATCCTAACTCAATAAAAACACGTTGTGATTCTTTTATAGATCCGTGGTAGGAATGATAGTGTTCATCCAAATCAGGAACATACAAAGAATGCGAGCCATCTGCAGTAGTAATAATTTCTCTTTTCAAATCTGTCGCTTTAGTTACAAATGAACCCAAAAAAGAGGGTTATTTTTGTACTCAAATTTAAGAAACAACAAGCGTATGAAATTTCCATTTGATAAAAAAAGAATCCAAGAAGGCATGAGCTTTCAAACATATTATAGTTTAACAGAAAAATTAGTGAAAGAAGGTAAAACTACTGGACCTAATCAATCTGAAGATTTAGCGCATTATACAAAACTAAACTTATCTCGAATGAAGCGTTTAGTAAAAACGGCTACTTTGAATGACTTGTTAATTGAGAAAATTAATCAAGTAAAAAGCAAGACTTACTTTTTAGTAATAACAGAAGCTTGGTGTGGTGATGCAGCTCAGAATGTTCCGTTAATTGCCAAGGCTGCCGAGTTTAGTCCAAACATAGAATTGAAAATCATCTTAAGAGATGAGAATCTAGACATCATGGATCAGTATTTGACAAATGGAGGAAGATCTATCCCTAAAGTAATTGCCATAGATGCAGAATCTCTAGAAGTTATGGGTGAATGGGGACCAAGACCAAACGGAGCTCAAGAGCTTATGCTAGAGTTGAAAACCAAAGAGGCTCCTTACACTGAAATTTCAGAAGCACTACAACGATGGTACATTATGGACAAAACGAATTCGTTCCAAGCTGATTTTGGTCAATTAATCGATGCAGTTCTCACACCAACTGAAGCAATAAAATAATCAGTTTTACAGTTCTTTAGGTATATTTGTCACTATGAAAAAATCCATACTTCTTATTGGTTTATTTATCGGTATGATTTTACTTTTCTCGTGCAGAAAAGAAGATCAAATCATTGAATCTTCTTCTGCTCAAGTTCGGTTTTCAACAGACAGTATTTCCTTTGATACAGTCTTTACTACCATAGGTTCAGTTACAAAAAACTTTACAATCCACAACCCTTATAAAGAGAGTATCAAAATTAGTTCTATACGTTTAGGAAAAGGCGGGGATTCTCAATTTAGAATTAATATTGATGGATTACCTGGAGCACAAATGGATGTCATTATTCCGCCAAAAGACAGCATTTTTGGTTTTGTAGAAGTGACCGTAGATCCAACAAATGATTTAAATCCATTTTTTATCGAAGATGAAATTCAGTTTTTCACCAATGGTAATGTAAAAAGTTTGAAATTAATAGCCTACGGTCAGAATGCCATTTATTTTACCCCTACTACAGTCATTCAAGGCTTACCACCTTTTAGCATTATTGCAGAAGAAAACCAAACGGTAACTTGGACTAAAGACAAGCCCTACGTTATATATGGATATGCAGTAGTAGATGAAGGAGCTACATTGAATATAGAGGCGGGAACTCGAATCTATTTCCATAACAATGGTGGCTTATGGGTATATCAAGACGCCAATATCCAAGTAAATGGAACACTAAGCGAACCAGTATTATTCCGAGGTGACCGATTGGAGAGAGATTATGATGATGTACCGGGTCAATGGGATCGAATATGGATCAATGAAGGATCAGTAAACAACAACTTCAATTACGCGATCATAGAAAATGCGTTTATTGGCATTCAAGCAGAATATTACCCATTTGCAGAAACGAAAGCCATTTCCAATAACAAGTTAAATCTAAACAACACTATAATTAGAAATGCCTCAGGCTTTGGCCTCCTAGGAACCCTCTATCAAATTGATGCAGAAAATGTATTGATTGAAAACTGTGGAGAATACAACGTAGCAATAACAGGTGCTGGGACCTACAACTTCAAGCACTGCACTTTTGCAAATTATTGGAACGAATCAAAAAGAGAAACTCCGCTATTCTATGCACAAAGCTATCAGAGCTATTCTGAAGGTTTGTTAGTCGGAGAGCCAAATGTCAATGTCAGCAATTCCATTATCCATGGCAGCCTAGAAAATGAATGGGATTTTGAGGGATACGATACTAGTTCTGTTAATTTCAATTTTCAAAATTCATTACTTAAAACGAATAAGGTTACCGCGAACAATGCGCGATATGCCAATATGGTAATAAATCCTACGGATAGCATTTTCCAGTCTGTAGGCACTAAAGACTATCACCTAAGGGCAAATTCATCTGCAATCAATATTGGGAATACTCTTATCGGAAATCAAGTCCCATTAGACTTGGAGGGCATTAGTAGAACAGCAGATAGTGCACCGGATGCCGGATGTTACGAATTTCAATAGTTACAGATTCAAAAGAAACTCAAGCGTATCCACTCCGTCTGCATAATCCCACAAATCGGGATGTTGAGCTTTCCCAAAAGGAACAGCACCTATAAACGATTCTGCATTTGTCACTACGCATTGTATTTCTGAGCGCATCGCATTAATGGTCTGTTTTAATTCTTTTAGATCGGAGTATCGTTCATACAACATAACAGCGACAGGTGAGTTTATTTCTTTCGCTTCTCTGAACAATACAAAACCATTCTCCAGAAGAGGCTCTTTATTCAATAAATAAATCGCTTTATTGTAGTCATAGTTATTGGCGTATTTATTATGGTTTGCCAATTCATTGTACGGATATATTGCTTCAAAAATTCGGTTAATGTCAAAATTCTTAGGAAGGTATATTTTAGAAACATTTCTACAACCCAAACCAAAATAAAGAAACATATCTCTTCCCAATTTTTCTAAATCTTCTTTTGTTTCTTCACCTGTCAATACCGCTAGAGAAGTTCTATTTTTTCTAATAATATGTGGATACTTTCCAAAATAGTGTTCAAAATACCTAGCAGAATTATTACTTCCTGTAGCAATAACTGCATCGACTGAAATCAACCGATCAACAATTTCAAAATAATTAGAAAATTCCGGATCTATCGTAGTCAAAACTTCAAGTATAAGCGGCATTAAAAGAGAGTCATCAGAAGCAAGTTTGATAACCGCTTTATGACCACTGAGCACAGTAGTCAAGAAATCATGAAACCCAACCAGAGGAATATTTCCCGCCATGATAATCCCAACTGATTTAGATTTAATTGTAATTGACAAATCGTACGATCCCAACCAGATATTTAATTTTTCTTCGGTCAATGATTCCCCCCAAGCAGAAAAACTACTTCTAACATTTTCTTCAGTAAACCAACCATTTAATATTTTAGCCTGATGAATAGCCGACTCAACATTATCGTAATGAACTTCATTGATAGACATTACGTCAGGATTCTTCTGCCCATCCACTTTAAATTGTGCCATAAACTGACCCAACTTCTTCATCCCTTCAATTCTACTATTTATAATCATTCTAAAATAATTTCTGACCTAAAATCAATTAAATTTGCACTTCATATAAAAAACTATTTTGCAATTTTTTAGTTTTATACAAAGCTACTAACATAAAAAAGAAAAAGCATGGCAATTGTAATTACAGATGAATGTATCAACTGCGGAGCGTGTGAGCCGGAGTGTCCAAATAATGCAATATATGAAGGAGGAGAAGAATGGAGATTCTCTGATGGAACGACGCTTACAGGCGACTTTCAAAAATTAGATGGAAGTACTGTAGATGCAGAAACAGCAAACGAACCGATTAGTTTAGATTACTACTATATCGTACCAGATAAATGTACAGAATGTGTAGGTTTTCATGATGAACCACAATGTGCGGCAGTTTGCCCGGTAGACTGCTGCGTAGACGATCCTAATTACAGAGAATCGGAGGAGATACTACTTGGAAAAAAAGCAAAAATGCACTTGTAATACAGTGATTGAAAATAGAAACCGTCGTGGCTAGTCTCCGACGGTTTTTTTATTTCCACTATTTTTACAATTCAGATTAATTTTGCACGTTAATTGCAAAGAATGAACTCTATGAAATACTCCATACTATCTTTTATATTCGCTTTAACCTTTTCCAACCTATCTTTTGGTCAATACTATGAAGATATCACTAATTATGAAGAGGAAGAAAAGACCTTAGCTCAGTTGGGTCAGCGTATTCTTAATGCGGCATTATTTCAAGACAGGGATAGTGCATGTAAAGCATTTAAAACCCATTTGAGTAGTTTATTAGCAAAAGACGACAGTATAAAATTACCATTTGATCGAGTAAGTAATTTGATGAAAGTTAGATCAGCTGATAGTACTATACGCATTTTAACTTGGAGTCTCTTAGATGCCAACAATAGCTATCATTATTTTGGATTTGTTCAGCGTTTAAAAGCCGATGGAGACTATTTACTTTATGAGTTGAAGGACCGATCAGATGAAATAGTCGACCCCGAAAAGCTAGTCCTTTCTTCTGAGAATTGGTGGGGAAGTATGTATTACGATGTGGCTTTAATCAATAACGGACTAAAAGACATGTATACCATATTAGGATGGGATGGTAACAATAACATGAGTCATAAAAAAGTAATCGACATCTTTTACTTTGACCGAGACGATAGTTTACGGTTTGGTAGCCCAATTATACGTGAAAGACGAGAAGTATATTATCGCAAGATTTTCGAATTCTCTGCCGAAGTAAGCATGCAAATGGCGTTTCAGCGCCACTTAAATCGCATTATTTTTGAATCCTTGAGCCCTTCTAATCCTTCTTTAGTTGGTGTTTATGAATATTATGGACCTGCATTTATTTTTGATGCCTATAATTGGGGTGGACGCTATTGGGATTATGAAGCTGATATCGATGTAGAGGAAGGATTAGAGAAAAAAGATAAAGCATTTGAAGTAAAGCATAGAGATACCATTCAAAGTAAGAATTTATTTAAACCTTACGGGAAATGATACTATGCTTCAAGTAATTTCTCTATAATAGCATCAATTGATAAACCCTCTGCTTCAGCTTTATAATTTTTAACCATTCGATGACGCAAAATAGCCTTAGATACCGCTTTCACATCCTCTATATCTGGAGCATACTTTCCATTAATAGCAGCATGACATTTAGCTCCTAGCACCAAAAATTGAGATGCTCTAGGCCCTGCGCCCCAGCCGATGTATTGGTTGACGATATCATGTGCCATGGGAGTGTTTGGTCGTGTGCTTGAAGCTAATTTTACAGCATAATTAAGCACATTATCTGTAATTGGAATTTTACGAATCAATTGTTGAAAGTAGATAATTTCTTCAGCTGACATTATTTTATTCACCTGAAATTTAGCCTCTGTAGTCGTTGCTTTAACAACTGCTACTTCTTCTTCAAATGTTGGGTAATCCAACCAAATATTGAACATAAAACGATCCAATTGAGCCTCTGGCAATGGATATGTCCCCTCTTGCTCTATCGGGTTTTGAGTAGCTAATACAAAAAATGGATTTCCCAATGGATAAGTTTTCCCTCCTGTTGTAATTGATTTTTCCTGCATTGCCTCTAACAATGCAGATTGAGTTTTAGGGGGAGTTCTGTTAATCTCATCCGCTAATATCAAATTGGAAAACAATGGTCCTTTGATGAATTTAAAGTTTCTAGTTTCATCTAAAATTTCTGAACCGATAATATCTGAAGGCATTAAATCAGGTGTAAACTGAATTCGGTTAAAAGTTAGCCCTAATACTTGAGAAATCGTATTCACCAAAAGCGTTTTAGCCAATCCAGGAACTCCAACTAACAAACAATGTCCGTTACTAAAGATAGAAATCAAAACATTCTTTACGACCTCTTCTTGCCCTACTATGACTTTACCAATTTCTGCATTTAACGCTTTGTATTTCGTTACTAATGCATCTACCGCTTCCACTTCTGACTTAAAATTCAATTCAGACATATTTACTTGTTTTATTGTGGTGATTTTTTCAACCAATTGTTTCTATAATCGCAATCAGTATACTTCTCATTCATTTTTATATAAGATGTCTCTAATCGATCTTGTATCCATTTTTGAACCACCTCCTGCTCTTTTTGTTGGGTGGCCACATTTTTCAACTTCTGATAATCATCATTCAAGTTCGCTGTATGTGGCTCAGTTCGTTTTATCAATTTTATTATTCTATAACCTTCTCTATTTCGCTGATCTGAAGTAGAAAAAGCTGTAGAAATTTCACCTACTTGCATTTTATCAATAACAAAAAAAAAGGAAGGATCTAGCTGATCGGCTTGAAAAACTGAAGTTCCTGAATAGGGATTTAATATCAACCCTCCGTTGTTTTTAGAATCCTCATCCTCTGAATATTTCTGAGCCATTTGAGAAAAAGTAATGGTATCATTTTCAACAACCTTAGCTACACTATCCAATTCCTTCTTTAACCTTTCTAGTCCAGCATAATCTATGGTTGGTTTAATTAAAATATGACGAACATTTACCTTTTCACCTTTCCGATCTATCAACTCTACAATATGGTAACCATATCGCGTTGAAAAAACCTCCGACACTTGTCCAGGCTTTAGCTTAAATGCAGCTTGAGCAAATTCTGGTTCAACTTCAGCTCTCCCAATGTAACCAATCTCTCCACCCTTCTTAGCAGACCCCTTATCATCCGAATATAAAACTGCTAATGTAGAAAGCTTTTCTCCTTTTCTAATTCGCTCTTTAAATTCGCGCAATCGCTCTTTCGCATATTCTTTACTCTCTTCACTAATTGGTGCATATTTTACAATTTGAGCCACCTCTACCTCTGAATTGATTAAAGGCAAACTGTCCTTTGGAAAAGAATGAAAGAATTCAGCAACCTCAGAAGGAGTCACCGATACATCAGCAGTGATTTTATCTTGCATGGTTTGTACCAATAACTGTTCTTTTAGAGACTCCCTTAATTCTGATTTAATCTGATCAATTGATTTCTTATAGTAAGCCTCTAGTGCTTTTTCGCTCCCAATTTGGCCAATAAAATACCTCAACCTTCTTTCCATTTCAGATTCCACTTGTCCATCTGACACTTCGATACTATCAATTTTAGCTTGGTTCAATAATAACTTCTGGAACAATAGATCTTCCATTATAATACACCTCAAATCATCAGTCACTTTCTCTCCTTGAGATAAGTATTGTAAGTACTGAGTTTCTAATGAACTTTTAGTTACAATTTCATCTCCAACTATTGCGATTACTTCATCTATGACTTGTCTGTTCTCCGGCTGGGCTACTAACGAATTAGAGAAAGCCAGCACCATCATTAGTCCAATTGTGGTTATCGCCTTTATCATTTTAATCTTCATAAATTTCAAATTGCTTTTTACGAAGTGCTTCCTCGTATATACTTTGTTTCATTTTCGCAATCAACTTTAACTTGCGTTGATTTAACAATATTGACCTTATATCGTCTCTTGCAAATTCTAAAGGTGAAATTCTAGACTTTACTTTATGGTCGAGTACATTTATAAAATAAGTTCCAGTAGAGTCGCTCCATTCCTTAGTAGGATTACTTCGAATAAACCCTTCTTCATCCTCAACATTTAAACCCGTCAATTTTCTAAAATCAGAAAATAATAACCAATCCGTTGTATCCAATGAATAAACTTCTGCAAATTGAACACAATACTCTTCCAACTCTTTCCAATCTCTCTCTTTGCTCAGTTGAATTGCTTTTCTCAACTTCTCCACCTTTGGGGCCTCTTTGGAGACCTTCACAAAAACGGCCTTCAAAATATTGTTCTTCAATTCAAAATTCGCTGAATTCTGAGTGTAGTACTCTTGTATCTCTTGGGAAGTTATTAACGTATCCAGGTTTTGCTCTACTAGTCTTTTCTCGTAGTTAAATGTAATTAAAGAGTTTCTATAATTTTCTAATTGCTTTTCAAAGTCCTTTTGCTCAATACTTAAATTCAATTCAGCCTTTTTCAACAATAAATTATCCTTAATCCATTTATCGATATAGGCATTGGCCACTGCAGTACTATCCTCCGGTGACATCTCAGTATTGAATAACTCACTTATATCCTTCTCATATAAGTTTTTATCAAATACAGAAGCAATCAATTTCCCATCTTCTTTAGATTTGAAATAATTACAAGAAGCAAGTGCAACAAAACACAGTGCAATTAAAACTACTTTAGGTTGATTTAAAACCACCTCTATTTTATTGAATTCAATACGTCCTGATTCACTTCAACTGGATAGGTCTCTCGTAAAGACTGAATCCATTCTTTTTCTAAATAATCTTGATAATCAGAAGTAATTTTCCCTCTTATTTCTTCAATCGATTTAGCTCCTGGCTCTATCACACCTAATATTTCAATTACTGCATATTTTCCATCAATTGCTATCGGTTTTGACAAACTAGGGACCCAATTAACTTTATCGATGTATGGATTATCTTGGGAAGCATATTTCCCTTCTAATACCTCCAAATTCAACTGAGATGTTTCATTGATCATTTTCTTAATATCTTCTGGAGTCCAGTCTTTATTAATTCTCTTTCTTACTAACTTATAGGTGTTATTGGCAATTTTTAAATCATTGGCAACGTAAATAACAGCATCAACACGTTCAGGCCATTGATAGTCCATAATATTGTCTTCATAAAACTGTTTAAACCCATTGGTATCGATGATTGCTTTATTCCAAACTTGATCTTCAGTTAATTCAAACAATAAAATTCCATCGTGGTATTCTTGAACCAAAGCTTTAAATTCAGGATATTTTCTTTCCAATTGAGAATCTTCATAATCCAACATTGTCTCATTAATGAAGTGATTATACTGCTTATTAATTAATATCTTGCGATCCTGCTTTCTCAAATCAGGTGTTCTTTTTACCAAGAAATCAATAAAGTCTTGATTGGTTATTTGCTGATCTGCAAATGTTGCCATTACTTGATTGGATTTTTTAATCCCTTCTCCATTCCACTTTTTATCTTCAAACTCCTCTCCTAAACTATAAAATGGCTTTAGATTATTCTTCATTTCTTTAAAAAAGTATTCCTTTTTCAAACGATTAACAACCGCCTCCGTGGTGTATAGTTTCTTTGCATCACGAGACAAATTCTTTTCGATTTTTGATTCCATTTCATCATACGAAGGAATTGGGAATGCTTTGATTCGCTTTATAATATGATATCCGAATTGAGTTTCAAAAGGCTCTGAAAAGTCGCCATCTTCCTCTAACTCGAAAGCATTATCCTCAAAAGGCTGAATCATTTTCCCAGTACCGAATGGAGGTAAGACTCCACCACTTTTAGCCGTTTTATTATCTTCAGAATAAAGAGAGGCTAATTCTTCAAAAGATTCTCCTGCTTTTAATTTCGCATAAATTTCATCGATTTTCTTTTTACTATCCGAAACAGCAATATCCTTTACCGACTCTTCTTTAGCACCATCATTAAATCGAACTAAAATGTGTGCGACTTGAATGTCACCTCTTGCCTTTCTCTTATCAGTTACCTTAATTATATGATAACCATAGGACGTTCTTATAATATCACTAATTTCTCCTACTTCGGTACCATAGGCCGCTTTCTCAAATGGATAGACCATAAACATAGCAGTAAAGAAGCCTAAGTCACCATTATTGTTTCTAACGGATGGATCTTCAGAATACTCTTTAGCTACCGCAGCGAAATCTTCTCCTGCTAGCACTTTTTTTCTAGCCTCCTGAGCCTTTTTATAGGCTTTTAATGTATCTGCAGCTGATGCGGTTTCATCTACTCGAATTAAAATATGAGAAGCCCTAACCTCTTGCTGCAATCGCTCATAGGTCTCCTTTTTTAATCGTTCTTTGGTTTTCTCATCAGTTAAATAAGGCTGTGCCAGTTGTTTTCTATAACCTTCAAGCTCCTGAACAAATGTAGGTAAGGTATCCATTTGCAAATCCATAGCTTGCTTTACTTTTAACCTAAACTTCACGTATAAATCCAGATATTCTTCGGGGCTGCTTTTAGCCACCTGAGTGTTGGAGTTATTTTTCTCATACACTGACTTAAACTCCGACAACAAAACTTTATCCTCACCTATTGTTAATAAAACAGGATCCTTTTCTTGACCAATTGCTACGTTTATAGAAATGGCCGCAGCCGCAAATAATAGATTTTTATAGAAATTCATACTGTTAAATATTGGGTAATTAAACTTTATTATCTGGTTAATATTGTTTCTTATCGACTATAATTCGGAGCCTCTCTTGTAATAGCTACTCCATGAGGATGACTTTCTCTGATTCCAGCATTGGTAATGCGGATGAATTGAGACTTTTTCTGCAATTCTTCTACAGTACTGGATCCACAATACCCCATACCTGCACGTAAACCACCAACTAATTGATAAATCACTTCTGATATATTTCCTTTATAAGGCACTCTAGCTGATATTCCCTCCGGTACTAATTTAGCAATATCGTCTTCCATATCTTGAAAGTATCGGTCTTTTGATCCTTTCTGCATGGCCTCAATACTGCCCATTCCTCTATAGGCCTTAAATTTTCTTCCCTCATAGATAATTGTTTCACCAGGAGATTCTTCTACTCCTGCAAACATTGAACCTGCCATTACTGTATTGGCACCTGCTGCTATTGCTTTTACAACATCTCCTGTAAAGCGTAGTCCTCCATCAGCAATAATTGGCACTCCTGAACCTTTCAATGCTTCAGCAACAACTAAAACAGCCGATAATTGAGGAACTCCCACTCCTGCAATAACTCTGGTAGTACAAATAGAACCTGGGCCTATACCTACCTTAACGGCGTCAGCTCCAGCTTCAGCCAAAGCCAATGCAGCTTCTCCAGTTGCAATATTCCCAACCACGACTTGTAACTCAGGAAATGTAGACTTTACTTTTTTTAGTGTCTCTAAAACAGCTTTAGAATGGCCATGTGCAGTATCTATAACTACTGCATCAACTCCAACTGCAACCAATGCAGTAATTCTATCCACAACATCAGCGGTTACACCTACAGCTGCAGCAACCCTCAAACGACCAAATTCATCCTTACATGCATTTGGACGTTCTTTCAACTTAATAATATCTCTATAAGTAATTAGACCAACTAACTCATTGTTTTCATTGACCACCGGCAATTTTTCAATCTTATGCTGTTGTAAGATTGATTCAGCCTTTGAAAGATCAGTACCTTCTTGAGCGGTAATCAATTCTTGAGTAGTCATAATATCTGCTACTTTTTTATTGAAATCCTTTTCGAATCGCAAATCTCTGTTAGTTATAATTCCTACTAACACATTTTGATCATCAACTATAGGAATCCCACCAATCTTGTTTTCACGCATAATTTTCTTAGCATCGAAAACGGTGGCACTGTCATGTAAGGTAATGGGATCTTTTATCATTCCACTTTCCGAACGCTTCACTTTTCTAACCTCACCTGCTTGAGCTTCAATACTCATATTTTTGTGCAGCACTCCTATTCCTCCTTCTTGTGCAATCGCAATTGCCAACGCAGATTCAGTCACAGTATCCATCGCGGCAGAGACGATTGGAGTATTCAATTTAATCTTTTTGGTAAACATCGAAGAAATTACCACTTCTCGTGGCATAACTTCTGAATATGAAGGCACCAATAGGACATCGTCGTAAGTCAATCCTTCAGCGATAAATTTTGTCGGTTCTGCGTTTTTCATAATCGGTGAAATTCTTTATAAATAGGGGCAAAATTAACAATTTTAAGCCAGCTAAAAATTTAAAAAAAACAAAAAAAGACCCTGACTAGGTGAAACTAATCAGGGTCTTTCATGTAATTATAGATTAAATTACCTTACAATGGTTAAAGTTCCTTTTCTTGAACGCTCTTCCCCATTCGAATCTATAAATCGAATCGAGTATACATAAGTTCCTATTGGAGCATACTTTCCTCCACTCAATGAACCATCCCATCCTTTGTAATAGTCATTGGTTTCGAAAACAACTTCTCCCCATCGGTTGTAAATAATCATCTCATACCTTGTGAAATCAAAGTAAACCCCTTCAGGTCTAAACACATTATTTACCGCAGTACCAGGAGAAAAAGCATTCGGAATGTACATTGCAGGCTGCATATTTGTGCAAACCGCGTTTGATAAAGCCATTCCTGAACCTATTGAAGGATCAGAAGGAACTCCTCTTCCATTCTCAACGGCTACTACATAATAACAATATTGGCCATTTTTAAGGAAGTTATCCTTGTCATCTAGGTAATCAGAAACATCATCCGTATAGGTAATAACATTCCCCATTCCTGGCTCTACATATAACGTATCATAAGCATCTACGCCAAACTTATTCTTCTCTGCCTTGTAGATTAGGTAATAATCTACTCCGTTGGCCCAATCTTCATATGCTGTCCACTTCAAAGTATTGGTTAAAGCCAAGTTATCCGTAGTATTAACCAAGTAAATAGACTTACCTAAATTAGAGGCGATAGACAAGTTTCCGCAAGAATCCAGCGCGTTTATTCTATAGTAATAGCTACCTTCATCAGAAACTACATTATAGTCTGAGAAATTAACAGCACCATCTACTACTGCATCTGTTCCTACTTGATCAATTTTAACCAATGCGGAAGAATCTACTCCACGGTAAATGGCATATCCTTTAACCAATGCTGCTGTATCCACATAGCATTGAATTTCTATAAAGTTTGGAGAATTAACATATACAGAGTGCATGTATTGATATGCAGGAGGATCAGGATATTCAACAAATTCATATGTTAAATTAGAATTTGAAAAGAATGGACCAGCTCCATTTAAATCAAGCGCTTTTACATAGTAGTAATTATCTCCTGATTGGACACCTTCATGTGTAAAAACATTTCTAGTTGTTGAACCAATTTTCACAAAATCAGCAAACACCTTTGTTTGAGATGCGTAAATTTCATACAACACCTCTGAACCAGATCTGAACCAATCGTAACGATTCCATGTCAACTCCACCGCAGAATCACAAATCAAGAACCTACTGTCGATATCAATTGTGGTAGCTTCATCGAATGGTCCGTCAGAAATACCATCACACGAATCTTCTGCAAAAATAGTGTAGGTGTAAGAAGTATCAGCAGGATTAACATACTCAGTAACTTCTGTAGTCTCCCCACTCGTATCAATTGTAATATTAGTAATTGGGAAGGTAGTTAGAGGTCGTTCGATGATATACCTTTTAACATCCTTTGAAGGGTTTTTAGACCATACTATTTTTACAGCCAAATTATTAATATCTGTATAATCTACAGTAACATAATCGATGTACTGCTTAAGTGGTCCTTCAGAGTCTCTAAAAGTTTCCTCGGCTGTATTTGATACACTATAACAACCTGAAGTATCTTGAACTTGAACAAAATATCTTCCAATTTTCGTACAACTATCCGTATCAATAAAAGACAAAACAGTTTGCTTAACAGTTGTATCAACATTATATACACCACTTGGCACTCCGACTGATGCGTCTCTTAAAATTTCATAGTTATTCTCATATTGAATTCCTGTACTAGTCCACTCCAATTTCAACTTAGGAGCTGTTGGCACATTTGGAATTACATAATTTTCAACGTCTAAAACAATCGGAGTTACAAAACCTCCAGGAAGAGAGTCCTTTCGCTGATTACAATAATTAGAAACAGAAGCTACTCGATACTTCAAATCTACTATAGGACTTGCATCCGTATATGTTGTAGTGTTATAGTCTGTAATTATTCCATTTGGTGCCACAACCCAATTATTGCCATCTAAACGCTCTACACGATACTCTTCAAAATTATTCTTCGGATTTAATGGTTTCAACCATTCCAATTCAACAACATTTCCAATATAACGAACACATCGCACATCTGGAGGAGCAATAACAAAAGTATCGGGTAAGCTACCAGTTACTACATTAAACATACTTGAACGAGCCGATTGCCCTGCACCCGCCTTCGCAACTACATAAAAATCATAAGATGTTTGAGGACCTACATTGTAATCAAATGAGGTAACGGGCACATTTCTAGTCCCGATTTTAGTAGTCACACCATTCTCAACAATGTAAAACTCATACTGAGTAATAGCGCCTGCACCAAACCCTAAAAATGGAGTCCAAGTGATATTGGCAGTAACAATACAGTTTCCTGACAACGAAACGCTAGCTTGGGAAGTCTTAATAACTTCTGATTTTGTTCCTGCTACAGCCTTATTACAAGTGTCATAAGGAATTATTACATAATACTTAGCACCTAGATCGGCTCCTGCTCCTATATGAATAAAAGTGTCTTGAGGCACAATTACACTATCAAGCTTATTCATCAAGGCTCCAGTAGCATCCGATTCATAGATTACATATGAATCAGCAGAAAGTCCCAAAACTGCCCACTTCAAGAAAACATCACCATTTGGACGAACCAATGTTTCAATTAATTTTGGCTTTGCAGGCGGCACAATAGATTTCATATTCTTTGTCACCACATTACTAAATGACTCACAATTGGCCAAGGTATCCCTAGTTGCAATCTTAAACGAAACAGAATCGTCACAGACAGGGCTTTCTCCTGTCCATTTAAATTTAGAGGTATCGGTCTCCATAATGGAATCTATCAACAACCAAGGCCCTGAGTTATGTGGCGAGTGACGCTGATAAATATAAAATACGCCATTCCACGACTCTAGCATCGAAGAAGCCATTAATAAAGGCTTTCTAGGATTGTAATTAGGGATGGTATTAAATAGTGACTTCCAACTAAGTGTAACTTTAGTTTGAGGAGCATTAGGATCTCCAGCTGGTAACGTCCCAGAATGCACCGCCTTCAAACGATTAGTTGTCGCATATAATGGAGAGAAATCAGAAGTATCAGACCCACCACAGCCATATCTAGTTTTCATTCTAAATGCCACTTCTTGACCAGGAGGGAAAGCACTCGCTGGAATAGTATATGAGCCTTCATAATCTGTCAAACCAAAAGCGATAGGGTTACTTAAATTAGTATAAGGAACATTTGAACCCGCTGTTCTTTGAGAAAGGAACAGTTGATAAGAATGAAATGAATTGGTCGTATCAGGATGCACTGGCCCAGTCCAACTAATAACATAACTTCCGTCATCCAATTTATTGACACAACGAATAACAGGAGGCCCTAATGGATCGGGCGCTTTAAGTGTAATATTAATAGTGGGGTAGTTAATTGCAGGTACAGGACAGAAGTCATCGTACACTTTCATAACGAATGTAAATCGTCCTGAAGATAACTGCTGAACACCCACTGGATTTAGATGGTCACAAGTCGTTTGCCAATTAAATCTAGTTCCTACAGTAGAGAGCCCTCTCAGTCTTTTTACTGGAGCTCCTGATGGGGCAGGAGTTAGAGTTGCACACGGCTTAATTGGGCAATTACCTTGCGGATCATTAAAAGACTTATCAAACTGATAACCTGTCGGCTCAACCGAAACTTCGGTCAATGATGTTACGGAACAAGGACTAGTATTGGAATCAACTGCTAAAAATGGAATAGAAACAAAATCTCCAGCATAAACAATTGTATCCAAACTATTTGAACCAGCAGCAGCCCCAATTTGAACAAACGGCGGCTTATTAGTTTCGTTAACTGTAACCGGACTACCATTTATGACAGCGGTGTATGTAATTTTAGGACATCTAAAAATATTAAATGGCATATCTCTAAAAATAGTACCTGTCTTTACCCTCTTTCCTGTAATTGGACTTATCCCCCATGCATCAACTTGCGCAGAAGTAACGTAAATACCAGCAATATTAGCAGGCACACTTGGAGGCAATATTGTAAACATTCTAATTTCTCCTGTTAATGGATCGATGGTCGCTGACTTGTTTAGCGGATTCATCGCTGGTGTTGGCGTAGGATTAGCCAAAGAAAAGCCTGCTGCCCAGTTATTAATAACAGGTTGATATTGCGTTGTGCTTGAGCTTGAATTCACTACGTTTGCCCAGTGATAAGACAATGAATCCAATTCATCATCAGTCGCATTGTGATTAAACTGAAAATCATACCCCTCACAAATAATCACCGAAGGAGATTCTTTAAACTGAGGAGAACTATCATAGCATGGATCTTGGGATGCTCGCCCATCACCATACATAATTGCCTTAAACATAGCAGAAGACCCTAAATTGGATAAGTTCTCTACATCACCAGAACGACAACAAGGTGCAGTATATCCAAACACCCAACCTGCAGTAGTACCGGTACCACTTGGTGGCTTACCACTTAAGGTAATAGGCTGAGAACGGTAAGAGTACTTTTCTAAAGTTCCTCTATCCTCTGTAACGCAAGAAATGGGTTGTGGCGAACCTGCACAACCTGTACAAAGAGGCGCAACTGAAGCACCTCCATTAGGTCCTAGAGGAGTTCCTGGGTCTGGCGGAACAAAAGTCATTGTGATTTGACTTAAAGCCCCATTATTGGGCAATGGCGTATTGTAAACCCTTAAAGTAACGGGACCCGTCCCAATATCAGCAGAGGTGCTATTACAATCTCTATAATAATCCATATAGAAAATGTACTTCCCTGTCCCTTGAATACACCTCCAATAGACTTCACCTCCTACATAGTGAGAGGCAAAAGAACTGGAAATGGCTGAGATAAAAATCAACAGCAGTAAACTTATCTTTTTCATAGTCATTAAATTAAAACGTAAGTAGTTTCTTTTACGTCCAAAAGACGAGTAAAACTACAATGGTTGCCGCAATTTCGAAAAAAAAATAGAATCTTCAGCTATTAGACGCTACTGTTTTACTATTTTCTTCGTCACCACTCTCCAATTCGTCTCAATTCTAAGAATGTATAATTGTTTAGGGAGAACACTCAAATCTATGAATGAACCACTATTTGGCAAAGCTTTTAATTGTCCATTTAAGTTATAAACACTAACACTTTTAATACTCTCATTCTCATGGAGTCCACTGATACTTAAATTACCATTTGTTGGATTAGGAAAAATAGACAGCTCAGAAATGGATGACTTCAGCTCTATACTGCTCACCACAGAAATAATATAAGGTTGACTTCGGAACACACATCCTCCAATGGTTACCTCTACTTCGTACCTGCCAGTATCCGATATTACTATAGCATTTCCTGATGCATTGGCTATCAAAACTCCATTCTTATACCACTGTAAATTTCCATTTAGCGGATTCGACAAACTTAAAGTACTGTCTTTATAGTTTAAATTAAACTGAACGGTGTCAGTCTGACCGGCAGAAATAACATTACTATACTGAGATGTTACATCCCATGTACAAATCGAATCTCGATGTTTTAATCTGATGGCATACTCTTGATTAGGGTCAAGTTGATTCATAGGAATAAATCCTTGACCAATATGATTAGTAATATATTCAATTGGTTGCGTAAAAAAGGAAAAAGACCCTTGTGACCCTTTAAGCCTCTGTCCTAAATACACTTCGACACTATTAAACCTATTAGGGTTATAATTTGTGAGTTCATAAAAGAAATTTATGCTAGCGCTCGAAGTATCAAAACAATAAACTTTAGGCGGTTGGGGAACTTCAGGTAACTTAATCGTCACATTTAAACTAGCATAATTCATTGCAGGCACAGGGCAAAAATCATCGTATATCTTAAATACGAACTGAAAGTTTCTCCTCGCATCCGCTTGCATGGAGGCACCCAACTCCATCAAATGTGCACAATCTGCTTTCCAATTAAACTGGGTTTCAACTATTGAGTTTCCGACAAGACGCGCAGGGCGCCCTATCGGTGCTGGATTTAATATTGCACAAGGCGGAAGCAAGCAATTTCCATTCGTATTCGAAAAGCTAGAATCAAATTGAACTCCACTAGGCTGTATAGAAACTTGAGTCAATAAACCAATATCACAAGGATTGGCATTGGTATCTATCACTACATAATCAAATTTCAGAGAATCCCCTATAATAATTGTAGTATCAATACTTTTTGCATCTCTACCACTACTCAAGAAAACAAATGGTGGTTTATTTACTTCATTCACAGTTCGAGGATTACCATTTATATCGTTGAAGGTAAAAAAGATGGAAGGGCACCTAAAAATATTAAATGGCATATCTCTATAAATGGTACCTGTCTTTACCCTCTTCCCTGTGATTGGACTTACCCCCCATGCATCAACTTGTGTAGAAGTAACGTAAATACCAGCAATATTAGCAGGAACACTTGGAGGCAAAATAGTAAAAAATTTTACATTCCCTGTTCTACTATCTATAGTCGCCGATTTGTTGAGCGGATTCATGGCTGGTGTTGGCGTAGGGTTAGCCAAAGAAAAGCCTGCTTCCCAGTTATTAATAACTGGTTGATAATGTGTTGCACTTGAACTTGAATTCACCACGTTTGCCCATTGAAATGACAAAGAGTCCAGCTGTTCATCATATACTCCATGATTAAACTGAAAATCATACCCCTCACAAATAATTGCAGACGGTTCTTCTTTAAATAATGGAGAACTATCATAACATGGATCTTGAGATGCTCGTCCGTCACCATACATAATTGCCTTAAACATAGCAGAAGACCCTAAATTGGATAAGTTCTCTATATCACCAGAACGACAACAAGGTGAAGTATATCCAAACACCCAACCTGCAGTAGTACCGTTACCACTTGGCGGTTTACCACTCAAGGTAATAGGCTGAGAACGATAAGAGTACTTTTCTAAAGTTCCTCTATCCTCTGTAACACAAGAAATAGGTTGAGAGGAATTTGCACAACCTTTACAAAGAGGAGCAACTGAAGCACCACCATTAGGCCCAAGAGGAGTTCCCGGATCTGGCGGAACAAACGTCATTGTGATTTGACTTAAAGCCCCATTATTGGGCAGTGGCGTGTTGTAAACCCTTAAAGTAACGGGACCTGTACCAATATCAGCAGAGGTGCTATTACAATCTCTATAATAATCCATATAGAAAATGTACTTCCCTGTACCTTGAATACACCTCCAATAGACTTCGCCTCCTATATAGTGAGAGGCGGAAAGTTGGATTGAAAATAACAATAAAATGGCTAGAAGTAGGTTTTGACTTTTCATAGATTGTTTCAGTTTGTGCTAATTTAATATCAATTTAGACTCTAAACAACTCCAATAGGTTGCACTAGAAAAGTTTAATCTAATCAAGACAAATCCTTACCCACCCAATAGAACAATCAACCGACAACCAACTCACTCAATGAATCTATTTGAAGGTACTTATTGGCCAATTCTTTTACCTCTTCCTTGGTCAAATTCTTCACCGTTTGAAGATACCTCTCAAAATAGTCATAATTCAATTCACTATCTTTTATCAACTGGTACTTATCCATCTGAGCAAATGGCCCATCCACACTTTTCAAAAAACTACCTAAAACGTAATTCTTAACCAATTTCAGTTCTTGATCAGTAATTAATTCTTCTTGAAGCAACTTTATCTCTTTATAAATCTCGGCCAACGCAGCATCCTTTACTTCTTTACCCACCTCAGTAGTCAAGAAAAAGTAGCCAGTATGTTTTAACGGGACAATGGCTGAACCAATTCCGTAGGTATACCCTTTATCTTCTCGAATATTTGCCATCAATCTCGACCCAAAATACCCACCCAATATAGTTGAGACCATTTGCATTTTGACATAATCCGTATGCGTTCTATTAAAAAGCGACTTTCCAATACGTATAGCAGATTGCACCGCATTGGGCTTTTCTATGTATTGCTTTCTTGCACGCATCTCCACCATTTTTGGGAAAGAAACCATTGAATTAGGTACCAACTCTATGGGCGAAAAAGCATTGGATATTAACTTTAAAACCTGCTCATTGACATCTCCAGAAGCTTGAACACGCATACCTTTTGAAAGCAGCTTTTGAGTGTAAAACTCAACAATGTCAACCAACCTCAAACTATCATAATCGACCAATTCTACCGTGGAGGCATAAGGATGAGCCGAACCAAAAATTAATGCTGGGAAACGCTTTTTAGCTACATAACTAACACGCTCCAAGTTAACTTTCATTTTTTGTTTTTGGTTATTGATGTAATTGTCCAACTCTTTTTGGGGAAATTTAGCATTCAAGAGAACATTTAGCAGGAGTTCTAGAACTTGTTCCACATTTCTACTCAGGCAAAACACCGACAAACTAGTACGATCAAAGTTAACCTCAGTATTGACATATGCCCCCAACGTATCAAAGGCTGTAGCTACCTGGTTAGCCGACATAGAGTCGGTACCTTTATCTATTAAATCGGCTGCGGCAAAGGCAATTGCCGGATGGCTAGCATCGACAACACCTGCATTCATTATAATTTCTAACTTTAATACCTTTTCCGTACCAGCGTTGATATAACCGACCTCAACCCCATTTGACAAAACTAATTCTTGAGCTTGAAGAACTTTAACTTCTTCAATTGATTTAAAAATAGGCGGAATTTTTCTATCTATCATTTCGATTTATTCGATTTATAATACAATGTTGAACAATTGGTAGGAACTAACACTTGCTGACAATATGCTTGAATTTGATCAGTTGTTACAGCTTGGTAAAAATCCATTTCTTGGTTGACTAGTGAGGCATCAACTATTAGCTCAGCTATAGCCAAGCCCATCGCTTTATTTAAAACTGATGTATTCCCAAATGCATGAGCCGACTCTACCTTATTTTTAACTTTCCGCAGCTCCAAATCACTTACCCCATTCTTATTGAGCAGCTCTAATTCTCTATGGATCGCATCTTCCACTTTCTCTAAAGAAACCCCTTCATTAGCAGTAGCAGATATCACAAACAAGCCCTCATCCATATCTCCTGTAATATAAGCGTTAACATTAGAGCACAACTCTTGCTCTTTAATCAACGATTCAAACAAACGAGAAGAATCCCCTCTTGATAATATATCGGAAACTAAATCAATTGCATAATAATTAGGATCAACTCGATTACAAATGTGATATGCTTTATAAATGGCATCTGAAGGAACGTCTCTTTCAACAGTCAAACTTCTCGCTTGCAGTTGCTTTGGCTCCTTAGGCAGGTCTCTCGGTACGATATCTCCTTGTGGAATATCCCCAAACCACTTTTCTGCCAACTTTTCAATCTGTTCTTTAGAAATATCTCCTGCTACAGAAAGTATTGCATTATTGGGTCGATAATGTTTAAAGAAAAAAGACTTTACATCTTCCATCGTTGCCTCCTCGATGTGTTTAATTTCCTTACCAATTGTAGCCCATTTATATGGGTGGCGAGTATAAGCCAAAGGTCTAAGTAGCAACCAAACATCTCCATAGGGCTGATTTAAATACCGCTGCTTGAACTCTTCAATAACCACATTGCGCTGTACTTCCAAACTCTTTTCTGTAAACGCCAAGCTCAACATTCGATCAGACTCTAACCAAAAGGCAGTTTCAATATTCTCTTTTGGTAGTGTAATGTAGTAATTCGTGATGTCGTTGGATGTAAATGCATTATTTTCACCTCCGACCTCCTGTAATGGAGAATCATAATTTGGAATATTTACAGAGCCACCAAACATTAAATGCTCAAATAAATGAGCAAACCCTGTTTTTGACTCATCCTCATCTCTTGCACCGACATCATACAATAAGTTAAAAGCCACGATAGGCGTTGTTTCGTCACGGTGAACAATTACTCTCAAGCCGTTCCTCAACGAAAACTTTTCAAATTGAATCATTAAAATTTATATTTTTCTTGTGTGATTGATTGAATAGAAGCTTCATATTCTTCTAATAAATTCTTAAAAATTTGATCAACAGGTAAAATCTCATCGATCAAGCTGGCAACTTGTCCAACCTCTAGCTCCCCATCTACCAAATTTCCCTCAAACATACCTTTTTTAGCTCGACCTTTGCCCAACAACTCCATTAACTCTTTAGGAGAAGCTCCTGATTCTTCCAATTGGACAACAGATTGAAAGAATTCATTTTTTAACAACCGAACTGGAGCCAGTTGTTTTAGTCGAAGTTGAGTTGATCCCTCTTTCGCTTCTACAATTAAGTTTTTATAGTTGATGTGTGAAGACGCCTCCACAGATGCTGCAAACCGACTACCCATTTGAATTCCATCTGCTCCTAAAGCCATGACCGCATGCATAGCTGCTCCAGTTGCTATTCCTCCCGCAGCGATTAAAGGAACTTTTATTACTCGTTTGACCTCAGGAATTAAACAGAGCGTAGTGGTTTCTTCCCTTCCATTGTGTCCTCCAGCTTCAAATCCTTCCGCAACAACGGCATCTACACCGGCTGCTTGAGCCTTCATAGCAAAATAAGCGCTTGAAACTACATGAACTACTGTAATTCCATGTGACTTTAATTGAGCTGTAAATTGGGCGGGACTCCCAGCAGAAGTAAATACAATGCGCACACCTGCATCTATTATGGTCTGGATTTGTGCTGTGGCATAGGGAGAAAAAATAGGCACATTAACTCCAAATGGTTTATCCGTGGCCTGTTGAGTACGATGAATATGTTCTTCTAACAGTTCAGGTTTCATTGAGCCTGCTCCAATCAATCCTAAACCTCCTGCATTACTGACAGCGGCCGCTAATTTCCAACCACTATTCCAAACCATTCCTCCTTGAATAATGGGATATTGAATGTTTAGCAATTGCGTAATTTTATTTTTCATCCTGTAACGCTTTAAAAGTCGCCTAAATTAAACAATCACTATCTGTTACCTCAAGGTTTTTCTTTAAATTTCGTTAACAATTAAAGTTTTTTTTTACATTTGTAGCATGAGAAAAATACTAATTTTCATAGGGCTTGCTATATCAAGCATTTGCGTTAATGCGCAATACAATCTAGACGTTGGGGTTTCACTAGGTGTTTCCAATTACCTAGGTGAGCTAGGAGGACCTAAAGGATCTCCCAAAAATAGCTTCATGGACATGAACTTGGACGCCACCAACTTTTCAGGTGGAGCTTTTGCAAGGTATCGTTTCCACAATCGATTTGCAGGAAAATTAGCTTTAAATTACATTCGATTGGCTAGTGCAGATAGTTTGACAGACGACCCTGTTAGAAGAGCAAGAAATTTAAGTTTTAAAACTGACGTCATAGAATTGTCTACTACAGTTGAATATTACTTCTGGACAATAGGTGATTTAAATCGTACTGGTCGTTATCGGAATGATTTCAAAGCATACATTTTTGGAGGGTTCAGCGCATTTTACTTTAACCCTACGGCAGAATACCAAGGAAAAACCTACAATCTAAGAGAATTAAGAACAGAAGGGCAATCTAGTGAATACGAAAAAGTAAGTTTTGCTTTACCTTTTGGAGCCGGATTTTATTTTACCTTTCAACGTAATTTTAGAATTGGAATGGAAATTGGCTACAGAGCTACTTTTACGGATTACTTAGACGATGTGAGTACCAGATATGTTAAAGACCCAGCAACTCAACTACCATATGTTGAATCACAGCTTTTGGCAAGTAGAACCAATGAAAGACGAGCAATAGAAGGAGATGCAAATTTCCCCCATGCTGGTTATTATAACAATGGTGCTATTCGAGGCAATCCAGATAGTAATGATGGATATTTGGTCGGACAAGTTTCCTTTTCTTACGCTTTCAGAGGAAAAAGCTCCTTCTACAAAAGACGCTATAACAGTGTGATCAACAAACGAAGAAAACGAACTAAGTTTTAAACCAAAGTTTTTTAAATATAGAACGCTCCTTGATTCCAATTCAAGGAGCTTTTTTATTTAGACCCATTAAAGCACTTTTCAAAGTGCTATTAGTACCTTACGATACAATCTTCTTTACAACAAAACCACTCAAGGTACTAAAGTGTACCGAAATGTCTTTTTTAAAATTATTCTACAGTCGACTTTATCGCTTCACATATTGAATTAGCTTGCGAAGCGGTTTAAAAAGCAGCGTAAAAGACCTAGGGGTCAATCCATTCATATCCCAAGCTTTTCGATCTTCTTTATTGGCTCTTAGTCGATTGGAGAGACTAGAATTACTCATCCCTCCTACTCGCATATTGACAATCACCCGAGGTAAATAGGCCATTTTTGCTGAATTCTTATGAATCATGCGAAGCATTAACTCATAATCTGCTGCCGAAACTAAATCCAGACTATACCCTCCATATTGAGAATAAAACTCCTTCTTGATAAAAAAAGTAGGATGTGGAGGCATCCAGCCCGACAGAAACGACCCCTTTTTGTATTCTCCAGATTTCCAATAGCGAATCACTTTATTGGTATCCATTTGATCCACATAGTTCAAATCGGCATACAAGGCATCAGCATTCGTCGCTATCATTTTTTGGACTACTTCTGACAACACTAGTTCATCCACATACATATCGTCTGAATTCAAGATCCCGATGATATCACCAGTAGCCAGCTTTATGCCTTTATTAATGGCATCGTACATTCCCTTGTCTTGTTCAGAAATGACTTGACTGATCTTATTCCCAAAGGAATGCACAATCTCTAACGTATTGTCGGTTGACTGTCCATCAATTAAGATATACTCTACATCTGGATAAGACTGATTAACTACCGATTGAATGCAATCTTGAATGGTCTTTGCACTATTGTAACAAACCGTTATGATGGAAATTTTCATATAGTTACTATTCTACTATTGTTCTGCTTTTAACTTTTTGTGCGGGGTTCCCTTGATAAACAAAATAGGCTTCCATATCTCGAGTTGCTACTGAATTCACCGCTAAAACAGAATGAGAAAAAGCTTTAACACCTGGACACACGATAGACTTGGCACCTATCCAAACTCCATCCTCCAAAGTTATAGGTAAAGTTATTAAATCAAAAGTGGACTTTTTAAAATCATGGTTACCACACAATAAAAATGCACCTTGAGATAGACAACAATTGGCGCCTATAGCAACTGTTGTCAAATTATCAATCCACACTTCTTCTCCTATCCATGTATGTTCACCAATAGAGAGCCTCCAAGGATATTTGATATTTACATTGGGCTTAATGACTACACCCTTACCTACCCGGGCTCCAAACAAGCGTAACAACCCTATTTTTATCGAATTAATTGGCAATAAATAAGACTTAAAAACTAAGGTATTGATGAAATACCAAATGGTACGAACTACAACTCCACGCCCTAGCTTAAAATCACTATTATCATATCGGGATAAATCTGTATGAATCATAAGAACAACTTTCTATTTTCGTCAATAACATCAACATGCACAATATTTTGGAGACTATAAGCATACGCTGCCTCTACTTTGACCTTATACTCCAATTCTCCTTCCTCTACCACTTTGGATATATACACTTTAAAGTCTTCAACGAGTAGCGGTAAGTCGGAACCCAAATTCTGAGCTGCTAAATTTCTCCATGGAGTATTTTGACTGATTATAACTGGCAGGGAAGCACATAAAGATTCAGCGATCACATGCCCATAATTTTCATGTTTGGTAGGAAAAAACAAATAATGGTAATGGTGCAAAATAGCATCCAATTGAGTTGGATGAATCAATCCTTTATAGTCAAAATGTACACTAGAATTCTTCATCAATTGAAGGCACTTTTCCCAATAGTTTCTATCTTCAATGGGTCCATAAATATCCAAATAAATCGCTCCTTCCTCCCATTCCCTTAGGACCTCTAATGCAAACAGCAAGTTTTTCTTTTCATTAATGCGTGAGAAAAAAACCAGTTTAAGTTCACCCGGAACTTTAAATCTAGATGGCAACTCTCTACGCAATGCTCTTCCTGCAATATTTTTAGCAATAGAAATCGTGGCACCTTGACCAAAAACCATCTCTATCTCTTTCCTTTCTTGTTCTGTAGACGCATGCCATTGAACATTTGCAAATATCCCCATCGCCCTAGCGATTGAAAGAAACACCCGTTTTTTAAGTGGTTTAATTTCTAAGGCCGCCTTCCCTAACATCCCTCGGGGGGCAACTATAATTCTATTAATTCCCAACCGTTTAGCAATTATTATTGGCTTTAAAGTGAACGCAGTCGAAAATAAACTATTGAAATAAATGATATCTGGAGATACCTCTAATATTAATTCCTTTAATCGTGAACGGCTCTGCTGTTCCCTTTTTAAATAAATAACCTTGATCTCATCATTGGTCATCCAAGTATCAGTTGGAACTCCTTCGAGGGAATTCACTTCCCCCAAATCATATGCAGAAGTAATAATGGAAATCTCTAGGTCTTCTTTTAACGTTTGAGCAATATTGAAAACCGATTTGATAGGACCCCCTGCTTTGAAGGCTGGGTAATACCAATCTATAAAAATGAGCAACTTTCTCTTAATCATTGATTTTGTTTTGTTGCAACCAGGCTTCTAAAATAATAATGGAATGATTCAATTGATTTCGCTTTTCCTTTGTTAAGCGTGGAAATCCATTAATGATATCCTTTCTTAATGGGTCTTTAATTACTTTTCGGTGGGCAAATTGATGCAACTTTTGAACTCCATCTTCAGTCTTGTCCCAACTCATCTCTAATCCAACCACATTTTTACTTACCGAATCATACCATTTCCTTAATCCAGTTTTGTGTTGATCAGGCAAATTTAAAAGGTAGCGTAATCGTTTCCACTCCAGATAGGGCCTATGAACCCTTTGGTGAAATACTCGTTGGGCATCATACAATGCAGGTAATTGTGCATTCACAACTCTAGTTTGTAGCTCCATCAACCCCAACTTAGACAAATAAGGGAACTGAAAACCTTCCGTTTGATAAACCACTGTCTTTCTAGCCCATCCTTGAACTTCATCTACAAATTCCACCTCCAAACTCTTTTTCAAAGAAGCAATAGGGTACAACCTGCGATAAGTGGGGTATAAATAATCTAGGTCAAAATAATCTTGAAAAATTAGCTGAGAATAAGTTTCTCCTAAACTTTGTTTGTGCGGAATATTAACCCAACGACTTAGAAAACTTCTTAAGTTTTTAGGGTAACTTAACAACCACTTTTTTGACTGAAGTCCCTCTAAAGAGTCGTATAATTTTCCTTTCCCCCATACTTCATTCTCACCAATCATTACAGCAAGATGTTTCGTTTTTAAATCAGCTTGCTCAAAAATTTCAAAATAATCAAGCGCATGAATGGAAGGATGATCCACCTTAGCAATCCATTTCATAAAACGATTTCCTCCTGTTGTTTCAGATTGTTCCAACAAAGTCGGTGAGTTTTCGCTGTTAAAACCTTCCAGTAGCTGATCCAAATGAAAAGTATGTTGTTCTCGTGTCCGCCCTTCTGAAATATAGTCATAATGTGAAGTAATCGACCAATAAGGAGTGATTGTAAACTCTTCATCATTCAGAATTAAATAATGAGCTGGTAGCAGTTGAGAAACACCCTTAATCAAAGTTTCTGATGAATGCACATGTCCATAAGAAATATAACTCCCTAAAGCTGAAACATTCAAAGCCCTATCTACTTCGTCTAGTTGTAGCAATGATTGAATAGAAGTAGAGCAAGCAAAAAAGTGATCCGTTTTAAAATAATAACAAGGGACAACCCCCATTTTATCTCTATACAACAACAATTCTCTTTTCTCTTGGTCAAAAATGACAATAAAAAAAGTCCCCTCTATTTGATCAATAAAATGTTTCCCCCATTTGGTATAAGCTGCAGCAACGATTTCTTCCTTTGAATTTACACCACCCAACTTCTCGGATAAGAAATTAAGGTTGGTTAAGACTCCCTTTACTTCAACTTCTAGTCGGTCAAATGCCCTTCCTCCCGAAATAGAAAATGTCTTGTAGTCATATGTTACAAATGCCGAACTCATGTCATCATTAAAATTTCTTCCCACAAAACTAAGGTAAATTGACCAACAAGGCACTCACTTTTTATCTATCTATCGTTTTATATAGCAGGCGATATTGAGCAGCAATCTTCTCAGGCCGAAAACGTCTAACATTATCTAAACCATTAATAATTAAGCGATCTCTCAATTTATCGTCATCTATTAATCGAATTATCCCTTCTCTAATAGCCGTTTCATCAAATGGGTCTACTAATAAGGCTCCCCCGTCCCCTGCTACTTCTGGCATTGAAGCAACATTACTTGTAATCACAGGACGACCGACTGCCTGGGCCTCTATAATGGGTAACCCGAACCCTTCATAGGTAGAGACAAAAGCAACCAAGTCACACGACTGATACTCCGAGATAATCTCTTCATTATTCAGTCCAGTTTTAAAGACACAATCGACCTGATGTTCTTGAAGCAACTTTTTTAAATCCGATGTGGGTTTCCCTATAATAATTAAGCGGCAAGAAATTCCATTTAAAGCAGCAATCAAACGAACTAAATTCTTATTTTTCTTAACCCCTAAATGCAAAATTTGAGGACAATGGGTATTGAAAGGTTTCGGATTAAAATCCATGGGTAAGGTCAGGGGATTATAGATCACTTCTATAGGAGTTTTATAGTTTTTTAAAGTCAGAATTTCCTGTCTACTGAATTCTGAAATAGTGGTAATTACCGTTGCATTGGCAATAGGCCAATCGAACCATAATTTTTGAAAGATCCACTTTTTAAAGCCGCTCTTCCGCTTCAATGCTTCTATGTCGTGAATGGTCAATACCGTCCTCTTAAAGGGCCACCACAGGAGGTAATGATCGTGGCCAGTGATGTGTTTTAAGTGTTTTTGGAACTGAGCAACAAAGGCTATATTTTTTAATCTAGGCAATAAGCCCACACTATGGTATGGCAGTTCAACTTCCTGTTGTTCAAGGTACGGAAGTAAGGTATTGAATACATTTTCAATACTGTTAAAACTTACTAATTTCTTTCTAAAAATAAGCATAACCAACAAGGTCAATTTTAGTAAAACAAGCTATTTATCTCCTTTAATTAAAAATTTAAATTGAAAAGAATTTGCAATTAACTTAAATATATAGAAAATAATTAGTGACTTAAACATATGATTTAATATCTTAATTAATTCAGTTTCTGCCTTTACCACCTGATAAAAAATTAAAACTAGCCAGATATATGTTAATGGAGATTTATGACCAGAAAAATTAATAAACCATTTTATAAATAATGAGATTAAAAGTCCATAAATAAATATTGCAAGCCAACCACCATAAATACCATAGTTCGCATAAAACTCACCTGTAATTGATAGCCCCATTGATGTTCCTCTTTGTAAATCCAGTCCAGTAATTCTCTTAAAATCTTCAATACCATCAGCAGCTCCTTTTTTATCAGGAAATAGAAATCGTGGTAAGAGACTAGAGCTGAAAGCTTCTCTTACGGTTTCTCCACCCAAATAATCTTCTTTATATGGTATATTACTCATTATCTTACTAATTATCCAACCTTGATTTAATCGGCTATTTACTTCATTAGTCTCATTTAACTTTTCACTTTCATAGTTTAAGGAGGATTTAGTCGTTGATTCTTGAAAAAATTGACTTTGTACTAAATTCCAAAAAACACTTAAAGCATCCTTTTTATTAGAACTAACCCACACTTCTGATCTTAACTCTGTTTTAACGGTTTGTATAGTAAAAACGACCCCGAAACTAATCACTAACATAAACATCTTTGAAACAAATTTCATTTTTTCAGATATCACAAAAAATGTGAGAAAAATAGCAATAAGCAAAAACCCATGAAACAGGCCAGAATATATCGCAGAAATAAAAAAGGAGGTAATGGTTAAAAGAAATAAACTCCATTTCCTATTTGGATAGCAAAAAAATAAATACACAACACCAATAATCAATACTAAATTCAACAGATATAGGACAAAACTTAAACTCGGAATACTTATTAAGGAAACAACTATCCTTGAAATTAGTCCAATTGTTACGAAAACAAAACCATGCTTTTTTAATGTATCCTTTTCCTCAGCAAATAAATCTACTATTTTCTGTTTAATCAACTTCACATTAACAAGTTGAAAGCCCAACCAAAGAAGTATCAAGGAAGGTACAATATAACTCATATAAGTAGATTCATCAACATACATGTAATATCTGTAATGTTGAACACTTATTTGATATGAAATTGATGCTCCTAATATCCACTGCAATGAAGCTATTAAAATAATTAATTCCTTAATCGGGATAAGATGACCAAGCTTATTTACAAAATCCAAAAAAACGTATAACGTAAATGATAATCCAATGTTTGTAATAAACAAACTGCTAGTAAAAATTAGGCTATAGGAAAAGTATAGGAGTGCAATTAAAACAGGAAGGTATCTATTATTAATCAAAGTATAATAAAGTGTTATACAAGTACGGAATGTTTAGGAGGCCAGTTTCTTAGTGATAATGAAAAATCTTCTACAATCAAATATCATAAAAATTAACCAGAATACAGAGACCTAAATCACCTTAGGGTATTTGAACATTAAAAATATTAAGAATAAATCGGCTTTATAACTGATTAAATACGTTATCTATTATCTTTTGGTACGAATAATCTATCGATTTCAATTTTTTATTGCAATTAGTTACACATCCCTTTCTCTCCTCCTCATTCTTTAGGTAATACTCACATTTATTTGCTAAATCTACAACATCATCAAAATATACTACTTCTGTGTTTGAGGTAAAAAAACTTTGAGCTTCATCACTTCTTTCATGCAACATGAATCCTCTAGCCGCAGGAATTTCGAAGGTTCTCATGTTAATTGAGTTTTTATTTTGTTTTCGTAATAAGTTTAGGTTTATTTTAGATGCCGCTATAGTTTTCAAAAGATCCTCTGCATTTTTTTGACCATCTACAATTACATTTGATCCTAAATCAGGCCAATTACTCCCGAAAATATGTATTCTAATCATTAAATTTCTCCTCTCAAACTCTAAGGCCAATCCCCTTATTAGCTGGTGCCTTTCATCGTCACCATTCCCTACAAAAGATATTTCATATTTATATTCCGCATCCAAAGGGTAAATTATGGTTTCATCGACGCCAAATGGTAAATATTTTATATGGTTAGCGCCTGCTGCTTTCAGTTTTAAATCTAAATGCCTAGTCCAAATACAATAATAATCATAGACAGCAATCGATTTAATTATTTCTTCATTTGAAGAAGCTCTATTAAAAGGGTCGTCGGGATTAAAACAAATAAGCTTTATCGAAGGATTATTCTTTTTAATAGTAAGCAAAGTATCTGACTTAATATCGGTTCCCTTCATTACAAACATATAGTCATAACATCCATTTCCAACTTTTGTCATCAAAAGCTCATTCTGTACTTTAAAGTGCCGTGTTCTAATAAATGAAACCTTATTCAATATCCTATTTATAAAATTACTATAGGAAATTGGCTTTACTTCAAAATCTTCAATTTTGAATCCCTTCAAACTATGCAAAGCTCTTAAAATACTTAAAGAAGCACTAGAATAGGATTTTCTATAATTCTGATAAACGTATAAAAGGCTCTTCATGACTTACTTTCCTGATAATATATAAACTTGTCTTTTCCCTGAATGACTAGAGTCAACACAAATATTAGAAAAGTTTCTATCCCATCGAGGGTGCAAGTCACATTTCAAATCTGTATCTTGGAATTTTTGAGGTACACTAAACCATCCCAAGGATTTTTTTGAGAATGTATCCATCTCAATAAGCATTAACTCTTGCTTTCCTTCCGAATTAGGATATGTATCATTTACAAACTGTTTCCTATCCTTACTAAACATTGGATGACCATCCTCCTTTACAATTTCACGAGCAACAACAAGATCGTTATCTTTATCGGTCACATCTATAATTCTAAAGTATTCATTGGTCATCTTACTCTTTAACGATGGATTTAGACTTCTAATCAAGCGTATAATTTGTTTAAATGGGAACTTATGAAGCATCCCCATCTTATGTGCAGAATTGATCAAACTTTTAGATGGCCTACTCCAAATTAAAATTTTACTATCATTAAACCAATCAAAATGACTTTGCTTTCCTTCTGAAATAAGTTTTAATCCTGTCCCATCACTATTAGCAACAAAAAATCTCGAATACAGTGCCCCCTCAGCAGTATGAAATCGCTCAAAGAAGCAGAACCTAGTACCTGAGGGGTTGAAAGAACAGTGAGTAAAGAAACGTTTAAAAGAATCAAAATTACTTTTTCGACCTATTTCAAATGTTTGAGCTAGAGAAATTAACAATTTACTAGTATTATTTACAAGGTCAACTTCAAAAATTCCATTTGTGGCAGGAGCAATTTCATCTTGATCAAAGTCCTTTTGCAGTTCTGCATATCCATACCCCTTCCATAACTCACCGAGTCTGGAAAAACTATAGGATAAAGCCTTTTTTCCAGAATGATCGATTTCATAAATTGGTCTTTCTATAACAGACTCAAATTTACTCTCACCAACATTATATATTTGAGAAATTAACCGATCATTTATCCTTTTGTTATATATTATGCTTGAAGAATTAGGAATCCATTGGAGTCTACTTCCTTGTTGCCAATTCCAGCAATTTGTCTCATCTATTATGTTTATCTCCTCCTTTTGGGGATGCCAAAGCGCTATATTAACAAAGTCTGCTTTTGTTCTTGCCTTTATATCATCTTTTTCTGCTTGATGTATTGCTAAAAGCTCATTAGCCTCATTCCATGGACAGATATCATGAAAACCTACAAAATGGGCTAAATCACCACTCAAACCCTCTGTGCTACATAAATAATCAACCATTTACAATCTTTTTTATAACTTCAACATATTCATTTACACTCCAATTCATAATGATTTTCTTACCATTATTCTTATACTTTTTTAATAGTTTATCATCATTAACTAATTGTTCGATTGAACTTTTTAGTTCCTCCTGACTATTTTTATTAAAAATAACCCCAGTTTTGTTTTCAACCAATTCAGGCCCACAAGCCACATCACTACTTACGATGATAGACGTTGAAAAGTTTAAAGCTTCATTTACGACAAGACCCCAAGTTTCACGAATAGATGGCAAAACTAAAATATCAGCAATACTGTAATAGGCAGGCAATTCTGTCTGATTCTTAAACCCTAGAAACAATACCCTTTTAAAATTATCAGGTTCATTAATTTCTTGAGCTTTATTTAGCAATGAATCCCTTAAAATACCATCTCCTATAAATAGCAAAGTCGCTTTACATTTCAATATGCTATTTTGAAAAGCATCTAAAAGCATTATAGGTTGTTTGATAGCTGTATATTTTCCACAAAACATAAGCACTACTTCATTCCTTTCTATTGATAGTCTTTCCTTAAAATCAAAATATTCTTCACCGTCAAGCTCTCTTTGTTTAAAAAAATCATTATCAACAACATGTGGAGCATGAATTAATCTATCAACCTTTACCCTAAAACTCTTAAAAAACTCTTTATTAAACCGACCTGTATATAAACAGTAAGATGCATTTCGATAAACACTACCGTAAACAAAATCCCTTAAGAGTCTATTAAATTTACTTCGATTAGGTTCTCCGTTAAGGTGTGCAATATTTCTAACAATAATTTTAGATCCCTTAATTTTTGAAATCCAAAAACTTAAATACGATGTAAAACTATTAACACCGTGAAAATAAACAAAATCATTTCTAGTTGACAAAATAGAAATAATTAGAGAAAAATTAATGTATTTAAAGAAACCATTTCCAAATCCATAATTCTTAAAGACCTTACTTTTATAACCATCTCTTAAAGGAATATCCCAACTAAAGGATACTCCAAAATCCTTATCCAAAGATTTTTGCTGTCCATGATCAGAACAAAAAAAAACTTCAACGTCTAAGCCTTCAATCTTGGGCAAGCTTCTCCACAAAACCGCATGATACTGAATAGGATGACTAACAATCACTTTAAACTTCTTCCGTTTGATCATCAATATAAAATCAAGTTAATTTGTCTGCACATTCTATTTTTGGCACGAATATAAGAATAATGCATACCATTTCGACTATGATTAGAATTCAAATCATTTTTAATTTAATTATCCTCAATTAAATGTCAAGGTGGAAATCTATCTTTGTAAAAATTTTCTAGATTGTTAAGTTAAAAGCATTCATAGCTTTCAAACTATTTAGTAGATAAAAAATTAAAGAATAATTGGTATGCCGTCTCTGCATAATATTGATATTGTATCGGATTTGGGTTCTCCCTAATTAAAGGTTTTACATTAAAATTTGAGATATCGTTAAAGTTAATTCGAAGTACTCTAGGCTCTATCATGCTGTCATAAGCATAAGTACCCTTCATCTCATGGGGATACCAGACATCCAAACCACAGCCTAAATATTCAAAAAGTTTATTAGGAGCACAATGAATCACATTCTCTGTTTTAGCTTTGTATAAAATAACTCCAATATGATGTCTTTGTAGTACATGAGCTACATCCTTATACATTATTGCTGAATGAACAGATATCTCCAAATCACCATAGTTCCCTTGAAAGTTTTCAATAAAGGCATTTAATTTAGAGCAATATATGCTTAAATGAATAGGTATTCGCTGTTGTTTTAGAATTTCAACTAATTCCTGTAAATAACTACCACCCTTCGTTAGGGTATATCCAACAAAAACAATTTTTATAGTTTCTCCTCTTGTCCACGCCTTATTTTTTTTTACCCACTCTTTAGATGGATAATTCGGTAACACTCTATGTTTCCTTGGAAGATAAGTTATGCCATAGTCCTTTAAGAACCTATTCAATCTAACTGTATTAGTATGTGAGATCCATTCGCATCTAGAATATAAGAATATTTCCTTTTTGTGAAAAAACCGCTCAACTATTGAACTTTGATTGTATTCTTCTAAACTAACATACTCATGAAAATGTATATAGACATCCGCCTTTTTATTTATAAATCTTTTATAAATATATACAGGGAAAGCAGACAAACTTTCATAGTAAAGAATTTTTTGGGGTCGCTTTAATAATAATAATAATAAGCCTAACACATTAAAAAATAAATATGTATACCAAAGGCAAAACTTTGACCCACCAACATTTCCGAATCGAAAAACCTTTACCTTTTTTAAAAACCCCCTATTGGAAACTTGGCCATTGGTACTGATGCAATATATTGAATTGAGCTCATTTTTTTTCCCCAAATAATCTAACATATTCAAGATTGGGGGATAATTTTCTAGAGGCCGAAAATGAAAGATAAAAAATGAGCTCGAGTGTAATTTTGACATAATTTAAACATCTTGATTTCTCAGTTGCACAATATATTGACACATATTAAATCACCGATTATAACTGGTATTTAATGGAAAGAAGTTAGAATTTCAATTTCTTCTTTAATTTTAGGCTAATTAATTTAAAAAAATGCATGGAAAAGATATGGCCTAAATACCCATCAACACCAACTACTTTTACTAAATAGGGATATTTAAGCAGATACAATACGATACTCATTTTTATATCAGCCTTTTGGATATCAATTTCTTTTTTATATTTTAAATCGCAGAACTGGTCAATTTTATCCAACAGTTTCAATTTATCACTCCACCTGTTGAACTGAATGTTTGGTGTTGCTCCTGAAACCCCACCATCATGTCTTCTATATGCACTCATTACTTCAGGAAAGTATTTGCAGATACCCTTTTTAAGAATCATCACTTGTAAAATATAATCTGTAGAATAAGCGTCGAAGAAAAAAGGAGGAAAACCGTTTTCAAGTGTTTCTTTGCGAAAAAGCATGGAGGCTGTTCTAATAAACCATCCCTGTTTAAGCACAATAGATAAGTCTATAACTTTATCTTTTCTGGTGGCTATTTTAAACACATTCCCGTTAGCATCAACTTCATTACTAGAATGGCAAGCCATCATATAATTAGGGTTTGCATTTAAAAAGTCGACCTGCTTTTGTAATTTTAGAGGATCCGTCCAATAGTCATCCCCTTCACAAATTGCGATGTATTTACCCTTACCCTCAAGCATCGACCAAGCAAAATTACGTGCGATACCCAGATTCTTCTTGTGTCTAGTGTACTTTATCCAAGCCCCTTTGGGGTGAGTACTTATAATTCTATTGACTATTTGTTTTGTATGGTCAGGAGAACAATCATCAGCAATAATTAACTCTACCTCAAAGTTACATTGTTGCATCAAAACACCATTAATGGCTTCTTCTATATAATGCTCATGCCCATAAGTTATCATTGCAACTGATACCATCATCTTTTTCCCTCAGTTAAACCTATTTACTAAATAAACTATTCTGATAATATTGCTTATTTATTGTACATTAAGTGAAAAAAATAGAAAATTTTTAGCGTCCCTAAAAAGAGAAATAAAGTCTAACTTTTTTAAATGAAATTTAAAAATATTCCAATATGCTCTATTTATATCTCGCCTTAAAATTTTTTTTGACTCTAAATCACCAATAGTAGTATAAACAAGTAGTAACGTTTTGAGAGCTTCTTGTACCCTAAAATTGTAACGAGCCCTAGTCCAGACACCACCATCATGAACACGATACGCTGCCGACGTCATATTTTCATGAAAATAGGCCTCCCCAAAACGAGACAAATGAGCATGCGTAAATGTATCCATATTGAAAACTTTGCTAACCTCCGGAAATTTCACTGCCTTTCTCAACGCATCACCTCTTACAACGTTACTCGCAGTTGGCATTATCGGCCCAGAGAGCATTTCAAACGAAGAATAGCTTCTCTTATTATTATTCGAATTGCTGTAGTGTTCAATTGGCTCAGAATTTTGATCGACAACTTTCACATCGTGAAAACTCATTACAAAGTTATCTTGCGTTTCCAAAAAATCAATTTGTTTTTGTAATTTATTTGGATCTATCCAGAAATCATCTCCTTCACATAAAGCTATATAATCCCCTTTACACGCTAAAATTGTCTCTGACCAATTCTTACCGACGCCTAAATTTTTGCTTCTTGTTTGAAATCGAATAAGTTCAGGATTTTGCTGTGCATATTCTAGACATATTTGTCCAGTTGAATCTGTTGAGCAATCATCTCCAATAACAATCTCTAGATTATAGTCTAGGTTTTGCTTTAAAACACTATCAATACATTGTTTTATATATTTCTCTTGGTTATAGGTGATAATACAGGCAGAAACTAAAATATTACGCTTACTCATCTAATTCCAAATTAACTGACACATAAACTTTCCTTCCTTCTTCATCAAAAAAGTAAGCATTTTTATAATCTCCATGAGTCAGTGCTCTTAATCTATTAATTACTTCCCTGTATGTGACCTTTTCATCCAGTTCCAATTCACATAAGTCTATAAAGTCTCTTTTTAAATATACTTTACCTTGATTTTCAAAACTATTGGTTATATATGTATTATCAATAATAGAATCAAAATATTTCTCGAACAATTCAATTTCTTTTGACAAAACTCGATTATATATGTCTATAGATGTATCATAAAGATATTTTGGAACTGTTTCATGAGCTATGATAGGACCATGATCCAACTTTTCATCCATTTCATGAATAGTTGCTCCAATAATAGTATCATGGATAATTGCGAATACTTGCGGATACCAGCCTCGATTAACAGGATTATAACCAGGATGAATATTTATACAGCGGACCCCCTCAACAAGCTCTTTAGGAAACAACTGCATGCAATGCATTGAAATAATCAAATCATAGTTTAACAAAAGTTCTCTCCAGTCCCTTTTTACATTTATTACTAAGTTCTTTCCATTAAAATCTTCATGTTCCCATATAGATGAGCGTATAGGACTATGCTTATAATCTATTTTCAATTCCTTCCGATCCCTCTCTTGAAACAATTTTTTTATCCGAATATACTGTTGAACATTATCACTTAAAACCAATACTCTCATAATTTAAAATGCTATTTTTTAGCTACTTAATTAATGCTTGTGAAATTATTTCACAAATCAAACTTTGTGAATCTTTATGAAGTTCATGATATAGAGGTAGACATAGTATACGGGATGCAATGTTATCAGAAATTGGAGTACTAGCCAAATCTACATAATCGAGACTGCTTAATGATGGATAGAAATATCTTCGAGGATAAATATCATTTTTCTCCAATTTCAATTTTACATCTAAAGCTGTCGACTCATTCTCAAAAATTACAGGATAATAAGCATAATTAAAATTACATGAAGGCTGTATCGTTGGAGTATCAATGGTCAGCCCCGTCAAAAGCTGAGAGTATAATTCAGACTGCTTCTTTCTTTCTTTTAAAATAAGTTCCAAATCTTCTAAAACGCAAAGTCCCATTGCCGCATGAAACTCCGAATTCTTCCCATTGATACCTACCCCATTAAACTTGTCGAAGCCGTCGTGTCCGAAATTTCTCATTAAACTCATCCGATGTATTAATTCCTTTGCATTGGCAAAAACAATCCCTCCTTCTGTAGAGTGCATTAACTTAGTGGCATGTAAACTAGTTGTACTGATATCTCCAAAATCAAAAATACTTTTACCCTTATACTTGGTTCCAAAACAATGAGCCGCATCATAAATCACTTTTAAGTGATGCTTTTTTGCTATAGCATCTATAGCTTCTATATCACAAGCGTTACCAAAGCAATGAGTGGCTAATATGGCTGATGTTCGAGGAGTAATAGCCGCTTCAATTTTTGCTGGATCAATATTTAATGTTTGCGAATCGATATCCACAAAAACCGGTTTACATCCTTCCCAAACAATGCTACTAGTGGTAGCCACATAAGAAAAAGGAGTGGTAATAATCTCTCCTTTTAAATCTAAGGCCTTGATGGCCAACTGCAAGGCTATAGTTCCATTACTAACATAAAGCAAATTTTGAATATTCAAGTACTCTCTAAACTTCTGTTCTAACTGTTGAACTAAGGGCCCATTATTGGTCAACCATTGTCGACTAAATATTGTTTTAACATAGTCTTGATATTTACTTAATTCAGGTAAGTATGGTTTTGTTACTGGTATCATTGTTTGGTGAATTGATTAGTTTTATTTTCCCACGGAAAATCTTTAAAGGGTGATGAAACACCCAAGAAATCAACAAGTTTAGAATAACTATCTTTATTAGATAAGTTAATTAAAAGAAAATCCTTTGGTCTATTATCAAAATAACTAATTACCTGAGAATTATACACATCATAAGCATCCATTAATAAATCTTTATCATAAGGATTCTTTTCAGATGAATTGCATATTGCTTGCATCAAGTGCCACATGTAAGAAGGATAGATATAATCTGCTTTTTTTAATTGTTCACTAGTGGGTAATTCTCCATTACCAAAACGAAGAGCATGAAACTTTGTAATTGAATTATACCACTGCTCGGAGGAGTCTCTAACAGTTAGAATAAATTTAGCCTTGGGAAACTCTCTATCTAAATACTCATAGGTTTTAGGTAATGAAAATGGTACATCCTGAAACACCTCGGCAGTTCGACAATAATCTATTATTCTTTTAAATTTATTTTTTCGATAATCTCGAAGCAATTGCTCACCCTTTGCCTGGTCTCCCACAACATATCCCAAATCTTTCATTGCACATATAAAGGAAGTCGTACCAGTCTTATTCATTCCTATACAGAACACTTTTGGATGATTCCTTATTTGTAAGGGAACAAAAATTCTGTTGTAAATCCGATAAAAATACCCATTTACTTTCTTTTTAATATCCATTTACTAACTCCATTTAAAATATTTTGTTGCACAAAAACAAAACCTTCTGATTTCAAGACATAACTATAGGCACAGTAGAATATCCCAAATAACAAAGCAAATATAAGTTTTATACATAATCCGTCTAAACCTATAAATTTAATTATTGCAATAAACAACAATAGTGGGAACATCCCTTCAAACACTTTTAATAAATGTTTACTGATGCTTAGCTGTAAATAATGACTCAAAAATAAAATATTTGTAAATGTTATTAGATAACTAACAATAACAACTGAAACAGTAAAAGCATATAATCCATAATAATAAGCAATTAAGATAGGAATTAGCTGTACTGCCTTTCTAAACAATCCAATTTTAAAATTTTCCTTAGTTAATCCTTTGCTCATAAAGGCATTTATCATCATGGCATTTAAAGGAGTATTGCAAGCTGACAGAATCAACACTTGAAAAATAGCTACTGAGGCGCCCCATTTTTCCCCAAACAATCCAATGATGATCGGTTCTCCTAAAATATACAAAACACCCGTCAATCCATAAGATACAAAAGCAACTACTGAAATTATCCTAAAATAAATTCTTTGATATTCGGCTTCATTCTCTTGCAGAGAAGAGAGCACAGGAAAGAACACTTTTTGAATACTAACTGTTGAGTAAGTGGTTACTTGATCTTTCAAAGTAACAGCTCTACTGTAAAAACCTAAAGTAGATGCTGAAAAAACTTTAGCTACAGTCAGGACATCTAAGCTACCAAGTATAGTAGTTACAATTCTATCAAAAAAAACATAGGAACTAAATCCCATCATTTTTTTTAATTCATCCAGAGAAAATTGTAAACTCGGTCTCCATTTAGAAGCCTTCCATAGCAAAACTGAACTTAAAAAAGAGGCCAATAAAGATTTTAAAACTAGTGCATATACACCCGCCCCGTTAAAAGCTGCAAGAACTCCAACTATTCCTCCAACAACCGACGCAATCACATGCCGAAGAGCAAGTGCCTTAAAATCTAATTTTCGACTAAGGATGGCTGATTGAACCTGATTAAAGGAACTTATTAAAATACTTAAAGACAACCAGCGAACCAAGTTTGAAACAGTGTTATTTTCATAAAATAAACCAATAAAAGGCGCTAAAAAAAAAAAGAGGATAGTCAGCAGCAAACCTGCTACAATATTGAAATAAAATACTGAGTTATATCCTAAATTTGAGTTTCTCTTGTTTTGAATTAGTGCGGAGGAAAAGCCTACATCAACAAACACTTGAGAAATAGTGATAAAAACCATTGCCATTCCTACTAATCCAAACTCCTTTGGACTTAAGAGCCTCGCTAAAAAGATAGATATAATAAAGCTCGTACCGTGATTAAGTAATACTCCACCTAAATCCCAAGCGACTGCAATTGCTGATCTTCGTTTTAAAGAACTCATTCCCTAATTATCGTCTGAATAATATCCATAGCCGTATCCATATCCATAGCCGTATCCATAACCATAGCCATAGCCATAACCACTTCCTAATGGCCCATTCTTTTCCTTGACTGCATTCACTACAATCCCTAATCTTTTTATTTTTCCTTGAACATGTAATTCATTGATATTTTCTAAGTAGGATTTTTTGGTATACCCATGTCGCACAATATAGATGGACGCATCTACATGTTGATTGATGATTAAGGCATCTGTTACCAATCCCACCGGAGGTGTATCGATAATGATGATGTCATAAGTAGACTTCAGATCCGCTAAAAATTGGTGCATTCGTTCGCTTTCAATCAATTCTGCGGGATTGGGCGGAATAGGCCCAGATGATATTAAATCTAAATTCTTAACATGCGTTTTACGCACACAATCATTCAACCCTCCTTTTCGAATCAAGTAGGTACTCAATCCAACTTCATTGGTCAATCCAAAGTCTTGAAAAATCTTCGGCTTACGTAAATCTGCACCCACCAGGATGGTTTTTTTTCCAGAGGCGGCATAAATGGCCGCTAAATTAATGGAAGTAAAGGTTTTTCCCTCTCCAGATATGGATGAAGTCACCATCACCACTTGTTGTTCCTTTCCTTCTACCATGTAATTGATGTTGGTACGTATGCTTCGAAACGCTTCGGAAACGATGGATTTTAAATTGGTACTCACCACCACATTGCTATCCAAATCTTTTTTATGCATAATAGAACCTAGCAATGGAATAGAGGTAATCTTTTCCAAATCCGCACGATCAACAATTTTGGAATTAAAAAAATACAGTAGTAGAATAATAAACAGGGGAATTAATAAACCCAGAAAGATGGCGTTAATATAAACGCCAGAAACCTTAGGACCAACGTAGGCACTCCGAAATTCAGTGGCGTAATCCAATATTTGAGCTTTGGGTACATTGGAGGCTTTAGCAATTCCAGCCTCAGAACGCTTATTCAACAGAAAGGTATACAAATCACTCAACAATTTATTTTCTCGCTTTAGATTGAAATATTCCCGTTGTTCGCTAGGAATTCGTAAAACTTTATTCTCTTCCTTAGCAATCATTTTTTTGAGTGAATCTATCAACACATTCACTTGCTCTCGGTTCGCTTTTGCAACCGACAACAAAGCATCAATTTGACGATCAAGCTCCTGCTGCTGCTGCTCGATTCTTAAATTAACATTTTGAAATTGAAAACTAGCCTCCCTCTGCTCTTGAACCAAAACTTGAATGCGCTCCGTCAGCCGATCAATATTGGGATCAAGAAAGCCAAATACAGCCGAAGAGGGAAAAGCAGTAAACTCTTTTGATTCTAGTGTTTTAATTAATGCTGAATAATATTCCCGCTGAATGCTTTTTTGGGTCAACTCTTCTTCCAGTTGAAACACCTCCATTATGTTACTCTCTTCCTCCGTAATAAAAATCCGCTCAGAAAAATTCTTTTGTTGGAACTGCTCCAATCGATATTCAGTAACCACCAAAGAATCGGCAATACCTTGCAATTGCTGATCCACAAATGCCATAGTGTTGACTGCTATTTCATTATTCTGATCCATACCCCATTGAATATACTCATCCATTAGGGCATTTAAAAAATCAATAGACTTTTGGGGCGTCTGATTATTCTCAGATAAAATCAAAATAGAGGACTCCGTGTTTTCTACATCGATATTGATTGCCTGCTGAAAATAACGCGTCCAACTGCTAATTGGATTAAATTGAAATGCGAAAACTTCATCACTTTCTTCCACATAATTAGAAGTCAAAATCAACTTCCCACCATCCCATTCAAAAACCTCACCTACTTGATATATGGATCCATCCTTTATGGTCTCTATGTCCAAACTAATTTGGAACTTGTCATCAGACAAAAATTGAATGTAATTGCGTTGAAACGTTTTCACCCCCTCAACCAAATCGACCTTGAAAGAAGAAATGGGATACATTTCGGTAGTTTTGATATTCCCCAATTTGTAATAAGAAACTTCCCAGTTCAATTTTTTAGCCACTCTATCCATCAGTGGATAAGACTTGATGATTCCAATTTCGTTGATCAATCGGTTTCTTCCACTCACTAGCTCCATCCCAGGCAAAAAATACTCTTGCCCCCACGAAGAATATTCATCTTTCACCAACATACGCGCATTAGTGGAATAGGTAGCAGGAGTATATCGCACTTGATAAAAAGCATATACAACTCCACCAATCAGGCCAATTAAAATAAAATACCAATACCTTAAAATGTAAACCAGAAAAATGCGAGGATCTATTTGAAAAGAAGTACTGTGAGCAGTATTATTTTGCATATTTAAGTCGCTGAAACAATTATAATGAGCAAAGAAACGAATTTAAATCATTTATTTTGTAGTTATGTGGAGCAATCTAAAACTCGTCTATCAGCAAAACAAGCAAGGCTTTCATTTTATCTTAAAAATGGTAGCCATCTATGCTATACTATCAGCCCTTTACCATTGGGGGCTCTCTCCTTACACCTCCATTGACAGTGGGCTGATTAACATTATCATTGCTCAATCGGAATGGATCCTCAGTGGGCTGGGATACGAATTGATGTCCAATTCCTCCCAAACCCAATTCCTAATGGGAATCCAAGGCAGTAGTGGAGTCATCATAGGCGGACCTTGCGACGGGCTGAGCTTGTTTATTTTGTACGCCACCTTCATCCTTTCCTTTAAAGGGGTGTGGTGGATGAAAGGGCTTTCCATAGCAGTTGGGGTCACGATCATACACAGCTTAAACGTACTCCGGGTAACGGCCTTGGCGCTGATTGTGGTCTACGCTCCAGACCAATTGGATTTTCACCATTCCTACACCTTCACCCTTTTTGTTTACGGCATCGTCTTTTTACTGTGGATGTGGCGCATTAAAATTTACCAATGGATCAAAAAATAAGTCGAAGAGCAGTTTGGTGGGCAGCTTTAACTCTCCTTTATGTCCTAAGCTATTGGCGAGAAGTGGTGTTCAGAAGCATCAACGCCATCATGGAGGGAGCTAATACTTTTTACGCTAAAACCACTCCTTTGCCTTATTTAATGAATTACAATCCTTCTGAGTTGAATCTACTGAAGTACGGGTTAACTGTAGGATTTACTGTGCTGTTTATGTTCATTACGTATTTTGGAATTAAAAAAGGGTTTAATAGCGCTTTGGGCAAAACCATGGTAAAGTTTATTTATGGATTTTGCACAGTTCTAACAATTCTTCTAATGCTACTTGCATTTTTTTTGAATCAATTCCCAACTTTTTATCCATACTTACGTATATTAGTTGGGTGGATACATAGTCCCCTTATATTCTTATTTATAAGTATCACATTATATGCCTTAAATACTTTGAATAAGAAATTTTTTTAACGTAGATTTGTACGATATATTTTATAGAAGATGAAAAGAAATTTTATTCCTTTCCTACTAACACTTTTTTTAAGCCCCACGATAATTTTTTCTCAAATTGGACCTGGTGGAATTGGCAATTCCTCAGATAACTTAGTTTGGCTAGATGCTAATAGATTAAGTCTACCCGACAACTCTGCTATATCTTCTTGGACCGATTTTTCAGGAAATAATAATCACGCTATTCAGGCTACTTCAAGTAGACAGCCCTTATTCAAAACAAGTCTCATAAATGGAATTTCTGCAGTTGACTTTGATGGCTCCAACGATTTTCTGCAATTTAGCAGTCATATAACGACTGACCATACTTCTGTTTTCACAGTGCATCAATCGCAGTCCACTGCTATAAATGGTGTACTTACCTTACAAAAGCACTTTATTTACTCCATTTCAAACGCGGTGGGTGTTTCTTACACATCTCCTAATAAATACTATACCTTCCCATTTTCCCAAAACGATCCAACCATTTTTCAATTTCATACAGACAACTCGTTTACTGGTGGACTGTTGGAGTATGGTCGAGCGAATTCTGCACGTAGAGACAATAGTACTATTACAAGAACAGCATTATTATCCAATTCTATCTCTACTGTTGGAACATTAGTCAACTCATCAGGCTCCCCTATTAGGTTTCAAAACGGCGAAATCTCAGAAATTATCATTTTTAATAGACGCTTAAATTCAGCAGAACGAAATATTATTAGTGCTTATTTAGGTAGTAAATTTAGTGTCAACACTCTCAACACCTATTATTCTCATATTTCAACTCACAACTTTGAAGTATTCGGTATTGGTCAAGAGTCTGATGGTGCCAACACCAACGCTCAAGGAACAGGAATCGTAGAAATTTCTAACGCTTCTACATTGGGAAATGGAGATTATTTATTAATTGGGCATGACAATGGTGGCCTTAGCACTACTACTTCTGTAGGATCCGCTTACGCAAGTAACCGATTCAATCAAACATGGAGAGCAGATGTTACCAATACCCCTGGAACAATTGACATCAAGTTCTTTCTAACTGGTAATAACTTTGCTGTTGACCCTGCAAATGATTACCGTTTATTAATCGATAACACCACAGGAGCATTTGATAATTCTAGTATTTCACAATCCTTAATAGGAACGTATAACGCCATTGATGAAACCATCACGTTTACGGGTGTTGCGCTTACTGATGGAGATTACATTACATTAGCGGTGCGTCCTAACGTGATCACTGCTGTAGGCGATGGAGCATGGAATACTCCGGCAACTTGGAGTTGTACTTGCGTTCCTACTTCAACCGACAATGTAGTAATTCCATCGCCGCGTGTCGTTGATGTAGATGGAGCAACTGCTACTGCTGAAGGTTTAACCATTGATGCAGGCGCAACACTAAATTTCAATAGCAACGACAGTTTATTGCTCAATGGCGATTTATTGGTAAATGGTTCGATTAGCAGCTCAACAGGGTTACTCGGATTTGTGGGAACAGGAGCACAAGAATTATGGAATAATTCGGGCAGTGCTATTACTCAATTTGACTTTTATGCCAACAACAGTACTACGGTTTCTTTTAAATCAGGAGATTGGAACATTACCAATTTTATTAAAGTGGCAGCAGGACAATTAGTTAATGATGGTGCAACTGTTACTTTAGTTTCTGATGCAAGTACACAGGCGCAAATTCAGCCATCTGCTACCAACTCATTTAGTGGAGAATTTATTTTACAACGTTATTTCTCTGCTAGAGCAGCCAATTATGCGGACATTACTGCTCCTGTAGTTTCTACAACTATCGCCGATTGGGATGCAGAATTGTTCATGAGTGGTGTTGGCGGTAACGATGGAGATGCGAGAGATGGTGCTGGTGGACCAATTTACTACAGCGTTACCAAATACAACAATACTACCAAAGCGTATATATACATCACTTCTACTGCTGAAACCATTGTAGCTGGAGAAGGAGTTGAGCTATTTTTAGGAGACAACTTATCCACTTTTGCCGCACAAACGATGGATCATAGAGGAACTCCTTATACAGGACCTATCAGTATCACACTAAAACCAGGTTTTAATTTAATTGCTAATCCATATTCTTGTTTCATCAATTACAGCTCGGTAACGAAGCCTTCTGGAGTAAGCAACCAGTTCTACGTCTATGTCCAAAATAATGGAGCTTACCAGTTGTTTACTGGTGGGTTCATTGCCGCTCATCAAGGTTTTTGGGTGAACAATACTTCTGGTAGCGATAAGGTCATTACATTTAATGAGTCAAACAAGTTTCCATTGGCTATAAGCTTGATTTCTAAGCAGAAAAAAGAAAAGAAATTTGCTTTAGCCATAAGTAGTTTAGGAAATGGGTTTGGTAATGAGTTATCGGTGATGCCTTCTTCTACAGCTGAAAATGGCTTGGATACAGAAGATGAATATTACTTAGCTAGTCCACACAAAGCTGCTACTTCATTAATCACAAAAGCTTCAGAGAGTAATGTGGAGTTGATTGGATCTTCCATCAACTCAATGGATAACGCTCACCACCTTCCAATTTCATTTTTGGCAGGAGAGAATGGTTCTTATACCATCGAAGCAGAAGATGTAGCTGAATTGTTAGCCGTTTATAACTGTGCATTATTGGAAGACAAAGAAGTAGGTAAAATAATTGACCTCAGTTCAGAAGCTACTTACACCTTCGCTGCCAATACCGGTAAATACGATCGTTTTGAATTGCACTTATTTAAATCTGCAGAAGATTGTATAGATTTATTGAACAAGGCTTCGGAATCTAATCCATCTTCCAATGGAGTTTCTATCCTTAAAAGAGGTCAAATTGTAGAATTGAACTATGCAGTTGAAGAAGCACAACAAGCACAAGTTGATATATACAATTTAAATGGTCAGAAAGTAGCCACTACACAATACATTGGTATTGATGGAAATGGCTCTAAGGAACTAGATTTTACGACCGAATTAAATGGTATCCATTTAATCGTGGTACGTACCAACAATGAAGTGATCACTGAAAAGTTTAATTTCTAAGAAATTTCTATATTTGCACACAGAACAATTGAATATGAAAAAGATATTGAGATATATACCATTAGTTGCTATTCTATTCTTAGCAACCTCCGATTTAAATGCACAACCTCCTGGTGGTGGCCCTGGCGGTGGCGGTGGACCTGGTCCATGCTTCCCTCCTCCCTGTGTTCCCATTGATGGAGGACTCTCCTGGTTGTTAATTGCAGGAGCTGCCTACGGTGGTAAAAAAGTATATGAAATGAATCAAAAAAAGGAAGACCAATAGTCTTCCTTTTTTTTGTGTATTTATTTTTATTATTGTTCCATTAAAAGAGCATCTCACTTCAAATTGAAAGCGCCGTTCCATACAAATCAAGTTTTTTAAAAGGGGCGGTACTCTATTGGAACCGCTATACTCTCATGTTAAACAAAACTGCATCAGGAGGCTCTAATAGCAGACGATGACCTTCTAAAAATAGTATTTACAGCGATTTGATTATGGGATTAATTCAACACGATTTGTCCTCCTATGAAAAAGTATTGCATCATCCACCGACACATTCATTGATCAAATCCGAAATAAAAATAATCCGAAGGAATACAGCATTGACTTATTTAAAAAATACGAAGTATTTGACTAATTTTAGCCGTCTAAGATATATCCGATATGAAAGATAAAGAACTATTCAAACTCATAAAGAAAGAGAAGAAAAGACAAACTGAGGGATTAGAGTTAATTGCTTCCGAAAACTATGTTAGTAAAGGAGTATTGAAAGCAATGGGCTCAGTGTTGACGAACAAATACGCCGAAGGACTTCCAGGCAAAAGGTACTATGGAGGTTGTCAAATAGTGGACCAAGTAGAGCAATTGGCAATAGACCGTGCAAAGGCCCTTTTTAATGCAGAATGGGTAAATGTTCAACCACACTCAGGTGCCCAAGCCAATGCAGCAGTTATGTTGGCAGTATTAAATCCAGGTGATACCATCCTAGGGTTTGATCTAGCTCATGGGGGACATTTGACCCATGGCTCTCCGGTCAATTTTTCTGGAAAACTATATCGCTCTACCTTCTATGGAGTAGAACAAGAAACTGGTAGAATTGATTTTGATAAAATAGAGGCCATAGCTAAAAAGGAGCAACCTAAATTGATGATAGCAGGTGCTTCATCTTATAGCAGAGATTGGGATTATAAAAAAATGAGAGCAATCGCGGACGAAGTTGGAGCTTTGCTAATGGCCGACATTTCTCATCCTGCTGGTTTAATTGCAAAAGGAATTTTAAATGACCCACTACCCCATTGCCATATCGTGACCACAACTACTCATAAAACATTAAGAGGACCTAGAGGTGGGATGATTATGATGGGACAAGACTTTGAAAATCCATGGGGCATAAAAACTCCTAAAGGAGACATTAGAATGATGTCTGCGCTATTGGATTCTGCAGTATTTCCTGGCACCCAAGGTGGTCCTTTAGAACATGTGATAGCTGGTAAGGCTGTAGCATTTGGTGAAGCTTTAGAAGATTCCTTCATGGAGTACACTTTACAAGTCATGAAAAACTCTAAATTGTTAGGAGAAGAATTGGTAAAAAGAGGATTTGACATTATCTCAGGAGGAACAGACAATCACTGTTTATTGATTAACCTAAATTCAAAAGACATTACCGGAAAGGAAGCGGAAAGAGTGCTAGGATTAGCTGACATTACTGTCAATAAAAACATGGTTCCTTTCGACACTAGAAGTCCTTTTGTTACTTCCGGAATACGTATTGGGACACCTGCAATTACCACGCGTGGAATTACAGAAAAGGAGATTCCTTTGATTGCTGAGTTGATAGATAACGCAATTAACCATAAAAACAATGAGAGCGAATTAGCCAACATAAAAAAGCAAGTGAATCATTTAATGGAAGATTTGCCTCTTTTTGATTATTGATTCCGAAAAGCTAACGTATTCTCTTTATCGTATCAACGGGCTATACTAAGTCCTACACAAAAAATAAAAATCCCATTGCATAAGAAATATTCTGCAATGGGATTTTTTATGCAATAGCTGTAGCTTTCTTTTAAACGTCTTTTTTTATCCCCATTTTTAATGGACAATCAACTTACGTGTATAAAGATCATTGCCCATTGAGAGTTGCAAAAGATAAACACCACTTTTCAAGTTGTCAATGGGTAGCTCTACCGTTTGTTTACCCATTCCTAAATTTAGACTTGATTGTTGGATCAACTGTCCTTTCATGTCCATAATCTTTATTTGCGTTGTTTGTTCCAATGATGATTGAAGAGCAATATAAGCAGCTCTAGCCGTTGGGTTAGGATAAATTTCCCCAACATAATTACTCGTGGCATAGGTATTTAATCCAACTAAAACATCACTTACCTCAATATCGTCAATGGCAATATCACCTGCTATTGTTCCAGATTTAGTAATCACATCACCTCTAAAAACTACCCGAATAGTTCCAGAATAACCGGATAAGTCAATCGTTTGATTCAACCAACTTTGCCCTTGATTTCCTGAAATAGGCTGAATAATATCTTGGACGTAAAACCCATTAATGATAATATCAACATGTAAACTGCCCATATCTGAACCAAGCATATGATACCAAAAAGAAAGTTGAGCCTTATTGGTAGAACTTAAATCAAAACATGGACTGAGTAATCTGGCACTTTTACCACTATTTCCATCCGCTTTGATGTACATGTAATTCCCATTCAGATTAGTATGGTCACCAACAGGGCCAGTTAAGGCTGTAGGCGTTGCTCCCGAATTAACATACCAATCGTGATTGTCTGCGGCTAACTCATTCTCCCATCCATTTAGTAATGTACCCGGCGCCCCAACAAAAAAGCCATCAAAATCCTCATTATTGGGAAACTGATTGACGATTCCATTGGTTGAAATCAGCCTTACAAGGGTATCGTTAAAAGGGTTTAAATCTAATGGTTCTTCTAGCCATACTCTGAAAAAATTATTCATTGATGGTTGAAAAACTACTTGATTAGTAAAGGTAAAGTTTTGGCTGGCAAAAGGTGCTAACGGACCTGCCAGCGTGTCTCTATATGTAATTCCACCATTATTTTGAAACGCTAAAGGGATATTAGTGAGGGTCACATTACTGAAATTCTGAATGTTTAAACTTACATTTTGGTTTAAAGCGGTCTGGCATCCCTGATTCATTGGACTAGACAAGGAATTAAGTGAAATATCAATAGTGGCTAGATTAGTCAAGGTCACTTCATCTATTGCTATATCACTAGTAAAACTGGATCCTACCTCCCCTCTAAATCGAACTTTAATGATTTGATTAGCGTATGTGGACAAATTGACAATCTGATTTTTCCATACATTGCCTTGATTTCCTGAAATAATCGGCATTACATCTAATACCCAAGCACCATTAGACCATATATCCACATGCAAAGCACCCATAGTCGCTCCATACATATGGTACCAAAAATTCAATTGAGGGGCTAGTACATTGGATAAATCAATGCAAGGGCTAATGAGATACGCTTCGTAACCTTGAGGAGTGTTGCTTGTTTCAATATACATGTAATTTCCTCCTCCAATTGAATTATGATCTTGAGAAGGTCCAGTATTAGCCGATGGAGTTCCTCCGGTATTAACATTCCAATCCATATCATCTTGCTGATCGTTTTCCCAACCATTGATAAGAATGCCAGGAGCTCCAACAGTAAACTGGTCAAACAATTCTGTAAAAGGAAACGAACTCACAGTACTATTCATTGCAAAATTATAAGTTAAAGTATCATTAGCGGTATTGATATCCGTTGATAATTCTGTCCAAATTTTTAAAGTATGCTGAACATTTGGAGTGACGGTAATTGGTGTTGAAAAAGTAAAGATTTGGGAACTAGAGGGCAAAATACTAGATGTAGAAGTTGACCTTACCACAGGACCATTATTTAATTGATAAGCCACTGGAATGGATGAAATAGGCACGAAACCATTATTAAAAATTGAAACATCCACTCTTTGAGATGGATTTAACAAACATGTTTTATCCATTGGATTGCTAATTGATGCAACTGAGACATCCTCTCCTGTAGTTACATTTAAACCAATATCATCGAGCGCAATATCACTGGTATAACTAGGGCCTTTTCGGCCTCTAAACCGAAGTTTAATGGTCTGACCTGCATAATTAGACACATCAATAGTAGCTTTCAGCCATTGATTCCCTTGATCTCCAGCGATGGAAGGCATAATGTCCAAGTTCCACATATTATTCGCAAAAAGATCTACATGCAACTCTCCCATTCCCACTCCATACATATGGTACCAAAAGCTAAATTGATAAAATGAATTACTACCTAAAGTATAGCAGGGTGTAATTAAATGAGCCTCTTCTCCTGATAAAGGCCCTGTTGCTTCCATATAGAGGTATTTGCCATTTCCTCCTGTATGATCTGAGGAAGGTCCCGTATTTGTAGAAGTTGTTGCACCTGAGTGAACGTACCAGTCAAAATCATCAAATGTCGAATTTTCCCAGTTATTAACCAGAGCGCCACTTGTGCCAACTAGAAATGTAGTAAAATCTTCGTTATAGGGATAGTTTGTTATAGCCGTTCCTATGCAAGGCACTGGCGGTAATGGGTCAATATAAAATTGATAACATTGACTGGCTGGCAATACTTCTTGATTAAAGCATGTGGAGGCATCTCTTATAGAATAATAATAACAAATGGTATCATTAATTGACCCCGATGGCAAATTTCCTGTCCACGTATTTCCGGATACATTACTCAATGACACAGAGTCAATCGCCCCATTATTGATAGTGAAGTATACTTTTGCGGAAGAGATTCCAGATTGATCAAAGGCATCAATTGATAATCGCGTTGGTGACAAGGAATAAGTGGCACCAGTAATCACCGTTGCATTTGAAAGAGTAGGTGGAATGAGCTCACAAGCAGCTCCCACAATTTGAAAATCATCGATTAACCACCCATAATTAGAAGCAGGGCCATTAAAATCCCCATCAACTAGTACCAACCGAATTTTTACTTGACTATTGTTGGCTGTGGCAGAGATGTCAAAAGTTTCATTCTTCCACCACGTATTATTTGGCAGGGTTGTAGGTTGGCTGGATAACCAATCCGCGTATGATCTTGAAGAAAACAGGTTTTGAGCAAATAATCCTGTACCTAAATATTCATTAGTGGTGAGATAGGTCCATGTGATTCCATTATCTAATGAATATTGCAAATGAGCCTTGTCCAGGCTTCCTATTTTACAAATTTGATTAAAGGATAAACCCACACTCAAATAGCCCATCGTAGAAAATGAATTAGACTCCAAAAATAAAGTGTCGTTAAAAGTTACTACTCCGCGATAGGATTTTGAACCACTCGTACTAAAAACAGAGTTTGTATTCCAAAATGCAAATGGATTAGAAGCTGCATAACTATTAAATGAAGTTGAACTGCCTTCAAAATCTTCATTGACTATTACAGTTTGCGAAAAAGCAAACATACTCATTGAAATAAAAACAAAAAATAGACTTATTCTTTTCATTCTATGGATTTTAATTACAAAAAAAGGGAACTATTTCTCAATAGTTCCCTTTAAATATATAACAATTAAATATTATTTAGAAATAATCATTTTCTTAACAATTCTTTCTCCTTCAAACTCAATAGAGTAAAAATATACTCCATCAGCCCATTCAGCAACATTCAATTCAATCATGTGATCACCTGCGCTCATGAATTCAGAAGTTTGAGCAAAGGTTTGTCCCAACATGTTAGTGACATTAAAGTTCACCTGACCTGATTTCGTTAAACCGTAAGTTATTGTTGTTACTCCATTAGTTGGGTTAGGTACATTTTGACTTAAAGAAATATTTTTTGAGTTAAAAGTATTAAGCCCAACTGGAAAACAGGTTTGGTACCTCAGTGAGTCAGATTTTGCAATTTCATTGATGCAAAAATCATCAATTTGCCAGCCTTCGTTTCTGACAGAACCATCCGACTGATATCTAAATCTGAAAATTGTTTGTTTATCTTCCCACAGTCCCAAAGTATTTTTAGATTGAATCCAAGCGCTTGTTCCAGTCCATCCAGCATTCTGGCTATTATTCAACATAGCAGCTACGTGTTGGGTGTTGAACCATTCCGTTGCTGTTCCGCTATTATCGTATAAAGTAATCCAAGACTGGCCATTGTTAATTGAGTACTGGAAGTGTCCTCCATCATTATCCTCCTCTGTTTCGAACTTATGGAAGAAACTTACTTCATAACATTTTTGAGCTTTTAGTTGAAAGAAGTCAGAAACGACACTAGAAGAATCATAATCAACATAATTGGAATCCAATGTGGTTATCCATGAATTTTGCCCACTATTACTCGTATTTAGATTCGGCTTAGTACCTGTACCCAGTTGAAAGCTATTTCCCAATTTGGTATACGTACTAAAGTTCAAACCTCTCCAAGCTTTTGACACATTCTCAAAATCGTTGCAATAATTATTTACAGAAACGGCTTTCACAGTATCTAAAACATGCATATCAAAGTATGCCGTATCGTCCGTTGGATCTGTATCAGGGAAATTATTACTATTTGGCTCACTTGTCCAAGCTTTAATTTTATGAATACCAGGTGTAGCACTCCAAGGGTTTTGGAATAGATGTTTTCTAACATCTTTATACCTCAATTCTGGGTCAAAAACAAGGGATTCTGTTATAACGGGATCGTTATCAATCTGTAAGTTAACCTTCACATCATCTATAGAATCCAAACCATTATCTAATAAGGTAATTTCTATAGGATAATCGATGGCAAAAGGTAAGTTCCCAGCTAATCCTTGTAGGTCAATTTTTGTTACCCCCATTGATAATTTGGGAGGACAGTCCCAATCAAAAGAATTTGAGTTAATGTTTTGGTTTCCACCTAGAGTTCTCCAATAAGAATAACCAAAACCTAACACTTCAAATTGAATTAAGTTAGAATTACCATCTTTAAGGTTCACTTTTACTTCCTGTCCATCTTTTATACAAACTTCTTTCGTATAAGTAGTAGAAGGTAGTAATGTATCCGTTTTTTCAATCAATCTCCTCTCTGGTGAGGCATTATTAACGAGGACTTCCCATGAACCTTCTCCACCAATAGTAAGGCTAGTTGAATACCTTAATGTCAAATTACATCCATAATAACTTTCGGTGAACTTAAATGCAGTATCATTTCTTGCATCTCCGTCGCCGGCTAAATTAGATACTACTTGTACTTTATAATTCCCATATCTTGGCAACTTTACCCAACCTGTAGATGTAACTCTTACTGAGTCAAAGACCCCTAGATTAGCATTCACTGTCTCATTTATAGAGCTAACTGTATTGTTATTTTCATCTATTACTGATATCACGACTGGAATAGAACTCATGGAAGTTCTACCGTAATTTTCCAATTTAAACTCCACCTTCGCTGAATCAATATCGCAATAAGACAAAGGAGAAAACACACCAGTAACCGCTACATCTAATGGCTGAGGATTGATAATGTTAAAGTTATCAACAGCCGCACCAAAACCAGCAAAATCATTCGTATCTGACATGAATCTAAATCTAAATAGAACTTCATCTAAGTCATCTAAATAGGTAGTTTTAATTCGCGACAATTTGTATCCGCCAGTAGTATCGGCCCAACAAGGTATTCCGTCATAATTAATACTATTATACCAGTTTAAAGTAGCAGGCGGATTATTATCATCTGCGACAAGTCTCCAAGTTGCTCCTCTATCTAAACTGTATTCTAGGTGCACACCATCTAGGTTAGCAATATCTCTTTGCATGTAAAACTGAACAAATGTAGAGTCTGAATTTCTCATATCAATAAATGGAGAAATTAACTGATTATCAGAGCCTGGGCCATACTTCTGCGTTCCATTCACACTCCAAACATAATCAGGTGAAAAGGCTTGTTTTGGCTCACCAAAACCTGTACCGGGTTTCAATCTCTTCCATTTATCTGGCACCCCTACTTGTAAGGGAAAGTTAACCCAATCATCAGCCCTTGAATCCACATCATAGTTGTCATAATAAGAAATAGGACGCTTGTTTACCCCATATGATTGAGCAATATTCGTATCATTATTATTGGCAGTATCCATTGCAAGATTTACTATGACTTGTGCAAAAAATATGCTATCAGGTGCTAAAAACGGAGTAGAAAAAGTCAAATCTTGTGTTGCTGCTGGTGGAACATTGAGTCCATTAAAAGTTTCAGTAACTGTTGATTCAAGATTATTAAATCGATCATAAATATTGTAAGTCGCACTAAGCGTCGTAATTGGTAGTACTCCAAAATTCTCTAATCTAAATGATAATTGGTCATTTACTTTTGGAGTAAAAGGAGTTCTATATACTTCAACAACTGCAGCATTATGAATTGGACCATTGTAAATATAGAAGTCGTCGATCGCAATATCGCCAATATCTCCACCTTTTCCTGCCTTAGCTCTCAAACGTATCTGAACTACTCGATCTCTGTAGTTGTAAAAATTGATTTGCTTCAACCTCCAGAAATCACCTTGATTCCCAATAATTGGAGGAGCGACATCATTTACCCAACCTGGTATAGTTTCATCATAAATATCAATATGCAATTCATCAATATTTTGACCATTCATATGATACCAGAATTCAAGTGTCGGGTTTGGAGTTTCAAAAAAGTCCAAACAGGGTGAAACGATATGCGCTTCTTGGCCTACATGACCGGTTGCCTCTAAATACAAGAATTTAATTCCAGATTTACCTCCCTTAGGACCAGTTCCATTGGTTAGTGTAGAATCAACTCCTACCCACCAATCATGAAAATCTCCTTGCAAATTAACCCAGTTGTTATACATTTTACCTGTCTCATCCCTTGGAAATGATTCAAAATCTTCTTTATAGGGAAATTGAAATTCAGGCAATTGTTGACAAGGCTGTGGCAAATCAGGGTAAATAATCATGTATCGCTCTCCTGCTAATGGGAATCGGGTTTTATTAAAGCAACCACTTGCATCGGTGTAAATTAACGAATACCTTATTGAATCTCCAACATTAGCAGCGGGTATTGTTCCTCGAAAGTTAGCAGCTGAAACATTCACCATTTTTACAGTATCTCGTACGATTAGCACTCTTGGGTTACTGTTGTCATATCTAGCGTATGCTACATAGGTAGAATCCAACAAAAGTCCAGATTGATCAGTCACAGAAGCAATAAAATCAAATGGACCAGTATCATAAACTCTACCGTCTCCATAGGAACCAGGATAAGAGCTAGGAGCCGACAGATTAACTGCTGGTGGAAACAACTCACAAAATGCACCGGCTACAATTACATTATCAAGAAACCATCCTGCTCTTCCTGAAGGTCCAGCTTGAGAATTTAGCATATCTCTTAGCACAAATCGAATTCTCACATTGGGTTGTCCCCCCGCCAATTCTGAAATATCGAAATTTTCCTTTCTAAACCAAGAGGGTTGAGGATAAGCTACTATATTGGCTTGAGTTGGTGTTCCTCTCCATCCAATTACATCAGAAAATTCCGACCAAGCACTATCTGGTAACATATTCGTCTGACCTTGATAGTTAGTATTCTTCTTTCCCAAATGAATCCAAGTAGCCCCATTATCAATAGATAACTCAACATGAGCCCTATCCCCACCTTCGATTTTAGCTACATGATCAAAACTCAACAACGCTGAAACATATGGAGTTAAATCAATAGGATCTGTTGTTAGATAGAGAATATCTCCGGCAACTACTTGTGCCGAATCACTGCTATATGGAGTGCTTCCTTGTGCTCCCACCCTATTAGTAATAGCCCAACGATTATTATTTAGACCAGAAGCTGACGAAGAAGTCATCTTAATTGTGGGGCCATCAAATCGCTCTTCAAAAACATTCACTGTTGGGGTTTGTCCAAAAGTGTAAAAAGCAATGCTAGAAAGCATTACTGTCAAGGTAAACGTAAAGAATTGTAAACTTCTTCTCATCTTAAAATCGATTAGTTATTTAAAGTTGGGCTAATTTAATTATAGTATCATAATAATACAACTTAAATCTTTTTCAACACTACAAAGCAGCCCTTTTCAGTAGTTGCAAAAACAAGACGCAAAAAGCTCATTTGAGGTTGCATCATTTTTTAAACACTTTCAAAATACTACTTTTGTAAAAAACTTAATATAATTTCACATGAATATAAAAGCCAATAACCCAGAATTAACGAGTTGGATTGAAATAAACGAGGGATCGGACTTCCCTATTCAAAACATTCCTTTTGGAATTATCAGTACGGACAAAAAAACGAAAAGAGTCGCTACACGTATTGGTAATAGTGTAATCGACTTACAATGCTTAGCTGAATTGGGTTACTTTGATGGAATAGAAACGGATAATATTTTCAATCAAGATTCGCTCAACTCTTTTATTGAAAAGGGTAAAGCCTACACTCGAATCATTCGTGATCGAATATCTGAAATCTTCACAAAAGGAAATGATGAACTAAGAAAAAAAGAGAATGCATTACTGGAAGTGATTACACCCATAGATAGAGTTCAGACCCATTTACCTGCAAAAATTGGTGATTATACTGACTTTTATTCAAGCATTGAACACGCAACAAACGTAGGAACAATGTTTAGAGATCCAAACAACGCCCTATTACCGAACTGGAAATATATTCCAGTAGGTTATCATGGACGATCTTCTTCCATTATCAATTCCGGAGTCGCCATTCATCGCCCAAAAGGCCAGCAAAAACCGAATGATGGGGCTCCTACATTTGGTCCATGCAAACGATTGGACTTTGAATTAGAAACAGCATTTATTACATATCCAGGAAAAGAATTAGGTGATCACATTACACCTGATGAAGCAGATAATTTTATTTTTGGAATGGTTTTATTCAATGATTGGAGTGCTAGAGATATCCAAAAGTGGGAATATGTTCCTCTAGGACCGTTCCTTGCCAAGAACTTCGCCTCCTCTATTTCATCATGGGTAGTTACTATGGATGCTTTGGAACCGTACAGAGTTGAAGGACCTAAACAAGAGCCTGAAGTATTTCCTTACCTTAAATTTAATGGAAACAAAAACATTGACATTAACTTAGAGGTTTTAATCCAACCTGAAGGAAGTGTAGAATCGGTTGTTTCTAAATCAAATTACAAATACATGTATTGGAATATGGAGCAACAATTAGCTCATCATACTATTAATGGATGTAATATAAAAGCCGGTGACATGTACGGTAGTGGTACAATTTCAGGACACACCCCGGATTCTTATGGCTCCATGTTAGAGCTTGCTTGGAATGCAACAAAGCCTTTAAAGTTAGATGATGGCTCTGAGCGCACATTCATTAACGATGGAGACACCGTTATAATGCGAGGATATGCAGAAAAAAATGGAATAAGAGTTGGATTTGGTGAGGTTTCCACCAAAGTATTACCCGCAAAATAAACCAAAATTAAAAGGCTCATTTGATTAAAATGAGCCTTTTTTGTTCTACGTTCTTAGTCTTCATCAATTAATACGAATACCTCTTCATTATCTTTTTTCATGAGGTATTTTTCCCTTGCAAACTTCTCCAATGATTTCGGATTGGTCTGTAACTCTTTTAAATCTTGTGTGACAATTTTTATTTCCTCTTCGTAAAACTCCCGCTCATTGTCCAATTTATTTAACTCAAATTGATACTGCATCTGAGCAATCCAATTGTTTTGGTCAAAAAAGAATAACCAAACAATGAATACAATAAATGTAAAAACGTATTTATTCCTAAAAAAAGGCGGTATTTTATTCCACAATCTATTCATCATTCCAAAATTAGACATACAAAACCAATGTAAATACAAAACGCCTGTTAAAATCTTAACAGGCGTTTGTTAGTGGACTTAATTTGATTTACCCCAAAAACGGGTATCTATAATCTGTTGGTGTTACGAAAGTTTCTTTCATTGTACGAGCAGAAACCCAACGCATTAAATTTTGCATTGCCCCAGCCTTATCGTTAGTTCCAGATTTTCTAGCTCCACCGAATGGCTGCTGACCGACTACAGCCCCAGTTGGTTTATCATTGATATAGAAGTTCCCTGCTGCATTCACTAATCGCTTACACATATGTTCAATTACGATTCTGTCTTTCGCAAAAATTGCGCCTGTTAAGGCGTAAGCATTGTCGTCCACCAAATCCAATGTTGCCTCAAAATCATTTTCTTCGTATACAAAAATCGTGATTACTGGACCGAAGATTTCTTCGCACATGGTGGTAAATTTAGGATCCTTTGCTACAATGACTGTTGGTTCGATAAAGTAACCTTTAGATTTATCGTATCCTCCTCCAAGGATAATTTCAGCATCTGAAGAATTCTTAGCTCCATCAATATAGTTGGCAATACTATCAAAGGCCTTTTCACTGATTACAGCATTTACAAAATTCGTAAAATCTTCAGGCGAACCCATTTTAAATGACTTTACATCTATTTCTAAACGTTCTTTAACTGCTGGCCATAGACTTTTTGGAATATAAGCTCTTGAAGCCGCTGAACATTTTTGCCCTTGAAATTCGAAAGCTCCTCTAGAAATAGCAGTTGCTATTTGAATAGGATCAGCAGACTCGTGAGCTATGATAAAATCCTTTCCACCGGTCTCTCCAACAATTCTCGGATAACTCTTGTATGTAGAGATGTTATTTCCAATTGTTTTCCAAATATTTTCAAAAACAGCGGTAGATCCTGTGAAATGAATACCTGCAAAATCTCTGTGGCTAAAAATTACATCACCTGCCTCTTGCCCACCAACATAAACTAAATTGATAACACCATCTGGCAAACCTGCCTCAATCAAAATTTCCATGATAACTCTCGCTGAATATATCTGAGTATCTGCGGCTTTCCAAACTACTGTATTACCCATCATAGCTGGAGCTGCTGGCAAATTACCTGCAATAGCAGTAAAATTAAATGGAGTCAATGCAAATACAAATCCTTCTAAAGGACGATATTCCAATTTATTCCAAACACCAGGACCTGATTCTGGTTGCTCTGTATAAATTTGACGCATAAACTGCACATTGTATCTAAAGAAGTCTATAATCTCGCATGCCGAATCAATTTCAGCTTGAAAGGCATTCTTAGACTGTGCTAACATGGTAGCTCCATTCAACTTTGCTCTGTATGGACCTGCAATCAATTCCGCTGCCTTTAAAAACACAGAAGCTCTATGCTCCCATGAAGTATTCGCCCATGACTCTTTTGCTGCTAAGGCAGCATCAATAGCCATTTTCACATGAGAACCATCTCCTTTGTGAAAATGTCCCAAATTATGCTGATGATCATATGGCGGATGCATACTTACAGTATTTCCTGTCCTCACCTCTTTACCTCCAATATACATTGGAACATCGACAGGAGTAGCTTTCATTTTGGCTACGGTATCTTGTAATTCTTTTCGCTCTGCAGATCCTGGAGCGTAATTTAATATAGGCTCGTTGGTAGCAATTGGCGTTTTAAAAATAGCGTTTGACATATCTTAAATTTTTAATTCTTATCATAAATGGAAATGCGAAATTAAGATTTCAAAATGGGGATAACAAGAACTAGAGTTACTGCGTTATTGATAGATTTTTGCGGTGTAGATCCCCATTCGTTTTAAACGATGTTGAATACTTACTTTCAATACTCCTAACCCATAAATAGTACTATTTTTGAAATTGATAGAGGAACCCTCATCGAAATACTTCGTTGGACAAGTTATTTCTGCTATTTCGTAACCTTTCATCAATAACTGAGAAAGCATTTGATTGTCAAAAATAAAATTATCTGAATTTTTAGAGATATCTATTGACTGAATTGCCTCTTTAGTAAAAGCACGATATCCTGTATGATACTCTGATAGCTTTGCTCCTACAAGAAGATTCTGAGTAAATGTTAACACTCGATTTGCAAAATATTTGTAGAAAGGCATACCTCCTTTGAGTGCTCCCGTACCCAGTATTCGAGAACCCAAAACCACTTCATATAATCCACTAGTCAACATTTCGGCCATAGCGGGGATTAATTTTGGCGTATACTGGTAGTCTGGATGAACCATAATTACGATATCTGCATTCAGCTTCAATGCGGCTGCATAACACGTTTTTTGATTACCCCCATAGCCCCGATTCTTTTCATGTTTGATGACATGTTTTATACCTAGCTCTCTAGCCTTTATGTATGTATCATCAGAACTATTATCATCAACAAGAATAACTTCATCAACGAGTGGGAATGGAATTTCTGAATAAGTCCGGTCTAGAGTTTTTGAGGCATTGTAGGCAGGCATTACGACTACCACCTTCTTATTGTTTAACATTTATCTAATTTGAAACACAAATGTATAAAAATTGTTGTTTTTTGTGTACTAGGGCATGTCAATTGCTTACATTTAAAGGAATATTCAATCCACTAACACTAAAATTTAACATGAAAAACACAATACTTCTAATATTTTCAATTGCTTCACTTAGTTTAACTGCTCAGACCTATTCAATAATACAGTCAACTGCTTATCATGAAGAAAAAAGTCAAACTTCTTTGGAGGTAGAAATAGCACCGGAGCCTAAAGAAGCCAGAAAAGCATTTAAGAAATATTTAAAAAAACAGCACGATGTAAAACTAAAACGTAACGGTAATTTTTATGCCGTAAAGCAAAGCAAGGTAATTGCTATTACCGATGTCCAAATTGACTTATATAGTGCGTTCAAAGAGAATAAGGATGGTGGCACTCAAATGACTCTATTTGCCCGAAAAGGTTACGATTTATACATTACTCCGTCTTCAGATGGCACTGCTTTCTCAAACATGAGGACGCTTTTTCAAGATTTTCTCAATCAGTATTTAGGAGAATATTATGAAGAAAAGTTAGACGATGCTGTAGGACTGAGTGGAGATCTAAAAAAAGACCAATCAAAGCTTACTGACAAGAATAAAGATCTAATAGATGATATCGAAGAGAATAAAAAAGATATCGAAAAAATGACCAAAGAGAACAAAGAGAAAGCTGAGCAAATCGAAGAGAATAATAAGAAATTAAAAGAACTTGAAATGAAAATTAGGACTTCGGACTCTAACGTTGATCAATTAAAATCAAAAAAACAAGGCATTAAACAATAGCGAACAATAATCCTTTACTTTAGCTCCTGATAACTTAGGAGCTTTTTTTATGTTTAAAAATAACTATAATTCAATAGCGCACCTTTACGATTCCATTAATAACATTGTCTTTTTAAAACAATCGGTAAAAGCACAGGAAGATCTAATCCATTCGCTACCCGATGAAGGCCATTTACTTTTCATCGGAGGAGGAACAGGCACAACTCTACAAAAAATTGAGACCCTTAAGCCACAAATCAACATCACGTATATTGAAGCCTCTTCGAGAATGGTGGAGTTGTCTAAAAAGAAGTCTACTAATCCGAATACTGTTTTTATTCGAGGAGGGATAGCAAATATTCCCGATCAGCAATACGACATAGTTTGCACCTTTTTTTTCCTAGACTTATTTGAACAGCCAGAAATTGAAATGTTATTTAACCAACTTCACTCCCACCTTAAGGTAAATGGAATTTGGCTTTACGCTGACTTTAACGTCTCTAAAAAATGGTGGCAAAAGGGAATTGAATTCACCATGTTTCAATTTTTAAAATTTACTACCCAAATCACCTCTTCCAGGATTGAGGATTATTCATTTCTGTTTGAAAAAAATGGATACCTCTTATTGACCAAGCATTATTACTACGGTGAGTTCATTGCGAATGCTGTATATAAAAAAAGGGAATATTGAATTAATCAACATCCCCTTTCTATCATTTAGTCAACATTATATTATTCTACGCGCTTCCAAGTCTGAGTTCTAAAAAAGAAGGCGATATAACCTCTAACTTGCAAATCTCCATCTTCTAGCCATAATTTACAGTCGTAAATAGTTCCCTTTTTAGGATCTAGTATTTCACCATCATCCCATTCTTTATCATCTTCATCGTATTCCATTCCGGTAATAATGGTCATCCCAATGATTTTTTTATCCTTTCTATAGTCTTCACACTTATCACAAATCGGATCCTGATCTTCTCCCGGCTCACGGAATAACTTAACAATTTTACCATAGGCTTTACCATCCTTTTTGTAAATTTCTACAATAGACTTTGGTTTCCCAGTCTCATCGTCGATGGTTTTCCATTTACCAAAAATATCACCTTGAGCATATGCTGAGACAGCAAAAATTGAGGCGAAAAAAGTGAGCATAATTAATTTAATCTTCATTTTTTTTCTTTTAAGTTTAGCTAAAAATACTATTTCTTTTGAATTATTCCACGCTTGCTATAGGTGCTAAACGAGAATTTTTACTTTTGCTAAACAAATCTGGAGCCATTTTTACAGATTCAAAATAGCTCAATGTTGCTGTTCCTAACAATTTACTAATCTCTCCAGCTTCATTCCACGTCCATAAATTCCATGTGGTTGCAATTGGAATTCCATTAAAGTCTACAAAATTCTCATACGTCAAACAGTGTGGATCTGCATTTGCTTTTTCCAAATCCTTACCATACGTAACAATATAGGCCATGGCTGCAAGATAATTCGTTGATGGGTCTTTATAAAGTATATACCAGTCATCTGGAGTATCTCCCACGTTAGCTTCAAAAGTCAATCTAGCTGCTTCAAAATCCACACCATCTAGCTGTCGGTTTCCTTGTTTTTCAATATTCGTTCCTGGATCGGATAACTTATAAGCCGCAGTCAGAAAATATGGCCATGTCAGCACATCAAACCTCGCTCTTTGATAAGAAGAAGTATCGGGACTGATGTAGGCATTCTGTCCATCAAAGACCATAACCGTCCCATCTTCAGACTCCATTCTAGTCTTACCTCCATCTGGTGTAGTATACATTACTCCTCGAAATCTAACTTTTCCGCCAAAGATCAACTCAATATTCGTTTTAAAAACCTCTTGAGTGTACCATTTTTCGGCATTATGAGCTTCCTCAATGGAGTAGTAGAAGGCGGACGTATCTTTTAGTTCCTTTATATTTGTTGACCCTTCTTGATCAATTGATTCGGTAGACTTAGATTGACAAGCAGCTAAACCTATACTCACTATTGCTGCAATAAGTATCTTTTTCATTTTTAATTTTTTTGAGATGGGTACAAACAAAAAGAACGCGATAAATCGCGCTCTAAGTTGTTGATTTTTAAATTACATATTCCTTCTATACTGTCCACCTACATTGAACAAAGAGTTAGTGATTTGTCCTAAAGAACAATATTTTGTTACTTCCATTAACTCTTCAAATAAGTTCTCGTTGGCAATGGCTTTTTCCTGTAGTTCACGAAGCAACTTCTCTGAGCGATCTGCGTTTTTCTTTTGCAGCGCTTCTACCATTTCAATTTGATACTCCTTCTCTTCTTTAGTTGCCCGAATTACTTCTCTTGGCAATACAGTAGGAGACCCTTTAGAGCTTAAGAACGTGTTCACTCCAATAATTGGGAATTCACCCGAATGCTTCAGACCTTCATAATACAAACTTTCTTCTTGAATTTTACTTCGCTGATACATGGTTTCCATAGCTCCAAGAACACCACCTCTCTCGGTAATTCTATCAAACTCTGAAAGAACTGCCTCTTCAACTAAATCAGTTAATTCTTCAATTATAAATGAACCTTGTAATGGATTCTCATTTTTTGCTAACCCCAACTCACGATTAATAATCAACTGTATAGCCATGGCGCGTCTTACACTCTCCTCTGTTGGAGTCGTTATGGCCTCATCGTAGGCATTAGTGTGCAATGAATTACAGTTATCATAAATCGCATAAAGTGCTTGAAGCGTGGTTCTAATATCATTAAAATCAATCTCCTGAGCATGCAACGAACGACCTGAAGTTTGAATATGGTATTTCAACATTTGCGCTCTTGCATTTGCCCCATATTTATTTTTTAGGGCTTTACTCCATATTCTTCGAGCTACTCGACCAATTACAGCATATTCTGGATCGATTCCATTGGAGAAAAAGAACGATAAATTTGGACCAAATTTATTGATGTCCATTCCACGACTTAAATAATATTCTACGTAGGTAAATCCATTCGCTATAGTAAAGGCTAACTGAGTAATAGGATTTGCTCCAGCTTCAGCAATGTGATATCCCGAAATAGAAACGGAGTAGAAGTTTCGAACATTTTCTCGAATAAAGTATTCTTGAACATCACCCATTAGTCGCAACGCAAACTCAGTGGAGAAAATACATGTATTCTGTGCTTGATCTTCTTTCAATATATCCGCCTGAACTGTTCCTCTAACTTTCGTAAGAGTCGATTTCTTAATTTCTTCATAAACCCCAGCAGGTAACACCTGATCACCAGTAACCCCTAGCAACATCAATCCTAGTCCGTCGTTTCCTTCAGGCAATTCACCTTGGTATTTCGGACGTGCAACACCTTTCTCTTGATAAATTTTCTCAATCTTCGCTTCTACTTCTTTCTCTAATCCATTCTCTTTAATATAGAACTCACATTGTTGATCAATGGCTGCATTCATAAAGAAACCTAACAGCATCGGCGCAGGTCCGTTGATGGTCATAGAAACAGAAGTCATTGGATCTGATAAATTAAAACCTGAATACAACTTCTTAGCGTCATCTAGACAGCATATAGAAACACCTGCATTTCCAATTTTACCATAAATATCTGGGCGATAAGCTGGGTCATTCCCATAAAGTGTAACCGAATCAAATGCGGTGGATAAACGTTTTGCAGGCATCGAAAGTGAAACATAGTGGAATCGTCGGTTGGTTCTTTCAGGACCACCTTCACCTGCGAACATTCTTGTCGGGTCCTCACCTTCGCGCTTAAATGGGAACAAACCTGCAGTGTATGGAAACTCACCTGGCACATTTTCTTGCAAATTCCATTTTAATATATCTCCCCACGAGCGATACTTTGGCAATGCCACTTTAGGAATCTCCGATTGAGACAATGACGTGGTATGTGTCTTTATTTTTAACTCTTTGTCTCTTACTTTAAAAGTAAAGACCGGTTGTTTATATTTATCTTTTTTAGCTTCCCATTCTTCTAACAGCAACCAGTTCTTAGGGTCTAGCTCTAATTTTACCGTTTCAAAAGACTCTTGTAGACCTTTCACTAAACGATCTTTATCATCCATGGATGAGTTTTTTATCGTTTCGATAGAATTGTGCAACCCATAAAGCTGCTCTGCGACGTTAGCTTGCTCTTCTACCCACTTATCATAGCTTCGATTGTTCTCAGAGATTTCTGATAAATAGCGCACTCGACTCGGAGGAATAATAAAAATCTTCTCAGACATTTCATCTGAAATGGCAAGACTAGACTTCAATCCTGCATAAGTTACCTCTTCGACTTTCTCCATCAATGAACGATACAGTTGATTCATACCTGGATCATTGAACTGAGATGCGATTGTTCCAAAAACAGGGATATCTTTATCGTCGGCTTCCCACAATAAATGATTTCTTCTGAATTGCTTCTTCACATCCCTCAGCGCATCCAAAGCACCTCGTTTATCAAACTTATTGATCGCCACTAAGTCAGCAAAGTCTAACATATCAATCTTCTCCAGCTGAGTAGCAGCACCAAATTCAGGAGTCATTACATATAAACTAACATCAGAATGGTCAGTAATTTCAGTATCAGACTGTCCAATTCCTGAAGTTTCTAATATAATCAAGTCGTACTCTGCAGCTTTCAGTATGGAAATGGCTTCAGCTACGTATTTTGACAACGCCAAATTAGACTGACGTGTTGCAAGAGAACGCATATACACACGATCATTCTTGATTGCATTCATTCGAATTCGATCTCCTAATAATGCTCCACCAGTTTTTCTCTTTGATGGGTCAACGGATACAATAGCTATTGTTTTATCTTCAAAATCCAATAAAAACCGGCGCACTAACTCATCCACTAATGAAGATTTACCAGCTCCACCGGTTCCAGTTATCCCCAAAATTGGCGTTTTTACTTTTTCAGCCATTTCGTGCACCCTGTCTAGCACCTCTTTACTCTCTTCAGGGAAGTTTTCTGCCGCTGAAATTAATCGAGCAATTGCAGTTGACTTTTTCGCTTTTAGGAAATCTACCTCGTCGGTAATATCCTTACCTGTAGGATAATCAGAACGCTCCACTAAATCATTAATCATTCCTTGTAATCCTAGAGAGCGACCATCATCTGGGGAATAGATACGCTCAATACCATAATCGTGTAATTCTTGAATTTCTTCTGGAAGAATTACTCCACCGCCACCTCCAAATAATTTAATATGTCCTGCGCCATTTTCTACTAATAAATCACGCATGTATTTGAAATACTCAACATGACCTCCTTGATAAGATGTCATGGCAATTGCATTAGCATCTTCTTGAATGGCAGTATCTACCACTTCTTGCACACTTCTATCATGACCTAAATGAATCACCTCTACGCCAGTAGCTTGAATAATTCTTCGCATCACATTGATGGCAGCATCATGCCCATCGAATAAAGAAGCTGCAGTTACAATTCTGACTTTATTCTTAGGTGTATATGGTTTTGCGTCTATCATTTCTTGAAATTTTTAAGAACACAAATTTACACTTTTCAAGCCTTAGAATAAAAAGAAATTAATAGCTTTGTTTACTATCAGTTAGACTTAGTCTTGATACTTTTCCTAAACCTACATTTTTATGAAAAAAGCATTTTTATTACCTCTTCTAATGCTTTCTACTGTGTTATTGGTAGCTCAAACCATAGATACAGACAGGCCTACACAGGGAGCGAGCGCCATAGTTATACCACAAGGAAGTTTTCAGATTGAGGCAGGGTTAGCAGCTGCGAAGACTACAAATAAAGGAAACGACAATTATGAAGCACTTCAATTTGCAATACCTACAACTACTTTAAGGTATGCATTTGTAAAGAATGTAGAAGTTAGATTAGTTGCCCAGATTAATCGATTTGAAGAAAAAAGTAGCTATCCAAACTTTGGCCTAAGTCAATCATACTCAGAAACTGGCATTAGTGACCTTCAAGTTGGATTTAAATTCCAACTCTTAAATAAAGAAGATCGCCTAATAAAACTCGGTTGGCTAACAAATTTCATAGTCCCAGCAGGTTCTGACGGCTTTAGCTCTGAAAGCTTTGGAATTAACAATAGGCTTTTAATCTCACATAAAATAGATGATTCATTTTCTTTTGGTTACAACTTAGGGCATACTTATTATGAATATGGATACCATGAAGTCTTTATCTCTATAGCGGCAACCTATAAGTTAAAAGAACGATTTGGCTTTTTTATAGAAGAATACGCATTTCTAAGAGAAGGATACGGCAGCCAGTCGATAGATCATAGGACTTATATAAATGGAGGTGTTACTTTCCTAGCAAAGGAAACCCTTCAATTGGACCTTTCGTTCGGAACGAATCTAGATTTAAAAAATGACAACTACTCTACAAACACCCGATTTATTTCAGCAGGAGTAAGCTGGCTAATCCAAAAAAAGCAATAAAAAAGACTTTTCGATTTTGCTCGACCTTAGTCTTCCTTTCTTCGTAAATTTGACGAATCAAAACGAAGAAATATTATGGCTCAATCGCTTATCGCAAAATACAATATACCTGGACCTCGCTATACTTCTTACCCTACCGTTCCGTATTGGGATGAAAAGGGAATTGACTTAGATGCTTGGAAAAAATCTGTAAAACTTTCGTTTGATGAAAGCAATGAAAAAGAAGGCATTAGTCTATATGTGCATTTACCTTTTTGCGAAAGCTTGTGTACTTTCTGTGGTTGCAACAAACGAATCACCAAAAACCACGAAGTTGAAGATCCATATATCACAGCAGTTTTAAAAGAGTGGGATTTATATTTGGAACTTTTAGGAGAAACTCCAATTATTAGCGAGATTCACTTTGGTGGTGGCACTCCTACTTTTTTCAGCCCCGAAAGTTTGAGAAAACTCATTTTAGGACTAACTTCTAAAGGAATTATTCCTGAGAATCATTCTTACAGCTTTGAAGGCCATCCGAACAACACCAAGTTGGAGCACTTAAAAGTGATGAACGAATTAGGTTTCAATCGCGCAAGCTACGGTGTTCAAGATTTTGATCCGAAAGTGCAAAAAACGATTAATCGAATTCAACCATTTGAAGTAGTAGAAGAAGTTATTAATAATACCAGAGCTGCCGGATACACATCCACCAGCTTTGATTTGGTTTATGGATTGCCGCACCAAACCAAAGAGAGTATCATTGACACCATCAATAAGGTGAGGGAATTAAAGCCAGATCGCATTGCATATTACAGCTATGCTCACGTGCCATGGATTAAAGGAAATGGCCAGCGTGGATATGACGAAGCCGACCTTCCAAAAGACGATGAAAAAAGAGAATTATACGAGATCGGTTATCAACTGCTATTGGATTCTGGCTATAAAGAAATAGGAATGGATCACTTTGCTTTAGAAACTGACAGCATGTATGTTTCCATGAAAAACAAAGAGTTACACCGAAATTTTATGGGATATTCTGCATCCAAAACTCAATTGATGATTGGGTTAGGCGTTTCATCAATTAGCGACAGTTGGTATGCCTTTGCTCAAAATGTTAAGACAGTTGAAGAATACTACAAAATAATAGAAGAAGGAGAAATTCCAATTTTTAGAGGGCATGAATTAACGGAGGAAGATTTGGTCATTAGAAGACACATTTTGGACATTATGTGTCACTACGAAACTTCATGGGCTGACGAAGAAAGCTACCATGAAATTATTGATGAATGCATTCCAAGATTAACAGAATTGATTGAAGATGGGTTCTTAGAATTAGGAAATAAGAGTTTAAAAGTGACAGAAGCTGGAAAGCCTTTTATCAGAAACATTTGTATGGCATTTGATGTGCGATTGATTCGAAATAAACCACAGACGCAGCTGTTTTCGATGACGATTTAAGGGGAAGAACGCTTCGCTTTTTAGAAGTTAGATGACCGCTGCGCTGCTAAAGGAAAAAGTTAAATCAATTGGTATTCTTCACTTAGCGAACTTTGCGAAACCTTTGTGGGCTTTGCGGTTAAACTTTGGTTTTGTTAAGTGCATTTTAGTTGTTCTTAGATGATTTTAGGGTAAACAATAAGATAAAAAATGAAAAGAATAGCAGTTTTAGGAGCAGGAATAAGTGGTTTAAGCGCTGCTAATTTTTTAATTCGAGAAGACATTGAGTTGACTGTAATCGAGCAATCCAACCAAGTGGGAGGGTTGATGAATACTGTTACCAAAGATGGCTATCATTTAGAAACCGGACCAAATTCGGTGATGCTTAACAATCCAGAATTTTTAGATCTGCTTAAAGATTTGAATCTAGTAGATTCTATCATTTACCCAGAAGAAGTCGCAGCTAAGAGTCGATTTATACTAATGGGGAAAAAGCCTGTTGCTTTGCCATCAGGACCAGGAAACCTATTTGGAAATAAATTAATTGGGTGGGGAGGCATTGCCACCATTTTAAGAGAACCCTTCCAAAAAGCCAATCGTTATTCAGCTGATGAATCATTGGCTTCATTTTGTAAAAGAAGATTCAGCACTTCCCTTTTAGATAATGTTATTGCACCGTTTGTAACGGGGGTGTATGCCGGTGACCCAGAAAAAATGAGTGCGAAATATTCTATGAAAGCATTGTGGGATGCAGAAAAAAATTACGGTAGTATCATCAAAGGGATGATAAAGTCGATGAAGGAAAAGAAAGCCGACCCAAGACAACAAGAATTGCCCAAGCAAAAAATGATCAGCTTCAAAGATGGTCTTCGTACAATTCCAGAATTAATTCAAAACAAATTAGGAGGTCGACTAAAGTTGAATTCTTCTGTTACCGCAATTGAGAAAATTGAAAATGCTTATCGCATTTCTTACACTCAAAATGGACAGCAACATCAATTGGAAGTTGACCAAATTATAAGTGGTTTACCAGCATACGTTGAAGCTAACTTTTGGAAAGACTTTTACCCTAGATTTAGCGAACAGCTAAACCAAGTTTATTATGCACCTACTGTGGTTATTCATCTTGGATATGATAAAAAGCAAGTAAAAAATCAAGAACCTGGGTTCGGTATTTTAACTAGAGCTAAGGAACAAAAAAGTTTTTTGGGCATCTTGTTTATCAATCGATTTTTCCCACACAATACACCTAAAAACAAAGACTTATTTGCCATCATAATTGGTGGAGCCCGATCTCCAGAATTAACTCAATTGCCAAAAGATGAGTTACTCAAAAAAATAAAAACTGAATTGGCTGAGATAATGGAAATTTCGGGAGAACCAGAATTGGTAAATTATATTAAATGGGAGAAAGGGATACCCCAATATAATATGGGTCACGAAGAACTAGTAAAACAAGAACACTTTTTTTCTTCGGAGAACCCCAATTACCAAATAATAGGAAATTTTATTCACGGTGTTTCTGTTTCCGATTCGATAAAGAAAGGAGTACTAGCAGCCAAATCGATTACCGACTAAAACTTATAAGAAATTGCATTTTTAAGATTGTAGATGGTCTCGGGAACTTCAAAAGCAGGACGAGAATCGTAAACTAAAGTGTATATAACCTTAAGCGACAATTTATTCGTGAGACCAATATTAAAAGTTGTTTCGTTGGAAATACGGTAGTCTTTAAAATTCCACACCTTGGGTTGATAATAAGTGGTGCTACTCAGGTTCATGTTTTTGGTAATATCATATTTAAATGACAAATAAGTACTCAACCTTACTGTTGCTTCGGAGCCCAGACCCTCCTTCAACTGCTCGTATTCAAACATTGTCAATACTCCAGTATTTATCGCTAAAGAGTCCGTATTTAATAAGGTAAATCGTGGGCCGGCGCCTAACAAATACCGCCAATCAATTTTCTGTACACCATTATACTGACTTTGCGTAAATGCTTCCCATCGAAATTTTTCACTTATTATTTTATTGTACCTTAAGTGTTGAAACCCTCCATTTACAAAATCTTCACCGTCAGCCTTTACTAAATTAATTTCATTGAAAAACAAAAAGAGATGTTCGTCTTCCCGATAGCGTGCTTGTATTCGATTACCCAATTGGTAGAGCACTGTAGTATTCTTATTGATATTGAAATTAAAATCAGCTTGTCCGCTTAAACCCATTTCAGGTGCATTCTGTCGTTGATCCTCTATGTTTACTATCTGAGAAAATATGCCGAACGGCAGACAAGAAAATACAAAGAAAATTAAATACCTCATCAAACACTAGCCATTTTGGGCTTTGTAATCATGGTATAATTTGTGAACAATACCATCTGCAAGTCCCACTTTCGGAACCAAAATTCCTGAAATTTTGGCCTGTTTCAAAGTATTTAGAAAGAGATCTGCAGCTGGAATTATTACATCTGCTCTATCTGGACGAAGCCCAAGAACTTCTATTCTATCTTCCAAAGAAAAAGACTCGAGATGCTCCTTCAAATGCTTCAGCTTGGCATTCTTTAAAATCTTCATCGGTGGTAGAGAACTCAACTTAAAAAGCTTATTGATGTTTCCACCTGAACCAATCACTAAATCAGGGTCAAACTTTTTACCAACCATCCTCAGCCAAGTATTCATTTCATCCCAAACACCTTCTTTCACAATATTATCTCTCAATCGAATAGTTCCGATATTAAATGAACGAGCGATTACTTTCTCTCCATCTTTGAATACTGTGTACTCTGTACTACCTCCACCAACATCCATGTAAAGATATGTTTTAGAAGCATCTAAGGCATCTGCGATATGTGTCTGAAAAATAAGCTCTGCTTCAGATTCGCCATCAATAATGTTCAACTGAACACCAGACTTTTTGAAAATTCTTTTGATTACATCAGGCCCATTTTCAGCATCTCGCATTGCTGATGTGGCACATGCTTTATAAGAAACTACATCGTAAGCTTCCATCAAATTTCGGAAGGCCAACATACTCTTGATTAGTTTTGCTTCTTTCTCTTCCGTAATTCTATTCAGATTAAAAGAATCTTCTCCTAAACGAATGGGTATTCTAATCAATGAGGCCTTTTTTATTATTGGTCCACTTTGGGTTTCGTAAACATTACTAAACAATAACCGAATAGCGTTAGAACCAATATCAATAGCCGCAAACCTCAATGTCTCCACCATATTTCAAATTTAATGGATTTAGACGAAAGAGAAAGATTGATGTGGTTAAAAAATAGAGACAATCTCCTTTAAAAAGATAGATCCTACTTCTTTGCGTCTAACTTTCGCTTAAAATATTCATGAGTGGCTATTTGAGCCCTAACTTCTTTATCAGAGTCTGTTTTGACATACTGATTACTTAGCTCTTTGTCCCAAATTCTCGCCTTCTTATTGTCTTTTAGCTGAATATTAATAATATCAATTAATTCTTGTTTGATGCTTGAATCAAAAATAGGAACCGTCACTTCTACTCTCCTATCGATATTCCTAGTCATCCAATCAGCTGAGCCAATATAAACTTTGGGCTCTCCTGCATTGTGAAAAATCATTACACGCGCATGTTCCAGCAAGCGATCGACTAGGCTAATCGCATGAATATTCTTACTGTATGATTGCTGAGGAATAACATTACAAATACTTCTAACAATCAGGTTCACCTTGACTCCTGCCTCACTGGCTTCATAAAGCACATTTGCCATATCCTCGTCATTCAAGTTGTTGACCTTAATAGTAATTCCAGATGGCAAACCAGACTTAGCATTATCAATCTCCGCTTTTACTAGCTTGATGAATTGACGACGAGTATTAAACGGACTAACCATCAAATGACGAAACACATGTCTTTTGTAGTTATCTTTAAAGAAAGCGAATACCTTTTTTACCTCATTGGTAATTTTTGTATTGGCTGTTAAGAAAGAGTGGTCACAGTATATTTCCGAAGTTTTCTCGTTAAAATTACCAGTTCCAATGTGGGCATAATACACATTCTTATTGGCTTCTTTTCTTCTAATCAAGATTATCTTGGTATGCACCTTCAGTCCTGCTATACCAAAGTTGACTTTTATTCCTTCTTCTTGTAATTTATTAGCATAATAAATATTCGATTCCTCATCAAATCTCGCTTGTAATTCAACAATTACAGTGACAGTTTTTCCATTTTTGGCAGCATTAATTAAAGCATTAATTACTTTAGAGTTTTTAGCTACTCGATACAATGTAATTTTTATCGATCGCACTTTCGGATCAATTGCCGCTTCTCTCAACAAATCAATTACATAATTGAAAGATTGATAGGGGTAAGACAATAAAATATCTTTTTCTTTAATGGCTGTAAACAAACTTACATGACTCTCTAAATATTTGTGTTTTACAGCAGGAAGTGGCTTATACCTCAGCCGTTTTGCTCCTATTACTGGGAAGTCTATAAAATCTTTAAAATTGTGATAGCGGCCTCCTGCTACAATGTTGTCTTCTTCTTCGATAGCGTTATTCGATAACAAAAAATCCAATAAATCCTGAGGCATTGTTTTATCGTAAACAAAACGGACGGTATCACCTCGCTTTCGAGCTTTAATTCCTGATTCCAATTTTTCAATTAAACTAACAGAAACGTTGTCTTCCATATCTAGCTCCTCATCACGAGTAAACTTTATGGTGTAAGCTTCTACATTCTCGTATTCAAAAATGGCATAAATCTCTGCCAAACAATAACGGATGACGTCATCCAACAATATGATATACTTTTTCCCTTCCTCTTCAGGTAGCACATAAAACCGTGAAATGATTTGAGAAGGGATTTCAATAATGGAATACTGAATATCCTTTTTAGAGGAACCTTCTCCATTGTACAATTTCACCGCAAAATAAATTCCTTTCCCATTTAGTGTTGGAAATGGTCGCTTATCTTCGATCATCAATGGAACCAATGATGGTCGAACGTGATTTCTAAAGTACTTTGTAACTTGAACGCCCTGATCTGAAGTCAATTCTCTTTCGTTAACAATAAAAATCTCTTGTTCTGAAAGTTGCCTTTTTAAATCGGCATACGTTTCTTCAAATTGTAATTGATGTTCTTTATTTATTTTCAGAATTTCTTTCAGGGTTACTTTAGGATCATAACCTAAAATAGGAATGGCTTTTTTCCCGTACTCTATCATTCTACTGATAGTCGCTACTCTTACTCGAAAAAACTCGTCTAAGTTATTGGAATAAATCCCTAAAAAACGAATCCGCTCCAACAATGGAACATTCGGATCCATAGCCTCTTGAAGTACTCGTTCGTTAAAAGACAACCAGCTTATCTCCCTGTTTTGATATTCCCACTCTTTTCTTGCCATATCACATTATATGAATCTCCAAAGTAAAGCGATTTTTAGATGACTGTAGTTAATTGATTATTAAATTAAGTAAAAAAAACAGTAGCATTCAACAATTTTTAACAACCTCTAGATGCATAAAAAAAGGAGGGCTGTTTAGCCCTCCTTTCCTATTCTATTATTTCAAATTTGTTATTTCAGGTTGGACAATTGCTCTTCAAGCACCGAAATTCTAGCTTTAGCATCCTCTAGTTTTTTCTTCTCAATTGCAACTACAGCTTCTGGGGCATTATTAACAAAACGTTCATTACTCAGTTTCTTCTCTACCCCTTTCATAAAGCCTTTTGTATACTCTAGTTCTTTCTGAATTTTTTCCTTTTCAGCTTCTACATCAATCGCCCCTGAAACAGGAATAAAGAATTCATTTTTTCCGATTACGATTGACATGGCTTCATCCACTTTATCAGTAACGAACTCCAACTCTTCAATATTACCCAACTTCGTCAATACGGAATCAAACGACTTATTATAGGCATCATTCAATTTTACCTTTAGTTGAATGGCATCTTTATTTGGTATGTTTTTCGATTTTCTAAAGTTTCTTATTGCAGAAACAATCTCTTTGGTGTAATCAAAGTCAGCCAACAACTTTTCATCAGGTGTTCCGATGGTTGGCCACTGTGCTACTATCAAACAATCCTTTTCTTCACGATCAGCAATTAGGTGCCACAATTCCTCTGAAATAAATGGCATAAATGGATGAATCACTTTAAGGATTCTCTCGAAATTCATTATCGTAGCATCAAAAGTCACTCTATCGATTGGCTGCTGATAGGCCGGCTTAATCATCTCTAAATACCATGAGCAGAACTCGTCCCAAACTAATTTATAAGTCGACATTAATGCATCAGACATTCGGAATTTCCCGTAATGATCTTCAATCGTTATTAATGTCTCATTCAATTTATGGTCGAACCACTCAATGGCTTTTTTTGAGCTTTCTGGCTGTTCTATGTCTGCTACTTCCCATCCTTTTACCAATCGGAAAGCATTCCAAATCTTATTGCTAAAATTTCTTCCTTGCTCACATGAACTTTCGTCAAACAATAAATCATTTCCAGCAGGCGAACTGAACAACATCCCAATACGAACACCGTCGGCGCTGTACTTTTCAATTAGTTCTATCGGGTCAGGCGAATTACCTAAAGATTTAGACATTTTTCGTCCTTGTTTATCGCGAACAATACCTGTGTAGTATACATTCTTAAACGGTGGCAAATCCTTGTATTCGTAACCCGCCATAATCATTCGTGCTACCCAAAAGAACATAATCTCCGGAGCAGTTACTAAATCATTAGTCGGATAATAATAGTTAATATCTTTGTTGTTGGGATCTTTAAATCCATCAAAAACAGAAATAGGCCACAACCATGAAGAAAACCACGTATCTAAGCAATCTTCATCTTGTCTTAAATCTGAAACTGTTAAAGTAAAATTTCCAGACTTCTCTTTTGCTAGCTCCAATGCTAACTCAGCAGTTGCAGCAACCACATAATCATTGGCTCCATTACCAAAGTAAAAAGCAGGAATTTGATGACCCCACCATAACTGACGAGAAACACACCAATCTTTGATGTTCTCCATCCAGTGTTTGTAGGTGTTCTTCGTATTTGCAGGGTAAAATTTAATAGTATCGTCCATTACTTTATCCAAAGCAGGAGCAGCCATTTCTTTCATCTTGCAAAACCACTGCATCGACAATTTTGGTTCGATAGCAGCATTGGTTCTTTCTGAATAGCCTACCTTATTTTGGATGTCTTCTTCCTTGATTAAGGCCCCTTTTTCTTTTAAGTCTTTCGCGATTTGTTTTCTTACTTCAAATCGATCTTGACCAACATATAATTGCGCCGCTTCATTCAATGTACCGTCATCATTTAAAATGTCGATACTCTCTAAATTGTGACGAATTCCTAATTCGTAATCATTGATATCGTGAGCAGGAGTTACCTTCAGACATCCTGTCCCAAATTCTACATCCACATAATCATCCTGAATAATCGGAATCACTCTTCCTATTAAAGGGACGATTGCTTTCTTTCCTTTTAGGTGAGTATATCGCTCATCTGTTGGGTTGACACAAATAGCGGTATCACCCAAAATAGTTTCTGGACGTGTAGTTGCAATTGTCAACTTTTCATCGCTTCCTTCTACTTGATATTGAATATGGTAAAACTTTGAATTCACTTCCTTATGAACCACTTCTTCATCAGAAAGTGCCGTTTGAGCCGAAGGATCCCAGTTGATCATTCGAACTCCACGGTAAATTAATCCTTTATTGAACAAATCAATAAATACTTCTTGAACCGCAGCAGACAAATCTCCTTCCATCGTAAATCGGGTTCGTTCCCAATCACAAGAAGCTCCTAATCGCTTAAGCTGGCTCAAAATAGTACCACCGTATTCTTCTGTCCATTCCCAAGCGTGTTTTAAAAACTCTTCTCTGGTAAGGTCAGATTTATTGATTCCTTGTTTCTTTAATTTATCAACTACCTTAGCTTCTGTAGCAATGGAAGCGTGATCGGTTCCGGGAACCCAACATGCATTTTTACCCAACATACGCGCTCTTCTGACCAATACATCTTGAATTGTATTGTTCAACATATGCCCCATGTGTAATACACCGGTAACATTTGGAGGAGGAATTACGATGGTATACGCCTCTCTCTCATCTGGTTCAGAGTGAAAGAAATTTTGTTCCATCCAGTAGCTGTACCACTTTTTCTCCGACTCTATTGCGTTGTATGCTTTTGAAATTTCCATTAATACGGTATTCTTGAAATTAAAAAATGAATTGCAAATTTATCAATTCCAATTGTGCTATTCTAACGAATTTTTTAATTGTCTCTCTGGTATGTTAAAAATCAAAATAGCATCTAAAATTTCAAATTTGAATTAGTGATACTACACGAAGAATTCGTCAATTAATTGGATTCAATCTACACTATTACAAGTACAAACAGACTAAATAGAGTGATAATAAAGCCTACAACACCACAAGCTAATTAAATGATTTAAAAAACAATAAGCCTATATTTACAGCTCCAATACTTCAAAAAAAAGTGTTAAAGAACTGTTAACATCTTTTATTGAAGCTCAAATTATCTTTAAATTTGAAACAATCTTAAAAAACAAGAGTCATGAAAAAAAGCATCTTACTATTTGGAATACTAATCAGCTCTATTTTTGCCGTGAATGCACAGAGTTCAACTGCAAAGCCATCTGGAGACGGTCCTGAAATTACTTTCGATACAGAAGTTATCGATTACGGTACTATCGATCGATATGCTGACGGTGTTAGAGAGTTTACATTTACAAACACTGGTAACCAGCCATTAATTATATCTAACTCTAGAGGTTCTTGTGGTTGTACAGTTCCATCTTGGCCAAAAGAGCCTATCAAACCAGGAGAAAAGGGCTCAATTAAAGTAAAGTATGCGACCGATAGAGTTGGACCTATCAACAAATCAGTTACCGTTACTTCTAACGCAACTAATCCAACTACGGTCTTAAGAATAAAAGGAACGGTAAAAGACGTACAAACAACTCCAGAAAAACCAGCACCAGCTGGCCCAGTAGAGAACTAATATAAACTAAGTTACTGCGAATAACTTAATTTTTTCGAAAGCGTTTTGGCTAAGCCAAGACGCTTTTTTTTTGCCTATATTTTTCATTTCGATTTAATAGAAATAATGTTGAGTTTTGCACTTGAACATTAAAGAAAATAATATGCCTCAAATATCTAATAGAGGGCAACAAATGCCTGAATCGCCGATTAGAAAATTGGTTCCATTTGCTGAAAAAGCAAGAGCTCAAGGAAAAACTATTTTCCAATTAAACATTGGACAGCCTGACATTGCTACGCCTGAAGTAGCATTAAAAGCTGTACATAATTATGAGCCAAAAGTGATAGAATACAGCCATTCTGCAGGTTTTGAAAGCTATAGACGTGGATTGGCCGGTTATTACGATAACATTAGTAAAGGAATTTCCTACGAGGATATCATCATTACCACTGGGGGATCAGAAGCGCTAATTTTTGGTTTTATGAGTTGTCTAAATCCAGGTGATGAAGTAATTATTCCTGAGCCGTTTTACGCGAATTACAATGGATTTTCAACCACCGCAGGAATCACTGTAAAACCAATCGCTTCTTCTATTGAAAGTGGATTTGCATTGCCTCCGATTGAAGAGTTTGAGAAAAACATTACTTCAAAAACCAAGGCTATTCTAATCTGCAACCCAGGTAACCCAACAGGTTATTTGTATTCAAAAGAAGAGTTAGAGGCATTGAGAGACATTGTAAAAAAACACGATTTGTTCTTATTTGCTGATGAAGTTTACCGTGAGTTTTGCTACGACAACAATGTTCATCATTCTGTTTTAAATTTAGAAGGAATAGAACAAAACGTAGTGGTTGTTGATTCTGTATCGAAGCGTTACAGCATGTGTGGTGTTCGAATTGGAGCTATGATCAGTCGAAATAAAGAATTAATGGCCACTGCTATGAAATTTGCGCAAGCAAGATTGAGTCCTCCCTCATTAGGTCAAGTAGCTTCTGAAGCAGCATTGAAAACTCCTCAAAGTTATTTTGACGGGGTAATAAAAGAATATGTTCATAGAAGAGATGTATTAGTGGATGGTTTAAATGCCATTGATGGTGTATTTTGCCCAAAACCAGGTGGTGCTTTTTATGCCGTGGCTCAGCTTCCTGTTGAAGATGCAGGACATTTCTGCCAATGGATGTTGGATTCATTTGATTACAACGGAGAAACTGTGATGATGGCTCCTGCAAGTGGATTTTATTCAACTCCCAGAAGTGGAAAAAATGAAGTTCGTTTAGCCTACGTTTTAGAAATTGAAAAACTAAAGAAAGCAGTTGTATGCCTCGAAAAAGGATTAGAGGCTTATAAAAATAGGTAGTGTAAATTTTATATCATTGACTACAAAGTCACTTATTATTCACTAGTTGAATAGTAAGTGACTTTTTTCATTTGATCTTTTGCAACTATTATGAACAATATATCGTCATCTATGAAATTCCATTTCCTAAACTATTCTAAAATGATGACGTTTGAAGCACTTATCTGTTTTCAACTTCAAACTGAATTGTTTAACTGAAGAATGGAATGACTGCCTTTTGCGATATCAGAGCAGTCATTCTTTTTTTTGACCAAAAAAACAACCCTTCGCTACCTTTCTTCGTCATTTAGGCATGAGACGATTAATAACTTTGATTTTACTCCTCCCAATATTCGGCTTCTCTCAAGATTTATACCTCAAACAGTTTGATAATCCAACAAACACAACGATCGATCAAACTAAAATGGCTTCACTAAGTGATGGTGCAATCATTATAGCTGCAAATAAGAGTAATCTTCAAAGCAAAAGAAGCCTATTTATTACTTCTCATAATTCTTGTGGAGATGTGCTGTGGTCGAAGTTGGTAGAACATCAAACCAATATGCGACTGGTAGACATCCTAGTTGACCAGAATGATAATATTATCCTAGCCGGATATTTTGATGAGAATAGCTTTCGGGAACCATACGTGGTAAGCTTGGACAAAAATGGAAGCATTAACTTTTTCAAAAGGTATATCACCAACAATTCCAATTTAAGCAGTCTCACCTACTCTATGGAGATTTCCACTAAAAATGAAATTTTGGTCTACATAAATTATGATATTACTACAGCAGGACCGGCAAGTAGACCTTCTATTCTAAAGTTAAAGCCGGATGGAACCATTGATTGGTACAAACTTTACGGTTTTCATTCTTGGCAATATGGTTTCATGATGGCAACAAAAGATGGTGGTGCATTATTCACTATGTCTAAAACATTTGTAAAAATAGATAGCCTTGGTAATGTAGAATGGATGAAAGAATTTAACGGCAGATTCAATCCAATGAAGGGAATAGAAACTGATTATGGCTATGCTTTTTCTTCCTTCGATCATTCCTCAGCTATTCCTATCAACTTTTTAATGCTAAATAAAGACGGTTCTGTGCGCTGGAACATCTCTAACCTCAATACTTTTATTGTAAGAAATTCAATACTGCTTAAAAACGGGAACTTAGTCTATCTAGGAATGGATGGAAGTACAGGAGTTAACACTATTTTAGAATTGAGTGCATTGGATGGTACTCCTCTTAAATTTAAAGAATTACTACCCAATTTTTCTAATATCACGCTCTCAGATTTGTTCGAAGATAAAAAAGGCAATTTGTATGCAAGTGGTATCACTACCACTCAATTGACTCCCAAAGTTTCTTTAGTCAAACTGAATGACACGCTCTCATTGGTGAATTGTGAAGGAATAAATTATACCGCCAATTATACGATAGATACATTAAATACCAACCCACTTTCATTGCCTAATCTGATTGACAATACAGTCATTCGTGACTCAAACGAACCATACTCCACAACAAATCAAATTATTACAACATCTACCCTTTGCAGCTATACAAAAGATCGGGGGAATATTGAATTAGGAAAAGACACTTTACTTTGCGGCTCTGAAACCATTGAACTTGGAGATCCAAATTCAAACTTTGATGCTTATTCATGGTCAAATGGAGCGACTTCAAAAACAATTACTGTTAATCAACCGGGGCAATACATATTATCTGTTCTTGCTGCCTGCGATACTTTAAGAGATACGATAACCATTAGCTACCAACAACCACTCTCAATCGACTTAGGAAATGATACTTCCATCTGTAACGGAGATTCGGTTTTAATTCAAAATAATACTCCATTACCCAATTACACTTGGTCGAATGGTGCTACAACAGCAACAATAAAAGTGAGCCAAGCTGGAACCTACTGGTTAGAATCCACTGACTTGTGTGGCAGTGTTAGAGATTCCATAGAAATTACTGAAATTCCTTCACTATCGCCACTTTCACTTGGAAAGGACACTACTATTTGCCCCAATGAATCGTTGGAGTTAACTGCTGGAGTTTATCCGAATTATTTATGGTCAACCAATGAAACGACTTCGACTATCACTGTTCAGGATTCTGGGATATTTTGGGTTGAGGTTTATAACGGTTGCGACACATTGAGGGACAGCATTTTTATACAAACTCATCCTTCGATAGAACCTTCTTTTGAATGGACTCCAGCAGTTATTCAAACAAGAGATTCTGTTCAATTTATTAATAGCACTCGAAATTCGCTCTTCCCGAAATGGAAAATTGAAAATAATGAAATTCATAATCAAGACAGTATTATTTATCAATTTAATTCTCCCGGGTTTTATCCTGTTCTATTAACCCTAAAATCAGCCGAAGAATGTTCCTTCGAAGTTCAAAAAACCATTGAAGTTTTGCCATCGGATTATACTATACCCAACATATTTACACCAAATGGCGATGGAATTAACGATTGCTTCGAGCCCGTAGGAAACGACATTGTCAGTTATCAATTTTCGATCATAAATAGATGGGGCGTTGTAATTTTTGAAGGAAGAGATGTTTGTTGGGATGGAAGAAACAAGAGTGGTGAAAAAGCAACTGATGGGACTTACTTCTATCAAATGGAGATTCACTTTATTGATGGGAAGAAATTGAATACCAAAGGAACTTTGCAGTTGTTAAGTAAGTAGATTGTAGCTTTTCTTCTTCTTTGAGCGCAAGCTAGATCCTTTCAACTTTTAAGATAATTTTTCACGAACTGCAAGTCCCTACTAATGGGCCCATCTGGCGGAGCTAAAGGCTAGAGAAATTAAATCAAAATGGAGCAGTAGTTCTAGGAATTTCTTCATCTATTAAAAAATATAAGGGTAAACTCATATACAAATTCCCATCAATTAAAACTCCTCTAATATAGTTTAAACAAATTTCTTTCTTTAATTCACCTGATTTATAGAAATCTAATACCATTCTAATATCTCCTTCTTCTTTTTTCATAGTAAGATTCATATGAACTAAAGAGAGGGCTCTAACAAACTTTTGAATAACAACCTTATCGGATATAACATACCTAGCATTTCGTCCATTATTGTAATTCTTCACGTCTTCACAGCTCAACCTACCTCTTGTTCTTACTTTCCAATCAAGATAAGAAACAACTATACTATCAACTTCAAGGTAATGATTCGAGCTATTATTTGTTTTTACTTGTAACAAAAGAGAATCTTCAAGATAAGAATCTACTTTTTCATTAGAAATATTAATAGGCCGTTTTTGAGCAAACAACTCTTGACTAATAATAAATAAAAATACAACTCCTAGATATCTCATATTAGTTAGTTTCCCATTCCCGCGGAATTGCAGTCCGTGATTCTGTATGTAATTCCTCTCAAAAATCCTCATACAACAAATACTTGCTTCTCACTTCCTTTTGAAATTTCTCCAAACCTGGTTGCCATGAGGCTCTAATTTCATCTGCTGATAAATCCGATTTTATCTGAGCTTCCAATTGTTTGGTTCCGGCTAACAATAAAAAAAAGTTCGTGAAATATTCTTCTTTGGGGCTGTATTGATTATATCCATCAATCAACCATTGCAAGTCCAACATTCCTTCTTTTTTAATTCGACTGGCATCTTGGGTCAACAAACGACCATAACAATTCACTCCTTTTAGTCTTGGATCTTTTGCACCATACATGGGTTTAGGTGTGAACGCAAATGAGTACATCTTGAATGAAGGATGTCCAAATAATTGAAAAGGTTTATCGGTTCCTCTACCAATTGAAATTGGCGTCCCTTCAAAAAAGCACAACGATGGATATAAATAAATGGCGTCCATATTCGGCAAGTTAGGTGAAGGTTTTACCGGTAACTGATACCTATCCTTGTGGGAGTAACCCAACATCGGGATTACTTTCAAATCAGCTTGTATTTTATTCTTCAACCACTTTTCCCCATTGATCATTTTGGCATATTCTCCAATGGTCATTCCATGCACCACAGGAATTGGATGCATTCCCACAAATGAAGAATAGTCTTTTTCTAAAATTGGTCCATCTATATAGTATCCATTCGGATTCGGACGATCCAAAACAATTACTTGAATATTATTTTCAGCGCAAGCTTCCATCACATAATGCAGCGTAGAAATGTAGGTGTAAAATCGTGCTCCCACATCTTGAATGTCAAATATCATCACATCAATTCCCGTCAACATTTCATTGGATGGTTTTTTGTTTTTCCCATACAAAGAGAAAATCGGTAACCCAGTTTTTGAATCCAAAGAAGAGTTCACTTTTTCTCCGGCATCAGCATCACCGCGAAATCCATGCTCAGGACTGTACACTTTTTTGACTGCTACTTTTAGGGCCAACAAAGAATCTACTAAATGAACGGTGCCGATTAATGTACTGTGATTACCAGTTATTCCAACATTCTTATCTTTCAACATTGGAAGTAACACCTCTAACTGCTCCGCTCCTAAAATTAATTTGGTTTCAATTGGATCCGTGTTATGGATTTTTTCTTCCGTTTTTTCTACTCGTTTCACCACATCATTACAAGCTAGTAGGCTAAATGAAGCTGTTAAAAATAAAATCAGGAGTAGTGAAAATGCTTTTTTATATGGATACATCTTATTATTACCTTTGTCATTAAATATTACCCATTGAATTTCGAACTTTTTACAGCCAAAAAAATCCTTCAAGGTAACAGCGAAGGTAATCGTTTTTCTGCACCCATCATACGTATTTCTATTTTAGCGATAGCACTAGGCATGGCAGTTATGATTATTGCATTGGCCGTAGTAACAGGTTTTCAAACCGAAATTCGAAACAAAATAGTTGGTTTTGGCTCACACATTAGCATCACTTCCTACAATACCGACAATCCACTCGAAGCCAAACCAATTGATAGAAATCAAGATTTCTATTCCTCCATCAAAGAAAACCCAAAAGTGGATAACATACAGGTCTTTGCTAACAAAGGTGGAATAATAAAAACGGATGAAGACATTTATGGTATTGTTCTCAAAGGAATCGACAAAGATTACGATTGGAGCTTCTTCGAAGATAAATTAGTGAATGGTACAATCTTTTCCATTGAAGACAGTTCAAAAAGTAATTCAATTTTAATTTCGGAATATGTGGCCAACAAACTATTCTTAAAAGTTGGTGACGATATCAAAATTTATTTTATTCAAGAGCCTCCTAGAATTCGAAAATTTACCATCTCGGGTATCTACAATACTGGATTTGGCGAAATGGATGAAGTCTTTGCTATTTGTGACATTCGACACATTCAAAAATTGAATGACTGGTCAGAAAATTTAGTGGCAGGGTTCGAGGTTTCTATCAATGATTTTGAAGATTTAGAAGCTGTAGATGAAGAAATTTACCATTCAATTGGCTATAATTTCAATTCTACAAGTATTAAAAAATCCAGAGCAGACATTTTTAATTGGCTCGAATTACAAGACATTAATGTATTTGTTATTATCATACTAATGCTTTTAGTGGCAGGCATCAACATTATATCTGCGTTATTGATTATGGTGATAGAGCGAACCAATATGATTGGAATATTGAAGTCAATTGGAGCCAATAATTTAAGTGTTCGTAAAATTTTCTTGTACAGTGCAACTTACCTAGTGGGAGTTGGATTATTTTGGGGCAATTTGATTGGCATCTCTTTTTGTATCCTGCAATCCAAATTTGAGTTTTTAAAATTAGATCAAGACGCATACTACATCGACCATGTGCCTATAGAAATTTCCGGATTAGATATAATAGGGCTAAATATTGGCACGTTAGTGATCAGTGTTATCATGCTATTGATCCCCTCTTTGATCATTTCTAAAATATCTCCTGCTAAAGCGATTAAATTCGATTAGTTTTCTTTTCAAATAGAATGGTTTTCACTTCTATTTGGGTCATTAAAATGATACTTTTGTAGTCGTAAAAAAAGAACAATCATGAAGTATTTCAATAATATTATAGAAACTATTGGTAACACGCCATTGGTTAAATTAAACAAAACAGTAGCTGATGTTCCGGCATTAGTTTTAGCTAAAGTAGAAACTTTCAACCCTGGCCATTCAATTAAGGATCGAATGGCGGTTAAAATGGTAGAAGATGCTGAAGCTGCAGGCATATTAAAACCAGGCGGAACCATCATAGAAGGAACTTCAGGAAACACAGGGATGGGATTGGCTTTGGCTGCTATTGCTAAAGGATACAAACTAATCTGTACAATGGCTGACAAGCAGTCTCAAGAAAAAATAGACATTTTAAGAGCAATGGGAGCTGAAGTTATTGTAACGCCCACTAATGTTGCTTCTGACGACCCAAGATCATACTATTCTGTAGCCAAGAAGCTAAATGAAGATATTCCGAATTCTTTTTATCCCAACCAATACGATAACTTGTCGAATAGAAAGGCACACTATGAGCAAACTGGCCCTGAAATTTGGGAACAAACAGACGGAAAGATTACGCACTTGGTAGTTGGTGTCGGAACGGGAGGAACAATCTCAGGGACAGCAAAATATTTGAAAGAACAAAATCCAAACGTAAAAATTTGGGGAATTGACACTTATGGTTCTGTGTTTAAAAAGTACCACGAAACTGGTGAGTTCGATGAGAACGAAATTTATTCATACTTAACCGAGGGTATTGGAGAAGATATTTTACCAAAGAATGTTGATTTTGGATTAATCGATAAATTCGAAAAAGTAAGCGATAAAGACGGAATGTTAATGACAAGACGTTTGGCTCGAGAAGAAGGTTTATTCATGGGTAACTCAGCAGGAAGTGCTGTGGCCGGTTTAAATCAATTGAAAAATGAATTGACTAAAGACGATGTCGTAGTTGTTATTTTTCATGATCACGGTTCTCGTTATGTAGGAAAAATCTTTAATGACGATTGGATGCGTGACAGAGGATTCTTAGATAAAGAAAAAGCAAGAGCTTTGGATTTGATAAAAAATCACAAAGACAAAACATTGGTTACAGTAAATGACGAACAAACCATTTCTGAAGCAATTGCAGTATTGACGAAATTCAACATTTCTCAAGTGCCTGTAACAAATATATCAGGAGAATATGTGGGTTCATTAAACGATACAGAATTATATGCTGCTTTAATCAAAAACCCAAAAATTGGAGATGATAAAGTAAGTTCGGTAATGGGTAAAGCATATCCATTTGTTGAAGCCAACTCAACGATTGAAGATGTGTCAAAACTAATCGACAAAAACAATAGGGCTGCGTTGATCAAAGATGCTGCTGGTGTAACTCACATCATCACTATTCACGATGTAATTGATTCATTGAAATAAAATTAAAAATGATACAATTGAAAGATCAGTTAGGAAACGTGCTCAACTTTGAGCACGTTCCTAAAAAAATTGTATCACTTGTTCCTTCCATAAGTGAACTACTTTGGGATTTAAATCTTCAAGAAGAACTAGTTGGAATTACAAAATTCTGCATACATCCTGTGCAGCTGCGAGAGGAGAAAGTCATAGTCGGGGGCACAAAAAACGTAAAACTGAATAGGCTATTCGATTTAAAACCAGACCTGGTTATTGCCAATTTGGAAGAGAATACCAAAGAAGAAATTGAAGCAATTTCAGAGGTTATTCCTACCTACATTAGTGATATCAACACTATAACTGAAACACTATCGTTTATCTCAGATATTGGGCAAATTTGTGACCGAAAAGAAGAAGCAAAAACAATTAGTAATAAAATAGTGGAAACAATGGATGCCATTGATCCAATACAGCCAAATAGAACCGCTGTTTATCTGATTTGGAATGACCCAATGATGAGTATCGGAAATGATACTTTTATCAACCATATGTTAGAGAGAGTTGGCTACAAAAATTGTATGAACAATAAAACGCGTTATCCTATGTTAACGGAAGAAGATATCAACCTGCTTCAACCTAATGAACTACTTTTATCTTCTGAACCATTTCCATTCAAAGAAAATCATCTGAGAGAATTCCAAGAAAAATTTCCAACTACTAAAATTAGAATAGTGGATGGAGAGGCATTTTCGTGGTATGGTTCAAGATTTTATAAAGTAAAAAACTACTTGACTTCTTTTAAATGATAAACGGTAGATTCGACATTTAAAATTTTAATAACTTTATTCGAATTAAAGCATTCATGTTCAAATATATTCGCCAACTCACTTTTCTATTAATTTCTTTACCATTTGTATTGAATGGTCAGAAAGTAGGTGTTGTGTTGAGTGGCGGAGGAGCAAGTGGTGCTGCTCATATTGGAGTACTAAAAGCACTAGAGGACAATAACATTCCAATCGATTACATCACTGGAACATCAATAGGTGCTTTAGTAGGTGCATTATATGCCTCAGGAAAAACGCCAAGAGAAATTGAAGCATTGTTTATTTCTGACGACTTTATTAAATGGTCTAACGGAGTGGCTATCGATCGTTACTCCTTCTATTATAAACAGGAAGATCCAAGTGCAGAAGTTGTAAATATCGATTTTAACCTTGACACTCTCTTTGAGAATAACCTTCCTACAAGTTTTATTTCTTCGGTACCTATTGATTTCGGTTTACTGAAATTATTTGCACCTGCATCTGCAGCTGCACAGTACAACTTTGACAGTTTATTCATTCCATTTAGGTGTATTGCCGCAGACATTACTAATGGTAGGGAATATCCCTTTTACAATGGAGATTTATCTACTGCAGTGAGAGCCTCTATGGCCTACCCTTTTTATCTTTCTCCTATTAAACACAACAATAGATTACTTTTTGATGGAGGATTATACAACAATTTCCCTTCAGATATTATGTACAATGACTTTATGCCTGATTACATCATCGGAAGCAATGTTTCTCGTGCTGACTTACCGCCAACGGAGGACAATTTGATATCACAAATAAAAAGCATGTTGAGTAAAGAGTCTAACTATACGATAGAATGTGCCAAAGGAATAATTATTTCTCCTAATGTGGAGGAAATCACTTTACTTGACTTTGAAGAGAATTATAGCGCCATTCAAGAAGGCTATAGAGCTACCATAAATGTGATGGATTCAATTAAAGAGCATGTAAGAGTAAGTAAAAGCGACAGTTTGTTATATGAAGAACGACGACAATTCATCAACAAAAAAAAGCCATTACTATTTGGGGATGTATCAGTAGATGGAATTGATGAACAGCAAACTAATTATATTTTCAAACAAGCACTAAAGAATAAATCTTATTTTGAATTCGATAAATTAGAGCAATCCTATATGCGATTGCTCTCTGATCGAGGAATTAGAGAAATTTATCCATTAGCCACATACAACAATGCTACAGGCTTATACGATTTAAACTTACATATAAAGAAAGAGAAAGCTTTTCAAGTTGAATTTGGAGGTATTATATCAACTCGTCCGATTAACACAGGATTTGTTGGATTAAGGTATAACAGAATGAAAAAAACCAATTTAACACTAAGTGGGAATATCTATTTTGGGAAGTTACATAGTTCAGCTAAAATTAGTACCCGAATGGAGTTTCCAAACAAACTCCCCATCTATTCGGAATTAAGTTATACCGCCAGCAAATGGGATTTCTTTAATAGCTCTACCACCATATTGGAAGACATCAATCCCTCCTATTTGATCAAAAATGAAAGCTTTATCGAGGCTAAAGTAGGTACTCCAATTCGCTTCAAAGGAAAATTGGAATTAGGAACAACCCTATTTTCACTAGAGAATGAATACTATCAAAACAATAATTTCTTACGAACAGACACTGCTGATATAAATGAATTTAAAGGTTTTTCACCTTATTTAGGATACACACGGAGTACATTGGATGAAAAACAATTTGCAAAGACTGGAAGTTTTTTACAATTGCAAGCCAGGTGGGTATACGGTGATGAAAAAAACAAACCGGGCTCCACATCATTAGAGTCTGAAAAATCATTTAACAAACGAGAGTGGTTTGAATTGAAATTCAAATATGAGAATTACTTTTTAAGCAAACATAAGTTTAAGTTAGGTGCACAGTTTGAGTTCATCTCCACAAATCAGCCTTTCTTTAGTAATTATACCTCCACTGTTTTAATTGCTCCTTCGTTTAAACCGCTGCCAGAAATGGCTACCCTGTTTCAATATCAATACAGAACACACTCCTACTCAGGTATTGGTTTAAAATCTATTTATTCAATTTTTAAAAAATTAGACGTTCGCTTAGAAGGGTATTTATTCCAGCCTTTCCAAGAGATATTAGACGTTAATAAGCAACCAAGTTATGGTGAAGAATTGTCAACCAGGGATTTTATAGCTACTGCAACTGCTGTATATTCAACACGTATAGGCCCAATTGCAGCCTCCTTCAATTATTACGACAAAGCAGTAGATCAATACAAATTTCTAATCCATTTTGGCTATATTATTTTCAACAAAAAGGCTTTAGACTAAAAACTCTCCCTCTTACCTAAAACTGAAAAGTTTACCAATCAGATAGGTTGCAATAATCCTAAGCATAGCAGATATTTTTAAAAGACATAAAAAAAGGTCTTAGTCGTTTTCTAGACTAAGACCTTTCATGTTTTATAGCGAATTATACTATGCTTGAGCAGTAGGACCGCCGAAATTCATCGGAAAGCTAGGCTGCTCTCCTTCAGTAATAGTTCCGTTTTGCGACTCAAACTTTACCACATTGTCATTAAGCGCTCTTAACAATCTTTTGGCGTGTTGAGGAGTCATCAAAATTCTAGACTTCACCTTTCCTTTCGGCATTCCTGGCATGATTTTGATAAAATCAAAAACAAACTCAGAACTCGAATGACTGATAATGGCCAAATTAGAATACTGACCTTCTGCAATCTCTTCACTCAACTCAATGTTGAGTTTTTCATCCTTTTTTTCGTCACTCATATCGCTTCTTTTTTATTCTACTTCTTGAGTTACCTCTTTAGCAGCTTTTAATCTTGTATATTCTTCATTTGAACCTACAATAACATCTTGATAAGCTTTCAAACCTGTACCTGCAGGGATTAAGTGTCCAACAATAACGTTTTCTTTTAATCCCATTAAATAATCAACTTTGCTACTAACGGCGGCTTCATTCAACACCTTAGTCGTTTCCTGGAAAGATGCAGCAGAAATGAAACTATCCGTTTGTAAAGATGCTCTTGTAATTCCTTGAAGTATCGAACTCGAAGTAGCTGCCATAGTATCTCTAGCTACAACAAGTTTCTTATCCGAACGCTTCAATCTAGAGTTTTCTTCTCTTAACTTACGAGCTGTTACAATTTGTCCTTGTTTCAATACGTCAGATTCTCCTGCATCCTCAACAATCTTTTTGCCGAAAATCCAATCGTTTTCTTCCATAAACTCAGTCTTGTTAACGATTTGCTTCTCTAAGAAACGCGTATCACCTGGATCTTGAATAACCACCTTACGCATCATTTGTCTAACGATTACTTCAAAGTGTTTATCATTGATTTTCACACCTTGTAGTCGGTATACCTCTTGTACTTCGTTTACAATATATTCTTGAACTTGTGTAGGTCCTTTTATCGCTAAGATATCGGCAGGAGTAATAGCTCCATCAGAAAGCGAACTTCCTGCTCTAACGAAGTCATTCTCTTGAACCAAAATGTGCTTAGATAAGTTAATCAAATATTTCTTAACCTCTCCAGTTCTTGACTCTACAATAACCTCTCTATTACCTCTCTTAATCTTACCGAAAGATACGATTCCATCAATTTCAGAAACAACGGCAGGATTTGAAGGGTTTCTAGCTTCGAATAACTCAGTTACTCTAGGAAGACCCCCTGTAATATCACCAGACTTACCAGAAACTCTAGGAATCTTAACCAAAATCTTTCCTGTTTCAATTTCATCACCTTCGTCAATCGAAATGTGAGCACCTACAGGTAAGTTATAAGTCTTAAGCACTTCTCCTTTCTTGTTAACAATCTTAATCTCAGGAACGTTTTTCTTATCCTTATTCTCAGTAACTACTTTTTCTCTAAATCCGGTTTGCTCATCAGACTCTTCTTTGTAAGTAACACCTGCAATTAAGTTTTCGAAAACAATCTTTCCTTTGAACTCAGCAACAATTACTGCGTTATACGGATCCCATTCACAAATCAAATCTCCTTTCTTAACCTTACCATTTTCTTTTTGATACAATAAAGCACCATAAGGAATGTTAGCAGTTGCTAACAAGATATTGGTTTTTTCATCAAGGATTCTCATTTCAGCAGAACGTCCAATTACAATGTGAACTTTCTTTCCATCTTTATTTTCTCCTTCTACTGTTTTCAATTCATCCATTTCAAGAATACCATCGTACTTCGCTTCAATTCTTGATTCGTCAGCAATTTTAGAAGCCGTACCCCCTACGTGGAATGTTCTTAGCGTTAACTGAGTTCCAGGCTCACCGATTGATTGCGCTGCAATTACACCAACAGACTCTCCTCTTTGTGCCATTCTACCTGTTGAAAGACTTCTTCCATAACATTTAGAACAAACTCCTCTTTTCAATTCACAAGTCAATACAGAGCGCATTTCCAATTCTTCAATTGGTGACTCTTCAATTGTTTTCGCAATTTCTTCAGTTACTTCCTCTCCAGCTTCAATAATTAAATCGCCAGTATTTGGATGATAAACATCATGTACAGTTGTTCTTCCTAAAATTCTATCGTACATAGACTCTACGATCTCATCATTCTTAACCAACGGTGAAATCATTACGCCTCTTAAAGTACCACAGTCTTCATCGATAATAACAACATCTTGGGAAACATCTACCAATCTACGAGTTAAGTAACCCGCATCTGCTGTTTTCAATGCAGTATCCGCAAGACCCTTACGTGCACCGTGAGTAGAAATAAAGTACTCCAAAATTGAAAGTCCCTCTTTAAAGTTAGAAAGAATTGGGTTTTCAATAATTTCTTGACCTGTTGAACCAGATTTTTGTGGCTTCGCCATCAATCCTCTCATTCCGGATAACTGACGAATTTGCTCCTTAGAACCCCTTGCACCAGAATCAAACATCATATATACAGAGTTGAATCCTTGATTATCATTTTTCAAACGATCCATTACGGTATTTGTTAAACGAGTATTGGTGTGTGTCCAGATATCAATAATTTGGTTGTAACGCTCATTATTGGTAATGAAACCCATGTTATAATTATCCCAAACTTCCTGAACTTGGCCAGCAGCTTTTTCCATCAACTCATCTTTCTCCTTCGGAATAATTACATCCCCTAAGTTAAAAGAAAGACCACCTTTGAATGACATCTCGTAACCAATATCCTTAATATCATCCAAGAACTTGGCTGTCAATGCAGTTCCTGCATCCTTCAAAATTGTTCCAATAATATCTCTAAGTGATTTTTTCGTTAACAACTCATTGATATATCCTGCACTTTCCGGAACCACTTGGTTAAAAATAACTCGACCACAAGTGGTGTCAATAATTTTAACTTCTCCCTTATCTTTAATTCTCACTTTAATTTTAGCGTGAATATCAAGACGGCCTTCGTTATTAGCAATAATAACTTCTTCAGGCGAGTAGAATGTTTTTCCTTCTCCCTTGATAATTAAGTCACCCTCAGAGTATCTTTCTTTGGTCAGATAATAAAGTCCCAAGACCATATCCTGAGAAGGTACAGTAATAGGAGAACCGTTTGCAGGGTTCAAAATATTGTGAGAAGACAACATCAACATTTGCGCTTCTAAGATAGCAGCATTACCTAATGGTAAGTGAACAGCCATCTGGTCACCATCGAAATCAGCGTTAAACGCCGAACAAACTAATGGGTGCAATTGAATTGCCTTTCCTTCAATTAACTTTGGTTGGAACGCTTGAATTCCTAATCTGTGCAATGTAGGAGCACGGTTAAGCAACACTGGATGCCCTCTCAACACATTCTCCAAAATATCCCAAACTACAGGATCCTTACGATCAACAATTTTCTTAGCAGACTTTACCGTTTTTACAATACCTCTTTCGATCAGTTTACGGATAACGAACGGCTTGTAAAGTTCAGCTGCCATATCCTTCGGCAAACCACATTCGTGCAATTTTAAACTTGGTCCTACTACAATTACCGAACGACCAGAGTAATCTACACGCTTACCTAGTAAGTTTTGACGGAAACGTCCAGACTTACCTTTTAAACTGTCAGAAAGTGATTTTAACGCTCTATTAGAATCAGTTTTAACAGCACTTGATTTTCTCGAGTTATCCAATAAAGAGTCAACTGCTTCTTGAAGCATACGTTTCTCATTTCTTAAGATAACTTCAGGAGCTTTTATCTCTAACAAACGCTTCAAACGATTGTTTCTAATAATTACTCTTCTGTATAAGTCGTTCAAGTCAGAAGTTGCAAAACGTCCTCCATCCAAAGGAACCAATGGTCTCAATTCTGGTGGTATAACAGGAACAACTTTTACAATCATCCATTCAGGACGATTCTCAATATTTTCATTTGCATTTCTAAAAGACTCTACTACTTGAAGTCTCTTTAATGCTTCATTCTTTCTTTGTTGAGAAGTCTCATGATTGGCCTTATGTCTCAAATCATAAGAAAGACTATCTAAATCTAATCGCTTCAACAATTCATAAAGTGCATCAGCACCCATCTTAGCGATAAATTTATTTGGATCTGTATCGTCTAAATACTGATTCTCTTTTGGAAGAGTATCTAATATATCCAAGTATTCTTCCTCTGTAAGGAAATCCAAATACTCTAGTTCTTCTCCATTTGTGTTTTTAGCAATACCTGCTTGAACCACTACATATCTCTCATAATATATGATAGTATCCAATTTCTTAGTAGGCAAACCTAATAAGTAGCCAATTTTGTTAGGCAACGATTTGAAATACCAAATATGCGCTACAGGAACAACTAATGAAATATGCCCCATTCGTTCTCTACGAACTTTTTTCTCAGTTACTTCAACACCACAACGGTCACAAACAATTCCTTTATATCGAATTCTTTTGTATTTACCACAATGACATTCCCAATCCTTTACTGGACCAAAGATTCTCTCGCAAAAAAGACCATCTCTTTCCGGTTTGTATGTACGATAATTAATCGTTTCAGGCTTGAGTACTTCTCCACTAGAAGATTCTAAAATCATCTCTGGTGAAGCTAAACTGATAGTAATTTTATTAAAACTACTTTGTGTTTTATTTTCTCTCTTAAAAGCCATATTCTTTAAGTTGAATAAGTTGTTAATACATTAATAAGCTTACAAAAATTAAAAAGTGGAGAACTCCACTTTGAGAGATTACTCTCCCAAAGTGATGTTCAATCCTAATCCTCTTAATTCATGTAACAATACGTTAAACGACTCCGGAATTCCTGGAGTTGGCATAGCCTCGCCTTTAACAATTGCTTCGTAAGCTTTTGCTCTTCCCATTACATCATCAGATTTAATGGTCAAAATTTCCTGTAAGATATTTGCTGCTCCAAATGCTTCAAGAGCCCAAACCTCCATTTCACCAAAACGCTGGCCTCCAAACTGGGCTTTACCACCCAATGGTTGCTGTGTAATCAATGAATATGGTCCGATGGATCTTGCGTGCATTTTATCGTCAACCATGTGACCTAACTTCAACATATAAATAATACCTACAGTTGCTGGTTGGTGGAAACGTTCCCCTGTACCTCCATCGTGAAGATAAGTTCTACCGTTTCTAGGAATTCCAGCCTGATCTGTATACTCATTGATTTGGTCTAAAGTAGCACCGTCAAAAATTGGAGTTGAAAATTTCAAACCTAATTTTTCACCTGCCCATCCTAAAACAGTTTCGTATATCTGACCTAAGTTCATACGTGAAGGTACACCAAGCGGGTTCAATACAATATCTACTGGAGTACCATCCTCTAGGAATGGCATATCTTCTGCCCTTACGATTTTGGCTACGATACCTTTGTTACCATGTCGTCCAGCCATTTTATCTCCTACTTTCAACTTCCGTTTCTTTGCAAGATATACTTTCGCTAATTTCACGATACCAGTAGGTAACTCGTCTCCAATTGTAATGGCATACTTTTTACGCTTATACAATCCTTGAATCTCAGTTGCTTTTAAGTTATGATTATGAAGCAATCTCTTAATCAAAACATTTAACTCATCTTGAGTAGTCCAATTATTTGGATCTATGTGACCAAAATCATCGATTCCTGCCAAAATCTTTTGAGTAAATTTCGTTCCCTTAGCAATTTTCTCCTCCTTATAAAAGTCAAAAACTCCTTGTGACGTTTTACCATTTACAATTGAGTAAAGTTTTTCAATCAATCTGTCCTTAAGAGCCATTAACTCTTTTTCCATTTCGATATCTAACTTTTCTAGAACTACTTTCTCTTCAGATCTTGCCTTACGATCTTTAATTGCTCTTTCAAACAATTTTTTATCGATAACAACACCCTTAACCGAAGGAGATACTTTCAATGACGCATCTTTTACATCACCGGCTTTATCTCCAAAAATAGCTCTTAATAACTTCTCTTCAGGGGTTGGATCGGTTTCTCCTTTCGGTGTAATCTTACCAATTAGGATATCTCCTTCCTTAACTTCAGCTCCAACTCTGATCAAACCATTTTCGTCCAAATCTTTCGTTGCTTCCTCACTTACGTTTGGAATATCAGCAGTCAACTCCTCTAATCCCCTCTTAGTATCTCTTACTTCTAAAACGAATTCTTCAATATGAACTGAAGTAAATACATCTTCACGTACTACTTTCTCAGAAATCACAATCGCATCCTCAAAGTTATAACCCTTCCATGGCATAAATGCCACTTTCAAGTTTCTACCTAAAGCTAGTTCTCCACCCTCAGTAGCATATCCTTCACATAATACTTGACCCTTTTTAACTTTCTCTCCCTTTCTTACGATTGGTCTTAAGCTGATGGTCGTACTCTGATTCGTTTTTTGATATTTGATTAAACTATAAGTTTTTATATCTTCATTAAAGCTAACCAGCTTATCTTCTTCAGTTCTGTCATATTTGATAGAGATAGTACGCGCATCGACATACTCAACAGTCCCATCACCTTCTGCATTAATTAATACCCTAGAGTCAATAGCAATACGCTCTTCTAAACCGGTTCCAACAATAGGTGCTTGTGGTTGCATCAAAGGTACTGCTTGACGTTGCATGTTAGACCCCATCAAAGCTCTGTTTGCATCATCATGCTCCAAAAACGGAATCAAAGATGCTGCGATAGAAGCAATCTGGTTAGGAGATACGTCCATTAGTGATAATTCACTTGGCTCAACTACTGGGAAGTCACCCTCTAAACGAGATTTAACTCGCTCTGTCAAGAACGAACCCTTTTCGTCAATTTGAGCATTAGCTTGAGCAATAGTTTGAGCATCTTCTTCCTCTGCACTCAAGTAAATCACATTGTCCGGATCCAAATCTACTTTACTGTTCTCTACCTTTCGGTAAGGAGTCTCAATAAATCCTAATCTGTTAACTTTTGCATAAACACACAAAGAAGAAATCAAACCAATGTTTGGACCTTCAGGTGTTTCAATCGGACACAATCTTCCGTAATGCGTGTAGTGTACATCTCGAACCTCAAATCCTGCTCTTTCTCTTGAAAGACCACCAGGTCCAAGTGCAGACATTCTTCTCTTATGAGTAATCTCAGCTAGTGGATTCGTTTGATCCATAAATTGAGATAATTGATTCGTTCCAAAGAAAGAATTAATTACAGAAGATAGAGTCTTTGCATTAATCAAATCGGCAGGAGTAAATACTTCGTTATCTCTAACGTTCATTCGCTCTCTGATTGTTCTTGCCATTCTTGCAAGACCAACACCAAACTGGCTGTACAATTGCTCACCAACTGTTCTTACACGTCTGTTGCTTAAGTGATCAATATCATCCACATCAGCCTTAGAATTGATCAACTCAATTAAGTACTTAATGATGGAAATAATATCCTCTCTCGTTAATATTTTTACTTCGGAATCAATATTCAAGTTCAACTTCTTATTGATTCTGTAACGACCAACTTCACCTAAATCATAACGATTTTCAGAGAAAAACAACTTATCAATTACCCCTCTTGCTGTTTCTTCATCTGGCGGCTCAGAGTTACGAAGTTGTCTGTAGATATGCTCTACTGCTTCTTTTTCTGAGTTAGATGGATCTTTTTGTAATGTATTGTAGATGATCGCAAAATCTGTAGAATTTACATCCTCTTTGTGTAAGATGATAGTCTTTGCACCAGAATCAACGATAGCATCGATGTGTTCTTTGTCCAATACCGTTTCACGATCAATAATTACTTCATTTCTTTCGATAGAAACAACCTCTCCTGTATCCTCATCCACAAAATCTTCTACCCAAGTTTTTAAAACTCTTGCGGCTAATTTTCTACCTAATACTTTTTTCAATCCGGCTTTACTAACTTTAATTTCGTCAGCTAGGTTGAAAATATCTAAAATGTCTTTGTCAAACTCGTAACCAATAGCTCTTAACAATGTGGTTACAGGTAATTTCTTTTTTCTATCAATATATGCGTACATCACGTTGTTGATGTCAGTCGCAAATTCGATCCAAGAACCTTTGAACGGAATTACTCTAGCAGAGTATAATTTAGTCCCATTCGCATGGCGACTTTGACCGAAGAAAACACCAGGTGAACGATGCAATTGAGAAACAATAACACGTTCAGCACCATTGATACAAAAAGTACCCTTTGGTGTCATATAGGGGATAGTTCCCAAGTATACATCCTGAACAATTGTTTCAAAATCTTCGTGTTCAGGATCTGTACAATATAATTTAAGCTTGGCTTTTAAAGGCACACTATAAGTCAATCCTCTTTCGATACACTCTTCAATAGTGTAACGGGGTGGATCAACAAAATAATCAAGGAATTCTAATACGAATTGATTTCTTGCATCCGTTATAGGGAAATTCTCACTGAATACCTTAAATAGACCCTCTTCCTCTCTATTCTCAGGATTAGTTTCCAATTGAAAGAAATCTTTAAAAGATTTCAATTGGATATCTAAGAAATCAGGATATTCTAATTTATTTTTGATGGAAGCAAAACTTATCCTTCCTTGCTTTTTATTAGAGACTGCTGGATTCATCATTTTGGAGAAATGATTAGTTAATAATAGATATAAACGACAAAAGGGTTTAGACCCAACTATACAGCTGGGTCTAAACCTTAAATATTATATTGTTGAACTAATATTACTTAAGCTCAACTTCTGCTCCTGCCTCTTCTAATGAAGTTTTTAATGACTCAGCTTCGTCTTTAGATACACCTTCTTTAACAGCTTTTGGTGCTCCATCAACTAATTCTTTAGCTTCTTTCAAACCTAAACCAGTTAATTCCTTAACCAATTTAACTACTGCTAACTTAGATCCACCTGCTGCTTTCAAGATTACATCAAACTCTGATTTCTCCTCTGCTGCATCACCTGCGTCTCCGCCTGCTGGACCTGCTACTGCAACTGCTGCTGCAGCTGGCTCAATTCCGTACTCATCTTTAAGAATACCTGCTAACTCATTTACGTCTTTTACTGTTAAGTTTACCAACTCTTCAGCAAGTGCTTTTAAATCCGCCATTTTACTACTTTTTATTATTTTAAATTTTTATTATTTGGATTGAGTGCGTACAATACTATTCAGGTCTATCACCTAATGTTTTTACAAGTCCTGCGATAGTAGCTCCACCTGACTGAAGTGCAGATAAAACATTCTTCGCTGGAGATTGAAGTAAAGCAATAACATCTGCAATAACTTCTTCCTTAGACTTGATATTAATCAATGCATCTAATTGATTGTCTCCAATGTAAATTGCAGAGTCAATAAAAGCACCTTTCAATGCTGGTTTAGTACCTTTCTTTCTAAAATCTTTGATCAATTTTGCAGGAACATTTCCAGTTTCTGCGAACATAATCGAAGTATTTCCTTTTAACACAGCATATAGCTCTTCGTATTCTCCATCAGCTTGCTCTAATGCCTTCCTAAGAAGGGTATTTTTCACAACTTGAAGAGATACTTGTTTGTTAAAACATAATCTTCTAAGCTTTGATGAACTTATTGCATCCAATTCAGCAACATCGGCTAAATAAAATACACTCGCTTGATTCAGTTTATCTGAAAGCTCATTAACTATGTTATTTTTTTCTTCTTTAGTCATCGCCTTTCGGTTGAATTATTTGTATTAATCTTCTATAAATCTTTTTGGATCCACATGTATTCCAGGACTCATAGTACTAGAAATAGCGACTCCTTTTAGATATACCCCTTTAGAAGCAGCAGGCTTCAACTTCACTACAGTCTGAATAAATTCTCTTGCATTCTCAGCTAATTGCTTTTCATCAAAAGAAATACGACCAATAGTAGTGTGGATAATACCATACTTATCTACTTTAAAGTCAATTTTTCCTGCTTTTACCTCAGTTACTGCTTTAGCAACATCCATTGTTACTGTACCTGACTTAGGGTTTGGCATCAAACCTCTAGGTCCTAATACACGACCCAAAGCACCTACTTTACCCATAACGCTTGGCATAGTAATAATAACATCAATATCAGTCCATCCACCTTTGATTTTTTCAATATACTCGTCTAAACCAACGTAGTCAGCACCAGCAGCCTTAGCTTCCTCTTCCTTATCAGCAGAAACTAGTGCCAAAACTTTTACCGTTTTTCCAATACCATGAGGTAAAGATACTGTTCCTCTAACCATCTGATTAGCTTTTCTAGGATCAACTCCTAAACGCAAATCGATATCTACTGAAGAATCAAATTTTGTAAAAGTAATTTCTTTAACTAGCTGAGAAGCTTCCTTCAAAGAATACATTTTATTCTTATCTAACTTAGCTTCAACTGCTTTTCTATTTTTTGTTAATGTTGCCATTTTTAAAACTTTTCTTTTCTTAACTTAATTAGAAAGGTTTAGTACCCTTCACTGTTAAACCCATACTTCTTGCAGTACCGGCTACCATCGACATTGCAGATTCAATTTTGAAAGCATTTAAATCTTCCATTTTATCTTCTGCAATTGCTCTTACTTGATCCCAAGTAACAGAAGCAACTTTCTTTCTATTTGGTTCAGGTGACCCTGATTTAACTTTTGCAGCATCCAACAATTGAATCGGAGCTGGTGCAGTTTTGATTACAAAATCAAAAGATTTATCAGCATAAACCGTAATTACAGCAGGAACAATTCTTCCAGCTTTATCCTGAGTTCGAGCATTAAACTGCTTACAAAACTCCATAATATTAACTCCTTTAGCTCCTAATGCAGGACCTACGGGTGGAGATGGATTTGCTGCCCCTCCTTTAATCTGTAGCTTAATTAAACCACTTACTTCTTTTGCCATCTTAGTCTTCTTTATTGTATACTATTAAGATTCTTTTTCTACTTGAAGAAAGCTTAGTTCTAATGGTTGCTTCCTTCCGAATATTTTCACCATTACTTTCAGCTTTTTCTTCTCTTCATTAATTTCTTCAATTGTTCCATTGAAGCCATTAAAAGGTCCATCAATAACTTTGATAGATTCTCCAACAATAAATGGAATATTCAACTCTTCTTCGCTTTCTGCAAGCTCATCAACTTTTCCTAATATTCTATTTACTTCAGCCATTCTTAAAGGAACAGGATCTCCTCCCTTTTCAGCTCCTAAAAAACCAATAACATTGTTTACATTTTTAATAACGTGAGGAACCTCACCCACTAAATCTGCTTCGATTAAGATATATCCAGGAAAGAAACTCCTTTCCTTACTTATCTTTTTTCCTTTACGTATCTGGTATATTTTCTCAGTCGGAATAAGTACTTGGGTTACATAATCTGACAATCCTAACCTTGAGATCTCGTCTTCTATGTACAACTTAACCTTCTTTTCTTTACCACTTACGGCTCTTACAACGTACCACTTTTTAGTAGTCTCACTCATCTTCTATCCCTCCAATAAATTAAAACATCTGATAAATGAACTCCATCATCGTACTGAAAGTAGAGTCCATTGCAAAAATCAAAAGTGAAATAATTACAGCTGCAACCATCACCACAAGAGCACTACTCTGAAGTTCACTCCAAGTTGGCCATGAAACTTTATTAAAAAGCTCATCCGCAGACTCTTCGATATATGTTCTAATTTTTGACATTTCTTTTATTTTTGCACGGGTGGAGAGACTCGAACTCCCAGCCAATGGTTTTGGAGACCACTACTCTACCAATTGAGCTACACCCGTAGGTCTATTATTATAAAGTCAAGAAAGGTATCACGCTTTTGCGAGACACCTTTCTTGATATAAATCTAATTCAGTGATTAAACTAAAATCTCAGTAACCTGACCTGCACCAACAGTTCTACCACCTTCTCTAATTGCAAATCTTAAACCTTTATTCAAAGCTACAGGAGCAATTAATTTTACAGTAATAGTAACGTTATCACCAGGCATTACCATTTCTCTACCATCTTCTAAAAAGATCTCTCCAGTTACATCAGTTGTTCTAACATAAAACTGAGGACGGTACTTATTATGGAATGGAGTGTGACGTCCACCTTCTTCTTTCTTCAAGATATAAACCTCTGCTTTAAACTCAGTGTGAGGAGTAATAGTACCCGGACGAGCAATTACCATACCTCTCTTGATATCAGACTTTTCAATACCTCTCAATAACAAACCTACGTTATCACCTGCTTCACCTCTGTCAAGAATTTTTCTAAACATCTCAACACCTGTAACAGTTGATTTTTTGTTTTCAGCACCCATACCGATAATTACAACCTCATCACCTGAGTTAATAACTCCAGTTTCGATTCTACCTGTCGCTACAGTACCTCTACCAGTAATTGAGAACACATCTTCAACTGGCAAAATAAATGGCTTATCAACTTCACGTGGAGGAATTGGAATAAATGAATCAACTGCATCCATTAACTCCATAATTTTATCTTCCCACTGAGCTTCTCCATTAAGACCTCCTAATGCAGAACCAATAATGATTGGAGTGTTATCACCATCAAACTCGTAAAAGCTTAATAAGTCTCTAACTTCCATCTCAACTAATTCTAACAATTCAGGATCATCAACCATATCCGCTTTGTTCATAAAAACAACGATAGATGGTACTCCAACCTGACGTGCAAGAAGAATGTGCTCTCTAGTTTGTGGCATTGGACCATCAGTAGCAGCAACTACCAAAATAGCACCATCCATCTGAGCAGCACCAGTTACCATGTTCTTAACGTAATCCGCGTGACCAGGACAATCTACGTGAGCGTAGTGTCTGTTTGCAGTTTGATATTCTACGTGTGAAGAGTTAATTGTAATACCTCTTTCTTTTTCTTCAGGAGCGTTGTCGATAGATGCAAAATCTCTAGCGGCAGAAAAACCCTTCTTTGCCAATACTGCAGTAATTGCAGCAGTCAAAGTGGTTTTACCGTGGTCAACGTGACCAATAGTACCGATGTTTACGTGCGGCTTGGATCTATCAAATGTTTCTTTAGCCATGACTTATTGCTTGTTTAGATTATTAACTTTTATTTATTACTTACTTAAAAAACTTCCCAAACTCGAGCCAATGAGGGGAATTGAACCCCTGACCTCTTCCTTACCAAGGAAACGCTCTACCCCTGAGCTACATCGGCTAAAGAATTAAAAGAGCGGGAAACGGGATTCGAACCCGCGACCCTCAGCTTGGAAGGCTGATGCTCTAGCCAGCTGAGCTACTCCCGCTTTTAATCGTTTTTTTGTGGGGGGAGCAGGATTCGAACCTGCGAAGGTGTACACCAACAGATTTACAGTCTGTCCTCGTTGGCCGCTTGAGTATCCCCCCAACACTTAATCTTCAATATTCAAAAAACGAGAGCCAGTGGAGGGATTCGAACCCACGACCCGCTGATTACAAATCAGCTGCTCTGGCCAACTGAGCTACACCGGCTTTTCAAAATTTCAATCCTTTAATCGAGGCGTTTCTAACATCCCCTTCAAAAAGGTCTGCAAATGTAAAAAAGATTTATTTATTGAAAAAACATTTTTCCATTTTTTTTAAACAAAAAAAATAGTGCAATTAAAATTGCACTATTTTTCAATGATTTTGGTCAGTAATTTCTACCCTCTAACCTTCTCCTTATGACGTTTTATTTGCCTTCTTAATGCTTCAGTCACTTCATCTGTAGACTCTTCAAAAGATTTTGAAGTCTTTTTCGCAAATAAGTCATTCCCTGGTATATTCACACGAATTTCTACAGTTTTATTCTCAAGATTTGATACATTTTCTAACTTTAAATAGACATCTGCATCAATAATCTTGTCAAAGTACTGACTTAGCTTGTTAATTTTCTCCTGAATAAAGTCTATTAATTTCTGATCTGCATCAAAATGCACTGATCTTACATTCAATTTTACATCCATACTATTAAATTTTATGCTCTAGGATGAGCTTGTTGATATATCATTTTTAATTTTTCAATTGAATTGTGGGTGTATACTTGCGTTGCAGCTAAGCTAGTATGCCCCAACAACTCTTTTATGGTATTCAATTCAGCACCATTATTTAAAAGGTGTGTAGCAAAAGTATGTCGAAGAACGTGAGGACTTCTCTTTTCGCTATTACTAGCTTGACTAAGGTAGGTATTAACGATTCTATATACAAGTCTAGAGTATATTTTAGTTCCTTTTTTTGTTAAAAATACAAAATCAGCATTACTGACCAGTTCTTGATTGAGCATCTGAAGAGCAGATAGTCGTTGAAGTAACTCCGTATAAAGTGGCACAAATCGCTCTTTATTCCTTTTACCTAGCACTTTCATAACACCCTTACTATAATCTATATCTCTAAACTTCAGATTTATCAATTCCGACAACCGAATACCTGTAGCATAAAACAACTCTAAGATTATCCGATCTCTTGAACATTCGTAGGAATCCTCTACAAAATAAGATTCGAATAATTGAAACATTTCCTTTTCTGAAACAAACTGAGGCAATTTCCTATGATTCTTAAGACTTCTTATTTTATAAGTAGGATTGGCGTTTACTATTTTTTTTTGAAGCAAAAACTTAAAGTATGACTTTAGAGTAGTCATCTTCCTATTGATAGTACGTGAAGAAATTCCAGAGTCTACCATAAAAACCATCCACGAACGAATATGGTCTGAAAAAATCTCCTCTTCTTCTAATTTTATAGAATACTGCTCTTCTAAGAATTCTGAAAATTGAACAAGGTCATTCTGATACGCTAATATGGTATTCTCGGAGCAGCGTTTTTCGTTTCGGAGGAAATCAATAAATTTTTTGAGCATAAAAAAAGAGATACAATTTTCTGCACTAAGTTAAGACTTAGCCACAGAAAATTATATCTCTTCAGATATATTATTAAAGATGCTTATTACTAAGCTTCTTCTTGCTGCAAATGCTGCTTATAGATAGCTTTCAATTTTTGCTGTCTATTTATTACAGAAGGCTTGTCAAATTGCTGACGCTCTCTTAATTCTTTAACAACGCCAGTTTTGTCGAATTTCTTCTTGAACTTCTTAAGCGCTCTTTCAATGTTTTCTCCTTCTTTTACGGGAACTATAATCATCGTAAATCCTTTTTTAAATTTAATTGGGCGACAAAAGTAGCTATTTTTTAATATAAAAACAACTACTTTAAAATTTCTCTTGAAATAACTAATTTTTGAATCTCTGAGGTTCCTTCACCTATTGTACAAAGTTTAGAATCTCTATAGTATTTTTCTACCGGGAATTCTTTTGTGTAGCCATACCCTCCAAAAATCTGAATTGCATCAGTTGAAATTTTAACTGCTATTTCTGAAGAATAATATTTAGCGATTGCTGATTCTTTTGTCATTTTTTCACCACGATTCTTCAAATCTGCGGAATGGTAAATCATTAATTCGGCAGCTTCAATTTCAGTTGCCATATCAGCAATTTTGAATGCAATCGCCTGAAATTCTGAAATGGGCTTCCCGAACTGCTCTCTCTCCTTCGCATATTTAACTGATGCCTCATAAGCTCCTTTAGCAATTCCTAAACCTAATGCAGCTATTGAAATACGACCTCCATCTAAAATTTTCATTGCTTGAATAAAACCATCACCCACATTACCTAATATGGCTGACTTAGGAACCCGACAGTTATCAAAAATAACTTCAGCAGTTTCAGAAGCTCTCATTCCTAATTTATCTTCCTTCTTTCCTGCTTTTAAACCAGGATTAGAACGTTCTACGATAAAAGTTGTCATTCCATGTGAATCTAAGAGTTCCCCGGTTCTGGCTATTACAACTACAACATCGGAACTTTTACCATGGGTTATCCAACACTTTGTTCCATTTATAATGTAGTCATCTCCGTCTTCAACTGCGGTACATTTCATTCGCATAGCATCGGAACCTGTATTGGGTTCAGTCAATGCCCACCCTCCAATATATTCAGCCGTCGCTAATTTGGGCAAATAATTTTTCTTTTGCTCTTCGTTTCCAAATGTTAAAATATGACCTGTGCACAAGGAGTTGTGAGCTGCGACAGACAAACCGATAGAACCACACACTTTTGCAATCTCAGAAATCACTGTTACGTATTCGTCGTATGTAAATCCAGAGCCCCCATATTCAGTAGGCACTAAAACTCCCATCAGTCCTAATTTACCAAGTTCTTTAAAAATATGAATCGGGAACTCTTGGCTCTCATCCCACTTCATCACATCAGGACGAATGTTTGCATCAGCAAAGTCACGAATCATATCCGCAATCATTTTCTGATTTTCATTGTAATTAAAATCCATTATATACTTTTTAATAATTGACTAAACTGATTATATTATTAGAAAATGGTGCAATCTTTTGCTCTCCATCTAAAAATGTTAGATTCACTAAAAATGAAAATCCTACAACATTAGCTCCTTGGGACTTTACTAGCTGTGCTGCAGCCATTGCAGTACCTCCTGTCGCTAACAAATCATCATGAACTATTACGTTCATACCTTTAGATAAGGCATCTTCATGCATTTCAATCTCTGCTGAACCATATTCTAAATCATATTTGTAAGAAATGGTTTTATATGGCAATTTCCCTTTTTTTCTAACAGGAATAAATGGAATATCCATCGCTTGAGCGATTAGTAACCCCCAGAAAAAACCACGACTTTCTATACCTATAATTGCATCGGGCTTCAAAACTTCACTTTTACTTACAAAAGCCTTTGTAATTTCTGAAGTTAGTTCAGGATTCTCCAAAATTGGGGTAATATCTTTAAAAACTATCCCTTGTTTTGGAAAGTCGATCACATCACGAATTGTTCCTTTAATTTTATCTTCTAACATGCTTATAAAGTTAAATAAGGTGCAATTTTACGATATATATTAGTGTCTATCAACTGAAGTTTATTTAAGTCCTGAATGTTCCTAAACTTACCATGATTGTCTCTGTAATTGATCAAAGACCTGGTTAAGTTCCAATCAAAATAAGGGTGAAGTTTTAACTCTTCCTTGGTTATGGTATTAACATTTATCTTTCGAAATGGTTTTGGATTTGTAATCTTTAAGAAAGGTTGTAATGCTAAATACCGCTCTTCATCCATTCCATATATTTCCATCAATTGTTCCAATTGTACATAACCTCCAAGTTTCTCACGATAAGCTACGATCGATTTGGCATAATATCCACCAATTCCTTTTACTTTTCTTAACGCCGCAGAATCAGCACTATTAATATCCGCTATATAAGGCTCATTAATTTGGGGAGAAGTAGACTTCACTTTTGTGGACTGTTCGAATTTAATTTTATCCTTCGCCGGAAAATTTTCAGGCAACATAATAAACGGCTCTAATGATTTATATTTTTCATCAGAAATTACGTACATTTTCTTGAAGTCACTTTTGATTTTAAATTGCCCACCCTTATTTAAATATTTTAAAATTGAATTTGATTGATTTTCAGTCAAACCAATTGAAGCTCCAATTTCTAATGAAAAGTGGTTAGGATCAAACGGAGCGAATGAAATGGTATCGTCCACCATATCTATTAATTGATTGTCTTTATCAATTCTCTTAAAATCCTGATATACTGTAGATGAGGTAGGTTTCGTAGCCTGTACCGAGTCAAACAAATGTTTAACTCTCTCAAATTCCGACTTTAACTTTTCTGAATTCGGATTGGCCTTCCAGTTTATCCAATCCATAGTATAGATAAGCCCACAAATGAATAAAATGAGCAGCAAGAAAACGAAAACACCTTCTTTTTCTAATTTTGTAAATGTTAAAAAGTCTCGAACTTGTTTTCTCATAGAGGCATTTTACACCTCTAATATACTGATTTTTAAAAACCGAACTATTTGAACTTTTTAATTTCTCCAGATTTAATTCGCTGGAAATAGGAAATCATATCAGTTCTAACTTCTTTAGACAAAATCAACAGACCTAGAATGTTTGGGAATGCCATACCAAGAATCATTAAATCTGAAAAGTCGAGAACCGCACCAAGTCCAACTGAAGAACCAATAACAATAAAAATTAGAAAGATTAACTTGTAAGTATTTTCTGCTGTTTTGCTTTTTCCAAATAAGTAGGTCCACGCTTTTAGTCCATAATAAGACCATGAAATCATGGTGGAAAAAGCAAATAGAAAAATCGCAATTACTAAAACTAATGAAAACCATGGAAAGACAGAACCAAACGCTGCAGACGTCAATTCAGATCCCTCTAACCCGGAAGTTCCGTCTGCATATCCTGTAAATACCAACACTAATGCTGTCATGGTGCAAACCAATACCGTATCTACAAACGGTTCCAATAATGCAACCACACCTTCACTTACAGGTTCATTAGTTTTGGAAGCAGAGTGGGCAATTGAAGCGGACCCTACACCTGCTTCATTAGAAAAAGCTGCTCTTTGAAATCCTACAATTAAGACTCCAATTACTCCTCCTTTAATTGCAGGAGAATTAAATGCACCTTCATATATCTCATAAAATACATCACCTACATTGGCGAAATTAATACCTATTATTATTAGAGCAAAAAGCACATAAATTCCAGTCATAAAAGGCACAATCTTATCAGTAACCTTTGCGATACTTTTGATACCACCAATTATTACGATTCCTACCAAAAGTGCTAAGATGATTCCGAACCAAATACCCATTCCTTCTAGGATAGGAAATTCACCTGACAATTGGGCAAAAGCCTGATTAGCCTGAAACATGTTACCTCCTCCGAAGGAACCTCCAATACAAAGTATTGCAAACAATACTGCCAACACTTTACCTAATCCTCCTAAGCCCTTACGCTTAAGCCCTTCACTCAAGTAATACATTGGCCCTCCTGATACATCACCATCCTTACCTACAACTCTATACTTTACCCCCAGTGTACATTCTGTGAATTTACTTGCCATACCAATTAGTCCTGCAACTATCATCCAAAATGTTGCACCAGGTCCTCCTAAGCTAATTGCGACTGCTACCCCTGCTATATTTCCCAGACCTACGGTACCTGACAACGCAGTTGTCAATGCTTGAAAATGACTAACTTGGCCTTCATCATCTGGATTGTCAAACTTTCCCTTTATTAACTGCATTGCATGGGGCAATCCCATTGCATTAATAAAACGCATTCTAATAGTGAAGAAAATTGCTCCAAGAACCAACCAAACCACTATAAAGGGTATTCCCTTTTTCTGAATATCTCCATTTGGGTGCAATACGGGTTGATGAGTATCATATACAATGGAGGCCATATTTTCAGCCCCTACTTGAATTATATCGTTTATGTTGTTAGAATCAAAAATAGTTTTACCTTCAGCGGTATTGTGTTTCAATTTGCCTTGAGCATTGGCATAAACCTCAATATCCTTGACATTATCTTGCGTTACAATTGCAATCAAATCTCCCTTTTTTACTTGACTACCTTCTTCAATTTTCCATTCCTTCAATATTATTTTTGTAACCTCAGGATTTGACCATCCAGGAGCCTTTACATTCTTTAATTCTGCATATACTACAGGGTCATAAATACCTATCGCAGAAAAAGGATCCCAAAATAAAAAATCACTCATATAACCTACGATAGGTTTAACAAATGAATTGATAGCCTCGGGCCCAGATTTGGTTTCTACTACCCCTGACAACCTAATTTCTGAACCTAATGAATCTCTTACAATTACAGCAAACTCTTCACCTTCAGTAAGTCCGTTAGCAAAATCAGACGATAATTTTACATCTTGTTTATTCCATTTATAAGTGTAAGGAGGAACACCACCATTGACTTTTACTCTTGCTTCCCCATCGTTTATTTCAGGTGATGGATTGTCTGTTGTAACTGTCGCTTTAAACTCAGAGGCCGATACGTTTGCACTAATGAATAAAAAAGCTAATAAATAATTGGTGTATTTAAACATGTATAAAGATTTGAGATTTTTGTTTAGGTAACTTAACAAATATATTGTTTTTTTTATGCTTGCAATTGGTTCTCGAGTATTTGCAATCCTTCCTCAAAAGAGTGAGGGTTATACCCTAATTCTGAAATTGCTTTATCTAAAATAAATCCAGTCTTAGGTGGTCTTTTAGCAGCTTGGCTAAGGGTGCTTGAACTCACCTCTTTAATAGATATAGTATTCAAATGAAAATAGTTAGCAACTCTTTTTACTAACTCAACAATGCTCATTTGATCCTTACCTGACAAATGAAAAACTCCTTCTTTCTCTTTGTCTGCAATTAACAAACATCCTTCCGCTAGATCTTCTGCCAAAGTTGGAGACCGGAATTGGTCATTTACTATACTCAAAGGATCTCCTTTTTCTAATGCTTGTTTGGCCCATAGTACAATATTATTTCTACTCATAGACTCCGCTACACCGTATACTATGATTGTTCTAACTATACTCCATTTAATATTGCTTTCCTCCAACAGTCGTTCTGAGTCAAATTTACTTTGTCCATAAAAACTAAGTGGGTTGGGTTTATCTGTTTCACGGTATGGTCCACTCTTTCCATCAAAAACAAAATCTGTTGATAAATGAATCAAGTGCGAATTGTGCTTTCTTGAGGCATTTATCAGGTGCATCACAGCTTCCACATTCAATTGTCGACACTTTTCCTTTTCGGTTTCACAAACATCAACATTAGTCATTGCTGCGGTGTTAATAACGACATCAGGTTGAAAACTATCAAATACCGCTTCAACGTCATTAACATTAGTTATATCCAACGATTGATAATTATATCCTTTTCTGTCAGACATTCTATTTTCTCCTTGAGAAGTGGCTAATACATCGTAATTCTCCTCTCTAAGGGTTATTAAGTTCTTGATCAGCTTTTGACCAAGCAGGCCATTACTTCCTGTAATAAGTATTCTTTTCAATGAAATCTATTTTATATTTTTTACTACAAATAATTGTTATTATAAGTCCCAAATATTGGTTCTTTTCTTAGAAAAAACATGCTTAAAAAGCTCCTTGTGTTCCAAAATAAATGCCATTGATAGGTATATCAAAAAAGACAATCCTACTGAAATAAAGGAAAAATAAATAAAGAATAAACGAATCCTTTGAATTTTAATTCCAAGTTTTTCGCCCCACCATTCGCATACCCCAAATGCATTTCTTTCAAATATTTCTTGAATCCTCTTCTTCATGAATCAACTTCTAATTATTTTATTTCCGATAGCACAATTTAAGCAATTTTTATTTTTACAATAGGCAACACTCAATTGGATTAATGATTGTGAAGTAAAAGCATTTTTGGAATCAATTCCAAATGACTTGAAGTGTGAAATTATTGTATTATCCTCAGAACGCAATTCTTCTAGAAAACGGACGGCTCGTTCGATAATTTGATCATCTCCTATTTTCTTCCCGTAAGCAAACATTACTGGCACCACTGCATTAATGATTAAAATTCTTTTACCTGAAATCCCTAGATTAGTGTATTTGTTCTGTTTGGAAGGTTTATCAAATAGAAAATGATTCTCCCAATATTCATTTGCTCGAGTGTCAAACAATTCTATCATCTCATTAATAGTGCTTGTCTTTAATATCAACGCAAACATTTTTTTATGTCGAAAAACTAAACTAGCAAACTGAGACAACCGAATCGTAGGAAAATTAGCAGGTCGTAACCTTAAAAATTTCCAACTACTGCCATTGAGTTCAAAAAGTCTATGTTTTGATTTCAAAAAATTGTATTCTGTTTTTAATCGATTTGGATATTCATCAACAAAATTCTTATTTAAAAGCCCAGCTTGCCCAAAAAGCAGCGCTTCGATTTGAAATTGTTGTTCATACTTAGAATATAATTGAAAAGGCACATTAATAGCTAATTGGTAAAATGGTTCACTATTCACTTTAAAACCAAAATATTTTGCCAACCAGATATAAAATACACTTTCCCAGTCCCCATTTAGTTGCGACAATGTTTGATTAATGGGGCTCACCTTAGCTTCTAACCTTTCAATGAGCAAACGATCTAACCAATTTTTTAAAGTAAATGAATCTATATTAGAGAGACTATTTCTACAGGATAACCAATCAGTCTCTAACATCAACCGATCATAATTTGAAACGACTACCTCAGGAATTAATGATTTAAGCTCTAAAACTGGAATTTCAGAACCATCCCTTAGAAATACCGGCTTGTCATATTTGTAAACCACATGGAGTATAACACTTTCATAATCCTTATCTAGGTCGTGCTTATGCGCATACCAGTCAGAGGAATTAATGTGGACCTCCACATTACCAGCCCAATCTCTGTCATCAATTACTAATCTAGCGTTTAAAAAATCAGGACCTGCATCTTGGTTGTGCACTCCTATCGACTTTACTGTAATCTGTTCGCCTTTTGTTCCAACCAGTTCTACTGTATTGAAATTTTGAAATTTCCAGATATAATGTAGAAAGTCTTCTTTCATTTTTTGCTTTAAATTACTCCAAATTTCTTTAAGTAACCTTCCATTTCTTGTTGAAGCTCTTTTGCTTTTTCACCAGCTACAGTTGCAAAGCTTTCTGATTGATCGGCATAAATAACCCCTCTACTAGAATTAACCAATAGTCCACAGTCTTTATTCATACCATTCATGGCCACTCCTTCTAAACTACCGCCTTGAGCACCTACACCAGGAACTAGCAGAAAATTATCAGGAGCCAACTTTCGTATATTCTTCAACATCTCTGGGCGAGTGGCACCAACGACAAACATTAAGTTCTCTGGATTTCCCCAAGTACTCGCCTTTTCAATTACTTTTTCATATAGTTTCAGTCCAGTAGAATTAGATGTCATAAACTGAAAATCTAACGCTCCTTCATTGGAAGTCAATGCCAATAAAATAACAAACTTATTTTCGTATGATAAAAAAGGTAAAACTGAATCACTCCCCATATATGGAGCTACTGTTATTGAATCAAAATCCATTTGCTCAAAAAAAGCACGAGCATATAACTTTGAAGTATTTCCAATATCTCCTCGTTTGGCATCTGCAATCGTGAAAATATCCTTTGGTATATAATTCAATGTCTTTTCTAAGCTCGACCAGCCTTTACTACCCAAACTTTCATAAAAGGCAATATTGGGTTTATAAGCTACACAATAATCCTTAGTAGCATCAATAATTGCTTTATTGAATTCATATATAGGATCTTCTGTTTCCTTTAAGTGATTGGGAATTTTTTCAATATCTGTATCTAACCCTACGCATAGGAAACTTTTCTTTGCTTTGATATGGGCAACTAGTTCTTGTCTATTCATGTCTTATTCAATTGATCCTTCCTTCATCTTTTCAGTATTCTCCGCCATTTTTAATGCATCACTTATTTCATCTAAAGCGCCACCATTAATAATTGCATCTAAATTATATACCGTCAAATTAATTCTATGGTCAGTTACTCTACCTTGAGGGTAGTTGTAGGTTCTTATTTTTGCAGAACGATCACCAGAAGAAACTAAAGTTTTACGATGCTCTGCCCTCTCTGCATTCTTAATAGCTAATTCCTTTTCATACAACCTAGATCTTAATACCGTCAAGGCCTTTTCGTAGTTCTTGATCTGACTTCTCCCCTCTTGACATTCTACTACTGTATTAGTGGGTATGTGTGTTAACCGAACTGCAGATTCCGTTTTATTAACGTGTTGCCCACCAGCCCCAGACGACCTAAAGGTATCTTTCTTTACATCTGACATATTTAATTTAATATCGACTTCATCTGCTTCTGGAAGAACAGCTACTGTAGCTGCAGAAGTATGCACTCTACCTTGTGTCTCTGTTTGCGGCACTCGTTGTACGCGGTGAACCCCGGATTCATATTTTAACGTTCCGTAGATATCATCACCACTTACACTAAATGACACCTCCTTAAAACCACCTGAAGTTCCTTCATTCATTGATAGCACTTCATATTTCCACCCTTTAGATTGTACAAATCGAGTATACATATTGAAAAGATCTCCAGCAAAAATAGCTGCTTCATCACCTCCTGTTCCACCACGAATCTCTACTATAACATCCTTCGAATCTTCCGGATCTTTTGGTATCAACATGTATTTAATTTTCTCCTCTAATTCATCTCTCTTTTCTATTAACTCATCCAGTTCCATTTTTGCCATTTCACGAAACTCTTCATCTTTTTCTTTGGCCAAAATATCTTTAGAGGAAACAATATTTTCTAAAACGTTTTTGTATTCTTCATACGTTACTACAAAAACCTCAAGATCTTTATACTCCTTATTCAGTTTAACATAACGATCCATATCTGAAATAATTTCAGGATCAACGATCAACTGTGCTACTTCGTCCCAACGCTCTTTAATGGATTGTAGCTTTTGTAATAGATTACTCATAGTTCTTAATAAATAAATTCACCAAATTCACTCTTAATCGTCAGTTTCCTTTGATCACACTGCTCAACTCTTCCTACAATTTTCGCTTCCACATTAAAAGATTGAGAAATATTAATAATATCCTGAGCAATAGACTCATCAACGTACAATTCCATTCGATGTCCCATGTTAAAGACCTTATACATTTCACTCCAATCTGTTCCCGATTGCTCTTTTATCAATTTAAATAAAGGGGGAACCTCAAAAAGGTTATCTTTTATGACATGAACATTATCCACAAAGTGAAGCACTTTTGTTTGGGCTCCACCACTGCAGTGAACCATTCCATCAATCTTTCCTTTATACTTCTCTAGAATTTGTTTAATAATTGGCGCATATGTTCTTGTTGGTGACAATACCAACTTACCTATATCAATAGAAACACCTTCCAGACGATCTGTTAAAGCATATTTTCCAGAATAAGTTAAATCATCGGGAATTGCAGCATCATAAGTTTCAGGATACTTTTCTTTAATCGCACTACCAAAGACATCATGACGAGCACTAGTTAAACCATTACTTCCCATCCCTCCATTATACTCTGTCTCATAAGTAGCCTGACCAAAAGAAGCCAATCCAACTATTACATTGCCTGATTTGATATTATGATTTGAGATTACATCCGCTTTTTTCATTCTGCATGTCACTGTAGAATCGACAATAATAGTTCGAACCAAATCCCCTACATCTGCGGTTTCTCCACCGGTAGAATATATCCCAATTCCTTGACTTCTTAAATCTGCCAAAACTTCCTCAGTTCCATTTATGATAGCAGAGATTACTTCACCTGGCACTAAGTTTTTATTTCTACCAATCGTAGATGAAACTAATATATTATCTACTGCTCCCACGCACAATAAATCATCAGTGTTCATGATAATGGCATCTTGTGCGATTCCTCTCCAAACTGCTACATCACCAGTCTCTTTCCAGTAAGCATAAGCCAACGAAGATTTCGTACCTGCGCCATCTGCGTGCATCACAATACAATGATCATCACTTCCAGTTAAAGTATCAGGGACTATCTTACAGAATGCCTGTGGAAACAATCCTTTATCTACATTCTTAATGGCATTGTGCACATCCTCTTTGGATGCGGAAACACCTCTCTGTGCGTATCTTTCTTTATTACTCATGTGTTAAAATAAAAAAACATCCCCTTCGAAAAAGACGAAAGGGACGTTTAGTATCATAATTTATTTTGCGCTACTCCTCTCCTTCAGGAGCAGTATCTTCTTTTTGTTCATTAGTAGACCCGTTTTCCTCTGTTGGGGTTGATTCCTCAGTAGGAACTTCATCTTGAGGTGTTCCCTGATCCATTTTCGGAGTAGGAGCACTATTCTTAGGTATATAATCTGTTCTTAAGATAGAGAATTCCGTTCTTCTATTCAATTGATGAGCTGCTTCACGCTCTTCCTCGGTTGCCATTGCATTAATCTCAGCATCTGTGATCAATAGAGCATTTTCACCATATCCTTTAGGAACCATTCTATCCTCTGCAATACCAAGGCTTACCAAATAATTTACAGCAGACTCTGCTCGACCTTGAGATAGTTTTAAGTTATACGGACCACTACCTCTACTATCTGTATTTGCTTTTAATTCAATAACGATATTAGGGTTATCTACTAAAATTCCATACAAGTAATTTAATGAATCTTTCGCTTGTTGAGTCAAAGTCGTTTTATTGAATTCATATAAAATCTCAGGAAGCTTAATTGGGTCTTTAGTAATTGGCTGCAATTCGTATAAGTGAGAGAACTGCTTACTTTCTTCGATATCAACTGTTGTCTCATTACCTTTCGCCTTTAAAAACCCCGGTTTTGTTACAGAAATCGAGTAGGAAGTATTTGGCTTGATGTAAGGATCTCCAGCATTATCTGCAAACTCAAAGGTACCAGCAGCATCAGTTTCTGCTTCTGCGGTTGTTCCATCAGTTCCAATTAAAGTAACAGTAGCGGCAACCAATGGCTCTCCTGTTTCAAGATTTTTTACTAACCCGTTCAACTTAAAGAATAATGGTGGTTCAGAAAATGACCAAATATCATCCTCCCCTTTACCTCCTTGACGACTAGTTGTAAAGTATCCTCTATTTTGATTTCCATTAAAAATGATTCCAAAGTCATTCGCATTTGAATTTATTGGAGATTTCATATTTTGTGGATTCCCCCATTTATTTTCTCCTAAAGACTCTGCACTAAATATATCCAATCCACCCATTCCAGGCAAGCCATCAGAAGCGAAATAAAGTGTTCCATCTTCCTTAATGTATGGAAACATTTCGTCGCCCTTGGTATTGATGTCTGAGCCTAAATTAATTGGCTCCGACCACCCTTTAGATCTAGATATCAAAGTAGTATACCACAAATCCTTACCACCATAACCACCTTCTAAATCTGCAGCAAAAATCAATGTTTTATCATCGCTAGATAATGCTGGATGACCAATCGTGGTGCTGTCATTACCAATGGCAATAGCTTCTTCCTGACCAAATGCATTACCCATCTTTTTCGCCTGATAAATCTTACATCCGAAATATCCCTTTTTATCAACCATACATCTAGTAAAATAGATTGTATTTCTACGTTGATTCATTACCGCTGATCCTTCTTCACTTTCGGTGTTAATACCTTCTACTAACTTAGGCTCACTCCACTTCCCTTTTCTATCAACAGATGAAACATATAAATCGGCAAAGCTCTGACCAGTAACAGCCGAAACGCCTGAACCTGTAGCACCTTCTCTTAATGAAGTAAAGATAATTTCTTCGTTATTTTTATCTGCAAAAGTTGGAGAAAAATCATATCCTTCAGAGTTCAGTAAACTCATAGGCTCTACCACATACTTTGTAGGTTGATCTTTCCATTTCTGTGCATCTTGTGCTGACTTCACACCTTGCTCTCCTCTTGGATCTTCAGGAACCTCGGCGATATACTTTTTAAATTGCACAATAGCTTCATCATACTTCCCGTTGAGCATTTTCATCTCACCCAAATGAAGATACGATAATGGGTTGTTATAACGCGCCAAAATAGCCTTATCATACCAAACTTCAGCTTGCTCTGCTTGGTCACTTAATCGATATGACTCTGCAATTTTAAATATGATTTCAGCTTTAACATCTCTACCCTTCTCTTTGGTGTAAGCTTTCTTATACATTTCGATAGCATCAAAATACTTCCCTTCTTTGTACAGGGCATGATCTGCTTCTTCCAAAAAATTCTTTTGAGCGCTAATATTCAGGGAGAAAATAAAAGCAAAGAAAAATAGACCTACTAATTTGTTATAGTTCATAGAGGTGAATTAAGGTTTTTTTTACACAACGGGTGCTAAAATAAACAAATCTTTTTAATGATACAATGAAGTTTATTAAAGTAAAATCAATCATGTCCGCTCAATAGCGGTACATGATTAAATTCCAATACTATTTAGTATAAAGCAATTCTCTGTATTTTGGCAAAGGCCACATCTCATCATCTATTGTCAATTCTAATTTATCGACACTTTTTCTTATGATATCAAAGAAAGGTTTCACCTTCAAACTATACTCTTTAGCTCTTTCTTCGGCAGACTCCAAATTGTTAATTCTCTTTCGTTCTACACGCATTTTCTCAGCGTTCTCAGATATAATTTGAATATGATTAGAAATAGCTGCTATCATTTCCAATTGATTCTTTGCATTCTTCTTAAAATCGGCAGCGTCATATATTGTCTTTAGCCCTTTTACATTATTGATTAGAATATTTTGATAACGTATGGCAACAGGAATAATATGATTAATTGCCAAATCTCCCATTACTCTTGATTCAATTCGGATAACCGTTGTGTAATTATCCAATGCTATTTCGTGTCTAGCTTCTAATTCTCTATGTGTAAGCACCCCTTGTGAAGCAAACAAATCGATAGTTTTCTGTTCCTTCATTACATCCAATGCATGTGGAGCAGAATTAATATTATTTAATCCTCTTTTAGCAGCCTCTTTCAACCATTCTTCTCCGTATCCATTTCCTTCAAATCTAATTTTCTTAGACTCCACAACATACCTTCTCAGCACTTTAAAAATAGCATCATCCTTTTTATCTCCCTTAGATATTAAAGCATCTACATCTTCTTTAAAATCGACTAATTGTTTAGCAACAATAGTATTGATTATGGTCATGGCATTTGCACAATTCGCCGTTGAACCAACTGCTCTGAATTCAAACTTATTACCGGTAAAAGCAAAAGGAGAAGTTCTGTTTCGATCTGTATTATCCAACAAGATTTGAGGGATTTTACCAATATTCAATTTTAATTCAGTTTTTTCATCTGCTGACAATGCCTTATTCTCGCTCACTTTGGCTTCTAATTGATTCAGCACTTTTGTTAACTGAGACCCTATAAAAACAGAAATTATAGCGGGTGGAGCTTCATTAGCACCTAAACGATGTTCATTACCAGGGGTTGCTATTGAAGAACGCAACAAGTCTGCATTATCGTGTACTGCTTTGATCGTATTTATAAAGAAAGTCAAGAACCTTAAGTTGGATTTTGGGGTACTTCCGGGGCTCAATAAATTCACACCAGTATTGGTACTTAAAGACCAGTTATTGTGTTTCCCAGAACCATTAACACCTGCATAAGGCTTCTCATGTAACAACACTTTAAAATTGTGTTTACGCGCCACTCGATCCATTATGTCCATTAACAGTTGGTTGTGATCTACAGCTAAATTAGCCTCCTCAAAGATAGGAGCACATTCAAATTGATTAGGTGCAACTTCGTTGTGACGTGTTTTTACGGGAATTCCTAATCGCATACATTCGATTTCCAACTCACGCATAAACGCACTAGCCCTCTCTGGAATCGCTCCAAAGTAATGATCTTCTAATTCTTGACCTTTAGCAGGCGAATGACCAAAAACAGTCCTTCCTGTTGTAATTAAATCAGGGCGTGCATTAAATAAAGCAATGTCAACTAAGAAGTATTCTTGTTCCCAACCTAACGTAGCAATTACTTTGTTTACATTTTTATCAAAGTATTGATTGACATCTACCGCTGCTTTATCAACAGCATGTAAAGCTTTAAGAAGCGGCATTTTGTAATCTAAAGACTCTCCTGTATATGAAATAAATATTGTTGGTATACATAGTGTTTTTCCTATAATAAAAGCAGGAGAAGAAGGATCCCAGGCTGTATAACCTCTGGCTTCGAAGGTGTTTCTAATCCCCCCATTTGGCAAACTGGAGGCATCTGGCTCTTGTTGAACCAATTGATTCCCATCAAAACGTTCTACCACATTATTATCACAAATTGGTTCAAAAAAAGCATCATGCTTTTCAGCAGTTGTCCCTGTTAAAGGTTGAAACCAGTGGGTGTAGTGCGTACAACCTTTTTCCATTGCCCATGACTTCATAGACGATGCTACTAAATCAGTTATTTTACGCTCAACTCTTGTTCCCTTATCAATTGCCTCTACTACTGCCTTATAAATATCTTTTGGCATATATTGGCTCATTGCATCTTTATCAAATACATGAACACCATAGTAGTCAGAAACTTTTGCTGATGGGTAATTTACTTCTTTTGGCGCGCGAGACATAACAGCCTCTAATGCTTTAAAACGAACGGTAGACATACAATTAAATTTGAGGTGAATTATTCAACAAATTTAATTAGATAATCAACACGCCAACTATAAAAAGCAATTTTTTTCAATCACCCCTCCCATTTTTTATCTCCCCATTCAAAAAAAGTGTAGTTTATTTTACAAAACCCCTTATAAATTGAGTCTAGAATAGAGAATAAATATAAATTACATAAAACACAACAAGAAAAACACCTTTCATTCTTGAAACTTGCTTTCCAAAATAGATTAATGGAAAAATAAGAGCCGAAATACCGACTAAAACATAATTATCAAAATTGATAATACTTTGGGAGACATCAATAGGGTGAATCATAGCAGTAATTCCTAAAATAGCCAATAGATTAAAGATGTTTGAACCAATTAAATTGCCAATTGAAATATCAGCCTCCTTCCTATATGCAGCAACACATGAGGTTATTAACTCCGGGAGACTTGTACCAAAAGCGACAATTGTTAACCCAATCACGCGTTCAGTCACCTCAAATTTACGTGCAATATCAACAGCCCCTTCTAACATCAAATCAGCTCCAAATACAAGTCCTAGCGCTCCTAAACCTATAAAAAAAACAGCTTTCCAAATTGGCATCGACTTCACACTCTCATCCAACTCTTCTGCCATTGCAGGTAGCTGATGATTTTTCCTACTATTGTATATCAACCATGTAATGAAAACCACTAAAGAAGAAAATAAGACAACACCCTCTATGGCTGACAACACTCCATCAATAACAAAAGAAACAAACAACAAAGTAGAGAACATCATCATCGGCCAATCCGTCCGAATGGTTGCTCTTTGAACTGCTATTGGGAATATTATTGCAGTTAGACCTAAAATTAAGGCAATATTTGAAATATTAGAGCCAACTATTGCACCCACAGTAATATCAGGAAAACCGCTTAAGGCAGCATCTACACTTACAAGCAATTCTGGCGCAGAAGTACCGAAAGAAACAATTGTCATTCCTATAACCAAAGAAGACAATTTAAATTTCAAAGCCAATGAAACAGCCCCTTTAACTAAGAAGTCTCCACTTAGAATTAACAGTAAAAAACCACCGACGAGAAAAAGAGTGGATAACAACATCAGTTACTAGAATTATTCTTCCTAGGCTGGCTATTAATATCTTTCGTAATATTAATTTCATCATTTACCACCTTAGAACTTTTCCTAATTTCCTCTTGTATATCTGAAGTTGCATTTTTAAATTCTCGAATTCCTTTCCCAAGACCTCTGGCCAATTCAGGAATTTTCTTTGATCCAAAAAACATAATGATTACGAGGATAATCACAAATAACTCGGGAGTACCGATATTGAAAAAAAGCAATATTGAATTCAACATATTAAGATAATTTGAAACAAAATTATATAAAAAGCCCCACTCCTCTATTGAAGAATGGGGCTTAATCAAATAATATATTTATTACTTACCTTTCTTTTGCTCATCTCTTTTTGCAAGGTCAACTACAACAGGAGTTGCAATGCAAAGTGAAGAATATGTTCCAACAATTACACCAACTAATAGCGCAAATGCAAATCCACGAATAACTTCTCCACCGAATAAAAATATCATTAACAATACGAAAATTGTACTCAATGAGGTGTTGAAAGTCCTACTTAAAGTACTATTTAATGCATTATTAATCGTTTCTTCCATAGGCGCTTTTTTATGCATACCTAAATATTCTCTAATCCTATCAAAAACAACAACAGTATCATTTATAGAATAACCTACAACAGTCAAAATTGCGGCTATAAATGCTTGATCAATTTCTAAAGAGAAAGGTAATATACCATAGAAAATTGAGAAGATTGCTAAAACAATCAAAACATCATGAAAAATAGCAACAATTGCCCCAAGGCCATATTGCCATTTTCTAAACCTAAACACAATGTACAAAAATATGATAACCAATGAGAATGCAATCGCCCAAAAAGAAGAAGACTTAATATCATCCGCAATAGTAGGACCGACTTTCTGAGAACTCATAATTTCATAATTAAGGTTCATTTGAGCCAACCCTTCATTTAACTTACCTTCAACTTGATCATCAGCATCAATATCTTCGCTATCGATAAGGTATGAAGTTGTAATTTTAACTTGGTCGGCATTACCAAATGTTTTAACTTCAGGTGACAAATTAACACCACTTGCAGTCACAAAAGCATCTTGCAAAGAGTTTCTAACATCAGTAGTATTTACCTCTTGATCAAAACGTACTAAGTAAGTTCTACCACCAGTAAAATCAATTCCGTAGGACAAACCTTTAGTTGCAAATGATCCAATTCCAACTAGAATCAAAATACCAGAGAAGATATAAAACTTCTTTCTATTGGTTACGAACTTCAATGCAATATTTTGGAAAGCACCTTCAGTAAATGATGTAGAAACAGTTATTTTCTTTTTATTATCTAATCTCCATGCGAATATCAATCTTGTAATAAAAATAGCTGAGAATAAAGAGGTGAAAATACCAATCACTAAAGTTTTAGCGAAGCCTTCAACAGGACCTGTACCGAAGAACCAAAGAATTGCTCCGGTTAACAACGTTGTGACATTCGCATCTAAAATGGAAGAGTAAGCATTCTTATATCCATCCTCAATCGCCAATCGAGCACCTTTACCAGCCGCCAACTCCTCTCTGATTCGCTCATAGATAAGAACGTTCGCATCTACCGACATACCAATTGTCAATACAATACCTGCAATTCCTGGCAAAGTCAATGCTATGTTGGTAGAAGCTAAAACCCCTAGAACAAAGAATAAGTTTGCTAAAAGCGCAATATCTGATGCTAAACCAGCTTTACCGTAATAGAAAACCATGTAAATAAGTACAATCACCAAGGCAATCATAAATGATGATAAACCTGAAGTTATTGCTTCTTGACCCAACGAAGGACCTACGATAGCTTCTTCTACGATTTTAGCAGGAGCCGGCAACTTACCTGCCTTTAAGATATTAGCAATTAATTTTGCCTCATCAATAGTAAAGTCTCCTTCTATTGAAGAAACACCACCAGAAATTTCTTGATTAACATTTGGGAAAGAGTAAACGTAATTATCCAGAACAATTGCAATACTAGAACCAACATTACTTTTTGTGATTGCTTTCCACTCTTTTGCGCCGACAGCATCCATTTTCATGGTAATCTCTGGACGTCCCCCCATCGGGCTAAAGTCTTGAAATGCATCAGTAATAACATCTCCTTCTAAGGGTGCCTTACCATCTCTATTGTTAACCTTAATTGCTATCAACTGAAGAAATTGCTCAGCATCATCATAAGGCTTTGCAGTCCACAACAACTTCAACTTAGAAGGGAACATTGCTTGAATCTCTTCCATTCTCAGATATTCATTAACCTTAGCAGTATCTGAAATTCTTGAAAAACCGACTGCAGGACCATTACCAGGGCTATAGCTACCTTGTTCATTCTGAAAGATAGCAGGAGTTAAAACTGCAAACAAAGGATTCTCCTTTGTGAACTCTTCTAATGATTGTTGGTTTTGACCTAAACTATCTGTGTCATTTCCTGCAGATATCAAATCCGTTAAGTTCTCCTCCTCTACAACAGCAGTATCCACTAATGTTGAGTCTGCTGAAAGTAATTCCTCATTATTTTCAGCTATTTCTACAGTAGTATCAGCAATGATAGCATCAGCAGAATCTATCTCAATTACCTTATCAGACTCCTCTCCCAACAACAAGCCCTTTAGCTTAGTATTAGCCTCCGCCAACATTGGATATACTTCTTGGTTCTCATAAGTCTCCCAGAATTCCAATTTAGCAGTCCCTTGAAGTAATTGTCTTACTCTATCTTTATCCTTAACACCTGGCAATTCCACCAAAATTCGGTCGGAAGCCGCCAATTTTTGAATATTAGGTTGAGCAACTCCAAATAGATTTACCCTCGTTCTTAAAACTTCAAAACTTCTATCGAAAGCAGACTCCGCTTCTTCGCGAATAAAAGCAATTACTTCTTCATTTGAAGCACTTCTTTCAATTCGATCTTTATTCTCAAGCGTATAAAAAATAGCTGTCATTTGTTTATCAACAGCCACTTCTTTCCAAGCACTTTCAAAAAGAGTTACATAATCCTCATCACTTTCTTTTTTCAATTCCTTAGCTCGATCGATTACTCTTGTAAAAGTTTCATCTTGGCTGTTTGAAGCTAATGCTTTTACTACATCCTCAACAGAAACCTCTAAGGTCACGTTCATACCTCCTTTTAGGTCAAGACCTAAGTTCAATTCATTTTTCTTACTTTCTGCATAAGTAAATCCAAAAATTGGATACACTTCTACTGAAGACATAGAATCTAAATATCTTTCTTCAGCCTTTGGGTCTCCATTCGAGTAATCTTTTGCATCAGCTTCTACTCCGGATACTACCCAAGTAAACGATAATTGATAAAGACAAGCTAGTGATAGCAATACGATGAAAGTCCAGATTAAACCTTTGTTCTGCATTTTATTAGTATTTGTGCGTCAAAATTAAGCGTGCAAATATAGAATTTCCATTAGTAATTAACAATTTTGATGTACTTTTATATTTAGATTATTTTTTATTTAAAATATTGAGCGATATAGACAACCTTTAAAACCCTTTCATCGTCTACTTCCTTGAGTTAAAATTAACTATCGAAATCATGCAATTCTCAAGAAAAACTACCATCATTTTTGTAATGTTTCTTTTTCACCAGCTTTGCTTCGGACAATTTACGTACGAATTAGCTGACACCATACAGGTTTCAGAAAATGGGAAATTATTAAAATCAGCACTTGCAGGTGGATTCAATGCCCCTCAATTTAATAATATTGACTTGGATGGTGATGGCAAAATGGATTTAATTGTTTTCGATAGGGCAGGACATAAAATCACACCATATCTCAATAAAGGAGGTCTAGGATCAATCAACTATGAATACGCCCCCCAATACCTCAAAATATTTCCGCCATTTATATTCGACTGGATGAAATTAATTGACTACGACTGTGACGGTAGAGCAGACTTATTTCATGGCAATCAATCCAGTAACGTTATCGTGCATCGAAATATTGGCTCAACTGGAAACATTCAATTTGGACCTGGAGAATTACTATTTATTAAGAGTAATTCTAGTTTTCCACAAAATTTAAGTGCTATAAAAACAGATATTCCGGGTATTGCAGACATCGATGGTGACGGAGACATCGACTTTCTAACCTTTGGAGCTACACAACTACTTTATCAAAAGAATGTATCTATGGATTCATTGGGAGTATGTGGGTTAAAGTTTGAGTTAAGAAGTGTTTGTTGGGGAAGTTTTACCGAAGGAGGTCTGGATGAACAAATATTCTTGGACAGTTGTGGTTTCAACACCATTGTAAACCCAGAATTAACGGGTGATGGTACCAAAGGAACTCAACAAAATACCGACAAACATGCTGGCTCCACTGTTACTTTATATGACTTTGATAATAAAAATGGAATGGACCTTTTATTAGGAGACATTTCCTCGTACTCTGTTAAAAGATTGATCAATGGAGACATGTCACCAGACTTTAAATCATCAAAAATAGTTAGTTACGATGGCGTATACCCACCTGACTCACTCAATAGAAACAAAATAGCAATCTTCCCTGCTGCATATATTCAAGATTTTAATAATGATGGAAAAGACGACTTAATTCTAACTGTTAATACTTCTGACGACACAAACGCACTTAATGCTAAGAATATCAGACTATTCCTAAATAATGGAACAGTGGGAAACCCTGACTTTACTTACCTGAAAAGTGATTTCCTTCAAGATGAAATCTTAGATTTTGGTAGAGGATCTCTCCCTACTTTCTTTGATTATAATTCTGATGGCTTGATGGACATTGTTGTTGGCAATGAGTATTATTTAGATGATTCTTCGAAAATCGAAGGTCGATTGGCACTATTGAAAAATGTAGGAACTCTAAATTATCCAAAATTTGAATTAGTTAATCGTAACTATTTACAGATAGACACTCTTCCCTTATTAGGCTTTGGTTCACGTGCCACTAGGAGGCTTTCCACTGCATTTGGCGATTTAGATAATGATGGAGACAAGGATATGATTATTGGTGATGAATCAGGGAAATTACATTATTTTGAAAATGTCGCATCAATTGGTGCTGAGGCCGACTTTAGATTAAGCGAGCAAAATTTTCAGCAAATTGAAGTCGGAGAAAACGCAAATCCAAGAATCTTAGACCTCGATAAAGATGGGAAACTTGACCTGGTCGTAGGAGAAATACTCGGAAACCTTAACTTTTTTAAAAATAGAGGCACTAACGCAAACCCTATTTTCACCTTAAAAATTGACTCAATAATCTGGGAAGGAAACTATATTTATAGGTATTATTTAGGTGGAAACCCTGACCTTTCTGGACTAACCATAAACAAGCGTTATGAAATTACGGAAACCAACATACCAGCAAACAAAGGATTCCTATATTTAACCAGTATAAATCAATCTAACTATTCCTTGACATTCAGAAATTACATCATAGATAGTGACACCATTAATGAAAGCGGGAAAGGTTACATTGGAGTTGTTTATGATTCTATTGGAAATGTCCGAGACTTCATCTCTGATAACCGCAACAGATCCTCTAACAATAGTCAACCTTTATTTTACGAATATCAAGGAAAACTTCAACTATTATCACCTACCAATGACGGGCGAATAAAATCATTTACAGACATAGACTCCAATATTTTTGGTTCTTTCACTTATTATCAGGATAATGCACTTGAGGTAAATCTTGGATACAATTTATCAGGTGACGTTTACGACTTAAACAATGATGGCAAAATTGATATCGTTTTAGGAAACGAGTCTGGAGGAATAAACATACTATATGGCGATGGATTTGTTGGTATTGACGATCAACACCCTTCTTTTCAAAGCTCCAATAAATCAGGGCTTAGCGTATTCCCAAATCCAACGGACGGAGAATTTAATATCCAAATAACCAACTTTAAAGAGGGTAATAATTATCAAATTAAAATATTTGATTTAGTTGGAAAATTAATTTTATCAAAGTCAATAAATCAAGAGATAACTCGACTAGATATAAATCAACAAAACAAAGGGATTTATTTTATTCAATTATTGACCGATGGAAAGGTTAGTCGTTCTGAAAAATTGGTAATCCGCTAATATTCTAACATTAATGTTTTATTCTTAAAGTCGACTACTGCATTCAATTCTTGCAGTAGATCGGCCCCAAGAATACCGTGTATCATAGGAAGATTGAGGCTTTCATAGACATGAATAACATTAGAGAGGTCAAGTACATTTACCATTTTATTCCATAAGGTAATTCCTCCAAATTTCAACTCCTCAATCAGTGCCTTTTGACTTCTGAGTGTCGTATTTCCAATACTCGTAGACTCTTCATCAGTATCATGAATTTGATCTACTAAAAACAAGTCAATAGAATTACTGTCTAAAACTGATTTGGAAGCTCCAGTATCTAACACTAAGTTTACTCTGAAACTATTTACTTCCACTTTTACCAGAAGGTGAATTCCTTCATCAATAACTACAAATTCAATCGGAATAACTACTTGCATTCTGACAAAAAAAAAGGGTGAGAAAATCTCACCCTAAACATAAGTGTTTTATTAAAATTAAACGATATTCATATTATCAAATACATCCATCACTGATTTAACAGCAGCAGCGGACTCTTTTAACAATGCCTTTTCATCATCATTCAAGTCTAACTCAATAATCTTCTCTATTCCATTTTTTCCCAAAACAACTGGAACTCCCAAATAGATATCCTTCATTCCATACTCACCTTGCAACCACGCACAAACAGGGAATACTCTTTTTTGATCTCTAACGATAGCTTCAACCATTTGAGCAGCGGCTGCACCTGGAGCATACCAAGCAGAAGTACCCATAAGGTTAACTAGCTCTCCACCACCTTTCTTGGTACGTTCAACAATTGCATCTAATTTTTCTGAATCGATTAATTCAGTTACTGGGATACCACCAACAGTAGTGTAACGTGGAAGAGGAACCATAGTATCTCCATGACCACCCATTAGCACTGCCTGAATATCCTTTGGTGAAACATCTAAAGCCTCGGCTAAGAAACTTCTGTAACGTGCAGTATCTAATATACCAGCCATTCCAAACACTCTACTTGAATCAACTTTGGCAGTTAAATAAGCCACATAAGTCATTACATCTAATGGGTTAGATACAATGATAATTTTTGAATTAGGGGAGTGCTTAATGATATTTTCAGTTACTGACTTTACGATACCTGCGTTAGTAGAAATTAAGTCATCTCTACTCATACCTGGCTTTCTTGGCAAACCTGATGTAATAACAACTACGTCTGAATTAGCAGTCTTAGTGTAATCATTTGTAGAACCAATTGTTCTAGTATCATACAAATTGATTGGGGAAGTCTCCCAAATATCAAGAGCTTTACCCTCGGCAAATCCCTCTTTAATATCAACTAATACTACTTCATTAGCAAGCTCTTTGTGAGCAATAACATTTGCACATGTTGCACCTACATTACCGGCACCAACTACAGTTACTTTCATTTTATTTTATGTTTTAATAAGAAACTCTAAGGACGTTGCTAAATTAGGAAACCTAAACCTTTAAGGAAAATAAACCACGATTTATTTATTGTAAAAAACACTAAAAAAAAGGAATCAATTAAATTCAAAAGTTGAAGGCAACCTTTGTTACTTTTACCGTCAAAGCAGTATAAAAGTTGAATGGAGCCGATATCGCCTGAAAAGTTAGAAGAAATAGTGGAAGGTTGCGTAAAAGGCAATCGTGATGCGCAGCAAGATCTATACAAGTTGATGTATGGTAAAATGCTAGCAGTGTGCTATCGGTACTCAAGAAGACCAGAAGAAGCTAAAGATTTGCTTCAAGATGGTTTTTTGAAGGTATTTAAAAAAATACATAAGTTCAATAATGCAGGTTCTTTAGAAGGATGGATCAGGAGAATAATGGTTAATAATGCCATTGACTATTATCGATTGAATAAAAATAAGTTTGCTATTTCAGAAGCTAATATCAATGAAGATATGCTCATTGAAGAAGTTGATGAAGATGAATCAATTTATGAAGAAATCAATGCGAAAGACATAATGGAAAGTATTCAGAAGTTGAGCCCTTCTTATCGGACCGTTTTTAGCATGTTCGTGCTAGATGGATATTCCCACAAAGAAATTGCAACCGAATTAAATATTAGTGAGGGCACTTCAAAATCAAATTTAGCTAAGGCAAAAAGAAACCTGAGAACTCTTCTAGAAGATAGAAAAAGATATTAAAATGAAAGAACACGAAAAATATAATAAGTTGATTCAAGACAAACTTGATGGGTTTGAATTTGAATATGATGCGGCTGACTGGACTTCTTTGTCTAAAAAGTTGCCTAAAAAGGGATTTCCTAGCTACCTCAAAATCGCCTCTATATTTGCGGGTGCTTTAATTATTGCGGCAGGCGCTTTTTATTTAAGTAATGATAAAAACATTCAAGAAATTCAATCTCCCCAAACTGAGCAGGCAACTCCAATTTTTGAAGCAGATGAAAATAAACCTACTTTATCCGAAATAGGATCAGATTCTATTTCGCAAGAAAAAGAGAACCTAACTTCCCATGATTTTAAGCAAAATAAACCTAAGAGGTTCAATCAAGATATAGCCGAACAAGATAAAGCATCAGCTGAACAAGTCATTAATTCAGAAGAAAAGTTAGACAACATCCTCAATCAAAATCAAAAAAAGATTTCCAGTGTTAATGAAAATAAAAAGCACTCGATTAAATTACGAATTGAAAAATCTGTTTATTGCATCAATGATTTAATTAAAATACAGACCAGCCAACCACTCAACAGTCATTTTAGCTTCAAGGTTAACAACAAGTCTTTAACTACTTCAGAGTTTATTCCCGAGGTAGAAGGCGATTATAAAATAGAACTACTAGAAGATGGATTAATCGTTGACTCAAAAGCAATTACGATTGCCTCGAAACCTAAATCTAATTTTATTGCTAGCAAGAAAAGTGAAGAATTTGCAAAAATCACTTATAATTTTGAAAGTGAAACTAATGATGAGTATAAGTATGAATGGAGGATCAATGGAGAAGTAGTTTCTAACAAGCCAGATTTTAATAAACACTTTAGAAGATCAGAAAAGATTGAAGTTAAATTAGCAACTGAAAATGCTTCAGGATGCAAATCCAATACACTTAAAACTATACAAATTGAAGAAGACTTCGACATCTATTCATACGATGCTTTTACCCCAAATGGAGACGGTATAAATGATGAATTTATACCAAAAGCGATAGAAGCGAATAATTTGAAATTCGAAATGATGATCTATAGCTTATCAGGTCAATTACTATACAGCACTACTGACTTTTCAAAACCTTGGAATGGGAGACGAAATAACGATGGGGAGTTAATGCCTGTCGGAACGTATTTATGGAAAGTTAATTTATATGATGACAACAACGAAATTCATCCTCATAATGGACAAATTAAAATTGTAAATTTCAAATAAAGAAATTACTAATTATGAATCCCTATTCTAACTAGTTACAAAAAGGAGGTCAAATTGTTTTGAGCTCCTTTTTTAATTTAAATGATTCACCACATTTTATCAAAATCGGTCGGCTGAAATTCAGTAATTCTATCTTTAAACATACTGCCTTCCGTATTTTTTAACTGCAAAGGATTCTTATTACCTAATCGTGACAAATATGCCAATGGCGTTAGCACTAAGTAGAATAAAAGAGTCAGAATAATATTTGGGATAATATAACTTAAAACGTTTGCTAGACACATCCATAACTTCTCGATCCATTTGGATAGAGAAACTGAAACTAAACTAACTCCTCCAATAATGACAGCTGCATAAAGAAATTCATTGACCTCTGACAATATAGAAATCAATGTTAAACCTACAACTATAGTCAGTATTGATTTATCTGTATTCGCCTTCAATTTTTTCATTCAAAATAAGGTGTAAATAAATGGAGCCACAGCGCTGCCTGAACCAAATACAATTAAAAAGCCAATCAACAAAAGAATAATAATCATTGGAGCCAGCCAAAACTTTTTCCTCTCACGCATAAAAAGCCATAAATTTCTAATAAAATCCATTCTAATCTTTTTTAAATTGTTTTTTCCACTTCTTATTATTCTGCCAATCGGGTTGATTTTCCTTGAAATACATATAGTTATTGATAACTAAAACATCCATTTCAGTATTCATAAAACAACTATAAGCATCTACAGGACTGCATACCAAGGGCTCTCCACGCACATTAAAACTGGTATTTACCAAAATACCAAACCCTGTCTCCATTTTCACTTGTTTTAATAACTTGTAAAACAAAGGATTCTCTAACTCAGTCACCGTTTGTACTCTTGCAGAATAATCCATATGCGTCACCGCACTCCATTTGCTCCGTGGGATGGACATCCGCTCCTTAAGGGGAATTGAAAAAGACTCTTTCGGAATAGAAAATCTATGCACCTCCTTTAAAGAGGAAACCATCAGCATATATGGAGAATCACTATCAAGTTCAAAAAGGAGCTTAGCATCTTCTTTAAGAACAGAAGGAGCAAATGGTCTAAAACTCTCTCTATACTTGATTTTAAGATTAATTTTCTGCTGCATATCCGCATCGTTTGCAATTGCAAGAATACTCCTATTGCCAAGAGCTCTAGGTCCAAACTCCATTCTCCCTTGAAACCATCCAACCACTTTGTTCTCTAATAAATGTTGAGTACAAATTGCTGTCAATCCTTCATCCGACTCAATTTTTATTGAAACCGCTTTATATGCTGCATTCATTTGTAAAATCTCTTTTTCAGAATAATAAGGACCTAAATAGGCGCCTTTCATACTACCACTAGAAGAATCTACCTTTCTATTATTATTGAAATAACCGTAATTAACTGCTAAAGCTGCGCCTAAAGAGGCTCCCGCATCTCCTGATGCGGGCTGAACGAATATACTCTTAAACAATCCCGAGGCTTGCAATTTCCCATTAGCCACACAATTTAGCGCAACACCTCCAGCCATCACTAAATTATCCGAAGAAGTAAGCCTTTTGGCTTCCCTGCCTAGTAAAAGAACAATTTCTTCGGTCACTAGCTGAATAGCTAAAGCTAAATTGCAATGGGATTGAGTCAGCTCATCTTCTTCCGTTCTTTCTTGCAATCCAAATAACTCATTCCATTTATTAGAATGAATCATTCTTAAGCCCACAGCGTAATTAAAATATTTTTGATTCAACCAAATTGATCCATCCGATTTAATATCAACCAAATTAGTTTTTATAGTTTTTATATAATTTTTGGTTTGCAATGAATTTGGATCACCATAAGGAGCCAAACCCATCAACTTGTATTCTCCAGAATTAACTTTAAAGCCCAAGTAATAGGTGAAAGCACTGTACAACAACCCTACTGAATGCGGAAAATGCATTTCTTTAAGAATAGAAATTTTATTCCCAACACCTTTCCCAATAGATGCGGTTGCCCATTCTCCTACTCCGTCAATAGTTAAAATTGCAGACTCTTCAAAACTGGAAGGGTAAAAGGCGCTCGCTGCATGAGACAAATGATGTTCAGAAAACAACAATTTTAACTTTTTCTTATCATAGGATTGAACATCTTTCAAACCATCCAGAATCTGCTTTTTTAAAAATAGTTTTTCATTTAACCAAATTGGCATTGATTTCAAGAATGAAACCAATCCTCTCGGTGCGTATGCGTAATAGGTCTCTAATAAACGTTCAAATTTTAAGAATGGTTTATCATAAAACACTACTGCATCCAATTCATCAATTGTATAGCCAGAAGCTTCCAAACAATATTGTATAGATTGAATAGGAAATTCAGAAGTATGCTTGACTCTTGTAAAGCGCTCCTCTTGTGCCGCTGCAATAATATCATGGTTATCAATTATTGCTGCTGCAGAATCGTGATAAAATGCAGAAATTCCTAATATTTTACTCACTCAAGATAAATTTTAAAGCAATAAAACTAATCAAAATCTATAAGCCTATCACTTTAAGGAAATATGAATCGAACCAATAAAAAAGCCATCCAAATATATTTGGATGGCTCTTCAAGTAATAAATGGATTGTCTATACATCCACTTTTGCGTATTTTGCGTTCTTCTCGATAAATTCTCTTCTTGGTGGAACTTCGTCGCCCATCAACATAGAGAAAATACGATCTGCTTCTGCAGCAGAATCGATTCCAACTTGTCGGAGTGTCCTGAACTCAGGATTCATGGTAGTCGACCACAATTGCTCTGCATTCATCTCTCCAAGACCCTTATAGCGCTGAACACCTACACTGCTTTCCTTTCCATTACCTTTCATTCGCTCAACTGCTTGATCCCTTTGAAGATCAGTCCAGCAATACTCTGATTGATTTCCCTTCTTTACTAAGTAAAGTGGTGGCGTAGCTATATAAATGTTTCCACCTTCAATCAACTCTTTCATATGACGGAAAAAGAAGGTAAGTATCAATGTTTCAATGTGGCTACCATCTACGTCGGCATCACACATAATAATTACTTTATGGTAACGCAATTTAGAAGTATCAAGTGCCTTAGAATCTTCCTCTGTACCAACTCTTACACCAAGTGCCGTATATATATTTTTAATTTCTTCATTCTCAAAAATCTTATGGTGCATGGCCTTTTCCACATTCAAAATCTTACCTCGCAAAGGCATAATAGCTTGAAACTTTCGATCACGGCCTTGCTTTGCAGTACCACCTGCAGAGTCACCCTCGACCAAATAAATCTCGCACTGAGAAGCATCTTTTTCCGAACAATCCGCCAATTTACCTGGCAATCCACTTCCCGACATTACATTCTTCCGCTGGACCATTTCTCGTGCTTTTCTAGCAGCATGACGTGCGGTGGCGGCCAAAATAACTTTCTGAACGATTTGTCTAGCATCTTTGGGGTGCTCTTCCAAATAATTGGCAAGCATCTCACTTACAGCCTGATCAACAGCTCCCATCACCTCACTGTTACCCAGTTTGGTTTTAGTTTGACCTTCAAATTGAGGTTCGGCAACGTTTACAGAGATAACGGTGGTTAAACCCTCTCTAAAATCATCACCATTAATATCAAATTTTAACTTCGAAAGGGCCCCAGACTCCTCTGCATATTTCTTCAAAGTCCTGGTCAGACCTCTTCTAAACCCAGATAAGTGAGTTCCTCCTTCATGAGTATTAATATTATTCACATAAGAGTGAATATTCTCAGAATAAGAGGTATTATAGACCATAGCTACTTCTACAGGAATTCCATTCTTTTCCCCTTCCATGTAGATAGTATCTTCAATTAACCTCTCTCTTGATTCATCCAAAAACTCAACAAATTCTCTTAAACCGCCTTCACTGTAAAAGGAGTCAGAAATAAAATTCCCTTCTTCGTCTTTGGTTCTTTTATCAGTAATAGTTAGTCGAATCTTCTTATTTAAGAATGCTAACTCTCTTAACCTCGCAACCAACGTATTATAGTTGTATACTGACTCCTGAAAAATGGACTTATCAGGCATAAAAGTCACGATAGTACCGGTTCTATCTGTATCTCCTACTTCTTTAACAGGATAAGAAGGTTTTCCAATTTTATATTCTTGTTGATAGATTTTTCCCTTACGATGAACTTCTACTTTTAAATCTGTTGACAAAGCATTCACACAAGAAACACCTACACCATGAAGACCTCCAGACACTTTATAAGTATCCTTATCGAACTTACCACCGGCGTGCAATACCGTCATTACCACTTCGAGAGCAGACTTCTTTTCCTTCTCATGATAATCTACTGGAATTCCTCTACCATTATCTTCGACAGTAATGGAATTATCCTCATTGATGTATACACCTATAGTATCACAGTGGCCTGCTAATGCCTCATCAATTGAGTTATCAACAACTTCATAAACCAGGTGATGCAATCCTTTAATTCCGATATCACCGATATACATCGCTGGCCTTTTCCTAACAGCCTCTAATCCTTCGAGGACCTGTATATTGGATGCAGAATAATCACCTCGATCCAACTTTTCTTCTTCTTTTTCGCTCATTTTATCAGCTTGGATTTATATTAAATTCAATCAGTAACAAATATAACCATTGCCTTTCTAGCGAACCAATAAATCAACGACTAAATCAAGTCTTTTATCAACATTTAACCAATTGAAACAGAAATAATTATTTCGTTTGTTAATTAATTAAAAACTATAAGTTAACCCTCCCAAAACGCTGAAGCGTTGAGTCGGGTAATCCTGCCATCTTTCATAACTAAACGAACCAATATTATTGAAGTTGATGAAAGCTGAAAGTCTCTTTGTATAGCGATACTCCAATCCTAAATTAGCATCAAAAACTCCATCTAATTTTTCTTTAGTTACTACATCAGCAACTAATGTAGAATTGGTAATTACAGGCTCATAAAGTTTAGCATACTGCGCACCAATACTGTGCAGATCTAAACGAACCAAGATTTTATCATTAAGATCATACACTCCAGAAAGTGTTACTTTATAATTGGGCAAATGCCATACTTCTTCCTCAGCCCCAGCGTCATAACCAAAATAATCTCCTCTTAAATAAACCTTTAACTTTTTAGATTGTTGATAGTGCACCTCACCAGTTAATTGTAGTTGCTCGATATCGTCATAGACAATATTAAATTTGTTATTCAATCCACTTACGTCTTTTACAAACATTCCATAATCATCCATCTTTGACTTCTTAATCGAAGTATTGAAGGAAAGTTTAGAACTAATTACACCTCTTATTCCAGCGAATGCTTCATAACGATAATTCGTATTCAACAACAATAAATTATTGGTAACAAATTCGTTATCTCTAGTTATTGAACGGAAGTTGTTTCGTTGCATCCGTCCCGTAAAGCCTGCATAAGGTACAATTACGTCGCGCAATGCATTATATTTAAAGTCCACAATCGGATAAAAGTGAAATTTGGCAGACTCATTGGCATCTACATATATCCCTAACCCAACATTCAGTCTAAACTTTTCCCCAATGCTATTTACTTGAGGCCTTAAGCTAACCAAAACATTATTAGTTGTATCGTAAGGGTTGGATATATTGTTGAAATCTAATGACGCATCAACCATGTAATATTCATTCCCTTGAAACTTTCCAACATTTGCAGTAGCAACCAAATTATTCTCAGCCGCAATAGCATCCAGATCAGTTATTCTATAAAAGTTAAGGCCAAAAGTGTGGCGTAAGTTAAATGAATCTTGTTTAGTACTCTTTAATTCTAAATTTGCAGACAACAAATGGTACACTTGCTTCGTATCGGTGGTATCTGCCATAGCCTGATTAGTATCATCAATCTTGAAACCGTAATAGTTAAAACCTTCACGATTGTAGTCAACAGCACCGCCAAAAGTGTTCGATCTCCAAAAACGTTTACCAAATACAGTTGCTCCTAACCTACTCATGGAGGAGTTATCATATCCTTTGATATCATTGTTATTTTGATACCTTAAATGTGTACCTAGGGAAAAGGTTTTAGAACGCGAATTATGCAAGTACAATTCTGCTAATGGTGTAATTGCATTTCCAACGCCAACCCTAGCATACCCATTGTATAGTTTCACGAGAGGCTCTCCCTTTATTTTAGCAGCAGAGATGGGCTCAACTTCAAAACTAACAGGAACCTGCTTGGTGATGAAAGAATACTTCAAATCTTGAATAACTTTTTGAGTATCTTCAATTACAGGGTTAAATCCTATTCGGTTTCCTTCAGCTATTGTTGGCTTATAAGATTTTACGACTACAAAGGAGTCGCGTAGAACTTGATTTTGAGCACTCATTTGAACCATTGTAAAAAGTGCAGCTAAAAATAGAATTTTACTTTTCATCTTTACCCTCCTCTTTCTCTGCTTGAGTTTGCTCATTGAATAATTTTTCATCTTTGGAATCATTTTCGATCAACTCGATTTCAGGTGCTTTTTTCCTTTCTTTGGACTGCTCTTCTTTTTCAGTCTTAATAATGATATTCAATTTTTCTTTAGCAATTTGAATCAATTCTTCATCATCTGCATTATCAATTACGCTCTGCAGGGTTACTTTAGCGTTAAACGCATCATCTTGAGCTAAAAAGTTATCGGCCAATAGTATAAATGCTTTTCCTATCCATTTAGGATAAGATGGAACTTGGTTAACTAACTTATAAACCATCTCTTCGCACCCTTTATAATTCCCTTTTAGGTAACGAATTTTTGCCACCATGTACTTTGCTTCTGCTCCTCGCTTATTAGCGTATTTAGAAACCTCTTCATAGGTCGAAATGGCGGAGTCATAATTTTCTCTTGTAAAATCAATTTTCGCTTTAATTAACTTCACTTCCTCCATTAATTGGGCATCTAACTTCTCACTAGCTAAAATTAATTCCGCATATTTAAAAGCGGCATCAAAGTTTTTATTCATAAAATACAACTCCATCAGATTATACTGGGCATCAAAACGATTAGTAGGCTTCTCAGCAATTTTCTCTAACTTTTCGAAGGTTGAAATCGCCTTCATTGTATCATTTAGTGCTTTGTAAATAAATGCTGTCGCATAAGTCGCGTCTTCAGTAAACTTATTTTTAGGTGCTGACAATACTACCTTATAATCCAACAACGCCTCATTGAAGAAGCTGTTTTTATATTCACAATCAGCCCTATAGAAATGCGCATTTAACTTAAACACTCCGTTGGGATACCTAGAAATATAATTCGTTAGATTTTTTGTAGCTCCCTTACAATCACCAGACAAATAGCTATTTTGAGCGATTTCATAAGAAGTAGAATCTAAACGTGCTTTGGAAATATCAGCAAATGGCACTCCATCAATATATTTTTCAAATGCACTAATATCTCCTTTATCAACATAAATTTTTCTAATTTTCTCTAAAGCCTCCTTTGCGTTTTTACTATTTCCATAATCTTTAACTACCTTATCAAATGCGGCCAACGCCATATCATCTTGATTTTTGTTGTAATAAATCAAGCCCTTTTTAAGTAAGGATTCACTCATATAACTACTATTAGGAAACTCTGTAATCAATCGTTGAAAATTTGCTAAAGCCGCATCAGGATTATTAAATACAAGCTGCGTCTTTGCTAACTCGAACAACGCATCATCTGTATAGTCAGACTTATCGTAATCATTAATTAATAGTTTCAACAATTCTGACTTCCCTTTATTATCTCCTATTAAACCACTAGCCATGGCAGACTGATAGGTGGCGTATGGCATTTCAATTAAACCAATATTCAATGCTTCTTCATAATTCTCTAGTGCTTTATTATAATCTGTAGTGACATAATATGCATCTGCCAATCTTAAATAAGCATCATTTCTGAGCGGGGTTTTCTTACCCTTCTCTTTGGAGATAAAATTTCTAAACCAGTAAATTGCTGTTGCATAATCCTTTTGATCGTAAAACGCATAAGCTGTATTATAAAAAGCTGAATTATAATAGCTCAATTTAGCAGAGCTCGGTAAGTATAAAAACTCAGTAAAGTAACCAATTGCATTATCATAATCCTTCACTCTATACGAAGCGTCTGCCTTCCAATAAGTAGCTTGAGCAGTCAAGACAGGATCAATTGGGAGAGCTGTAGACTGATCAAAATGCACTACAGCTGATTTATATTCTCCATCATTATATAACTCAACTCCTCTGTAGTATGCGATTCGTTGTTCAGCCTGCTGAAGCTTATAATTTTTATCTTTAATACGCGCCATCGAACGAAGGGCTTCTTTATAATTCTTGGTCGTATAGTAGACCGCCACCAAATACTCATAGGCATCTTCAACCTTTCTTGACTTTGGATAGGTATTAATGAATTCTTCAAATGCTAAAATAGCATCATCATAAGGATGATAGGACAACTCATAGGCTAGTTTAGCATAATTGAATAATGCATCCTCTTTAATTGAAGCATCCACATCAATCTCAGAAGCACTTCTAAATGCCGCTCTTGCTTGTTTCTTATTATTTACTTTTAAGAAACATTCTCCAAGACTGTAAAATGCCGATTGATTGATTGTATCATTATCTCCGATTGCACCTTCTAGCCAATCAATAGATTTGTCACAATCACCACTTTTATAGTAAGCATACCCTAATTGATACTTGTCCTCATAACGAACAGATGGGTTACCGATCATGTACTTCTCCAAATAAGGTAAAGACTCCGCATACTTTCCTGTTCTGTAATATGCATCTCCTACCAATCGACTAATTTCTGCCGCTCTATCTGTTTTAGTAGAATCCAAAAGACCAGGTGCGTATGCTAACAAAGTGTCATATTTTTCCTGTAAATAATAAATTTGAGTGAAATAGTAAGGAACTATATGCGCAAAGAGAGGATCATTTTGTATCTTCTTGAAGTTTCGGGCTGCGGTTTCATACTTTCCATTGTGATAGGAAATATGGGCGTAATAATATCTTGCCGTGGAAGTGTATGGATTATCAGTATCCACAATTTCATAAAAGTTATTTGCCGCTTCATCAAAACGCTCTTCTGAAAACAAGCTATACCCTTTTTTGAAATAATACTCCGGCTGCTGTTTTACCTCTAAATCAGACACCACAATCTTATCAAAATATTCGATAGCATCATCGTATCTTTTCTTTCGAAATTCAAATTTTCCAAGATTAAAATAAGCCTGCTTTATGTTTTTACTCTCCGGATACTGGTGAATAAAATCAACTAACAATGCTTCTGCATCAGCATGAAACAATTCAATCGCACAAATGGCGTGCAAATACTTTGCATCTTTGTAGGCCTCGCTTGAGGTATTATTGATAAAGGTCATCGCTTGAGAAAACTTCTCTTGAGCAGGACCATACTTCTCTTTATCAAAAAGATCCAAAGCTTCTCGGTATGAAACATATTCGTCTACATAATTCACCGACTGCTGCGCTTTAATCTCCAGTTGGAAACAGAACATTAAAACCAATAGAGCAGCGAGTAATTGTGAAAAATGAATCGCCTTTTTTGGGGTTTGAATGACACTCACCTTTAATTTTCTTTAATTGATTGGATAACTATAAACGTTAAAATTAAACTATATTATGGTGCACGAAAATTATTCCTTCTCAAGTTTTCAACGCAATCTTGTTTACATAAATAACAAGTGCAAAGTGTTTCCAAACCTATTTGTATCATATTTGTACTTGAATTATCAAAATCTTTAGTGCCGAATAGATTTTATATCTTTGTCTTTTAATAAAATAATAATCATGGCCTCAGAAACTATCATCGACTTAACTAATGTTCAAGTATTTATAAAAAAACACTTAGTACTTTCAAACGTTAGTATTCAAATCAATAAAGGAGAGTTTGTTTTTTTAGTCGGCAAAAATGGTAGTGGCAAAAGTAGTTTCTTGAAAACGCTTTATGGTGAATTGAAACTAGAACATGGAGAAGGGAATGTCGCAGGATTTAACTTAAAAGAACTAAAGCGCAAAAAAGTACCATTTTTAAGAAGAGAGATTGGCATTGTTTTTCAAGATTTTCAACTTTTAACTGACCGAAGTGTAAATGACAACTTAAAGTTTGTCATGAAGGCTACGGGATGGAAAGAAAAGCGGAAAATGGAAGAAGCCATTCAAGAATTGTTAACTAAAGTAGGCCTCGGAACAAAAGGATTTAAGTTTCCTCATGAACTTTCTGGCGGCGAACAACAACGAGTAGCAATTGCAAGAGCCTTGGTCAATGATCCTGATATTATACTTGCGGATGAGCCTACCGGAAACTTGGATCCTGAAACATCAAATGAAATAATGAAGCTTTTATTTAGTATTGCTCAAAATGGGAAAGCGGTGTTGATGGCCACCCATGATTACGAATTAATGGCAAAATTCCCTGGAAGAAAACTAAGTTTTGAAAAAGGAACTATTGATCCTGGTATAGCGAAAGTAGAAGTTCCCAATGAGAAAAACGCTTCTCAGAGTATTGACTAAAGAGAACTAAAAATTTCTTTTAGCACGGTCTGTTCATTTTCCCAATTCAAAATTCTCGCAGCTTGATCACAGTTTTCGACCCATTTTTGGTAATGGTTTGAAGCTAACATTCTATTCAAGGCGTCGCCAATCACTTTTGGATCATGCGAATTAATTATTTCTCCAATACCATATTGTTGAGTCACCTTTTTCATCTCAGGTAATGAAGAGACTAAAACTGGCACTCTTGCTTGAATATAATCAAATAGTTTATTGGGAAGGGCATAAGTATAATTCAGCCCCAGCTCCTCCTCTAGTGAAACGCCAATTTTAGCTGTTTTGGTAAGCTCAAATAAATCCGAAGCATTCAAACGGCCTACAAACCTGACCTTATTACCAAGTGCAAAATGATTAACCATCATTCTTAACCTCTCTTCAATATCACCGGCTCCTGCAATGATTAACTCTCCCTCAACAAACTGCATCGACTCTATTAAATATTCTAAGCCTCTACCAACATTCAGAGCCCCTTGATAGATGATTCTATTTTTCTTTTCCATAATTTCTACCTCTCTTTCCTTGGGTAAATTTCTTACGAGCCTGAACTGAACCCCGTATTTTTTCTCATAGGCTTCAGCAATAGCTCCGCTTACGGTATAACATAATTTTAATTGAGGCACAATGGCCTTTTCGATGGACTCCCAAACTCTTTGTACAAAAGGGCGATTGATTAGCTCCGGAACTTCTGTAAAGTATTCATGGCTATCATACACTAATGGAACTTGTTTTAATTTTGAAATGATAAAATTAGGAAACAGAGTGTCTAAATCATTGGATAACAAAATAGACCTTCGAGCCCACAATAAATAGAAAAAAAGTGAAACAGAATAATTGATGTAAAAGAGAGGGCCTTTATTAAATATCAAATTAAATCTTTTAGTAGCATACGGAACCTTTAATTCCCAACTACTAGGAAGGTTTCTCCCAACTAAAGTTACTCTATACCCTTGATCAACCAAAAATTGACAAACCTTCGCGACTCTTTGATCAGTGCAAAGGTCATTTGTTACAGAAACAATGACGTATCGATTTTTTGCCATAATGGAGTTGCGAAAATATAAAAAGCAAATAGTTTAACCATTGGTTTCTTATATTATTGTGGAAAATCTAAATTTGTAGACAAACCAGCACATTATGCAGATTGACAAGAATGTTTCATTAAAATCACTTAATACTTTTGGAATTCAGTGTTCCACATCAGAACTCATTGATTTATCAAATGAAAACCAAATCCCCTCCATCTTGGAGTATGTTGCTAACTGCCAAAAGGATTTACTAATCTTAGGAGGAGGCAGTAATGTTTTGTTCACGAAAGACTTTGATGGAATAGTGCTCATTAACAATCTGAAAGGAATTAAAAAAACTGACGAAGACGAACATTCTGTTTCTCTTAAAGTAGCAGCTGGAGAAGGATGGCATCAATTTGTTTTGTTTTGTATTAAAAACAATTATGCAGGAATAGAAAACCTTTCTTTAATTCCTGGCAAAGTAGGTGCCAGTCCGATGCAAAATATAGGTGCATACGGGGTAGAAGTGAAAGATGTAATCGAAAGTGTGGAAGCCTATCACTTACCAACTAGCGAAAAGAGAACTTTTTCCAACGAAGTTTGCGAATTCGGCTATCGGACAAGTATTTTTAAAACAACTGTAAAAGGCCAGTACTTAATTACAGCAGTAAACTTCAAGTTGAATAAGAATCCCAATGTCAACACTAGTTATGGTGCAATTAACACAGAGCTCAACAAAAAAGGGATTACCTCACCAACCATCAAAGATGTAAGTGATGCAGTAATTGCAATTCGATCTTCTAAGTTACCGGACCCAAAAATTATTGGTAATGCAGGAAGTTTTTTCAAAAACCCAGTAGTCAGCACAAAAAAAGCAAACGCCCTCAAGCAACAATTTCCAGACATTCCAATTTACGATGTCGGAAATAATGAATTCAAATTGGCTGCAGGATGGCTAATTGAGCAGTGCGGATGGAAAGGGAAAACAATTCGAAATTTTGGAGTTCACAAACAACAAGCTCTTGTATTAGTAAACTATGGTGGTGCTTCCGGAAACGAAATATTCCAGTTATCTACCGACATTCTTGAGTCAGTAAAGGGTAAATTTGGTGTTGAATTAGAGAGAGAAGTAAATATTATATAATCTACAGTTCAGCATTTTTTAACTTTCCTGAATCAAGCAGCTGATGCAAATGAGGGAACTTAGTGGCCAATTTCAACAATTCTAATTGACGTACGTTGTGCAAATCACTTCCAATGAAGGATACAAGGCCCCGCTCAATTAATTTTTCAGCAACTTTTTTTGTTTCAGGTGAATAATGCCCCATTAGACTCATCAAGTTGACCTGTAAATACACCCCTCGATCAACAAAGTCCTGATACTTTTCAAAATCATTATAGTAAAATCCATACCGTTCAGGGTGGGCCAAAATAGGGCGATAACCCATTGACTGTAATGAAAATACTACTTGAGCAAGATTCGGCGGCTCTGATAGAAAGGGCAATTCAAATAATACATAATTATTCCCGAAAGTAAGAATTTCACCAGCATTGATTTTTCGTTCAAAGTCATCATCGACATAGTATTCAGCTGCTGCTTCCAAGACGACATTCAAGTTTTGCTTTTTTATCTCCGCTTGTACCTTTGCCAATCCTTCATTTATAATCTCTGGGGTATTGCGGTAATAATCGACCATACAGTGTGGCGTTGTGATGATTTTTTTAAAACCCAACTCCATAAGACCTTTGATTAAATCAATTGAGTCTTCAATAGTTTGAGCGCCATCATCTATACCAGGAATGATATGGGAATGAAAATCTGTTTGGAGCACTGATAGGTCAGCAGGCTCTATTAATTTTTCTTTCTTCTTAAATAATTTTGAAAATAAGCCCATAATTACGATACTAACCTCTTTTACAAACCTAAGATTTCTTGATTCTCCTCAAACCACTTCAAAGTAATTTTCAACCCTACATCAATGTTAAACAAAGGTTGATAACCAATTAACTCTTTAGCTTTAGAAATATCTGCTAATGAATCTTTAATATCCCCTTGTCGTGGCTCTCGATGAATGGCATTGACATTGGTATTAGTCAAAACTTTTAGCTGATCTACCAAATGATTAAGTGAAACTCTCGCTCCAAAGGCAACATTATAGGCCTCTCCAAATGCAGCAGGATTAGTGGTAAAGAGTGCTTTAATATTTGCTTGCACAGCATTCTCAACAAAAGTAAAGTCCCGTGTCTGTTCTCCATCCCCATTAATATAAGGTGACTGGTTGGCAAGCAGGCTCTTCATAAAAAGAGGAATGACGGCTGCATATTCTCCTTCGGGATTCTGTCTTGGGCCAAACACATTAAAGTAACGCAACCCAATCAATTCCATTTCATATGCTGAATTGTATACATTCGCATATAACTCATCACTATACTTTGAAACCGCGTAGGGCGATAATGGCTGCCCAATACTGCTTTCTACTTTTGGCAATCCCTTGCTATCTCCATAAACAGATGAAGAACTAGCATAAACCACCCTTTTTATTGAATGAGTTTTGGCGGCTTCTAGGATATTCAAGAAGCCTGTTACGTTAGACTCATGTGTGGCTTTGGGATACTTTAAAGACCTTGGCACAGATCCCAATGCAGCCTGATGACAAATAACATCAACACCTACCATTGCTCTCTCACAATCGTATAGGTTGGTTAATTCTCCTTTTACAAAAGTGTAGTTAGGATGATTAAGGAATAAATCAATATTAGATTGCAAGCCTGTAACTAAACTATCAAAAGCTACTACCTTAGCGCCATATTTTAATAAATACTCTGCAATATGAGAACCTATAAACCCAGCAGCTCCAGTTACCAAAACTGTTCTTGAGGTCAGATCAATAGCATGATAGGGAGTATCGTACATATTATCTCTCTTGGTATTGTTGTTCGTAATACTTTTTATAGTCTCCAGACGTTACATTATTCAACCAATCTTCATTATTTAAATACCAATCTACTGTATTTCGTAAACCTTCCTCAAACGTGATTGATGGAACCCATCCTAACTCATTTTTAATTTTAGTTGCATCAATTGCATATCGTGCATCGTGACCGGCTCTATCTTTTACGTATGTGATTAATTGTTCAGACGTACCTTTTTCTCGACCCAAACGATCATCCATTATAGAACACAATTCTTTAATTAAATCAATATTCGTCCATTCATTATGGCCACCAATATTGTAAGTTTCTCCGTTCTTTCCTTTATGAAAAATTAAATCAATCGCAATAGCATGATCATTCACCCACAACCAATCCCTAACATTCTCTCCTTTCCCGTATACAGGTAATGCTTTATTATTCTTGATATTATGAATGAATAAAGGAATCAACTTTTCTGGAAACTGATGTGATCCATAATTATTTGAACAATTAGAAATAACTACAGGCATGTTGTAGGTATGAAAATAGGCACGAACAAGGTGGTCACTAGATGCTTTAGAAGAGGAGTAAGGACTTCTTGGATCATAAGGAGTAGTCTCTTCAAATAGTCCTGTCTCTCCTAACGACCCATACACCTCATCAGTAGAGATGTGATAAAATCGTTTTCCTTCATAATTCCCATTCCAGGAGGTTCGGGCAATATTCAATAACTCTACAGTCCCAACAATATTCGTTTTAATAAACTCTAGTGGGTTTGAAATTGAGCGATCCACATGAGATTCGGCAGCTAAATGCACAACTGCATCGAATTGATATTTTTCAAAAATGGATTTCAAAAAATCACCGTCTACTATATCTCCTTTTAGAAAAGTATAATTAGGCTTTGATTCAATATCTTTTAAATTCTCTAAATTTCCAGCGTAAGTCAGCTTATCTAAATTGTAAATTTGATAATCAGGATATTTGTTAACAAATAGACGTACAACATGTGAACCTATAAATCCCGCACCACCGGTTATTAAAACATTCTTCATTATTACAAACTTAAGTAGTTTAAATCTCTAATTTTTCCTTTATAAATACCTTTCAAATCATAAACTAACGCATCTTTGGTCGTTATAGATTTAAAGTAATTTTCATCATAATCGCAATACTCTTTGTGATTAACTGCCACTATTACTGCATTGTAATTATTTGAAAGTTTATCTACTAAACCAAAATTGTATTCATGTTTTAAGTGTTCAGAACTCGCATGGGGATCAATTACATCAACAGTTGCTCCAAATGATTTCAATTCTTCTATCACATCTGCGACTTTAGAGTTTCGAATATCACTCACATTTTCCTTGAATGTGGCACCCATTACTAAAACCTTAGACTCTCCTACATGTACACCACTAGATATGATCTTTTTAATAGTGTTTTTCGCGATGTAGGCGCCCATCCCATCATTTACAGATCGGCCTGAATTGATTATTTGCGCATGGAAACCAAACTCCTTTGCCTTGTATGTTAAGTAATACGGATCCACTCCTATACAGTGTCCACCAACTAAACCTGGTCTGAAGTTAAGGAAGTTCCATTTTGTACCTGCAGCTTCAAGCACCTCATAGGTATTTATATTCATCTTGTTGAATATCATTGAAAGCTCATTAACTAGTGCTATGTTTACATCACGCTGAGTATTCTCAATAATTTTTGCTGCTTCAGCGACTTTAATTGATGAAGCTCTATGTACCCCTGCCTGAACAACAAGTTCATATACTTGAGCGATCTCCTCTAGCGACTCTTCACAGCACCCTGAAGCAACCTTTACCACATTGTGTAAAGTATGCTCTTTGTCTCCCGGATTAATTCGTTCAGGAGAATACCCTACTTTAAAGTCCTCTTTAAACTTTAAGCCTGAAACTTGCTCTAGCACAGGAATACAATCCTCTTCGGTACAACCAGGGTATACTGTTGATTCAAAAACTACATAATCTCCCTTTTTTAAAACTTCTCCTACAATTTTAGAAGCAGACAATAGCGGCTTCAAATCTGGCAGATTATGTTGATCAATTGGAGTAGGCACTGCCACAACAAAAAACGTAGCTGACTTCAGATCTGTCTTATCAGCAGTAAAAACAATATCACAATTCTCAAAAGCTTCCTTTTCTAGTTCCTCACTCGGATCAATATGATTGTTCATCATATTAACTCGCTCCTGATTAATATCAAATCCAACAACCTTTACTTTTTTCGCAAACTCCAAAGCAATGGGTAACCCAACATAACCAAGTCCAATTACCGCGATTGAGGTCTCTTTTTCTACTATTTTTTTATAGATTCCCATTACGCAATTCTATTTACACTATTATTCTCTAATTTATATTTCTGTTTACTTTCTGCACATGTGGCTATCCCATCTTTTCCAAACTCTAATCGATGTCCGAACTCACTGATCCAACCAATCTGTTTAGCCGGATTACCAACTACCAAAGCATAAGGTAAGACCGTTTTAGTCACTACTGCACCTGCACCAATAAAAGAGTATTCGCCTATGTCATGCCCGCATACAATGGTAGCATTTGCACCAATACTAGCTCCTTTTTTCACTACTGTTTTTAAATATTGATCTCTCCTTGCAACGGCACTTCTTGGATTTATAACATTCGTGAAAACCATTGAAGGACCTAAGAAAACATCATCTTCACAAACAACCCCTGTGTAAATGGATACATTATTTTGAACCTTAACATTATTCCCCAATACCACATCTGGTGAAATAACACAGTTTTGGCCAATATTACATTCATTACCAATTACACAATTCGGCATAATATGTGTAAAATGCCAAATTTTTGTTCCTGCTCCTATCTGGCAGCCTTCGTCAATTACTGCCGTTTCGTGTGAGTAATAATCCATTAGTGCTTTATATATCCTTCGAAGGTGTTATGTTCCTTTTTATACAATTCTGTCTCCGGCAGTGACTTAAAGTACTCATAAGTAATTCTTAAGCCTTCGGCACGATCGACTTTAGGCTCCCATCGCAGTAAAGTTTTTGCCCTTGTAATATCTGGTTGTCTTTGCATAGGATCGTCCACAGGAAGTGGCTTATAAATAACCTTTTGAGTAGTATTGGTTAGTTTAATTATTTCTTCTGCAAATTGACTTATAGTAATCTCGTTGGGGTTTCCAATATTAACAGGTTCAGAAATATCACTCATCAACAATCGATAGATTCCTTCTATTAAATCATCTACGTAACAGAATGAACGAGTCTGGCTTCCATCACCAAAAACGGTTAAGTCTTCTCCCCTCAAGGCTTGGCCAATAAAAGCGGGCAGAACTCGACCATCATTCAATCGCATTCGAGGTCCATAAGTATTAAAAATTCGAACTATTGAAGTCCTAACACCATGATAGGTATGGTATGCCATCGTAATGGCTTCTTGAAATCGCTTAGCTTCATCATAAACTCCTCTGGGACCAATCGGATTAACATTCCCCCAGTAATCTTCGGTTTGAGGATGAACCAACGGATCTCCATAGACTTCTGAAGTAGAAGCAACTAATATTTTAGCACCTTTAGCCTTTGCCAAGCCTAACAAACGATGTGTTCCTAAAGAACTTACTTTCAATGTCTGGATCGGAATTTTTAAATAATCGATCGGGCTTGCCGGTGAGGCAAAATGCAAAATATAATCTAATTCACCTGAAACGTGCACATAATTGGATACATCGTGGTGAAAAAACTCAAAGTTCGCCAAAGGCATCAGGTGGCTCAGATTCTCAATATTACCAGTTATTAAGTTATCCATGGCGATAACGTAATACCCTTCTTTTATAAATCGGTCACACAAATGTGAGCCCAGAAAACCTGCTGCCCCAGTTATTAGTATTCTTTTCATTTTAAGCAATTAATGTTCTTCCAATACTGCTATAATAGTAACCCTGCTCTTTCATCTGCTCTAAGTCATATAAGTTCCGTCCATCGAATATAACTTTATTCTTTAATTTTTTGGCTAGTTTAGAGAAATCAGGTGTTCTAAATGCAGACCATTCGGTAGCGATCACTAATGCATCTGCCTCCTCTGCAGCGGCATACATGTTTAATGCGTAATTTATTTTATTGCCTAAAACCTTACTAACATTATCCATTGCTTCCGGATCATAAGCAGTTACTGTAGCACCTCTTTTTATTAATTCTTCAATGATATACAATGCTGGAGCCTCTCTAATGTCATCTGTGTCAGGCTTAAACGCTAACCCCCAAATGGCAATTTTTTTATTCTTTAAATCTCCGTTAAAATAGTCTTCAATTTTCGGAAGAATGGATGTTTTTTGTTCTTGATTAACTTTCATAACCGCATCTAAAATCTGGAATGGATAGCCCGCCTCAATTCCCGACTTACTTAATGCTTGAACATCCTTTGGAAAACAGCTACCACCATATCCAATTCCTGGAAATAAAAATCGCTTTCCAATTCTAGTATCTGAACCAATTCCGGCTCTTACCATATCAACATCAGCGCCTACTTTCTCACAGAAATTTGCAATTTCATTCATGAAAGTAATTTTAGTCGCTAAAAATGCATTAGCAGCATATTTTGTTAATTCAGCAGACTTCTCATCCATAAAAATTATTGGATTACCTTGACGCACGTAAGGCTTATATAACTCTTCCAATATCTTTCTAGCCCTAGGAGACTCTGTACCAATTACTACCCTATCTGGCTTTAAAAAATCGTCGACTGCGAAACCTTCCCTTAAAAACTCTGGGTTGGACACCACATCAAAATCAACTTTTGCATTAGCAGCTACTGCTGCATGTACTTTTTCAGCAGTCCCAACAGGCACAGTGCTTTTATCAATAATGACCTTATAATCTTCAATTATTTTACCCAACTGGTCTGCTACTCCTAACACATAAGACAAATCAGCAGATCCATCTTCTCCTGGAGGAGTCGGTAATGCTAAAAAAATGATTTGGGCCTTCTTTACTGCAGACTCTAGATCTGTGGTAAACTTTAATCGCTTCTGCTTGATGTTTCGCTCAAAAATAACATCTAAGTGGGGCTCGTAGATGGGCACAATTCCACTTTTCATTTTTTCAACTTTTGATGCGTCAATATCTACGCAAATCACATCATTTCCAGTTTCGGCTAAACAAGTACCTGTTACTAACCCTACATAACCGGTTCCTACTACTGCTATTTTCATAGAAAATATTTATTATTTGTTTATAAATTCTAACACCTTCTCGGTGATAAATGTCAATTGTTCCTTTGTTAATTCTGTATGCATTGGAAGAGACAACACCCTTTTACTTAAATCTTCGGAAACAGGAAAATCTCCATCATTATATCTGTCATCTTTGTATGCTTTTTGTAAATGCAACGGCACAGGATAGTAAATCATTGCAGGAATCCCATGATCCGACAAATATTGTTGCAAACCTGCCCTATCAACTCCATTTAATTTCAAGGTATACTGATGAAATACGTGTGTGGAATAGGGAGCTCGTGCGGGAGTCTCAATCTTATTAGTTCCAGCAAATGCTGCATCATAAAAATCTGCTGCCGCTCTTCTCGCAGCATTGTATTGATCCAGCTCAGGCAATTTTACTCCCAAAACTGCAGCTTGGATACTATCCAGTCTAGAGTTCACTCCTATTTCATCATGATAGTAGCGCACTTTCATGCCGTGGTTAACTACCATCCTAATCCTTTCAGCTAATTTATCATTATTCGTAAAAATAGCACCTCCATCGCCATAGCAACCCAAGTTTTTGGATGGAAAAAAAGAAGTACAACCTACTAAACCTATAGTGCCTGCCTTTTTAACAGTCCCATCCTTAAAGGTATAATCTGCACCTATTGCTTGAGCGTTATCTTCTATTACGAATAGACATTTCTCGTTGGCAATTTCCATCACTTCATCCATATTGGAACATTGTCCAAACAGATGAACTGGAACGATAGCTTTTGTTTTATCAGTAATTGCTGCTTTTAATGACTCTGCATTAATGGTATAAGTATCAGGATCCACATCAACCAGAACAGGCACCAATCCAAGAAGAGCAATAACCTCAGCCGTTGCCACAAAAGTAAAAGTCGTTGTAATTACCTCGTCACCAGGCTTTAAATCCAAAGCCATCATTGCTATTTGCAAGGCGTCCGTTCCGTTTGCACAAGGAATCACATGTTTTACATCTAAATATTGCTCTAATTCTTCTTGAAAGGACTTAACCTCAGGACCATTAATAAATGCAGCAGAGTTAATCACTTCAGCGATACGGGCATCCACTTTATCCTTAATTTTTTGGTATTGACCTTTTAGGTCAACCATTTGAATATCATTCATAAGATAATATAAAAAATTGCGTTGCGAAGATAGTTATTTTTGAGTGACCTTAGGCATTTAAAACAATTCGTAAATTCGCAGAATGAAAAAAATCATTTCTCCAATAAAGTCTTTTCTTTTATTAGCCTTTCTTGTGATAGCATGCCTTAAAGGAATTTCACAAGTAAATATGGACTCATTACTTGGGGTTCCATTTGTGAAACTCAACTTCGGCTATTTCGCCCCAGCAAACGATTTTGAAAAGAGATTTGGAAATACTGCATCTGTAGGAGGTGAAATTGGGTATAAAACAAAATCTAATTGGCAATTCTCTTTTAAAATGGATGCTAACTTTGGCAATACAGTAAAAGAGCCTTCCATACTAAATTTTTTAACCAATGGAGATGGAGATGTTACGACACAGGAGGGAATAATTACTTCAATTCTTGTTGAACAAAGAGGGTACAATTTTCACTTTATGACAGGTAAAATTTTTAATTTCAACGGAGCTAATAAAAACTCAGGCCTTTTAATTTCAGCTGGTATTGGTTTTCTCAGTCATCGAATAAATTTAGATTATCGGGATGGTAACGTATTGCAACTTACTGAAGAAATGGAAAAAGGCTATGACCGACTTTCAACAGGATTTTCCTTGAACCAGTTTATCGGTTATCAGTATTTTGGAAAAACTAGATTAATCAACTTCTTTGCAGGAATTGAGGGCATTCAGGCATTTACGAAAAATAGAAGAGGCTATAACTACGACACACAGAAAGTTGATACAAAAGAACGCTTCGACAGCATGTATGGTATTAAGGTAGGATGGATTATCCCATTCTATAAAAAAACTACCCAAGAATTTTATTATTACTAAACATCGATGAGGATAATTTATACCTTCAGCATCCTTATCTATCAATTTGCGATTAAACTCGTTGCTCCCATCAATAAAAAAGCAAAATTATGGTCAGTTGGTCGTGCTACTATTTTTGAAGATTTAGAAAAGAATGTTCCAAAGGACAAAAAGGTAATTTGGTTTCATTGTGCTTCTCTAGGTGAATTTGAGCAAGGACGTTCATTAATAGAAGCCTACAAAAAAGCTTATTCAGACGACTTTATTTTGCTCTCCTTCTTTTCTCCTTCGGGATATGAAATAAGAAAAAATTATATCCATGCAGATTATGTCTGCTATTTGCCTGCTGATACGAGCAATAATGCCAACCGTTTTATAAAGACCGTAAACCCTTCCTTAGCATTCTTTGTGAAATATGAGTTTTGGTTTAACTATCTCAACGAACTGAAAAAATCAAATACTTCTACTTTTTTGGTATCTGGGATATTTAGGCCACAACAACATTTCTTTAAATGGTATGGCGGGTGGTTTAGAAAACAGCTAAGCTCTTTCGAACATTTTTTCATACAAAATCAGACGTCCTTAGATTTACTTCAATCCATTAATTACCATAACTACACCTTGACTGGCGACACAAGGTTTGACCGAGTGATAGATGTGGTCAAATCTTCCAAGCCACTGCATGATATTTCTGCTTTTGTAAACGATCAACCAACTATTGTAGCAGGAAGCACTTGGCTTGAAGATGAAAAAGTAATTGCTCCCTATGTGCAACAAAATACTATCAAATTAATCATTGCTCCTCATGAAGTAAATCCTTCAAGGATAAAATCACTACAGCATATTTTTGGTTCTGATGCTACTTTATATTCTACCATGGATGTGTCTAAAAACATCCTTATCATAGATACCATTGGATTACTCTCTTCCCTTTATGCATATGGCTCTTGGGCTTATATTGGAGGAGGATTTGGCACGGGGATTCACAACACCTTAGAAGCTGCTAGCTATGGCATTCCAGTCGTTTTTGGGCCCAATTTTGATAAATTTCAAGAGGCCAAAGATTTGATTGACATCGAGGCGGCTAGAAGCATTTCTAATGCCAAAGAATTTCAAATCACTGCGGATACTCTTTTTAAAAATAATACCGATCGTATCCAGAAAGGAAAGAAAGCCAAAGAATACGTCTTTAGTCAAGGAGGAGCTACCCAAAAAATTCTCGATTATCTGTCCAAAAAGGATGCTTAAGCTCCAAACGAAGGTACAAGTTAAGCAATCATTTAATTCGTTTTACATTTTCATTAACTAATAATTATCAAAGGTTAACAGTTTATTTCTTTTTCGCTCAAGCGTCCATTAAAGTGATTATTGGGTGTAGATTTAAAAGAAAAAAACAGTGCCTATGCCAGCAAGTGCCAAATCTCCGAAAACTACTACTAAAAAAACTACCCCCACCAAGTCTCAAAAAAAAGCCAAAATTTATGTCTTAGACACATCCGTGATTATACACGATCACAACTCCATTCATAATTTCGAAGACAATGATGTCGTTATTCCAATCACCGTTTTAGAAGAATTAGACAATTTTAAAAAAGGGAACGACTCCAAAAATTATGAAGCAAGAGAGTTTACAAGAATCATCGATCGATTGAGTGCTAACCACACTCTTCAGGAATGGATTCCTTTGGCTGAAAACAAAAAATCTAAGTTTAAGATAGTGCTTGCCAACAAAAATTACCTTGTTGATGCCGAAAAGGTTTTTGGAGATAAAAAAGCAGATCATAAAATATTAAATACTGCATTAAGTCTTCAGGAAACCGAAAAGGGTAGGAAAATAATATTAGTGACCAAAGACATCAACCTTCGATTAAAAGCTAAAGCATTAAATATAATTGCTGAAGACTATGAAACCGGAAAAGTAAAGGACTTAGGAAGTGTTTTCAGTGGCAAGATGCTCATCAACAATCTTGACCATGAAATAATTAAAAATATATACGAAAAAGGCTTTTTAGAGGATTATTCTTTCATGCAAAAAGAGATTATCAACAACCATTTTTACATTCTAAAAAATGGTAAAGCCAGTTCACTCGCGTTCTACAATCCAGTACTAGATCGAATAGAACGCGTAGAAAAGGAAAATGCTTTTGGAATAAAACCAAAAAATGCAGAACAAGCATTTGCGCTTCATGCCATTTTAAATCCGGACATCAAATTGGTTACACTTCAAGGAGTGGCTGGAACCGGAAAAACACTCTTAGCACTGGCAGGTGCAATAGAACAAAAAAGGAATTTTAAGCAGATCATTTTAGCGCGCCCAATTGTACCATTGAGCAATAAAGATTTGGGCTTCTTACCAGGAGACATTAAAGACAAAATTGGTCCATACATGGAACCATTATTTGACAACTTAAAGTACATCAAGAACCAGTTTGACGAAGCAGACAAGCGATACAAACAAATCACTGAAATGCAAAGCAGTGAAAAAATCATCATTACTCCTCTTGCTTACATTCGAGGCAGAAGCCTCTCTGATGTTATCTTTATAGTAGATGAGGCTCAAAACTTAACGCCACATGAAGTCAAAACAATTATCACAAGAGCTGGAGAAAACACCAAGATCATCTTTACAGGCGATGTACATCAAATTGACACCCCATACTTGGACGAACAAAGTAATGGTTTGAGTTATTTAGTAGATCGATTAAAAGGAAACAAACTATTCGCTCACATCACACTAGAAAAAGGAGAGCGATCAGAACTAGCAAACATTGCCAACGAATTGCTGTAAAAAAAAGGAGGAATGCCTTTTTAGGCATTCCTCCTTATCCGTATTAACTAACTAACAATCTAATTCTAACTAACTAGTGAACGACGCGTTTAACAACACTTGTCCTTCTTCATCTCTTACTAATAGTTGAGCGCAATTCATCCGTGCTAGTTCTTTCGCAACTAACAATGCTTTTGCAAAACTGTGAATCACTTTAGAGAACGAAAAGGTTCGTTCATAAAATATCGCCCAACCACCAGCGTGGGGAAACAATTGCATTCTATTTTCTGTAATGTTCATATCAGTACGTTTTAATTCAATTGAAGTGGTTAAAAATTGTGCCAACATTCTGTACTAAAAGTTACTTCTTCAAGCTGTAAACTAGTGTAACAAATTATTCACACTTTATTTCTAAAAATCCTCACCTATCTTGAATTGATGAGGAAGAAAACACACTTATTCCCTAGACACCAAAAACGGCATAAATGTTTCTTTAGTCTTTTAAAAAAATTAAAAAATATGAAACGCTTCTATTTACTTCACTTAATTCTCTTTAATTTATTCTTATCAACCAGCACATTAGATGCTCAATCCAATCATGTAGCTAGACTAACGGCAGCAGAAGTACCTGACGATGCCATTGAAAGTTTTGAAGCTTCTTATCCAGAAGGAAAACTAATTCAGTGGTGGAGAATTGACAAAAATTATCAAGCTGAATTTGCATTAAACGGAGAGACACACAAAGTTTTGATAAACGAAAAAGGAGGAATCTTAGAACGAAGAAAAAAACTCGCTTGGCCGGATGAACTTCCGAAGAAAATAGTGAAAGGATTTAAAAAGACAGAATATAAATTTTGGAAAGTAGAAGAGGCTTATGAAGCGGAGAGCACTGGAGAAGATTTGTTTTACGAAATAAAAGTAACGAATGATGATCGGTTTCAAATGATTTACTTTCAACCAAACGGGGACCTAGAAACTAAATCAATGAGTACATACTAGAATAATAGGTAAGCGATTTTTTTGTTCTTTTGGCTTGAACCAAAATGAACCAAAAGTTCAAGGCTTTGAGTAATTCACTTCAATTTGTCTCCTACAGCCTAAGACATTCGTCGGATCTCCTCAGTTCTTCGGAGCTAGACGAATTTACTAAGGCTCTACTTCGAAAACCTCGAGAATCACTCAAGGCCAATCGCACAAATTAATCTTAATTAAAAAATGAACATTTGTTATCGCTTAGAAATTTTAGTCATATTGAGCATTTTCATATTAGAGCCCTCCAAAGTTTTGAAAACCTAAGAGGTGTTACGCTTATTTAGCTACCACCACTTTCTCCGTACTCACCCCGTTCTCTGAAATGACTTTTAGAAAGTAAATGCCATTTTTTAAGCCATTGACAGCAATAGAATTGACCTTGTGATTAACCGATTGCACGACCTTGCCTTGTAAAAATTTGTCCATTGATGGCATAAACTCGGAGCATTTTTACTCCTTCTATTTGCTCTACGTCCAATGTGATTTCTATAGCAGTCTTAGCCGGGTTAGGTATTAGGCTAAAGGCAACTTTGCTTCATTTGAGTTTGATTGTACTGAATCACTTGTTGGTACCACAAGGCAGACGACTTTATGGTTCTATTCAGAGTTTTGTAATCTACATGAACTATACCGAATCGTGGCCGATAACCTTCCGACCATTCAAAATTATCGAGCAACGACCAAACGAAATATCCTGAAACTTTCAAATTTTCTAAGTGAGCTCTTTTTAATTGTTTTAAATTTTGGGCGATGTAACTGATTCGGTTGGAATCATAGATTTTATCATTCTGAATCTCGTCATCAAAAGCAGCACCATTTTCTGTCACAATCACTTGCTTTACCCCATCGTAAGCCGAAAACTTTTTCGCCATTGCATACAGCGATTTGGGATACACTTCCCACCCCATTTCTGTTGTGGGAACATTTCGCTTTTTAGATTCAACTAACTTCGCACCGATATAAGGAGTAAATCGTGAAAATTTGATTATTTCTCGCGTATAATTCTGAATACCTACAAAATCAAAGTCAAATTTCATTCGTGCCTCATCATCGTGTCGCATATATTTTTCTATCCTTTTCAAAAATGGAAGTTCCTTTAATGGGTACCCCATTCCTAAAGAGGGCTCGATAAAAAGTCTGTTGGTCAACGCATCTACACGTTTTGCTGCACGAATATCTTTCTCGTTATCTGGCCTAAAGGGTTCAATCAAACTACATGAAAAAGTGGTTCCCACTATACTGTCTGGACGTAAATCTTTAATTATATTCCCACTAACTGCTTGTGCCAATACTGCATGATGAACCGCTGGAACAAAATTTTTCAACCCCCTTTTACCAGGTGCGTGTATGCCCAAAAAATATCCAGCTCCCGTAAAAACCATTGGCTCATTTAGCACCATCCATCGTTTCACACGATCTCCAAAATGAGCAACACAAAAAGCAGTATACTCAAAAAACCAGTCAACGATTCGTCTATTTGTCCACCCTCCTCTCAACTCAATATTGTGTGGCAAATCCCAATGATATAAAGTCACCCAAGGTTCAATTTCCAATTCCAGACACCGATCTATTAATCGGTTGTAAAAATCAACGCCCTTTTGGTTGATGTGCCCATATCCTTCAGGATAAATTCTTGACCATGAAATAGAAAATCTAAAATTGGGTATCCCAAGTGCTTTGATGGTTTGCAAGTCTTCTTCATACTTATGATAAAAATCGCATGCTATTTTAGCATTATCCCTATTGGAAATATTTTTTTTGTTCTCGGTGAACTTATCCCATATAGAGGGCCCTTTTCCATATTGATCATGTGCTCCTTCTATCTGAAAAGCAGAAGTTGACACCCCCCAATGGAAGTCGTCGCGAAATTGAAATTCTTCCATTATTATGCGCCTACTTTAAATTGATCCGTTTGAATAAAATTCAAGTAAGAATCCCTTTTAAAGAATTCATTTTCAAAAATGGAATCGACTATTTCTTTGGTTTGATTCGGATAATTTACTTCCACAAAATCGTCTGTCATAATCCATTTTAATATAGCGGGAATGTGTTTTTTCCGTAATTCTTTAATAACGGGCACTCCCATTAACTTTAAGGCCTCAGCATTGCATTGTTGCTCATACTGTGCTTTCATCGGAATTACCATCAATTTCTTTTTTAAAAATAAAGCTTCTGATGGAGTTCCAAATCCTGCTGCACACAATACCCCTGTACAAGAAGCCATACTTTTTAGAAACGCCTCATTGTTGATGGGCTGAACATGTATATTCTCATTTTGGTAAGTTGACTTACCGTGTTTAGTGAAAACTTGAAATTGGACATCCGTAACTAGTTTCAACTTCTTGATAATTCGTTCATCATCATAGGCCGGCAAATAAACAGTATAATGACCCAAATTGGAGACCTTTAAGTCTCTGACTTCTTGACGAACAATTGGGGTATAAATATTATCCGAATAACTTTGAAAATGAAAACCATAAGTAGCCGTTGTTGGTGCATAATTATTCAACATGAATTTCCCCAAAGTATCTTCTTTTTTAGGTTTAGGGGCATTGGGAGACAATACCGCACATTGATTACTTAAGCTAATACAAGACTTCTTTTTAAAATGCGCAGCCCAAGCTGAAATTGGCTCAAAATCGTTTATTATTATATCGTATTGTTCAATGGGTAAACTCTTGACTTCAGCAATAAAACGATTTACATGATTTTTCATGTACGTATTTAGGTAATCTATTCCTCCCTTTTTCCCGAAAACAAAACTCATTCCTTTGAATACGTATTTCACCTCATAAGGCAATGGAATATCAGATTGTATTCCACTCACTAAAAGGTCCAACTCCCCCTTTTCTTTCAAGTAAGGGATAATTTCCTTTGCCCTGCTCAAATGGCCATTTCCAGTTCCTTGTATCGCATATAATATTTTCATTTGCTAACTTTTTGTCAATTCCATCAATTTGAATTCTGCCACCAACTTAGCAAACAGCTCTTTATTATTGTATTCCTGATCCGGTGTTATTTGAAAATGATCGTCTGTATAATGCGCATCGTCATATTTATAGATACTCCACGCCTTGTTATTGAACTCCAATGCTGTTAGATTTTCTATCCAGTCTCCAGAGTTTAAATACAACACTTCTCCTTCTTCATTTTTGATTAGTCTCATTTCTGGTTGATGAATGTGCCCACAAACCACAAAATCGTAATTATTGGAAATAGCAATATCTGCGGCTACGGTTTCAAAGTCATTTATGAATTTCACCGCTCCTTTTACGCTATTTTTAATTCGCTTCGACAAAGAAATTTTTCCTTTCCCTAATTTCATTGAGATATGATTCACTAATCGATTGATTAATATCAACAAATCGTATCCATTTGCTCCAAGTTTAGCTAACCACTTACTATGCTGCATCGTGACATCAAATACATCACCATGAAAGAACCAAGCTTTTTTACCATTCAATTTCAATACTACCTTATTGACAATTTTCAAGCTTCCCATTTCAAAACCTACAAACTTTCGGAGCATTTCATCGTGGTTCCCAGTTACATAATACACCTTAACTCCTTTGGTAGCCCAGTTCGCAATTTGCTTAATTACCTGCATATGCGCTTTAGGAAAATAACTTTTTTTAAATTGCCATATGTCCACTATATCCCCATTCAAAATTACCTTTTGAGGGTCTATGCTTTTCATATACTTCAGCAACTCCTTTGCATGACAACCTCGAGTTCCGAGGTGGATATCTGATAACACTACTAGATCTATAGAACGTTTTAAATTGGATTGACTCATACCACTTGAGGATTAATGTTATCCATCGACTTTTTATGCCTCATTGGCTGATGAAACAATCCGGCCCACCTTTTACGAAAAAATCGGATTACTAACAATTGATATATTTCAATTAAATAATTCATAATTAGAGTTTTAATTAATTTTTATTAAAGACTTAATCTCTATTTTATGGTGTACTAATTTCAACCCATTATCTTATCTCTATATATTCTCAATCTTAGTATTGGATTATGTTTTTCTAATCAATATGAACTAGCTATTAATTTAACCTTTCTTAAATGTAATATGAACATATTTTCATATTTTTGTATTTAGAATTATGAAATCAAAAGAAACAGAAATTTCAATCGAAAAAATGGAGAAAATAGCTGACATTTTAAAAGCTATTGCTCATCCTGTACGTCTAGAAATTTTAAAAATGATGAATAATTCAGAAGCTCTTAACGTTGCTCAAATAATGGAATTAACAGGACTTGAGCAATCATTAATTTCTCATCACCTAATAAAAATGAAGGATAAGGGTGTACTGAAGTCGGTAAGAAATGGTAGAAACATTAATTACAGTTTAGTAGATCCATCTATTCTTAGATTATTTGACTGTATTAAAAACTGCAACTTTATTTAAAATGATAAAAAAAGGAACCAAGGCCTATAGTATCCTTCATCGAAAATGCCCCCATTGTCATGAGGGTGAATTTTACGAAGATAAAAACCCATACAATTTATCGACTATGTCGCCGGTACTTAAAAGGTGTCCCGTTTGCGACCGTAGTCTGCATATGGAAACTGGCTTTTATTTTGGAGCTATGTATGTAGCCTATTCCATTGGAGTAGCAGTAATGATAACAGTTTGGGTAGCCACATTAATTTTAGGATTAGATTTAAGTTATTGGACCATCGTTTTCGTCATTGCAGGAATTCTAATTCTTTTCTCTCCATTCATTTATGCCATTTCAAAAATCATTTGGGCCAACTTATTTTTTAGCTATAAAGGTGTAGAAAAAACGGCCGAAGAACTTCAAAAATAAAACAAATATGAAAAGAATCATTTTATTCTCATTTCTTTCCATCAGCTTAATAAGCTGTTCAAACGGACAAGAGCCACAACAACAAAGGCAAGAAAGCTTAAAGCAAGGAACAGTCTCTGAAGTAATTAACTGCAACAGTTTTCTTTCTAAAATGGATGACCCATCCACTATTCAAGTGATTGATGTGAGAACTCCTACAGAGTTTAACAGCGGGCACATAGAGCATGCGAAGAACATCAATATTAACGATGCTCAATTTGAAGCCCAAATCGCTGCACTGGATAAATCAAAACCTGTTTTGGTTTATTGTGCCGTTGGAGGACGAAGTGCGAGGGCCGCTAATTTTATAAAATCTCAAGGATTTCCTGCAGTTTACGATTTGGATGGTGGCATAGGCGCATGGAATAAAGAAGGATTACCAATTGTAAAATGAAATGAGTAAATACATTGAAATATTTCTTAAAGGTTTTGGAGATTATTGGAATTATCTAGTCAATGACATTGTTAATCCCTCTTGGCACAGCTATTTTTATTTGTTAATCGCAGTGTCTATCTTTTTCTATTTGCTTGAAATATTTTTCCCTTGGCGAAAAAATCAAAAACTAATCCGAAAAGACTTTTGGTTGGATGTATTTTATATGTTTTTCAACTTTTTCATTTTTTCGTTGATCATTTACAATTCGGTTTCCAATGTATTGGTAACTCTTTTTAGTGATTTCTTAGCTCTATTTGGAATCACTAACATCGTAGCCATAAAAATTAACGAACTAGCAATTTGGGCACAGTTAGGTATACTTTTCATCGTTCGAGATTTTATTCAATGGAACGTTCATCGTTTATTACATGCCTCCCCTTTTTTGTGGCAGTTTCATAAATTACACCATAGTGTAAAAGAAATGGGATTTGCTGCTCACCTTCGTTTTCACTGGATGGAAACCATCGTTTATAAATTCATTCAATATGTTCCATTGGCCATGCTAGGATTTAATTTAGTAGAATTTTTCATTGTAGATGCATTCGCATTGGCGGTGGGGCATTTCAACCACAGCAACTTCAAATTGAATTTAGGTCCATTAAAATACATCTTTAACAACCCTCAAATGCACATATGGCATCATGCAAAAAAACTCCCCGAAGATCGAAAAATGGGAGTTAATTTTGGGTTGACATTAAGTATATGGGACTACCTATTTAAAACGGCTTACATTCCACATGATGGCAGAGATATTGAATTGGGTTTTGACGACGAAAACGAATTTCCTGAATCATTTGTTAAACAAGAAATTTATCCTTTCATAAAAGATGAATAATACCACAAACAATACGACCAATCAAAGTGGATGGTTTATTATCATAGCCTGCTTGGCGATTGGACTAGCCCCTTTTTCGCCTGAGCCGCACTTGTTTGGAAAAGTAAAATGGATAATGGGTGGAGCAAACGGAATGCAACCCATGGATTGGTGGGATACCATTATGCATGGTGTTCCGATGATCGCGTTTGTGGTTTTGTTAATCCGTAAGTTGATCAAGAAATAGTTAACCTGCCCAACCTTCTCTATCTAAGCTTCTGTATTGAATCGCTTCGGCAAGATGATGCGTTTGAATATTTTCACTCTCTTCCAGATCAGCAATGGTGCGCGATACTTTTAAGATGCGATCATACGCACGTGCTGATAATCCCAATCGGTCCATTGCTGTTTTGAGCAAATCTTGCCCTTCCTTTTCAATTCGACAAATTTCTCTCAACTGTTTAGAACCCATCTGAGCATTACAATAAATGCTCTCACTTTCAGCATAGCGCACATTCTGAATTTCTCTTGCTTTGATAACCCTTTCTCGAATTTCGTGGCTTTTCTCAGAAAGTGCCGCTTCCGACAATTTACTAAAAGGCACCGGCGTCACTTCTACATGCAAATCAATACGATCCAATAAAGGTCCTGAAATCTTATTCAAATATCGATGCACCACACCAGGAGCACACATGCATTCCTTTTCGGGGTGATTGTAATACCCACAAGGGCATGGATTCATGGAGGCAATCAGCATAAACGCTGCTGGATAATCAACCGTGAAACGTGCTCTAGAAATTGTGACTCTTCGTTCCTCCATTGGTTGGCGCATCACTTCTAAAACCGTCCGTTTAAATTCAGGCAATTCATCTAAAAACAGCACTCCATTGTGAGCCAAAGAAATCTCACCGGGCTGAGGAAATCCACCTCCACCGACTAAGGCAACATCAGAAATGGTATGGTGTGGCGATCGAAATGGGCGCATAGTTATCAAACTTGCATTATGATCCATTTTACCAGCCACCGAATGAATTTTAGTGGTTTCCAAGGCTTCATTTAAAGAAAGTGGAGGAAGTATGGTTGGCAATCGTTTTGCCAGCATAGTTTTACCTGCTCCAGGTGGACCAATCAAAATCACATTATGTCCACCAGCGGCGGCAATCTCTAAGGCACGCTTTATATTCTCCTGTCCTTTTACATCTTGAAAATCGAACTCAATAGAAGTTAGATTCTTGTAAAATTCTTGTTTGATGTCTAAAGTTACTCGCTCCAACTCTCCAACACCATTAAAGAAGTCAATTACTTCTTTAATGTTTTCTACACCATAGACTTCTAGGCCTTCAACGATAGCTGCTTCCCGAGCATTTTGTTTCGGCAAAATAATTCCTCTAAATCCTTCCTTCTTAGCTTGAATGGCAATAGGCAAGGCGCCTTTCATCGATTGTAACCCACCATCTAATGAAAGTTCACCCATGATTACAAAGTCACTTATTTGATCAGACTTCATTTGTTCGGAAGCTGCTAGGATACCAACTCCAATCGTCAGGTCATAAGCAGAACCCTCTTTTCTAATATCAGCTGGTGCCATATTAATCACAACCTTTTTCCCAGGAATTTTATATCCGTGACACCTTAAGGCCGAATCAATTCGCTGTTGACTCTCTTTTACAGCACTATCAGGAAGTCCCACCAATAAGAAATTAATACCCTGATCTACATTTACCTCAACTGTTATTGTAATGGCATCTACCCCTTGAACCGCACTACCGTATGTTTTTACTAGCATATTAAACCCTTCAAAATGAAATAGCAATATAACAATTTTATTACCTTTAGCATATAAAGAAAGCAAATGAAATTTATTATAACTGCACTAATAATCATAGGGCTATCCACTATTGGCTTCGCTCAAAAGATTGAATTATTACCGGCTTCCAGGTTTGCAGCCTCTCCAGTTGGAGGCAACGAATACTTAGAGGACTTTATTAAACAAGAAATTGTTTATCCCAAAACAATGCTCGAAAGCGAAACGGAGGGAGAGGTCACAATTCGATACATCATTAATAATGAAGGAGAAGTGGTTCAGTCAAATATTAGTGCTTCTACCAATGAAGCATTTAATAAAGAAGCCATGCGACTCTTCCATCACATTGTTTGGAAAGTAGACTACACACGTTTGGTCAATGAAAAACTGGAGGATGGATTGCGAATCAAGTTTTCGCCTAAAACCTATAAAAAAGTAGTTAAAAAAAGAGGTTATGATGGATTACCGTATCCAGAAGGTATTCCTGTTGATGAATCTGGAACAATATATACGGTGAAACAACTGGATTCTGTCCCGAATTTAATTGGAGCAGACAATATGAATGCATTTGCATTGAAAGCGATGAAATATCCTCAAGAAGCTATTGTGCGAAAAGTAAAAGGAGAGGTGAAATATGAATTTATAATTGAACCTTATGGCATGTCTTCCAACTATAAATTAGTAAATGCTCTCCCTGCGGGTTGTAATGAGGAGACATTGAGACTACTGCAATTGATGAGATGGGAACCAGGAATAAAAGATGGAAAAGCTGTCCGTACGAAGATGACTTTCAGACTTCTTTTTAATGCAGGCGGCTCAGGTGGGTTTGAAATGTTTGACGGCAATTCGAACTCCAGCAACTAAACTTTCTGCTCGATGGTATGAATTAAACTGTGGATTACTTTGATGTGTATTTCTTGAGCTCTATCCGCATAAGTAGTATGCGGAGCTCTAATTTCGATGTCACATAAATCAGCCATAACACCGCCATCTTTGCCTGTCAAACCAATAACTTTCATGCCTTTACTTTTGGCAGCCTCAATTGCTTTGATCACATTTTTAGAGGTTCCACTCGTGCTAATCCCTAACAACACATCGCCTTTTTGGCCAACCCCTTCTACGTATCTAGAAAAGATATATTCATACCCATAATCGTTTCCAACACAGCTAATGTGAGAAGGGTCTGAAATAGAGATCGCAGCCAATGCAGGTCGATCATTTCTAAAACGACCACTTAACTCTTCTGCAAAATGCATGGCGTCACACATGCTCCCACCGTTACCACACGAAATAACTTTGTTTCCTGCCTTCAAAGCAGCTGCGATTAATGTCGCAGCATCATCAACTTTTTTCAAATTCGATTCGTTTGAAATAAATTGATTCAATACTTCTTGCGCCTCCGTAAAGTTGTCTTTGATGGTCTGTAAACTCATAGCTCTATCGTTTCCTTTTACACAAAGATAGAATAAGCTGAACTTCTTCGGGGTATTTCGAAAAAGTATTTTTATTTTAGCGGCTTAATATTTCAAATCAACCAACACATGAAACTTTTCTTAGCCGCAACATTTACTTTATTGACCTTCATGAGCTTAAACGCTCAAGACGACTCGAATTGCTATCAAGAATATGCAAAGATATTTGAAACTAGAGGTGCTAATTTTGTAGAAGATGGCACTTATGATGATGTTGTAATTACTGTAAGAAAAGGAACTTTTGCGGACTGCTTCATTGGAAAAGTAACTGTAAGCAATGGAAAAATTGATGGCAACAACATCCAAATTCAGATGATAGATAAAACATTTGAACCATTGGATAAGAAATCCAAGTACGACAAGTTTTTAAAAATTACGAATGGAATTTCTAAGACCATGGTGACAGTAGAAGACGAGCTAATCAATGTGATGTTTGTCAAAAGCATTAAGCCGAAAAGAAAAGCCTACAATCGAGCACCATCTCCTACAATGATCGACTAATTGGAATTGTTAACCAATTATTGGAGTTTTATCTTGGCATCTATTGCCCTCACCTTGTTGCCAGGTCCTGACTTAGTATTTGTTGTAATTCAAAGCGTGAGCAATGGAGCTAAAATCGGTTTCAGCATAGCTATTGGTTTAGTCAGTGGGTTGATTGTACATACTACTTTAGCCGCTACTGGACTTTCCATTGTCATAGCACAATCCGAATGGGCGATGAAAGGAATTCAATACGCCGGAGCAGCCTATTTATTCTATTTGGCCTTTCAAGCAGCTAAAAGCACCTCTAGTCCAATAAGCATGAATGGGAATGAGCAGGTTTCCCCTTCCTTTTGGAAACGTTGGAAAGTGGGCTTCTTTATGAATGTCCTAAATCCCAAAGTGTCGTTATTTTTTATCGCTTTCTTCCCCCAGTTTATTCTTTCTGAAAGTGATTTAACAGTCGCCACACAAATGGTTTTTCTAGGTGGAATTTTTATGACTCAAGCTATTCTCATCTTCGGGATAGTTTGTCTCCTAGCAGCCAAATTAACCCCATTCCTTCGTAGCGATCGATTCTGGCAATACACCAAATGGATGAACGTTGGGGTATTATCTATATTGGGACTGGGATTGTTATTGGGGTAATTTGCAAGCAATCTTCTATAAATTCTAGCTATGGAGTCATCTAGACTTCTGCTATAGAAGCCGCTTAAAAGACAAAATAAAGATTTAAAAACTTCAACTCAGAAATAAAACATCACCTCAACGTTGCTATAATTCTCACAAAAAAAGCATCCCGAAAATCGAGATGCTTTTTGTATTTTAAGTGGAATTAAATCTAATTCGATGCGTTCATTTTAAATGCAGCTATTCCGCAATCCAAGAAGTCAGAATACTCTTCTACACTTGGAGTATATCCAACAGGGTTACCCAATAAGTATCCATCTGGACTCAGCATCACGTAATAAGGTTGAGAATTATTGTTGAATACTTGCGTCTGAAAAGTTGCCCATTTATTTCCAATGGTTTTGATTTTTTTCTTCTTCATTTCTTCTCCAGCCATGTATTCAAAAACACCCTGTTGCTCTTCTGGTAGCATTACTTTATCATCAACGTAAAGTGACACCAAAACGAAATCTTCTTCCAATTTCTTTTTTACACTTTCTACTGTCCAAACCGATTCTTCCATTTTTCTACAGTTTACACAAGCCCACCCTGTAAAGTCGATCAACAGTGGTTTATTCACACGCTTAGATTCTGCTAAAGCCTCATCGAAGCTATCAAATTCTGCGTGGAAAGTTTCTTTTTCATACCAACTGTAGAACGTTGGAGGTGGAAATCCACTTAACAAATTATGATTCCATGGAGAAGTTTTCATAACTCCTGGAGCGATATAAATAGTGAACGCTAAAACGAGTATTGCTAATCCAATTCTAAATGGAGACAATCGTTTTATTGGAGAGTCATGTGGAAACTTAATCCATCCAAACAAATAAGCTGTTAACCCAATTCCTATAACTGTCCATATCAAAAAGAAACTTTCTCTTTTTAACAATCCCCACTGCTCTACTAAATCAGCATTTGACAAGAACTTGATCGCTAAAGCAACTTCAATAAAACCTAACACTACTTTTACAGAATTCAACCATCCACCCGACTTTGGTAACTTACTCATCATACTTGGGAAAGCTGCAAAAATCGCAAATGGAAGCCCCAAAGCGATACCGAAGCCACTCATGGCTGCTGTAATTGGCCATGGTCCGTTTTTCAGAGCGTTTCCTAAAACAGTTCCTAAAATTGGACCGGTACAAGAGAATGAAACCAATGCTAGCGTTAACGCCATAAAGAAGATCCCCAGAATACCACCTACCTCTGAAGCATTGTCTGCTTTATTGGTCAATTTGCTAGGTAATGTAATTTCGAAGTATCCGAAAAACGAGATTGCAAACACTACAAACACAATGAAGAAAATGATGTTCAAAGTAACACTCGTAGCCACTTCATTGAGGACTGCTGGGTCGGTATTAAAGTGAAAAGGAATACTTAGAATGGCATAAATCAAGAAAATAAAAAATCCGTAAAGAACGGCCTTCCCTAATCCTTTTCCACCACCGTCGCCTTTGGTAAAAAAGCTTACCGTTAATGGAATCATTGGGAATACACATGGAGTTAATAATGCAATCAACCCGCCAATGAATCCAAATAAGAAAACCATCCACACATTACTCACTTCTTGCTTTTCTTCGCCGCAGTCACCTTGAGGATTTTCTAAGTCTACAAGTGGCAAATGAGGTATAATGGTAGTAATATCCAAAGAAGCTTCTTGGGATTCTTTCTCTAAAACATTCATTCCTTTACCAGTAGCTAAATCAAACTCTACTTCGATTAATTCAGGTGGCAAACACATGGTAGCATTACAAACAATATACTCAAATTCAATGGTGTAAACTCCTTTATCTAACCCACTAATGGTTTTCACAAAGTCTACATTGTGCTCAAAATAGTTTAGTTCTAAATCTGCCGTAGGATCAAATGCTGTAATCAATTCTCCAATTTCATTGAATCCACCATCCGCTTCTAATGAACGATTCAAATAGAATTTCGTCGCCATTACTTGCTCTTCTTCCGACTTCTGCTTTTGTGAATACAAATGCCATCCTTCTCCTATTTCTCCTTTAAAGTGGAATTCATAAGCACCAGTACTTTCGTCCTTTAAAATGGAAGAATACTCCCATTTCACAGCATCTAAAAATTCGTCTGAAACAGAAGTAGTCGCATTCTCACCTTCAGAAGAGACACTACCAGTCGTTTCTCCCGACCCCTTTATTTTAAAAACATGCTCAATCGCTTCTGGAGGCAAACACATTTCGTCGTTACACACCATAGAGTAACTCTCTCCGGAAATGGTAAAATCTGCACCAGAAAGGATTTTAATCTTTTGAATAAACTGAACTTTTTTAGCAAAGAAGCTCAATTCCATATCAAAATTCTTGTCGTATTCTGTTATCGGTTTTGGCTCTTCTACTTTTCCAATTAATTGGTATTTATCGGAAGGAGTAAAAGAAAACTCAGTCGCTATAGGACCATCATCATTAGGCAGATACTGAGAATACAAATGCCACCCTTTATCAATTTTAGCAGTCATTATTAATTCTGCTTCTCCATTTTCCAATTGATTAACTGAAGCTTCCCACTTAATCGGCTCTTGAATTTGAGCCATTAACAATGAACTAAAAAGTATTCCAATCGTCAAAACGATTGATTTTGATAACGCTGTGAATCGGATCATTTATTGAATATTTTTTATAAGAAACCCAAATTTAACATTAATGAAACAATCGCCATCATGTTTTTTGAATTTGTTGGCTATTGAAGCCTACATTTTGTAACCAATTATCAAAAACCACTGTTACAACTTGTCGTTTTCTTTGTGTCGAGTGCTATCCCGTTGCGTTTTCTTCTCTATATTTTTTTCAAAAGCAGCTTGTAAGTCGATTCCGGTTTGATTAGCAATGCAAACCAACACAAATAAAACATCCGCTAATTCATCTCCCAACTCTTTTCCTTCGTCTGATTTCTTCTTGGACTGCTCCCCATATTCTCGGGCCATTATCCGAGCGACCTCTCCAACTTCTTCAGTTAGAATAGCCATATTGGTCATTTCATTAAAATACCGAACACCGTATTGCTTGATCCAATCGTCTACCTTTTTCTGAGCTTCTTGCAATGTCATTATTCTTTGTTTTTAGAATCCATAATTATTGTCACAGGTCCATCATTCAACAAATGGACTTTCATATCTGCACCGAACTCTCCACATTGGATGGGCTTACCAATAGCTTCCGTCATTTCTTTCTTGAACAATTCATAATGCTCTTCTGCTTGAACGGGTGGGGCAGCTTTCATATAAGATGGACGATTTCCTTTTTTAGTACTTGCGTGCAACGTAAACTGGCTTACTATCAAAACATCTCCGTTAATGTCATTGACAGATAAATTCATAACGCCATCTTTGTCATTGAATATACGCATATTGACCACCTTTCGAATCAACCAATCGCGGTCGTCCTTTTCATCGGCAACCTCAATACCTAACAATATTAATAAACCTTGATTAATATTTGCTTTCTCTTTGCCATCTATCGTGACAGAAGCTTCTGACACTCGTTGAATAATCACTCTCATTAATATCCTTTTGCTCTGTAATTCTCTCCTTTCTCATCTTCCGTTATTGACAAGTAACTGCTATATCTTGTTGGTGAAATTTCTCCAGAATCGACTGCTGCTTTTACAGCACAGCCAGGCTCATTAATATGAATGCAATTACTGAATTTACAATCGGGCAGCACTTTCATCATTTCTGGGAAGTAGTGACTGAGTTCGCCACTTTCCAAATCCACTACTCCGAAACCTTTAATTCCGGGGGTATCGATAATATCGCCTCCAAAAATAAGTGGATGCATTTCTGCAAAAGTGGTGGTGTGCATTCCTGATTTATTAGCTTCTGAAATCGCCAATGTTCGAAGATCCAACTCAGGATCCAATTGATTGATTAAAGTACTTTTTCCAACTCCCGAATGACCCGAAAGCATGGTGATCTTATCTTTTAACAACCCCTTAATTATCTCAAGATTAATTTGTTTTTCCGCAGAGACCTCGTAACAATCGTAGCCTATCTTTTTATAAATAGATTGAATAAAACGCAAGAACTTCAACTCCTCTTCATCGTAGATGTCTATCTTATTAAAAATCAATTTCACAGGAATGTGATAAGCTTCAGCACTTACTAAAAACCGATCAATAAACTCCGTGGAAGTCTCTGGCAACTTTAATGTTACAAATAAAAATGCTTGATCAATATTGGCCGCGATGATATGCGTTTGCTTGGATAAATTAATTGATTTTCGGACAATATAATTCTCTCGGGGTTCTAGTTTGTGGATAACATAAGAGTCAGTATCTGAATCAAACTCCACCTTATCTCCCACAGCAATAGGATTAGTACTTTTTATCCCTTTTATCCTAAACTTACCTTTTATACGGCAATTATAGATTTCCCCATCTACTCCTCGAACTATGTACCAACTACCTGTTGATTTTGTAACTATTCCTTTCAAATGTATTTCAATTATTTTAACAATGCCTTACAGCTTAAAATTAGTAAATTCGGCCTTTCTAAACGAGGTTTAAATATGTCGATAAAGGTAGAGAATATAACTAAATTATATGGCACTCAGCGTGCGTTAAACGATGTTAGTTTTGAGGTAAAACCGGGAGAAATCGTTGGATTCTTAGGGCCAAATGGTGCAGGAAAGTCTACAATGATGAAAATCATAACGACTTACATTCCAGCATCAGAAGGACAGGTAAGTGTTTGCGGCATTGATGTGACCAAAGATGCACTTGCCGTGCGAGGACTAATTGGGTACCTACCTGAACACAACCCACTTTATTTAGACATGTACGTTAGAGAGTCGATTGCCTTTGTGGCTCAGATACACGGCATCAAACCCACCAAAAAGGTAATTGATGACATCATAGAAAAAGTAGGACTTCAAGTAGAGCAAAATAAAAAAATTGGCGCTTTATCAAAAGGATATCGGCAACGAGTAGGATTAGCGCAAGCCTTAATTCACGACCCCAAAGTGTTGATTTTAGATGAACCTACCACAGGATTAGATCCTAACCAATTGGCTGAGATTAGAAATCTAATCAAGCTGGTGGGAAAAGAAAAAACGGTAATGCTTTCTACTCACATCATGCAAGAGGTGGAGGCCATTTGTGACCGAGTGATGATCATCAATAAAGGGTCATTGGTAGCCAATAAGTCGGCGAAGGAATTAACCAATTTAGCTACTGAAAAAACAGTAATAACAGTAGAGTTTGAAGGTCAAATTAAAGAATCAAACCTAAAAAACATCAAAGGAATTACTCAATTTGCCAAAATAGGAGACAATACATACAAAATAGAAAGTAGCTCTGATATAGATTTAAGAACCGCTATTTTCAACTTTGCGGTGAGCGAAGGTGCTGCTGTGCTTACTCTGCAAAAGGAATCTCAAAAATTAGAAGACGTATTTAAACAATTAACTAGGCAATAAATAAAGCTTATAAATGACTTTTATTTTTCTAAGTCAAATTCGTACTTTAGCGCCCTTATAACAATTCAATAATATAATTAAATGCCATATTTATTTACATCCGAGTCGGTTTCAGAAGGACATCCTGACAAAGTAGCAGATCAAATTTCTGACGCTCTTATTGATAATTTTTTAGCTTTTGACCCTGAGTCGAAAGTGGCTTGTGAGACTTTAGTTACAACCGGACAAGTTATTCTTGCTGGTGAAGTAAAATCAAATACCTATTTAGACGTTCAGAAAATTGCACGTGACGTAATCAACAAAATTGGTTACACAAAAGGTGAATATATGTTTGATGGAAACTCTTGCGGAGTACTTTCTGCCATTCATGAGCAATCTGACGATATCAACCGTGGAGTTGATAGAGCTTCGAAAGAAGAGCAAGGTGCAGGTGACCAAGGAATGATGTTCGGTTATGCAACCAACGAGACTAAAAATTACATGCCTTTAGCTTTAGATTTATCGCATTTAATCCTTAAGGAAATGGCGAAAATGAGAAGAGAAGGAACAGATATTTCGTACTTGCGTCCTGATGCTAAAAGCCAAGTTACTATAGAGTATTCTGACGATAACGTTCCTCAAAGAATTGAAGCTATTGTTGTTTCTACACAGCACGATGATTTTGCTGATGACGAAACTATGTTGGCTCAAATTAGAAAAGACATTATAGAAATCGTTATTCCAAGAGTGAAAGCCTTGTTATCACCGGAAATACAAGCATTATTCAATGACAATATTAAATACCACATTAATCCAACAGGAAAGTTTGTAATTGGTGGTCCTCATGGAGACACTGGTTTAACTGGCCGAAAGATTATTGTAGACACCTACGGTGGTAAAGGTGCTCACGGTGGTGGTGCATTTTCAGGAAAAGATCCAAGTAAGGTAGATAGAAGTGCTGCATACGCTACACGTCATATCGCTAAAAACTTAGTAGCTGCAGGCGTTGCTGATGAGATTTTAGTTCAAGTTTCTTATGCAATTGGAGTTGTAGAACCGATGGGAATTTTTGTGGAAACCTATGGAACTTCTAAAGTGAACATGAAAGATGGCGAAATCGCTAAAAAGGTTTCTGAAATCTTTGACATGCGTCCATCAGCTATTGAAAGCAGATTGAAATTACGCTCTCCTATGTACAGCGAAACTGCTGCATACGGACATATGGGTAGAGTAAACGAAGTGGTTTCTAAAAGTTTTACGCAACCAAATGGCGAGACTAAAACAATGGATGTTGAATTGTTTACTTGGGAAAAGTTAGACTATGTAGATAAAGTAAAAGCAGGTTTTGGATTGTAATTTCTGAAACTTATATTCATAAAAAAACCATCTTAGTTGATTCTAAGATGGTTTTTCGTTTTAGACAGTATGCTATTATTTTTCTCTAAAAAACAATTGAATAGGAACTCCAGTATAATCAAATTGCTCTCTCAATTTATTTTCTAAAAACCGCTTGTACGACTCCTTAATATACTGAGGTAAATTACAGTAAAAGACGAAAGTAGGCTTGAAAGTTGGCAGCATATTTACAAACTTAATTTTAATATACTTCCCCTTAACTGCTGGAGGTGGCACTGCTTCGATAATTGGCAACATCACTTTATTCAGTTTATTGGTAGGAATCTTTCTGATTCTGTTTTGATACACATGAACAGCCTCTTCTAGAACATTAAATATTCGTTGCTTTTCGGTCACCGAAGTAAAAATGATTGGAACATCATTAAAAGGTGCAATTTTTTCTAAAATCGCGTTCTTAAAATCACGCATGGTGTTTGATCCTTTATCCGCAATTAAATCCCATTTATTCACCATAATTACCAAACCCTTCTTATTCTTCAACGCTAACTGAAGAATGTTCAGATCTTGAGCCATCACGCCTTTATCTGCTTCAATTAACAGAATACAAACGTCACTATTTTCAATGGCACGAATCGACCTCATTACAGAATAAAATTCTACATCTTCGTCCACCTTACCTTTCTTACGCAGTCCTGCAGTATCAGTTAACATAAAGTCAAAACCGTATGCATTGTAACGAGTACCAAGTGCATCACGTGTAGTTCCTGCGATGTCTGTGACGATATTCTTTTCTTTACCAATTAGAGCATTTACCAAAGACGACTTCCCAACATTCGGGCGACCAACAATTGCAAACTTTGGGATATCTAATTCTTCCTCATCTCCATCATGAAATTCGGCAATTACAGCATCTAGTAGATCTCCTGTACCACTGCCACTCAGTGAAGAAATATTATAAGGAGCACCTAAGCCAAATGAATGAAACACTGCAGATTCTCCCCACCGCTCGTTATTATCTACCTTATTGGCAATAACAAACACTTTTTTTCCACTTTTACGCAGCATATCAGCCACCACATCATCCAAATCGGTAATACCTGCAGTAACGTCTACTACAAATAAAATAATATTGGCTTCTTGAATAGAAATTTCAACTTGTTTTCGAATTTCACCTTCGAAAACATCCTCTGACCCACTGATATAACCACCAGTATCGATTATCGTAAACTCACGTCCAGACCAATTGGCATGACCATGATGACGATCGCGAGTAACCCCACTTTGCTCATCTACGATTGCCTTTCTACTTTCTGTAATACGATTAAATAATGTAGACTTTCCAACATTTGGACGTCCTACAATTGCAACAATATTTGCCATAATTTCTACTTATAAATAGCCGTAACGCTTTAATTTAGAATCTTCATCTCTCCAGTCTTTATCAACTTTCACGTATAATTCTAAAAACACTTTTTTATCTAAGAACTTCTCCATATCAATTCGTGCAGACGTTCCAACTTTCTTCAACATCTTTCCTTGATGTCCAATTAATATCCCTTTTTGAGAATCCCTAGCTACCATTATATCTGCAGCAATTCTAACAATATTCTCTTCGTCTAAAAATGAATTTACAACCACTTCACAAGAATATGGAATCTCCTTTTTATAGTTCATGAAAATCTTTTCACGAATGATTTCAGCCATAAAAAAACGCTCCGTTTTATCTGTTAAAGCATCCTTCTCGAAGTACGGTGCCGAATCAGGCAACAATTCTGTAATCTTTTTTAACAAAGTATCTAGGCCTTGCTTGTGCAAAGCTGACATAGGTAAGATTTCAGCTTTAGGGAACTGCTCAATCCAAAGATTAACCGTCTGCTCTAATCGTTCTTGATCCAACAAATCTATTTTGTTGACTACAATGATTAATGGCACTTCAATAGTTTGAAGACGCTTTAAGACCTTCTCATTTTTGATGATTTGATCGTAGGCATCTACAATCAATAATAAAACATCGGCATCCTCTAATGCAGAATACACGAATTTCATCATTCCTTCGTGCAGTTTATAGTTCGGTTCTAACACCCCAGGAGTGTCAGAAAAGACGATTTGATAGTCCTCATCGTTCACTATTCCCAAAATACGATGACGAGTCGTTTGAGCCTTTGATGTTATTATTGACATCTTTTCTCCCACTAATCCATTCATTAGTGTCGACTTGCCCACATTTGGGTTACCGATGATGTTAACAAATCCTGCTTTATGTGACATTTTTTATGCATTTTATTTGCACTGCAAAGAAACAAATAATATATTTGCACTCCAATTAAGGAAGGCACCTTTATTTATTGAATAAAAATAGCCTTTAATTGAGAGTTAAACAGCGGTTTAACGGGATCGATTTACTGAAAAAGACAATATTGTTTAAAGATATATTGCGGGGTGGAGCAGTTGGTAGCTCGTCGGGCTCATAACCCGAAGGTCATACGTTCGAGTCGTATCCCCGCTACTACAAGGAGTAATCAGAAATGATTGCTCCTTTTTTTTGTGCCTTATTTTTACAAACACTTCAATAGAAATTGAAATTAGGTCATACGTTCGTCCCGATAGCTATCGGGACGTATCCCCGCTACTACAAGGAGTAATCAGAAATGATTGCTCCTTTTTTTGTTCTAACTTTTTCAGAACACTTCAATAGATATTAAAATTTGGTCACTCGTTTGTCCCGATAGCTATCGGGACGTATCCCCGCTACTACAAGGAGTAATCAGAATTGATTGCTC
>NZ_WWNE01000007.1:337492-374027 GCF_009909615.1 Acidiluteibacter ferrifornacis | reverse complement strand
TGCGATGAGGATCACCTCTTCCCATTCCGAACAGAGAAGTTAAGCTCATCAGCGCAGATGGTACTGGGTTAACCGGGAGAGTATGTCGTCGCCATTTTTTTAGCCTCAAGATTTTTCTTGAGGCTTTTTTTTTGTTAAAACTTTTTAAGCCTATTTTTTGTATTTATAGGTAGTTTTTAGCACAGCGTTTTCTTAAATAACATGATATTAATTATTACTTCATAAATTCGATGTCGTTTGATGATTAGTATACTATAAACAACTTTGAAATTAACTGTTTTCAGGGTTTTTTATATACTTTTGACCTTTCTAAAAACATGGGAAAACTAGGTTTATTTCTTCTATTAATTTTCAATTCTTTCTTTATTCATGGTCAGGATTCTACCTTGAGTAGATATGAGTTATTAAATTCTGAAGATACACTGGTTTATTCTCCTATCATTCTGGACGAATTTGAAAACTATCGATTTAAGCATCGTGATTTTAATGCTTCTTCTGGTAATATAGGATTGCCTACATACTATTTGGATAGTCTTTTTCTTGTTGATTATAATGGATTTTTCAATGGTTATTCGAATTCACTATTTTCTAAGGACCAAATGAAGTTCTATACGCAGGAGAAAGACTTGACTCTATTACAGTATGTTAATGGAGCACAATCTGAACAATACTTTAGAGTGTTGCATAGTAATCAATTTGGTAAAGGATTAAACATTAGTTTTGACTATAATCGTATTATTTCAGAAGGATTTTATTTGAATCAATTAACAGATAATACGCACTTTAATACAAGTCTAAACTTTAATTCACGTAATTCAAAGTATCAACTAAAGGCTTTTTATTTAATTTCAAACTTGAAGGTTCAAGAGAATGGTGGAATTCAATTTTCAGATTCTTCTGATGAAAATTTAAACAATTCGGATTTACTAAATGTAAAATTATCCTCTGCTAGTCAAAAGATGAGGAGTCAATCTGTTTTAGTTCATCAAAATTTAAAGATGGTGGATTCATCTATTATCGGAGCTATTCGATTAATACAAGAGTCTGAATTGGCCTGGAGTTGGAAATGGTATAAAGATAATGGGGTTACTGATTTTTATCAAAATATTTTTTATGACTCTACAAAAACGTTTGATTCAATTCATGCTCATCGATTTAGAAATGCAATTGGATTAAGTTTATTCGATAATCAATTAAAACTTAAATACGAATATCAATACCATGGATATTCCCAGGATAGTATATACGATACCTTATATACTTCTGATTTCGTTAGTTTACAATATCGTAATAGTTTCAATAGGTTTAGTTTCGACTTAATGTCAATGATTGGTTTGTCAGGGTATAATTCAGGCGATTATTCTAGTAGTGTTGGCTTATCGTATAGGATAGACAGTAGTTCTACCATCCGATTGTTAGCAAGTACCCAAAGTCAAAGTCCTTTTTATTGGCAGAATCGTTACAATGGAAACCATCTTGTTTATAGCAATGAATTTATTAACGAAGAGCTTACAAGGCTTGGAGTTGATTACCAAAATAAAAAGTATAAAGGCTCGATTGGGATACAGCATGTTATTAGGGAAAATCCAATATACTTTAATTCAGGAGGAAGCTCTAGTCAACTTATTGATCAATTATCTATAACTCAATTTTCACTTAATAAGAATTTTAAATTCGGAAATTTTTATTGGAATAATATCTTTAATTATCAAATCAACTCTAATGATTCGATATTACCTCTTCCAAGTTTTATGTCCTCCCATACTTTATATTATGAGAATACATTATTCAAAAGTAATTTGCTTATCCAGTTGGGAGCAACCTATAAATATATTAGTAAATATAAAGGGTATGGATACTTTCCAGAGAATGCTGCTTTTGTGCTGCAGGAAAATAGTAATTTGGGAGGATTCGGGTATTTAGATATATTTTTTAAATTTAGGATACAGCATGCAAGAGTCTTTGCTAAACTAGAAAATCTTTTAGGTGATCAATTCCAACCTGATGGAATGATGATAAATGACTATCCGATACCTGGTAGAGCTTTTAAAATAGGATTAAGTTGGGCTTTATTTAATTAAAGTTTCGTTTAGTAAAATATGGATATTTCTAAATTAAAATCAGCCATCACACAAGAAGGGTTTCTAAGATATTTTAGGAATACTTCATGGTTAGTAGGTGAAAAAATACTCAGAATTTTTGCTGGAATAGTTGTTGGCGCTATGGTTGCTAGATATTTGGGTCCTTCCAAGTATGGATTATTCAACTATGCAATTAGCTTTGTAGGAGTTTTTATTTCCTTGGCTACTCTGGGATTAGACAGTATTGTTGTCAGAGAACTAATAAAACTTGAAAAACGCAAAGAGGAAATTCTTGGTAGTGCCTTTGTTATGCGTTTCTTGGGTTCTTTTGTAGTTTTAACATTATTGTACTTGTCCGTTTTGCTAACTGATAATACCGAGTTAGAAAGCACATTGATTTTGATTATAGGAGCTTCTACTATTTTTCATTGCTTTAATACGATAGACTTTTATTTTCAATCTAAAGTACTTTCAAAGTATATTGTTTTTTCCAGTATTGCAGCAATGCTTGTTTCATCAATAATGAAACTCTTTTTAATATATTTTGAAGCTTCTTTAGTTTACTTCGCTATAGTTGTGATATTTGAAAGTATTACGCTTTCCTTGTTTCTATTTTACTTCTACAGAAAACAGGGTAATAGAATGAAGTCTTGGAAGTTTAGTTGGGATGTGTCTAAGTATTTGTTGAAGGATAGTTGGCCTCTTATCCTATCTGGAGTTGTGGTTTCTATGTATCTGAAAATTGACCAAGTAATGATAAAACATATGGTAGATGATTATGCCGTAGGAATTTATGCAGCAGCTGCAAGGTTGAGTGAAACTTGGTACTTTATTCCGATTGTCATTACCAACTCTTTATTTCCAGCAATAGTTAATGCTAAGAAAAGGAATGACGGAAGTTATCAATTAAGAGTTCAAAGGTTGTTTGATTTTATGGTAATTATTTCATTAGCTATAGCGATACCGGTTACTTTTTTAAGTCAATTTCTCATTGAAGTGTTGTACGGAGAAGACTTTTTAGCGGCAGCTACTATTTTGATAATTCAGATGTGGACGGGTATTTTTGTCGCATTAGGAGTGGCGAGTAGTGCTTGGTTAATTAGTGAAAACTTACAGAAGATATATTTATTGGGTTCAATTTTAGGCGCCTGCATTAATATAGCTCTCAATTATATATTTATTCCTACTTATGGTGTGATAGGAGCAGCATTTACTACTATGTTTTCTCAAGTAGTATCCATTTTATTTTTAGAACTATTATTTAAAAAAACTCGAGGAGTCCTAATGATGAAATGGAAGTCAGTATTTGTTGTAAGTATAGTTTCATTTATTGTAAAAAAAGTAAATAAATAGTTTTAACACATAAACGTTGAATAATATACATTCAATGTTAACGCAATGTTATTTGGAATTCTATCTTTGTTAATTTTAAGGTAAAGTACATTCCACTCAGAATCTATGGGTAAGATTAAAAATCTTTTATTTCAAGTTTTTGGTTATATACATTTTACAGTAAATGTATTATTAATTGTTCCGCCTTTAACCTACACTAGTTTATTTTCAACTTTGCTATTGCCAAAGATGTTCAAAAGAAAATCGGTTTTAATCGGTTTGGGTGTAGTGTCTTCAATTTTTGTATTTTATTCAATTATACATTTCATTAATGGTGTGGATTTAAACTATTACCTAAAGTCGACTTTGTTTATGTGTTTTCTTAGCTTTTCCACTTTAGCTATATATGTTTATCTAGAATCGAATTTAAATGAACTTGCAAAGTTATTTAAGTTTTTACCATTTGTTGTTTTTGGAATTTTCGTGCTTGGAATTGGAGCATATTTTACTGATTTTGATCATCTATTTTGGAAGTTACATAATTTTGAAGCGCAAGGTCAATCTATTCCAAGATACATGGGGCTATCTTATGAGCCTTCTTATTATGCCTTGTCAATCACTCCAGTATTTATTTTTTGTCTATTGAAACTTCTATTTAATGTAACATTTAGGAATCTGGGTATTTTCATCTTAGTCAGTATACCTATACTGGCAACATTATCATTTGGATTTTTTATTGCCTCATTCATAGCCCTAGTATTAAGTTTTGGACTTATTTACTTGTTGTTTAAAGAATTCAAAAGAGTTTTGATCTGGCCAATTGCAATGATTCTTGTTTCTTTAGTTGCTGTAAATTTATCGGACAATGCTATAAGTAAAAGGATTGAATTGATCATAAATGGGAATGATACTTCTGTCAATGGAAGGACAGTAGAAGCATTTTATCTAGGCTATAAGTGTGCAGAGCAAAAGAGCGTTTTGATGGGGATTGGGCCTGGACAGATTAAAATAATCGGAGAAGAGGTAATTAGACCATATTATGCAGCTTGGGCACCTATAGGTTATAGTAAAGAAAACTGGCCTATTTTAAGTATACCCAACTCATCTGCAGAAACCCTTGCTATCTATGGAGTCTTAGGGCTAATTTTAAGGTTCACGTTTCAATTGTTCTTATTTTTCAAATTTAAAGTATACCGAAACTATTTTAATCTTATTTTATTTATTTTCATTTTTGTTTATCAATTAATGGGAGGTTTTATAACTTCTTCTATGGAATATGTTTTATGGATTTTTGCCATCTTACCTATTTTTCCTGAATTTAATTTAAAGCAAGAAAAAAAAATAATCAGCTTTAGATGAAAGTATTGATGATAAATAGGGCTACTGTATTTACAGTTCCTGGTGGAGATACAGTTCAAATGGTGGAGACTGCCAAAGCTATTCGTAAACACGGGATTAATGTTGATATTCGATTAGCGAATGAAGAAATTGATTATGAAGGGTATGATTTGATTCATTTTTTTAATATCATTCGTCCCAATAGCATTTCTAGACATGTCAAGAAATCTAAATTACCATTTGTGATTTCAACTATATTTGTTGACTACACTGAAATAGACAGAAAGTTAGGAGGTGTTATGTTACGCACCGCTTCTCAGTTGTTGGGCTCAGATTGGTTAGAATATCTAAAAGTTATCGGGAGAAGTTTCCTCAATGGAGACAAAATAATTGACAACTCCTATATATTTCGAGGACATAAGAGATCAGTTGAACAATTATTAAATTCTGCTTCTCTTTTGCTCCCTAATTCAGATAATGAATTTAAACGCTTATCGAAAAGATATCGATTTAAAAGTGAGTATTTAAAAGTTCCTAATGCCGTCAGTGAAGAGTTCTTAGAAACTAATCCCAACAATAATAAGAGCGGCATAGTAATGGTGGCAAGAATTGAGGCACTTAAGAATCAATTGAATTTAATAGAAGCGATGAAGGGATTAAATACCACTCTCAAGATTGTCGGGAAACCTGCTCCAAATCATATGGATTACTATCAAAAATGTATTGAACAAGCACCTTCAAATGTAGAATTTTTGGGGCAATTGGACCGAAGAGAGGTCATTGCTCAATTAGACGCTGCAAAAGTGCATGTATTACCAAGTTGGTTTGAAACAACTGGTCTGAGTACATTAGAAGCTGCGGCAAGAAACTGTAATGTCGTAATTACAAGAAAAGGAGATACTCAAGAGTATTTTGGGGACAAAGCGAGATATTGCGAACCTGGCGATCCGGAATCTATTAAATCTGCACTTGTAAAAGCTCTCGAAGACAAGTCGGAGTTGAAAGATTTTATTAAAGAGCATTATACTTGGGGTAAAGCAGCTGAGAAGACTATTGAAGGGTACCAACATGTATTAAAACAAAAGAGCGGGTACAACCTACATAAAAACGGCTAAGAGTAATTCAAGAACATTAAATACTTAATAGTTTGTAAGTGAGGTTAATGTATGTGTTTGCCATTTATTCTAACAATGAACTTATTCACCATATATGGAGAGTTTAAAATTAGAGGTAGCTTTGCATAATAATTAATATGAAGTCTAAGGAAAAGTTAAATGAGGCATTAAACAAATGGATTCTATTCACACTATATTTAGTGGTGATTAGTTTTCCTCTGGTTTACCATGCTTCAAATGTAGTACTGTATTCACTTTGGCTTTTATGGTTAGTTAAGACTTTTATTACACCTAAGGACAAAAGGACAGTATTAACTGGCTTAAATAGACCAATATTAGTTCTATTTTTATCTTTATTTCTATGGCAAGCGATATCGCTCACATACAATATCAATATTTTAGAGGGGATTAAAAACGTTGAAGGTAAACTCAGTTTAGTTTTTATTCCACTCCTTTTTTTCACTACAGAGCTATCTTTAAAGTCAATTATGAGCTTATTTAAAGCTTATGTATTTTCTATAAGCTCATTCAGTGTTTTTTTATTGGCCAATTTAGCATTTATATATTTTTCGGAAGGAAAACTATTAATATATCATGATTTTACAAATGCAATTGATCTTCATGCTGTATTTTTCTCCTATTATGTTTTTTTGAATGTTGTTTTGACAAGTTACCTTTACTTTAGAAAGGACACCACAAAGTCAGAACGAGTTATTTATAGTACTTCTATTTTGTTGTCTTTTATCGTATTGGTGATTTCTGCTTCAAAAAATGTGTTAGCAGTAACCACAGTTAGCTTGTTTTTAGGTTATATTTTATCCATTAAGAAAAGAAGAATAAGGGTAAAAGAGATCCTTATTTTATTATTTACTATTCTCATAGGAGTTGCAGTTTTATTACAAATAAAGACTATAAAGAATCGCGTAAATGAGATTACAGAATTGCGTGGACTTGAAGGCTTTCAAAAAGTTAGAGATGGAATTTTTATAGAGGAAGAGGACATAAACCAGTTTAATGGAACATCCCTGAGGCTGACATTGTGGTATTTAGGAGTAAAAACTTTAAGGGAAGAAGGTAAGTTGATTCAAGGCTTATCAGCCGGAGATCGAAAGGATGTTATGAATCAGAAATATTTCGAAACAGGCTTGAATCCGTGGTATTATGACTATAATCTTCATAATCAATTTGTGCAAACTTTCGTTGAATTAGGTTTAGTAGGCTTAATTATCTATTTGGTTCTGATTGTATTATTATTTATTAAAGCAATAAAAGATAGAAACTGGCTTTTGACCGTTTTTCTTTCAGCGTTCGTTATTTTTCAGATGACAGAGTCTGTGCTAGAAAGAAATAAAGGGATAGTTTTTTTCATTTTTATAATTATGTTATTGTTAAAATTGAATCCACACTGTAATGAAAATAGGAATATTAGGAACTAGGGGGGTGCCAAATTTTTATGGAGGATTCGAACAGTTCGCAGCTTACCTTTCAAAATATCTGGTCAATAAAGGACATGAAGTGTGGGTTTATAATTCAAATCTTCACCCCTATCAAGAGTCTACTTGGGAGGGTGTAAGTATTATCCATTGCTATGATCTTGAAGATAAAATTGGAACTGCAGGGCAGTTTGTTTATGATTTAAATTGTATTCTTGATTCGCGAAAAAGGGGTTTTGATGTATTGCTACAGCTGGGCTATACTAGCAGTTCCATTTGGGGACGTTTGCTTCCATCACAATCTATTATTGTTACGAATATGGATGGTCTTGAATGGAAAAGAAGTAAATTCAACACTTATGTTCAGCGGTTTTTACGATATGCTGAATCATTGGCGGTTAAAAGAAGCGATTTTTTGGTTTCAGATTCCATTGGTATACAAAATTATATTCAAAATAAATACGATAGATCCTCTGAATATATAGCCTATGGTGCAGACTTATTTAAGTCTCCTGATGTTAATGTTATAGAGAAGTATGGAATTGCAAAGTATTCTTATCATCTTTTGATTGCTCGAATGGAACCAGAGAATAATATAGAAGTAATTTTAGATGGCTATTGTCTCTCCCAAAGTGAAGAAGTATTCTTAGTTGTTGGAAAAACGGAAAATACTTTTGCAAAATATTTAATCGATAAGTACAAAAGTTATTCAAATATTCGATTTTTGGGGGGTATATATGATTTAAATGAATTAAATAATCTCCGATATTTTTGTAGACTTTATTTTCATGGTCATTCAGTTGGGGGGACAAACCCATCTCTTTTGGAGGCCATGGCATCTTCTGCCTTGATTGTCGCTCATAATAACATTTTTAATCAAACTATATTAGAAAAGTCGTCCTTTTACTTTGAGAATAAAGAAGACATCGCGAAGTATGTTAATGCTGATTTGTCACCTGCTCAACGAAATAATATGATTTCAGAGAATTTGAATAAAATCGAACATCAATTTAGTTGGGAGAAGATAGTATCTTCGTACGAGGATTTGTTTATAAAATTGAAACAGAAGAATTAGGCAGAATTAATGAATAATAATCATTCATATTTTTTAGGACTTTATTACCGATTAACTGACTTTTTCAGTGTTAATCTCGCATTTTTATTGGGAGTCTTTATTCGATTTTCAAATGAACCGACCTTTTCCTTTATAGAAAGTGGTTATGCTAGCTTTTTAATATTTGTAAATTTAGTTTGGATAGTTTCTTCTTCCTCCCAACGAATTTATTCGCTTCAGCGTTTTTCAGGACGTTTTAGTTACGTTTTAACTACCGCTGCGGTAGTATTACTTCATTTACTGATAATAGTTGCTTTTAATGGATTAATTAAGACTTATTATTCCCGACTATTTATTTTCTTTACCTATGTCAATTTTATTGCATTGATGCTTTTGTTTCGGTTTTTAGCAAATTGGGTCTATCGATTGTATTTAAACAGAAAAGTAATAAAAAGTGCTATTGTAATTGTTGGTGATGAGATTTACCAAGGAGATGTAGAAGGTTTCTTAATGGAGAATATCAACGAAGATTTCCAAGAAATATTTAGGTTGGAAGGGGAGTGTTCAATCATTGAGAAACTTGAGTCTATTAAGCAAAACTTACCAATTTCTGAATTGTATGTTCCTTTGTCAAAATATAATGAGGATGAGTTAGAAGAACTGTCTAATTATTGTGATAACAATTTTATTAGGATGAAATTAATTTTTGATTCTAAAAGAATTAGTGCACGTAAAATGACAGCTTTTAAGTATAATCAAACAACGGTTTTCGGGATTAACCTGACTCCATTAGATGATGGGTACAATATTTTATTAAAAAGAATTTTCGATTTTTTGTTTGCTTCCTTCTGTATGCTGTTTCTATTTAGTTGGCTCTTCCCAATTATTGCTATTGCGATAAAATTGAGTTCTAAAGGACCGGTATTTTTTACTCAAATGCGAACAGGAATAGATAATAAGGAGTTTAAATGTTATAAGTTTCGATCAATGAAAATGAATGTGGATGCTGATAGAATTCAGGCAACTGCCAATGATCCTAGAATTACAAAGATTGGGGCTTTTTTAAGAAGAACAAGTCTTGATGAATTGCCTCAATTCATCAACGTTATTCGGGGGGAAATGAGCATCGTAGGACCCAGACCACATATGTTAAAACATACAGAGGAGTACAGTCAAATAATTGGGAACTTTATGAATCGGCATGCTATTAAACCTGGGATTACAGGTTTAGCTCAAATTAAAGGTTATCGTGGAGAAATCGACGATATTTCTTTGCTGCAAAACCGTGTTCGACTAGATAGATTTTATGTTAATAATTGGACTTTACTCCTAGATGTTAAAATTGTAATTCAAACTGCATTGACAATTTTCAAGGATCATAAATAACTATTATGTTTTTTGTTTCTTTTTCTTAGCTGCGGGAAAAAGTACATTGTTTAAAATTAAGCGATATCCAGGACTGTTGGGATGTAAGTTCAAATCAGTGGGAGGATCACCTACAAAGTGTTGGTAATCTTCAGGGTCATGCCCTCCATAAAAAGTCCAGGTACCTTTTCCATAATTCCCGTGTATATATCTCGCACTATTTAAGGCTTTACTTTCACCTAAAATCAATATTTCTGGTTTGATAAACTGCTTATTAAATGCCGTGGTTTGTCCCATGAAACCCTTTACTATTGAGGTATGGTTTTGACAAAGCATAGTAGGCACTGGATCCCATTTTGCAGAGAACTCAAACAAAGTAAAGAAATCTAATTTTTCAGGAGTCCTGCTGTGAGATGGGGTGGCGTCAATATTTGAGAATTCATACTGCATTGGATCTGTAATTAATGTAAAATCCTTAAACGCAAAAGTATTTTTAAAATTTAGTTTAGAATTATAGTTCGGTGTGGTGCCGTCTCCGTCAAACATTGGTTCGCAAATGTCGATGTCCATAGCAGAAAGTGCAATGTCATAAGAGTCCGTTCCTGAGCACATCGTAAACAAAAAGCCACCTCCTGCGGTAAATTCCCTTATTTTTTTTGCAACACCTAATTTCAATTCGGACACTTTACGAAATCCTAGTTTAGCTGCATTTTCCTCATTGAATCGAACTTGCTCTTTATACCAAGGGTAACTTCTATAGTTCCCGTAAAATCTACCATATTGTCCGGTAAAGTCTTCATGATGTAGGTGCAACCAATCGTATAAAGGCAGTTTTCCGTTTATTATTTCTTCATCATACACCACTTCATAAGGGATCTCTGCGTAGGTAAGCACTAGCGTAACAGCATCATCCCATGGCTGTTTATTTTTAGGAGAATAAACGGCCATTTTTGGAGCCTTCTCTAATTTTATAGCATCCATATTAGCCTCTGGATTTGCTATTTCAGTCAAAATGCCATTTGCTTTAGCATCAGGAATTAACTCATAAGAAACACCTCTAATCAAACATTCATCTTGAATAGGTTTTGCAGCTTTAATCATAAAGCTGCCACCTCGGTAATTGAGAAGCCATTGAACCTCCACATCTCTTTCTAAAACCCAAAATGCAACACCATAGGCTTTGAGGTGATTACTTTGCGCCTCGTCCATTGGGATTAAAACATAAGAAGCCTTAGAAGATAGACTTAAAAATATGATTAGGTAAAGAAAAATGTATTTCATAACTGATAGCCGCTATTGAGAATCCTTAAAATTAAGGATTATTTAGAACGGAACATCATCGTCGTCGAAATCGTCCATTTTCGAAGACCTGGTGATGGTATTTGCAGCTGTATCAAATTCGTCATTAATAGGCATTTCACCAAAAGCATTTCCTCCTGAGGCTCCTTCATCACCAAAAAAGTTATTTTCTAAATTACCAAACTTAGCCAATTCGGCTGTAAACTTCAATTGTACATCACCAACAGAACCATTTCTATGTTTGGCAATAATAATGTTTGCAACTCCAAGAGTCGATTGACCAGCTTCATCTTCAGTAATGCCATAATACTCAGGTCTGTTGATGAACAAAACCATATCCGCATCTTGTTCAATAGAACCTGATTCTCTCAGGTCAGAAAGTTGAGGACGCCTATCTCCTCCTCGAGATTCTACTGCTCTACTTAGCTGAGAAAGAGCAATGACAGGTATATTAAGTTCTTTAGCAATACTCTTTAATGATCTCGAAATTGTACTAATTTCTTGTTCACGATTTCCTTTTCCTTCGCCACCAGCAGTCATTAACTGCATGTAATCAACTACTAGTAATTGAATATCATGTTGTGCTTTTAATCTTCTTGCTTTAGCTCTTAACTCAAAAACAGAAATAGCCGGTGTATCGTCTATAAAAATTGGAGCTTCTGTCAATCCCGCTATTTTGGTATGTATTTGTGCTAATTCATCATATCTCAAATTACCATTTCTTAATTTACCGGAAGAAAGTTCTGATTCAGCAGAAATTAAACGAGTTACTAACTGAAGGGAGGACATCTCTAATGAAAAGATGGCAATTGCTTTATTAAAATCTACTGCTGCATTTCTACACAAAGACAGCGCAAATGAGGTCTTACCCATTGCAGGACGAGCCGCCAAGATTATCAAATCTGAGGGTTGCCAACCTGAGGTCATTTTATCTAATGCAGTAAATCCCGAAGGAGTTCCTACTATATTTCCATCTTGATTTTTGGCTGTTTCAATTTGTTTGATTGCTTGCCGAACCAAAGTGGACATATCATCCCAATTCTTCCGAATATTTCCTTCAGTAACGCTAAAGAGGCTACTTTCAGCTTTGTCCATTAGGCTAAATACATCGGTTGTTTCGTCGTAAGCGTCAGAGATAATCTCCGAAGAGATTCTTATCAGCTCACGTTGAATATATTTTTGAGCAACAATCCGCGCATGAAATTCAATGTTAGCAGATGAAACAACTTTGTTGGTTAATTGAGAAATATAATACGGTCCACCGACAATTTCTAATTCTCCCCTTTGCTTTAAAGTGTTCGTAATTGTTAATATGTCAATTGGCTCCGATTTTTCAAACAAATGCTGAATAACACTGAAGATCTTTTGGTGACTATCTTTATAAAAACTCTTAGGTTGTAAGATATCAATTGCAGTGTTTACCGCATCCTTTTCTAACATCATTGCTCCTAAAACTGCCTCTTCTAAATCTACAGCTTGTGGTTGTAGTCTACCATGCTCTAAGTTAGAAAGTTGCATTGTATTTTTTGCGCTTCTTTTACGCGATTGTTCTCTAAATTTGTCTCCAGTATCCATCGTTTCAAAATTAGTAATTTAGACCACTATCCTTCTACAATTGTATTCAATTTTTAAATTTAGTTTTAAAGGGACACAATCACTAAAGGTTATAGAGGAGTAGGATTTGTAAACAAAATATGAACAATAAGTTAACAACATATAAACAGGTATTGAACATGTTATCAAGATTACATAATGACTATTTATTCTTTTTATTTGCTCTCCTTCTTTTTTTGCCTAGCTGTAAAAAAGATGAGGATAAACTTCCGCCTGTTGTAACTATTTCTTCTCCCAAACCCAGTAGCACTGTGGATGGAGATTTTGGTTTTCTGGTTGAAGGAACTATTGCAGATAATGAGAATATTAAGCATATGCAAATTAAGTTAGAGTCAGTATCTTCGAGTAATTATTCCACCTATTTTAAAGAAATACCTATTAATAAGGGGGCAATTGATTTTGTGAAGGAGGTACTAATAGAAAATGAAGATTTTATAGCGGGTTATTATAATTTGAGTGTCACAGCCTTTGATGGAACTAATATTGGGGTTGCAAGTGTTCGTATTTATGTTAATTATGAGCCGATTAAGTTTTTAGGTTGCTTGAGTGCAATTGAATATAATAATCAAACAGTTGTGAATTGGTTTAACCCTGATAATGGCATAGATAGTTTATATGGTCAAGCATCTGTAAGCTTCGGTGGGCTTGCAGTAAATAGTAAGCGTAAATTATACATTCTCGCTGAAAAGGATCAGCGAAACATTACAGCAAGGGAAAAAGTAGTAAACAATCCAGTTTGGTCAATCTCAAATACAAAACTATCGTCCAGCTATCAGTATAAGTCTTTATATACTTTTAATAATTTAATTTATGCATTAAGTTATAATAGTGAGATTGAAATATTTAATCGTGATAGGATACGTCAGAATGTGATATCAACCAGGTATCGACCAATTAAGATGGCAAAAACTTCAAATAAGATTTATACAATTGAACAAGCCTCGACTAACCAATATTATATGGGAGAGTATAATGAGATTGGTGTATTATTAAATCATATATTTTTAAATTTTTATCCCGTCGGAATTGAGGGCCAAAAGTCAGGAGATGTTTATGTCTTAGGAAATTTCAATAATCTTGGGAAATTAATGGAGTATAAAAGTAAAGCATCCGCTTTTAATGAACTACAAAATTTTAATTATGAATTATCTAGTTCATGTTATTGTGATGGAAAACTTTATTTTAATTCCATATCAGGGAGTTTCTATGAATTTTCTATTGGTTTTAATAATGGAATACAAAGAGCTAGTGGGGTTTATTCGGATTTGATGAAATGTCACGAATCAACGAAACAACTCTATTATAACCATAGTAGTCAGGGGAATTGGGGTATAATTGATGTTAGAAACAACGCAAAGATATACCAAGGGAATTACGCTAGTAAAGTACTAGGAATAGAATTCCTGTACTCTAGATAAATATATTGTGATTTAAAAACTTACTTCGCTTTAGCTGCTACTGATTTTCTTGGAGCTTTTACTTTTGGCTCCACCACAACCCCCATATCACAGAATTTATTGATTCGCTCTTCAATTCGTTTTTCTGAATCAACAGCCTCTAGTTTCTTTATGTGGGTTACAATCTCTTTTCTCACGGTTTGAAACATTTCTTCAGGGTTAGCATGAGCACCTCCAATTGGTTCTTTTATAATCCCATCAATTAATTTGTTTTTCAGCATGTCGTCTGCTGTTAGTTTCAAGGCTTCTGCTGCTTTTTCTTTAAAATCCCATGTTCTCCATAAAATCGTAGAGCAGTTTTCAGGAGAAATTACTGAATACCATGAATTTTCAAGCATTAATACTTTATCACCGATTCCGATTCCTAAAGCACCACCTGAAGCTCCCTCTCCGATTACGATACAAATTACTGGCACTGTTAATTGCATCATTTCGATTAAATTTCTTGCAATAGCTTCTCCTTGACCTCTTTCTTCAGCTTCTAATCCAGGAAATGCTCCTGGAGTGTCAATCAATGTAACGATTGGTTTGCCAAATTTTTCAGCTAGATGCATTAAACGCAAAGCTTTTCTGTATCCTTCAGGGTTGGCCATTCCAAAGTTTCTATACTGACGCATTTTAGTATTAATCCCTTTTTGCTGACCAATAAACATGTATGTTTTTCCATCGATTTCACCAAAACCTCCCACCATGGCTTTGTCATCTTTTACAGTTCTATCCCCATGTAGTTCAAGAAAATTACCATTAGTAATGGCTTTGATATAACTCAAGGTATATGGACGCTCAGGGTGTCTAGAAACTTGAACACGTTGCCAAGGAGTCAACTTACTATAAATTTCAGTTTGTACCTCTTTTAGTTTTTTCTCCAGCGCTTTTGTTGTCTTTGAAACATCAACTTTACTTTTTTCCTCTATTTGCTTCGCTTGTTCAATTTGTTCAACAAGTTCTTTTATCGGTTCTTCAAAATCTAAATAAGTTGCCATGCTTAAAGCTTAAAAATTTCTGTAAAATTACAAATAATCTTAGTGCGAAGAAATCAAATCGCGCTGCCAAAGTAAATAGAATATATTTGCAAAAAAATCATTTCAATGAACTTTTTTCCAAACGCGAAAATAAACTTGGGTTTAAATATTACTGAAAAGAGAACTGATGGATTCCACAACCTTGAAAGCGTTTTTGTTCCAGTACTCTGGAATGATGAATTGGAAATTATAGAGTCAGACCAAACCTCCTTTGTGTCATCAGGAATCGAAATTCCTGGAGAGCCCAACGAAAACCTTTGCCTAAAGGCATTCTATCTAGTTCAGTCTGAATTTAAGTTGCCTCCAGTGAGAATTCACCTAAAGAAAAATATTCCAATAGGTGCAGGTTTGGGAGGAGGGTCCTCTGATGCCGCTTTTGTTATAAAAGGAATCAATGAAATGTTTGAATTGAACATGAATGTTGAGCAAATGCAAAATTTTGCTCGCAAACTAGGGAGTGATTGTGCTTTCTTTATAAAGAACGAACCAGTTTTTGCGTTTGGAAAAGGAGATGAATTTGCGCCAATAAATATTGATTTATCTAATAAGTACTTAGTTTTAGTCTATCCTAATGTCCACGTAAGCACTGCACAAGCTTATAGTGGAGTGAAACCGAAAAAGCCTGAGTATTCGCTAAAGGACATTATAAATATGCCGATTAAAGATTGGAGGTCATTTATGAAAAATGATTTTGAACAATCTATTTTTAAGGCATTTCCTAAATTGTACAGATTAAAACAAGATCTATATTCTTTAGGAGCGTTATATGCATCTATGAGCGGTAGTGGCTCTACCATATTTGGAATTTTCGAAGGAATACCGCCTAGAATAAAAGTGAAAGACGCACAAATTCACATCTGCAAACTATAAAGGACTTACTTTGGCGATTTGAATAGAAGATATACCGCTAGTATTCCATATAATATATTCGGTATCCAAATCGCTAGAATTGGGCTAAAATTTCCATTTGTAGCAAAGGTTTCAGAAATCTGCATAAATAAAATGTAAGTGAAGCTAATGGCCAAACCCACACCTATGTGAACGCCTATTCCACCTCTTACTTTTCTGCTTGCAATGGAAACTCCAATAAGCGTAAGAATAAAAGTGGCAAAAGGCGAAGCAATTCGTCCGTATTTTTCCAATTCATAATAGACGGCTTTGTGAGAACCTCTGAATTTTTCTTTCGCAATTGCATCATTTAACTCATAATAATCTAACATTTCAACTGCATTAGAACGTTTGTTGAAATCGTCTGGAGTGATATTAAGTGTAGTATCTTTTGATCGACCTTCTTTAATTATTTCTGATGTTCCATCAATGTATCTCTCATAATAATTAAAAATACTCCATGCTGTTTTTACACTGTCCCACCTCGCAAAATCAGAAATCAATTTGTAGTTCAATTCTCCATTTTTGATGGTTTCTAATGAAAATTTATAACCAATATCTGAAAAGGAATTATAACTTTCAAAATAAGCATATGAGCTATCATCAAGCTGGATATGTATGTTTTGTTCAGTGTTTGTAAATGGGTTTCTAATATATTGCTCCTCGAAGGTTAATCTTACCTTATTAGCGTCAGGTATCAAAAAATTGTTCAAATAGAAGGACATGGAAGCCAATACTGTAGCCGAAATAAAATAAGGAAGCAAAAAGCGTTTAAAACTAACCCCACTGGAAAGAATCGCAATAATTTCGGTGTTGGAAGCCATTTTTGATGTAAAAAAAATGACAGAGATGAACACAAACAAGAAACTAAATAAATTAGCGAAATAGGGGATGAAGTTTAAATAATAATCGAAAATAATGGCACGTAAAGGGGCCTCTTTTTCAATAAAATCGTCTAACTTTTCTGTAATGTCGAACACAACAGCGATGGATATAATTAGCGCAATTGAAAAAAAGAAAGTTCCTAAAAACTTCTTAATAATGTATCTATCTAAAATGCCCATCTTATAGTCTGCGCTGTACTCGTTCTACCATATCTGTTTTCCAGTCCGCAAATGTACCTGCAATAATTTGTTTCCTGGCTTCTTTCACCAACCATAAATAAAAAGCCAAGTTATGAAGGGTTGCGATTTGAGAGCCTAAAATTTCACGTGAAGTAATTAAGTGACGCACATAAGCTTTGCTGTAGGTATGGTCAACATAACTGTCACCATATTCATCTAAGGCAGAATGGTCATTTTTCCACTTTTCGTTACGCATATTCATGATTCCATTTTTGGTGAATAGCATTCCATTTCTTGCATTTCTGGTAGGCATTACGCAATCAAACATATCGATACCCAAGGCTATATTCTCCAATATATTTGCAGGTGTTCCGACTCCCATTAAATACCTTGGTTTATCTTCCGGAAGAATCTCACAAACTATATTCGTCATTTCGTACATTTCTTCAGCAGGTTCGCCTACAGAGAGTCCACCAATGGCATTGGCAGGACGCTCAAAAGAAGCAATGGTTTCTGCTGATTCTTTTCGCAAGTCTTTGTATGTGCTTCCTTGAACTATAGGTAATAAAGTTTGTTCGTAACCATATTTAGGTGTTGTTGAATCGAAGCGATCACAACATCTTTTTAACCATCGGTGCGTCATGTGCATGGATCTTTTTGCATATCTGTAATCACATGGATAAGGCGTACACTCGTCAAATGCCATAATAAAATCCGCACCGATTGTGCGTTGCGTATCCATTACATTTTCAGGTGTAAAGAATAATTTTCTACCATCTATATGGCTCGAAAATTTAACTCCTTCTTCGTTTATCTTTCTGCGCTGAGACAAGGAATAAACTTGGTAACCACCACTATCGGTAAGTATTGGCCCTTTCCAATTATTGAATTTATGCAAACCTCCTGCTGTTTCAAGAATGTCTAGTCCGGGTCTTAAAAACAAGTGATAGGTATTACCTAATATAATTTGTGCTTTGATATCATCTTTCAACTCATGCTGATGCACTGCCTTTACTGATGCTGCCGTCCCCACAGGCATAAATATTGGAGTCTCAATCGTTCCGTGATCAGTTTCAATTAATCCGGCTCTTGCTTTACTATTTTGATCTGTGGTTTCTAGTGTAAACTTCATGTTGAAATGATGGTGTAAAAAGTTCGCCAAAGATACCAAAAACCCTAGGAAAAGAACTTTACATTTGTGGCTAGTTATAATTGAACTCATGCACTCACTAGACGTTTCCCTAATTTTCTTTTCTATCTATGCCATTGTAGCATTCGTCTACTTGATCTTCCTTTTTTATTTCATAGTTCCCTTGATAAGGAAAACTAAAAATAATTCTGCTCAACATGTAAATATTGTGGAGGAAGGAGTGTCTGTTATTGTTGTTGCAAAAAATGAAGCAAAGAATTTATCGCTACATCTTAGGAAGGTTCTAGAGCAGGATTATCCAAACTTTGAGGTAGTAGTGGCAAGTGATCACAGTAATGACAACACCTTGGAAGTGTTAAGGGAGTTTGAAAGGGAGTTTAAAAATTTGAGGATATTAGATATTCAAGATTGGCATAGCGAAGGAAAAAAAGCAGCTTTGACACGAGCAGTTTTCTATGCTCAAAATGAAATCCTACTTTTTACAGACGCAGACTGCGAGCCATCTTCTAATCAATGGATAAGAAGTATGTCTAGACTTTATCAAGATAGAATTGATTTTGTTTTGGGATATGGAGGATACGCTAAAACAGGAGGCCTGTTAAACGCACTGGTACGATTTGATGCTGCTCAAATAGCTGCATTGAGTTTTGGTTTTGCTAAAGCTGGTATGGCCTATATGGGGGTAGGTAGAAATTTGTCTTATAGGAAGTCTTTGTTTATCAATTCGAAAGGGTTTACAGAACACTTACATTTACTTTCAGGGGATGATGATTTGTTCGTTCAAGCTAACGCAACTAAAGGTAATGTGATTATTAATACCGAACTTGAAAGTAAAACGATTTCAATTCCTAAGAAAACAGTGATTAGTTGGTGGAAGCAAAAATTAAGACATCAATCTACTGTCAAGTTATATCAACCCAAATTTAAGTTTTTATTAGGTTTGTATACCGCTTCTAAGTTTATCTTATTCTTATTGTGGCCTCTATCTTTTCTTTTCTCAAATTATATTTTTGTTTTGATTTCATTCGGTGTAGTGCTTTTACTCCATTTTATTATCTTTAGAAAAACACTATGTTTAATTCATGAAAAAGGCCTGTCTTTATGGAACCCTTTTTTAGAAGTACTTTTACTTTTGAACACCCTATTTTTGTCGGTGTTTTCACTTTTTTACCGAAGTAACAAATGGAAGTAAATAATGACCTAACAGAGAAAGGTCAACGAGATAAGCGATTAATTGAGCAAGCTCTTGCAGGTTCCCAAGCTGCTTATGGAGAGTTAATGTCCAATTATGAAGATTCAATTTATTTCTTGGTCCTCAAAATGGTGAGAGATAAGGAAGAGGCTGAAGACCTTAAAATTGAGATTTTTGGTAAAGCTTTCTTAAAACTAGAGCAGTACACAACTCAATTTGCATTTAGCACTTGGCTGTTTAGAATTGCCTCGAACCACTGCATTGATTTCATCCGAAAAAAAAGAATGAAAACTTTTTCCATTGACCAACAAGATCAAGAGTCAGAGAATGGTACTTGGTCATTAGATATTCGATCAGAGAATAAGGATCCTGAAGAGGCCTTTATCCATCAACAGAAAATAAAATTGATGCGAGAAGAAGTAACCAAATTAAAGGAACCATATCAAGAGCTCGTGACTCTTAGATACTTTGAAGAGTTGAGTTACGACGAAATAGCTGATCAGCTTTCTTTGCCTTTAGGAACAGTTAAAGCACAATTATTTCGCGCTAGAGCTATGCTAAGTGATATGTTAGAAAACAGCAGGCATTCCATTTAAAATATAATTCAACATCATTTTCATGAATACCGAAATCATTACAAAGTACTTTCCGAATTTATCGGAAGTTCAAAAGCAGCAATTTTCAGATTTACAGGCTTTATACGAAGAGTGGAATGCTCAAATCAATGTCATTTCAAGGAAAGATATGGATGAATTATACATACGTCATATTCTTCATGCTTTAGGGATCGCTAAAGTGATTCAGTTTAAACCGCAAACTACCATTTTAGATGTCGGAACTGGTGGAGGGTTTCCAGGTATTCCGTTGGCAATTATGTTCCCTGAATGTGATTTCCATCTAGTTGATGCCATTGGAAAAAAAATAAAAGTGGTAAATGCTGTGGCAGAAGGAATTGGTCTAACGAATTTAACAGCAGCACATCAACGAGCTGAAAAGGTGGAGGGCAAATTTGACTTTATTGTTAGCCGAGCAGTAACCAGAACTGCAGGTTTTATTCCATGGGTTCAGCACAAAATCAAGAAAGGGAGCTTCAATGAGTTGGATAATGGATTCTTATTTTTAAAAGGGGGAGACCTTGAGGAAGAGTTAAATGAAGTTAAGTCAAAGTATAAAATTTATGACCTGAGTAATTACTTTGATGAAGAGTTTTTCGAAACTAAAAAGGTCGTCCATATGACGCTTTCTTAAAAAATGTGAAACGAACATAACCACTCCTTCTTGGTTGTGTACATTTGGAAACATATTCAAAAAATATTTAAAAACTATGAAGAAGTTATTTACACTTTTGTCTGCTGCATTAATTTCAGTGGCTATTTATGCACAAGATTTACCACAACCAAGTCCAAAAGCTATGGTGATGCAACGAGTTGGTTTGACTGATGTAACCATCGAGTATTCAAGACCTGGAGTTAAAGGTCGTGAGATTTTTGGAGATTTATTAGCCTACGGTGAATTATGGAGAACTGGAGCAAATGCCGCGACAAAAATTACAGTATCTACAGATGTAATGGTAGAAGGAAAAGAGTTGAAAGCAGGTTCATATTCTATTTTTACCATTCCAGGTGAAGATTCGTGGAAAGTAATGTTCAACAAGAATTCTACAGCAAGTACAGGTCAATATAAAGCAGAAGAAAATGCTTTGGAAATTTCTGTAAAGCCGATGACTGCCGAAGCTACAGAAAGAATGATGTTTACTTTTAGAGATGTTACCGATAAGTCGGCAGAAGTTCAATTGAATTGGGCGACTACTGCAATAAAATTCAATATTGCAGCAGATCCATCTAAAATGGCTGAAGAAAATATCAAAGCAGAAATTGCTAAAGTTGAAGGCGCTTACGGTTTATACAACTCAAGTGCGCGTTATTACTTAGACAATAACAAAGACTTAAATCAAGCTTTGGCATGGTCAAAAAAGTCTGTAGAGATTAAAGCTCAATTTTGGAATGTTTACACATTGTCATTGATTCAACACAAAATGGGTGACTTAAAAGCTGCTATCGCAACTGCTGAGCGTTCTAAGAAATTAGCTGAAGAAGCTAGCTACGGTGTTTACATCAAATTGAATGAGAAGAATATCGCAGATTGGACGAAAGAGATGAAGAAAAAGAAGTAAGCATTTAAGCTGCTTTACTGAAAGAGGAATCCAAAAGATTCCTCTTTTTTTATGTCCAAATTATAGCTCAGCTAATAACTTTAGAAATAAACTCAACCCTTTTCTTTTATCAGCATCTAATGAATAACTGATGGATTCGGTAAGGTATTTTTTTTGAGCTTCTTGGTTGATGATGTCTATGTTTCCAAACTTAATGGCCTCATCAATGTGATCGATGCCATTGGCGCAAGCCTCATTAAATTCAGCGATGTAATCTGTAGGGATTTCTTTATTGGCTACCCAAGCCGCAAATACAAATGGAAGTCCAGTCATCTTGTACCACTCTTCAGATAAATCGTATACATAAGGATAAGAATCCTCTAAGTTAAAAGTTCGATCTCCTATGATTACAGCGGCTTCTTGAGAATCAATGTTGTTTTCAAAACCTATAGAGGCTTGCTCAAATCGAGGAGCAACATGCCAATGTTTTTTGCACAATATTTTACAAAGGTTTACCGATGTCCGAGACTGATAATCTAACTTGATTTTAGTGACTTCATCAATTGGATAATGGCTGTATAAATTAACCGAATGAACTTTGTTTACTGCTCCAATGCAATAGTCTGAAATGATGTAACTTTCCTTTAACTGCGGGATAATAGCAACAGGAACTAATCCTAAATCTACCTCTCCAGCCAAAAGCTTTCGTGCACATTCAGAAGGAATATCTCTGCTGATTACACTGTTGTTTTTAATGTATTCCGACTGTTCTATTCCGTATGCAAAAGGAAGGGTGTTGAGGTAGGAAACGGCGGAGATTTTAATCATCGAAAAATTCTTTTACTGTGGCAATTGAGAAATATATTCCTTTTTATGAATAGCTATCGTAGCACTTACCGCACTAACAATGGCGAAAAATCCTGCAAGAATAAGCCCAATAAATGGAATCAACAAGAGAATTACATATGGCAAGCCGATGCCAATAGATAACGTTTTGTTTTGTTGAACGAAACGCACACTTTGCCCATAATTCAATTGTTTACTTTCAAGCCCGTAGTCAATAAAAGAAAATCCATAGAAATAACTAGAAACTCCAAATAAGAGAATGGGAGATAACCAACCAAGTACAGGAATAAATCCAATAATTAATAAGGCCAATGTAATCACTAGCTGGTACAAGAAGTTTCGAACGGCCATTGAAAGTCCTCGCAATATGTCATTTAAGAATTGACCCATTTGAAAAGGAATTTTAGTCCCTGTAATATTTTCGGAAGTGTTTGCAGCCACAATCGAGAGGATAGGAGAGAGGAGCAACAAAACCACATAACCGCCAACGTAGGCAAAAGCAATAAAGAAAAATATTCGAAGGAAAATCCATAAAGTGACGGCCAATACACCAGTCAGGATTTCTGAATTGTACCAAGCATCAGGATTCTCAGCAACGAAAGATTTTAAAAATTCTATAGTGGTATCTGTTAAATACGAAACTCCTGAAAACCCCAAGAGAAATAAGACAATGTGCATCACAATTGGCCACAAAAAGTAACGATACATTTTGTGAGTATTGATGAATGCAAGGGCTTCTGAATAACTAGAAAAAGCTGTTTTAATCGCTGTGAAAAATCGCATAGTTTAAAAATAAAGAAATTCTAGTAGTATCTATTTTATTACACCACAAAAGCCAAAGCCAGTTTAATGTCATCATAAGTGACTTTCCCTTCAAGGGCATCATAAATATTCTTTGTGCTGATTGGTTCTCCTTTCGGTTGCATTTTGTAGGCGATTTCTACTTTGTCGCAGATTGATTTTTTAGGCTTGTATTGGCTAAAGTTGAAATCTGGGTTTTCTTTTTTCAATCGAATCAAATGGCCTGCAATCGTTCCTGTGGTCATGCCTCTTTCTTCAGCAATTTCTTTAATGCTCATAGCTTGGCGCATGTATTCCAAGGTTATCTCATAAGTCGACTCTTTTTTTCCTTTTTTCTTTTCTTTGATTTTCTTTTTGTTACGGTCTATGTCACTAGGGTTGGTCAACCCACCACAACTTTTAATAAAGACAATCGCTTCTTTTTCTAACTCTGGAGTGGTGTATTGTAGCTCTGCTTGAGCAGATAATTCTTGGAATCGTAAATCTGCTTTAAAAGCCAAATTGTCTACTTCCAATGCCATTTCATTGAAACCAACTAATTTTAAATTGTCCAGCTTTTTTAATCGAGACAATCCAACATACCCTTGGCCTTTTTCAAATGTTTTTGATAAATCGATTTCGGCAGCATCCAATGTCATTCCTTGACATTTATGGATCGTAATCGCCCAAGCTAATCGCAATGGAATTTGATTGAAACTAGCCAATACTTTGCCTTTTTCATCTTGCACTCCCCAACTTTCCTGATGAGCATAAACTGTTCTGCCATCGTATAATTTCACTGAAGGAATATTCTCTTCGTTGAAACCAATTACTGTTCCCATAGAACCATTGACATATCCTTTTTCATTGTTGTTCTTTACAAACATTACTTTGGCGCCAATCTTTAGTTCTAATTCCTCGTTCGCTAAAACGGAGTTTTTAAGGGTCATTAAAAGTTTCTCATTTCCTTTGGTCTCAGCAGTAAATGTTTTCTTTCTGCTCTTCAACTTATCTAAATGCGCTTTATTGATACTGTCTACATCATAATTGTGCGTGTATAACTTGGTCGGTTCTATGTCTTCTGAGAAGGAGGTATGCTCAGCTGCCATCAGAGCGGCTTTACTTTGCTGGGAGATTTGACAGGCTCTGATTTCATTCAGAATCTGATTCAATTCTCCACCTTCCTGTCTGTATTGCTCTGTTAAATAGGCAATGTTAAAGTTGGCTTCTACCCATGCTTCAGACATAAATGCAAACTTATCACTACTGCGTTCACCAGGGTTTCCTATTGGAGGAAGCTGGAAAAAATCACCACAAAGCACCACTTGAATTCCTCCAAATGGTTTTTCGTTGCCTTGAAAATACTGCAACACTCTATTTACTAGGTTCAGTTGAGTTTTATGCAGCATCGATATTTCATCTATAATCAGCACATTCGTCTTTTCTAGGTGATCTCTTAAATACTTTTTGTCTTTCATACTCGCCAACTGATTATTGGTGAGATGCTCTTTTACACCAATTCCCGCCCAAGAGTGAATGGTCATTCCATTCATATGGGTGGCTGCAATACCTGTAGATGCAGTTGTCGCTACTGTAATTTTACGCTCTTTTAGATAAGTGATGTATTGATTTAAAATATACGTTTTACCTGTACCTGCGGAACCAGTTAAGAATACATTTTTTCCTGATTTTAGAAGCGCTAGCGCTTTTTCTTGCAGCATAATAAGGTTTTTTGGATTGACGAAGATACTGAAAAGGAAGAATCTAAACGAATTAAAGCGCCTTCAAAAAGGGAATGATTGCGTCTATTGGTTTGGCTTCTTTTGCTAAGCTACAGGTCCAAAATTGACGTTGACCGTAGCTCCATTTTTTTAGAAAGTTGGGCTTCTGATTAATCTGTTGAATCAAGGTTGGTTTGTCTATCCAGCCAATTAGAAAGGTATCATTGAGGTAGCGAAAACAAGCCAAACGATCGTAGATTTCTCGAACGGAATCTGTGGGTTTAATCGAAGGTTGTTGTTGCAACCACAAGTCTTTTGCCGCTCTTCTCTGATTGAAAAACAACTGAATGTGTACATCACTTTTCAAATCCTCAATGGATTCTTCTCCTCGTCGGATGAGTTTGATGTCTCGCTGACAAATAGCAGATTCAATGGTTCTATCTTGATCGGGAACTAAAGAAGTCTTCAATTCAATTTCTACAGATTGAGATTTACCTTGATAGATAAAATCTACATCCATATTGCTTTTTCGATTCAGCTTATTGGTGGATGAAAACTGAATGTCGTGAGATGCAAACCAGGTTCGAACAGCTATTTCACCAATGTAACCTCTAATTTTACTATCCAAAGCTACATTCAATGATCGATTTCTGAGGTTATCAATAAAAAGCTGTTGTTGAGCTTGCGCAATCGCCTCGTGGATTTGTTGCTCTTCAACTGCTATTTTATTGGGTTCAATCATGCTTTAAAACTCGCTATATAATACTGCAAGATATTATTTTCTAATCCTTTAATGGACTTTCCATTCTTATTTTTATATCCCTCAATGACTTTCTTACCCCGTTGATAGGTCACTTCCTCGCAAATTTTATTTTCATTGTTGGTGATCAATGTACATTGGCGCTGACCTCCATCTGCCTTGTTTTTAAGCATGGTAGCGTGTAAGCTTGTTCCGCTTCCTGCAAAGAAATCAAGAAGGTGCAATGATTTTTTATGTGCGAATAAATCCAACACAAATTCAATTAGTGCCGTTGGTTTTGGATAGGAGAAAATGTCCTGATTCAAGATGTTTTTCAATTCCGAACTACCAGTTGAGTTCGAAAACTCAATCAGTGCTCTATGAGGAATTAAGCGTTGTCTCTTTTTGTTTTTATTGTCGACGAATTGATATTGTTTGATGTAAACTTTCCATTTGTCTTTTTGCTTCTTGAAAACGATGTAGTCATTTTCAATTCCCCATTGGAATTTCTCTTTTCCCCATCGCCACGTGTTGGGTTTTCCCAATGCGCCTCCCGACCACATTTCCGTTCCATCAGGAGCAGTAATTGCATAATCCAAACTAGGGCTATAACTTCCTTTATAGTCTAAATCTCGCAAGTAGAATTTACCACGGTGTTTGATGTGTTCGTCTTTGTGTTTGTATTTTGGATCGTTTTCAGCACCTGCATCTTCTTTGCTGAAAGTCAGGTTTTCAATTTGTTTGGCATAGCATAGCACATAATCATATTCTACAGCAATTTGTTTGCTATCGTGCCCGGAACCTGATTTGTTTTTTCGCACCAAATTGGCTACAAAGTTCTGACTTCCAAAAATTTCATCGCACAATAACTTTAAACGAGCGTGTTCCGCATCATCAATGGAAATAAAAATAGCTCCATCATTTTTCAATAATTGATGAGCAATTTCCAAACGTTTTGCCATGAATGAAATCCATTTGGAATGCCGATAGTCATCATCTAAATCTACATAGTGGTCGTTGTATTTGAAGTCTTTGTTTCCCGTATTGTATGGAGGATCAATGTATATGATGTCGAAGGATTCGTTCTTGTTTTTAAGGCAAGTTAAGCCGTGTAGATTATCGCCCTCAATTAATCGGTGAGCAATACCAGTCGTACCTACTTTTCTCTTTTTAATCTCTTTTAAATCCGGTTTTTTCGAAGCCAACTTTTTTTCTATGGCTTCTTCTTTCGCCTCATAAATAAGTCCGCTTTTGGATGCTACTTCAAGACGTTGAATTAAAGCTTTTTTCTCGTCATCAGTAAACGAGTCGGCATGTTTTATTTTTTCGATTAACGAATCTTTCATTCAAGCGAAGATAACAAAAGGGAAATAGAAATAAGTTGAAATGTTAGCTGGCTTCTCTTGTTCTTCTGTCTAATTCTTCTTGAATTAATCGTAACTCTCTGCCAGTTTGCCCTGCTATAGAAGTATTTTCATCTGCTCTTCGAATCAAATAAGGCATCACTTCTGCGACAGGACCGTATGGTACATATTTAGAAACATTGTAGTCTTTCTTCGATAAGTTAAAACTGATGTGATCGCTCATGCCTAATAGCTGAGAGAAGAATAATCGTTTGTCATCTCTATGAAGTCCTTTTGCCTCAATTAATTCAGTTAATAATTGAGAACTGGCTTCATTGTGAGTACCACAGCAGATCGCAAACTTATCTAAATGTTCCACACAAAAAGTAATGGCTAAATTATAGTCTGTATCTGTTGCCGCTTTATCAGGTTGTATTGGAGATGGGTAACCTTTTCTAGCTGCACGTTCACGTTCTTTTTCCATGTAAGCGCCACGCACTACTTTCATTCCAATGTAAAACCCTTCGATTACGGATTGCCTGTATAATTCTTTCAAATACTCTAAACGATCGTGTCGATACATTTGAGCGGTGTTGTAAACTACAGCACTATCTCTATTGTATCGGTGCATCATAATAAGGGCAATCTCATCAATGGCATCTTGAATCCAACTTTCTTCTGCATCTATCATCAGAGGAATTCCTGCATTGGCAGCATTCTGACAAATAATATCAATTCGATTTCTACCTTTTTGATAATCTAAGGTTTCTTGTTCAGACAGCTCTTCCTTCGCACTTACTTTCTTTAAAACATCAAAAGGCATTAAAGCGGTCACTTTGAACACGCAAAAAGGAACATTTGTATCTTTTTTAGCACGCTCTATGGAGGCTACCGCTTTACCCATCGATAGATCGAAATCTTCGTCGGTTTCTTTACCTTCAGCAGAATAATCCAATATGGTTTTTACGTTGAAGTTGGCCAATTCTTGAATCCGAGTTTCACATTCTTCAATACTTTCTCCTCCACAAAAGTGTTCAAAGACCGTAATTTTTACCAAGCCTTTAACAGGCAACCTCAAAAATAGAGCAATTTTTAAAAGGACCGCTCCTATCTTTGTCAGCCAATTAATTCCCATGAATTTAAAAAGCCAGTAGGCTTTTCTTAACTGCGTATTGTTCTTATTCTCAAACGCAATTTTTGTATTGTTAAATGTTACCATTCTGTTAAAAATAATGCGACAAATGTAGGCAAAACGCCTTCACTTTTATCGATAAAATCTTAAGCTATTTTCATTGTTTCTTTGAACAATTTAGAATCACTTTGGTTAAATTTGAAGTAAATATAAATTTCTATGATTCACATTATTTCTCCAGCCAAGTCGTTAGACTTTGAAACCAAATCCCAATTTGATATTCTCTCTGAAGGTATTTTTCGAAAAGAGTCGGAACAGATCATGAAAAAACTTAGGACTCAATCAAAAAAGAAGTTGAAAGACTTGATGGGCATTAGTGACAATTTAGCAGAATTGAATTATGAAAGAAACCAAATTTGGGAATTTCCGACAGCAGGGAATGAGCAAGCAAAACAAGCTGTTCTTGCCTTTACTGGAGATGTATACCTAGGAATGGATGCGAACAGTTTTTCAAAAACGGATTTGGAATATGCTCAAGAGCACTTGCGGATTTTGTCAGGGTTGTATGGATTGCTCCGACCAATGGACTTGATTCTTCCTTATCGATTGGAAATGGGAACGGATTTGAAAGTGGGAACCAAAAAGAATTTATATGATTTCTGGGGCAATAAAATCACCAAAGCAATCAATGAATCGCTAAAAGGACATCAAGAGAAAGTGTTGGTGAACTTGGCTTCCAATGAATACTTTAAAGCGGTAAAGCCGAAAGAAGTGGAAGGCGAAATTGTGAGTCCTGAGTTTAAAGATGAGAAAAATGGAAAGTTGAAAATTATTTCTTTTTATGCCAAGAGAGCGAGAGGAATGATGAGCAACTACATGATAAAGAATAAAATTGCACAGGTAGAAGATTTGAAAGGTTTTGATTATGAAGGGTATCGGTTTAGTCAAGAATTGTCGACTCCAAACAAACCAGTGTTTACTCGTGCAGAAAACTGGAAATAAAGATGAGCGAAAGAAGGACACACAATCCGATAGATAAAGATAAAATTACTGAGACTCCGAGTACGCTGCCTTATGCGCACAATGTGAGTTCGGCGGTCATATTTCCGGATGATAAAGAGCGAATCAAGTCGACGGCGATGTCAGCGATGGTAGAGCAGACAAACTCTCAGATGAAGCAGATTTATGATCAAATGGAATTGTTGATACAACAGGCCAATAAGCTGAAAAGTCGAGTAGAGATTTCTGAGCAAATCTATAAATCGGAAATGGGATTCAAACCTCTTGTTGGACACACTTATTATTTTTACACCCGTGAGAATGGTCGAGACTTATTATCGATGATTGCTCCAGATCAATGGGGAAGAATGGGTGGCTATAAGACATTTGTGGCAAAGGCGAAATTGTTGGCAGATCATACCTGGGAAATTCTTGATTAATGAAGAAGATACTATTTGCAGCTCTTGCGGTACTCACGATTGTTGGATGTAACCAACCGATAGAAAAAGAAAGCTCAACCGATAATTCACTTGTTTATTTAGAAGGGGAAGCGCAAGGAACGACCTACCACATCAAATATTTGGATGCTCAGAAGCGTGATTTTAAAGTTCAAATGGATTCCATTTTGAAAAGGGTAGACGAATCGATGAGCACTTATTTACCGACTTCATTAATTAGTGAGCTGAATTCGCAAAAATTATCCGTTGAGGTAGATAAAATGTTTTTAGAGGTTTTGCAAAAATCTTTTGAGGTACAAGAGAAGACTAATGGAGCTTTTGATGTTACGTTGGCGCCAGTGATTAATGCTTGGGGATGGGGATTTAAAAACAAAGAAAAAATAGATTCAGCGCTAATTGATAGCTTGATGCAATTTGTAGGACGAGCGCATTTTACCATTCAAGGAAATACTGTGACAAAAGACGATTCCTCAGCTATGTTGGATTTTAATGCCATTGCGCAAGGGTATTCAGCTGATGTGTTGGCCAATTTCTTGAAAGCGAATTCCATTGAAAACTTTATGGTAGAGTTAGGTGGTGAAGTGGTGGCTCAAGGCGTGAATGAAAACAATGAGGTTTGGCGTTTGGGCATTGACAAGCCAGTTGAGAATGCTGAAACTAGGGAATTGAGTGCAGTATTGTCGTTAGACGGGAAAGCATTGGCGACTTCTGGAAACTATCGTAAATTCTATGAGGAAGATGGGATTAAGTATTCTCACACCATTAATCCCGAAAATGGATATCCAGTTCGTCACAGTTTGTTGAGTGCGTCTGTTGTGGCCGATGACGCGATGACCGCTGATGCTTATGCCACCTGCTTTATGGTGATGGGATTAGAAAAGTCGATTGAATTCTTAGCAACCGATAAATCGTTGGATGCTTTTTTAATCTATTCCGACAGTACTGGAAAATTCAAAACCTTTCTTACAAAGGGCTTAGAGTCTAAATTAGAGATGATTGAAAATTAAGAGTCAGTATTAATCGTCTGACGCTTTACATTTCTCTTCAGGGCGAGCACCACAAACTCCACAAGAAGCGCCTTCTTCTTGCAACATTGGATTGTTGCTAGCACAAGTTCCTGCAAATTTTCCGTTCTTTTTGAAGATCAATTTTACAGCAATTCCTGCAAAACCAAGGGCTAAAAATACAACTGAAATCAAAAATACTTTCATGACATTTTATTTTGACTGCAAATTTAAACAAAGCTGTTTATTTGGGTTGGAAAATGTGTGTTTTTTAAGCTTATTTGGGAGGGGAGGACGAGGTAAATGATAAATTTTATGAAAGGAGTGACTTTGACTATTATTCTTGGAATACTTTCTTTGTATCATCTAAAATCCATTTCTTATCAACTTTTCTATAAGTATATTTTACAGTTGATTCTTGAAAGTTTTTTATGTCCGTAATTTCTATTGTTTTTAAGTCTTCACCTTTTTTAATCCTTATAATCTTCTCAAGATTTTCTGAGTCATCATATCTCCAATACTCAAACAGGTTTTCGTTTGTATACCAATATTCAAGGTGGGAACTAAAACCATAATACCATTCATACTGTTTTAATAGATATGATTTAGATTTCTTAGAGTAATTTAACTCAACTCCTATTGTGTCAGAGAAAAACTCAATAAATTTTTCTCCATTGCCAAGAGAGTCATAGATTAATTGAAGGGATATATTGTTATTATATTCCAAATCAACTCTATTAAACCCTTCTTTATAATATTTTTTCCATACACTATCAGCTTTAGATATATAATCTTTGACTGAATCATTTTCTACACGATCCGGATACGGTAAATCTATAGTGTAAGTATATATTTTCTGACCAAAAGTCAAATTACATAGAAGAAGTAAAATTACAAGTATTCTCATTTGTGTTATCACCGATAAAGTTGTATATAATTCCCCTTCCCTGTCTTTGTAATAGAAAGTTCATTCGGAACACCATAAGAGTACACGTCTCCGTTACTTTCTAAATGCACTTCTAATTTGTTTATCGTTCGGGAATAAATGATTCCAGTATGTGCATTTACAATATAGCCATTTTGAGCAATCAAACCCTCCGCCCTAATTTGGCCTGCTCCACCAATATAAAGAATAGAATTATTTGTTTTTCCTTTCGCAGTTATCACAGTTGGGCCAGTATGAATTTTCAGAAAACTCTCGGTGCTTTCAAAGTCTAAATTCAAGTCGCCGCTTGACTCCCAACAGTCTACTTTTAGGGTAGCTGGTCGCAATGTGTTCAGGCAATTCACCTCTCCTGATCCTCTGTAAGTAATTTCATTGAAGGAATTTCCTGTCACCGTTACCTTCATTCTCTTTTTATAGCTTCTAACAAAGTTGCATTTGTTTTCATTCCTAATGGAGAGCTGTCCGTCTTTAATTTCGGTAATGATATTGTCGATTATTCCGCTACCCGCCTCTACTTTTATGGAAGGAATAGAATCCCAAATGATATCCAGGTCAATCCTATCGTCTAATTCTATAATTTGAAAATCACCGCTTGGTCGATATTCTGAAGTTTTCGATCCTGTAGAAGTGAAGCAATCGCCCATGTGTTCTTTCTCACAAGAAAGAAGAATGACAGAAAGGAATAAGTAGAGTGCTATTTTTTTCATAAAGTATATCCTATTCCAAATTCTACATATTCAGCTTTAAAAGCATGAGTTTTGAGAATGATGTGAGTACTTAATTTATTGTCGAAGGAGTAAATAAGCCCCAGTCTTCTATAGGAATTGCCTTCTTCTTTGTATTTCGATTTCAGATAAAGGCCAAGCTGCAAGTACAATCCTAAACGATCAAAAGTCAATGTATGAGAAGCGCCAATACCAATCTGCATGGCTTCAAGATCGCTGTTTACTTTTTCTCCCAAAGCTTCTAGTTCATCGATCAATGCTCCACTTTGAAATACATTGGTTTCCAATCCTAGCTTGCTTTTTGGAGTGAATTGTTTTTCTGCTGCAACAGAAAAAATTCCTGAAATATACTTTTTATCTATCGTAGCAGAAGATTCACTGATTCCAAATCCTGAACGGATGCTTAGTTTGATCGGATGCTCTTTTCGTATAAAATCGATTTCTCTATTTACTTCAAGAGCCGCTTTCTCGCCAAAATTATAATCCAATCCTATCCCTATGGTTGGGATATTGATGCCTAAATTGGGCTTTGCAAATGAAGCATTACTAAAGTGGGTAAAAGCAATGTTGGTGTGTAAGTTGGTTCTGTCATTCAATTTAAAGTAAGAATCAAGGAGTAACGTCAGAAAGGCATTTATTGGAGTTCCTATGGCCACATTTTTAAAGTTATCGATACCATCAAATGGATTAGAGATGTAGCCTAGTCCAGCGCCCATCCGAAAATCTAGATGGTATACTCTGTTGTTAATGATGGGAATAGAGATGTAGGGGTGCAGTCCATAGCCGTTGCCGATGTATTGATTGAAATGAGCCGCATAAAAGGCAATGCCCCATTTGGGAAGATTATATTCTTGTTCCCAATTATTTTTACCTAGCGTGTTTTTTTCCCAATAAACCTCAAATGCAGAGATGTGCTGTCTCGTCACAAACTCCATTGTTTCAGAATGATTCAAAATAAAACCATACTGAGAGCGCACACCAACAGTGTATGGATGAATGGTGACTTCTTCTTGTGCAACGAGAGGAACGAATTGAAAAAATAAAAGTAGCAGTGAAAGTTGTTTCATCAATAATAGTTGGTCTCTCAAAAGTATAAAAAATGAAGCTTAAATTTTTAATCCCATTAGAGGTGCGTATTTTTGCACAAAATTGAGTTATGGACAAACGATTAGAGGCATTTAAGCGACTACTAGATATCATGGATGACTTACGAGAAAAGTGTCCGTGGGATAAGAAGCAAACCATGCAAACTCTTCGACACCTGACTGTAGAAGAGACCTATGAGTTAGTGGATGCGATTCACGATGAGGATTATTCGGAAGTTAAAAAGGAGCTGGGCGATTTGTTTTTACACTTGGTTTTTTATTCTAAAATTGGATCAGAAAGCCATGGATGGGATGTTTCAGATGTTTTGAATGGAATATGTGAGAAATTGATTCACAGGCACCCGCACATTTATGGAGACGTAAAAGTAAAAGATGAAAGAGAAGTTCTAGATAATTGGGAAAAGCTAAAACTGAAAGAAGGGAATAAGTCTGTTTTGGAAGGTGTTCCTAAATCGTTACCTGCTTTAATAAAAGCGATTCGAATTCAGGATAAAGCGCGTGGAGTTGGTTTTGATTGGGAGAAGAAGGAGCAGGTGTATGAGAAAGTGGAAGAAGAATTAGCGGAACTAAAAACAGAAGTTGAAGCTAATTCTCCAAAAGAGAAGGTTGAGGGAGAGTTAGGAGATGTATTGTTTTCAATTATTAACTATGCTAGATTTTTAGGCGTTAACCCAGAAGATGCGTTAGAAAAGACAAACAAAAAATTTATAAAACGGTTTCAGTATTTAGAAGTAGAGTCAGCCAAAGATGGAAAAGTGATGGGAGAAATGACATTGGCTGAGATGGATAAATATTGGAACAAAGCAAAAACAATATAAAAATTAGAAATTATGGCAGTAGAAAAAATTACCGACCAAAGTTGGGAAGAGAATGTATCAAACAAAGAGAATGTAATTGTTAAGTATTACGCAGATTGGTGTGGTTCATGCAAATTGTTTGCGCCGAAATTTAAGCGTCTATCTAACGATGAAAAGTACGCAAGTGTATCATTTTTAGAAGTGAATGCTGAAGAGAATGAAGTAGCTCGAGCTGCGGCAGGAGTAGATAACTTGCCATTTTTTGCCATCTTTAAAAATGGGAAATTGGTAGAAGGAACAGCTACAAGCAAAGAAGAAGTAGTCGTGTCATTAATTGAAAAGTTATAACTATGAAGATTCCGGTGATTAAAAAGTTAGTTGAAAATTTTACACTAAGTGAGTTGGAGAACGCAGAAAATGCTATTTTAGAGGAGAATAAACCTGCAATAGAAGTAGAAGGTGATGATGAAGGAGAACAACTGACACATGTGATGGCTGCAATTTGGATTCAGAAAGAAATGCAAAAGGAGAGTATACCATTTGCAAAAGCTTTGCGAGCTTATACTCAGAAAGTCAGAGTTTCTATTGGCGGGTAGCCAAAATATTTTTTAATGAACAGACTTAAATTATTAACTCTGCTTTGGGTATTGATGCTTTTTTCATTCAAAGGGGTTAGTCAGGATACCCTATTTTGGGGCACCCAAATTAATAATCGATTACATAGTCTAAACTTAACAACAGGGCAGTCGAGAGTAATAGCCTCCAACCAGGTTTTGATAAGAAGACTCAGAGTAGACCAGAATCTAAAGCAATTATTCTGGTCTGCCGGTGGGTTAAATAAAATTCAAAAAATGGATGCCAATCTTACAGGGACAAATATTCAAGATGTAAAAATTAACTTGAACAATGTTGCCACGATAAATGTTGATGGAGACAACAATAAGGTTTATTATCACCTTGCGAACGGATCACAAATTTTTAGTTGTGATACAAATGGGAATAATGTTGTGTCAGTTGTTAATTTAGGAACAGCAAAATCGATATTAGGATTAGAAGTAGACCCGTTCTCAAATAAAATTTACTGGACAGAATTGTTATCAAATAATAATAGTATCGAAAGGGCAGATTTACCTTTAGGAACTAATATAACGACTATATATAACACCTCAGAATCTCTTTTCGATATAAAAATGTTTCCAAAAGAGTCAACCATATATTTTACGAATAGAACAGGAAATAAAATTCAAAGAATTGACTTAAACGGATCAAACCTACAGACGTTAGTAACCGAGTCTAATAGTGCAACCATTGGAGCAATTTGCGGTAACTATTGCAATGATGCTATTTATTATATTTTGAATAATTCAGGAACCGGGAGTCAAATAAAAAAACTTAGTATATCAACTTTAACAACATCTGTAGTGTTTGACACTACAATTAGCTTTTTAGCGGGTGTAGATGCTTTATTTGAGTTTAATTTTGGTGTAGAAAAAGATTTTCTTGGCGCTGATAGATCAATTTGTTCAGGAGATTCTATTCAGTTAAATGCATTTACGAATGGAGCAACTTATTTATGGTCAGATAATTCTACTGGATCTAGGCTGAAAGTTAAAAATAGCGGAGTTTATACAGTAGAAGTTTCTATCAATAACTGTACAAAGTTTGATACTATTGAAGTGAATTTTTTCCCTAAACCCATTGTTAATTTAGGAAACGACACCAGTTTTTGCGATAATACGACTTTAACTCTCGATGCAACCACGGTAGGAGGAACTTATTTGTGGCAGGACAATTCAACATCGAATACATACACCGTTACTCAAACAGGAGTTTATTGGGTAGATGTAACTGTAAATGGTTGCACCACTAGAGATTCTATAACAGTGAATTATTTTAATCCGCCAATTGTAAACTTAGGGAATGATACATCCTTATGTGGCATAGATACACTTCTTTTAGATGTGACAACACCATCAGGAAGCTACTTATGGAGTAACAATTCAACTTTAGCAACACAAACCATCACACAAGCCGGAATATATTGGGTGGATGTAACTGTAAATGGATGCACTACTAGAGACTCTATTGAAGTGAATTTTTTCCCTAAACCCATTGTTAATTTAGGAAACGACACTAGTTTTTGCGATAATACGACTTTAACTCTCGATGCAACCACGGCAGGAGGAGCTTATTTGTGGCAGGACAATTCAACATCGAATACATACACCGTTACTCAAACAGGAGTTTATTGGGTAGATGTAACTGTAAATGGTTGCACCACTAGAGATTCTTTAACAGTGAATTATTTTAATCCGCCAATTGTAAACTTAGGGAATGATACATCCTTGTGTGGCACAGATACACTTCTTTTAGATGTGACAAT
>NZ_WWNE01000007.1:167668-337324 GCF_009909615.1 Acidiluteibacter ferrifornacis | reverse complement strand
GTTACTCAAACAGGAGTTTATTGGGTAGATGTAACTGTAAATGGTTGCACCACTAGAGATTCTATAACAGTGAATTATTTTAATCCGCCAATTGTAAACTTGGGGAATGATACATCCTTATGTGGCACAGATACACTTCTTTTAGATGTGACAACACCATCAGGAAGCTACTTGTGGAGTAACAATTCAACTTTAGCAACACAAACCATCACACAAGCCGGAATATATTGGGTGGATGTAACTGTAAATGGTTGCACCACTAGAGATTCTATAACAGTGAATTATTTTAATCCGCCAATTGTAAACTTAGGGAATGATACATCCTTGTGTGGCACAGATACGCTTCTTTTAGATGTGACAATACCATCAGGAAGCTACTTATGGAGTAACAATTCAACTTTAGCAACACAAACCATCACACAAGCCGGAATATATTGGGTAGATGTAACTGTAAATGGATGTACCACTAGAGACTCTATTCAGCTTTTTTACAAATCTACTCCAATTGTAAATTTGGGAAAGGATAGTGTTTTATGTACAGGAGATTCTATTGTTTTGGATGTAACCACCAATTTGGGTCAATACCTCTGGAGCAATGATTCTATTTCTTCTGTTCAAACGTTTTTTAATTCTGACGTATATTGGGTAGATGTTACAGTTGATGGTTGTTCAACAAGGGATTCGATAAGCATAGAGTTTCTAGACATACCAACGATTAGTTTTGTAGAAGATACCATTTTGTGTTCGAATGAAACTATAACCCTAAATACCTATAATGAAGGTGCAGTATACATATGGCAGGATGGTAGCACTAGTGCTCAATATTTAGTAGCAACTAGAGGAACATACTATGTTGAGGTCGCAAACCAATGTGGCTATGCCTCAGATTCTGTTACTGTAGAATTTATTGATTGTGACTGTTTTGACAATATAGTAAATGTATTTACTCCTAATGGAGATGGAGTAAATGAGGTGTTTGAAACATATATTCACTGTCCTTTAGAGTCTTATCAATTTACAATATTTAATAGATGGGGGGAGACTATCTTCCAGTCTGAAAGTCAGAATATTTATTGGGATGGTAGAGTGGATGGAAAGAAATCGCCTTCAGGTACTTATTTTTACGTCATTAAATACACCAATCCCTATTCACAAAATCAGATGGTGTACAAAGGAACATTGACTTTATTGAGATAAACTAAATTTTCCGAAAACTATTTTATTTTTAATAGTGGACATTTTTCCATTTGATTACGTCTTAATTTTAATGTTTGCTTTTGTCTTTTAGAAGCAAATAATTACAACAAAAAAATAGCTAGTACGTTTCAAGATAAAAATGAAAAGAATAGTCCTAAAGTATTTGGTTTTCCTTTTATTCCTTGTGAATGGAATATCTGCCGTTGCTCAAAGATGGGTAGCGAGAAGTAGTTTTCCTGGTATAGGAATGAGGAGTGGAACTGGATTCAGTATCGGAAATAAGGGCTATATAGTAAATGGCTCCAATGGCGCGACTAATTCAATTGAACTTTGGGAATACGATGGATCAACAAATATATGGACCCGTAAGGCTAATTTTCCGGGGGTAGGTCGTCGTTTAGGTGATGCTTTTGTAATTGGAACAGATGCGTATGTAGGGTTAGGATGGAATGGGGCCGTATCATATCAATCCATGTATAAATACAATTCTTTAACCGACACTTGGAGTCAGATTGCAGATTATCCTGGAATAGCAACTACAGGAGCTAGAGCAGCAGCTGTCAATGGAAAGGGCTACGTAATAGGGGGGCGTCAAGCTGGAATAGGACCTTTTAATGAATTCTACGAATATGATCCCGTTTCTAATACGTGGAGACAAATTTTGAATTACCCTATTGGAGCTAGGAGCGAGGGGATTGTTGAGTCTATAGGAAATGCTTTGTATGTGGGTTTAGGTCATAATTATTCTCAAGATTTTGATGATTTGTGGAAGTATATCCCGTCTACAAATACATGGGTTCAATTGGCCACTTTACCTGGAAAAGGAAGATTAAATGCAATGTCTTTTGAAGTAAACGGAGAGTTAATAGTTGGTGGAGGATATCGCCTTGGTTCAGGGTTTGATTTAGGAACTTACTAACGTTATTTACCGAATAGGGATACTTGGGAAGAAATTTGTGGTTTTAATACTGGAGATCGATCTAATTCTGCTAGTTTTTCGGACGGAACTTATGGTTATGTAGTGGGAGGTTGGAGGACCAATAATATTAATACGGTCTACCGCTACTCCGCTCCAGCTGTTTTAATCACAGATACATTTTATTGTGAAGGGAGTACTTTAAATTTGGATGTTAGCAAGCTCGGTTACTCCTATTTGTGGCAAGATAGTTCAACCACTTCAAGATATGCTATTTCATCACCCGGTATATATACAGTTCAATATAGCTATGGAGGGTGCAAGTCAAGTGAAAATTTTAATGTAGTAGAACGTCCCTCTCCTAAAGTTAATTTAGGAGAGGATACCATTTTTTGTGACCTGTCCACTTATTTGTTAGATGCTAATCAAAACAGTACGTCTACTCAATATGTATGGCAAGATAATTCCAATGGCCCTCAACTCTCTGTATCTAATACAGGGATATATTGGGTGGATGTAATGAATAATGGATGCACTATTCGGGATTCCATTTCAATTACTTATAACCAAAATCCAAATGTGTCTTTGGGAGCAGATCAGGTAATCTGTGATGGTGATGAAATTGTTTTAGATGCAACTTATACTGCAGCAACTTATCTTTGGAATGATAATTCTACAGGTCCAACTCTTCGAGTTTCTGAAGGAGGTATGTATTGGGTAGAAGTTCAAGCGAATGGCTGTGTAACAAGAGATTCAGTAGTAATAACGAGCTATACTCGACCAAATCTAGATTTAGGGAATGATACTGTTTTGTGTTCGCAGACGTCATTTGTGATTGATCCTAAATTAAGTGTGAATGGAGCACGATATAAGTGGCAAGATAATTCAACTAATCCAACTCTTAATGTATCCTCAACTGGAGAGTACTGGGTAGAAGTAACATTGGGTTCTTGTTTGATAAGAGATACCATTCAGGTCACTTTTAGTGAATTGTCAAATTTAACCTTAGGAGATGATAGAATTGAGTGTGAAGGAGTGTCGGTATTTTTTGATGTTGCCTTCCCCGGAGCTACCTATCTATGGCAAGACAATGCTCGGACTCCTAATTATACCGTTACTGAATCAGGATTGTATTGGGTAAATGTTTCAGCAAGTAGTTGTTCAATTGCAGACTCTGTCTATATTACTTTTTCTCCAACTCCGGTAGTAGATTTTGGAAAAGATACATTGATGTGTAGTTCAGATACTCTCATATTGGATGCCACCTTCTCCAATGCGCAGTATCGTTGGCACGATGGTTCAAGATTACCTCAATATGTGGTTGTAAACTCTGGGACTTATTCTGTTGAATCCCATGTAGGGCGTTGTGAAGCAAGTGATACAATAAATGTAACTTTTATTAAGGCCCCAAATCTAAATTTTGGAGAAGATAAGGTGCTCTGTTACGGAGAAGACCATATTATAAATCTAAATCCTAAATATACAAACTACCTTTGGCAAGATGGATCTGAAAAGTCAAGATTTATAATTGAGGATCCCGGAACCTATTCTGTTTTTGCATCAAATGTTTGTGGATTTGATACTGATACGATAAGTATAGACTATCGAAATTGCGCATGTGATATTTTTATGCCTAATGCCTTTAGTCCTAACGGTGACGGGCATAATGATATGTTTGGTACAACTTATGAATGCGCCTACCAGGAATATAGCTTTCAGATTTTTAATCGATGGGGCGAATTACTGTTTGAAACACACGACCAATATCAAAAGTGGGATGGAAGGTATCACGGTAAAGTTTCTCCACCCGGTAACTACATTTATTCGATTCGATATAGTTTGAAAGGTGATGGGTTGTATGAGAACCTAACCGGAAGTTTTTTATTGTTGAAATAAAAAAGTCCTAACCGCTGGTTAGGACTTAAGACTTTTTTGATTTTTAAATTAGTTGGAAGCTAAATATGAAGCTACTCCATCATGAGTAGCATTCATTCCTTCTTTACCTTTTGACCAGTTTGCGGGGCAAACTTCACCTTTCTCTTCAAAAAACTGTAAAGAGTCAACCATTCTGATTGCTTCATCCACATTTCTACCTAATGGAAGGTCGTTTACAATTTGATGCTTAACAATTCCTTCTTTATCAATAAGAAATAAACCTCTATAAGCAACCATTTCACCGTGAGCCATCATTTGTCCTTCTTCATTGTAATCCCATTCCCCCGCTAAAACATCAAAGTTGGTAGCAATGGTTTTATTGGTATCCGCAATGATTGGATAAGTTATTCCTTGAATACCACCCTTATCTTTTGCAACTTGTAACCATCCCCAGTGTGACATTTCTGTATCTGTTGAACATGCTACCACTGCAGTGTTTCTGTCTTCAAACTCTTTTAATTTTGCTTGAAACGCATGAAGTTCAGTAGGGCATACGAAAGTAAAATCCTTTGGATAAAAGAATAAAACCACGTGCTTTTTACCTAAATACTGATCTAATGAAAAGTTTTCTACTATTTCTTCACCGTTAATTACTGCACTCGCAGAGATGTGCGGTGCTTTTTTTCCGACTAATACTGCCATTTTATATTGTTTTTATATTTTGATTTTTATTGATAACAAAGTTAACTAATGAGGGTTCTTTATAAAAGAAAAAAAGCTTAAAATTCATTAATTGAACTTGACTCAGTAGGTAGCAATAATTGCTAACAAAGCACCAACTAAAATGCTGACTATTTTCATTTTACTAAATTTGTGATTGTCACTTGTTTCTAATAGAATTGTAGTGGCGATATGTAAAAGAATTCCTGCAGCTAGTGCCAATAAATAAGGGAATAAATCAGCAAACTGCGTATTATGGTTTAACCAATGACCTAGAAAACCACCTAATGGTGCCATTAATGAAAAGATGATAATGGCAATGGCCACATTGGTCTTCTTTATTTGATTTGCTAGAAGCAAACTTGCTAATACGATTGAAATCGGTATTTTATGCATGACAATACCAATTAACAGTGGAGAAACGTCATGACTATGATCACCGGAGTGAAAGTGAAACGCAGGAGCGGCTTCAATAAAAGCATGAAAACAAAGACTTAGAAAAACAAGGAACGGAAACTTTTTTAATTGGTCTTTATGTAAATGAATATGTCCATGTTCTATACCTCCTGAGAAATAATCGAGTAGCAGTTGTAAGAAGAAACCAATGAGTAAGAATAGACTAACCTCCTTCGGAGTGTTCGTAAATACTTCTGGTAAAAGGTGTAAAAAACAAATTGCCATCAAAAATGCTCCACTAAATGAAAGGAGTAATTTGATACTTTTGGTCCCATTCGGACGAAACCAAACCATGGCAATACCGCTAATTGCGGAACTTAGAAACAAAAGTAGAACAGCCCAAATATTCATTATTAATTCTTTTTGCAGATTAAAATTAGTCGATCAGAAGTAGTTTCGTCAAAGGAGTTTAAATGGTAGTCGCCGAATGTGTGAATGATTTCTAATCCTGAAAGGTTGAGGTATTCTTGAAACTGATGCAATTGAATGTTTTTGACATACTCAGTAAAATGGAACGCTCTACCTTCATCATCAAATGCAATTTCTTTTGTAATGTATCCATTAGCTAAAAACTTTTCAATATTAAAAGTAATATTCTCTATGGTCTTTTGTTCTTTTACCGGTAATGTCTTTATAACTTTTTTAACATTTAAAAAGTCAATTACTAAATGACCTTGACGAACTAAATTATCCGCCATCGCTTGGATGGCTTTTTTATTCTCTTCTTCACTTTCGAAGTACCCAAAGCTAGTGAATAGATTTAAAGCCACATCAAAATAGTTTGGCCTGAATACCTCCCGCATGTCGTGTCTGGCAAAATGAAGATTTTTATTCTCATCCTTTTGCGCATATGTGATACTTTCTGCAGATAAATCAATTCCTGTTACATCAAACCCTAAAGTGCTAATGAATTTGGAATGACGTCCCTTTCCGCATGCAATGTCGATAATTTTTAATCCTTTTTTTAGTGCAAAACGACCAATTAAACGTTGAATGAATTGGTGGGCTTCTTTCTCGTCACGACTTTGATATAACAGGTGGTAATAATGAGAATCAAACCATTCTTTAAACCATTCTTTGTCTACCATCTTAATGCTTATAATTTGATAAATTGGGATGACAAAAGTAAGTAAACTACGAACAGGGGGTCGACTAAATTGAACATTTTCAGAATTATTATTTTTTTGAATAAATAATAGGTTATTTACTTAAATTTATTTTTTTTTGTGGCACAATATGCATTATATTAGCGCAGTAATATAAATGGTAAAATACAGTTGGTGTTTTTTCAACAATAAGTTGAAAGATTAATTACGAAGTAGCACGCCTAGTTGGTATGGAAATAGACTTGTACAACTTTTATAGCCTTATGAAGCAGGACGATATAATATTGTCCTATAAAGGTGACGTTTCTTCAGATTTGGTAACTTCTGTATTGCAGATTGTAGAATCTAAAATGGATAAGCTGGATGAGCCATCCAAGATCAGAAAGAAAGTATATAATGTACTGGTCGAAGCACTCCAAAACTTATACCATCACATATCCGAAAACCCTGGTTTAGTAGGTAACGAAGATGTTTCATCGGTTATTTTTGTAATAGGCAAATCTGAGGATGCTTACCTTATCTGTACAGGTAATTATATGGATAATAATCAAGTCGAAAGTTTAAGAGAAAGAATTGATAAAATTAATTCTTTAGGAACTGATGAATTAAAGGATTTCTACAAAGAAGTATTAAACAACGGATTGATGTCTGATAAGGGAGGCGGAGGTCTTGGGATGATTGATATTGCCAGAAAATCAGCACATAAATTAGAGTACGATTTCAAAAAATTAGACGATAAATATACATTCTATAGCCTTTTGGTTAAAGTAGGAGAATATTAAAAAATAGGAAAATGGAAAATTTAACAATAGAGGGTACACCGAAAACCCCAACAATTCAATTTAGCTTAGAGGATGGTTCATTATTAATCAAAGGACGTTCAATTCCTGAAAATTCTATTGAGTTTTATAAACCTTTAATAGATAAATTGGAGGAATATTCTAATACCCCAAAACCAAATACGACTGTAAGAATTCAGTTAGAGTACTTTAATACAAGTTCATCTAAGTGTATTCTAGACGTATTTAAGAAGTTGGAGAAGATAAATACCGGAGGAAGTGAGACGGTTATCAATTGGTATTACGAAGAGGATGATGAAGATATGTTAGAAGCAGGTGAAGATTACCAAGCGATTATTAATATTCCATTCAAGATGGTAGAAATGGAAGAGTAATTCTTCAAACGAAATATAAAAAAACTCCTTAATTTACATTAAGGAGTTTTTTTGTGCGAATTTGAAGGTATTTTATTTAGCGAATTTTATTTTGGTAAACTGTTTTTCTATCCAATCCAAGAAATGCTTCAATAGGTCAAAATAGAGGGTAACGGCCAATACTATAGAGAAAAGCCAAATTACTAGTAGGTTAGCTGAAAAAGTTGTTATTTTTGTACCGAATAACTCTTTAGAGGGAGCAAAGAAGTGCGCTCTAAATCCATCAGGATCCTTGTACACAGGGTTAGAATGTTGAATTAACCGATTATTCCATTCAATAATTTTGTTAAGGTCATTCTTATTGGTTACCAAATCAGTTAAGGATTCATTCGTATAATCATCCTTCAATTTTATAAAGGCCTCCCTATCCTCATCAGTTTTATTCAAGGAAACAACTATTTTATCCTTTTCAGCTGTAAGCTCATTGTATTTGTCAATAAATAGGTCATTTAGCTCTGCTAGATATTCTTTTAATAGTTCAATCGTTGGACCATCAATTTGCTCAATAGTCAGTAGGTCAATTTTCTCAAAAGGATAATCTGGCACTAGCTTTTGAACACCTTCAACTTCATATTTTAACAACTCTATTCCATCTATGACCTCTTGTCGTTTTGTTTCATCTTCAAGGTTCCGTTGAACAAAGTTTACCTTTTCCTTCATTCGTCCCATCCAAAAGTTCTTCTTGAACCCATACTTTTTTAATTCTTTATCAGCATAGTAGAAATTTTTATTGAATTTGTTGTTTTTAAACTGATTAACAGCAAGAGCTTCAAAAGCCCATTTACTAACCATAACATCCCCACTCCAGGGAACTTTATTTTGTACAGTTATGGTAGGGTTAAGTTTTTCGAATTTTACTATGACACCACTCAAAATCAATTGAGGGATTACTAAAAATGGAATTAGAATATAGATAGTTACTGCAGAATTAAAAGCGGAAGAAATATTCAAACCTAGCATGTTGGCAAAGCAAGAAGTAGAAAAAAGAATCAACCAATAATCGAAATACATCCCTTGTATCTCCAATATGGTATTTCCTACTAATACAAAACTGAGTGTCTGTATGGCAGAGACTAAGAACATAATTCCAATCTTTGAGAACAAATAACTTCCATTACTCAAGTTCAAAAACTTTTCCCGTTTTCGTATTTTTTGGTCACGAATGATTTCTTCAGCAGCAACTGTAAGTCCCATAAAGAGTGCAACAATTACCGACATAAAGATATACGCAGTAATATTTTCATTTTCCCTAAAAACGTAGGCATTACTAACGGCAGCATCTACATTTTTATATTTTACAATAAATGCCAAAATGAACGCCAATATAGGAGCTTCTAGAAAGTTAATGAGCAAATACTGTTTATTAGTCAGTTTGCTAAGAATATCTCGTTTGATAAAGACTTTAAACTGATTAAAAAGAGAGGGTATCTTAAATGTAATAACCGGATTATCCGTGTTTTTAATAGGGGGTAATGCTCCTCCCTCATTTTTTTCTTTATAACTTTCTTGCCATTCAGGTGGAGAAGTTTTTCTGCTATCTGTTAAGTTTCCATATTCATCGATAACCTTAGATTCTATAATGTTAAATATTTGCTCAGGATTTACATTACCACACTCTCCACATTCACTTTCTGATTTATTGGCTTGATTTGCTAAAGTTTTGAAGTAAATAATAGCATCTACAGGATTTCCGTTATAAATCAGGTAACCGCCTGTGTCTAGAATCAAAAGCTTATCAAACATCTTAAATATATCTGAAGAGGGCTGATGGATTACAACAAAAATTAGCTTTCCTCTAAGAGAAAGCTCCTTCAATAAATCCATAATATTTTCAGAGTCTCTGGAGGATAGTCCAGAAGTTGGTTCATCAACGAAAAGTACAGCAGGTTCTCTAATTAATTCTAAAGCGATATTTACCCTTTTTCGTTGGCCGCCTGAAATGGTTTTGTCCATGGGACTTCCTACTTTCAGATCTTTAGTTTCGTAGAGCCCTAAGGAGTTTAGGACTTTGATGACCATACGTATTAGTTGTTTTTCAGAGAGGTTGCCGAAACAAAGTTTGGCGTTAAAAAATAAATTTTGAAAAACGGTTAACTCCTCAATCAGTAAATCGTCTTGAGAGACGTACCCAATGACTCCTTCAATTTTTTCTTTATTTTCGGGATCATTAATATCAAACCCGTTAATACGAACAGCTCCTGTGGTAGGCCGATAGTTCCCATTTAAAACATTTAATAAGGTTGATTTACCGGCACCACTAGCTCCCATGATACCAATTAGACCACCCGATTCTTCTTGAAAGGACATCGGATGTAGTCCAATATTTCCATTCTTAAACTGATAGGTAATATTATCTGCAGTAAAAGTTGTTAGCTCTTCATTCTTGTCAGCCAGAAACTTACTTATGATATCGCTATAATAAATGGTTGATAGCTTGCTACCTCTTAATGAAGAACCTTGGTTTAAAATATAAATTTTATATGGTAGTATTATCTGACCATTTAGTTGCAATTCTGAAGTTCCTAAGTATTTTACAAAAAGCATCCTAACGCTCTTTACAAATAATATTCTTAGTTTTCCATTAAGGCCATCTGCTTGTATAAATTTGGTTTTAGAGTTCGCCTCGGGAGGTTTACTACCAACAATTAAAAAATCTTCTGAATCTATGGAGTGGTTAACGTCTGATTCGATAAAAGATTTACAACGCTTGTATTCTTCAGGTTCAATATTAAAAGTGTCCGCTACTGTATCTACAAATTCTAATGCTTGTGGTACAACATCATCATCAAGATAAACGAATTCTAGTAATTTTAATAGAACAAATATCTTTTGCTTTTGAGTGAGTTCTTTATTGATCTGCGTGCAAATAACTAAGACCTTTACAGAATTTACTGAGGTTCTTTTTCGTGCTTTTGATCCATCTTTTTTTCTGCTTTGTTGTTCTACAAATTCATCAAATACTTCGAGGTATTTATTGACCAACTCTTGGTTGAGCTGCTGTTTAAGGAAAAAAGCTACAAAATCTCTTCCTAGTTTATTGTCTTCTCCAACATTTGCCACAATAGCAAATAGTTGCATTAATGCTTTTAGAATCCGTTCACTCATTTTGTTGATTTAAATCGAGGTGCAATTTTGGGTATGAAAATAATAAAAAAAAGGCCTTGAAACTAATTATTCAAGACCTTCATATATTTCATGTGGTGTAAATGATTAGGGTTTAAAACCAACCAATAATACGGCGCAACCTGAGCCTAATTTATCAAGATTTAAATTGCCTTCTACAATAATATCAAGTGTATTGGTGACTTTAAAATCCCAGTATGGACTAACAGCATGATCTCTGTTAGAAAATATGGGATTTCTATCTTTATCATAAACTGAAAAAATAAGATTACCATCAGTTAATCCACTACAAGCAGCAAACCTATACGTGCTATTCCCATAAAGTGTTAAGTGAAATTCGGCTGTTTCCTCTTCAATTAAAAGTGCTCTATATTCTTGGCCGTCTGATAAATAATTTTTGGCCATATTCTTTTCGCAAATAGTGGCAATTGTATCACACTGTGCAAAAGAATTGAATTGGCTGCCAACAGCAAGGAAAAGGAATAATATAAGTGATCTTAAAGATGATCTGTTCATAGATTTCGTGTTCATTATAGCGTGATATTATTTCTGATGCTTGATATTTTATCTGATATACTTTTAAGTATTTCGGGACTCATTTCTATTTTTGAAACACTTGTAATAGTAGTTGTTTTATTTTCAACATCTGTTATTGGCTCTTTGTATTCATAAACATAATTAACACCGTTATAAATATCTCTTAATTCTTGCAAGCTACCCAGAAGCTGAGTAACATCGTCGTTTGCTTCAATGGTCAATAATAACTTCATCAAGTTTTCAAGTGTGATTTTTTGTTCTCCGATTCTATCAATAACTTTCTGATTTCCTGAGGAACCTGATATTTTGGTAGCAAAATGTAGCGTTTCAATCCAACCTCCTGCGAGTATTAACACACCTAATTGCTCTTGCTGGTTTTTCTTTAAAAATTGATCAGTTGATTTAAAAGCATCAGAAACTAAACTCAATAAGGAGTCTCTGTTACCAATATTTTTCTCGAATCGAGACAATATTTTTTGATCGAAAATATTGGCAATTCCTAAGTCAGTAGCCAAGCTTTTGGTAGCTGCTAAGTACGAAATGGAAGATTGAGTTTGATCAAAAATAGTAACATATCCTAAATCTGCTCCATAAATACCAAGATTGATGGCTCTTTTTGTCGAGGTTGTGTATTTAGTAATGTTAGCAGTTGGATTTAAAATAGAGCCGTCAAAAGAAGTGCCTGCATCTTTTAACAACAAAGCTGTTTGAATTGGAGAAGGGATACTAAAAACCTTTCCTTCAATCTCAAACATTGTATTTTCATTTTTATCTTTTGGCTTTTCTTGCTGTTCTTCAGTTACTACTTTCTTTTCGCCTTCGGCGCAAGAAGCAAAAGAAATAACTAGACCGAAAGTGATGGCAGCAAATGTTGTTCTAAGTGCTCCAAAAGATATATTGCCAAGGGGAGTGTTTTGCATAACTAGCAAATAATTAAATATTTAATTTGATCTTTTTACAATTGTTGGGTAAAGATAATTAAATCTCTAAAATTGTCGCAATAAAACTAGATTATCTTATTATCTGTTCTTTAAACCGCCCAAAATAGAATCATAGAAATTAATTTTCATTACAGCCTATTCCCATTATGCTTTTGAAGCATTTAAGGCGAATGCTGTTCATTACATCTTAAAACCTGTGATGAGAGAAGAATTAATAAAAGCCGTCAGGAAAGCTTCTCAATTGCTGAATGCAGATAAAAAAACAGCTGAGAAGTCTGCTGTAAAATACAGTGAAACATTATCTGTTTATGATGGAGAAGACTATTTGATATTAGATGTCTCAAACATTATTCGGTTGGAAGCAGATGGTAGTTACACCAAGATAATTTCAAAAACACATCCCGCTATTTTGGCTAGTAAACGAATGGGCTATTATGAAGAAAAATTAGACCCTTCCAAATTTTTTAGATGTCACAATTCTCATTTAATTAACTTAAAAGAATTGAGCAGGCTCAGTAAAGGCAAAACCGGTTACATAACGTTGTTAAATGATGAGGTGATTCCTGTTTCAGGTTCTAAAAAGGAACAGTTGAACCAGCTATTGGGGCTTTAACTTTCGAACACATGACTTCTTGATATAAAAATCTTTAGGATTGTAAAACTGACCAAACTTATGGCACCGTAAAGCATCACATCACTATAGTTTTGGAAGATGAGCGAACCGATAAAAAACAAAATTCCATATGTCATTATCACAGCGCTTAACCAACACATCAATAAAGGAAAAATGGTGCTCTTTTCTTCAGAATCCTTTTGTTTGTAAGGTTTCCAATTACCTTCAGGGCGAACCTTATTGTAGAACTTTGCCAAATGAACATAATCTGTTGGTTGAGTTAAAAAAGTAACGATTAGCCAACAAACGGTTGAAAATCCTACAGTAAATAAGAAGTTGGTAGGGTGCTCGAAATGGAAAACATAATTGGACAAAGAATAACCTAAGAATGGGGCTATGGATGCAGTAATTTCACTCCACGCATTGATTCTCCACCAATACCAACGCAGAATTAAAACCATTCCTAAGCCGGCTCCACATTCAATTAGAAAGTTGGCTGCTCCATCAATGGTTTCGATTTGTGAGGTTGCAAAAATGGAGATCAAAACAATCAGTAATGTGCTGATTCTTGCAACTTTTACGTAGTGCTTGTTTTCTTCCTCCTCATTTTTGAATGATTCGGTTTTTTTGATGAATCGCTTGTAGAAATCATTAGTAATGTAGCTGGCTCCCCAATTCAATTGAGTGGAAACGGTGCTCATATAAGCCGCTAAAAAAGCAACAAGCAATAATCCTTTTAATCCAACTGGTAAATAGTCACGCATCGCCAGAACAAAACCTTGCTTGGTTTCTTCAGGTCCTAAGTCTGGATACAATACCAAAGCACACAAGCCAACAATAATCCACGGCCAAGGGCGCAAACAGTAGTGAGCGATTTGAAAAAATAAGGTAGCAAAAACGGCATTCTTTTCATCTTTAGCACTCATCATTCGTTGAGCGATGTAACCGCCACCGCCTGGCTCGGCTCCTGGGTACCAACTCGCCCACCACTGCACCAATCCGAAAGTTAAAAAAGCACCTATTGAAATGCTGTAAGTGCCTATGGTGTCTAAGGTAGAAGAGCCTTCTCCGATTTTTGGAAAGAAGTCAAATCGCCACGCGGGCAATTGAGCTTTTAGTCCGGCTATTCCGCCAATTTGTTCGGTGTCTAAAACGACATAAGCCAAAATAATACAGCCAATCATGGCAATGAAAAATTGAATAGTATCTGTAATGGCAACACCCATAAATCCTGACAAAGTAGAGTAGAAAGCAACAATTAGCATGCAAGCTCCCAAAACGTATAAAATCTGAGTTTCTGGAATGTCAAAAAAGACAATCAAAATAGAAGCGAGAGCTGCATTTACCCAGCCGATGATGACAACGTTCAGAAAGATTCCCATGTAGAGGGATTTAAAACCTCTTAAGAATGCCGCTGCTTTTCCGCTATAGCGGATTTCAATCAATTCTAATTCTGTTAAGACATCCGCTCTTCGCCATAAACGGGCGAAAAAGAAGGTGGTTAACATTCCTCCAATTAGCATGTTCCACCACAACCAGTTTCCTGAAACACCATGTTGGGCAACTTTCTCGGTTACCCATAGTGGAGTATCGGCAGCGAATGTGGTTGCCACCATAGAAATACCTGCGATGTACCAAGGTAAATTTCGACCACCTAGGAAAAACTGACTTAAATCCTTTCCTGCATTGGCTTTGTAATACAATCCAATACCAAGTGAAAGTAGGAAATAGGCTGCTATAATGATCCAATCGAGGTAGTGTAATTCCATGAGTTTTTATTTCTGTCGACTAAAGTAGAAAAGATTTTTGATGCAATGAAAAGCGGGGTGGGATTAATATCGAAATGAAAAATTATATCCTCCAATTTCTCTGCCTTAGGCAGATCATTCGACTATTAATTTTAACAATCGGCATTAATCACTGTAAAATTTATTTTTAAAGACAAAAAAATAAATTACATGGATATAACTTTTAGCTACTTTTAGAAAAGAATCTAATTCACCATGAAAACCCAACTCATTCCATCCGCAGCTCACACAACCACTCAATGGTCTGGAGGAAGCACCACGCAGTTGTTTATTTTTCCTAATGGATCAAATGTTTCAGATCGGAATTTTTATTTTCGAATAAGCACAGCGAAAGTAGAAGTCAGTGAATCTACATTTACACCATTTGTTGGGTTTGACCGGACATTACTCATTCTAGATGGTAGTATTCAGATTTCACATGAAGGACATCATAAAAGGGTTTTGAAACCCTTCGATCAAGATTTTTTTAAAGGAGATTGGAATACCAAATCTGTAGGGATTGGTGTGGATTTTAATGTGATCATTAAACCCGAATTTTCGAATACAACTGAAGTGTTGAAGATTTCAAAAGGGGAGGAAGTTGCAATCGAAGGTTCTTCCAATTGGTTGATTTTTTATTTGTACAAAGGAGCAATTGAAATAAACAATGAGTTTCTGTTGCAACAAAGTGATGTGTTGGTGGCGGAAGAGTCAGAGAGAGAAGTATTGAAGGTGATTGCTGATGAAGAAAGTATAGTGATTTTAGTTAAAATATCAGTTCTCAAGTCACAGCTGTAGTTCGATCAATTATAAATCTAGTTGACGTTATTTTGGTTTGACCCAAAAGAACCAAAAGGTCAAGTCTTTGAAGGAAATAAATTATTTCTATTCATGAAACTTAACTTCGAAGGAGTGATTTCCTCTTAAAATCGGAACTTCTCCATCTCTCTAAAGTTTCATTTTGAGCTATAATTCATTTTCTTCAAGGACGGTCAAAAAAATAAGTTGATAGAGGCAATTGTTAATTGTTTTGAATTTATAATTAAACTCTTTTAAATGAAAAGTTTCAAGAAAAATTAATTCTATCAATCATTCTCCCGAATTTCGCAGTATGTCTATTTTGATTTGCCCACATTGTCAAGCTCCTCTTGAACCAACTGAAAACCGAAGTTATGGTTGTGAAAACAATCACCAGTTTGATGTTGCTAAGGAAGGGTATGTGAATTTGCTGCCAGTCAATCAGAAGAAATCGAAGAACCCTGGGGACAATGAGGTGATGATTTCGGCACGGAGAAACTTTTTAGAAGAATGGCATTACGATCCATTGGTTCATGAAGTCGCCTCATTGATTCAGAGTCAATTGACAGACAAAACAGCCGCGACTATTTTAGATACCGGCTGTGGCGAAGGGTATTACACCCATAAAATTGCAGAACAGCTGCAATCAATCTCTCCCCAAGTATATGGAACCGACATTTCTAAATATGCAGTTCGTTTAGCAGCTAAGCGATACAAATCGGCTAACTACTTTGTGAGTTCAGTGTTTAACTTGCCCGTAGCTGATCATTCTGTGGATTTAATTGTTTCCATATTCGCTCCATTTGATGCGGCAGAATTTCAGCGTGTATTGTCAGAAGAAGGGAAGTTAGTAATTGTAAGTCCTGCAGAGAACCACATGAAAGAAATAGCCGAGTTGGTATACGATGAATTTCGCCCACATGAACGAACGATATTGGAGAAGATTCCTGAACCGTTTGCAAAAGTTGAAACAAAACGCTGTTCATTTGTATTGGATCTAAATAATAATAAATCAATACTGAATTTACTAAAAATGACTCCCTATTATTGGAGTGCTTCAGCAGCCCAATTGCGTCATTTTGAAACCATCGAATCCATTCAAGTGAGTTGCGATTTTAATATTTCTATTTTTGAAATTGCTACTGTAAAGTAGTTCTTGACTTTTAGTATGTTTGACTTCCTAAAAACTAGCTAACTCGTATGAAATTTGTTTTCTCCTTTTTGATTGCCCTATTTGGGCTCAGCAGCTTATTTGCTCAAGAACTGAACGTAGATTCTGGCGTGGTTTTGAAAAAAGGAGTGTATAGAACTTTTGAAGAGTTTAAATACAATAACCCATCATTGCCTTACAACGGGGTTTTGTATAGCGCTTATAAAAAGCATGGTTTCTTTTTTAATGGGAAAGTTAAATATTATGGTATTGGTTACAATTTAGAAGATGGTGTTAAGTCAACGAAAGTCTTTGGATTTTGTGATGGGGAAAAGATATATGTTAGAAAAAATCAATTCCTTTTCTCTCTGAATAATTTTGTAGAACTTCAAAACTTCGGCAGATACAGTTATTATGAAAAGGTTAAACTTAATTTATTCTACATTATTATAACAGGATTTCCATCTATCCCTATAGTGAGAACTAAAGTTGAATATGTAATTGATATTAACGATGGAGTTTCATATAAAGTCAAAAAATCGAATTTGAAAGAATTATTCTCCGGAGATACAAATATTGTTGCGGATTTTGAAAGTACAAAGAGAGGTGCATCAATAAAAGGAGATGTTATAAAAAAATACTCAGAGTTGTATCGATATGAAATAGACTATAGTTCTTATCTAGAGATTACTGATATTGATAAATTGATATATCGATTGCCTATTGATACTACATTAGAGCAGTACAGTAAAAGAATTCAATCTTACTCAGCAAATTCTATATTTAAAGCCATAAAAATTCTAGATAAATCATTTAAAGATGGGACTCCAAAGTATTTTGGAATCTGGTCGAAACATGATATGGGAAATAATTCTGATTATTATTATGACATCGGAACTTGGTATTATTTTCACAAAAATGGACAACTAAAACAGGAAGTTAACTATAACGTAATAGGTCAAAAACACGGAGCCTATATCGAATATGATGACAAAGGAAAAGTAATAAAAGAGTCTATGTATTCAAATGGGGAGTTAGTTAAAGAGTAATTTACTGATGGAAGAAAAATCGCCAAAACCCAAAAATGTTGACGAGTACATAGCTCAATTCTCAGATACGACAAAAGAGTTATTGAATGCATTGAGAAAAACGATCCAAACCGCAGCTCCCGAAGCAAAAGAGGTCATCAATTACGGCATGCCTACTTTTCAATTAAATGGAAATTTGGTTCATTTCGCGGCATTCAAAAAGCACATTGGGTTTTATCCTTCACCTTCAGGTATAACAGCTTTCACTAACGCACTTATAAATTATAAAACCTCCAAGGGAGCCATTCAGTTTCTTATAGATCAGCCATTGCCGTTGGCATTAGTTTCGGAAATCGTAAAATATAGAGTAAAAGAAAATTTAGCGAAAGGCTAATTGCCGCTCGTGTAGTATTGATTGTAAAAAATAAACAGTATGAGTTATTTCGAAAATAAAAACGAAAGTTCAAATTCAGGAAATATGAGATCACACGAAATAGAATATAAAATACACGGAGACGACATGCAAGTGGTGTCCGTTATACTTGACCCACAAGAAACCGTAATTGCAGAAGCAGGAGCCATGAACTGGATGGACAGAGACATTCAGTTTGAAGCAAAAATGGGTGATGGTTCTCAACCCAATCAAGGTATCTTGGGAAAGTTGGCTAGTGTTGGAAAACGATTGTTAACAGGAGAATCAATTTTTTTAACGCACTTTACGAACAATGGTTTTGGTAAAAAGGAAGTGAGTTTCGCAGCACCATATCCGGGTAAAATTCTACCCTTAGATTTAAAAGAAATTGGTGGCGAAATCATTTGCCAAAAGGACTCTTTTTTATGTGCAGCTAAAGGAACAGAGGTTTCTATAGCATTTACTAAACGATTCGGAGCAGGATTTTTTGGCGGAGAAGGATTTATATTGCAACGACTAAGAGGCGACGGTTTGGCCTTCTTACATGCAGGTGGAACCATCGTTAAAAAAACATTGAACAATGAATCTTTATTGATTGATACTGGTTGTATTGTTGGATTTTCACCTGGCTTAGATTATTCCATAGAAAGAGCAGGAAATTTAAAGTCGATGTTTTTTGGTGGAGAAGGATTGTTTTTAGCCACAGTTCAAGGTACTGGAACAGTTTATTTACAAAGTTTACCATTCTCACGATTGGCCGATCGAATTATTCAACACGCACCTAAAATGGGTGGATCATCAAAAGGCGAAGGCTCTATCTTGGGTGGATTAGGGCGAATGATTGATGGAGATAATTAGGATAAGCAATCTTCATTTTATACATTTAGCGTCCATTTGAAATAATTTTAGTGCGATGAAAATAATACTGAAAAATATATTGGCCGTTGTGATAGGCTTATTTGTTGGAGCTACTGTAAATATGGGATTGATTAACATCAGTGGATCTATTATTCCTCCCCCAGCAGGTGCGGATACAACTACGATGGAAGGCCTTAAAGCTGCTATGGAACTTTTTGAGGCCAAGCATTTCATTTTTCCTTTCTTGGCTCATGCTCTTGGAACTTTAGTTGGCGCCTTGTTAGCTGCACTTATAGCAGGAAGCCATCAGTTAAAATTTGCAATGGTCATTGGTGTTTTCTTCCTTATTGGAGGTATTACAATGGTTTTTCAAGTGCCTTCTCCCTTGTGGTTTAATGTATTAGATTTGGGAGTTGCATATTTGCCAATGGCATGGATTGGTTGGAAAATAACCGGTAAGGGGCGATAGTCAACATTTATAATTATTTCTACTGTATCAAATTCCTGAATAAGACATTGTTTCAATAGTTTTATCATTGGGAGATTGAGTATTTCTTATTTTAAATAAATAAGTTTACACTTTTTAAAAGCAAAATGGCCGAATCTAAAAGCAAGAAGATATTAAAACTCATACTTAAGTTAGTTCTCAGTGTGGTTGCTATTGTTTTGATATTTAGAAAGATAGATATAGATAAAGTCGTTGAGCACTTTGCAAACGCCGATATTTTATATTTGGTTTTGGCGGTTTTTTCTTTTTTCGTCTCAAAATTAGTTGGAAGTTTTCGAATAAATAATTTGTATAAAACTCAGGGTGTTTTTTTAGACAATTGGGTCAACTATCGGCTCTATTTAGCCGGTATGTTCTATAATTTATTTATTCCTTTAATCGGTGGTGAAGGCTATAAAATCATTTGGCTTAAAAAGAAGTTTGATATCAAAACTAAGAAGTTGGTATGGGCTTCATTGTTGGATAAAGTGAGCGGTATAATGGGGCTTACCTTTTTAGTTTTAATTCTTGTCAATTTTATTTCATTTGAATTTGATTACAAGTGGATTTCAATTCCATTGATAGTACTAGCTTATTTAGCGCATTATTTCGGAGTTTTCTTGTTTTTCAAATCTTTTCTGCCTTCATGGGTGATTACAAGTATACAATCTATAGTGGTTCAGTTTTTTCAATTGATGTGTGCTTTTTTAATCTTGTTGTCTTTAGGAGTTGGGGCCGAAATTGTCGATTACTTATTTATTTTCCTAGTTTCATGTTATGCCTATGCTTTGCCAATGTTGGGAGCAAGGGAGCTGGCATTTGTTCTCGGTGCAGAGTATATGGGGCTCAATATCGATTTGACTTTAGCTATCGGAATAATATTTTACTTGAGTTTAGCGATAAATTCGATTGCAGGAGCTTATTTTATGTTTAAGCCGATAGAAAAAGAAGGAGCTAAACTTCTATAAATAAAATCTTTTGATCATTAGTGTCTATAAACTCATGAAGGAGAGTGTACTCTTTGTCTCTTAAAAACCACTCATAAGCAAGATATAATCTACCTGGAACAATTTCTGTCGTAAACTCAAATGGCTCATTCTTTTTGAGAGCGTAATAATAGGGTATTTCATAAGACATATGAGCAGGAATCTCGGTTGTAACCTCTGAAAATTTGAAGGGACCAATAGATGCATCTGAAACTAACAATATCGAAAGTCCTACGAATTGCACACTTCTTTCTTTTGCTATCTCAAGAACGATGTTCATCTCGGATTTAATATTCGTTTCTGAATGATCATCAAGAAATGGTGGATAGATAAAGTTGACTCCAACTCGCAGGAGGGCTATAGCCATAATAAGCAAAAGTAGTCGGTGAGAGGTTAATCGGGCGTAGAAATATGAAATGCCAAGAAACCCTATAGCTAAAGAAGTCCCTAAAACTGCTGCATTCTCAACCAAATTGGAGACTGGAGTAAAAATAAATGCGATAAAAGCAATGGGTAGTATAAAGAGGATTACGCTAATTATCTTTTCGAAAATAGCCGTCAATTTAGGCATTTCATCTTTTCTTTTCTCGTAAAAATAGGCGAAGAATAAGATAATAAAAGGGAAAAACATATAAACGTATCGATTCTTAAAATCTCCTGTAAACCAATATAACGGTAGATTAAATAGGACGAAAAACAGAGAGAATGATAATAGCGGATTACTCTTGATCAAATCATAGTTGCCTTTTTTAAAAAGAAAAGGAATCAATAAGGAAGAAGGGATAATTAAAATAAGGATTTGGAAGGGGACGTTTATGATTCCAAGTATGGTTTTACTGATTGCTGTTTCCATCCCCGTTCGCTGAGAAGCCTCTTTAAACAGACGAACCATATAGGCTATTGCATCACCATCAGAATTATAAGCAAAGAAATATCCACCACAAATTACTAGAAATAATGCCCCTCCTACAAAATGTTGCCATCTAAATAGAAGTCTTAAATCTTTATATAGGACTGCCATAGCAATGATAGTAAGCCCTTGAAAGGCTATAGAGGGAGGGCCTTTTGTAAGTGTACCTAAAGCTGCAAAGAGGTAGGAAGCTAAAAACAAATACAAATACTGTTTACGTTGATAAAAAATAAACAAGCTCATGATTTGAAGGAATACCAATAAGCTAAAGAATAAATCAATTTCTCCACTAAAGATTGTACCGTAGAAGATTAATTCAGCGGCTACTATATATAATAGGGCAGAGTATGTTGCGGCATTTTTTCCTATAAATGGTTTGAAACCAAAAAACATTAAAATCCCTATTAAAAGGTGAGATAGTAATGACGGAATTCGTGCGACCCATTCGGCATTTGAATCAAATGCTTTCATAAAAACAATTTGCACCCAATTGAAGAGCGGAGGTTTATTAAAGTAATCCCAATTGTTAAGCGTAGGATGAATGTAATCACCAGAAAAGATCATCTCCATACTAATGGCAGCTCTTCTTGGTTCCTCAGCTCGAAGAGAGATTTCTCCTAAGTTGTAGCAAAAACCGAAAGCTAGAATTATAAGCAATAGTGCGATTATTATTCTGCGGTGATTAAAAGATTGAAAGGGAGGGTTGTTTGGTTGATTCATATGGATGTCGAAATTATAAAAAAAATGACCACAATATGAAATGATATTCAGTTTTGAGAAAAGTTTAAGACCTTCTCAAAAAAAAAGAAGTAACTATTGAATTTCTTTTAGCCTATTTTACTTTGAGAGAAGCAGTGTAAATAAAAGTCGCACCATCCATAAACGAGAGTGTAGTTTTCTGTAGTTTTTTTATAGATGATGCGACTAAAAATTTAGAACCGGATATCGGTATTGGGTAAAGCACGTTTTATTCTTGCCTTTTCTTCAATGGAGAATTCGTTTCCGACTAGTATTAAGGTTTTTAGGTTGTTCAGTTGTGCAAGGTTTTCAGGAAGAGATGTCAACTGATTGTTTCCTAAATTCAATAAATTCAAATGACGCAATTTGCAAATGTTTTCAGGAAGTACTGAGATTTGGTTATCTCTCAATGAAAGTGATTTTATCGATTTAAGTTTTTTGATGTCTTCAGGTAACGATTGAATTTTGTTATTGTCTAAATTCAAATCTTCCAATCGCTTTAAGCGACACATTTCTGGCGTAAAATTCACAACTTTATTGTTGGCTACATTAAGTAAATTCAATTGCTTCAATCGTTTTATAGAACTTGGTAGGGCGGATAGATTGTTATCATCTAGTTCCAATGTTCTTAATTGTTTTAAATTTCCCATAGATTCTGGTAATACCGTTAATTCGTTTTGAACCAAATGAATAATTCTTACTTTCTGAAGTTGACCAATTTCCTCCGGCAAAACCGTAAATTGATTTCTAGAAGCATTTAATACTTCTAATTCTTTGAGTTGACCAACTGCTGCAGGTAATTCTTTCAATTTATTTTGTCTGAAAATTAATTCGGTCAGTTCAGTACACTCAAAAATAGCATCAGGTAAAACGGTCAACTGGTTTTTCATCAAATTCAAAAACTTCAATTCTTGAAATTGATTAATGCCTTCAGGAACCACTGCCAATTCCTTATTTCTCAAATTTAAAACTTCCACTTTTTCAGTAGTTTGATTAGCTTCTTCTACTGAAAAGTAAATGTGTGTTCCCGCTTTGTCTCTTATGTAGTGTGGCTCATCTTTGTCTTGAGCGACCAAATTAAAAGAGAGTGCTGCAATGGCTGTTGTGATAATTATCTGTTTCATTTTTGTAAACTTTATTTACTACAAAAGCAAGGTGAGTTTCCCCACCTTGCTCGGTTTCCTATTTTTAAAGGAGATTGTTAGTTTTTAATGAAAAGCTTCGTTCCCACTTTGTTTTGGCTTCTCACTCGAATCAAATAAGTCCCTTTTCTTTCAGAAGAAAGGTCAATCTCATAAGATCCGGTTTGATTGAAGTCTTGAATAACTTGTTTTCCAACTAAATCTAAAATTTCAACATCAAATGCATCATTCGATTCAATCAATTTCAATGTTGTTCTACCGTTTGAAGGGTTAGGAGCTATGGTCATTGAATTGCTCAAATCAAATGATTGTAATCCAACAGTCCCAATAGCTACAACTTGTCTAACAGTATCTCCAATACAAGAAGCAGCATTTGTTTCAACTACTTTTAAAGTACCTGAACCGATGGTTGCTCCCCAAGTAACAGTCACACTGTTCGTGTTTGCTCCTGATGTGATCGTTCCATTGGTCACTTCCCAATAGTAAGTAGAACCTGATGTGTTGGGAACCAAATAGGTTTCAACTGCATTTACAGAAGAATTAAAGTTTCCTGCTATCGCACCAGTATTTACCGCTGCAGTCAGTGAGCTGTCATATGCTGCAAGTGATGTATTGTAAAATTTGTTTGGATCCTCATTATATTCAAATACCGATACGTGATACATGGTGTTTTGCTTTAGTCCTTTTATGGTAATTGCAGAGTCAACTCCGTCATAAATAACATAGTTGTTAGCACCTAAAACTGAACCATTACCTAAAGTGTTATCAGCAGAATAAGTAAATCCGTCTTGTGGTAATGCATCTACTTTAGCTGCTTCTTTAGCTACAACCAATCTACCATTTCCATTACCTTTAGTAAAGCTCAAATCGATTGAATCACAAGTAGCAGTAGGGAATGTGAAATTACTTGCAGCCATTGTAGGAGCGTAGTTTCCTAAGAATTCTTTACGCGCAATTACTAGAGTTGCACTTACATTCATTCTTACGGTATCTCCTTTTGCATCTATTTGGTAAGTGCTACTATTGCTTCCACTCGGGTGCTGAACAGACACAAACATAAATTTATTGTCAGGAGTAAAAGTCATTCCACATGGCTCAGAACCTGAAGGTAACTTTGCAAATAAGTCAACTTTTGGAGAAACTTGAGTATGGTTTGGAGTCACCATCCAAATGTGGTTTCGGCTTCCATCTTGTAATACATAAAGGTTCCCTAAATTATCGAAACATAAATTGTCATTTCCTGAACCCCAGTTTTCTGCTGCTATACCGTTTCCATAATTGATTAGGTAACTAGTTGGGCCTCCTACAAAAGTTTCAAAAGCAGAGATGCTAGAATCGGAGTCATCACTGAATCTGTATACTCTAGAATATCCTTTAGAAGTAAAATAAATTTTTCCATCTACTGTTCCAATTTCAGCATCTTCAATCCCATTGAATGGGGTAGCTCCAAGACTTAAAGCCAAGGATCTTGTTGAATTTCTATCTGCAATGGTTGAGTTAGGTATTTTAATCCATTTACCTACTTGTGAGTTAGGCTCTCCGTTTGTTAGACCTCCAGTCAATTGTAATGCATAAAGTGATCCTGTAGATAAATCACCAGGAGAATCTGCTACAAATTTGTATAAACAACCAGAGCCAGCATCTTCACCTTCATAAGCAGTGATGCTATCATTGGCAACAGCCACATTCTCATGACTCATTCTACCCATCGCCCATAGTTTTTCTTGTTTACCTGGAGTGCCGTATTCTTTTACTTTTCTAGTAATTGGATCAATTTCTATTTGCCAACCCACATCTTGGTAACCATCGTTATTAGCGTCACCAGCACTTGTAGACTCTTCAGAAGTAATAATTGTTCCCCATGGCGTTATTCCACCTGAACAATTTCGAGTAGTAGTTACTAAATCGTTGTTGTAGAAGTCAACGGCTTGAGAAGAATCTACAACCCAAAGTCGAGTGGAGTCATTGTACCTTACATCTAAAATAGAAACTCCACCTGGAGAGTTTTCATGATTAATGGCAACAAATCCATCAACACTGCTTCCTGCTCTAGGAACAAATCCTGTAAAGTCATTATTGCCAGGAGCAGTATTTCTAACCGTTTGATTCGTGTATGCATCTCCTTGTTCAATCAAAACTTGGAAAGCATGAGTTGAAGGAAGATAAAAGTCAGGTCCTTGACCAGAAGGCAACAAAGAAGTATAACAGGAGATGTGGGTATCATTTGGTCCCAAGCAGGACTTTCTTGTATTTACTTTTTCTAGTATTTCAAAATCAAAAGTTAAATCAGAACTGCTTGAATCTCTTTGGTGCAGCTCAACAGCAATAATGTTTACACCTTGGTTGAATACACTTTTATGAACTATAGTTGGATAGAAAAGATCTTCATCCGATCCACTTACGATAGAAGTAGATTCTGTTTTATAATTTACAGCACCTGCTGGCATATTTGAACGAATAACTTCTGTACCATTAACATAAACAATAGCTCCATCATCTCTTCTCAAATTTAGAATCAATGAATCTACAACTGTATTAAGGTTGGTGATGTTAAATCGCTTTCTGAAATAGGTGGTAATGTATTTATTATTCGCATCAGGACCATAAGAAACGACGGTATTGGTGTTGGTATTATTATAACCTAAAGCAGAAGGACCGTATGCCCACGAAGTATCGTTATAATTCAACGCTGTCCAATTAGAACCTGTTAAATCAGAACCATTGTCTAAATAGTTCCACTCATCACCGCTTAAAATTGGAAAATTGGAGATGGCCATTGGAGGTAACTTTCCATTTACTTCCATATCAAAGCTAAGGTCTGAGCTAGTTGCATCTGCTTGATGTAATTCAACTGCAATAGTATTTAAGCCTGGAAGAAGAGTATTATCAACGGTGTACCTATAATAAGTTGTTTCATCAGCTCCACCAACTGTTGAAGAGGCAGTGGTGTCAAATCCAATTAAACCAGAAGGCATGTTGGAGCGAAATGCTTCAACACCGTTAATGTAGACAACAACTCCATCATCTCTCAATACATCAAATATTAGAGAATCGTATTGTGACGTATTTGCTCCATTAAATGTGTGACGTAAATAGGTGGTGATGTGTTTATCGTTTGGATCAGTTCCGAAATCTACTGTTGTTGTATTTGGGTTTGAATATCCCAAAATGGCATCTCCAAAAGCCCAAGAAGAATCATTGTAGTTGTTGGCAGTCCATGCAGTTCCTAAGTCTAATCCAGAGTCGTTGTATTTCCATGAAGAGTTTCTCGCAATCGGAAAACTACCATTGACATAACTATTAGGAGCTAAATATTCTATGATTAACTGAGGAGCTGCAATTCCATCAAATGACTCTGCAGTTCTTTTTCCGGTATTTCCTGTAAAACCAGGAATCGAGATCACTGCAGGTTGAACCATACCAAAGGCGATTGGGTTTCCTGCAACCCAATTTGATTGATTTACTCTATCTTGTACTAATACTTTTAAATTCGGTGTTCTTTGGTCCACTCCATTGCTACCAACAGTTCCCCAAGCTGCTAAATTAGTCCATAGTATGGTATCAACTGTACTATAGGTTCTTCCTGCAATATTGTTCACTGAGTTTAAATAAGTGGAAGGGTTTACTGCATCTTCCACAAGTATAGCAACATCCACATTTCCTGTAGTAGTAACTTCGTCTACTTGAAATTGAATGTAGGCATTTAAAATTGTTGACCCTTGAGGGATATTTATTCCTGTAAACCTTAAGCCCATTGCTTGGTCATCGTTTTCTGTGGTGATTTCTATGTCTGAACTAGTAATATCCATTGCCCCGGAAACTAAACTTTGCTCCGCATCATCAGAACTAGAAGCAATTGAAAAAGTAGTTTGTTGAGGTAGTGAATAATAAACAATCAGCTCTGCCGCTTCAGCTCCGTTAGTTCTATAAGCTTCAGCAGTTCTTGTTCCTGTTCCAGTCAGTAAGAATGTAATTGGGTTCCCTTGATTCCATCCTGCTCTCTGCATCACTGCATTCAACAAAATGGAAACATCTGGAGTTCTTTGATCTAAAGTAGCTACCTGAGCAGTTCCCCAAGCAGGAATATTTGTCCAATTTACACTAACAGTAGTATTTGTTCTAGATGAAATGTTAAATGGAGTTGCACTAAATGTAGAAGAACTATCCACATCTTCTGCCTTTATCAATACAGAAGTAGCTCCGTTGTCTAATTCATCAACAGTAAACTGAATAAATGCAGAATCGATAATGGCATTTTTTGGAAGGTTTAAAGAAGCAAATCTTAACCCTACAAATTGATCCCCATCAGAACCATCATTGACTAATTCAATGTCGGTACTAGTAATGTCAATATCCCCTGGGATCGTTCCATTTGCACCTTGTTCCTCGGCATCGTCGGTGTCAGCCGCAATTTTGGTCGTTAGCATCAAATTTCGTTGTGCTATCGAAGTGTTGAATAAACCTATTCCTCCAATAAGGAAGGCTATTTTCAAGACACTTGTCATTTTCTTTTTCATTTTTTTCTTTTTTGGTTTTGTGAAGTTGCTTTGAGATCCAAAGGTCATCCTCAAGTGTTCAGTTGATGTGCCGATTATTTTAATTGTAGATTAACAAAAACAAGTCAAGTTAATTTAGTGTTAGGAGTTGTTGGAAAGTCTTTTTTCAGACAATCCGAAATTCAAAAACTTACGTACATTGTCGTACGATTTAGATGAAGTGAAAAAGGACTCCTTAATAAATAACACGGCTATTTTATTCTTTGATCATTCAAAGAAGCAAGAAGCTACGCTTAGGTTAATTGCTCCTCGGATAGATTCGAATGCAGTAAAAACGGTGTTGGGCAGCTTGCGAAAACAAGCACTTTCTTTAGCGAACCAGACAAATTTTCCTGTTTTTGAATTTCATTCTGAAGGCGAGAAGGAATTTGGTTTAGAGCTTTACGAAGCATATCAGTCTATCTTTTCGCTAGGGTATAACGCAGTAGTTGCTATTGGGAACGATTGTCCGACTTTAGAGGTCGACGATATATTATTGGCGGCGAAATGTGTTTCTAAAGACCACTTGGTGTTGGGGCCGGCACTCGACGGAGGCACTTATTTAATAGGCATTCATAAAGACACATTTAGTCAATCTCAATTCTTGAATTTGGATTGGCAACAGCCTTCCTTATTGCATTCTTTCGATGATTTTGTAAAGGAGAACAACAAGAGTTGTTTGCTATTGTCTCCAAAAGGCGATATGGACACCCCTGAAGAATTTAGAAATGCATTTCATTCGCATATCGCTTTTCTGGATTTTGCTAGATCTATTGTGGCCTCTTTTCAATTCCAATTGTTGGAGCTCAAAAAGTGTATCCTTCTTACTTTCCCTCATTTTCAATTTTCATTGAGAGGACCTCCAGTAATGATGTAATATAACAAGTTTTTTAAACCAATTTATTATTCATTATTACTAATTCATGCATGAGAAAAATTACTTTTTTTCTAGTGGCATTATTTTGTATTGTTACCGGATTTTCACAAGATCAGTCTTTTACAATACGCGGTAAAGTCATTGATACCAAATCCAATCAATCGCTTCCAGGAGCATCGGTCATTCTAAAGGGGACGACTAATGGCGTTTCTACTGATGCTAATGGGGCGTTTTCTATTACTTCTAATCAAGATATCAATACATTAATCATTTCATTTATTGGATATGCGACTCAAGAAATAAAGGTTCAGGCTTCTACGCTGATTGATCCGATTCAGGTGAGTCTATCACCAGATGCGAATGAATTAAACGAAGTGGTGATTACCGCCTTGGGCATTCAAAGCGAAAAGAAAAATTTAGGATACGCCATTCAAACCATAGACAGCAAGGAGGTTTCGGAGGTAAAATCGCCCAATTTTGTTGACAATCTAGCGGCAAAAGTAGCTGGGGTTTCTGTGAGTCAAGGAGCTACAGGAGTAGGATCTACATCTAAAATTACCATTCGTGGGGAAGCTTCTTTCACTAATAATAACCCTTTGTTTGTAGTGGATGGAACACCAATCAATAACAATACAGTCATTCCATACACCACAGATGCTGCGGCAGGATTTCAAGAAATTGATTTCGGAAACGGTGCTATGGAGGTGAATCCTGACGACGTGGAATCGGTATCGGTTTTGAAAGGACCAAGTGCTGCTGCATTGTATGGAACACGTGCTGCAAATGGAGTAATTTTGATTACCACCAAGGATGGTTCTAAGTCAGATGGATTTGGCGTGAGCTTTAATTCTTCCACCAGTATAGAACGTGCATTTAAGTTGCCCGAATTTCAAAATACTTATGGACAAGGTCGTCAAGGGCAGTTTGAATATGTCGATGGTTTAGGTGGCGGAATCAATGACAATATTTCTTACGGTTATGGCCCTCGATTAGATAATGGTTTTTATACACCTCAATTTGATAGCCCCGTTTATTTGGCTGATGGCTCTGTTGTCAGAGGGGGAGATGTGGCAGTACATGGTGGGGCACCAATTACGCCTACTGAGATGAAATCGTATCCCAATAATTTGAAAGATTTCTACGAAACAGGTTATACCTCGATTAATAATTTGGCCATTTCGAAATCCTTTGATAAAGGGAATATGCGTTTGTCGTATACCGATTTGAGAAGTAAATCCATTATCCCCGGTGTGAATTTAGATCGGAAAACGTTGGCCGCAAGAATGGGCTTAAATGTAACAGATCGAATGAAAGTAAACACTTCCATTAATTATGTGAATTCATCGAGCGACAACCGACCTTCGAATGGTTATGGCTCTGAAAATGTGAATTATTCATTGGTTGCATGGGGACCACGATCGTTGAACATAGATGCGCTGAAAGATTATTGGCAGCCAGGCTTGGAGGATGTACAGCAGTATTCTTTCAACTATACCTATTTCGATAATCCTTACTTTATTCTGAAAGAAAATACCAATTCTTTTAATCGAAATCGATTGTTTGGAAATTTGAGTGCCACTTATCAAGTGGATGAATATTTAAGTGTTGCTGTTCGATCTGGATTGGATTATTCAGCGGAACTGAGAAAGTTTAAAAGAGCATACAGCACCAATCGCTTTTTGCAAGGAGCATATGCAGAACACCAAGTGGGTTTTAGAGAAATGAATTCAGATTTGTTAGTGAATTATCAACGAAAGTTCAAGAATATTTCAACCGACTTCTCAGCGGGAGCCAACCGGATGGATCAGCAAGCGACGACCACCCAAACTCAATCGACCAAATTGGCCCAGCCCGGAATTTATAGTTTAACCAATGCTGCTGCGCCTATTCAAGTGTTTCAGGCGGACAATACCAAACGAATCAATAGTGTCTATGGGGTAGCAAAGTTTGGATATAAAGATTATTTGTACTTAGATTTTTCTGCTAGAAACGATTGGTCGAGTGCGTTGGCAACGGTCAACTCTATAGCCAATACTTCCTTCTTCTATCCTTCGGTGGCTGCAAGTTTTGTGGTTTCCAATTTGATCGAAATGCCCAAACAAATTTCATTTTTGAAGGTGAGAGCGAATGTGGCGCAAGTAGGAAACGATACAGATCCATACCAAACGGAAGGAACATTTTTACCGCAAGTGAGTTATGGTGGATTGCCCACTTTAAGTGATCAAGCTACCATTGCCAACTCTAATTTGAAACCTGAGCAAACGACCTCTTATGAAGTAGGTGCGGACTTGAGTTTCTTTAATAATCGTGTTCGATTGGATGCGACCTACTACAATGCGTTGACTGAAAATCAAATTATATCCTTGCCAGTTTCCATTACTTCAGGTTACAACCAAGAAGTGGTGAACGGAGGTGAAGTTCGCTCAAAAGGTGTGGAAATAATGTTAGGATTAACCGTGATTAGAAAAGAGAATTTTGAATGGAGAACTAATTTCAACTTCAGTAAAAATGTATCAACAGTTGAAAATTTGCCGCAAGATGATGGTCGATTAACGTTAGGATATTCAAGTGTGTATGATAATATCAATCAGCGAGTTTGGTTTCAGGTAGAAGAGGGTGGAAGAATTGGCGACATCTACGGAACGGGCTATAAAAAGACTTCAGAAGGAGATTTTATAGTAGACAACAACGGAAATTTTATCGTTGATAATACATTGAAAAAGTTAGGAAATTCGAATCCTGATTTTATTTTAGGGATAAGTAATCAATTCCAATACAAAAATTGGGACGCGAGTATTTTATTGGACTGGCGACAAGGTGGAATAATTGTATCTAGAACACTTGCGTTGGCTGGTGTTGCCGGTCAGTTGAAAGAAACGGAAGACAGGCCAGTTGACGGAATAGTAGTGGATGGAGTTGTAAATGTGGGCACGGATGCAAATCCTGTTTATGAGAAAAATACCACAGCCATTTCTGCTGAAAATTATTACATCCAATACTACGATCGGAATCATGAAGAGAACAATACTTATGATGCTTCTTATTTAAAAATTCGTGAAGTGACGATTGGTTATACTTTCGATACCAAAGGAAACAAAGGGTTGTTACAAGAAGGTAGAAATTTAAGAGTAGCACTTTTTGGTAGAAATTTATATGCTTTCAGTGAAATTCCACACTTTGATCCTGAGCAGTTGGCTGTCCAAGGAAATCAATTTTTAAGTGGAGTAGAGGACATGTCTTATGCCACTTCTAGAAGCATTGGAGTGAAAATAGGGTTTAATTTTTAAGCGAAAAACATGAAAAAGATAAACTATATAATTGCTGCGTTTAGTGTTTTGATGCTATTCGCTTGCACCAAAGATTTTGAAGAAATTAATACCAATCCCAATGCGCCAATTGATGCACAACCCAGTTTGTTGTTGCGTCAGGTCATCTATAATTATGGCGAAGAAATGAGCTATGAAGGATTTGTGGCGGGAAATTTATTGGGACAGAATTTGTCGATGATTGATTTCAATTTATTCGATCGACACAATTTAAGTTCGCCACAATTGGGCGGCAATCCCTGGCCGGTGTTGTACACGAATTTGCGTGACAATCAAATCATTTTACAAAAGGCTTCAGAAAGTTCCGCATTCAAAGTGTATGAAGGGCCTGCTTTGATACTAAAGGCATACATGGGAGCTGCGTTGACAGATATTTATGGAGATGTTCCATTTTTTGAAGCACTGAATGGAAAGTCAGGAAACACCACTCCAAAGTACGACAGCCAAGAAGCCATTTATACTGCCGATGGTGGAATTTTGGATTTATTAGATCAAGGAATTGCAGCGATAGATAACTATTCAGGAGCGGCTCGATTGGAAGGAGATATTTTGTTTAGTGGCGATTTAGCTTCTTGGACGAAGTTTGCCAATTCTTTAAAGATTAAATTCTTGATGCGCATTTCAGATAGAGTAAATGTAGCAACAGAATTGCAAACCATTTTTGCCGCGGGAAATTACATTCAATTCAATGTAGAAAATGCGACTTATGATTTTACATCAGGTCCACCGAACAACTTTAGGATGGCGACTTTGCGTTCAGGTGATTTTAATCAATATGTGATGTCGCTGACGAGCGAAGAAATTTTGAAGAGTCTAAATGATCCACGGATAGAAGTGCTTTTTAGACCCCGTTTTGGCGACACTTCAGGTACGACTCCTTATGTTGGAATTTTAAATGGCCCCGACCTTTCGAATACCATTTCGGTAGCAGACTATTCATTGCCTGGAACCATTTTTAGAGAAAATACAGGAGTGTTGGATGCGAACTTTATGACCGCTTGGGAAACTACTTTTCTATTGGCGGAAGCAGCGCAAAAAGGATTGATCGGAGGAAATGCACAAGGATTGTATGAAGCAGGCGTTCGTCAAGCTTTTGAATATTGGAATACTACTTTGCCTGCTTCGTATTTGACGACTGATTCCGCTGCTTTTGGTGCTTTCGGAGCTGATCCTTTGGAGCAGATTGTTACGCAAAAATGGATCGCCAATACCATCAATGGCTATGAAAACTGGATAGAATTCAGAAGAACAGGTTTTCCTAGATTAAAAACGGTAGCTGCGAGTTTGAATAATAATTTAATTCCCGTAAGGATGCCTTACCCTAGTGGAGAACAAACCTTGAATAGCGCTAATTACAATACAGCGGCAGCTTCAACCAACGGGAATAGTGTAAATGTAAAAACATGGTGGGACGCCAATTAATACATGAGTGATCTCTTAATTTATCAGTGGATTTTAGTCATTTTGTTTGGCTTGATCCTCTTTTTCATCTCTCCGTTAGCGAAGAGCAAGGAAATTTTTTTCCGAGCTTCTTCGGCCAATGGGAAACTGCCTGGCTTTTGGCTATTGACTTCTAGTTTGGTGATTTCTTGGATTTTTGCCAAGTCCATAACCAATGCAGCCAATTTAGGGATGGAGTTTGGAATGGTCGGTGGAGTCGCTTATGCCACTTATTATTTGTCTTTTATAGTGGCAGGTTTTGTCATTTACTACATGCGGGTAAACGGTGGTTTTGAGAGCATTCACCAGTTTCTCCGCAGTCGTTTTGGGAGCAATGCCATTCGGCTTTTTTCTTTGTTGATTGCCTTTCGAATGTTCAACGAAGTATGGTCGAATACGATGGTGATAGGAACCTATTTTGGCGACAAAGGAACGTCGGTTTATTTTACGGCAATTATCGTTTTTACGTTATTGACATTGGCATACGCACTAAAAGGAGGCCTTCGGAGTTCGCTGATAACGGACATGGTGCAAATGGTACTTTTTGGTTTATTGTTGTTTGTAATTTTAGGCATTTTGTTGCCGAGTTCTGAAGCTACCGTTACCGAAACCATTGGTTCAGGCGAATGGACGTTAGCAGGCGGAGTCGACTTATTATTGGTGGCTTTGCTGCAAGTATTCAGTTATCCTTTTCACGATCCTGTAATGACAGATCGGGCGTTTATTGCTGCTCCAAAAGTGGCTTTGAAAAGTTTTATCGCTGCGACCTTTATTGGCGGAATTTGCATCATTCTATTTTCGTGGATTGGGATCTATGCGCAGCAAAATGGACTCGAAGGGCAAGCAGCTGTTGAGGTTAGTAAAACCTTTGGAGTCGGAATGATGCTGTTGATGAATTTCATCATGATTACTTCAGCTTCTTCAACATTGGACTCTGCTTTTGCCTCTTTTTCGAAGTTAATTGCAGTGGATTTGAACTTTGGAAAAACCATCAATATCAGTTTAAGTAAAGGTCGTTTGGCCATGATTGGATTAACCGTTTTGGGAACTATTCCCATCTTTTTAGGTCCAGAGATTTTATCAGCAACAACGATATCAGGAACCATGGTAATAGGTCTAGCGCCAGTATTTATTTTGTGGAAAGTCAAAGCGCCTAGGCTTTCATTCTTCCTATCTGTTCTTGGCGGAATTGTAATCGGAACCTTATTTGCTTTTGATTTATTACCAAATAATTTAGCCATCGGAAGTGGAAAATATGCAGCCTTACTAGGAGCCAATTTATGGGGTAGTTTGATTTGTTTGGGATTATATTTGTTACCCATTCTATTTTCAAAAAAGCATGAGTAAATAGTGTTAATGTTAAAGCAAATTGTATTAATTATTAATAGTTTAACAGTGTATTTGAGTTTTGGATATTTGAATTGTAATTTAGAGTTTTAAGACTGTCACTTAGAAAAATGGATTAAAATTCGAAGAATTTCCATAGAGAAACCGGAAAGCTTCGAAGGTGGACCAAGAAGATCATCCGGCTGAACTTAGGGAATTCAAGAATTTTCATTCATTTTTCTAAAGGCTGAGCTTTTTGTTTTACTTTTTGCTCACCAAAAAGTAAAGTAAAAGGAAAAAACACTAAAGTCAATTGGAATATAAAAAAGTTACCCATTCTATTTTCAAAAAATCATGAGTAAAACCCAATCCATTTCAATTTCAGGAAACGCTATTTTATTGTTCGGTGGAGTGTATAGCAACTTGCAAGCACTTGAAAAAATGAAAGAAATTGCTGTAGCAAAAGGATTTACGCCAGGTCGAATTATTTGCAATGGCGACATTGTCGGTTATTGCGCGCAGCCGGAGGAATCCTTGAATTTTATCAAAGACTGGGGAATCCATTCCATCACAGGGAATGTAGAACAACAGCTGCGAGAAGGCCAAGAGGATTGCGGTTGCGACTTTGAAGACGGAACCCGCTGCGATATTTTTTCACGACAGTGGTATCCATATGCTCAGCAGAATGTCAGTACTGAATCGGTCGCTTGGTTAGAGCAAATGCCCGATTTTTTAGAATTTGATTTTGCCGGTAAAAAAGTAGCTGTTGTGCACGGTTCTAAAAGCCATGTTTCTCAATTCGTGTTTAAGTCTACTCCATGGAAAGTGAAGCAAAAAGAATTTGAATTGACAAAAGCTGATGTTATTATTGGAGGGCACTGTGGATTGCCTTTCCAAGATAAAAAAGACGGATTCTTGTGGATAAACCCAGGCGTAATAGGAATGCCAGCCAACGATGGACAAACCGATGTTTGGTATGCGATTTTGTCATCAAATGAAGGAGAGTTAAAAGTAGAGCATCATCACTTCTCATACGACCATTTATTAGCGAATCAATTAATGACCGAAAAGGGATTGCCAGCTTCTTATGCCAAAACATTGTTGACTGGAATCTGGGACAATTGTGATATTCTACCTGAAGAGGAGACAAAGGCCCAAGGGAAAGTTATAATGTAGCAATTGTTTTATGTAGAAATTTTTCAATAGGAAAATATAGCAATGATTTTTTGTGAGATTGGTAGTTAGAATCAATATTGTCTTAGCGCCCATTGTGTAAATCTTTGTGAATTTTGCGATTAAATTATGGTTTAACCTTCATTCACAATAAGTTTCAAATTAGTTGGTTTTATTTGTTTCAAATTAATTTAGCTAGTTCATGAAACGATTGTTATTTATTTCCTTTTTATATCTATTCTATTTTCAAAATGCGGCAACAGCACAAGACCAGTTTAAATTGTGTGATGGTGTAAGAACAATGCCCTACTATCATCCTGACATTACGAATACCCTCAATTTTTATGACATCAAAAAGCATTTCAGGGCGGATTATCCAGAAGCGAAATTCAAAAAGCTTTCGTCCAATTCAGGATTAATTGCTATTCAATTTAAGATCAACTGTAAAGGAGAAGTTGGTGATTATCGACTTCAACAGTGCGATTTGAATTATAGATTAACAGAAATGGATACAGCTATCACCGATTATTTCATGTCGAAAACGAAAGAATTAAAAGACTGGAATTTAGGAAAGGATGAGAATGGATTGATTGTCAACAGTCATAAATTTTATTCCTTTAGAATTGTCAACGGAGTTCTCACAGAAATCTTACCTAAATAAATAGCCATGAGAAATTATAGTTTAACTGTAGCGTTATTGTTGAGTTTGATTTTTGGATGTAAAAGCCATGAAACAGACGATGAAATGCTAAGTCAAGAAACTAAAGATTATTTAGATACGGTACTTTCGTATGTAGATAGTTTTCCTGTGAACGATGGTTCAGCGCTCGCCAATTTAGGGTACCGCGCCATTTATTATGGCAGGAATGAAATCGGAAATGAATTGATTCAATTGGGGATTTCTAAAATGGATTCCATTACTGGAGACCAATTAAGAGGGCTTTCAGTTCAGAATACCAAAAACGGCAATTATCGTCAAGCGATAGAATTATTAGAAGAAGGTATGAAGTTAGACCCAGAAACAGTCTCCCGATATTATGGTTGGTTGCTGTTGTATTACTACCGAGATTATGAGAAAGCATTAGAGATATTAGAATTACACGATTCATATACACCTGATTTTAATGACGCTCCAATGGGAGAAGATATTCACTATTTAAAAGGGTTGGCTCACTTTCAGTTAATGCACTATGAAAAAGCCAATTCCGAGTTCGATACCTACATTTCTCATCTTGGAAATACTCACGGAGAGGACTTTGTTGATGTTTATACATTTGTCCAAAAAGGTAGAAGTTTAGCTCAGCTCAACCGAAAAGAAGAAGCGCTAGCTGCTTATGACAAAGCGATACTTTATGCACCTTCCTGCACAGAAGCATTCTATTTTAAAGGGTTGTTGTTGGCAGAAATGGGACAAATCGATTTTGCCTGTATTCTATTAAATACCGCTAAAACATTATTGGCAAAAGGCAGTAAAAGCTCCGACAATTATGTAGAATATTTTCATGAAATCTATTGGCAAGATATTGACGAAGCGATAAAGAAGTTTTGTGAGTAGATTGATAATGGAATAAATTCCCAATTCGGTAACTTTTGTTATATTTGTAGTAAATTGATTTTAGGTGAGGGTAATTTCCAAGAAAATTCTGAGAGAATTCTGGCTAAAACATGCTGATAGTGAACAACAGCTTAAAGCTTGGTTTAGAGAAACTGAGAAAGCAGAATGGAAGAATATTAATGATTTAAAATACGAGTATCCAACTGCTAGTATTTTAAAAGACAACAGGATTGTATTCAATATCAAGGGAAATAATTATCGTCTGATTGTTAAGTTCAATTTTGAGTTTCAAATATCTTGGATAAGATTTATTGGGACTCATGCAGAATACGATAAAATTAACGCTAACGAAATTTAAGATGAAAATTACACCAATAAGAAACGAACAAGATTATCAAGAGGCATTGGAGCGATTAGAGGTTATTTTTGATTCAAAGAAAGGGACAGACGAGGGCGATGAATTAGAAATTTTATCGATACTAATTGACAAGTATGAAAATGAGACTTATCCAATTGATCTTCCCGACCCTATAGAAGCTATAAAATTTAGAATGGAGCAAATGGGAATGAAGCAAAAGGATTTAGCTGAAATTGTTGGTTTTAAAAGTCGAGTAAGTGAGATTTTGAATAGAAAAAGAAAGCTTACAATTGATATGATTCGAAAATTAAATACGACGCTTCACATTCCAACTGATGTGTTAATTCAAGACTACTAGATTCATGAGCAAAGACATCAAAAAGGAAATGCGAGAACGCACTCACCAAGGTCCTAAAAATTGGAAAGGGCCATTTTATGTCAATGCATCAGACCCAAGATTGATGGTTCCAAAATATCAACCATTCATGGGGTGGACGCTTAACTTTGGCAATAAGTATTTGTATTTATTACTGATTGCTGTTGTTGGGATTGTGGTTATGTTTGTCTAAGGCTTCACTTCAGCTAAGCTCAGTGTGAACTTCACCGCTCAGCCTGACAAATTAAGATTGACATTTCGTTTGTTGAGAAAAATTGATTTTAGTTAAAACTTAAACTCTTAAATTAGTTTTATCAAATACACGAATGCCTTTGTCATCCTGAGCTTTTTGAGTTAACATTGAGCTGCGTCGAAATGAAGGGTAAGCAAATACATTGCTAAATTGATACTTTAACCCATTTAAGCGTAACTCAAAGTCATCCACGTAAAAAACGCAATCAACGCCAATTGAAAGCAAATAATAAACACATACAGCTTATTCCAATTACTGAAAAATGGAGGGCCTTCTTCTAAAATCTCTGGTTGTTTTTCCATGGTTTACTTTTTTCCTAATCCAATAATATTCGACATCAAACGGTAAGCACCTGGCACTGCTGCAGGCAACTGTCTGAAGAACGAGATTCCGGTGTATACAAAATGACCTTCGCCATATTTCGCAACGATTAATCCACCTTCAAGAGCATCTTCGTCAGGATCATTCCATGACAAAATTGGGGTGAAATTCTCGTCCCATTCGTCTGCAAAATACAACCCTCTTTCTTGCACCCAACCATCAAAATCTGCTTTAGTCAGTTTATTTGGAAAGTTAAGCACTTCCGCCTTAGGATCGATGAAAGTTACTTCAGCTTCTTCTTTCGTCACACGCTCTCGAGAAATTTGAAATTTGTATGGTCCTATATCTTCAGTCACCAAACCTCTATTGGTGTTGTATTGCACGATTACATTTCCGCCATTTTTTACATAATCATTCAAAAATAAATTGCCATTTTTCAACGATTCCGTAGTGTTGTAGGCTCTAATTCCAACAATTATAGCGTCAAAAACGGATAAATCGACAGCGTTTAAATTGTCAGCTTCGATTAGTTCAACAGTATATCCAACCTCTTTTAAATTGTTTGGAACTTCGTCTCCACTACCCATTATGTATCCGATTCTATCGCCAGCTCTTTTAAAGTCGACCTTCACAACTTTCGCAACTAAAGGGTCAAAAAGCGTTTGATATTCAATGTGATTGTATTTAATCAATTGCTCAGACTTCATTTCAGAACCATCTGATAGTTGGATTGAAAGATCGCCAATACTTCCACCTTTGGGAGGAGTAACGATGAATTTAAATACCTGCTTTTGTCCTTTTTCAGCGATGTTGTAATCAAACTGAGAAGCCGTTGTTTCCCAACCTTTAGGAATCGTTAAAGTTGCTTTTCCAGTGGTATAGTTTTCATGTGCTTTGATAATCAAGCTCACCTCTTTGGGTTGCTCATCGGCAAATAATAGAACATTGCTTGAAAATTCTCCCGTTGCTTTAGGAGTCACTATAAATCGTCGATAGATTTCTCCTTCCACTCTGTCTGTCCACTTATAAAGTAGGGGAGTAGAGTAGGTGAAAGTCGTTCCGTCAAAGGTCAATTGATAATCTAAATTCACAGCAGCTGGACTTTCAGGCAACCCGATCAGTTCTTGCTGATCTACTCCAAATACACCGAAGTAAGGAGATGTCAACCAATATGGCTGAGAAATTTCTGAAGGAGCTTTGATGGTAAAATCCTTCTCGATTAACTGATTTTTCGGCAATTCAATTTGGCCTTCAACATTTGAAAATGTTGCTTTGACAGCTGCTCCATTTCTGTTGATCAATTGTGCAGAAACTTTCACTTCGCTATTTTCGGTTCCACTAAAATCTTCTGCTATAGCTTCTACAAATACACCAGAACAGGTTTTGATGATGTCCTGAATGTCTGCTAATTTCTGAGTGGCATGAGGAGTTAAGTTTTTATTCGCTTTAATGGTATTGTACAATTTCACCAATCCTGCAATGGATTGTTGAGGTTGGTTGGGTTTGAAATTCGCAATAATGGCATCAATTTGAGCCTGAATTTTATCGCCACCTTTAATGGTTTTCCAAGAAGTATGAACACCATCAAATAAATCATTGGTTGCTTTTTCTCCTTCTAAGTGATATAAATATTCTAAGTTTTCTCCACGCTGCATTGCTGCTCCAAAACCTTGACTTCTGTGTGAACTTCTACTTTTTGCAGCAATTTCTCCATTTGATTCTCCCAATAAAGGGCTGTAACCACCGGCATCCACTACAAAGTATTTGTCATTTCCTGCAGCTTCTTCAGCAATACCTTTGTTCCACCAGTTGGAAGCATTCCAGTACAACCGTTTTACTTGCCAAGTGTCTACCAATTTTAGTTGCTCCGGATAGGCATTTTCGTCGGCAGCTAATTTGAATGCTTCAATGGCAATCATCGCAGAAGCGGTGTGATGTCCGTGACCAGCTCGCTCGTCTGGTGGAAATCGAGTAACAATTACATCAGGCTTGAATTTTCGAATCACCCAAACGGCATCCGCTAGAATTTTATCTTTTTCCCAAATTTCAAAAGTTTCTTTGGCAGTTTTAGAATAACCGAAATCCACTGCACGGCTAAAAAACTGCTCTCCACCGTCAATTTTTCGAGCTTCTATTAATTCTTGAGTTCTTAGTAAACCCATGGCGGCACCTTTCTCTGTACCAATTAGATTTTGTCCACCATCTCCTCTTGTCAATGACAAATAAGCAGTTCGAGCCAATTTTTCATTGTCCAACCAAGTGATTAAACGTGTATTTTCATCATCAGGGTGAGCCGCCAAATACAAGGCATTGCCTAAAAAGTTCAGTTTCTTCAATTCCAACTGAATCTTTGAAGAAGAATAAATATTGGACTGGGCAATACTGCTAAATCCGATAATCATCAATACAATAGTCAGTGAAAAGAGAGAGCGATATTTCATAATAGTTACAATTCTAGGTGGTAAAAAAGAATCGTAAAACTATTGATTTTAATCAAAAGGAAGCGTTAATCGATGTTAATTGAACCTTAGTCTAGTGCTTTAAAAAATGCAATTGTCGGGTTGATAACAGCTGGAGCCCACAACATCTTATAATGACCTGTGTTTTCAACAGGTAAAACTGTCGCTGCCGGCCAATTTTTAGCCAATGCTTCAGTGTTGCTGTATGGTATAATACGATCATTTTTATCGTGGATCAAAAGCGCTTTCTGTATGCCTGATTTTTTAGCATACTCACTCATAATTAGTTCTCTAGCGTCTATATTGAAATCCGATTTAATGGTGTCGAACAATCTGTTCTCTTGTGTTTGGTCGAGATTCATTAATTGTGCAAACTCATGGAAAATATCTTCCACTTTATCGTTTCCGCTCAATAAAGCCGCAGCTTTAGGCTGAATGCCATGTTTAACAGCACTATATAGCATTACACTTGTTCCGAAAGAATGAGAAATGATGATTTCAGCAGGGCCATATTGATCGACAATGCCTTTGAATACTTGAGAGAACAATAATATATTAGCCGTTTTTCCACTGCTTTTTCCATGCGCAGGACCATCAAACGTAATGACTTTATAGCCCATTTGTGAAAGTGGACTAACAAATGCACCCATACTTCCACCATTTCCTTCCCAACCATGTAAAAGGTAGGCGATCTTTTCTCCTTGTCCCCATTCATGCACTTGAATGTCGTGCCCTTCTATTGTTACCCTTTTATGCAAAGCACCTTTTAAAACTACTTTCTCTCTTTGTCTCACCTTTTTTGTTTGAGGTGTGGAGAACAGTTTAATCAATAACTTGGAGGAAAGTGCAGGAGTGATTTTGCCTAACGTATTGAAATAAAAACGTAGAACTTTGATAATAAATGGGAGTTTAGTTTTTGGTGCCATGCCGCAAATTTACTCCATTTTTTAAGCTTTAGGCAATGAAAGTAGGATTAAAAAAATGTTAATCGAAAGGTGTACTTTTGTTGCTCAAAATAGCAGAACGATGATCGAACATTTAAAAAATATCAAACATACTAAGAGTGGAAATTTCTTTTTAATGGCAGGACCTTGCGCCATAGAAGGAGAAGAAATGGCCTTGAATATTGCCGAACGGATTTTTGAGATTACCAATCGATTAGAAATTCCATTTATTTTCAAAGGATCTTACCGAAAGGCAAATCGATCTCGATTAGATAGTTTTACTGGAATTGGCGATGAGAAGGCGTTGAAAATTCTACAAAAAGTAGGACAAAAGTTTGATGTGCCTGTGGTTACAGATATTCATTCTGCTGAAGAAGCGGCAATCGCTGCTCAGTATGTAGATGTATTACAAATTCCTGCTTTTTTATGTCGTCAAACGGATTTGTTGGTAGCTGCAGCCAAAACAGGCAAAGTAATCAATATCAAAAAAGGACAGTTTTTAGCACCTGAATCGATGATTTTTGCAGTCAATAAAGTAAAAGAGTCTGGAAACGATAAAGTTTGGATCACTGACCGAGGTACCATGTTTGGCTACCAAGACATGATTGTAGATTTTAGAGGAATTCCAACTATGCAAGCATTCGATGTGCCTGTGATTTTAGACATTACGCACAGTTTGCAGCAACCGAACCAAACGAGTGGAGTAACAGGAGGAAAGCCAGAGTTGATTACAACCATTGCCAAAGCGGGTATTGCAGTTGGTGCCGATGGATTGTTTTTAGAAACACACCATAACCCCGCTGAAGCAAAATCTGATGGAGCAAATATGTTGCACTTAGATAATTTAGAAACGATGTTGGAGAAGCTAATCAAGATTAGAAAAGCGATTAGTTAAACCCAGAGCTCCAAGGTTTCCAAAACCTTGGAGCTCTAGATGGACTTAACCTTGGAGGGTTGTTAAAGCAAAAGCAATGTAATCAGATAAGTTCTACCATATCTATAACAGAACCAATAATAAGGAGCTATTATTTAAGGATGAAGAAAACTATAGATACTTTTTGAGTCTATTCCAAAAGTATATTTCTCCAATTGCTCATGTGTATGCTGACTGTCTTATCCCAAATCATTTTCATTTTGTTTTACAAATTAAGTCTGATCAGGAATTGAGTTTCTTTTTTGCTGAGAAGATAGAACGAGCAAAATTGAAGTTTAATAATGTTCCAAAACAATTAGTTAGCAAACTTATAAGTCTTCAATTTAGTCATTATTTCAATTCATATACTCAGGCAATCAATAAACGCTATAGTAGAAATGGAAGCCTTTTTTCTCAAAATTTTAAGCGAAAAGAAATTGCGACAAACAGATATCTAACTCAAGTAATTATTTATGTTCATTTAAACCCTGAAAGTCACGGAGTCGTTGGTGATTTTCAGGAATATTCTCATTCATCTTATCACACTATACAATCAAATAAAAAGACATTAATAAGGACGAATGAAGTAGTAGAATTGTTTGGTGACAAGGCTAATTTTATAGAAGTTCATAATCAGCGTTTAGTAGATGAGAATGCTATCTCCGATATTTTAGATATTGACGAGTAAGTTTTGCTAACCCTCCAAGGGTTAGTAGTCTGCGTGTATTAACCCTTGGAGGGTTTTACGGTAGAAGTCCGGTTAGCTTATATTATTCGAAGCAATATGAAAAAGAATTCTTTTTTAATGCTTTTTACTTCAACGTAAAGTTAATCGGGATGTTTATTCGAACCCTTACTTTTTCTCCGTTTTGTTCGCCAGCATAAAAACGAGGTAAGTTTCTAACGCATTCTAAAGCAGCTTCATCTAGCAAAGGATGTACGCCTTTCAGTAATTCTACACTTCCAACTTTTCCATTTTTGTTAACTACGAAAGTCACAAACACTCGACCTGTAATGTCTTTGTCTATTGCTTCAGGAGGATAAACTACATGAGATCCGACATATTTGGACAAACTTAATTTACCATCTTTAAATTCAGGCATCAGGTCAGCTTTGTCATAGATAGAATCGTTTTCAAAAGAATCAGATGAGTCAGGTGCTTGTGTAGTAGTATTTAAATCTTCTTTTGGAGAATTGAAGTATTCAATAGCCAAGTATCCCAAACAGATAAATCCTAGAATGACGAAAATTAAATGAATCGGATTTACTTGTCTTGGTGTATCTTCTTGATTCATGCTATGGCTGTAGTTTGATTAGCGTATAAAAATACAATCTATCAGTAAATGAATGGAGGAGAAACTAATAATATTTCTTCCTCAACCAAAACGCTACTCTCACCAGCAGTATCAACGCCGGAACTTCTACTAAAGGTCCTATCACACCAACAAAAGCTTGATCGGAGTTAAGTCCGAAAACGGCTATGGCGACTGCAATGGCCAATTCGAAATTATTGCCGGCTGCAGTAAATGAAATGGCTGCATTTTTATCGTAGGTTGCTCCAGTCGCTTTACTGACAAAAAATCCAATTAAGAACATGATGATGAAGTAAATCATCAGTGGAACAGCAATCAATAATACATCAAAAGGAATTTGGACGATCAATTCTCCTTTCAATGAAAACATTACGATAATGGTGAACAATAACGCAATTAAAGTCAATGGAGAAATAAATGGAATGAATCGGTTAGTATACCATTCTTCACCTTTTAATTTCACCAATATCAATCGACTCAAAAGTCCCATCAGAAATGGTAGACCTAAATAGATCGCTACACTTTCGGCAATGGTGCGGATTGAAATGTCAACCAAAGCGCCTTCAAATCCGAAATAGGGTGGAAGCACTGTGATGAACAACCAAGCGTAAAATGAATATGCAAATACTTGAAAAATACTGTTTAATGCGACCAACCCTGCTCCATATTCTGGACTTCCTTCTGCCAAGTCGTTCCATACCAAAACCATAGCAATACATCTTGCGAGTCCAATTAAAATTAGCCCAATCATATAGCCTGGGTGATCTTGCAAGAAAATTAGGGCTAATGCAAACATTAAAATGGGTCCAATTACCCAGTTTAGCAGCAAGGAAACAGAAAGAACTTTTACGTTTTGGAAAACTTTGGGCAAAAGTGCATAATTGACCTTTGCCAACGGTGGATACATCATTAAAATCAAACCAATAGCGATTGGAATGTTGGTAGAGCCCGAACTAAATGAGTTGATAAAGTCAGCAGAGTTAGGATAAAAATAACCAATTGCCACCCCAATTAACATCGCTAGAAAGATCCACAACGTTAGGTTTTTGTCAATAAAGTTTAGCTTTTTCATTTTAAGTTTTGGTTTATTGTCATAAATACATAGTTCATTTCGTTGGCAATCTGCATACTCCGTTCTAAATACTTTTCTGACTGTTGAGGTGTATTGTCAAATATTTTGGGGTCCTCAAAAGTGATTGGAATTCGCTTTTCAGCACCAACAACAAAAGGGCAAGCTCCATCAGCTTGTGAACAAGTCATAACAGCTGCGAAACCATTTTTTGGATTAAACTCGCTATCCAACTTTTTCGAAAATGCGATAATCGGTAATTCATTATCAGCAAACTTTATACTGTAAATCGGGTTTTCTCCATCGGAAAGTCTGCTTACTTTGAAGCCAGTATTTTCTAATGTTTCTGCCACTTTTGGAAATAGGGCAGTGGTTTCTGTCCCGCTAGAATAGCATGCCACATCCGGGATGTTATAATTTTTCGCCATCGTTTGCGCCCACACTTGCGTCAGATGACTTCTTCGCGAGTTGTGGGTGCAAATAAAATTGATTCTAACTGGCTGCTTATTTTCTACTTTCGTTTGAATAAAGTCGATCAGTGGTTGTAAAACTGCTTTTCTATCTTCTGAAATTTCTTGGTGGTTGTATCCACTAAAAGAAGCTTCTATATCAGAAAATAATATAGGTTGTGTTGTTATCATTTAGTTTTTGTATTTAGCAACATCCACCACCTGGCGTGCAAGATGTTTCAGTTGAATTACCAATTGCGCTCATTTTGATTCTTGGCTTCTGTTCCGGAATACCACATTTATCTTTCGCTAAGCAGTCAGTAGTTTTTGAGAGCAGTAAAAAGTTTGAACCATCAAAGTCTAGGTCGTATTTTCCGATAGTGTCTCCTTGGTATTCTACCTCAATTTCTAAATCTCCCATTTCTAGCACTTTTTCAGAAAGCTCGATAATGTTGGTCAATTTTTCAGGATGCAAGCGGTGATCGTAGTCATCTGCTTCCCACAATTGAAAGTTGGCTTTTTCTTCTTTTCGAACAGTTCCACCACAATCTATGAAGTGTTTAGAGACAACTCCTACCTCGGTTACATGAAAGTGAGAAGGAACTATTTCGCCGTTTGGCAATTGAAAAGCAATTTGATTGCTATTCGATAAGTGATTCTTAATTTCTGATATCTTCATAATTTCTATTTTTTTACCGTATTAATTGTATGATTAAATAACTATTCTATTCATTTATAGATTAATTAGTATCAACAACAGTTATTTTTAGGTTGATATTGATTGAACAAGTGATTAAAAAGGGAACTTAATTCAGCCCATTTTTCAGGGTTAATACAATAACTCATGGAAACGCCTTCAACGGTTCCTTGAATAATTCCAATTTGCTTGAGCTCTTTTAAGTGTTGACTTATTGTAGCTTGTGCTAATCCTAACTCTTGGACTAAATCATTATTAATACAAGCATTTGCCGCAAGTAGGTGCTCAATAATTGCTATTCTTGCTGGATGTCCTAAGACTTTCGCCAATTTAGCTAGTGCGTTTTGTTCTTCCGTAAAAAGTGTAGACTTTGTGATTCCCATCGGTATAATATTATATTGCAATATTACGATGAATTTTATTTATTTGGATTAATTTCTCAATAAAATAATAACCTGCTTAACTTCGAACATTCTAAAACTAGTGATGAAAAAATTTAACCGATTTCAGGAGAAGACCCCAAAGATTAAGTTTAATACCAAGGCAGAAGGAGGGCAGCCTGCAAAGCATTCTAAGGTAACCAAGGCCCAAGCTTTTAAAACGATAATTTGGCCACGAAGGAAGTTGGTTTTTATCGGATTATTTTTAATTGTTTTGAGCCGATTGGCTAGTTTGGTGTTGCCTTGGAAAAGTAAAGCGCTGTTGGATGATGTAATCCCTAATAAGGATTATGATCAGCTGTATAGTCTATTGTTGATAGTGGGAATTGCAATTTTGGTTCAAGCAGTCACGTCCTTTTTATTGACCAAAATATTGAGTGTACAGGCGCAGTATTTGATTTCAGAATTGCGAGCAAAAGTGCAGAAAAAAGTACTTTCCTTGCCGATTAGTTTTTTTGATAATACAAAGTCAGGAGTGTTGGTTTCTCGGATTATGACTGATGTAGAGGGAGTCCGAAACTTAATTGGAACTGGGCTGGTTCAAATGGTTGGAGGAACGATTACGGCAGTAATATCATTGGTGTTGTTGATTAAAATTAGTCCATCTATGACCCTTTTTGTATTGGTGCCAGTGGCCATATTTGGCGTCGTTGCGTTAAAGGCTTTCAAATACATTCGACCGATTTTTAGAAAACGTGGAGTGATTAACGCCGAAGTGACTGGACGATTAACAGAATCGTTAGCAGGAGTTCGAGTCATTAAAGCATTCAACGCAGAGGAACAGGAAAATAAAACCTTTGAAGAAGGAGTAGAGCGGTTATTCAACAATGTGAAAAGAAGTTTAACAGCCACGGCCGCTATGACCAGTTCGTCTACTTTTCTATTGGGATTAGCTTCTACAGGAATAATGGGAATCGGCGGATATAAAATTATGACTGGAGACCTGACCGTTGGAGATTTCTTATCCTTTACGCTTTTATTAGGTTTTATGATTGCACCGATTGTTCAGATGAGCAATATCGGGAGTCAATTGACCGAGGCCATGGCAGGCTTAGACCGCACAGAGGAGTTGATGAATATGGAAGCCGAAGAAGATGCTGGAAATAGAACAGAAGAACTGCCCAATGTGATTGGAAATATTGAATTCAAGGATGTCTCATTTGCTTACGAAAAAGGAAAAGAAGTGATTCATAATATAAGTTTCGAAGCTGCTTCGGGAACAGTTACCGCTTTAGTGGGAAGTTCTGGTTCTGGAAAATCTACTATTGCTGGATTGTCTGCCACTTTCTTAAATCCAAAGTCAGGAATGATTACCATCGATGGAAAAGATTTATCTAAAGTGAAATTGAACCATTATAGAAGAAATTTAGGCGTTGTTTTACAAGATGAGTTTTTGTTTGAGGGAACTATTCGTGAAAATATATTATTCCCACGACCAAATGCTACTGAAGAACAATTACAGAATGCTGTAAACTCAGCATATGTGAATGAATTTACCGATCGTTTTGATGAAGGTTTAGATACCTTAATCGGGGAAAGAGGGGTGAAGCTTTCAGGTGGACAGCGCCAGCGAATTGCGATTGCAAGAGCGATTTTGGCCGATCCTAAGATTATAATTTTAGATGAAGCGACCTCTAATCTCGACAATGAAAGTGAAGCATTGATTCAGAAAAGTTTGAATGAACTGATGAAAGGAAGAACCACTTTCGTGATTGCTCACCGATTGAGCACCATCAAAAAAGCAGACCAAATATTAGTCATTGAAGATGGACGAATTGTAGAGCGAGGAAACCACGAAGAGTTGATTCAATCTGAAGGGCGTTACTTTGATTTGTATACGTATCAGGCGAGGATATAATTGCTTTGTAATTATATGAATATGTCAATACTCAAAGTATTAATATATTACTTCGTAATTTCTTTGTGACCTTCGTGGAAACCTTAGCAGCCTTTGTGGTTAGAATTGTGTTATGATGTGAATGAATTCAATAAATGCTTTTCTTTCTTATTGTGAACTTTGCGAAAAACTTAGTGTGCTTTGTGGTTTTCTTTTTAATGAATACTTGAAAGTAGGTGGATTGAGTTGTCTGCCATTTACTTCTCTATCATTGTTTTAAACTTCCGCATTGTTTCAACTGGGCCTTTTGTAATCGCCATATTGACTAACCATGATGGAATGTCTCCTGCTGGATCAGCCACTACTCGGTAGTCGATACTAATGGTGGTGGAATTGACTTTCACTACTTCCCATTTCGATTCGAAGTAAGCCATCCTCACACGGTCTTCGCTTTTGTTATATTCAGAAGGAAATAGTTTGGAAACAGAGGAGTAGCCTTTTCCATTTGGCCACATCGTTTGTTGCGTATGTATTACCAAATCACGGTCAGACAAAGGAAAAGGAAAATCAGTTAGTATATAGTAATGAAAATCGTCTTTGTTTTTTATCGATACACGTTTGGAGTCTACACATTTGTACACCCAATTTTTATAATTAGGTACATTATCAAGTGTGATAGAGACTTTGTCTAAAGTGGAGGTAGCAGTGTATAATATTTTAATTTCATGAATAGGAGAAAAAGCATTTTCACTGGTGTAGACTTTGAATCCATCTTCTTCATTGACCAATTTCCATTGATTTTCAATTGGAGCTAATGCCAAAAAATCGGTAGTGAAGAGTAGTGAACAAAGCAGAAATAATGGTTTAATCATGGCAGAGAAAAGAAGAGTATGGACCGTCTTCTTTGCCAAAATTAATCCTTTATCGCCAATTTTTATTCGTCACAAAATCATAATCAGTTAATGTTTTTAAGAAGGCGAGGAGCTCACTTTTTTCTTTCTCAGTCAAGTTTAGTGGTTGTATCAACTCGCTTTTTTGAGGATGATTTTTACCTCCTTTGTTATAGTGCTCTATCACTTCTTCTAAAGTTGCAAACTGGCCTTTGTGCATGTAAGGAGCAGTCAATTCTACATTTCTTAAAGAAGGCACTTTAAACTTTGCATAATCAATAGAATCTAATGTCAGTCGAAATCGACCTGGATCTTCGTATTTTTCTGAGAGCCCATTATTTTCAATGGCGTAATTGGTGAAATTAAAGCCACCATGACAGTTGACACATTTTAATCGTTCACTGAAAAAGAGCTTCATCCCTTTCTTTTCTGTTGGATTAAGCGCCTTCTTTTTACCTTGAAAAGTGTATTGATCATAGCGACTGTTTCCGCTCATGAATGTTCGCTCATAATTAGCGAGTGCTCTGGAAATTACAAACGGATCAGGTCGGCGGTTGTAAGCTTCCAAGCTCATTTTTACATAAATAGAATCTTTATCCAATTCTCTAGCTATGTCTACGATGTTGTGATTGAATTCATTGTGCTCCTGAATAGGCACCAAAACCTGCATTTCAATCGTAGGAACGCTTCCTTCTCTGAGAAAGTAAGGGTGATAACCAATGTTGGCTAATGATGGAGCATTCCGAACGCCGGCACGTTTAAACACACCTGGACTCAATGCTACAGAGTCTGAAAAAGCCAAATGTGGATAATGACAACTGCCACAACTTATCGTTTTATCAATAGACAGTATAGAGTCATTGAATAGCTTTTTCCCCAATTCCCAACGCGCTCTGCTAAATTCATTTCCTGTAGGAAATTCCATCGGGGGAAAACCGAGTGGATGTTTAATTAAGGCATCAACACTTTTGGTATCGGAAAATATGCGAAACCCATAAACAATAAATACGACCATTGACGCTGCCAACAGTCGCATTGTATTTACTTTGTGTTTTCGATTATTCAATTTAAAATGGGTTTGAATACTCTAAGTTCGTCATTAAATCATCATCAGTTAAGGTCTTCAGAAATGCAATCAATGCTTTTTTATCATCAGATGATAATTGAAGACCTCCATTGTTCAGTGGGTAAATTAATGTTGGGTCTAGAGTAGACGAATTTTTTAGACCTGAGTTGTAATGTTCCACAACTTCTTCTAGTGTTTTGAAACGGCCATCGTGCATGTATGGCGCTGTCAATTCAATATTCCGCAACGACGTTATTTTGAACTTGCCTTTGTCATTTGGATCATTGGTGACCTTCATGCGTCCGTCATCTGCCATATCGGCATCAGAGTCCAATCCATTGTTTAAATACTTATCATTTTCAAAATTTTTGGTAGAATGACAATGGGCACAATCCGCTCCTGAAAGTGATGGGAAACTCGGATTGAATTCAGCAAAAAATAAATATCTACCTCTCTCCTCTAAACTGTCTAATATAGCAGTACCATTTTCGAAACGGTCATATTTACTATTCACTGAAACGATGGAATTCATAAACTGCTCCAAGGCTAAAGAAATTCTTTGAGGTGTAATTTCTTCTGTTCCAAAAGCTCTAAAAAATTGATCTCGATAGGATTTTTCGCCTTTCAATTTATTGACCACATTTGCCAAACTTTCATCCATTTCTAGAGGGTCCTGAATGGGCATTAAAGATTGGTGACGCAATAAATGGGCTCGACCATCCCAAAAGAATTCATTGGTATTCCACGCCATGTTGAATATAGCCATTGCATTTCGTTTACCCTGAAGACCTCTGACTCCCTCAGAGAATCGTGCAGTGTCTGTAAATGCATGTTCTTGTCGGTGACAACTAGCACAAGATTGAGTTTGGGTGGCAGATAATTTTTTTTCATAAAAAAGCATGCGCCCCAATTTTACTCCTTGAACAGTTAGTTTGTTGTCACCCGAAATGGCAGGTTGTTCTAAACTCCCTGTTTTTATCTGATAAGGTGTGCCATCATATAATAACGTTTCATTTCCAATTTCATCATTGTCATTTTGACAACTTTGAAAGAAAAATAAAACGAAACATAAAAAAAGCAAACCTTTTGTGAGGTTTGATTTTTCCATAATTACTGTATGATTACCTTCTCAGAGCCGATTAGTTTTCCTTCTTTATAAATATTAACCAGATAAGTTCCTTTGTTATCAATAGAGACCTTTACTTGGTTACCTGAAGTGATGGTTTTTTGGCTGATTAATTGACCGTTAATAGAAGAAACAGTTAACCTATTCCCATTTTGGTTGTCTTCAAATTGAAGGGTAATGTCTTGAGCACTTGGATTGGGCGAAATGCTAAAAGAGGTGAGTTGATTTTCTTTAATACCAACAGCCCCTGCAGAAAATACGCTCGTATTGAAATTACTCAATAACGTCGCTGCTTCACCTGTTTCACCATGATTGAATAAATTACCATTTATAGTAATGTTGTTTAATGCCTGAGCATAATCAGCATTTAACTCTATTGTAGTTGTATTGCCATTAGTAAATCCTGTGGTTGCAATTGTTTGGGTATTGTAATTTCTATTGCCTAACGCATGAATTTGCCAAGCAGTAGTCATATTGGCTCCGGTCATTCCTTCGAAAGCGGCAAAACGGTAACCTGCTGCCCATCCCCAGTGCATGGATGGAGATTTAGGTGCTAAAGGGTGCGTCATTGGCCATAGGTCTGGGTCTCCATTATTTACAGCTGCATCTACACCGGTGCCAAATGAAACACTCTCTATGGCCGTAATGTTGAAAGTTCCCAAAAATACATTGGTGGTGGTTCCTGCATCCACTAAGATATAGGTGTCTAAAGTGGTGTCTTGTCCACCATCATACTTTAATGTGATTTCAGAAATATAGTATTCAAGCCGTTGTAGGTTGAAAGAATTGGAAATATTATTGGTAGCTGTTTGGTTGTATGCGAAATTGGCAGAACCTAATTTGTGATTGATTTTAAAATAGATATCCTGCTGAGCTTGAGCAGATATAACGCTAACTGCTAATATTAAAAGTAGTCTAAATTTTTTCATGATTCGATTGTTAATGTGGTGTGTTAATTTTTTGATTGATAATGTTTTTTGTCTAAAATTAAAAAGCTATAATCGAAAAGATTGAATCCGCAGAAAAATGGAAGATTCAATCAAAACTGAATTTAAGTGGTTGGGGGTTAGTATTAGACTTTCTCTGATATTTTCTAATAAATGCGGTAGATCGCGAATGGCAATTGCAAAGTCAGCAGTTTTTGTTTCACTTTTTAATGTGGTTTCGTGGTTTTGTCCATGAATCACATAACTTTCACTTCCGCAGCATGATTTATTTTTAAAAGCTAATCCATCTTTCGGGGTAGAAGTTCCAAAGTACTTCTCGAATGAACAAACCTCAGCCTCTTCTAGAAAAGCAATATCAGCCAATTCTCCTAAGCAGTAATGCATATTGACAGTGATGCTCATGGAACTGAACAAAACTTCTAGCATTAAGAATATGGATAATATCGCTTTCATTGATTCCCAAATTTAACGTTTTTTTAGATTGAAATTTCTTTCTATTTCAAAATATTATGATTCATAAATAGGGTTCATTTAAAGAATGTAATCTGCTTACTGAGCTGTAATTCTATTCTTCAATTGGAATAATTTTTTGTGTATTTCTCAGATATAAGTATTTCGAATATAGCTGCTTGTTGTTTGTTTTTCAAATAAAGGATAAAAAAGTCCGAAAATATGACAAATGTCATTTTCTTAGGAGATAAGCAGAGATACCTTTGAATAGAAATTAAAAATCAATCAAAGATGAAAAACACAATCAAAACCCTAATCGTAATGGCCACGCTAGTTCTATATAGCTGCGGTGGTGGAGCACAAGAGAAAAAAGTAGAATCTAAAAAGGTAGAAACGCCCAAAAAGGACAAAGTAGAAATAGTAGAGGCTGAGCCAGAAGTAAATAAAGGTGTCGGGCCCGTTAAGAATGTAGAAGTTGCTGAAGCGATAGACGCTGCAATGGTAGCAAGAGGAACAGAGCTATTCAATACTAAATGCCAGGCTTGTCATAAAGTAGAGAAGAAGTTTATAGGGCCAGCTATTAAAGGAGTAACAGAAAGAAGGTCTCCTGAGTGGATTATGAATATGATTCTGAATCCTGTGGAAATGGTGGAGAAAGATCCAGTAGCACGTCAATTGTTGATTGATCACAATGGGTCTCCAATGGCTAATCAAAATTTAACTGAGGCTGAAGCACGTGATATTCTAGAATACTTTAGAACACTTAATTAAATTCAATTTAATCCATAAACCAAACCGCCATGAAAAATAATTTAAACAAAGGAATATTGTGCGCAGCTGTTGCAATTTCAATAGCGAGCTGCGGCAATCCGAATTCGGAAACTGTCGAGCAAGATGCGACATCGAATACGACTGAAGTAAAAACTGAAAAACAAGGGCAGGCCTTTATCAAAGATGATGAATCTCAACCCACTGTTTTGGACATTGCTATAGGTTCACCTGATCATTCTACATTAGTAGCTGCGGTTCAGGCTGCACAGCTAGAAAATGCATTGGTAAATGCCGGTCCACTGATGGTTTTTGCACCGATAAATGCAGCTTTTGAAGCATTACCAGCTGGCACTGTAGAGAACTTACTGAAGCCTGAGAATAAGGAGCAGCTAGCTCAGATTTTAAAACATCATGTAACGGCAGGTAATTACTCTAAAGACTTTTTGAAGAAGTTTAAGAAGCTAGGCCAAGCCAGTGATTTAAGCGTGAAAGTGGAAGTTGTTGGAGATGAGGTATTCATCGGAGGAGCCAAAATAATAGCCAGTGTAGAAGCCGGAAACGGAATCGTACACGTAGTCGACAAAGTGATTTTACCTGAAAATTAATATCAATCAACCAAAATACAAGAATATGAAAAAGTTAATCAATAGTTTAATTGTGTTGGCTCTAGTGGGAACTGCAATCAGTTGTAGCAACAGCGAGTCAGGAGGCAAGTCGAATAAAGGTGCATTGGCATCTAGTGCTGCCGAAAAGGTATATGTAGCTCCAGGAGAGCACGATGAGTTTTATGCCTTTATGTCAGGTGGATATAGTGGAAACTTAACCGTTTACGGTTTGCCATCAGGTAGAATGTTCAAAGAGATTCCTGTATTCTCTCAGTTTCCAACTTCAGGTTATGGTTATTCCGAAGAAACAAAACCAATGTTGAATACCTCTTTTGGTTTTGTGCCGTGGGATGATGCTCATCACCCAGACATTTCTCAAACCAATGGAGAGTTGGACGGTCGTTGGATCTTTATCAATGGTAACAACACCCCTAGGATTGCGAGAATTAGTTTAACCACGTTTGAGACAGAAGAAATTATCGAAGTTCCAAACAGTGCGGGAAACCACAGTTCTTCTTTCATTACTGAGAATACAGAATATGTAGTTGCAGGAACGCGTTTCTCTGTGCCAATTCCTCAGAAAGATATGCCGATTAAAGACTATAAATCAAATTTTAAGGGTTCTTTGTCTTTCATTAGTGTAGATCCTGAGCATGGTCACATGGATATTAAATTTCAATTGATGATGCCTGGTTTTAACTACGATTTATCTCACCCTGGTAGAGACAAGTCTCACGGTTGGTTCTTCTTTACTACTTACAACACTGAAGAGGCTAACTCTTTATTGGAAGTGAATGCTTCACAAAACGATAAAGATTTTATTGCAGCAGTAAACTGGAAAAAGATCGAAGAATATGTGAACAATGGTGGTGGAACAATGATGCCAGCAAATTATGCACACAATGTATATGATGAAAGTACACATACTGCGACTACTACTATGAAAAAGGAAGTGCTGACAGTTGATCCATTAAAAGTTCCAGGTGCAGTTTATTTCTTACCAACTCCTAAATCTCCTCACGGTTGTGATGTTGATCCTTCTGGTCAATACATTATTGGAAACGGTAAATTATCTGCAGACTTAACGGTTCACTCATTTGATAAGATGATTGCTGCTATTGAAGCAGAGAAATTTGACGGAGAAGCGTATGGTATTCCAATTTTAAAGTTCGAAGATGTATTAGCAGGTACTGTTAAGAGTGGAGGATTAGGACCATTGCATACTGAGTTTGATGGAAAAGGAAACGCATATACTACTTTCTTTATCTCTTCTGAAGTGGTAAAATGGAAGTTAGGTACTTGGGAAGTAATTGATAGAAAACCAACTTACTATTCTGTTGGTCACTTAATGATTCCTGGAGGAAACTCAAGAAAGCCATTTGGTAAATATGTGGTTGCCATGAATAAAATCACAAAAGATAGATACTTACCAGTAGGTCCTGAAATGGAGCACTCTGCACAGATTTATGACATCTCAGGTGAGAAAATGGAATTGATTTATGATTTCCCAACTCATGGTGAGCCTCACTATGCTGCAGGTTGTCCTGCTGAATTATTGAAAAATAATGCGAAGAAAATCTATCGTTTAGATGAAAACAAGCACCCTTACGCCATCACTAGCCCTGATCAAGCAAAAGTAGAGCGAAAAGGAAACGAAGTTCACATTTATATGTCAACTATCAGAAGTCACTTTACTCCGGATAACATTGAAGGTGTGAAGGTTGGTGATAAAGTGTATTTCCATATTACGAACCACGAACAAGATTTTGATGTACCTCATGGTTTCTCTATGATAGGTCAGAATTCTTCTGAATTATTAATCATGCCAGGTCAAACCAAAACCAATACTTGGGAGCCTAAGAAAGTAGGGGTATGGCCGTTCTACTGTACGGATTTTTGTTCAGCATTGCATCAAGAAATGCAAGGATACATTAGAGTTTCTCCTGCAGACTCTGATATTGAATTAAGCTGGTCTTTAGGCGAAGATTGATCAGTTTATATGGGAAAATAGAAAACGGTTAAAAAATTCATTTTCCCGAGGCGGGAGTTGGTTGATTTCTCCCGCCTTTTTTTAAAACTTCTAAACCAAAGCAAAATGAAAAATGCTGGTATAATTATGATTGTTGGTTCACTACTGTTACTTGGGTTATTCCAATTTCCATTATGGACCATCATGCTTGGAGCACCACAATATCCTGAACCTCTTGGAATGCACATCTTCGTAAATGGCATTAGAGGGGTGAGTGAATTTGATGTTCAAAATATCAACGGTTTAAATCACTATATCGGTATGAAAGTTTTACCAACCGCTGATGAAATGTGGGAATTTCAAGCTTTCCCCAAAATATTAATAGCCATTGTTTCTCTAGGTGTCATTATAGGAATACTAATGGCCATGAAGAAAATAAGTCACAATTGGGCGCTTATTTGGTTTGTCGCAATGTCGATTCTTGGAATATTGGGTATGTATGATTTCAACCTTTGGATGTATGATTATGGAACCAATTTAGACCCCAATGCAATTATGAAATTAATGGATGCCGATGGCAATCCAATGACCTATAAACCACCATTGTTTGGGTTTCAAAAACTACTCAACTTTGATGTAGAATCCCTGCCGAATGTAGGTGCATATATGATGTTCGTCGGAATGTCGCTTACAGTTCTAGCATTCTTTGTTGGTCGTAAATCAGCCACCACCACTTAAAATTTAAATCAAAAAATCATGAAAAAGACCGTGTTAATCTTCGCCATTTTAACTGTTGTTTTATCTGCATGCAGCATTAGTCCTCAGCCCATCAACTACGGGAAAGATGGATGTAGCTTCTGCAAGATGACAATCGTTGATAAACAGCATGGCGCTCAAATAGTCACCGAGAAAGGCAAAGCATTTAAATTCGATGCCATTGAATGCCTTTTGAATTACAATAATCAAAATCAGGAACAGCAAGTTGCTCTATTTCTCATCAATGATTTTAATGGCTCGGGCGATCTAATCGATGCCACTAAAGCAACCTATCTAATTAGTGAAAATATCCCAAGTCCTATGGGAGCTTATCTTTCGGGATTTGAATCTCAACAGAAGGCAGTAGAAATTCAACAAGAGAACGGTGGAGAATTGTTCAATTGGGAAGAATTGAACCGGCAATTCGCCAAGTAATGTTCAGCTAAAACCATAAAACATGAAAACCTTAAAAATCATGCTGTTTGCTACGATATTATTCCTAGCAATGGCAGCAAACGCTCAGAAAAATAGCAGTTGCACTCACTGCAATATGACTATTAAAGACTTAAAACACAATGCGACAATAGAAGAAAATGGCAAAATCAGTCATTTTGATGCGATAGAGTGCTTGGTTAATTACCTAAAAGAACAGCCAAACAAAGAGCATTCAAAATTAGCTGTTGCTGATTATTCTACTTCGAAATTGGTGGATGCAAAAACAGCCTATTACCTCAAAAGTAAAAAGATTCAGAGTCCGATGGGAGCGAATTTGTCTGCTTTTGAAAGTGAAGAAGTAGCGAACAATTATAAAAAGAAAAACGGTGGAGCGGTATACAATTGGGAAGAGCTGAAAGCGCTTTTTTCTGATGAGAAATCAGATGCATCAAACCATTTTCATCACAATCATTTTAGACCCGACTCTCACGCACCAATTGGTGTTTCAGGTGATCACATGCACCCTCAAGGCGGATTAATGTTTTCCTATAAGGCCATGTACATGTCTATGGAAGGAAATTTATCTGGAACTGAAGCGATAACAGATGAACAAATCTTTAACAGCTATATGAATGCGCCTCAAACCATGACAATGCAAATGCATATGTTGGGTGTAATGTATGCACCAACTGATAAAGTAACTTTAATGTTGATGCAAAACTATTTAAGTAATAAAATGGACCTAACACACAGCATGACCATGATGGATGGAATGAAAATGAAAGAAAATTTTTCTACGCAGTCTAGAGGCTTAGGCGATTTAAAGGCAAGTGTTTTAATCGCTTTATATGCAAATCAAAGTAGTTCTATGCATTTGAATACAGGGATTAGCTTTCCCATAGGGAGTGTCAGCCAAAAGGACGATACACCGATGAAGGAGAATGCAAAACTACCTTACGCCATGCAGTTGGGTAGCGGAACGGTCGATTTCTCATTAGGCGCTACCTATAAAAAGACTTTTACAAGTGGCTCTATTGGAGCTCAGTTATCTGGAGTATTAAGAACTGGTAATAATACAGAAGGATATCAGCTTGGAGATATGGGGCAATTAAATGTTTGGGGAGCTCTTAATTTGAACAGTTGTGTTTCTATTTCTAGTCGTGTTCAATGGCTTATAAATGAAAATATATCTGGAATCGATGTAGATTTAAAGCCAATGATGGCTCCTGCGGCAAATACAGCGAATTATGGAGGTCATCAAATGAATGGTTTTCTTGGATTAAACTATGCTTTCAGCGCTTCATCAAATTGGAATAAGGTTAAATTCGGTTTAGAGGCTGGAGTGCCAATTTATCAAAATGTTACGGGTATTCAAATGAATCAAAAGTACTTGATAAATGCAGGCCTTAAGTATGCAATACTATAAAAGTAGATGATTTTGAAAGTAATAACAGCTATATTGGTCAATGCATTAGTTTTTCTTTTAAGTACGAATGCTTATTCTAAAACTATTATTGTCAGTAAAAATGGATCGATTAAATCCTTGAAAACGGGGATTGCGCTTGCGTCTCCCCACGATACCGTTTTAGTAAAGCAGGGATACTATAAGGAATTCAATATTGCGATAGATAAACCACTGACCTTAAAAGGGGAATTGTTTCCTACAATTGATGGAGAGGATCAAGGTGAAATCATTACCATTGTTTCAGATTCAGTTACCGTGGATGGATTGTTTATCATCAATGTAGGAACGAGTTATACCACTGATTTCGCAGCAATTCGGGTGGTTAAAAGCAAGCATTTTTTAATTCAAAACGTAGTTCTTGAAAAGCTATTTTTTGGCATTTATTTAGAGAAATCTTCTCATGGAAGGGTTTATCACAATAAGATTATAGGAGATGCAGTAGAGGAATTTAATTCAGGAAATGGCATTCAATTGTGGTATTGCAATAATATCGTGGTGGAACACAATATAGTGCAACATGTGCGCGATGGGATCTACTTAGAATTTTCAGATAGCATTCAAATTCTTAAAAATACGAGTACCAACAATGTACGCTATGGATTGCATTTTATGTTTTCAAACGACGATACCTATCGTGATAATGTATTTGAAAACAATGGGGCAGGAGTGGCTGTGATGTTCTCCAAACGTATCATCATGCATCGAAATATTTTTAGAAAAAATTGGGGCACTGCAGCCTTTGGGATTTTATTGAAAGAGATCAACGACTCCGAGATTTACGAAAATACTTTTGAGGACAATACTGTGGGAATTACCATAGAAGGGTCCAATCGAGTGAACTATAGAAACAATAATTTTAAAAGGAATGGATGGGCTGTAAAAGTTAGAGGGGCTTGCTATGAGAACCATTTTATAAGTAACAATTTTTTGTACAATTCATTTGATATTTCTTACAATAGCAACTTGAATGACAATAAGTTTGATGGAAACTACTGGAGCAGTTACTCCGGCTACGACCTGAATAAGAATGGAGTGGGAGATGTGCCTTACCGTCCTGTAAAGTTGTTTTCATATATCGTCAACCGAACACCTGAAACCATTATTCTGCTGAGAAGTTTGTTCATGGACATAATCGACTTTGCAGAGAAAGTATCCCCAGTATTTACTCCTGATGATTTAGTTGACACTAATCCACAAATGAAACCTATTAAAAATGATTGAAGTAAAAGATATACATAAGAAGTTCGGACAAAATAAGGTTCTTGAAGGAATCGACTTAACAATTGATACCAAAGGAATCTTTGCCGTTCTAGGCCCAAATGGATCAGGAAAAACGACCCTAATTAAAAGCATTTTGGGAATGGTGATTCCCGATAAAGGCAGTATCCACCTTGATGGAAAAGCCATACAAGGGGAGTGGAACTATAGAAATAACATTGATTATTTGCCACAGATTGCCAACTTCCCTGGGAACTTATCTGTGCAGGAGTTAATCAATATGATCAAAGATTTACGGTCGAATAAAAACGCCGATGATCAGCGGCTAATTGAGTTGTTTCGACTAGAACCCTTTTTGAATAAGAAGTTGAGTAACCTATCTGGAGGTACCAAACAAAAGGTGAATCTAGTGTTGACTTTCATGTTTGACAGTCAATTGATTATTTTAGATGAACCCACCACAGGGTTGGATCCCATTGCTCACATCCGATTAAAACAGTTGATTAATGAAGAGAAGGCGAAAGGGAAAACAATATTGATTACCTCGCATATTATGAGTTTTGTAGAAGAAATTTCTGACCAGATTGTATTTATTTTAGAAGGAAAAATCTATTTCAAAGGAACCATCCCTGAATTGAAAAGTAAGACCAACGAGTCTGACTTTGAACACGCCATTGCATCCATTTTAACCGCTAGTTATGCTTAAGATATTAAAATACAGTTTTTACGATTTAATACGCAGCCGATGGAGCTACGTTTATTTTCTATTCTACCTTTTAATGGGATTTGTCTTGTTGTTTTTGAACAATGACCTTTCAAAAGCAGTCATTACTTTAATGAATATCATCATCGTATTGGTGCCACTCATCGGAACCATTTTTGGAATAATGTATTACTACAATTCCAAAGAGTTTACAGAATTGCTATTGGCACAGCCCATCAAACGAAGTTCCATTTTTATGGGGCAATACCTCGGAGTTGCACTTTCGCTTTCTATGAGTTTAGTGATAGGTTTAGGAATCCCATTTTTTGTTTACGGTATCAATACCAGTGTTGCAATTTGGGATTTTGGATTGCTTTTAGTGAGTGGAAGTATGTTGACTTTAATCTTTACTTCTTTGGCGTTTGTGATCGCATTAAAAAACGAAAACAAGATTAAAGGGTTTGGATATGCCATCTTGCTGTGGCTATTTATGGCGGTTATTTACGATGGTTTGTTCTTAATGTCGTTGATGTTTTTTGAAGATTATCCACTGGACAAATTTTCATTGATCGCCACTTTACTAAATCCCGTTGATCTATCTCGAGTATTGATTTTATTGAAGCTAGACATCTCCGCTTTATTGGGTTATACAGGAGCTGTGTTTCAACAATTTTTCGGAACTAGACTCGGTTTTTTCTTGTCACTATTCATGTTGACGGTTTGGTTTATCGTACCTACATTCATTATGCAACGCATCGCGATGAAGAAGGACTTTTAATGGATAATTTAATTCGGATAAATTTGTCCGAATTAATAAAAGTTGCCTAACTTTGATTCAGAAAATAACCATAAACTAGTTACATATGAGAACTAAAGATAGCATAATAGGAGAGTTGGTTGCAGAAGATTATAGAGCTGCAACAGTATTTGAATCATACGGAATAGATTTTTGTTGCAAAGGAAATCGCAGCATAGAAGATGCATGCGAAAAGAAAATGATTAACCCAACTGATGTATTAAATGCATTAGACAATGTGCTAAAAACATCGAGTGGAGAAAATGTAGATTTTACAGCTTGGCCAAAAGATTTATTGGTGGATTACATCGAGAAAAAGCACCACCGATATGTGGAAGAGCGAATTCCAATTTTGAAGCAGTATTTGGCTAAAATCGCAGCCGTTCATGGCGATCGTCATCCGGAATTGATTGAGGTGAACGAATTATTCATTGCTTCAGCTGGAGAGTTAACAAAGCACATGAAGAAAGAGGAACTGGTATTGTTCCCTCACATTCGTAAGATGGTAAAAAATGAAATGGGCGGAGGTGAACTAGATACACCACATTTCGGAACAGTTAAAAATCCAATTGCGATGATGATGAGTGAGCATGAAAATGAAGGAGATCGCTTTGAAAAAATAGAGAAGTTGACTAACGGTTATATTCCACCATCTGATGCGTGTAGTACTTATACGGTGGCTTTTTCTATGCTAAAAGAATTTGAACAAGATTTGCACCGTCACATCCACTTAGAAAATAATATTTTGTTTCCTTGGGCTGTAAAAGCAGAAGAAGCGAAGTTAGGTAGTTTAGTTTAAAATTGATTTGTATGTTGTAAAGTTGCCCATAGCTATATTTGATAGCTGTGGGCATTTTTTTTTAGTTTTGAGTCTTCTCACACGATAGAATTTTATGCGAAAATCTTGGGTAAACACAGCGCTGATTAATTTTTTAATTGCAGCTTCATTAGGCTTACTTTTGAGGGGTGCATTTGTGTGGCACTTCGACTTCGACTATAAAAATTTACTGCACACCCATTCTCATGTCGCCACATTAGGTTGGGTTTACCTGATTTTGTATGCCTTGTTGGTGGATTGTTTTATCCCTGAATCTCGCAAAAGAAAACCCATCTATAATAGGCTATTTTGGTTCACGCAGATTACCGTAGTGGGAATGCTATTTAGTTTTCCGTTTCAAGGGTATGGAGCCGTTTCCATTACTTTTTCTTCCTTGCACATTTTTGCTTCCTATTCTTTTGCTCGACTGCTGTGGCGTGATATGGAAATTAAAAATCCTCCAATTCAACAATTGGTTAAATCTGCATTAATGACGATGGTGATTTCTACTATTGGAATTTGGGCCATGGGCGCAGTCATTGGAAAGGGAATGCAAGCTACACCTTGGTACCACATTGTGGTGCAGTTTTACTTGCATTTTCAATTCAACGGTTGGTTTTTGATGGCCATTTTTGGATTGTTTTTATTCTTGTTGAGTCAATGGGGAGTTCAGTTAAAAGCCAAAACTTTCAAGCATTTCTTTCTACTTTATTGGGTGGGATTAATAGCCACTTTTGCGCATGTTTTGGCTTGGGCGTTTAAAGCTGACTATTACAATTGGATCAACGGAATTGGAGTCTTAGCACAACTTTTAGGCTTCATTCTTTTATTTCAATCCAATTGGAAAGAAGTTAGATCAGTGGTTCTCACAAAATCGAGATTAAATAAAATCTTGATCATATTTGGAGTTAGTTCTTTGCTATTTAAAATCGTGCTGCAAACATTATTGTTGATTCCTGAAGTAGCTACAGTGTCCACCGAGCTTCGAAACTTTATGATTGGTTACATTCACTTAACCATGCTTGGAGTAGTGTCAGGTTTTATATTTTTAATTCTTAGACAACGAATCCGAAAACTAATTTCCGGTATCGGAATTCAAATTTTTATTCTTGGGTTTGTGTTTTCAGAAACCATTCTATTTTTCCAAGGTGTTTTAATTTGGATGAAGTGGGGAAGTATTCCCAACTACTATTTACTGATGTTTGTTGTTTCTATTTTGTTGCCACTTTCCTTGATTTTGTTGTTGAGTAACAATTGGAGGAAAGGCATAGGGAGAGTATAAAAGCAAAAAAAGAGCGTTTCTTTCGAAACGCTCTCTCAGAGTTTTGGTCGTTTGTTCTAGGTGTAGTGTTAAAACTTGATGTTAAATTCTACTCTTCTATTTTTTGCTCTACCTGCAGCAGTATTATTATCTGCTACTGGCTTAGTAATTCCATAGCCTTCAGAAGTCAATCTGCTAGCGTCAATACCTTTTGCAATTAGATAGTCTTTTGCTGCTTTAGCTCTATCTTTTGATAAGATTAAATTTTTCGCTTCATCACCTGATGCATCTGTATGGCCTTCTATCATTAGGTTATAAGCTTTGTTGGCGTTCATAACTTTAGCAATATTGTCCAATACTTTAAGAGATGAAGCTTTTATTTTAGCTGAACCTGATTCAAAGAATAAACCTTTCATCGCCATTTCCATCACTTTTGCATCTTCCTTTTTAATCTCAGGGCAACCTTTGTTAGCTGCAATTCCTGCTACTGTTGGACATTTATCCAAGTTGTCAGCGATACCGTCTTTATCCGTATCAGGACATCCGTTCATTTCTTTAGAACCGGCAACTTTAGGACAAGTGTCTAAGTTATCAGCAATGCCATCTTTATCTGTATCAACGCATCCATTGAATTCAGCAACTCCTGCTATCTCAGGACAAGCATCTTCATTGTCAGCGATACCATCACCGTCTGTGTCAGGGCAACCTTTTAAGGCAACTAAACCTTTTACTTTCGGGCAAGTATCATCCTTATCAGCTACTCCGTCACCATCCGTGTCGGGACAACCGCCTAATACAGCTGTTCCAACTTCAGTAGGACAAGCATCTAATTTGTCGATTACACCATCGCCATCAGTATCAGGACATCCTCCGTTTTCAAGAGTTCCTGCAACTTCAGGACATTCATCATTTTTATCAAGAATTCCATCTCCATCAGTATCCTTTCCTGTAGAAAAGTTATAATGCGCTCCAACAGCCGAATATAAAAAACGATCCAATAAATTTTCAGACTTATCTCTATTGTCTACACCATCCATTTTATCATCAACCATATAAGTGAAGGTGGAGTTTAAAGAAAGCGCGAAATTCTCATGAACGTTGATCATGGTTCCTGCACCCATAGGAAAACCTAACCTAAACACAGTTCCATTTACATGAGCACCAGAATACATAGAGTTTCCAATACCTGCATGAACGAATGGTGCAATAAGTGCATCTTCTTTAAGTAGGTATCCATTATTTAATTTATATTTTGCCTCTAGTTTAATATCTCCAAGGTTGGTTTTGAAAGAACGAGCTCCTTTTGAAAAACGCATTTGACCGTAAGAAAACGATAACATTCCATCAAAAGATCGGTTAATGTATCTGCTATAAGACACTCCGAAAGCAGCATGAACCTTTTCAAATCGATACATTTCGTATCCTAAATCTCCTGCATATTCCTTGGTTCCAAAATGAATACCAATGCTGTTTTCATTTGTTTTGCTCTGAGCTGATGCGCCAACTGATATTAACGTAGTGGCAACAATAGATAATAAAATTTTCTTCATCCTAATTATTTATAATACAATTCAAGGACAAAAGTAGAGGGGAAGGAAGCGTATTAAATTTAATCTTCGTTGAGGTAGGGGCTTTTAAAGTTAAAAGCTATCAAATTCCCGATAAAAGGAATTGTGTAAAAACCATCATCTAGTTTAAGTGATGAGGTGTGTGGGTTTTGATTTTTAAGGTTTTAGAGGTAAATATGAGGACTTGAATTACTAAAGCTAAAACAATAAGTATCGCTAATTCCAGCTGAGAAATGGATAAACTACCTAGGACTATTTTATGTGAACTTATCTGAAGAGCTTTGCCTTCTTGAGTTTGGATATTTGAGAGATTACGCATCGAGTTTAGCGTTTTCGCAGTATTGGTTTCAAAAGCTTCGTGTAAATTAACTCGAGTAGTAGAGTCTTTACTTTCAAGTATTTGTTGCTCAAGTTTGTCTTTTTTATTCAGGTGATTTAAAAAGTTTGCAAACTCTTTTCTTTCCTTTTCGGTAAGATAGGTCTCTTCATATTTCGAAATAATTTGTTGCCGCTCCTCTTTCAATTCGTCCAAATCTTTTATAATAGAATTGGAAGTGCTATTCCTTAGTTTTTCTTCCTTTTGAAGATTATCGTATAATTTGAATAAATAATTTTGCACCATTAGTCGATCTTCATAAATACTCGACATAGAATGATCCAATTGTTCAAATCGCTGTCGATTCTGAATATTGACTAATAGTATCAATAGAATTATGATAGTGAGAATAATCGAAACAGATAACTTATTTTTTAAACTATAGGGCCACTTCATGGTAGTTGAGTAAAGGTGAAAGCTAAATTTACTCAGGAAGTCCCAATTAGTCAAACTTCTTTTCCTATTAACTACTCAAAAGTTGATAGAAAGGTCGATTCGAGTATTAACTTTCAAATTAGTTAGTGAAAGTGGCTGTTTTTCGCCATATCCATTAATGCGTATTCTGGATTCATCTAATTGAGCAGACATAAAATAATGCTTAATCGCTTCAGCTTGCTGTAAAGAAAGCTTTAGGTTGCGCTTTTTACTGAAACTTTCAAAATAATGACCTGAAATAACTAAGTTGTATGCAGGTTTTTGTTCTAGAAGGTCCGCAATTAGCTCAATGGCTTCAATTGCTTCCAGAGTTAATACATAAGTATTGGGATAAAACTCTATTTTACTGGAAACGTAGGACATAAGTTCTAGCTCTTCATCGGTTATAAATAGAAGTAGAGAGGTATTTGAAGAATCTATTACTGAATTTTCTTTTTCCCCTACCAATTGCTGACAAACTAAATTGACTGAAAAGGAGAAAACCAATAATAAGAAAAAGAGAATATGTTTAGTCAAAGTTGGGATGTTACTAATTGCTAAAATTAATTAGAATCCGACAGTGAGTCATCTTTTTTCGATTAGAGGAGGTTTTAAATAGACAAGCAGTCATATTTTTAATATCCATTGTGTGGGGTAATTTTTTTAAGTGGTATTTAACGTCTATCTATATGTTTACTTTTGAAACTATATAGTTGATGAAGATGAAAGAATTAAACTTTTTGTTGATTGTGTGATAGACTTATTTTTAATATAAAATTTAATTGAAGATTTCGATAATACCTTTAAAAAAATAAGAATGAAATTTAAAGTCATATTTCCTCTACTGATGATTCTTAGCTTCGGAACTTTAGCCCAAGAATTAGAACAGTCAGGATGGGTTGCACGAGACACTTCCGCCCGAGCTACATTTTTAGAATTGGGAGTTGGAGTCAAATTAGGAACATTTAGAGATTTTGCCACATCGCCATTAATTTACAGCGGTCCAGGAATTCATGCAAAAATTGGTAGAAATAAAAAAAATAACATTTTTGAAACAGATGCGAATTTTATAATGGCCGCGGGAAGCTACTCTTCCTTGATTGAGAATGAAGTTCATTACAGTTCGATCAATACATTTACCCTTAACTATTCTTATTTAAGAGGTATTAGAAATTGGAACACTGCAAAGTGTAAATTCTTAGTCGGAGGAATGCTTTCTGCCATGGGAAACTATAGGTTTAATGAGGCCCTAATGAATAATAACCTAGGAATTGAGGCTTTTATTAATTTGCAAGTGGCGGCCAAAGTGATTTTAGATATCTCGAGAACTGAGCAGAAGAATAAAAAGTTTTTGTTCATCAAGTACTCTTTGTTTCCAAGATCAAGAAGTCTAACGTATCAATTCAATGTAGGAGTGGTGAATAGTTCATATAGAAACGGCTACGCATACTTAAGTCAAGGTGCAATTACCAATAGGGATGGATGGAACATATTCGACAACCATGAGTTGAGGGTGTTTTCAGGAGCAAAGATATCTAGCAGCCTTGCCTATGAAATTTCTTTGAACAATAGTAATAGAGTAAAGCTTGCATATGACTGGGAGGCTTATAAAACTGGAGGAGATTTGGATGTTTTTGAGATGAGTAATCACCTGATAAGTGTAGCGTTATTATTTAAAACCAATCGATGATGAAGAGTATAAAGTATATGTTGGCCGTATTTATTCCTTTTCTAATGGCTTGCGAAGGTTATTTGTTTGAAGAAGACTTAAGTTCTTTAGACCCTCAAGTCAATTTTGATTATTTGTGGAAACAATGTGATGAGAAATATGCTTACTTCGATTTAAAAGAAATTGATTGGGATGAAAAGTATACCGAGTACAGTTCCAAACTTTATCCTGAAATGTCTGATGACTCCCTTTTTAATGTATTGGGAGGATTGTTGAGAGAACTTAAAGACGATCATACCAACTTAAGCTCCACTTTTAATGTCGCATTTTATGGAACTCAAAATTTAGGACCTGACAATTTTGACTGGAGAATCGTTACTGATCATTACCTACCTTCCGACTATTATATATCTGGACCCTTTGTGCACGACTTTTTACTGAATTCGAATCAAGAAATTGGATACATTAGGTTTTCACAATTTACTGGAATGATTAATTCTACTAATTTGAATTTTATTCTCAATAGGTATAAGCACACGAAAGGGTTGATAATTGATTTGAGAGAAAATGGAGGAGGGGCAGTAAGTGATGTATTTGCTCTTCTAGAGCGCTTCATTAATCAGAAAACACTTGTTTATTACAGTAGACTGAAGAATGGTAAAGCGCACACTGCATTTTCAGAAGATCAACCTACTTTTATTTCACCGGTTTCACCAATATATAATCAAAAGGTAATGATGTTAATTGATCGTGGAACTTATAGCGCAGGATCATTTACAGCGTTGTCTACTAAGGCTATGCCGAGTATAACGTTAATAGGAGATACCACAGGTGGTGGATTGGGGTTGCCTAATGGTGGACAATTGCCCAATGGATGGACTTATCGTTTTTCCATTACTCAAACCTTAGATGCAAATCTGAATAATGAATACGAAAGTGGTGTGCCACCAGATATCAGAGTAATTACTAACTTATCTGATCGAACTAAAGATGAGGTGATTGAGCGTGCAAAGCTTGAAATTAATAAATAGGTAGGAAGTATGAGCAATCAATTGAGACAGTTAATAGAAGCAGAAAAAAAGGCTGAATTATTATTTCAGGAAATTGAAAATCGCAGACTAGTGAAAGCAGGAAAGTCTGAAAAAGAGCTCAATACACAAGTTTATGAGTTGGCTTTTGAACTATTTGGAATTCGACAATATTGGCACAAGCGAATCGTGAGGACAGGGACAAATACTTTATTCCCATACAAAGAAAATCCACCCAACTTGACCATTCAAGAGGATGATATCTTATTTTTTGACTTTGGGCCTGTTTTTGAAGAATGGGAAGCTGATATGGGTAAAACCTATGTGATTGGGAAACACAATCTAAAACTAAAATTAAAGCAGGATGTAGAAGATGCATGGAAAGAAGGAAAAGTATATTTCGATAAAAATAAGGACACTTTAACCGGGGCGGAATTCTACAACTATACCAAAGGATTGGCTCAGAAATACGGTTGGCAGTTTGGTAACATTCATTGCGGACATTTGATTGGGAAATTCCCACATGAACAAATCGCAGGAGAGGAAGAAGTCAATTATATTCACCCCAATAATGATATATTGATGAGTGAAAAAGACAAAAATGGCAATGAGCGTTATTGGATTTATGAAATTCACTTTATAGACCCAGTATTAAAAATTGGAGGATTCTTCGAGCAATTGCTTTCCTAGTATAGAAATCAAAAGGAACAATTGCTTGTTTTTAATTGTAGGTCAATACCCAATTGTCAGTGATTTCATAGGTCAATTTTTCAACCTGATTTTTGAAAGTATATATTACTTCATTATTAGCGATGCTCTTAACAGTTACTTCAGCCGCTAAATCCTGTATATTTCCTTTTTTAGATTTGTAAACGGCTTCTTTTGTGCACCATATAATGTATAATTGCTCAAAGGTCCAATTGGTATTTCGTTCCTGTTGATTGATAAAGTAGGGTATGATTTTTTGAATATCTTTTTTTATAACCTCAATATCCACACCTATGAATTCAAAAGACGAGAGGTATATTGCGAATAAATGATCGCAGTGTGAAATAGAAAGGTGGTAATTAGAATCTACTAGAAAAGGAGCCCCACTATCATTATGATTTAGAACATGATCACCAATTTTAGCAGTTAGGAACAAACGAACAACTTGTGCTTGGAAGTCTTTTTTAGATCGAAATTGGTTACGATCAATGTTATATAGGTCGGAGTCGATAAGGTAAACATAACCCTTGTTTGTTTTAATCTTTCTAATTAGCTCTGTTCTCATTCTATCTAAAGCAATAGCAGACTGCAAAGTAATTATTAATTGACGGATTAGAGCGGATTTATACTTAAAAGTAAATACAGCTCGGATAATTATATTGGGGGTTGAAAGAATTTTATTAAAATCGAGTGAAAAGTATGCTATTAGCAAATTGCTTATTGTGTTTTAACTATTCAATATCTTCTACACTAAATCATTTAAATAGACTTTCATAACTTAGATAACTAAATCTAAAAGATATGAGTAGAGGATTTGTAAAAGAGGATGATCAAGAGGAAACTCCTATGGTTCCGCCTCGAGCCGATTTGCCTGAGGGGTTAATGAATTATGTTACATCAAAGGGTTATGATGAATTATTAGCTGAGAAAGAGGCTTTGATTAAGGAACGAGAAGATTTAGAGGGTGCTAACGAAAAAGAAAGGCGAATAGCTTCCAATTTAATTCATGCTAAAATTCAATTGCTCAATGAACGGATTTCTAGTGCACAGATCATAGATTTATCAGAACAGCCAAAGGATGAAGTCCGATTTGGAGCAACCGTTTCATTGAAAATTGGAAAAGCTAATCAAGTTCAACGTTATCATATTGTGGGAGTAGATGAAGCCGATATTTCCAAAAAGAAAATGGCTTTTAACTCTCCAATTGCGCTTTTATTGATGGGCAAAAAAGTTGGAGAGAAAGCGATATTGAAACTATTAAATGGTGAAAGAAAATTTGAAGTAATAGACATAGAGTATGTGTAAATAACACCTTAACCTAAAAGTTAGTCATTCTAAAGTTTGCTATTTTATAGGATTTATTACTTATTTCCCCCAACACCGATAAAAGGAATTGCCCCCGAACCGGTCACACCTGGAAGAACTCCATTCCATTTGTCTATTGCTTTAAGCTCCGCTTCAATTTTTCTTAATTCAATTAGGTCAGGAGAAATATTCATTTTCTGTAGTCGTAAAGCTTCGGCTTCGGCAGTTGCAGCAGCTATAGTTTGTTCTGCTTCCACTTTAATACGGTCTAAGTCTCTTTTCGCCTTTAAGGCATTTTGTTCGGCGGTTTGCTTGGCTTCAATTGCATCAGTAAACGTCTGAGAAAAACTAAAGTTAATGATGGAAAATCCTGTCACAGTGATGTTTGACTCCAAAAGGCGACGTTTTAGTGCTTCTCTCATTTCACTACTTACGGCTGGTCGTTTGGTAATTAATTCTTCCGCGGTATATCTTGCTGAAACAGCTTTCATTACCTCTTGTATAGCAGGGTCGATAATGGTGGATTTATAATCAGAATTAATTGTTTGTACTACTACATTTGCTTTGTCTGGTATTATATTATAATTCAAAGCAACTGACATATCTACATCTTGAAGATCTGATGAAGAAGAAGCTGCATCTGTTACTACTTTTTGGATTCTCACATCTACTGTTTTGATTTCTTGCATAATTGGAATTCTAAAGTGTATGCCCTCATCAAGAACAATATCTTGAACAGCTCCAAAATTGAGAACCACACCTCTTTGACCGGCATCGACTTGAGCCCAAGGTTTCAAAAGAAATAGGATTAAGAGTATACCTACTACAATGATTAAATTCCTTATTTGACCTTTTGCTAAAATTTGATTGATATCGTTCGCACTCATAATTGGATTTTTAATGAATGGCGAAGGTAGGTTTAATTAAAGTGAATTTTTGTGGTTTAATGTGTTAAGAGATTTTCTGTGCTCAAACTGTTAGTAACGGTTTAAACCCTAAAGATAATTCTGGCAATTGTCAAAAGCGCAAGAAAAATAGTTGCAATCGAAAACCAGTTTGGAAGTGCCTTTTTCTGATTAAGGATTAATAAAAAAAGAAACAAGTCAAGCGATGAAAGGATTCTGAGAAATGCCCAATCGTCAATATAGATAGAGATTGAAAAGACAGATGCAAAACTTATTCCTATTACCCCTAATACAGATAAAGTACTGCCAACAAATTGGGACTTAAATTTGAAAGTCATAGCATTAATTCCTAGACCAAATATGCAAAATTGCCAAATGAGAAAAACGATCCAAACCAAAAATTCTATATAGCTTTTTGGAGATTTTAAAGCTCATGTAAAGACCATTGAAAGGGAAAGTAATGTTTGAGCTTGCCGAAACTAATTCGCTACTTGGGTATGAGTGTAATAGAATTAATTTCCAAAAGGAGAGTAAAAGGAATGGGACTGTTAGTAATAATGAATTTTGAATCTTGTATCTTAATAACTGAGGTGAGGACATATCTCGCCAAAACCAAATAGCCGTCATTGCTCCTATAAATATGATAGTGGTTTCTCGGGTTAATAATGCAAGACTAGACAAAAAAACGAAGAGGTATAATCTATTTTCAAATAGGGATTTCAATGCCAATACGAGTAATAAAACTTCTATGCATTCAGTTAAATCACGGCTTAAACTCATCCAGAGTCCTGATATTAAAAATGGTAGGTAAAAACTCCATTTTATTGAGGCAATAAATTTGAAATTCGATACAGTAAAACTAATAATGATTAAAGAAATCATATTAATCAACACCAGCATAAATGGTATAAAGGAGGGAATTCCAAATGCAGCAATGTGAGCCAATAAGGGATACAAAATTCGCTGATGTCTATACGGAGGATGATCTACAATAACGCCACCTTTTACTTTTTCAAATGAAAAGGGGTCTTTTGCTAAAGCATAATAGAATTGACCATCATATCCTGGTCCCTTTTGAATAATTACTTCTTCTCCTATTATTTGTTCAGATACGAAGTTATCCCCTAAAACTATGAAGTATGTCCAGTCAAAATTTCCCCAAGCAAACCTTAATAAAACAATTGATACAACAATTAAAATACTAACAAGTGTTTTAGAACTATTACTTTTGGGTATAAAACTCATGAATTATAATGAGATGGCGTTTAAGAAAAGCACAGCTATTAGAATCCTGCAAATGTCTTTATTTTTTCTATTAGTAATATCTGTTTACGTAAGGTTTTATAAAAACCATCATGAATTGCCCAAAGGATGTGATGAATTTGGTTATTTGCATATGTCTGAAGCAATTAGTAATGGTAATTTATTGAAAAGCCATACAAAAAGACCATTTTTTAATGAATTGAAGCAACATTTGTTGAATCAGGGATATACAACCAAGGAGATGACCTGGGTAATGCTGCCACATGCTTACCATTTAGATGAGCACTCTAATAAAGTTATTAATCAATATCCCATAGGGACTTCTCTTTTAATGTCCTTTATTCCAAAGTTATATCGTCAATATCTCTTTCCAGTTGTTGTGGTCTTATTAATCTATACCTTAACATTTTTAGTTGGTTTAAAAGAGGATAGACGAACCAGAGAAAAGCAATTTACCCTGATTACGATTTTTATATTACTTAGTATTCTAATTGCACCATTTTTAACAGAATACACTAGTGTAAACTCAGTAGCTCCTACATTTGGGTTTTTATTAGCAGCGGGTGTTTGTTATTCTAGAAACTGGAGAGTCGCCGCATTATTAATTGCAATTACTGTAAATTTCAGACTAGCCAATGTTCTGCTTATAAGTCCTATTTTAATACATCAGTTATTGCAATATGTGGAAACAAAAAACTTTAATGACTTAGCGAGGTCGGTTTCACAGACTCTAATAATTCTTTTGGTGATTGGAATTTTACCTTATTCTCTCTATACTAAATTATTGGTAGATAGTTTTCTGGCTTCTACCTATTCTTCGATTGATCAAGCTTCCGCAAATTTAGAAATGGCTATCCTTAATTTTAAGTATTATTTTATAAATGAAAATAAGTGGCTGATAGTTAGTTTTTTATCGTTAATGGTTCTTTGTTTCTTAAATTTCAATGATAAAAAGAAAACATACCTTTCCTTTTCCTTTAGCTTGTTGTTTATTTATCTTTTCTTTTTGTTTCATGCGGCAAAAACACCTTATTACCCTTACGGACTATCTTTAATAATGATAGGAGTGATTATCCAAAAGGTATCTACATTAAATCCACAGAAAAAAATATTATTTCCAGCTTTAAACTTTATCGCTTTAGTTGGTTTATTAGCAATATTTATTACTAATTATTCAAAGTATAAGTCGATAAAAGAGATTCCTACTTCTTTGGAAATTCAAGACTTAAAGGAGTGTTTTGAAACCTATGATGTTGTATGGGGGGAGTTAAAAACTGGTACCATAGAGTATGCAACATCTACTCCTACTATGCGATTTTATTGGGGTAATCAAAAAATCAGAGAGGAAATTATGATATGGTTGAAAAATAATAATTACAAACAAGCTATATTTTTGAATGACCTCGTCTTGAATATAGAGGAAATAGAGCGATTAAATAATGAGCTACATTTCATTCCTAATCATGATAAAATCAACAAATGTGGAGTATTACTTGAGCTTTAGTTTTTTGGATTAATGATAAAAGCTTGTTGTGGATGGTAATTGAGAGAAGTTAACTAGTTAATTGTTAGCTACTTACTTTCCGATACAATATCTAAAGCACTATTGATTATCAGTTAGTTATGTGCTTCTAGGTACAAATCAGTAACAAAAAGTCCTGAAATAGAGCTAATTAACCGCTAAACAAGTGCAAACACAAAGGTAAGGGAATAAAAAAACCGCCCTAGAATTAGAGCGGTTTTCGAGAGAGAACCAATTGCTATTAAGCAACTGTTACAGAACCGATATAAACGCTGTTAGCGACTTCTTTACCGTCTTCTGATAAGAAACCAATGAAGGCTTCTACATCATCACCTACATAGCTTGCAGGCATTCCTAAGTTCTGAGAAGTGGCACTTCTTACAGCTCCTGCGGAATCATAGATTGATTCGTCCTTGGTTGGGTTGTAAACAACTAGCAACGCCTTGTCAGTTGCCTGAGCGTTTCCGCTGCCTGTGTTGTCGTCCCATGTGAACTCAACCAATCCACCTGAAGAACTAACAGCTGCGTTTGCTGCGCCTACTAATCCACCACGACTAACGAGCGCATTGGCGTAGTCAATAGTGAAGTTGGGATATGATCCCGTGATTGCGTTATTCAAGTTGTAAGACATTGCAGCGTTGAACTGCGTCATCTTGTTTGCGTACAACTTGAAACCTACTCTCAAGAAGTCAGTCATTGACTGCAAGAATTTAAGAGTAGTTGAGAATTTAGAACGTTGGTCAACTTGACCTGCAGTTCTTGGATTCGATACATTGGCAGGCTTGATTCTCATGTAATCAATACCTTTCCATGTACCACCTACGACATTTCCGACCTTGCCGGAGAAGCCGCCTAAGACACCTTGTGAAATTTTACCCATGATCTTTAAATTTTTAGGGGTTAAACATTAGTTACTTGGACTTGACTCGGACTTGGTACGGCCTTGTCACTTTCCACCAAGATTACGTCAATAATTGGGCAAAGTGGTTTCTTTCGGTTTCTTAGCTCTTTCTTGCTTCGGTTTGCTTAAACGCCTATGACAAAAGGGAATGCAGGTCATAGCAACTCCCTGAAAAATGCCATTCTTGCGGTTTCAATCATTTTTAATGAAACATGGATTTTTTGTTCTTGAATCTCTAAGAGCTTGAAGCTCTGAATGAGTTTTTCAAGTTGTTGTTCTTTCTCTTCAGCAGCCTTTATGGTCCTTAGAAAATGCTTTCTGTATTCTCCAATGGTTATGAATGGAATCACTGAACCACGTAGAAACATTTCAAGCTGTCTTGACTTCCAAAGTGCGTATGCTATCCAATACACCTGGTCAACTGAATCAGGGTTTTCGAGGAGGCAAACAAAGCAATTCGGGCAGGGTGCTTTCAATGGTTTACCGCTATTCAATCCTTTATTCAGTATAAAGAAATGGGGTTGTGTGTAGGTGGTTGTCGGTCTGTGTGTCTTTAGCAGAAGCGTTTTCATATAGCAAGCCATTAGAATTATGCTCGCTGCGCTTCGCACAGACATTTTTAAAAGAGAAAAGAAAAAAGGGAAAAAAAGAAAAGAGAAAGCTCTCTTTGAATGTGGGGAGGGATTGTGAACAAGGTTTTTGGATCAAATACTACCCGAAGGGTGGAGATTTTATTCAAAACCCGCAGGGCTTGACCTTGTGAAACAATACCTAGTGCTAACGACCCACTTAAATTTGCTTTTCTATTTTTTTGTTTGACAACATGAACTCCCATTATCATTTTGAATAGGTGGACAGGGAGTTGAGCCATAACTGCAGTAAACACAACAATCACCTTGTTGAGGTTTCAGTACTTTCTTACAGTTCTCGCACTCATAGAAAAATTGACATGCGTCTGTAGGCATGGTTTCTTCTTTCTTGTGACCACATTCAGGGCAAGTAATTGTCGATTGTAGGATTATTTCGCTCATTTTAATTTATTCACTGATTTAACTTTATAACCTGTATTACCGATTGCCGATTTAATTTCTTCAATATTCGTTTGAGATTCATCAAAGGATACTACGGCATTCTCATCTTCATAGGAAACTTCTAATTGTGTAATACCCGGAAGCTTACCAATTTCTACCTTGACGTGTTCTTCGCATCCTGTACAGGTCATACCTTTAATTGAGATTTGATAGTTAGATTCAAGGGTTCTATCAACGGAATTTGAAAACTTTGTCTCAGGAAAAAAGGAGTCGGCATAGTATGGAAATGCAAGCATAATTGCGGCAAATACTGTAACAATGCCAAGGAATCTTTGCGATTGCCAAAGGCTTGGTTTTTCGACATCATCACAAGCGCATTCAATTTCTTCTTTTGACTGAGGTTTTAGTTTCTGATACCATGCAAATGCTAGAACTAGCAGTGTTATTGCTATTAACCATGGACGAAAGGGTTCTAACCATGAAAAGGAAGCTGCTATGCCGCTAGACCCTGCAATAAGAGCTAGTACAGGTGTGATACAGCAGAGTGAAGCACTGACGGCAGTCAGGACGCTTGTTAAGGCCAAGGATTTTGATTTATTAGGTTTCATATAGCTAGTTGTTTTTCTGAAGCCAATAGATTGAATATTGGATTGAGTATGTGGCTATTGGATTCTGCAAGTGAATAAAAAACTGTTTGTCCAATTTTTTCATACTTCACTATTCCCGCTTCCTTGAGTTTTTTTAAATGCTGAGAGATTGCAGGTACAGTCATACCGAGGACATCACTTAAATCACAAGGGCACATTTGGGATTCTTTGTCCAATAGGAATAAGATTTTTAAACGAACTTCATTACCTGCAAGGTTTAATGCCTTTGAAATACGTGTTACTGACGCTGAGACATCTTCAATGCTTTGTTTACAGTCATCTATTTGTGCCTGATTAGCATAAACCCTGATACATGATTTTACCATAATTGAGCGTATTTAAGTGATTGCTTAAATTAACGCAAATAAAAGAAAAGAAGTTTATTATTTAAGCAAATACTTAAACATTAAATCTACAACTGTCTTTCTTGGTTAGGAGTGGGGAAACGCAGGTAAACTAAGGCGAAGCCGATTTCGCGAGCCGCCTGCGAGCGGAGCAAGGGTGGTGTAGGAAAAAGCCTGAATCCCTTTAGGGTGAAGGCGACCTACGCCTATGTAGGAACTACACAGGGCTGGCGTGATTTTTTGCAACCGTGTCGGGAAAGGCAAGTGTAGTGAACGAATTGAAAGGAATGACGAGGCACAAGGAATGAATTGAAATGAGTGAACTGCTCTTGTGAGCGGAGGTGAAAGGGGCTAAGTTGAAGGAGTGGATTGAAAAGAATCGACTGAAACGCAGCGCCTGTAGCCGTGGAGGTAAGCAAAAAGCATGACAGCCCGATTAGCCCGCAGCGACCCGCAGGCGAGCAAAACAACAAGCAGCGATAGCCCCCCAATTAAATATATGTGAGTTTAGCGAACACCTTAATCGGGGTTTGGGGGGATAGAAAAGCTGCGAATGAGGATTGAGTGGAATGTGTGAAACAAAACAAATGAACGACTTGAAGTGAGCACCCACTGGAGCGCAAACTGAAAGGTAGTGAGTGGTATATGCAAGGGCGACCGTAGGGAGTGCATTTACCCTTGCAGATATGTTTTTGTGAAACTAAATGGAGCGATTGACGAATACCGCTTTACCTGCGTTGGGGTTGTGCGTTGGCAAAAAGCAAGTGTAGCACGATATGGAATGTAGCCTTGCGGAATGGAATAACGGGCTTCTCTTGCTGTGCGGTGCTAAAGGTTGGTAAATGGAATGAGGAACGAATGAAATGCACCTACCGTAGGCACATGGCCGTGGGAGGGATTACTTTGCTAATTTAAGTATTCGGAAAGCACCCTGAATGACTATCAAAAAGACTATCGAACCAATTGCAAGGTCAGGAATCTGACTGCTGGTAAAATAGACAAGGGTGCCTGCTACAATCACACTAATATTTATAATAATATCATTGGAAGTAAAAATCGCTGAAGCCTGCATGTGAGCTTCTTTGCTTTTGGATTTTTGAATAAGATATAGCGAAAGACCATTGGCTATTAAGGCAAGAAATGAGATTATAATCATGGTTTGAAATACAGGCATTTCTTCCGATCCTATAAAACGTCTTATCACTTCAACTAATCCTATTAGGGCTAGGAGTAATTGAAAATATCCACTCCATTTCGCAACGTTCTTTTTGCGGATAGCAGATTGCCCCACTGCCATTAAACTGAGTGCGTACACAATTGAATCAGCTAACATATCTAATGAATCAGCCACTAACCCCATTGATTTTGAAATCCAACCAAAGAGTATCTCAATTACAAAAAATGAGAAATTAATAAGTAGTACTGCCCATAGTAGTTTTCGCTCTTTTTTGGAGTCTGTAGAGTAGTTTATTGACTCTGTCGTTTTTGATTCGGAAACCAACTTTGTATCCAATTTCAGCTCTTCTAGCAGATTCAATATTTCAGTTGAATTGCCAAGGTGCATTACAGTTAGTTTTCTGTCTTGAATTTCAAAATCAAGGTGCTGTATGGAATCATAATCGGAAAGCTTCATACGAATCATTTGCTCTTCCGAAGGGCAGTCCATTTTAGAAATGTGGAATATTGCTTTTCGCATCAAATCCATCGTCTCACACTGTTTTTATATGCTTGATATGCTTCACCATGTGTTTCAAGTAGGTACACTTCTTCTAATCTTACTTGGACTTGTACGGTTATTAAGATCACTACTACCAATGTAAAGCTCAGGGTGTTTGGAAGAATTAGGAAAATGCCAATGTAAAATACCACTACGCCTAGGAATACTGGATTTCTTGAGATAGTAAATATCCCTTTATCAACTAATTCAGTCTTTTCGTCATAGTCTATTCCAATACGCCAAGAATCTGACATTTGAACTTGAGCGATTAATGTCCAAAGAAATGAGATTAGCAGGAGGGCTATACCGACCATTTGTATTGAGTCCTGTGATAAAAAAGTGATAGGATTCAAAAACTGATAAACAGCTGGTAGGTAGGAGTAGCAGACAATTGTTATAGCCATAAAAAGAACGGCCATTTTGTAAATGAAACCGAGGTAGTCATGTGCTTTCTCGGTTGAACTGAAAACAAAAGGATTAACACCCGATTGCCGCCATACTATGATTGAGCGAAGCACAAAGACTATGAGCAAATACGCAACGGTGATAATTGGAGTTATGATTTGGTAAAAGTCCATGATTTAGAAAATGTTAATCTTCACACCACCATTAAATACAAAGCCTGGAGTGGGTGCCCATATATCATTAAAGGTTGGATTGGAAATTGGAGCATTTACAAGTGGTTCAAAATTGGTTTGTATTGTATTGGTGAAATTCTCGAAGTTGGCAAATAGGGTAATGTGTTCAAAGTGCTTCATCACCATAAAACCCATTGTCCAATAGTCAGGTTTTTGATCAAAGCTGTTATCAAATTGCTGGCCTGTGTAGTAGAGTTCGTAGCCAACTGACCAATTGTCTTCTAATTCATACATCAGAATGAAACCTGCCATACTCTCAGGGGTTAAGGGCTGCTGCTTATTTATATTGTCGTATTTCAGTTGTGTGTTGGTATAGGTGTAATACATAAATAATTTAAAGTCTTCGTATGTGGTTCTAATCGAAGTTTCAAAACCTGAACTTTGAATTGGGCCATCGGCATTTTCATAAAAGTATGTGCTGCTTGGTACATCTTCTCTTAGGACTAATGCTTGGTTGAGCTGTGTGAAAAAGAAGAGTTGGTTAATGGCAAACGTGAATTTGTCTAGTACAATAGTTTTATAGTTGAAGTCAATATTCCCACCAATGGAGGTTTCGGGATTGAGTGAACTTGTGCTAATCGGTGCTATATCTTTATAATAAATACGCTCCGCATCTTCTGTAAATAGCGTTGGGAGTTTATAACCCATTGCACCGCTTATCCTTGAAGAAAACTTATTACTGTGCTTGTAAAGTAGAGCAAGTCTTGGCAGTACAAAGGGGCCATGTTCAATGTTGTAATCGGTACGTAAGCCACCTTCAAAAACAAATCTTTCACCTAAATTCCTTGTGTTCTGGACGAAAGCACCAAACGTATTGAATGTGTAACCCTGAGAGCCAAGGCTATCAGGATTGTTGTCTGTAAAAGACTCGTAATAATGATTCACTCCTAAGTGCCATTCGTTTTCATCTGATTTGTTGAGTTTTAGAAATGCTTCTGAAAAACTGGATAGCTGCTGTCCGTCAAATAGATAGTCGGGAATAGTTAATTCCCGGTTGAACAGGCTAATATTGTTTTTTAATATTATCTCACGGTTATCTTTCCGGTTCTTCAAAAGAAATTGAGAATTATACCTTTCGGATTTATTTACCTCCGTAAAGACATTTTCTATCTCGGGATTGCCGTCAATCACTTTCATATCTCCACCTGTTCTTTCATCAAGGGTTGCACCTACACCAAGCGAAACTTCTGTGTTGTTGCTGGGATAATAAAATAATCGTGGATTTAGAGTGAGAGACTGTGATTGAGGCATGTTCGAGAAACCATCATCATCTGGATCGTATGCTATTTGATTGTTTCCTGACCCATACATGGTTAGTCCCAACTTTCCATACTTCTGTGCATAGAAGACATTTCCTGTAGTTCCCAATGCGCTTGTTTGGTCAATCATTATGGTAAGTTCAGGTTCTTCTTCTGGGGTTTTGGAAACCAAGTTTACGATACCTGCAATGGCACCACCCCCGTAGAGTGTTGAATTTCCACCTTTAATGATTTCAAATTGCTTTAAGTCAAGTGGCGGGATCTGTAAGATTGATAGCCCACCTGCAAAGCCGCCATATATAGGTGCTCCATCACGGAGCATTTGGGTATATCTACCATCAAGTCCCTGAATACGTATGTTCATGTTTCCTGAACTCAAAGAGGTTTGTTGCATCATTATACCTGGAGACTCTCTAAGTACCATGCTTATGTTACTTGAGTTCATTACGGCTTTCTCTCCAAGCTCTTCTAGAGTTACAGCTTCTATCCGTGTTGGAATGGTCTCTATTGTTCTTGAAGAACGTGTAGCAGACACAATTACTTCTTCAAGCTCTTCACCGGATTCCATGACAATATCAATCGTTTTACCATCTGATTCAGGAAAAAGGAGTGTTTTGGATTGCGGTTCATATCCAACATAGCTTATAACAAAGTTGATTGAGCCGTTTGGAATATTTTGAAAGTGATACTTGCCTTCCGCATCTGTTGTACCACCATTTGTCGTTCCATCAATAACAATAGTTGCACCAATGAGGCTTTCACCTTCTTCATCATTTACCTGAAAGTAAATGTTGTTTTGCGCAATAGCAGATACGCTAAGTAGAATGAAAAGTGATAGAAATGCGTGCTTCATGTTCAAGTTTTAATTCGAACACAAAGCAAACTATTAAGGAGTGCAATGCCATTGCAAAGTTTAGGTACATGTAGAACAAATGCCTTCAATCAGATAATTGGCAAAGTTTGCTCTAAAGCCATTTGGTAAATTCGGAGTTGTGATAGGGGTATCCTTTAGGCAATAGGTTTTTTCGCATTTAGTACACAAGAAATGAATGTGGTTATCTTCCAAACTGCAAATACAGTCATCATCACAAAGGGCATACTTGATTGCTCCACTACCGTCATTGATTCTGTGTACCAAGTAGTTTTCTTGAAATGTTTTGAGCGTCCTGAAAATGGTTGACTTATCAGCATTTTCAAAAAGTGCTTCAAGTTCATTCAAACTTAAAGCACGATTTTGTTCCATTAAGCATTGTAAAACCAAAAGGCGCATGGCCGTAGGTTTAACTGACCTGAGTTTTAATTTATTTTCGATTACATCTTTCATAAGAACCAAAGATTCGTTTTACCATATTTGGGAATGTCGTTTGCGTTGAAATGCCCCTACTGAAACGACATGGGCGTAGAAAGGGTTTAATACCCCAAGTATTACACTTGAGGCATTAATTGATTCTAGTTACAATTCTTCCTTTACACTTCCACAATGCAGCATCTTATCACCAAAATAAGGATTGTTTACTTCTTTTTCGGCACTGAGCCAGTAGGCTCCTTCGTTGTTGAATGCCATAGGGCAGTATTGTTTGTAAAGCTTTTGATCATTTACATTAGATTCTTTTACCCACGCGTAAATGTTGTCTGAAAGGGTATTGAAGTGGTCTCGTTGGTGATCTACGTTTTCCGTATCAGCTATATGCTGAGCATCAAAGCGTATTTTTTTCATTAGTTCATCTTGACCATCAGGAATGCTGAGTATAAGTTTCCCTGCCGCTTTGCTAGCTGCTGATCCATCAGATTGCACGAGGGCATCTTTCACTTTAAGATAGTTATCTAATACGCCAGAAGCTTGACCAGCATCAATAGTGGATTGCTCTGTTTTATTTTTCTCATCGCTTTTCTGTGAGTTATTACAAGAATAAAGGGTAGTTGTTAACCCGATGGATACAAGTAATCCAAGAAATGTTCTCATCATCGGATTATTTGTTTTTGTGTTGAATTTCTGAGTTGTTGATTTCATTGTATTTGAATTTGAAGTGAATAATTAGTTGATTTCTTTTTTTACTTCTCCGCAGGTCAGCATAGACTCACCGAAGTAGGGGTTTCGTATTTCTTTTGATTGGCTCAGCCAATCTGCACCTTTATCTGAGTTTGCCATCGGGCAATGCTGAATATAAATTGGAGATATATTTGGTTCAAAAGACTCTGCAATTGCTATCATCCCGTTTGAAATATGGATAAAGCTTTCTCTCAGGGCGGCTATGTTTTCTTCGTGTTCAATGTGTTGTAAAGAATTTTTCAGGGAAGATGATAACTCCATCCAAACAGCATGAGCATCGCCTTTGAAAAGGGTCATATCCACATTAGCAAGTGCAGACTTCAGTGCCAAGCCTGATTGCTTTGCTTTTTTAAAATCGTCAGATGCAAGGGCAGTTTTGAAGTTAAAATAAGACTCGAAAAGAGGCTCTATGGATTTTTTTGCAGAGGTAGATAAGGAAGTCTTCTTAATGGCAGAGGGCTTATTCTCCATTGCAGAATTTTTTAGACCACCATGGTTGTGCCCTGTCATAGCTACCCCGCCTTGAGGGTTCATCATGCTTGGTTTACCAGCTAATTGTGCTGCTGCATCAATGCTGAAGGTGCCGTTAACTGCAATCTCTTCCCCAGCTTCTAAACCTGACTCAATTACGTAACTATCTCCTAATTCGGGACCTAGCGTAACTTCTCGCATTATGAAACTAACGCCTTGTGAGCTGGTTTGCATGACGTAAACAACAGAACGAGTGCCTGTCCACATAACGGCTGATTTTGGAACCGTCAATGATGGCTTCTTTGTTGAAGTACTTGCTTCTACGGTTCCACTGACGAACATTTCAGGCTTTAGCATTAAGTCGGCATTGTTTCGTTCTACTCTTGCTTTAGCCACTCTTGTTTTGGTATCTATTACAGGGTCGATGTAGCTGATTGTACCACTGAATGTTTTACCTGGTATTGATTGGATAGTGTATTCGACTTTATCCCCTTTGTTTATAAAACCCATGTCCGTCTCATACACATCAAACAATACCCAGACTTTTGATAAATCTGCTATTTGATATATGGGTTCACCTTGCCTTACGTAATCTCCAAGGTTGACCATTTTTTCAGTAACATATCCCGATACATCTGCAAGAATAGGAAATGACTCAATAGCCTGACCTGAAGTCAGCACCTGATCTATTTGCTTATCTGTGAGCTTCCACTTCTTTAATTTTTCCTTGGCTGCATTGAATAGAGCAGGCTGTGTCGTGGCAATTTTTTGTGCTTCGAGAAGTTCTTCCTGAGCTGTCACTAATTCGGGCGAATAAAGCCTTGCAATGATCTTACCTTTTGACACAAAATCTCCTGTAAACGTTACAGTTAGTTCTTCGATACGACCTGATACATGGGAAGATTGTGTATGCAGTAATCGTTCATCTTCCTGCACTTTGCCATTCAGTTGAATGGATTTTGTGACACTTCCCTTACCCACCGTGAGCGTTTGAACCTGCGCCAACTGCATAGCTGTGGGAGACATACTTACTGCCATGGGGTTTAGTTCTTCGTTTTGTTCCGATTCCAACGGAATTAAGTCCATCCCACAAATAGGGCAATCGCCTGGCTCACCTTTTCTGATTTGTGGATGCATAGAACAGGTCCATATGGTCTCGGTATCTTCAGCAATAGCATGGCCAACTTCGTTAATCACGTTCGTATTGGCGCGACCGAATATCAGCCAGCCCATTATGACACCTATCACAAGTGTGCTCAGTGCTAGAATTAGGGTTGTTTTATTCAACTGTTTCATTGTAAGTCTTTTTTAAATTTTAATCTCAGAAGCTGCGCATTTGCGGCACAAATAATGGTGCTTAAGCTCATGAGAGCGGCACCTAATGCGGGATTAATCATAATGCCTTGATAGAATAGAACTCCCGCTGCAAGTGGAATAGCCACTATATTATAGCCAGTTGCCCAAACGAGGTTCTGAACCATTTTTTTATAGGTTGCTCTTCCGAACAGAATCAAAGTAGCTATATCGGATGGGCTGCTTTCGGTAAGAATGATGTCGGCTGTTTCTGCGGCTACATCTGTACCTGAACCCACGGCAATACCTATATCTGCTTTGGCTAAGGCAGGTGCATCGTTTACTCCATCGCCAGTCATGGCGACAAACTCACCTTGGTTTTGAAGCTTCTCAATCAGTTCAGACTTTTCATGAGGAAGTACCTGGCTGTAGTAACCATCGAGCTTTAATTCTTTCGCTACTGCTTTGGCGGTTTGTTCATTATCGCCAGTTGCCATCAGTACTTTGATGCCCTTTGCTTTTAGGTTATCAATGGCGAATTTGCTTTCTTTTCTGATTTGATCTGCCAAAGCAATGAAACCAACCAAGCTGCCTTCTTTGAGAATGAACACCACAGTTTCTGCCTGGTCTGAATTGGCTTCTTTCGGTAAGTCTATACCTTCTTCTTTTAGGTATCCAGGGCTTACTATGTGATAAGTGATCCCTTCAATTTTTGCACTTACGCCTTTTCCCTTCGTGGAACCGAAATCGGAAATTGAAGGCAGTTTAAGATCACGGCTTTTAGCTTCCTTAACAATGCCTTTGGCAATGGGATGCTCGGAACTTTGCTCGATAGCAGCCACTTTTGAAAGCAAATCATTTTCTGATTTATCGTTTAATGAGACTACTCGGTTTACTCCGAAACTTCCTTCCGTCAGTGTTCCTGTTTTATCAAATACGATAGCCGTAATTTTGCGGCTGGTCTCAAAAGCTGTTCGGTTTCTAATCAACAATCCATTCTTGGCCGATAGCGCAGTAGAAATAGCTACCACCAAGGGTACGGCCAAACCTAAAGCGTGAGGACAAGCGATGATCATCACCGTTACCATGCGCTCAAGTGCAAAGTCCATTCCCTGTGAGCTGAAGAAAGCCCAGGCGATGAAGGTGATTGCTCCTATGCCAATTGCAACGTAAGCAAGCCATCCAGCCGCTGTATTGGCCAAGTTCTGTGTTTTAGATTTGGTTTGCTGAGCTTCTTCTACCAATTTGATGACCTTGTTCAGGTAGCTATCTTCACCAGATGACTTAACTTTAACTTTTAGGCTTCCATCTCCATTGATGGCTCCACCAATTACTTCATCTTCTTTTGTTTTTTGAACTGGTTTACTCTCTCCAGTTAAAGCACTTTCGTTCAACTCACTATCGCCTTCCACAATTTTGCCATCAGCAGGTACTTTTTCACCTGGTTTAATGAGGATCAGATCACCTTTTTTGAGGTCACTTATTTTCACGTCATGAATTTTGTCACCATCTATTTTGTGAGCTTCTGAAGGCATCAATTCAGCTAATTTTTCCAATGCTTTAGATGCTCCCATAATGGAACGCATCTCTAGCCAATGTCCTAAAAGCATAATGTCAATGAGCGTAACTAGCTCCCAATAGAACACTTTACCTTCCAGCCCGAATACTACTGCCGTGCTGTAAGCCCATGCTACGGTTATGGCAATGGCTATTAGGGTCATCATTCCAGGACCGCCTTGAGAAAGTTCATCCTTTAATCCTTTAAGGAATGGCCAGCCACCATAAATGAATATGAATGTTGCTAGAGCGGCTGCTACATAGCCCATGCCTGGAAAACTGATTGAAAATCCCAATATGCCTTGAATCATTTCAGAAAAGGCTAAAACAGGTACGGAGAGCGCAGTATTGATATAAAAGCGCTTTTTAAAGTCTTCTATCATATGGGCATGGTGATCATGATGACCGCCATGTGAATCATGATTATCATGTGAGTGTTCGTGCTGTTTATGATCGTGTTGATGTTCCATAATTATTTCGTTTTTGCCGTTATATAGTCCAACTCAGCCAAAGCGATATGATAATCCGACAGGGCAGTGGCTTTCATTCGTTGATACTTTAAAATTTGCTGTTGCATCCGCAGCACTTCTTCAAAGTCTTTCCCTGAATTGCTATAGGCCGAGAACAGCAGGTTGAGGGATTGCTCTGATTCTTGAATTTGCGCTTCGTACAAAACAATGAGTTCAGTCTGTTTCTGAATCTTGTACCAAATCATTTCATAGGAGCTTATCAGCCGATTAGCTACTTCTTCCTTTTGAAGCTCATAGGACTCCTGCATCAACTGCGCTTCATTTTGAGCAGCCTTGTATTTACCACGAAAAATAGGCAGGCTCATGGTGACCATAGGCATTAATACATCTTTGCCATTGTCTTCCAGAGTCATGTCAGTACGTTCGCCTACAATTACATAATCCAAACCAATACCAAACTTTGGCAATCCCTGCTTGATTGCCGTTCTTTCTTGGGCTTGGCTTGCTAGAACCTTTAGATTCAATTCTTCAAGCAACGGATTTGCAACCAACATTGAATCCTTTCTAAATTCTTGTGTGATTTCTTTTAAGAGAAGCGTGTCAATTATTTCAATGGATTCGTTTTCATTTCGATTTAATAGCTTATTAAAACGGGTTTCAAGAGGCTTTTTCTTTTGGTTGAGAATAGATAAGTCAGTAGTTGCATCTTTTAGCATGATGTCAACACGCAGCACATCTACCATAGACCCTTTATCATTTTGAAACTGAACAGTGGCTATCTCCTTGTAAGAAGATAGAATGCGTTGATTTTCTTCTTCAATCGAAATCAGTTTTTCCAGTTCATAAAGCGGATAATAAGAGGCAGCTACCTGATAATAGAGTTTGTTTCTTGCATCCAGAAATTCCTGATATTTTGCTTCAGCCAGTAAAGAAGCAGTATTTTCTTGGGCATTTAGCGTTCCGAACCAAGGAAACATTTGTGTCATTGAGAATCTGGCTTGTTGAGGGCCCACTCTCGTTTCTACAGGAGAGATGAAGTAGCCAAAAGATAAATTAGGGTCGGGTAAGCTGCTCGCCTGAGTGACCCTTTGCATGGTCGCTTCAAAGTTTTTGTATTTAGCCAAAAGCCCAGGGTTATTTTCTGCGGCTATTTGGAAATAGTCTTCTAGTGTTTGAGCATTTCCTGATAAGTGAAAGCCCATTGCAATGCATATGATTAAGATAAATTTCTTCATGATTGAGCTTTTTTGATTTTGCGTTCTTCTCTCCAACAGTAAAGCACTGGAACAATGAAATATGTGATAGCCGCAAATAGCATCCCGCCAAAGGCGGGTATTGCCATGGGTATCATGATATCAGACCCACGGCCTGTTGAAGTGAGGATAGGGAGCAAGGCAATAATGGTAGTGGCAGAAGTCATCACAGCAGGTTTTATTCTTCGCTGACCTGCTTCTACAGTGGCTGCTCTAATACCTTTAAGGTGGTCTGTTTTGTTTCGCTTAAAACTCTGATCTAAATAAGTGGCCATCAAAACGCCATCATCAGTTGCGATACCAAATAGGGCTATAAAACCGACCCAAACTGCTACACTGAGATTGATGGTGTGAATTTGGAATAGGTCTCTAAAATTGGTGCCGAATATGGAAAAGTCGGCAAACCATGTTTGACCGTACAACCAAAGGATAATGAAACCACCACTAAAGGCCATGGCAATACCTGTAAATACCATGAACGAAGTAGAGACCGATTTGAACTGGAAATAGAGTATGAGAAAAACAATACCTAATACCAGAGGTACAATGATTGATAAACGTTTTTCAGCTCTGACCTGGTTTTCATAACTCCCCGAAAACTTATAGCTCACTCCCGAAGGCACAGTCAATTCTCCTGAATCTATCTTTTTCTGAATAGCTTGCTGCGCATCATTTACCACAGTTACTTCAGAGAAACCATCCCTTTTATCGAACAGAACATAACCAACCAAAAAGGTTTCTTCACTCTTGATGGCTTGAGGCCCCCTTACGTATTCAAAATCTATAATTTGTGATAGCGGGATTTGGGCGCCTGTAGGTGTTGCCATTAATATTTTGCCAAGAGCTGAAGGGTCATCCCTAAGTTCTCTTGGATAGCGAACCCTGACAGGGAAACGCTCACGTCCTTCTACCGTTGAGGTAATCTTCATACCACCAATAGCGGTTTCGATGGTCTGTTGGACATCTTCTATGTTTAGCCCATAGCGTGAAATTTCATCGCGATTGATATTTAGATGTAGGTAAGGTTTACCCACTATCCTGTCGGCAAAGACCGCTTCTTTTTTTACCGATGGAACTTCTTTCAGTATGCTTTCGACTTGTAAGCCAAAGTCTTCTATCGTTCTCAGGTCTGGGCCATAAACTTTTATGCCCATAGGAGCTCGCATCCCTGTTTGAAGCATCACCAAACGCGTCTCAATAGGCTGAAGCTTAGGGGCTGAAGTAACCCCTGGAATCTTAGTGACTTTGACAATTTCATTCCAGATGTCATCTGGAGACTTAATCACTTTACGCCAATTACGATAGTATTTACCATTATCATCAACAATTAAATCGCTCGCATTAATTCCTAGGTCTAGTCCTTCTTGATTACTCAAGGTATCGCCCGAAATGGTAATGAAGTGATTGTTGTCATCTACCTTAAACCTTTGTCGATGACCTTTTTTGTTGAGAATGTATTCGGACTTGTAATTGATGATGTTTTCATACATCGAAATGGGTGCAGGGTCAAGAGCAGATTCTACCCGTCCTAATTTACCTACCGTCAATTCCACTTCAGGTATATTGGTTAGCAACATATCCAATTGCCCGACCACTCTTCGATTGTACTCCATACCTGAGTGTGGCATGGAGGTGGGCATAAGTAGAAAACTGCCTTCATCGAGCGAAGGCATGAACTCCTTACCAATTCCTGGAAAAGTATGCGCCAATTCAGACCAAACTTTAGTCTTGTTGATGTTCCAGCCTACGGATTCAAATCCTTTAGAAACAAAACCGAAAACGGTGTTGAAGCCTAACCAAATGTTGGCAGCCAACAGAATAAGCAAAGAAGGAATGACAAGAAACTTTGTTTTATTATCAAGGCACCAATGCAAAAACCTTTTGTATTGATATTCTAGTAGGGTGAAGCTGCCCAAGATTACAGCCACTAGTATTGCCACAAATACGAAATTGACGAGGAGAGACTGTGATGCCCCTAGTGGTAACCAGTATTTTGCCAAGAGCCAGGTAACGCCTATTAATACGATGATTAACTCTGCGTATTGGTATAAAAAGAGAACGGGTTTCGGAAAATTCTTGCTGTTAGCATTTAAGAATTGTTTGAGAATGCCTATTACACCAAAGAGAAATAGCATTACTCCACCCCAAACCTGACCAAAAGCCAGTGCGACTACCCCAATGATGACAAGTACGTAGCTACCGTACTTTTTGAGTAGATTGTTCTTGATTTTGAAGCCGAAAAACCAATGTGCCAGGGTAGGCATGATTAGCAGACTCACCAGCAGTGCAGCAATCAGGGCAAAGGTCTTGGTAAAGGCCAAAGGCCCAAATAGCTTTCCTTCGGCAGCTTGCATGGTGAATACAGGAATGAAACTCACAATGGTGGTAGAAACGGCTGTGAGTATTGCTGTAGCCACTTCAGAAGCGCCATTGTAAACGGTGGTAATCAGTTTCTGCTTAGGTGGGGCTTCATCAATGTGTTTGATGATATTCTCTGAGAGAATCACGCCTAAATCAACCATCGTTCCGATGGCAATGGCAATACCTGATAAGGCTACAATGTTGGCATCTACGCCAAAGTAACGCATGGCGATAAATACCATGAGCACAGCAATAGGTAGTATGCTTGAAATGAGAAAAGAAGCCCTAAGATTATACACCATTACAATTACTACCAAAATGGTAATGAGTACTTGCAGTGAAATGGCTTCTTCTAGGGTGCCTAAGGTTTCGTAAATCAATTCCGAACGATCATAAAAGGGCACAATGGTTAATTGAGATTCTCTGCCATCTGCTAAAGTTTTCTTTGGAAGCCCAGGTGCTATTTCTTTTATCTTCTTTTTTACATTGTTGATGACCTGCAAGGGATTCGCACCATATCGTGCTACAACTACTCCGCCTACTACTTCTGCACCATCTTTATCTAGCAAGCCCCTGCGGGTAGCAGGGCCGAGCGAAACCACGCCAATATCTTTTATTCGTACAGGCACATTGTCCTGCACAGCAACAACGGCCTTTTCAATGTCTTCGACTTTTTTAACATAGCCCAAACCACGTACTAAGTATTCTGCTTGGTTGATCTCTATGGTTTTTGCTCCTACATCTTTATTCGATTTTTGAACTGCCTGCATTACTCTGTGCAAAGGGATGTCGTAAGCTTTGAGTGCATCAGGATTCACGTCTATTTGATACTCTTGCACAAATCCACCAATAGAGGCTACTTCTGAAACTCCTTCTGTTGCATTGAGTCCATACTTCACATAGAAGTCCTGAACCGTGCGGATTTCGTGTAAATCCCAACCACCAGTTGGGTTACCGTTTTTGTCTCTTCCTTCAATGGTGTACCAGTACACCTGACCTAAAGCTGTAGCGTCAGGACCTAAGCTTGGCTGAACTCCATCGGGCAATAGCCCTGATGGTAATGAACTCAGTTTTTCAAGGATACGAGAACGTGACCAATAGAACTCTACATCTTCCGAGAAGATGATATAGATGCTTGAAAAACCGAATATGGATGAGCTACGAATGGATTTTACACCAGGTATACCAAGCAAATAGGTGGTTAAAGGATAGGAGATTTGATCTTCAATATCCTGTGGTGATCGACCCTGCCATTGGGTAAATACGATTTGCTGGTTTTCGCCAATATCAGGTATAGCATCAACGGGTACAGGGTCAGACGGGAGAACGCCCACCTGCCAACCGAAAGGTGCGGTGATGATACCCCAGGCCACAAAACCTGTAAGGACAAGAACAGTAACCAACTTGTTCTCCAAGAAATATTTAATGATTCTATTAAGCATAATACAATTAATGTTGATTGAACAGAAAAGGAATGTTCAATGGCAAGAAATGCCAAATTGCTCAGCGATCTATTGACCGAGAGTTTCAAATTGTATTAATGGCTTAAATCAAGAAGGTTTGAAAAAGAACTTGAACGTCTCTTTCAAAGAAGGGAGGGGGATATTCTGGATATAGTGATTGCCCTTTGTCAACAAAGAACAGAGGTTGTATAAAAACCTGAACAAAGGCAGCAAAGAAAAAAGGATTAACTACAGATGTAGAGGGCTGAGTTTTTGCAATGTCATCTGTTTGAATGACTTGATGCTGATTTTCACAGCAAGGCTTAGCTTTAATCTGCTCTTCTTCAGATGGCATGTTCTCGCATTCCTGTTCCATATCTTCCATGCCGCAGTCAGGATTTCCTAAGCCCAGGGTAAAAGTAGTCTCTACCGCTTGACCGCCACAAAAATGTGTATTCATAGCAAAACCAATGTTGGAAACCAACATGAGTAAAGCGAGTGATATGGCAATTACTTTTTTCAAGATTTTCAAAGATACGAAATTACAAATTGAGTGTTTTACAGAATTTTGACTTTGGTTTACAAGATTTGGTAACTAAAAAGCATAAATACGGCCATTCCTACCATGGTTAAATCTTCGACAATGGTTACAGTACTCATGGGTAAGTTAAATACATCTCCAAGGCAGGCACATCTGATTTTTTTCTTATCAAGGTTGCTCTTTATAACTCCAATACTGCTTACTCCTAAAATAATGGCAGTACTGATGTTCGTTGCAAGTGGTGCCAGGTTAATTAAATATAAAACTCCAAGGGTTAATTCCACGAAGGGGTAGATATATCCCCAAGCCGACCATCTAGCAGCAATTATGTCATACATTTTGTAGGAGTCTGCAAAGCCTTTTAGGTTTAATAGTTTAAAAAAGGCGAAGACAATGAAAAAGCCCGCCATAAAATGACGCATCCATAGCATTGTTGAAAATGAGGCGAAAGGAAACTGTGAGAGTGCAGTAACGGCTGCTATAAATGAAACAATAAGCAATAGTGGCTTTTATGTACTTGTAGACTTATTTGGAAGTTGATCTATTGTTTTTTCCTGCACAGAAGGAGTTTCCGATATGGAATAATCTCCCGCTTTCTTGACAAGTGCTTGTAGAAATTCAAGAGCAATGGGTTCATTTAAATTCAACTGTGCCTGTGGGAAATCAAGCTGAACATGAGCTTCTTTGATTTCAGAAGCTGTCAACAATTGATTTTTTACACTTGCTACACATCCACCGCAGGTCATTCCTTCAATTTTGTATGTTCTACTATGCATTGCTTATCCTTTTTTGGGATCACAAAATTGGGAAATCAGCTGTCTTTGAACGTTACACAATATTGACTTTGGTTTATGAAATTATGCTCAGATCTTATCTAAGGGCTTTCTATGGTGACTCGATTGACCTTTGAATTTAGTAGGGGTCATTCCCGTTTCTTTCTTGAACTGAGCAGAAAGATGCGCTACACTGCTGTAGTTCATTTCTAGGGCAATCTCTGATAAGGTCATTTGGTTGTAAATCAAATACTCTTTGACCTTTTCAATTTTTTGAAGGACAATGAATTTCTCAATGGTAATCCCTTCAACGGAGGAGAATAGCCTGCTCAAGTATGTGTATTCATGGTTCAGTTCATCCGAAATTAAAGAAGAAAAGTTGATGGAAAGGGGTTCTTGCTCGTGATGAATTTGTTCAATAATTACGGTTTTGATTTTAGAGATCAGTACTGACTTTCCTGGTTCGAGCAACTCAAATCCTAAAGCATTCAATTGATTGCTAAGCGATTTGAGTTTTTGCTTGTCAATAGGATCTGAAAGAATGACCTGACCTAATTGAACATCCTGAAATTGAATTTCGAGTTCGTTGAGCTCGTCCCTTACTGCCATTATGCAGCGGGGACAAACCATGTTTTTGATGTGTAATAGTTCATTTTGTTTCATAAGAACCAAAGATTCGTTTTACCATATTCGGGAATGTCGTTTGCGTTGAAATGTGGGGCGATTTGAGCCACCATTTCAGGGTATTTGATCGTAACTGGTAAGTTCTGTTGGCGTACCGATTTCCAATACATTCTGCTGAACTGATAGACTTGTTCTATCAGGTTCTTAATCACTTTCGTATCTTTCAATTCTTCCCTATCTGTACAATCAATTTTGAGCTTTACGGGAAATGGATAGCCGTCTTTGGGCTTGGGTAATGAAGTGGCATACCTGGTACTGTTGAACAACAGATACTGCTTACCGCCCAAATTGATAAACGTGCCACTCATAGGCATTCTACCGTTCCATTTCTTGTCAAATGCTAATATGTCTCTTGATTCGGTTTTATTGATTGTGATAATGAATACCGGAATGTCTAAGCCAAGATTCTTTAGCTCATGCTGTATGGGTTCAATTTCCGCTCTACTCATGGTTTTGTAGAAGTGGATTATGAGCCTGGAAGGTTCGCCATGTGCCGCTGCATACTGACGAACTGAATCAGCTATTGAACCTGCAAGTACATCAATCTCATTTTTCATGAAATACTCAAAGCGATTGAAGCGGCCATGATTGGTGAAGCTGAAAGACGAACCTATGTACTGAATGTTTTCTTCTTTATGAAGGAAAGCTCCAATACCTACAATCAATTCACTTTGTTCTGTCTGTTTGAGTTGCCAAGGAATGCCATTGAGCTTTGCGAGCATGGCAATTGAAATGTTGGGTAAGCTATATACCCAATCTTCACCTTGTTCTTCCATCTTGGCAGGGTCTATGGCCTGAGAAGTAATGTTCCTTTTGAGCAAGAGTTCTTTGACCTGATAGTAGATTTCTCGGTGTTGCTTGTCAGTATCAAACTTGCCAAATGGTGTGATATAAACTGCTATGTATTGTACCGCAGGGTCAAAGGTTCTCTTGGTTAGTATTTCTTCTATCTGCTCAATTGGATTATCCCTGTCCTTAAAACGAATGCTGAACCCTTCCTGCGTATGGAACATGATTTTGGCAAACCGCTCTAAGCCTTTAAAGAAGCCGAAACCATTTTTGAAACGACTGTTAAGGTCTTTGACTGTTTCGTAATCATCTTCATGGAAGATATAGAATAGGTTGACGGCTGAATGGGGGCTTTTCTTGTAGGGTTTATGCAGCTTGATTCCTGTGTAGGGTACTTTCTCGGTATTGCCATTGCCAAAGAGCAATTCATTACTTTCTTCTGAGGTGGAATCAATAGAAGTGGGCTTTACTTTGATAAAGCCACTCTTGTGCAGGTCTATGACCTTTTTGAAGTCTTCAACATTGATATACTGCTTGTAGAACTTAACAATCAGGTCTAAATAATCAGAATACTTGTTGGTAGGTTTGATCGGTTCATAAGGATAACCCATGGCGTTTTCAATATCTGCATTGAGTACCGGAAACACTTCTGCATTGTCTATGTCTTCATCTGCTTCTTGTAAATCATCCCATTTCTGAATAGCCCCATCATACATCACCCAATTGAAAGCTGCGGCACTTACAGAATGGATTAACTCATTGGCTGGCTGTTTAAAGACTTTTGACCTGCCATCAAAGGAAAGCAGGATTTCAGGGTAACCGCTAAAGTGCTTGATTTGAACCTTGAGCGTGTACTTTTCATAGACTGTAAAATCGGTGTAGGGCTGTTTGGTTGCAGGAATCCAAACATTGGTATCTGAAATGAAAGTAGAGCGAACCAAAGTATCTTCTTTACTCAAAAAGTGATTGCGAATGAGCCAATTGAAGTATCGCTTTGCGAAACTGTATTTGCTCTCGCTTAGATTGAGCGAAACGCTTACAGAACCTTCATTAGCCACCGTATAGGTGGTGTAAAGGTGTTCTTGCTCTTGGCTGCCAAGGTTTGGAAATTGCTCTTTGATTTCATCAGGAACTACCGAATGGAAGATTCGTTCTGCTCCTGGTATTTCATCTCCGAAGAAGTGAAATTTTAGTGCTTCTGTAGGCCAATCGAATTTAAGTACATTGAAAAATAGCTCTTGGTTCTTCTGCATAGGCGTTTACTTTTTCTTTCCCTTTTTGGTGATTCGCTTCACTTCTTTATCAAAGTCAGATTCAAACTCCTTGTCTTGTACTACTCGGTATTTGCTGTATTCCTTTTCAGCTAATTGCTTGGCAATGGAAGCCGATATTTTACCTGCATCTTTTAGCACCTTGTAGTCATTGAACTGCAAGAAGGCATCTAAGCGGCTGACCCAATCCACCATTTTCATGGGGTTTTGTTTTTCGGCTTGTAGCTCGGCAAAGTCAAGGTACATGGTCACGATTCGGTTGAGTTCTTTCAGTTCCTTTTCACTCAGGTAGTTTTTTGCTACTGAAACGTCTGTTTTTAGAATCTTGCCTTTGGGAGCATTTTTCCATGTGGTCAAACCCATTTTTGGCTTTTTGGAATCCGCTCGACCTTTGATTAGCTCCGCTGCGGTGTGGCCTGTAATAGCCCAATGCAGTTTGTTTTGAACCGTCTTATAAAAGGTTTGGGTAATTTCCGCTTTGGGGTCATAATCAATGCTGCACTGGGCATATATGTCCGTGATTTTTTGATAAAATCGTCTTTCACTGGCTCGTATCTCACGGATACGTTCAAGCAATTCATCAAAGTAATCTTTACCGAATAGGGCAGAACCTTGCTTGAGGCGTTCATCATCCATGGCAAAGCCTTTGATAATATACTCTCGCAATATCTTAGTTGCCCAAATGCGGAATTGTGTACCCCTTTGAGACTTTACCCGATAGCCTACTGAGATAATCACATCAAGGTTGTAATACTTTACGGTATTTTCCTGAGTTTTACCCTTTATGGCTCCATGTGGACTGGTAGTTCGGAAATCCCGAACAACCACTTCTTCTTCCAACTCACCTTCTTCAAATACATTGGTAATGTGCTCGGAAATGGTGGACTTGGCTTTTTCAAACAACTCCTGCATTCCCTTTTGGGTAAGCCATACGGTTTCATCCTGTAGCAATACATCTACCTTTACATCACCGCTCTGGGAAACGTAGAGTAGAAATTCACTTTGATTTGGGGTGAGGCTATTTTCCATAGTACTCTTGTAGTTTCTTCTCAAAATCTGTCCTTGTCAAAGTCTCATTGTAGAATGGCATTCCCACCAATTTGTATTCCTTATTTTCAAAAACTGTTTCGAGTTCGTATTCTTCTTCTATCTGTGTTAGAAATTCCTGCTTCCATTCATCATTCTTGATAAGGTGCTGACCTTTTGGTTCAATGAATATTTGATAGAATAGGTACTTCTTTTCAACTTCCTTTTTCAGGTAAAGCACAAAATCAGGCTCTACTGCACGGCCATCATCAAAGGCAAACAGCTTGAAGAATCTTTCATTTCTGAGTAGGTACACATCTTCATATTCCTTTGATAGTTCTGTATGTGCTTGCTTGATAAACTTGACAAGGTATTTCTCTTCTGAAGTACCGTAGTTATCATTGTGTGCGTACCATTCTTCTTGCCCTAAATCAATGAGAAGGTCTGCATTGCTAGGTTCTTTCTGTGAACGGCCATATTCTGCATCACCATCTTCATTTACAGTAATATTCAATACTTTGTCCTTGAACAAATACGGCAAGCCTTTAGGCTTGAAGGATTTAGAACCAACAAAATCAATGGCATTGCTTTGAATCTGTTTGGCGGTATCATCAAAGGCTTGAATACAGGCTTCAAGGAACATATCTGGAGTAGGAGACTCTACCTGTTCTTTTGTGCCGGATAGCTCAACTGAAATGGTATTGGCATAGCTATCATCTGTAATAAACTGCTCAACTGAATCTAAATGAGGAAAGTGCTTCTTTAGGTTGTTGAAGCGATAGAATTTGAGCTTGCTCAATGCTTTCAGTCTGATTCTATAATCAATCTCACTGAGCTTGTAGGTCTTTTGGTCTCTTTGAAGGTTGTCAGTTGAAGATTGAAAAGCAATGCTTACACTGGTGTAGCCTGTAGCGAGTTTTACCTTATGAACCTTATCTCTCAGGTGTTTTGGCAGTTCTTTTACTTCTTCACGTTGGTTAGGCACTTTTTCATTCACATAGACTAGGCCGCTCTTGTAGAAGTCTGTTTCTTTAAACTCAGGTTTCAGGAACAATTCTACCTGCTTGGTTTTTGTGTCTTTTAGGCCAATGTCTTCAAGTGCTTTATTCAGTTCAGAAATGTAACGAGGATTGTAGGCTGCATGATAGTACAGCTCTTCACAAATACGGAGTGGGTTGGTAAGGTCCTTATCATATTTCCTTTTGTACTTGTCTTGGTCTTCTGACAACTTAAAAGGACAGTAACGAGCACCACGACCAATTAGCTGTGCTTCTGACATGGTAGTCTTTCCAACTTTTCCTGTTTTTGTGTCAGCATCCCTGGAATCATAAAGCCTTACAATATCAAATAGGTTGAGTACATCCCAACCTTCATTGAGTTTGTCAACAGCGAATACCGCACGGTATTCGTTGTTTTCATCTTCTAGGCTATTGATTATGAGCTGCTTTTCTTCTGAATCAGACTTGCTGTCAACAGAAATACATTTGTCTTCTGAGAAGTCTTCTTTCAACTCTTGAATCAGGTTTGCAATAGTAACCCCATTGGATTCAAAATATGATTTTGCTTCTGTTATGGCGTTGTTCGTGTTGGCAGCATAGACTTTATCAATATCTGATTTGGACAGGGATTTAATCCCTTCCACAAACTCTGCAAAGAAAGCTGCACTTTCATCAATCTTTTTGGATTTGAAGAGTACAACTGGCTTAATGTGCCAACCATTCTTTTCAAATACTTTTCTGCGGTACTGGTTCAGAATAATAGCCTGTAATGCTCTTTGAAAGGGATCTATCTCCGCTTGTAGAATCTTTACTTCTTTGGAATATAAATCCTTCTTGAATTGCTTTAATGGGTAATCAAAAATGAGTTTATCCTTATACTTTTCTGCAATGGCTGCATTGGCCAAGTCTGCTGTTGCAGTAAACTCTAAGAGGTAATTATCCTTTGAAGCGTTGAAGATTTTGGTCACAGTCTTTTCCCAACTCAACTTGTCTTCCAACTCTCCTTTGGTCAGCTTCTTACTGTTTTTGGTATCTGCGTTTATGTGGTGGGCTTCATCAGAAATCAGGACAATTTTCTTGTCTTCAAAATCTTCATAGGTGAGACTGTTTTCCTTGGGATTGTTCAGGTCTGAATGTAAACCGTGAATGGTGGTGAAGACTATGTTTATATCGTCTTCATTTACCCCTTCAAATGAATCTACTTCTTTGACATTGATCTTTTGTTCCGCAATAGAAATCGTTTCTGCAAAGAGGTATTTTGTGGAAGCATCATTCAAGAAGTTATCTCTGGTCTTCTCAATAATGGTATTGCTGTTTACAAAGAATATAAAGTTTCTGTAGCCTAACTCATATAGGTGAAGCATACAGCCTGCCATCATCATGGTTTTGCCGCTACCTGTAGCCATGTGAAACAATAGCTGAGTAGGTAAAATCTTTCCCGGATATTTCTCGGTATAAAAGATAAACCTTGAAAAGGCTTCTTCTTGATAGGGGCGAAGCTCAAACTTTGGATTAAGATTCGTGGTTATATATGCAGGAATTTCAGGACGAGGAACGCCCATTTCAAACCCTGCTGAAATCTTTTGTTCTAGGGTTTGACTACTCATCTTTATTGTCTTTTAAGGAGCCTTGACTTTTGCCTAATTTCTTTTCTTCAGATTTAACTCTGCGTTCCAACTTCTTAATGTCTTCTTCGGGCGGTAAGTTCTCTGGTACAATTTCTCTATCTAAGAGTATTTTTCTTACCGAGCGGTTGTTGGTAATGTGTTCTGCTGAAATACTTCTTTCACTGGAAAGTCCTTTTTCTTTTGTATTGAAAATGGTAATCTCAGTAGCAAAGTCTTTAGCTTTAATGGTAATGGTTGGTAGAAAGTCTGCAAGTGGTCTATTGTCAGGAACGCCCAAACGTTTTTTCATTTGCTTGGTAGAGTTGCCACCAAATAGGGCAGTATCGCCTTTGCTTCGGATAAGAGCGAAGTTTCTGTCGCTACCTGTTTTTTCAAAGATTAGGGTGCTCAACTCCTTTTCAGACAAAGAGAGTTTGCTTCTTGCTTGCAGACGTTCCCAATCTTTTATTCTTTGCTCTATTATCTCCAACTTGCGGGTTTGTACTGCAAAGTAGTTTTGTGCAAATGCTATCGCTTCTTTCTTTGGATCTCCGTTTTGAGCAATGAGGTAACAGGCATAGCGTGTAAGCATAAAATCCTGAACTTCACGTTGAGAACCTGAACCTAGATTGACCATTTTCCCGACTTCAGCAAAATGGTCGTCAATATCGTTGCCACTGGCTTCACATGAAGTCTTTGCTTTGTGAATGACTTTTAAGAAGTTGTCCCACTTAGAATAGCCCAACAAGTGTTGTAAATCTCTCGCTAGCCAAAACTCAATACCGCTATCCGTTTTATTGGCATAGTCTTCAAAAGTCTGTGTAAGACCTGAAATTATGTCTTGTTTCATAGCTTATCGATTATAGAATTGAAGGTTCAACTTTTTGTCTGCATCTGAGATATTGTAGGTCTTGTCTTCAATATCTGCGTAGTTTATGTACAAGTGATTCTTGTCAATGGTAGAGATCAATAATTTCTTCTGGTCATCAAGCTCTAATTGTTCAAAAGAATCAATGTTGGCATCAAATTCAGAAGGTGATACACGGTAGGAAATAAAGGGTTCTTCTTTTAATTTATTCCATAAGGCAACCGCATCTTTACTGCTTTTAAGTTCTTCTATTTTAGAAATGTAGCTTGCTGCATTTTCAGCTAATTCCGCATAAACAAATGAGCCACCACCTTTCCAATTGACCTTTTCTGAAATACCCCCTTGTTCGCCTTCAATTACTTTTTTCAATCTCAATTTGGTCACCGATTCTACATAGTCCATTTGCTCAATCGTGATAAACTGCCTTTTCATTTTGTGTGCAACTGCAGCTGTTGTTCCACTACCGGCAAAGAAGTCAAGTACTATGTCATTTTCGTTAGAACCAATAGTTATGATTTTCTCTATCAATCCTTCAGGTTTCGGTGTGTCGAATTCATTTACAGATCCAAATAGCTTCTCAATTTCGGAAGAGGCTGTATTGTTTTGAGGCACATCATCCCATATTGTGGCTACTGACACTCCATCATCCTTTAAATCACTTAAAAAACGCTTAAGTTTTGGGCGACCTTTTCCATCTGCTCCGAAATAGATTTCATCATTTTTTAGTAATTCATCAATTCTTTCTTTATTGAATCTCCAATTCCCATTTGAAGAGGGTAGAAATTCTTCACCTGTATTAGGGTTTTTAATAGGAAAATGAAGAGACTGAACAAATCTTCCCCCTTTTACATTTGCCATCAAGTTATCTGAAGCCCATTTTCCTTTAGGGTGATTATCAGGGTTTCCATATCGGCTCAACTGCTTTTCTGAACGAGGTTTTTTATTTAAGGAATAGTTTGGGCTTTTACAGTATAGTAAAATATTTTCATGTGTTGAACCTATAATTTTATCATTGGGTGCCCCGCCCCTTTTTTTCCAAATAATATTACAAATAAAGTTTTCCCTTTTGAATAATCCATCAAGCAGTACCTTCAAATAATCTTTGTATTTATCATCTATTTGAATGAAAATTACTCCTTCATTTGATAATAGTCTTTTAGCTATTTCAAGTCTATTTGAAAGAAATGCTAACCATGCTGATAAGCTGAACCTGTCATTGTACTGGAATCCATCTTTACCTGTGTTGTAGGGTGGATCAATATAAATCAATTTCACCTTTCCTTTGAACCTACTTTCTAGTGAATGCATAGCAATCAGGTTATTGCCTTTAATCATAAGGTTATCCTTGTCAGAAACTGACGTTGGCGCATGTTCACCCTTCTTGTCGTATCTCTTCCAATTGGTCAAGACTTTTGGCTCAAACAATCGGTCTATTTCATCACCTGCTAAGGTTTCATTCCAAAATATCTCTTTTCTCTTTTGGTCTTCTTTGGTTTGGCCGCCTTCTAGTACACAGTCTTTATATGGAAAATCAAGTACTACTTCATTGGCTTCTGTTAGGTATTCACCATTTGCAGTAAGGCCAATCTTGTTTTTGAAAGTAGTGTAACTATCGGGTAAGAACTGTTTGTTGGATACAAACTGTTGGAACTTCACTTTATCAAACACCTGGACACCTTCAACGGTGGTGAAAAAATGCTTTTTGGTGGTGTCATCCTTCAATAAGATAGTGAGTAGTTCAGCATCTAATTTTAAGGCGGCTTCTACCACATTGTTCTTAAATAGCTTACCATCTTTACAGAATGACTCGTTCTTAGATAGTACTTCTTTTACATGCTCAAATAGCTGCATTATCGTTTCTTTTGAGTTTTATATGTTACCCGCTCTTCCGCCACTCTAAGGGCTTTTTGAGCATCTTCTTCATCCTTTACCAAGTCATACACCTGATCTGCCAACCAAATGGTTAGAAGGTCGTGAACATCAGCATCTAAGAGGTCTGCAAGCAAGAGCACTTGTTCTCTTTTGGCTCGTCTTTCACCCCGTTCTAGTTTACTGTACATAGGAGTATCTATTTCTAAACTAGCGGCTAGTTGGCGTTGCAAAAGTTCTTTACTCTCACGTAGCTCTTTTATCCGTTCACCAAATTGCATGACCTGTTAATTTATGACTTGTCAATATTTGGCCAATTTAAGAAATTAAGAGAAGAGAAAGGCTAAGAAAAAGAAGAAATATCACTCGGTAAGTGATAAGGATTTTAAGGAAACTCAGGAAATCAAGGAACAAATTCCTTAAAGTGACCATAAGTGTTTATTCTTTATGGAATGGTCGAACCTACAGAAGTAAAGCCGAAACGGCTTTTACTTCCTTGGTTTCCTTAACTTCCTAAGATTCCTACTTTCCTGATTTGGTGTAGTGGTCTTGCCTGGGGTGGTGAATCAATCCTTTCTTTTTGAATTGCCCTATGTAGCCTTCTGCCGTTTTTGGATTGATACCCAATGTTTCGGCCAACTTCAAATAGGCTTGCCTATTGAAGGTTGGGGGCAAGGCATCAAAGAATTGTTCTTTGGTGGTCTTATGAATAGGCAATTGGGTTTCTTCTGGTAATTCTGAAAAGATATGGCTAGAGTGCTTCATCAATACTGCAATGATTGAAAGCGCAGCTTGAAAATCTTCATCAGCGCAAACCAAAGGGTTTGCAGCTTCACCTGTTTCAAAGCTCCTGAGGACAGTGAAAATCATGGATAAGCGAAAGGTGATTAAACCTAAACGCCTAATAGAGCCTAAGAAATCATCACCGAGCAAAGCAAGATATTTCTGTTGCATCTGAGCGAAGTATTGATTGAACTCTTTTTGCTGCCCTGGAGACAATTTGTAACAAATTGGCGGTGTGGCTTTCAGGTATTTGTAGTATTCATAAAAGGTATCGCCAAGCCCTTTGAAATAGTCTTCCAATGCTCCGCTTTCCGTGTTGGCGAATACATCTAACCACTCATATTTCGTATTCATGTAATAGAACATAAAGCGGCTGAATAAGCCGTTTTCAGAACTAGGAATAAGACTGGTGATTTGCTTGGGTGTACCTGATAGCATTGCAGAAATGCAAGGCTTTTCAATCTCTACAAACTCCTTATCGGTTCTGCGGAAATAGGAAATGGTTTCATGGTGAAAGGCTTTCCTGAATCCGTCTGAGTAGTTTCCATAATCTGATTTGAAAGATTGGGCAAGCGTGTCGCCTTCTGTTTCAAATATCAATCCTTTGCCGCCACCGTCGGCCAATAGTTGATAGGCTCCTGTACTGCTATTGTTGGCAGGAATGTAGAGCATCATTTCAGGTGGTTTAGCTGGTTTCTGTACACTGGTGTCAGATCCTTTGGATTGGTTGTAAGCTGCCAATTCTATTTCGTATTCCTGTTTGGCTCTGGCGGCCTGTTCTCTCAAATCATGGTGTACTGGATTTACTAAGTGCTTGCAATGATTCAATACGCCTTTACCTGCTGAGGCTCTTCCTGTAACAAATACAAACAGATTGGGGTGAACCTTGCTATTGCCATAAATACCGTAAACATTGGGCATACATGCGCTTAAACAAACCACTGCACCCAATAGGAGAATGTCTCTTTCTTCACTAGAATTGGCGTACATGGTAACGTTTTGCAGAAACTCAGGAAGTTGCGGAAATACCGAATCAGGAATAGTTGGCATATCCATTGGCTTAACTTCAATGGTGCTTTCTGCTTTGCCTATCTTGATTCCTGCCTGTTTCGCCAAATAGAAGAAGGTGCTGATATTGATTCCATGCCCTTTAGATTGTAGGCATTTGTCAAACTGCTCATCACATTCTTTCTGATTGTAGTCTCCATGAAACCTACTGACACGGTGAAACAGGTCTCGACCTGATTCGCCTAGCTCATCAGCGAAAGCGAAACCAACGTTTCGCCAATCGCTGTAAGTGCCTGTAATGTCTTGCTGTGCTTCTTCAAGTTTAGCAACTACTGTTTCTACTTCAGTAAGCTCAACCGACTGCTTAGGTGCTTCTTGCTTGGCTTGTGCTTTACTTGTTTTAATGGTGCTTTCTTGTTTTGGTTCTGTATCTATTGCTTGTTGCTTGGGTGTATCTACCCAATCGTTCAAATTGAATTTCTCTCTCATTGTCCTAAGTATTTTGAATTAATGAATATCTCTGGGTCATGGGGTAGGAAACAGGCTCTTGAAATGTCTTTGCCTGATTCATCTACTTGCAACTGGTAAGTTGCGTTGAGGTAGTTGGCTATGCCCTTGAACCATGTTTGGTGATCGGCTTCCTGAATGTCGATAGTAATGACCCATTTCAACCCATCACCTGAGGGTGAGGTAAAGAGTAGTTCTGTATCAAAGTGCTTATCGTTCAGTAATTGCTCCTTGAGACCGTTTAGGTCTTCAAGGTGGTCAAAGTCAATCACTATCAATCCTGAATGTGCTTTCAGGTTTTTGTCGCTTCTCGAAGAGAATGCGCCTGAGAAGGTCACGTAATCAAAGCTGAAGGCTTTGTATTTGCGTGCTTCTTTTACATCAGTAAGCGAACGCAGCTTTGCTGTGTGAGCTTTGAAAGTATCGCTTTTAATCAGTTCGTAAACTTCAAGTAAGCTCTTGGTTCCATAAGGATTGACATTGGTAATTGGCTTTTTGAAGTAGCTGAATACAGGAATCTTGATTTCTTCCTTCTTAGTTACTGGCTCTTTCTCTTTGTCAAATTCCTTATAGTCATAGAACGGGTGCTTGGTGTCAATTCGCAGGTGCATTTCTTCATTCAATAAATCGTATAGGGCTTGTCCCTGGACTTTGAAATGAAGTGCCGCAAAGTCAAACGCATCACCGTTTTCAATGGCTCTTTCGGTATCTACATGGGTGGCCATTCCTTCTACAATCTTTATCCAAAGGGTAGCCTTTGAGTTGTTGAAAGGATTCTTTGCAGGCTTGCAGTCCCTTCCCGCAAGGGAAAGGACTGTTTCACCCGGATAGTATTTGCGAAGCACATGGGCGTAGATATTAAGCCCGTAGTGCGTTCTCTCTAGGACTGACTCTCTACTTATTTCCATGGCTCTTGCTTTTAAAGGTTGAGTAATTGGATTCAAGTAGTTTCTCTAAGTCAGAAACCTTGTAGTAGAACTTGCCATTGATTCGGCTGTATGGCAGTGTTCCATTGTCACGCAAAGTCTGTAGTGTGCGCTTGCTGATATGCAAAGCCATCATTACATCTTGTCCATCAATCCAAGCATCTTTGAAATGCTCCAATTGGCTCTTCTGAAATTGACCTAAGTAGGCTCTAATCCATTTGATTTCCTGAGAGAGCTTCAGGATCATGTCTATCAACTCACTCATAGCTTCACTCTCCCTTTTTTGATTAGATAATCTGCTGCTCTTTGGTCTATCTCAGCGTCCGTTTCATTTCTGTTGCGTAGCAACCATTCTTCTAGCTCTTGTCGGTTGAAGTAGATCTTCTTGCCATTCGGTTTATAGAATGGCACTTTACCCGAGCTGGTGAGCTTGTACAGGTGCGAATGCGATACTTCAATGAACTTTGCAGCTTCATTAAAATTGAGCACATTCTTTAGTATTAGATTTTGGTCTAATACGTGTTTTTCTATTATTTCTAGTCTTTTTAAAATCTCTTCCATTTTTATTGGATTTTGAAAATTTGAAAAAGACTTCAGCGCTAAAGTCACCAACGATTTCCGTTGACAAGACCAAAGGAAAATAAAGGCAAATGGTAAGGTGCTCAATGGTAATTTGACACAGCAAAAACCATTGAATAACAGAATGTTATGAAATGAAGTGGTAATTTGTATTGGTAAAATCGAGCGACTTTACCATACTAAAAATCAGGACAAAATGAAGCGGATTAACGAAGGGTCGGAAGGCTGTCTAACCAATACTGGCTGTCGAGGTATTCCTTGTGCTTTTCTTCGTTCTGTTTGTATCTCCTGAATTGCTGACTGAGGTTGGTATTGTAGCGGTAATCCAAGAAAGCCCGAATGTCAGTGGGTTGGATTGGCTTCATGGGCTGAAAGGTTCTTTCATTGAAATATCCTTTCTCAATAATCCTGTGATAGATCGCTGCTAGTTTCCCTTTAGAGCCGTGCGATTCAATGGCATTGTACTCTGAATCAATAAAGCCACTTTGGAATAGCTTCTCTTCAAATAGGGCGAATTTGCTGCCGTCCTTAACTACTTCTTTGTAGCTGAGAATAGAATCCTTCTCGGTTCTAAAGTCTCGCTTCATTACTTGTAAGGCTTTATCGGTAGCCTTTACCTTTTGCTCAGCTATTGGTTTTTCAATCTCAAGGGTAGGAGCATCTGTGATAACCGGCACAGGAGGTTGAACGTGCTTATAGAATTTGATATACAGCTTGTTTACATCCTTCTCAGCATCTTTCGCATAATCAGGATAGTGTTCAATGACTTCAAGGTAAATGCGAATGAGTTCATGCTTTAAGTAGTGGAGGATATACGAGTTATCGTATTCATCAGTCAGGTTGATTCTACCGTTTGCATCAGGTTCATATTTTGGATTGGTGAGATCCAATGTTTCAAGCGTATTGTTGAGGTCGTTCATTAGACCTGGTAATGTTCGGGAGAGTGGGAAATACACTTGGTAAAGTCTCGCTTTGTCTTTGGATTCAGAAACAATGCTGTGAAAGCTGTTCAACTCTTGAACTGCGTATTGATCTATGAGCTTTTTGTAATAGTTGGCCTTTTCAGTCAATGGGTCTGGAAAGGTGAGTTCATATAATGGTTGTGTGTTGTAGGTAGGAATAGCCAATGCAAGGACTTGTTCATTGTATTTGGCTTTTGTGAAGTTTGCCTTCCAAGGCTCTTTACCATTGTGAATGAAGTCTCTAAAACTGCTGAATAATGTATTGCTCATAGGTCTAATTTGATTTTGTTCGCAGCTTCTTTCTTCTTGTCGTCAATGATTTTGGCATAAATCTGGGTGGTTTTCAGTTCTCTATGACCTAAGAGCTTTGAAACTGTGTAAATATCTGTACCTGCTGAAAGCTGTAAAGTAGCGTAGGTATGTCTCGCACAGTGAAATGAAATGGTCTTGCTGATTCCTGCTCTCATCATCCATTGCTGCAACTTCACATTGTGCCAAGAGGAGTATTTCAATCCTTTGAATACTCGTTCGTCTTTGTCTTGTCTTTCACCGAGCAAGCCAACGGCTTGTTCTGAAATGGGTAAGGTTTCTGCTCCTTTAGTCTTTTGCTGTCTGAATCGAATATAGTAGCCCATATCATTTGAATGCTGTACTTCTGACCAAAGTAGCTTCTGAATATCGGACCATCTTAAACCTGTAAGAGTGGAGAATAAAAAGGCTGTCTTAATCGCAGGAATTTCACATTCCGCTTGTGCTGCAGATTGTAATTCTTCTAAGGTTAGAAACTCTCGCTGAGGTTCGCCTTGCTTAAATGCTTCAACTCCTTCACTTGGATTGCTTGGAATGATACCGTCTTTAACTGCTTGTTTGAGTGCTGTTCTTAGCTTGTTGAAGTAGGAGTACTTTGAATTTTGGGAAAGCGGTTGACCGCTTGACTTCTTAGCATCATGGTCAAGATATTCCTTGAAACCCATTACAAACTGTCGGTCTATTTCTTCAAAGGTCTTGTCATAAGGAATGTAGCCTTTCAAGTGTTTGAGCATACTGTCCCAATTCCCGTAGTTGCCTTTGCTGCTGTGCCGCTTGTTGGTTAAGAGTTGAATGTACTCTAGGAAACTGCTTTTAAGCTTTTCATTGTCTCTGAAGCCATACACACCGTTTTGAATTTCAATCAGGCGTTTAGCCCGGATTGATTCTGCAAGCTGCATAGTCTTTTTGTTGAGTTCCCTTTCAGCTTTGCTTTTCGGGTTAGGCTCAATGTATAGTTTCAGATACTCAGCTTTGCGTTTGCCCTTATGGTAGTAGTCAAGGTATAGGCTGATCTTGCCGCCCTGGTGGCGTTCTCTCAATGTTACTTTCATGCTGTAAACAGTTTTTCAATATCGGTTCTCTTAATAATGGTACGGGCTCCAACCTTGGCCGCAGGGATTGTCCCGCTCTTGATCTGGCGGTATATTGTCATTCTGCTTGTGCCTAATAGCTGACAGGTTTCTTTAATGCTTAGAAATTCCTTGTCGCCAACTATCTCTTTGGAGTGATTGACCTTTTGCTGAGAAAGGGTGGGAACAGCTTCAACCTTCTGTTTGCGCTTGCGCTTCTTGTAAGCTCGCTTAGCACATCTGTCACTGCAATATTGAGTAACGGTGGTTTTGGCGATAAAATCGCTACCACAATCCTGACAGATTTTTGGAATACGAAGATTGCTACTCATGTTCTCTCTCTTTCGTGTTTCTGTATCAGGGTGTATCGCTATGTATCAGAATGTATCTGCATGTAACATAATCTCCCCCTTGATACTTCTAATCTGTTGCTAGAAACAAAAATGGTGTTCTTAGTAACAAATTAGTAACGAAAGATACGAAAAAATAGGCAAATCAGTAACAAATAAGAGAAAGAAAAACAGCCTAAAATGCACTAAAAGAAGGGATTAGCTAACCAAATGAAAAGTAATCACTTTCCGATACAAAACTTACTAAAGATATTACCCAACAAATCATCGGTGGTAATTTCACCAGTAATCTCCCCTAAGTAATGCAGCGATTGACGAATGTCCATGGCCAAGAAGTCTCCAGTAATGTTGACTGCCAAGCCTTCGGTTACTTTCATTAATGCTTCATAAGCTTTAGAAAGCGCTTCATAGTGGCGGTAGTTACTCACGGTAACATCGCTGTTGGATACGATATTGCTTTTCACCAATTCCACTAGATGGGCGCATAACTCTTCAACATTTGTTTTTTGCAATGCTGATAAATAATGGACTTCATCCAATCCTTCAAACTTGTCTAGAATAGCCGTCGGAACTTCTTTCTTATCATTCAGCTCATTTTCTAATTTATTGGCAACAACGATTAGTCGCTTGTTGGTGTCCACAATTCGCGCTTGAATAGTCGCAACAGTTTTCTGAATTTCTTCTTTGGTACTCTTCTTCGCATCAACCAAATATAGTATCACGGTAGCTTGATCTACTTTTTGGTAGGTTTTAGTAATTCCTATATTTTCTACCACGTCTGTGGTTTCACGAAGTCCTGCAGTATCAATAAATCGGAAAATTATACCGCCCAAATTTACTTCATCTTCTATGGCGTCACGAGTGGTTCCGGCTATGTCTGATACAATGGCACGTTCTTCGTTTAATATGGCATTCAATAAAGTCGATTTTCCAACGTTGGGTTCACCAACAATGGCAATAGGAACGCCGTTTTTCAATACGTTTCCTGCAGAGAAAGATTGAATTAAATTATAAAGAACAACAGTTAATCGATCAACTAACTCTTTCAAATCATCTCGATCCGCAAATTCAACATCCTCTTCACCAAAATCAAGTTCCAATTCTATCAAAGAGGCAAAATGAATCAGCTCATCACGCAAGGTTTTGATTTTGTCTGAAAACCCTCCACGCATTTGATTCATAGCCAACTCATGAGCACTTTCTGATTCCGAAGCTATCAGATCAGCTACAGCTTCCGCTTGTGCTAAATCTAATTTGCCGTTGACGAATGCTCGTTGTGTAAATTCACCTGCTTTGGCAAAACGAGCTCCATTTTTCAGGCAAAGTGCGATCACTTTTCCTAAAATAAAAGAAGAACCGTGACAAGAAATTTCAACACTATCCTCTCCAGTGTATGAGTTAGGACCTTTGAATAAACTCACCAATACTTCATCGATGATTTTATTGTCGTCTCTTACTGTTCCAAAGTGGATGGTATGAGTGGCTTGTTTGGTAAGGTCTTTTCCGTGAAAAATAGTGTTGGCTATTTCATACGCTTTAGGTCCTGATAATCGAATGATTCCTATGGCTCCTGAGCCCGATGGAGTAGCTAATGCACAAATGGTTTCTTGGGTCGTATACACGCAGCAAAATTAATGAATCAATGTAACAATGTATCAATCTAGCAATGAATTCATAATTAAATTGTTCTTTGTGCACTTAGCGAAACCCTTAGCGTTCTTTGTGGTTAGGAATAAATTAATCATGTCAATCACAATCATTAAAAAACTATCTTTAAAACGTGAATTATTTAGCCCATTTTTACCTCGCTAATGGCGATAAAGGACGGATGGTTGGCAATTTTATTGCTGATCACATCGTAGGTAATCAATATTTAGATTTTCCAGAATCCATTCAGAAAGGAGTGCTACAGCACAGAGCCATTGATACCTTTACCGATGAGCACCCGGTAGTGTTGGAAAGCAAAAAGCGGTTGCGTCCAATCTTTCATAAGTTTTCTCCCGTTATAGTTGACGTATTTTACGATTACTTATTGGCCAAACGATGGAATGATTATTCCCAGAAAAGTTTGAAGGATTTTACCATAAATGTTTACGAAGTTGTCAATGAATTTCATTATCTAATTCCTGAAAAAGCAGCATTTATGTTCAGTTATATGGAGCGTGACAATTGGCTGTACAACTACCGAAAAATAGAAGGTATAGACCGAGCGTTAAGTGGGATGTCCAGAAGAACAATCAAAGGCTCCAAAATGGAATTAGCTGCCGAATACCTGCGGAAAGACGAAGCGCAATATTTAGCAGAATTTGATGCCTTTTTTCCTGATTTAGTAGCTCATGCGAGGTTGTTTGAGTAGTTGGTTTATTCTATAATTCTAAAACAATTGCATCAATAATAACTCAATAGGTCCTCTTTTGGACGAGGGTTCGGCTCACTCAGGCGATACAAAAAGGTAAATCCTTAGTGCTCTGCAGCACTAAGGACTTTTTTTGAAAACGAACCAATTATCTAAAATTTGCTGAATTAATTAACACTGCTAAAATCGAAAACCTACTTTACTTCTTAATAGAACTTCTGCACCAGATCGATTATTACTTGGATGAACTTTATCTAAAAGATCTGTAAATCGGATTCCAGCTCCTAAATCATAAAAGAATCGATCTCCAACAAAACGTTGTGTACCGATGTTGAGTTGAGGTTGTAAAAAATTAAAATGATCACCACCTCTTAAAGCCGAACTTGTATAGTTTATGTAGTCATTGTTTTGGTAGTAGTTATAAACACCCAAAGAAATATAGTCAGCCGATAATCCATTCCCTGTTTTTCCTTTTAGAATTCGATTTTTTAAATTGAAATAATACCTTGTCTCGAACAAGTATCCGATGTTTACTAACAAATAATGGTAATCAGGTTCGGATTGGTTAATATGAGCTGTCCCCGGCGTTACATTTCCATTATCATTTTTATAAGGGTTGAAGTAAAAATCTATACTAGATTTTATTGTATTACTAATTGAAAAAGGTGATTTTCCCAGTTTTACTTCATAAGAAATTTCAGGATTTAGCCAAAAGTTACTGTAATCAGTTGTTGTTTGAAATTCAAATAAATCTGTAATGTTAAATTTAAAAACAGATCGATCAGATTCAAAACACTTAATAACAGAACACAATTTTTTGTCATTTAATGATGATTTGTCTTTTGCGAATGCTAATCCTATAGAGGTTTCTGAATGCAATTGAAAGCTGTTGTAATAATCTCCGTTTGAGCTATATGCAGCCTTGATGCCGGCATCAATAAAACCGTTCTTTAAATAACGGCGTTGCATTCCCCATTTTAGAAAATAGGTAGAATTAAGTCCTCTTTCGGCATTTATATATTCTATACTGTTTCTTGTAATTTTTTCATTTGAAGTTCCGTTATTTTTTATTTCATAACCCAGAGAAAAGTAATTGCCAGATAAATTAAATGGGGTGTTCCTACTTTTATTACGGAGTCTCATATTGTAATAATACCTCGCAGCAATATTGGCAATAAGTACGTTACTGTAGCCAGAGTAGGGTAATCTATTTGCATACATTAATGAAAAGTTTGCAGTGAATCCACCTTTAATTCTTCTTTCAAAGGCCAAGAAAAGACTTTCTCTAGAATCCACTCCTCCTTTCAGCATCCACGGCGTATCTTCATGAAACATAAAAGCATATTCTATTGGAGTTAAGTATTGGGTAGAATTGGAGTCCAATCCATTGGTTATTTTTATAGTATCATTCTGTGCAAAACCGTTCAAGCCGATTAGCAGGAATAGTATAGAAATGTGTTTTTTGAGTAGCATAGATTTGTTATTTTGAAAGTCTTTTTGAGTATTGTTAAATGCTAGGCGATTTAAAATCGAAAACCTACTTTGTTATTGATTATAAGTTCAGCATCAGATTGATTATATATACTAGGAGCATTAATAATTAAATTAGGAAAAGCCATACCAATACTCATATCGTAATAAAAATGTTTGCCTACAAATCGCTGAGTACCAATAGTAAGTTGAGGGTGTAAGAAAATGAAATTATCCATTCCATTTTCTTTTTCTATCTTAATAGCACTTAAATAGGAATTACTGGAGTAGTAATTGTTAAATCCAAGTGATAGATACTCTGCTGAAAGTCCGTTTCCAGTTTTACCTTTAAGGATTCTATTTTTTAAGTTGAAGTAATATCGTTCTTCAAAGCGATAATTGATATAACCAAATGAAGTTTTATTTAATCCTATTAAATACAAACTAATGTCAATAGTGTTGTTAATTGAAAATGGAGAGGCACCCAACTTCAATTCATGTGTTAGGTTTGGATTAATAAAAAAACTAGCAGAATGATTATAAATAGTTGAAGAAAGAATATTTGAAAGGTTAAATTTAAAAATAGAACGTTCAGATTCATGACATTGAATTACAGGGCAGAGTCTATCAAAGTTTAGAGATGATTTATCTTTTGCAAAAGCAACTCCAATTGAAGTTTCAGTAGAGATATTAAAAATGTTGGAATTTTTATCACCTATGTTGCGAGAAGCTTTAAGTCCAAAATCAATAAATCCATTTTTTAAATAGCGTCTTTGCATCCCCCACTTTATAAAAATATTATGATTACTAGTATTTTGATTGGTCCTCGTCAAGTTAAATAAATCATATCCTAAAGAAAAGTAATTTCCTGATAAAGAAAAGGGAGTGTTTTTATTTTTGTTTCGTTGTTTCATTTTATAGTAATATCTTGCAGCCAATCTTGCACCTAAATAGTAATTGATTGGGTGGAGGTTTGCAATTCCTATGTTGTCAGTATATTCTAAAGAAATGTTTGCGGTAAACACACCCTTAATTCTTTTCTCAAAGGCTAAGTAAAAGCTATGTCTAGAATTAATAGCAGCTTTCAGCATCCACGGCGTATCTTCATGAAACATAAAAGCATATTCCATCGGGGTTAAGTATTGCGTAGAATTGGAGTCCAATCGATTGGTAATTTTTATAGTGTCGTTCTGTGCGAAGCCGTTCAAGCCGATTAGCAGAAAAAGGATAGAAATGTGTTTTTTGAGTAGCATAGAAGATTTATTTTGAAATTGCTTTTAATGATACGATACCTGTATTGGACTTAATGTCAATAATCCGCGTTGGTTTGGAATTGAAAAGTGAACCTGTAATTTTGAATTCTTCTTTTAATGAATAGCTGACAGTGGCAGTACTTGGAAAATTAAATTCAGATTTCTCTAAATCAAATAATATGTAATTACAACTCAAACAGGTTTGAGATAAATTGATTTCTGAATGATCGTCTTCAATCGTTGAGGTCTGTTTTGGATTGATATTGATCAGGTTGATCTTTGAAAAACTAGACTTCAAGATAAAGTCGCCATTATGGTTTTCAATGTTCAATTTGGAATGCTTGGTAGATAAGGCGAGTTTGCCTTCAATATTATTTAAACTCACATCTCCATAATAAGAATCTAATTTTAAGCTGCCTTCATAATTCGTTATAGTAATTGGACAAAATTTACTTTCAATAATTGCTTTGGCGGCTACGTTAGAAAATTCAATTTTTCCGAAATTATTTTTGATTTTAAATTCACCGATCACAGAATGAGGTATTTCAATTATAAAAGTAGTTTGAAGGTTAGAGGTGGGTTTTGATCCACCATTGGTTATTTCCACATAGTTGACGATTGAAATGGTGTTCGATTTTTTATGGATAATGTGTTTTTGCAGTTTTAAATCATTTTCAGCCAATTGTTTGTTCTCATTCTTCGAGCTCAATACGGTAGTTATTTTTATCAATTCCTCAGTTGTAGTAATTACTTTAATATCTGCTTTGTTGGTTATAATAGAGAAGTATGTTTTGGCACCTATTTCAAATTCCCTGACAATAGTAGACTCTACATTGTACACTTTAATTTGTCCGATAAGTGGCATCGAAACAAGCAAAGGAACAATCAGTATAAGAAGCTGTTTTATTAATTTCATCGTTTTGTTATTAAGTTGTATGGAAAGAAATTAAACTTCTCACGATCGAACTTTTTTCTAATTCTATTCGTGTAAGGATCAATTCTAATTCTACGTTTTCGTTGTATGGATTCACTTCGTTTAAAATCTCTTGTTTTGATTCTAAAAGGTTGTTGTATTCCTTTTTTAATAAATTATATTCTTCTGATTTTAAGAGTAGAGGGGTCTCGGTTTCTTTTTGTTCAATCAATGATGCAATGTTTCTGTCTTCTTCCAAATTCCAATTTCCATAGTCAATAGGCTCTATCCACTCCTCTGAGTATGTGATTGCCCCTTTCTCCTTGTTCAGCGGATTTAGTAATGCAATCAAGTAACCGACTCCAATAATGAAGACAAAAGATGCTGCTATTTTTAGAATATTAGTAAGAGTAATAATTCGACCCTTTTCCGAAGGTTGAATCTTATTCCATACTTTTTCTGAAGGACTATATTGAGGCAACGCGCCAAGTAGTTCCTTGTTGTTTAATTCATTTTCAATAGCATTCCAAACGTTCTCGCTTGGACTATACTCCGGAAGAATTGGCTTATTTTTATCCATTGATTGAAAAGTTTTTAAGTTGATCTCTCAGTGTTATTTTAGCATTTCTCAATTGTGTTTTAGAAGTGCTAGTTGAGATTTCTAGCAATTCAGCAATTTCATGGTGCTTATATCCTTCAATCTCATAAAGCGTAAATACGGTTCTATAGCCATCAGGTAAACTCTGAATGGCCTTTTCTAAATAGTCAACATCAGAAGGGTAAACGATTTCTAAAAGACTTTCATCTTCAAGAATGTCTGTTGTTTTATAATTTATAGTGTCTTTTATTTTTCGATATGCTGTCCGAACAATGATGGTGTGAATCCAAGTAGAAAGCTTGGAATCATTTTTAAAGCTGTTTAAATTTCTAAACACTTTTAAGAATCCTTCCTGCAATACGTCTTCGGCATCCTCAAAACTATTGGTAATGCGATAGGCCAGTGTATACATTGGAGTTTTATAGGTGTCATACAATTTCCTTTGTGAAATTCGATGTCCTTTGATACACTTTTCTATTAGTTCTTGTTCTTGCATTATTCAGTTGTCGTTCTACAGTATTAGAGCCAAGAGTTTTAGTTTTGGTTGTATTTAGTGAAAAATATTTTCAAAGCTAGTTGTAATTGAGAGATCTATAATTGTTAATTCCAATTTGAAGTGTAATTAAACTCTTAAGCTAGCCGATGAACAATTATTAAATCTATATAACTATATTAATAAATCTCCTTCTTCAAAATGCTTAATTTCGCCTTAAAAAAATGGCCTCTTTAATTCCCTTAGCAGAACGACTACGTCCCACCAATTTCGACAACTACATCGGTCAGAAACATTTGATTGGAGAAGGTGCAGTATTGCGTAAACTGATTGAAAAGGGAATGGTTCCTTCAATGATTTTGTGGGGTACACCAGGAATTGGGAAAACCACTTTGGCCAATATTATTGCGCATGCCACAGATCGTCCATTTTTTACTTTAAGCGCTATTAATTCTGGAGTGAAGGACATTCGGGATGTTATTGATAAGGCAAAAAAACAACAGTTTTTCAATGCCGATCGGAACCCCATTTTGTTTATTGATGAAATTCATCGTTTCAGTAAATCGCAACAAGATTCTTTATTAGGAGCTGTGGAGCAGGGGATTGTTACATTAATTGGAGCGACTACCGAAAATCCATCTTTTGAAGTCATTTCTGCGCTATTATCCCGTTGTCAGGTTTATATTTTAGAGCCGTTGACTAAAGATGAGTTGCTTAGCTTAATTCATTTGGCAATAAAAAACGACAAAGAATTAGCAAAGAAAGAGATTGAATTGAAAGAATATCAAACACTCATGCAGCTGTCGGGTGGTGATGCACGAAAGTTGCTGAATCTATTGGAATTGACAGTAAATAACAGCGAAGGCGATAAAGTGGTCATAACAAACGAAAAAGTAGTGGCTGTAGCGCAGCAATCTATCGCGAGATACGACAAAGACGGAGAGCAGCATTATGATATTATTTCAGCATTCATAAAATCCATTCGTGGAAGTGACCCTAACGCGGCAGTGTATTGGTTAGCAAGGATGATAGAAGGCGGAGAGGATGCTAAATTTATTGCTCGTCGATTATTGATTTTAGCCAGTGAAGATATTGGCAACGCGAATCCTACGGCACTAGTAATTGCAAACAATTGTTTTCAGGCTGTAAACGTAATTGGTTGGCCGGAAAGTCGAATCATTTTATCTCAAGCAGTGACTTATTTAGCGTGTTCAGCAAAAAGCAACGCAGCATACATGGCCATCAATATGGCACAAGCAGAGGTGAAACAATCAGGTAATTTAAGTGTGCCACTGGCATTGAGAAATGCTCCGACTAAGTTGATGAAAGAAATCGGTTACGGGAAGGAATATCAATACAGCCATAATGGACCAAGTAATTTTGTTGCGCAAGAGTTTATGCCCGCAGAAGTAGCCAATACAAAGTTTTATGATATGGGTGAGAATCCAAGAGAACGTGAACTTCGTGAACGCATGAAACGTTTCTGGCAAGACAAATATGGCTATTAAAGTTTAGCTATACTATTGTAGAAATCTCTTTTTTAATTAACTTAAGGTCCTGAATTTACTGGTACAGTAGATATTCGGTTTACCCTATTTTGTTTAAAAAATGAGAAAACACAACTACTCCGCAGAGTTAAAATGGACCGGAAATACAGGGTCTGGAACTTCTGCATATACTTCATACGAACGATCTTTTGTAATCGAAAGTGGTGATATTAAAGTAAGACCAATTTTGGGCTCTGCTGATCCAGCTTTCAGAGGTGATAAGTCTAGATATAATCCAGAAGAAATGCTAGTCCATTCAGTTTCCTCCTGTCACATGTTATGGTATCTTCATATATGTGCAGACAATGGTGTGGTGGTGAATTCCTACTCTGATAATCCTATAGGAGAAATGACGGAAGAGAGCAATAGTGGAGTTGGACAATTTACTAAGATTGTATTGACTCCTAGAATTAAGGTAGCAAACAAGACAATGGTAGAGAAAGCAATAAGTTTACATGGTAAAGCGCATCAAATGTGTTTTATAGCAAACTCTCTAAACTTTCCAGTCCAAATTATACCTCACATAGAAGTTGGTTGAATAATTTTATATCAATCGGCTCATTTGCGATCGATGGTGTTTAGAGTGATCCACTATAAATTCAATGGTTTGCTCCATAGAAAGAAATCCAGCATATGGATGTCTAAAAACTGCTTTTCCTACCAAATCTTTGGGGAATTGACTTAGAAAGGCTTCAAAATCAGTTTGCAATATATTCCAATCCTTTATCAATTGCTCAAGGTCTATTTTCTCAGGTAAATTGCTAATTTTTTTTGGAGCTTTAAATTTCATTTTAGTCTTTAGTAATATTTTTAAAGCGTGATATCTCAGTTTTGCTTTAAGTCCTGCGGGTTGAGTTAATTCATTTATAGAATATTTATATTTGATGTAATCCAAAATGGACTTTTCTACCGTAAATAAGTGAAACAACAATTGGTTGATGGACCACTTTTCAGTTGGTTTGATTGAATTGAAGTCTGCATTACTTTCAACTGATTTATTTATCATCCACTCTTTTTGAAGAATAGATGCTTGGTAAGCTTTGACAAGGTGGTCCATATCTATGTGGTCTTTACATTTAATAATTCGATGGCTTCTGGAGCAGTATATTTTTCCATTGCTTCTATAAGCTGGCTCACACTTTCTTTTACAATAAGCATCTCTACAAAACGACTCTGAACCATTTCTTCTTGTTGCATCAACTTTAGTTGATGCAACAAAGGAGAATAAAATCCATTGGTGTTTAAAATAGCCATTGGTTTTTGATGCAATCCTAATTGTCCCCATGTCATCATTTCAAACAACTCTTCCATAGTGCCATATCCACCTGGTAGGGTGATGATACCGTCACTGAGTTCATGCATTTTTAGTTTTCTTTCATGCATACTTTCCACCATAATTAACTCGGAGACATGCGTCGCTGCGACTTCTCTCTTGTTTAAGAAATGAGGTAAAACTCCAATTACCTTTCCCCTATTTTCCATAGCTCCCTTTGCAAGAGCTCCCATACAACCAACACTTGCCCCACCGTATATCAGGGTGTATTGATGTTGTGCTAGATATTTTCCAAGTTGATAAGCAGTTTCAAGGTGAATTGGATTTACACCGGAAGAAGAAGCACAAAAAACAGCAATACTTTTCATAAGATAGATTTTGAGTATTCAATAATAAAGTAATCCATATAATCTTACATTTGGCGTAAATGTACAGGCTAATTCCTTCTCAAAAAAATATAGTCTGAATAAATCAACGAAAAATGAAGCTACCAAAATTGATTCAAACGGCCACCAAATGTGTTCATTCTGGAACTCAAATTGATGAAAATCAAGGAGGAGTGAATACACCTATTCATACTTCTACAGCTTTTAAATACTTGGAAGACTATGAAATGAAATATCCAAGAATGGCTAATACCTCTAATCAAATTGCAGTAGTAGATAAGATTAATGCCTTGGAGGGAGCAGAAAAGGGATTAGTGTTTAGCTCAGGATTAGGTGCAATAGCGGCTGGTTTGATGGGTTTATTAGAGCCTGGTGACCACATTTTAGTTCAATCAGATATTTATGGTGGTACTGCTCATTTTATGCATCATCAATTGGAGCGAATAGGTGTTACAATTTCATTTGTTGATTTTTCAGATTATACAGAAATGGAAAAAGCACTTACTGCTAAGACAAAGTTAATTTATATCGAAACTCCTTCTAATCCTTTAATGAAGTTAACTGATATAGCTATGGTTGCTGATTTTGCAAATAAGCATCAATTAATTTCTTTTGCGGACAATACTTTTGCGACGCCTCTCTTTCAGCAACCTTTGAATCTTGGAATTGATATGGTTATGCATTCTGGAACGAAATACTTCTCAGGCCACAGTGATATAATTTTTGGATATTTAGGTGGAAAAACGAGTTTAATCAATGAAATAAAAACTGCCCAGGTAGACTTTGGTTCGACGTTGGACGCGCGTTTATGCTATGAAATAGAACGAAGTATGAAAACTTTACATTTAAGAGTAGAAAGAGCTGCTGAAAATGCCATGGAGTTAGCGGTTTGGCTAGAGAATAACTCCAGTGTAGAGAAAGTTTATTACCCAGGATTACCATCTCATCCTCAATATGAATTGGCAAAAAAACAAATGAATGGCGGATTTGGCGCCATGATGAGTTTTAGATTAAAGCCAAACATTGATCCAATCCTATTTCAGAAAAAGTTAAACATTATCTGTCCTGCAGTTAGTCTAGGCGGAGTAGAATCATTAATTGGTTCCCCTTATTTAACTTCTCACAAGAGTATTAGTCAAGAAGAGAGAGACCATATGGGTATCAGTAACCAAGATGTAAGATTCTCTGTCGGCATAGAAGCTTACGAAGATTTAAAAAAGGATATCGAACAAGCGTTGAAACAGTAGATTTTTTATTGCTTCTTATCGTATAATCTAAAATTGTATCCTAGTACAAGAGAACGTTCGTAATAAAAGATAGTTTGTTCAGCATGTGCAGATTTGTCTCCTTTTGGGACAGTAGCTATTGCCCACATATTTTGAAATCCACCTTGTAAGGTTAATCTTAGGAAAAATCGTTTATATACAGTTGCTTGAGCCGCACCATAAATATGGGCACCTAAACCTGAAATTTTTGGACGGTCGTCATTGCGAACTCCAAAAATTCTTGAATTAGTCCATGGAAAAGCTATTCCAGCTCCTGCCCCAGAAATCACACTTAATGCTAAATTTTGATCATTGGTGGTAAGTAAATAGTCGTTTCGTTCTACATTCACATTGATGACATTAAAACCGTCTGAGTGCTCCATTTTTACCAAATTCCACTCATCCATAATAATTTTGTCATGGTTGTAGTAGCCTGCATAAATTGGAGAAGCCGAGGCATCTATTCTTCCTGTAATTATGGCTGGCTGTCCACTGCGAGTTCGATATTTCATATGATCCCATCCTACAGCTAAAGCGTATTTATCTGAGAGGTGGTAGCCAACTCTGAAGTTGAACTGTGGTATGGTAATTTGTCCTGGATCAAAGTATACAGAAGAAAATTCTTCAGGCATATCTCTTGCCGTCACATCAGAAAGGATAAAGTCGTAATCTGGTCCTTTTAAGTGGATATCACTTTTAGCGTAAGTTGCTCGATTATAACCCCAGTAGAAATAGAAATTTCCTTTTTGATTTTTAATATCTAATTGACTTTTTCTAAGATTCCAATCAACTTTGTTGGCTTCTTGAGCAGAGATATTGGAGGTGTTGGAGAAAAGCTGAATTACAACTAGACTCGCTAAAAGTAAATTTTTCAAGACGGTCTGAATTTAATAAGAGGGTGCAAAATTACTCCCAATTTTTGAATCTTTAACATTAAAAAAACAGTTTGAAAAAAGTTGATATACGTAAAGGAATTAACCATTTCTTAACGTATCACTAATATGGAAGGGGATGCAATTGAGCAAATTTGTGGCTCAAATAATTTTTAATAAACTACTTTCTTGGGCCGAAAAAAGAGTAAAAAACAGAATGGGAAAACACTGGACTTAGTCGCAGTTTTAGTGAAGGAAAGAGGTTTTTTAACCATCATTTTATTGGGGTTTGTTTTATCGGCCATTTTGGTTGGATTCGGTCAAGCAGCGATGTGGTTAGGTTTTATTTTCGCGGCATACGCGACAGTGGCAAACGATAGTATTCAATCTTTAGGGACATTTATTGAGAGCAATCAAGATAAAAAGTGGTGGATACTATGGTTGTATATCGGAGGGATTTTTATTGTCACCGTTACTTTTAGCTGGTTTTATTACAATGGAGATGTCACTTATCAAAGGTTGTTGTCTTCCGATGGTACTTCGGAGTATCCACATCCAGAGAATTTTAATTATTTCCAAGTCATTGCTCCTTTGATACTGTTAATTCTTACTCGGTTAAGAATGCCCGTATCAACTACTTTTTTGATGTTGAGTGTATTTAGTGCTTCATCTAGCGGAATTGTATCGGTGGTTAGTAAAAGTCTATCGGGTTATGGTATGGCATTTATACTGTCATTCCTCGTGTGGTATTTTTCTTATGGGTTGATTCGCAAATACTTCTATCAACGTTTTGCCCATAACGCCTGGAGTATTATCCAGTGGATAGTAAGTGGCGCTTTATGGGCAGTTTGGGTCATGCAAGATGGTGCAAACGTTGCAGTGTTTCTACCACGGCAGCAAACATGGTGGCAGTTTTTAATATTCTCGTTAACAATATTCGTTGGATTAGGAATTTTATTCTACCTAAAAGGAGATAAAATCCAAAAGGTGGTTAGTGAAAAGGCTCGCATTTCAGATGTTCGTGCAGCCACCTTAATCGATTTGACTTACGTGTTGCTGTTGGTGTATAAATTGTTTATAAGCACAGTGCCGATGAGTACAACTTGGGTGTTCTTGGGAATCATTGGAGGAAGAGAGATCGCAGTTAATCTATCTAGAACTAAAGAAGGAAGAGTTCACAAAGTTAAGTCTCTTAAGATGATTGGGAAAGATGTCAGTTATGCAGCAATAGGATTGTTTGTTTCTTTGGCTTTAGCTTCGGGTGCGAACCCAGCCATTAGAGATGAAATTATTAGTTATTTTGTTCCAATAAAATAATTGGAAATGAAATCAAAAAAACTACTACTCACATTAGTATTCTTTATCTCATTGAATTCTTTTGCCAAAGAAGGAAAACCCAAATTAATAGTAATGCTAACTGTCGATCAAATGAGACACGACTATATCTCAAAATACTGGGATCGTTATTCTGAAAATGGATTCAAACGATTGGTAAATAAAGGGTTTGCTTTTGATAATGCCAATTTTAGTTACGCACCAACTTTAACTGCTGTTGGTCATGCTACGATTGGGTCAGGAACCACTCCGGTTCATCACGGAATCGCAGCAAATGATTGGTACGATCGTAATAAAAAAACAACTATTTATTGTGTGGAAGACTCTTCTGAAACTTCTGTAGGGGTGAAAGGTGCCGATGGTCAGCATTCCCCGAGAAATTTAAAGGCAAATTCATTTACAGATCAATTGAAGTTAAATTCTCCGAAGAGCAAAGTCATCGGAATTTCTATTAAAGATAGAGGAGCTATATTGCCTGTTGGTTATGCTGCTGATGCTGCGTATTGGTTAAGCGGAGACGAAGGGAAATTTATCACGAGTACGTTTTATAAAGATGAATTGCCTAAATGGGTGAAGTCTTTTAATTCAAAAAAGCACGTGGAGGAATATTTAAAATCTCCCTGGAATACACTTTATCCGATTGAAAGTTATATAGCGTCTTCTGCCGATGATGCCGATTTTGAAGGTAAGTTTGATGGTGAATCGCATTCTACTTTTCCACATAATTTACCAGCCATTAAGAAGGAGAGTGGGTTGAGTTTAATTAAGCAAACTCCATTCGGAAATTCGTTGTTAGCAGATTTTGCAAAAGAAGCAATCTTGAACGAGCAATTGGGAGGAGATTCAATAACAGATGTCATCAGTATTAGCTTTTCATCTACCGATTATATTGGACACATGTATGGCCCTCAATCGATAGAAGTAGAGGATACCTATTTGAGATTGGATCAGGAAATAGAGCAGTTACTCACATTTTTAGATCAAAAGGTTGGAGAGAAACAATACCTAGTAGTTCTTACAGCGGATCACGGAGTAGCAGATATTCCAGCTCATGCCAAAGGAAGTACAGACTATTATGACAATAAAGTATTCAAAGAAGCAATCAGATCATGGTCTATGGAGTTGTATGGAGCTGATGTTATAGAGCGGATAATCAACCATCAGATTTATTTAAACTATACAGAACTAGAACGTCTTTCCTTAAAGCAGAGTGAGGTTAAACGAGCATTACTGGATCAATTGTTTGGCTACCCCAATTTGACGTCTGCGGCTGATATGAGTGGAAAAATATGCGTTGGAGATGAAGCTATATGCCAACGAATGTTTAACGGTTTTGATCCTAAAAGAAGTGGAGATATTTTTTATAGTTTTCAACCCGGTTGGTTGAGTGATTATTATTTAAAAAATGGAGGAACCGGACATAGTACCGCATACAATTACGACACGCATGTTCCCATGATTTGGTTTGGTAAAGATGTGAAGTTTGGAACTTATAATGAGGAGGTAGCCATTAAAGATATAGCTGTCACACTTTCGGCATTACTTGAATTGCCTTTCCCAAATGGAGCAACGGGAAAACCTTTAAACCATTTTTTTGTTACTGAATAACATTCGTTATTAGCTTTGTCAATTATTTGACAGTATCAACTTTATTTGGGTTTTTTAATCAATTTAATTGGAGCATGGGTTCCTTTTTTATTAATCTTATAGCTCAGATAAAATCTAATCGACTACTTTAATCGTATTTAAAAAAAAGAAAAATGGATAAGACATACTATGACCCAAAAGATCTAAAAAAGTTTGGACAAATTGCTGAATTTGAACCCAAGTTAGCAGAGAAGTTTTTTGACTGGTACGGTGAAGTTTTTAAAGAAGGAGCATTAACCCAAAGAGAAAAGTCACTTATTGCACTAGCGGTTTCTCATGCCGTTCAGTGCCCTTACTGTATTGATGCTTACACAGAAGATGCTATGCAAAAAGGAGCAAATGAAGCGATGATGATGGAAGCAGTGCATGTCGCAAGTGCTATAAGAGGTGGGGCTTCCATGGTTCATGGAGTGCAAATGATGAATAAAGCGAAGAAGCTTTCAATGTAAAAAAGTAGGAAAAATCATTTATGATTAAATCACTAAAAGCTAGAGGAGATAAGCTGGCGGACATAAAGAATCAATTAAAAGTTTTAAGTGGTAGCCCATTCAATGGAGAGTTACCAACGTTTAAAGATCAGTTGACGCAATTAGGAGACTTCCCAATGAAGCCTACCCAAATTGAGATCTTTCAGATAAATGTAGGTTACATGTGTAATCAAGTCTGTAAGCATTGTCATGTGGATGCAGGTCCTGACCGAAAGGAAATTATGACTAAGGAGTACCTTCAGAAGTGTTTGGATATTTTGGCAACAACTAAGATTCATACCGTTGATTTAACTGGTGGGGCTCCTGAAATGAATCCAAACTTTCGTTGGTTTGTGGAAGAGGCCTCCAAAATTGGTGTTGAGGAAATTATAGTTAGATCCAATTTGACCATTATTAGGGCCAATAAGAAGTATTATGATCTACCTGAGTTTTTCAAGAAACACAATGTCCATGTGGTTTCATCTTTGCCGTATTACCAAGCAGGAAAAACGGATGCACAACGCGGAGATGGAGTTTTTAAAAGTTCAATAGAAGCATTACAAAGTTTAAATGAACAAGGGTACGGAATTCCTGGTTCAGGATTGCAGTTGGATTTGGTATACAATCCTACTGGTGCGTTTCTTCCTGGAGACCAAGCCCAATTGGAGATGGAATTTAAACGAAATTTAAAGAAGGATTTTGATATTGATTTCAATGGTCTGTTTACCATTACGAATATTCCAATTAGTCGATACCTCGATTATTTAGTAGCAAGCGATAATTATGAAGATTATATGGATAAATTGGTTACAGCGTTTAATCCCGGTGCAGTAAAAGGGGTAATGTGTAGAAATACCATATCGGTAGACTGGGATGGATATATGTATGACTGTGATTTCAATCAAATGTTGGATATGAAAGTGGCTGCTCCATCTTCACAACATATTAACGACTTTGATATGGAGGCATTATCAAAACGGAACATCTTAACTAATCAGCATTGTTATGGTTGTACGGCTGGAGCAGGGTCAAGCTGCCAAGGGACTGTAGTATAAAAAAAAGGAAGAGCGACGCTCTTCCTTTCTTTTTATAATTGATTCTTGCTTATCCTAAATATGCAGAATACATCCAAACTAATTTTTCTTGTTCTCTAATGTAATCACTCATTTGAGCGTTGGTTCCTTCATCGCCCATATCACCAGCGAAATCTAAAATATCTCTTTGTTTTACCAACAAGGTCTCAAAGGCATCCAAAATATTTTGAAGTGATTTTTCTCCATCTGTCACCTCTTTACTTTCTTTGATAACAGATATCTTTAAATAGTCACTAAATTGATGTTTAGGCTGGTGTCCTAAAGTTAGAATTCGTTCTGCAATTTCATCTATTTTTAAAAACAAGTCGTTGTACAACTCTTCAAATTTGATATGTAGCTCGAAAAAATTCTTTCCTTTAATGTTCCAATGATATCCTCTAACATTTTGATAAAATATTGAGTAATTCGCTAAAAGATCGTTCAATGAGTTGGCTAGTTCCTCACTTTTTTTAGCATTTAATCCAATTCTGTTGTTCGTTTTCATACTGTTACTGTTTGTGTTAGTAGTTCTAAAGTTCCTGGAGCTCCTTGAAATTTAGCATGGTTAATGGCTGTATTTCCTTTGTTATCAGATAGGGAAATATCCGCACCTGCTTTCAAAAGTAATTCTATTATTTTATTTTGGCCAAAAGTAGCCGCATAAATAAGGGCTGTAGCTCCTTGAAAATTTTGGATGTTTGTTTCGGCTCCTTTCTTAATGAGCATTCCTGCGATTTCATCAAAACCTTTAAAACAAACACCCATCAATGCAGTATTTCCCGCAGCATCTTGATCGTTGATATTCGCCCCATTCTTTAATAACAGTTCAGCAATTTCTAATTGTTCGCTATAAGTTGCCATTATTAATGGAGTGAATCCTCTTGCATCTTTTTGATTAACAATATCTGGATTAGCTGCAATTATTTCTATTACTTGCTCTTTATTTCCTTCCCTGATATGATTGAATAATTCCATGATTCTAATTTTTAAATTCCCAATGCTTTTCTTACTCCTGCACCGTAAGCAGGATCTGCTTTGTCAAAATGCACTAATTGGCGCTCAATGATTTCTCTCGGAACACCATCCATTGCTGCTGCAATGTTAGAGAATAATCGATTTCGTTGCCCTTCATCAAACATCCTAAAAAGGTTACCAGGCTGGGTATAATCATCAATATTATCTTTGAATTCGTATCGATTGATATCTCCTGAAACCTTCATAGGCGGCTCCTCAACACTTTTGTCTTCTACAGGACCGTTAAATGAATTTGGCTCATAGTAGGCATTCGGATTTCCTTCATTGTTATCAAAGAATCGCATACTTCCATCTTTATGATAGTGATTCACCTCAGACTTAGGGCGGTTTATAGGTAAGGCTTCATAATGTGTGCCTATTCTGTAACGATGCGCGTCGGCGTATGAGAATATTCGTGCTTGTAAAACTTTGTCTGGAGAAAAGCCAATACCTGGAACTACATTCGATGGTGAGTATGCTGCCAATTCTATTTCTGAAAAGTAGTTGTCTGCATTCCGATTTAATTCTAATTCTCCCACTTCAATTAATGGGTAATCAGCATGAGGCCAAACTTTCGTTAAGTCGAATGGATTATATGGTACTTTTTCTGCGTCTGCTTCTGGCATTACCTGAATTTTTAAAGTCCATTTCGGAAAGTTGCCATTTTCTATCGCTCCATATAAAGCTTCTTGATAGCTTTCTCTCGTTTTACCAATCAGTTGCTCTGCTTCTTCATTGGTAAAGTGTTTGTGTCCTTGCTGGTTTTTAAAATGAAATTTTACCCAGAATCGTTCGCCATCCTTGTTCCAAAAACTAAAAGTATGGCTTCCGTAACCGTTCATATTCATTGGCGACTGTGGAATACCTCTGTCGGACATCAGTATAGTCACTTGGTGTAAACTTTCAGGTACTTGACTCCAAAAATCCCACATTGCAGTGGCAGATCGCATGTTGGTTCTAGGGTGTCTTTTTTGTGTTCGGATAAAGTCTGGAAATTTATAACCATCTCTGATGAAGAATACTGGAGTATTGTTTCCTACTAAATCCCAGTTCCCTTCTTCTGTATAGAATTTTAATGAAAAACCTCTAACATCTCTTTCCGCGTCTGCAGCCCCCAATTCACCGGCTACAGTAGAAAATCGTGAAATAACTTCAGTCTTTTTACCAACGGTATCAAATAGTTTGGCTCTAGTATATTTACTGATATCGTGCGTTACAGTAAAAGTTCCATGTGCTCCCCATCCTTTTGCGTGAACCACTCTTTCTGGAATTCTTTCTCTATTTTGATGTGCTAGTTTTTCAAGTAGCTTATAGTCTTGTAGCATTACTGGACCTTTCTCTCCAACTGTTTGTGAGTGTTGATTGCTCGACAAAGGTGCACCTGCCGATGTAGTTAATGTCTTTTTAGTTTTCATATAGTTGTGCTTTTATTTATTCGTTATAATGATACAAAAGTATTATTACTATAACTAATAAAATTAATATTAATATTAGTTTTGCTAATATGAATATTCAACAATTGGAATACGCACTTTTGGTACAGAAAACGGCCTCTTTTAGTAGAGCAGCTTTTCAGTCCAAGCTGACGCAGTCAGCCATAAGTCAACAAATTAGAAGTTTGGAAGAAGAGATAGGGTTTCCATTATTCGATCGCCAAAGTAAACCAATAAGGCCTACAGTTGATGGTCAATTGTTTTTAGAGAAGGCGAATGAAATAGCGCTAGGTATAAATCAATTAAAGGAGTTTGCTGCCACTTTATCGGAAGAAGTGAAGGGTGCGATTACTGTGGGGATAATACCAACACTTTCGCCTTATTTGACCCCATTGTTTATTGGTAATTTAAAAAAGGAATATCCAGATTTAAATTTGAATGTTCGAGAAATGGTGACCGCAGACATTATTCGAGGGTTAATGAATCGAGAGTTGAATGCTGGTATACTTGCAACCCCTATTAAAACCAAATTAAAACTTCAATTTGAGGCTATTTTTTATGAAAAGTTTTATCTGTATGTGTCTCCGCGGAATACCTATTTTAATCAAAGTGAGTTACCTTTAGAATTAGTTCATGATCAGAATTTATGGTTATTGAAAGAAGGAAATTGCTTTAGCGATCAAGTAAGTAATTTGTGTGGATTAGCTCCTGAGTTGAATGAAACCATACCCATTCATTACACAAGTAATTCAATAGATTCATTACGACGAATTGTAGATCAAACAGACGGTATAACCTTCTTACCAGAGTTGGCTACATTAAATGTGCCATCGGAACAGGAGGAGTGTATTAAAGAAATTGAAGGGGCTCCTCGAGTGAGAGAAATTAGTTTGGTATACCTTAAGAATGAACCGAAGTTGCACCTAGCACAAAGTTTGGTGAAATTAATCAAAGAAAGTGTACCTAAAAAAATGTTGACCTGTGATAAAAAGAGTTTAGTGAAAGCGGAGATAGTGGTTTGAAGTCAGGAATTGACCACTTATTAATTTTACCTTGCTTAAATTTGAACCAAAAATTAAAATGATGGTAATAGAACAAATATATACTGGCTGTTTAGCCCAAGGAGCATATTATATTGAAAGTAATGGAGAAGCTGTAATTATAGATCCATTAAGAGAGGTGGATGATTACATTAAAAAGGCAGAAAAGAATGGAGCCCAAATTAAGTACATTTTTGAGACCCATTTTCATGCTGATTTTGTAAGTGGTCATGTTACTTTGGCAGAAAAAACTGGAGCAACTATAGTCTATGGTCCGAATGCAAATCCTTCGTTTGATGCATTAATCGCAGAAGACAATCAAGTATTTAAAGTAGGGGATATTACATTAACTGCATTGCACACCCCCGGGCATACCTTAGAAAGTACAACCTATTTATTGAAAGATGAAAGCGGGAAAGATATTGCAATTTTCTCTGGAGATACTTTATTTCTAGGAGATGTTGGTCGTCCTGATTTGGCTCAGAAAATGGGATCAATTACTCAAGATGATTTAGCGGGAATGTTGTTTGACAGTTTGAGAAACAAAATCATGCCTTTAGCTGACGATGTTACAGTATATCCTGCTCACGGTGCTGGTAGTTCTTGTGGAAAAAACATGATGAAGGAGACAGTGGACACATTGGGAAACCAAAAGAAAATGAATTATGCGCTAAGAGCCGACATGACTAAGGAAGAATTTATTAAAGAAGTCACGGATGGTTTGTTGCCCCCTCCCGCATATTTCCCATTGAATGTAAAAATGAATAAAGAGGGGTATGTTTCTATAGATACAGTGATGGAAAAAGGTCAGACAGCTATGTCCCCTAATGATTTTGAACAAGCAGCGAATGCTACAAGTGCTATTGTTCTGGATGTTCGTCATCAAGATGAATATGCAAAGGGTCATATTCCACAATCTATTTTTATTGGATTGGATGGACAATTTGCACCATGGGTAGGAGCAATAATAGGTGATGTAAAACAACAAATACTTTTAGTGGCTCCGGAGGGTAGAGTAGAAGAAGCGATAACTAGATTAGCGAGAGTTGGTTTTGATCAAATTATTGGATTTTTAGACGGTGGATTTGATGCATGGAAAACTGCAGAAAAAGAGATAGACACAGTAGAGTCGATTGATGTTGATGGTCTTAGAGTCGCACTAAATGTTAAACCTCAATTTCCTATCGTTGATGTGAGAAAAGAAAGTGAATATGCTACTTGTCATCTGCCAACTGCGAAATTGATACCATTAGACGATATTAATAGTTCTGTAAATGATTTTCCTCAAGAGCCATTTTATTTGCACTGTGCTGGCGGATATCGCTCAATGATTGCGATCTCTATTTTGAAAGCAAGAGGTAATCATAATGCAATTGATATTAAGGGTGGATTTGGAGCTATCAAACAAAGTGGTATTACCTATGAAGCGATAGTTAATTAGTTGTTTACGTTGTGTTTAAGGGTAGGTCTATATTTATAATATGTAGGCTTTTTTAAAATAAAAAGTCATTTATAGGCAGTTTCATTCCATTGGTCACTATATTTTTGTCATTTGTCTAAAATATAAATAATCAAATAGTTATGTGGTAAATTCTTCAAAAAGTTCTTTTACTTTTGCAGTATGTCATTTGAAGGAAGTAAAGAGCAGTTGAACGATTTGCAAGTTCTTATTCTTGTGGTAGATGAGCGTGAGGGTTTTTCTATTATGGAGTTAATGAGTACGATGCCCGACTACAACTACATCGGTTATCATGCTTCTACCTTGAAAAAGGGAAAACGAATTTTAACTGAAACCAAAATAGATGTTGTTCTTATAGATTTGGGATTGCCTGATTCATACGGATCACATACTTTGACGGCTTTGTTTGATGAATTTTCAACTACTCCATTTGTGATCTTAACAGATTTGAAGGATGATGCAATTGCATTGAATTCTGTTTTAGAAGGAGCTCAGGACTTTTTGCTAAAAGAGCAAATAGATGCTTTAATTATAAATAAGTCCATTCATTATGCTATTCAACGAAAGAATACGGAAAAACGAATGGTTTCAGCTATTTTAGAAACAGAAGATATTGTTCGTAAACGTATCGCAATTGATTTACACGACAGTTTAGGTCAACTATTGAGTTCGGCATCTATGAATTTACAAACCATTGTTCCTGAGCTTCATTATCTATCTGACGAGAAGCAAGAAGCATTTTATCGGGTGATTAATACACTACAAACAGCAATAGCTGAAACTAGAGGAATGGCTAGAAATTTAATGCCCAAAACAGTTGAAGAGTTTGGGTTAGTTTCGAGTGTAGAAGGAATGATTGAATCATTAGGCGATTCAGAAACAGAAATATACTTCTTTAATAATTTAGCTGATATGAGGTTAACTATTAACATCGAAGTAATGTTATATAGAATTATTCAAGAGTCAGTCAATAATATTTTGAAACATGCTAAAGCCAAGTATGTTTCCATACAATTGATAGAATACAACGACAGTATCAATTTGATGATTGAAGATGATGGTGTAGGGTTTGAAGTTGCTTCATCAAAAAACAAAAGTGGAGTAGGGCTTCTTAGTATTAAAAACAGAGTAAAATCTTTGGGAGGAACTTTAACCATAGATAGCTCAGAAGGCAGTGGAACCACAATATCAGTAGAAATCCCCCAAAACAAAATAATATGATAAAGATTTTAATTGTAGACGACCATAAGCTGATTAGGGATGGCATAACGTCATTCTTGTCAGATAGTTCCAAGTATGAGATTACTGATGAAGTTTCTGACGGTTTGGAAGCTATTAATTCGATAAAACAAAATGCTCCTGACTTGATTATTACAGATCTTAATATGCCTAATATGGATGGTATGGAGTTAATTAGCTTTGTTAAAAAGGAATTCCCTTCAATCAAAATTATCGTATTGTCAATGGTAGATGAAACCCAGTATATTCGTCAGGTTTTAAAATTAGGAGCCAATGGGTATTTATTAAAAAATTCTGGTATCGATGAAGTAAAAGCTGCTATTGACGCAGTAATGAAAGGAAATAACTATTATGGGGGGGATGTAATGGACGCTGTGATGACACAACTAACGACTGGCGCCAAAAAGAAAAAAGTTAGTCGATTTGACAATGCCTTCTCTTTAACTAAGCGAGAGAAGGAGATCTTAAAACTGATTATTGAAGAATACAATAACGGTGAAATCGCTGAGAAGCTTTTTATTAGCATACGAACTGTGGATGCGCATAAAAGAAATATGATTGAGAAAACAGGTTCTAAGAATATGGCTGGCCTTTTGGTTTGGGCCATTAATAATGAAGTGCTTAATGATAAGTAAGTAATTTCCCTAAATTTAAAGACTCCGTTTTATCGTTAATTGATAGCTATTTAGCTTCAATATTTTTGTTGCATATAAATGCAATAAATTGGGCGAATCGAAAATGGATAATATTTCAATACCAACAGAAAAAATAAGTTTTAATAATCAGCTTACTAATAATCAGATAGTGACATACATTAGAAATAATGGTTTCTTAGCCAAGTTTCTAAATTCTTCGTTTAATTCAGAATTAAATTTTGAGCAATGTTCTCAACAAGACATATTACTGATTTATCTAAGCAATTCCTTGTTGGAGAGTGATGATATGGCCAGTTTAAACAGACTAGTTAAAAATAGTAGTCAAGTTATTATTGGCTTGGTAGATGACTTTAATGAGTCCTTGTTTCATAAATTCATTAAAATAGGAATAAAGGAGTTTATTTTTAATCCAATTACTTCAGCTAGTTTTCATCATCAAATCAATCCTTTGATTAATGAATTGATTAATAAGAGAGAACGAATTCTTACCCAATTAAAGTTAGACACTAATTTGAGCCATATTTGTAATAAGCAGTGCCTTTCCTTAAGTATTAATAATCATCTCGACTGTGAAAAGGAATGTTTGATCTCAAATGAAACTATGAGACAATCGTTTTCTTTCGTTTCAAATAAAGATATTATTAGTTCGTCTTTTGTTTTTAAGGTAAAATTCAATCAAATTATTTTGTGTATTGTAGGTCAAGGAAGAGACAATTCAATAGATGCAGCACTTGATTCTGCAGAAATTCAATTTTGGTTAAAACAAGAGTCAGAATTAATCAATTCTCCGGAATCAATAGTAATGAAGCTTAGAAAACATAAAACAATGTCTTTTGAGATTGCGGTATTAAATTGTCAAACTAAAGAGTTAAGATACTATGGGGAGAATAATTTGCTGATATTCAGGAGTAAAACTTCAGTTGAATTGGAAAACCTACAGAAAATAAAGATTCAACCAAATGATTCTATGGTGTTATTTAACAAAGGTTGTTTACAACAAAAAAATAATAAAAATAAAGACCTTGATAAAGAAACTTTCATTGGGTTTCTTCAACTGATAGCCCTAGCAGACAATAAAGTCAAAAGACATAAACTGAATTACTTTTATGATGCGTGGCTGGATGGTAAACCCCAAGACGAGAATATAGCTCTACTAAGTTTTGGTATTTGATACCGTTTTCTTTTGATCCAATACTGAGGTCGCGGTTGCTACTAATCCTGCGATATCACTTAAGTCGGTAGGTAATATAATGGTATTGTTGGTTTTAGCTAATTTCCCAAATTCACCAATGTATTGTTCTGCAACCCTTAAGTTTACGGCGTCTCTTCCACCTTTTTCTTGGATGGCTTGTGCTATCAGTCGAACTCCTTCAGCCGTAGCTTGAGCTATTCTTTCAATTTCCTGCCCCCTTCCTTCAGCTTCATTTATTCGCTTCATTTTCTCTCCTTCAGATCGTGCAATCAATTCTTGTTTATCACCTTCTGCCTGATTTATTTTTGCCTGCATTTCTCCCTCTGAAGTGGCAATGATCGCTCGCTTTTCACGAGTCGCACGCATCTGCTTTTCCATAGCATCCTTTATACTTTGTGGTGGAGCAATGTTTTTGATTTCATATCGTGCTACTTTAACACCCCAGGGATCTGAAGCTTTATCAACAGCTTCCACAATAATTGAGTTGATAGTATCCCGCTCTTCGAATGTTTTATCCAATTCTAACTTTCCGATAATACTTCTCATGGTTGTTTGAGCAAGCTGAATAGATGCAAAGTGGTAATTGTCAATTCCGTATGAGGCATTTTTAGGCTCAACAACTTGCAGGTACAATACACCGTCAACTTCCACTGAAATGTTATCCTTTGTAATACATGTTTGTGCAGAAACATCAATTACTTGTTCTTTTAACGTGTGTTTATAAGCGACCTTGTCAACAATCGGAATAATAATGTGAAATCCGGCAAGTAAAGTACTTTGATATTTACCAAATCGCTCTATAATAAAAGCACTTCGTTGAGGAACAATTTTAACAGTGGAGATAAATGCGACTAGCGCAAATACAATTAATCCTAAATAAATAATGGTTGTAGATCCAATCATAATGTTTATTTTATTGGTGTTATAGTAAGTTTAATGCTATTTATAGCAATTATTTTGACACGCTGTCCTACCTGTATGGGTTCGTCTGAAATAGCCATCCAATTGCTACCATTGAATTCTACTTTTCCACTTTCTCCCGGATCGAATGTTGATACAGCTATTGCTGTTTTGCCAACAAAATCTAGTTCTGCATCATTTTCTGAATCAGAAGATGACTTATTCATATATTTTTCTTTCAAAAGCTTTCTCAAAGCAGCAAGACTGAGTAAGGAGGAAATAATAAATAGAAGTAATTGAGTGTCTAAACTAAGATTGAATAGATAGGCAGCAATGGAGGTAATCCAAGCTCCAACACCGAAAAATAGCAATACCAATCCTGGAAAAATAAACTCCAAAAGGAACAAAATTAAACCAATAATGAACCATATCACTTCTTTAGAATAGAGAATCTCTTTCACTTGATTGCTTTTTGTTAAAGATAATTCATTTTTATCAATAAGTATAGTCTATTTGGTGGCAAAGATGATAGAATTCCTAAATTTGAAAAAAAAGAAAAATGGACTATCAGAATATTGCCGCTCATAGTAGAGTATGGATTTATCAAGCCAATCGGTTTTTGAGTGATAAAGAAGTGCAATCGATTCAAAAAGAGGGAGATCAGTTTATTCAATCATGGGCAGCACATGGTATGCCCTTGGCTGCTAATTTCTTAGTGCGAGAAAATTTATTTTTGATTTTATTGGTAGATGAGGCTCAAGCAAAAGCCTCTGGTTGCAGTATAGACTCTTCAGTTGGATTCATCAAACATATAGAAAAAAGCTTCGATTTGGACCTATTTGATCGCTTAAGAGTAGCCTATGAATTAGAGGGAGAAATAAAATTGACCAAAATGCACGATTTTGAAGTGCTTCTAAAAAGCGGAGCATTAAATGCGGAAACGGTAGTTTACAATAACTTAGTAGGTAATAAAGCAGAATTGGAATCCAATTGGAAAACAACTGTTAAGAACAGTTGGCATGCTAGACTGCTACCTTAGTACTATTTATTCTCTTTACGTTTAAAGTCACCCCTTTTCCAGGCTTCAACAAATTTGGCCCATGCAATTGGGTTAAGTAGGTTATTTGGAACGTACTGACCGGCGTAGTAGATTTGATTGGTCCGTTGTTGCATTTGTAACCTAAAGTTCATACTTCCATTCATTGGCATGGCCTCAAAACGTGCAGATAATTGCTCATCACTCAAGTTTTTTCGAGCTATTTCTAGATCATCGTCAGGAATGTCTAAATTTAGAAAAGCAGTCTTGAATTGTTCTTGTGTCGGCCAAGGATAAACCACGGCTTCATCCAAGAGAATAGTGTCACTTTGCAACATTTGAATTAATGAATACCTAGAATCATTCAAAGAGTCAGGCACAATAAAAGTACTTTTCTTGTAACCAATAGATGAAAAGGTGATGGTATCTAACGGTTTAGCAACGAATGAAAAGTACCCATAGTAATCAGACATTGTCCCTCTATGTGTATTCTTGACAATAATATTTGCAAACGGAACAGGGTTTAAGCTATCTCCAGTCACAATAATTCCTGAAAACTGTATTAAATCTTGTTCTGAAGATTCGTCTTGACTGAAAGCATTATTGCATATCGTCATTAGAATCAATACTAAAAGTGAGGATAGTATATTTTTCATAGACTATAAAAGTAAGTGAATATCTAATGTTCTGCTCCTATTAATTGTTAAATTTCAACTCTATTTTAGAAGAATTGTTGGTTCCATCTTTTACTTCAAAAGTTAAAGTATGATTCCCTTTGTCTATCGTTCCATCAAAATAGTGGAAGAATAAATTTCGTTTATAATCATATTCGAATAGTATCCATTTACCATCCACTTCACCTCTATAGTAATCTATACCAGATAAATTGTCAGTGGCCTTTATCATGATAGACCATTTTCCATTCATGTTTGCTCCATTGCTTATATTAACAGGAACGATGACAGGTGGAGTAGAATCTACCATGATACAATAACTACCAAAAGTTCTTGATTTTGCATTGAGGTTATCTCCGTTCCACTTTCCACCTTCCGCTGAAAAACTTCTTTTATTTGTAGTAGAAACGATTAAGCTTTTTTCTTTTAAACGATCGCTTAAGCCTTCCATTTTAATAGATATATTCATGTAAGAATGCAATGGAGTATATTTATTATGAAGATTGTAGAGTGGAGAAATGCATCTAGAATTGGATTCTTTAGAAAATTCAAACTCCAAATCCTCATATAGATAGTAGGCTGGGATATTCACTAGAATATCATCCTCTAATATTACACTACGTCGGTTAAAGTTAAAATAGCGGTTTTCACTTGATTTAATTGATGCATTTCTACTGGCTGAAGAAGTCTTTTTCCCGGCAACACTAAAACTGATTTCGCTTTCATTACCATAAGCATCCTGCAATTCATATTTCATCGTTGTTTGCTCCCCATTATTTATAGTTATAGGCCCCGACTTTTTGTCTAATTGATAAATATCGAGTTGATTATTGTCCAATACAAAACTTCTTTGCACGGCTCTACCAGTTTTTACTTTTTCTTCATAATCGATGTGAGCATTCATAAATCGAGATTTGTTGAAAGGTATTCCGTCGATGATATGACTGTAAACAAGCTGATCATTTTCCTTCAAATCTATTTTATAAACTCCTATCCGATTACCTACGCCATTAGCTTGGTCGATGGTTTCAATGCCAAAGCCAATTCTACCATAAGCCTGAATAGCATTAACTAATAATCGATAATTTCCATTACTTCCTGTGGCAGGAAACCTCATTTTAGAATGGCTCCCATTTACTGTTGATGTATCATCTAGAGGATAAGCATAGATGGATTGAACGATAGGTGAAATATTATCTTTGATGTCAAAACCAAAAAGCATCACATTTAGTGGCGTTTCTGATTTGGTTTCTCTAATTTCAAAATGCAAATGAGGGCCACCTGAGCCTCCTGTATTTCCTGAATAAGCGATTAAATCTCCTTTTTTTACTTGTAACTCACTACTCATGGGGAAAAGTTCAATACTAAAACTTTCTTTTTTGTATTGAGCTGCCTTAATGTATTTCTCTATGGTTTCACTGAATTTTTGGATATGTCCATATACCGTTGTATATCCATTGGGGTGAACCACATAAATAGCCTTTCCATAACCATATGGTGAAATTTTTATACGACTTACAAATCCTTCAGCCGCGGATTTTATAGGAATACCTTCAACTCCTTGAGTCTTAATATCAATCCCTGCATGGAAGTGATTAGTTCGAATTTCTCCAAAATTTCCAGAAAGGTACAATGGAATATCCATGGGAGGAGCAAAATAATCTTGTGGATATTTCTTCTCTTGTGAGAATGCAAAGTGACAATTTATTATGAGCAAAATAGAAAGTAAATTCTTCATAAAAAGTTTCTGGGAGTTTTTTTAAATCGATTACAAAACTAAGTTTTAGAAAATGGAGGTAAAATTTTAAATCATATTTATTTCAACACTTAATGGCTCAAAAAAATTGTTAGCTTTGTAAAAGACTTAAAGCAGTTATTTTATAAACGGATAAGGAGAAGTGGAAAATCTAAGTTTGACAGTTAAGGGTATTAAAGCTAAATTGTTAGAGTTAGTAAAGAAGCATCAACTAACGTTGGAGCAATTAGAACAAGAGAAGAAACGTGTAGAAGAGTTGCAACAAGAAATAGCTGATTTAAGGGGAGAATTGAACGAGTTGAATGATAAAAACAAAATTTTAAAAATTGCTGGACAATCGACAGATGGCAGCAATCGAGAAATGAAGTTGAAATTAAACGAACTTGTACGGGAAGTAGATAAGTGCATAGCACAATTTAACAAGTAATGATTAATCCGTGAGGAATCTTTCAATAAAGGTAATTATTGCAAATCGTCCTTATCCACTTACAGTTAGTGGAGAAGAAGAAGAGGAACTTATTCGTAAAGCGGCTAAACGTATTAACGAAATAGTTAAAGATTACGAGAGCAAATATGCAGTGAAAGATAAACAAGATTTATTGGCCATGTGTGCATTAGAATATGCCACCAAAGCCATAGAGTTGGAGTCGAAAGACATCATTGAAGATAACGGATTGAGAGAAGAGTTGGAAGAACTGGACGCATTGGTGTCGAAGTTCTTATAACATAAAAAAAGAAGCGTTCTTAAAGTATACCCACTCAAGTGGGAAAATGCATGCCCGTGCAAATTTGTAATGTTTGGTAAACTCAACATGCTTAACAGCGTGAGTTTAACTTAGTGATGCCAAAGACAGGCCTTTATTTAGCCTAGTTTAGACTAGGGGATTTCTCAATTTATTGAGAGACGTTGGAAGTCTGCGGTTATCCGGAAAACTCAAATCCTTTTATTAGGGGTTTACTCAAACGTCAAATTTGCCCGGGTTTTTTTATTTAAATAAATTAATAAACGAATGGATATAGTAAGTATCATTATTGGTTTGCTCATTGGAATTGGAGTAGGGGCAGCCGTTGTTTTCTTTGGGTTAAAGAAAGCAATAGAAAAAAGAAATGCTGACATCATTGAGGAAGCGAAAGCTGAGGCAGAGGTTATTAAAAAGGACAAAATCCTGCAGGCCAAAGAGAAGTTTTTGCAACTAAAAGAGGAGCACGAGAAGGTTATTAGTGAGCGTGAGCGAAAAATGTCTGACGGTGAGAACCGAATCAAACAAAAGGAAAATACATATAACCAGCGGTTGAATGAGGTTAACAAGAAAGATAAAGAAGTTCAGGCGATTAAAGAAAATCTAGATAAACAATTAGAAATCGTTCAACGCAAGCAAGAAGATCTTGAAAAGGATAGAAGAAGGCAAGTAGAACAATTGGAAACCATCGCTGGATTAAGTGCTGAGGATGCAAAAGCTCAATTAGTAGAAGCATTGAAAGCTGAGGCTAAAACTGAGGCCATGTCTTATATTAAAGACATTGTAGATGAAGCGAAGATCAACGCCAACAAAGACGCTAAGAAAATTGTCGTTCAAACCATTCAGAGAGTAGCTACCGAACAAGCTATTGAGAATTCAGTTTCAGTGTTTAATATTGAAAGTGATGAATTGAAAGGACGAATTATTGGTCGTGAAGGTAGAAATATTAGAGCTCTTGAAGCTGCAACAGGTGTTGAAATCATAGTTGACGATACCCCTGAAGCAATTATTCTTTCTTGCTTCGATCCAATTAGAAGAGAATGTGCTCGTTTGGCTTTACACCAGTTAATTTCTGATGGTAGAATTCACCCAGCCAGAATTGAGGAAGTGGTTGCAAAAACCATGAAACAATTGGAAGAAGAAATCATAGATACTGGTAAGAAAACATGTATCGATCTTGGAATTCATGGATTACACCCTGAATTGATTCGTATGGTAGGGCGTATGAAGTATCGTTCTTCTTATGGTCAAAACTTATTGCAACACAGTAGAGAAGTTGCGAATTTATGTGCTACTATGGCTAGTGAGTTAGGTTTAAATGCGAAAGTAGCAAAGCGAGCAGGACTATTGCACGATATAGGTAAAGTGCCAGATGATGAACCAGAATTGCCACACGCAATTTTAGGGATGAAGTTGGCGGAGAAGTATAAAGAGAAGCCAGAAGTATGTAATGCGATTGGAGCTCACCACGACGAAATTGAAATGACATCATTGATTTCTCCAATTGTTCAAGTTTGTGATGCCGTTTCAGGTGCACGTCCAGGTGCTCGAAGAGAAATTGTTGAATCATATATCAATCGAATTAAAGAGTTAGAGTCTCTTGGAATGTCGCATAATGGAGTAACTAAAGCATACGCAATTCAAGCAGGTAGAGAGTTAAGAGTAATTGTAGAAAGTGAAAAAATATCTGATTTAGAAGCAGATACTTTATCATTCGACATTGCTCAGAAGATTCAGACTGAAATGACTTATCCAGGTCAAGTAAAAGTCACCGTTATTAGAGAAAAAAGAGCAGTAAATTACGCCAAGTAATTTTACCAAAGATTATCTCAAGCCCTCAATCTATTCATTAAGATTGGGGGTTTTTGTATTTTATACAGTTAATGGTGGATTATTCATAATAAATGACTTTTATTGAAATAACCCATATAAAGTTCCTATTAATAATCGCTATTTTTTTAGCATTCTTATTTGCTCGATTACCATCATAAAAAGATTAATTTTAACCTTCAATCTATTCTACTATGAAAAAAATAGGAGTGTTTACTTCAGGAGGAGATTCGCCTGGTATGAATGCAGCAGTTAGAGCAGTGGTTCGAACTGGCATTTACAATAATATAGAAGTTTACGGAATACATCGAGCTTATGATGGTATGATCGCTGGAGATATCCACCGCTTAGAATCTAAGGATGTGAGTGGGATTATTCAACGTGGAGGGACTATTATAAAGTCTGCGCGTAGTGCTGCTTTTCGAACAAAGGAAGGTCGGAAAAAGGCTTATGAGAGTCTAAAAACTGCAGGAATAGAAGGATTAGTTGCTATTGGAGGTGATGGAACTTTTACTGGTGCTAAGATATTTGAGGCTGAATATGGTATCCCTTCGATTGGAGTGCCAGGTACGATTGATAATGATTTGTTTGGTACCGACAACACTATTGGGTATGACACCGCTTTAAATACTGTAGTTGAAGCAGTGGATAAAATTAGAGATACTGCTAGTTCTCATGACCGGTTATTCTTTGTAGAAGTAATGGGAAGAGATGCTGGATTTATCGCACTTCGAAGTGGTATAGGTGTTGGAGCTGAGGCGATACTAGTACCTGAGACTCCAACATACATAGACACTCTGATTCAAAAGATAGAGAAGGGAAGAGAACAGCATAAATCGAGTGCCATTATCATGGTAGCTGAAGGCGATGATGCCGGAAATGCTGCTGAAGTAGCACGTAAAGTAAAGGAGAAATTTGATTTTTACGATACTAAAGTGACAGTATTAGGACACATTCAAAGAGGTGGAAGTCCATCGGCGGCTGATCGAGTATTGGCTAGTCGATTGGGAGTCGCAGCTGTAGAAGCATTGTTGGAGGGTAAAACGAATCAGATGGTGGGAGTGGTAAATAATCAAATCGCTTATACACCATATGAAAAAGCCATTAAGCACCACAATAAATTGAATGAAAACTTGCTTCGTTTAGCAGAAATCCTATCTACCTAAATGAGTCGAGTTACTTATTTTGTTGATTTAGTTCTACCACTTCCTATACCTAATTTATATACGTATAGAGTTCCTGTTGAATTTAGTGAAGAAATTCAAGTAGGAAAGCGAGTGATTGCTCAATTTGGTAAAGGAACTAAGTTATATACTGGCATAATAGTTAAAATTCATGAGAAAGCTCCTGATTATGAAGCCAAATACATTGAGGCCGTATTGGATGAATATCCTATTGTCAATTCATTTCAGTTGAAATTTTGGAAGTGGATTGAGTCCTATTACATGGCGAATCCGGGAGATGTAATGAATGCCGCTTTGCCTTCTTCATTAAAATTGGCAAGTGAAACAAAGATATTGCTGCATGAGAATTTTCGAGATGTTATTGATGATTTGTCTGATAATGAATATTTAATTGTAGAAGCATTAGAGGTTCGGAATGAATTGAATGTAGCTGAGATTGCTGAGATTTTAGGCATCAAAAATATACATGGATACATTAAAAAACTGATTGAGAAAAAAGCGATTGTAGTTGAAGAGGAATTAAAACGACGCTATAAACCTAAAATGGAAAGCTATGTTCGGCTTTCGCCGCGCGCGAATGATGAAGAACAATTGAAGCTAATATTTGATGAAATTTCTCGAGCGGGAAAGCAAGTTGAAGCTTTGATGGGATTTATTCAATTGAATCAGCGATATTCTAAGCAGCCCAAAGCGGTTCGCAAAGTAGATTTACAAAAGACAGCCAATATCTCACCGGCTATTATTAATGCATTAGTAAAGAAGGAGGTTTTTGAAATCTACGAAGAAGAAGTTAATCGAATTAAGATGGCTGAAGCTCAACAAGAATCCTACGACTTGAACGAAGAACAGTTGCGCGCATTTAGCGAAATCAAATCAGCTTTTTCAGAAGGGAAAGTAACATTGTTACATGGAGTAACCTCTTCTGGAAAGACTGAAGTGTACATTCAGTTGATAGAAGAAGCGTTGAAGGCCAATAAGCAAGTGTTGTATCTTTTACCTGAAATTGCGTTGACGGCACAAATTGTTGGACGATTGCAAAAAGTGTTTGGAGATAAAGTAGGAGTGTATCATTCTAGATACAATGAAAATGAACGTGCTGAAGTATGGAATGAAGTTTTAAAATTTGACCCTACTAATGAAAATAGCCGATTCCAAGTTATTTTGGGTGCGCGTTCAGCAATGTTTTTGCCCTACAGCCACCTCGGGTTGGTAATTGTAGATGAAGAACATGAAAATACATTTAAACAATACGATCCTGCTCCAAGATATCAAGCCCGTGATGCGAGTATTGTATTGGCGAATATGCATAAAGCTAATGTGTTGCTGGGTTCTGCTACACCATCTATTGAAAGTTATCGAAATGCTAAGGATGGAAAGTATCAGTTAGTCGAAATGTTCAAGCGTTTTGGGAACGTCCAAATGCCTGAGGTTTTATGCGCAGATATTAAGGATGCCACGAAAAAGAAAAAAATGAAATCATTGTTTTCTCCCCTGTTGTTTGAAGCAATGGAGGAAGCACTAGAAAATAAAGAACAAATTATTTTGTTCCAAAACCGAAGGGGATATTCTCCGATTATGATTTGTGAAACCTGCGGTCATACTGCAGAATGCAAGAATTGTGATGTTGGACTAACTTATCATAAATACACCAATCGATTAAATTGCCATTACTGTGGATATTCAATTGCTACACCAAAAGTCTGTCCTGCTTGTGGAGATACTGCTATAAAAGTAAAAGGTTTTGGAACGGAAAAAATTGAGGAAGAAATTGGAATCTACTTCCCTGATGTGAAAGTAGCTCGAATGGATTTAGATACCACAAGAGCCAAAAATGCGTATCATACTATTATTAATCAGTTTGAAAATCAAGAGGTTCAGATTTTGGTAGGTACTCAGATGGTGACTAAAGGGCTGGATTTTAGCAATGTCAGTTTGGTCGGAATTCTAAATGCAGACAATATGCTGCATTTTCCTGATTTTAGATCGTACGAACGCAGTTATCAATTAATGTCACAAGTGTCAGGTCGAGCAGGACGTAAAAGTAAGCGTGGGAAAGTTATTATTCAATCGTATAATCCCGACCATCAGATTATTCGAAATGTAATTGATCACGATTACCACACCATGTTTAAAAATGAAGTGATTGATCGGCGGAATTTTAAATATCCACCCTACTATCGATTGATTCGAATAACTCTAAAACATCGAAAGGCTGCAGAACTGAATATTGCTGCTGACTTTTTTGCAAGAGACATGAAAGCCATTTTTGGTAATCGAGTGTTGGGTCCTGAGTTTCCTGCTATTGCGAAGATTAGAAACAGCTACCACAAACAGATTATTCTTAAGGTAGAAAAGTCGGCTTCGATACAAGCCTCTAAAGACCACCTAATGAAGATTTATACCAATGCTATTCATCGGAATGAATTCAAAGGTGTGCGTGTGATTTTTGATGTGGATCCGTATTAATTACTAATTGTTAATTGTGAATGGTTAATTATGGAATTGCTTTGCTGTTAGATCAATTTATCCTTTGTCCACCCTTCACTTCGTCTGCTCTTAGTATAAACTTCTCCGCTCTGGATAACAAAGCTATGAGCATCGGCAACTACTTCCACACACTCAACTTTCCTTTGTAGGTTTTTCCATCGTGTTTGATGATGTATAAATACATTCCACTTGCCACATGGTAACCATCCCAAGAAGGGTTATTTTTCCATTGTGCTACTTTGGTTCCCCATGTATTATAAATAGTAATGTCTATCGGTAAGCCTTTGGTATTTCCCAACTCCCAAGTATCATTATCTCCATCGCCGTTGGGCGTAAAAAAGGAAGGGATAATTAACGCACAAGGGTCTACAATGACTTCTATTTTACTTCTTTCTTCCGCTTTACACCCATCAATTTCTGTTTCTAAATAGAACGTCTGATTGTTACTGACTTTAAAGCGATAAGAAAAGCCTTGATAAAAAGGGGTGGGCGCTGAAGGAGTGTTGTACCAATTAATTGCAGAAATAGATTCTTCGAAATGTGGAACAATGGTTTGTGTGATGTTTTGACAATAATTGACTATTGAATCTTTTAGTTTTGGTGGATTACTTTGAACCACTTGAAACGTATCAGAAAACAACGCATTACACACGCTTAACCGATAATACATCGGACTAGCCGTAGGAATGTGATTGGCTGTGTCACCAGCACTGAGGTTCGCCCACACAACTGCATCTTGACTGTATTGCCATTGGGCATTCCCATTGGAGTTGTTTCTCACCAATTGAATGGATTCTTCTTTACAAATTGTATCTGCTGAAATGGTAACATCATCCACTTGGTGGTTGGGCACAAAAACAGTATCCCATTGATTATTGGAACTTACTTCATCTCGATTAAAGGTAGCCGTTATGCTCAACTCATAATTGGCACCCAAAGTAGTAAAATCCAACCCTTGGATCGGAATTTTTGAGGTATTACCTCCAAACAATGCTTCTGTAGGAATGGGATTGTAACTATTGGAATTCACTTCCTGTTGTAGGATTTGCACCACAAACCCATTGCGTTTAACCGTAGTAGTAATGTGCAACGTATCTCTTGTAAAATCCAACCATTCTTCACCGGTATTGGTGTAATGGAGTATGGCATCTACAAGGCTGGTGTAGCACAATGCACTATCTAACTGCACCCCAATACTGCCATCATAACTCAACGGCAAAGTAGCACAACTCCCTAAATAGAGGTTATCAATAAAATAGTATGTACCGTAGTAACTATCTTCCCTTTTGCTCCCTCCAACATAAAGTGTATCAATTGCTGTTGTGTCATTAAAATTTCCCATTGTCAATACTTTTTCGCCACCTAAAGCTTTATAGGTATGATTGTACACCGCCCAATTTTTGGTTTCAGTAATGTAATTGGATGGAGAAACAATAATTTGTGGAGTGTAAGGCAGGTTGTAGCTAGAATTAGACGAAACACGATTATTGGACAAATAAATACCCAATTGATTGCGAGAAGCGTGGGTAAAAGAATCTGGTAGATTCACATGAATCCGAAAACAATAAATGGAATCAGTCATTAAGGGCTGATTCAAATCCGTTTGAATATAATCTCTCGTTTGTTTCCAACCTATTGTTGCAAATTGGTATATTCTCATTCCTATATACTTATTTCCATTTTGGGCATATTGAAAACCGAAAGCACTTTGTGGTACTGTCCAATATTGATCGTGATATTCGTTATAATATTCTGGCTGGGTATTTCCCGTCCCAATCACTCTCCATTGATCAGGCAAATAATACCTCCATACATTTGTTGAAGTATCTTCAAAGGAAAAATTAGGGATTAAATTTTGGGCGGTGCACTGCACCGCCCAAAACAAAATAATTATGGTTAAAACTGTTCTCAACTATTCAATGATTAATTTACCGCTTTCACTAGCAGCATCGTTAACAAGTAGACGGTAAAAATAAATGCCTGGTTGTACGTTACTCAATTTAATTTGGTGCTGATTGGTTGCATTCAAACGGCTAATGGTATGTTGCTTGCCCAATACGTTGTAAAACTATTTAAGGTGAATACTGCAAGCAAAATAAAGCTATTTTGCAGTAATTTATTTTTATTCATCAAGTTGTAAAGTTTTAGTTATTTTGAATAATATCATAAGAGTTTTTTACTAGTATTCTCTTTCTTAAAGATAATTGCCTTTACCCCAAAAGATATAATTTGTGGTATTATTAATTAAGAATTCTCTTTGATAATTGAGTGAGAAAATACGACCTACTTTAGGATGCAGTCTTTTTAGCGTATAAAAACGAAAGCGAATAAAGTTTCTGACAGTCATCTTGATAAAAGTGGGTAGGTTTGAAACTTTAAAATAGTTAAAAAAAAGAACAACAGTTAGTTGCTTATTGTTTTTTATTGATAAATAAGTATTATTTGTCTAATTTTTAATATTAAATTGTCTTTATCTCTAGATATAATGCATAAAAAGAAAGTACTCATTATAACCTAACAAAAAAAACACCCATACCTTTAGAGGAATGGGTGTTTTTTTTGTTTCAATACTTCACTAAATCTCCGCAGAAGCAGTCGGCATAGCACGATCTACTTTTTTGACTAATCCTTGTAAAACTTTACCAGGTCCTACTTCGATGAACTCACTTGCGCCATCAGCTATCATTTGCTGCATGATTTGCGTCCATTTTACGGCTCCGGTCAATTGATTAACTAGGTTGGTTTTTATTTCATTGGTGTCTGTTACTCCTTTAGCCACTACGTTTTGATAAACTGGACAAATCGGTGTGTTGATTTCAGTGGCCTTGATAGCTGCTTCCAATTTAGCTCGTGCAGGCTCCATTAAAGGAGAGTGGAAAGCTCCACCTACAGGCAGAATTAATGCTCTTTTTGCTCCTGCTTCCTTCAATGCCTCACAGGCTTTTTCAACAGCCTCAACAGATCCTGAAATAACCAATTGCCCCGGGCAGTTGTAATTTGCAGGAACCACGACTCCGTCAATTTCTCCACAAATTCGTTCCACTTCAGCATCTTCCATTCCTAGCACGGCAGCCATAGTTGAAGGCTGGGCTTCACACGCTTTTTGCATAGCATTGGCTCTGGCAGCTACTAATTTTAAACCATCCTCAAATTTCATTGCACCCGCTGCTACTAAAGCCGAAAATTCACCCAATGAGTGTCCTGCTGTCATATCTGGTTGAAATTGATCACCTAACACTTTCGCCAATATAACGGAGTGCAAAAAGATAGCCGGTTGCGTCACATTTGTTTGCTTCAACTGTTCATCAGTTCCTTCAAACATGATGTCAGTGATGTTAAAACCTAAAATTTCATTCGCTTGATGAAATAATTTCTTCGCCTCTTCCGATTGATCGTAAAGGTCTTTCCCCATTCCTGAAAATTGTGCCCCTTGTCCTGGGAATACATATGCTTTCATATCCTTCATTTTAAATTCTGCTGCAAAATAAAAAAAGATTGGAACAATACTGCTCCAATCTCTTCATATAATTCTATTTATTTCTCGATTTATTTTCTATCTCCCATGAATCTCAGTAGGAATAAGAACAAGTTGATAAAATCTAAGTATAGGGTTAAGGCACCCATTATTGCCAATTTATTACTTGACTCTTGACCTTCGTACTCTACTCCAGAACCAATTCTTTTTAACTTTTGAACATCATAGGCGGTTAATCCAGTAAAGATCAATACACCTGCAATACTGATAATAAATTCCATTGTTTCGCTGCCCATAAAAATATTTACTACAGAAGCGATGATGATACCAATTAAAGCCATGTAAAGAATTCCTCCAAACTTGGTTAAATCAGTATCTGTGGTGTATCCAAGTACGGCCATTGTGGCAAATGTGCCTGCAGTTATTCCAAACGTAGCTGCAATAGAAGAGCCTGTGTATGCCAAGAATATGAAACTCATACTCATGCCCATCAATACTGAAAATACGATAAACAACATCAGTAATACAAAGGAAGATAGCTTGTTAAATGCCATTGACATTCCAAAAACCATCAATAATGGTGCAAACATTACCACATATCCAAAGATGGACATGCCTCCGGTTTCAGGATTAATTAAGTAACTTAATAATTCTGAACTTGTTCCAAATGCATAAGCGATGATGCCTGTAATTGCCATTGCTCCAGCCATGTAGGTGAATACGTTGGCCATGAATGTTTTTGCTAATGAACCAGTGCTAACTTCGGCACTCTGAACATTACTATTGAAATTTCTAAAGTCTTTCATAATCGTGTTTAATTTGATGCTAAATTAATCAAAGCGTACATATAAATGCTCGTCTAGTACCTCCTTAACAAAATTTAATGAAGGAGTAATGGAGACAGCTTAACCTAGTCGAAAAAAAAGCCGTTTCAACTTGAAACGGCTAGAGTTTGATATGAATTACGTCTTAGTGCAATTTTGAACTAATCAATTGAATAAATTCTTTTCGAGTAGCATCTTTTTCAAATTCTCCAGTGAATGATGAGGTCGTAGTCACTGAGTTTTGCTTTTGAATTCCCCTCATTTGCATACATAAATGTTTGGCTTCAATTACCACTGCCACTCCAAGGGGATTTAATGTTTCTTGTATACAAGTTTTAATCTGATCAGTTAGACGTTCCTGCACTTGCATTCTCCTAGAAAAAGCATCGGCAACTCTTGGAATTTTACTCAATCCTACAATCCATCCGTTTGGAATATAAGCAATATGTGCTTTACCAAAGAAAGGTAGCATGTGATGCTCACACATCGAGTAAATTTCAATGTCTTTTACGATTACCATATGGTTATGGTCTTCTTCAAACATGGCAGACTTTAATATTTCAGCAGGATCTATATCATAACCATGTGTTAAAAAAGACATCGCTTTAGCTACGCGCTCAGGCGTTTTAAGAATACCTTCTCGATTTACGTCTTCACCAAGTTCTGTGATGATTTCAGAATAATGTCCGGCTATTTTATTTATTTTTTCTTCGTTGTAATTTTCCACTTTTTTGTAAGCTTCAGTTTGATTTTCAAATGATGTATCCATTCTAAAGTATAAAGATTATCTATTTTGGTTACTTGCCAAAATATTCTACATAGTTATTTTCTGTTTCTTGTATTTTAACACAGTGTAATCGTGCTCCCGTTTCACTGATTGGTTGTTCCAATTGCTCCCAAAATTTAATTGCAATATTTTCAGCGGAGGTCATTACACCCTTGAAAAAAGGTACATCTAGATTGAGGTTTTTATGATCTACATGCTGGATAACTTTTTCCTTTACTATTTTTCCGAGCTCCGACAAATCGATAACATATCCCGTTTCCATATCTACTTCACCTTCCACCGTCACATGAAGAATATAATTATGTCCATGCCAATTTGGATTGGCACATTTGCCAAAAACCGTATAGTTCTTTTCTAAGCTCCACTCGTCTTTTGCCAGTCTGTGTGCAGCACTGAATCGTTCTCTCCTTGTAATACGTATCATTTTACTCTTCTATAAAATTGGTTTGCAAATATACGATTCGCACTGCTATAGCCGTTGGTTTATTTGTGTTGATGTCTTCTGCCTTTTAATCCATTACGGAATGGACTAAAATTTGTAAAGGGCTCATCGTTTATTATTAAATTTGCAATCTCTATGAGACATTTTATAACAACAATCCTACTTCTATTTTTGTTTTCAGTCACTGCGATTTCTCAAGATGGAACACCTATTAATCGAAAGGATGCTCAAGGAAAGAAGACTGGTGTTTGGAAAGATTATTATAAATCAGGTAAAGTGCGTTATGTGGGGCAGTTTAAAAATGATTTGCCGGTAGACACTTTTTATTATTTCTATCCTGATGGTAAGTTACAGACCTTATTGGTACACCTCAAAAAGGACTATGCTTATGCCAAAATGTACTATTCAACTGGCGACATAATGGCAGAGGGCAAATACTTTCAACAAAAAAAGGATAGTGTTTGGAAAACGTACGGAGCTGAAGGTGTGTTGGTGACTAAGGGAGGATATATCCATGGAGCACGAACTGGAAAGTGGGAGACTTATTTTGCAAATGGTAATGTTGCAGAGATGGTGCAATATAGGAATGATATTGAGGTAGATGAGTATAAGGCTTATTATGAAAATGGGAACCTGAAAGAAGAGACGCAATTTGAGAATGGATTTAAAGAAGGACTGACGACTTTTTACGATGAAGACGGTAATAAACTACTAAAAGGCTTTTATAAAAAGTCCATGCGCAATGGAAAATGGATTTACTATAAACCCAATGGGACAGTTGATAAAATTGTAGAATATGAAAATGGGAAGGCAAAAGACAACCCGAACAATTTAGAGGTGCCGGAGGTTGTAAAAAGTCAACGCAAAGAAGTGTTGGAATTAGAAGATTTGAAGGGACGAATAAAGTACGATTAAAAGAAATGAGTAAAAAAGGAAAAGTGTTGGTTGCAATGAGTGGTGGAATAGATAGTTCTGTTACTGCTTTGTTGTTGCATGAGGAAGGATATGAAGTAATTGGTGTAACCATGAAAACTTGGGATTATGCAAGCTCAGGTGGGAGCACTAAAACTACAGGATGTTGTAGTTTAGATGATATTAACGATGCTCGTATTTTAGCAGTAGAATATGGGTTTCACCATATGATTATTGACATTAGAGAGGAATTCGGAGATTATATCATCGATAATTTTGTAGGGGAATACATGGCAGGGAGAACTCCAAACCCATGTGTATTATGTAATACGCATATTAAGTGGGACGCTTTACTAAGAAGAGCAGATCAGTTGGGTTGTGATTTTATTGCGACAGGACATTATGCAAATGTTCGCCAAGAAAATGGAAGATATGTAGTATCTAAAGGGTTGGATGAAAATAAAGACCAGTCCTATGTGCTTTGGGGTTTAACACAAAAAGCTTTAGCACGAACACTGTTTCCGCTTGGTAAGTATACTAAAAAGGCGATTCGTCAAATGGCACTAGATAGGGGGCATGAAGAATTGGCGAAAAAATCAGAAAGCTATGAAATCTGTTTTGTACCCGATAATGACTATCGTGGTTTTATCAAGCGGAAAGTAGATGGATTGGAAGAAAAAGTGAAAGGTGGAGACTTTATTGACATGCAAGGAAATATTCTCGGAAAACATGAAGGCTATCCATTTTACACCATTGGGCAAAGAAAAGGGTTAGGTATTGCGGTCGGTGATCCATTGTATGTTATTCGTATAAATGCGTCTGACAATTCGGTAGTTTTGGGTCATAAAGAAGATTTGAATCGAAAAACAATGAAGGTCAAAAATCCGAATTTGGGAAAATACGATCGTTTACCTGAAGGTACAGAGATTCTAACCAAAATAAGATACAAAGATGCTGGAGCTATGGCAGAAGTAAAATACATAGGAGATAATGAATTAGAAGTAGATTTTTTTGCGGAAGTTCAAGGAATTGCTCCAGGTCAATCTGCTGTATTTTATGAAGGAAATGATCTATTAGGTGGTGGTTTTATCAGCGAATAAATGAAAAATAAAATATCCATATTATTTCTTTTGATTGCGGTTTGTTGTATCGGTTGCAAAGAAGACGATGAATCACTTTCAATAGATTTTGGATATGATTATGCTCCCTTGAATGTCGGAGATTATTTTATTTATCAAATTGATTCTATTCATTATGATGATTTTGCCAATCGGGTAGATACTTTTCAATTTCAATTGAAAGAAGTAATCGATTCATCTTACGAATTATTAGGAGGTGAAACTGGTTATAGAATTGAGCGATATCAAAGAAGTCATTCTAGTCAAGATTGGAAGATTAAAAATGTATGGGTTGCTTATAAAACAGTTAGTCAGTTTGTAAGAATTGAAGAGAATCAATCCATTGTCCAGTTGGTTTTTCCTATTGCAGAAGACCTCAAGTGGGATATCAATCATAAAAATAACCTTGATGCAGTAACCGCTGAGATAACTAAAATCCAATCCAATTTCAATAACGGTGTTTTGTCATTTGATTCTACCATCACCGTAACACTGCAAGATGAAGAGAATTTAATTGAAAAGCGGTTTAAAGCCGTAAATTACAGTAAAGAGTATGGCCTGGTTTATCGTAAGTTCCAAGATCTGAGAACAGAAGTGAACGGTAAAATTGTAAGAGGAATAGATTATACGTTGTATTTGATAGAGAAAGGCAAGGAATAAATTATTTCTTCTTTTTTTATCCTTTCAATCCGCTTAAATTAGCGACTTAAATCAAATTTAATTTTTTATGAAAAAGATAGCGTTTGCAGTAACTGCTGCAACTTTTGCCATCTTAACTGCTTGTGGTGATGCGCCAAAGCAAAAAGAGACAGTGGTAGAAGAAGTAAAAACAGAATCGCCTGACTTTCAATATTTGTCAGAGCAATTTGCTGATTTGAAATTGGTTCGATACCAAATACCAGGATGGGAAAATTTGGAATTGAAACAAAAAGAGTTATTATACTACTTGTCTCAAGCTGCTGTAGCAGGTCGTGATATCATGTACGACCAAAACTTTAAGCACAACTTAACCATAAGAAGAAGTTTAGAAGCTATCGTTGAAAATTATGCTGGTGATACTGCCACTGAAGACTATAGAAATTTTATGGTTTATACAAAAAGGGTTTGGTTCTCGAATGGTATACATCATCATTATGGAAATGAGAAATTAATGCCTGAATTCTCTAAGGAGTTTTTCAAGGAGCAAATCAGTGCTTTAGATGGCGATAAATTGCCATTGAGTAATGGAGAAACTCCAGTAGAATTAGCGGATCGCCTAATTCCGATTATGTTTGATCCAGCTATCGCTCCTAAAAAAGTATCATTAGATGCAGAAGGAGATTTAGTTGCTTCTTCTTCAGTTAACTTTTATGAGGGTGTTACTCAAAAAGAAGTAGAGGATTATTTTTCGAATATGCCAAAGGAGGGAAATCAGCCAGAATATGGACTGAATTCCAAAATGGTAAAGGAAAATGGAAAAATAGTTGAGAAGAAATGGATGATTGGGGGAATGTATTCTCCAGCTATCGAGAAAATTGTTTATTGGTTAGAGAAAGCTGTTAATGTTGCTGAGACTCCTCATCAAGCGGAAACATTTCAAAAACTAATCAACTACTACAAAAGTGGAAAAGTAACCGATTGGGATTTATACAATATTTCATGGGTTGGAGATACCTCTGCAAGTGTAGATGCAGTCAATGGATTTATTGAAGTTTACAATGACCCTTTAGGATATAAAGGTTCTTTCGAGTCAGTAGTATCTTTTAGAGATGAAGAAGCTACTAAACGTATAGCAGCAGTAGGGTCTGAGGCGCAGTGGTTTGAAGATAATTCTCCATTATTGCCTGAGCATAAGAAAAAGAATGTAGTGGGTATTACTGGAAAGGTGATTACAGTAGTGATGGAAAGTGGAGACGCTTCACCATCAACTCCAATCGGGATAAACTTACCGAACAACAATTGGATTCGTCAGGAGCATGGTTCTAAGTCAGTGAATTTAGGTAACATCGTTCATGCTTATGAAATGGCTGCTAAAGAAGGAAAAAGTGCATTAGCTGAGTTTGCATACAATCAAGAGGAAATTGATCGTCAGAAAAAATACGGTTCATTAGCAGACGTTCTTCACACAGATTTGCATGAAGTAATTGGACATGCATCAGGAGTGATCAATGAGGGGATAGGAACACCTAAAGAAACGCTGAAGAATTATGCTTCGACATTGGAGGAAGGACGAGCAGACTTAGTTGCTTTGTACTATTTACCTGATGCAAAATTGATCGAAATGGGCTTAGTAGATTCTGATGAAGTAGGTAAAGCTGCTTACGATGATTACATCCGAAATGGAATGATGTTGCAATTAAGACGAATCAAGAAAGGTGATGTAATTGAAGAAGCACATATGCGAAATCGACAACTAGTAGCTGGATGGGCATATGAAAAAGGGAAAGCAGAAAATGTAATCGAAAAGAAAGTAAAAGACGGAAAGACCTACTTTGTAATCAACGATTACGGAAAGCTAAGAGTCCTTTTTGGAGACTTACTCAGAGAATTACAGCGAATTAAAAGTGAAGGTGATTACGAAGCAGGTAAAAATCTAGTAGAAACTTATGGAGTTCAGGTAGACGCAGAATTGCACCAAGAAGTTTTAGATAGATACGAAGCCTTAAATCAAGCAGCGTATGGAGGGTTTATTAATCCTGTGTTAACTCCTGAGATGGATGCGGATGGAAATATTACTGATGTAAAAGTAGAATATCCGACAAGCTTTAAAGATCAAATGCTGTATTACGCTAAGAAATATTCTTTCTTACCACATTACAACTAGTTTCATTAAGAAATTGGAATCATCAAAAAGGCCCATTCAGCATTGCTAAATGGGCCTTATCTTTTCTAAACTATTTTTTATTCGGACAGTCTGAATTCAAGTAAAACATCTTCTCCTTCAAGAAATTTTAGTAAATAATCTTCTCGTGAAATGTTGTTCGTCCTTGTCATCGCTTCCATAAACTGTTCTTCAATACTATTTTCAGGACACCCTCTCTTAGTTTGTACCATTTGTCCGAAACTAATTTTTCCAGCTTTTGTTTTGTAGTCTCCATTGAATGAATTACAGCTATTATTACCTGAAATTCTTTTGTTTTCGCTAGAAAGCTTGACAAAGGGACGAGTAGACAAGTCATAAATCATTTTTCTATCCATACCGGTTATAAAAGTTAAGTCCCATTTTTCATTTTCATTGAACTCTTGCTCCATTTGAATATAACAACCGCTGTACTCATCACTAGCATACTGAATAGAAATTACTTTGTCATAAACATTTCCTGTGCCTTCTTGAATACATTCTTCTTTTGAAACAAGCATCTTAATTGGTTCAAAGTCATGAACTCGAATTATTTTTTTATTGCCGCTTTCGTTAGGAGTAGTTATGATTTCATGGTTTTCAAAAACAATCTCATCGTGTACCTTGAAAGTAGCCGTGTTGTCGGAGAAGAACCAAATGTTCCATTCGTTTCCTTGCCCCGCGCTTGCTTTAATTGGTTTTTCAATGCTTAAGGTCTTCTTTTCTTCAACTTTCTGATCCGTTGTCTTTTCAGCGGATTTACATGCAAATAAACTCATTGCGATGATTGCTATTCTCCAATTCTTCATAATGGTATTTCTTATTTTATTTGTGGATGAAATTACAACTTCTACAACAATTTTTAAGCCATTGAGAACAATCAACTCAAATACTAAGGGTAATTTCGCATTAGAATTTAATCATTCCTAATGCGCTATTTTATTCAACTTTCGTTTGATGGAACCCCATTTCATGGTTGGCAAATCCAAAAGAATGCTCATTCTGTGCAAGATGAAATTCAGCAAGCTTTATCCACCATTTTGCGAGTACCGATTGAAATAACAGGAGCCGGAAGAACGGATGCTCAAGTGCATGCTAAAATGATGGTGGCCCATTTTGACCATGATTCAGCTATTGAAGATTTGAAGAAATTAGTGTTTAAAGTAAATAGTTTATTGCCAAACTCTATTGCTATTCAAAAAATAGTAGGCGTTCCGTCTGATTTACACGCACGATTTTCGGCAACTGCCAGAAGTTACGAGTATCGTATCCATCAGGAAAAAAGTCCCTTTAAAGTAGAGCGTTCTTATTACTATAATCAAGAATTAGACGTAGAAAAAATGAATACTGCAGCAAAGGTCCTTTTTGAATATGAAGATTTTTCGTGTTTTAGTAAGTCCCATACGCAAACATTTACCAATAACTGCGAAATCAAGTTAGCTCGATGGGAAGTAGAGTCTGATGGATTAGTTTTTCACATCACGGCTAATCGTTTTCTAAGGAATATGGTTAGAGCTATCGTAGGTACATTATTAGAAATCGGATCAGGAAAATTGGAAATAAATGATTTACATCGAATTATTCGATCCAAAAATAGGTCTTTAGCAGGAACATCTGTGCCTGCGTGTGGTTTATATCTAAGTTGGGTAGAATACCCAATTCAACCTTTTAATTAAATAACTTTACACCCATGAGTGAAGTTTCTGGAAAAGCACTTGATTTACCCATATTAAAGAGAGTTTTAGGATTCGTAAAACCTTATAAAGGTATTTTCTATCTTACTGCTATTTTAACTATCGCATTGGCTTTTGCTGCCCCAATTCGTCCGATGCTGATTCAGCAAATCATTGATGAAGAGTTGATGAATGGTGACATGCAAGGGCTATGGAATATGACGATGTTATTGATCGGAGTTTTAATTGCTGAGGCCATCGTTCAATTTTTTCAATCCTATTTAACTTCTTGGTTGGGACAATCCGTGATCAAGGATTTAAGAACTCAACTTTATCAAAAGGTTACTCGATTTCGACTAAAGTACTTTGATAATACTGCATTAGGAACATTGGTGACACGGGTGGTTTCGGATATAGAAACCATTGCCGATGTATTTTCTCAAGGTTTATTGGAAATCATAGGAGATATTTTAAAGCTTATAGTGGTCATTGGAGTAATGCTTTATGCAGATTGGAAATTGACCTTAATTTGCTTAATTCCAATTCCTATTTTGATTGCATCAACTTCCGTTTTTAAGCGGGTAATAAAGTCTGCTTTTCAGGAGGTAAGAACTCAGGTTTCTCAACTGAATGCTTTTGTGCAAGAACATGTGACGGGGATGAAGATTATTCAGATTTTCAACCGTGAGGAGTTAGAAATGTCTCGATTTGAGGTGATCAACAAGAAACATCGAAATGCACATATTAAAACCGTTTGGGCGTACAGCGTATTTTTTCCTGTAGTGGATATGTTGTCTGCTGGTTCTTTGGCATTATTAGTTTGGTGGGGAACAGGAGAAGTGGTGAAAGAGGGAAGTGGAGTAACTTTAGGGGTACTTTTTCAATTCATTTTATACATATATATGTTGTATCGTCCTATCCGACAGTTGGCAGACCGTTTTAATACCCTTCAAATGGGAATGGTTAGTTCTGAAAGGGTTTTTAAGGTGTTAGACACCGATTCCACTATCGAAGATTCGGGCACATTGTTAGCCGATGCTGTGAAAGGCGATATATCTTTTAATAAAGTATGGTTTGCGTACATTGATGAAGACTATGTGTTGAAGGATGTTTCATTCACAGTAAAGGAAGGAGAAACTGTTGCTTTTGTTGGTGCTACTGGTTCAGGAAAAACTTCTACTATTAATTTATTAGGGCGGTTTTACGAATTTCAAAAAGGAACGATTGAAGTTGATGGTGTGGACATTCGAAAATATACTATTCCTTCACTTCGAAAGAGTATGTCAGTAGTTTTGCAAGACGTATTCTTGTTTTCAGATACCATTTACAATAATATCACATTAAACAATAACGAAATCAGCCTTGAAGAGGTGATAGAAGCAGCGAAATCAGTTGGAGCGCATGATTTTATTTCTAAATTACCAGGTGGGTATGATTATGATGTAAAGGAAAGAGGTGGAATGCTTTCTGTTGGGCAGCGTCAGTTGATTTCTTTTATCCGAGCTTATGTGCACAAGCCCAAAATATTGATATTGGATGAAGCGACTTCTTCAATTGATACAGAATCAGAATTGATGATTCAAAAGGCAACAGATGTTTTAACCAAAGGTCGAACTTCAATTGTAATTGCACACCGTTTGTCTACTATTCAAAAAGCTGATAAGATTATAGTACTGGAAAAAGGGAGAATAATTGAGCAAGGTAGCCATCAGGATTTGTTGGCTAACGATGGCCATTACAGAAAGCTTTTCGAACTTCAGTTTAAAGAGTCTGTCGTTTACTAACTACTTCTTCACACCACAAGTATTTACTCCAATTAGTTTATACAGTGGACAGAAATTAACTAAAGCAGTTAGTAATAGTATTCCACCGACAAATAATAAAACAGCTCCAAAAGTTCCAGAAATTATACCTGTTATGTATAAAGTGGAGGTTATCGCGGCAATTAATATTCGGATGACTTTATCAAATTTTCCTACGTTTGATTTCATGTGAATAGATTTTAAATTGTAACCAAGTACGGACTTATTCCAAATCCATAAGACTAAGTTAATTTTTTTTAAATGTTTTCAAATGTAATCCATCGAACTTTTTAAACCGCAAGAATATGGGTAATTTGTGTCCTTTATTAAATGGAAAATCAATTCATTGATTCTCTGCAATCGAACAATTACTTTTATAAGCCGTTAACTCAGTATGCAAGACCATTTTTTGAATCGATACAGAACGGTTCGTTCACGGACAGAACAAATTTGTAAACCTTTAAAGACTGAAGATTATGTAGTTCAGCCAATAGTAGATGTGAGTCCTCCAAAATGGCATTTAGGCCATACCACTTGGTTTTATGAAAATTTCTTGTTAGTTCCTTTTCTAGAGGGATATCCTTTATTTCACTCTGAGTTTAACTACGTTTTTAATAGTTACTATGAGAGTGTTGGTGCTAGAGTTTTGAGGACAGATCGTGGAAACTTGAGCAGACCTACTACCGAAGAAGTGTATCAATATAGGGCACACGTAAATGAGTATATGGAGGAATTGATTCAATCAGAAATTGGCGTTCACGAAAATGTGCGTTTTATTTTAGAAATGGGATTGAATCACGAACAACAGCATCAAGAATTATTACAATACGACATTAAGTACATATTAGGGAATAACCCTTTGTTTCCGGCCTATTCTACGATGAATAAAAAGGCCGATTCCAACGAAAAAGCCACTGCGCTCACTTTTGAAAGTATACAAGAAGGAGTCTATACAATAGGGCATCAAGGAGATGGTTTTCATTTTGACAATGAAAAAGGAGAACATAAAGTGTATTTGAATCCCTTCGAGATTTCCAATCGATTAGTGACTAATCAGGAATATTTAGAATTTATGAATGCAGAAGGTTATTCTTCTTTTCAATTTTGGTTAGCAGAAGGTTGGGATTGGGTAAAAATGAATCAGATAAATGCTCCAGAATACTGGCATAAAATTGATGGACAATGGATGAATTACACCCTTTCGGGAATTCAGCCCATAGAAATGGAGGCACCTGTGTCTCACATTAGTTTTTTTGAAGCAGATGCTTATGCTCGGTGGAAAGGAATGAGATTGCCAACAGAATTTGAATGGGAAGTGGCAGCAAGTCAAATGGGGAAAGTAAAAGACAATTGCTTTGTAGAAGGAAATCGATTAACTCCTGCAATTCAATCTGAGGAAGGTCCACATTATTTTGGTACTCTTTGGGAATGGACCTCAAGTGCCTATCGGCCTTATCCCAATTATACACCACCCGAAGGGGCTCTAGGGGAATATAATGGCAAATTTATGATTAACCAGATGGTACTTAGAGGAGGTTCAATTGCCACACCAAGCGACCATTTTAGAATCACTTACCGTAATTTCTTCCATCCTAATTTACGTTGGTTATTCAACGGATTTCGATTGGCAAAATCTTTATAAAAAACGACTACAACTAGAATATTAATGGACACAGAACAAATAGAAAGCGAACAACATGCAAATTTTATAAAACAATTTGCCGCAGATGTAAAAGAAGGGATGTCACAAACTCCCAAAAAAATGTATTCAAAATATTTTTATGATGAGAGAGGAGACGAGTTGTTCCAATCCATTATGAAAATGGACGAATATTATTTGACTGCTGCAGAGTACGAGATTTTATCGATGCAAAAGGAGCAATTGGTTGCCGATATGAAGTTGATGGATGCACCATTTCAGCTGATTGAGTTTGGGGCAGGTGATGGATACAAGACCAAAGTATTGCTGCGCTTTTTATTAGAAAGTGAATTAGACTTTGAGTATATTCCAATTGATATTTCAACTTCAGTACTAGTTCAGCTAGAAAATAGCTTGCAAGAAGAATTGCCTGATTTAAAGGTTAGGCCAATTGCGAAAGACTACTTCAGTGCATTGGAAGATTTGAAATCGAATAATATCCGTAAGGTAATTTTGTTTTTAGGATCCAATATTGGAAACTTCACGAAGAACAATGCACCTGGTTTTTTAACTCAGCTTTCTGATCGAATGAATCCTGATGATTACCTGTTGATGGGAGTAGACTTAAAAAAGGATCCCAATGTGATATTGGCTGCTTACAACGATAAGAACGGAATAACTAGGGCCTTTAATTTGAATTTGTTGAATCGAATTAATCAAGAATTAGGAGGAGATTTTGACATTTTTAATTTTGAGCATTTTCCCATTTATGATCCGGTTAGTGGAGCCACAAAAAGCTATTTAATCAGTAAAAGGGAGCAAACGGTATGCATTAGCTCACTGGATTTACAGATTCATTTTGAAGCAGGAGAACCTATTGATATGGAAATTTCTCAAAAGTACAGCATCAAAGATTTGAAAGATTTAGCCAGTAAATCTGGATTTAATGTGGTGAAGAATTATTTTGATTGCAAGCATTTATTTACAGACACCCTTTGGAGTATAAAATAAAAGACGATGAAAGCGATTTGGAATGGCCAAATTTTGGCAGAAAGCGAAGAGACAATTAATATAGAAGGGAATCACTATTTCCCAGCTGAAAGTATTGATTCTAAATATTTCAAACCGACAGAAACGCATACGGTTTGCCCGTGGAAGGGAACAGCTTCCTATTATACAATAGAAGTAAACGGAGAACAAAATAAGGATGCTGCTTGGTATTATCCACAGACTAAAGAAGGAGCGAAACAAATTGAAGGATATGTTGCTTTTTGGAGAGGAGTAGAAGTGAAGCAGTTGTTACAATTTCACCACCAAACCTACAGATAATCTTATCGTTTGTCCAATGTTTCTTCCGTCCAAAGTATAAGCCACCCCAGCTACTCCGCCAATTAAATCGCTAAATGGACGGTATAAGTTTCCACCAATTCTCAGGTAACTAACACCCAATTCCTGAAATGAAGTGCGTTCACTTAATGGCAAATAATTGCCTCCGCCGTCTGCTTCTAAATAGTCTACAAATAAATCAGCGTAAAACTTTTCTTTAGCAATTCCGATTTTTGCTACCAGAGGTAGTGCATTGGTGTTTGGATTATTTCTAAAACTATAGCCTCCTTTTAGCATCAAAAAATAGCTTCCTTTTTCAAATTGAATAATTCCGCGAATTTCTTTAGATTCACCTTGTTGCCCAATAGCGAATGAACTTTCTGTTTCATAATCAGTCACCGGAAATTGATATCCTACACCTAGCATAAATCGAGTTTTAACCGATTTAATAGTTGTTTCCAGAAGTTGCGCTCGCAAAAAGAATGAAGCGTCTTGTAAACCCGATTCTTTGCCACCATTAGATACAAAAGGAAGAGAAGCCACACCATCTAACCAGTTGGTTATTCCATGAGCAGCAAATAAATTTACACTGGCAATTGAACGTGAAATAGCCGTTGTTCCATCTTCTAGAAAAAACTGGCTCCCAGTCTCAAAGGAACCCGATAAGGCTATATCCGTGTTACTTTTACCTTTCATATACCCATCTAGTAATCCTTGCGCAGAACTAGTAATGGTAATACTCAAAAGGATGAAAAATGAAATTAGACGCATGTAATGTATTGTTAAATTAGAATAAACTCCCAAAATCAATTGGAATAAGGAAATTACAAATAGTATCTTTACGGACGTAAAAATAGAAATATATGAGTAAGCATTTTCGTCAGCTAGCAGTCAAAGAAGTAATAAAAGAAACCAAAGACGCTGTTTCCATAGTTTTTGAAATTCCATCGGATCAAAAGCAAGATTTTAAATATAAAGCAGGTCAGTATCTGACCATTAAAGCCGACATCAAAGGGGAATCAGTAAGACGTTCTTATTCTTTGTCTTCATCGCCATCGATAGATTCTTTTCTGAAAGTGACTTCTAAGAAAGTTGAAAATGGAAAAATGTCTCATTATTTGTACGACCATGTAAATGTTGGCGATATTCTAGAGGTGATGTTACCAGATGGCAATTTTGTGCTAGAAACAGATGCTATCAAAAGTAAACGATACATACTATTTGCTGCCGGAAGTGGGATTACACCGATTATTTCTATTTTAAAAACGGCCTTGGAAGAAGAGCCAAGAAGCACTGTTCATTTGATTTATGGTAATCGTAAAATCGAAGACATCATTTTTTATGACGAGTTACAACGCTTGAGTGCGAATTATTCAGATCGATTAACCGTGCAATACATCATCAGCCAAGGCGCTATAGATGGAGGGAAGAATAATACACGGATTACTCCAGAAATCGTGAGTGCAATAGTTGCAGAAGAACAGCAACAATCTACTGAGAAAGTCTATTTTATATGTGGTCCCGAAGGAATGATTCAAGTGACAAATGAGGCCTTGAAAAATGCTGGAGTAGATTCTAAAACCATCCATATTGAGCACTTTACCAATTCTGCAGTTGATGAAGGAAAAGAGACTGTTTATGAAGGCGATGTGAATGAAGTAATTGCAATTTTGGACGGAGAAGAGCACAAATTGATTCTTCAAAAAGGAGAAACAATATTGGAAGCTGCCGATCGTCAAGGTATAGATCCTCCTTATTCTTGTCAGTCAGGGGTTTGCACCACATGTAAAGCTTTAGTGACTCGAGGTGAAGTAGAAATGGGCGAAAGCTTTGGTTTAGATGACGAAGAAATTGCGGAAGGATTTGTTTTGACCTGTTGTAGTCGCCCTAAAACGGCTGGTGTTATTGTCAATTACGACGATATTTAATTCAAACTTAATTGAAATTCCACTCGTCTATTTTCTAAACGATTGGATTCGGATGAGTTGGGGAGTGTTGGTGAAGAGTCACCTTTCCCTTCAAACGAGAGTCGGTTTGGAGCAATACCCGATGAAATTAAATAATTGTATATCACATTAGCACGCTTAGCAGAAAGCGTTTTGTTGTATTCAGAACTTGCGGTATTGTCAGTATGGCCTATTATTTTTAGTTGAATCCGTTCATCTGCTTTCAGTAAGGAAACCATTTTGTTTAGCATGGGTCGCATGTCTGCACGCAAGCGGAATTCATCCGTTTGATAATTGATTTTTGCATTGATAGCAAAGCAGTTTTCATTTACTTTTTTAAAGGTGGGTGTATTATCCCACGTACTATTTTCGGCGATTAACTGGAGGTATTCTACACCTTTTGCTTTTTCACCGTCGCTTTTCAAGGAGCCTGCTTTTAGAAAAACAGCTGAATCGTAGATACGATCTCCAATGTCTGCAATGGCTATCTTAATTTGGTAGCGTTGCCCAGCAATCACTTTTGTATTCACGTGTAGGAGGTGGGTAAATCCATCAAACTGATACTGCAACGAACGCTCACCTCTTGCACGGTCATCTTTCCATTTGTTGATGTCATTAGGGTCCCAAAGGGAATTGGCGATGTATAAGTGGGAGTTTATTTTTCCATTGATCTGATCGACTGTGATGGGAATTGCAGCATTCTCAAAAACGGCTAAATTTTGACCAACAGAATCTCCAACTCGTTTTACAATAAATGCAAATACATCATTTACTCCTTTGTTAACATATTCAGGGTATTCTTCGGAAGCAAAAAAGTAGTCAAATGAAAATGAATCGGAGGTTGGAATAAAATCGATGATTAAAATAGCTGCATCATAGCTTTTTCCATTGGCCAACAGTTCTAAATCTTTATCGCTTAATCCACTGCTGCCTTCTCCTTTGCTGCCTGAATCGTTTGGGCCAATGGCATCGAACACATTTCCGGTGCTAATGGCGACTCCTTTAGATATGATGGCATAATTGCTGGGGTCGGTAAAACCTGCAATCGATTTTCGATGACCTTGGTATTGAACTGCATTTACAATTATTCCTGAAGTAGGGCCGATTAAATACTCCTTTACCATTTCTGGGTAGGCAGTATTCGTGTCCAACGCTAATTGAGCAAAGGATAGAGAAGTGGAAAATGCGAATAGGATAATCAGGTAGTTTTTCAAAGTCGGAAGTTCTTATAAAAACGATAGTACTGTTAATTCGTTGTTTTCTTTTTTAAGAGGTCCCTAATCTCACGCAATAAATCATTGGTTTCTTTCCAGTCTGGTTGTTCGTTGGTGGAGTTAAATGAAGATTTTTGTCCCGTTTGCAAGTATTCACGCTGTAGCAGTACTTGCTTTTTAAAGTTTTCGGCATCAATGATTCCTACCAGTTTCATGTCAGAACCATGAGCCTGTGCATTACCGGCAGTTTCTACTTTTAGAATTTTTAGGTTCAATAAGTTTAGAATAGGATTTTGGATAAAAGTCAAATCCTGAATATTTTCCAACGGTATGGTTTTCTCGATTTTAAAGAATGCGCCTTTTTTGAATTCCAAATGATGTGAAGTCAACTGACAGGAAAGGTTTTCATAGTATTTCCTGCTTACCAATTGCCCTAAACCTAGCAACCAAATTACAATTAAAGGAATTCCAAAAATGGTGATGGTCAGTAATAAAACCCCAACAAAAAGGATGTAAGCTTTTATTTTTGGATTAAATTCGGCTTGTAAGATAACGGTGGATGAACTCATTTTAATTGATTTTTAATTTCGTTTCAAGATAAACTATTTCATCGTTTATTCAATGACCAATCTACTACTTAAAGAATTTCTTGTCTCGCAAACTAGTGAATGGCAATTCAAAATACTTAAAAATAAAACTAGAAACTACAATCACAATTACCCAATAAATTCCATATTTCACCAAGCCATCGGTGGCGTTTTCTTGGATTGGAAAGTTGGTTCCAATCACCATAGAGACCAATCCTAAATTGATTAAATACATGGAATAAGAAATCAAACTGATGTGTGTTACTGCTTTTCCTACATTGGTTTTAAAAGATTTGTAACCATCAGCCAAGGGCAATAGTAAAGTAGCCGAAATAGCGACTAAATTGAAACCCAGTGTATTCGAAAAACAATTGGGGAAGTTAAAATAAGGGATGGTTAAGGCTAAAATGATCCCCCAAATAAATAAAGGGCGTGCATATTTTTTCCAATGATCTAAATAATAAAACTTGATGTAAGCTGCCAAAACCCCGTAAACGATGGCATCTAATCGCATCAAAACTACTTTTCTGAAAGTCACATCTCTCCAAAAATCATCCAGTACCAAATCGGCATGAGCAAAACGATAGAGTAGTGGAACCACTAACATGATGATGATGACCGTTAAAATTCCTTTGCGTGATGGTAGGAGTTTTAGAAGCAGCAGCAACAGAAATGGAAGAAAGATATAGAACCATTCTTCGATGGATAAACTCCAAGATTCCCAAAAGAAATCGTAAAAAGGGCCTGAAAAGTTATGTAAGAAAAATAAGAATTTCCAATTGAATTGAGAGATGTCGCCCGGGATGATGCCAAATAGTACCACTAAATAATTGGCGAATAGAATCAAATAGTAGTTGGGTAAGGTTCTAAACCAACGTCTTTTCCAAAAAGTGTACAATTGAGAGGAGCTAAATTTAAAATCACTTTTCACCACTTCTTTGATAAGTATGGTTCCGATTAGAAACCCACTGAGGACAAAGAAAAATTCCACTCCATCTATGAGTTTGATCCAAGGAAGACCGGATAGAAAAGTATAATCGAGCATATAGCTAGCGTGGCCGTGCACGACAAGGATAATCGCTACAGCTCGAAAAATGTCTAATCCGTATGTTCGTTTAGAATAATCTAAGGGAGTCATTAAAATGATTTAGGCCATAAATATACTGACCATAATTGAACACCACCCCATTGAGAATTGGTGGATTTTGATAATTTTTTAATTGGGAATTTGAAAAGGTTTGAGGTGTTATTTAGATTTTTTGAATTATATTTCTAACAGTCAGTGTAATAAAACGATTTTTTAGAACTTTTTAGTTAATTTGGACGGAATTATAATATGGATATGACGCACGGAGTGCGTCATATCTACTTGTTAGCATTAATTGGAATGACTAAATTTAATACCATCTTTTTTTTAATAATATTTTCAACCAGTTGTTTTGGTCAAAGGTGCTTATGGATTGACGTACTTTCAAATGACTCAATATATTTACAAGCAAACAAACTTGAGGTTAAGCCTAAAGATGGATTTTGGAAAATTGAAAATATATACGGGGATACCAACCTCGTAGCTTTCGTAGAAATATTAGACCAAAAACCTGAATATTTTAAATTGCAATCTAATTACGGTAATCTTATTTCTGAAGGGAACTATTTTAACGACACCATTTGGACATTCTACTTTGAAGACTTAAAGATTGATACAACTTATAAGGTTGGTAATTGGTATTATTTTTTGACAAGAAAACCTTTTAAAATACCATATAATCGATATGGAGACTATACACAATATTTAAGGCATCCCAATGGTCATCTTAAAAAGGAAATCATATATAAGAAGAACAAAGGAAATGTAGCAGAGATCTATTACAACAATGAAGGTATCCCAGAGTCTATAAACAATAGCCAATATGATTATTCATTAACCTATCCTTTTTACTTCCATTCTTACAGATATAAAATTGAAGGTTGGATTGATTATGATACAACCCATGAATATGGAATTACTACACCAATGATTCGGTTTAAAAATGCCAATCTTCTGCTTGACACTAACGCTTTTATCGAAGAAATTATTTATTCAAAAAAGGGCAAACATAAAAAAATAGAAATAGATAAATAAAAAACTAATGCTAACATTAAATATATTGCATAGTGAGTCAGCAGATTAAGAAAGTTTAATTGCTATCTGATACTCCGTAAAATTCGCAAGCGAATTTTGTAGAAAAAGAAAATGTACAAAATCGCTCTGCGATTTTTACTATTTAGTTTTTAGCAAATTGTATCTTTACTTAACTCACTACGCACCATATTTGGGCGTTAGCTGCAATATATAATAACCATAAATAAATGCCCCCTACATTTTTAATATTCCTTGGCATCATAGTTTATGGATGTTTAATGGCTATAACCATCTTTATTTGTTTACTTCTATATTTCTCGAAAGAAAATAGAAAGTTAGCTAAACTGATATTCTTAACTAATCTAATTTCATTTCCAACATTATTATTAATTGGAACAATATTAACAGCTCTATTTGCATTACCGGGTCTTGGACTAATGTATCTATTATATTATTTGGACCTTATACCATTAATTGGGATTTCTTTACTACTCTTTGTAGTATTAGTAGCTTTTACAGCGCTCTATCATTGGCGTATCGGTTATGTAATTATCAAAAATTACGTAAATGATATACATTTCTATTCAGGTATTTCGGACAATATAGTTTATCTACTTGGACTTGGCAGAATCGTAAATCAAATTCTTCTTCGAGTGATGAAAAAAAGAAACAAGATTGATGTTTCTAAATATTACTTTGACGAAAAAGATAACAGTTTAAATGGAGTTCTTCCAGCAAATGAAATTTTTACTTACTTAGGTGCTAAATTAAAATCTAGAAAATCAAATAAAGTTCATGGATATGTAATTGAATCATTTACTGTATGGAGTTTGGATAGTGTCAAAGACAGAGCAAAAGGAATTGAATTTGAAATAAACGATAGATATGGAAAAATTGCTCTTGAACAATTTGCTATTGAACTAATAAAGTCAAATGACTCTAATGAATTTTATTTAGAGGAGTTACTACCCCATTATCAAAAAGATAAAAAACAAATCAAGAACTCTAAAGACTTAGTTAAACTTCGCAGGATAAGTGGAAGATACTTTAGTAATTTTTATCTCGATGTGAGAGGAGGAGAAACAGGTTCAAGTGGCAGAAGTGAACATGGTCAACCACATTTTCACATTATTTCATATACGGGACAAAAGGACTTAGGGAAAGGGTTTTTCCCTAGTGTTGATGATAGGTTGAAAAATCAAACATCAATTCGTTTTGAGAGTAGTTTAAAAAAAAGAGACCTAGATAAGATATCAGATTGGATATTTAAAGATGACCTAAATAATTTGAAATCACTTAATAACGAATGGATTGAAAGAAATAAATTTAACAATAGAACAAAAAAATAACGCAGCTAACTCCCAGCTCAAACGAGTTTGCAATCCTTCATTATATTTCTTTGAACTAGAAAGCTCCTGTTCCCTGATTTCATAAGAAGAACTGTGCTAAAAATCATATCCACTTGTTGTGTGTAATTGTCAATAATATTATTTTTTGGTACTTTTGACAAAAACAGCAATATGAGTAAAAATACATCAATTTCACTTGGAAATTATTTCGACCAATTTGTTTCTAATCAAATTTCTTCAGGAAGATTTAAAAATGTGAGTGAAGTCGTGCGTGCAGGACTTCGACTTTTAGATGATGAAGAAAGTAAAGTTGCTGCATTAAGAGAAGCAATTAGAGAAGGAAAAGATAGTGGTATCGCTAAAGACTTCGATCCAGTGCAAAATTTAAAAGACTTAAAAGCTAAACATGGGATAAATGTCTAAGTACATTATCTTAAATTCAGCTAATAAGGACTTAAACGAAATTTGGGAATATACATTTAATAAATGGTCGATTGCCCAAGCTGACAAGTATTATAATTCACTAATTGACTGCATTCAAAAGCTCGCAGATAATCCAAAAGTTGGAAAAAATTATGATAAAGTTGAACCAAAATTACTTGGATTTAAATTTGGACGTCATATAATTTTTTATGAATCTATTGAGAACAGTACTATAGAGATAAACAGAATTTTACACGAAAGTATGGACTTGAAAAACAGGCTCAAAAAATAAAAAACTCCACACAATCCAGCTCCGACTAGTTTGCAATCCTTCATTATATTTCTTTGAACTAGAAAGCTCCTGTTCCCTGATTTCACAAAATGTTATTATAAGCAGGATGCTCCGCAGGTGTTTGCAACTCTGCGGAATATTTTTCTTATCAACTTCTTCATTTAATAGTTTCTACCATTTGAGTTAAACATACTAATTCGTTTAGTAAAATTATCTCTGTTTCTGCATAGTTTGGAGCTGAAGAGTACAACCAATCTTCTTGGTTGTTGACCCATCCT
>NZ_WWNE01000007.1:161224-167542 GCF_009909615.1 Acidiluteibacter ferrifornacis | reverse complement strand
ATCTGTTTTGATGTAAACTTTTTAAAATCTCTAATAGTATCTTTTAGTTCAAATGGTTCATTACAGTTAACTATGAGGTGAATGTGGTTCGTCATAATACATTAGGCGTATACATTCAATCCTTTTGATTTTATACAATAACTCAATGAGTTTATTATTATATCTCGTTGCTCTTTACGGCTAAATATATCAACCCACTCAACAATTGTCATTGTTAAATAGTAGGACTTATTCTCTTTAATAGTATGTTTTACACCTTGTTTGATGCTTAAATATAACTAATTAATAAACAAAACTCTGCTTCTAATTTCCGCAGGGTTGCAAACACCTGCGGAGCATTCTGCTTTAAATATCAGCCGAATGGATTTGTAGTCCGTTTGCAATCTAATTGTTGAAGTCTTATAGTCTATTTTCTTTGCTTAATTGATAATTCTTGATTGTTGTGAAAGGTTAAAAGTCATTCGATATTTCAGAGAATTTGTTTAATGTCATTTGAAGTAAATATTGATTATTTTTGTGTTATGATTGATTTGATAAAAAATAATACTGAGGCACTTGCATCTATTTGTGTGGAGCATTATGTCAAATCATTACATCTTTTTGGCTCAGCAGCGAAAGGTGATTTTAATCCAAAGAAGAGTGATTTAGACTTTGTCGTTGAATTCAATGATGCTATAGATCCTATTGATTATGCAGATAATTTCTTTTCTCTATTAGATGCACTAAAGCAATTATTTCAGAAGGAAGTTGATTTACTATCTTTTAGAGCGCTTAGAAATCAAGTAATAATTTCTGAATTCAATAATACCAAAGTACAATTGTATGCTGCATAATAAGCTGCTCAAGTATATTTTGGATATTGAGTCTATCATTCAAGAAGTTGATATTGTAAAAAGTAGATATTCCACTTTTGGCGAGTTTGATAATGACTTTATAGCCAAAAGGGCGATAGAGCGTCATCTTGAAATTATTGGTGAAGCAGTGAATAACATCAGAAAGATTGATGCATCAATTAACATTTCCGGAGTGGCTCAGATTGTGAACTTGAGAAATCTGATTATACATTCTTATGATAGTGTTGATTCCGGTATTTTGTGGGGAATAATACAAAAAGATATTCCAGTTCTTAAAATGGAAATTCATAATTTAAGAATGTAAAGATGTTCGAGCGGACTTGCAGTCCGTTTGCAATCTAATTGTTGAAGACTTATAGTTTATTTTTAGAATTCGAGTAATACATCTAACAAGATTATAGAATGTATATTTTGATTAATTTGGATTGCATAATTGTATCAATAAGTCACATGGAGTATGTCATATCTCTATGTTAGCAGTATTATGAAAAAAAAGAAACCTCAGAAATTAATTAAAAGGGTATTAATAGTTTTGATAATTTCAGGACTTCTTTTTTTGCATTTTTATGCACCAAGATTTATAACAGAAATTAAAAACCCGCTTATCGAAATAATCAAAGGAGATTATTTATTAACAACAAGTTCAGGTTTTGAGAATAACCATGTAAAGGGAAAATATATAACTTTTAAAAGTTTTGACAATATAGAGCTTTCAAGTTATTTAACCTATTCAAGTAGAGATACAGCACTAGGAACTATCATTTTATTGCACGGAATAAGGTCAAACAAGGAACGCTTCATTGAATTAAGTGCTATGTTATCAAAACAAGGGTTTAATTCCGTTGCTTTAGATTTAAGAGCACACGGGAGCAGTAGTGGAACACATTGTACATTCGGTGTAAAGGAAAAAAAGGACATTTCTGAATTACTTAATGTTTTAGAAAAGCAGGAGAATATAGATGAAAATATTGGCATTTGGGGACAATCATTAATAGGAGCGGTAGGACTTCAGGCAATTGGAAGAGATAAAAGAATAAAATTTGGAATAATAGAAAGTACTTTTTCTGATTTTAAAACAATTACAAATGATTACTTTAATTATCACGTAGGTATTTATATAAAACCGCTGACAAATTACCTAGTATACAGAGCAGGAAAGATAGCAGGATTTAATCCCGAAGATGCAAAACCCCTAAAGTATTGTGAAAACATTGAACAGCCAATTCTTATAATTCACGGAAATAAAGACAAGAGAATAAATATAAAGTATGCAAAAGATAATTTTGCTAAAATAGCAAGTAAAAAGAAAGAGTTTATTGAAATTGAAAACGCGAACCATTTAAACGTATGGGAAATAGGCGGAGATGAATACTTTGGGAGAATAATGAAATTTATAAAAGAAAATACTGGTGACAACACCAGCTTTGCAGGATATTCTTTTAAGTAGAAAGCTCCCGTTCCCTGATTTCACAAGATGTTATTATAGGCAGGATGCTCAGCAATGGTTTCTTCCTAGCGGCGGACAAGTGCAACCCTGCGGAATATTTTTTTATCAACCTACTCGTTCAATCAGACGTTTAGAACTTTTGCAGTCTAATTGTTGAAGCTTTTAATCTCATTACCACAAGCTCGATTACCAATAATTAATTCAATCGGTTCTGACTTTTAATTTGCTGCGTAATGTTATTGATGGTATAAATTAAATCATCATTATTAACGCTCGTGAAATTCAAAATGTAAAAAGGTTCCTGTTTGAATACAGCCCTGTAACGCCATTCTAATTCGCTAGTAGTTACAAAATCTATTGTATTGGTGTACCACCAAACGGTGTTTAGACTGTTTTGAGAAGTAGATTTTAGGGTCGCACGCATGCATTCATTTTCACCTATTTTGCTGTTCGCTTCATTACTGATTTCAAAACCATCTCCTCTCCAACACATCATAGGGTGGTGGTTCGAGAAACTTAGTGGATTGATAGGTTTGATTGTAAAAATGGAATTTCCTCTGCGGTAGGTTACAATCCCATCAATGGATTTGCTAGCCGTGTAACCATTAAAAGTGTAGGTTATTTCTTCCTTTTGACGTTGTTTTGTATCAATAAATAATTGTGCAACCATAAGAATAGAAACAACGAACAAACTGATTTGAGCAACAGAATGATACTTGTTTTTTGTGTGAAGAGGTCGGTCATCAATTACCCAGTTTTTCTTCAAAGTATATCGGATCAAGAAGACCATGGGTATAAGATGAAAAACAATTAATGTTACTATCCCAATCATCTCGTGGGACATTGTTCCTTCTGCAGATTTTAATAAAATCAGCATTACAATCCGAAAGAAATTTCCCAAAATGATTAACAGAAAACTGAGGAATAGAAAGAGACTCACCACACGAGGTTTCAACTTTATTTTTAATGACTGAGCCGTTTGGTTGAGTATTAAAAGAGTGAGCAAGAATCCTGTAATGACGAGCCGAAGTCCCATGCATCCTGTGTCTACGCTAAACTGTTCGCCGGCATTAAAAATCTGAGTTCCATCAAAACTTACGACTGGGTAAAAAAGTGAGATTAATTTGGCAGCCCATTTTGTGATTTCTAATCGGATGTAAAATCCAAACAACATGAAGAAACTTCTGGTAATGGGTAAGTAAAACAAAAGGGCATAAAAAGCCATTTCATTGAGTTTGCCCACTTTTAATTCTATTGTGGCAAACACAAGAGATAGTCCACAAGCTAGCGCCCAGTAGGATTGTCCAAATACAAAAAATAAGAGCGCAAATACAGCGGTTAGAATAACATACCGATTAGTGCCAACTTGTTGTCTATCAATTTTAAGAATGAAGGGCAATAGGAAGAATCCAAAGAATGCAATTTTGTCAAATTCTTTCAATGCAGACCACGAAATAATAAGTGTACACACCAATGTGTACACTATTGCAATCCACTTGAAGTTGATTGTAAATTGCTTGAAGTTCATGCTTCTCATTTGCTTACATTCAGTCTTGAAACAATTAAAAAACTTAGAAGAAACAATCCAACGATAATCAGCGTCCATTCATGAGGCTCAGGCACGGCGCCTGAAGAATCGGAGACAGCAGGAAGAGGCACACTTTTCTCGGTCGCCTGATCTTGGCTATCATCTACCGCCACGAATGATGTAAACTCTGTAAGTAGATTATAGTTTAAACCGAGTTCAATGATTTCATCTTTCAATTTTCCTGTTGGTTCTGCTCTATTGTAGTCCGACAGCATTTTGATTTTTTGTCTTGCCCAGAGGTATTTCAATGCACCGTTTTCAGGGCTTTGAATGCCTTCAGATGTATTAAACTCTTTGTTAAACTTTCCATCAGCATTTTGTCCTCTCACGATGATTTTACCGTCCGTTGCCGACTTGTATTTTCCAAATACTACCAATGGCTTGTCGCCAAAAAGGTCAGGCACATTTTTCGGAAGCACATCATAGGTCTTCATTCCATTGAACTTTACTTTAATGTCTGTAAGTATCGGATTGGTCACCATTTCTTTAAATTCAGCAGCTTTTTTCAAGGCTTCGTCCTCAGTTGAGCAAATAAAGGCTTCACTCATTCCAGCATTTGCTAACGCTTCAATGATATATCGATTAGAACTTTGTCCAATTCCGAAAGGGAAAAAATTAGCTTTACCCAAATTGTCTTCTATCAGTGCAATTGCCTCACGCTCCACCGTTACTAGTCCATCAGTAGCAATAATTACGGTACTTGATCGACCATTGTCATCCATCATTTTTAAGGATCGCTCTATAGCCGGTAGGATTTCCGTTCCACCATATCCTTCCTGATTATTAATGAAATTCATTGCTTCATTGATGTAAGATGAAGTGGCAGGTACTAGCACCGTTTTAAACTGTTCGCTTGAGCCAGCAAAGAGTAGAATGTTAAACCTATCTTTTTCATTTAGCCCACGTAATATGGAATTGATTAACTTTTTAGAAACCTCAATAGGGAAGCCATTCATTGAGCCTGAAATGTCTACTATAAAGATATAATCACGAGGGGGGATGGAAGTTTGAGTTGGTCTAGCAGGCGGTTGGATGGTGCACAAAAAGAAATTTTCTTCTTCGCCTTCATAGAGCAAAAGACCAGTAGCTATCTCATCGCCTGCCAATTGATACCTGAATATAAAATCGCCTATAGTATTTTTAGAATTGATGATGGAGGATTCCAGTTTACTTTCTGATAAATACAGAACGTTTGCATTTGGGTGACTGAACCAAGACGCCTGTTTGATTGGCATTCCTGCATTAAGTTTTAGGTCTAAAGAAAATGTGGGTTTATTGCCTTGATAATTGGCTGCATCTTTATTTGTAAATGGATTTTTCACCCAAGAATCTTTAGCTGCCATTTCTATTGTTGCATAGCGAGGGCCAACAAGTGTAGGGAAAACAAATTCATAGGTTTTCTTGTTTGGAATGAGTGTTTCGGTGTATTTGAAACGTACAAATACCGTGCTTTTTGGTTTAATGTTCGCCAAGCTCATTTGGAATACATTTGGCCGATGTTGCGTGAGAAGCGAGGCAGATTTGCCTTCTTTTTTGGCAGTCTCAAAGATTTCTTTGGCCTCTTCTTTTTCTTTGATTTTTGCTTTTATCACTCGGCCATTTAATTCCATTTCCATATAATAAATGGCGGATTGACTAGATCCTGGAAATACGTAATTCGTATTTAAAGTCAAATCGGAATTGTTGGTGTATTCTTGCTCAACTGTAATTTCTGCAATGATACCTGATACTTGTACCGAAACATTTGAATTAATCAATGCAAAACTACTCGGATCAAAATCTTTGGGAAGTTCGTTCTCTACTTGGAAGTACGGAGATTCGGTGGTTTCTTCTTGTGCAAATAAGTTATTGCCGATGAAGATTAAAACGGCTAGATACAATATGTTCAATTTCATAGATGGGATTTTGTGTATTGAAACGCACAAGTGTTCATCATATTTTAAAGAAATTATAGAATGAGAATATTTTTTATAAATAATGCTCCATATGCCACTGTTTATTAGGGGTGTGAAAATATTATTTAGAATTATTTAACTAATTTGGGCTGGATAAGAAATGGGTAAGAAACAAGTTGCATATTATTCAGTTGCTGTAGTGAAAATAAGATGAGAACTAATAGAAGGACGACTCCTAAAGTGAAAGATAATCGAGTACAGAAAAAGAACCTCAGCTCAAACGAGTTTGCAATCCTTCATTATATTTCTTTGAACTAGAAAGCTCCTGTTCCCTGATTTCATAAAATGTTAATATAAGCAGGATGCTCCGCAGGTGTTTGCAACTCTGCGGAATATTTTTCTTACCAACTTCTTCATTTAATACTTTCTACCATTTGAGTTAAACATACTAATTCGTTTAGTAAAATTATCTCTGTTTCTGCATAGTTTGGAGCTGAAGAATACAACCAATCTTCTTGGTTGTTGACCCATCCG
>NZ_WWNE01000007.1:1051-161096 GCF_009909615.1 Acidiluteibacter ferrifornacis | reverse complement strand
ATCTGTTTTGATGTAAACTTTTTAAAATCTCTAATAGTATCTTTTAGTTCAAATGGTTCATTACAGTTAACTATGAGGTGAATGTGGTTCGTCATAATACAATAGGCGTATACATTCAATCCTTTTGATTTTATACAAAAACTCAATGAGTTTATTATTATATCTCGTTGCTCTTTACGGCTAAATATATCAACCCACTCAACAATTGTCATTGTTAAATAGTAGGACTTATTCTCTTTAATAGTATGTTTTACACCTTGTTTGATGCTTAAATATAACTAATTATTAAACAAAACTCTGCTTCTAATTTCCGCAGGGTTGCAAACGCCTGCGGAGCTTTATGCTTAAAATATCAGCTGAATGGATTTGTAGTCCGTTTGAAGTATAACTGTAGGAGGACATATACTCCCCCTACTTACCAAACTTTACCGCCAAAGACGTTGAGATAAAAAACGAAGTATACGGCGACGAAGTCAATACATTAAAGTCGGAGTCTTTATTTTCTAGGTAACGGCCTTCTATTCGCCATGCTACCATTTTATTAGGCGTGTAGTCAATGTTCAATGAAGTTCCCCAAATGCCAACACCGTTTGGATCTGCTTGTGGTAGAATAACTTCCGCTTCAACCGACAAATACTCAGCTCTTATAGCAGTGCTCCATCGATCATTCCATTTGTATTGAGCAATTAGAGTAGGAACGTACCAACTTTCATAACGATCGCTTTCTTTTCTCGCTTGCTCTAATCCGACATCCACCCCAGCTATCATTTTCCATTTTTCAGTCAACTTAAAAGTGCCGTAAAAGTTATTGAAATAGCGCATTCTTCTGGTGGTATCCGGATATTCAGAACCTATAAAAGTGCTCCAATTCAAATTGATTTTTTCTGTCAATTGATAATTGACCTGCGTCCCAAAGGAAGGAATGGAATTGGCTTCCAATCGTTCGATACGTTGCCATCCGTTAGAAATCAATGCGACCAATTCTAATTTAGAAGTAGGGTTGTAAGTTAACTTGGCACCCGTTAAAAAGTAAGGAGAATTCTCCGCAGCCAATGAACGGGTTAAAGTCAAATTGTCCATGGAAATGGCATTTTCAAAACCCAAGTTGGATGGAAATAATCCAGCATCAAGCCACAGGTTGTTCTTTTTATTCAAGCTAATTCCTACGTTGGCCTGATAGACATTTCGAAACACACTGGCTTCGGCAGCGTAATTGTCTTGCGGATAGGTTCCAGATTGCAATCCGAGATTCGCTCGATACTTTTCATGATTCACTTGCACTTCTAATAACCCCAAGTTGATGTTAAACTCATTGTGTCGGTTGTGATTAAAAAGAAAAGGTTGTCGCTTGCTATCAGCAGGTTCATTAAAGTCGTATACATAAAATGCATCTATAAATCCTCCAAAATTGATGGTTGGCTTTTTCGACCAACTGCTGTCGGATTGTGCCTGAGCAGAAGAAATGAATAGAAGAATAATGGCTAAGGTTTTAATGGCTTTCATACGGTCTTATATTTTTTGTGCACTTCCTTCTTCAGTATTGAACAACCATATTGAGCCAGTTAAAGTCGTAGTCATTTCTTTCAATTCGGTAGTCTCTATCGGGAAATTTTCTGCTGCAAGAACCAATAAGATAGAATCGGTTGAGTTAATTTTATCCAACTCTTTTTTCAATTGATTTGAATCAGTGAATTGTTCCAAATCGATGATGGTTAGGTTAGATTTTGGCTGCTCCAATACAAAATTTTTCCCATTCAATACTTGGCTTTTAATCGTCCATTTTGGATTGCATTTTACGATAAAATGACCTAGCGCATTCACTATTTTGTTATTTTGAATTTTATCTACCTCATTCAACTTGGAACCGTCAATCTCAGACAATAACTTTCCAATGTGGTCGATTACCTGACTATTGATCCCTTCATTCTGTTTATTCCGTTGCTTGAAAAAATTCTGTAGGTCTTTAAGTTGATCTTTTGATACGTCTTCCATGCTGTAAAAATAGCTGTTTTTGAAATAGTATACAGCTAGAATAAAATGTCCTTGAAAGAATGAATATCTGTTCATTATATTTGCAGCCCGTCAAGCGGGTAATGAGATGCATCATTTACTTTTAAATCAATTGAATATTGTTTAAAAACACGTCCATTTTATTCGTTTTTACTTTACTTTTTTTTGGAAGTGCAACTGCTCAAAAGAATCAAATCACCACCAATCAATTGTTTGTAGTTTCTACTGATGCACCTCCAAAGGTGGATGGAATTTTAGATGACGAAGCATGGGTGAATCAGCCCGTTGTCTCTGGGTTTTTACAAACCAATCCACACCCTAAGAAGAAGCCAACAGGAGAAACTGAGGTTCGGATGATTTATGACGATCAGGCAGTATACATAGCTGCTCGATTATACGACAATCCCGATAGCATCAATAATTTTTTGACTGAAAGAGACGATATCGGAAACGCCGATTTTTTTATGGTGGTTTTTAATAACTATCAGGATGGTATTAATGGTGATGGCTTTTTGGTAACACCTGCAGGAGTTCAAATTGATACCAAGTATTCTGCTGACGATGAGAGCGTAGCTTGGGATGCCGTTTGGGAATCTGCTACGAATATTGATGATCAAGGATGGACTGTAGAAATGCGTATTCCGTATTCTGCCTTACGATTTCCTGAAGTAGAGCAACAGCAATGGGGAGTGAATTTTGGGCGAGAAATCAGACGAAACCGAGAGCGATCCTATTGGAATTATGTAGATCCTGCTATTGATGGATTGCTTACGCAGACAGGGTTAGTCAATGGAATTGAGAACATAGAGCCACCAGTTCGCTTGTCCTTTTTTCCGTATGCTTCTGCTTATTTGGAGCACAGTTCAGCAGATAATCGCACTTCAGAGTCCATTAATGGTGGGATGGATGTGAAATATGGAATTACGGATGCTTTTACATTAGACATGACGTTAATTCCTGATTTTGGTCAAACTCGATTTGACAATCAGATATTGAACCTATCACAGTTTGAAGTGGAGTTCAACGAAAACCGACAGTTTTTTACGGAAGGATTGGAGCTGTTCAATAAAGCGGGAATCTTTTATTCCAGAAGAGTAGGAGGGCGACCATTGTATGCTAGAAGTATTAACAATGAATTGGAGGTAGATGAAAAGTTAACCGAGATACCCGCGCAGAGCAAATTATTGAATGCGACCAAGGTTTCCGGGCGAAGTAAAAAAGGGTTAGGCATTGGTGTTTTCAATGCGGTCGAGAATCGAGTGTATGCAACTATAGAGGACACCAATCTCAATGTGCAGCGAACTGTCGAAATCAATCCGTTAACCAATTACAACGTATTGGTTTTTGATCAAGTTTTGCGCAAGAATTCTTTCGTGACGTTGACCAATACCAATGTTGCTCGAGAAGGTTCCGCTAGAGATGCGAATGTTTCTCAATTGGATTTTAAATTGGCCAACAAAAAAAACATGTATGCCCTTTCAGGGCAAGCAGGAATGAGCCATGTGCTGAATACTTTTGGTACAAAAAGTGGTTACAAATGGCTGGCCGCAGCTGAAAAAATCAGTGGGAATTTTAAATTTAAACTATCTCAAGAGAATATTACAGACGATTATGACCCGAATGATTTAGGTTTTCTGAACATCAATAATGTCAAGAATTCTTATTTGTTTGCGCGATATGCTCTTTACGAGCCTTTCTCTATATTCAATTCGGCTCGACACGATGTAGAGGTCTTTTATACGCGCTCCTATCGACAAGATCAATTCATGAACTTTGCGTTGAGTTATTTCACCATTTATTCATTGAGGAGTTTTCATGCCATCAGCCTCAATATTGCGGTAGAACCAATAGAAACGAATGATTTTTTTGAAACCCGAACATTCGACCAATCTTATCGGTTCCCGACCAATTTTACTTACGGCGGTTTTTTCTCTAGTGATTACAGTCGACCATTCGCGTTGGATGTGAGCACCTCTCAGCGGGTGTTTGATGAGCAAGGTAGGTACAATACCTATTATGAAATTTCACCTCGTTTCCGTCCCAACGATAAATTGTTTTTTGTGTTGGAGCACAATTGGGGAGTTCGAAACAACGAGATGGGTTTTGTGGCCAATTTGAATGACTCTATCATATTTGGGCGAAGAGATGTGAAGGAGTATGAAAGTTCAGTTACTGGAAATTACATTTTCAACAACCGTATGGCACTCAACTTAACGTTGCGTCACTATTGGTCAACAGCTGTTTATGACCGTTATAATCGAGTAGACCCTAATGATGGAGATCTACTTCCAACGGATTATGAAGGTTTTGTAGAAAGCGGTAAGTCTATTCACGACATTAGTTTCAATGCTTTTAACATCGATTTGGCTTACAATTGGAGATTTGCCCCCGGAAGTGAAATTTCGTTGGTGTGGAAAAATATTATCCTTGAAAATGGAGATCCTTTAGATATCAATTATCTGCAAGATGTTGAGCAGGTATTGAAGTCACCTCAATTAAATAACTTTTCTATCAAAGTGCTTTATTATATTGATTATTTGGACTTAAAGAAAAAGCGGAGCTAGGGAATTACGTGATTATCGTCTTTTTTCTTTTCACTATCAAAGCAACGGTTAAAAGTCCTATTCCAATTCCCATCAAACCGCCATTGATAACGTCTGGAATATTAAAATAATGTGCGATGATTTGACCTATTGCAATCATTAATGCCCCTGAAATGATGAAAGTTTTTGGATTATTTTTCATAGTTAAGGTTTTGTGCTTGAAATTAGTATTTTGTTCTCATAATTTCTACCGATCTTCTAATAATATTTTTTAATACTTTGGTGTCTATTGAATTTAGGTTTTTAATGTAAAGGCAAGATGCGCCTGTTTTATGCTTTCCTAATTGTTCTAGTAAATCTGTATGCTGGTTAAATCCGGAAATGATATAAACACTTAGATTGGCTTTTCTCGATGAAAATCCGGTCAAGATCCAATCTCCTTCTCGGCCACTTTCATATTTATAATGATAGCTTCCGAATCCTACAATTGACTTTTGCCAAATTTTAGGTTGTTCGCCTGTTATCTCCATCATCCATTTGATCAATTCAAGACAGTCTTCTAATCGGTCTTCATTAGAGATGGTAGCCAAGTATTCTTGAACGTCGGAGGGTAGGGTTGATAGTTCTTCCATGGTTGCTAAATTAATTCTTTCCACCAATCGCCATTACTGACTTTTAAATCTTCCATCCAAATGGACTCTCCAATTTTAGGAATGAGAACTTCTATATTCAAGGGTTTAGCGGCCTTTGTCACTCTTGCTACAGGGTCAGTCCAATCGTGGAGTGCTAATGTAAAAGATCCCCAGTGGATAGGCATGATTGTTTTTGCTTTCACATCTACACCTGCTTGTGCTGTTTCTTCGGGCATCATGTGGATTTGAGCCCACTTTTCATTGTATTGTCCACATTCCATCATGGCAAAATCAAAGGGGCCGTATTTATCACCAATGGCTTTAAAATGATCGCCATAACCACTATCTCCACTAAAGAACAAGGTGTCTTCTTTTCCTGTAATGACCCAACTTCCCCATAAAGTGGAATTTCTATTGGTTAGTCCTCTTCCAGAAAAATGACGCGCAGGAGTAAAGGCCAATTGAATGTTTCCCAACTTCGTTTCATCCCACCAATTCATCTCATGAATTCTTTCTGGAGCTACTCACCATGCTTCAAAATGTGCACTTACTCCAAGGGGAACATAAAAAGCCATTGTACGTGATTTTAATTTTTCAATGGTTCCATAGTCCAAGTGATCGTAATGATCATGAGAAATAATTATGGCATCTATGGTTGGTAGTTTTTCTATTTCAATTGGTAACTCTTTAGAATATCGTTTTCCTCCAAGCAAAGGGTGAGGAGCAGGAACATCGCCAAACATTGGATCTAACAAAATGTTTTTCCCTTCTAACTGCAATAGAAAGGCAGAATGGCCAAACCAAATTAGTCGAGTTTTGGCGGTGTTTTCAACTACTTGTAATGAGTCAATTTTAATAATTGGAAGCGCTTTAGTAGGGCGTCCTTTTGGATTTCCTTTAATGAACTCAATCATTGTGCTCACGACCGAATTAAAACTCATGTCCATGGAAGTAGGGATGAGGTTTTCAAATTTCTTATCCTTTGCGTTGTAGTTTTCAGCTTCTGAATAAGCTGCAATTTTTTGTTCTGACGGATTGCCACCAAACTCTTTACTCCAATTGACAAATATTACACCGACTATGGCAATCACCATTATTGTTGATAGAATACTTAAAACCAACATTTTTAGAATTTTCTTCATAGTCAATTAGCAAATCAATAAAGTTAGACCTTAGCAACTAAATACAACTATTTTACATCTTAAAAGATGTTGTTGTTAGATTTTGAATTGGTTAACTAAAAGTCAACTATTTTAATATTAATTCAATAGCTGCTATTATTTTCTCTTTGGTGAGAGGTTTAGATTGGAATCCTTTTACCATGGAGTAGTGCTGTGACCGCATTAAATCAACCTCATTTTCTGAAGAAGACAACATGATAATAGGTTTTAACGGGATATTTGTTTGTTGTTCTTCTGAATAACTTTCTAAAAATTGATAACCGTCCATCACTGGCATGTTGATGTCTAAAAAGATTAATTCAGGATCTGGATAGCTACTTTCATGATGTTTATTGGTTAAGTAGTCTAACGCATCTCTGCCATTCGGTAAGGTTGTTATTTTATCGGCAACATTCATTTCTTCCATAAGGCGTTTGTTCAGAATGTTAGTGCCTCTGCTATCGTCGATTAGTACTATCTCGTTTAATTTTTTCATTTTGATTTTTTAAATAGAATTGAAAATTTGGAACCTTCATCGACTTTACTTTTAAGTTCCAATTTTCCATTGATTTTATCCACCATGTACTTTACCATATAAAGACCCATTCCTGTACCTTTTGATGGATCATGAAATTGGTTGAACATCTTAAACAGACGATGCTCGTGTAACTTTAAATCAATACCTAATCCATTATCTTCTATGGTTAAAAGGACATTGTTTTCTTGGACTTTGGTAGTAATTTGTATGTTTATTGAACGCTTGGGGCTTCTGTATTTTATTGCGTTGGAAACTAGGTTTTGAAAGATGCTCTTTACGTAAATAGGAGTTCCTTGGACGATTGAATCTTGCGCTAAATTTATCGTGAGTTGGCCTTCCAACGACTTTATTTCATTTTGATAAAAGGGAATAAGATCTTGAATTAGATTATTAAGATTTACGTTTGCTAGTTTTACCTTACTCTCTCGGAGTTTGATAGCCTCGGTTAATGTATAAATGGTTTGATTAAATTGATTTAACTCTTCGTCAATTACCTCTATCGACTCCTTAATAGCTTCATTGTTAGTTAAAAATTGAGATTTAAGATACTCAAAATGACCTTGGACCGTTAAAATTGGATTCTTTAAATCGTGTGTAGCGATATAAGTGAATTGTTTAAGGTCATTGTTTTGTTCTGCAAGTATTTCTTTTTGGATCATTAGGTTTTCTTCAGATTCTTTAATTTTTGTAATATCTGTAGCTACACCTATTTGCTTTATTACTTTCCCTTTCTTGTCTTTTTCAAATATGGAATCTTCTGAAATTAACCAAACATAGTGACCATCTTTATGGCGCATTCTATATTCAATACTGATTTTCTCATTTTTTTTAAGCGATTGAATATTGTAAAAGTGCTGGTTAACTTTTTCAAAATCCTCGGGGTGACACAACTTAGGAATAAGTTTATTTCCCATTTTACTGACTTCTTTTTTAGTGTAACCTAAAATGCTTGCAATCTTATTGTTGGAAAATTCATTCGACATGGTTTCATGGTTGAAAACATAAATGACACTCGGTGCAATTTCAGTAATTCTGGAAAGGAAGTTTTGAGTATTCTTTAATTTAAGTTCCAACAATTTTTGCTGATGAATGTCTGAGATAGAACCAGCAATTCTAAAAGCTTTTCCTGCTTTATTTTTGATAATATTAGCTTTACCTCTAAACCACTTATAACCTTCTGTCTTGGTTTTTAGTCGGTATTCATCATTCATAGGAATACCATCTTCTATGCACCTGCTAAATGATTTCCAGAGCTTGTCTTCATCATCAGGGTGAACCAAGAATTTGGAAAATGTAACTACAGAGGATTCAATTTCTCCAGGTTGGTAGCCCAATAGTTCGTAATATTTCGGTGACCACCATTGTTCAGTAGTGTCAAAATCAATCCAATCCCAAATACCATCATTAGATCCTCTCAGCGCTAATTCTAACCGCTCTTTATTGAAATTTAATTCTTTTGTTCTTTGATCAACTTTTAATTCAAGTTGCTGATTAGTGCTGATTAGTGCTTCTTCTACCTTATTTAGTTCAGTGATGTCTCTATATGTTGAGTTCGATTGAATAATATGACCTTGCTCATCTCTTATGGCGTTTACATTGAGTGAAACATGAATCTCATCACCTGATTTGGTTTTAAGAATAACACGTTTATTCAAAATTTCTCCTTTTTCTTTAAACTCATTCAACGATAATTTCACCCGTTCGTGATATTTAGAATGGTAAAGAAAGTATAGTTCTTGATCTATTATTTCACTGCGATCATAACCCAATTTCAAGCAAAGGGTGTTGTTGCAATTGATGATTTGATTTGATTGAGGGTCAATTGACAACATCATGTCAGGAGCATTGTCGTATAATTCGAAATACTTTTGATGTGCGGAATTGAGTTGCTTTGATATAATTTGGTTTTCCCTGCGCAATGCCATTCTATTAACCACTTCTTTACCAAGAGCTTTTAAGGCTCTTTTTTGATCATCTGTTAATTTTTTTGGTTTTTTGTCAATTACACATAAAGTTCCAATTGCCAAATTATTAGCGTCTAACAAGGGGATGCCGGCATAGAAACTTACTCCAACATTGCCCTTAACCATTGGATTGTCAAAAAAGCGACTGTCTTGTTTAGCATCTGTAATTTCAAACAATTCGGTTGGACTGTTGATTGCATGACCACAAAAAGAAATTTCTCTAGATGATTCTGAAATGCCGTCAAAACCAAACCTGGACTTAAACCACTGTCTATCTTTATCAATTAAAGAGATTAGCGCGATTGGAGTTTGGCAGATTTGAGATGCAATAAGTGTAAGATCATCAAAGGATTGCTCAGGTATTGTGTCTAAAATATTCAAGCTCTCTAGTGCCGCTTGCCGCTCTTGTTCATTGTCGGGAATTTTAGGTTTTTCCATATAAATTCAAAAATAGTTGATTATAGTTCTAATCCAAAAAACGGTAAGGTTTTATTACTTCCTAGTTGGCCCAAATAAAATTTGCTAAAGTGGCTAGTCCAATAAATAAAATAAGCCCTAAGGAAATTCGCTTAAATTTACTTTGTGGGATATACACTAAAATTCGTTTTCCTATATAACTCCCTAGTAAACCAATTACAAAAAGAAATGGAACATACTTTAAGTCGTGATCGTGTATATATCCATTTTGAAAGTAGACGATTGTTCGAGTGGTATCGACCATAAAATCAATAAACGCTGAGGTCGCAATGAACACGCTTTTTTCTAAGTTAAATGCTGCCATTGTTAACCCTCTTACAGCTCCTCCAGTCCCCAATAATCCCGCTGTAAATCCTGATAGAGAGCCACCTATTAAAGAGTTTTTCTTTGTCGGACTGACTTCAAGTTTCTTACGGATGAGAAATAAACTACTTAAGAGAATTAAAAATATTCCAAGAGCAACCTCTAACCACACACTATTGAAAACCTTGGAAAGGTATCCACCTATGATTACAAATATCACTGAAGGAGCACCAATATATAGTAATAAAAATTTATTAAGCCCTTTTTTAAACAAAAAGATCTTACTGATATTGCTGGACAGATGAAACAAAGCAGTGAGCCCCAAAACGGAATGAAAATCAAAATAAAAGTTGCCAATAGGGACAAAGAAAACGGATGACCCGAAACCACCAATTGTTCCAATAATTTCTGCAATTAATGCCAACAATAAAAACATAAAGTTAATGTTCATCTACTTATTCTTTTCTTGATTTTTAAAATACCGTCTAAATAGGAAGTTGTGCTTCAGCGCATCCATGTTCTCATTAAATGCTTTAGACCCTTCTTGCAAATTATGTAAACTTTGCTTTATATTTTCATTGGCAATGGAATCGGATAGTAAAGTGCCAACTGTTCCTTCTCCTGCTTTTATTTCGTTGACGATAAGCTTTAAATCCGCTGTTATTTGTTCAGTATTCTTACTAAAAACACTCAACTCTTTTATGGTCTTCTGAATATCTTTAGCGATTGTGGTGTCATTTAATAAGAGCCCTATTGTGTTGTTTTGTCGCTCCATTTTACTAAAACTTCTACCTATCGATTGACTCAATTGGGCAGTTTCTAGACTGAGCTTTCGAATGTTTTTCATAGTGAAACTTAAGTCATTCGAAAGATTACTATCATTCAATAACTTTCCGATAGTACCTTCCCCATTATCTATTTTTTGTGCTATTCCTACAAAGCTTTCAGTTATAGCAGCAATATTTCGATTGGTTTGTTCCAATCGACGTAACATATCATCAGCATCTAGTTCGTTGATAGCTAGTAGTGTGTCTCCTTCTTTAATTATTTCTGTAGAATTGGTTCCCGGACTGATATTCACTAATTTATTCCCCATAAGGCCATCGTTTCCTAAAGTTGCAATGGCGTCTGTTTTTATAAAATGATGTATTTTTTCATCAACCATCATAACGACCATAATCGTAGTATCATTTACAATGGTCACTTCTTTTACCGTTCCAACATCGATTCCAGAAAACCGAACATTGTTTCCTTTTTGTAAACCATTTACATTGGCAAAGTGGGCTTTTATTTCAATGGTATCTCCAAACAAGTTTTGTTTGGCTCCTAAAAAGTAGAGTGCTAAAATGAAGCATATTGTTCCGATGGATACAAAAATTCCGAGTTTAATATTATTATTCATTTCTTTCATAATGCTTAGGTGTTAAAGAAGGCATTCACCCATGGGTCGGTGCTGGTTTTTAATTGGTCAAAAGAACCTTCCGTATAGTTAATTCCATCTTTGAGTAGGATTATTCGATCTGCAGTTCTATGAATACAGCTTAAGTCATGGGAAATAATGATAGAAGACGTTTTGTATTTTTCATGGACCTGATTCATCAATTCATTGATTTCTCTGCTGGTGATGGGGTCTAAACCTGTAGTTGGCTCATCATACAGTATAATTTGGGGGCGATTTATTAGGGTTCTAGCTATGCTTATTCTCTTTTTCATTCCACCTGACAATTCAGCAGGCATTAAATCGATGGTATTTAACAAACCAACATCTTCAAGAGCTTCTTCTACTTGCTTATCGGTCTCTTTTTGTGATTGATTCATGCGCAATCGTCGTAATGGAAATTCTAGATTCTCTCTAACGGTCATAGAATCATAAAGAGCATTACTTTGAAATAAAAATCCCATCTTCGTTCTTACCTGATCTAACTCCGCTTGTTTTAATTTGAGGATATCTTTACCGAAGACTTTGATGCTTCCAGAGTCTGCCTTTACGAGTCCAATTACGCATTTGATAAATACAGATTTCCCACTTCCTGATTGACCTAAAACGGCCACATTTTCTTGTGACTTAACTGTCAAATTAAAACCATTGATAACATGGTTATTACCAAAGGATTTTTTTAATTCTGTAATCTCTATTGCATGCGGAAGAATATCTTTTGTAGTATTATAGCTCATAGAACAAGTCGGTAATTTGAACGGCCAATAAATCTAAAACGAATACCATAAGCGAGGCAATTACAACTGCCGAATTTGCTGATTTTCCTACCCCTTCTGTTCCTTTTTTAGAGTGATATCCCATATAGCATCCTATCAATCCGATTGCAAATCCAAAAAAGAAACTTTTTACGATAGAAGGAATTAAATCGCTGAATTCAAGGGCCTCTATAACCTGATTGAAGTAGAGTTGTGCACTAACCGCTCCTTTGATATTTACGCCGAGATAAGCACCATATAGTGCAATTACATCAGCTAAAATAACAAGTAACGGTAACATTAATGTAGTTGATAAGATTCTTGTGGTAACAAGGTATTTAAAGGGATTAGTCCCAGAGACTTCCATAGCATCAATTTGTTCTGTCACTTTCATAGAGCCTAGTTCTGCTCCAATTCGAGAACCAATCTTTCCAGCACATATGAGGGCAGTGATAACGGGACCTATTTCTCTAATTATTGATACCGATACCATCGCTGGTAACCAAGATTCTGCTCCAAATTCTACTAATGTAGGACGGGATTGTATGGTCAGAACTAATCCCATAATAAATGCAGTGATACCTACTAAAGGCAATGATCGATAACCAATTTCAACGGATTGACGCATTATTTCTCTCCATTCAATGGGACTTTTAAATCCTTCTCGGAAAAAACGACTACCAAAACGACTAATATCTCCCACTAAGAAGAAAAACGATTCTATCGATTGTATAATATTTTTTGAGTGATGCACGATTTAGCCTTTTTTCAAAGCTAACGGCATTATAGTTAGGAAAAACTGATAACCGTCAGGTTAAATAATCGATTTAATCAGTTTCAGAGGTATTGATCAAGGAGAATTATACAACTATTGACTATCTTTAAATTCTAGCTAAAGTAAAGTATGAAGCAGAAAGAACAAGAGGATGAATTGAGAGCTCAAGCGATTTTTAATGCGTCCGTTGATGGGATTATTACAATTAGCTCAAAGGGAATAATTGAAAGTATAAATCCTGCTGCCTCAGAGCTTTTTGGTTATAACCCTTCAGAGGTGTATGGCAAAAATATTAGTATGCTTATGCCACAACCACATCGTAGTCAGCATGATGAGTATTTAGTTAATTATAAAACAACTAGACAAAAGAAAATAATCGGGATTGGACGCGAGGTAGAGGGGTTGCGAAAAGATGGTACGACTTTTCCTTTTCGTTTGGCTGTTAGTGAGGTGAAATTAAAATCTAAAACCATCTATACAGGGTTTATTCACGATATCAGCGACCAAAAAAGAGCAGAGAATGCATTGTTAGAACTCACTGAAAAATTGGAGCGAAAAGTAAAGGAAAGAACTAAAGATCTGGCAAATGTAATAGAGGAAGCTCAACAAGTGAATCAAAAATTACAAGAAGAAATTGCTAGAAGAAAGGAAGCAGAGTTTGAAATGCAGAATGCATTAAAGAAGGAATTAGAGTTGGGAGAATTAAAATCAAGGTTTGTTTCTATGGCCTCCCATGAGTTTAGAACTCCACTAACAGGGATCCTTTCTTCTATTACTTTAATTGGAAAATACAATTCCTTAGAACAAGAAGAAAAAAAACAAAAGCATGTACGTAGAATTCAATCTTCTGTGCAAAACTTAACGAGCATTTTGAATGATTTTTTATCGTTGGACAAGCTACAAGCCGGTAAAATTATTTGTCATAAGGCAGTCTTTGATTTTTCTAAGTTTATAGAAGAGTTGATAGAGGATACTAATCAATTGAAAAAAACAGGTCAACATATTGAATTAATTCAAGAAGTAAGGGCGATTAATTTCTATAGTGACCCTCAATTATTGAAGAATGTATTGTTAAACTTATTTTCAAATGCCATTAAATATACCCCTGAGAATAAGAAAATAGAGGTTATCGTCCGAAGAATGGATAATAATATAGTGATAGGGGTTAAAGATGAGGGTATTGGAATACCTAAAGATGAACAAAAGCATTTATTTGAGCGATTTTTTAGAGCTAAAAATGCTAGTAATATTCAAGGGACGGGGTTAGGATTGAATATAGTTCAACAGTATGTTCATTTACTCGGTGGTAAAATAGGTTTTGAAAGCGAAGAAAATGTTGGAAGTACATTCGAGGTAACCATTCCATTTGGTTCAATTAACGAAAACAATAAATCGAAGTGATGAAGAAGAAAATCCTTTTAATAGAAGATGATGAAGCAATAAGAGAAAATACTGCTGAGATCTTAGAACTAGCAAATTATGAAGTAGCCACTGCTGAAAATGGTAAAGTGGGTGTTAGAAAGTCGAAAGAAGTGAAACCAGATTTGATTATTTGTGATATCATGATGCCTGAGTTGGACGGATATGGAGTGCTTTATTTATTGGGTAAAGATCCTGAAACATCTACCATCCCATTTATATTTTTAACAGCGAAAACTGAAAAAAGCGACCGCAGAAAGGGAATGATGATGGGTGCAGATGACTATTTGACCAAACCATTTGAAGAAATGGATTTGTTGAATGCCATTGAAGGTAGATTAAAAAGAAATGTGGCTTTAAAACAATCCTTTATTCGTGATGCTAAAGGGCTAGAAGATTTTGTGGAAATAGCTAAAGGGTTAAAAGAATTAGAAGAAATAACTGCTTCAAAACAAGTTAGACAACATAAAAAGAAAGATACTTTATATTTTGAACGGGACTTTCCTAATGCTGTTTTTTTGTTGACAAAAGGAAAGGTAAAGACATATAAGATTAATGATGACGCAAAGGAATATATCACAGGAATACTTAAGGAAGGTGACTTTTTTGGATATCTTCCTATAATGGAAGATCGGGCGTATGACGAATGCGCGGTTTGTATAGAAGATTCAGAAGTAGTCAAAATTTCTAAACAGGACTTTTTGCAGCTTATCGAAAAAAATAGAGAAGTCGCTTCAAAGTTCATTAAAATGATATCCAATGATTTAGTGGAGAGGGAGAAGAAATTGTTGAGTTTGGCGTATGATTCGGTTCGCAAAAGAGCTGCAAATGCATTATTGGAGCTAAAAGAACGGTTTGGAGCAAATGATAAAAATTACAGAATAGATATGTTAAGGAGTGATTTGGCTAGTATGGTGGGTACTGCTTCTGAGTCAATCATTAGAACACTGACAGATTTTAAGGAAGAAGGGTTGATAGAGGTAAAAGGGAAAGAGATTCGGATTATAAATGCTGATGGATTGAAAAATGTGTGGTAATAATTATAAACTAACCTTTATTGGAATAGACCTACCTTTACAATTGATCAATTTCTGTTCTGAAACGAGCTATAAGGGCTTTTTCTTCTGTTGAGTATTTCCCAAATGATCTTGCAACTTTTTCCAATACGGCAACGAATTCTGCTTTCATGTCTTCAGTTAAATAATTGCTGCATATATTGATTTCTTTCATTGCCATTCGATACGATTCTTCAACACTAAAAAGTTGATCCTTTTGCATGATTTGAAATATAATTTCGGAAACATTGAATTCATAAAGATGGCATTTGGCTTCTTTCAGCACAAGATCATGTAACTTGTTTTTTTCTTCATAATTGATCGCTCCATCTGATTTTGCCACAGCATATACTAGTTCTCCTAAAGCAAAATATAATCGTTCAACTCCATTCATGTTCTATTTTTTTAAGTTATTATGTAATACTAAAAGCGGGAGTTTAGTATGCATTGCAATTTGCTTGGTAATACTTTTATGGAAAAGATTATAAAATAAATTACCTTTATTACTAACCATCACGACTAAATCAGTAGGGTGATTGTCGGTATAATTTAAAATTGCTTTTTCTATATTTTTCCCAGATTCTGTATTGAGATGGTGCGGTATGTCTATAAGATTAAGATCCAATTCATAGTCGATAAAGGTTTCAATTACTTCTTTGTTATTAGCACTATTCGAAATGTATAAAGCATCTACAACTGATTTATTTTTATGAGCAATTTCCTGTAGAATATGATAGTCTATTTCCCGCCCAATTAATTCTTCATCAGTGGTAAACAGGATTCTTTTTGGAGATTCTAAATCAGCTTTTTCAGGAACCACCAATAATGGAGCGGTAATGTTTTTAATGATCGATGCAGTCGTACTTCCAATTAAGACTGCTGACATTCCACTTGCTCCTTTGGTTCCCATGACTATTAAATCTATGTTTTCCTTCATTTCAATTGAATTAACAACTTGAATGACACTCCCTACATGAAAGCTGGTAGTAATCTTAGATTCTAGGTTTGGAAACTTATTTTGAATTCTTTTGACCTCTTCTTCAAAAAGTAATTGGGCATTGTCATAGATAATGTCATTCACAGAGTAAGCGACCTCCGCTGAAGTGTAAGGGATACTGAAGGTATTTAAAAGGGTAATTGAAGTTTCTTTACTATCAAACAAAGTGATTGCATAATCTGTAGCTTTCTTTGCATTTTGAGAGAAATCTGTCGGAATCAGAATCTTTTTCATGGAGACGTATTTTTTAACAAAGGTATTTCTCACTTGCTACTTTTATTCTGACTATACTCACCCTCCACCCTGATTTTTGTCAGGTATTATTATAGTGAATCATTGCATTTTTGTATTTAAAACTGAGTGGAATGAAAAAACAACAGAGGGTAATGGTATCGCTTTTAGCATCTCTATTGATTGGCGCTTGCCAAGGAGACAAAAGTGAGATAAAACCAAGCACTGGAGCTCTTGTAGAATCTGTTTACTCATCAATAATTATTGAACCGGATAGTTTTTATCAGGTATATGCGGCTGCTAGAGGCATTATTGATGAAATATATGTTAAAGAAGGAGACTTGATTAGTAAAGGAGATCCTATAGCTCGAATAGTTGATGATAATTCTAAATTGTTGAGTGAAAATGCAGCACTTGAGATGAACTTAGCTCAGCAGAATTATGAAGGTCAGTCTAATTTGATAAAAGACCTTCAAAATGAACTTGCGGTGGCTAAACTAAAGTTAATCAACGATTCAATAAATTTAGAGCGCCAGAAGAGGCTCTGGAACCAACAAATTGGGTCCAGAACAGAATTGGAACAACGGCAATTGGTTTATGAGACTTCACTTAACAATGTGAACACCCTTAAACGTAAGTTGGATAGAAAGCAAGATGAGTTGAAAGTATTACTTCAAAAGTCTAAGAACAATTATACCAATAGTTTAAATAATTATAAAGACTATAATGTACTGAGCAGAGTTAACGGACAGGTTTATGAATTGTTGAAGGAAGAAGGAGAACTATTGAGTGAGCAAGAACCAATAGGGGTTATAGGTAGCAGTAATCGGTTTCTTATAAAAATGCAAGTAGATGAGGTAGATATTGTCCGAATAAAAACGGGGCAGTTGGTTTACGTTACTTTGGATGCATATAACAGCCAAGTATTCGAAGCAGAAGTTAAACAGATTATTCCTCAGATGAATCAGGCTACACAAACCTTTTGGGTTGAAGCAAGATTCACCAACCCTCCTGCGGTTTTATATTCTGGATTAAGGGGGGAAGCGAATATTGTAATTGCAAGAAAGGAGAACGTGCTGACTATTCCATTGGAGTATTTATATAGTTCTGATCAGGTGCTGACTGAAAAGGATACCCTCTTTGTTAAAACTGGACTGAGGAGCCTAGAGCGAGTTGAAATTATTGAGGGATTAGACAGTAATACCAAAATAATCAAGCCATAAGTCCATGAACTATCCATTGATATTTAGTATTGCTAAAACTCATTTAGTTTCTCGTTTCAAGCAGTCAGCAGTGGCAGCCTTGGGAGTCACTTTTGGGATTGGTACTTTTATTACGATGATCGGGTTCATGACTGGATTGAATGATTTGTTAGATGGATTAGTATTAAATAGAACTCCTCATGTGCATCTATACAATGAGATAAAAATCAGTGAAAAGCAACCCATTGATTTTATCACTAATCCCGCTGAGGAACTATCTATTGTAAGATCGGTACAGCCAAAGTTTAACCAAATACGGATTCACAATGCCTTACCCATACTAGATTTTCTTAACAAAGATAAAAGAGTAAAGGGGGCAATCCCTCAGATAAAAGTTCAAGTTTTTTACAAAGCAGGAGCGGTTAATTTAAATGGCATTTTAAATGGAATTGAGCCATTACAAGAAGACCGACTTTTTAATATTGGAGATTATGTGATTGAAGGAAATGTTCAATTACTCAAAAATACACCAAGCGGAATTATTTTAGGTGCAGGGGTAGCTGACAAATTAAAATTATCATTGGGTGATCGCATTTATATTTCATCACCCAACGGGGCGCTTTTCCAACTAAAAATTGTTGGAATCTACCAGAGTGGTCTTGCAGAGGTGGATGATATTCAGAGTTATGTAAATGTAAAGATGGCTCAGCGTATTATGGGGCAGTCTGAAAGCTATATAACAGATATTAATGTAAAATTACACGACTTAGCATTATCGGTTGATATGGCTAGTCAATTGAGTCAACAGTTTAATGTTTCAGCCATTGATATAAATGCAGCCAACGCACAGTTTGATACTGGTACATCAATCAGAAATATTATTACTTATGCGGTTTCTATTACCCTATTAATCGTAGCGGGATTTGGGATTTATAACATCTTAAACATGTTGATTTATGAAAAAATGAATGACATTGCTATTTTAAAAGCTACTGGTTTTTCAGGCAAGGATGTGCAATATATTTTTATAACTCAGGCAATGGTTATTGGAATAATTGGTGGATCCCTTGGTTTAATCGTCGGTTTTTTACTTTCTGTATTAATTGATAATACTCCATTTAAAACAGAGGCAGTTCCCACTCTAGAAACCTTCCCGGTTAATTTTGATCCCGTCTATTACATCATCGGAATTATTTTCGCTTTGATTGCTACTTTTTTAGCAGGCTATTTGCCCTCAAGGAAAGCTAAGAATATTGATCCCGTTGAAATCATAAGAGGACAGTAGTTATGAATAAAAATATCGTTTTAAAAGCCGAGAATATTAACAAGTACTTCAGAGTGCCAACACTATTTCACGTGCTAAAAGACATCAGTTTTGAAATAGAAAAAGGTGAGTTTGTCAGTATCATGGGGAAGTCGGGTTGTGGAAAGTCTACGTTACTTTATATTCTATCTACTATGGATACAGATTATAATGGAGCTTTATTTTTAGATGGTGAGGATTTGTCGCATAAATCTGCTGATCAATTGGCATTTATTCGAAATCAACACATTGGATTTATCTTTCAATTCCATTATTTATTGCAAGAATTTACTGTTTTGGAGAATGTGATGTTACCAGCTAAAAAGTTAGGAATTAAGTCACTGGAGGAGATCGAGCACGATGCAATAGAAAAATTAAGGCTACTGGGAATTGCAGATCAAGCGAAAAAGTTGTCTATGAGAATTTCGGGGGGACAAAAACAACGAGTAGCTATAGCTCGTGCTTTAATTAATAAGCCATCGATTATAATGGGGGATGAGCCTACAGGAAATCTAGATTCCAAGAATTCTGAAATCGTTTTTTCTATTTTAAAAGAACTCAGCGAAGAAGAAAAGTTATCCCTTCTTGTTGTTACTCATGACATAGATTTTGCAAAGAAAACCAATCGCATCATAGAGATGGAAGATGGGAGGATAATTAGTTAAGCTGCGGTAAATTAAGGAGTCTATACATGCTTTCGCAGTAAAAATAAATGCATAAAACATTTTAAACCAATTTTCTATGAAATATACAGTCACAGGAACAGTAGATGCCAATCACAATGCAACATTTAGTGTGAAAGGAAATTCAATTTCTTTTGGAGTTAAAAAAGGGACAGATGACCTACCAAATCCAGTAGAATTACTTTTAGGTTCATTTGCAGCTTGCTGTTTGAAAAATGTAGAACGATTTTCAGAGATATTAAAGTATGATTATGAAGGTGCAACCATTGAAATAGTTGGGGACCGTCAAGAAAATCCGACAAAGTTAATCGGTATTCAGTATGTCATTAAAATAAAGGGAAAAGAGATCAACTTGGACTTATTACACAGAAATATCCAAAAGTTTGGAACCATTTATAACACACTACAAGAAATGTGTGAGATATCTGGAGAATTAAAAATGATTGATTAGTAGTATATTTAAGTAGTTAATTTTTCTTCTTGATTACAATCATTAGTCCAACTGATTTTGGTCAGTTTTATGCAGTCATTGATTAATCAACTTTGGTACAAATGGTTTAGATCGTATTTTAATCACAGAGTATTTCATCTGGAAAAGAGCGTTTTTGTCCATTCATTTTTTTTCAATTTCTAATCGATAATTAATTTGTTTACTGATGAATAATAGTATAAAAGTACACTTCTTAGGGGCTGCTGAAACAGTGACTGGCTCTAAGTATTTAATAGAGACTTCCAATCATAAAATTTTAGTCGATTGTGGATTATTTCAAGGGTTAAAAAAATTACGGGTCAAGAATTGGGAACACCTCCCCGTAAATGCTAATGAGGTTGATGTGGTATTATTAACCCATGGTCATTTGGATCACTCAGGATATTTACCTCGATTGGTAAAGAATGGATTTAAAAGGAGTATTCTCGGAACAGAACCAACTTTAGATATTGCATCAATCATTTTAAAGGACAGCGGAAAAATACAAGAAGAATATGCAAAAAGAGCTAATAAGGAAGGCTTTACTTCTCATAGCCCTGCAGAGGCGCTTTATACCATTGATGATGCAGAAAAAGCAATAACGCATTTCAGATCTGTAACTGAGGGGGAGTGGATTAATTTGTTTGATGGAATTCAAGTCCGTTTTCAATATAATGGACATATTATTGGTGCTACTTTTATTGAGTTGGATATACATGGAGAGCGATTGGTTTTTTCAGGAGATATTGGCCGTCCAGAGGATTTATTGATGGAAGCACCTAAAAAGCCAAAGCAAGCAGATTATCTATTTATTGAAAGCACTTACGGCGACCGACTGCATGAAGAAGAAGATTTGGAAGAAAAGCTAAAGCAAATTGTAATTACTACAGTAGAAAACGGGGGAACCTTAATTATTCCAAGTTTTGCAGTAGAAAGAGCTCAAACATTGATGTATATTTTATGGCAATTGCGCCTAAAAAATAAGATTCCTCTAGTGGAAATGGTAATGGACAGTCCGATGGGCGTTAATGTGTTAGAGGTATTCCTTAGAAATGAAAAGTGGCATAAATTAACACATGAGGAGTGTACTGAAATGTGTAGCAACTTTAGAGTGGTAGAAACCTATAAAGAAACGTGGGAAGTAATCGATAAAAAGGAACCAAAAATTATTATTGCAGGAAGCGGTATGATTACTGGAGGTCGGGTTCTTACTTATTTGGAGCAATACATTGATCAACCCGAGACAGCAGTTTTATTAGCAGGTTATCAAGCTGAAGGAACTAGAGGCAGACAGTTACTAGAAGGGAATACAGAAATAAAGATAAACGGTAAGTATTACGCTGTAAATGCAAAAATTTATAACATTCAATCGTTATCAGCACATGCGGATCAACAAGAACTTTTGGATTGGATGAGTGATATAGAGAAAGCTCCTAAAGAGACTTTTATCGTGCATGGAGAAGCACAAGTAGCAGATAAGTTTAGAGTAAAAATTAAGGATCATTTGGGGTGGAAATGTAGTATTCCTGAACTCTATTCGATTCATGAGTTAGAGTTAAATTCAAAGTGATGGAGAGTATTTTGATCAAAAAGAAAAGTGGTGAGAAGGAAGCATTTTCTTTTTCAAAGCTGAGAGCTTCTTTAGAGCGGAGTGGAGCTAATGATAGCGACGTAGCTTATATTCTCGAGCGCTTAAAACCACAATTGTATGATGGGATTACTACACAAGAGATTTACCGTAAAGCATTTGCGCTATTAAAAAAGGAAAATAGAGTGTATGCATCGAAATATAGTTTAAAAAAGGCATTATTTGATTTAGGACCGACTGGATATCCTTTTGAAAGTATGATTGCAGCTTTGTTAAGAAAAAGAGGGTACCATGCTGAGGTGAGTGTAACCCTACAAGGTGAGTGTGTGACACATGAGATTGATGTATTGGCGGAAAAGGATGGGGCTACTTACGCAATTGAATGCAAGTATCATGCAAAATCTCATTTTGTTAACAATGTCAAAGTCCCATTATATATCAACTCTCGATTTTTGGACATTCAAAAAAAGTGGAACAATGATTCCCATAAAAATACACAACTGAAACAAGGTTGGTTAGTGAGCAATACTAAGTTTACTTTAGACGCTATTCAATACGCAAATTGTGTTGGGTTAGAATTATTGAGTTGGAATTATCCTGCGAACAATGGAATTAATAAACTTATTGATTCCTATGGACTTTATCCTGTCACCACTTTAACTACCTTAACAAAAAGAGAAAAAGAATTAATCATGGAAAATGATGTTATTCTAGTGAAAGAGTTAGTCGATTCGCCTGCTATTCTTGATAAACTTGCATTCTCTGCTGTTCGTAAAAATAGGATTCTTTCAGAGGCTCATAGCCTAATAGAATTCGATAATGGTAGATAAAATCAGTTATCTATTATTGGATTGTCAATTGTGTTGGACGCTTATTTCGTTGAAAACTATTGAGGTATGCTTGTTGATTACAATCATTTTCGATACTGACATTCATCAGTTGGATAGTGTGATGGATTGAGCAACTTTGAGCTTCATCGATAAAATGATTGGTTATGATAGTAGATCCATTTGTTCCGTTTATGTTAAGAGTTATTTTGGGTAGTTTGTTTTTTTTTCAAGCTTATGATAAACTATTTCGTATTGGATTACAGAAAAATTATCATGTATACGAAGAAGACTGTCGAAAAAGAAAAGTGCCACTTTCTTTCATGAAAATCTCTGTTCTTTTTTCATCTTACATCGAGTTGTTGGGTGGTTTATTTTTGATGATTGGTGTTTTTCAGCATTTCACACTATTACTATTGGGGCTAAACTTGATCATGGTCAGTGTTGGGCTTGGTTTTTTACAAGGATTATGGGATTTGAGACATGTATTTCCAAGGCTAATATTATTAACTCTTATTTATCTTATTCCTAAGGAAAACGACACTTGGAACTTCCATACTTTATTCAATATGTTTTAATTTTATAAAACCATGTAGATGAAAAGTAGTATAAAGAAAATACTCTGTCCCATAGATTTTTCAGAATCATCTATAAAGGCAATGGAATGCGCAGCCAAACTAACAAGAGCGTTGGACTGCTCATTAACACTGTGGAATATCTATGAGATGACTATCCTAGAAGAGTTAGCATCAACAAATTCGATTTTAAGTGGTTCCTCCAACAAGCAAGATGAATTATCAGAGATTTTACAGGATTGGTGCGAAGAGATCAAAGAAGAGTATAATATTCCATGTGGATATTTATTAGCTTCGGGAACATATTCGATAGCAGATGTTTTGGCGCAATATACTGATGGAGATAATTTTGATTTACTTATCGCAAGCACTAATGGACACGATATGATTCATCAGTTTTTTTTTGGAGCAAATAGCTATAGGATTATTCAAGAAGTAAAATGCCCAATCATGTTTATTCCTAACGATATTGGGTTTATTGAGCTTAAATCCGTTGTTTTTGCTACAGATAGTATGCTAATAGATTCAACTTTACCATTGGAAATAGTGGACACGATTAATGTTTCTTTTGTTTCAAACTATAAAACATCTAGCCAAGGTAAAGAAGTGGAATACGTTCGGTTTGAAAAATTGATTCCAATAAATAAAAGCAACCGAGTTATACATTATGAGGAGATAATTCAACCTAATGACGTGGTCAGCAATCAACAAAAGGTGATTGAAAAGAATGCAGATTTAGTGGTAGTTTCCGCAATGAATACCACCTGGTTCGAAGAATTATTTTTAAAGATACTTCGAAAAGATACTACAGAAGGGGCTAAAGTTAAAGTGCCCATCTTAATTTTTAATAGAATACAGAGTCACTTAAAAGAGGAAATGGCATAAATTTCTTTTATCATCACACATAAATTGAGTCATACTTTGCTGAAACTGTTTTAGAAACGCCATTTAATTCATATTGAATCCAATTTTTAATCGGTTGATTGGATAAAATTAGTAACACAGCTCTATTGTTTTTCTTGTTGGAGAATTGATGGATTTCACGTTGAGGGATCATTGAGTGTTTCGACGCAGGGATAATAGATGAACCTGATTGTTCAATGATAGACTCATTTCTAGATAGTTTAAATCTTTGTTCGGTTAACTGTCCTTGTATGGTTTGTACCCATAATTGCGTTGATTGATAGGAATGGATTGAAGTTTGTTGATCTTTTTCAAAGCAAATCAATAGTAATTCGAAATTTTTGGTGCTGATTATACGGTTCCTAGTCATTCCTTCCTTTTTCCATGAGTAATACTTCTCGAATTCTCGGATTGGAATTTTTATGTGCTTCATCATTTCATAGTATGATATAGGTTTATCCTTTCCTTTTAAAGTTGCTATGAGTTCATCAACTGTTGTAATGGGTTTCATATTTTTTTACGAGATGCAATTGAATTATTATAGAATCAAATAAGGTCACTCCAAAGTTGAGGAATCTTATTGCTTAAAAATATGAGTATTGTCAGTAGATGTGTTGATGATAATCAGCCGAACAGGAGGGAGGCCATATTGGGCAAAACTAGCCTAATAATGCTTTTGTATATGCTTAATTTTTAATCGCTTTTATTGCATAAACCATTGGGACTTTATTATCCCATTGCTTGATTCGGTATTTATTAGGTTCAAATTCAACTGTATTGGAAAAGCAATTGTAGGGGGAATAATCAAATTCTTGTAAAGATTGTATCGTTAATCCTTTAGTGATTAAGCTATTTACTACTTCTCCCAATCCATGATTCCATGAAACATAATCTTGAGTTAATTCTGCGTCCGGATTGGTGTACGTTCCAGACTCTGTTTCTTCAATAGGAGCATCATTGAAATATCGGAATTGTATATTTTTAAAGTCATTGTCATACATCCAAATAAACGGATGAAATTCAGCGATGATAAACTCTCCACCAGGCTTTAAACATTTTGCTACAATATCAGCCCATTGATTAATGTCGGGTAGCCAGCCAATGGTTCCATAACTCGTGAAAACAATATCAAATTCTTCGTCCAGATGGTTTGGTAAATCATAAACATCACAGCAGATAAAAGTGACATCTGTTTTGGTTTGTTCATTTAACGTTCTACCATAGTCGATAGCTGCATCAGATAAATCTACAGCCGTTACTTTAGCACCTAATCGAGCCAATGAAATGGAGTCTTGACCAAAATGACACTGCAGGTGCAAAATTTTCTTGCCGGTAACATCACCCAATAAATCGAGCTCTATCGAGTTTAAAGAGTTTTTCCCTTTCAAGAAATTGGGGATATCGTAGAATTCTGATTCAACGTGAACTGCAGTTCGTTTGTTCCAAGAATCGCGATTGATTGAGATGTAATTGGTAGTCATGGTGGATTGTTTTTACAAACATAATCATCTACATCCGTTTCTTCAATAGTCGAATATCCTCGATTAATTGATTGACAGAAGCAGAATTAAGCCCATTGTAAATTCCTCTAATGTGTCTGTTCTGATCAACTAGAATAAAGTTTTCTGTGTGGAGGAATGCTTCATTTGGTTTGTCTATCCCTAAATCTTCTTCTACGAAATAGGAATTACGTCCTAAACTATAGATTTGCTCTCTGTCGCCAGTCAGTAGTTGCCACATGGTGTCATTGACTTCTTTTTCAATTGCATATTTTTTCAATCGTGGCAAAGAATCTATTCCTGGAGTCACTGTATGAGAGAGTAACAGAATAGAATCAGCAGGACTAAAAGCATCTTGAACCACTTTTAAATTTGCAGTCATTTTAGGACAAATCCCTGGGCAAGTGGTAAAGAAGAAATTGACCACATAGATTTTGTTGGCTACATTTTTTTCAGTGAAAGGTTCTCCGTTTTGGTTGATCAAACTAAAATCTGGAATCTGATGAAAATCAATCAAAGAGTCGCTATCAGAACTCAACCAATGCGGAGTGAAATAGGCATCTGAATAGTAAGGCAACTCTTCCACACGGCTATTGTTAACCGACTTTTCATGGCATGCGTTTGCTACTAGAAGTACCCCACTAATTAGAATACTGTACCACTTCATCTTCCAATTCATAACACAAGTTTGCTCTTTTCAAGCCAAAAATTCGTCCATTCTTAGCTTCATAATTACTGTAAATTTTGCCATTCTCTCGATAGGCTCTCTGCATGCCATTTTCTTTGCCTTTCAAATAGGTGAGCTCTTTAAACAAGACACCGCTTTTGTACCACTCTTTTTGTATTCCATTCAGCTTTCCATCAGTGAATGTATTTTGAGATCGAAGTTTTCCATTGCTCCAGTAGGATAATACTTCACCATCTATTTTTCCTTTCAGATAATTGCAGGAATAACTGATTCTATTTTGATTGAAGAACTTCTTAAATGAACCATGTTTGATTCCTTTTAAGTAAGTGGTTTTTTCGGTGGTGTCACCAGATTGGTTGAGTAAAAAAGTAATCCCAGTAAAGGGCTCATCTAAATAATAGACAAGCCCTTTGTTTGAAAATAATTGGGTTAAACTTTTATCTACTAATTGACTTTTCTTAATCTCTGAATTATTTGTCGCAACAGGATTGCAACTTAATAAAAAAGAGAATAGAGCAGTTATAAATATGTTGGAACTATCGAATTGCATTCGGAGAACCTTGGTAATCACCTGGAAATAAAATGTAGTATTGGTTTAAATACAATGTATTTTGAATGTGGTAGTGGTAGCTAGCCTCTGCATTGTGTTGCGTTAAACTAGTGTGACCACCTGATGCATCTAAATCAGTTGGATATGTACCCGTAGAATGACATTTTCTTCCGTATAAAAAGAATCCATCAGCAATAACACCAATCAATTTCTCATCGTCTTTTGACCAAGCTTCTGGTTCTAAATGGTAGTGGTAACTTTGTGGTCCTGTATGAGCACCGTTATAGTCTAAACTTGGAGCAGCATTGTCTAATGGAACATTAGGTCCTTCTTCATCGTTGTATATCATTGCGCCACTTACTGCGATGCCAATTGCCCCTAATCCTGTACTACTTGAATTGCTAGCTTTAGTTGGACTTGCTGGAACAGTTAATGTATAAGAACCATTGAAATCATCGATGTTTCCCGGAGCCATCTGCGCATATGAAGTGCTTGTTGGTTCTACAAACAGTGGGTGATTAGATGCTGCAGCAGGAGTGGTAATTGTCATCCCACCATTGTTGGCAGTCCTTGCTGTAGTATTTGACCAGTATGGAGAAGTGTGATTTGGATACCCATTTGATTCAATTACTATATTACTACCACTCGCATAAATAGTTGTATTATTCTCATCAAATTCAGAATAAGCAGCAGGAATAGTTACTTCAGAAACTAGAACTTCAGTCTCGTCATCATCCTTTTTACATGAATTTATTGTAATTGTGATTACAAATAATAGGACAAGGTGTTTTAGTCTAAATGGATTTTTCATGGTCGTAATTATTGATTTATAGTTTATAGACGAAGAAGTAATTATTTTCCCTCGTTGAAATTCATTTATTTTTGTAAATGATAATTGAACCACAAAAAAAAGGACTTTCTGTGCGTAGAAAGTCCTCTAAATGAATAGAATTAGTCCCCAACATAATTCTATTAAAATTTCCTTTTTTTCTTTGTTACAATCGTATTATCAATTTCAATAGTTCCACTTTCATTATTGATTATACTTTTTTGGCTCAATTTTATAACGGTAGAGTCACTAGCCACCATCTTTCTAAATTCTTTATATGTGCCGGGGAAGCCGGTTACATTTATGGTAGTATTTCTAGTTTCTATGATTATTTCATACATGGGGTGAACCAAATAATCACAACCTGCTTTTTTTACAGCATCTGCTATAGCCATATTTTTGCCATATTCTTTATTCAGCTTGTATTGTTCTGATTTCATAATATATTGACCAGCAATTTTGGTGTTTTTTATTTCTACTTCTGCAATTATTGGATGGGCTAAAATGCCTGTTTTATTGATGTTATCAACATCTGTAGTTTTAATTTTACTCATTGTTCCGCAGGAAGTAATAAATAATGCAAATAGAGCAACTGGAATTATTTTTTTCATCAGTTTATTTTTTATTGATTTAAGCCAAAGGTAGCAGGAGCCACTATACCAGTAAATACTCATAAATAAGTATTTTTTAGGAAGTAGTTTAAGGTTGTAGATAGCATAAATTAAGTGCCTCAAGAATCTGTATAGTACGCTATACTTTGATTAACTTTGTAATTGCTATTGGGGCCGACCGGTTTCGACAGCGAGAAGGATTTATAGGTAAGCATGTCGAGCTTTTAGTTTTTGGCTCGTTAAAACTAATGCTAAACTTTCGCTAAACGGCGAGAACAACTACGCGCTTGCGGCTTAATACTCGATAGAGATTAACCCTAATTCTGCGACAAGGTCGTAGAACAAGCTAGGCCTCCGGAGATTTTGCTCGGTAATTTTCGGAATCGGCTTATCAGACTATTGAGCTAGCGAACTCAGCGCTTCGATGGGTTGGCGAAACTAAAGAAGATAAGGTTTGAAGAGGTCGTTTTTAGCCATTTCACTCCCGACAATTAAGTAAAGACTACACATGTAGAAAGCTTATCGGTTCCTCGTTTGGACGAGGGTTCGACTCCCTCCGGCTCCACCAAATAAAGCCTTAAGTGTCAATACACTTAAGGCTTTATTATTTATCGATAGTGTGAATGATGGAGAATAAATTGTCTTTGAGTGTCTGTAATGATGAAACTTAAGTTTTATCGTTCAATCACAATTCCACCTATACTCATTCTAACTTTCTTGTTTTTCTCTTTTGCCGCTTTAATCTCTTCCTCCTTACTAGTCAAGTTCAATCTTTTTTTTACTTCAAAAAGCAAAAGATTACTCATGTATCTCAGGGATTCATCAGTGTCCATAATTGGAGTGGATTCCTTTATCTTCTTTTGATCGCTTGCTATAGTTTGGGTGGTGTCTGAATTGACCGCTAGTTTCTGAGCCATGGAGGAGTATCCACAACATGATAAAAATAGAAATAATAGAATTCGTATCATTAAATCAGAAAAGCTGGTTATCTTGTTTAATTCAATGCAAATTAGAAAAAACTTGGAAAAATCTACTATACAAACCACACAAAATTGTGAGAATTGTCAGTTTGAATTAGAGGAAAAGTTTAATTATTGCCCTAATTGTAGTCAAAAGATTGCTTTTTCCAATAAGTTAGGAGAGTTGTTTTCACACTTTCTAAGTGATTATTTTACTTTCGACTCTAAAATTGGAAGAAGTATTATTCCTTTAATTACCCAACCTGGTTATTTGACTCAACAATTTTTATCAGGGAAGAGAGAGCGTTATATTCAACCCCTTCGATTGTTTATCTTTTTGAGTATTCTTTTCTTTTTATCTCTGAGTTTGTCTGTCGATATACGTATTGATGAGTTTTCAGAAACAATGAATGAACCTATAGTAAGTAATGGTTTTGGAGATGCTTTTTGGGACCGATATTTTGGTTCTTTACTGCCTAAGCTATTTTTCTTTTTATTACCGCTTTTTTCATTAATGGTAGCTTTATTATATCGCAAGAAACGATTGAATTTATTAACCCATTTTCTGTTCGCTCTGCATTTTCATTCTACTGTTTTTTTGATAGGAATTATCTACGAAATACTTAGTTTGGGGTTTGCTCGATTTGAGCTGTATTTCTTCAATTCAATTCTGTTATTTTTTTCATTGGTATACCTGCTTTATTATTTATGGAAAGCGCTGATGGTAGTTTATTCAGATGATTGGAAGAAAACTACCTTGAAGATGGGAATATTAGGCGTACTTTATAGCTTATTACTAATCTGTTCTACAATAATCTTGTTCGCCTTGAGTATAAATTATTAATTTGGTAGACTAAACAATCAATCATGAAAATAGGTATCATTAGAGAAGGTAAAACTCCTCCAGATAAGCGTGTTCCGTTTACCCCAAAACAATGTCAATTAATAGTTAGTCGTTACCCTCAATTGGAATTGGTAGTACAATCTAGTCCAATCCGTGCTTTTTCTGATCAAGAATATATCGATGCAGGAATTACTGTTGAGGCGGACATTTCAGATGTTGATGTTGTTTTTGGTGTGAAAGAGGTACCCATAGAAATGCTATTGGCGGATAAAACTTATTTCTTCTTTTCACATACCATTAAGGAGCAACCTTATAACAGAAATCTTTTATTGGCTATGATGGAGAAAAGTATAAAGATGGTTGATTATGAATGTCTGACAGATAAAAAGGGTAAACGACTGGTCGGCTTTGGAAGGTATGCAGGGATAGTTGGTACTTATAATGGATTTTTGGCTTTTGGAAAAACAGCTAAAGCTTATGATTTGAAACCTGCGAACAAGTGTGCTGATCGGATAGAAATGGAAGGAGAGTTAGACAAAGTAAACTTGCCTTCAAATTTTAAAATTGTTTTAACTGGTACAGGAAGAGTGGGGAAGGGAGCTGTTGAAATTCTAAAAAAGTTAAAAATTAGAGAGGTAAAGCCCGCGGAATTTTTAGAGGAATCATTTAATGAGCCCGTTTATGCTGTTCTTGGTGTGAAAAGTTATAACAAGAGAATTGATGGAGGAGAATTTAAGGTCAGTGAATTTTATGAATCTCCTGAGGACTTCGAAAGTAACTTTTATCGTTTTGCGAAGGTTGCTGATATGTATATCCCCTGTCATTATTGGGATTCAGAAGCTCCATATGTCTTTACCAAAGAAGAAATGAAACGTTCGGATTTTAAAATTAGAACCATTGCAGATATAAGTTGTGACATTGATGGTCCTATTCCATCAACTGTAAGACCTTCAACCATTGCAGATCCAATTTATTATGTTAATCGGTTGACAGGGAAGGAGACGAATGAGATCAATGCAGATACGATTACAGTAATGGCCGTAGACAACCTACCTTGTGAATTGCCAAAAGATGCTTCAGAGGATTTCGGAAATGAGCTAATCAATAATATATTACCTAATTTATTAGGTACTGATAACGATAGAATTATTTATCGTGCTACGATAACTGAGCGGGGTGAATTGAATGATGAATACGAGTATTTGCAAGGTTATGTTGATGGAAATTAGTGGTTTGATAGCCAACATAAATAATGAATAATTTGGATTCCAAATCCATCTTAAAAACAAGAAAGCTCAAAACATTTGTTTTGAGCTTTCTTGTTGGGATTAAAAAATCATAATGAATAAAAGTTTAAAAGAATTTTATTTAAAACTTTAACTCCTTCAACCCTTCAATAGTTTTTTCAGGCTGATCTGATCCAAAAACATAACTTCCAGCAACTAAAACATCAGCACCACAAGCAACTAATTCTGCAGCGTTTTTGTTACTTACACCACCGTCAATTTCAATTAAAGCCGTGCTATTTTTTCTTGTAATTAGCGCTTTTAAATCTTTAATCTTGTTGTAGGTATTTTCGATATAGGACTGTCCTCCAAATCCGGGGTTAACAGACATCAGGCAAACTAAATCAATATCTTGAATAATATCCTCTAAAAGATAGATAGGAGTATGTGGGTTTAGTGCTACTCCTGCTTTCATTCCTTCTGCTTTAATGGCCTGAATGGTGCGATGAAGGTGAGTACAAGCTTCATAATGTACAGTTAAAATATCTGCCCCCGCTGCTTTAAAATCTTTAATGTATTTGTCAGGCTCTACTATCATCAAGTGCACATCGAAGGTTTTTGTGGCGTGTTTTTTTATCGCCTTAATCACTGGCAAGCCAAATGAAATATTAGGAACAAAAACACCATCCATTACATCAATGTGATAGTAGTCTGCTTTACTGGTATTAATAAGTTCACAAGCGGGCAATAGGTTAGCAAAATCAGCGGATAATATTGAAGGGGCGACTAAATGTGACATCTCTATTTTTTTTGCAAAGGTACTATTCAAAAAAGAAAAAACCCTTCTCGAATTTTCGAGAAGGGTAAATATTTGTTAACCTAAATAAGTTTTTAAATTTTTACATCGTGTATTTATTCGAAGTCGACGAATAGCTTTTTCTTTTATCTGTCGGACTCTTTCACGCGTCAGGTCAAAATGCTCGCCAATCTCTTCAAGAGTTAAAGGATGTTTTCCTGCTAGGCCAAAATAGAATCGTATGACATCTGCTTCTCTAGCAGTGAGCGTCGTAAGTGTACGTTCTATTTCATTTTTTAATGATTCTCTTAGTAATAAGTCATCTGGTTCAGGACTATCTGTATTCTGCATTAAGTCGGACATATTACTACTATCATCATCAGAGGAGATCGGAGCATCAATACTTACATGTCGTCCAGAATGCCTGATATTATCTTTTACATCACTTGCGGATAGGTCAAGAATATCGGCAATTTCATAGTTTGAAGGTTCGCGTTCATACTTCTGTTCCAATTCAGAAAATGCACGCTTAATTTTGTTAATTGATCCAATCTTGTTGAGGGGTAATCTTACAATTCTTGCTTGTTCTGCTAATGCTTGTAAAATGGATTGACGAATCCACCAAACAGCATAGGAAATGAATTTAAACCCTCTAGTTTCATCAAATCTTTGAGCAGCTTTAATCAGGCCTAAATTGCCTTCATTAATTAAGTCGGGAAGTCCCAGTCCTTGATTTTGGTATTGTTTGGAAACAGATACTACAAATCTTAGATTGGCTTTGGTTAGTTTTTCTAAAGCTAAAGCGTCACCTTGTTTGATTCTTCTTGCTAGTTCAACCTCCTCTTCGGCAGAAATCAAATCGACTCTGCCTATCTCCTGTAAATACTTGTCAAGAGAAACCGTTTCTCTATTGGTGACCTTCTTAGTAATTTTTAGTTGCCTCATGAAATGGGTTTGGTTTTGGTTAATACTTAAGTTGGTCTCGAAAACGAAATCCCATAAATTTAACGAAAATTAACTTCCAATTTTTACACGTACGTAATTAAAATTACTGTTTTTATGATTCTCTTTTATTTCTCGATCTTTAAATCTCATTATTAATGTTTAGCAAAAAAAAAGAGGAGATAAAAAATTATCTCCTCTTGATAGTATCTAGAAAAAGTAATTAAGCTTTTTCTTCTGTCTTTTCAGGTTTTGGCAATAATGCTTTTCTTGAAAGTTTCAATTTTTTAGTTTTAGGGTCGATTGCAATTAATTTTACTTCAACCATTTCCCCTTCTTTCAATTCATCTTCTACCTTATCTACTTTCTTATGTGCGATTTCAGAAATGTGCAATAGGCCGTCTTGTCCTGGTATAATTTCAATAAATGCCCCGAAAGCAACAATCGATTTCACCTTACCTTTATACACCTCTCCAACTTCAGGAACAGCAGTAATTGCTTTAATTCTAGCTAAAGCATCCTTGGCTCCGTCTCCATCAGTAGATACAATATCAATTACTCCTTTACCATCAACTTCTTCTAAAACGATAGTTGTTCCTGTCTCTTCTTGAATGGACTGTATAATTTTTCCACCTGGTCCGATTACAGCACCGATCATCTCTTTTGGTATAGTAATTTGGATAATTCTAGGCGCGTTTGATTTGTAATCTTCTCTCGGTGCAGAAAGTGTTTTCATCATCTCTCCTAAGATATGCATACGACCTTCTTTTGCTTGATCCAATGCTTGCTCAAGAATTTCATAAGATAACCCTTCTATTTTGATGTCCATCTGACATGCAGTGATTCCATCTTTAGTCCCAGTCACCTTAAAGTCCATATCTCCTAAATGATCTTCATCACCTAAAATATCAGAGAGAACAGCAAATTTGCCATCTTTTCCACTGATTAGTCCCATGGCAATACCACTTACTGGTTTCTTTATCTTAACTCCTGCATCCATCAGTGCAAGAGTTCCTGCGCAAACAGTAGCCATTGAAGAAGATCCGTTTGACTCTAAAATGTCAGAAACTACACGGATGGTATATGGATTTTCATTTCCTGTTGGAATCATAGGCTTTAATGCCCTTAACGCTAAATTTCCGTGACCAATTTCTCTTCTACCTGGTCCTCTGTTCGGACGCGCTTCTCCTGTGGAGAAAGATGGGAAGTTATAATGTAGAATGAATTTATCAGAACCTTCGAATAGTGCGGCATCAATTCTTTGTTCATCTAATTTAGTTCCCAAAGTAACAGAAGTCAATGATTGTGTTTCACCTCTAGTAAAAACTGCAGATCCATGTGAGCCTGGTAAGTAATTTACTTCAGACCAAATAGGACGAATCTCCGTAGTTTTACGTCCATCTAAACGAACTTTTTCATTTAATACTGCATCGCGTACAGCTTCTTTTTCAACATCGTGAAAATATTTTCCAATTAAAAAAGCGTTTCCTGCTACTGTTTCTTCATCAAGTGTAGCAACAAAGTTTTCTTTTACTTCTTTAAACAATCTAGCTCTTTCATGTTTATCTGCTAAACCTTGCTTAGCGATATCGTAGCATGGTTGGTAACAAGCAGCTTCAATTTGCTTCAAAAGCTCTTCGTTGTTTTTCTCGTGACTATATTCTCTCTTTACCTGAGCCTTTTCTACCTGAGCAGCTAATGCATTTATTCCTGCTAATTGGATACGGATAGTATCGTGTGCCAATTTAATGGCCTCTAACATTTCTTTTTCAGAAACTTCTAACATTTCACCTTCTACCATTACCACACTGTCCTGAGTAGCAGCAACCATAATGTCAATATCTGCTGATTTAATTGCTGTGAAGTTGGGGTTTATTTCCCACTTTCCATCAATTCTTGCAATTCTAACTTCTGAGATTGGACCATTAAATGGAATATCAGAAACCGCTAGTGCTGCAGATGCTGCTAAACATGCTAATGCGTCAGGAGTAGTATCCTGACCAGCTGAAATTAATGAAATTTGTACCTGTGTATCTGCATGATAATCACTTGGAAAAAGTGGTCTTAATGCTCTATCTACTAATCTACAAACTAATATTTCGTAGTCTGAAGGTCTTGATTCACGTTTTAAAAAGCCACCAGGGAATTTACCTGCTGCTGAGAATTTTTCTCTATAATCTACCATTAAAGGCATAAAATCAACGTCTTCTCCTGCTGATTTTGCTGAAACTACAGTTGCTAAAAGCATTGTGTCTCCTTGCTTAACAACTACCGATCCATCGGCTTGTTTCGCTAATTTTCCTGTTTCGATTGAAATGGTCGTTCCATTTCCTAAATCGATTGTTTGTTCAATTCCTAATTTTGACATAATTATTGTTTTCTGTTGTCAGTTGATAAATAAAAAAAGGGGGAATGTAAAACAGTCCCCCAAATGATTCTTATGCTATGAAAATTAAAGTTGCTTTCAAGAAATTATTTTCTAATTCCAAGATCTTTAATTAATTCTCTGTATTTGTTAATGTCTTTGTTTTTTAAGTAATCTAAAAGATTTCTTCTTTTACCTACTAATCTTACTAATGAACGCTCAGTGTTAAAATCTTTATGATTTTTTTTCAAGTGCTCTGTAAGATGACTAATTCTGTGGGTAAATAATGCAATTTGACCTTCTGTAGAACCAGTATTTGTTTTCTTCTCTCCGTATTTCTCGAAAAATCCTTCTTTAATTTCTGTAGTAAGATACATATCTCTTCTTTTATTCTTGTAAATTTTAAGGCTGCAAATGTAATAAATTTATTTAAAAATAAATTACTTTTTAAATAAATTCAATACTTGAATTAATTTTTGTTTTAACTCTTTTCTATTAACTATAAAATCAAGGAACCCATGTTCTAAAACAAACTCAGCAGTTTGAAAATCTTTAGGTAAGTCTTTACCAATGGTTTCTTTTACTACTCTAGGGCCTGCAAAACCTATCAACGCTCCGGGTTCAGAAATATTGATATCTCCTAACATGGCAAAGGAAGCAGTAATACCTCCGGTTGTAGGGTCTGTTAACAAGCTGATATATGGAATTTTTGCCTTAGAGAGCTGAGATAACTTTGCAGATGTTTTAGCCATTTGCATTAAAGAAAATGCAGCTTCCATCATTCTTGCACCACCCGATTTTGAAATCATCAAAAAAGGAATATTATTCGCAATGGAATAATCAATAGCTCTTGCAATCTTTTCACCAACTACTGAACCCATCGATCCACCAATAAAGGCAAAGTCCATAGCAGCTACTACCAATTGATTATCCCCTATTTCCCCAACAGCCGTTCTTACAGCATCTTTTAATTTGGTCTTCTTTTGGGTCGCTTTTAAACGATCCGTATACTTTTTAGTATCGGTGAATTTTAGTGGGTCACCTGATGTCATGTCTGCATCTAACTCCAAGTATTTTCCATCATTAAAAATGATTTTAAAATACTCCTCGGAGCTAGCTCGTTCGTGATATCCACATTCTTCACATACCTTTTGATTCTCGATATGATCATTGTTGGGCACTACATGCTTACATTTGGGACAACTGTACCAAAGGCCTTCCGGTAATTCTTTTTTCTCTTTAGTAGGAGTAAGAATTCCTTCTTTTATTCGTTTAAACCAACTCATTTGCTCTTCTGTCTCCAATATTCTTTAGCTTATTGTGATTTCCTTTGCAAGGTAAACATCTTGGATGGCATTTAATAATTGAATCCCTTCATTTACTGGTTTTTGGAATGCTTTTCTTCCAGAAATCAAACCATGTCCACCTGCACGTTTATTGATTACTGCAGTTGTTACAGCTTCAGATAAGTCTGTAGCCCCTGCTGATGCTCCTCCTGAATTAATTAATCCATTTCTTCCCATGTAGCAATTTGCAACTTGGTAACGACATAAATCAATTGGATGATCAGTGGTTAATTGTGAATAGACACTTTTATGTGTTTTACCAAAATTGATGGCATTATATCCACCATTGTTAGTAGGTAATTTTTGTTTTATAATGTCAGCTTGAATTGTTACCCCAAGGTGATTGGCTTGTGCAGTCAAATCAGTTGCAGTATGATAATCTACTCCGTCTTTCTTGAAGCCTGGATTTCTTAAGTAGCACCATAGAATGGTAGCCATTCCTAATTCGTGAGCTCTTTCAAATGCCTGAGCAATTTCAACAATTTGGCGGTTACTGTCATCAGAACCAAAATAAATTGTGGCTCCTACAGCAGTAGCCCCAAGATTCCATGCTTCTTCTACCGAACCAAATGAAATTTGAGAATAAGTCTCAGGGTAGGTCAAAAATTCATTGTGATTTAATTTTACAACGAAAGGAATTTTATGAGCGTATTTTCTTGAACAAGAAGCTAGAACTCCAAAAGTAGAGGCAACGGCATTACATCCTCCATCAATCGCTAATTTTATAATGTTTTCAGGATCAAAGTAAATAGGGTTGGGTGCAAATGAAGCTCCTGCTGAATGTTCTATTCCTTGATCTACAGGTAAGATAGATACATATCCAGTATTTGCTAATCGTCCATGTCCATATAATGCTTGTAGGCTTCTTAATACTTGTGGACTTCTATTGGTGTCCTTAAACACATTATCAATAAAGTCTGCACCTGGAAGGTGAAGCATATCTTTACTTATGGTCTTGCACTCATGGTTCAGTAAATTGTCTGATTCTTTACCAAGCAAGTCTACAATATTGTTATAGGACATTTTTGTTTCTTTTTATAGATTGTTAATATACTGGAGGACAAAACTAATAAAATTATAAAAGATGTCACTTTTGTTACTCTTCTAAATTTATTGAATTATCAACCATTTGTTTTACTGGATTTTTTCAATTGCATTTTTGAACAATTGAAGCACATTTTTAGGTAAACTTAGATGAGTTACCAATCGAATTTGTTGATGTCCCATTTGAACAGCAAGTATCCCGTTTTCTTTAAGTTGTGTTAGAAAATTAGCGGTAGTGATACGCTCTGAATGAACAAAAATGACAATGTTGGTTTCTACTTCTAGAACATGTTCTACTAAAGGGTGACAATCCAAAATTTCAGCTATTTTTTTTGCTAATTCATGATCGTCTTTCAATCGATCGATATTATTGGTCAAAGCAAAAAGACCAGCTGCGGCCAAAAATCCTGCTTGACGCATACCTCCGCCTAAAATTTTACGAATTCTTCTTGACTTCTTGATAAAAGAATTGTTGCCTAATAAGAGGGATCCAACTGGTGCACCTAAACCTTTGGAAAGACAGATAGAAATGGAGTCGAATTGTTCACCATAATCTTTTGGTGTTTGCTCTGTTTCTACAATAGCATTGAATAATCGAGCCCCATCCAGATGAAAAGGTATCTGATGTTCCTTACAAATGGCCGCAATGGCTTTTACTTCTTCAAAATCGTAAATGCTTCCTCCTCCCTTATTACAGGTATTTTCTATCGATACTAATTGAGTAGGAGGAGCATGCACATCATCTGGGTTGATGTTCTGCACAACTGATTCTGCCGAGATTTGTCCACGGTCTCCATCTAATAATCGAGTAGATAATCCTGAATTGAACCCTATTCCTCCTCCTTCGTACCTGTAGATATGCGCTATGTCACTACAAATGACTTCCCCGGGGCTATTGGTGTGAACTTTTATTGCAATTTGATTGGTCATGGTTCCTGACGGACAGAACAAAGCCTCCTCCATTCCAAATAAATCGGCAGCGTAAACTTCCAACTTCCTAACGGTTGGGTCGTCGCCTAAAACATCATCACCTACAACGGCTTGCATCATTGCTGATAACATTGCTGGTGTTGGTTGTGTTACGGTATCACTTCGAAGATCAATTATCATATATTTGTGGTCTTAATTTTCTAATGGCCAATTTACGACCTATGCGAATAATTACTAGTTTAGTTTTGCTTTTATTTCTTTCTACCAGTTATGCCCAAGAAGATAGAGTAGATGAATACAATCGAAATTTGGATGATTTAACCATTCCTAAAAGAGGTCCAAACAAAGCCAAATATACTCATGCCTTCTTGTCATATGGTTTCATTATAGGGGAATCTGTTGGAGATAGTAGTTCTATAAAGTATGGTAATTCATCTACCTTTAGTGTTGGGTTTAGATCAAAATATAGGCTTACTAAGTTTTATGAATTGGGATATGAGATTGCTTACCTAAGAACACGTTATTTACCAGTTCAAGATTCATTAAAGAATTTGCCGGATGGAGAGTTGCACGATAAAGAGATGTTAGCAAATAATGCTTTAGAGGTTTTAGTTTTTAATCGATTTAAGTTGAAAAATAAAGACCATTCTGCTGGGATTTTTATAGATATAGGAGCCTACGGAAATTGGAATTATAGGAATGTTCACTACACTAAAAATGAAGATGCTATTCCGGGAGCAGGTAGAACTGTTGTAAAGAATTACTTTTTGGAATACATGAACGACTATGCATATGGTCTAACTGCGCGAATTGGATTTAACCGATTTGCACTAGACTTTAGGTATCGTTTGTCAGATGTTTTTGACTCAAAAGCAAAATATGGAGAATTACCCAATATGGTAATCGCACTTCAATTGGGACTTCACCAATAAAACTTACATCCCAAATCCTGGTAGCATTCCTTTTGCAGCTCCTGCCATTTCGGCATTGGAAACATTCTCAGCTTTCTCAATTGCTTTGTTGATGGCAACCATCATTAAATCCTCAATCTGCTCTTTGTCACCTTCAGACATTAAACGGTCGTCAATAGCGATAGAAGTTATTTTTTTATTAGCGGTGGCAACTACTTTTATTAGTCCATTTTCGGCTTCTCCTTCCACGCTTATAGTATCTAATCTCTTTTTAATTTTCTCAGTTTGCTGTTGCATTTCTTGCAACTTACCCATCATATCTCCGAACATACTTTAATCTTTTTTTTCAAATTTTTTATTGATAAAATAGATAGAAATCAACCAGATTGCAAAGGATATTATGGCAACATATCTTGTTATCGTACTTTCATCACCAAAGATGAAAAAACTAATCCCAATTAGTCCAAACAATATAATTGCAACAATTCCTTTGAGTTGATCTTTTCTATACATAAGGCAAATTTAGTAAACTCTTTGGGGAATAAGGCGCATCCATTTTCACTACTTTTGACTATAAATACTCAAAACAGATGAATGTAATTTTATTTGATGATCATTATCGTACCGACTTAATGCCATTTACTCTTACTAGGCCATCAGCAGAGTTAAGAATAGGAATTGACACTATTAGTGAGAAGTGGAGAAGAAAAATGGGTAAAGAAGTGTCATTTCTATGCCCCGAATATTTGTCTGATAAATATGCAGTTCGGTATGGAATTGAAAATATCTATATTAATGGAAGGTATATACCAAATGAGGAGTTGATTAAGGAGATTCTGCACTTAAAGCAAGAAGAGGTGTTGTTTGACAATGATTCATTGGTAGCTTTTAGATCAAGTAAAGAAATAGGTTTTAATGATATAGAACAATTAGAAGGAAATCAATTACTGAAAGCCGAAGTTATTTCAATTCAACATTGGTCAGATATTTTTAGGAAGAATGGAACTGTATTGATGCAAGATTTTGTCCAACTGATCGCCAACCGAACTAGCAGGTCAATAGATTCTTCTAATACTATATTGGGTGATGTGAGTAAAGTCTTTATAGAGCAGGGAGCTCAGGTAGAAGCAGCTATTTTGAATACAAAAAACGGCCCTATATATATCGGCAAGGATGCCGAAGTTATGGAAGGAAGCATTATACGCGGTCCTTTTGCGATGGGTGAGGGTGCTACATTAAAATGTGCTACAAAAATTTATGGCCCAACTACAATTGGCCCTCACTGTAAAGTAGGTGGAGAGGTAAATAATTCGGTCATTTTTGGATATTCCAATAAAGGACATGAAGGTTTTCTGGGAAATTCTGTTGTTGGAGAATGGTGTAATCTAGGCGCCGACACCAACAATTCGAATTTAAAAAATAATTATGGGACTGTAAGCTGTTGGAGTTACACAACAGAACGATTTGAGGATACCAACTTGCAATTTTGTGGCTTAGCTATGGGAGACCACTCCAAAAGCGGTATCAATACCATGTTTAATACTGGCACAGTGGTAGGAGTGTGCGCAAATGTTTTTGGTGGAGGATTTCCTATAAAACATATCCCTAGCTTTAGTTGGGGGGGAAGTGATGGATTTGAAACATTTAGACTAGATAAAGCATTTGAAGTAGGAAACCGAATGATGGAGCGACGAGGAATGAGTTTAGATGAAACGAATAAAGCCATTTTAAAGTCGATATATGATCATACAGCGAATTATCGAAAACATTAAATTGACAAAATTGCCGATTCTCCAGATTGGCACAGCCCTTGAATAAACCCACCCCTGAATTAAAATTGGTTGCGACTATGAAGTAGTCTGCCATTTTGACTAAAAAACGAGAGGAGATAAGATGAAGAATAGCTTTAATTTCGATCACTTGAATTTTTCAGGATTGATTGATGATGAGACAGAATTTATACCATTAATGACATCAGAGGATGAGGAGAATATGAACTCTGAAGAAACCCCTGATGAATTGCCAATTTTACCGCTTAAAAATACAGTGTTGTTTCCTGGTGTGGTTATTCCAATCACAGTAGGACGTGATAAATCAATAAAATTGATACAAGATGCCAATAAGGGAGATAAGACTATTGGTGTAGTTTCTCAATTGGATGATAAAATCGAAGATCCTGTATTTGAGCAAATGAATAAAGTGGGAACCGTCGCGCGTATTTTGAAAATGTTCAGAATGCCTGACGGAAATACTACGGTGATTATTCAAGGTAAGAAAAGATTTCAGATAATAGAATTAACAGCAACTGAGCCATACCACAAGGCTAAAGTTGAAGATTACGAGGTAGGCGAGGTTCCAACTGATCAAGCTTTTACTGCACTAATAGATTCTATTAAGGATATGTCTTTCAGAATTATAGATAATTCTCCAAACCTACCTTCTGAGGCGTCTTTTGCGATAAAAAATATAGAGAGTCCTTCTTTCTTAATCAATTTTATAGCGAGCAACATGAATGCTACCGTTGCTCAAAAACAACAAATATTATCAGAAAAGGATACTAAAGAACGAGCCTTGTTGTTACTCACTCATTTGTCGAAAGATCTACAAATGTTAGAGCTTAAAAACGATATTCAAAGTAAAGTAAAAACGGACATAGACAAACAGCAAAAGGAGTATTTCTTGCATCAGCAAATGAAGATGATTCAAGAAGAGCTGGGTGGTAATCCTCAAGAGCAAGAGATTGCAGAGTATAAAAAGAGAGCCCTAAAGAAAAAGTGGACTAAAGAGGTGAAAGAACGATTTGAGAAGGAGTTGAACAAACTTCAACGGATGAATTCTTCTTCTGCAGAATATTCTGTCCAGATCAATTATATAGAGACTTTATTAGATTTACCATGGAGTGAATACACCAAAGATAAATTTGATTTAAAGAAGGCGCAAAAAGTATTGGATAGAGACCATTTTGGCCTGAAAGAAGTGAAAAAAAGAATCATTGAACATTTAGCAGTTTTGAAACTGAAGGGAGATATGAAATCTCCTATTTTATGTTTGTACGGACCTCCTGGTGTAGGTAAAACATCGTTGGGTAGGTCAATAGCAGAGGCATTAGGGAGAAAATATGTGCGAATGTCTTTGGGAGGATTGAGGGATGAAGCTGAGTTAAGAGGACACCGTAAAACATATATCGGTGCCATGCCTGGAAGAATCCTACAAAGCTTAAAAAAGTCAAAGACTTCTAATCCTGTTTTTGTTTTAGATGAAATTGATAAGTTAGGTTCCGATCATCATGGAGACCCTTCTTCTGCAATGCTTGAAGTATTAGATCCCGAACAGAATAGCACATTCTATGATAACTTTATAGAAATGGATTACGATCTGTCAAAAATTTTATTCATCGCTACTGCGAATAGTCTGAGTACCATTCAACCTGCGTTGAGAGATCGAATGGAAATCATTGAAATCAATGGATATACTGTCGAAGAAAAAGTCGAAATAGCGAAGAAGCATTTAATTCCTACGCTATTAGAGTCTCACGGAATAAAGAAAACCGACGTAGTAATTTCAAAAGAGATCATTGAGAAGGTATGTGAAGAATACACACGAGAGTCGGGAGTAAGAGGATTGGAGAAAAAGCTAGCTAGTATAGTGCGTTATGCAGCAAAGTCTATTGCTTTAGAAGAAGATTATAATCCAAAGATTTCTGTAGCAGATTTGCAATCCATATTAGGACCGGGACATTCAAAAGATAAATATCAAGGCAATGATGTTGCAGGAGTGGTGACAGGTTTAGCATGGACTTCAGTAGGAGGGGATATTTTGTTCATTGAGACTAGTTTGAGTAAAGGTAAAGGCAAGTTTACGTTGACTGGAAATCTAGGTAATGTGATGAAAGAGTCAGCTACATTGGCTTTAGAGTATTTAAAAGCTCATTCAGAAGCGTTAGGATTGGATGCTGAAGTGTTCGAAAACTGGAATGTTCATTTGCACGTTCCTGAAGGAGCGACTCCAAAAGACGGCCCATCTGCAGGTATTTCTATGATGACGGCTTTGGCATCGGCATTTACACAACGAAAAGTGAAGAGAAATTTGGCGATGACCGGAGAAATTACCCTCAGAGGTAGAGTATTACCAGTAGGAGGGATCAAAGAAAAGATTTTGGCAGCTAAGCGAGCTGATATCAAGGAAATTATATTGTCAATAGACAATAAGAAAGACATTGATGAAATTGACGCAGCTTATTTAAAGGGTTTAAAGTTTCATTACGTAACTGAGATGATTGAAGTCATTGATTTGGCTTTATTAAAAACAAAAGTAGATAACCCGATTAAGATTAGTTAATTAGAGCGTTTATAAAATTAAAAACCTCATTCTTTTTATAGGAATGAGGTTTTTTTGTTTTAACTATTTGGTTTTCTGTTCTACTTCCCATGTTATCCCCCAGTTTTTAACGTAATTTTCAAGTGGAGGCAAACCGACTTCTTTTCTGCGTTGATTTACATATTCGGGTTCGATCATCTCAAAAACCTTATAATTGCCTTCCTGATCTCTTGATATTTGAGAACCATAAATTTGAGGACGGCCTTCTCGCATTTCTATACGATCGATTAATAATGCCAAAGAAGACCAACTTGCTTCCTTTTCATTAGCAGCTTCTTTCATTATAGGTAAGTATTTTTTTTGTGTCTCTAAATCTGCATGCTGAATTATTAAGAATACTGTTTGAGCAGCACTACCTCCTACAGCAGATCTTTTTGGCCATCCAATTTCTGCGATTATTTCTTCGATTCGGTCTAGGTTTTCATCATTAATAAGGTGCTTCAATTCCCATAATGCCTTAATAATTGGAGAACCCATTCCATTTTGTTTGTCCGCTAATTTTAGATGATAATAGAAAGCTTGATCTTTGATTTTCATACGCCATAACTCTTTTGAGAGTTCAGGATTAGCGTATTTTTGATGTTTTGCCTCAATTTTTGCAATCATCTGATTCTCAAATTCTGTCCAGCGATTATCATCAATTAAAAAATAAAAGTCAGGGTCATTTAAAGCCTGAACCATAGAATCGGAATCCGTAGCGATATGCAAATACTTAAATGCAGAGTCTGTGTTACCCATTAGCGCATAGGCGCATGCATAGTTGTAGGTGTTTAATCGATTGTTAGGATCTATATTATAAATAGAATCATAAAGCAGAATAGCATCTATTAATTGACCACTTTTAAGATGTAGGTCTGCAGGAGATGGGTCACTATTCTGGGAAAAAAGATTAATTGAAAGTATAAGACAAACATGAAGGGAAAACTGTTTCATAAGCTTTAGAATTATAGTAAATTGTAATTCAGAAGCTTAAATATAGCCTTTTTATTTATTTTATTAGAAGGAAAGCAATTTTTGAAAAATTACCAACCAAACTGTTCGCCTATCCCCTTTGCTTTTTCGCCAAAGTTGGATGCATTGAACCATTTATCTTGAACCTTAAGTGTTTGTTCCATAATATCTCGAATGCAACCTTCTCCACCTTTTTTTGGAGAAACATAATGAGAAATGGCTTTGATCTCCTCGGCTGCGTCTGATGGACTGCAAGCTAGACCAACTGCCTGCATTACTTCATAGTCGGGGATGTCATCACCAACGTAAAGTACATTTTCAGCTTTTATTTGATGTTTTTTCAAGCAATTATTAAAAACGGCCATTTTGTCTTTACAACCTAAATTGACGTGTTCTATACCGAGTCCATTTAGCCGTTTGCGAACAGATTCAGATGTTCCTCCAGATATGATTTCAATATGGTAACCCAACTTTACTGCTAATTGAAGGATGTATCCGTCTTTGATATTAAACTTCCTTATTTGGTCTCCGTCTGGCATAACTAACACTGAGCCGTCTGTTAGAACTCCATCTACATCTAAAATAAATGTTGAAATATTTTTTAACGACTGCTTGAAATTTGACATTTATTTACGGCTTTTTGTAATGCTTTCGCTTAGTAGCGCATATACTTGTTGAAATTCTTTTTTTCCTTTAAGGAATTCTAGATGGTTGGAAATGATTTTCTGGTCATTTCTTGAAGCAGGGCCAGTTTGTGATTCAGCAGGCGTTGAGCTGTCCAACTTTTCTACAGTTCTTTTTATTAGTGGTTTTATAAGCTCGAATGATATGTTTTCATCTTCTAAAATTTGTTGCGAAATATGGAACATGTAGTTACTAAAGTTATTTGCAAAAACTGCCGCCACATGAAGCGCCTTTCTCTTCTCTGAATCCAACAAGAATACCTTCTTTGAGATGCTGCTTGCTATTTCAATAAGTTCATTTTCTACTTTTTTGTTTGAAGCCTCTAAGCTAATTGGAATAGGCAATAAGCTTTCTATGTCATGCTTAGAAAAAGTCTGCAAAGGATAGAAAATACCATATTGTTTGAATTTATTTTCTTGAAACACAGACAAAGGGGTAGTTCCTGAAGTATGTACAATTAACTTGTCTTTGATTTTTAGGTTTTCTAAAATACTAGTTATCGAGTCATCATGAACAGCAACAATTATTAAATCAGTCTTATCGCTTAAATCGGAAAGTTTGGTGGTATAGTCACAATTAAAAGTATGGCCTAAAATCATCGCGCTTTGATGACTTCTGCTAAAAACTTGATGGATGATATGTCCTTTATTTTTTAAAGCTGCTCCAAGATTGGTGGCAACATTTCCTGCTCCAATCAAAGTAATTCGCCTCTTTTTAAGTGGTATAGCCATGTTCTCTTATGATTTTAATTTTGGATAACGAATCCGATTTATTACTGCAATTATACTACCAATTGTCATAATAATGCAACCTAGCCAAAGAATATTAATGTAAGGGAAAACAATGGCTTGCATGATAATAAAATCAGAGGCATTGGATGTTTTCTCTTGCTTCAAAATAGTGAATTCTCCAGTTTCAGTGTTGATGTTTTTAAAGTTGAACTTCAACCCTAAATTTTCAACTTCTGATGAGATGCTAAATAGTCTATTTTGACGAATTACAAGAATGGGTTTAGCTTCGAATGTTTGACCTTTCACATTCATTGCTTCTAAATTTAACCCTACGGCAATGTCAGTTGGTTGAAGATTATTGGATTCTAAATCAATATTTTTATCAATACCTCTAACTACAATAATACTATTAGTAGCAAATAAAGTATCTCCAACTCGAACCAAGTTGGTATCTGGCTCTTCGAAGGCATTAGGGTCTTCAAGTGCGGGGTCATCCAGATCTGCATAAGTTACATGAGTAAAAATATCTTTATTCCAGAAGTGTTTAGTAGCAGGCTCAGGAACATTACCCATTTGTTCGTTTAATTGCACAAATGGGCGTAATTGAAATTTAGTATCATATTTACCGTTATCGTCAAGTTGGTAATAATTGATTTTATAATATATGTTATGTCCTTCCTTTTCTCTGCCCTCATAACTAATGAAATGATTGCCCATTAAAACAGTATCGCCTTTGATTAGCATAATGTTTTCTTTATTGGCATTTTCATTTTCATTCATTTTTATCTCAATACCAGAATTATTGACAGAAATGATTTCCTTATTACCAGCTGAAATTAAAGCTCCGATCAATAATAACCCAAATCCAATATGGGCGATTGCAGCTCCAGATTTTTTAATTTTTCCTTTTAGTATACGCAACCAATAGTCTGCATTGGCAACTACCGCATATGTTGCAGCAAACATTAATAGTCCGTGATAATAATGTTGAAATTGCAACTGTGTAGCTACTACAATTGCTATCAGAAGGGATATAATAGCTGAAAATGCGGTGTCTTTTAAGAACTGTTTTTTATCTGTTTTCTTGTACTTTAAATAGTGTCCGATTCCAATGAACATTGAGATTAAAGTGGCGAGTGGTAACTGCCAGGAGTTATAATGTGCGTTGGCCTCAGTTGGAGGAGCCATATTGGTTCCAAAAATGGCATTTATAACTGGAATACTGGTCGAAAAAGTAATTTGAAAACTTGAAATTAAAAGCACCAAAGCTCCTAAAAACATCCAAAACTCTCTAGACCATAGGTCTTCTTCTGTTTGCTGTTTAGGGAGATTTTTATAACGAAGAACCAATAAAGAAACTGCTGCAACTACAAGTACAAGTAGAATAAAAATCAACTGTCCTGGTAATCCATCAGCGAATGAATGTACCGATGTTTCTCCTAAAATACCGCTTTTGGTCAAATAGGAAGAGTACATTATTAATAAGAAGGAGAATAGAGCAAACAAGTAGGTGCTCAACATAGAGTTGGGCTTTACTTTATTGATTAGCATTAAGTGTCCAGCACCTACTAGTATCAACCATGGAACTAAAGATGAATTTTCTACTGGATCCCAAGCCCAAAAACCTCCAAAGCTTAACGCCTCGTAAGCCCATGCACCACCCATCAAAACACCAAGACCAAGTATCGCAATTCCTGCGAATGTCCATGGTAAAGCAGGTTTAAGCCATTCTGTGTATTTTTTTTCAACTAAACTGGCAAATGCAAAAGCAAATGGTATTAGTGTTAAAGCAAACCCAAGAAAAAGAATCGGTGGATGAATAGTCATCCAATAGTTTTGCAACAATGGATTAAGTCCAGTTCCTTCCACAAAACTCAAATAATCAGGATTCTGAACAAACGGCAAATGGATCATATCCGGATGCTCTCTTAACAATATGAACGGATTACTTCCAATTTGAACATCGAATACATAAACTCCTAAGAGCATAGAGCCGAGTAATAGCTGAACGGTAGAAACAACTGCTAGTGTTCCTGCTTCCCATTGCTTAGCCGTTTTCATTAATATGACTCCTAATACCGCATGCCACAGTGACCAAAGTAAAAAACTGCCTTCTTGTCCTTCCCAAAAACAAGAAAATACATAACGCATGGCTAAGTCAGAGGAAGAGTGACGCCAAACATAATAATATTCGAAATGATGGTTGAAAAGTAAATAGAAAAGTACAACTACAATTCCAATGATGCTAACCACATGAATCAGGAAGAATGTTCGTCCCATTTTTTTCCAAGTGTCACCATCTAATGGACTTGAATTAATTGCTTTAAAGTAAGAAAAAGCAGCTAATGTAGAGCAAACAAATGAGAGGATGATTAATAAATTTCCTAATTGACCAGAAATAATATTTTCACCAATATATTCGATATCCATTATTTAGAATTAAGAGTTTGCCTTCACTTCTGTGAATTCGGTATCATTACCATTATTGTATTTAGAAGGACATTTCATTAGGATTTTGTTAGCATGAAACTCACCATCTTCCAGTTTGCCAGTAACCACTACTTGTTCTGACCTTTCAAAGTCTTGAGGTTTGGCACCATGGAAAAATACTTTTTTCTCTATCCCGTTGTTATCAACCATATTAAATGTAAATAATTCTACATTTACTTTTGGGTCGTAAGTTATTTCACTATTCTCCGCAAGGGTTCCAACTACCTGAAATTCTTTTCCTGGGTTGTTTTCTACTACAGCAAACTCAGCATAGGTTGCAGCATCGGCTAGTGTACTGAGAATTACTCCAATTGACACAGCAACGATTATTATTCCGATTATATGTATCTTTTTCATATAGAAATACTTTAATTTTCTTTCTCCAATTGTCTCACCTTTTTATCAATGGTGAATAAGTAAATGAAAAGCCCTATTAAAATTACGACTAAAACTGCTACCACAACATAAATTTTACCTTCTGACCTCAATTGATCAGCCATTTCAATCGACTCTTGAGCATTGGATATCAAAAAAGTAAAAATTGAAAGTAAGGTTAGTGTAAACTTTTTCATCATTATTTTTCTTTCAGTTTATTTATTCGAATATTGATGTTTGCTATCCACAAAGAGAGTAAAATCCATCCTAATACAGCGGGATAAAAAACCATCAACATATTCTTATCTGTATCGTACGAATTGAAACCTGGATTACCTCCATTACCTGGATGCAAAGAATCGTACATTCGTGGTAAAATACCAATGAAAACAACTAACATTACAAACGCAAAAATGTTATAAACGGCAGCTATTCTGGCTCTTTTTTGCTCCTCATCCATAGAGTTTCTTAATATGAGATAAGCAAAATATACCAGCATGGTAATTGCAGACCCATTTAACTTAACATCGTTTGTCCAATAGGTCCCCCAAGTGTATTTAGCCCAGATGCTTCCAGTAATTAATCCTAAAATACCAAAAATAATTCCTGTGTTTACCATTTGTTTAGCTACAATATCATGGTGCATATTTGAGCTTGATAAATGCTTAATACTGTAGATAACAGAAATTAGAAACAAGAAAATCATTGTAAACCACATCGGAACGTGGAAATATAAATTTCTTATGGTTTCATATAGAATTACTTGTTTCGGGACTTCAATTAGAAAACCACCTATAACGGTGAACAGGAGAAGTATAAATGCGAGTATTTTCCACCAATTTTTCATATCACTATTGGCCTTTTGAGCGGTATAAAAATGCCATTTTTAGGCTCTCCAAAGGTACGGAAATAAAATATATGACAAGGTGAGAATGACGATATTGATAAGGCCTAAAACCAACAAGTAAATGCCACCTTCTTCAAAACCAAAGCCTACACTTGCCAAGGTAGAAACCTTAATAACTGTTAATAATAAAGGGAGCATAATTGGGAAGCTCAAGACCGCCATTAAAGTAGTGTTATTGTTGGTTTTAGATGCGATTGCAGCTACGAAAGTTAAAACTGTTGCAATACCCATGCTTCCCAATAATAATCCGGAAATGAATAAACCAGTTCCATCAATGGGGTTTCCAATTAACAAGCTAAAAAAGGTGTAGTGAACAATTCCAACTAGTACAATTAGCAACATATTATAAATGGCTTTTGCTATGATTATAGCCTGTGGAGATGCAAGAGTGTAAATGTATAAAAATCGATTATCTGATTCATGTTGAAAGCTTTTGGATGTAGCATTCGTGGCTGAGAATAACAATATAATCCAAAACAAGGCATTCCATGTTTTTGTGTCTTCGAGCACGTTAAAAATTAAATAGGCTACGAAAATGGTAGATACTACATACAATAAAATACCATTAAGCGCATAACGCTGACGATATTCCATTAAAAAATCCTTCTGAATAAGTGCTAAAATGTGTTTAATCACGTGGATGATACTATTTGGGCAAATTTATTCAATTGCTTTATCTTTGCCTAAACCTTTCGGTTCTATTTCTGTTCCAATAATAAAAAGCATGAAAAAACTATTAGTAATGATGTTGGTAACTTTACCAATGATATTAATCAAACTTAACGCTCAAGAAATGAGTTTACACGATTTTAAAGTAAAAGATATTAATGGAGATGAATTTGATTTTTCATCTTTGAAAGGAAAAAAGGTTTTAATTGTAAATACGGCATCTGAATGTGGTTTAACTCCTCAGTATGAAACTTTAGAAGAGGTTTTTCAAGAGTATGGTGGGGAAGATTTTACGATTATTGGATTTCCCGCAAATAATTTTGGAGCCCAAGAACCCGGAAGTAACGCGGAAATAAAATCGTTTTGTAGTAAGAACTACGGAGTAACTTTTACCATGATGTCTAAAATTTCTGTCAAAGGTGAAGATATTCATCCATTGTATCAATGGTTAACTTCCAAAGAACAGAATGGAGTAGAAGACGCTCCTGTAACTTGGAATTTTCAGAAATTCATGATTGACCAAAATGGTGATTATGAGGGAATGGTTAGTCCTAAGGAAAGTCCTGCATGTGATGAAATTATCAACTGGATCGAAGGAAGGTAAATAATGAAATTAGATATATTAGCTATTGGCGTGCACCCAGATGATGTTGAGTTAAGTGCTACAGGAACTCTTTTGAAATCAATTGCACAGGGCAAAAAAGTTGGAATCTTAGACCTAACAAGAGGTGAATTAGGCACAAGAGGAAGTGGAGAGTTAAGGCTTGTAGAAGCTGCAAATTCAGCTAAAATTCAAGGAATTGAAATTAGAGAAAACCTGGGAATGGCTGACGGCTTTTTTCAGAATGATAAGGCACATCAGATAGAAATCGCAAAAATAATTCGAAAATACCAGCCCGACGTGGTACTTTCTAATGCTTTTCAAGATCGCCATCCTGATCATGGTAGAGCTTGTAAATTAATTTCTGATGCTTGTTTTTATTCTGGTCTGGTGAAAGTAGAAACTGAATTGGATGGTAAAAAACAATTGCCTTGGCGACCAAAGTCTATATTTAATTATATTCAAGATAGATACTTAGAGCCTGATTTTGTTGTTGATATCACTCCTTTTGTAGAAACAAAATTGAAAGCGATAATGGCTTTTTCTTCACAGTTTTATGATCCTAATTCAAAAGAGCCGGAATCTCCAATCTCCTCTGAGAATTTCATCAAACACATTAAAGGAAGATGGGCTAATTTTGGAAGGTTAATCAATGTGGATTATGCTGAGGGGTTTACTGTTGAACGGCCGATTGGTGTAGATGATATAACATCATTACTTTAGAACTTTTTGAGCAATGGTTCTAAAACCTTTGTTGAAATTTTTCTTGCTTCAATAAAAGGGGTGGGTGTGCCACCGAAACTTGCAAAATATCGTTCAATAGGTTTGATCATGCTCCCTTCAAAATTGAATGAAAGTTGAAGCTTTTTGGCTTTTAGAAGAGCTTCCCATAGAAGCCAACTTAAAGCCCCAGAGTTCTTATATTTAGGGTCTACCGCTCCGCAAGTGTAATACATCTGAGTGTGATCCCAAGTTACTAACAATGCTGCAATTACGGTATTGCCCTCTTTTATTTCCATTAATTGAGCCTTTTGAAGTGGAATCAACTGACAGATCTTGTTTAAGTATTCTAAGTTGTAAGCTATTGGTTCTGAATTTACTTTGTGGTTTTTTTGCTTCAATAGGAATAGGTTATTTACATCGTCAGAAATTGAATAGTGTAATGAATTTTTAGCTTTATTTATTTCTTTCCTTAAGGTATCTTTTAAGCTAGAAAATAATTCATTCTCAGATTTTTCTGTACTTAGTAGGTAGGTGTATCTCACTTTTAATTCATAATCATTCCAGTAAAAAGGAAGTAAGTAGTGGTCATTGACTCTAAACTGTCGAATGAATAAGGAGTTGTTGGGGATTTGATCAATTATAGCTTCTTGTACTTTTCGAATATGTGAGATTTGCTTATCCATTTTAGCGCCTGGTTGCTTAGCGATTGCAATTCCTTGATAAGGAGTTAAGACTGGAGGAATAATAGCAGAAACGCCTAGTTTTTTTCTAAAATGAAAAGGAAAACAGGCTAATACTTGGTTGCCTTTTTTGTAAGTAATTACATCCCAATTGTTTTCAATAACATTAGCCCACCACCAATAAGAGGTGAATAAATCTACCTCATTTTGTTCACAGAATAATTTGAACTCTTCCTTGGCGGTCATTGTGAAACTTAAATTGTTGCTTTCACAAATCTACTTTTTTTTACGAAGTAAGGACTGCTACTTGGTCAGCATCGATAACTTATTTTAAGGTAAAATTTTAATCCTTCTTATTTCTGATTGGAAGAAAAACAACTATTTTTGAGCTATGATACAACGAATTCAAACCATTTATTTATTAGTTGCACTGGCAATCAATGCTTTCGTATATAGTTTAACGTTAGCCACCTTTAATTATCAGGAACTCTCAAATGTTTTTTCTTTGTTTGGGTTGATCGATCGAGAAACTGGAGAAATGCTATTTGAGAACTGGTTGATTCCAGCCTTATCAATCTCTTCGATATTAGTTACTTTACTAGCTATATTTTTATTTAAAAAACGCAATATTCAGATCAAAACAGCTCAATTGGCTTTATTTTTTCAAACTGCATTTGTTGCTGCAATTTTCTTTTTCGTAGATCAAGTTTCTACCAAACTAGCTGAATCTGCTAATATAGACGTGGATGTTAATTATGAGTCTGGTAGTTGGTTAGCTTTGTTTCCACTAATTTTCCTTTTCCTCGCTATTAAAGCAATAAAGAAGGATGAAAAGATGATTAGGGCAGCTGATCGTCTACGTTAAAATGTTGATTTTATTTGCTTCAGATGGGATATGCTTTCAGGTCCTAGATTGAAAATTACATCGAGGATACTTAGATTCTGCTGAAATGGATATTTATCAGCAAAAACCTGCAGATAGCTCGGTTCACTAATATTGGATTGAAGTGATTTATTTTTGGGGCTTATTATAGTTCTAAAATCTCTAAAAGTATCTGTTCCTATTGGGTGAAAGTCAGTTGTTTTTTGTCTGATAATGTCAACTTTCAATATCTGACTGATTGTGTTTTCAATGTCTAAATTGAGATCCAATAAAAAGGTATGCTTTTTCTGACTAAAAAGAGGTTCTATTTTATAATCGTAATATTCATAAAACGGGGAGCGTTGGTATGCATTCGAGATGGTTCTCCAATGTAGCTTTTGCCAATTTTCAGCATACGAAATTTTAACATCTTTCGTAAACTGGTGGTTTTTTCTATTCTCTAGTGGAACAGATAGCATAAAAACCCCATTTGCTGTCATTATATAGGTCCTATTACGGAATGTCTGTTTGGGGAAGTGTTCATATGCTTCAATCAAACAAGTATCTGCTTTTAAATATTCGCTATATTGAATAGCGGGAGGGAAGTAAGAAGTGGAAAAAAGAGTAGGCATTAAATAACAGCTATTGCAGATATTTCGACATTTACATCTTTGGGTAATCTAGACACTTCTACTGTTTCTCTAGCCGGAAAATCGGAGGTGAAATAATTAGCATATACCTCATTTATTGCTGCAAAGTTATTTAAATCAGAGACAAAGATGCTACACTTTACTATGTTGCTGTAGTCTGCTCCGGCCTCATTCAAAACAGAACCAAGATTGTCCATCACTTTTTTGGTCTCTTTCTGAATATTTTCATTCTCTAGTTCTCCCGTATTAGCATCTAATGCTATTTGTCCAGAAATATAAAGGGTGTTTTCAATTAAAATTGCTTGGCTATATGGGCCTATGGGTGCTGGTGCGTTAGCTGACTTGATTACTCTTTTCATATTTTTTAATTAATTAAATCATAATAATTTCTTCTTCTGTTTAGCTTTAAATCTTGCAAAACTGAAGCTTTAACGTTGATAGTTACAGAATAGCTTTTTTGAAAACCCAGTGGAATCCAATTGAAACTTAATTCCCAACAATGTAGGTCCCTGTATATATTTACATTGGTATAAGTTACATCTTTCTGTTCAAAGTCATATCCTGAATTAAAATCGATCTTCCATTTGTCGGTCAACTTTAATTCTCCATTAAAGTTTAGGGTTTGAGTAATCGTTTCATCAAAAGCTGGCTTGCTATAATTGATAACATAGGAAACTCCAAAGGACCATGGAATAGAGAAATCGATAAATTGATCTAGATTATTGTTTATGTATTCAAGCTCTTCTTCAGTTGCATTATCACTTGTTTTCTTTTTCTTATCGCCACCTTTAAATTGCAATTGAAAAGAGATATTACCATTTGTAAATCGAGAAAACTTTCCATTATCAGAGTAGTTGGTTTTGTTTATTCTTACTCCTGTTGAGTCATCAATTGCGTAAGGGTCAAACGTTCCGCTAAATGCGATATTTAAAATTTCTGAAATTCTTGTTCTTCCACTCAACCGAACTGCATCCCACTTAAGCGAGTCTTTTTCAAAGTCAATACCGGTGCTTAAGCCTAAATTGTCGAAAATAGAAACTTTTTTTACAGTCATACCTGTATCACTGCGTTTTGCTAGTTTCATTTCTAAATTATTGATTAAATTGAAATTTAATCGGTTAGACCTGTTGGTGTTTGGTCGTCCGAAGACACCACTCTCATAAATGGAATATTCAATTTCTGATCCTGATGTGTCGGTATAGCTTCTTAAACCATCTCTAACCTCTGGTGTGAAACTGTATGAAATTTGAGGTGTCATTACGTGCCTTATGGCTTTTAATTTGCCTTTTTTAAACTGGAGGAGGCCGTATAACTTAGTGCTTAATCCTGCTGAAAATTGGACATTTCTTGAACTTTGAAACCCAAAGGTAGTGTCTACATCCAAGGTTTGAATAGGATTTCCATTGGTATCTATGAGTCCTGCTGAAGTATTAAACTCCTTAGAAATTGATTTGAAATACCAAAACTCATTGTAAGAAATAGCTGGGTTAAAAGTAAAGTACTTCAATACCTTAGTAGAGGTGCTCAAGGGAATATTATGTTTTACTCCGTTTTGCATTTCATTGGCTATGATATCATCCAATCGATTTATGGATAGATTGGAATCAGCTACAGCAATCGAATTTTTGAAGTTTCCTGAATAAGAAACTCCGATATTCCTCCCTAGATTATTTTTAGTGCTGTTTCCTTTAAAAGGAAAAATTCTAGACATATTTAAACCAACATTTGGAGCACTAATCGAAACTATTTTGGTTTGAGTATTCTGACTGTGATTTGCCCCTACATTTAGTGAGAAAGGAGAATTAGGAAAAAGCTTACTATATGTAATAGACGATTGAAAATTGTTAGATAAATAATTGTTGGGTGCACTATTTAAGTTGTTTGTAAAGTTGCTATTAGTACCCGCTTGGACACTAGCTGAAAAGTTGCTGTTTGGACGAGCTTTGGGGTCTTGGGAGTGCCTCCAGTTGACCCAAAATTCTCTACTTTCAGAGTAGGTTGGGAATTCTCGATAACCATCCTTGATATTAGAATAGGAAAGTGAAAAATTACCGTTATATTTATACCTATTTCTATAATTAGATTCTACTCTTCCTGAGTAACTTCCCTTTGAATAAATGTCTCCTGTGAGCTTTAAGTCTGCTTTCTCGCCAAAGGACAGATAATAACCACCGTCTTTCAGAAAAAAACCAAGTCTTGGAGAGTCTCCATAGGCTGGAATTAAGATTCCTGAAGATCGACCTTTTTTATTGGGGAAAAGGCCAAATGGTAGACCAAGGGGAGTAGGAACATCCCCTATTTTTAAAACAGTTGGACCTGTTACAATTTTATCGTTTGGAATTATCTTAAGTTTCGAAGTAGCTAAAGAAAAATGCGGTTCATCAAGGTTACAAGTGGTGTAATAACCATCCTTTATATACAATACATCTGTCGCTGTCTTTTTTACTTTTTCACCTTTTACATAACCTTCTCCTTCTTGGGTAGTCACTTCAGATATAGTTCCTTTTTTAGTTTTGAAGTTATAGGTCATTTCATTAGCTGTATAAGAAGATCCACTTTCGGTGAATACGGGTTGCCCAACAGGCTTTCCCAAACTATCTGTTTTTCCTTTTGCAAAAACTAAATCATTGTGTAAGTCAACAATAATTGTATCTGCCTTTAAGTTGATGTCTCCATAGGTAACTTCTGCACTTCCAAAAAGATAGATTTTTTGAGAAATTAAATCTATCCGCATAGAATCTTTTGCTTTATAATTCGTTTTTTGTTCTACAGCGTCTTTAGAAATTGTGGTATCAACTTTGATTACCTGATTGCTATCAATTTTAGATTGATTGGTATCCAAATGAAGAAAATGAAAAATAGGAGCATCGTTAGTTTTCGCAACCAGTGCCTCGCTCAAAAATAGTTGAGTTATTAACATTGAGAAGATGAAAAACTGTGTGAAAAATGCCCTAGATAACAAGGTAATAATACTATTTTTGTTGTTAGACTAATACTCTATTTTAGAGGTGCCAAAGCTAATTAAATTAAATCAATTTCAGATTTTACAGAATGAAATCAAAACGTATTCTAGGTTTATTTCTTGTACTTTTAACTAATATTAATTTCTTGTTTGCTCAAAATGGGAACGATGACAATTTTTTTGGCGGGATTAAAACTGTAGTAATTGACGCAGGCCATGGTGGAAAGGATGTTGGTTGTCTTGGTTCAATTGGAAAAGAGAAAGATGTAGCACTTTCAATTTCACTTAAACTAGGGAAGTATTTGGAAGAAACATTTCCAAATCTTCAGGTTATTTATACTCGCAAAACAGATGTTTTTATTGAGCTAAGTGAACGTGCTAAAATCGCGAATAAAAATAAAGCTGATTTGTTTATTTGCATACACGCTAACGCAGGAGGTGCAAATGCTTTTGGTACGGAGACCTATGTGATGGGTAATGCAAAATCTGAATCAAATTTAAAGGCGGCGCAACGAGAAAACTCCTCTATTCTTTTAGAAGAAAACTATGAAGCAAAATATGATAATTTTGATCCTAATTCTGCTGAATCGTACATCGCATTAACATTAATGCAAAGTGCGTACCAACAACAGAGTATCGCTTTTGCAGAGAAGGTTCAAACACAGTTTAGAGAACGAGTAGGTCGTAGAGATAGAGGTGTCAAACAAGCACCTTTTTTGGTTTTGCATCAAACTACAATGCCTTCAGTATTAATTGAAACTGGTTTTCTAACCAATCATTCAGAGGAAAAATTTTTATTATCTGATGTAGGGCAAGATTATTTAGCCTCAGCAATTTACAGAGCATTTAAGGAATATAATGCAGAAATTGAACATAGAGCTGAACTGATAAATGAGGCTGAAAGGAAAGCTGAAATGATGGTAGAGGACCAAAAAAAGAATACAAAATCAGAACGAAAGTTAGAGAATAATAGTGCCTCCTCAAATGAAGGTATTACCTTTATGGTCCAATTGGCGACGTCATCCAAATTGGTAGAAACAAAACCTGAAAACTTTAAACAACTTTCAGGGGTTGAATATTATGAAGCCGGAGGATTGTATAGATATACTTATGGTAGTGAAAACTCATTAGATAAGATATCTAAATTACAACAAGACGCCATTGAAAAAGGGTTTAAAGATGCGTTCGTAATTGCATTTAAAGATGGAAAAAGAATTTCTGTCAATGAAGCATTAAAGCATTTAAAATAAGATAAATGAAAGTAAAGAAAGAAGTTAAAGTTGGTTTTATAGTTCTTCTGTCTATTGGATTATTATTTTGGGGAGCGAACTTTCTGAAGGGGAAAGATGTTTTTTCTAAAGAAATCAAACTTTATGGAGTCTATCCAAGGGTTGATGGGTTAGGAGTGTCCAATCCAGTAATTATAAATGGATTTAAAATTGGTCGAGTAACAAAAATTTACTTTGACCCCAAAATGAATGGAGATTTAATTGTTCAATTTTCTATAGACAATACAGATTTTGAGGTTCCATCTGATACTAGAGCTAAAATTGTTAGTGCTGATATTCTGGGCTCAAAATCAATCGAGCTGGTGTTAGGAACTTCACTAACCTATGTTCAAAATGGAGATACTTTAAACTCGGATATAGAAGCTTCTCTTAGCGAAGAAGTTAATCAGCAAATTCTACCTTTGAAAAGAAAGGCAGAAGATTTAATTCAAACTGTTGACTCTGCGATTATGGTTGTTAGTGCCATCTTTAATAAAGATGCCAGGAATGATTTAAATCAAAGTTTTGGAAGTATAAAAAGGTCATTGTTAACTTTTGAAATGACTGCAAAACGCATTGATGATATGATCAGAGAAGAGAAGGAACACTTTAGTGCTATTTTTGCAAATGTTGAATCCATATCAACCAATCTAAAGAATAATAATGAAAACCTTTCAGAGGCTATTTCTAACATAAATCAGATCAGTGATTCCTTGGCGCAATCAAATTTAAAACAAACCATTAATAATGCAGCACTTGCAATGGAGTCGGCTTCAATAGTCTTAAAACAAATTGAAAATGGAGAGGGTACAGTAGGCCAGTTGCTGAATAATGACACATTATATACTAATCTCGAAGCTGCTGCAAAGGATTTGGATAAATTGTTTTTGGATTTGAGATTGAATCCTGAGCGATATGTTCATTTTTCTATCTTTGGACGAAAGAATAAGGATAAAGACTAGAGCTAGAATAGAGTTATAGAGAGACAAAAAATATTAACATAGATTCGAATTATGGGAATTGATAACATCATTTTTATTTTAATTGCCGTTGGTGCAGTTTTGCTTTTTTCAAAAAACATTAAAACTATTGCGAGGAATATCAATTTAGGAAAAGATATTGATTTATCAGATAATAAGGCTGAGAGATGGAAGAAAATGCTAATGGTGGCTGTTGGACAATCTAAAATGGTAAAAAAACCTGTTTCAGGTATACTGCATATTGTAGTTTATATTGGATTTGTAATTATCAATATAGAGGTACTAGAAATTGTTATTGATGGAATTTTCGGAACTCATCGATTTTTTGCTAGCTTTTTGGGTCCATTCTACAATGTTCTCATCTTTTCATTTGAATGGTTAGCTTTAGGTGTATTGTTGGCGTGTGTTATATTTTTAATTCGAAGAAATGTGTTGAAAATCAACCGATTTGGACTGAAGGAAATGTTGGGATGGCCAAAAACTGATGCAAACATTATATTAATTGCTGAAATTCTTTTAATGGGTGCTTTTTTAACAATGAATGCCTCAGATTATCTATTACAAGGATTAAATGCTGATCATTATATTCAAGCAGGAGCATTCCCAGTGAGTGGAACCTTGGTAGCTCCTTTAATTGATGGAATGTCTATTAACTCATTAATAATCGTTGAAAGAGCGACATGGTGGTTTCATATTATCGGAATTTTTGCTTTTCTGAATTACCTACCTTATTCTAAGCATTTTCATATACTACTTGCTTTTCCGAACGTGTACTTTTCCAAGCTTCGTCCTAAAGGGCAGTTTAGTAATATGGAGTCAGTGCAGAAGGAAGTAGCGATGATGTTTGATCCAGAAGCGGATCCATATGCAGCCCCAGCAGAACCCGTTGGTGAACCTGAGCGATTTGGCGTGAAGGATGTAACCGATTTAAGTTGGAAGAACTTAATGGACGCCTATTCATGCACTGAATGTGGAAGATGTACGCAACAATGTCCTGCCAATATAACAGGTAAGTTGTTGTCTCCCAGAAAAATTATGATGGATACGAGAGATCGACTTGAAGAAGTTGGTAAGAATATAGATACCCATGGTAAGGACTATACAGATGGAAAGTCATTATTAGGTGATTATATTTCAGAGGAAGAGTTGTGGGCGTGTACCACTTGTAATGCATGTGTAGAAGCATGTCCTGTAGGAATTGACCCATTGTCGATTATTGTAGATATGCGACGCTCACTAATCATGGAAGATTCTAAGGCACCGAGTGAGTTAACTTCTATGCTTAGTAATATAGAAAACAATGGAGCTCCATGGCAGTTTGCAACCAATGATAGATTAAATTGGAGAGATGAAAACTAAATTGAATAATAAATTAGAGGAGGTTGAAGTAAACGGACAAAAAATCAGTCCTGTTTTGCCAGCGGATGTTAAAAATTATTTGATTGATATTGATGGGACAATTGGTGATGATATCCCAAATGAGGAGCCCGAACGAATGGAAACGGCTGAACATTTTCCAGATGCACTAACTACCATAAATCGGTGGTACGATGAAGGACATTTCATTACCTATTTTACTTCCAGAACAGAAGAGCATCGAGAGGTAACTGAAAAGTGGTTAAACAAAAAGGGGTTTAAATTTCATGGTTTATTAATGGGAAAACCTAGGGGGGGAAACTATCATTGGATTGATAACCATATGGTGAGAGCAACTAAATACAACGGAAAGTTTACTGATTTGGTTGATATAGAAAAAAAGATACAAGTATTTGAAAGATAGTATTATTATGAGCAATAACGGAATGAAAGTGAATACAATGGCTAAAATGATGGCCAAAGGAGAAACGGCAGATGTATTATTTTGGGTAGGATGTGCAGGAAGTTTTGATGATCGAGCTAAAAAAATAACACGAGCTTTCGTAAAAATATTGAATCATGTTGGGATAAACTTTGCTGTTCTTGGAACAGAAGAGAGTTGTACTGGTGACCCCGCCAAAAGAGCAGGAAACGAATTCCTTTTTCAAATGCAGGCCATGGGAAATATTCAAGTCTTAAATGGTTATGAGGTAAAGAAAATTGTAACGACTTGTCCTCACTGTTTCAATACACTAAAGAATGAGTATCCATCTTTAGGAGGGGAATATGAAGTAATGCACCATACTCAGTTTTTACAACAATTAATTAATGAAGGTAAACTAACAGTTGAAGGTGGTGTTTTTAAAGGAAAAAAAATCACTTTTCACGACCCTTGCTACTTAGGAAGAGCGAATGATGTGTATGAAGCCCCTAGAGCTCTTGTTGAAAAGTTAGACGCTGAATTAGTTGAAATGAAGCGTTGTAAAAGTAAAGGGCTTTGTTGTGGTGCGGGCGGTGCTCAAATGTTTAAAGAGGCTGAACCAGGAAATAAGGAAATTAACGTTGAAAGAACGGAAGAAGCGATAGAAACAAAAGCTGATATCGTTGCTGTTGGTTGCCCTTTTTGCATGACAATGATGACAGACGGAGTAAAAACGAAGAATAAAGAAGAAGACTTGAAAGTTTTCGATTTGTCTGAGTTGATAGCTCAAGCAAATGATTTATAGAGCGTTGAAATTTTAATATAAATAGGGGAATCAGATGATTCCCTTTTTTTTATAAATGGAGAAGGGGAATTTGTTTCATACACCAAATTGTTTTAAGTGATGCTCTAGGTGTTTAGAAAAAAGTGTATTCCATTCTCGTACGGTTAATTTTCCAAAAGCATGCGACTCAAGATGATCAAAGTAGGCCTCACCGAGTGTTTGCGTTTTGATTATATACTCGATTAATCGCTTTTTTTCTACATCAAAATCTTTTTCAGCAACGATAATAAACTCAGGTGCCGTTCTACTGTTGTTTTTATAGGGCTTTTCACTCACTACAATTGGCTTGACAAATTTTTTCAGCAACCACTTCTTTATTCCTTTTGGTTTAGGATGATTGTTTTCATAAACCAACTCATAAGAAACGCAACAGTGACTTAACATTTGACTGACAGACATTTTGCCCCAAACTGGTTGACTGTTAGTGGTCAATAAGTTTATTCTAGCGATGATGCTGTCAACTTTCTCTTTTTCGAACATAATTTTATAGAGGTGATTAAAAGCTATTGATTAGCCAAATTGTTTAGGATAGATAAACTGATTTAAGGTTCCTGCATTTGATGATATGGCTCCCCATTCTGTAATATCAAAAGTAATAATTGCAACTCCTAAAGTTGGCAAATTTCCTATTGCTGAGCCTGAATAATATTCAACTAATGTGGTAAATGTGGGGTTATGTCCAACTATTAATACAGTAGACAAATCGTTATTTAATTGCTCAATAATAGTATTCAAATTATAAAAAGAGCCTTCGTAAATGGAAGGCTCTTTTAGAATGTTTTTAGTTGGATAACCAATAGATTTTGCAATACTTTCTGCTGTTAATAGTGTTCTTTTTGCGGGACTAGTTAAAACTAATTCTATCTTCAAATCAAGTTGAGATAATTGATTTCCCATTACTATTAAATCGCTTTCTCCTCTATGATTTAATGGACGATCAAAATCAGGGCACTTTGTTGTCCAATCGGACTTTGCGTGCCTCACTAAAAGTAAAGTTTTGGTAGTTTTATTCTCCAATTTTTGGATTAAAACTTTCTTTTTCAATTTTATTCATGAAAATAGGAAGTATGAAATATTCTAATACAGAAGAGTCAGACTCAAAAATATGTTTTGCGAAACTTTTTAAACTAGCCACTAGTTCTTTTGCATAAACTTGGTTGAGTTTTGGCAAGACCTGATTCAATTCAGTTAGTTTGTTTTCCAAATAAGCTTCTTTTTCTTCTTGTCCTTCTGGTAAATTAGCTAATTCTGATTCAAATGCATCTACAAAATGACTTTCAGCCATGGTGTAAAAGTTTCTCAATATTTCGGGAGAAGAGTAGGTGCGCACATGAGCCAATTTAATAGACTCTGCTCTTTCATGCTTACTAACTACACCATCGTCTGATATGGCTGCTAATAAAGCCACGATGGCTGGAGATTTTAATAATATCAATTGATCCTCTTCAGATAGACGTTCTATTTCTGTTGGCATAATCTGTATTTTTGTTACTTTAAATTGTAGACAAATATAATTTAGTTTCTTAAAATACACCTTTAAAACTATAAAGAATTATGAATTTTGATGATGTCGATCTTTCTGCCGAAATAAGCTATAAAACGAGTCGAAGTGGAGGTAAAGGGGGACAGCATGTCAATAAGACAGAAACTAAAGTGACATTAGTATTTAATGTTCAAAATTCTAATTTGCTTACAGCTATTCAAAAGGAGCGAATTCTTTTAAAATTGAGAAATCGTATTTCTCAAGAAGGCAATTTAATTATTTCTAATTCTGAATCGAGAAGTCAATTAAAAAATAAGGAGTTGGTAACACAGCAATTGTATTCAATTCTACAAAAAGCGTTGTTAGTGAATAAAAAGAGAAAGCCAAGTAAACCAAGTAAAGCCGCTAATGCTAAACGATTACTCAAGAAGAAAAGGCTATCCGAAAAAAAGAGTTTGCGAAAAAAGGACTTTTAATCACAAGCATTCCAAATGACTTCATCAGGTGTAGGTGCGATTATTTCAACAGGTTCTTTTGTAACTGGATGTGCGAAGAAAATCTTTCTAGCATGTAAGTGGATAGAGGCATCAGGATTAGTCCGATCAAATCCATATTTTACATCTCCTTTTATCGGGAATCCCAAAGTTGAAAGCTGTACTCTAATTTGATGATGCCGACCTGTATAAGGTGTTATTTCTAATAAAAAATAACGGTCTAACTTCTTTATAATTTCATATTTAAGACTAGATTCTTTTGAATCTTTGTATTTATGAGCATAAGCGAAAGACTTGTTTTTCTGCCTATTTCGCAATAGGTGATGGGTGACTGTTTCAGTTGTTTGAGGTGGTTGATTTTTCACAACTGCCCAATATGTTTTTTGTACCTCTTTGTCTTGAAATTGAGCATTCATTCGTGCAAGCGCCTTACTTGTTTTTGCGAAAAGAACAACGCCACTTACTGGCCTGTCTATACGATGAATCGTACCCACAAAAGCATCTCCAGGTTTATTGTATTTAGCTTTTAAAAAAGAAGCTACTATTTCATTTAGGGGTTGATCGCCAGTCTTATCTCCTTGTACAATATCTCCAGACCTTTTGTTGACTGCTATAAGGTGATTATCTTCATATAGAACGTTCAAAGAATGTGCTCTCAACTTTTTAGTATTGCTCATTCTCATTTGGGAAGTCTTTGGATTTTACGTCTTTGATATAGCTCAATACGGAGTGCTCAATTTGCTCATATAAATTGTTATATCTTCTTATAAATCTAGGGTTAAATTCATTGGTAATCCCTAACAAGTCATGAATAACTAGGACTTGACCATCTACACCATTACCAGCACCGATACCAATTATAGGAATGGAAACCGACTCTGAAACCAATTGGGCCAATTTCGCAGGAATTTTTTCAAGTACAATACTAAAGCAACCTGCTTCTTCTAACAACTTGGCATCTTCTATCAGTTTTTTCGCTTCTTCTTCTTCCTTAGCTCTTACTACATAGGTTCCAAATTTATATATAGATTGTGGCGTTAGTCCAAGATGACCCATCACTGGGATTCCTGCAGAAAGTATTCGACTGATGGATTCTAAAATTTCACTCCCACCCTCTAATTTTACGGCATGTGCACCTGATTCTTTCATTATTCTAATAGCCGATGATAATGCTTCCTTAGAATTACCTTGATAAGTACCAAAAGGCAAATCGACAACAACCAAACAATGCTCAATTGCACGAACCACTGAAGATGCATGATAAATCATTTGATCTAAAGTAATTGGAAGAGTAGTTTCATGTCCTGCCATCACATTCGATGCTGAATCTCCCACCAAGATGATATCAATTCCAGCTTTGTCTACAATTTTTGCCATCGAATAATCATAACTCGTTAGCATTGATATTTTTTCTCCACGAGCTTTCATTTCATGAAGCGTATGTGTGGTAATTCTTTTTGTGTTTTTTGATTTTCCTGTAGACATTTCCTCTATTTTATGTGTCTTGAGTATGTTTTAACAAAACTACAAAATCTATTTTGGGAAAATATAAAATTGGTAATTTAGCGCTTATGAAAAGAATCTCCTTGTCGATATTAGTTGTTATTAGCTTTTTTATAGTAGGTTGTGAAACTGAAGTAGAACTAAATGATGACTATGAATTTAATTCATATGTTTTTTGTTTATTGGATCAAAACGCAGATACTCAGTTTGTACGAGTTAATAGAGCTTTTCTTGGTTCTAACAGTGCAGATGATATGGTTAAATATGAGGATTCTATTAACTATAAGTCGGGTGATTTGAATGTTGAGATAATTGATGAAGGAAATGTTATCCGGTTAGAAGGTGATTTAGTAAGTAAAGAGGCAGGATATTTTAATAATTCGGATTATATCGTTTATTATACAACTGCCCCAATTACATTTTCATCAGCAGATAAACTTTATGAACTTAGAGTGACTAATAATTTAACTGGAGAAGTAATAACTGGTAAAACATCTTTGATTGATAACTTGACATTGAACGATCCTAATCCAAACTTTGATGTTAGCTTTATTCGAAACTGTTCTGAAGAAGGATATTGTTTTGGGAGAAGTTTCACTATTAATTGGAGATCTAGTGAAAATGCTGTAAAATATGAAGTAACCTTGAGGTTGGTTTATGACGAAATTGATTTATCGACCAATGATACTATTGTGGGTAAATATTTTGATTTTTATGTAGGTGCAAATTCAAATACCAGAGCTAACTCAGGTACTGTAATGACAGTTGATTTTTCACCTGAACTATTTTATACGGTAATCGGTAGGTCAGTTGAAACACCTCCCAACACCGTAAAACGTCTTCCAAGAGTAGAAGTTTTAATTGCTGCCGCTCACGAAGATTTATCCCTCTATATTGATGCTACTAAGCCATCTAATGATATTAATCAAAATAAGCCCAGTTATTCTAATCTTAGTAATGGTATTGGTTTATTTTCTTCCAGGAATTATAGAAATGTGGCTCAAAAGCAGTTACCCTTCAACCCTCAAAGTATTCAAAAGTTAATTGAAAGTGATTTGACCAAACATTTGAACTTTAGAACCAATTAATAACTGACTATTTGTCACAAACTGCCATCCCAAAGTGACTTCTCCCCGTTGTTTTATGTCATTATTTCAATTTTAAGAAAAGATTTTCTATTGGCATAGTCATTGACTATTGTCGAAACGAAATCAATTTGAATTTTTGAAAACCGAATAAAACAATAAGTTATGAGTAAAATAATTGGAATCGACTTAGGAACAACCAACTCTTGCGTATCCGTAATGGAAGGTAACGAACCAGTTGTAATCCCTAATAGCGAAGGAAAAAGAACAACACCTTCGATTGTAGCCTTTATAGAAGGTGGAGAAAGAAAAGTAGGAGATCCTGCTAAAAGACAAGCAATCACAAACCCAACCAAGACAATCTATTCGATTAAGCGATTTATGGGTAATAAATTTAGCGAAATTGAGAAGGAAGTTGGACGTGTACCTTATAAAGTAGTAAAAGGAGATAATGACACTGCTCGAGTTGAAATAGATGACAGAAAATATACTCCTCAAGAAATTTCTGCAATGATTCTTCAAAAAATGAAGAAAACGGCAGAGGATTATCTTGGAACTACAGTTTCAGAGGCTGTTATTACTGTACCAGCATATTTTAACGATTCTCAGCGTCATGCAACGAAAGAAGCAGGAGAAATCGCTGGTTTGAAAGTGAGAAGAATCATTAACGAACCTACTGCAGCAGCATTGGCTTATGGATTAGATAAAAAAATGGATGATGTGAAAATCGTAGTTTTTGACTGTGGTGGAGGTACTCATGACGTTTCTATTCTAGAGTTAGGAGATGGCGTGTTTGAAGTGAAATCTACTGATGGTGATACTCACTTAGGTGGAGATGACTTCGACCAAGTAATCATAGATTGGTTAGCTGAAGAATTTATCAAAGACGAGTCGATCGACTTAAGAAAAGACCCAATGGCCTTGCAACGTTTGAAAGAAGCTGCTGAAAAGGCTAAGATAGAATTATCTAGTACTTCTTCAACAGAAGTTAACTTGCCATATGTTACAGCAACAGCATCTGGACCAAAGCACCTTGTAAGAACTTTATCAAGATCTAAGTTCGAGCAATTGGCAGATTCTCTAATCAAAAGAACAATTGAGCCTTGTAAGTCTGCACTGAAAGCTTCTGGACTAAGTGTTGGAGATATCGACGAAGTAATCCTAGTTGGTGGATCTACCAGAATACCAGCTATTCAAGAAGCAGTTAAAGCATTCTTCGGGAAGGAGCCTTCGAAAGGTGTAAACCCTGATGAGGTTGTTGCAATTGGAGCAGCTATTCAAGGTGGTGTATTAACAGGAGAAGTGAAAGATGTTCTTTTATTAGATGTTACTCCATTATCATTGGGTATTGAAACTATGGGTGGTGTGATGACTAAATTAATCGAAGCAAATACCACAATCCCTACGAAGAAGTCTGAAACTTTCTCTACAGCTTCTGACAACCAGCCTTCAGTTGAGATACATGTATTGCAAGGAGAACGTCCAATGGCTAGCGGAAACAAAACAATTGGTCGTTTCCACCTAGATGGTATTCCACCAGCGCAAAGAGGAGTTCCTCAAATTGAAGTAACTTTTGACATCGATTCAAATGGTATTTTGAATGTTTCTGCAAAAGATAAAGCTACAAACAAAGAGCAGTCTATTCGTATCGAAGCATCTTCAGGTTTAACTGACGAGGAAATCGAGAAGATGAAGAAGGATGCTGAAGAAAATGCGGATGCAGATGCTAAAGCAAAAGAAAAGGTAGAAAAACTGAATAAAGCAGATACTTTAATTTTCCAAACCGAGAAGCAATTGAAAGAGTTTGGTGATAAATTACCAGCTGACAAGAAGGAGCCAATTGAAGCTGCTTTGGCTGAATTGAAAAAAGCTCATGAAGCTCAAGATTTAGATGCTTTAGACCCAGCAATGGATAAGTTGAATTCAATCTTCCAAGAAGCTGCTCAAACCATGTATCAAAGTACAGGTGAAAATCCTGGAGCTGATGCAGGTCAAGGCCAAACTGCTCAGGGTGATGATGAAGTGACTGATGTTGACTTCGAAGAAGTGACTGAAGAGAAAAAATAATTCTTTTTAGATATATACTAGGGCCTATTTCATACGAAATAGGCCCTTTTTAATTTAAGCCAAAACAAAATAGCTTTTCATCTGCTTTAGTTTAAATTTGAGTACTATTAAAAACAAGCTTTGAATTTAGAGTCTACATACGATTTTGCAATTATTGGAGCAGGTGCAGCAGGAATGAACCTTGCACTATCTTTTGCTAATGAACCTTTTTTTGACAACAAAAGAATCCTAATTCTAGATTCTAATATTGGGAAGGAGGTTAATAAAAAGTGGAGTTTTTGGCAGCAAGAACCATTTGAATACCCCGATTCAATTGAAAAGCAATGGAAGTTCACACAATTTAAATCAGAAAATCTTGAGCGGAGAATTGCACTGAACGACTATACTTATTATACGATCGATGCATCTAAATTTTTAAACTCAGCTTATCAGAGCTTAAAAACAAAACCTCAATTTTCATTTGAATTGTCTGAAGTTCAGGAGATCATTGAGATTTCATCAGGAATTAGAATAAGAACAAGTTCAAATGAGTTCGTTGCTTCACACGTTTTCGATAGTCGGGTACCAGAGGATTTTTTTAAGGAACATAAATTCACTCATTTAAAGCAGCATTTTAAAGGATGGATTGTTGAGACTGAACAGGCTGTATTTGACGATTCTTCATTTGCCATGATGGATTTTTCTGTTAACTATCAGAACAGTTGTAGTTTTATGTATGTGTTGCCTTTCTCTGCCAATCGAGCATTATTGGAGTTTACCTTTTTTAATTCCACTTTGGTGAGAGACGAGGTATATGATTTAGCCATTCAAAACTATTTAGAGGAAAATATAGAGTGTCAACAATATAAAATCATTGAAACGGAACAAGGAGTAATTCCTATGAGTGATTACCCATTTGAGAAACATCATTTGCCAAATGTTACGCTAATAGGAACGGCTGGTGGATGGGTGAAACCATCTACAGGTTATTCTTTTAAAACTTCAATGAAGTTTGCAGAAGCGATGACACAGCGAATCATTCACCATCAACCATTAAATGAAGTGCCATGGAAGAAGAGAGGTCGATGGTATGACGCTATCTTTTTAGAGGTGCTTAGACAAGAAAATGAAAGTGGCTCCAAACTTTTTGAAACCATGTATACACGAAATTCGATTGATCTTATTTTTAGGTTTTTGGACGAGGAAAGTAACTTAATTGATGAGTTGAAAATTATACTTTCCTTTCCGCCAATCCCATTCTTGAAGGCTTTATTCCGAGTGCTTTTTAGATAATTTTTTAGCGACCCAAAAACCTGTAGAGAAACAACCTTGTAGTAAGAAACCGCCAGTTGGGGCGTCCCAATCCAACATTTCACCCATTACAAATACATTGGAATTAGACTTTAGAGAAAAGTCATCTTCAATTGCATCAAAGCTGATTCCTCCAACAGTTGAAATGGCTTCCTCAACTGGACGAAGCCCCTTAATTGGAATGGAAAGGTTTTTCACTATTTCAGCGGCTTTTTCTACCGAAAGGAAACTCTCTTTGTCTGAATATGCTTTAAATAGAGCTATTTGAGAGGTGTTTAATTGCCAACATCTTTTATATTCCTTCGCGTTTGATGCTTTGTGAATCAATTCTTCAATAGTATTTTGAGGTTTCAAATCAATAAGAATCTCTAATGATAATTTTTTATGGATAAGCTCTCTAATTAGAGCAGAAATAGGATAAATTACATTGCCTTCTAACCCGTATTTGGTGATAACAGCTTCTCCTTTTAGCGTCGTTCCATTACAACTGACAGCAATGTTTTTTAAAGGTTTTCCTTCATGGGCTTCTAAAATGGACGAAGGCCAGTTTATTTCGATTCCACAGTTAGACGCTTGAAAGGGCACAGTTGTAACCCCTTTTTTATTGATCCAGTCGATCCAATTACCATCGCTTCCAGTTTTGCTCCATGAAGCACCACCTAATGCTAAAATTAGAAAATCTACTTTCCTTTCTTTTTGATTTTTAAATTGCAGAGACAAATCAGTGTCGAAATCAATTAATTCGAAGCCCGTATGGATTTTCACACCTTTTTCCAATAATGTGTATTCAATCCGTCTTAATACCTCTACCGGTTTTATACCTTCTTCAGGAAATACTCTACCACTGGTTCCTTCATAAGTTGGAATATATAGCTGAGCCAACCACATTCTTAAAGATTTATTAGTGAAGGCAGCAAGTGCACTGACTAACTTTGGTTCAGGAGTATATTTAAATGGTAACTCCTTTGGAGATATTGCATTGGTTAGATTAAATCCACCCTTACCTGCCACTAGAAACTTTCTTCCTATTGTTTTCTCTTTCTCATAAATATGAACTTCGAACTGCTCACTTAGAAAGAATGCAGCGATTAATGCTGATGGTCCTCCTCCGATTATAGCTACCTTTTTCTTCACACTACAAACTTAGAAAAACTATAGTTTATACCCTTCTTGTAGCAATCGCTTTTTATTATTTTAAACTTAAGTTTGTAACTCAATTATAGAGGTTGAATTATGTCGATAGAAAATCCATTAATTTTAGTAACAAACGATGATGGAATCACTGCTCCAGGGATTTTAACATTGATTGAAACGGCTAAAAAAATAACCAATAATATTGTTGTTGTAGCTCCCGATAAACCACAAAGTGGAATGGGACATGCCATCACGATGAATTCGATGCTACGAATAGTGCCTGCTCCAATTGAGGGAGTAAAGGCTTTTAGTTGTTCGGGCACTCCAGTCGATTGTGTTAAAATAGCGATGGCAAAAGTGTTGGAATCCAAACCTGACTTAATCATTTCAGGAATTAATCATGGTTCTAATTCATCTATTAATGTAATATATAGCGGAACGATGTCAGCTGCAGTAGAAGGTGCCATTGAAGGTATTCCTTCCATAGGTTTTTCATTGTGCGATCATAGTATTGACGCTGATTTTATACCTGCAACAGCATATATTGAGCGAATCATCAAGTTCGCCTTAGCTAACCCAATGAAAAAACACACCTGCTGGAATGTTAATTTTCCGGCTCTTACTTCAGACTTAATTCGTGGGATTAAAGTATGTCGTCAAGCTAATGCAGTTTGGGAGGAGGAATTTGACGAACGTCATGATCCATCAGGTAAACCTTATTATTGGTTAAGTGGTAAATTTGTCAATCATGAGCCGAACAATGAGGATACTGATGAATGGGCCTTAGCAAATGGTTTTGTTAGCATCGTTCCTGTTCAGTATGACGTAACTGCTTACAAATCGATTGATCAATTAAAAGAGTTGGAAAATGAGGGATAAACTAGATACGATACTGTTTGGAATAATTGTGGGACTAATATTACCACTTCTTGTTTTAGGCGGATTTTACCTCTCGACATATGCATATCTTCAAGTTCCTGATTTTTTAAGAAAGTTGGCATTTGCAGAAACAATGGTGAAAATTTTGAGTTTGTGTGCTATTTCCAACATGGGAATATTCTTTTTATTTTATTACAAAGAAATGGACAAAGCTGCTAGAGGTGTTGTATTTTCTACCTTCTTATATGCTTTTGGTGTGGTGGTTTATAAACTAGTTAATGGAACACTTTAAATGAAGTATTATATAATTGCTGGAGAAGCTTCGGGAGATTTACATGGCTCTAACTTGATGAAAGAGTTAAAGAAAAAAGACGCGAATGCTGAATTTCGTTTTTGGGGTGGTGATTTGATGCAGGAGCAAGGTGGTACTCTCGTAAAACACTATAGAGACTTAGCATTTATGGGGTTTATTGAGGTGGTAATGAATTTAAGAACCATTTTGAAGAATATTGACCACTGTAAACAAGATATTGTCAAATTTCAGCCTGATTGTGTGATTTTGATTGATTATCCTGGATTTAATCTACGTATTGCTGAGTACGTTAAGGCATTAAATACAAAGGTGTTCTATTATATCTCTCCACAAATTTGGGCTTGGAAACAAAATCGAGTTCACAAGATTAAAAAAGTGGTAGACAAGATGTTTGTTATTTTACCATTCGAAAAGGATTTTTATAAGAAGTTTGAAGTAGAGGTTGATTTTGTAGGTCACCCATTGATTGATGCTATTGAGAATGAGCGAAAAGAACAACCAACCTTCGAGGATTTTTTAAGGACAAATGATTTGACAAAAAAGCCAATTATTGCTCTTTTACCCGGAAGTAGAAAGCAAGAAATCTCAACGATGTTGCCAATTATGTTGAGTGTCGTCAAGGATTATCCAAATCACCAATTTGTAATTGCAGGAGCTCCGTCTCAAGATGAAAGTCTTTACAGACCATTTTTAAAAGATAATTCAATCTCTGTCATTTTTGGGAAAACATATGATATACTGCAGCAATCTGAAGCGGCGTTAGTAACTTCTGGTACAGCAACATTAGAAACGGCGCTATTTCAAGTGCCTGAAGTGGTTTGTTATAAGGGGAGTTTTGTCTCTTATCACATTGCAAAGCAGTTAATAAAGGTGAAGTATATTTCCTTGGTTAACTTAATTATGGATCGAGAAGTGGTAAAAGAATTGATACAAGGAGAACTTAACACCAAGATGTTGAAAGAAGAATTAGGTAAGGTATTGATAGGTGGAGAAAAGAGGAATAAATTGCAAGCAGATTACAAAGAGCTAATTGAGCTTCTTGGTGGTGTAGGAGCGTCGGAATTGACTGCTCGATTAATGCTAGAAAACTTACAATAATTGAAGTCGCTGATTTGCATTCTCTTCTTGTTTTTTAACACCTTATTGATTCATGCTGAATTGATCAATATTGGCATTTTTGCAGATTATTCCGTGAGTCATTTTGAGTTTAATCCACGTGCAGGTAGCTATACTATATTCACAGAAAAGGGCCGTTTAAAAGAAATTAATTCACAAGATATTGTTGTAGTTAAGTATGTAGACACCCATATTCAATTGATTCAAAATAACCGTGTGGTTGGGAGTTTTAGCAAAGTAAACTTTATTGGAACAGGGTGGTATAATCATTTTAAAATTTCAATAAAGTCTCCAATCGTAAAGGATACGCGATATGATGACAATTTAAAAATCCAATTGACTAATAAAGGTCTTCAGTTGGTCAACAATATTGACTTAGATAACTATATTGCAGGTGTTGTTGAAGCTGAGGTTGGTAGAAAACCAGTAGAGGAGTATCATAAACTACAAGCAATCATTTGCCGGACTTATGCTTTAGCTAATTTAAACAAGCACTACGCTGATGGGTATAACTTATGCGATCGAGTTCATTGTCAAGCATATCATGGAAAGACATTTTTTGAACAAATCACCAAAGCAAGTCTGAGTACCAGAGGTATCGTTATTGTAGATAGCGACATCGATTTGATTACTGCTGCATTTCACAGTAATTGCGGAGGACAAACTGTAAAATCAGGAGATGTGTGGAGTAAAAATTTGTACTACTTAGACGTTGTAAAGGACACTTTTTGCATTAAAACATCTAATGCCTTCTGGGAAAAGGAAATTGCGAAGGACAGCTGGTATAACTACGTTATGTCAAAGGCGCCAAAGGTTTCGCGAGAAGATTTACGAAAGGATTTTAACCAGACCACCAGAGCATTAAGCTACATGAATCAATCAATGTTACCTGTTGAAGATATTCGATATGACTGGAAACTACGTTCTACTTTTTTTTCAGTGTACAATAGAGGCGATAAAGTGGTTTTGAAAGGAAGAGGATACGGCCATGGTGTTGGGCTTTGCCAACAAGGTGCAATGGAAATGGCACGTCTTGGATTTTCCTATTCAGATATTCTTCACAAGTATTATAAAGGGGTTCATCTAATCAATCTTTCTGCATTAGAGTTCTTTAGAGAAGATTAATTTATTAACTTGTCTGCTATTAAATTCAAATAGCAGTGTTTCATTGGGGAAAAATTCCATTAGTTCGGTTGTTCTTTGCGTTTGCATTGGGTATAGTTTGTTGTGATAATTTTTACATCGAATTCAATGTAGTACTCAGTATTGCATTGATATTCGTTCCCCTACTTTTACTTTCCTTAAGATTAAAGTTCAGCTATTATAATAGATGGATTCCTGGACTATTTTATTTAATGTCTTCTTTTATCGGAGGGTATTTTGCAAGTGCTTTTCATACTCAAAACATTTATTTGTTTTCAGAGGAGGATAACAACATCTATTATGCACAGATAATAGACCATCCTTTAGAAAAGGAAAATTCAGTGCAAGCTATCGCAAATATTATTTCTTCAGAAGGGGATGCCGGTAGATTTATTAACAATGATGTTCTAGTATACCTGGAGAAGGATCGTGCGGCATTGGAATTAGAAGTTGGGGATAAAATCTATTTTCGTTCGCAATTTCAATCGATACAAGGGCGTAAAAATCCTGCTACATTCGATTATGCTAACTTTATGAAAAGAAAGTATATTTATCAACAAACCTACCTTTCCTCTGAAAACTGGTCAAATGCAGAAGTCGGAACATACTTTTCTCCCATCATTATCGCTAAAAAAGTTCAGCGTCAAGTTAAATACATTTTTGAAAAATATCTAAAGAAAAAAGAAGCACTGGCAATAGTGAGCGCGTTGGTTGTAGGAGATAAATCTGAGTTGGAGGTAGAACTAAAACAAGGCTTTTCTATTGCTGGTGCGATGCACGTATTAGCAGTTTCGGGTTTACATGTAGGAATAATTTATAAGGTGTTGGAATTTTTGTTCAACCTCTTATTTAAGAATAAAAAATATCAGCGTCTCCAAGCAATTATAATTCTCATATTCTTATGGAGTTACGCTTTTATTACTGGATTATCACCCTCAGTATTAAGAGCGGTTTGGATGTTTTCATTTATAGTTATTGCTAACCTGAAGTTAAATCATCCAAATGTGTACAATACTTTGGCGGCTTCAGCATTTTTTATCTTAGTTATGAATCCTAACTATCTATTTCATGTTGGCTTTCAACTATCTTATATTGCAGTGTTAGGCATTGTTTCCATTTATCCATTACTATTTAAGCTTTTAAAAACCAATAATAGAATCTGGAATTCTGTTTGGGGATTGACTGTCGTTTCTTTTGCGGCACAAATCTCAACTTTCCCAATCGCTCTTTATTATTTTCATCAATTTCCTACCTATTTTTTATTATCTAACTATTTAGCAATTCCTATGGCATTTATGCTTTTAGTAGGTGGTTTGCTGTTAATTGTAGTTCATTTTCTATCTTCTGAATTGGCAAAAGGTTGTGGTTGGTTGATTGACCATTTGGGCGACTTTTTGGCATATGGCATCAATAATATAAGTTCATTACCATATGCTTCTATAGATCGTTTATGGATTGACTCTTTACAACTTTTTCTAATTTATTTCATCCTATTTTTTATGATTTGTGCTTTTCAGTTGTATTGGAAAAAGGGAATTTTTATAAGTTTAACTTTAGTTGTACTGCTTTTTACCTCATTCTTATACAAATCGTATCGTTCATTTAATCAGGAGAATGTTATTTTTTACTCGATTCGAGAAGCAAATGTCATCGCACTTGTCAGATCTGATGAGGCTTTTTTATATTCAGATGTAGATAGCATAAAGAATTCGTCAGATTGGAATTATTCCATTCAGCCGGTTTTAGATAGTCTTGGCGTATCTAGATATTATATCAATTCTCCCAATTTATTAGATTGGGTATACGCTGATAAGATAAGTGGTAATAGTATCGTAATTAGTGATTTTAGCTCTATTATTATACATGAAAATGAATTGCTATTCAACTACTTTTTGGACAATGAATTTGAACAAATAATTGATTTAAAATACAATAATCAGGTATTTAAGAACGCAAAGATGATATACCTTTCTTCAAATTTAAAACCATGGGATGCCAGAAATTGGGAAGTCAATCTAAATATGACTCATTCACTGTTAGAAAAAGGAGTAATTATAACGAGATAATCCCATTTGTCAATCCCTTTACAAAACCCTTTCGTAAATAAATTGTTAATTTAGGGTCGCTTTATATTAAGCAATTACACATACATAGTTTAATTATATGAATAATAAGTTTTTAACTCTATTCTTCCTTTTTGTTTTATCCATTACATTGTCAGCAAACACCTTAACAGGTGCAGATGCTCAAGCTAAAATAAACGGAGCAGTAGAAATAAGGTATACCGCTAAAACAGAAGCACCAGCGTATATCAGATTTAATGATTTTAGTCAACCATCTGACACTCAATTAGAGTCTATCTTAAAAATTATTTTTAAGAGAAGTCCTGGTACTACATTTAAACTCCTAAAGACAGAAGGAGATGGTCTTGGTTATACTCACGCCACCTATCAGCAATTTTACAAAGGTGTTAAAGTTGAACATGCTAGATACATTGTTCACTCAAAAAATGGCAGAATAGAGTCAATTAATGGATTTGCATTAATGTTATCTAATTATAATTTGAATACTTCTCTATCAGAAAAGAGAGGATTACTTTTTGCATTAAACCATATCGGGGCTAATCGATACAAATGGGAAGTTGAAGAAGAGGAAAGGCATCTTAAAATAATTATGAATGATGCAGATGCCACTTATTACCCAAGCGGGGAATTGGTAATTATTCCTCATCATATTGATTATGAAAAGAAGGACTATAGAACGGCTTGGAAATTTAATATTTACGCCCACGAACCTATGTCAAGAGCTGAATATTATATTGATGCTACAAGTGGTGAATTGATTTTTATGAATGGTCAAATTCATACTGGCGATTCTAAAGGTACAGCTAATACAGCTTATAGTGGCACAAGAGTAATCACTACCGACAGTACGGCAGTAAACAGTTTCAGGTTAAGAGAAGCAGAACGTGGAAATGGGATTATTACATTAGATTGCAATACCGGAACTTCATATGGATCAGCTGTTGACTTTTTAGACACTGATAATGTTTGGAATAATGTGAATGCGCAGCAAGACGAATATGCAACAGATGCGCACTGGGGAGCTGAGCAAACCTATGATTACTTTTTGAATATTCACAATAGAAATAGTATTGATGGAAATGGTTTTGCCTTATATAGTTATGTGCATTATGATCAAAATTATGCCAATGCTTTTTGGGATGGTCAACGTATGACTTATGGAGATGGGAATCCTAATTCAAGCTTAAATTCACCTTTAACAGCTATTGATATTGCGGGTCATGAAATTGCTCATGGACTAACCTCTAATACAGCGGACCTTATTTACCAAAGAGAATCCGGCGCGTTAAATGAGTCATTCTCTGATATTTTTGGTACTGCGATTGAATTTTATGCGCGTCCTACTAATGCAGATTGGTTAATAGGAGACGATTTAGGAAATGCCATTCGAAGTATGGTAAATCCTAATGCGTTTGGTGATCCAGATACTTATGGAGGAAATTCTTGGACGAATCCTAATTGTGGTACTCCTCTTCAATCAAATGATTATTGTGGAGTGCATTCCAATAGTGGGGTTCAAAATTTTTGGTTTTATTTGTTAACAAACGGAGGAACTGGAACGAATGATTTATCCAATAACTACTCCGTGAATGGATTAGGAATTGATACTGCTAGTAAAATCGCATTTAGAACTTTAACAGTGTATTTATCACAAAATTCTGATTTTGCAGATGCAAGGTTTTATTCTATTCGTTCTGCAATAGATTTATATGGAGCTTGTTCACGTCAAGTGGAATCTGTAACCAACGCATGGTATGCAGTTGGTGTTGGTAATGCTTATCAACCAGGAGTCCTTTCTGACTTTAACTCTACAGATACATCTTCTTGTATTGCACCACACCGAGTTGTTTTTCAAAACAACAGTAATAATGGTTCTAGTTTTATTTGGAGATTTGGTGATGGTACTTCTTCTACAGCCTACAACCCTGTAAAAAATTATACTTCAATTGGAAACTTTGATGTTACATTAATAACCGACGGAGGAACTTGTGGAATCGATTCCATAGTGAAATTGGGTTATATTTCAGTTGATACCATGAACCTATGTAATACTAAATTAACTAATGGAGTAAACGTAACTCAAACTGGTTGTAGTGGGAAGCTATTTGACTCAGGTGGTTCTTCTGCAAATTATGAGGATAATACCAATTCTACAATAACTATTGCACCTACAGGAGCAAGTGCTGTTCGTTTAGATTTTATCAATTTTGATGTGGAGGCCGGACAAGGAAATTCGTGTAATTATGATTATTTAGAAGTTTTTGATGGCCCTTCAGTAAATAACCCTAGTTTAGGGGTTTTCTGTAATAATAATATTCCAACGACTATAACCTCAACAAGAAGTGCAATTACTTTAAGGTTTATTACTGATGTAGGTCAAACTGAGGGAGGATTTGAAATTAATTGGACGTGTATTTTACCAACAGCAGCACCAACCACAAGTTTTTATGTGAGTGAGGATACAACTTGCTCAGGAAGCGTTCAATTCTTTGATTATTCATTAAATGGTCCATCAACATGGGCGTGGGATTTTGGTGATGGAACTCAATCTACTCAGCAAAATCCAAATAAAGCATATACTACTAATGGAGTTTATAATGTTAAATTAGTTACTTCCAATTCATTTGGTACAGACTCAACTGTAAGAAATTCATATGTAACCGTAAGGCGTCCTAGAGTCACCAACTTTAAGTCTGATACGGCTTGTCCAAATGGAGCTGCAGTGATTTCAGTAACGGGTACTGGAACAATTAATTGGTATGATGCTTCCTCTGGAGGAAATTTGGTTGGTACCGGAAATCCTTTTACTGCTCCATTGGTAACTAATGATGTCACCTATTACGCAGAGGCAACTAGTTCTGCTGGAAGAGTATCTGTAGGTCCAAAAAACAACTCATTTGGAACGGGAGCTTCATTCGCAGGAAATCAGCATCTAAATTTTACTGCTTTAAAAGCTTTTAAATTGAAATCAGTTCTTGTTTATGCTGATGGAGCAGGGAACAGAACTATCCAGTTAAGAAATAGTAATGGAGCTATTTTAGAAAGTAAAGTTGTTAACATTCCTAATGGAACACAACGAGTAACTTTAGATTTTGATGTTCCAGTAGGGGTTGATTATCAGTTAGGTGTGGCGTTAAATTCAAATCCTAATTTATTTAGGAATAACGCTGGTGCAAAGTATCCCTACGATAACGGAATAGTTAGTATTACTAGCAATAGTGCTTCGGGAGCTGCGTTAGATTACTATTATTTCTTCTATGATTGGGAAGTACAAGAAGTTTGTAAGTTTTCAAGAATACCGGTAACAGCTTATTACGATCCTAATTGTATAGCGACTTCAATTGTAGCTAATACGAATAGCCTTTCAATGAAATTGATGCCTAATCCAACGAATGGTGATGTCAAGGTTTATATGAACTTAAACATGACGATGCAAGCAAATGTTTTTATTACGAATATTAATGGTCAATTAGTTAAGAAAATCCATAATGGAACTATAAATGCCGGTAAAAGTACCATAAGTGTTAGCACTGATACTTTTGAGAAAGGAATTTATTTTGTTTCTTTTCAAAGTGAAAACATAAATAGAGTTATGAAATTAGTGGTAATTGATTAATACAATTTAATCTTTATTTATAGAATAGAAGCGTCTTGCAATAATTTTGTAAGACGCTTTTGTTTTTTATACAAATATAAATCTGACTATATTTATCAAGTGAAAGAAATAGAGATTAATAAATACAATTGGGAAGTCATATATACATCGGAAGAAAGATCCATTGTGGATAATTTAGCTGAGGGGAAAATCATTAGGTGTTTTATTGAAGATGAATGGCTTTGTTTAACAAAGTACGATGATGAAATTTATGCGTTTAAAGATAAATGTCCACATGCCGGTGCTTCATTATTTCGCTCAGAATGTAAGGACGGGAAGGTGGTATGTCCAATCCATAGGTATGGATTTGATCTCAAAACTGGAAGAGGACACGGACTTTATTTAGAAAATTACCCTGTTATATTGCATGATGACAAGTATTGGATAGGTTTCAAAAAGAATTTTTTAGGATTTTGATTCGGTCAGTTCTCACATATTTATTAGGTATGACAATTACATTAAATTGTTATTGTCAAGACTCTACTGCTATTAATAAGAAGCGATTAAAAGCGGTAATCCTAACCGAATCTGTTTTGTATGTTGGAGTATTGGCAGGCCTAAGTACTCAATGGTATGCAGATAATGAACAAGGGAATTTTCATTTCTTTAATGATAATCGCCAATGGTTGCAAATGGACAAGGTAGGTCATTTAGCATCGGCTTATCAAACAGGAAAGTTAGGGATTGATGTATTAAAATGGAGTGGAGTAAATCAAAAAAAGGCGGCATATTATGGCGGTGTACTGGGATTAGCATTTCTGAGTGGGGTAGAGGTTTTAGATGGTTTTTCGTCCAAGTGGGGTTTTTCTTGGGGGGATATGGCTGCAAACACTCTCGGAGCCTCTTTAGCGATTAGTCAAGAATTATTATTCCATAAGCAAATTGCGATTGTGAAATTTTCCTATCATTCCACAGAATTTCCTGAGTATCGACCTGAGACTTTGGGAGAAAATGCTACTGCTTCAATTCTAAAGGATTATAACGGACAAACATACTGGATATCTTTGAATTTAAAGGATGTTACACATCTAACTTATATTCCCGAATGGTTAAGTGTAAGTGGGGGGTATAGTGCCACAGGAATGTTTGGAGGTGGAAGTAACCCAACAATAAACGCAGCAGGTAACTCTATACCATTGGTTAATCGATATCGACAGTATTATTTGTCATTAGATATTGATTTGGAGCGAATTCCTACGAAATCAAAAGTATTGAAAACCGCTTTTAGAACACTTAATTTTATCAAAATTCCTATGCCTACCCTTCGTTTTCAAGAGGAGAAGGGCATAACATTTTATCCTATTTATTTTTAGATTACTCCTTGATCGATTAAAATTTTTGTTTTAAGAACACCTGCAACAGTTAGACTGTCTGTCATATCTCCATTCATTACAGATTTATAGAGTTGATTGAAAGGAACTTTTTTGATAACTAATTCCTCATCTATTTCAGGTGAAGACTCTTGAAAGCTCAATCCTTTTGCAATGTAAATTAATCCATATTCATCACTGACTGAATTACTAAGGTGCATGCGCAGAATTAATTCATAGTTTTCAGCCACAATACCTGCTTCTTCTGCCAATTCTCTCTTTGCAGATTCTATTGGGTCTACGCCAATCTGACCACCACCTTCTATTATTTCCCAGCTATAAAGGTCAATAGGGAATCGATGTTGACCTACAATCCACGTATTGTATTCTTCATCTAATGGAATTATACCGATGGCAATATTTTTAAAATGAATCTCACCATAAATTCCTTCTGCATTACCTGGATTAATAACGCTATGCTCAGTCACATTGATCCAAGCATTGTCATAGATTTCTTTTGATGATTTTATTTTCCAAGATCCTCTTTGTTTCATAAGAATATTTTCATCTGAAGCAAATGAATTCGATATTTGCAGTTCAGAAAAGATAAATAATGATTTTTACTGTTGGCGATAAAGTTAGGTTATTGAATGAAGTTGGAGAAGGGATTATTGTTGAAATTATTTCACCTTCGCAAATAATGGTAGAAACCGATATGGGTATGGAATTACCTTTTTCCGAAGATGACTTATTAAAGTTAAATGAAGATAATACGGTAACCTACAAAAAGAGAGAAGCAGTAATTGAAAGTAAGTCGTTAAAGCAATCTAAAAAAAAGTTCACCTCTTCTATTCCTTATAATAGTGATGTTCGCAAAAATCACGCACCATTTGAAATTGACTTGCACATAGAGGAACTTGTGGAAGAACCGAAGAAATTAACTCCTGGCGAGATGTTAGAGACTCAAATTCGACATTTTAGAGATTGTATCAACGAAGCTATTGCCTTTAAGATTTCAAAATTAGTAGTGATTCATGGTGTAGGTGAAGGGATTTTAAGGCAGAATATAAGAACCATCTTAAGAGACAATTACCCCAATATAGAGTATATGGATGCCAATACACGAAAGTATGGTTTTGGTGCCACTGAAATAACGATCAGAAATCTTCATAAATAATGTAGTTTTGCAGAGCAAACTATTCTATCGCTCTATTAGAAATAATTAGAGAGGAAAGTCCGGGCAACAAAGAGCACCGCACCTTAGAGAAACTAAGGGCATGCTTTCGAAATAAAGCATGACAGAAAGTGCAACAGAAAGTAGACCGTCTCGTTTCGGCGAGTTAAGGGTGAAACGGTGAGGTAAGAGCTCACCAGTATTATCAGTAATGGTGATAGCTAGGTAAACCTTGCGGGTTGAAAAGTCAAATAAACCGGGGCTTGAGGGTTGCTCGCCTGATCCCGGAGGGTAGACCGATTAGATAAATGATAGAAGTCCATTTAGGTGGAAACAGAACCCGGCTTATAGGTTTGTTTTATTAAAAAAGCCCTTCCTGCACATGCGGGAAGGGCTTTTAATTTTAAAGAAAGCGGAATCTATTCGACAATCAGTTTTTCAACTTTTACACCATTTTCATTTATTAATCTAACAAAGTAAACACCCTTTTCAACATTAATGCTGATGTCTTTACTTAAAGATCCATTAATTATTAGGTTTTCAGAATGAACAATTTGACCGTTTATGTTTACAATATCTAAAGTAGAATGGTTTGCATTTACTCCTGATATACTCAATTTAAACTGTCCTTTGTTCGGATTCGGATAGAAGTTGATAGTTGAACCAGTCTCATCCTTTTGAACAATTCCTGTTATTGTTAAGCACGACGTAGTGTCAATATCAGAGAATCGCATTGGGAAAATTTGATATCCACTTGTATAAGGATTTGAACTGTCAAATTGACCACCAATTCCTTTTAATGAACAAATCGTGTCTCCTGCAACAAGAGCTCTTCCTGCCACAGACAAACTATCATTTACGTCTGTATCGGCATCCACTCTAATTGTTATAGTATCAGTTCCATTTGTTGCGGTCATATTGTATGAACCACTTCCGCTAGGAGTAATTACTACAAAATCTCTCACTTCAATTAGTTGTGATTCAGTAGCCTCACTCAATGAGGTTACCAATTGATGTGGAGGTAGAGATCTTCCTGTGGCAATAATTCGAATTGAATCAGGTGATAATTCTGTCAATCCATTGAATTGAAGAATTCCACCTCTCACCATAATAGAATCACCTTCATTAACCACATAATTACTCACATCGTTAAAGTTGAAAATATTGATTCCTTGTGGAGATGATCCAACCTGATCGATTATAGTAAATGACAACCCTGCATTACCATCCAAGTCAACACCTGCAACTGTACCTGAAGTCCAACAGTTAACACCTATTGAGTCAGCTACACCTGTTATAGGATCCACGGTATTAATAGTACCAATAGGGTAGTATGGAAGTGTTGCAACAGGAGGGGCTTTATCGTAGATTTTCACATTATCAAATGCAAAACCCTCAGCAAATACAGATCCATCAGAAATAAACAATACTCTAATTTGTACAGAAGGCAATCCTCCCATACCATCAATAGCATGTTTTGCAGTAATCCAGCCTTGGCTACCTAAAGTAGCATCACCTGTCCAAGATTGACCGGTTGGGTCTACCGCCGCAACTGCATCAGCCGTATCATTATACCAATTAACTGTATCACCTTGTGCTCCTACAGTGCTCCAAGTCACACCTTGATCACTAGAGGCCTGAATTAATGCTCCATCCCATTGAAATTCGATGTCATAGAAAATATCTAACTCCAAGTATGGATTTGCTACTGATGTAAAATCGAAGCAAGGACTATTTACATATGCAAATTCAGAGGCACCATAATTACCTGTCAGATTTGTTACCCAAGCTTGCGTTCCGTTTGAAGCAGTATCAATAAGGGAGCCTGTAGGCGTTCCTAGAGCCCATGAAGAGTTAACTCCACCTGCTATCCAACCACCAGCGTTAGTTTCAAAACTTTCACTATATGGGAATGTGCTTACAGAAGTTAAACTAATCACTGTTTTGGTCATAGTGTCATTTGACATATCATAGTCATTTGCTAAAGAAGTATACGCATCAATTACATAAGTTCCACCTGCACTTAAGTTTGCAGGAGTAGTGAAGGTATAGTTTGCTGATGTATTTGGAGCAATTGTACCCGTATACGTTTCAGGAGTTATTGATACTCCATTTACAGCGTAACCAACTGAGAAATTGCTTTGTGCAACTGCACCTAAATTGGCAATTGTCATTTCTACGGTACTTGTCGCACTTAAGCCACAACCACTGTTAGGATTTACAACTGCAGTTACAGCTAAGTTATCAGCAGGAGCTTCTTTAATAGAAACATCATCTATAGCTTGATCTCCTAAATACATAGTCACAGTGTTTGAACCACTTGAAGCTCTAAATCTAACTTTAACATCATTGGTATTGTATTTAAAGTTCGTTAAATCGTAACCAAACGACTTCCAACCATTCGTTCCTTGCTGTATGGAATCAATGGCCACAAATGAAGTACCATTGAAAGCTTCAACATATAATTTATTGATTGGAGTATAACCCGTTCCACACATTACAAAGTAAAACTCTAAATATGGGTTAGTTAAAGTAGATACATCTACCACAGGCATTTCAAGAACTACATCGGTAACGCCTGAACCAGAGAAGTCTAGCGCTGCGAAACTTCCAGAATTTCCTGTGTGATCAGTTGGTACGAATGAACAACCAAGTGTGTTCCAACTAAACCCTGGTCCACCAAATACCCATGGTCCATCTAATACTGCAGACTGCGACCAACATATAGGCGTAGTATTCCCGTCAAATGTTTGGGTATAAGGAGCAGTAAAAGTAGCACAGCTCGTTGTAAATGTAGAAACAGAAGACCATGCACTAGTATCTGTTCCACCGCATAGTGAACGAACATACCAATCATACGTCGTAGCAGCAGCCAATCCGCTAACTGTAACTGAATCTGAAGCAACAACCATTTGTGTTCCTTGTCCTGCTGTGAATCCTACTGGCCCATAACTGTATTGGTAATTAGGAGCAGCAGAAGCATTAGGGTCAGTCCAACTAAAGTCAGCTGAGGTTGCTGTTATCACCGAAGTAAATAAAGTAGTTGGAGCCAAACAGAGTGGGGTTTGTCTTACTGAGATATTATCAAAAGAAAAACCGTCTGAAGCAGTTGGAGAAGTTGCAGGAAAGTTATCTTCCTGACCAAATCGTACTTGGAAAGTAGAGGAAACGGTTTGACCTGCAGCCGTTAATACAGCATCTATATCAATAGGTCCAACACTTGCGTATGCACCTGTAGACGGTCTATTCGCATATAAATCATATACTCCAACCCATGAATCTGATTGACTACCACGAATCCAAACACTATCATTTGCTTGATTTTCCTCTCCGTGATTTGCGTAATCAAACAATAACTCTAAATCAGTTGCAGAGCTGTAGGCAGCAATATCCAATGTTAGAATTAGGTCGTTCGCAATAACAGCTGAAGTTGTAATCGCATCAAGAGTAATTGCACCAGAACCTGATGAAGCTAATACAGCAGCAGTTCCGTATCTAGCTCTTCCATTTGGATCGTTAGATAATATGTACCAAGTATAATCTGGATTACAAATAATATTTGCAGGACCAGTCGCAGTATCATTTAAATTTTCCCATCCTTCGATAAATGGCAGAGTAGTTGCTGATGAAGGCCCACATGTTTGGAATAAAGTAGAAAAAGTGGTTGCACTTGTCCAAGCGCTTGAATCACTACTCCCACATATTGCACGCACATAAAAATCATAGCTAGTGTTTGATGTCAATCCATTTATGATCATAAAAGTATCGACATTAACAATAGTTGAAATTCCTGAACCTAATGTGAAACCAGTAATTCCAAATTGAACTTCCCATTTAGTTGCATTTCCACCTTCAACCCATGAAACAATGGCACTATCTGTTCCAATAGCAGAAGCAGAAGCCATACTTGGTTGAATACATGCAGGAGGAACAAATTCAATTGCTCCAAGGTCTGGTGTTGCAGTTCTTGCAACTCCATAGAAATCAGTAGGGACACCTAAATTAGTACCCATATTATTAATTAATGGATTACCTGGAGTTAAATCAGATACATTGCTTACAAATAATGGGTCAACATCTAAACTATTTAATCCATAACTAGAGGCTTGCCAGTCAGCTAATGAAGACTTATTTCCACCTGTGTAACCATAATATTGAGCTCCTGTTCCAGAGCTATTTACATAGATGTCGTTGTAGTCAGAAATAATGCTAGACGTCGATGTGTTAAAGTACAATCCATGTTTTACTCCTGAACCACCTTTGGTAATAGAAATAATGTTGTTTTGGACAAGGACGCCAGTTGCCGCAGTAGTTTGGTAAACACCTCTTGTTGTACCACCTGTTGCATTAGGATCATCTAAAGAAACAGTGTTGTGAACATAATATTGGTAATCACTACCAGAGTTATAGATCGCATATGTAGTACCGTTGCTATTGATGTTATAAATTAAATTGTTAACAAATATATTTGGTCCGCTAGCTGGGGCATCGTTAGCTGAATTATAGATAACATAGGAAAGTCCGGTAAGGCTTGAAGCTGAGGTGTGTGAGTCATGAAATGCATTTGCATTTATAGTATCTCTTTCACATCCTCCTGTGGTATACAAACCATAAAAAGAACTAACTGAAATTTTACTTGCTCTGTTGACATCATTTCCTTCAATATATGAAGCGGAAACATCATCTAAAGCAATTCCATAGATATAAAAATTACTAATTTGATTGTTAATAATTCTAATATTGCTATCCATAGCAGAAGAGCTAGCTCCATTAAATCGCATTCCATAATACATCCCTGCTCCAGAGCCTCCATCAAAGGTTGAATTTGCAATTGTAATGTAGTTAGATCCTGCACCACCTGTAGTAGATGTTACACTAGAACTACTAATTGCGCCACCAGAATTTGAAGAGCTTGTACTAGTAATTGAACTCAAATCAAAGTTACAAGAGTCAATAAATATGTTAGAAGCCCCGTTTGTAAAGTGAACTCCATATCCATAAGTAGTGCTTAAACTTGTTATATTTAAATTTCTAACGGTAATGTATTCCGAACCATCGAAACCAAGTTGTCTATAATCGCCTGAAACAGCTTCGTAGTTGATAGTATTGTTATTTCCATTAATCGTCACTGAATTTGTTGCAGAAACACCTGGGATTGTATTGAAAATAACTTGCTCGTTATATGGTCCAGAACCTGCAACAACATTCACAGTTACTTGACCCGCAACACCAAAGTGATTAATTACAGCAGTAAAGTCAGTAAAGTTTTGGAAATTAGTTCCATTTGTACTCATTGAAGAATCAATAGTATAAATACCTGAAAGCGGCATTCCAACTGTAAATGTAAATGGTCCAACTAATTGACTTGAGTCTGAAGCTCCACAGATAGATCGAACATAATAATCATAACTATTATTTGTATTTAACCCTGTTAGGGTAAATGGATTTCCGACCAAGCCAGTTTGAGTACCAGTTCCTGGTGTAAAACCTGGAGCCCCATATTCAACACGCCAAGTAGTGGCAGAACCATTTTCAGTCCAACTTAAATCTGCGCTTGTATTTGAAGCAATTAAAGCAGATAAATTGGTTGGGTCAGGACAAGATGGAGCCTCGATTATCGAAACATCATCAATAGCCATATCACCATAGTATTGCACTCCACCGCCATCTTCGGCTCTAAATCTTAATTTAACTTGGTTAGTATTTATAATTGCTGAGCTAACAACAAATTCAAAGAGTTCCCAACCTGTGGTTCCTTGCTGAATGGTAGTAACAATATTCCAATTGGTGCCATCATACGCTTCAATAAAAAGAACATTTAGTGGTGAATATCCTTGGCCACACATTTGAAAGTAAAAACTAAGCATCGGGTTGTTCAAGGCAGAAACATCTATTGTAGGCAACTCCAATACTACACCTGCATCAGGTACAGAAAAATCTAAAGCTGCATAATTTCCACTATTTCCTGTATGGTCAGCTGGTGTTGAACTAGGGCAACCTGAGTTATTCCATGAAAATCCTGGTGTTCCAAATACCCATCCAGAACCTGTTACTTGATATCTTGACCAACAATTCGGTACCGTGGTATTATCAAAACTTTCTGTAAATGGCGCCAAAATTGGTGCACATGGAGTATTGAAAGTGGAAACTGAAGTCCAACCACTGGTATCGTTTGATCCACATATCGCTCTTACATACCAATTGTATGTGCTCTGAGCTGATAAAGCCATTATTGTAGTGAAGGTATCCGTATTTACAATAACAGAATTTCCAGTTCCTAAAGTAAAACCTGCAGTATCCCACTCTATTTCCCATTGAGTAGCAAAACCATTCTCAACCCAATTTAAAGTTGCACTTGTAGCGCTTAAACCTGTTTCCGCTGCAGGAGAGGGAGTTAAGCATGCAGGGGGAGCGGTTAAATTTAATTCGAAGTCAACTGTAGAACCATAATTAACAATTCCGCAAGAAGGAGGACTTGTTACTCCCCATTGAGCTCTTATTCTCATACGGTATGTACCTACAGGTGCCATAGCGGGCATGGTTACTGAAATAGTATGAGCAGAAGCTCCTGATGAATTACCAATAATCTCACCTGCATCGTCAAAGTCCAAATCGTTGTTCCAATCTACCCAAATATTTACGCCATTATTACCACCAACATAATTAGTATTGACATCAAACGTAGCTCCTTGGAATGAAGAAAAAAGTTGAGAAGTTTCATTTGAATATGCCCCTGAAGGCTGACTAGAAGCAGTATAAGAAATATTTTGTGAAGCACCTACACTAGTAATTGATGAAATATAATCTCCTGATGAAGAACCTACAGCACAATAGCCTGTAAAGAACGAAGAGTTACTAAACACACTTGAATCTGTAGGTGAGCAAAGGGCTTTTACTTTCCAATCATAACCGGTTTCTGCGGTAAGTCCTGTAATCAATAAAAAAGTATCAGAAACGACTACCATAGAATTTCTTGCTGTACCAGCAGCATATCCTGCAGTGTCCCATTCAACTCTCCATGAAGTTGCTGTTCCATTTTCAATCCAACTTACACCTGCTGAATTGGAAGTCAAACTATACGTAGATGAGTTAGCCATAGGAGCAAGACAACTAGGAGCTGCACCTACAGTAACATCGTCTATTGTCACTCCACGACCATAACCAGAAGTGCCTTCAAATGCGATATAATAATCGTTTGAAGGAGCAGGTAATGGAAGAACTCGCTCTATCCATGAAAGCTGTGCATTTGTATAACTAGCTAGAAGTGTCCATGTGCCAGCAGCTGAGGTTTTATAAAATACTCTCAAAGAATCTTGATCGCCTGACCAATCAACTTGAGTATGAAAAAACCGTAATTCCGGAGAGGAGGTAGTTGAAATGTCAAATGAAGGAGTAATCAATAACGTTTGGTCGTCGTTATAATTTCCTGAATAAAAATAGGCCATATTACTACCCGTTCGGGCAGAAACCGTTGAATTGTTATTATTGGCACTTGCCACCCAGCTTGCATTACCAGATATAGTATCCAGTGTCCATCCTGTGGGAGGAAAAGTACCTTCGAAGCCTTCATTTAATACTTGACCATACATAATGATGGAAAGAATAAATGCTGAAATCAATAAGGATAATTTCTTCATAAATAAAAGTTTAATAAATAATTAGTTACAATTTAATAAACCTATCTAGTCAGAATTCAGGAGTCTATTCCGGGAAGGAACAACTCAAATCTATTGTATTTAAAATGATTTTCAAAATTAATGACAGTTATTTGTTAATAACTTTTTTAAATAAAAGAGTCTTAAAAGATACTTTGGTCACAAAAAAAGCCTGTTTCGTCGAAACGAAACAGGCTTAATCTATGGTTGGTCGAAATAGATTAATGCATTATTCAATGATTAATTTTTCAACTTTCACCCCATTTTTATTAATCAATCTTACGAAGTAAACACCTTTTTCAACATTGATGTTGATGTCTTTACTGATAGAACCATTAATAATTAGGTTTTCATTATAAACTATTTGCCCTTTGATGTTCATTACTTCAAGTTTAGAACTAGGCGCATTCACATTGTCAATTTGCAATTTAAACTGACCATTGTTTGGATTGGGGTAGAACTTGATAGAAGCATTGTTTTGCTTATTCTCATTAATTCCAACACATACAGATACAGTTACATTAACAGTGTCTGTCCCAGCACAACCATTGGCATCCGTTACTATAACACTGTAAACAGAGTTGGCAGTAGTAGGAGTGATGGTTCTAGTCAATGCACCTGTACTCCAAACATAAGAAGCGAAATTGCCTGCGTCTAACATAAAGTTGTTAGTATCACAAACGATAGTATCAGGACCCAAATCAACAGTAGGAGCAAAAACTACATCTGCATAACTCATAGGGAAGATTTGATAACCATCTAAATAGGGGTTAGAGCTATCAAACTGCCCACCAATACCATTTACAGAGCAAAGTTTATCACCCACTACGAATGTTAAGCTATCCAAAACATCGGTATCTGCATCTACTCTCATTATGAAGTTGTTCGTACCATCAGTTAAACTAATGTTAATAGAAGTTCCGGTAGGAACAGCGGTAACAGTAAGGTCTTCGATACGAATTAGAGCAGACTCTGTAGATTCGTCTAGAGTAGTTACCAAAACAGCATTGGGTAAAGAAGCACCAGTTTTAATAATTGCAATAGAGTCAGGGAATAATTCCGTCAACCCGTTAAATTGTTGAACTTCTCCTCTAATCATAATGGAGTCACCTTCGTTAACCACATAGTTGCTAACGTCTGCAAAGTTGTAGATATTGATTCCTTCAGGATTAGTACCTGACTGGTCAATAATAGTGAAAGAAAGTCCAGCATTACCATCTAAATCGATACCTGCAACGGTTCCTGATGTCCAACAGAAAACTCCTAAAGAGTCAGCAACACCAGTTGTCACATCTTCTGTATTGATGGTTCCAATTGGGTAATAAGGTAGAGGTGGAGTTGGAGCTAACTCTACGATGATATCATCAAAAGTAAATCCATCTGAACTAACAGGATAATCATCTTCTTGTCCAAATCTAACTTGGAATGTAGCCGAAACAGTTTGACCTTTAGACGCTAAGATACTGTCAATATTTATAGGGCCAACTGTTTTGAAGGTTGTTGATTTATTGGCAAACAAATCATAAACACCAATCCACGTGTCAGCATCACTACCTCTTATCCATACACTATCGTTTGGATGATTTTCTTCCCCGTGTTCTTTGTAGTCAAAAAACATCTGAATATTATCCGTGGTGTAATTACTTAGGTTAAGAGTAAGATCAAGGTGATTAATTACTACAGAACCAGAAGGATCTCTATCTAAAGTAACTGCACCTGGGGCTGTAGAACCTGTTTCAGAGTCTGCACCATAGCGAACCCTACCATTAGGATCGCTGGTATTAAAGTACCATTTATAGGATGCGTCGCAGTGTACAATACTAGAGTCCTTATTAGTGCCAGAATAATTCTCCCAATCTTCAACAAAAGGCAGTACAGCTGCAGTTGATGGTGATGGGCAAATAGTAGCTAAACTAGATACATTCGACCAAGTACTTGTATCTCCAACTGCACAAATACTTCTAACATACCATTCTAAATTAGTACCATTACTTAAACCTGTTAAGGTATATGGGTTAGATGTAACGACTATTTTATTACCTGTTGATGGACTAAAGTTTACTGTGTCATAAGTAATTTGCCACTCTGTAGCAGAATTATTTTCTATCCATGACAAATCAACAGTAGAGCCTGTAGCATTTGCAGTAGCTAAAGATGTTGGTTCTAAGCAAGATGGTACAGTTCTTAATTCAAATCGTCCAATATGGAAATCGTAATCTTCTAGATCATCTACAGAACCATCTGTAGCCCATATAGCAACAATACTATTGCTTGCACTATAACCTGATAAACTGATTCTGTAATCAGAACCTGTGTTGGTAGGCTGATTAGCTAAGTTCCAGGTGTATAAGGTATCCCATGTTGTCATGTTATCTTCAGAGATAAGCACTAAAACTTCATCATCAGACCCCATAGTAGCTGGAGATGAGCTCACAAAGTCTGTTACTCCTGCACCAATAACCAATTCTAAAGGTGCACCCACGGATAGGTCAAGTACTGGAGAGATTATCCATTCCTTGTCTACATTAGAATATAGATTTAAGGCAGCACCTTTTCCTATACCTGTTGTGTTTAGGTAATTTGTTGATCTCCAGTCGCCAGAGTTAAGGTTGGTTACTCCCGAGTTTGGTGTTCCGTCAGCAGCCTCGAACCAACAAGAAGGCACAAAAGTTGAGAAGTCCTCAACAAAAGGAGCGCTAAATGGAGCACATAAGGTAGTAAATGTAATCGGACCAACCCATGAACTGGTATCAGAAGAACTACAAATTGACCTAACATATGCGTCATAAGAAGTATTTGAGAGTAAGCTACCTAAAGTAATACTATCAGACATTACTACACTTTTTATTCCTGAACCTTGAGTATATCCTGCAATATCATACTCTAATTGCCAAGAAGTTGCACTGTTATTTTCTATCCAGAATAAATCTGTAGAGCTAGAAGTGATTTCAGCACTAGAAAAATTAGAAACAGATAAGCACGAAGGTGGTGTAACTAAGGTAAGTGTGAAGTCTAAGGTAGTACCATAACTAACATTACCGCATGGAGGTGGATTGGCTGATGATCCGTACTGAGCTCTCACTCTCATTCTATAGTTTCCTACATTTGCGGAAGCTGGTACTGAGCCTATTATAGTTTTGGAGGCAGCACTTGAAGCTTGCGCACCAACCAATTCAGTAGCATCATCTAATACTAGATCGTTATTCCAATCAACCCATACTTTAACTCCATTTGCACCACCTACATAAGTTGTAGTTATATCAAATGTACCAGTAGCATAGCTAGTAAGTGTTTGCGCCGTTTCATCTGAGTATGATCCTGCAGGATTAGAGCTTGCAGTATAAGATACGTTAGTGTTTCCTCCATTACTCGTTAAAGACGAAATGTAATCACCCGAATAAGTAGTAGAAACCGTACAATAGCCAGTATAGAAAGATCCTTTCGTAGACCATGCACTTGTATCTCCAGGAGAACATATAGATCTTACATAATAGTCATAAGTAGTATTTGGAGATAAGCTACTTATAGAAGTAGGATTATTGGTTACGATACTTTGTATTCCTTGTCCTGCTGTAAATCCTGTTATGTCATAACTAATTTCCCACTCAGTTGCCGAATTGTTTTCAGTCCATGAAAGATCAATTGATGTCTGAGTTAAATTAGCTGTTGTTAAAGCACTTGGAGCAACGCAAGCAGGTAGAGCCTCAATGGTATAGTCGTCGATACCTAAATCATAGGATGAAAAGCCCGCTGATGTTTTACCAAGGAACATGATATATGCGCCTGCGCTATTACTATATGAAACAGGAATAGAAATATTATAGTTATACCAGCCTGTAGAAGGCTCAGTAGGAGCAATAGTTGTTTTAGAATATAAACGTAACAATGTGTCTGCACCAACTAAAGTCTTAGCATTATTAATGAGAATGATATATTCATCATTTGCATGTGCAGATGCATGTCTATGTAACCAAACATTAAGTCTGCTTGCTGAACCTATAGCACTTAAATCTAATGCTGGAGAAAATAGAATTGATTCAGAACTAGAATAATTTTTTTCCATGAATTTAGTACCAGCATAGGGCCCTGAAATATCTCCTGTGCTTCCAGATCTTACTGCCCAATCTTGAGTTGAACTGATTACTTGACTTGACCAACAGTTAGGAAGAGAGGCCGTATTTGTTGATTCAAAATCTTCAAAGAAAGGGAAAGTACTAACTGCGTTACATAAAGTAGTGAAAGATATTGGTCCCAACCAAACACTAGTATCTGATGAACCGCATATAGCTCTTACATAAACATCATAGTCTGTTTGAGCGATCAATCCAGTAACGTTTACACTATCAGAAGCCACAACACTTTTGGTACCTGTTCCAATAGGAAAGTTTACAGTATCATATTGAATTTGCCAAGAAGTAGCAGAACCCCTTTCTGTCCAATTGAAGCTAACGCTACTATTAGTGACAGCTGATGTCATTAATCCATTTGGTTTAGGACATGAAGGAATGATTGTATAGTTAAAATTATCAATTCTAATGTAGGTATAAGTAGAACCCAAATTGCTAGCGAAAACAATAAATTGATCAGTACCATTATATCCATTTGCTGTTGTGAATGGAATGATAACTTCTGAATAACTATTTGTTGAACTAAAAGTAATAGTATCAATAGGGTTGAAAATTGATGACGGATCTGTTGCAGCGACCGTACCAATTATTAAGGCATTCTGAGTACTAGAAGAACTCACCTGAAATGAAATTTGTTTGTCGCCTAGTACTAAATCAGAAAATTGAGGAGTAGCCAAAATTAAACTGTCATTTCCTGTAGTGGAAGCTCCACTGCTATACATGTTTATAGCATTTGATCCTGAAAATGGGCTACTTGCTCTTACTTCAGCATAACTGGAAGAATACGTTTTGTATTCAGTCCAACAATCAGGAGTTGAACTTGTTGCTGCTGACTCAAAATCATCGAAATATGGAGCTGTGAATGGAGTACATAAAGTGGTGAAGGAAATTGGCCCTACCCAAACGCTAGAATCCGAAGAACTACAAATAGCTCTAACATATGCTTGGTACATTGTGTTTGATGTTAAACCTGATATGTTTACACTGTCAGATGTAACAACATTTAGTGTGCCAGTTCCCAATGTGAAACCAGTTACACCGTATTGAATTTGCCAAGAAGTAGCCGAACCATTTTCATTCCAATTTAAGCTAGTACTATTACTAGTAATTGCAGATGCAATGAAGGCATTTGGTTTTGGACAGGTGGCTAAAGGGTTAATAGCAAAGTTATCGATGTATACATTATAATCTGTATTACTAATCGAAGATGCGGCATAAAAACCAATTTTAACTTTTCCAGTATAGCCAGTTAAATCAATGACAACTGACTCTCCATTATTTGATGGTTGATTTCCTGAGGTGTATAGTTTTAAAATATTAGCATTGGACCATGTATCTCCGCTATCTAATGATATTACTACAGCTAATGAGTCGTCTACTCCCATTAAATCAGTTCCTGATCCTGAGTAATCAGTTAGTCCGGCATCAAATTCCAATTGATAAGATGAGGCACCACTACCTAGATCAATGATGGGTGATACTACCCACTCATCGGCAGAAGTTCCAAAAATATTTATACGAGCTGAACCTGAAGTTCCTGCGTTTAAGAAACCATCACTGGTCCATGCTGATGAAGTGCCTGTTAGTGAGGTTGATGAACCAAGTCGACCTTGTGCTTCTGTCCAACAACTAGGAGTGTAGGACGCAAAGGTCTCCAAATATGGAGAGACCTGTGTGCATTGCGCACTTAATGATTGCCTGAGACCAAAGAAAGCTAGGCCCATTAGCAATCCTGAGATAATTTTTCTTCTCATAATTACGAGGTTATAATGAATAATAGTTTACTTATCTAAGACTATAAAAACGGGAATTTTTATAGGCAAGCGTAAAGCTAATGAATTATTTAATTGTTTTACATTTTTTAACAGAGTTATTTTTTGGAATATTATTGAGATTTAATGAGTTAATAAGTGAGTCTTTCGCTTTAGGTATTTTGCCTATTTTAATAATTTAGGATAAATCATGAAATTTTAGGAAATGGACTAGGCTACTTTTGAATCGAAACCTAAAACAATCCGGATATGAAAAATATATTTAAAACTTTTGTTATTCTTTCTTTAATCTTATTTGTTCAATCTTCTTATGGGTCTAACCAAGGGGAAGTAAAATTTAAAGGGAAAGTTATTATCGAAGATAACAGCCTGGCTGACGTGACAATCAAATTGTATAAAAGAAACGAATTAGTTAATACAATTGTTACTAATGCTTCTGGGAATTTCGAAGTAAAGATAGAACTGGGGAATAGTTATACTTTTGAAGTAGAAAAAGAAGGTTACATTACGAAAAGATTAGCGGTAAATGCAACTTCAAAAAAAGTGATTAAAGAAAGGGTTGAGAATTTCGACTTTTTTTGTGAACTTATTCCATTTAAAGATGGAATTGACGCTTCTCAATTGGATTTTCCAATTACAATTATTCAGTTGAACGAAAGAAAGGGCCAATTTGAATATGTTTCTTCTTACACCAAATCTATGGCTAAAGAACAAGATAAGGTTATTGAGCAATTGTCATTAAAATTTGAGTTTTAAGGTTACTCAAATTGATACCTAAATTCAATACTTTTTACCTTATCAGTTTCATTGGAAATGAAGTAAACAGAAGATTTACTCGTTTCTAATTCGCTATCAAAATTAAATTGAAGTTCTATTGTGGTCGACTCATTGGGGATTATGAGTTGAGGGAATATAGCATTACTTAAATGGGAGCCTACAATTTTAATTAATTGTAGGTCCGTATTACCCGTATTTTTTATAGTCAAGCTATATTTCACCACATTAGACTTTATTTTACCTAAGTTAATTATTGGGTTTGGTAAAACTAATTTCGGACTGATTGATTGATTTTCAGTAAAAATGCTTCTTCCTACAAGTCCAACGATCTCTATCTTCCTCTGGTAAACAGCATCTAATCCATAAATTTGATCTCGCTTATTGTCTTGACTCTTTTCTGTAGAAATCAAATCACCCATTGGTAGGGCTAATATTTCCAACGCATTTGTTTTCTCGATAACTTTATTGAAATAATTTTGTAAGCTATTTATTCTTCTTTGACTTAGTTTAAAGTTATAGTCCGAATTCGAAAGAGAACTAGAATATCCTCTAACAATTAGTTTTACTTGTTCATTATTTGATATTTGTTTTTCTACAAATTTGGTGATTTCGTCTAATTGATTTGACCCATTTATTAATTGAAATTCAAAGAAGTCGATTAGGTCATCCTCTTTATCCATCGCTTCGTTTTTATTTAGGCCCTTTAGGTTTTGTGAAATATAGGTTGCTTTTCTATTCATGTATTCATTTAGCAGATCTGTGTAGATTGCATTGGTAGTAGTGTCAGTTTTATTTTTTTTAGGTGAATCATTATCAAAGTACAAAGCTAATGGGAGTAAGTTGTTGATACTTTGATAGGTGTTTTCTACAATAGTATTATTTGTGTCTGCAACAATGGGAGAATAATAGATGTCGTTGCAGCAATTATCATTTTTAAAGGTCAATGAACCAGTTCGATTGGTAGTTAGGTAGAAATGCTCTTCAAATTCTTGGAAATATAAATCATTTGAAATCGAATTAATGGGACTTAATAGGTTTTCGGGTTTTTTATGGGAGGTTATATTTCCTTCACTTTTAAAGATATCGAATCCTCCAAAACCAAGATGCCAATTGCTTGAAAAATAGAGCGTATTGTTTTTATAAAAAGGAGATATTTCATGATCGGGAGAATTAATGTTTTCACCTATATTAATAGGTTCCTCATAGCCGCTTTCTGATATTTTAGAGTACCAAATGTCCATCCCTCCAAAACCACCTGTTCTATCAGAACTAAATATCAAGTATTTTGCTGAGTCAGTAATTGCTATAGTTGGTTGAGTATTATTTGTAAACGGAAGGTTAATCTTATTATTTAAAGTGATGATATTGGTTAAACTTTGTCCTACGATATCTCCTTTTTTGATCATGCATCTCAACATGGTGTCACAATCACTAAAGTATAATTGTCGATTTTCATCATCATAAAATGGATTAACGACATTGTGATCAGCATAACTTTTTGGCAGTTGGACTAATCCACCACGGCTCCATTGCTCATTTATTTTATTGGCCCAAAATAGTTTAGAATAAGCTATTGTCCCATTAGCAGTACCAAAAGTATCCGTTGAAGCAAATATAGCGGTATTGTTATCGATAAGTGTAAATGCAAAGTCAGCATTAGTAGAGTTGATTGAACTTCCAAGATTGGTCAACTCTTTTGTTTTAATAGGTTTATAATTGGTTTGGGCAAAATCGCAAGACTTTATTTCTTGATTGATTTTTTTATATTCATAACTCTCTTTATGTCTTCTATGTTGGATTAATGCTCTTCGAAAATATCTTTTAGCATACCTATAATTTGCAGTTTGTTTATAAGCATTTGCCAATAAGAAACTCGTCTCTTGAAACTTTTTATCTCTGTCTGTTTTATAGATATCCAATAGGTGAGGAATCGCTTTATCAAAATCATTCAGTTCAATATATGATTTTGATAATTTGTATTTTACTTCTATCTCGGAAGGGTATGCTTCTAAATAATTTTGATAGAGGTTTATGGCGGAGTAGTAATCTTGTAGAAGGTATGCCTTATTCGCTATTTGAAGTAGCTGTTTTTTAGTTTGAGAATAGACCGAAAGTTGCAGAGCAATTAAAAAAGCAAAAAGAAATACTCTCATGGATTACATAAAATTAGGACACTTGGTTCCTCTTTTGTAAGAAGGTTTATAATTGGAGATTAAATGAACAATTGAAATTTCGAAGCCTCCATTTTTATTAGTTGCGGTATTTAATTCAGAAATATTAAAGTCGTAGCTCAGTCCGAGTGATGTTCTTGCTACTTCCATTCCAATCGAAGCAAAAGCCGCATCTTGATTTCGGTAATATATTCCTGCAGTTAGCGCTTTCTTGGAGTATTTTGTGCGCTCTAAGTAATACCGAAAGTTAGTCCCAATTACGAATTCTCTATACTTCCCTTGTGTCATATACAATAGTGATGGTTGAATGTCTAACAATTGGTTGACTCCAAAATTAGAGGAAAAGTGAATGGTATTCCTTTGTTGCAAAATTACACTCTCTTCATCAAAAAAGGAATTTCTAGGAGTCAACAGGTTATGAATTGAATAACCTATTTTTATTGCATTTCGAGAATTGATTACATAATTCAAATGGACACCAAATGAGGGATTGAATTGAGCAAAACTATTTTGTTCGAAATTTTCACCATTTCCCAAATTTGAATTGAATGAGTAACCATCATATTGCTGATCAAAAGAAAGTTGGTTGAAATCTATTTTATATTGTTGGAATGCTAATAGCGCACCAATGCTTATAGATAAACTAGAGTCATAATTCAAATTTTGACTGTAATTGACACTCATCCCATAATTTGATTTCGCGAGCTCTCCTGCTCCTGCTTTATCATTGTAAAATAAAGCTCCATAGCTTAACTTTTTAATACCAAATAGTCCACGAGCCTCTGCAGAGAATGAGAAGGTTTTATAAGGTTCACCAACATTGCTCCATTGATTTCGATAATTTGCTATTAATCGGTAGGACGAGCTAAAGTTTCCTGTGAGAGATGGGTTGAGGTTCAATGGAGATTGATTAAATTGTGAGAAGTGCAAATCTTGTCCGTTTGATAGTAGAGAATGAAACGCTATTAGAAGTAATAAGATATGTTTAGAACACCTTATCATCTTATTAACGTTACGTCCCCTTTTAAGAAATATTCTTGGCCGCTGTAGCACTTAGCTTTAAGCTGAAAAACATAAACTCCTTCGGCAGCTTCTTCTCCTTTATAGGTGCCATCCCAGCCGATGGTTAGATCATTAGATTCAAAAATTAATTCTCCCCATCTGTTAAAAATTTGAAAGGTGAAAGTTTCTATTAGGTCTCCTCTAACTTGAAGCACATCATTATTAAGATCATTATTTGGCGTAAATGCTGAGGGTACAAATATGTGAGGAGAATTACATTCATCGTCATAAACCCTAATTCTTAGCTTTCCTTGATAGGAGCAACCTGAAGAAGGATCAAATATATAAAGTCGATAAATGGTATCTGTTTTTGCGACAGCTTTAGTTAAAGGTAAATGAGGAGATTCAACTAGTTGTTCAGGTTGCCATTGGTAGATAAAACTGTCTTTTATAATATCTGATTCTAAAACGATGGTTTTACCGATAGGAACACTATCGCTAAGACTAAAGGGGAGTAATTGATTGGTTATAGGAGTAGTAACTTTTACAAATACAGAATCTTTATAATGACATCCTAATTTATTGGAGACATCTAAGTAATAGGTGGTGTTGTTGTTCGTATTAGTTATAATTTGAGGTGTATTGGCTCCATTTATGATGTTTTGCATAGGAGTCCATTTGTAAGTTAAATTCGAGGAACTATTACCAGTATTAGATTTAATTTCAATGGTATCATTTTTACATTTGTTGATGGAATCTAGCAGGGATATATTCACAATCGGAACGGCAATTGAAAATGAAACGATTGTATCGCAATGGTCATTGGAAAGGTGTAAATAAATTTGTTGTGGAATAGTTACATTGTTTAAAACTAATTGTTTGGTAGTAGATAAAGTATCAGTGAATTTAGAATCAGATGACCAGATAAAATGATTCGCTGTATTAAAGTCATTTAAATTAATTGTGAGGTTTTCTCCTTCACAGACTGAAGTATCATTCAATGATTTTATTTGAATCGATTGGAAAACGTTAATGTTTTTAGTCTGGGTTAATTCTTTATTACAAACCTGACTTATGGTTTTTAGTTCAATGGAATAGGAGCCCGGGGTGTTGAAGGCATGAGTAATGGAATTTAAATTATAAACAACTTGCCCATCGAAACTCCATACAAGCGAATCAAAATTGGTACTTAGGTTGGTTAAGTCTACTTTAAGTGGACTGCAACCTGCGGTATCACTTAGGATAAAGTTGTTGTCTAGTACATTGTTTGTAACAGTGATAGAGTCAAAAATACTGCATCCCGGACCTCTTAATTCTAAATAGTATTTTTTCTGGAAGGGTGTCCAAACATTAATAAAATAGTCTCCTATTGGATTTAATCTATCCTTAAAATCCCTAGTATCACTCCAAATGATATCAAGTACAGTTCCATTAAAGTTCGGGTAAAGCAGAATGCTATCACTTGAGCACAATATGGTGTCTTTCAATTTCACCATATTCAAATCGTTACTAAACACTTTAACCTCTTTAACTAAGGTATCAGAAGTCCCACAAATAGAATCGCCAACTACAAGCTTGATAGAATACACTCCTGGTTGGGAAAAAGTTCTACTAATAACTTTGTTGGTGGAGTCTATTTCTCCATTTCCAAGATGCCAATAGAAATAATTACTATTGGTACTTGTATTTTTGAATTCAATATTCGCAGGAGCGCAAACACTATCCTTTTCCACATAAAGTTTAGCCTCTGGATTTACAGTTAACGACACTTTAAACAGGGCATTGTTGCAATTCGAAGATCCATTAGTCGGGAAATAGGCATTTTTAACGGGAAAGTTACTATTACCTCCGCATCCTGCACAAACGGATTGGTAAATTACTCCGTCTTGGTCAAATCTACTCGTACCTCCGTCTACATGCTCTCTTGAGGGAGATGTTCCACCGAAGAAAGAACCAAAAACTAAACTGTCGGCATCTTTCCTCAATACCATAAAATAGAAATTTCCGCCATGGGTTGTAGGTTTAAATGCATCAGGAGTAATTGGCATGGAAGAATTGAGTGCCTGTGATAATGAAAGCCCGGGGAAGGTGGAGTTACGAGCTCCCCATCCACTAATATAAATATTCTGACATCTATCCACTAAAAAGGCAGTAGGAGAGAAGTCAATTTTACCTGTTCCAGAACGACTACCTACTGTAGTTGAGAAAATATTGGTAGAAAGATTAGAGTCTAATTTGATGACATATTGACCTGCTCCTGAATCGACATAATTCACATTATTAACAGGAAAATTACCTCCATAACTGTGTCCAAAAGCGTATATTTCACCATATTTATCAATGTCTAAGAAGTGGGTTTGGTCATAGTTGTTTGTTCCTAAAAAAGTAGAACTTTTTAAAGTAGTGCCATCTTGGGATAACCGACTTACGAATCCATCTGTAACTCCACCATTATAAGTAGGATTGTAACTGTTGATTGAAGTTGGGAAGTCTGTGCTAATCGTTCCTCCTGCAACATATACATCTCCGCTATTATTTATTCTAACGGCGTATCCTACTTCATTTTCACTTCCCCCCAAATAGGTACACCAAAGCAAATTATTGAGATCAGGTGAAAATTTTGCAATTATAGCGTCTTGCTTTCCATTCAATGTAGTGGAATAACTTCCGGAGGTTACAGGAAAGTCAGTTGAATAGGTGGAACTCATTAAGTATACATTGTCAAATTGATCAATGTTTATTTCTCCTCTGGCTTGATCTCCATATCCATAAAGTAATCTATTGGAATAATCACCTCCATTTGTATTGTTCAATAGGTTTAATCCATCATTCTCAGACCCTCCCAAATAGGTACTAGATAAAAACTGGTCTCCATTTGCAGATATTTTAGCTAAGAAGATATCAGAACCTCCAGAAAAATATTGAAGAGCCGCTACCGTGGTTCCTCCTTTCAAAGTATCGAATAAAGACAATGGAGTTGTTGGTAAATTTCTAGAGCTGGTTGTACCATAAAACAATAATTCATCGGCTGAATTGACTACCATGCTGTGTATCATTTCAGTTCCAGAACCACCAAAATAAGTGGTGTATAAGAGTTGACTTCCATCACTAGAAAACTTTGATATGGCTACATCTACCATCCCTTTGCCAAAAGTATCTTGTGCCATATTCGGAGTAGTTGGGTAACCATTCCCAAAAACAACTCCTCCTGTATAACCATTGCCCTGACTGTCGTATGTTGCAGTCATTCCAAAATTGTCAGAGGTAGAACCAGAAAAAGTAGAGAAAATCAAATCAGGGTCAACAATTAATTCTTGACTATTATCATACCCATTTGGGAATCGAAAAGAAACGATACTATCGTTTACTTGAAACTGACATGGTACCTCTATTTTTTGTCCATTGATGAACTGATAAGCATAGGGCTTTACCTCAATTAATTGCCCAACCTCGTGAGAAATAATTAAATCGCCATTAAGTATTTCCAACCGATTATAGCCTGAATATTTTGTTTGAATTGCCTTAGGATGAGCATAAGGTGCAAGGATATAATCATATTTATATCCATTTTCTTGAGATTGGTATATTTTTAAATCTATACCTTCATATATATTCTTGTAAATTACGGTTTCAAAAGCTTTTGCACCAGCGCCCCACTTTTTAGGATCATTGCCTAGGAAATAATTATATAAAGTAGATTGTTCTCCTGATTTGATAATTTTAGGACATGGGTTAATATTCAGAAAAGTAGTTTTAATAACTGATTCTTTGAATTCGTGAAGATGATTGTGGTCTTCTTCAATGCTTCCGTGTTCGTGTTCTCCGTTTGAATAGAAATAATAAGTAAATCCAGTCTTCTCTAGAAAAAGTCCACCTGAGGAGATATTTGCTTTGAAATAGACCTGTTTAGGCCATTGTCCTTTATTTTCGATAAAGGGAGTTCCTTGCGTTCTTCCAATAATGCTGGATAGTGCCAGTAATATAAACAAACAAATATGTAAAGTTATTCTATTCAAAATAAAGGTAAAGTCTATCCGTAAATTTAAGGATAATTGATGATGAATACTGTATTTTGAGACGAATAGAAATTCGTTTAGTTGCGTGAACAATTATTAGATTGAGTAGTTAATAACAACTAACTTTGTGACCATCTAATTTTCAGAATGAGCGATAAATACAAAAAGTATAGCATAATCGCCTTAACGTTTGTGCTATTGATTACTATTTTTAGTGCTAATCAAGCTATTAAGCTTCGATTTGATTATGATTTCGAAAAATTCTTTCCTCAAGAAGATGATGATTTAGATTTCTTCAAGGAGTATCGATCGACCTTTGAAAATGATAACGATTTTGTACTTTTTGCATTGAAAAGTGATAACGGAATTTTCAATCAAGATTTTTTGAAGAAGGTAGAAGCATTCACCGATTCTTTGAAAAAGCTCCCCCATACTCGTGAGGTAATTTCTCCGATTGAGGCCAAATATCCTCGATTAGACTTTTCTTCAATAGGCGAATTTCAGGAACCCTATTTTCACGTTGATCAGCCAGAGAAATATGAATCAGATTCTTTATTTATTGCTATATCTAACGATCCAATTGCCAACGTTGTTGAATTGAATAAAGGTGTTATTGTAATTGTATTAAAAAACAAGGAACTCATTAACAAGGCAGATTCTGATGAATTAGGAACAGCCATAAACAATTTAGTGGAGCAAACTGATTTTAAGCAAATTTATGTAATTGGTAAAATATTGGGCCAACAGCTTTACATCGACATAATGAAAGTGGAGTTTGCTACCTTCATGGGGATATCAATTTTTATTTTAATCATCTTTTTAATTCTTGCCTATCGGTCCTTTTGGGGGATTTTAATTCCAATGACAACTGTTTTGCTATCAGTAGTTTTAAGCTTGGGTGTGATGCAGCTCTTTGGTCGACCGTTAAACATGATGACTACTTTATTACCTGTAATTATGTTAGTTGTGGGAATGAGTGATGTGGTACATTTGGTAGCTAAATATCTCGAGGAGATTAGATTGGGAAGATCTAAGGTTGAAGCCATAAAAAACATGCTAAAGAATGTTGGACTTGCAACATTGCTGACTTCTATTACAACAGCATTGGGTTTTGTAACGCTCATATTTGTCAATATGGAACCCGTTCAGGACTTCGGAGTTTTTACAGCAGTTGGGGTGATGTGCGCCTTTATGATTGCCATTGTTTTTATTCCCGCTATTTTCTATTTGGTGAAGATTCCTAAAATGGGTGATTCTAGAAAATCTAATTCGGATTGGGATCAACTGCTTAGAAAACTTTTTTTGTTGCTTATCCAATATCGAAAGCCGGTTCTAATAACTTATATCTCTGTTGGAGTTGTTGCAATTGTCGGAATGACGATGATAAAGTTTGACTATTTTTTGATGCAAGAATTGGGTGAGAATGACCCTATGGCTGAAGAAATGAGATTTTTCGAGGATAACTTTCATGGAATACGGCCTTTTGAAATGGCAATTGTGGTAAAGAAAAAGAGCAGTAGTATTTATGATTTCGAAGTGATGCATGAAATCAATAAAATGGAAAACTATTTGACCGATCGTTATCAAGTTGGCCAAATGATTAGTCCAACTACTCCTTTTAAATACATCAATCGGGCAATGCGAAGTGGGAAGCCTGAATTTTATATTTTTCCAGATAAAGAGAAGCGTTACGACTATATTGCAGATCAACTTCAAGATCTTGGGATGCAAAAGCAGCTGACGGAAATTATTTCAGAAGATGGAAAGATGGCTCGTTTAAGTGGACGAATGGTTGACCCGGGGAGTAGAGAAGTGTTATTTAGGAATGATACCTTGCAGCAGTTTTATCAATCTCAAATAGATACTACTTTAATTGATTATAAACTAACAGGTACACCAGTAATCATTGATAAGAGTAGCCGCTATTTGGCTTTGAATGTTTTATCTGGTTTAGGCATCGCATTTGTAATCATAGCTGTAATTATGTCCATTCTATTCAAATCTATAAAAATGGGGCTTATTTCATTGATTCCTAATTTATATCCTATATTACTAGTAGCCGGAATTATTGGTTATTTTGGAATAGATCTAAATATTACTACCTCCATTGTATTTACTGTCGCATTTGGTATAGCGGTGGATGATACCATCCATTTTTTAAGTCGGTATGCACAAGAAATCAAAAAAGGGAAAAGTAACCTTTATGCCATAAAACGAACATACCTATCTACTGGGAAGGCAATCGTAATTACTTCGATAATTCTTCTGGGTGGATTTAGTAGCCTTATCTTTTCTAACTTTATGAGTACTTTCTATATCGGTGTATTTGTTAGTTTAACCTTGCTGTTTGCAGTAGTTACCGATATGATGCTTTTGCCTTTGGTCTTGATGTATTGGAACAAAGATAAAATGAAGTAGTTAATCTTTAAATAGCATTCATATATACATTTATAGAAACCTTAATTTCTCACCAACTTAATCACCCGAACAGCATCATTATGCTGAATGGTAACAAAGTAAATTCCTTGAAGTTGATTAGTTAAATCCACTTGTACTTGGTTGGAATTAATGTTCTGCTGTTCATGAATCAATCTACCATCTAGGCTGTTAATTCTTATCGTTGTATTTAATGAGGTATTTCCAAAGCTAATGGTAGTAATTCCATTTGTTGGGTTGGGAAAGAATACCAAATTGCCTAATACATTTTCTGATATTCCCACAGGCAATACGGTTTCACAGGCAGAAGTATCTGTACAACCATTTTCAGTAACGATTACGGCATAGTTTCCATTGGTGGTTGGCGTAAATATTTGGTTAGTAGCTCCAGGAACAAATGCATAGTTGCTATCACAATAAACCCATTGGTGGGTGGCATTAAATGCATTAGAAGCAATGGAAGTCGTAAAGTTAGAAACACTAGCATCAACAGCGTTTACAGTCAAGATAAAAGTAATCGCACTGTCACAGCCCAAAGAGTTTTGGATGGTATCATTATAAGTTCCCGAAGTTCTCCAAATGTATTTCCCACTCGGAGAAAGTAAACTATCACAAACCGTTGATACAAGAACTTTTGAATTTCTGTTCACTCTCAAATCAACCAAATAGTATGTGTTGCAACCAATAGGGTTGTAGATGGTATCTCTGAATTTACCACTAGTTCTCCAAATGTATTTTCCACTTGGAGAAATAAAAGTATCGCAAACTATAGGAGAAAGCGTATCAGGAATGAAATTACAAAATTGATACACCTGAACTTTTCCAGAGTCTTGAGCACTATAAAGATGCGATCCAACGGCTAAAGTATTTGCACCTCCCATACTCACGGCATAACCAAACCAATCATCGGCAGCACCACCATCAATATCAACTCCATCTTGAGCCCAAGTAGTCCCATTCCATCTATAGACCCTTACATGACCGGCATTTGTAGCAGTGCCATCATTGCCATATGCACCAATAGCTATAGTATTGGAGTCAGGCATAGACACAGAAGTTCCCGATCGGTCTCCAGCAGCTTCTCCATCGATATCTGCACCTTTTTGAATCCAAGCTGATCCATTCCAAGTGTAGATCCGAGCATTTCCAGCTCTATTCCCATTTCCATTGTTTTGAGGAGCACCAATAGCCACTGTATTGGAGTCAGGCATGCTTACCGATGTGCCTGATTGGTCTGCTAAGTTTTCACCCTTAATATCTATTCCTTTTTGTATCCATGCTGCACCATCCCATCGATATATACTTGTAGTGCCTGCACTGTCGTTACTTATCCCACCTCTCGGGGCACCAATTGCCACAGTATTGGAATCAGGCATACTAACAGAAGATCCTGAATAATCTTGTCGTCTTTTTCCATCAATGTCTAACCCTTTTTGAATCCATGCTGTTCCATTCCATTTATAGATCCGTACATGTCCTGCTGTTAAAAGGGTTGTAGGGTCGGGTGAATTTCGACTGGCACCAATCGCTACAGTATTGGAATCAGGCATACTAATTGAGCGCCCTGAATAGTTATTGGTGTATTCCCCGTCAATCCCTAATCCTTTTTGAACCCAGGCAGTTCCATTCCACCTGAAGATACGCACAAGTCCAGAATTTTGGCTAATACCATCTTTCTCAGGAGATCCTACTGCTATTGTATTAGAATCAGGCATACTTATTGAATAGCCTGTTTTGTCTGTTGATAATGTGCGAATAACATCATTCCCTTTTTGAGCCCAGCTATTCCCACTCCAACGGTATACTTTGACATATCCTTTACCGTTATGGTGAGACCCTGCTGCTAATGTGTATGGGTCAGGCATGTTAACCGAATAACCAAATTTATCGTAATTGCCATCTCCTTTGAGATCCAACCCAATTTGGGTTTGTGCAAAGAGGGAGTTGGTCATTAAAGAGAGTAGGGTTAAAAGAGTATGTAGCTGTTTTTTCATTGTAGTGGTTTTAAGAATACTAAAATAGGAATATTTTTAGATTGATGAATAAGTAGAAAATTGGTTTTTAATGGTTGATTCTCAAATGATTAAGTATCTGCTTATTTGTAATCAATTTTCGGTAAAAACAAGCACAAAAAAAGCCGTTGTGAGAATCACAACGGCTTACTTAGTGTGTTTTAAAACTATTTTACTTCTTTAGAAGCAGCAATAGTTGCATTAATGTCATTCATTACTGCATTCACTTTTTCTTGCTCCGCTAAATAAAAAGCTTTTTTCTCTTCGAATGTTGCATCTTCTGCTGGCTCAGCATAATTGTTCATCCAATTCATCATTTCAGCTTTAGCAGAACCAATGTTTGCGATTGCCACTTCATAAGAAGCAATAGAAACTGCGGTTAATGAGTCTGAAGCAAGAGTTGTATCAGCTTTTAAAGCTGTTACTTTCTCTGAAATACGTACTTCTTCAGAACCTAAATCTCCCATCAATGCCATTGCATCGTCATGAACTTTCATCACTTCTGCTTTAATCGCTTCGATTTCTTTGTTTTGTTCTTCAGCAACATTGTTACATGCTACAAATTGAAAAGCAACTGCAAGAATTGCTACTAGTGTTAAAATTTTTCTCATTTTTAATTTAAATTTTGCGCAAAAGTAATAGTAAAAGAGATACAAAAATTAAAATTTATCCTCTACAGTTAAATTTTTTACATCTTTTCCAAATAATTTGAGAATGAGCCATAAAGCCATGATAGCAAAGGGTAGACAAATCCAAGAAGAGACGCCCAAAGCAGATGGAATTATTCCAATAAATATAGCGACACCTCCCACGGTTAAAGCATAGGGCATTTGTGTTTTAACATGATCTATATGATGGCAAGAACTTGCCAGTGAGCTCAGTATAGTAGTGTCTGAAATAGGAGAGCAGTGGTCACCAAGTACCGAACCTGCTAAAACACTTGCAACTACATTATGAAAAATATTTAATGATGATTCATAATCCAATCCTGCTTCTTGACAGATACTCCAAGCTGCTGGCATCATCAATGGATAAAGGATAGCCATTGTACCCCATGAAGAGCCAGTAGAGAAAGCAACTAAAGCAGCTACAATAAATGTAATTGCAGGTAAAATCCATGGAGCGACGTTATTGGATAACAATTGGGTTAAAAAATCAGCTGTGTGCATATCATCTGTAATTTCTGCTAAACCCCACGCTAAAACGAGTATAACAATAGCAGAAAGCATTGTTTTAAAACCATTTAAGGTCGCTTGCATGGTTTCTTCTAAATCCATTAATCGTTGAGAAACTGTCATAATTATCGAAACAACTAATGATAGTAATGATGACCAAAGAAGGGCTTTATAGGAATCTGCGTTGCCTATAATAGTGGATAATTTTCGGCTTAAAGAAATGCTGCCATCATGCCAAATGGAAGAGTCCCATCCGGTATACAACAATCCCGCTATTGTGCCAACAATAATAATAAAGATTGGTATTGCAGCATTGTACCATCTGCTTTTGGCATTTTTAGCCATTGAAAACTCTTCGGTGTCTTCTGAGCCCATATTTTTTTGTTGTGTAGAAACAGATGAAACGTCTCCTGTTGCTCTCGCACGATTTTCAGCCTTGAGCATCGGTCCAAAATCTTTGTTCATTAAAATGAGCATGAAAATGAATATAAGGGTCAAAATAGGATAGAACGAATATTGTAAAGAGCTGATAAATGTAGCATAAACTCCCTCATCCAAACCTTGTATTTTGGCAATTCCACTTTCGATATAACTTAATTCTGCACCTATCCAAGTTGTGACAAATGCAATCGCAGCAATTGGTGCTGCAGTAGAATCAACAATGTAAGCTAATTTTTCTCTGGAAACTCGCATTCTATCAGTAACCGGGCGCATCGTATTTCCAACCACCAGTGTATTGGCATAATCGTCAAAAAAGATAGCTACACCTAGTACCCAAGTGCTTAATTGTGCTGTACGAGATGACTTGGCAAAAGGAGATATCTTATCTACTACACCTTGCATTCCTCCATTTTTAGAGATAATTGCTACAATGGCGCCAATAATCATTGAAAACAGAATTATAGAAACATGACCGCTATCATTGATTGCTCCTAATAAATAAGTGTCGATAGTGCGCATAAACCCAAAAAGTATTCCCCACAACCCGTCACTGTATACATTTAAAATCACTGCACCAAATAGAATTCCTAATACCAATGCACTAATAACTTCTTTGAAAATTAGCGCAATTAAGATAGCCATTAAAGGAGGGAATATGGACCACCAAAGTGGTATAGGGTTTAAGTTTTTTTCAAATATTAGGTTATTGATTTCTACGGTTAATATGGTTGATTTCTTTAGATTTAATGGGATGTTCCCCACACCTTCTTCGATTGTTAAATCGTAGGGAGAACCATTAAAAAAGAGGTGATAGACTCCACTACTATCTATATTTAAATTGATTTCCACTTTACTCTCCACGCCTTTAACCGTATAATGAGGAAAAATGACCTCAGGAGTTAATTCAGTCTTGGCAGAGGTATTAAAGGAGAGTATGGTTAGGAAAATGAATAATAAAAAGTGTGAGAAAGTATATTTCATAAAAACGTAGAATGAAACGTAAATATATAAAAAGCATTGACACATCTAAAAACCAAATTCATTTAGAGATAAAATCTCCTAGTTTTGTAATGTGAAAAAAGGAAAGAGAATTGCTGTAATTGGTGGTGGAGCTTCAGGCTTTTTTGGAGCAATAAATACTAAAGAATTGATGCCTGATTCAGAGGTGACTATTTTTGAAAAAACCAATCAAGTGTTGACCAAAGTTAAAGTGAGTGGAGGGGGAAGGTGCAATGTGACGCACGCTTGCTTTGATCCACAGGAGCTTACACAGTATTATCCTAGAGGAGAGAAAGAGCTTAGAGGACCTTTTCATCAATTTATGACCTATGATACCATTGAATGGTTTGGTAAAAGAGGGGTAGAATTAAAGACAGAAGAGGATGGCCGTATGTTTCCTGTCAATAACCAATCTCGAGATATTATTGATTGCTTTTTGAAATCCTGTGAGGAAAACAATATTGCTATTAAATTGAAATCGGAGTTGAACCAAATCATGCCTCAAGAAAAGGGATATCGATTGAGCTTTACCAATGGACAAGAATTATTTTTTGATGTGGTTCTAATTGCATCGGGGGGAAATGCCAAGTTAAGCGCTTATCATTGGATCAATGAAATGGATTTACAAATTATAACCCCTCGTCCTTCTCTATTTACATTTAATTTACCAAAACATCCCATTACTCAATTGATGGGACTATCTGTAGACCATGCAGTAGTTTCATTAAGTCATTCCAATTATGAAAGTGAAGGTCCTTTATTAATCACCCACTGGGGAATGAGTGGTCCTGCTGTCCTAAAGTTGTCCTCTTATGCTGCTATTGAATTAAATAAACGGAATTATCAGTTTTCCTATCAAGTGAATTGGAGTGGGGTAGAAGATCATGACTCTATGGAAATTATTTTAAATCAATATAAAAATGATTATCCTAAGCGAAGTATAATGAAGCATAAAACGATAAATATTCCTAGTAGATTGTGGGAGTATTTAGTGAAAGTTTCTATTAGTAATCCTGATTGCAATTGGGGAGACTGCAGTAAAAAAGATTTAGAACAATTAGCTACTAACTTGACTGAACAATCTTTTATAGCGAATGGAAAAACAACCTTTAAAGAAGAATTTGTAAGTTGTGGAGGGGTGGACAATAAGGAGATAAACTTCAAACGAATGGAGTGTAGAAAATATCCGAACTTATATTTTGCTGGAGAAGTCTTGAATATTGATGCGGTGACTGGCGGGTTTAACTTTCAGGCTGCGTGGACAACAGCATATATTGCCGCTAAGGCTATTGCAGAGGTCTAATATTTAGTTGAATATCAAAGGAGTATTTTGGGGCCTTCCAAAATGAATTGGGATGTGTAGGGATGTTTTTTTTGGTGTAAATTGCGCTCATTGTGTCCTTGACTTGATAAATATATTTCCTGTTTCTTTCATCACTTCCATCTAAAATCGCTTTTAGAATGTCCCATCGAATATCCTCTCCATTCTTCGTGTAATCGTGCCATACAATAACAGAATTTTCATCTTTCAAAAGTTTGAAAGCAGCCTTTGTGTCGTTTAGCACAAAATCATAATGATGGTTACCATCTACAAAAACTACATCCATTTTTCCGTAATACGGAGAGAAGTCAAACTTTGTAGAATCTCCTTTCAGATGGGTGATTTTTGGGTTGCTTCTTGAAAAAATCTCATGTTGATTGATATAGTCTTTTTCTAAACCAATAGCTTCCATTTCCTGGTTGGACAAGTTAAGCGTATAGCAATGTCTACAGCTATCAGCAACAGCAATCGCACTTTCTCCTCTCCATGTTCCAATTTCAAAGTAATTACAATCGCTTTTTTGTTCACACAATTTCTTTAATAATATTAAATCTGTAGGGAAACTATTTCCCCCTTGGTAGGAATAGTTGTTCAGGTGTAAAGAGTTTTCGTTAATTAAATCTGTCAAATGAACATAATCAAGCCCACAGCTTAATGCGTATTGTTTCAAAAACTCCTTTTTTCTATTCAAAGGAGAGTCTAAAACCTCGTTAAGAAGCGAGGGATTAGATAAAAGAAGGGATAGTGCTTTAAATAGTTTCGAGATTTTATTCATCATTACAATTTAGGAAAGTTGCTCAATTTTAGCAGGGTCATTATTAGTGAATCACTTTTAAACGGTAATTGTTACAGACTTTAGAAATCATTTTAATCCAAGTATTTGTTGATAGAGTTCAAAGTATTGCTGACCAACTGATTGATAACTATATATTGCTTTTGCTTTTCTTTCGATTGCTTTATGGTCAAAGGTAATTTTTTTATCCATTACTGCTTCAATTGCTGTAAGCAAAGCATCTTCATCTTTTGGAGGAATAAGAATCCCATTGTCTGTTGTGATCATTTCATTGATTCCACCTACATCTGTTGAAATTACAGGTACTCCCGATGCATGCGCTTCTATGATAACACAGGGTAAATTTTCGTAATTGCTAAATAAAATAAAAACATCTGCAGTATTGAAGGCTTCCGAAATCTCAAAGGCATTTTTAGCGCCTTCTAATTCAAAAAGATTCATATTAACACCTAGATTAATGGCATTCTTTTCAAACTGATTGATATTTAAATCGCTAATTACTTTAAATTTAAAGTCGTTTCGTTTTTGACTTAATTTCTTTATCGTCCTTATTATTCCTTTCCCATTTTTATGTTCTTCCACCAGTGTGCTAATGTGTAAGAGATTAAATTTAGAGTTGTTTTTTTCAACGGCCTTGAAAAGCGAAGTGTTTACTGCATTGGGGATTACTTTATAATTTCCTTTAATACCAAGTGACTGCATTTCTGCAGCCAAATTGTGAGAGACTGGACAGATATAGGCTGCTTTTCTAGCGATTATTTGACTAGCCACCTTTCGGAGAGCGCTTAATTCATTTCTTCTTTCTTTTTTATAGATAGTGGCATGCTCCGTTATAAGGTAGGGAATGTCCTTAAAAACCTTTGCTAAATAGGCGATTATACCCACAGGGAGTATAACATTGAGATGAATTAAATCAATGTTACCAACTGATTCTTCTATGAGTTTGAATCCCCTTCGATAATACTTTAGATAGGAGAAAAAATTGAGCTTTTTTTGGGGGAAGTATATGATAAAACCTTTCAATCCGTGATTTGAAATAGGCTCTATTTCTACTTTGGAAACTTCAGCTGCTCTTACGTGAAGAATTGTAAGATCACAGTATGGTTGAATAGAAATGGCGTGCTGTTCTACAAAGTTTCCATTTGTAGGTTCAGTTTTGTTGGGATACCAAGATGAAATAAATAAAACTCTCAAATACTTGCGTTTTAAATGATGCCAAATAGACAATTGAAGAATTTATAAATAATCATCACTTACAAATTTAGTCAAATGCCAAAAATAGTTGGTTTTATTCGGTAAAACTAGTTTATGAGTTGTTATCACAGAATTGAACAGCACATTATTTTTTCATTGTTTGAAAGGTTAGAGCTAAACCAATGTGGATTATAAATAGTATTACTTAATGGTCAATTGTTTGATCATTAATTTAATAGATTTAAAATCTTTTTGATCAATTAAAAAATTACGCCATGGTGTATGGGTGGATACTTTGAATTTATAGCCTATGATAATAGTGGTAGCAATAAGTGAAATGGAAGTCGCTAATGCCACTCCTTTGGTTCCACTTAATTCTACTAAATACAATGTTGTGAGTAAAGTAATAATGAAACCAATTAGTGAAACAAAAGTTAGCGCCTTAAATTTTTCGATTCCAGAGAAGTAGTGACCGAAAATTAGAAACAAATTAAAAGCCAAGATACCTGGAGAAACAAAAAGTATAATCGGTTTTATAGAAGAGAATTCTTCACCAAATAAAAGTGCATAGAATGAAGCTGGCAATAAATTAAGTGGGATAAGCGCGAATAAAGTAAGAATAAAAGTGAATTTAAATAATTGTATAGTTAACTTTTGGTTACTTTCAAGGTTGTCTGAGTTGACTATTCTTGAAAACTGAACCAAGGCGATGCTTCTGCTGATTAACCAAATCGATTCTGCAATAGATATGGCATTCGAGTAGATGCCAAGTTCTGAATCACCAAGTTTGGTGCTAATTATATAGTAACTAATTCTAAAGCTCAAAAATTGAAGAATATAGGAGGTTTGGTTTAGCAAACCATTTTTGAAAAGAGTCTTAAACAGTTCACCCAATTTATCAGGAGTTTTAAATTCTATAAATTGGAAAGCAAAATAACTACTTAATAGCAGGCCGAAACTGAATGAAACATATAGTCCATTTAAATAGGTAGAAAGATCGTTGATTTGGGCAATCCAGAAACCATAAATTAGAAACCCGAATAAGAAAAGAGATTTAAGAATACTAGTGAAATTATTCCAGCTTATTTTTTCTTTACCGATTAGTATTGCTAAATTGACAGCCGTTAACCCTTCAATAAGAGATAGTAATGCAATGTGCTTGGCCCATGATGGTTCAATTCCTAAATTAAAATTGAATACTAAAAAGTAGCAAAGTATAGCAATGATAACAATCCAGGAGTATGCTATTTGAATTAGCTGGAATATTGATTTTCTTGGGGTAAGGTATACTAAAGGGGCACCACCAACCAAATTCCCAACTATTAAGACCATGGCAATTGAGGTAAGAATAAGGCTAGCTTCACCTTTGCCTTCTGGGCCTAGAAATTGAGACAAAAGTATAATTATAAAGAAGTTGAGTATAGCTCCAATTAATTTTGCTCCGAAAGTTCCAAGAGTTTTTTTTAGCATTTTGCTATATTCAGGTTCTTATCCGCTTAAAGTCCGTATAACTTAAAAAAAGTTGTTGTATTGTTTGAATAGAACTACCAGTCTTCTTTTGTTTGATAATAAATAGGCATTATTAAGGCCCCCAATAAGGATTTGATGACTGCTGCAATTAAAAAAGGTTTTAAACCATAAACCCACGCTGTGGGCCAGTCCCGTTGAAAATAAATTACAATTGTTCCAAGAGCCAAGATAATGGCATGCCCAATTAGAAAAGCCACAAAATTTTTCCAGTAAGTGGTGTCAAACCCTTTTTCTTTTAGCCAACCTACCACCGCAGCTGCTACCAAGAACCCAAATAAATATCCTGCAAAAGGATTACTAAAATGCTCTATCCCGTAGGAGCCGCCTGCAAAAACAGGTAGACCCAAAGCTCCCAAAAGTAAATATGCGGCGACTACAATTATACTTTGGTAAAACCCCATAGCAATGGCCACTGCTAAAACGGCTAGGGACTGCCCTGAAAACGGCACTCCACCGGGCAATCCAAAACTAATCTGCGCACAAACGCAAATAAAGACAACCGCCCCAATAATTTTTGCAACAGTTAATATTTGATTTTTATTTTTCAGCACAGGCTTCTGTTTGTTCTGACTTAAGGCCACTAAATTCGAGTTTAAAGTTTTCCTTTTCTCTAATTTCTACAATCTCGGGGGTTGGTTTTATGATTATACCATTAACTTTTCCACGAGCTGTTCGCTTTGATTTAATGCAAAAATCTTCAATTACAGAAGTCTCTTGCAGCACTCCATCTAAATAGTAGTCTGCATTAAAGTCAACTAATATAGCTGTTTTTTTTAAATTTTTTATTTTTATCCTTAATTCAATATCGCTGTTTTTGTCAAATAACTTTGCTCTTTTCCATTGATAGAAAAGTTGGATATCGTCATTAGAAACACCTTCGTTATATTTGCATTGAGCAAAACTCGTAATGGTTAGAAATAGAATTGCTGAAAGGGTTAGTATTTTTTTCATTTGGTGACTCCGTTTATTTTTATGCAAAAATACTTATTAATGATAAGAGCTTGTAAAAAGGTAGATTAAAATACAATTTTTTTTTGCTTGAAGGATTGATTTCATAAAGAATTATTACATATCTTTGCCGTCCGAAAATAATAGAATTTATTAAAGATATATACGATGTCAAGAGTTTGTCAATTAACAGGAAAAAAAGTGATGGTAGGGAATAATGTTTCTCACTCTAAAACTAGAACAAAGAGAAAGTTTTATCCAAACTTATTTACACGTAAATTTTATAATGAAGTAACTGGTGAATGGGTTACTTTGAAAGTTTCTGCATCAGCAATCAGAAACATTAACAAAAATGGATTAGATGCTTGCATCAAAGAAGCGAAATTGAAAGGCTACATGTAGTCTAAAGAATAATAATTATAAAAACGTTGTTACCTTAGTAGCAACGTTTTTTTTTGCTCCAAAAATTATGAAGTACACCCTATTCTTTTATTTACTTTTTCAAATCGCAATGTTAGTTGCACAGCAAGATTCGGAGAAGCATCTCACTCGATATCGTTATGATTCCGATGGCTTAACTGTTTCTTTTCATCAAGAAAGAAGAGCTGCTTTGAGAGAAAAAATGGAGCCAAACTCTATATCCGTATTTTTTGCGAATCCCATAAAGAATCGTTCAAATGATGTGGATTATGAGTATCATCAGGATCCTAATTTTTATTATTTAACAGGATTTACTGAACCAAATGCGGCTTTGGTTATACTGAAAGATTCTATTTTTATTGACTCCAAGTGGACTTCAGAAGTCTTATGGATACCTGAGCGAAATCCGACAAAAGAAGTATGGGATGGAAGAAGGTTAGGGCCTGAATTAGCTCCTGAGTTTTTAGGATTTTCAACAGTGAAGCCCAATACTAAATTTGATGCAACTATTTTTAACTGGAAACAATATTCTTCAGTGAACTTCATTGCAGAAAATTTGTATAAAAGTGATATTAATCTTTCGAATCAATTGCTTGCTGAAATGAAGTTGGGTTTTCAGCAAGCCATCCAACCCAAACGTGTAAAAAAGAATGAAAAGCAACTTAAGATATGGATGGCTGAGCTTCGACAAATCAAACAGCCTGAAGAATTGGTTTTAATGCAAAAAGCGATTGATATTACCTTGCTTGCTCAAATAGAGCTGATGAAATCTTTAAAGGAAGAGATGACTGAATATCAAACGGAAGCGATTATAGAGTATGTTTTTAAAAGAGAAGGAGCAGAGTACCCTGGATTCCCTTCCATTCAGGGTGGAGGAGAGAATAGTTGTGTGCTACATTATACAAGCAATCGTAAAAAATTGGCTAATAATCATTTGTTAGTAAGTGATGTGGGGGCAGAATATCGGGGTTATACAGCTGACGTAACTAGAACCCTACCTGTAGATGGAGTTTTTTCGGTTGAAGAGAAAGCCATTTATAATTTGGTTTTGAAGGCACAAAATGCGGGCATAAGAGCCTGTAAACCTGGAAATTCCTTTAGAAGTACTCATGAAGCTAGTACAGAGATTATTGCAGAAGGATTGTATCAGTTAGGAATTTTAAAAGACAAACGACAAGTCCGTAAATATTTTATGCATGGGACTTCTCATTATTTGGGATTGGATGTGCATGACTGGGGGACTTATGGCAATCTAGAAAGTGGAAATGTGATTACAGTAGAACCTGGAATATACATTGCTGAGGGTTCGGATTGTGATCCGAAGTGGTGGAACATAGGTGTCAGAATTGAGGATGATATATTAATTACTGATAGTGAGCCAATAAATTTGTCTGAGGGAGCACCCCGTACCATAGAAGAAATCGAAGAAATGATGAAAATGGAAGCTCAATTTTAGGTGAAAATAATTTTACATAAAGGTTGGTAGTTTAAGAGATAATTACTTAAATTTGCCCCCTCTATAAAATAAATAGAACAATGGCAAAAAAAGGTAAAGGAAACAGAGTCCAGATAATAATGGAGTGCACGGAGCATAAAGAGAGTGGATTAGCGGGAACATCTCGTTATATTTCTACTAAGAATAGAAAAAATACTCCTGAGAGAATGGAGCTTAAGAAATACAATCCGATCATGAAGAAGGTGACGGTTCACAAAGAAATTAAGTAAAAGTTATTCGTTATGGCTAAGAAAGTAGTAGCATCGTTACAGAAACAAGGAGCAAAAAGTTTCACAAAAGTTATTAAAATGGTGAAGTCTGATAAGACTGGATCTTATGCTTTTAAGCAAGAGATTATACCTAATGATAATGTGAACGACTTCTTTAAGAAGTAATCGTTCTTTACATAAAAAATTAATAGCTTCTTTCGTACTGGGGGAAGCTTTTTTTATATATACCTATGGGATTATTTGATATTTTCTCCAAAAAGAAAAAAGAGCACCTTGATGAGGGCTTATCCAAAACAAAAGAAAGTTTCTTTGGAAAGCTTAGTCGTGCTATAGTTGGAAAATCCAAAGTAGACGATGAGGTTTTAGATAATCTAGAAGAGATTTTGGTAACCTCAGATGTCGGAGTAGACACCACTTTGAAAATTATTGGCAGAATTGAAGAGCGTGTTGCGCGGGACAAGTTTGTCAATACTTCAGAACTGAATGCCATCTTGAACGAGGAAATTGTTGCATTACTGGCGGAAAACAATACTGAAGATTACACTCAATTTTCTATTCCTAAAGACAAAAAGCCATATGTAATTATGGTAGTAGGAGTCAATGGTGTTGGAAAAACAACGACAATTGGAAAACTTGCTTATCAATTAAAACAATCAGGACATAAAGTTATTTTAGGAGCAGCAGATACTTTTAGAGCTGCTGCAGTAGATCAGCTTAAGATTTGGGGAGAACGAGTAGATGTACCAGTTGTGACTCAAGGAATGGGTGCTGACCCTGCCTCAGTTGCATTTGATGCTTTACAATCAGCTATTGGACAAGATGCCGATGTTGTCATTATTGATACCGCAGGTCGTTTGCACAATAAAATCAACTTAATGAACGAGCTGAGTAAGATTAAGCGCGTGATGCAAAAGTTGATTCCGGATGCGCCTCATGAAATACTATTGGTATTAGATGCTTCTACAGGACAGAATGCCTTTGAGCAAGCCAAACAATTTACACTAGCGACGGAAGTAAATGCCCTAGCTCTAACAAAATTAGATGGTACTGCTAAAGGTGGTGTAGTTATTGGAATTTCCGATCAATTTAAAATTCCAGTGAAGTATATTGGTGTAGGAGAGGGTATCGAACATTTGCAAGTGTTTAATCGAAAAGAGTTTGTAGGCAGTTTATTTAGTGAAAGATAAGCTGCAATATAGAATATTTATGAGCCCTCTTAGTTGAATAGCCAGCTGGGAGGGTTTCTTTTTATTATTAACCCATTACTTATCCAATCAATTTGTATTGTTTTTCTGTTTATAACCATATCGTCTTGGAAGTTCTTTTTAAACCAAGTGATGTAAAAGTAACATTTAGATAATGTTAAATGGGATGTCGAGGTTTATTTTTGAACTCACTTTAATGTGAGTGGCTTTGTATTAAAGTGATTGACTAAACCTTTAAAAAGATGAAATACCTAATACTTAGCTTAAGTTTAGCTTTTATAACTCTAAACGCAGCTTCTCAGGAAGATAAAAACTTTGATAGAAGTAGAGTTTCAGTTGGAGTAGGGTCAGTGAGTCCACTTGGGGATTTGGTGTCTGATAGTAACGGTTTTGCTGGAGGTGGGATTAGTTTTAATATAGATTATGCAATTGCTGCATCTAATAATATGGCAATTGTATTTGGCTTTAATAGGGGAATGATTCAATTGGATGAAGAAGCCATTAATACAGTCAAAGAAGGGGGAATTAACAATTCTTTTGGGGTCGACGGTTCGAGTGGAAAATACAAGATGACCTCATTCATAATTGGAGCAGAGGCTCGAACAAGCGGAAAGCACTATTTCTATGTCAATCCCTATTTCGGCTTAGGAAAGTTGACGACACCTGAAATAACTTATCAGACCTTCGAAATATTTAATAGTACATATACTACAGTTAGTAATAAGGTTACAAGTAGGAGTGAGATATCTACTATATATGGATTAAAATTAGGAGCTCATTTTTTACTTTCCGATCACTTTGGTATTGGGTTGTTTGGGCGTTATGAACAAGGGAATTTTAGATTTCCTGGAGAAACGATTGTATTCAAGTCAAGCTCTAATATAACATACGAAGCATTGACAACAGGAGTTAATCTTCATTTTTCTTTCTAAATAGTTCATCAAAATACCCTAATTTATAAAAATCAAATAGCTTTAGGCTCCCATATCCTGATTCCAATCTTTTTCTAATGATTGGTTTACCAATACGGTAGATGTTCCTAATGACCAATAATGTAAAACTATTTTGTATCGTAAAGTAATACTCTAATAACCTTACCGAGGATATAAATTGAGGATCGTTATCAATGCTCTTGCAAATAGTCGAAAGGTTTTTTAGTCCTAGTTCAGTTTTGAAAAGGTAAGTCGTGTTGTCTTCAATGTCTCCGTTGAAAATGGGGTTATCAATATGAGCTATGGATATACCACGTTTCATGAGTTCAAATCCAAATAAAGTATCCTCGTGTCCATAATTAATCAAACGTTCATCAAACAAGACAGTCTCGAAAGTCTTACGTTCTATTAGAAAGTTGTTGGTCATAAAGGAAAGATTAGGCTTTTGAAGTCGTTTTTCAACTGATACGCTTTCTCTGAGCGTACTGTACTTCCAATTCAAATAATGTGATCGATTTGGAGGCTCTTTTTGGTTTACTCTACCACCACAAACTACCAGTTTTTTGTTTTCAATGGATTGAAAGTATTCTTTTAAAAAATTGGGTTGATGAATCAATGCATCACAATCTAAAAACAACAAATAAGTGGCCGAGGTATATTTTAGAAAAAGATTCCTAATTCTTGAACGGCCAATATTTTCCTTCAATTCTATGTATGTATGTCGATTGGAAAGAGGTTCATTGAGCGATTTATAATTCGCTTGAGAAGCATCATCGATCAATACGATTTCAATGGGATGATTGACTCCTTTTATTTGCTTTTCTAACTCAGCAATCAATAGAGTAACGTCTTGATTATATATCGGGATACAAATTGCTAGCATCGAATATTTTTAATCCACAGTGATTTGATCGGCAACTTCTTTGGCTTTCTTTCTTAAGGTATCCACATCGGTTCCTACTGCATCATAAGCTATTCCTATTCCCATTCTTCTATACTGACGCGTGGTTGGTTTCCCAAAAATTCTAAAATCAGATTTGGGGTAGTTTGCAGCTTTTTCAGTGCCTGAGTAGGTTGGTGTTTTTACTTCATTTTTCTGGAAAAGAACTACAGCATTTGCAGCATGCCGTTCTAAAGTAATTTCTGGTATTGGCAATCCTAATACAGCTCTAGCGTGTAATTCAAATTCATTAAAATTTTGAGATCCACCTAATGTGACCATCCCTGTATCATGAGGGCGAGGAGACAATTCACTGAAATATACTTCTTCCCCTAAAAAGAACTCTACGCCCCATATTCCAGCCCCTTTCAATTCGGCGGTTACCTTAGCGGCCATATCTTGAGCTATTTTTAACTGTTCTTCAGAAATGTGAGCGGGTTGCCAACTTTCTTGATAATCTCCGCGTTCCTGACGATGACCTATAGGAGGACAAAATAGGGTGGGTCCACTTTTTTGGGTCACAGTGAGCAACGTTATTTCTGAATCAAATTGAATAAAAGCTTCTACGATAACTTCTAATTGATCGCCCCTACCTTTGGTGTTAGCGTTTTCCCATGCAATTTCTATTTCAGACTCGGATTTAATCGTTGATTGTCCTTTCCCTGAAGAGGACATTAATGGTTTGACCACGCATGGAATTCCAACTTCTGCTACTGCTTTCTTCAGTTCCTCTAGATTTGTAGCGTATCTATAATTTGCTGTTTTTAGCCCTAGGTCTTTAGCAGCTAGGTCTCTAATTTTCTTGCGGTCCATTGTGAAATTGGCTGCTTTTGCGGATGGCACCACCTGAATTCCTTTCGCTTCAAAGTCGTAAAATAATGAAGTTCTTATGGCCTCAATTTCTGGGACAATGATACTAGGTTTATGCTGCTCAACGATTCTGTTTAGTGCTTCACCATCTAGCATATTAATTATTTCAAAGTCATCTGCTACTTGCATAGCAGGCGCATTGGCATAACTATCTACTGCAATTACAGTTTGTCCATAGCGCTTTGCAGCAATTGTAAATTCTTTTCCAAGTTCTCCAGAACCCAACAATAGTATCTTCTCCATGAAATTTAAATTTTGTTAAAGTTAGCTCAAATCTGAATAAAAATAGGTGTTTTATGAGGTTGATTTTCTAATTTAGAATGTTAATTCAATTGAAAAGTACATCGTGATGAGTGAAAGTAAAAAAACAGTAGTTATAGGAGCATCAACTAATCCAGCTAGATATTCTTTTCGGTGTATCCATCAATTAATGGCTAACGGTCATGAGGTAATTCCTATAGGTATTAAAAATGGAGAAGTAAATGGTGTTGAAATTATAAAAGAGTTGAAACCCATCGAAGATGTTGATACCGTTACTTTGTATGTTGGACCCTCTAATCAACCGGAGTACTACGATTACATTTTGAATGTATTAAAGCCGAAGCGTCTTATTTTTAACCCTGGAACAGAGAATAAGGAGTTGAAAGATAAAGCCATTGCGAAAGGAATAGACGCCTTTGAAGCCTGCACGTTGGTGATGATGTCTACCAATCAGTTTTAGTCAACTAATCAATTTGCAGTCAGTTAAGTATAAATAAACTTCCCATAAATAGAAGATTAACCCTATTTTTGCAAATTCATAATCAACACTTCCCAGAAATAAACATGAAAAAGGAGTCTACAGTAAATCATAGAAGTTTTAAATATAAGATGCATCTGTATCATATATATTACAGACGAACAGGGCTTTATCCATTTCTATTGAAACATACTCTTCGATTCCTAGTAGGAATCGGGTTATTGGTTGTTGGCTTAATTGCATTGAATAAATATGTAATTGATGTTGATAGCGCAATGGACTATATGTTTTCGAGCTTCAGTGATACTGCTATTTTAACCTTTTTTACTTTGTCTGAAATAATTTTGGGTCTTATTCCACCTGATTTGTTTATAGTTTGGGCTGGAGGTAAAGAATCGCCTTATACGATGTTGCTTTTATTGGCATTTTTGTCCTATAGTGGAGGTATGATTGCCTATTTTATCGGTAGATATATTGGAAAAATTCATAGGGTTCAAAAATACATTCAACATAAGTTTCTCTCTCATTTTGATTTAATCAGGAAGTGGGGTGGATTTGTGGTCGTATTTGCAGCATTATTTCCATTGCCATTCTCTCCTGTCTGCATGACTGCGGGGATGGTACGATATCCATTTCCATTGTTGGCTCTATTTGGACTGACTCGATTTGCTCGATATTACATTTATGCCATGGCTCTTTTTAACCTTTTCTAAGAATTGAGAGGTTTTATTTTCCGTTGCTTTTTATTAGCTTAGTGTTTAATAGTATTTTAATTGGTTGATTAAGTATTATTTAATTTACTAAACTTACGGGATATGGAAGATTATAATAGTAAACTCTTTTTGGAACAACTTGAAAATGGCAAGAATGCTTATAAGAATTTAGCGAGCACTTATGGCCAAATGGTTATTCAAATTAATAATTTGAACACCCGAGTGCGCAAACAAATGAATAATATTTCGGAGATAGAAGAGGGGTTAGATTCTAATTTGGAGGAGAATAGTATTCAACAAGTCGCGCAATCTATTTTGGAGGAATTAGATACTTTCAATAGTAGCATTAACGAGAATCTCGAACTTTTTAAGAAATGCATTTCAGAGTCATTAAATTTTTATACGACTTCATTACAATATTATAAACAAGAAAAATCAGAGTTATCTGCTTTGATAAAGGCACGAAAGACAGTATTATTTTTGGAAGCTTTAATGCGAAAATTTAAAAATAAAGTTATAGGGGTGCAGACTGGTTTAAATGTACTTCCTGCCTTCACAGAACAAATGAGGCATTCCTATAAAGCATTTGAAAAAAATGCCATTAAACTCATTGTAGAGCTAAAGAATGCGGAAGGCGAATGCCTTGAGGCGGCTAAATTGATGGAATCTAAAATTCAGGTCAAATAAAAAAGTCCATTTAGGTCGATTCTCGAGCTAAATGGACTTTTAAGTTTTCTAATTATAAATAGGTTATCTCATTTCAGCAAAAACTTTTGCTGCATCAAAATTCTTTGCTTCTTTTCCAACTCTAACTATTTTAATAGTTTCAATTGCATCTCCTTGTTCAATAGCATTCACGACGCTTTGGCCTTCTACCACATAGCCAAATACAGAATGCTTTCCGTCTAACCATGGAGTTTCGTTATGCGTAATAAAGAATTGGCTGCCGTTAGTCCCCGGTCCGGAGTTAGCCATTGATAAAACGCCTGCTCTGTCGTGTCTTAAAGTAGCATCAAATTCATCTCTGAACTTATATCCAGGTCCACCCATTCCTGATCCTGTAGGGTCACCACCTTGAATCATGAAGTTAGGAATTACTCTATGAAATACAATACCATCAAAGAAAGGAGTTCCTTTTGCTTTAAAGGTATTTTCTATTGTACCTTCTGCTAAACCTACAAAATTGGCTACTGTAAGTGGTGTTTTTGCATACTCTAGTCGAACGATTATGGTTCCCTTTGTAGTATTGATTTCAGCAAAAATACCTTCCTCTTTTTTAGCTTCTTCTTTTTCTGGAGCAGGAGTAATAACCTCCATACCTACTTGGTCATTATTGTTGGTTTTTTCTTCCGATGATTTAGCTCCACATGCAACTGTAGCTATTATGATTAAAGCAGTTAAAATAGAAAATGAAATGTTTTTTGTCTTCATAATAAATGTTGTTTTTAAGATTTAATGATTCTACCTCCACAACGAAAGTATTTTTTATAATAGGCCATATTCAGATCGCTAATAACTACTCCTTGAGAAGTAGATGCGTGCACAAATTTCCCATTGGTTAAATATACACCTACATGAGATAGCTTTCTTTTTCCAATGTCAAAAAAAACTAAATCTCCTTCTTTTAATTCCTCTTGTTTTAAAAGTAAAGGCGTAGCCTGATGAATGTCTGAAACTCTTCTTGCCAAGGCTATTGAAAAAGTATGAGCATATAAAATTCCTGCGAAACCTGAGCAATCTGTTCCATTTTTACTTTGACCACCAAAACGATAAGGCGTCCCCATCCATTCATCAATTAACTTGTATAATTGAAGATTTTGAATACTGTCTTGCACAGTACTCAGTAAAGGGGCATATTTTTTTCTGAGGTAGGCTAAAGTGTCAACTTGTTTTACTTCGGCTTTTTGCTGGATTATTTTTTTATTCGATTTCTTCGAATTATCATTCGAGGACTCTTTTTTTCTAGTCGTTTTTACAGAGTGTTTTTGCTCCGTCAGTTGTTGGCTAGAGTTAGAAGAAGTTGATGATGTCTTCTTGTTGATTTGACACGAAGTGATAAAAACAAGAAGGCAACAAATTAAAATACTACATGCTTTCTTATTCATTGGTCTACACAATTGATTTAATTAAACGAAGTCGATGTGAATAACGTTTTGTATCTACATTATAGATGCCCTGATGGTCGATTCTATCAATTCTGACTTTTCCTGAGGCATGTATGATTCGATTATTTTCAAGCATCAATCCTACGTGAATGATGTTTCCTTCATCATTATCAAAAAATGCTAAATCCCCTTCTTCGGCTTCCTCAATGAATGACAATGTTTGTCCAATTTTGGCTTGCTCGGATGCATCTCTAGGAAGCTGAACACCATTTAATTTATAGACCAATTGAACAAAACCTGAGCAATCAATCCCGAAAGGAGATCGGCCACCCCATAGGTATGGCGCATTCAAATACATGAATGCATTTTCCTTCAATCTGGATTTGGAGGGTTTACTTTCTAGAGGGTATACATTTCCTTCGAAATTGTACTCCGCATTTCCATTGATGAATTTATTGTCTTGATAGTTATAAAGATTGCTCCCCATAACAATTGGAATAATTTGATCGTCGCTACTTCGTTGTGAGACTTGCACCAAGTCAGCGGACAAAGCCGGTTGAATTTTTTTGAGTTGATTGAACTCTTCTTCTTCTATCCAATCGAATTGCTTGGAGTCTATGTAACATTCGTAATTGTCAGGTACTGTTTTGCAACGAAACCAAGATTGTTTGGACTCATATACTTTTAAAAGTTCGCCAAATAAAACTTGGGTCACGATTTCACTTTTGTCAGATGCCTCTGCACGTCCGGGGACAACACTTAAATTACAAATACCGTATTTCATCAATTAAAGGCTAGAGAAAAATACAGTCGGAAAGAGAAACCTCCATCCGACTGTAGAAAAAATTAAATATTTTCAATCACAATAGCAGAAGCACCGCCACCACCGTTGCAAATTCCGGCAGCACCTAGTTTTCCGTTATTTTGTTTCAATACGTTGATCAAAGTCACGATAATTCTAGAACCTGAGCTACCTAGTGGATGACCTAATGCAACAGCACCTCCATTTACGTTAACTTTTTCAGGGTTTAATCCCATTTTTTGATTGTTCGCTATTCCTACAACGGCGAATGCTTCGTTTAATTCAAAAAAGTCAACATCTGCAGTTGTTAAACCTGCTTTTTTAATTGCTTTTGGTAATGCTAAAGATGGTGCAGTTGTAAACCATTCAGGAGCTTGAGCAGCATCGGCATAGCCTCTAATTTTTGCGATAGGAGTTAACCCTAAAGCCTCCATTTTTTCTTTGCTCATTAATAAAAGCGCAGAAGCACCATCGTTTAAGGTGGAAGCATTCGCTGCAGTTACAGATCCTTCTTTTTGAAATACTGGACGTAAACCTCTGATTTTGTCCATTTTTACATTCTTGTACTCTTCATCTTCAGAAACAATGACAGCATCTCCTCTTCGTTGTGGAACTTCAACAGGAACAATTTCATCTTTAAATTTACCTTCAGACCAAGCTTTTGCAGATCGCTCATAAGAAGAAATGGCAAAGTCATCCTGTTCCTCTCTTGAGATATTGCATTCCGCAGCACAAAGTTCTGCTGCATTCCCCATGTGGTAATTGTTGTAAACATCAGTTAAACCATCTTTAACCAAACCATCTACTACCGTTTTGTTTCCCAATCGAGCACCCCATCTGGTATCTTCCATGTAATAAGGAACTGAAGACATATTCTCCATTCCACCTGCGATAACCACATCGTTGTCACCACACATAATGCTTTGAGCAGCTAACATTACCGATTTCATACCAGAAGCACATACTTTATTAACCGTTGTACAAGGTACATTTTGATCCAAACCTGCGAAAATAGCCGCTTGTCTAGCAGGAGCTTGACCTAAATTAGCTTGCAACACATTTCCCATAAAAACTTCTTGAACTTCAGATGCAGAAATTCCAGCTTTTTCTATTGCTCCTTTTATAGCGGCAGCTCCCAATTTTGTTGCGGGTACTGAAGCCAATACACCACCATAACTTCCCATTGGAGTTCTTACTGCCGATACAATATATACGTCTTTAATCATCCTTATTGTTTTAAGATTCTATTCAATAAATTCAATGCGAAATTAATTATTTAAGTTCTATTAGAGAAACCTTTTCTAATTGAATGATTGCAGTTGGTTTAATTGAATTGTATTACTTTCGTAGTATCAAAAATAGAGGTGCATGAAACGATTGTTCAATTTTTTTAGAGATCAATACGATGGATTTTTTAAGTTATTCATCTTCATTGCTGCAATTGTTGTTATTGTATTTATATTTCCCAAGGAAGCCAAGTTTAAGTATGAGTTTCAAAAGGGGAAACCTTGGGGGCACAACGATCTAATTGCAACTTTCGATTTTCCAATTTATAAACCTGCTGAAAAACTCGCCAAAGAAAAAGAAGAGCTAGAACAAAATAAAAAGTTGTATTTCAAGGTAGATACGAATGTAGTAGATCAAGTGACTCAAAAATTATCAGCGTATCTTTCTCAAGAATTTGAAAAAGGAGAGTTTGCATTCTCTTCCAAGGAAATGTTTCAGGAACAACTTCAATCTGTTCAGAATCAAATTAGAGCAATTTATGAAAAGGGTATTGTTCAGTTAATCCCTTCTATAGAAAACAAATCGGAGGAATATTCTATAGAATTGATTTATGGCAAGGTGGTTACATCGAAAGAATTGGGACAGTTGTACACTGCTAGGAGCGCCTTTGCTGCATTCGAACAACGATTAAATTCCACGGAAAAAAGCTTTAAATCTACAGCGCTGCTCTATTTTGAAGAATTATTGGAGCAGAATATATTTTTCGATGAAGAAACCACTAATCAGATTTACAAAGAGAGTATTCAGAAAATATCTTTAACTGAAGGATTGGTCGTTAGAGGTGAAAGCATCATATCCAAAGGAGAAATAGTAGATGGTAAGAAATTGTTGATGATTCAATCTTTGAAAAAGGAATTTGAGAATCAAGTAGGGGGAGGTCATCAGTTTTATTATATTCTAGTGGGCCAAGTTTTGTTGGTGGCTTTAGTTTTGTTGCTTTTAGCGCTTTTTCTGCTATTGTTTAGGAAGCAAATTATTTCTAGCGATCTGCAATTGAGTTTCTTGCTATTGTTAATCGTTTTGTTCGTGTTGGCTGCAGAGGTTTCCTTAAGTATTGATGTTTTTAGTATTTATTTGGTTCCTTTTTGCATGTTACCGATTATTGTTCGAACTTTTTTTGATACTCGAACGGCTTTATTCACTCATTTAGTAACGATCTTAATCGTGGGTTTTATTGCTCCTAACCCATATGAGTTCATTCTCATTGAAATGTTAACAGGAATCGTGACCATTTTTAGTGTGTTGAGCTTAAGGAACAGAAGTCAACTTTTTATTTCTTCCGCAATCATTTTTGGGGTTTATAGCGTTTGTTTTTTTGGAATTAGTATAGTGCAGGAAGGAGATATATCGACAATTAATTACAATGCCATCGCTTGGTTTTTTGGAAGTGCAATGCTAACACTATTTGCCTATCCGCTTATTTATGCCTTTGAGAAACTATTTGGTTTTGTCTCTGAAGTTACTTTATTAGAAATTGCTGATACTAATAATAAGTTATTGAGGCAGCTTAATTTAAAAGCTCCAGGAACCTTCCAGCATTCTTTGCAAGTAGCGAATTTGGCGGAAGAGGCCATTAGAGCTATTGGCGGGAATTCTCTCTTAGTTAGGGTAGGCGCCTTGTATCATGACATTGGAAAAATGAATGCTCCCATGTATTTCATCGAAAATCAAGCCACTCATATCAATCCACATGATGAGCTGAGTCCTGAAGAGTCGGTTCAGATTATCATTAAACATGTGAAAGATGGGATTAAAATAGCCAAGAAGCATAAATTACCGGATATAATCATCGATTTCATTCGGACGCATCATGGAACCAGTAAAGTGCGCTTTTTTCTATTAAACTATAAGGAACAGAATCCTGATATTGAAATTGATGAAGATGAATTCAGGTATCCTGGACCCATTCCTTATTCGAAAGAAACATCCGTGTTAATGATGGCGGATTCAGTGGAGGCAGCCTCTAGAAGTTTGAAAACTTATGACACAGAAAGTATAGAAAAGTTAGTCGATGGAATTATTCAAAATCAGATTGATGAGGGGCAATACGCCAATGCAGACATCACTTTTAAAGACATCAGCACCATTAAAAAGATGTTTAAGAAGAAGTTGATGAACATTTACCATGTAAGGATCGCTTACCCTGATCACGATTAGTATCGATTCCTATCCTCAATAATGGTTGCCAATTTGTTGAATAGAAATAAGGTAAAGAATATGGCGAACCCTGGAAAAACCGCTAACCACCAAGAGGTAGGATTTTTTCTGGCTTCGGAAAGAATACTACCCCAGCTAACTTCTTCCGCTGAGATACCCACTCCGATAAAAGATAGGGTAGATTCCATAAGAATTGCACCAGCTATACCAAACACAATAAATACACTTGCCGATTGAAGCGAAAGAGGGAGTATGTGTTGGAATAGAATCCGTGCATTTGAAAATCCCAAAGCCTCAGCCGATTCAATGAATGGTTTATTCTTTACTTTTAAAACTTCGGCACGGGTATACCTCGCAATATTCGTCCAAGCTAACAGACCGATAATCCATATGATATTCCATGCTGAAGGGTTAACAATCGCTGCTAAGCTAATCACTAAGAATAATATGGGGACGGATTTGACTATTTCTATCATTCGACTGATGATAATATCGACGGGGAAAGTGATTAGCTTTTTTATCTTCAATAATTTGTTGAGAAACTGGCTGAATGAAAAGCAAACAATCACGGAAGCAAGAATATAGGCTAAATTAAGGACAACAATCTGTATAAGGGATATGGTTGGAGTTTCTGTCGTCCAAACAGTTTGGTGAAAGCCATAAAAATAACCTATAAAAATAAATAGGGGAAGTAGGATTAAGTTAAGCCAACTAATTTTTAGGGTGTTGTCGCCATAAAAGCCAGCGATGGCTCCCCAGAAAATTCCAATAATCGAAGCAATCAACATAGAGCCTAGCCCGATAATCAAAGCAAGTTGAGTACCGTGAATGATCCCGGAAAAAATATCTCTACCGATCTCATCAGTTCCTAGCCAATGACGATACCTCCAACTATCTACTTGTTGACTTTTAAAGGGACTAGCTGACTTCACATTTTTATAATCCAATGAATTGGGAGAATAAGGAATCAATGGCATGAGTTGCCACTCGTAGTCTATATCGGTAGATTTTAGATTGGATGAATTATAAAAAGGGAATACAATTTTACCATTTTGAGAAGCCACTAAAGGGCGATCATTGGCAATGAGCTCTGCAAAAACTCCGATAAAGATAATTACAATTAAAGACCAAAAAACTACTGGTGACTTCTGTTGGATATAGAGGATTAATTTCATGAAGCCCATTGTTTTGAATAAGAAACTCTTTGATCCATCTTAAGGTACAGTAAATCTGAAATTAGTGTTCCAATTAAAATTAAAACCGCGCTAATCATTAGGATACTAAACACTACAGGATAATCTCTCAAAGCGATGGAATCCAACAATAATTTTCCGACTCCAGGGATTGCGAAAATGTATTCAATGATAAAAGAGCCTGATATTAGTGCGGGGAACAAATTTCCAATTTGAGTAATCAGTGGAAATGAGGCGTTTTTTAAAGCGTGTTTCCAATACAATTGATTTTCTGTTAGCCCTTTAGCTCTTCCTGTTCGAATATAGTCCGCAGACAATTCATTTAACATGCTTCTTTTAGTTTGCTCACTGATGTAGGCAATGCTAGAATAAGACCAACAAACAATGGGTAAGAATAGGTGATAAATTAAATCCAGAAAGGAAACCAGTCCGGAACTATTCTCATTCCAATCTCCCAATCCATAACTGGGAAAAATGGGAAAATATTCATAGCTGGCAAAGAAAATAATGAGCAAACTAGCCAACCAGAACGAAGGAATAGAATGGATGCTAAACAAGAATGTTGAAAGTAGGCGTTCCATAGGCGAGTTTTGATGTTTGGCGCTATATACTCCTAGCGGTATTCCAATCGAATAACTAAGAATTATGGATAGAATACTAATCAATACGGTCCATTTTAGGGCGGTGCCAATTTTATGGCCGACAGGTTTTCGGTCCTTGTATGAGGTTCCAAAATCGCCTGAAAAAAAATCAGCCATCCAATAACGATATTGATTTTCTGCCCCATTCCAGATGAATTGTGGAACGTATCTAGCAGAAATATCTGTGTGGGCATTTAATTGAAGAATACTATATTCCAATATTTTATAGGCAAAGATTAAGTTTTCATTAGAAGAAACAAGCTTGAAACTCGCCAAAAGGTGCATCAACTCCTCCGTAGTCTGTTGTTTTTTTAGTTCTTCAATAAGGTGAAGAACTTTGTTTTTTGAAGAAGTTTGATCCGCATAAGCTTCACTGGTTAATCGGTTTATAGATTTGTGATACTCGTTGACATTCTTCCAATTACCATTTTCAAAAGCGAGTTTTGAAAGGTGTTTTTTCATTTGATGGTCAGGGATACGATGGAGGGTGTCGGATTGTGTTTGATCGGTAATGGTAAAATAAAAGGGGGGAAGATCTAAGTGGAAATAGGTTCTCACCTCACTGATTTTGGTTTCAATATTTGCTCTAGATACATCATTTTCAAGGTCAAAAGTTCGCTCGCCAATAATCATTTGAATAGGGTCTCCAGGCGTATTGATACTAATGAAAAATACCACCAAAGAAATTCCTACAAAGGTGGGAATGGCTAACAGAATACGTTTAAGGGTATAATGAAGCATTTATTCGCTGAGTTTAAATCCTGGTGCCCAGAATCCTGGACGCATTGAGGACAAAGAATAATTGGTGAACCTTTTAGAAATAATCATTCGCTCTAAGGGAGCATATAAAAAGAGATAAGGCAATTCCTCATGGAGTATTTCCTGAAAACGATAATTTAAGGCTAAACGCACACTAGGATCTGTAGTTTTGTTGAGGGAATCAATCAGTTGATCCGCCTCCTCCGAACGAAAACCTATGTAATTGGAGCCATTGTCAATGGCACGGGAATGGAAAATGCTTTCATGATTTCTGGGTAAAGGAGCAAACATTTTTCCTGTAAAACATAAGTCGAAGTTGCTATTTCGGGTATTTTCCAAAAAGATGGACCATTCCACTTCTTTGAGATTTATTTGAACCCCAACCTTAGCGGCTTCCTCTTTAAGGATTAAGCCTATCATTTTGCGGCTTTCATTCCCTGAATTGAATAAATAATCCAATTCAAACTTTGATTTTACTCCATTCAAAGTATTGTTTAATACCCCATCTCCATCGAGGTCTTTCCACCCTTCTATAGACAGGTAGTGTTTTGCTTTTTCTGGGTCAAAAGGATAGGGGGTGATGTTTTTATTGTATTGTTTTTCATATTTTAGCGGCAATGGACCTATTATGCGTTCTCCATAACCGTAGGCAACGATGTCTATAATTTTATCTACATCTAACAAGTGAGCCAATGCCTTTCTATTATTCTTGATTTTTAAAATGGGGTGATTGAGATTCATGCCAATAGCATAGTAGGCCAATATCTCACTAGTCACGAAATTAAATTGGTCTTTGAAAGTTTCATTCTTTTGAATTTCAGAAAATTCCTTAGGAGTCACTCCTCTGATGAGATCGATGTCACCATTCTTTAAGGCGGCAAGTGCAGTAGTTTCATCAGGAATGATGTGAATCACGATTTTATCAACATTCGCTTCAAATTCAACTCCAGCATTTTTAACTTGATTGCCCCACCAATCTTTTTTCTTAGTTAGCTCAATTCTACTTTCACTGTTGAATTTAGTCAACTTATATGGACCTGATCCACTGATGTATTTTGGATTGATTTTATATTCGAAATCATTAACTTGATTTAAAAAGGCAATCATTCCGCTGTCTTTAGCTAAAGAGTCGTGGTGTGCTGCAATTTGTTGAACCGTAAATTGGTTCAGGTAATTGGTGCTGTCATAAAGGTATTGAGGAACAAAACTAATGTCGCCACAAAGAAATTCACCAGAATTATATTCTCCTGAAGTATGAATATAAAAGGCAGTGGAATCCGTCGGGTGGTACTCAAAATCAACAATGGTTTTATTGAATGAATTCAATAGGTATCCTTCAGGATTGGGAATGATATTCAATTTTACCGCAAATTCTGCATCCTTCGCTGTGATGGGTTGCCCATTATCCCATTTTGCTTCTTTTCTAATTGTGTAGAAATAAGTCATCTGACCATTTTCTCCTTTATATACTCGAGGAAGAGAGTCGGCCAATAGTGGAGAGAGTTCTAGTGTATTGAAATCGATTACCGTTAACGTTTGAAAAATATAAGTGCTGAGATTTCCGGATAACTCATCACTATACAAAACAGGGTGGATGGAGCTAGCACCTGCAGTTTCACGAATATGTAGTGTTACCTCTTTGGGTTGATTAGCGGGTGGTGTGTTGCAAGCAAAAAGCAGTAAGCAGACAACAACAGCGAAGAAGGGAATACGGATGAGATGGAACATTTGTTTGGCATTTGATGCAAGACAAAGATAATTGATAGGTTTATTTACAACGGATAAAAGCGAATTTTTTCTGGTTCTATTGGAGAGAAAATAAAAAAAGTAAAAAAATATTCATTTATGCTTTTAGATTTAAAATAGATTATTACTTTTGCTCTCCCGTTTGAGGGATGGACACAATTTCGGTTGTGTTTAGTGAAGTAGAAAAGAGACGGAAAGCTAGGAGGGATGGGTGAGTGGCTGAAACCAGCAGTTTGCTAAACTGCCGATCTCGTAAGGGATCCGGGGGTTCGAATCCCCCTCCCTCCGCAAGGAATTGAAAAGACTGAAGAAACAGAGAAAACTGTTTTAAAATTAAATCGGGGTGTAGCGTAGTCCGGTCATCGCGTCCAGTTTTAGACTGGAAGATTGTAGGTTCGGTCTAAGCTTGAAAAAAAAATAACAGAGAAAACTGTTTTAAAATTAAATCGGGGTGTAGCGTAGTCCGGTCATCGCGCCTGCTTTGGGAGCAGGAGGTCGCAGGTTCGAATCCTGCCACCCCGACCAAGAAAAGCCTTCTATTGAAAGATAGAAGGCTTTTTTGTTTCCAAGAATTGGAATTGAAGCATTTCTTTTGTCCAAAGTTTGAGTTTATTTGTTAGGATCTTAGTTGATGATTTTACTAAATTGTTCCTTCAATTTCAATTAGATGGCTCATTTCGTATATATTTTAAAAAGTCAAACCACGGGTAGGTATTATTGTGGGGAAACACAAGATATTGAAGATCGTTTAGAAAGGCATAATTCAGGTCGTTCAAAATCAACCAAATCAGGAAGTCCTTGGGAGTTAGTCCAATTATTAGAAATTGAAAATCGAAGTGAGGCGAGAAAATTAGGATCATGACTAAATGTTGTGTTTAAGCATAAATATTAGTCAGTCTAAAAAGAAAAAATTCTACGTTTTTCACTCCTCTAAACCTAGATCTAAATGCTTTAATCTTTGCATTGAAAGATTCTGCTGCTGCATTTGTGCTTCTATCATCAAAATAATTTAGAATGGTTTTGTAGTTCAATGATATGGTGTTCATTATTGACTTAAAACTTTTAAAATTTGAGTTTTCGACCTCATTGTACCATTGTGCCAATTTTGTCATTGCCACCCCTTTTTCTATTGAAGAGTTATAAATTATTCTAAGTTGGTTACTTAGTTGATAAGCAGTTTTGATTTTTGGATATAAATCAAATAATATTTTTGACCTTTCTTTCTGTTTTACTGTCCATTTATCAGGGCTTTTGAAAAGTAAATACCTACTTCGTGCTAAGAGCTGTCTAACAGTGTCAGAATTGGATAACATTTCTTCTTTGTAGGTTTTGCCTAATGTTTTAGCCTCTGCAATAGCTCTATTCTCTTTATCAATTGATTTCCACCTGTATTTTATTCTTACCTCTTGTACCGCTTCTGATGCTAATTTTTGAACATGAAATCTATCTGTAACTTGTTTAGCTAAAGGAAAACAGACCTTTACAATTTGTTTCATAGAACCTGCCATATCCAAGGTAATTTCCTCTACTTTTCTTCGCTTAGATGTGGCTATTTTATTAACCCTTTGGATCACCTCTGAAGAAGTTGTTCCTTTAACTATAGCTACAATAGAGCCGGCTCTACCTTTTGCTTTTTTATTTGTAATAATGGTATAAAGTTCTCCTTGTGAAAGTGCTACTTCGTCTATTGATAGTCGTTTGCCAATATTCTGCGGAAAAATTAACCAATCTCTGGCATGAGTTAATTGATCCCATTTTTTAAAGTCACTTAAATAATCCCGATACTGGCGCTGTAATTTCTTTCCGTTGACACCATAAATATCGCCTAAAGAATTACAGTCTAAATCTTTAGTATTGATTAATTTCTTTTAAAAAAGCGGCGAAATCATTCGTCATTCTACTGCCTTTTGCTACTAAATTCCAATCTCTCTGAACAATTTGATTTGTTGATTTATCTAACGACCTACGCCGCTTAATGTGCAATAATACCGTCTTTCCTCGCAAAGGAAAGTCTTGAATTGTAATGACTTTATGAAATCCATGACCAATTAAAATCCGCTCTTTTTCTTCTTCGGGAACAGCCTTCTTTTCTTCAAAATTCAAATGAACTACTTCTCCCTCAGTTCGAGAAGAAATTAAATCAAAATGAGAAATGAGTAATTCAGGAAGTATTAAACTTAAAGTATCTTTTGAAAGTTCCAATTTTTTTAAACGAAAATCGGAATATTAATTTAATTCACACACAACATTTGGTCATGACCCAATTTCAATTAGATGGCTCATTTCGTATATATTTTAAAAAGTCAAACTACGGGTAGGTATTATTGTGGTGAAACGCAAGATGTTGAAGATCGTATACAACGGCATAATTCAGGTCGTTCAAAATCAACCAAATCAGGAAGTCCTTGGGAGTTAGTTCAATTATTAGAAATAGAAAATCGAAGTGAGGCGAGAAAATTAGAATCAAAAATCAAACGTATAGGAATTAAAAGGTGGATGAAGCGGTAGTCCGGTCATCGCGTCCAGTCATGGACTGGAAGGTCGTCTAGCTTTGAGCTTGACCACCCCGACCAAGGAAAGCCTTGTACAATTTGTACAAGGCTTTTCTTTTGTCCAAAGTTTGAGTTTATTTGTTAGGAACTTAGTTGATGATTTTACTAAATTGTTCCTTCAATTTCAATTAGATGGCTCATTTCGTATATATTTTAAAAAGTCAAACCACGGGTAGGTATTATTTTGGGGAAACACAAGATATTGATGATCGTTTAAAAAGGCATAATTCAGGTCGTTCAAAATCAACCCAATCAGGAAGTCCTTGGGAGTTAGTCCAATTATTAGAAATTGAAAATCGAAGTGAGGCGAGAAAATTAGAATCAAAAATCAAACATATAGGAATTGAAAGGTGGATGAAGCGGTAGTCCGGTCATCTCGTCTAGCTTTGAGCTTGACCACCCCGACTAAGAAAAACCTTTTATCGAGAGATTGAAGGTTTTTTGTTAAGCAATTTGTGAACGCACTTAAATTGTACAAAATGTGAAAGGGAAATAGTGTATTTCGGTACTAAATGAAAGCACTCTGTGTGGTTAAATCGAGTACTTCGCGTAATGTGAATTATTTCGTGGGAAATAGAGTGTTATTCCTTATTGTAATTAACCTTTTTTTGCTAGAGGTGAAATCAATAACAAATAGATAGAATTCACTATCTTAGCACTCAACTACTGAAAAGAACTAAACTAGATTATTAATGGAATTCAACGAAGACACGAGAGTAAAAATCCCTACGATACTTCATCTAATTCAATTGGGGTACAAATACCTTTCGTTGAAAAATACTACGTGGGACAAAAGCACCAATATCTTTACCTCTATTTTTAACGAAAGCATTGCTCGAATAAACCCTGAATTTGATGCCAACGATATTAAACGTTTTTATGATGAAGTAGCACTAAGTTTAGAGAATGAAGATTTAGGAAAAGCCTTTTATGAAAAGTTAGTAGAACGATCAGGTAACCGTTTGATTGATTTTGAGAACTTTGAAAACAACGATTTTCATGTCGTAACGGAATTGCCTTACCAAAAGGATGATGACAATTTTAGACCTGATATTGTTCTGCTTATAAATGGAATGCCTTTAGCATTCATAGAAGTAAAAAAGCCTAACAATTTAGATGGAGTACAAGCAGAACGGAAACGGATTATCTCTCGTTTTCAAAACAAGAAGTTTAGAAACTTTGTGAACATAACGCAACTGATGGTATTCTCCAATAATATGGAGTATGATAATGGCGCAATTCAACCATTACAAGGGGCCTTCTACGCTACGCCATCTTATGGAAAACCTCATTTTAATTACTTCAGAGAGGAACATACTTTTAATCATTCTATTTTTTCTGGATTAAGTGATGCAGATGAAAATTGGGTTTTAAAAGACAATAACTTGTTGGGGATTAAAAGTTCTGCTGAATATCAAACAAATAAAAAATCAAACACACCAACCAATCGAATTTGTACCTCTCTATTTAAAAAAGACCGTTTGGCTTTTCTATTGGAATATGCCATAACCTATGTAAAACCAATAGAATCTGAGGATTTGCAAAAGCACATCATGCGATATCCGCAACTGTTTGCAACCAAAGCTATTGAACAAAAACTAGATGAAGGAATAAAAAATGGCATTATATGGCACACTCAAGGCAGTGGTAAAACAGCATTGGCGTTTTATAATGTAAAATACCTCACGAACTATTTTCGCAACAAAGGCATTGTGCCTAAGTTTTACTTTATTGTAGACCGATTAGATTTATTAACCCAAGCAAGCCTTGAGTTCAGAAGCCGTGGTTTGGTGGTTCACAATGTTAATTCTAAAGAGGATTTTACCAAAGAAATAAAATCGACTAGTGTCATACATAACGATACTGGGAAGTCAGAAATTACGTTGTAAACATTCATAAATTTAAAGATGACCCTGATGTTGTTCGTAACACCGATTACCAAGTAAACATTCAACGGATTTACTTTTTAGATGAAGTTCATCGAAGTTATAACCCAACGGGTAGCTTTTTATCGAATTTAAATGAGTCTGATCCATACGCCATTCGAATTGGATTAACAGGAACTCCGCTACTTGGTAGTGATTACAATTCAAAATCGATTTTTGGCGATTACATTCACAAGTATTATTACAATGCCTCTATTAAAGATGGGTATACACTGCGCCTAATTCGAGAAGAAATAGAAACCAATTACAAACTAAAACTGAAAGAACTCTTGGAGCAGTTTAAAACCATGAGAGGTTCTTTTAAAAAGGAAGATGCCTATGCACACCCAAAGTTTGTGGAAGCGCTGTTGGAGTATATTGTAAAAGATTTAGAACAATTTAGAATGACGGTTGGCGATGCTTCTGTTGGTGGAATGGTTATCTGTGATTCTTCGAAGCAAGCAAAAGCGCTTCAAGAAATATTTGAAACCAATTATGGCCATTCAGAGCCGCAGCACAACATGGCTGCTGAACCTAAATTAAGCTATGGAGAGCAAGAGAAAGCCAATAGGATGGTAACTCGTTCTGAAGTGATACTTCATGATGTTGGTGATAAGGATTTTAGAAAGGATTTAGTTGAGGAATTTAAAGAAGGAAAAATTGATATCCTTTTTGTCTACAACATGCTGCTAACTGGTTTTGATGCCAAACGATTAAAAAAACTTTACCTCACTAGAGTGATTAAGGCACACAATTTACTTCAAGCCTTAACCCGCGTAAATAGAACCTATAAAGACCACAAATACGGTTACATTGTAGATTTTGCTGACATTGAAAAAGAGTTTGATAAAACAAACCGAGATTACTTTAAAGAGCTGCAAGGTGAATTAGGTGATGAAATGCAGCACTATTCTGATTTGTTTAAAAAACCTGAAGAGATTGCCCAAGAAATTGAAATGATAAAAGACACTTTATTTCAATTTAATACCCAAGATGCAGAAGTGTTTTCTCAGCAGATTAGACAAATCAATGACCATGGCGAAATGCTAAAGATTGCCAAGGTGTTAGGTGATGCCAAAAGCTTGTACAACCTGATTCGTTTGTCGGGCAATTATGACTTTTTAAATGAACTCGATTTTAGAAAACTCGCGATACTCTCTAGAGAAGCGAACAACCGATTGGCTTTAATCAATACCAAAAAAGCATTGGAGAATGATTTGGACAATACCAATTTACTCAACATTGCCTTGGAAGACATTATTTTCTCCTTCACGAAAGTGAAAGAAGAAGAATTGGTTTTGGCTGATCAGTTAAAAAATATATTGCAGAAAACCCGAGAAAGTTTGGGTGGCAATTTTGACCCTAGAGACCCTGAGTTTATCTCGTTACGAGAAGAATTGGAGCGCTTGTTTAAGAAAAAGAACTTAAACGAAGTAAGCAAAGAAGAAATGAACTCCAACATTCAAGAACTAGAAGTGATCTACAACAAAGCGGTAGAGTTGGAAAGACAAAACCAATTGTTGGCTCAGAAATATGAAGACGATAAAAAATACGCTCGCTTGCATAAACGATTGATGGAGAAAGATCCGATAACAGATAAAGACCGAAAATTGGCTGAAGTTTTAATGGAATTAAAAGCAGAAGTTGACCAAGAAATTGATCAAAACAACCGACAAATGGACAATGAAAATTATGTTGAAAAAATGCTGCAACGCATCGTAGTAAAGCAGTTTAAAAATAAGTTGCCATTAGCAGCTGCTGATTACAAAAGAGTAAACCAATTATTGGTGAATGAATATTTAAATGAATATAGAGGGAATATTGCTTAACTCTCAATTGTCCACTTCGACTATCGCTCAGTGTGACAATTGAACAATTACATTTTAAAAATAGAACACACATAAATAACAAATGAGTAAAACAAAGGAATTTGAGCAGCAGATTAAAGATTTAATTGACGACCTAAAAAGCGTTTGTGCTCAATATGGATTAGGGAATGATGGAAACGAGTTTAAGGTTATTACACAGGTTTTTCTATACAAATTATTGAACGACAAGTTTGTTTACCAAATAAAAAAACTCGACCCTCGATTAGAAAAGGCAGGGAAAGATTGGGAATTGGAACTGAATAAATTCAGTGATGATGAATACGAAGTGTTAGAAATGGAATTGGGCGAAAAGACGGCCAAAATAGGAAAGAACCATTTTATACAAAACTTATTTGACCTGCAAAACGAAGCCAATTTTGCTAAATTGTTCGACAATACCTTGTTGGACATTGCCAAAGAAAACAGCGAAATATTCTCTGTATTGACTTCTGGAAAAACAAAGATTGTGTTGTTTGAAGAAGTGAGTAAATACGTAACTGACGAAAGAGATGCCTTTTGCAAGGCGCTTATTAATAAGTTAATAACCTTTAGTTTTGAAGGAATATTTGAAGAAAAATTTGACTTTTTTGCAGCTATTTTTGAATACCTGATTAAGGATTACAATTCGGATAGTGGCGGTAAATATGCCGAATACTTTACACCGCATGCTGTTTCTAAAATTATGGCGCGTTGTTTAGTAAATAATGAGGTAAGCAATGTAACTTGTTACGATCCAAGTGCTGGCTCGGGAACTTTGTTGATGAATTTGGCCCATCAAATTGGCGAAAACAAAAGCACCATTTACACCCAAGATATTTCTCAAAAATCTTCTTCTTTACTGCGGTTGAATTTAATATTGAACGACTTGGTGCATTCTTTACCCAATGTGGTAAAAGGCAATACCATAAAAGACCCATACCACAGATCGGAAGACGGTAAGCTTCAAAAATTTGATTACATTGTTTCTAACCCACCTTTTAAGTTGGATTTTTCTGATTATAGAGATGAGTTAGATAGCAAAGCCAACCAAGAACGTTTTTTTGCAGGCATACCCAATGTGCCTAAGAGTAAGAAAGAGAGCATGGCCATTTATTTGTTGTTTTTGCAGCACATCATGTACTCATTAAGTGAAAAAGGAAAGGCCGCCATAGTAGTACCCACCGGTTTTATAACCGCCCAAAGCGGAATAGACAAGAAGATAAGGGAGAAAATGGTGGAAAGTAAAATGTTGGCAGGTGTGGTAAGCATGCCCTCTAATATTTTTGCGACTACAGGCACCAATGTTTCCATTTTGTTTTTAGACAAAAGCAATAAATGCGATGTGGTATTGATAGATGCCTCTAATTTAGGAACCAAAGTAAAAGAAGGCAAGAACCAAAAAACGGTACTTTCTGAGGCTGAAGAAGACCGAATTATAGAGGTGTTTAATAGCAAAACCGCAGAAGACGATTTTTCTGTGGTGGTGAGCTACGAAGATATAAAAGCCAAAAACTACAGTCTAAGTGCAGGCCAATATTTTGAAGTAAAAATAGAATACGTTGACATAACGCCAGAAGAATTTGAAGAAAAGCTAAACGTCTTTAAAAGCAATCTGAGCGAATTGTTTGCTGAAGGGAAAAAGTTGGAAAAAGAGATTGAAAAGAATTTGGAGGGGTTGAGTTATGGGGATTAAATCTTGGCAAAAAACACCGTTAAAAGCTCTCTGTTCAAGAATTGGAGATGGTTTACATGGAACACCAACCTATGAGGAAGATTCAAATATATTTTTTATTAATGGAAATAATTTAAAGCATGGAAAAATTGAATTAAATGAGAATACGAAAACTGTAACCACCGAAGATTTTGAAAGGAATTATATTGAACTTAACCAAAATACTTTATTATTGGGAATAAATGGTTCAATTGGAAGTATGGCTTTTTACAACAATGAAAAAGTTATGTTAGGTAAAAGTGCTGCTTACTTAAACTTTAAATCTCCGATTAATCGTTTTTACTTTTATTATTTTCAACTGAAAGATGTTCAACAATATTTTTATAATGTTGCAACAGGTTCAACAATTAAGAATCTATCATTGAAGTCTATTCAAGATTTTGAAGTTCCATATCCTGATAAGTCTGAATGGTCAAAAATCGCCAAAGTACTTTCAGATTTAGATGCTAAAATAGAGTTGAACAACAAAATTAATGCGGAGTTGGAAGGCATGGCCAAATTGATTTATGATTATTGGTTTGTGCAATTCAATTATCCAGATAAAAATGGCAAACCTTATAAATCTTCTGGCGGAAAAATGGTTTTTAATGATGAGCTGAAAAGAGATATTCCTGAGGGTTGGGAGGTAGTCGAATTACAAGACATTGCAAATATTACGATGGGTCAATCTCCTCCTGGAGATTCTTACAATGAAGAGGGAATAGGAAAAGTATTTTATCAAGGCTGCACAGACTTTGGTTCTCGATTTCCAACAAATAGAAAATTTACTACTCAACCTTCTAGACATGCTCTAGAGGGAGATATCTTGTTAAGTGTGCGAGCTCCTGTTGGAACAATGAACATTGCAAATGAAGATTGTTGCATTGGTCGAGGTTTAGCCGCCTTAAACAGTAAAATTGGTTCAATTTCATCTTTAGATGGTGTATTACGATATTTAAAACAGGTATTTGATAGGAGAAACAGTGACGGAACAACTTTTGGTTCAATTACAAAAGGTGATTTGTTCTCATTATCAGTAATCAAACCACATGACAATGTGCTAAAGAAATTTAATTCAATCGTTCATCCAATGTTTGAGAAACAAAATAAAATTGGTCTAGAAAACCAACAGCTTTCCTCTCTTCGAGATTGGTTGTTGCCGATGTTGATGAATGGGCAGGTTTTGGTAAAAGGGGCTTATGAAAAGATGGAGGAAGTAGAGTTGGGCGTTGCTGCTGAGGGGGAAGGGGAGTATAAATAAAAGGATAGATTATGAAAAACAAATGTTTTGTCTGCCCTTTAAGAAATCAATCAGAGGAATGTGAACATTCTTTTGAAGATGGAAAAGGCTCTGAAGAACATATTCTGCTTCAATCATTAGGAGGAAAGCTTAAATCCAAACGGTTACTTTGTGATAAATCAAATAAAGAGTTTGGAAAAAAATATGACCTAGAAGTCTCTGATCAGTTAAAGTTGATTAAAGATATAATGGGTATAAATACTAGAACTAAAATCAAATCTATTGATTTAGTTGACCTAGAGGGGAGATTGAGACCAATTAAAGCTGGGAGCTATAAGCCAATGCATACCATTGATCTTGTTAAAGATAATGGAATAATAACTTTATCTTTTAAAAATGATGAAGAATTTGATAAAAAAAGAAAAGAATTAATTAATTCAGGAAAATATAAAGAAGAACGACCTGTAATAGAAAGCAAGTTTCTTAGACAATTTTCAAATAAATATTCTGAAGGTGAATACTTAACTTTTCAAATTAACAAAGACTATTTATTACATTTTCTAAAAGTAGCCATTGAGTTCTATTTATATTGTGGATATCCAATTCATAACATTGAAGGTAGTATCAGAAATTTAGAGAAAGAAATCGTTACGGATGGTAAAAATCCTAGAGTATTCGAATATCATCCTGAACATGATGTTTATGTACCTAAAGGAAATGAAATTTCGCATTTAATTCATTTAAGAGTTGATGGAAAAAAACACCTTATCTATTGCATGATTGAATATTTCAATTTTACTAGAACCATAGTTATTCTAAATGATAATTATAATGGTGATATAAATGAATTTAAGAATTATTGTTACGACTTACAAAATAAAAAACAGTTAGAATTATCTAAAAATGAAATAGATTTAGGTTTCAATAATTTCAACCTAAGAGAGTTTAGAAAATATTACTCTGAAAAGAATTCAATTGTACATAATGCTAGATTCAATAATTTGTGGGAAAAAATTGGAGCAGATTTAGTATCAAAAGGATTGATAGAAAGAATGTCAGATATAATTCCAATTAATAATAAAATAGGATGAACACAACCGTTAGAAGTTACTTAATTGAATTAGCTAGAAAGCGAACCGATCAGAAAGTTACCTATCAAGTTTTGTGTGATGATTGTAAGTTAGGCTTAGATATGTCTCAGCCATATGATAGAAAAATAATAGGAAATATTTTAGGTGAAATATCTGCATATGAATGTGAAAATAAAAGGCCAATGTTAAGCTCATTGGTTGTAAGAAAAGGAGATGGATATGAAGGTGATGGTTTTTTTAAGCTTGGAGAAGAGTTAGGTTTTGGAAATTGGAAGAAGTTAAGAGATGAAGGAATTTTTGAATATCAACAAATGACAGAAACCATTGAGAAATGGTCTAATGATAAATTTTATAATAAACACAAATAACTACTACCTATGGAAAAAGTAATCATTTCGTTGAATGGTCCTGGAAAGCAAGGAAAATCTTCTGTTGTAAAGCTCTTAGTATCGCGAATAAGACAAGCATACCCTGAGGCAGTAACTGAAAAATCGGTAGGAACCACAAACACCGAAAAGAAAGATGATATTAAAACCATCATTATCATCGGAACCATAAAAATCGGCATAGAGTCTACCGGAGACCCGGGAAGTAATTTAGAAAAGAGCCTGAAAGAATTCGTAAAAGTAGAATGTGACATTATTATTTGCTCAAGCCGCACCAAAGGAAAGCCGATGGAGTGGGTAAATGCGGTAGCCAACCATGAAGGTTATCAACTGATTAAAACGGGCAACCATCGGTATCGGCATTCTGAACAAGCTATTACAGACAAAAACGTGTTAAACGATTTAAGTGCCGACGCTCTGTTTTCTTTGTTCCAGTATTACCTGACATTACTAACCGATAAAAACAATAATATTTAACTGCTGAATTTATGATTGATTCATCTATCGAAACCCTACCTCTAATAGAAGCAATAGAGTTATACAAAATAAAACATTATCCACACTTAAAATGGATGAAGGATTATTACAAGAAGTTAAGCCTTTCACAAGCAATTGATCAGGGAGCAAGAGGCTTAAATCCTGAAAAAGGTGGCAAGCAACTCATGAATAGCCATCAACGGAGAGTAGGCTTGAAAAAGTGTGAAGAAGGTGCGCTTGCCTTATCTAAATGGGAAAAAGAGTTTCAGCAATGTTCAAATTTTAAAGAGTTATATGATACTACAATAAAAGCCAAACAGGGCATTAAAAAGTTAGGCCCATTATGGACTTATGATACTACTTTACGCATTGCCTTTAGCAAAGGAGAAAAGTATTATCCAAGAAAAGTATATGTACAGAGTGGAGTTAAAGACGGCATAAGAAAACTTTATAAAAATATGAAGCCACCTAGTAGGCGAAGTATTGAAGTTGATGACCTTTACATTCTTTCTTCTGAATTGAGAAAACTAAAACCATATATGCTTGAACACTTTTTTTGTGTTTGGGGAAAGAGTGAAAGAGGTAATGATAAGCCTAAAAGAAAATCAAGCCACTATTGCTAATTAAAGTTCTACTTGATAATCTTAAATACAACCTATGCCAATCTACCAAAATGTAAAATCCTCGCTTTCTAGCATTAAAGAAAAGCCTTTTAAATTAGAAAAGGAAATTCAAAACCTGTTTGAGTCCAATTTGGAAAACATTATGGGTTTGCAAATGGTAAAATCGGAGTTTACCATTAAAAACAAACGCATTGATACCTTGGGTTATGATAAAGAAAGTAAAGCCTTTATCATTATTGAATACAAACGAGGTAAGAACATTTCTGTGGTAGACCAAGGTTTGAGCTATTTGGGTTTAATGCTAGAAAATAAAGCTGACTTCATCATAGAATACAACGAAACTCAAAAGGAAACTTTGAAACGCAACGATGTAGATTGGTCGCAAAGTAGAGTTGTTTTTGTTTCCCAAAGTTTTACCGAAAATCAACGCTTGGCTACCAACTTTAAAGACCTCGGAATCGAATTGTGGGAAATAAAGCAATATGAAAACAATACGGTTTCTATCAATTCCATTAAGAAAGCAAAGTCGGCTGAAAGTATCAAACCACTCACCCAAAAGAACCAAGAATTTAAAGCAGTTCAAGATGAGATAAAGGTCTACACAGAGGAAGACCATTTAGCAGGGAAGTCTGAATCAACCATTGAGCTCTACGAGGAATTTAAGGATGCGATTTTAGAGTTGTCTAATAAAGCAGAGATTCGGGTTAAAAAGCAAGAAGTTGGTTTTGAATTGGAAGGTAAAATATTTTGTGATATTCATATTCAAAACAAAGGATTAAAAATGTGGATTAACTTAAAGAAAGGATCTTTAGATGACCCAAAAGAAATAGCTAGAGACGTTTCCAATGTTGGGCATTGGGGCAATGGAGATTATCAAATTCAAGTTTCTGACACGAAGAATTTGGAATATATTATGAGTTTAGTGAAACAAGCATTGTAAAGGCATCACAGTCCTTAATCTTGTTAAGTTTTAGTTAAAAATAAACCTGTAGGTTGATTTTATGAAGATAGTGTCTATATTTGCTGAGAATTTGTTTGCCTTTCATTTCGATGAAGAGGTAGAAAACGAATTCGCAAAACTTCTAGGAGAAGATGGAAAATGGACAGATCCGAGCTACCTCATAGAATTTGTAGAATTACATAAATCAGATGTACCTGACAATGAAAATATCAATGAATTACCTCAAAAACTAATTCAAAGTGCAGATGAAATCAACGATATACTATACCAAAGCAGTAAAGGAAAAGAAACCCTCGGAGAGTTTTTTAAACCACTCTACAATCAAGAATATCAAGAAGGTGAACTTTCTAGGAAGAAGGGAAGAAAAACCTATTTTCGATTATATGCCTTAAAAATAGATACGGAGTGTTTTGTTATTACAGGAGGAACGATAAAGTTTACTCATTTAATAAAAGACCGAACGCACACTCAAGACGAGCTGAATAAATTAGAAAGATGTCGCAGTTTTTTAAAGGAACACGACGTATTTGATTCCGATTCGTTCTATGAGTTCTTACTAGAAGATAACGAGTATTAAGATATGAAACCGACCAATAAAGAAAAATTTTTAGCTTTAGTAAGCGATCAAGACAAGCGGTCGCTAGACGCTATAACTTGGAGAGCAGAAAACCGGGGATGGTTAAAAAACGCTCAGGCTGTTGCGCTAAAAATACTACAAACCCTGAAGTCAAAAAAGATGACCCAAAAAGGGTTAGCCGCATTGATGCAAGTATCTCCTCAGCAAGTAAATAAATGGGTAAAAGGAAAAGAGAATTTCACTTTTGAAACCATTTCAAAAATTGAGGCAGCACTTGGTATTGAACTAATTCAGGTAGGCGTAAAAGAGACGCAAGAAATTAAAGTAGAAATCAAATTTAGCTTTCATCAGGCCATTCGAGCGGTTCATACGGTAGGGAACTACACCCATATTACTCACAACGAACCAAAAGTTATTCAATTGAATCAGCAAGGAGTTTGGGACAAAAATAAAAAATATGCCTACTAATAAAAAAGTTGGCTTTTATTTAGCCAATATTAATACTGAGCAGTTTGCAATTCTAATTAAAGAGTTAGAGAATGTTCCAGAACTAAGTTTGAACATTGACATCAATTTCGGAATAGACGCTAACACCAACATGATTGGTTGTTTTGTAAATATTAATTATTTGCAAAATGGTCAAGTTGCTATGGTAATAGAGGTGAAGTGCGAATTTCAAATTGAACAAGAAGCTTGGGCTAGTTTTATAAAGCCTGGTAAAAAGTTTAAAGTTTCAAAAGGGTTTCTGCAGCATTTAGCGATTATAAGTGTGGGCACTACACGTGGAATATTGCATGCTAAAACAGAAAAAACAGAATACAACCACTACCCTTTACCAACCATTAACGTTAGCGAAAAACTAAAGACAGATCAGGTATTTGATTTGGACTAATTAAATTTTAGTAAACCCTTATTTATCGCTTATAATCATATGCATATTGGATTAGAGTAGGGATTGGCAAGATTGGCCTAAAATACTTGTTTTTTTAATAGAAATAGCTCCCAAAATGGTGAATGTTTTTAAAATGCCAGTTGCTAAGCTTAATAGTTCTATTAAGATGGAATTGTAATTGATTCGTTAGTAATCACTACTGAAAAAGTTATCTTTGCGTAGCACAATGCAAAAGTAAATCTCCGGAAATTTCTCAATTTTTTCCTCCTGAAATTCAGATAGACAAGACCAATGAAGAAGCCTTAGGCCATTTTTTATTCAACGAAAACAGAAATAAACTAGTTTTCCAACTTTTTTATTCCATTATTAAGGACATAAAAAAATGAATTCTTTCTATAGCCTTGTAAAAATATCGCCTAATTCTTATACTCAAGATTCTATTATCATTGGATTAATCGTTTTTGATGGCATGTTATTTCATTTTCAATTTTCTGATTTAAAGAAGAGGATTGCAAAATCATTAATGAAAACTGATTCTAAACAAATAGAATTATTAGTGAAAGAAATAGCTGCTAATCTTCAAAAAGTAAATAACCAAAGCCAAAAACAAGAGCATAGTTTTTTTGATATCAATAATCCTATATCTGAAAACTACTTTGAATACTTGTCGAAGTATAGTAATGGTATATTAGGTTTTACTGCTTCTAAAGCAATCTATGATAGTATTGACGCTGCAAAATTTAATCAGCTTTTTCATTTATTGGTAGATCAAATAGAACCCATCCAAAAAGAAAAAAACTCAGAGAAAGAAGTACAATTTTACAAAAGGGTAAATTCAAAGTTAATTACTCGAGTAGCAAACAAGGTACATACTAATATTGAGTTAGATTCGAGATTTGCCCCTACGCTCTTGAGTGCCTTCAAAATAGATTGTATAGGAAAGAATGGAGCCTTTATAGGTGCGAAAACATTGCCACTTACTAAAACCACAGCTACTTTACACAAAGAGCTTAATACTTACATAAGTGTAATTGCACATCTAAAAACGATAAAGGCTGTAAATCATAATAACAACCAGTTCTTTTTAATTTCTGATGAACCTACTTCAAAGACTTCTGAAGAATTTAGAATCTACAAACAATTAAAAGATGCAGAGTCAATTTTTAACTTAATTAGCTCGGATGAATCTGAAAGTATAGCTGAGAAAATAGAATCTCAGAATGCTCAGATGTTTTTAGAAGGTTATTAATTTTTATCTTGACTAACTTTTCTTTTTAAATTGAAATTGATTTTACTCCTCCCCCTCAATCAATACATCAGATTTGAGCCCTCCGTGAAACCATTGATTAATCAATTAATTTAAACCCTAGGCCCAAACAACCAAAATCACTTTTGTATCCGATTATTCCTTTTTTAAGTCAAATTGAACGTTGAGTTAAGTTAGAATGTACGGTTATCATTGTCGAGTTTTTGGGTTTCTGTGAGGCAGTAGGTATGGAGTATAGGTCAACCCTAAAAAAAGCAGCCCGAATAAATCGGGCTGCTTTATGGTTATATAGAGTAGGGGATATTTTAAAACTTAATCTCTACTCTTCTGTTTTCTGCTCTACCTATTTTAGTCTCATTAGTAGCCACTGGCTGTCTGTCTGCCATACCTTCTGTGGTAATTCGGTCAGAGCTAATGTTTCTATCGGTCATGAATTTTTTAGCCACTTCAGCACGTTGTTCAGAAACCTCTTGGTTGACTTCATCGCGGCCCACATTGTCGGTGTGTCCAATTAATCTCACTTTAAGCGAAGGGTCTTTCTTCATAAGAGCAATTACCTTTAATAGGATTTGTTTGTCATCCTTACCTAAGTAGAATTGATTGAAAGGGTAATCCAAGGTGTAATTTCCTTTGTTCTCCTGATTAATAGGAGGAAGGATCTTTTCTGCTTTCGGTTCTACTTTTTTAGCAACTGACTTTTCAGTTGCTGGAGCTAGTGTGTTTGTTTTTTCTGGAGCTATTTTGGAGGCGGGAATTGGTTGGTTTTCCGTCATTTTTTCGATTCCTTTTGCAGGAGTATAAATTACCTCATCTCCTTCGGTATATGGAACCATTAAGAAAGGATTTTCATTGTCCTTGTCCGAGACTCCAACAATTTTATCTTCATCGTCGAGCAGATAAATCACTGCATCATCCATTTCCTCAGGAGTCATGTCCAACGGTCGGAGAGAATATATAATATCTGTTTTGATTTTTTCATAGGTAAAGTTTCCTTTATCATCCGTATAAATAGTATCAACTGGAAATCCATTTTCATCCCAGATTACTAACCCAGCGTTAGCGAGTGGCAATTGTTTATATTGAAATACCCCTTTCAAAATTTCAGTGTCATCGCTAACATCTTTCAATAAGAGTGAATTTTTATCCGCACTTAAGGTGCTCATCTTTTGTCTCTTTTTTCCATCTATATAAATGGATGAGCTTGCGATCTCTTCATCAGTCATATCGATAGGGCGCATTGAATAAGCTTGATCAAATTTGATTTTATTGTAGGTGAATTGGCCCTTTTCATTGGTGTAAATTGTATCCAAGGGTTCTCCCTTTTCATTGAAAAGAACTAAGCCTGTATTGGCTCTCGGAAGGTTGTTGTATTCAAATACTCCAACAATCATTTCGTCTTTTTGAACGAGAGGTTCTTCTTCTAGGAAGCTTTTCTCTGTACTGAGGTAATGCAGTCGCTTTTTAAGGTTTTCGCTTTCATCAAGTAAGTAAATTTTTGCTCCATCATATTTTTGAGCATCTTCTTCTGAAAGTCGGATGATGTAGCTTTCTTCCGGATTTAGCTTGACATAAGAAAATAAACCATTTTCATCAGTAACAACTTGATCTATTAATTGATTGTTTTCGTCATACACATTTAAGGTTAGCCCTTCTACCGGTAGGCCTTTGTAAATGAATTTTCCATTGATGACTTCACCATCGCCAATAAATCGAACTTCTTTGGTGAGTTTAGTGTAGTAGATATCACTAAAAATTTGCCCCCTGTTACTCGTAAAATAAACCTCTTCATTGTTCCCGATGATGAAGTAGGCATCAAAAAGTGGAGAGTTGATTGGTGCACCCATATTCAACGGATTGCTCCAATTAACCCAACTATCATCCAATCGATAAGTGACGAATATATCAGCATCTCCTAGTCCACCATGACCAGTACTAGAGAAATAAAGGGTTTTATTATCATCTGCTAAATAAGGGCTCAATTCGCTTTTTGGAGTGTTGATAGTTGAACCTAGACTAACAATGGGTAACCAATTCCCATCGCCTCCTTTGGTGCTGATGAATAAATCTTCATAATCGGAAGTGTCAGTATCAACTGGCATACTAATGAGGATGACGTTTTCATCTGGGTTAATGTAAAAAGAATAGAGTCCATCTCCGATTTCAAACCCGGGGATTTCAATTTTTACCAATTCGCTCCACTCACCATTTTCATTTTTTTCAGTCATCGCAATTCCTTTGGCTAACTTTCTTCTCGTCTGAACCGAGTTGAATACGTAGACGCGATTGCCATCTTTAGAAGTTCCGATTATGGCATTATTTCCATTGTCGTTCACAGCGTCAAATTGGTTAGTGGGACTTTGCCAAACTCCATCTTCGCGTTTAGCTTGCCACACTTCCTGTCCTTTACTTTTTTCCTTCAGACTACCTAAAACTGCTGTTCTAACAAAATACATTTTATCTCCATTTTGATAGGGAATAGGTAGACTTTCTTCAGCAGCGCTATTGAGTGGTTCTAGCTTTATTGGTGTTTCAAATTGCGGAAGAATGAACTGTGCATTTAAATCACTTAAGAAAAACAGTGCACTGAGAAGGAATAAATATCTAATCATAATGAATGATAATTGCGTTGAGGATAGGATTAAAATAAGGTGATTCCAACAAAGATTTCGTGGCTACCACTTGATTGATCACGAATATCGGAAAGGGTAAAGTCATAAGCATACCCAGCCTTTAATAAGTGATTCAATTGAAATCCTAGTAAAGCAGAGATGGCATCTTCACTTCTATAAGCTGCGCCTATCGAAAGGCTCTGCTTGTAGGTTAGGACAGTATTAATGTCGTAGCTGATTGGGCCAACCCCGGACTGCTTAACCAAAACAGCGGGAGAAAGTCGAAAATCATTGTTCAAATCAAAATGATAACCTCCCATAATCTGGTGTCTTATTTTTAACTGAGACCGCTCATTGAGGTTTGCGGTAGTTTCAATTAAATCCAACTTGTTTTGCATGAGGTCACTCGCTGAATATCCTACATAGAATTGGTCAGAGTAGAAGTAGGCTCCCGCATTGACGTTGAACATGTTTTGATTTTGTCCGGAAGCATAGGCCTCATAGGTTCTGTCTTCCGCGATTAACACTTCTGCTTTGGACTCTGTGAAACCTAGGTTGGTTAATCCCGCTGATACTCCAAATGCTAAATACATATCATTTAGAACTGGTAAATGTAGGGCATAAGTCAGCATCCCTTCGCTTTTGCGGAAAGCTCCATTTTCAATGGTGCCAATTTTAGCACCCATCGCATGTTTGAGTCTAGGTCTAGCTTTGGAAGTAGAAGAGTTACTAATTCTAAGTGCTGACCTTTCTGCTCCCTTCGGGCCGTTTAAAACGGTATGCCCAGTTCCGTAAAAAGTAGTTGGAGCGTCACTAACGCCAGCCCATTGTCTTCTAAAACCTAGTGAAACATCTAAATAATCACTGTTTCCTGCAGCAGCAGGATTGACAAGGAAGTGATTCAAGTTCCACATGGTGTATTGCTCTGTTATTTGTGCTTTTACGGACACTAAACTGAATAAACCTATGGCGAAAATTGCGATTGTATTTTTCATCTTTATTTTGATTTAAATCGAGTCTTATTATTACCTTAAAATGGATACAATTCCTGTTTTTACAGAATTTTTACCGGCTTTGTCTGTGGTTTTTACCACAAAATAGTAGGAGCCGACTTCGAGGTCTTTGCCTTCATACTTTCCATCCCAAGATTCATAATTGGTAGAAGAGAATACCTCATTTCCATTTCCATTGTATACTATTACTTCCACTGCTGCGAACTCTTCAGTGTTTTTAATGTCCCATGTATCGTTAACTCCATCTCCATCAGGAGTAAATGCAGTAGGAATTTTCAACAAATCAGAAACAATTACAACTACTCGATCGGTTCCAAAACAACCATCTGCAGAGGTTACCACTACAGTATACGCTGTGGTTTCTGCCGGACGAGCAAAAGGTGATTGAATCGTATTGCTTCCTTCAATACTAAAAGAAGGGGTCCAAACATAAGTCAGCTCAGTAGAATCAGATTCAACATTCAATTGAACACCATCATCTTTATAAATAGAAATGGTATCTCCTGCATTCGCAGTTGGATTAGAAGCCGCTTTCACATGGATAGTATCACTGCTAGAAGCACAGGTTCCATTAGAAATCGTCCAAATAAAAGAGTTGAAACTATTGTCAGGTATTTCCACTTCAGTTGTTGGGTCGTTGATGTTTGCAAACTGTCCATTTCCTGAAAGTACACTCCATACTCCATTTCCAATGAGCGGAGTGTTGGCATCAAGAGGGGTAATATTGACCTCACAAAGCGTAATGTCTTCTCCGGCATCGGCTGTAGTTGGTTCGTTATCGAAAGTAACAATAACGGTGTCAATTTGCGGATTACAAACACCATTGGTTACCGTCCAAATCAAAAGGTTATCTCCTCTTTTCAGGTTTGATACAGTGGTCGATGGGGCAGTGTTATCTGCAAAGTTAATAGTTGCATCAGGTGAAGTCCAACTTCCATTTCCAATCGTAATGGTATCTGCCGATAAAGCATAAGTGGGTTCACAAATATTGATGTCAACTCCTGCGTTTGCAACACTAGGGATTTCAAAGACAGTCACTGTAAATGAGCAAGTGTCTTTATTTCCTGCATCATCTTCTGCAACGAAGGTGTTGGTAGTTACCCCGAATGGGAATGCAGTACCACTCGCCAAGCCACTTATTTGTGTAACGGTTACTGAAGGACAGTTGTCCGAAGCAGTTGGAGTAGTATAATTCACTATCGGGTCACAAGTGCTAGTGTCTGCTTGGCAGGAAATAACTGGCGCTTCATTATCAGATACTGTAATGTCAAAGTTGATGGTGTCTGTATTCATTTCAGGATCATAAGCAATATAGGTTACGGTAGTTGTACCAACAGGGAATACGTCACCTGGAGTATAGTTTCCGACTAAAGAATCTAAGGTACAATTGTCAGTTGCTGTGGGTATAGTCCAATTTACGATGGCAGAACAATTTGCAGCATCATTATTTACCGAAATAGCAGCTGGGATGTTAGCGATTACAGGATCCTCGTTATCAGTTACAGTAATGGTAAACTGACAAGTATCGGTATTCATGGAAGGATCATACGAAATGTAAGTAACAGTGGTTACTCCGATAGGGAAGGTGCTACCTGGGGTAAAATTGCTCACCAATGAATCTACCATACAGTTGTCTGAAGCAGTAGGCGCAGTCCAGAAGACCATTGCATCACAGCTATTCGCATCGGTATTTACTGCAATATTTGCAGGACATCCACTTATGGTTGGTATTAGTGTATCTAAAACAGTGACCATACTGGTTGCAGAATCTATGTTTGAATATGCATCAACAGCATATAGTTTAATGGTATTTGCTCCTGTTTCTGCACAATCAAATTGGGTAGAATCCAACGTTAATGTGATGGCTGAGCAATTGTCGGAACTACCATTGTCAATGTCAGTAGTGGAAATGGTTGCGCTACCTGACGCATCCAAATAAACAGTAATGTTTTGAGCAATTACTATTGGATTGAGTGTATCTAAAACGGTTACGGTTGCAATTGCTGAATCCACATTGGAATTGGCATCTGTCACGTATAGTTTCACAGGATTAGCTCCTACTTCCGAGCAATCGAAGTTAGTAGAGTCAAGGCTTAGAGTGATTGTAGAACAGTTGTCACTACTTCCATTGTCAATATCTGCTGCAGTAATGCTAGCTGTTCCATTGGCATCTAAATAAACGGTGATGTTCTGAGCAACCACAGTAGGGTTAAGCGTATCTAAAACGGTTACTGTAGCAGTAGCAGAGTCAATATTTGCATTTGCATCCACTGCATACAGTTTTACGGTATTAGCACCTACTTCAGAACAATCGAAGTTTGCAGAATCGATTGTCAATGTAATTGCAGCACAGTTGTCTGCACTTCCGTTGTCGATGTCCGCAGGCGTAATACTAGCAGTTCCATTTACATCTAGGTATACTGTGATATTCTGAGTGATTATTGTAGGATTTAAAGTATCCAAGACAGTTACTACTACAGAAGTGGAAGCTATATTAGAACTAGCATCTGTTACCGTTAGTTTTACTGGATTTGCACCTACATTAGAGCAATCGAAGTTCGATGAATCGATGGCCAGAGAAATAGAAGAACAATTATCAGCACTTCCATTGTCTATATCAGCTGCAGTAATGCTGGCACTTCCACTTCCATCCAAGTATACCGTTATGTTTTGAGCAATAGCGGTAGGGTGGATAGTATCTAAAACGGTTACGGTTGCAACTGCTGAATCCACATTGGCATTGGCATCTGTCACGTATAGTTTCACAGGATTAGTTCCGACTTCCGAGCAATCGAAGTTAGTAGAGTCAAGGCTTAGAGTGATTGCAGAACAGTTGTCACTACTTCCATTGTCAATATCTGCTGCAGTAATGGTTGCGTTACCCGAAGCATCTAAATAAACGGTTAAGTTTTGTGCAACTACTGTAGGATTGATGGTATCAAGAACTGTTACGGTGGCATTAGCAGAGTCAATATTTGCATTTGCATCCACTGCATACAGTTTTACGGTATTAGCACCTACTTCAGAACAATCGAAGTTAGTAGAGTCAAGGCTTAGAGTGATCGTTGAACAGTTGTCTGAGCTACCATTATCAATATCAGAGGTAGAAATGGAAGCGGTTCCGTTGACATCTAAATAAACAGTGATATTTTGAGTGATAATGGTTGGGTTTAGGGTATCTAAAACAGTCACTGTGGCCGAAGCAGAAGAAACATTTGCACTAGCATCTGTTACAGTTAACAGAACAGGGTTGGCTCCAATTTTCGTACAGTCGAAGTTCGATGAATCGATGGCCAGAGAAATAGAAGAACAATTATCAGCACTTCCATTGTCTATATCAGCTGCAGTAATGCTGGCACTACCACTTCCATCCAAGTATACCGTTATGTTTTGAGCAATAGCGGTAGGGTGGATAGTATCTAAAACGGTTACGGTTGCAACTGCTGAATCCACATTGGCGTTAGCATCTGTCACGTATAGTTTCACAGGATTAGTTCCTACTTCCGAGCAATCGAAGTTAGTAGAGTCAAGGCTTAGAGTGATTGCAGAACAGTTGTCACTACTTCCATTGTCAATATCTGCTGTAGTAACGCTAGCTGTTCCATTGGCATCTAAATAAACGGTAATGTTCTGAGCAACCACAGTAGGGTTAAGCGTATCTAAAACGGTTACTGTAGCAGTAGCAGAAGAAGAGTTAGCGTTTGCATCGATAACTATAAGGTTAACCGTTTTTTGGCCAACATCTGTGCAATCGAAATTAGAGGAATCAACTACTAAAGTAATAGCCGAACAGTTATCGCTGCTTCCATTGTCAATGTCGGCTGCAGTTATACTCGCAGAACCAAGTGCATCCAAATAAACGGTAATGTTTTTAGCAATGGCTATTGGCTTTATAGTGTCTAAAACATTGACGATGGCAGTAGTTGAGTCTATATTCGAGTTGCCATCTGTCACGTAAAAGTTAATGGTGTTGTTTCCTACTTCAGAACAATCGAAAGTAGATGAATCTATGGCTAAAGTAATAGCCGAACAGTTATCTGAACTACCATTGTCAATGTCAGCTGCAGTTATACTTGCTGAACCCGATGCGTCTAAATAAATGGTTAGGTTCTTTGCAACTGCATTAGGTTTAATTGTATCTAAAATGGTTATTGTTGTCGATGAACTTAATGTACACCCATTCATGTCAGTCACAGTAATAGTATAAGTTCCTGATGCAACTCCAGAAATTGTATTATTAGTCGAAGAATTGCTCCATAAATAGGTATATGGTGCTACTCCTCCTGTAGCTGTAGCAGTAGCTTGGCCATTAGTAGAGGTGACACAGTCCGGAATACTGTCAACAACGATTGAAGTGGTTATGCTTGAAGGTTGCGTAATAGTTGCTGAACTTGTCGCAGTACATCCATTTAAGTCAGTAATAGTAATGGTATAAGTGCCTGCTGAAACACCTGTGATGGATGCGGTATTAGCTGCATTAGACCAAACATACGTATAAGGAGTAGTTCCTCCTGTTGCAGAGGCAGTCGCTCCACCATCAGCGAATCCACTACAAGAGACGTTACTGTCAACGACTGAGGTAGCTGTTAAAGTGGAAGGTTCAGTAATTGTTGCAAAACTGGAAGTAGAACATCCATTTGCATCTGTAATTGTAGCAGTATAGGTTCCTGAGGATATTCCTGTTATTGATAATGTGGTAGCCGCATTGGACCAAACATAGCTATAAGGGGTTGTTCCACCTGATGCTACTATTGAAGCACCACCGTCAGCCACCGCATTGCAAGAGGCATTGGAATCTACTGAAATTGAAGAGACCAATTGAGATGGTTCATTTAAAATGACACTTGCACTATCTGTACACCCATTGCCATCTGTAATGGTAACGGTATAGGTTCCTGCTCCTAAACTTGAAATTGAAGCTGAAGTTGCACTATTGCTCCAAGAATAGGAGAGAGGTGCAGTTCTTCCAGTGGCAGAAGCACTAAGTTGTCCATTGGAGTCGCCAAAACAACTTAATGGATTAGTAATAGATGTATTCGCCCAGCTTGGAGTAATTGTGTCTAATACCGTTACTGTGCTTACAGCAGTCGCAGTATTACTGCCTGCATCAATTACTGTAAGTGTAACTGAGTTAGTACCAATATCTGAACAAGTGAAAGCTGTTTTACTCGCACTTAAGGAGACTGAAGAACAGTTGTCTGTACTTCCATTGTCAATATCTGATGCAGTTATGCTCGCATTCCCACTTCCATCAAGGTAAACAGTGATGTTTTGAGCAGATGCTATAGGAGTAGTCGTATCAGCCACTGTTACTGTGCTTACAGCAGTTGCCGTATTGCTGCTTCCATCCGTAACGGTAAGTGAAACTGAGTTAGTACCAATATCTGAACAAGTAAAAGCCGTTTTACTCGCACTTAAGGATACAGAAGAACAATTGTCTGTACTTCCATTGTCAATGTCTGATGCAGTTATACTCGCATTCCCACTTCCATCAAGATAAACAGTAATGTTTTGAGCGATTGCAGAAGGAGCAGTAGTGTCTGCTACTGTGACAGAACTCACTGCAGTTGCGGTGTTGCTACTGCCATCTGTAACGGTAAGTGTAACGGTGTTTGCCCCAATG
>NZ_WWNE01000007.1:0-899 GCF_009909615.1 Acidiluteibacter ferrifornacis | reverse complement strand
AAAGCTGTTTTACTCGCACTTAAGGAGACTGAAGAACAGTTGTCTGTACTTCCATTGTCAATGTCTGATGCAGTTATACTCGCATTCCCACTTCCATCAAGGTAAACAGTGATGTTTTGAGCAGATGCTATAGGAGTAATCGTATCTGCAACTGTTACCGTGCTTACAGCAGTTGTAGTATTGCTGCTGCCATCCGTAACTGTAAGAGTAACTGTGTTTGCTCCTACATCAGTGCATGTAAAAGCTGTTTTACTCGCACTTAGAGAAGGAGTACCACAATTGTCTGTACTACCATTGTCAATATCTGATGCAGTTATACTCGTATTCCCACTTCCATCAAGATAAACAGTGATGTTTTGAGCGATTGCAGAAGGAGCAGTAGTGTCTGCTACAGTTACAGAACTCACTGCTGTTGCGGCGTTGCTGCTGCCATCTGTTACGGTAAGTGTAACGGTGTTTGCCCCAATATCGGCACAAGTAAAAGCTGTTTTACTCGCACTTAGAGAAGGAGTACCACAATTGTCTGTACTACCGTTATTGATATCAGATGCAGTAATAGAAGCATTCCCTGCACTATTAAGATAGACTGTGATGTTTTGTGCAGCTGCTGTTGGAGAAGTGGAATCAACAACCGTTACAGTGCTAGTTGCCGTTGAAGAGTTGCTACTTGCGTCAGTTGAGGTAAGCGTTACTGTATTTGCACCTACATCTGAACAAGTAAAAGTCGTTTTACTCGCACTTAAGGAGACTGAAGAACAATTGTCTGTACTTCCATTGTCAATATCCGATGCGGTTATGCTCGCATTCCCACTTCCATCAAGGTAAACGGTGATGTTTTGAGCAGATGCTATAGGAGTAGTCGTATCAGCCACTGTTACTGTGCTTACAGCAGTTGTAGT
>NZ_WWNE01000006.1:515620-515783 GCF_009909615.1 Acidiluteibacter ferrifornacis | reverse complement strand
GATATCTTCTTAGCTCGTTATGATTTGCCTTGCGGCAAAGGCATACCAGTAGGCATAAAAAACAAGTACATTCCTGCAGAAAATGGCGTATTGGTGTATCCTAACCCTGCTGCTGAATTCACTAACCTGATCGGAAAACCAATCAGCAACACCGCACAGTTAA
>NZ_WWNE01000006.1:497091-515444 GCF_009909615.1 Acidiluteibacter ferrifornacis | reverse complement strand
TATTTTTTTCAAAGACTTGACCTTTTGTTTCATTTTGGGTCAAGCCAAAAGAAAAAGGAGTAAAAACAACTTTATTTTTATTTGTCCAACATTTCACTTCGGATTTGCTCAATGTAAACATCTCGCTCAATGTGACAAATAATTTATAGTATTCTAAGAGTGTTTAATTTTATAAAAAAATGAATCGATCGAGTTTTAAACCACAATTAAACAGCTTGATTTAAAATTATTATTTACACCTCTTTTAAGCTTTGTCAACCACGTTTTAATTTTCTATTTTTGCAGGCGATTAAATTTGAAGCAATACCTTATTTATATATAGTATGAAAACATTACAATTTAGAGAGGCACTTAGAGAGGCAATGAGTGAAGAGATGCGCAATGACAAGAGCATTGTGTTGATGGGAGAAGAAGTTGCTGAGTATAATGGTGCATATAAAGTGAGTCAGGGTATGCTTGACGAGTTTGGTGCAGAAAGAATTATTGATACACCTATTGCAGAATTAGGTTTCGCCGGTATTGGCGTAGGAGCAGCCATGCATGGTTTGCGTCCGATTATTGAATTCATGACATTTAACTTCTCGTTGGTCGCAATTGATCAAGTCGTAAATGCAGCGGCCAAAATGTACCAAATGAGTGGTGGTCAGTACAATGTGCCAATCGTTTTTAGAGGGCCTACTGCCTCTGCAGGTCAATTGGGAGCACAGCACTCACAGGCTTTTGATAGTTGGTTTGCAAATACTCCTGGCTTGAAGGTCGTTGTGCCGTCTAATCCAAAGGATGCGAAAGGGTTATTGAAATCAGCAATTCGAGATAACGACCCTGTTATTTTTATGGAGTCAGAACAAATGTATGGAGATAAAGGTGAAGTTCCAGAAGGTGAATACGTGATTCCTATTGGTGTTGCAGACATCACTAGAAAAGGTTCCGATGTCACTTTAGTTTCTTTTGGAAAGATTGTAAAAGTGATGAACGAAGCTGCAGAGGAGTTAGCCAAAGAAGGAATCGAGGCAGAGACTATTGATTTAAGAACAATTCGTCCGATTGACTATGAAGCAGTAATTAACTCTGTAAAGAAAACCAATCGTTTGGTTATTATTGAGGAAGCTTGGCCGATTGGAAACATTTCTACGGAATTGACCTACATGGTTCAGAAAAAAGCATTTGACTTTTTAGATGCTCCAATTCAAAGAATTAATACCGCTGATACACCATTGGGTTATGCCAATGTATTTGTGGAAGAGTTTTTACCAAATGTGTCCAAGGTGGTGAAAGCGGTGAAAGCAACGATGTACTTGAAGAAATAAATCAAAATAAAATACCTGTAAATAAGCCAATCCTTCAAAAGGGTTGGCTTATTTTTTTTTGAAGAAGTCGTTTAAAAGATTAAATTGGTCTTTTTTTCATAAAATTTAACAATAATTAATTATATCGTATGGGAGATTTATTACTATACCTAGTTCCTCTATTAGGGATTTTAGGTTTGATTGTCATGGCTGTAAAATCAGCATGGGTGAATAAGCAGGAAACTGGAGATGACAATATGCGTGAGTTGGCAAAATACATTGCCGATGGAGCCATGGCTTTTTTGAAAGCAGAGTGGAAAGTGATGGCCTATTTTGTAGTGATTGCTGCAATTTTGTTGGCTTGGTCAGGAACTATGACCGATCCCGATCATCCTCAAACTCATCCTGTAATTGCGATTACGTTTATTATTGGAGCATTTCTTTCTGCTTTAGCAGGATATTTAGGAATGAATATCGCGACGAAATCTAATGTAAGAACAACTCAAGCTGCAAGAACTTCCTTACAAAAGGCATTGAAGGTCTCTTTCACTGGAGGAACAGTAATGGGACTGGGTGTTGCCGGTTTGGCAGTATTAGGTCTTGGTGGATTATTCATTGTAATGTTAGCCATGTTTGGTCCTGAAGGTATGATGACCGATAAAGGAAGTTATATCCTAGCAATTGAAGTATTGGCAGGATTCTCTTTAGGTGCTGAGTCTATTGCATTGTTCGCAAGAGTTGGTGGAGGTATTTATACCAAAGCAGCTGATGTGGGTGCTGATCTTGTGGGTAAGGTAGAAGCCGGAATTCCAGAAGATGATGTTAGAAATCCTGCAACTATTGCTGACAACGTAGGTGATAATGTGGGTGATGTAGCAGGTATGGGAGCTGATTTATTTGGTTCTTATGTCGCTACTATTTTAGCAACTATGGTTTTAGGTGTTGAGATTAAAATGACTGACAATTTTAATGGTATGTCAGCTATTTTATTGCCAATGGTGGTAGCAGGTTTGGGAGTTGTATTTTCTATTCTAGGAACTTTATTTGTAAAGATAAAAGGGGAAGATGGAAATGTTCAAGGCGCATTGAATATGGGTAACTGGTTGTCCATGGTTATGGTCGCTGTATCATCTTATTTTTTAGTGGATTATTTGTTGCCTTCCACTATGGAGATTAGAGGAGAGGAATTTACTTCTATGCAAGTATATTTCGCTATTCTAACAGGTTTAGTAGTTGGAGCAATTATGAGTGTTGTTACTGAGTATTATACCTCAATGGGAAAGAAGCCGGTAAACTCAATTGTACATCAGTCTTCTACAGGCCATGCCACGAATATTATTGGAGGGCTTTCTGTGGGAATGGAGTCTACAGTGATTCCAATTTTAACTTTAGCAGCAGGTATTTACATTTCTTTTGAATTTGCAGGTTTATATGGTGTTGCAATTGCCGCTTCAGGTATGATGGCTACCACCGCTATGCAATTGGCTATTGATGCATTTGGACCCATTGCTGATAATGCAGGAGGTATCGCAGAGATGAGTGGATTGCCTGACGAAGTAAGAGGAAGAACGGATAATTTGGACGCTGTAGGAAACACTACTGCTGCTGCGGGAAAAGGGTTTGCTATCGCTTCAGCAGCTTTAACGGCTTTGGCGTTGTTTGCTGCTTTTGTTGGATTGTCTGGAATTGATTCCATCGATATTTATAAAGCTGATGTATTGGCCGGTTTGTTTGTTGGTGCGATGATCCCATTTATATTCTCCGCATTGTGTATTGCAGCAGTAGGTCGAGCTGCCATGGATATGGTAAATGAGGTTCGTAGACAATTCAAAGAGATTCCTGGTATTATGGAATACAAAGCAAAGCCTGAATACGAGAAATGTGTTGAGATTTCAACTAAGGCTTCTATTCGTGAAATGATGTTGCCGGGAGCGATTGCTTTAATTGTTCCAGTTATAGTGGGTTTTACATTTGGTCCTGAAGTTTTAGGAGGCTTGTTAGCAGGAGTTACCGTTTCTGGTGTATTGATGGGAATTTTCCAAAATAATGCAGGTGGAGCATGGGACAACGCTAAGAAATCTTTCGAGAAAGGTGTAATGATTAATGGGAAAATGGAGTATAAAGGTTCTGATGCGCACAAGGCGTCAGTAACTGGAGATACTGTTGGTGATCCGTTTAAAGATACCTCAGGTCCTTCCATGAATATCTTGATTAAATTAATGTCCATCGTTTCATTGGTTATTGCTCCTCACATTCATGTTGGTGGTAGTGCCATACACGCAGATCATGCTCCAGCGATTGAAATAACGGAAGCTGCAAATGATATTACTGGAGCATTTCCAATAGTTGCCAAAAAATCATCGATAGAATGGGAAGGTAAAAAAGTAGGAGGTTCTCACAACGGTAATGTATCGGTGCTAGATGGACAGGTTAAACTGGATCATGGTAAATTAGTGTATTTTGATATAGAAATTGACATGCAAAGTATTACTAATTCGGATATTTCATCTGAGGAAGAAAGACAAAAGTTGGTGGGACATTTGAAGAGTGATGATTTTTTTGGGGTAGAAGAACACCCTAATGCTACGATTAGGTCGGTAACAATTAATGAAATTTCACCGAAAAACTACCAAGTAGAAGGGGAATTGACTTTGAAAGGTGTTTCTCAACCTATTACATTCCCAGTAGCGGTAAATATTGAAAATGGTAAGATGATAGCACATGCTGACGTAACGGTTGATAGGACTAAATTTGGAATACGTTATAAATCTAAATCTTTTGATAATACTTTGTTGGATAAATTTATTTATGATGATTTTACGGTAAAAGCTAAGATTAAATCTGCTTTAAAATAGTTCAACAATTTGATTGATAAACCCGCTCCATAGAGCGGGTTTTTTTATGGGTTTATTTCCCGTTTATCCCTCTCATTTTCTGATTTGATGGCTTAATCTCCATTCATAATAATTCACTTTAGAAAAATGAAGATTGGGGTTAAATTGGTAAAAAAACCAACCATTATGAAAAAAATAATTTTAACAAGTATGGCCCTGATGCTTATATGCTCTATCCATGCGCAAACAGATGAGTCAAAAATGAAAGGTGACCCAAAGTTAGTTTCAACACCTGAAGAATTAGGAGCCTTAGCCGCTAAAGAAACGGGTAAGTATAAGTATTCAGTAGCCGATTATTTCAAAAAACCAAATCAATCTTCTTTTCAGTTTTCACCTGACGGAAAATATGTCTCTTACAAACAGCGTGAAGAGAATGGAAAAGTACATGTATACACCAAAAATACAATTACCGATGAGGTAGTTAGAGTGATTGAGGAAAAAGATGAATTGATTCGAGGTTATGGATGGGCTAATGAAACACGACTAATTTATATCATGGATAAAGGAGGTGATGAGAATTATCACCTTTTTGCAGTAGATATTGATGGTAAGAATCAAGTAGAGTTAACACCTTATGAGGGAGTTAAGGTGGATATTTTAAACGCTTTAAAAGAGCAAAAGGACTTTATGATAATTCTGATGAATAAGGATAATCCACAAGTTTTCGAGCCATATAAAATCAATATCAAAACAGCAGCGATTGAAAAATTATATACCAATGATGATCCATTAAACCCGATTAGTGGATATGATTTTGATAAAGATGGGGTGCTTAAAGGGTTTACTAAACAGCAAAATGGTACTGAATATGTATTGAATTATCGCCTAGATGAGAATCAGCCATTTGAGCCAATTTTGACCACAACTTGGAAAGATGATTTTTATATTATAAACTTTGATTATACGACAGAGAATAAGAATGATGCATTTGTAATGACCAATCTTGAAAGCAATACTCGAGAAATTGTACTCTACGATTTTAAGGAAAAAAAGGTCATCAAGAAAGTATATTCTAATCCCACTTTTGATGTCAGTGGGATGAGTGTCTCACGAAAGAGGAATTTTGAAGTGGACTATTTTTATTATAACGGAGAAAAATACCATATCGAGCCTGTTAGTGAAACTGCTAAAAAATTGAATGATAAGTTTAAAAAGCAATTCGGGAATAAGGATTTTTACATCTCAAGTAAAACTGACGAAGAGGATAAATACTTGATTTATGTGACTAGTGATAAATTGTACGGTAAATATTATACCTATGATGTTAGTAAGGATGCTTTTAAAGAAGTGCTCAACTTAATGCCTCAACTAAAAGAGGAAGATATGGCAGAAATGCGATCTATTAAGTTTACCTCAAGAGATGGCTTAACTATATATGGATACTTAACAATTCCTAATGCTGTTAAAAATGGAACTAAAGTTCCTATGATTGTGAATCCGCACGGAGGGCCATATGGGCCAAGAGATGATTGGGGATATAATCCAGAGACTCAACTGTTCGCAAGTAGAGGTTACGCGACTTTACAAGTGAATTACAGAGGCTCAGGAGGATATGGGAAGGAATTTTATTTGGCAGGGAATAAGCAAATCGGCCGAAAAATGTTGGATGATTTAGAAGATGCAGTTGCTTATGTGAAAACTTTAGGTCTTGTTGATGAGGATAAGATTGGGATATATGGTGGAAGTTATGGTGGCTTAGCTACCTTGGGAAGTCTAGTAAAAACTCCTGACTTGTATACTTGTGGAGTAGATTATGTAGGCGTTTCCAACTTATTTACGTTTTTCAAGGCTTTTCCACCTTATTGGAAACCTTATTTAGGTCAGGTATATGAGCAGTGGTATGATGAGAATGATGAAGATGATATTGCAATAATGAAGCAAGTTTCACCAGCACTGAATGTGGAGAAAATAACGAAACCACTCTTTGTAGTGCAAGGCGCCAATGATCCACGTGTCAATATTGACGAATCAGATCAAGTAGTAAAAAATATGAGAGCTCGAGGGATTAATACTCCTTACATGGTAAAGTATGATGAAGGACATGGCTTTGCTAGAGAAGAAAACCGTATTGATTTATACCAAACCATGATGGGGTTTTTCGCTGTTCATTTGAAATAAAACCAGACTTATCTACAATCGATAGTTGATAGTTCTATTTTTTTTTAACTTTTCATGTATTAAGTAGAATTAAATTGCAGTATTAACAATCTAAAACTTTTTAACTATGAAAAAGAAAATGATTTTTGCTGTTGCGGCTGTTTTAATTTCAGGTGTAACAATGGGGCAAGAACTGCTAACTTCGAAGAAGGGAGTGCCAATTTTGCCTGAAGCTGGTGATTATGCTATTGGTGTAGACGCTACTCCATTTTTAGATTACGCTGGAAACTTGTTTAATGGGAACCTTGGGAATACTTCTCCCGGATTTAGCTATAGCCCAGATCGTCCGTTTTCTATTTACGGGAAGCGCTTTATTGATGCGAATTCTGCCTATCGAGCTACATTTCGATTGGGAGTTGGTAATAATTCAATTTCTAATAATGTTGCAGATGTTACCGATACTACTGGCGAAAAGTTTGTTGAGGATAAAACGACCAACTCTGGATTCAACGTTACTCTTGGATTAGGTAAAGAATGGAGAAGAGGGAAGGGTCGCCTGCAAGGAGTTTATGGTGGAGAGGCCCTGGTAAATCTTAACTCTAGCAAGTTCAAGAATGAATATGGCAATTCTTTGCAAGATATAGATGATTCGACATTGACTCGTACGCTAGAGGTAAAGAATGGCTTTGGATTTGGAATTACGGTTCGAGCTTTCGTTGGAGTAGAGTATTTTATAGCACCTAAGATGTCTATTGGTGCTGAGTACGGTTATGCCTTAGGCTTTAATACGCGTGGGTATGGAGAAACCACTACAGAAGCTCTAGAGCCAACTGGAACAACATCTACAACTGTTGATACAGGTACTAAGGCTACAGGTTTTGGATTAGATACAGACGCTTCTGGATTTAATATTAAATTTAATTTTCACTTTTAGAGGTGAAGATCAGTTGCCAAAAAGAATGCCCGACTTTATAAAGTCGGGCATTCTTTTTTTGGTAGAATTCATTAAAATAAACCATGAATTTCTCCATCTATTTTCTGAATGATTTTTCCTAAATCTTCACTGTTTTCTATAAAGTTATTGTCGTCAACATCTATAATTAATAGCTTACCTTGTGCGTAAGTGCTAATCCATGCTTCATATCGCTCATTCAGTCGTTTTAAGTAGTCCAACCGAATACTCTCTTCGTATTCTCTTCCTCGTTTTTGTATTTGGTTGACCAATTTAGGAATGGATGCCCTTAGGTAAATTAATAAATCTGGTGGTTGAATAAAGCCTTCCATCAGTTTGAATAAACTAAAGTAAGTTTCAAAGTCACGAGTAGTCATTAAGCCCATGGCGTGCAAGTTAGGCGCAAAGATATAAGCATCCTCAAAAATGGTTCGATCTTGAATAACCTTCTTGCCTGTTTCTCTAATTTCTAAAACTTGATTAAATCGTGTATTCAAGAAATAGACTTGCAGGTTAAATGACCAACGCTGCATGTCATTATAAAAGTCATTTAAATAGGGGTTTTCATCTGCATCTTCGTAATGCGCTTCCCAGTTGTAATGTTTTGATAAAAGTGAAGTTAAAGTTGTTTTTCCTGAACCTATATTTCCGGCAATTGCTATGTGCATAAATTGATATTTAAAGTCCTACTAAAGTACAAATTTCGAGTCGATATTACTTTGAAATTCGCTGACTTTTGTTTGGTAAATAATGGTAAATATATAGCTTTTCATTTTTTAATAAAAGCAGTCGATCTTTACTGATTTTTGCCGTTTTGGAATTAGCTATTGGAAGTGTCATTGGAGAAGCCTCCGGTTGTTTGGGAGAGTATTGAAATAAAGTGTCTTTCGTTTGGTAAATTATATTTTGATTAATGATTTGCAGATCGCTTGAGGTTTTTATCGATAAAACCTTATCAAATGTGGCAAATTGATCAAAGATAATGACACTTTTATCTGAAAGGTGGATTGCAACTATTGAGTTTTGTTCTATTAAGCTTTTGGGATTAACTTGACTGCCTACCCATTGGCTAAGATTAATGCTTTTGTTAGTGACTGATAGGTCTTTCCCTAGTTTTATAAGTTTTTGCTGGAGTCGGTCAAAAAGCCATAATCCATTTTCTTGTGACGAACAAGCTAGGGTTACTGCATCGTAGCCTAATCGATCCAACGCAATAGGTGACTCCATTGCAGTTAGAAAGTTATCTAAAAATACGATGATAGAATAGTCCGCATAGAAGACCAGTATCTTGTATGGATTAGATACGTCGACAGAAGTGATGTTGCCTAGTCTATTGTTGCTATATGTGCCTATTGAATCGCCGTTAGGATTGTATTTTATGATAGTATTGAGATCGTAGACATATCCATTTCCTAAGTTGTCCGTGGCCAACCTACAATTCTTTATGGGTAAGTCGATGGTAGTGATAAGCCTGTTTTCCTGAGCGAATCCATGTAAACCAAGGAAAAGAATAAACAGTAAAAATAGCTGCTTCATATTAATTGTTGTATTCCAATATTTGTTCCAAATGTGTTCGCTCATTCGCAAGTCGCGGAACTTTATTTTGACCACCTAGCTTACCCTTATCCTTCAACCAATTGAAAAAAGTATTTGATTTCATTACTCTAATCAACGGTCTTTTTAGGGCCATGTTGCCTTTGCGTTTGGCAGCATAGTCTGTATTAATATCTTGTAAAGTTTGATCTAATACTTCTGTAAATGTTTCAATATTATTGGGAGGAGTTGTAAACTCAATCAACCATTCATGCCCCCCTGCTTCTTTGTCTTTTAAGAAAATTGGAGCAGCAGTATACTCCTTAATACTTGCATTAGTAGCTTCACATGCAGCGAATAAACCTTTTTCGGCGTTTTCTATGATTAGCTCCTCTCCAAATGCATTGATAAAATGCTTAGTCCTTCCACTTACTCGAATACGATAGGGGTCTTTTGAAGTGAAAATTACTGTATCTCCAATTTTGTATCGCCATAGCCCTGCATTGGTAGTGATTACAATAGCGTAATTTACACCTAGCTCTACAGCATCTAACTCTATAGTTTTAGGGTATTCTTTTTCCCATTCGCTCATGGGAATAAATTCGTAGTAAATGCCATAATCGAGCATTAATAGTAGGTCAGAATTATTTTTTTGGTCTTGTATACCGAAAAAACCTTCCGAAGCATTATAGGTTTCCAAGTAATGCATTTGGTCTGAAGGAATCAGTTTTTTAAATTCCTTTCGATAGGGTGTAAAACTTACACCACCATGAAAAAAGACCTCAAGGTTAGGCCAAATGTCCAAAATGCTGGATTTACCCGTGCTTTCAATGATTTTATGTAATAGAATTAGAGTCCATGATGGAACACCGGATAAATTAGTGACATTTTCATTGACTGTAATTTCAGTCATTTTTCTTAACTTATCTTCAAAGTTATCCAATAGAGCTACTTCTTTTCCGGGAGTTCTCAAATACTCTGCCCAAAAAGGTAAATTTTTTATAATAATAGCAGACAAATCGCCATAGTAAGAGTCATTTTGAGCACTTATGGATTGACTACTGCCCCCCATCATGAGGGCCATTCCATCAAAAACGTTGGTTTCGGGATAATTGTTACAATACAGAGATAACATGTCTTTACCCCCTTTGTAATGACAATCTTCAAGAGCTTCTTTAGTGACCGGAATAAATTTACTTTTGTCACTTGTAGTGCCAGATGATTTAGCGAACCATTTGGTTTCAGAAGGCCATAAAATATTCTGTTCTCCATTTTTTAATCGGTCAATAAAAGGTTTTAATTGTTCATACGACTGGACTGGAACACGGTTGGCAAAATCTGCCGGAGTTTTTATACTCGTGTAGCCGTGTTTTTTACCCCATTCAGTATGACGACCATTATAGATCAAATTTTCAAACCACTCGTTTTGGACTTCACTTGGATATTTCATGAACAACTCTATTTGGTGCATGCGCTTTTTCATTATCCAAGACATCAAAGAATTAATTAGGGCCATTCGAATCTAGTTTTTTATTTGCTTTAAAAATACTTGTAAAATCCGACTTTCAACTTAACAATTGAGAAATAAGCATAAAAAAAGCGTTGTAAATTTTACAACGCTTTCTCAAATTGTTCAACTAAAACAGACTAGTAAAATCTCATGTCAAAAGGAATCCTAGTCATTATTCCTTGACGTTTTGAAACTTCTTCTAAGCTTTTAAAGTAGTGGTATGTGCTTCCTAAATTTTCTCCAAGAAGATAGGTTTTTGCCTCCATACTCAAGTCTTCCATTAATTGTTGAATAGGCTCTTTTTGTCGAGGTAATTCTTTTATTTCATAGGCTTCGATGCCTGCTAGGCTTGCAGCAGACTTTAGAGCATCATTTAAGCCGCCTATTTCATCTACTAGTCCAATTCTTTTAGCATCTATTCCTGTCCATACTCTGCCTTGTCCGATTGAATCCACTTCAGCTTTGGTTATTCCTCTTCCTGCTGCCACTTTGGTAATAAAATCATCATAAATTGATTCTACCATTTCTGTGATTGCAACAGTTTCTTCAGTATCTAATGGTCGGAATGTATTAATCATCATGTCAGAGTGTTTATTGGTGCTAACTCCATCTACATAGACACCCAGTTTGTTGTTGATTAAACCTTTGAAATTTGGCACTACTCCAAACACTCCAATAGAGCCAGTAATAGTGTTAGGTTGTGCGAAAATTTTGTTCGCCCCACATGAAATATAATATCCACCAGAAGCGGCCAAGTTACCCATTGAAACCACAACTGGTTTTTTAGCTTTAGCTAATTCTATAGCTCTCCACATTACATCTGAGGCTAATGCGCTTCCTCCTGGGGAGTTAACTCTTAAGACTATTGCTTTGATATCTTCGTCTTTAGTGGCTTTTTTAATCGCTTCAACGATAGTTTCGCTACCCATAACTTCAGCATTACTTTTTCCGCCTCTAATTTCTCCAGCAGCATAAATGATAGCAATCTCCTCTTTTACGTTTTTGATTTGATCTTCATCTTCATCCTCATCGATGTTCTCTTTTCCAGCTGCAGATTTGTATTTTGATAATTCAATCAGTTTAGGTTCGTCTTTCTCAATGCCAGAAAGTGCAACCAACTCTTGCATTACTTCATCTTCGTATTTAAGCGCATCAACTAATTGATGTTTTAATGCATCCGCAGGTAATCGAATTGAAATGTTGTCTGCGATAGCATTCAATTGATCTTGAGAGATTCCTCTAGCAGCTGATATTCCAGCGGTCATTTCATTCCAAATAGAATGGACTAATGTGCTCATTTGTTTTTTATTGGATGGGCTCATTTCATTCATTAAAAATGGCTCTACTGCACTTTTAAATTTGCCATGTCGAATCACTTGCATTTCAATATCTAACTTTTCAAGTGCATCTTTAAAAAACATAATTTGGCTAGTCATACCTTGAAACCTAAGCTCTCCTTGCGGATTTAAGTATACTTTATCGGCTACGGTGCTTAAGAAATAAGCTGATTGAGAATAGTTTTCACTGTAAGAAATTATAAACTTTCCACTCTCCTTGAAGTCCAAAAGGGCTACTCTAATTTCGTCTATATTAGCCAGTCCAGTTTGCAGTTGGCTAAGGTTTAGAAATATACCTTTTATCTTATCATCTGTTTTTGCTTTTTCTAAACTAGCTTTTATTTCGTTTAAGCCGATTGTTTTTTTGGCTTCAAAAGTGTTAAAATCGAAATTTTCAAACGGATTTTTTGAGGCGCGGTCGTTTATTTCTTCATTCAGTTGGATGTGAAGAATCGAATGGTCTGCCACAAAAGTAACAGGTGTGCTGCCCGCAGCAGACACTATGCCACCAATTATTGCAATTAGTATGAAGAGTGAGATGATTACCGTCAAGAACATTCCGAGCATTGAGGCAAACATGAATTTGAAAAATTGTTTCATAAATCGATTGTTTCAGTTAATTTGTATTTAGAGGTTAAAAGTACTGCCTTTTTTAAGGATACTTCTACTAAAATACATTAATGGTAAGTCAAAATGATAAAAGGAAAAGAAGAGTATAAAACCTGTTTTTTGCAATTGGGGAGCAATGAGGGGAATCGAAATGAGATAATGAAATTGGCTGAGTATTTTATTCAACAATCAATAGGTGTCATTAAGAATAAAAGTAGTTATTATGAATCTGAACCATGGGGAAATTCTGATTTGAATTGGTTTTTGAACAGTGTTTTAGAAGTTCAGACTTTATTACTTCCGTTTGAGCTATTGAAAAAAACCCAGCAAATAGAACGGGATTTAGGGAGAAAGTCAAAGGGTGATGACTATGCCAATCGGACCATAGATATCGATATCCTTTTCTACGAAAATTTCATCATTCGGTCACCCAAATTGACTATTCCACATGATAAAATTCCACAAAGAAGGTTTGTATTAGCGCCACTTGTTGAAATTTCTCCTCAGTATATTCACCCGATACTAGATAGTAGTTTGAGCTATTTGCTTGATTCTTGTGTAGATGACTTAAGGGTTACTAAGTTGGATTAAATTTTGAAACAACCAGAGAGAAGAAAAATGGAGGCAATGAATTGCACTTTATTTTTTTTGTGTGATTTAACAATATTAACTAACATTGTATCTTAAAAATACAAGGAAAAGAAAACTTTAAACGATGAAAAATACAAATACCAAAGCATTTGCTTTAGTTCTCACAGCTTCAGTTGGTTTGATGGCATGTAATCCATTGAATAAGATGTCAAAAAAAGCAGAAGAAGTAAGCTATTCTGTGACTCCAAGTCCATTAGAATTGCACAATGATAGCATTGAAATCAACGTTTCTGGAAGTATACCACCACGTTTTTTCAATAAAAAGGTATCGGTAAATTTTGTTCCAAACTTCAAATATGATGGAAAAGAAACCGATTTTAAAACCATTACTTTAGTTGGAGAGGATAGCGAAGTAGAAGGTATGAAAATTAACTTTGAAAAAGGTGGAAGTTTTGCTTACACTGATAAAGTAGCTTATGTAAAAGGAATGGAGGTTGCCGAATTATATATGGTAGCTACAGGTTCATACAAAGGGAAAGAAAAATCTTTTGATCCAGTAAAGGTTGCAGATGGTACAATCATTACTCCTATGATGGTTCAGAATGAAGATATGCCTGCCATTGGTCCTGATAAATTTAAGAAGGTTGTTCCTCAAGAGTATAAAGCTACAATCAACTATTTAGTAAATAGTTCTGCTGTTCGTTCTTCTGAGTTAGCTGATGCTGATGTAAAAGAGATGGCAAAATTCATCAAGAATGGAAAAGAAAAGGGCTTTGTATTTAAATCTACTAACGTAGTAGCTTGGGCATCCCCTGAAGGTGAGATTTCATTAAATGAAAATTTAGCTGATCAAAGAGCTGCTTCTGCCGCTAATGCCGCTTCAGGAATGTTTTCAAGAAATAGAGTAAAAGCTGCCAACGATAAATCTTTTTATACTAAAACTGGTAAAGGGGAAGACTGGGATGGTTTTAAATCTGCAATGCAGGCGTCTGACATTAAAGATAAGAACTTAATCTTGAGAGTTTTGGAGATGTATGAAGACAAAACCAAAAGAGAAGAAGAAATCAAAAACTTGGCTGAGACTTTTGAAGTAGTTAAAGAGAATATCTTACCTCAATTAAGAAGATCAGAAATTACAATCAATGCAGAGTTGAAGAGTATGTCTGACGAAATGATTGCTAAGTATGCAGAAAGTAATCCTGATACTTTAACAGTAGAAGAGTTGTTGTATGCTGCTACTTTGACTACTGATATGGATAAGAAGTTAACTATTTACAAATCTGCTGAAAGAGTTTATCCAAATGATTTTAGAGGGTTTAACAATGCAGGATATATTTACGCAATGCAAAATAACTTAGATAAAGCTAAAGGAGAATTCCAAAAAGCTGCTAAGTTAGCTCCAAATGCACCTTCAGTTAACAACAACTTAGGTATGGTTGCTCGTTTAGAAGGAGACAATAAGAAAGCGATGGAATATTACAACAATGCTTCTGGAGCAGGAGATGCTGTAAACATGAATAAAGGTTTGATAAATATCAAGCAAGGGAATTATGCTGAAGCTGTAAGTAATTATGGCAGTGCAAAAACATTCAATGCTGCATTGGCACAAACTTTAAATAAAGATTATCAGACTGCTCTAAAAACTATTGATGCTTCAGACGCAAGCACCAAAGCAATAGGATTATATCTTAAAGCAATTGTAGGGGCTAGAATGAAAGATAAATCAATGATGGTTAATAATCTGAAGTTAGCTGTAGCTAAAGATCCTTCATTGAAAGATTATGCAAAGAATGACGCAGAATTCTTAAATTATAAAGATGATGCTGAATTCAAAGCAGCGGTAAATTAATAGGAACTTATAAATTTAAAAGGCCCTTTCAATTCAGTTGAAAGGGCTTTTTTTTGTCTAAAATCTAAAAAAATATCTTGTGGGGTTTGAAAAAAATGATTAGTGATTATTCGAACTTTTTGCTGAATTCATACATTACGATACCTGCACTGACAGAGATGTTTAGAGAGTGTTTAGTGCCTTCTTGAGCAATTTCAATTACACCATCTGACTGGTTGATTATTTCCTGATCAACACCATCTACCTCATGTCCAAAAATTAAGGCTACTCCTTTTTTTTGAGGTTGATAAGCATCAGGTTTAGTACTCTTATTGGCTTGCTCAATCGATAAAATGTCATAGCCTTTGGTTTTACATTTTTCAACAGCCATTGTTGTGGATTCACAATATTCCCATTCAACGGATTCGGTTGCTCCTAAAGCACTTTTATTAATTTCTCTATGAGGAGGAGTAGCAGTTATGCCACATAGATAGATTTTTTCTATTCGAAATGCATCTGCTGTTCTAAATACTGAGCCGATATTAATTAGGCTTCGGATGTTGTCAAGAATAACAATGATTGGTCTTTTTTCTATCGATTTGAATGCTTCAACAGTTAACCGATTTAATTCTTCATTTTTTGTTTTCTGATTCATGAGGTAAAATTACAACTTATCTTAAGTTTCCAAACTGTGAAAAACTATTCATAACCCGTTATGATAATTGATGAGTAGACGCTTTGAACTTCTTAAATTAGCATTGAAAATTTAAGAAATTGAGCAAAGCGAAAAAAACTGATAAGCCTACAGTTACCCCTTTGATGAAGCAATATCATCAGATTAAAGGGAAGTACCCTGATGCCTTACTATTGTTTAGGGTGGGTGATTTTTATGAAACATTTGGGGCCGATGCTGTGAAAGCGGCTGGAATTCTTGGGATAGTTTTAACTAAAAGACATAATGGAGCCGCCAACGAAATTGAATTAGCAGGATTTCCTCATCATTCTTTAGAAACTTATTTGCCTAAGTTAGTGCGGGCAGGTCAGCGTGTTGCCATATGTGACCAGTTAGAAGATCCTAAGCAAACGAAGACTATTGTTAAGCGTGGAGTAACAGAGTTGGTAACTCCTGGAATTTCATACAGTGATAAAGTATTGGACCACAAATCCAATAATTTTCTTGCATCAGTCCATTTTGCTAAGACAAATACTGGTGTTTCATTTCTTGATGTCTCTACAGGTGAATATTTAGTTGCTGAAGGTTCTATTGAATACATTGATAAATTGTTGCAAAGTTTTGCGCCGGCAGAAATTGTCTTTCAAAAGAAAGATAAACGGTTGTTTGAGGATAGTTTTGGAACAAGCCACTACACATATGCCTTAGAAGATTGGGTTTTTACTTATGAATTTGGGAATGAAATCCTTTTGAAGCACTTTGAAACAAAATCTTTGAAAGGTTTTGGGATTGATGGTTATGAAAGTGGGGTGATTGCAGCTGGTGCAGTACTTCATTATTTGGCAGAAACTCAGCATAAACAACTTAGTCATATAGCGGCGTTGTCGAGAATAGAAGAAGAGCGATATGTTTGGTTGGACCGATTTACGATTCGAAATTTGGAGTTGATTCGTTCTCCTCATGAAAATGCAAAGACATTGGTTGATGTAATAGATGATACCATTTCGCCTATGGGGTCAAGAATGTTGAAGCGTTGGGTGGCTTTACCCTTAAAGGATTTACAACCCATAGAAGAGCGGCTGAATATAGTACATCATTTTATATCGAAGGAGGATGATTCGCAAACTATTAAGCGTAATTTAGAACAGGTAGGTGACTTAGAACGATTGATTTCTCGAGCAGCTGTTGGGAGAATTAATCCAAGGGAAGTGGTGCAGTTGAGTAGAGCTTTGGAAGCTATAAAGCCGATAAAATCATTGTGTATGGCTGCTTCGGAGGGCTCCCTGAAGAAACTAGGAGAACAGATGAATCCTTGCGACACTATTCTGGAGCGAATTAAAAGAGAAATGATTGTAGATCCACCTGTAGCACTTTCTAAAGGAAATGTAATAGCAGAGGGAGTTAATGCTGAGCTGGACGAACTTAGAAAGTTGAAGACGAGTGGGAAGGATAGTTTGTTAGCCATCCAGCAAAGAGAGGCGGAGGCCACTGGTATTACTAGTTTGAAAATAGCTTTTAATAATGTATTTGGATATTATATTGAAGTTAGAAATGCGCAGAAAGATAAGGTGCCTGCAACATGGCATAGAAAACAGACGCTAGTTAATGCAGAGCGATACATTACAGAGGAGCTCAAAGAATACGAGAGTAAAATTTTAGGAGCAGAGGATAAGATTAGTGTTTTAGAATCAAAGCTTTATAACGACTTAGTTTTAGCATTGTCCGATTATATAGTTCCTATACAGCTAAATGCGAATTTGTTGGCTCGCCTGGATTGCTTATTGTCTTTTTCAAGGATTGCGGTTAAAAATAATTATACTCGACCATTATTGGACGATAGTAAAGCTTTGGATATAAAATCGGGTAGGCATCCAGTTATTGAAAAGCAATTACCATTGGGGGATGAGTACATTGCGAATGATGTTTATTTGGATGATGCCACACAGCAAATTATAATGATTACTGGACCAAATATGTCAGGAAAATCCGCATTATTAAGACAAACGGCCTTAATAGTGTTGATGGCTCAAATAGGTAGCTATGTTCCTGCAAAGCATGCAAAAATTGGAATAGTTGACAAAATATTTACTAGAGTTGGTGCTTCCGATAATATCTCTTTAGGTGAATCTACTTTTATGGTGGAGATGAATGAGACAGCTAGTATTTTAAATAATGTATCTGACCGTTCATTGATACTGCTGGATGAAATTGGTAGAGGGACAAGTACTTATGATGGAATCTCAATCGCATGGGCTATTGCAGAATATTTACATGAGGTGAAAGACTTGAAGCCTAAAACTTTATTTGCTACCCACTATCATGAATTAAATGATATGGCGAAACAGTTTAAAAGAGTGAAAAACTTTCATGTTTCGGTAAAGGAGGTCAATAATAAGATTATTTTCATGCGAAAGCTCGTTCCTGGAGGGAGCGAACACAGTTTTGGAATACATGTAGCAAAGATGGCAGGTATGCCACCGAAGTTGATTCGTCGCGCTAATGAAATGTTAGCTCAGCTGGAAAAATCACATGAACAAAGTGGAAATGGTAAAGTCAAAGCAAATTTGCCTGATTCTACTGAAGATTTTCAGTTGAGTTTTTTCCAGTTGGACGATCCAGTGTTACAAGCAATTAAGGAGGAATTAATTCATATTGATATAAATACGCTAACTCCAGTGGAAGCATTATTTAAGCTAAATGAAATAAAAAAAATGGTGGGTGTAAAAAAGTAAATTTTTTCGTTGTGAATCTGAAAAAAATATTACTTTTGTCGTCCACAACAAACAAGGAGACTTGTAAAGTGTGGAGAGTTCTTAATAAAAAGTCGATTCGAAAGAATCAATAACTAATAAGCGAGAGTAGCTCAGCTGGTAGAGCACGACCTTGCCAAGGTCGGGGTCGCGGGTTCGAATCCCGTCTCCCGCTCCATAATTCCTAAGTATTTACTTAGGAATTGTTTTTTTAATTGTCTGCCCGGGTGGTGAAACTGGTAGACACGCAGGACTTAAAATCCTGTGATCATTGCGATCGTGCGGGTTCAAGT
>NZ_WWNE01000006.1:496780-496911 GCF_009909615.1 Acidiluteibacter ferrifornacis | reverse complement strand
AATCACATATTAAATCAATGAAGAGTTCAGTTTATATACAAAATTTAAAAAAGTATCCTGAAATGGTAAAGGAGTTAATCATTAAGTATAAATAAAAAAAACGTCTGGGTTCATGCCGATAGCTATCGGCA
>NZ_WWNE01000006.1:0-496610 GCF_009909615.1 Acidiluteibacter ferrifornacis | reverse complement strand
AATCACATATTAAATCAATGAAGAGTTCAGTTTATATACAAAATTTAAAAAAGTATCCTGAAATGGTAAAGGAGTTAATCATTAAGTATAAATAAAAAAAAACGTCTGGGTTCATTCCGATAGCTATCGGCACCCGCCCCGGGTACATTAAAGCATCTTAAGAAATTAAGGTGCTTTTTTTGTTTTGAATTGTACCAATTGCAATTGTTTTCCAAAATACAAGAATAACCTAAAGATTCCTTATTTTTTAAAGCTGCAGAAGTGATTTGTTGTTTGGTTAAATTCAAATTTTATTAGCAAATATTTGGTAGTGAAATGGTATCGTTAGTCTAAATTTCTATATTAGCAACCGAAACGTTAACTTAACCAACTTAGCAAATGAAAATCGGCATCCTATGTAACAGCAAATTGTGCTTTCCCTCTATACAGTACTTGATGCAAATGGGCAATCAGGTGTTTATAGCGATGCCTCAAGTAATAGCTGAGGACCATGCCGAAATAGAAGGGTTTGCTATGCATTTTAGAATTCCTATATTAAAGGTAGATCCGAAGAAAATAACGGATGAGTTGATTTTTTGGAAAGCTACTTCTGAATTGGATTGTTTATTTGTGATAACTTTTCCATATATACTCTCTGCAGAATTGGTTGATTCTATTGGAGTGGAGATTATTAATTTTCATTTTGCACCCTTACCTCAGTATAAAGGAGCCCAGCCTGCATTTTGGTTAATTAAGAATGGAGAAAAAGTAGGAGGAATTAGTGCTCATCTTATAACCGCTAAGATTGACGGTGGCCCTGTGTTGCATTTTGAACGCTTTCCGATGAGCTCTGTTGAAACCTATGGTGGTTATATGACTAAGATGTCCTCATTGAATGTGAAAGTGATTCAAAAGGTTTTGGAGTTGCTAAGTAAGAATAATTGGAAAAAACAACTGAAGGCTCAAAAGCAATCTGTAGCAAAATATCACTCCAAGCCACTGTTTAATGATGTTAGGATTGACTGGAATAAAATGACGGCTGCTGATGTAGAACAATTGTGTCGGGCATGCAATCCATGGAATAAAGGCGCAATCACAACATTGGGAAATGTTCCTATAAAGATAGTAGAAGTAGAGGTTGTTCAAGGAGCTCGTTTTAGTGAGTTGCCAGGTACAATTGTGTGTATTGGTAAAACGAACCAATTGGCAGTTTGTACCAGCGATGAGAAAGTACTCCTTTTGAAAATTGTCTACGATGAAAGTATGGGGTTTTATAGTAATGATCGAATAACTGAATTGGGAATAAAAGCCAGCGTGCGTTTGGTTTAAATAAGTAAAATTTAGTGGATTTGATTTTTAGCATTGAAAAATAGGGGTTTGCCCCTATTTTTTTTGGTTTATAGATGTCTCACCTTTGAAGGGATAGTTTTTAAAAGCTATCGAAACTAAATTTATTAATTAAAACTTATTTATTATGGAAGGAACGATGGCAGAAGTTAGAATGTTTGTAGGAAATTTTGCTCCAAGAAATTGGGCATTATGCGATGGACAATTATTATCAATAGCTCAATATCAAGCTTTGTTTTCTTTATTAGGAACTACTTATGGAGGGGATGGTAGAACTTCTTTTGCTTTACCAGATTTAAGAGGTAGAGCTGCTATGCACGCAGGTACCGGACCCGGTTTAAGTACAAGGAGGATTGGTCAAAGGTTTGGTCAAGAATATAATATTTTAAATTTAACACAGCTGCCTTCGCATACCCATACTGCTCAGAGTACGTTAGATGCAAATAACTTGACTGTAACTATTCCTGCATCCACTACAGTTGGAAATAAAAAGAAGCCGACTGGTAATGTTTTGGCAGTAGATGCAAATGATCCGACATACACAGATTCTACTCCAGATACTACATTAGGAGCGCCTATTCCAGTATCAGGAGCTGCAGGGATTACTACACAAGTAGCTAATGCTGGTGCAAGTCAGCCTGTTAATAATATTCAGCCTTCAGAAGTGGTAAACTATATTATTTGTATGCAAGGAGTTTTTCCATCAAGAGATTAGACTTACTTGAGGGAAAATAGAAATTAATTTTTGACTAGATTAACTAGTTGGATTTTCATAATAAATTTAAAGAAATGGAAGGAACAATAGGAGAAATAAGAATGTTTGCAGGCAATTTTGCCCCAAGATCTTGGGCATTTTGTGACGGACAATTAATCGCAATATCATCAAATACAGCTTTGTTTTCAATTATCGGAACCACATACGGAGGGGATGGGAGAACTACTTTTGCCTTGCCTGATATGAGGGGGCGAATTGGAATGCATGCAGGTACAGGACCTGGTTTGACTCCTAGGATGTTAGGGCAAAGGTTTGGAGTTGAAGAGTATAGTCTTAGCCCATTGCAGATGGCTGCGCATACTCATTTTGCTCAGAGTACTTTGTCAGTAAATAATTTAACTTTAACTATTCCAGCATCTACTGCTGTTGGGAATAAAAAGAAACCTACGGGGAATGTTCTTGCGGTAGATGTTAATGATCCAACTTATACAGATGCAACTCCAGATACAACTTTGGGGTCACCAATTTCAGTTGATGGAACAGGGTCAATCACTACAACTATCAATAACTCCGGAATGGGACAACCAGTACAAAATATTCAGCCGGTAGAGGTAATAAATTATATCATCTGCCAGTTCGGAGTTTATCCATCGAGAAGCTAATCTTAGGTGAGTGGAATTTAACAGAGAGGACATCTTAAATTGAGATGTCCTTTTTTTGGATGGTATTCAAAGCTATAGGATATTACAGTTCTACTATGTAGTCTGCCAAGTCAATTAAGCTTGAACGGTGAGCTACAATTACAATGGTAATCTCTCCATTTAATTTTGACAATGCTTCCTTAATAAGAGTTTCGCTTTCATCATCTACAGCATTAGTTGCCTCATCTAAAATTAATAGTTTCGGGTTTCTAATTATTGCTCTTGCTAATGCAATGCGCTGCCGTTGTCCACCGGATAGGTTATTGCCTCTATTTCCTACTACTGTATCTAAGCCATCAGGCAAACCCTTAACAAACTCTTTTGCATTTGCTTTTTCCAAACAATTCCATAGCTCTTTTTCTGAGGCAAACTCATTCGCCCAACTTAGGTTGTCTCTGATAGATTTGTGAAATAAAAATGCTTCTTGAGGGACATAAGCGATCAGAGATCTCCAATGCACTTGATTTATTGATTGCATTGGGGTATCATCAATGAAAATTGTACCATCTACTGGTTTTTGTAGTCCTAGAATTAAGTCAATACAAGTGCTCTTTCCTTTTCCAGAAGGGCCGGTTATTATCGTTGTTTTATTTGCATTTAATTTAAAATTCAATTTATTTAGTACCGGCTTCTTAGGGTATGAAAATGAAACGTCTTTAAAAGTGATAGTGTTTTCAAGCAAGACCTTAGGTGATGGTGTGTGGTGGGGCATTTTTTCTGTCTCAATAGCTCTAAGTAAATCTTGTGTAGATTCCATTGCAGGTATATTGTTTAAAATCTGTTGGTAGTTGTTTGCAAGCTTACTGGCCTTTGGTAGCATTCTTGAGAATATAAAAATTAGTAAAAGCAGTTCAGTAATTTCAGCTTTAAATACGCTGATTGCTATATAGATATATATAGCGATAAAAACGGCTGCAAAAAGTTCGAAAATAACCTTCGTTTTTTGAGTTTCTTTAATAAAGTTGATGGTTTTACTTTCTAATTCTTCATTGGTCGATCTAAATTCATCTAAATGTTGTTTTTCTTTTTGATAACTTTTTACCAGTTTTAATGCTGATAATTGCTCTAGTATAATGGATTGAATCTCTTTGTTTCCAATAACTGTGGACTTTCCTAATAGACTAGTTTTTTTGTTAATTGGCTTATTGATTAGTGCAATTATTCCAATTGGAATTAATGCGATTAAAGTTAGCTTTAAAGAAAGTGTAGCAGAGATAATTAAGTAAATTATAATTAGTATCGAACTACCAGTAAGTTGAATGAGTTGATTGCTAATCGCGCCAAACTTTCGAATTTCAATTGAAAGGGCATTTTGAATGTCGCTATGCTTAAGTTTGGAAATTGATGACCAACTTGAAAAGCTTAATCTTTCGAAAAATTGGTTTCTCCAATAGACTACTACCTTTTGATTTATCTGAGCCGTAATGATTGCCTGAGTAAATTTTAGGAATGCGTAAAAGCTCATAATTATCACATAAAATATGAGCACATTGGTGATTGTTATTGATGTATTTGCGATTTTAGAAAATGACTGAAAAGCTTGAGTCATTTGACCGTTAGAGTTGTCTGCGTTTGAAACTCCAGCGACACTTAATAGTGGAATTATTAGTAAAAGGCCAACTCCTTCTGTCAGTCCTTGAAAAACTAAAATAATTAAAGAAAAGAAGGATTTATTTTTTACTCCACTTAGCAGTAAATTTAGCTTATCGAAAAGTGAAGAAGTTTCTTTTGATTTTTCTTTCAAGTGGATGGATTGTTGATTAGTAATTTATACATGGATTAATACTAATGTAGTTTAACAGCTTTTATATACTACTAATCTTTGGGGATTTCATTTGATGTTTAATTTCTGGAGTTTGAGTATCAAAATCTAAACATTCGAAGATTAAATGGATTCTATTAGTATCACCATTATTGACTACTCCGTGAACCTTTCCGTTATTTACTTCGTATGCGATTCCTTTTTCAAAATGAAACTTGTCAGCTTCTAAAAAGAAAAAGGATTCAGAATTAGTCTCAATTGGTATATGTATTTTATGTGCGACATAACCATCACTTTTACCATCTATGTGGGGTGGGATAAACTTTTTTGCGGGCAAAGAAGCAAGCATGATTTTAGGGAAATAGGGATGTTCGTAATTCAAGTATTTTGTCGCATTTATCAATATTGGCATAAGGATAGGCTCCCAAATATTCCAGCGTGAGCAATGAATGTATTCAAAAGGAGTAGTTTTTTTATTAATGAATTTAAAGATAATATGTTGGGTCGAGCCTAGTGCACCTTTGTTTGAAGATTCATTTTTGTTGTAATTGACTTTAAAATCCTCTTTAGTGTCCCAATCTTTAGCGCTTAGTAGTTTTACTTTTTCTTCAAGCTCAGAAATGTCTACTTTGCCTATTTTTTTGATTTTGACTACTTTATTGTAATTAATTTCCATATTAACCAAACTTTCAACTAAGTTCAAAACTAAGAATCTATTGAACAAGTTAATCCTTTTTTTAGTCGGGTTTATTTGAATAAGATAAAAAAAGTAAATCTACTTACTAAATATTAATGAAAAGTATTTTCATTAAAGTAATTTAGCAGGAATACTACTAATAAAAAATGGTTAAAAGTTCATTATCAATTCTAAACCCTATAAAGGAGGAAGAATTTTTTTCAAATTATTTTGAAAAGAAGATTCTTCATGTTTCACGAAATCAATCAAAATATTTTAATTCTATATTATCCTTCGATGATATTGATGACTTTATAGCTTCAGGGGAATTAACATATCCTTTTGTTGTTTTAAAGGATGTTCATGAAGAATATGAATTTCAACCTTGGAGTTTTAAGCAATCAAATTTTCCAAGTATCCCTGTAGATCGTGAACAACTGTATAAACAGATGCAAAATGGAAAGACTTTAATACTAAATAGTCTACATTTAAAGATTCCTAAATTGAATCACTTTGTTGTTTCGCATTCTAAAAATTGGAATGTTAAATTACTTGCCAATATTTATATAACTCCAGCTAAAAAACAAGGATTAGATTGGCACTTTGATACTCATGATGTTATTATACTTCAAATTAAGGGTGAAAAAATGTGGGAGCTTATTGACAAATCTCCAACTTTAAGAGATAAAAAAACTAAATATGATAAACAGGAAACTAAGGACTTCTCAAAAGTTAAAAAGGTTTTATTAAAAGAAGGAGATACTTTATATCTGCCAAGAGGAATTTATCATCGTGCTTTTTCTGAAGAAAATTCATCTACTCACATTGCCTTAGGAATTTATACCGTAAAATTCAACACTATATTTGAGGAGTTTTTAGCTGACTCCTACCAGCAAAAAGAATTTAGAAGATCTTTAATTGGGAAGGAAATTCCTAATAATTCTGAGGAAATTTTAAATGAGATTAAGAAATATGCTTTAAACTATTTTAATTCATTGAAAATAGAGGAAGTGGAAAGAGTTTGGTCTCGTGCAAGAAATATTCTTCCAAACCAGGCTAGTAAAGGTAGATTAGGTAGGATAATTAATAAGATATCGATTGGTGTTGATACTGAGGTGTATTTGAATCATGAAATCAATTATGAGTTCAAAGAGGAGGGTCATTTTTGTGTAATTATTTTAGATGGGAAAGAGTTGAAGTACCCTTCGTTTATAAAACAATTTTTAAAATCAGTTTTATCGTACACTCCAATTAAAGTTGGGAATATCTTAGGCGAAATTCCTTCACCGCAGAAAATTCAGCTTGTAGAGAAATTATTAGATGAAGGTTTGCTACTTACTGTAAACTAAAATATTGAGATCAATTTTAACAAATAGAGATTTGAGGCAAAATCAAAATAATTATTATTCTTATGTAGCGAACGGAATTCAGCTCTTCTCGGAGATTGAAATGCCTGAGTTGCAGATAGGGAATGGGGAAGGAGATGTGTACATACTTCTAGGAGAAGTGCCTGATAAGATATTGAATCCACAGTTTAATGGTGCGAAAGCCCAAGCTGGAGATAATAAATTCATGTTAACTATTGATAAGGTTGCTACTTATTTTATTGAAAAGATAAACGATCAATTTATTGTAACTATTAAGGTCAAAGAAAAGGCGAAGATGGCTGATGTTAGAGTCTTTATCTTATCGTCAGTTTTAGGTGCATTAAGCTTCATGAAGAATATGTTGCCTCTTCACGCAAGCGGAACTGTAATTGATGGAAGTGCTGTACTCTTTACTGGTAATGCCGGGGTCGGAAAATCGACACTAGGAGCTGCTTTTTATAAAAAAGGGTATTCTTTTTTGACAGACAACATTGCCTCAATCGTTAAAGGAAGCGAAAATAACTATTTAGTTCACCCTAGTTATAGTCAATTAAGGCTCTGGGAAGATTCTTTAGAAAGATTAGAGAATTTTGAAGAAGAGAAGTGGAAAATGCGAGAAAAGGTAAATAAGTATAATATGGTGCTTAATGACCGCATATCAATTTCGCCTTCGCCTCTGCGTAAAATTTATGTTTTGAAGCAAAAACAAACAAACACAATTAACATTAACCCAATTTATGGTAGTCAAAAGGTTGAGTTGTTGCTTCGTCAAACTTTTAGGATTAAACTTTTAAAAGGAATAGGTAGTCAAAAGAATTACTTTGATTTATTGAATCATCTTAGTAAAGACATTGAGGTTAGCGTAATTGAACGTCCCACTCAAACTTTTCAACTAGATGATTTAGTAAATGCTGTTTTAAATGATCTTAATTGCAATCCAAATTGAAAAAGAATATAGTTTGGTTGGCATCTTATCCTAAATCCGGAAATACCTGGTTGAGAAGTATATTGGTTCACTTACTACAGCCTGCGCAAAAGGATGATCGTTTAGATTATCTTAAGCACATTCGTTACGTGAGTGATAGAAGGTTATTTGATGAGTATTCAGGGATAGACTCTTCAGATTTATGTGATGAAGAAATTAGTCTTTTACGCCCTAAGGTATATGAAACAATGAGTTCTCATTCCAAAGAGAATCTCTTTTTTAAAATTCATGACGCCTATCAAATTTTATCTAATGGGGAAGCATTAATATCGAAAAAAGCTAGCAAGTCGATTGTTTATATTGTAAGAAATCCGCTTGATGTAGCGGTTTCTTTTTCTGCATTCAAAAGAAGTACTATAGATAAAGTGATTGAAGAAATGAATGATAAAAGTTTCTGTTTAGCTGATTCAAAGCATAGTTTGAAAATGGAGATTAGGCAATATCTTTCTTCATGGAGTAATCACGTTGAAAGTTGGACTAAACAGAAAGATATTCCTGTATTGGTTGTTCGTTATGAGGATCTTATTTGTGATGTGTTTGGTGTTGTTAGCCAGGTTGTTGAATTTCTTGAGTTGCCCTGTTCCATACAACAAATAAAATTAGCTATTGATGAAAGTTCATTTTATAAATTGAAAAAAATGGAAGAAGATTATGGTTATTTAGAAAAGCATTCAAATTGTAATTCATTCTTTAGAAGTGGAGTCTCTGGTGAAGGCATAAAAAAATTAACACAAATTCAGGTTGAAAAGATAAAATTAGATCATCAAGAAATGATGCAATTTTTAGGTTATTTATAACTTCTATTCAATATTTTTGTAATAAATTAAAACTGCGATTATGAGTTTAGATCCTTTAATTCCGATGAATGCTATTATTACCAAAAACTCTGAGTTGTTATCTAGTGAGATTGATAATGAAATAGTTATGATGAATGTTGAAACGGGTAAGTATTATGGCATGAATTCAATAGGTTCTGAGATTTGGAGGTTATTGGATGAGCCGAAAGAATTAAAGGATATTCATGCTTCATTATTATCTAATTTTAAGGTAGAAAAAGCGACTTGTGAAATAGAAGTCCAGAGCTATTTAAAACACCTACTTCAAGAAAATTTAATACTAATTACCAATCACTAAACAAATTTATATTTGTTCTACTTATCTGTTGAAACTTTTATTACATTTGTAATAATTAAACATGTTAATTATGGATAGTCAGGACGATAAGGATAAAAATATAGACAAAAAGTCTAATGATGGATTGAGAAATTGGGAAGCTCCAAAATTAAGCGTTTCAAGCATAGAAACCATAACAGAAGGTGGGACATTAATTGCCGATGACCAAGAAGATGGGTTTTACACTTCTTAAAATTATATTGAATACTCTTGTTTCCCAAATAGATCATTTTACTGAATCTCTTTTCATATTAAAATTAATTTCTAGGCTTAGTGCTTGTTAATCTAAGTCTACTTTAATTTTAATATTCTTGTATCTAACACGGTATAAAATTTAATCCTTTCGTAAATTTTGTTTAGCTAAATCATTCATGATTGTTTCTCATCAACATCGATTTATCTTTATAAAAACTCAAAAAACTGCGGGAACATCCATCGAAATGGCGTTAAGTTCTATTTGTGGAGCAACCGATATCATAAGTGCAATTTCTCCAATTGACGAAAAAAATAGAATCAATCATGGTTCTAGAAGTGCTCAAAATTTTTATATCCCTTTTTCTAGTTATTCTATCAAAGACTTTGTTCGTCTTATCTTAAAGAGAAAACGAAAAAAATATTATAGCCACATGTCCGCGGCTGAAATCAAAAAAGCATTACCAACCAAAATTTGGGATAGCTATTTTAAATTTACAATCGAACGAAATCCTTTTGATAAAATGGTTTCACTATATTTCTGGCGTAAAGGAGATGAAAAATATGGTAATATCTATGATTTTTTGACAAAAGGAGGTTTTACCCGATTTAAAGGAAGTAAAATATACCTCATAAATAATGAAATTGCAGTAGATAAAGTTTATCAATTTGAGGAACTTCCTTACATGCTTGAGGACCTTAACCGTAGATTAACCTTAGAGAAAAGTCTTACTTTAGGAAGTTATAGGGCAAAATCAAAATCAAGAAAATCAATAGATTATAAATCTGTGATAGATAGCAAATCTAAAAAAATAATTGAAGAAATGTTTAAAGATGAGATTTGTCGCTTTAATTATAAATATTAGGAAGTATGAGTAGTATTTGTGGATTTGTAAATCGAAAGGGGGAAATGGTTACGAAAGCCGAACTAAATACGATGCTTGTCGAATTAGATCATTGGGGAGCTGATAAAAAAGGAGAATGGATAAATTCCTCAGTTGCATTAGGGCACTTAATGCTTCTAAATACACCTGAATCAAAATGCGAAGTACTTCCCTTTTATGATGTAGAATCTGAGTTGTCAATTACTTCAAATGCTAGAATTGATAATCGAAAACATTTAGCCAAAGCATTTGACATATCAAACGATGAAATAAATACGAGAGCAGATAGCTGGTTCATTCTAGCAGCCTACAAGAAATGGGGAATAGATTGTGTGAATCATTTGGAAGGTGATTTTGTATTTGCACTTTGGGATGAATCAGAACAGCAATTGTTTTGTGCAAGAGACCGAATTGGAATTAAGCCTTTTTTTTATTGTTTTTATAATGAGCAATTTGCGTTCGCTAGTGAGATGAAAGGTCTTTTAAGCCTTTCGGGAATAAAAGATGAATTAAACAGACAGTGGATCGGTGATTTTTTAATGAACATAAAATTGGATCGTCACTCTACCATGTATAAAAATATTTTAAAGTTAGAGCCTGCTCATTCTCTAATATTTAAGGATAGTGAGGTTAAAACTTACAAGTATTGGGAATTAGATACGCAAAGTGAAATTAGGTTGTCGTCTGAGGGTGAATATGTGGAAGCTTTTCTCGAAAAATTTGAAGATTCAATAGATAAAAGAATTCGATCGGATTGGGCAATTTGTAGTGAATTAAGTGGTGGTGTAGATTCTTCGTCCATTGTAAGTATCTGTCATAAAAAACTGAAATCAGAACAATTTCATACCTTATCTGATGTTATGCCGAAGAATCTTGCCAAATTAAATCTTAGTTCTATTGATGATCGGAAGTTGATTCAAGATGTAGTTCAATACCTTGGCTTAAAAAATAATCATTATTTAACTGGCGAAGAAAAAACTTATTTAGAGTCTATTGAAAGAGCTGCTACAATTCAAGATGAACCACCAAGGGAGTTCTTAAATGTTTTTTTTGATTTAATGATGGATAAAGCTCAATCACTTAATAGTAGAGTGATTTTGTCTGGATATGGAGGAGATGATGTCGTTTCTTATTTTGGCTATTATTTTCATGAAGAGCTACTTTTACAAGGGAAGTGGAAGAAACTATGGAAGGAAATTAAATGGAGAAGTGAATTAAACGGTACTTCTCCATATGGAAGACTAGGAGGAACCATTAATCATGCATTATTCGATTCATCTAACTCAAGGAATCTCCGTAAAGGTAGATTTACTAAAAGAATTTTAAAGGATTACCATAACAAGCGAATAAAGACTGGGATAAGAGATGAGTTTGCAAATGAATTGGATATGAAAGGCCGGTTTCAATATGCGAGACAAATGGGTTTTGCAGGAAGCACTGTTAGAGAAAAGATAGGGTCCCGCCTTACTCATCCGGGAATGTTTCCATTAAGGCTAGAATATGGAGACATATCTACGGGTCATAATAAAATTGAATATCGTTACCCTTTGTTAGATATACCTTTAATTCAATTTTTTACTTCTATTCCTTCTACAGAGAAAATTAAGAATGGAGAGAGTCGTTATTTTTTTAGGAATGCGATAAAGGGATTAGTACCCGACAGTGTAATTAATTATAAGGATTCTAAGGGAAATACAAGTCCTTCAACTACTTGGAGAAAATTTAGGGATAAAGAAATGATAGTAGATTCTTTGAGATCAATTGGTATGAATGATGCAATTCAAGAATTTGTAAATGTAGAAGAATACATTAGGAGTATAGACTTAGAGCGAAGAACAAAGGAATTCTCAAATTTGAAAGGGCAGAGAGTCTTGCTTTTACATAGAAAATTACAAAAGCTTAAAGGTTTAAATTAATTATAGATGATCATTACTTTACAATGAGTATTCGATTTAGAAATTCCGATAATCATATTAACTTTATTGGCATAGGTGCTCAAAAGTCGGGAACCTCATGGTTATATGCTCGGCTTAATGAGTTGGAAGAATTTAGTTTGCCTCCGATAAAGGAGCTTCACTATTTTGATAGATTTTCAACGGTTTATGGGAAGTCAAACTTATTGCAAGAGGCTTCATTGCAGAAAAGATTAATAAACTTAAAGTGGACGAAAACGGCATTGAATGTATTGTTTAAAAATCGAAAAGACTCTAGAAAATTCAGGTGGTTAATCAAATGGTATTTTTCCAATTATAATGAAAGCTGGTATTTATCCTTATTTGATAATTGTAAAGGAATAACTGGTGAAATTTCTCCTTCGTATGCTGCAATTGATAAAGATGGAATAAAACGAATGCATGATTTAGTACCGCATGTAAAAATTATTTTTATCATTCGAAATCCGATAGAAAGGGCATGGTCTCAATATAGAAGCTTTATTAGTGAAAGAGAGCCATTGGATAAAGAATGGGATAGATATAAAAGCAGTTTAAGTGTGAAAGGTAGTAATTCCTTAATAGATTCGATCGGTACATTGGAGGATGAAAAAATTATTCAATTTCTCAATCATGATTTTCAGCACTTGAGATCTAGTTATATTCAAACACTTGAAAATTATGTGAAATATTATAAGAAAGAACAAATCTTGATTGGTTTCTTTGATGCAATTGAAGAACAACCAAAACAGTTTTTAAAAGAGATTGTAGGATTTGTTGGCGGCAATGAAAAAATGGTAACTAGATTAACAAATTTGGACTTAAAAACGAATGTTTCTTATAGTACTGTTGCACCCGAAAAGATTAGTCTTTTTCTGAAAAAAAAATATCAATCTTTGATAGCTGAGTTGTCTGATAAGTTTGGCGGATATTGCTCTAAATGGTATATTGATAATTATGAGACGGATTCTTCTACAATCGAAGTTTCTCCTATCTTAAAATGTACTTTAAATCTAAATAGTGTTGAACTATAATTAAGAAATGGAAGTATCTCTAGTAGCATCGATTTTTACAATTTGGTTTATTATCAGCATCTTTTATGTCTTTAATAAAAAGGTATTGGGTAAACTGGGAAAATTACTGCACAAATGGGGTTGGGTTAATGCTTGGTCAATGTATACGAGTAGGATTGGGTCCGAAAAAGAATTTCAAGTTGTTTATTGTGATTTTGATTCTGAATTGGAAGAGTTTAATTGGAAATCGTTAGATCCGAATCTAATTCAAAAAAACAGCATCTTGATTAGTCCAGTGTTTCGATTTGAATGCTTTGTTATCGACTGTTTAAAAAAAATTCATGCTCCGAGAAGGTTCAATACGAGTGCAAAACTTAATCTTCATTTTTTTGATTATTTATGTGCAGTTATTATTGAGCTTCCAAACCCCAATAAGGCTAAATATAGACAAGTAAAAGTGGAACGCCATTTTGAAAATGGTTCAAGTGAAAACCTGTTAACTTCTAAAGCTCTTGCATTAAAATGAACATAGATAATACCTTTATATTTATTACTCTGCTGGTTGGGATTGGTGCAATTCAATCCGCTTTAGAAAATCTATTGCTTTTCATTAAGTTACCAAATATTGCTAATTATCCGTTAAATCAAGGAATTTTAAAATCTAAGCTAGCAAATGGATTTAGGTATTTTTATAATTCTCCTGGAGTGTGGATTCTGTTGATTTTGAGATTGCTGCTTGGGTTTCTTGTGTTGCTGCAATGTTACTACAAAGAAGTACATTTCATTCCTATATTGTTCCTACTGATAATTGATCAGATTGCATTTCCCAGATGGAAATTTTTTCCAGTGTCTGAGTCGCCATTGCAACGAGTTCTTTTGATTGGGATTATGTTCCATTCTCTGTTTCCAACAGAACAGGTTTCTATAATTATTTTGACTGCTATTTCTTTGTTTCTTTGCTTGGCTTACTTCGCCTCAGGCTATAAGAAGAGTGAAAGTAAAAGTTGGAGAAACGGTGCTCGAATGATCAATTTTGCCGAAGAAAGTTCTTTCCCTTTTAAAGGTAAACATGAGTTTTGGAAGTACTTTGGTTTTTTGGTTATTTTATTCGAATGTAGTTTTTTCTTAGGTTTAGCATTCAAACAACTTGCAATTGTTTTTATGATAATTGGATTCTTGTTTCATGCTTTCCTGTATGTAAGATATAACTATAGCTTTTTCTTTTGGACATTTATTGCTTGTTATCCAGCGGTGTATTTTGTTTCTGTTCAAATAAACGAGTTAATTGTAACTGTCTTTTTTACGTAACAACTTATAATTTTTTTCAATTTTCATTTATCCAAATAGATAGAGAATCACTTATTATTGTTGAAACATACTTTGACCCTTCTGGTTTTAGCGCTAATTCATTATAGAAATATTGAGGTTGATTAGATAGGTGTTGGTCAAGGTCTATGTAATGAATAGATTGAGATTTGGCAGTTTGAATAATTAAAGAGTTGAACCGCCTGTGAATTGCAATAATTTCTTCGTCGGTTAAACCATTGTTCAATGAAAGTTTCAATAAATTTGAAATGTTTTTAGTTGAATCTAATAGGTTGGCCTGTGTCATTAGAATGGGAGTAATGTGCCAATCTTTACAAACAGCAATGAAAGTTAATAAAGCACTTCTGTAGTTCTTATAAATTAGTGAAGTGTCTATTTTTATCGTTTGATTCTTAGTTTCTTCTATTTCTTTCGTTTGATTAAAAAGTGTACTTCTTATTTTTTTTAGAGTAAGTAAACTACTGAAATCATTTTCATTTTCTAAGCTCTCAAAGGATTTTACCTTTTGATTTTTTTCATAGTCCCAATAATTCCCATTTTCCGTTAATATGATTAAATCGTTTAAAGTATGCATTAACAAGACATATTTTGGTTTTAATGGAATAATTGTACCTATAAGTCTATTAATGGAGTGAATAATATCGTTGCCGGGGAAACCTGCGTTGAAGGTATTCAATTGTAAGTTTTTACCGGTTAGATATGTGAATCTATCTTCTGGCTTTAGATGTAGATTTGCAGTTGTTCCATCTCCTAAAAATACAATTGAAGTATTGTTGTTCTCCTTTAAAAAAGAGGGTTTAATAAATCCATTTTTATCAGTTTCAAATTCTAAAGAGTCATTGAGTATAAATAGATCTGGGGAGCTGTTAGTATCTAGTTTTAAATTAATATGGCTATTTGGTGAAGGTTCTCCTAAATCAACGTATCTGCTGTTTCCTTTACGAATCATTTTCGTTTTAGATTGCCCCAAATAAAATTCTGAAAGACACAAAATAACTGTGCTAACGACTACAAAAAAAACAATGATTGTTGTTTTAGGATTGCGTTCAAAAAGTTGAGCCTTCTCTTTATTCATTTGGCTTGTAATAAACGTGTAGTATTGATTTTTAATAATAAGGCATCGCTAATAATATTTGCTGCTAATTGTGAACCTTCGTTATTGAAATGAACAAAATCTTTCATGTATTTAGCTGTTTTTGGTATTTTTTGATCAAGATCAATTAGGTCTATCTTGTTTTGCTGAGCTACATTTCTGATTATAGTGTTGGCTCGTTTGTATATGTTATTGAAGTCAGATAGGCTTAAACCTCGTTTTGCTAGTTTGTTTTTAAGATGTTTAGCGTCTTCTTGCGTTAATGCTCGATTTTGTTGAGTCATTAAGATGGGTTTTATATCCCATGCAATGCACGTATGAACAAAGATTTCTAGAGCACTCGTAAAGTCTGCATAAATTTGATTGGTATCACCCATATTACTTACATCATTGGTATTTATCCACTCATTGTCGTGCGCCCTTTTTTTGAAAATTGAGGATTTAACCTCTTTTATAGCCTTTATCGTATTCGGAAAATAATATTCATTCTTATAAAAAGATGAAATGTCATGATTGTAGTAAGATGTTGAATCAAAGCTAGACACCATCAGTCTATATTTGTTGGATGTACTCCAATATGATTCGGTGTAAATTAAATGAACTAAATCATTTATATTGTGCATTACTACCGCATAATCCGGCCTCATAGGAACAACTACATTTAATAACTTAACATAGGAATTTAGACTATTATTACCTGCTCTACTGGCATTAAACGTGTTTATTTTTAGTTTAGATTTTTGCCCTAAGATTTTGCCAGTTAAGTATGGGAACCTTAAGTTTTCATCAACTTTTAGGCATTCAGTTGTCGATCCACCCAGAAAGACAATGTCAATATCAGAATCCTTATGTTTGCCAGAAGGGTTGATAAATCCATTCTGATCTGCTGAGAAATTAAAGCCTTGGCTTTTATTTTCTAAATGGAGTTTAGGATCGATTTCTCTTAGGCTTAAAAATCTTCTCTTTATATTAATAGACTCAGTTGACTTCGGATCTATTCTGACCTCTATTTCTAATTGATTTTCAGAGAAAACTAAGATGCAATATGATAAAAATACAATTGATGAAATTCTAAAAATTACCTTTTTTGTATTCATTTTAGTTTTCGCTAGAAGGGTAAAGTTATTGATTTATGATGTCCGATCAGGTTTTATGATATACCTCCAAAACCAAAAGATTGGTCGAAGCCAAAAGTAGCCGAAAAAGAGGGAATCTGGTAATTTAACGAGCTCAAAATCATTAATTGAATTTATCTTGAAATAAGATAGTTTATATTGAATCCGATTGCTGAGTTTTATTTTATAATCTAAAATTTTCAGATAGTTGGAAACAGAAGCTTCTTGAGAAAATAAATCTTCTTCCATTATTATTGCTCTAGAAGTTTCAACTAGTTCTTGAGTAATTTTGCTCTGCTGATAAAGTTCTTGAATTACTTTTGGGGCAGGAAGCTTAAATAGTATCTCAGTTAATAAAAGTCCTTGTACTAGAGGTCGTTCTATTCCTAATTTTATGGCCTCTTTAAGAATAGTTTTCCAATCAAATTTATCTTTTTGAATTAAAGTTGCAACTTCTAATAACCAATACAATAGTGCCCACTGATGTTTTGAACCATGAGCACACAAGTACAACAATAGGTGTTTATTGGAAAGGCAGTTGACGGTTGTTTTTCCAACGACCATTGGTGAGCTGTCTTTTAATAATTCATCGAAGGTAAGTGGTAAGTAATGACGATTAGCAAATAAACGCCAATGAATTTCAACTTGAATCTTTTTCTTAGGATGAAAGAAGGCCAATTGGTTGTTGGATTTTTGAAAGGCTTTTTTCTGTTTTTTGTTCAGTGAGTTGAATGGATAAGAATTGATATAGCCTTGATTCTCTATTTCTTTAATGCATTTTTCTAACTGCTCCTCCTTTATTAGAAGATCAATATCTCTAGAGCTTTTTGCGGTAAAATCACCGTAGATTTGTTTGGAAGCAATTGGCCCTTTTAGTGGAATAACCGCAATGGAATGTTGGTTGAATGCTTCACAGATTAAACTAATTTCTGCGGTAAAAGAGAGCATTCTTAGTGTTCCTTTTTTATTTTGGAGGCTTAAATGTTTTATCAGGTCTAAAGGAAAAGTTAAGTTCTTTTTGATGATTATATTCTCAACTATTTTTGAGATTCTATGCCTGTTTCCTAAATCAATAACACTTTCAAATTGAATAAGCTCAACTTTTAACTTTTCAGATTTAAGCGACGCAGTACATAATTTCAGCAAAACTTCAATTGATGAAAAGTAATTTATTTTTATAGAAGTATTCAAATTAGTTGATGATACATTACTTTATTAAAAATGAAACGAGATATTAGTCAATGGTTATATTGGAGTATGGTGGTTGTTTCCTAATTTAAATGACATTAAATGCTCTATTTTTTTTAAGAAATGAAAAAGTTTCGGGTAATATTTATGATCACAGATCATATTAAATTATGCCTATGCTTATTCAAGTAAAATTTCTTTAAACAATGCTAAAATACAAGTTTTAAATGATGTTGTGTTGATAAATCGAATTAATGAGAGGATGGTACTATTTACAAATAGTTCTGTAGCACCAATAAACCCAAATTAGCTTTGGAGTCTCAAGGAAGGCTTGTTTGATTATTTTGAAAGATGCGCCATTACTGTTTCCGCTTAATCGAGTTTGGTAGTTAGATGGAATCTCAATTGGGTGGTTTCCGTTGTAAACCATTTTGCTACAAATTTCCGATTCAATTAATGAACTTTCCATTTTTAAATCAAGAAGTTTTAATGACTCGTTTTTGTAAGCTTTTACCCAGTTCACATCTTTCAGTATTAGTTTTATTGTATAGCGATTTAATAATCGATTAAAGGATGAAAGCCACTTTCTTGATCTACTATAAATTTGATTGTTTACTCGGTAAAAAGAAAGAAATGAATTGTTTTGCAAATTTTTATAAGGGATGAGCTCTTCCAAGTTAAATTGGTCATCTCCAGGAATCATGATAACATTTTCGTTCACTGCATTCTGGTAGCCGGAATAAAGTGATTTACCAATGCCTTTATTGTTAGTATGATTAATGTAGGTGATATTTTTATTATTTATTGTTAAATCCGAAATGATTTTATGTGAATTGTCGTTACTACCATCATTCACAACTATAACCTGTCCGCAATTGTTGGAGATTATTTTTAGAGTACTTAATGCATCTTCAATCACTTTTTTTATAGTGCCTTCTTCGTTGTAACAAAGTATTATTATAGACCAACTTTGGGTTGCAGGTATTGACATAAGAAGCTAAATAGTAAACGCTGTATTCAATTTTGATTCAAAGGAAATCAAAAATTCTGGATTCGAGTTAGATTATTCTTAACTAATTTAGTTGTCTAATTATGTGATATGGGTACTAAATTTCTGAAGCAACTCAGGTTGCTTGTTTTCTTTCCATTTTTAGTTCTTGGTGTTGGTTTAGTTTGCTCTTTCTCTATAAATTCTAAATCAATATTGATAGGAACATTAGTTCTAACTGTCGGTGGTGTATTGTCTGCCAGAATAGGGGGAAAAGGAACTGGTTTATCTTTAATGGTTAGTGCTTTAGTTTTCGTATACCTGTGTGGTGAAGGCGTTTTTTATACAATTAATCCATATCTAAGTGCTTCGGGGTTCAATAAAAAAGCTACCGAATTTGATCCTATTAGAGGGTATCGATGGTTAGGTAACAATGTCAGAAGCTTTAGAACAAGAATGGGAATTACAGTTTATGACAATCGTTTCTATCCTAATAATGAAGGGTGGATTATGGATCAGGAGTATTCATATATTAAGAACGACTCCACCAAAAAACGATGGATGATATTAGGTGATTCATTTATAGCTGGCATTATGTTAAAGACTAATTTGCCAAATCGCGCTCAACAACTATTAAACGATTCGATAGGGAATAAAGAAGTTGAGCTTTATTCATTCGCAGTAGATGGGGGAGGAATTATGAACTGGTTTAATATATTCTTCAAAGAGATTATCCCAAATTATGAGTTTGATGGAATTATATTGGCACCTTATGCAGATAATTTGTATCGTGATTTTATGATAATGTTGATTGATACCAACGGATTTATGGGTAGAATAGATTCAGTTGATTGGTCGGAAGGGGTTATTCCAAAAATGAGTGATTTTAAAGAACTAAAGTCTTACAATAATGTATACTCCGACATTGAGATAGAACACTTTTTGAGTCATCCATTAAAGCCGTTTGATTGGGCACTCAAGAAACAATTGAAAAGTCATATATTAAGATTTGGAAAGAATGAAAATAGTAATACGGAGGATGTAAAAACAATAAGCCAATTAAATGGTAGAATGGGATTGAAAAAGTTTACTCAATTAGATTCAATAATTTCATGGTGCCAATCTAATCAAAAGCAATTTGTTTTGGCTTCAATTCCATCGAGAGAGGAATTGAAGAATACTTTGTATGGTGAAAGAAATCAACACAAAGTAGATATGGACATCATTGCTAAAGAATATCAATTAGATTATTTTGATGGCTATTCAGTTTTTAAAGGTTTAAATAATGATGAAGTGGATAGGCATTGGCTCAAATACGATGGGCATTGGAATCAAAAAGGTTCTGACAGATATACAGTGGAGTTGGTCAAATATTTAATGAATTGTCAATAATATGATTCATTGGGGGTGTTTAATTAGCTAGTGTTTTTTCCTAGTTTTGAGTTTAATCTAAAAACTTAGTCGCAACAAGAAATTGAATGGGTAACAAACTTATTGTTAATGGTGTGGAGTCAAATTTGACCAATCAAATTTGTACGAGGTGTGTTCAAGATAAAACTGTTCCAGGCATTTCATTTGACAAAAAAGGAGTTTGCAATTATTGTGATTTACATGATAGTTTGTGTGAAATATTTCCCAACGATGAAAGAGGGGAAATATACCTAAGCCAATTATTTTCTAAGATAAAGAAAAAGGGGAAAAATAATAAGTACGATTGTGTAATCGGAATTAGTGGAGGGAGAGATAGCACCTATTTGCTCTACAAAGCGGTTAAGGATTGGGGATTACGCCCCATTGCGGTTCACTTTAATGATGGTTTTGATAATCCTGTGGCTGGAGAAAATATGCTAAATGCAGTAAAAAAGCTTGGTGTTGAACTTCGTACCATTACCTCTGATTGGCGCGAAGCTAAGGACTTAAAGTTGACTTTTTTGAAGGCATCTACACCAGATTTGAATCTAGGAACCGATATTGGAATTGCTGCTGCTATTTATGGGGTAGCGCATAAAGAAGGGATAAAGAATATTTTAATTGGTCAGTCTTTTAGAACTGAAGGTGTAAAACCTTTAAGTTGGTCATATTTTGATGGTGACTATTTGAGAAATGTGCAAAATAAGTTCGGCAAGGTAAAGCTCAAATCTTGGAGTCCTGATTTGCCTCATTTTAATTTCGGTGTAAAGGAGCTTTTTTACTACACTCTGGTAAAAGGTATAAAAGCTTATACTCCTTTTTACTATATGAATTATATACGGGCTGATGCAGAAAAAATCTTAAAAAAAGAGTTAGATTGGGTTTACCCAGGAGCTCATTATTTTGATGATTTATACCATAGTGTGATAAAGTATGTTCATCGAGTTAAATTTAATATAGATTTAAATATGAATAGTGATGCAGCTCTGGTAAGGAGTGGACAGCTGGATTATAAAGTAGCATTAGGAAGAGCACACAGTATTTATAAAATCGAAAAGGAAGAGATTATAGAATTGTGCATTAATCGACTTGGAATAACTAAAAAAGAGTTTGAGTCATATTTAGCATTAGAGCCTAAAACTTTTAAGGATTATTCTACTAGTTATTCATATATTAAATTTGCTAGATGGCCTATCTACTTATTATCTCGCTTCAATCTAATTCCTAGGGTGACCTACGAAAAATACTTTAAATTCGTTGATTAATGTATGTATTAGGAATTAATGGGGGAGTAAGAGCAGGTTATCAAGATGTAACAGCTGTTTTAATTAAAGATGGGGAAGTTGTATTTGCTATTGCAGAAGAACGACTCAACCGTATTAAACATTCTGCTGGTATGTTACCTTATTTAAGTGTGATAGAAGCGCTCCGATATGAAGGTATTCAGATGAATGATGTTGACTATATTGCTACACAAGGCGCCACATTTGGTAATCAATATGATTCCATATTAGCTGAATTCTATTCCTATAATTTTGGCTACTGTCCGCCAATAAGAAGAGTTCATCATCATTTGGCGCATGCAGCGTCTGCTTATTATGGTTCTAATTTTGATGAGGCAATTATCTTAACTATGGATGCCTCAGGGGATGGTATTGCATTGCAAAAAGCAATTGGTATACAAGGAGAAATTGAGATTTTAGAGCAAGTTCCACGGAGTAATAGCTTAGGTATTTTTTACTCAATGATGACTCAATTTTGTGGCTTTGTGCGAGATACGGATGAATATAAGCTAATGGGGCTTGCACCATATGGAAATGCCAATCAAGTAAATTTGGATGATGTTCTCCATCTTGAACATAATTGCTTCCGATTGAACCCTAACTATGTCAAACAATATAAGTCAGGTTCCCCACAAGGTTCTAGACAACAAGCTGCTTTTAATGAAAGATTAATTAACCTTTTAGGCAAACCAAGGCAACCTCATGAGCATTTAAATCAATACTTTATGAATGTTGCTGCGGCAACACAAATTAAACTGAACGAAGCAGTTATAAATACAGTTAAAGATTTACATCATAAAACAGGATTCCGAAAACTCTGCTTGGCAGGTGGGGTGGCTTTGAACTGTGAAACAAATAGATTGATTGCAGAAATGGACTTTATTGAAGAACTGTTTGTTCAACCGGCAAGTGGAGATGATGGGGTTAGTTTGGGTGCTGCTTGGATAGTTTCACAAGAATTAGGAGTAAGGCCTAAAGTGCCACATAATTATTGTTTAGGTAAAAGCTTTAGTCATCATGAAATAGAAGCAGAATTAGACCTCTTGTGTGTCGATTTTAAAAGAATAGAGGATGTTGCAGAAAAAGCTGCAGATTTAGTTGCAGATGGGAAGATAGTTGGATGGCATCAGGGCAGAGATGAATTTGGTCCTCGAGCTTTAGGAAATCGTTCAATCCTAGCAAACCCACAGTTAGCAAATATGAAAGATAAACTCAACCAGAAAGTCAAGTTTAGAGAAGCCTTTCGTCCTTTCGCTCCATCAGTTTTGGCTGAAGAAGCAAATCGATACTTTGAAGGGAAATTTCCTGAGTCTCCTTATATGACAATTAATTATAAGGTTTTAGAATCGGCAAACTTGCCTTCTATTACACATCAGGATCGAACCGCTCGGATTCAAACAGTAAGCGAACATCAAAATCCATTGTATTATAGATTTTTAAAAGCACTGCAGAAGAATACTGGAATGGGGGTATGTATAAATACAAGTTTCAATAGAAAAGGAGAGCCAATAGTTCATCGCCCAAAGGATGCGGTTGCAGCCTTTTACGGCTCTGGAATGGATGCTCTATTGATAGGTAATTTTATGCTGCATAAATAGCATGGGTATTTTAACAATCATAGAAGTTTTGGGCAAAGGCTATTCTCGGGAAATCTCTCACAAATCTGCTATGGTTCTTGTCTTTTTTATTGGCTTGTTGACAACCTTATATAATTATCAATTTGTGAGTTTAATACAGATTGATATGTTGCCTATGATTTATAGAGAGTTAGATGTGCAATTTTTAACAAATGACTTTTTCACTAATTCCTCACAATTATTTAATGAAGACTTTATTTTTGCGAAGCTTGTGGGCCGAGCGGGGAAATTTTTAGATATTCCTACTGTAATTTTTATATTGACTTTATTGGCCAATCTTGGAATTGCTGTTGCAGCATATTTTACTACGAAAGGTTTAAGTAAAGGAAATCGAATGAGTGGATTGATTGCCACAATATTATTTTTGAGCGTTAAAACATTTCAATGGGGAAATCGTGAAGAAATATTCCGTTATGACTTAACTCCTGAACATTTGATTATGCCATTTCTCATTTTATGCATTTGGCAGGGTATAAGACAGCGTATTCTTGGAGTAGGTGTTTTCGCTGCTCTGGCGACCATAATTCATCCATTAAGTGGGCCTGGGATAGGAGGAATAATGCTTTTTCAAATTTTGATTGGAAAATTATATCGAAAAGATTTAACTAAAGTTGAATGCTATCAATTTATTATTGCGGGAGTTCTAATCAGTATACCGGCTGTGATGTATGTATCGAGTTATGCTCATTCTTTCAACTACCAAATGAGCGATGCTTTATTTATAGAAATTATGAAAGTTCGTTTCCCCCACCATTACTTTCCTTCATACTTTCTAAAGCCTGAGAAGTTGTTCCAAGGAGTTTTATTTCTTTCTTTAGCCACTTTTTCATGGTATAAACTAAGAACTCAGTTTAAAGTTGTTATTCAGTCACTTATTGTAACTTCTTGCATTGTAATAATGTTATGTGGTATCGGTTGGTTTTTTGCCGAGGTAGTACCCAACCGATTTATCATAACGCTTCAATTATGGCGTTTTCTAACTTTACTTAAGATTGTAAGTTTAATCGGAATAGCAATGTTTTTAGGAAGTGAATTAATGGGTTTTCGTGAAAAACTTTTACCTGTTAGAAATGTGCTTCCTTTTATTGGAGCTGGAGTAATTTGTTTTTATTTCTCGCTGACACCAAAACTGCTGATCAGTTTTCTGATATTAGTAATCGTATTAATTCTCTCAAGAAAATTGTTTTGGCTTAGTCTAAGTTTAGTCTTGCTCTTTGTGATTCATAATAATTTTTTTACTGCTAAAACCAATAACACTGATTTGTTCAAATACTTTAGAGCTCAGGTTTATCTTTCCGATTTAAATGACGCAGAAGCAGAGTTGGCAACTTTCATTAGAGCCAATACTTCAGATGAAAGTCCCTTGCTTTGTGGTCCACGAAACGGACGCTTAAGAATTTTGGCTAATCGAGCTTTAGTGGTTGATGCCTATGGTATCCCAATGAATGATAAAGGGATGGAAGAGTGGTGGAGAAGAATAAATGAAGTTTATAATCGAAAAAAAGAAATAAAACTGAATCATATTCTACAAACAGAGGAGAATTATAATAAGTTAGAAGATCAAGATTTCTTGAGATTGCAGCAAAAGTATGATTTTGATTTTGTGGTGGTTACAAAACAGCATAAAAGTGAATTACAAATTCTGTATCAGAATGATTATCTAAAATTATTGCAGATGCCTAAAACAGACAGTTAAAGTTTTGCAAAGTCTGTACCTTTCAGCTGCTGCTCTGGAATTTCAATTTGCTGCACAATTAATTCGCCTGCAAATTCATTAAAAATACCTTTAGAAATTATACCGTCTTTGTTAACAGCTAACGAACAGCCCACCATCTTTTTCCCTTCATATGGACCGCCGACTATATAGCCCACACTAGTTGTACTGATAATTACAATATTGTATTTAGAGGCTAGGTCGTTTAAAGGTTTTACCCACTTTTCAGCATAGGGGTCGGTATCCTCTGATATAAAATGATCAACTGTCCAAGAAGAGGGGGAAAGAATGATTTCAGCGCCCATTCTTGCCAAAGTGTGGCCAATATGTAATGCATCTGGATAATTATCGGCACAAATATTTAGGCCTACTTTTCCAAATGGGGTGCTTACAACGTTTAAAGTGTTGCCCACTTCATAATAATCATGTTCTACAGATAATAAATTAATCTTATGATACTTTATCACAATTTTACCTTCGGAATCAATTAATAAAGCAGTGTTAAAACGTTTGTTATCATTAATTTTTTCAGTTAGTCCGACACAAATATAAATATTAAACTCTTTCGCCATTTGGCAAAACTGATCACTATAAGCACCAGGAATGGGTTCGCTTTCGGTTTTAGATCTAGGATGAGTCCATGCAAAATCAATGGTTTCGGGTAAAACGATTAACTTGCAGTCCTGCTGACTAGCTTGTTTAACAAAATTAAAGGCCCGCTCAAAGTTGCGATTAACTTCACCACCTTCAACTAACAATTGAGCCATGGCTACATTGACTTTTCGATCACTCATGAACTAGACGATTAATAAAGATGGAATCTTTTAAAAAGTTAGAAAGAATTTTAGCTTTTAACTGATTGCCCTGTGTGTTTAAATGCACTTCGTCAGTATTTAAATCTTTAAATTGACTACTATAATTAGCTAAATCAAAAAAATAAAAATTTTGCGTTTTTGCCAAATGCTCAATTATTTCATTCTGCTTGTCAATTTCCTTCCCTATAACTGGAGATGACATTGAACTTTTTGCATTATTAAAATATAAAAAAGAAGTATAAAGGACAGCAATTTCATTAGATTTAGCAATATTGCCCATAATGGATAAGTTTCTCATTAAATATTTAGGAGGGTTTAAGTCTAAAATTTTTTTTACAGAATGTTTTTCGAAAATACCGGAAGGGTAGGTTCCTTTTAAATTTTGATATCGAAATTCAAAGCCTATATCCGTGGGAGCACGTCCAATACTTTGTAGATACTCTTTCTGAAACTCATAATCATTCATTATTTTTTGTTTTAGAAACCTTCCTAAATAAAATCGATTTAGCCAATCATTATCATACGCGAGATGTTGAGGATATGGATCTACCCTAAATCCTGAGTTGTCTCCTCTGTATGCTTGTGGAGGCCATACTAATCGAGTGCTTAAATCGTTGATTCCGTGATTTATAATAATAAGGTCTGGATTGAATTCGAGCAAATTAAATTGAAAGTTGAGTAAACTTTCAAAACTGCTATAGCCTTTAACACCGGCATTGATAACTTCAATTTTTTTTGGTGTAGAATTTTTTAGTTCTTGCTCTAGCAAATATGGATAACTATTTCTGTAATCTTCAACTGCTGTGCCATATGTGGTTGATCCCCCGATACAAATAATTCGATAAGTATTGGCTTCTTTTTCCTTGTTCATTGAATTTCCTCGAAAACCAAATTGGTTGTGTAGATTATTTCCTTGTTTAAAATTAGGTTTTGAAGAGTATCCAAAATAACGATGATGATCTACATTGAGAAAGTTAGACTTTTCATGCTTGTCTGCTGATGAAGCATATTTGTAAAAGGTATGGTTGGGGGCGAAGTTTTCTAAATAAATATACAAGCCTAATTCTAGTAAGCAAATACAAAATAAAAGTCCAAAAGCGAGAGAAATTATAACAAATAGTGTTTTTTTCATAGTAAAGTTGGCTCAGTAGTTTTTACTAACTCCCATCTTTTTAGGCTGTCTGAAATATGCTGACAAGCTTCTTTAGTTCCGCTGGAATTAAAAAGTAAATAATTATTAAAATAGAGAGGATTGCTATTTAAAACTCTTTCTAGATCTATAATGGACCAATTATTATCTTTACAAATTGCTCTAATTTCTTGATTAATCTTGCGATGCAACGCAGAAACTCTTTCATTTGTTATATGAATGTTTTTGACTTGAAGCAATTTAGAAAGATTTAAAGAGTCATAGTGATTAAACGCTTGGGTAATAAATATGGGTGTAATATGCCAGTTGCTTAATAATTGTCCGATGTTACTCAATGCTTTTGTATATTCCTTTAAAATTATGCTGTCTTCTACTTTTTTTAATGAAACATTTGGAACAAACGGGGTAGTCGAAACTCTCGCTTTTTTCTTATCTCCAATAATCTTATTCCAATAACTACCATTCTTTGCTAAAAGTAATAAGTCAGTTAAGTTATGGTTGATAAGCACCACTTTTGGCCTCATCGGCAAAAGTATATTTACTAATTTGTTAGTGCTGTGAATTAAGTCGCTACTTGGATATGAGGCGTTTATAATCTGATAAGAAGAGTCCAATTTGTTGAAGAGAAGGTGATGAATTCGTTCATTCGGATCTAAATCTAGATTAGAAGTTTGTGCATCGCCAAGTAAGAGAATACTCTCTTGATTGACAGAATTTTTTGAGACCAAAAGACCATTGGAGTCTGCTAAACAAGGTAAGGCGACATTAACCTCCAAAAGCTCAATTGCTTCTATATTATTTGAGTAGCTGCTTACTTCAACAGCAGGGATAAATTCCTTCAATTCTATAAACCTTTCATAGCTATAGCTTTGAAGACCCATTTGTGTAATTGTGTTTGTGTGCCTTAAACTGTATTCTACTATCAATAGTAGGATAAGTAATACTAAGCTGTTTATTACAATCAATTTTCCTATTTTCTTTAAACTTTTCACTGAGGTTTTACTATTGTTTTTGCAAATTCTTGGCTAATTATTTCAGCAACTAATTGTGAACCTCTTTGATTTAAATGTACCAAGTCTAAAAAGTAGGTACTCTTTTTAGGCACTTTCTTTTCTAAATCTATAAGAGTGACGTTCTCTTGATTTGCAAGATCTTTTATGATTTGATTAAGATTGGTGTAGAGCATTTGAATTTTATGGTAGTCGTAACCTGATCCTTGCATAATATTTTTGGCATATTGATGAACTAATGAGTTTACAGGCGGATCCTTTATAAGGAAATTAGCTTGGGTCATTAATACTGGTTCCGCATTATAGATTCTGCAAGTACGAATAAAAGTAATGAGCGATGACTTAAAATCTGATTCTAATTGTTGGATGTCGATTTCGTTTGGGTTTTGTTTGTTATTATGCCACTCTTTTTCAGTGCTGTTAAAAACAGAAAAAATCCCATTCAATCCTTCTTTTAATTTATAAAAGGGCTCTATCTTTTTATTTTCTAGGTAAGCAAGATAAGCGACCTGACTTTTGTCTCTTAGAATTTCAACTTTCCTCCTTACTTTACCTCGCATTACTTTGGTGCTCCAATAATCTCCTTGATAAAGCATAATGGCTAAATCATTAAAATTATGCATAAGCACTACCATATTTGGCTGTTGGGGTAGTATTACATTAACTAATTTATTATATGAACTTAGGCTTGAGTTTCCAGGATAACCTGCATTAAAAGTATTTACATTTAGCTGATAGTTCATTGCTAAACTGCGCTGTACAAGATTTACAAACTTTAAACTATCGACTACTTCAAAACAAGCCGTTGTGCTTCCTCCAAGAAAGTAAATATTATAATTAGCATTAGTTTGATTTTGAGAAGGATTAATAAAACCTGAACTATCAATAGAAGTTAGTTGAATCTTTTTTTTATAACTATCGGTTAATGTGTTATATGCTTGATAGCTTAAGTGTATAGTTGAAGCGGGAGGTGCTTCTCTTAGACTAATATATCGTTGATTTAAATGAAGTTGCTCATAATACTTTCCCTCAGTAGTATATATTGAATAATCACAAGAATAGAAAAGATTTACTGCAAGAAGTATGTTGAGAAGTTTTTTTTTCATTGAAAAGAATTGTATACTTCTTAAATATAATTTTTACTAAATTTCAATTTTAAGAATAAGTTTGCTAATATTTGTGTTTAATTACAATCAACTAAAGAAATGAAAGAAAAACAATCCGATAAAAAGACCTTTGATGATAATGAGAATCATAATGAGGATAAAAGTAATTTAAAGGAATGGAAAGCTCCTAAACTTCAAGTTGAAAACACTAATAATACTTTAGGGGGAACTTTATCTTGCAATTCTCCAGGAGATGATTCATGGTATACATCTTAGATTTGTGTAAGAACTTTGATGCCTATTTTTTTATTTCTAAAAACTTTTCTGCCAGTAATAACTTGGCTATTTTAAATGCTTCATAATCCCCAACTTTACTATTAATCTCTTTGAGCTTGAATGGTTTTTCTTGACACAAAGAAGTTAGGAATTCTTCCAAGAATATAGGGAAAGGGATTTTTTTATCTTCAAACTGTAGTTCTATCATTTTTCCTTTTTTCTTTAATTCCCAGTTAACTGTTTTTCTTTTGCATAAAGTTTGATTATTAGAAAGTTGCTCAGTAGACAGCCAGTCATGAAATCGTTTGTTTGATGTAAAGGGGCCTTGTGCCACATTAACGCTTTGAGAAGATTTCTTAAAGTCATGAAGTTTATTTTCTTGCATAAGTTCCATTACCATTTTTTGGAAATTTTCAATTTCTGTTGGAGTCAATCTCGCGTTGTTGGGATCGAGTCTTTTGGCAAATTTGCTTTGGCTTCTTACACTTTTCCACAGTTGGTATAATAAATCAGAGTAGGTAGCAAACTCAGCACCTAAAGTTAAATGGACGGAATGTGAGTCGCCAGTTTTTGCTTCATGGGGATAGTTTTTAGGCAAGTATAAAAAGTCTCCTTTTTCTAAAGTGATTTGCAATGGATCCTTCTTTTCAGGGTAAATCGTCCAAGTTTTTTTACCTGATAATTGAAGCGCAAATACATCATGATGATCGGTATGTTGTGGAAACCCACTTCGTTCACAAGGAGTGATGTAGACATTGGTCCAGATCTTTGTTTTTAGCTCATGACTGAGATTATGACAAAATTCAGCCAAATTGGGTTCCATTTGTTCAAGACTATTAACGGTTAGGCTATAACCTTTTTGTAAAAGTGTAAAAACCTTATCTATGTCCACAATAGTTGAGTTTATACCCATCTTTCGGTTTCTGTACTCTTCAAAATTTAAAGGTTTACCTTTAGAGAAAAGTGTAATGTAGGGGTAACTTAATCTAGAATTTGAAAAAAATGAATTAAGTTCATTTTCAGAGATGGGTAAGTAATTATTTCTATCAATTCCTTTTAGGAATAGAAACTCCTTTCCCCAATATTGTTCAAAGAACTCTTCACGACTTATTTTGCCTAAAAGGTTTTGAAAGGTGGAATTCTGTCTCATTTATTTTATTTTTTTTAGGATACTATTTTTAGCACTCACCGAATTTCGCCCAAAAAAATCAGTATAAAAAGTGTCTACTAAAAAAGAGTTTTTCTTTATCATTAAGAATTCTCCAATAATCTCTTGTTGCTTAAAACTGTCTTCTACATAAACATAATCACCAATATGCATCAAAGGCTCAAAATATGCTAAAACTGATTGTATAGTTTGATGTGCATCATCTACAATTAACCAAGGGTGAGGCAGGTCTAGTGCCATTTTTTTTGGAATCAAATACTCAATTTGCTTTGCATCACCTTTAATAAACTCAATAGATTTATTTTCAAAGCTTGCAGGATGAATATCTATAGAGTAAACCTTACCATTAATATTATTGATTTGTAAGTGATCCGCCATCCAAAGTGCACTTGCCCCGCTACCTGAGCCAATTTCGATGATGGTTCGAGGTCGAAGGTTTTGTATAATTAATGGAATTACCGCGTAGTCTTCAACGGTTTTTATCAATGGCAAATTCTTCCAACTTAAACAACTTAACATACCCTGGGGCCAGTGGTCCGTATTAATATTAGTCAATCTTCTTTTGGCCATTGATTGAAATCGATTGTTTTGATGATAAAAATTAAAATTTATCAAAGTGTCTAAGGCTTCTTGATCAGCAAAGGATAATCTCTCAAAAAAATCAATTGAAGTATTTAAGTTTTCTAAAACCTTTATAGCTCTTTGGATTTTTTTGTCCGTGTATGATGGTATATTTCTTTGTAACTCTAATTTTTTTGCCATTAATTCTTCTACTATTGGCAGTCGAGATTTTAACTCTTTTATATCCTCAGTGCTGAAATTGCCCATAAATCATTGTTTGGAAATTGTAAATAAACACAACTAATCGGTATATCAAGATGTCAGTTCTAAATTTCCCCAATTAATTTGGTTCAAGTTTAATTTCATCAGAATGGATGATTCCAAATTATATTTACCATTGTTTTTAATAACTTGCAAAACAGTAAATATTCAAGATTGAAATTCGTTTGACGACTCCCACGTTTTATGATTGTACTGTTTATCTCTAAGCTTTATTAAATTCTTCGAATAACATACTTTATAATTATTTTTAAGCGAGCTGAACTTTATACTTTTTAATTAAACATTAATTGGTTTAATAATATTGTCTATCGAGTTCTCGCTGAAGACAAAGTCAGAAATTGGGGCTGTGAATATACTATAAAAAGAAGGAGAAATGGTGGATCAAATGTGATTGAAATTGGTTGTGGGAATCTAGATTATATGAGTAAACTTTGTTGGGAACAAGACCCGAAATCATTTACTGCAATAGAAGAAAATGAAAGGCTATCAAGAGTGCCAAAAAGATTTTTAACGACCGAAATAAAGGAGTTTATACAGAATTGATAAACGGTATCTCAAACAAGATATAGGTTATCACAAAGGGTAATATGTCAATTTATGAAATTATTGGCTCTATAGTGAGTAATGAAGGAATGGCAAAGGCTATCGCGGAGCAAAAAGGCCGATTTTTGGAATCTGAAAGTAACTTTATACCTCAAAAGTGTAGGAGATTTAGTATTCCAGTCTCTAAACCAATACTTAACTTTTTTGAGAGAGGATCAACATTAATAATGACTGGAGGTTTAAAAGGAAAAGGACTTTATCGTGTAATTAATTTTCCAAAATCTTCAATTATTGATGTCCTGCAAATATTAGTGTAATTTAATTTTAATGAGAATATTAACCCCAAAAATGAAAGAAAGCTTGTTTTTAAGGTAAATGATAGCTTTCTATTTTTATATTAAAGTTAATTTTAATCAGGAGTATAGTTTGAAAAGTCTAATTCAAATCACCAATTGATCTACACCATACTTCCAACTTATTCGAAGTGGCCTAAGTTTGGAAGAGGGTGATTCTGTTAAGATAGTATTTGAATCAAATCTTATAAGATTAAATCTGCAATATGAATTAAGGACGAACATAAATGGTAGGCCAGTAAAATAGATTAATGATTTAAGCTGGGGAAGAGCCTGAATTTGTTTCTTAGGGAAGAATTAACTAATCTAATCTTATGTCCCTAGGCAATTCACTTGTTTCAGTTTGGATCTGTTTTGTTCAAGAAAAGAGTTTATTATCCGTTTCAAGGATGATTTCCTAAAACAGATGCATCTTTTGAAATAATTTCAAGTGCTTCCTTGTGCGGAATTGCTTTTTTTGATAATTCGTTCCATATATGCACTTTGGCTTTGTGATTTTTGGCTCTTTCGTTTATAAAAGCACTATTCCTTGCGTTTGGAAGTATGCCTTGAGCAACCATAAAAGTATCAAGTCCACTAAATTTAATTAGGCTATTTTGAATTTGTTTTCTAATATCAATATTTCTCATGTGCTTTGCTTGTCTCAACGGGCCGACTTCTTTCATTAAATTTATTAGGTTTTCATAGCCTGAGTAATTCACATATTCTCGATTCTCTCTCCAAAATGGCGTGTCAAGTCGATTGTTAAATTTAAAATGCAATGCTAAAAACCATCGTAATTGGTCCCATTTGTCGTTAATTACAAAGTTATAACGATCATAGTTTGAAGGAGTAAAATTTTGGTCTTTGAAAATTTCAGCAAAAACTTTCAAACTACTTACAATCATATGAATTCCTGAAGATTCAAGCGGCTCCACAAAGCCAAAAGAATTACCAATTGCAAGTACATTATACTTCAAAGCAAATTCATGTCTTCCCGACCTAAATCTTACCAATTTGAAGTCTGTAGCTTCTGGATTTTTTATCTTTAATTCTTGGATGATCTCCTCTTCTGAAGCAAACTGATTGCTATGAACATAACCAATATGAGTATTATCTCTTAATGGAGTGTTCCATAACCAGCCATGATTCATAGTCATTGCAGTGGTGTATGGTTTAATATTTTTTCCATTCGGAATAGTAGCCGTTATAGCGGTATTGGTAAACAAACTACTAGAATAGTCAACAAATGATACTTTTAGACTTTTTTCTAATAGCATTGAAACAAATCCTGTGCAATCAATATAAAAGTCAAAGGAAGCTATATTGCCTCCCTGAAAGTTTAAGCACTTTATGCTTCCTTTCTCTGAATCAGTTTGTACATTTTGTATGGTATCTATTATTTGTAGAATACCTCGTGAAATAGCCTTTTTCTTTAAGTAACTAACAAAGTTTCTGTTTTCTAAATGGTAGGCATAGTTTCCCTTTTTAAAAATAGAGGTAATAGGCATAATAATACCATTTTGTTCATACAAAAAAGACTTGTCATAATTCATTAAAAGCGACTGAAGACTAGATTCTTTTGGATCATTAAAGAGTTCTTTTGCTAAATAGGTTTCATGTGGCTCAAAGGGATAATTAAAGCAGTAGGGAGCTTCAAAGCCCCAGTCAAAACGAGTCCCGTGTTTTAGAGTAGGTTGAACTTCACTATAAAACTCTTGGAGGTCAAAACCTAAAATGCGGTGTAAGAAGTCGACCAAAGGAGGAGTGGTTGCCTCCCCAACCCCAATAATGGGTAACTGATCTGATTCAATTAGAGTTACTTTCACATTAGGAAAATAGGTTTTAATAGCTAAAGCCGAAAGGTAACCGGCTGTTCCACCTCCAATAATTCCAATACTTTTGATTTTTTGTATCCTCATTGATTTCTTTAACAAGTTTAACTTAAATGTCACAATTAGATTTAATATTCTCTAATAATTTATTTTGTTTTTCTAAAGACTAGCTTTATTTTTTAATAATATTGGAATCTGGAAATTTTGCCAATTAATGCTTTTTAAATCACTTGAGTTTTTCTTTTTCTGATAATTGTTTTTGGATTATATTGGAAAAGGGCGATAATGTTGAGATAGAATTTAAATCAAATCTTCCTGGAAGAAATCTGCAATATGAATTAAGGGCGAACCTAAATAATAGGCTAGTAAAATAGATGATTGATTTTAGCTATGTAGGGGGGGACTTTTTAATTAGTAGGGGATTGACTGGTGTCACCTTATGTTTTTAATCAATTCGTTTATTTCTGTTGAATTAAAATTGCGATTTAAAAATCGCAGTTTATTAAATTGAATGTCTATTTCAACCTTTCCTAAATGAATTAAGCTTAATGCCTGTTTATGATTTATTGCATGACTAGTTAAAAAACTCCACTTCTGTATATTTTTTTTAGCTGCTTCGAGGTCATCATTATTAGGTTTGTTGTTTTTAAAACCTTTTAAGCCAAGCACTTCTAACATAAAATCGTAAGAAAATAGACCAAATATCATGTGTTTATTAAGAGCCTTAAGAGATAAATCTTTGTCTTTGCTATTGAAGAGTAGACCTTGTGAGCGAAATGATTCTATTAAAAATTCAAGTTCATTTGATATTTTAATTTCATTACAATCATTCCAGAAGCTACCATTAATTCTGTGATTTAGTTTAAAATGCATACTGATGAAGTCTTTTAGAGAATCCCAAATTTTTGCTAATTCTTTATTTATCGAATCACTTCTATCGATTCCTTTCTCCAACAATTTTAAGTGTGTAACCGTAGCATAAATATTATTGATACACATATGCAGAGAAGTAGAATGGAGAGCCTCAATAAAACCGTAAGCATTGCCTATCGCAGCAGTATTTTTAATAATTGCTTTCTGATGGCGACCACTCTTAAATTTTAATGTATTTAAAATCTTTAAACTAACGTGCTTTTTTTGCCATTCTTCAATTATCTTTTCTTGATTAGTATGATTAGAAGAATAAACATATCCTAAATGGTCATGAGTATGCATTGGAATATTCCATTCCCATCCAAATTGCATGTTAGAAGAAGTGGTGTAAGGTTTAATAATACTGTTATTTTCTATTTCAGCAGTAATTGCTGAGTCTGTAAGTAGCTGGTTATCATAAGTAATGTAAGGAACTTTCATAGACTGAGAAAGTAGAGTGGAATTAAATCCAGTACAATCCATGTAAAAATCGAACTTTAAGTGTTCTCCTTCATTCGTTAATAGTTTGTCAATTTCCCCGGCCTTATTTAAAATAACTTTATTGATAGTCCGTCGATAGTTTTTTATCCCTCTTTCTTTGCTTTTAGTTTGTAAAAATTTAATAAAAGTATGATTGTCTAAATGGTAGCTAAATGAATGAGGTTCATTTATAGCTTTGTAGGTCTCCTTATTGTTGCCTGAAACAATAAAAACCTTGTTTTCATCCATTAGCAATGAATTCAACGAGTTAATGTTTATATTATCTTTTAAAAATAAACTAGAAACAGGGTCAATGTAACCAAATGCATTATTATATGATTGATGTTTTTCACTACCCCAATAAAGTTTTCCACCTAACTTTACAGTTGGATTAACTTCTTTAAAGAAATCTGAAATATCGAAGCCTAGCTCGTGATGGAGTAGTTTTAATAACTTTGGTGTTGTTGATTCGCCTACGCCAATGGGAGGAATATCTGATGATTCTACTAAGTTAATTGAACAATTTGGAAAGGCCTTCTTTAAGGTTAAAGCAGTAAGGTAACCTGCTGTTCCACCTCCAATAATCCCAATACTTTTAAACACTTTCATCCATAATTAATTCTGTAACAAGTTTAACTTAAATGTTACAATTAGATGTTTATTCTTTAAATATTTATTTTATTTTTTAAAAGACTAGCTTTAAATTTTTATAATATTGGAATCTGAAAATTTTGCCAATCAATGCTTTTTAATTCACTTGAGTTTATTCTATTTCTGATAATTGTTTTTGGATTATACTGGTTTGTACCATTCAAAAAACTCAAGTATCAAAACCTTTTTATTCTGGTAATTAGTTATTTTTTTTATGCATGGTGGGATTGGCGCTTTCTATTTTTAATGTTTTTTAGTTCCTTACTTGATTACTTAATTGGTCTATCTATTGAACATTCTAATAATCAAAGTAAGCGAAAGGCGCTTTTGATAATTAGTGTGGTGGTCAATATAGGCTTACTTTCGTTTTTTAAGTACTTTAATTTCTTTGTCGATACGTGTATAGCCGCATTTGCTTCAGTTGGAATAAATTTAGGAAGCAACACATTGAATATTATTTTGCCAGTCGGAATTAGTTTTTACACATTCCAAACGCTGAGCTATACCATTGATATTTACAGAAACGAAATTCAAGCTACTAGAGATGCTATTTCCTATTTTGCATTTGTCGGTTTTTTTCCGCAATTGGTTGCAGGTCCAATAGAGCGAGCAAAAAATCTACTTCCTCAATTTCAGCAAAAAAGAAATTTTGATTTTAAATTCGCTAAGGATGGAGCCTTACAAGTTTTATGGGGATTATTCAAAAAGGTAGCCATTGCTGATGTGATTGGTCAACAAACAGAATTAATTTTAGCCGGATATGAAGGGATGTCTGCTTCTACTTTGGTCTATGGCATTATGCTAATAGGCGTGCAGATTTATGCCGATTTTTCCTCCTATTCTGATATTGCAATTGGAGTAGGAAAGTTATTTGGCTTTCGAATTATGAAAAACTTTGATTATCCACTTTTTGCGATGAATATTTCAGATTTCTTTAGACGTTGGCATATTTCACTCTATGCTTGGTTTAGAGATTATGTTTTTTTCCCGTTAGGAGGAGTTCGAAAGAGAGGTTGGTATTTGTTCAGGAATGTGATGATCATTTTTGCCTTAACCGGATTGTGGCACGGAGCTGATAGTGCTAAGTTCATAGTAATGGGATTGATATATGGACTAATGGTCTGGGCTACTATTTCTTGGCAGTTAAAAACAAAAAGAAGAAGAAAAGAAAAGCTTAGTATATTGCCAAGCCCAAGGCAACTATTGCTCATGGTTTGGGTATTTATTTTATATGCTATTCCTTGCATATTTTTCATTTCTCCCGACTTTGAGTCTTCTCTAGGTTATTTTTATCAGATTTTTGAGGCAGAATTTTGGGTAATGCCAAATGGCTTAAATAAACTTCTACCTGTTGCAACTCTCTTTATCATAGATTGGTTAGGAAAGGCAAAAGAACATCCATTGCATATTGGTCATTGGCCGGGGATCCTGCGCTGGTCGTTTTACTATACCTTGCTATTTTTAATTCTTTATCTAAATGATGGTGGTTCACCGTACATCTACTTTCAGTTTTAATTAGGTTTAATGAGGAAGTTTTTATTCAAAATAACTTATCTGATTCTCTTTTTTATCATAATGGGAGCCATTAACTATGCTTTAGATGAACAAATGATTTTTCATCAAGAAAACCTTGAAAAAGCGGTAGAAGGTTTGCAAAAAGAAGATACGATTTATGGAGTTTCTCATGTCCATAAACCTTATCTTCACTTCAAATACGCTAAGCAATTAAAACGACCTAAAGATGTTTTAGTTATAGGGGCAAGTGATTGTGCTCAATTAGGCGAAAATATATTTAAAGGAATGGATGTCTTTTCTCAATGGGCTCCCGGGAGCGGTTTATTTTTTCAACTAGCTATTTTGAATGAATACGATAAGAGAGGTATGCTTCCGAAGCAGGTGGTATTGGCTTTGCGACCTTATTACATTTCAAACAAAGATCCGCGACCACTGGATGTGATTGCAGAACCGTATCTGGAAATGTTAGAAAAAATGAACTTGGAACAGCCGACTTTGGGTGTTACTTCAATAAAAATTCTAAAAGATAAGTTTCAAGAACTCTTTTCTGCAAAGTATTTGGTTTACAACTTAAAATCAGAAACGCATGAAATTTCTAAGGTTAAAACTTTAAATGAAAGATTCATTATGTTTCCTGATGGAACGGTTAAGAATAATTTTATTCCCCAAAAGGAAATAGCAGAGAACACGCTTCAAGAAACTATAGAATTTTATTCTGAAGCCATTAATTCGCCGAAATCAGAATTAATTTTGTTGCATCATAAATTAATTGATTATTTGCAAGATAAGGGAGTTGTAGTGAGTTTTTTTATTTTGCCATTTCATCCTAAAATGATGAACGATAAGTCTTTCAAAGAGGTTAATAAGAAATGGAAATTATACACCCGTGAATTAGAGAGAAAATACAGAGTTAAACTTTTTGGAGGAACTGATCCAACTGATTTCGGACTCACCGAGACAGATTTTCTTGATATTTCTCATGTGAAGAGAGGTAGCATGTGGAAATTGTTTTCTTTTTTTAAAGATCAAAACCCATTGAACTGATTTCCATGAATTCAATTTTTGGTATTGTGAGTAGAAATGGGGCGCCAATAAAACAGGAGCATGGACAAGCTATGCAAGTGGCCTTAGATTATTGGGATGCAAAAGCCAAGGTGATAAAGAGTAATGAAGTGTTTTGTTTAGGTTACTTAAGTCTTAACACTAAAGAGGGGAAAATAGTAACTGATAAAAAACATGTTCTGATAGCAGATGCAACTTTGTTTAACAAATCAGAGCTTAAACAGAAGTTAGATTTAAATCCATTTGAAAGTCATTCTGATGATTTTTTGTTGCTTAAAGCGTATCATAAATGGGGAAGAAGTTGTCCTGAGTATCTCAATGGTGAATTTGCTTTTGTAATACTTGATCAACAAACTGGGAATGTATATGTGGCGAGGGATCAACACGGAATTAAACCGCTTTATTACTTTCTAAACGAAGAATATTTTGCCTTTGCAACTGAATTGAAAGGTCTTTTAAGTTTGCCTTTCATCAATCATGCAATTGATGAGCAATATGTTGCTGATTTTATTTGTAGAATATGGCTTGATAATAGGCATACACTTTATAGAAACATTAAACGCTTTCCGGCAACCCATACTGCCTTATTTAGAGAGAAGGATATGCAGTTTCAAAAGTATTGGAATCTTGATAATATAAAGTCAATTTCATTTAATAGGGAAGCAGATTATATTGATGCATTTGAAGAAAAGTTAATCCAAGCGGTTGCATATAGAATGGAAAGCGGCGTATCTTCAGGAACTGAGTTGAGTGGAGGCCTTGATTCTTCTCTAGTAAGTGTTTTGCTTCAAAACCACTCGCCCAATAGGGTAAGTGCTTATAGCTATGTTTTGCCTTCTTATTTAAGCGGTATGGGTTTGTCTAGTGATGAAGTTAGAGTTTTAGAAGTGGCAAATTATGCTGGGATTAAAGATGTGGAATTGCTCACTGATACAGGTAAAGGAATGCTTGATAGCCTAGCCTGGAACTTAAAAGTCCATGATGAACCACCTTTTGAATTTAATCCACTCTTTCGAGACGGTTTGTATCAAAAGTTGTATGCCAAAGGGCAACGAATACTTTTCTCTGGTTTTGGGGGTGATGAAATGGTATCTTCTCAAGCTAGTGGTTATATAAAACAACTATATTTAGAGGGTAAAAATAATCTTCTTAAGGATGAAATTTCAGCACTAAGTAAACGTAAGAATAAAGGAAAGTGGTTGTTATATAGTAGCTTGTATCTAAAACTTATTATGAATGATCGAATTCTAGTGAATACAATAAACCGTTTTCAATCAATTTGTGGTAACGCGTCCAATCTACAAAAAAAGCTAAAACATAGACCTTTAGTTGAGCATTGGTTTAAGGAATTAAATATGGAAGATCGCTTTAGGGATTACCAAAAGCGGTATAGCAGAAATGGTAATTTTATGGAAGATCAAATCCGTAGGATGCAAGAGCCACACGTAGCTATGCGCCTAGAGTATCAAGCCCAAGCCGCTCGATCTTTTCAAGTTGAATATCGTTATCCTTTGTTGGATATTGACTTAATTGAATTTTATCTGGGATTGCCAACGGAGTATAAAGCGAGAAATGGAAATGGTCGTTATATTTTTAAGAAAGTATTGGAACGCCATTTGCCTAAAGATTATGTTTGGCGAAATACTAAAAAGGGCAGTTCTAATCCACAGGTATTGAGCCGCACAATGAATGATGGTGAAAAGCTAGAAGAAAGACTTTTTTCTATAGCCCCAAACCACCCTGTTTGGAGCTATTTAGATCGTGAGAAGCTCCAAAAAAATAGAATTCAGTTTAAAGAATGGAATCAATCTACAACCGACTTTGTTTATCTCATGCTTGCAGATCAGCTAACGTGAAGTTTACTTCAACAAGCGATTTAATTTTCTTTTAAATTTGACTAGTAGTCTGTTCTCGTTGGCTTGAGTCTGCAATACTTCTTCTATTAATGGTTTTAATTCAATTTTTGAATATTTTCCGGTTAAGTCAATAAATTCGAATGGTTGATGATTTTTTATTATTAGGAATTGATTGAAAGGAAGCGTAAAAATTTTTACATTTTTTGCTTCCGCAAAGTAAACTGCAAAAGGGAAGACTAAGGTTGGCTCAAAGGCAAACTTGTTCCGTTTTATGCTAGGGTAGAAATCGTCTCCGATAATTATTCCATTTGAAGTTAATTTATCCCACATTTGGATTAAGTCAATTGTGATCCCTTTTAAGGTATGATCTCCATCAATATAAATTGCGTCAAGTGAATTAGGTTTAATCGATTCGGATATCTCATTTGTTTTTCCTCTTAATATTGTCAACTTTGATTGTGCAAAAGAGACCTTTTCTAAGGTGTCTTTATAAATAGCTTCAAAATTGGTGTTTGATTGATTATTTGGTTTATTCCAATCCTCTAAATATCTCCATGGATCTATTAAAGTGTAATTTTCAATAGCTTCAACTTTATTTAATAAATAGGAGGTCAGGTCACCTTTAAAAACGCCAATTTCGGCTATGTTTTTAACTTTGTGTAAATGAATGAGATATTCGATTAGGCTTTCGCGAGTATCGCTTTTTTCTTTTAAATTTTTAATTTCTTGGAGAGTCATATCAAAATAAAGTTGGAACAATATTAAGTTAAATGATTTAATAAAAATCATATGTATAAGGAATGTTGGTCTTACTTTTGGGAAATACCAATAGAGTTAAATGTTGAGAGCAGCCCTTGTTACAGTTTCTAGCAGATCTTATTTGGAAGGAACTCAATTAATGTTTTATTCCTTTTTAAAGCTACATTCAAAGTTTAAGGTAGACTTAATTCTTATACATGATGAATTCAGCAAACAAGAACAAAGGGAATTAAATGAATTATTTGGAGTTCAATGTTTTAAGCTTGATATAAAATTAAAAAATAAGATAAATCAACTTACAAATGCCTTGCCTTCATACAGAAAAAGGCAAACAAGGTTTTATAGTTTACAAGCTTTTAAACTAGATTATGATTCGATTCTATATGTAGATAGTGATATTATTTTTAGAAAAAATATAGCAGAGATATTTGAATTGAAAAATCCTTTTTCTGCTTGCATAGATTTGCATTCTATGCTTGGCGGAAAGCGTAGTTTAGAAACTTTTTCAGCAGATCCATTACTTACAACCCATCTTACGTTTAATGCTGGCTTTTTTCATTTTAAACCTAAGAAATTAGATGAAAAGATTTATGAAAAACTTTTAAATCGTATTTCAATCAAACAATTTTCAAAATTAAAAAGTGGGCACACAGATCAATTTATCTTAAATCAAGAATTTACTAAATCTGCCAATATTATAGATTCTAAGTACAATGCCTATGTTTTACCTGCCCGGCAAATTGAACAGAAGGAAAACGTTGAGAGCGCATCGGTTTGGCATTTTTTGAGGCATCCGAAACCATGGAAAAGAGAAGTTTTGGTAAAGCGACTTTTAAAAGGCAGAAGGCCATCGGCTCAAATAGCAGAATGGAATTTGTTATTTCATGAGTTTTCTAAAATCATGAATAAAAAAATGACTTGGAAAGAGAAGTGCTTGAGTGGTTTAATTCTCCTAATTTCGTATCGTGATTAATTCAAATAAAACAAAAAGCTATCGCAACCTAGGTTCGGTAAATGTTTCGGATTTAAAACGAAGAGTTGAAGCATTAAGTGATAGTGATTGGCAAATTGCTGATTCTGAAAAGCCGAATAAATTTAATGCGCTAGGAAGAGCACAGCACTTAGTTTTTCGTTTCCCGAAAAACCTCAAATCACATTTAGAAAGTTATGAAACTTCACATTGGTCAGGTTGGAAAGATATAATTGAGCCTATTATAGAAAAGGCGGTTCAACCCTTTAACTACTCAAAAGGTTATTTCCCTCGAATCATGTTGGCTAAACTACCTTCCAAATCAGAGGTAAAACCACATGTTGATAAATCTCCTTCTGCCCAATATCCTCACAAAATACATATACCTATTTTTACTAATAATGAAGTGTTTTTTTATGCTAATGGAGAATCAATTCATATGGAAGTTGGACAAGTTTATGAGGTAAATAATAATCAGTTACATTGGGCCATTAATAATGGGAATATTGATCGTATACACTTGATTTTTGAATACTATTCAATATAACACAATTACTATGCATTACTATACACTTTTTGGTTGGAATGTTGCTTCTGAATTTGAACTACCTGAGCTTTTTGAAGGTGATCATGAAAAGGAAGTAGAAATTAAGATTCTGGCTAAGGAAGTAGCGAAGGAATTAAAGGGAGTAAAGAAAAAGGGAATCGGTTTTCAAGTTAAACCGGGTCATTATCAGTTAAATATTGATGGGGTTGCTCGTTTTTATGTAATTGAAGGAAGAGAAATTCAGATTGATATAGCTCCAAATGCTGATTTTAAAGATGTTAAGGTCTTTCTTTTTGCATCAGTTTTAGGAGGCCTTTGTCATTTAAGAAGTACTTTGCCTATCCACGCCAGTGCAGTTGCAAATCGAGGTTACAGTTATTTATTTGCTGGCAATTCAGGATCAGGGAAATCAACCCTAGTAGCTGCCTTACAAAAGGAAGGCCTACTTGCTTTGAATGATGACCTTTCCCCAATTGTATTTGCTGATGATAATGCGGTCTTAAATCAGGGTATTGGACGTATGAAGTTATGGCCTGATGCGTTAAAAATGTTAGGTAAAACTACGAATAGGTTATATCAGATTCGAAGCGACCTGGAGAAATATGCACTTGAAATTGAAACGGCTGAAACCTCTAAAGAATTTCCAGTTAAAAGTATATTTATTTTATGCCCCAATATTTATACTAAAAAGCTAACCATTAAGAAGGTTGAAGGTAAAGAGAAATTAGTAAAATTAATGCGTCAAACCTATCGAAGTCAACTTATCAACGGTTTTGAATTAGAACAGGAGCACTTTAGAAAATGTGCCTTATTAAGTAATCAAGTTGACTTATATGAAATCCAGCAACCCCGATCAGTTCCAAGTTTAAATGAACAAGTAGCGCTGATTAAGAAATATATAGGGGTTTAGATTATGTTTTGGCTTGCTTCATATCCTAAGTCAGGAAATACGTGGATTCGTGTGTTTTTGACTAATTTGATAATTGGAGGAAAAGGAACCTTTAATATCAATCAATTGATGAAAACGTATTTTGCTAACGATAATCAACTCATTGAGCATTTTACTCCTTTTGAACCTTCAGAGCTTACATTTCAGGAATTGGAGAATGTTAGAAAGAGGTTATTTCATCAATTACCAAAACTAGTTTTAAAAGAGAGTTGTGTTAAAATTCATCATGCGAACCAATTGTTCCAATTGAATGAAAGTTTGTTATCGGATTTATCCCAAAAAGTAATTTATGTGGTTAGAAACCCTTTGGATGTTGTTATTTCACTTGCTTATCATCAACAGTGGTCTATCGATCAATCAATCGAATTTTTAAATAATAATAATGCTATTATGGGTAATCCGACTAAATTGAATCAGCGTATGAGTGCCGACTTTCTGAGTTCATGGAGTCGGCATTATCGGTCATGGAAAGTGGGTTATCCTGAATGTTTAGTGATACGCTATGAAGATATGTTGGAAAATGAATGGATTACATTTTCATCTATTAGTAAGTATCTAGGTTTTTCTTTTACTAAAGGAGAAATAAATGAAGCTATTATAAAGAGTAAAATAGGTCTGCTGCAAAAGCAAGAAGCAAAGACGCGTTTTAAGGAAGGTTCTATAGTCAATCAAAATTTTTTTAGAAAGGGAATAAGTGGAGAATGGAAATCAATTTTGATCCCAGAACAAATAGAACGAATTGTTTCAAGGCATGGATTGGTGATGGAAGAGCTTAATTATCTTTAGATGATGTCTTTTGTTGGGAGGATGATTTGAGATGGAAATTCTTTGGAATGATGAAGTTTCCAAACCACATTTTCTTCTTTTGAAGCCTTAAAATAAGCCTCGTCAGCACCACTAATTGACAGTCGTAATGAATGACCTTTTTTCAAAAGATAAGAAGTGGGCAATAAGTCGAATTGGATTTTTTCTATTTGATTAATTGGCATAGAATCAGCTTGGTCTCGTAAATAAGATCTAACCGGAACTGCATCCTCATGAATATTTAGCATTGCAAATGCATTTCGATGGATTAGCCTTAGCATGCCTTCTGTAATGTAAGTAGCATTTCCTTTTTCATCAATATTTTCTAAGTATGCAAAAATATTTCCGTCAGGAGCTGAGCTTTCCAGATAGAATTCTACCATTGAGTGGCCTGTGATTTCAATATCTTGAGTTAACTTATGAGTCTCAAAGCTGAGGTATTTCCCATTTCGATTTGCCCAATCAGCGTATAGTGCGGCTTTTTTTTCAACTCCGTTAAGCGCCCTGTATCTCGACCATTTTCCGCTACTGCAATTAAAGTCAACTTTGTACTCGCTGGCTGAATTTTCGTTTTCATCTGTTTTTTTTGCTAATAATCCTTTTCCTTTTAAGAATAATGAGGTCTTATTGTGATGTGGAGGCCATTGTGAGGCACTTTTCCATTTTCCTTCAACCAAAGTGTAGTAGTGAACCGCTTTTTCTAATTCTAGACCATTTTTTTCGTTTTTTAAATGATAATCAAAGAACTTTAGCATTTCAGCTTCATGTTCAAAGGATGTTTTACATTTTTTGTCAATATTGTATTTTCCACCATGGTCCCAAGGTCCAAGAATAAGTTTTTTGTGCTCGTTTTTTAAACTTAAGAATCTTTTTATCGCTGCATGTGCATAGGTTCCATCCATCCAACCACTCCAGCTATAAATTGCTGAATTACTTTTTTCAATGTTATTAATTTGATGATGTGGAGAAAAATCATCCATTTTTATGGATAAACCAGGACTTTTATCATCTCTAAAATTTAAGCTGAATGCTTCACTGGCGATATCTGTGTTCTTTTCATGAGCTTTTAATACGGCAGTAAAGTCTTCGCTTTGCTTTACTTTCTTTACACCATTGGTTAAGTGAGAAATGATAGAAGATTTCTTAGGTAATTTGTTTTGATCTAAACTTCTATTTATCATTTCCCAAGACTCTACGAACCATTTCAGATACACTCCTCCTGGCATTACAATGTCATCGTAAACATCAAAAAGAGAATACATAGGGATACAAGCCTTTAAGGCCGGGTGAGCTTTTGCTGCTAAAAACTCCGCTGCTGTTCCTGCGTATGATATACCTGTAGTGCCTACCCTTTGATTGCTCCATTTTTGTTTTAAAATCCAATCAATAATTTCAACTCCGTCTTCTATTTCCTCCTTCCACCATGGATGTAACCACTGACCATAAGAAGCTCCTGTGCCTCTAACATCTACATTCAGCCAAGCATAGCCACTTTTTACTATTTTATTTCTCATTAAATCAAGACTTCGAATCTTACGGCCACTTATAAACCAGCTAAATGGTTTCCGGATAGCAATTTCTCGTCGATATCTAGTTTGATGAATTATCGCGGGGATTTTGGTTCCATTCAGTTTTTTCGGAAGGTATAAGTCAATCGCAATTTTGACTCCATCTCTCATCTTTAGGTAGAATGATTCGTTGTGATAAGAAGTGTAGCGTCTTGGAACCTTATAGTTTTGTGGTGTTCCATAGCTTTTATCTGAATTGGAGGGAAACATTTAAACGAAATTTGATTTTCTAATTAAAAAAGAGTTAATCATTATTGACTATTTACACCAGAATAATGTTGCTTAGTATTCAAGCTTTTAATTGAACGACGGTAAAAATAGGAACTTTTAAGTCTGTCTAACTAAAAATTGCATAAAATGTAGTGAGCAGAAATTTAAAAAATAGATTATTTCTACTTTTACAAAAAAAAATAGAATGAACATTACAATAGAAAACACTATAGAGAGGTCAAATGAAGTGATAGCAAGTGAAGTAGAGAATGAGCTGGTTATGATGAGTTTAGAAAATGGTAAATATTATGGAATGGATTCTATAGGAGGGGATATTTGGAAAATGATTGAGTCTCCGATTGTAATAAGTGATATCTGCAGTCGTTTAATGAAAGAATACAATGTAGATGAACTTACTTGTAAACGAGATGTGCTTGATTTTTTAGATCAGTTGGAGGAGCAACGTTTAGTAAAGATTTCATAATTAGTTCATTCTAAAGGCCCCATTATTTACAGTCTTTTTGAGTTTTCGAACTGTATTTCTTTTAAATAGTGTTCCCAAAAGTAGAAACGACCTTAAATTGATGCCTGCCTTTGGCTCCTGTGATAATCTGATTGCCTGAACGTGTCCATGCATGGGCTTTTAATTTTAAAGCTTCATTTTCTTTTGCAAGTCCAAAGTAAATAGTAGATGAAATTCCTCGTCTGTTGAGCATGACTTTACAAGCTATAGCTTGTTCAAGACATAAACTCCTAAAAGGAGTGAGTCTACTCACTTTTCTAATTGCCTTTCCTATTTTTTCGGTTGTCTCTTCTTGCAGAGAAGAAGTTTGCCTTGTCGTTTCTGTCATGTGTTCGCCCAATCTTTTTGCAATTGCTCTGAATGGTAGAAAAAGTACTAGAAGTCTAGCAATAAAAAGTAGAGCAGTCGTTTCAATTAAAAGGCGTTTGTCCTGAACAGGTAATTTAAGAAACGTTACAAGTTTGTTGTTTTTTGATTTTGAGGTTTTGGTTTCGGTAATGTTTTTTTGGTTCGACTTTGATTTATTTCGGTGAGGGAATTCTTGATTCGGGATTTCTTTTCCTAAAAATTGACAGAGTTTTGCCCACTGATTTTCTTCTTTTTCAATATCAATAATGAGCAAATCTTCCGGTCTGCTTTTAAAAAAGGCTAATACTTCTGCATTATGTTTTCTATATCGCTCTAGGTAGATGGTTTCATTTTCAATAGGAGATGGCTCTCCATAAATTATTTCTCTGATTTCAGTCTTTGAATTCTTGAAATATTGGAGTACACTTTTTAGCCAACTGTTTTCTTCTCGAATGGTTAAAATAAACTTGCTGCCAGGATAAAAAGCATCAATTTCTTTGTAAAAAAGTGGCCACGGGTTGTCGCAAAAAGCATCATATGGTTTTAAGGCCTTTAATATCTCTTGTGTTTTGTGATTCCGTATTAATTCAATCACATTGTTATCAGGAATTAAATCTTGAAGTGATCCTAGACGTCTACAAACGCTGTATTCCAACATTTGAAGAGCATTCGCCAAACTTGAAGTTCCTGTTTTGTGAAACCCAATACAAAATACCTTTTGCTTCATATAGCTAAATTCAACATATATGTTTAAATTCTAAAACAATCCATAGGGGATAATAAAATATTTTGAGCACTTTTGAACCTCCAACTGGTTTGAACGACAATTCAACAATAGTTTATATAGATCAAAGTTTTGATATAGTGATAGTTTCTCATAAATATAAATTTATTTATGTAGCCATTCCCAAAACGGCAACACATGCAATTCGTTTTGCATTAAGAAGGCACCTTGGTTCAGATGACTGGGAGCAAGTGGATCTATTTCATCAAAGTAGATTGCCATATAAAGAGTTTCAAGATATTACTCATGGACACATAACTTCTTCAGAAGCAAAGCGTGTACTTAGTGAAGAAGTCTGGGACTCTTATTTCAAGTTTACTTTTGTTAGAAATCCATTTGATCGTTTCATTTCTTACGCCTTTTTTCGACATCGATCTTCTGAAATATTTGCCAATAATAAGCTTGGGATAATGAAGTTACTTTTTAAAAATCCATCATTGGGTGATGACATTCTATTTAAACCTCAATGGAACTTTGTTACAAATGAATTCGGAGAAAATATAGTTGATTTTATTGGGCGATTTGAGAGTCTACAATCAGATTTTGATGCTGTTTGCCAAAAGGTTGGGTTGCCTCAAATTAAGTTAGAATTGCATAATTCATCTGAACATAATAACTATGAACATTACTTAGATGAAGAGTTGATAGGTTTGATTTCAAGCTATTACAAGGAAGATTTAGAGTGCTTTGATTATCATTTGTAATTAAACAAGATCTTTTAAAATCTCCACAATTCTTTGTGTCGACTTTCCATCCCAAAGCTCAGGGATTTGTGATTTTCTGGCACTATTTACTTCTTTTATTTTTAAAAGGATAAGATCTTTATCCAATGCCAATAATTGATTGGTACCGATTTCAATAGTTGAAGGACGTTCAGTGTTATCTCTGATTGTCAAACAGGGGACTTTCCGAAAGGTAGTTTCTTCTTGAATGCCTCCACTATCGGTAATTACTACCTTTGCATTTAAAATTAAATTTTGGAATGCAAAATAGTCTATAGGTTCCAATTGAATAATGTTCAGATTTTTATCTATTAAATGATTAAGTCCAAATTCACTTATTTTATTTTTTGTGCGTGGATGAATCGGTATCACCACTTTCGTGTCATTTGCAATTTCATTGATTAATTCAAGAATAACTTTTAGAGATAGTTCGTTATCAACATTTGAAGGTCGATGGAAAGTGGTTAAGATATATTGTTTAGGCTTTAGGCTCAGAAGACTGAGGATTGGATTGGATTTAATTTCTTGGTCAAAAGCAACTAAAGCATCTATCATAGTGTTACCCACAAAATGGATGTTGTTTTCATTGACACCTTCGTTCTTTAAGTTGTCAATTCCGCTTTGTTCCGTCACAAAAAAGTAATCGGAAATTTGGTCTACTGCAATTCGATTGACTTCTTCAGGCATATTTAAATCAAAACTTCTTAAGCCACTTTCTAGGTGGGCAATCTTAATATCTAAATTTTTGGCCGCGATGGCTGCAGCGTAGGTAGAATCAACGTCTCCAACTACAATTACTAAATCAGGTCTCTCAGTCATAAACAACTGATTCAATTCAAATATGGTGGATTTTGTTTTGTCTTTTCTAGATTTATTTTCGATGTTTAGTAAGAAAGTCGGCTTTTTTAATTGGAGTTGTTCAAAAAAAATAGCTGACATTTTATCATCAAAATGTTGACCTGTATGTATCAAGTCAAATTGAAATGTATCGGCGTGTTTCAGAAATTCCCTTTCTAATTGTGTAATTTTTATGAAGTTAGGTCTAGTTCCAACGACGCAGAACACCTTTTTTTTTATCATTTTGGAGATTTGTGTTAGAATTCAAATATACATGTTCAAATAAAATTTCCAAGCTAAAATTAAATTTTTAAATACTTTAAAGTACTAGTGTTGAATGATATCATTATTGTTGTATATTCGCTTCGTATTAAACATAAAGAAGTGGAGTATGAAAATTAGGTTAATGTTCTTATTTTTAGTGTGTAGTGTAAGTTTCTCTATCGAGCTTCAAGCTCAAGATAATACTGTTGCTAAGCCTGAAGTTGAAAATAAATCCTTGTTAAACAGAATTATCGAGAGAACTAGCGTTTCTCCTCATATAGGTTTATTGCACTCTTGGGGAGATTTTAAAAAGGATGGATTCATGCCATCATTTGCCCAGCCGGAATATAATAAATTGGGTTTTGGGATTAATGGAGATTTTCACCTAACTAATTATTTGAGTGTTAGTGGTGGAATTTTATACGGATCTTTAGAAGGGCGGTTGGACGACGTAAATACTGCAAATGCAACCAATGGAAATTTTAATTTAGGCACTGGCATACAGTACAATACGGATATATTAGAGCTAATGCTTCCTAGAATTGATTTAAATTTGTCTCGTCTAATCTTTAAAGATAGAGTGAAGTTTTTTAATAAGGTTTCTTTTGGGGTCTTGGCCAGTTATAGTTTGGTGAAATATGATTCAAAAATCTATGCCCAAAGCGATGAGGATGTTAACTTGTTGTATAGTAAAACTAGAGGAAGAACTGGAAAAACGACAGAGGCTGTGGCTTCTTTTGGGGGAAAAATATCCTATGTAGTGAACAATAGATTAGATATTTCATTGGAAGCATCTTTGCGAAATGTCTTTAATGATAAATTAGATGCTTGGGTTGCTGGAGATTATAACGATGCGTATAGCTATTCTGCAATCGGGATTACTTATCACTTGAAGAAAAGAGATTATATCGTAAAAAATCAGATGACCGAAGTTGAGGAGTTGCCATTAAAAACAGCAGAACCAATAGAAGTAATTGAGGAAAAGACGCCTAAGACCATTGAGAAGAGTAACACCATTTTTGGTAAATATGAATATCAAAAGTTACCTGCCGGAAACACTGCATTGGTAGTTTTAGATGAAAATGGAATGCCAATAGATACAATATACACCAATGAATTAGGATTTTTTGAATACACCAAATTAAATGCTGATCAAAAAGTGTCATTTAAACCATTGAATCTGGATGAACTTAATGCTAATGATATTTCGTTATACACTCTAAATAACGAGAATGGTAAAAAGATTGAAGAATTTAGTTTTGAAAGTAAAAAGGTCGAAGAGAAGGTAATTGATTCCAAGCCCGCAGAAACCACTAAAAAGGTGACTTCAGCTGACAAGACGAAGGTTGCTTTAAGTGAGGAGGAAGGCTATTTCGTAACTATTGCAGCCTTTAGAAAAGAGAGAACTGCAAGAATTATGGCGGATGAGGTTTTAGAAACAGGATTAACTCCAACTATCATTAGAAATTTGCAAGGTACTTGGTATTTGATCACTGTAAGTAGACATACTACAAAAGCAGAAGCATTGCAAGAAATGCAAGTAATAAGAGAAAAAGGATTTCCTAAAGCTTGGGTGCATATTAAACGTAAGCTATAATTTGAAAATGCAAATCTCTTTTAGTTGTTATTTAAAAACAATTCAAGGAGATTTGCAACATTCATTCGCTATCTAATTACTCTCGAAAGATGTCTAAGATTATTTTTATGCCGGTTGTCAAGAAAATTATAACTCGGCTAATGTTTATTGTGGTTATTTCTTGTCCTTTTTATTCCTGTATCCCAACCAAGAAAATAACATATTTACACGACGCTGAGGAAGGGAGTAATTATTCTGTTCAAAATATAAACTATGTGATTCGTCCAGGTGATCGATTTTACATCAAAGTCATAGACCCACTTGCAAATTCTGTTTTAGGAGGATTAGAGATGACTAGCTCGAGTAGTCAACAAACTCCGAATATGATTTCACAAACGATGTCAGTACACGACTATATCGTAAGACCAGATGGTAAGATAGATTATCCTATGATTGGTGAAATTGAAGCAGTTGGTAAAACTATTGCGGAATTACACAATGAGATTTATGAGAAGTGCAAGGGGTATATCAATAATCCTTCTGTCAAAATTTACATGACTAATTATAATGTAACGGTTTTAGGAGAGGTCAATAGTCCAGGGTTATATCAATTAATAACCAATAACCCCACCATCTTCGATGCAATCGGCTTAGCGAAAGATTTGACTGACTTTGCCAATAGAAAGGAGATAAAATTAATTAGAAATAATGGGAAAGATTTATCGGTTCATTATATTGACGTGACCGCCCCGGACTTTATACAATCTCCTTTTTTTTATATTCAACCTAATGATGTAATCCATGTAGCTCCCCTTAAGGTTAAAAAGTTCAGCAGTGACAATGCTTTGCCTTTAGTGCTTTCAGTCGTTACCACCATCATTACTATAGTTTCAATTACATCACGATGAGTACAGAAGACCTAATTGAGCAGTCGAATAGACAAGAAATATCTAGGTTTAAAGAGAGTTTGAGAAGATATGCTCTAAAATGGCCCTGGTTGCTTATTTCTATGGTTATAGCCATGACTTTGGCACATTTGTACCTTAGTTTCAAATCGAATGTATACAAGGTAGAAAGCATTGTTCAAATAAAGAAAAGTAACCGCATGGATGATCCAAGTGAATTGCTTTTCGGTGGACGGACAATGACCAAGTTTTCTGGTATAACCGATGAGTCTGTGATTTTTAGGTCATACCCTTTGGTGAAAGGTGTGGTTGAGGAATTGAATTTGGAGGTAGTTTATTCTGTGGAAAATGGATGGAAAAGACAAGAGATTTACAATAATAGACCTTTTACGTTTAAGTACGATAGAGATGACAGTCAGCAAATCCCCCAAGGTCTTCAGTTTGAAATAAAATTATTAGATGAGGAAAAATTTGAAATAAAAGCAATAGCGCATGATCAAGAGGATTTACTTCAAAGTGTCGAAAAATTCAATAAAGCTATTTCATTAGGTTCATTTTCATTTATGATAATAAAAGAGGAGGGTTATAGTCAATATGCCAACTTCGGTAGTACCTATTACGTTAGACTGAGTTCGATAGAGCAAACAGCCTATTCGTATAAAAATCAATTGAATTTCAATGATGATGACCGCTTGTCCAACCTTCTGACAATGTCAATGAAATCAAATGTGCCGGAGAAGTCTATTGACTTTATTAATGAGCTAGTTAAAAAGTATGTAGATCAAAATTTGCAAGAAAAAAATGAAGTTGCAAAGAATACCGTTGAATTCATTGATCAGCAATTGGCAGTTATTTCTGATTCATTGAATAGAAAAGAACAAAATTTAGCTGACTTTAAATCCTCCGAAACTATCGGTAGTCTGAGTGCCGAAGGAGAGTCACTGATTCAAAAGTACAATGAAATAGAAACGGAAAAGGCCAAGTATGAAGTCATGCAAAAGTATTACAACTATTTGCAAGAGAAGTTGGAGAGTAAGCAAGGGCAGAATCTAGAAAATTTAGTAGCGCCTTCTGCCTTTGGGATTGAAGACTTGATAGTAAATGAATTGGTTAAAGATTTAATTGAGCTTAACTTAACTCGAAAAAAATTAATCAATGATGGAAACACAAAAAGTCCTCTTTTTAGTCAGGTAGAAAATAGGAGGATTGAAGTTATCGGTGCTTTAACGGAGAGTATAGAAAACCTTTCAAAAGCCAATAAAATATTGCTGAATGATTTGAATAATAGATCAAATCAGTTAAGTAATACTGCACAGAAATTGCCTGCTACACAGTTGAAGTTGGTGAATTTGAATCGTTTGTTAAAATTGAATGAGAATATTTACCTGTTTTTGATGGAAAAAAGGTCTTCTGCTGCAATTACAATGTCATCCAATACACCTGATTGTAAGGTCATAGAACCGGCCATGAAGAACCCATTAAGTCCTATAGCGCCTAACCGAAAGATGCATTATCTTATTGCATTATTGTTAGGAATAGCGCTACCCACTGTTATCTTTATCTCGATTGACTTTCTGAATGATACCGTTCGGGATAAAGACGATATTACAAGTACCACAGATATCCCGGTAATGGGTATTATTCCGAACTCTAAACATATAGAAAACAATAGAATCGTTTTTGATCAACCTAAATCGGCTTTAGCAGAGGCATTCAGAACTATTCGAACCAACTTAACTTTCTACCAACAAAAGAAATCTTCTTTTGTGATTATGGTTACCTCTACAGTTGCTAGAGAGGGAAAGTCGTTCTGTTCAATTAATTTGGCAGCTTCATTAGCGGCCTCTGGGAAACGTACTATATTGTTAGGTTTTGACTTAAGAAAACCTCAGATTCACAATTATTTGAACTTAGAAAACAATGCGGGAATCAGTAATTACTTGTCAGCAAATGCAAGTTTGGCTGAAGTAATATTAAAAACATCTCAAGATAACTTATTTGTGATTAGTTCAGGACCAGTACCTCCAAACCCAGCAGAATTAATTTCTACACCTAAAACTAGCGAATTAATCACTGAATTGAAAGGACAGTTTGATTATGTGATAATTGATACTCCTCCAATTGGCTTAGTAGCCGATGCATTATTACTTCAACAAGAGTCTGATCTTAATTTATACATAGTAAGACAGAATTATTCGAAACGAGAATTCTTGAATCAGATCAATGACTTTTATAAAACGTCAAAGCTGACAAATCTGAGTATTGTGCTAAATGATGTGGATAAGAGCTCGAATAATAATTATGGTTATTATGAGGAAGAAAGTAAGAAGTCGAGAAAAAATCTTTTTAGGACTAAATGAGCATAATAAATAACTGATTATGTTTGATATATTTTTTAATAGTGCAAGAGTTCTTCTTTAAGTAAATTACTAAGAACGAATTATCATTCCATTTTATAATAACTGAGACCAACTATTTTTAGACAAGAAGTGATAAAAAAAAGTATAAATAGTTTTCTTTCAGGTCATCAACGTTCAGTTAAAGCCAAGAAGAATATAATTGCATCTTTTTTTTTGAAGGGTATCAGTATTCTAATCAATTTAATTTTAATTCCATTAACTATTGATTACCTGAATCCTACAAATTTTGGGATCTGGATAACATTAACCTCAATAATTGCATGGTTTAACTATTTTGATATTGGCTTGGGTAATGGACTGCGCAATAAACTTGCGGCAGCAAAGGCCAAAGGTGATATTGAGTTGGGTCAGGTCTATATCAGTACTACTTATGCCCTAATAACTATTATTGCAGTGGTGTTTTTTATTTTATTCACCATCATCAATCCATTCTTAAATTGGGGTGAAATCTTTAATACTACTGAAAATTTGGAGGAGCTACAAAAGTTAGTGCTAATCGTTTTCAGTGTTTTTTGTCTTCAGTTTATAGTAAAACTGATTAACATGATTTTTATAGCTGATCAACGACCTGCGATGAGTAATGTCATAAATACCACGGGCAGTTTGCTTTCACTACTTGCTATTTTGGTTCTGATTAACACTACTGATAGTTCGATTTTATACCTAGGGGCAACGTTTAGTATAATCAATGTTGTAGTCCCATTTGCAGCAGGCTTATGGTTCTTTAATACAAGTTATAAACATTTTAAACCTTCATTAAAAACAATTGATTTTTCCTACACCAAGGAGTTGCTAGGGATTGGAAGTCAGTTTTTTATTTTGCAAGGGTCTATTCTAATTGTTTATCTTACAGATAACCTTATTATTACTCAAGTTTCTGGACCAGAGTATGTAACTCCATATAATATTGCTTTTAAGTATTTTGGAATTATTACAATATTCTTTACAATCGTTACTAAGCCTTATTGGTCAGCTTTTACAGAAGCATTTCTAAAAAACGAAATCTCATGGATTGAAAGTGCATTTAGGAAAGTAATGAAATTGTGGATCCTTTCAATTGGGTTGGTGATTTTAATGCTTTTTACTTCACAATTTGTTTATGAGCTTTGGATAGGAAGTGAAATAGAGATTCCATTTTTGTTATCACTCGTTATGGCAATTTATGTAGTTATGGCAAGTAACATTATGATATTTTCGAACTTTTTGTATGGAATTGGCAAGATTAGACTGAGTTTGTATCATGCCCTTTTTGTGGGAATTATAAATATTCCTTTGTCTGTTTACCTTTCTAAAAACTTGGAACTAGGAAATGTTGGAGTTATTTTAGCGACCTGTTTCGGAGTGTTAATAAGTATGATTATTCAGCCGATTCAATGTTATAAGATCATTAAAGGGCGTGCCACCGGAATTTGGAATAAATAAGGTAATTTAATTGTCGATTTAAAATGTGTAGAATCTATTATAATTGAAGGGATTGATTTACAAGATAGAACTTATATATCGGAATGGGTTGAAAAGGCTAAAGGGATATTTTTTTAAAATATATCTGCAGCTTCATGGTTGTGAGGTTGGTAAAGGATTAAAGTGTTATACTTTCCCTAACCTTAAAATAGTTCCTCATAAGAATATTAGAATTGGAGATAGAGTGACTTTTGGGATTGGATGTACTCTTGATATTAGTATTCAAGGAAGTTTGAGTATTGAAGATGATGTACAATTGACTCAAAATGTATTAATAAGTTCTGCTAGTAAGGTGTCTATTGGAAAGTTTTCTGCTATTGGAGAAAACTCAAGTATAAGAGATTCAGATCATGGGATGAAGGCTGGAAAAAATACCATGCAGCAGAGAATGGAATCCAAAGCTGTTTTTATCGGTGAAGATGTTTGGGTGGGTGCTAGTTGTATTATTTTAAAAGGTAGTTATTTAAGTAGTCATTCTGTAATTGGGGCAAATTCTTTGGTGAATGAAAATAGTGTAATTAAGGAAAATGGGATCTATGTTGGAAGTCCAGTTCGGTGTATAAAGGAAAGAATTTAAAGATGAATTCCCAAAGAAAGAATGTACTGGTTTTACCTGAACTTTTTCCAAAAGATGATAAAGATTGGACAGGGGTATTTGTGGTAGATTACTTGGCAGCGATCAAACCTTATACTCAACTGTGGGTTTTTTATAGTCGGTTAACAGGCGATAGTCAAAAGGTAACTAAGGAGAGTTTTAGGGGTTGCTTTGATGTATATCGGTGGAGTTACAAAAAGAAAGTTAATAAGCTATTGAAACCTTTGTTTTATGTCTTATGGTTTCATCATACAATTAAACAAGTGATTGCTCAAGATAGAACAATAGATATTATTCATTCGCACGGGACTATCTTAAATGGTACGTTGGCTTATTTGTTAAGCAGGAAACTAAGAGTTCCATTCGTTATTACAGAACACACTGGTCCTTTTTCAAAAATATCTAAGCCTTTTGTTAAAAGGCATTGGGCTAAGTTTATTCTGAAAAGAGCAGATAAAGTATTCGCCGTTAGCAATCATCTTAAGAATGAAATTGTACAAATCGGAGTAAGTAGTAGTCAAGTACAAGTCACATTTAATCCTGTAGATACAGAGCTGTTTTATCTCGATAAAGTTGAAAAAAGTAATAAGAATATACTTTTTGTTAGTCGATTAGAGCCCTTTAAAGGTGGGTTAAGAACAGTAAAGGCTTTTCATAAATTTTCACAGCTTCATGCTGACTGGGGGTTGACTTTATGTGGCGAGGGTCCAGAAAAGCAAGCTATAATAGATTACATTCGGAAGAATAGTTTGCAGCATAGAGTTTTATTGAAGGGTATGTTGACTAAGTTGGAGTACCATCATGAGTTAAGTTGTTCTGACTTTTTGGTTTTCCCTTCTTTACATGAGAGTTTCGGATTAATACCAGTTGAAGCGATGTCAAGTGGCTTACCCATCATTGCAATAAATTCATCTGCTATGCCTGAATATATTCATCAGTCCAATGGCATCTTATTGCAAACAGATTCAATTGAAGAGTTAACGGATGCAATGCTTGAAATGGTAGGATCATTAGGTAATTATAAACCATCTGATATAAGAAGAGAAGTAGTAGAGCGGTTTGGAATTGATAACTTTGGACGAAAATTGGTAATTGATTACGAATCTGTCATTAAGAGGTTTAAAAGGTAGTTATGTGTGGTATTGCAGGAATATTCAATCCCAAAGGTATTATTACTGACGAGATTAAAACAGTATCCAAAGTGTTAAGACACAGAGGTCCTGATGATGAGGGTTTTTATTTATTGCTGAGGGGGAATCTATCGAATGAATATCGGGGGGAAGAAACAATTGAAGAGCTAAGTGATATGCCCCATATTTCAGAAGTGCAAGAGTCTCCTATACTAGCCTTAATACATCGTCGCCTTTCCATAATAGATATTACTAAACAAGGGCATCAACCCTTAGTTTCAGAAACAGATAGATTCAGTATGATTTTTAATGGAGAGGTATACAATTACAAGGAAATTCGAAAAGAATTAATTTCAATGGGATTTCACTTTAAATCTAATTCTGATACAGAGGTTGTATTAAATGCATTTATTCAATGGGGAGAAAAGTGTGTTGAGAAATTCGTTGGAATGTGGGCATTTGCAATCTATGATAAATTAAATCAAACAATAACATTATCTCGAGATCGATTTGGAATCAAACCATTGTACTTTTATAGACGAAACTCTTTTTTTGCTTTTGCCTCAGAAATAAAAGCATTGTTAAAGCTGTCAGAAGTAGATCCGCGAATTTCTAATGAAAATGTGGGAAGTTTCTTGTGCTACGGCACCACGAGCAGTCCTTATCAAAATTTATTCTCGTATATCGAAGATGCAGAGCCTGGTTGTAATTATGTCTATAATTTAAAATCAAGTATAGTTACTAAAACGCCCTATTACAATTTATCCGAGGCTATTCCACAGTCAACATCTACGCTTAATGAGAATATGGAAATGTTTGAATCTTATTTCGATGATTCAATAGCTTTACATCTCCGGTCTGATGTCGAAATCGGCTCTTGTCTTAGTGGTGGATTGGATTCTAGCGCTATAGTATATAAGGCAAGTAAACAACTAGGTGATGTTTGTTTAAAAACATTTACAGCTAGTTATAAGAATACTACGATAGATGAATCTAAATACGCTAAAATGGTTGCCAAGGAATTGGATAACGTAGAGGATAACTACTTATATCCTGATTCTAAAACAATGGTTGCAGACTTGAGTAAAATGCTTTATCATCAAGATTTGCCGATTGGCTCCACATCAATTTTTGCTCAGTGGGAGGTTATGAAATCAGCTAATCAACATAAAGTAAAGGTGCTGCTTGATGGTCAAGGTGCGGATGAAACATTAGGTGGGTACACTAATTTCGCTGGAATTTATTTGATTGAGTTGTTAAAAAAGGGAAGGTTTGGTCATTTTATGAGTGACTATTTAAAGTTGAAGGATAACTTCAATCCTAAAATTAGAGAGGCTCTTTTGAAAGGTGCGTTTTACTATTTGCCTCAGAAGTTTCAGAGGCAACTTAGAGCAAAAGAAAGATTGAGCTTTCGATTTATTAATACTGATAGCATTAATGAATTAAATCTTGATGGTCCACTAAGGGGCGGGAAATCGTTTAAGGAGCATTCAGAGTTAAATATAAAGTTTGGGATGTATGACCTACTGAGGTATGAGGACAGAAATTCAATGGCATTTTCAATAGAATCTAGAGTTCCGTTTTTAGATCATCGCTTAGTAGAATTGATACATTCTCTTCCGAGTCACCATAAAATTCACCATGGTTGGTCAAAATATCCTCTTAGAAAAATGCTAAACAACAAGCTGGATAACCAGGTGGTATGGCGAAAAGATAAAAAGGGTTTTGTTACACCTCAACAAGATTGGAAAAACGAATTAATGTTGAATTTAAAATTAGAATTGAAAGACAGCGACATTCCTTCAATTATGGATCGCGATTATATCATACAATTATGTGATAGAGAGATTCTAAATTCAGCTCATCTAACAGAGTTTTGGAGAGCATATTCCTTAGTTAAATGGTATAATATTTTTAACTTGAAGGCCTAATGAAAATCGCAATTATATGTGGACATTTTGTGCCATCATTGGGTTATGTAGAAGTACATTTGGCTAATGCTTTGCATCGATTAGGTCATTCAGTGAAAGTAATCACCTCTAATAAAACTTCTTCATCAGCGAGATACTCGGATATTAAGAATAGCGAGTCGTCAATAAATGTTGAGGTTGTTCGATTAAAACCGTGGTTTTCCTTTGGTCAAATAGTGGTGGCTAATGGGATAAAAGAAGAGATCAACAAGTTCAAACCGAATAAAGTAATTGTGATCGGGTTGGGAAAAATATTTCCTAGAGGAGTGTTTCAAATTCAGAAAAAGGATTTTGAGATAATTACCCTATTGGGAGATAATGAAGACACTTACAGTGAGTCATCTAAAAGTATAAAAAGAAGACTGTTACATCTAATCTTAAAAAAGCCATTATATGAATTAGCGATTCTGAAAAGTGACAAGTTGTTAGGCTATACACCTTCAACAAAAGAGGTGGTTAATCAATTTTTAAATGAAAGGTTCAAAACCATTCTGCAAGAGAAATATGGAACAACGACTTTAGGTTTTGATGCAATGGAATTTAACTATTCTCCTGATGATAGGAAGATTGTCAGAAAAGAGTTGGGTGTAGATGAAGATAGTCTTGTGTTAATTACAGCAACTAGAATTACTCCTTCTAAAAAAATAGAAAAGATTATTGATGCTCTTGAAATATTAAGTAAAAAGGGATGGAGGTTTAAATATGTGTTGATAGGGTTTTCTAATTTTGATTATTGTGAAAAACTAAAATCTTATATTTCAGAAAAGGGGCTAGACGAAGTTGTGATAACTTTACCTTTTATGCCTAGGGATAAAATGAATAGTTATTACAATATGGCTGATATTGGTTTGTGGACACAGGCAGCGATTTCTATCTTTGAGGGTTTAGCTACAGGCCTTTATTTGTTGCTGCCTTCTAAACGTAATGTAAGCCATATTTTATCGGAAGAAACAGGTGAGTATTACTCAGAACACGATTTAATTGAGAAGTTGGAAAAAAGTGTAAGGGATTATAGTTTAGCGAATAGAGAGGAGTTAACAAAAAAAGTAAGTGCCAAATTTTCATTTGAAACCATTGCCAAAAAAATAATTGAAAATTGAATTATAAAAACTGGAAAATATGGTTTAAGCAATTACCTCTCTCCCTAAAATGGTTTGTGGTTTTGATTTTGTTAAGGCCATTAGTGGATTTGTTCTATTTCTTAAAAGAGATATCTCCCTTTCTTTCTCCTTTATATATTGTGGGGGTCGCTACACCTGTGCTCATTTTACTAAGTTTTTTATCTAGAGGTTTTCCCAAAAAGTTTAAATCGTTCATTTCTGATTTTAGTTTTACTACTTGGTCAGTGATTGTTCTGATAAACCTTATCGTTTTATTTGTTTTTTATGGAGGATTAGCGATTTCGTCAGAAGTAATACGTTATGGTTCTCCTTTGCTATTATTTTTTTATATCAGGCATTTTGTCAGGTCTAAAGTAGACCTCATTGGCTTACTACAGAGTTTCGTTTATTCCGCTATATTTCCCATGTGTCTTTTAGCTTATGAATTGATGTTTGGTGCTATTAATGCGGAGTTTTTAACTGAGAGTAGAGGCGGAGGAGCAAGATTGCAGGGAGGATATGCTGATATAATGAACTATGCGATTTATTTTACAATGGCCTTCCTCATCCAATGTTATTTCTTTATTAGATCAAGTAAATTAAATTATGTGTCCATTAAGCAAAGATTATTATTGATAGTTGTTACTTTAGTCTGTTTTATCGGGTTAGTAGGGATTAAGCAGTCATCCTCATGGGCAGTTATGCTATTCATCGGTTTTTTATTTCTTGTTTATAATTTGAATAGTAGAAAAGGGATAGTTGTAATACTGATTACATTACCTGTATTAATTTTTACATTGCCTGTTGTCTATAAGTCGAGTATAGAACCTTTGATTGAGAAAGAGTATAAAGTGATTGAAGGGGAGGCTGACCTGGAGCGTTCATTTAATGGACGTATGAGTAGATGGGTTAAATTTTTTGGCATTTGGTCTGAAATGCCTATTGGAAGTAATTTAGTCGGGGTAACTACATCAGGACATGACCAAACGCTCATTATGGTTAGCGGAGGAATGCACAGTGACTATGTTAGGGTAATCTTTTTAAGCGGTATTCTTGGATTTATATTTTACATGCTTTTTCTGTTGAATTTGTTAATGAGGGCACGAAAAATTGCAATTCCTGAAAGGTTTCTAGTATTTGGAGGTGTGGGCACCGTGATGCTTTATTCTGTATCAACTAACCCTCTATTATATTTTCCTCTTTTGTACTGTGTTTTCCCCATTATGGCATATGCTTCTTTACCCAAACTTCTTTTATTAAGAAAGTGATTGAAATGGATAAACAGAAAGTCATCATCGTCGGAAAATTGCCACCACCGTACATTGGGCCTGCCGTGGCGACCAATATTATTTTGAATTCTACATTGAAAGAAGAGTTTGAATTACTGCACTTGAATACTAAAGTCAACGAGTCCATTGATGATTTTGGCAAGGGAGGAATTTGGAAATTATTTAAGAATATTGGCATTTATTTGAAGTTGTTTCGTCTTTTGAGAAGTTCAAAGGCTGATGTTATTTTGATACCGATTAGTCAAACCACCTTAGGCTTTTTAAAGGATTCCATTTTTATATTAATTGCTTCTTTGTTTCCAATTAAAATCCTGTTGCAGCTCAGAGGAAGCAACTTTAAGAATTGGATCAATTCAGCAAATTCTATGACTGAAAAGTATGTGCGGTATTGCATGAACCGAACGCATGGAATGATTGTCCTAGGAAAAAATCTACGTCACCTCTTTGAAGATTATTATTCGCCTAGGCAGATTTATGTGATCCCAAACGGATGCGACATTACCATTCCTGAAAGAAATATAGAATCCACAAAAGTTCAATTGCTTTATTTTGCCAACTTTCTCCCGTCTAAAGGAATAAAAGAAATTATAGAGGCCTTAGTGATTCTAAAAACGAAAGGAGTAAATACTTACGAATTGACCGCTGTTGGAGCTTGGGATAATGAGGTTTATAAAAAGGAATGCATGAGCTTAGTCGATAAAAACCAATTGGAAGTTCATTTTTATCCTCCCATGAGTGGAGATCAAAAATGGCAAACCTTCGCCAACGCAGATGTGTTTTTGTTTACACCAAATGGACCGGAAGGCCATCCTTGGGTAATAGTGGAGGCATTATCAGCAGGATTGCCCATTATTTCTACCAATCAAGGAGCTATTGTAGAATCGGTTATTCACAATAAAAACGGAATCATTCTTTCGGATTCAAGTCCGAATGAAATAGCCAAGGAATTAGAATTATTGATTTTGAATAAAGAACAACGAATAGAAATGGGGAAGGCGAGTAAAGTCCATTATGATCGTAATTTTACGGAAGCAAAAATGGTGGGGAATATTTCAAAAACCATTCAACAAATTCTGAATTAACAGCTCATGTGCGGAATAACCGGCTATATTTCTAATCAACAATGGGATTCTCAGCAAATGTTGGAGGTGCTTCATCATCGAGGACCCGATAGTGTTGGAGAGTTTAAAGAAGAAATCGAAGGGCAGAATTTATTTTTAGGACATAAGCGGTTAAGCATTATTGATTTGAGTGTTGGTGGCCATCAGCCCATGTTGAGCGACGATCAGCAAATTGTGCTCACTTTTAATGGTGAGATTTATAATTTTCAAGAACTAAAAACAACCTTTTTACAAGGACAAAGGTTTCATTCTACTTCAGATACCGAGGTTTTACTTAAGTTGTACGAACAAAAAGGAATTGACTTTTTACAAGAGTTGAATGGGGATTTTGCTATTTCCTTATTGGATAAAAAACGCAACCAATTGTTTGTGATTCGTGATAGAATGGGCGTAAAGCCACTCTATTTTTATCATGAAAATGAGAACTTCCTATATGCCTCGGAGATAAAAAGCATTTTGGCTGCTGGCATAAAAGCAGAGTTGAACGATGCCTGTTTACAACAGTACTTTACATTCAAATACGTACCAGAAAATAACACGCTTTTTAAGAACATCTATCGAGTGCCTGCTGCGCATTATTTGCAGTATGATTTAAAATCAAAAAGCTTATCGGTTAAGAAATATTGGGAGCCGACTGCTCAAAAAGAATACTCAAAACTCAACTATAATGGCGCTCAAGAAAAGCTTTATTCTCTAATTGAAGATGCTTGTCGAATTCGTTTGATTTCAGATGTGCCTGTTGGGACTTTCTTTTCAGGAGGATTGGACTCATCGATTATTGCTCATTTCTTGAAAGGGAATAGTAGCATCAACCATTATTGTGCTAGCAAGAATGAGAAGGATTTAAAGAAAGAAGGAACCACTTCTGACAGCTATTACGCTGAGAAATTAGCGAAAGATTGGAAAATGAATCTAGAGTTAATCACCATTGGGGAAAATCAATTGACCAAAGAATTAATTCAGAAAACGGTTCATTTTAATGACGATATTATTGCGGATGGTTCTCAGATTCCATCTTATTTAATCACACAAAAGGCTGCTGAAAAGAGTACGGTAATCTTATCCGGGATGGGAGCTGATGAGCTATTCTTAGGATATGCTGGTCATCAGTTGCTATTGTTAGACAGTACATTAAATAAATTGCCAATAGGGCTTACAAAGCCATTGTTTAAAGCCTTCTCTAATTTGAATGTAGGAAAAGGAAGCTTTAAAGCATACAAGCGGTACTTACAAAAGCTAGGAAATTATAATCAACAAGGAAACGAACGGTATGGCTTTTACAATATAGTAGGTGATTTTGATAGCTCTCGATTGATTTTTAAGAAAGAATCGCAAACCATTATTCCTTTTATAGCGGAATATTTCCCAGAAGGGGAAAATCCTTTTGAAGGCTTAAAGCGATTTGAACGCAATAATTTTCTGATTAAAAATCTACACTATACAGACCGCATGAGCATGGCCAATTCGGTAGAAAATCGGGTGCCATTTTTAGATCATCGAATAGTTGAATTTGCGTATAGCATTCCGAGAAGTTACAAGCTAAGCAACTTAGGTAAAACAAAGAGAATCTTGAAAGATGCGTTTAAAAACGATTTGCCTGATTTTGTAACGAACCGACGAAAAGCTGGTTTTGGAATGCCGTTAAGAAGTCTCTTGGGCGATCGAAAGCAACTAGAAGGGTTATTAGATCTGGACTTTTTTAATAATTTTGAACAGTTCTCAGTTGAAGGAATTCAACAAGTTATAGAATTACATATAAAAGGTATAAAGGATAATTCCGCTCTCATTTATGCTTTAATTACTTTTCAAGAGTGGTATAAAATGTATATTCGCTAAATGGAGCAACTGACTCAAACATTGAAAGATGGAAATATGCAGCTAATGGAGGTGCCATTTCCTGCCATACTTCCTGGCTGTTTATTGATTCGTAATCATTATTCGATTATTAGTCCTGGTACAGAAGGGAAAACGGTAAAGGATGCTCGTTTAAGCTATATTGGTAAAGCAAAAGCTAGAAAAGAAGAAGTAAAGAAAGTCATTACTTCCGCAAGAACTTTTGGAGTGCTTAAAACCTACAATATGGTGATGAATAAGTTAGAAGCTTATTCTCCATTGGGTTATAGTTGTGCAGGAGAAGTTGTAGCCATGGCAGATGATGTTCGAGGATTTGAAATTGGCGACTTTGTGGCTTGTGGAGGAAATACTGCTGGGCACAGTGAAATCGTTTGTATACCAGTCAATTTATGTGTTAAAGTTAAAAAGGATACTTCTCTAAAAGATGCTGCTTTTGCCACCATGGGAGCTATTGCCTTGCAAGGTGTTCGTCAATCGGAGTTGAAGTTAGGTGAATCTTGTTTAGTGATTGGTTTGGGTGTAATTGGGCAATTAACCAATCAGCTGCTAGAGGCTTCGGGTGTTAAAGTCATTGGAATTGACATTGATGAAAATCAAGTAAATTTTGCCAAAGGGCAGAAAACGAAGTTGATCTACAATCGGAATAATCCGGATTTAGAAAATATTATAGCAGAAGCAACTGGTGGTTATGGCGTAGATGCCGTTATTATAACCGCAAGTACGAGTTCTTTAGATCCGATAGAATTTGCGGGTCAAGTGTGCCGTAAGAAAGGAAAAGTGATCATAGTTGGAGCTGTTCCAACTGGCTTTTCTCGAAAGAATTATTTCAAGAAAGAATTGGATTTAAGAATGTCTTCTTCTTATGGTCCGGGGAGATATGAGAATAATTATGAAGAAAAAGGATTAGACTATCCAATCGGTTTTGTGCGGTGGACAGAGAATCGGAATATGCAGGCGTTTGTCGATTTAGTCGGTGACGGAAAGGTAGATTTAAAGCCGCTGATTTCTCATGAATTTGAGTTTAAGGATGCGCCCAAAGCTTATCAATTAATTCTAGACAAAGAAGAAGTGATAGGTGGAATGGTGTTGAAATACGACACTCAGAAGGAGTTAAAAGCAGCAGTTCGTTTGTATGACAAGGTGGCCAAAAAGAATGCAGTGAATGTTGGACTCATAGGAGCAGGTTCGTTTGCACAAAATTTTTTGCTGCCTGTACTGAAAGATAAAGTACAGTTTGTTGGTGTTGCCACTGCACGACCAACCAATTCAAAATACATAGCAGATAAATATCATTTTTCATTTTGCACCAACGATGCTTCGGAATTGGTTAAAAGTGACCAACTGAATACAGTGATTGTCGCCACTCGTCACAATACGCATGCGCAATATGTCATAGAAGGACTGCAAGCCAATAAGAATGTGTTTGTCGAGAAGCCGATGTGCATGTCGGAGGAAGAATTAGACGCTATTAAACAAGCCAATTTAAAGAGCACTGGAATATTGATGGTGGGCTACAATAGGCGATTCGCTCCTTTTACGAAACAGGCCAAAGCCTTTTTGGGGGCAGAACTTCCAATGTCTATCAATTATAGAATCAATGCTGGGCAATTGCCTGCTGACCATTGGGTGCACGACCCAGAAGTAGGTGGCGGCAGAATAGTAGGTGAGGCTTGCCATTTCATAGATTTAGTACAGTTTTTAACCGGTAGTTTATTGAAGAGTGTTTCGGCCATTTCATTGCAATCCTCTGAAAATTTATATGACAATGTTGTGATTAGCTTAGAAACGATGAATGGAAGCATTGCCTCTATTTCGTATTTCTCGAACGGAAGTAAGCAAGTTTCTAAAGAATATTTAGAAGTGTTTTGTGGTGGCAAGTCGGCCATTATTGATGACTTTAAAAAGTTAACCTTGGCCGATAGCAAGATTCAAAAATTTAAAAGCGATCAGGACAAAGGATATACAGAAGAAATTAATGGATTTACCAATTCTATCCTAAATGGAACGGCTTCGCCAATTTCAGCGGACGAGTTATACTTGTCGTCATTGGCCTCTTTGAAAGTGTTGGAATCTATTCAGAAAGGAGGAGAGAAAATAATCCTCTCATAATCGAATGGCGAAAAATCAAACAAATAGTTCAGTGATTAAAAAAGCACAACAAGAGCTTTTAGCATACATTGAAAAGGAAGAATTTAAAGGCTACGATCCTTATGATACCTTGAATTCATGGGTGCCATTTGGTTGGTTAGGTAAGTGGGGAAAACCGATTGGAATTCAGATTCAGAAGAGAAATCCCATCAATGTTCGTTCACTCATAGGAATTAAAAAAGACTACAATCCAAAAGCTATTGGTTTGTTATTGCATGCTTATAGTTTGATGTATCAAACCGATCCCAACGAAGAAATCAAATCTAAAATTGACTTTTTGTTCAATTGGTTGTTGGAAAACAGAACCAAAGGCTTTAAGCATTATTGTTGGGGATATAATTTTGATTGGGCAAGTTCAGAGAAATTGCTAAAAGCATATTCCCCAACTATTGTCGTAAGTGTATTTATCGCCAAAGGGATGATAGCCTATTATGAAACATTCAACGATCCAAAAGCATTAGAAGTGCTGAAAAGCATCGGGCAATTTATAGAGGAAGACTTAGCACAATCTGAAGATGAATCAGGAATTTGTTTCAGTTATAGTACCATAGAAGTGGATTGTTGCTATAATGCGAGTATGTTGGGTAGCGAATTGTTTGCCTTTTTACATCAAGAAACTAAAATCGAAAAATATAAAGAGTTAGCCATTCGATCTACCGACTTTGTAGTGGACAAGCAGAAAGCAGATGGGAAGTGGAATTACAGCATAAAACTAGAGTCAGGGAAAGAAAGAACTCAGGTTGATTTTCATCAAGGCTATGTAATTGATAGTTTAGGATATGTAATGAGATACATTCCGTCAACCAAAAAGAAATATCAGCATTATTTACAGAAGGGGTTAGACTATTATCAAAAGAATCAATTCTTGGCGAATGGACAATCGATTTATCGGTTTCCATCAAAATGGCCGGTAGAGATTCACAATCAAGCACAGGGAATCATCACTTTTGCAAGATGGTCTGATTTGAATGAAGAGTATATTTCTCAATCAACCAAGATTGCAGCATATACCATCGATCAAATGCGCTCTAATAAAGGATTTTTCTACTATAAAAAGTACCCTTTATTTACCATTAAGATTCCATTTATGCGTTGGAGTCAAGCATGGATGTTGTTGGCACTAACAGAATTGTTGCACCATCAAAAAGTTCAGAACTAAATGAAATATTTATTTTATATCGGTCATCCAGCACATTATCACAACCTGAAGTTTGTCTCTCAAGAGTTATCGGATAAAGGGCATGAAATCATTTGGGTAGTTCGTGAGAAGGATGTATTGTTTAACTTATTGGATGAGGTTAAATTCAAGACTTATTTCATAAAAGAGAAGGCACCAAAAGGAAAGTGGGGAAGGGTTAGAAGAATCTTAAATAGAGAGTTTCGAATGCTCGGGATTATGCTTAAACATCGACCAAACTTAGCGATAGGAACTGATTTAGTCATTACGCATATTGGGAAGTTACTGCGGATTCCTTCCATCATTGTGAATGAAGACGATGCTGAAGCGGTTCCATTATTTGCCAATATGGGAATGAAATATGCCACTAATATTCTAGCTCCAGAATGTTGTTCTGTTGGGCCTTATCGCGATAAAAGTGTCTTTTACAAAGGCTATCAGGAATTGGCTTATTTGCATCCAGATTATTTTACTCCTGATCGATCTAAAGTAGAATCATTGTTTGCAGGAGAGGAACGTTTTTTTCTATTGCGTTTTGCATCGCTTACTGCGCATCATGACGATGGAGTAGAGGGGATTAATGACCAGTTGGCGAAAAAAATCATCGCTATTCTAGAACCGATAGGGAAAATTTGGATTACTTCAGAGCGTGAACTTTCTTCTGATTTTGAAAAATATAGAATTGCAATTCCCGCTACCGAAATTCATCACGCGTTATTTTATGCAGATTTATACATTGGTGACAGCCAAACAATGGCGGCAGAGGCAGCAGTTTTAGGCACTCCTTCGCTTCGTTTTAACGACTTTGTGGGTAAGCTAAGTTATTTGGAAGAATTGGAGCATAAGTATGAATTAACTTACGGAATTCCAACTAATCAGCCCGAACGATTACTTCAAATGGTAGAAGAGTTAGCTTCTAAAAATGAGTTGAAAGCAGTATGGAACAAGCGTAAGGAAAAGATGCTTGAAGAGACCATAGATGTCACCAAACTGTGGGTGAAGTATTTCGAGGGCTATTTTTTATGAGGGTAAAATAATTGTTGTAAATTAGCCTTCCTCAAAATGTTGAAATGCAGATAGTAAGTCGTAGGGTTGTAAATGTTGATCAAGACGTTATTCTTAAAGGAATAAAAAACAAAGATTTAAATTCTTTTGTCAAGAATAGTATTCGGATTGGGAATAGAAATAAGACTACAATTCTTTCAGTTGGAAATCAGTTCACCATAGATAACCTTGCAGACCCAACCGATACAGATGGGAATTATGAGAACATTATTAATCTTAAGAAAGTTAATGAGGTTCAAAGTATCACTGGTCTATATTCGGCGATCAATAGTCGTTTAGAAATGGGAGGAAGGCTCATTACTTGCCTGGAAACCTCTGATTTAAGGAAGGAGCGCTTGTATAGAAAATTTCCTCCTGTTATACGTTCCATTTATTACTTTTTTGATTACTTAGGAAAGCGTGTCGCACCGAAGTTGCCGATATCAAATAAAATCTACTTTTTTTTAACAGCCAATCGAAATAGAGTATTGACTTCTGTAGAAGTGTTAGGGCGATTGGTGTATTGCGGCTTTCGAATTGTGGAGACAAAACGCATTGATAATCTATTGTATGTAGTAGCTGAAAAGGAACTATATACTGTTAATCTTAAGCCTCGTAACTATGGCTTTTTTCTTAAGTTAAACCGGACAGGTTACCAGGGCAAACCGATTACGGTTTATAAGGTAAGAACGATGAATGCCTATTCTGAGTATCTGCAGGATTACATCTATTCTACAAATAAATTGGCTGAAGGGGGTAAATTTAAGGATGATTACCGCGTTAATTTTATGGGTAAGATTCTAAGAAAGTTGTGGTTAGACGAATTGCCAATGATTTATAACTGGCTAAAGGGGGATTTGAAGCTAGTTGGGCCACGTCCACTAAGTGCTCAATATTTAGGGCTATATAGTCCCGAGCTGAAAAATCGACGTAAGAACTTCAAACCTGGACTAATACCTCCATATTATGCAGATTTACCAAAATCCATTGATGAGATTATGGATTCTGAAATGCGCTATTTTGATGCTTATGAAAAATATCCCTTAAAGACGGATATTCGATATTTCTTTAAGTCAATTAGCAACATAGTTATAAAAAAGGCAAGGAGTAAATAGGAATTTTAACTATGTCGATTCGTTCAATTATCTTTTTTTTGTTTCTTACTCTTTTAAGTGGTTCAGCCTACTCTCAGACTGTTTATCAGGATATTTCAAAGACTTCCATCTATGAATTTTTAGATGAGATGGCCAACCTCCAATTGATAGAGCTCAACTCTTTTAGTAAGCCTTATTCAAGAGCGGTGATTGCTCAAAAATTAAATTCTTTAGATAGATCGGAGTTGAATAATCGCCAAATTAATGAGCTCGATTTTTATTTAAAGGAGTATAATAAAGAACTACTTTCCAATAAGGATTTTGACAAACGTTTGGACTTGTTGTATTACAAGGATTCCATTTTCTCTTTTACATTAAACCCTATTGTAGGCGCAGAATATTCTACTAATAGAAATGGAGACTATTTGAGAAGAACTATCGGTGGCGAAATGTTGGGCTATTTAGGGAAGAACGTGGGTTTTTATGCCAGTTTAAGAGATAATGTGGTTGATGAAATACTACAAAATGAACAATATATAAATCCAAATCCTGGGGCTAACTACAAAAGTAACGGGGATTATAGCGATATGCGCGGAGGAGTTACCTACAGTTGGAATTGGGGAAGTGTAGGCTTAATAAAAGATAACTTTACATGGGGAAATAATAATTTCGGAGCCAATATTTTATCGGATAAAGCGCCTTCTTATGCGCGAATGCAATTGAAAGTGCAACCGGTGAAGTGGTTAGATTTTGAATATTTTCACGGCTCTCTTTCATCTGAAGTTCGAGATAGTTCTCGAAGTTATACTGCAGGTGTTAAACAACGCAATGTGGATGTTCGAAAATTTATGGCTGCTAATATTTTCACTATTCGACCAATTAAGAACTTGAATGTGTCAATAGGTAATTCTATCGTTTATAGCGATAATCTGCAAGCCGTATTCTTTATTCCTTTTATGTTTTTCAAGTCAATAGATCACGGAGTTTATAATGGATCTGGGAATTTTGGAGGAGGTAATTCTCAAATATTTTTTGATGTAAGCTCTCGAAATTTGAAAGGCTATCATTTTTATACTTCCTTTTTTATTGATGAAATTTCATTCTCTAGAATGTGGGATAAAGACCAACATTCCAATTTTGTAAGCATGAAATTTGGTGCACAACGAAGTAATTTATTCAATAAGAATATTTCAATTGCAATTGAGTACACACGTACCAATCCGATTACATTCAGGCATTTTGTAAATACAACCACTTACGAGAGTAATAACTATAATATGGGGCATTATTTAAGGGATAATGCGCAAGAATTGGCATTTAGGGTAAATGTTAGACCTATAGCGCGACTTAATTTAATAGCTAATATTAGCTTTGCTCATAAGGGAGAAGAGTACTTCTATGCTGGTACAACTGATCCGGGTAGCTCTGTTTGGGGATTAACCTTTCTAGAAAATGAACGATGGTCCAATAATTCTATTCTGTTTTCAAGTAGTTATGAGTTGTTTAATGATGTTTTTATCTCTCTAGATTATCAATATCAAAAAGTAGAAGGAGTGGATGCTATTATTTACACTTCTCCATTTTACCAAGGCTCTACCAATACATTCTCAGCTAAGATCAATATTGGGTTTTAAATAGTTTCTTTTTCTTGGGACTGGGTTGCTTGCTTGTTGAAAACATCAAATTGCACAAACGCTGGGGTAAATGCAATAACCCATAATACATATTCTGCTATATTGGTAAGGTAACTTCCAGTGAATTGATAGATAAATATATAGACAAAAATAAAAAAACGGTAAAAGTTGTTGTATGTTTTTGTTTTCAGGAAAAAATAAAATTGAAGCCCTAACCTTACTAATACACCTACCACTCCAAATGAAGCAAGAGTTTCACCAATAGACGAAGGAATTCTCAAAGTCGGAATATCTGCAACATTGTAATGGTAATAGTTTCGAATAATATCTTCACCTACAATTTTGATTTGCCCAAGTCCAGCTCCAAATAAAATGCTTTTTTCTTTAGCAATTAGATAGGCCATTTTGAACGCACCTAAAGTCCTTCCCTTAGCCGATGTATCTTCTCCAGTAAAAATATCACTGACTCTTTGGAAAACTACATTTTCAGGATATAGTATTGACAATACAACAAGCCCAAGAATAATTAGAAATATAGAAGTACTAAAGAAGTAGAAGAATAGCCTTTTCTTAAGTATATGTTTATTGTAGAATAAAATTAAAACTATGAAAGCGATAATGATTCCGCCAATCACTCCAAAAGAGAATGAAAATACAAGCGGAAGACCTGTAAATACTAGCAGAGGAAAAGTCTTTTTTTGCTGATCCCTAAAAAGGACAACTTTGAGCATATAGAATAGAAAAATAGGCGCGAGTAAAGTAGAGTAGTAGGAAGGTTCATAGGTTAAAAAACTTAATCTAGAAAAGTCATCAATGTTTCTTGTTAATGGTTTTATATGCCAGAAAACTTCTTTCCAAGGAGTAAAAAAAAGCAGCAGGGCAGCAATAAAGAAAATAAAATTAATGATGGTAATTTTATAATATTGGTACGTTAAGTCTCGCTTTTTCTTCAAATAGTCATAGAATGCGGCAATGAAAACCAAGTTTAAGATCAATAAAGCTGTAGAAATCGCTAATGACTTAAGATCTGGAACAATGAAAAAATGAATTCCTGAGTATGGAATAAGTGCAATTGCAATGAATTCTATGAATTTTATTTGACCTCTATACGAAAATGAAAGAAATAGAATAGGAGCTAATAGGGTTGTGTAAAGTAATCCGTGCGGCAAAAAAACACTATTGAAAAAGAAATAAAGTATTGCGATAAGCAGTACTTTATTAATTTTAAAAGACTGGAGAATAGTGTCGTTTGCCATGTTTGATAGTGAATGTAAGACTTCCTTATAGTTGAATTTAGTTTTGGTACAAATTACTCAATACAGTACGAATGTAAAACTAATCATTGTTCACTTAAAGGGATTAGAGGTCTTTTTAATTGATAAGAAGATTCGATTTTCATTTAAATTGTAGAACTGAAAATGTTTTAAAGCTTCTTTTTGTTAAACTTTACTACTTTAGTTGTTGATAGAAAATAGAAAAATTGGATGAGCAATAATAATGAAGAAATTGATTTAGGGCCGTTAGTCAATTCATTTGTAAAAGGAACAAGAAAGTTTTTTGCCAAAATAAGTGTGTTTATTCAATATGGTTTTAGAATAAAATGGAAACTTCTAGCATTTGGATTGGCCTTTTCACTTGTTGGATTAGCACTTACTTTTATTATTCCAAAGGAATATAAGTCAACCTTTACTGCCATGTCAGGAGGGATTTCTAACGAGTTTCATCGAGAGAAGATAAATGATTTGGATTTTTTAATCGAGGAAGATAACTTCAGCTTATTAAGCGAAAAATTAGTGTTGCCAATTGACGTGATAGAAAAGATAAATGAAATCCGTTATATTGAAATTAAAGAGTATCCCATAGATTCAATAAATCTGAATTTCTTTTTTAAGGTAGAGGTCAAGGTGTCCGACAATAGTTTGTTTGAAATTCTTCAACCTCAAATTGTGAGCTATTTGTCAGACGTAGATTTTTACCAACGACAAATGGGCGTTAGAAGAGACCGTTATAATCAATTAATTAAAAAGTTAGATACTGATATTCAAGAATTGGATAGCTTGAGATTGGTTGTTGCAAATAATCAGCTACCCAAGGGGCAAGCCGGCGGCTTTGTATTTGGTGAGCCTCTGAATCCAATTGACATGTATCAGGAAGGATATAAATTGTTCAATGAGCAACTTCAATTAAAAGCAAGCCTTGAAAATTTAGTGATGATTCAGGTTGCTAAAGATTTTACGGTTTTTCGCAAACCGAGCTTTCCTAAGAAGTCCATTTTTATGAGCATTAGTTTTGCTTTAGGTGTCCTGATAGGGATGATTAAGTATTCAAAAAGCTAATGTTAGACTTTCTTCACTAGATTTCTAACCACCTTTTATAACTCGCCTCAATTTCTTCATTTGTGAAAAAGTGTTGACTGTAGGAAGATTGAAGTAAAGTATCTAAATAGGATTGACTGAATTTTATAGTTGATTTGAACTCGTTGTAAAGTTTTGCCTTGTACTTGCTTGCTGTTACATTTACATCGGTTATATAAAAAGGTTGTTGATTGATAAACTGGCCAATCTGTTCTCCTTTTACAGAATTGTCTAAAGCACTACTCAACACTAAAATCATATAATTGTCTTTCACTAGTGTTTGAAAACCAATCTCTGGATTAAAATCGTAGTCATATATATTGATGCCTAAATCTCTCTCAAAAACTTGATTAAACCACTCAACTGCATAGTTGTGAGGCATTTTTTCATGATAAATTTGAATTAATTGTTCAATTTCCCCTTTATAGTTTTCGATAGATGTGCCGACATACAACTCAAATGCATCAAAAAAGGCCGAAATGTTTCTATCTATTGGGTTTCTGTATAAGGTAATGAACTTCACAACCTTTTTTGGTTTTAAAATTTTGCGCTGTATGAAATGTATAGGGGTTCTGCTGTCAGGAATTAAGCCATTTGTTAAGCAGATCTCTTGATTATGAAGCTCTTCTTCTAAGTTTAATGTGTGGATATGAAAACAAGAATAGTTGGTTTGTTTTCGGATTGAAAAATAAACACTCATTGACCCTACTTTTGCCATGGTATAAACCAATATGGGGTGTTTTTTAGAGAGTATGAAGTTAACTTTTAAGAAAAACAACTTAAGCACATCTACTGTATGGTATCTGATGAAGGCTTTCATTTTTTTTGGGGAATTGCTATTTGTCTAAGGGTGTATGCTCCGCGTCTAGAGTGGTGGTCAGTGAGGTAGTAAATAAGATTATCATTAACCAATATTGGTTTTTTCTTGATTGAATAACTATCTGTTAATTTTTGGTTTCCGTACATAATTTGTCCTTCTTCGATTTTGCAGGCAGAAGTGTCAAATTTTTCAATTGGTATATTGGAATGTACAATTTCATTTCCATTCTTTCCAATGGCTTCATAAACTAAATGATTATCCTTAGCGTAAAAATTATGGATTAAAAAGTATTCCTTTTTTGATAATACATAATCAGACTCTTCAATGTTTTGTTTTTTAGTTAAAAGGAGAATGAGAAATGGTATAAAAATGAGTAAGAAAACTTTTAATAACATATGATCTAAACGGACCTTAAATTGGATTAAAAGCATTAAGCCAAATGCTATACTCAGCCACATTCTAGTAAATTTAAAAAATAGTGGAAGTTCTGACATCCAATGAAATGGAGAGTTGCAAATTAAAAGTAACAGTAAAAATGCAGTTATTTTTGAAATTTTAGAAAATTGACCTCGAAAAATTTCGAAGGCTGGAATCAACCAAAGAATTTGAGCGTAGGTCGCCGTTCTAGATTGAATTAAAAACAAGACAACAATCCAAATTGATAAAAGACGAAACTGTTGCTTTCTGTACTGAAAGCTAGTAGTAATAGCTATTGAAATAAAAAAAGCACTGAACAACCAAGATAATAGACGATATAAAGTTGGACTATCGAACAGAGCTTCAGGATTGTAATAGGAATCATGAACAAATAAGGTTTTTAAAAAAACTGTGAACGATTGTGAATTGGATTGGAAGTTGACTGTACTCTCGTTGTTTATCGCATTAGGCATGACTTCGAATAGATAGCTGCTCCAAAATGATGATCCACTTATTGGAATTGAGATGGATAATAAAATCAAAGTGCATATGAAAATGGTTATTATCGACTTCCATTTTTTACTTATTAGTAGTGGAATGCAATAAATGAGGGGAAATACCTTAATGAGAATAGATAAGCTTAAAAATAACTCTCCTGCTATTTTTTTATTGGAATCGATGTAGTAATAACCTAATAGTATAAGAGATATTAGGAGAATGTATACTTGGCCAAACTCAATGTTGTTTCTAATCGGAATAAAGAAAAGAAAAGGAATGGTGAGCAGTAGAAAGCGATTGTTATTACTCAAGTATTTTTTACTGAATAATTGAAGACTCATTGTGAAAAACAAAACACTGATTAGATTGAAAAGGAGTTTGGAATAATAAGCATTCTTAATCCACGCAAATGGATAAAATAGGGTGGAGGTAAAAGGAGAGTTTAAATAAAAGTCGGCAATAACGCTTTCATAACCTTTGCTCCATGCGTATTGGTTAAATTCAAAAATGTCAAATAGTACAGTTTCTGGAGAGATGTTTTCTACTGCCAATAATGCTGGAAAATAATTGTTGGCAAAGTCATGTAACGGTTGGTTTAAGGACAGTAAGGAAAAATAGAACCCCATGACGATAGTAGGGATTAAATATCCAATAGAGTATTCTGTTAGAAGACTTTTTATCCTACTTAGGTATTTCATTGGCTGTTTCGGATGAATTCCGACTATTAACTAGGCGTAAATTGTAAAACAAAAATAGAACTTCTATTCGGTTAATCTTTGTTACTTGAATTACATTTAGTTAAGGGCTTTATTTTAAATAGGATTAAATCCCTAATTTTGAAGCTATAGAAAAATAGCTAGAAATAAAACTAACCGATTAAACCTCAATCAATCCAAAAGTATTTCTTGAAAAATAAAATGACTCGTTCGATATGTAAGTATTTAAGTATCCTCCTTTTTGCAGGTTTATTGATGTACTCTTGTAAAAAAGAGGACTCTTCTGATTCCAAATCCGTTTTTCCAAACTCTTCTGCTATCGATTTGCATTATTATCAAAACGATAACGAAACAAGGGAAGAGTTTGAAACTGGATTAAAATGGGCTTTTTCATATTTAGGTGCTGAGCTTAAGAGTGGGTCATGGGAAAAGAGTGTGGTTTGGCGAAATGATAAATTAGTTAGTGTCAACTTTTCAAAATTGGGCTTTTCTCAAAATGCCACACTCCAACTTTATTTATTGATTCAGCAATTTATTTTGAGTGAAGAATATTTGGAAACGGGCGGAATAGATGCTGGCAGATTTATTACTTGCATCCTCAATAATTCCAATCATTATTATAAGATAGTCGGAATGCCAAAGACATTGGACGAATTTACTCAAAATGCCAACTTTTTGTCGAAGCGAGCTGCTATAGTTGAATCAGCTGTGGCTATTAAAGAAAGAGTGATCAACATGCCTCTATCGACTAAAGATGTAGCTCGATTGAAATATTGGGCGGAAGAATTGTCGGGTTCATTAAAAGATTCTTCAGAAATGGTAGAGGAAAATGAGGTAATGGATATAATGGCTAATGGACAACTTCGTTTTGGAATCTACAACAAGCAAAAAGAGTTAATAGGCGGTTCTGATGCTAGTTTGACAATAGCCGGAAAACCCGCCAAATGTTTATGGTGTCATGAAACCAATATACAAAAAGGATTTGCGGCGCTAACAGTAATTCCAGGGTACTATTCTCCTAATCAGTTTGATAGTATTGTAAGTGTGAATATTCAAGAGCTAGAAAATTACAGAAGTTTATTAGATTCAGAAATTAACTTTAATGACAAAATAGCACATTCTGAAACCGAAAAGTTATATATTCGGTATTTCGAACCATCAGCTAAACGACTGGCTAATGAATGGAATATGAGTATTCAACAAGTGGAGTCTGTTTTAAAAAATACTCCAACGCATACACATCATGAATTTCCTGAATTTGGGGATTTATATTATAGAGAACAGATTCAAGCTTATTCTCCATACGAAGTACTTCCTGGAGCAGCGAGTGCAAGAGAAACTGTGCCATTTGAAATCGATCTACTACCTTGAATAAGACGGCTAAAACCATTAAACGAACCAAGTTTATTGGACTTGAAGGGTTGAATTTTGCTGTAAGACCAATTCATACTAGTCTTATTTCATTATTGGTAATTCGATTGATAAGTAAGGACTTGTGGGGGCAATTTGTTTATTTTCTATTAGCAATAGAAATAATTACGATGTTTCTTAATTGGGGTCAAAGGGCTTATTTGATGCGTGAATTTTCATTGCAACCTCAGCGTATATCGAGTTTACTTTCAACCACGTTAATGGCTAGAATACCTTTGTTGATAGTTGCCACGTTAGTTCTTTTCGTCTGGCCTAATTTTAGAGCCTATTTTTGGAGTTTGTTTTTGTGGTTGATTTTTAAGTGGTTGGCGAATCTTTTTGAGTCTTTGATTAAGTATAATAGACACTATTGGCACTCTATACTTGCAGAAATGTTAGCCATGGTTGCTGCTGTTGGTTACTTATTGATACAATATCCTTCCATAAAAATTAGTGAAGTTATTTTTGCTTTTATGTTGTCATCAATTGTCCGATTATTAGTGTTGTCTCCTTTGCTCAGCACCATAAGATTACTCAAGATTAATAGGAATAGATTGAAAAGTAACTTAAAATCCACCTTTCCGCTTTTCGCAATTTCCTTTACTGCTTTACTTCAAATGAAAGGAGATCTTTATACAGCCACTTTTTTTTTAGACGATATAAAATTAGCAGAATATCAAGTAATGATTAGCTTCTTAGTGCTTGGTCAAACTATCTCATGGATTATATTGGGTCCTTTTCAAAAAAACTTGTATCGATGGAAACAAACTAATATCGGTGAACTCAAGAAGAAATATCGTTTGTTAGGGATGCTAATATCTTTTGTTTTCTCGATTTTACTCTTTCTTGGGTTAGATTTATTCTATAAAATACACTTAGATTATTGGTATATAGTTCTGTTTTATGTTTATGTGTTTCTCTTGTATATTTATCTTATCGAAAGTCAATTACTTTTGAAACATAGATTGGAGAATCGATTATTAAAATTCAATGTTCTCGCAATAATAGCAAGTGTCATTCTTTCAATCGTTTTAATACCATTTTTTGGGATATTAGGTGCTTTAATAAGTGGGATAATTAGCAAGAGTTTGATGGCAGTATTAGTGGTTAAAGACGCTAAAAAAATAATTATCGAAACATGATAAATGAAAAATTAAGAGCAATTAATGCTAAATTTTATCCGAAGTATATTGTTCAAAATCCAAAGTGGATAGTGTTGGGTGTTAATAATGTCTGTAATCTTCATTGTAAAATGTGCGATGTAGGGACTCAAAATCTAGAGACAAATTTTGCACAAAATTTAGTCGGTTCCCACCCTCTAAATATGCCGTTAGACTTAATTAAACGCCTGATTGATCAAACTTCTGAATATTATCCTAATGCTAAACTAGGGTATGCTTTTACGGAGCCATTAGTTTACCCTCATTTGAAGGAATCCTTATTATATGCGAATGAAAAGGGCTTAGATACTACCATTACAACTAATGCTTTGAATCTTCGTCGTAAAGCGGACGATATTCTAGAAGGGAAGGTTAAGGAATTGTATATTTCTCTCGATGGACTTCAAGACACTCATAATTATATTCGAGGGAATAGTAAATCTTTCCAGAAGGCTTTGGAGGGTATTGAGTATATTTCTCAATTTGAAAATTCACCTGAAATTTCAATTTATTGTGTAATTACTGAATGGAATTATAAAGAACTTGTTGAGTTTGTAGACTTTTTTGCGAATAAACCAATAAAGCATATAGGATTTATGCACCAAAATTTTATTACAAAAGATGTTGCAGAAGGGCATAATGCAGTTTATGGACAATTATACAGTGCAACACATTCAAATATTGAAGAAACAGATTTCTCTGTTTTTGATATGCATATTTTACATCAGCAGATCCAAAAGATAAAAGCTAAGGAGTATTCGTTTAAGCCTAGTTTTTCGCCTGATATTAATGATATTGAAAAGTTGATGACCTACTATTATAAACCGGAAGTGAAATTAGGGAAGACATGTAACGATGTGTTTACTAATTTAATGGTAAAAACGGACGGAACAGTAATACCCTCACATGGGAGATGCTATAATTCTACAATGGGAAATCTTTATGAGAATACACTTCCTGAAATATGGAATTCAAAACATTATGGTGACTTTAGAAAAGCACTTGTAAATGCTGGTGGATTGTTGCCTGCTTGTAATCGTTGTTGTAGCGCCTTTTAATTCTATGTATAGCCCGAATAATGAGTCTTTTGATGCTGCAGCAGCCACCTACGATAATGATTTTACATTGTCAGAAATAGGCAAAAAACAACGAAATAGAGTGTTTCATTGGCTGAAAGAAAGCAAGATTTTAAATAATTCTAAAAGAGTTTTTGAGATTAATTGCGGGACAGGATACGATGCAGAATGGTTTTTCAATAAAGAGTTTGAAGTTATTGCAACAGATGCCTCTTCAGAAATGGTTAAAGTTGCCCAATCAAAACGGAATCCAAGAATTAACTTTTACCAGAGAAACTTCCAAGATATTTCTATCGATGAAAATGTCGGAGATGCGGATATAGTATTTTCTAACTTTGGTGGATTGAATTGTTTAAGTGAAAAAGAGTTGAGAACCTTTTTTTATGACTTGGCATTGAAGCAAAAAGTGGGTAATTATTTGGCAATGGTCATTATGCCTGAATATTGTTTGATTGAGGATTTTTACTTTCTCTTTAAAGGGAAGTTCTCAAAAATTAATAGAAGAAGTAAAAAAGGTTATTTAGAAGTTGATGTGAATGGAGAAAAAGTTAAAACGTTTTATCATTCTCCTTCCACAGTAAAACAATTGTTGTCCAATGATTACCAAGTGGAACTTATTAAGCCCGTTGCTTTTTTCATACCACCATCTTATTTAGAGTCATTTTTTAAACGTAGAATTGGTGTTCTTCGCTTTCTCAACTTTTTAGAACGTATTTTTGGAAGTTTTAGTTTTTTAGCCAAAAGTTCCGATCATTACCTTATAATAGCAAAACGCAAATGAGTATTTTATTAACCCATGGGTATTTTTTAGAAGAAGATGAGACGGAGCAAAAAATTATGCGTCCATATCCGCCTTTGGGGTTGCTCTACATATCTGCCTATTTAGAAGAAAATGGGGTGGGTCACGAGTTGATAGATTCTACTTTTTCTAATCAAGAATTATGGTTCAATAATGTATTGAGTCTAAAGCCAAAGTTAATCGCGATTTACACCAATTTGATGACTAAAGTAAAGATTTTGAAACTCATCAAAAGGGTAAATAATACGCCAGAATTAAGTGAGACTAAAATATTATTGGGTGGGCCAGATGTGACCTATAATTGGGAGAATTATTTGAAATATGGCGCTGATTTTTTGGTGATTGGAGAAGGAGAAGAGACATTTTTAGAATTTTCGAAGCAGTTTTTCGGACAGCAAGATTTTAGTTCGGTAGATGGATTGGCGTATAAGTCTGCCACCAATGAATTCATAAAGAACCCTCCTAGAACTAAAATAAAAGAAGTGGATCAGTTGTCGATGCCTAATCGGAAGAAAATCGACTTGACAAAATACCTTGAGACGTGGAAAAAATATCATGGAAAAAGCACCCTAAATATCTCTACTCAAAGAGGCTGTCCATACACTTGCCAATGGTGTAGCACAGCAGTTTATGGACAAAGTTATAGAAGGCGTAGTCCAAAGTTGGTGGTGGATGAAATAGAGTACTTGATTAAGAATTACAATCCAGATGCATTGTGGTTTGTTGATGATGTTTTTACAGTAAGTCATAAATGGCTGGAAGAATTCTCAAGGGAGATGCAAAATAGAAATTTAAAGATTCCTTTTGAATGTATCACCAGAGCTGAACGAATGAATGAAAAGGTTTTGGTACAATTAAAAGCAGCAGGTTGTTTCCGAATTTGGATAGGAGCTGAAAGTGGTTCACAGCGAATTATCGACTTAATGAAAAGACAAGTAGATATTAATAAGGTTAGTGATATGATGCTTCTGACCCAAAAGTTTGGAATGGAGGCCGGTACTTTTATCATGGTAGGATACCCAACTGAAACCAAGACTGATATTGAATTGACGATTGATTATCTCAAAAAGGCCAATCCCAACCAGTTTACAATAACTGTAGCATATCCGATTAAAGGCACTGGATTGTACACTCAAATTGAAAAAGATATCATTGTTCAACCAGAATGGTCAACAAGTACGGATAGACAGATTGATTTCAAGCGTACTTTTCCTAGAAGGTATTATGACTTTGCTGTAAGAAGGATTGTAAATGAGGTTAATTATGAAAAATTAAAAAATGCCGATAAACACTTAACTATCAATGCATTTATAGTTAAGCTAAAGGCCTTCGTTTCATTGATTCGAATGAGTTTTTTTCAGGTTGGATAGTTTAAGACCTTCGTATATATTTTTAGCGGTCCTTTTAGCTCCTAGTTCAGTATAATGACAGTCGTCGATAAAATTAGTCGAGTTGGATTCTATGGAATTCCAGATGAATTGAATATCATTTCGCTTACACAATTCCTCAAGTTGGGTATTAAACAAATTCATTCCATTTGCTAGAGCTTCTGCGGAGTAATGTATATTTTTTTCGCTTACGTTACTGCAAATTAATTTCAGATCCTCCTGATTCAAATTTTTATCCCATAAAACAGTTTGGCTGATAAATACAATATCAATTTGATTAGTTTTTGCAAAATCGATCATCTTTTGAGCATTATCAAGATAGAAACTTAGAGAAGTACTTAAATTGGGTAGTTGGTTTACTTCTTGGGTGAGTGTTCTAGCCTTTCGACTTTCTAGTAATTCTTCACCATGCGTTTTACCTCTATACAATTGAATAACTTGGTGTCGTGCGGTTTTAAACAATTTAGTCAATCTTAACCTTCTGTGCCATGGAAGAGTGCTGTCGGGAAGATGGGTGAAAGCATTAATTTGGATGTTAAATGAGTCTAAACCCAAGTATTTCTTTTCATCAATTATACTGGCAGAGAAATCATTTTTACCCATCATGATAATAATCTTTTCAATTGGAGGGAGGGATGGATACCTTATTAATTTCTGCAGCTGAAGAATATGATGGCTACTGAGGTTTCCCGGTTTTCCAAAATTACCTACCCAATAATTATTTCCTAATTGACCTTCCAACAGAGCAGTCCAGGTATCTTGTTGATCCAATGAGTAGCAGGCAGTTGTGCTTCCGCCGATAGCTAAAATGGCTATTTTTTCAGAAGTAGGTTTTGAAATTGTTCTTGCTCCAAACTGATCAAATTGTACTTTAGCATCCTTGGTTATCCCTTTAATAATTGTGGTGTCTTTTTTCCATACAAAACTTGATTCAGGGGTTGAAACATAATATCCATTAGGATAGGAATAAAAGAAAACTAACATTAATTCCGAAAGTGCAAGGAGGAATAGAAAGAATAGTAACGAAAAGAGAAGATTTTTGACTAAGTTCATTCAAATGCTTTATCTACAGGAAATAGTTTAATTCCTTCACTTATTACAAAATAACACTTATTTTTGGCAATTAATATCATGGATTTGAAATCAAGTGTGATTCTTTTTAACCCCAAAAGTGCGAAATGGAAACATCGCATTCCGATGTCTATTTTGCAGGTCGGTGCATCTGTTTATGGCAAATATGGGGTGGCCTTCGTAGATGGAAATAAAGAAGTAGATCCATGGGAAACAATTTCGACATTGCTAAAATCAGGTGACTTCAAATATTTTGGTGTCACTGTTATGCCTGGTCCTCAATTGCGTCAAGCCATTCCTATCTCTAAAAAGGTAAAAGAAGCCTTCCCTAATGTAAAAGTTATTTGGGGTGGATATTTTGCCACTAATCAGCATCCGGTTGCGCTTCAGAGCAAATATGTGGATGTAGTAGTGAGTGGCCCTGGCGACCAATCATTTCCTCTGTTATTGGATGCATTGGAAAAAGGAGAATCAATTGATAAGATAAAGAATTTAATCTTCCTTAAGGACGACAAAATCTTCAAAACTCCAAAAGAAGAGTTGTTGGATCAAGACAGTTTGCCACAACTGCCTTATGAGTATTTCAACACTTTTTACCCTATTAAAGGGTATTTACAGAAGACATTTCTTGGTGACAAAACGATGGCTTATCATTCTAGTTTGGGCTGTCCATTTACCTGTTCGTTTTGTGCCGTTGTGCCAATTTATAATGCACGTTGGAAAGGGAAGTCTGCCGAAAATATTTATAAGGATGTAAAATGGCTCAAGGATAATTATGGAGTAGATTCCATTGAATTTCATGACAATAATTTCTTTACTTCTAGAAAAAGAGTCGTTGAGTTTTCGAAATTAGTTCTGAACGATAATATTAAATGGTGGGGCGAAGGACGAATAGATACCATTGATAAATATTCTGATGAAGATTTAAAATTGATGAAAGATGCCGGTTGTGAAATGATCTTTTTTGGTGCTGAGACCGGTAGCGATGAGGTGTTGAAGCAGATGGATAAAGGTGGAACCCAAACCGCTGCTCAAATTCGTTCGTTTGCAGTTAGGTTAGGTCGTATTGGAATAATTCCTGAATACTCATTTGTCCTAGGAATGCCTGGGGAAAGCGAAGATGAGGTGATGGCTCAAATAGATTCAGATATTGAATTTATCAAAGAAATTAAAAAGTTAAATCCACAAACAGAGATTATTATATACCTCTATAGCCCGGTGCCTACTGAAGGTTCTGAATTATATGAGCAAATTACGAAAGCCGGCTTCGAATTTCCGACGCATTTAGAAGATTGGCTAAATCCTGTTTGGGAAAATTTTGACCTGCGTAAAAACCCATTGACACCTTGGCTGACTCCAAAGATGATCGATAAGATTCAGAATTTTGAAACCGTTTTGAATGGGTATCACCCAACAGCCTCTGATTTTAGAATTCAAGGAATTAAAAAATCATTACTGGTGAATCTCTCTAGTTGGCGGTATAAAACAGGATTTTATAAGTTTCCATACGAGATTAAAGCCATGCACAAAATCTGGAAGTACCGTCAACCTGAAATTGAAGGGTTTTATGGGGAGTAATAGATTTAAAAAAAGAATTCTTTCTCCATTCTTGAAGCGTTTTGCGACTTACTATTTTAGTAAACCAAGACCATTTTCATATAAAGGAATAAAGGGAGTTGTGCTTCCGGGCGTTTTTTACCCCATTTTCACTATTAGTACTAAATTGTTAATAGACTTTATAGAGAATCTAGAAATTGAAGGTAAAAGCTTTTTAGAGCTAGGATGTGGAACTGGTATTATTAGTGTGTTTGCTGCACAAGAAGGTGCGATTGTTACTGCCTCTGATATCAATCCCAAGGCAATAGAAAATACCAGACAAAATGCGGAAAGGAATAAGGTAACCGTAAAGCTGGTTCAGTCAGATTTATTTGATTCGTTTGATAATCAAAAGTTTGATGTAATTGTAATTAATCCTCCCTATTATCCGAAAGAACCCAAAACCGATGCAGAAAAAGCTTGGTTTTGCGGATCAGAATTCCAGTATTTTACTCGGTTGTTTAATTCCATTTTTCCTTTTATTACTTCAAGAAGTGAAGTATATATGATATTTTCGGAAGATTGCGATATTCAAAGAATTAGAGTAATAGCAGAAGAAAAAGCATTTTTATTAGAAGAGGTAGAACGCCGAAGGAAATGGAGTGAGTGGAATTATATTTTCAAGATTAAAACCACTAGAATGTATCACGAACAGTCGATTTAAATCATAGTCGATGAAAGACTTTTTTTATTCTGAACGATGAGTCCTTTTGTCAATTCTATAACCTTGTCTTTGTAAGTGAAAAAAGTTACATCTAGGAAATCTATACTTTAAAATTGTCATTTTTGTGCTGTGATTTTATGGTGTTTAATGTATTATTGATATTCATTTTTGTAGGTAATGCCTTTTATATTTTCAAGCGAAGTTTTTTGAATAATACTTTCTATTATTTTTTGGAAGATAATTTCAAATTGCCTTTTTACACTTATGTCGATACTCTCTTCCTCTTCCAATACCGAATAGGTAACTGATATGTTTTGCTGTAGGTATGAGCGATTTTTTTACTGAATACAAAACTTTTATTTCTTTAAACCTGACATTTGAATATAGAACAATTGACTAGCAGATTTAAAATATACCCACTTCAAAAGCTCCTTTATATTCCCTTTTTTGACTTTGTTCATGGCCTGCTTCGCTCTAAAACGCTTGTGTAAATATCGATGTAGCTTCTTGTAAAACTCTGGAGAGTAGGTGCCTTTGTACATCATCAATAATTCATCAGAATCTGTCCAATTTGCTTTTTCAGATAGTTGAGACTGCACGACATCATAAAACTTAGTTCCGGGTAATGGATAGGAAACTGAAACACCAATGTCATGTGGCATCAGAGTAAACAACATATTTAAAGTAGCTTGAATGTCTTTCCATTCTTCTCCTAAGTAACCGAATTGCAAAAAGAAGCAAGGCTTGATACCATGCTTTTTCATCAGGGCAGTGCTTTCCTCAATTTGTTGAACGCTGGTTCCTTTGTCCATGGCATCCAGTATTTTCTGCGAACCACTCTCTGCACCTATCCATACTTCATCACAGCCCGAGTCTGCCAGACTTTTTATAGTATCATCTTTTAATAAAAGGTCCGCCCTTGACTGAATTTTGTATTTGATACGGATTTGCTCCCCAGAAAGAATTTGATTGAACTCCTGAACCCATTGAGGTTTCAACCCAAAAATGTCATCACAAAACCAGATGTGATCAAAATTAAAATAGGATTTTATGAGTTTTATTTCGTCAACTACATGTTGTGGTGAGCGGCTATTGTATCGATTTCCATAAATTGGTTTGGCGCACCAATTGCATTTGTATGGACATCCGCGGGTGGTGGCTATATTGATGGAAAAATACCCGTGTTTTCTCCATGCTTCTTGATAAGGAGTAATATCAACTAAATCCCACGCAGGCAAAGGTAAACTGGTTAAATCTGTTAGTATTGGTCGTTTTGGATTCTTTTGAACTTCCCCCTTTTCTATGAAGGATATTCCTCCAATTCCATAAATGGACTCTTTTGTTGAAAGTGCAGTTATTATATGTAGTAATGTTTCGTCAGCTTCTCCTAAAATTACTGCATCTGCTCCTTTTTTTAGGTATGATTCAAAATGATCCGTACTGTCACTGCTAGATACAATAACAGTTAGGTCTTTAGCTTTAGATAGCTTAATCATTTCAAATGCAGCTTCACGCATACGGGTTAAGCACATTTTGGTGAGATAATTAAATCCATCATCATAGATGACTAGAATCTCAGGTTGAAATTCATTTAAAGCGGATTCTAGCTCGAATGGATCTTCAACAAAATTAGTATCAAATAGCTTTACTTCATGTCCATTTTCTCTTAACAGAGCCGCGGCTTGTATGGTCGCCAATGGAGGGTAGGGTTTACTTTGATTCCACTGTTTCTCATCGAAACGGAGAAAATAACTATGTGTAAATAGTGTTTTCATTCTTGAATATTGAGTTGATTCATTCTAACTTGAAATTCCTTCAGTACTCGGTTTTGAAAATCCCTAGGATGATGTTTGGACACCCCACGATTTGACCGCATAGTTAGTTCTAATTTGTCGGCATCGAAATGCTCGAACTTTTTACTCCATCTTTTGTAAGTATTTCGCATCAAAAAAAGGTCAAGACGGTCTCCTATTCGTCCTTTAAGTATACTTTCAATAGTGGTCTTAATTATTCCATTTCCTTCAAATTGCTTTGTTTTTATTGGGTTCTCAAAACCAGGAAAAAAACTTTCGGTCCATTTGTTCTTCTTTTTGAAGGAGTCGATTAAAGGCAGGTTATATACTGGTAAAAGATGACTAACTTCTACAGCGGTGAAAATGTTTTTATCGATAATCTCCAAATTATCTTCATCCACAAAATAATTCACACAGAAATACTTCTTAGAATTTAATAAAAACACTTTCTTGAAAAGAATGAGTAAAGTTCTACAAATCCACAATCTACCTGGTGCAGTAATTATAAAATAGTCAATGTCTCCATCCTCCTGCATTACATTTTTGGATAAGGATCCAGAAATTGATATTGCTCTTACAAAAGGAAAGGATTTGATAAGTTTTGTATAAGCAGGTAGTTTTCTGAAGTATTTCTTAGCCTCCTCTTCTTTTAGCTTTCGTTCATGAATCTGTGTATCGATGCTTTTTCTCAGGCTGTAATAGTTCGCAGTACAATTCAATTGTCCATTAGAAACAAGGTCTGATAGGTATGATTGCGTTTGAAGTAAGGATAGACCTAATAGATTGCTTATTTCAATATCCTTAAGCGGATGATTAAAAATGTCAAAATACGCGATGGTTTTTAACAAGTTCAAACTGTGGGGTTGGTTGTAAGCTTTCAAAACTGGGGTTAAAAGTAGGTTTTCTTTTAACTGCAAAAGTAATAAGCTACTACTTTTTATGTTTTAAAAGGAAAGTTACTTTATTTTTACATTCCTCATGATTTACAGGGATAGGGAGTAGGAAACACTATTTAGGATGATCTTTACTATGAATAAGTTGAGTTGTATAATTGCCGTCCTTATCTGCTTCAACAATGAAGTTATAATTGCACAGGAAAAAGTAGGAGTGGTTACGGATAACTATTTGCCAGTTAAGCAAATTGGACTGAACCCTGCCTTAATGGTTGATCAACGACTTTTTCTTTCCATCAATGTTGCTGGAGTTCACGCGTTTGGACGCAGCAACGTGCTCAATTACCCCAATAGTATTTTACTTCCAAAAGTTGATTTACAAGATGAGGTCTATGAACAACCCAATAAATTTGCCCGTGGTTATATAGCAGGAGAAGTATCGGGCCCTTCTGCCACTTTGAGTTATGGTAAAAATGCCTTTGGAATTCATACTTCTGCAAGATACTATTCGAATTTAAATCGATTGCCTGCTCTTTTAGTAGAGGTAGCTAATGCAGAATCCGTAGATCAGGTTGCAGACGATAGTTATCAAATGAAGAATGGGAGGTTCAAGTCGATGATGTGGGGCGAAGTTGGATTGACCTATGGAAGAATATTATTGAATAGGGATTACGATATGATAAGTGCCGGAATTACTATTAATCGAATGATTGGGATTCAGCAATCTTCTTTTAATATTAAAAGTGGAACTGTCTCAGTGGAAAACAATAGTGGAGCTTTGCTAAACTTAAATGGAAAATACTCCTATACTGATACTCAATTCGGTTCCGGAGGTGGGTGGGGTATGGATTTAGGAGTGACTTTTAAATCTATGACAGATGTAGTTAATAAATATTCATCTCATTCTCAAAGAGGAGGTTGTAAAATTGTAGATTACGATTACAGGATTGGACTATCCTTATTAGATGTAGGTTATATTCGTTTCAAAGAAAGTGCTCGATATGCTAAATTGGAATCACAGGATTCCCTGTCCATAGATGATTTATACGATGGAAATGATGCTGTATTGGGTAAAGATGGTGATACTTATACGGCATTTCTTCCTACAGCGCTTTCTTTGCAGATGGATTTTAGAATTATAGATTATGTATACGTAGCTGGGATTGTCAATCAGCGATTAAGTTTTAGAAATAGTTTTGGTGTTGAACGGTCTAATTTGGCGGCTATAGCTCCTCGTTTTGAAACTGATTGGATCTCAGCATCGATACCTATGTCACTATCCAATTATGTTGCTCCTCAAGTTGGATTTTACATAAGGTTGGGGTTTTTATCAGTTGGAACCGACCATATCTTGCCATTTGTGAGACGTGGTGACATTAAAGCGGTTGATTTATATTTTAATATCAATTTGTTCCTAAGAAATAGTCCTGAATGTAAAGTCATCGATCGCAGGGGAATTCCATGGTTGTGTCCTGCTTGGAGATAAAAATACCTATTTATCAGTATTGCCTTATGTTGGTTGCTTAGCTAGTTTTGGAGATAAATAAATAATTCATATTTGAATGAGCAAGGTGAAATGCAACCTTGTTTGGTTAAAGACGTAGCCTTCTGTTTGCAAACAGAAGGTTTTTTTATTTTATTAGATGTTGTCTCCTAACTATGGAACTCTTATTTTTATACCAATATAAAATAGAGAAGATGAAAAGTTTCAAGATAATATTCCATTTAATAACTGTCGTTTTACTTACAACTATTATCATTGGTTGTGAAAAAGAAGAGCCACCCATAACAGGTTGTACAGATAAGTATTCTTTAAATTACAATCCAAGAGCAACGTTGAATGATGGTTCTTGCATTGAAAATAATCCCGTTAGTATGGATTTTGCTGTCAATTTATCAGATTCTGCATGTTTGAAAAATTGTCAAATTGATAAGATTGTAAGAGTGAAAATATCAACAGTTGAAGATGTTACCTACAGTGACCAAAGAGACTATATTGCAGAATGTGAGATGAGTGGTACTTTTTCAGGGATTAGAATTCCTGGGGAGTATTGTTTGAATGTGTACCATGTGAATGGAAGTAGAGAAACCTTCATTAGAAAAGAATGTCTTACTATTACACAGTCTCGGATTCTAATTAATCAGGTTCCTGATGTCGAAATTATTTTAGAAGAAAATGAGGTTTGTAAAAAGTAAACCAATTATAAATTTCACAAAGCCTTACAGTATATGTAGGGCTTTTTTATGCTATCATGTTTTATAAGTTATGTGGCAAATTCTTTTCAAGAGGTGTATTCAAATAGCAGTACCTTTAATTTTAGTCTTTCATGGTTGCAGGGTTAAGAATCAACTAGCAGTAAAATCAGCAGAGATGAGCTCAAATATAAAGCTACATGATATTTGGGCTTTAAGAAGAGTGGATAATGAAAACACTAAAGGAAACCTAAGGTCAGCATATTTAGAATTTAATCTAACTATGAATAAAGTTTATGGAAATACTGGTTGTAATACACTCTCAGGAGATTTAAAAGTTAAAGAAGATACTATTTACTTGATAAATCTAATGGTAACTGAAAAGTATTGTGAAGGATTTGGTAATGAGCAAGAGTATTTGAATCGACTTCAGAATCCCATGAAGTATTCATTGAATGGATTAGAATTAACATTGATTTCGAAAGGAAGCGTACTCACTTTTCAAAAGGTAGATTGAGATTCCCTTCCGGAAAATGAAATAAAAAAGGCGCTATTACTCAATAGCGCCTTTCCTTTTATAATTTGTTCGGGGTTATTTCCCATGACATTGTTTGTATTTTTTACCACTTCCACAAGGGCAAGGATCGTTTCTTCCCACTCTCTTCTCAGCTACAATTGGTTGTGTAACTTGTCTTTCTTGTGTGTTTTGTCCTGGTTGCTGACCTCTATTGGGTTGTTGGTTTGTGGGTTGAGGAGCTTCAGTACGCGAAGTTTGCAGCTTTGGTTGCTCTTTTTGTTGTTGTGGTGCATTCTGAACTTTGGCTTGCTGATTAGGGTCTTGAACAGGAAGATTCCCTTTTACTAAGAAGCTAACAGCTTCCTTGTTTGTTTTGTCAATCATTTGCTTAAACAATTCAAAAGCTTCAAACTTATAAATTAACAATGGATCTTTTTGTTCATAAACCGCACCTTGAACAGATTGTTTCAAATCATCCATCTCACGTAAGTGCTCCTTCCAGGAATTATCAATCATTGCTAATATGATATTTCTTTCAAAGGTGGCAATCAATTCTTTACCATGAGAGTCATATGATTTTTTCAAATCTGCGACTACTTGTATCGATTTTTTACCATCAGTAAAAGGAATTACAATGTTTTTATATTGATCACCTTGATTTTCATATACATCTTTAATAACAGGGTACGATGTTTCAGCGACTAGCTTAGATTTCCTAGAATAGTGTTCCATCGCTTTCTGATACAACTTGTCAGTTAGCTCGTTGGCATTAATCTGACCAAATCCTTTTTCATCAACAGGGCTTTCAATTGAGAAGTTACGAATTACGTCCATTTTGAAGTTTTCAAAATCCCTCATCTCCAAATTAGTTTCGACAACAGAACTTGCGGTATCGTACATCATATTAGCAATGTCCACGCTTATTCGCTCTCCGAACAATGCATTTCTTCTACGTTTGTAGATTACTTCACGCTGAGAGTTCATAATGTCATCGTATTCCAATAATCGTTTACGAACACCAAAATTGTTCTCTTCTACTTTTTTCTGAGCTCTTTCAATGGATTTAGAAATCATAGAATGCTGAATCACTTCACCTTCTTCGATCCCCATTCTGTCCATCAGTTTTGCGATTCGGTCTGAACCAAATAATCGCATCAAGTTGTCCTCCAAGGAAACATAGAATTGAGAACTACCCGGATCTCCTTGACGACCAGCACGACCTCTCAATTGTCTATCGACACGTCTAGATTCGTGACGCTCCGTACCGATGATAGCTAAACCACCAGAAGCTATCACTTCTTTACTCAATTTAATGTCGGTACCTCTACCTGCCATGTTCGTTGCAATGGTTACTGCTCCGGGCTTACCTGCATTGGCAACAACTTCAGCTTCTTTTTGGTGTAATTTAGCATTTAATACTTGATGGTTGATGCCTTTCATCTTGAGCATTCTACTCAATAATTCTGATATCTCAACCGAAGTGGTACCTACCAATACAGGACGACCCGCTTCTACTAACTTTACTACCTCTTCGCTAACTGCATTGTATTTTTCTCTTGTAGTCTTGTACACCAAGTCTTCTCTGTCATCTCTAGCAATGGGTTTGTTGGTAGGAATAACCACTACATCCAATTCATAGATATCCCAGAATTCCCCTGCCTCTGTTTCTGCTGTTCCCGTCATACCGGAAAGCTTGTGGTACATTCTAAAATAATTCTGCAGCGTAACAGTAGCATAGGTTTGCGTAGCAGCTTCTACTTTAGTGTTTTCTTTTGCTTCAATTGCTTGGTGCAAACCGTCAGAATATCTTCGGCCTTCCATTATACGCCCAGTTTGCTCATCTACAATTTTCACCTTATTGTCCATTACTACATACTCAGTATCCTTTTCAAATAAGGTGTATGCTTTCAGTAGTTGATTGATTGTATGAATTCGTTCAGCTTTTACTGAATAATCTTGTATAATAGCTTCTTTTTTAGCTAATTTTTCTTCATCGGAAATGGATTGCTTTTCCAAGTCGCTAATCGATAAATTGATGTCAGGAAGAATAAAGAAATTTTTGTCATCACCTGACTCTGAAATAAGGTCTAAGCCTTTTTCAGTTAATTCAATTGTATTATTTTTTTCATCAATAGTAAAGTATAGTTCAGCGTCTACAAGGTGCATTTCTTTACCTTGATCTTGCAAATAATAGTTTTCTACTTTTTGCAATTTAGCTCTAACTCCTGGTTCGGATAAGAATTTAATAAGCGCCTTGTTTTTTGGTAGACCTCTATACGATCTTAGCAAAGCCATACTCGCTTCCTCTTCTTTCTTTTTGCCTTCTTTTCCTTCAGGAGTAGAATCAGCATGAAATTGCTTCTTGGCATCAGCAAGTAGTGTGGTAATTAATCTTTTTTGAGCAGAGTATAATTTTTCTACGCGAGGCTTTAATTCGTAAAACTCATGAATATCTCCTTTAGGTGTTGGTCCAGATATGATTAGCGGTGTTCTAGCGTCATCAATCAAGACAGAATCGACCTCATCAACTATGGCATAATGGTGCTTTCGTTGCACTAAATCTTCAGAAGACCGAGCCATGTTATCACGCAAATAATCAAATCCAAACTCATTATTAGTACCGTAAGTAATATCTGCTAAATAAGCTTTCCTTCTTTCTTCGGAATTGGGCTGGTGTTTATCGATACAATCAATGGTCATACCATGAAACTCGAACAAAGGACCCATCCATTCACTATCTCGTTTAGCCAAGTAGTCATTTACAGTGACTAAGTGAACTCCTCTTTCTGCTAAAGCATTTAAGTAGACAGGTAAAGTTGCCACTAAAGTTTTACCTTCTCCTGTAGCCATCTCTGCAATTTTACCTTGATGCAAAGTAATTCCACCTATTAACTGCACGTCGTAGTGAATCATGTTCCATACTACTTCTGTACCTGCGGCATTCCACCGATTATGCCAATAAGCTTTATCTCCAACTATTTCTATACTGTCGCGCTTAGCCGCAAAGTCACGATCCATGTCTGTGGCGGTGACTTCAACTTTTTCGTTGTTTGTAAATCGACGTGCCGTTTCCTTAACTACTGCAAAAGCTTCAGGTAAAATTTCCATCATAGTCGCTTCTATCGTATCCGTTATCGATTTTTCGATTTGGTCGATTTCCTTATAGAGGGACTCTTTTTTATCGACATCTTCTAATTGATCAATTTCTAACTTTAACTTAGAAATTCTCTCGCTATCTGCCTGATAAGCTGTCTTAATTCTGGATTTGAATTCAGCTGTTTTAGCCCTTAATTGGTCATTAGAAATGTCTGCTAATTTTGAAAATTCAGCTTTTATTTGTTCCACCAAAGGAGTGATGGCCTTAATGTCTCTATCTGATTTGTTACCTAAAATTTTTCCAAATAACTTATTGATTGAACCTATCATATATATCTTCTATTCTTCTAAAAAAAACTACCTCCAAAAGTAGGTAAATTAATGCGCTTTTTGTTCGATACCAACTACTAAAGAAGTATAAAAAAACCCCGTCCCAATTATTCGGGACGGGGTTCAATTATTTTTTAATCTTAGTATTCGTCTTCATTAAAGAAGAAGTCCTCTTTGGTTGGATAATCTGGCCAAATATCTTCGATGGTCTCATAAGACTCACCTTCGTCTTCCATCTCCTGCAAGTTTTCTACAACTTCCAAAGGAGCACCAGTTCTGATGGCAAAGTCAATCAACTCATCTTTGGTTGCCGGCCATGGAGCATCTTCTAAATTTGATGCAAGTTCAAGTGTCCAGTACATAATATTCTAATTTTGATTTTTGCAAATGTAATTTTTTAAGTGAATAATTTTCACCTTTTCTAAAATCATTTATTTTAATTCTAAATTTTTATTAATGAATTGTTTAGGTTTATTTTTTATTGTCTAGGTACCCATGGAGTTTCTGTAGCTCCCATTTTTTTCGTCAGATATCGCGATAAAACAAACAAATAGTCTGAAAGTCGATTTAAATATTGCATTATGGTGCTATCTACTTGAGATTCTTCACTCAAGTGCACTGTTATTCGTTCTGCTCTTCTACAGACACATCGAGCTACATGGCAAAAGCTGATGGCTTTGTTTCCACCAGGTAGAACGAAATTTCGCATTGGTGGAAGATCTTCATCCATCTTATCAATTTCATTTTCCAGAAACTCGATATCAGCCAATGACAATTCAGGTAATTTCATCTTCGACTTTTCAGGATCGGCTGCCAATAAAGAGCCAATCGTAAATAATCGATCTTGCACTTCTATCAAAACCGTTGTTTCGTGCTCACCAATTTTATGATCACGAATTACTCCAATGTACGAATTCAATTCATCAACTGTACCATATGATTCTATTCTAAGGTGATGTTTCGGGACTCTTGTTCCCCCTATTAAAGAGGTCATTCCCTTATCGCCTTTCTTTGTATATACTTTCATTAAAATGTATGCTTTTATCTGCTAACAATACCAGCAGTAGATTGTTTTAATTATTAAAGGTTGTAATCGATTCGTTTTTAATATCTGATTCTATTTCTCCATCTCTTAATCGAATTATACGATGCGCATGCATCGCTATATCTTCTTCGTGAGTTACTAGTATTATTGTATTTCCTTTCTTATGAATCTCATCAAAAAGAGCCATAATTTCGTACGATGTTTTGGTGTCTAGGTTACCTGTAGGCTCGTCGGCTAAAATAATAGAGGGGGAGTTCACCATAGCTCTGGCTACAGCTACTCGTTGACGCTGTCCTCCTGATAATTCATTGGGTTTATGATCCATTCTGTCATTTAAGCCAACTTGAGTGAGCATGTTGGAGGCAATTTCTTTTCGATCTGTTGAACTTTTTCCAGCGTAGATTAAAGGTAATGCCACATTTTCCAGTGCAGTAGAGCGTGGTAAAAGATTAAATGTTTGAAATACAAAGCCGATCTCTTTATTCCTAATTTCTGCTAGTTCGTTATCTGTTAGTTTGCTTACTGCGTTTCCATTCAAAATATATTCTCCTCCTGTTGGAGTATCCAGGCATCCTAGAATATTCATTAGAGTAGATTTGCCTGATCCTGAAGGTCCCATCAACGCTACATATTCGTTTTTTTGGACTTCAAATGAAATTCCTTTCAATACTTTAATGACTTCGGTTCCGAGTTTAAAGTTTCGAGTTAAATCTGTAATGCGTATAATTGGATTCATGAGATAGTATTTAATTCAAATTTATTGAATTCTGTAGGATATACTTTCACTTAATGATAAACGGTAAAATCCTCCTTCGGTTGTTCCTTTCTAAAAAAGACAAATCCTAAATGATATGTGTCGACTGTAACGGTAACCCGTGGATCTTTTTTGATTTTCGTCCAAGCTTTAGTCATTCCTCTACTCCAATAAATATCATCAAAAATAAATACAGTATTGTTGTGGATATAGGGATAACACATTTCAAAGTATTCTAAGGTGGCTTTCTCGGTGTGATTGCCATCAAAATAGATGAGGTCGATGGAGCCAAACTTTTGAAGAATTCCAGGAAGCGTCTGGGAGAAATCTCCAACAATTGAGTTGATGTTTTGAGCGTTTAATTTTTCAAAATTTAGTCGCGCTACTTTTGCAATGTTGGGGCAGCCTTCAATAGTAAAGAGTTGATTGTTGGAGCTAAATTGTGATAAATATAGACTGGAAAGCCCAAATGATGTACCTAGTTCTAGGCTTTTTTTAGGCTGAAAATAGTTAGCAACTCTAAATAGAAGTTGTGCTTGTTTTTTTGGTTTTAATGTATTTTTTGCAATGGATTGAATACTCCTTTTATTGTTTGATGTAGTTCTGGATCCTGCTCCTAAATCAGTGACATTTATTTCTTGTGTAGTCAAGAGTAGTTTGGCTCTAAGAGATTCAATGTCTTCAAAAATGTAATATTGATCTTTAGAATCGATAACCTCTTTTATAAATTGATAGACAAAAGGGGAGTGCACACCATGTCCCCTTTTTTTGGAGATTAGTAAATGTCTCAGAAAATGAAATGCTGCGTGCAACTGTTTCATTGTGCGAATTTACTTTTTTGAATTTAATACAAAAGAGTTTTATCGATTAACCAACTTTTATTAATTAGAGGAATTATATCGACAAAAAAATACTCCTTTTCGATATTTCGGAAAGGAGTATAATCTATTTTAGTATCAAGAAAATTACCAGATAACTGCTCTTGCAGAATCTTTGGCTACCATTGGACTATTTTCATTACATCCAAATGCTTCACTAAATTCAGATAAGTTAGCCAAAGGACCTCTTACTCTGTATTCTCCCGGAGAGTGAGGATCTGTAATAATTCTGTTTCTCAATTCTTCCTCTGTCATATTCATGTGCCATACTTGTGCCCAACCTAAGAAGAAGCGTTGTTGAGGTGAAAATCCATCAATTTTCTCAGGAACTCCATTTCCTTCAAAGGATTTCTCCATAGCATGGTAAGCTAGTATTAGGCCTCCAAGATCTGCGATGTTTTCACCTAAAGTTAATTTACCGTTTACAAATACGCTGTCTAATGCTTCAAACCCATTGAATTGTTCTACTACTTTATTTGCTCTCTCGTCAAATGCAGCTCTGTCAGCATCGGTCCACCAATTTTTAAGGTTACCTTCAGAATCGTATTTGCTTCCTTGATCATCAAATCCATGAGTAAATTCATGACCGATTACTGCACCAATTCCACCGTAGTTTAAAGCTGCATCAGCGTCTTTATCATAAAATGGAGGTTGTAGAATACCCGCTGGGAAAACAATCTCATTTTGAGATGAACTATAGTAAGCATTAACAGTTTGTGGTGTCATATACCATTCATCTTTGTCTACTGGCTTTCCTAGTTTGTCAGTCATTTCCTTATAGCTGAACATTCTTGCATTGATAATATTCTGAACGAGATTATCAGTAATTTCTACACTACTGTAGTCTTTCCACTTATCGGGGTAGCCTATTTTTTTATTGAAAGAAGCGAGTTTTTCTAATGCTTTTTCTTTCGTAGAATCACCCATCCAAGTTAAATTTTCAATTCTAACTTTAAATGCAGCTCTTAAGTTTTCCACCATCTGGCTTACTTCAGCTTTGCTTTCTTCAGGGAAGTGGCGTTCAACAAATGCTTTACCTAATAACTCTCCTAAACTTCCATTCACTGTACCTAAAGCCCTTTTCCATCTTGGCTTCATATCTTTAGTCCCTCTAAGTGTAGTAGCGAAAAAGCTAAAGTTTTGTCGATCAAAATCTTCACCTAAATAAGATGCGAAATTATCAAGAACACTCCATGATTGATAAACTTTTAACTCGTCAAGGCCATAGCTCTTGATGTAAGAGATGGCCTTGGTAATAAATTCTGGTTGAGAAACAATTATTTGGTCCACACCTTTTAAGCCGAGAATAGATGTGTAAGTGTCCCAATCTACCCCTTTAAATTTTGATTTGAATTCGTTAAATTCAAACTTATTATACGTTTTCTCAGGGTCTCTTCGCTCAACTCTACTCATAGATACTTTTGCAAGATCCGTTTCAATCTTTAGAATAGTTTCAGCTTTACTTTTTGCTACTGCTTCTTCGTCTCCTAATAAACTGAACATTTTTACGATATGCTCAACGTATTTCTCTCTTATTTCAACAGATTTTGCATCATCTTTCAAATAATAATCTCGGTCTGGAAGTGTTAATCCACTTTGATAAATATGAGTGATGTAGGCAGAGCTGTTTTTGTCATCTTGGCCAACATACATACCAAACATAGACCCAATACCCTTTTTAGAATATTCTGCAGAAAGCTTAAGGAAATCTTCTTTTGTTGTGAGTGCTTTAATTTCCTCTAACATCGGTTGAATAGGTTGAGCGCCTAATTCATTTTGTTTTGTGGAGTCCATAGCACTTTTGTAAAGGTCACCAATTTGCTGTTCCTTGCTTCCTTTTTTTGCATTCGTCATTGCAGCATACTCTTCAAGGATAGCTCGTAATCGAGTGTTGTTACCTTCTGTAACTACATTAAAACTACTCCAACGGCTTTCGGTTGATGGAATAGGATTATTTTTTAACCAACCGCCAATAGCGTATTGATAAAAATTGTCACATGGCGCAACTGTGGTATCTAAGTTGGATAATTCAAACCCACTTGGTTTTGTTGGAGTTTCAACTGTCGCTTCCGAAGGTGCTTGCTGGCAAGCAAATAATGCAGCAGCTGGAAGAATAAATAATAATTTTTTCATCTGATTTGTTAATTTGAAAAACAAACTTAATCCTTTGCATTTAGAAACTACGTCTTTTTTGATAAAAGGTAGCTTTAGTGGACGGGAGGCAGGTCAGATCAAGATTGATTTAAATAGAAAAAGCGAATCTACGATCCGCTTTTTCCATTCCCTAAAAAACTACTACTGAATTATGAACCTCTAGAAAGGCCGTAATCATTCCTGATTACACTTCAAATATAAAACAAATATTTAGATTATGTGTAAATACCTACGTATTTTTTTTGATTTTTTTTAGGAAGTTATAAATCAGTTGGTTTTAAACTTTAATATTTACTTAATATTTGAAGTAGTTGTTTTTTGCAAGTAGTTGTACTTTTGCGAAGAATTTAATTTTAAGGTTTTGAAGAGTTTCTTTTTTGCAGTTGCACTCTGTTTTAGCTTTATCTGTAGGGCGCAATTGAATGATTTAATGATAACCGAATTTGTAGATTGGGATTCAGGTTCGGGTTTCATAGTTAAAATATACAACCCTACATCTCAAACTATAGACTTATCTAACTACTATTTCCATTATTTTACTAATGGGAATGCTGTATTCCAAGCTTCCGTTCAATTAAACGGAACTTTATTTGCGAATCAAACTAAAACAATAGCTAATAATCCTTCTGGATCTATGGGGTGCAATCCTGATATTGTGTTGACGAGCATAACTGCTGGGACTAATGAAAATGATGGAGTTGCGATTACTTTAGGTCCGGCAGCTGCAGTTCCTTTAAATTCCATTTTTGTGGATATGATTAATTGCTTCGGTACTGATGTAGCACCAAAAATAGACGGACAAGCAAGAGGTTTATACAAGGAAAAGATAGTGAGAAAAAGTGATAATTGTATACGATATACCAGTACAGATGGTGTATCGCATAATTCATGGCCTTCGTCAAATACCACAAATGTGCAAGGATGGACTATAGTAACGCATGGTTGTCTTTCAGGAGGGAATTCCTTTAATCCATTTAATGTTCAAAGTACAGTGAATCTATCATTTTGTCAAGGCGGAAGTGTATTGATTAATGGAAAAGTTATATCGACGCCTGGAGTATACCGAGATACGATTCCTGCATTTAATAAGTGCGATAGTATTGTTGTGTATAATGTAACGGTTGATAATCTTAAGCAAAAATCGGAATCAATTAGCATTTGTCAGGGAGATTCTGTGTTTTTAGGTGGAATGTATAGAAAAGTATCGGGTTCTTATAAAGATACTATTAAGGTAACGAATGGTTGTGATACCTTATTAACAACTCAATTAGATGTATCGCCGATTGCTAGAACTAATGAAATCATTAAAAGGTGTGATGGAGAGTCAGTTGTGATAAACGGGCAAACTTACTTAGCGGATGCTGTAATAATTGATACCTTGCAGACTACTGATGGGTGTGATAGTATTCATGTAACTACCTTGAATTTTTCTCCATCCATTATTATGAATGAGAGTTATACCTTATGTCAAGGAGAGTCAGTAATGATTAATGGGGTTAGTTATTCTTCTAATGTAGATTTTCAATATGTAAAGTCAAGTGCCTCAGGTTGCGATACAACAGTAAATGTAATCGTTCAGGTGGTGAAAGTGAGTGCTACTTTTGATTGGCGTTCGTCTATTGGTGACTTTAAAACGGTTTCATTTCAAGCTAAAGATCCGTCTGGGGTTAGCTATTTTTGGGATTTTGGAGATGGTTCAAGTTCAACAGATATAAATCCTACGCACACGTATTTACCGGGTGTCTATACGGTTACCTTAAAAGTTGTTGGAGAGAAAGGCTGTGAGTCTGAATCGACTCAATTAGTGGCAATTTTAGAAAGTACAGATGATTTGTTTGTTCCTAATGTATTTACTCCTAATGGCGATTATGTAAATGATTTTTTTGAATTAAATGTATCTGCTCCTTTTGAGCTTCATGTTTCCATTTTTAATCGTTGGGGAGAATTGATTTTCGAATCCAATGATTGCTATTTCAAATGGAATGGAGAGTATAAAGGTGAAAAGGTTCAAACTGGAACATACGTCTATATTATTACTGGAAAGTTTAATCGAAAAGGTACGCTAACTTTATTGAGATAAAAGCATAAATAGCCGCTTCTAAATTATTAGAAGCGGCTATCTCTTTTTAGAGAATTACAGTTTGTCAATGAAACTTTTAATTTCTTCTTTGGCTTTTCCTGTTTTCTCTTGAATTCTACCGATCAATTCATCTTCTTGACCTTCCTCGTACTGTAAATCATCGTCAGTTAAGTCAGCATATTCTTGCTTTAATTTTCCCTTGAATTGATTCCAGTTTCCTTTTAGTTTATCGCTTGTCGCACTCATAATAGTAATTTTTAAGTTTGTATTGTTTTGACTGTGTAGGTGCTATAAGTGTTCCAAAATAATTACTTTTAGCTTAAGTGTTTATTAGTTAGTCGGTTGTTCGTTTTGTTAGATTGGAGTGGGAGGCTATTGTGAGGAGGTGTTGCAGCAAAAGGTGGATTTTATTACCGAAGTAAGGTGTGCTATACTTACAATCTTTTTGATACTTCATAAATTCAGAACGTAAAATACCGTTTCAGTTTTGAAGCGGCTTTAATTTTGTGGGCGATACTGGTCCCGATAGCTATCGGGACGAACCATTTGAACACTCCATTAAAAATGGAATCTAAATACCAATAAATAATAAAGAATGAAAAATAGAATGCATAAAAAAACTCTCTTGAAAATCAAGAGAGTCTCTTTTGTGGGCGATACTGGATTCGAACCAGTGACCCCCTGCTTGTAAGGCAGGTGCTCTGAACCAACTGAGCTAATCGCCCTTGTGTAAGGGGTTGCTTTTTTGTTAAGCGGTTGCAAATATACAACAAGCTTTTAATTCTACAAACAAAAAATGAAAAAAAGTTTAAAAATATTCAATGGCTTCTGCTACCGTAAATGTGCTACCGCCAATAAAAATTACATCGTTTTCATTCGCTGCGTTTTGCGCACTTTTAATGGCTTCTGCAATAGAAGAAAAAAGATTGCTATCCAATCCATTTTTTTTCATTGCTTCAGCTAATTTCTCTTTTGCAAGTGCTCTTGGGATCTTTGCTTCCGAAATATAGTAGTGTGCATCTTGTGGCAAAAGCTCAATTATCTTACTAATGTCTTTATCATTGACCATCGTAATCACAAAATGCAACTTCGAATACGAGAGTTCATTCAATTGTTCAGTGATAAATCGAATGCCTGCTTCATTGTGGCCAGTATCACAAATAGTCAGAGGTGACTTCGACAAGGTTTCCCATCGGCCCCTTAAGCCAGTATTTACAGTTACCTTTTGAAGTCCGTTTTCAATACTTTCGTCAGTTAGTGCTATCCTTTTCTTCAGTATTGTGCACGCACAAGCTATGGTACGCAAATTAGCTTTCTGATAGTTTCCTTTTAAGTCAAAATCTAGAAGGGGATGTTCGGTATCTTCAGCAAAGTAAATAGGTGCGCCGACTTCAGTAGCTTTTTGCTTAAAAAGGGCTTCCATTCCTGAGCCTTCTCCAATCACAACAGGAATATTAGGCTTAATAATACCTGCTTTTTCACCGGCAATTTCTTTTAAAGTGTTTCCCAATAAGTTTTGATGGTCATAGCTGATGTTGGTAATCACCGAAAGGATTGGCAAGATAATATTTGTTGAATCTAATCTGCCACCTAATCCCACTTCAATAATAGCAAAATCTACTTTTGAGTTTGCGAAATAATCAAATGCCAGACCAACGGTCCATTCAAAAAATGATGGCTTTATTTCCTCAAAGTTTTGCTGATGATTCCCCACAAAATCAATGATGTATTGTTCCGAAATCATTTGGCCATTAATCCGAATACGTTCTCTAAAGTCTACTAAGTGTGGTGAGGTATATAAGCCTACTTTATAGCCTTGCTCTTGTAATACGGAAGCTAAACTATGAGAAACAGATCCTTTTCCATTAGTACCTCCAACATGAATCGATTTGAATTTTCGTTCAGGATGGTTGAGTACTTTTGCAATGGCAATGGTGTTGGATAAATCTTTCTTGAATGCGGTGTTTCCCACTCGTTGAAACATGGGTAACTGACTAAATAAATAGTCAATTGTTTGTTGGTAATCCATTAATTCAATATGAATATAAAGGTCATTTGTCCCTTTTGCTCTTGAGCAGCATTGGGGTTGGCATTAAATTTTGTAGCCAAAGCAGCTTTTTGAGCTTTTTCGTATAAAATAGAACTAGTCGTTGTAGATCCTCTAGCGCCAGGGGTTGCTCTTACAACTTTTCCTGTATTGTCTACAATAATATCAACGACTACTTTTCCCTCTTCCTGAGAGTTGTCTGAAATTCTTGGAGCGCCCAACATACTTCGACCCGACAAGTTAAATGAAATGCCATTTCCTTGTCCACCTCCTACACGGTTTCCACTATTGGGGTCTCCATCATTAGCTCCTTGATCACCTTTTTGATCGGTGTCACCTTCTCCTGAGTTGGTGTTTTTATTATTTTTCCAATTGCTTAACGCATCCGTTAAGTTCTTATCGGGCTTCGGTTCCTCTTTTACAGGCTCCTTTACTTCTTTTGGTTCTTCTTTTTTCTTCTTGGTGTCTACAGCAGGAGCATCGTCGGTCGTTGTTAGGATTTCTTGATCCGCAATGACTTCATTAGGTACCTCTTCAGGGGTGTTGTCAATCATTTCTTCAGGAGTAGATGTAGACGTTTCTTCTACTGGCTGTTCATCACCCATTCCTACATCTGAGGTGCCAAAGTTTATAGTAATCCCTTCTTCCTCAGGTGGTGGAATCATATGAGTCATCCCAAAAAAGATAAATAGAATTAACATCACTACATGTAAGATTACCGTAGCTGCCATTCCAATTCTTTTGTTTTTTGACTCAAGTATTTGCATTAGTTTGGGTTTGTAGCAAGTACTAGTTTGAATTTATTTCTATTTGCAATGTCCATAATTTTAACGGCCTCTTCAACTGCAATAGTTTTATCTACATGCAAAATAATAGATCCATCAACATCGCCAGAAAGCGTTTTGATTAGCATGGGCTCAATGAATTCAAACTGAACAGGGTCTTCATTAATGTAATACTCCAGTTCTTTTGTGATTGATATAGACACTGTTTGCTTCGCTAATGTTTTGCTGGAGCTACTTGGTAATAAAAGTTTAAGTGCATTGGGACTTACTAATGTAGAAGTTAACATAAAGAAAATCAACAATAGAAAGACGATGTCTGTCATTGAAGACATGTTGAAATTTGCACTTACTTTATTTCTGGATCGAATTGCCATTATGCTGGTTCATTTAAGATGTCAAGAAACTCAGTTGTTCTTGCTTCCATTCTAAAAACAACCTTTTCAACTTTAGCGACTAATGTGTTGTATCCGATATAAGCAACAATACCAACAACAAGACCTGCAATTGTAGTAACCATGGCAGTATAGATTCCCTCTGCTAGCATAGCTACATCAATATTTCCACCCGCAGCAGCCATTTCGTGAAAGGCCAATACCATACCGATTACTGTTCCTAAGAAGCCAATCATTGGCGCGGCACCTGATATTGTAGCCAATGAAGCTAAGTTGGTCTCTAGTTTATAAAGTTCTAGTTTTCCCGTGTTTTCAATTGCTGCTGCAATATCACCCAGTGGTTTTCCAATTCTATTTACCCCTTTTTCAATCATTCTAGCAATGGGAGAGGAGGTGCTTTTACACAAAGCTTTTGCCGCATCTATTTTGCCATCATGGATAAAGTCTTTTATCTGATTCATGAAATTTTCATCCTCCTTGGCTGCTTTAGTAATGCTAAGGTAGCGTTCAACGAAAATATAAATAGTTAAAATAGAAAGAATGAATAGAGTTGACATAATAATTATTCCACCGACACCGCCTGAGGTAATCAAACTCATAATTGAAAGTGTTTCCTCGGTAGGAGTAACCGCAGCATTGTCAGCTATTGCTGAACCTGTATCGCCTGTCATATTGATTTGCAGTAACATTGAATGTCAATTTTAAAAGTTATGTTTTGTATAAGCTAAATTAGTGTTCTACAAGAATAGAAAAAGCTAACACCTGACTAGTTGTAAACAGTCAAATGTTAGCTTTTATTGTGGAATCTTTTATTGATTAATGGTAAAGTAAAATAAAAAAGACGGCTCCGATAATGTATCCTATCAATGCTAGCCAAGTAATATTTTTCAGATACCAGAAGAATGAAATTTTTTCCATTCCCATAGCAACCACACCTGCAGCAGATCCAATGATTAACATAGACCCTCCTGTGCCAGCGGCATAAGCGATAAAATGCCAAATGTGGTCATCCATCACAAAAGTATTCATGTCAAACATTCCCATACTCGCAGCAACCAATGGCACATTGTCGATTATAGCTGAACCTACCCCAAGTAGCAGAACAAAGTACTTGTTGTCCATTACAGCTTGAACATCTTGACCAAATTGGAAGATTAAGCCTAACGATTCCAGTGAAGCAACCGTCATTAATATACCCAAGAAAAATAAGATAGAGGGCAATTCAATTTTTGCCAATGCCTTTAATGTTGGACTCTTTACATGGTGTACATCTGTGTGGTCCAACTCTTCTTGATTAGTTACACTAGTCATGCTAAACTGGCGATTACTAATTAATTCAGCTATAAATGCAACTACCCCTAATGAGAGCATCATACCAACATATGGGGGAAGGTGAGTTATGGTTTTGAAGATAGGAACAAAAACAATCATAATTAAACCTAGATATAACATTGTCGGCCCCATTTTATTTTGCTCCCCATCTTCCTCGGGCATTTGGAATGTTCCTTTAAAAACTGGTAAAAAGCTAGCAATAATTAGCGGAATCGCCATACAAAGGAAGGAAGGCATAATTAAATATTCAATCAATTTAACAGTGGAAACCCGTTGTCCCATCCAAAGCATTGTGGTAGTTACATCCCCAATTGGAGACCAAGCCCCACCTGCGTTAGCAGCAAGTACAATTAGCCCAGCGTACCATATTCTAGTTTCACTATCCGGTATTAATTTTCTTAATATGGTAATTAATACAATAGTTGCTGTAAGGTTATCAATAATAGCTGATAGAATAAAGGCTAGACCCGATACAATCCAAAGTAATTTTCTTTTACTGTCTGTTTTAATGTATTTTTTGATGGTTGAAAACCCATCAAAATGGTCGATAATTTCAACTATTGTCATTGCTCCAATCAAGAAAATTAGAATCTCACAAGTTTTGCCAAAATGATGAAGTAAGGTGGACTCTAGCGTATGAAGCTTTTCATCGTGGTTCAATAATGAAAATCCTTCCATCATTTTATGCGAGTGAGAATCAAACCATCCAGTAAAACTGTCAATCCCAAAAGCGGTAAATGCCCAGGCTAATGCCATCATTAGTAGAGCAGGAACTAGTTTGTCAATCTTTAAACTATGTTCAATCGTGATTGCCGTATATCCTAATATGAATACAATGACAATTAGCGTTTCATATCCCATTTTAAATTAATTTACTTAAAGCAATACCAAAGGCATTTTTAGCAATACCTATTTTGTTTGAATCTTTCGAGTGTGCCTCTACCAAAGCTTTCTTAATCACTTTTGAAGTGTCACTAAAGATGGCTTCATCAGTCATTTGTGCACCAGGTTGCATAAAGTAGGCAAATACTCTAGCCATACCACAATTGGATATGAAATCAGGAATAATACTTATTTTACTGTCTGTATATTCAGCGATTGGTCCAAAGAAGATTTCTTGATCGGCGAATGGTACGTTAGCTCCTGATGAAATTACTTCCATACCTCCAGCAATCATTCGATCTACTTGATCTTTGGTAATTAATCTTGAAGCTGCACAAGGGATAAATATATCCGCTTTAACATCCCATATTTTCGAGTTCACTTCCTCAAAAGAAAGCATATTGTCTGCTTTAAGAAAGTTACCATCTTTCTTTAGAAATAACGCTTTAATTTCTTCGAAAGAAAAACCATTTTCATTGATTATTCCACCCACTCGGTCAATAATACCAACTACTTTTGCTCCTTGTTGAGCCAAATAATAAGCGCCTGCAGCACCAACATTTCCCCATCCCTGAACAATTACTTTTTTCCCTTTTAAATCAGAATTGTGATAAATAGAGTAATAGTGCTTTACTGATTCTGCAACCCCATACCCTGTAATCATATCTGCAATTACAAATCTTCTGCTTACTTCTGGACTATAGTTTTTGTCTTCAATAACTTTGATTACACCATTTCTAAGTTGTCCGATAATATTGATTTTCTCAGCTTCGGTTGGCTGATAATGGCCGTTGAATACTCCTTCCTGAGGATGCCAAACTCCATTTGCCTCTGTGATGGGAATAACTTCATGAATTTCGTCAACATTTAAATCACCACCAGTACCGTAATAATTTTTTAATAAAGGAGCTACTGCCTTATACCATCGCTCAAGTACACCTTTTTTTCTAGGGTCGTTTGGATCGAAATTAATTCCTGATTTTGCTCCCCCTATTGCAGGTCCGGAAACTGTAAACTTAACTTCCATGGTTTTAGCTAAAGAAGTCACTTCGTGCTTGTCTAAGCCTACCCTCATACGAGTACCACCACCTGCGGCACCTCCTCGTAAAGAGTTGATTACTACCCATCCTTCTGCCTCAGTTTCAGAATCTTTCCATTCAAAAACGATTTCTGGCTGCTTGTTCTCGTATTTTTTCAGTAATTCTTGCATCGATCATTAAATTTTGGAGCAAATGTATAAAAACTATCTTTTAAGGAGGGAAATAAAGTTATATATTAGGGCAAATATACTCCACCTGAACAATGTGCTCTAGAAGCTCCTGTTACCGAGGGTAATGTGTTGTTTTCTTTGCGCCATCTCAATACTCCTAAAAATCCAAAAATAATCGCTTCTTTAAAGTCTATTGTTTCCTTGTCTATTTTAAAGATTTTTAAATTCGTCTTTTGCTCTAGCAATTCAATGAAATGTTTGTGGTGGGCACCTCCTCCAGTTATCAAAATTTGTTTTAAGTTATTTTGAAGTAGAATCCTACTTATTATATCTGCATATAATTCTACTAATGTGGCCAAAATGTCTTGGTTAGAAATTTTAAACTCATCGATTATTGGTAAAAAGTGATTTCTTATCCATTCGATTCCAAGAGATTTTGGAGGGGATTGATAAAAAAATGAAATCGCTTTTAATCGCTCTAAAAGCGGTCGATGTACTACTCCAGTTGCTGCTATTTCTCCTCCTGAATCAAAATCTAAACCGATTGAATTTGCAATTAAGTTGAGCGGTATGTTGAACGGACAACAATCAAATGCAATCGACTTATCTTTATTTTGATATGAAATATTGGCGATGCCCCCTAGGTTAATGCAGCAGTCATAATGATTAAAGAGAAGATGATCTCCAATAGGTACAAGTGGGGCTCCCTGTCCACCAAGAGCTACATCTGCCGACCTAAAGTCGCCGATGGTGGTAATGTTGGTGTGAGTGGCGATAAGCGAGTTGTTTGCAATTTGGTAGGTGAGTTTTTTGTCTATTTGATGAAAAATAGTGTGACCGTGATTTCCAATTAAATCAGGTGAAACTTGAGATTCTTTTACAAAAAGATTAATGTGATGTGCTACAAATATCGACCAATGGTTTTCAAGTAATTTTAATTCTAAACCCGACATTTCAGTCGCCATTTGAAGTTGTTGTTTTAATTGAGCGTCGTAAGGGACTGTTTTCGTTTTTAAAATGTGGTACTTCCATTGATGGTCAGTATTGTAAGTGTATGTAGATAAGGCTATATCAAGCCCATCGAGAGAAGTTCCTGACATTATTCCTATTGCATGATAAACATTACCCATATTAAATTGTAATAAAGATTGGAAAGCATTATTTTTGTATCCTTTCCAAATAAACAGAGTTAAAATTACATTTTATAAGTATGGATTTTCAATTATCAGAAGAACATATTGCAGTTAGAGATGCTGCAAGAGATTTTGCACAGAATGTGTTAAAACCAGGAGTAATCGAGCGAGATGAAAAACAACAATTTCCAACAGAAGAAATTAAGCAATTAGGAGAGCTTGGTTTTATGGGAATGATGGTAGATCCTAAATACGGAGGCGGTGGAATGGATACTATTTCATACGTTTTAGCAATGGAAGAAATATCCAAAGTTGATGCTTCTACTTCAGTAGTGATGTCTGTTAACAACTCTCTAGTATGTTGGGGAATTGAGAAATATGGAACGGAAGAGCAAAAGCAAAAATATTTAAGACCTTTAGCGACAGGGGAGAAGATAGGAGCGTTTTGTTTATCAGAGCCCGAAGCGGGATCTGATGCAACATCTCAAAGAACTACTGCAATAGATAAAGGAGACTATTATTTATTAAATGGTACTAAAAACTGGATTACTAATGGTGGGAGTGCTTCTTATTACATCGTTATTGCACAGACAGATGTTGAGAAAGGCCATAAAGGAATTAATGCTTTTATAGTTGATAAAGAGTGGGAAGGATTTACAGTCGGAGCAAAAGAGAATAAGATGGGAATTCGAGCTTCCGATACACATACTCTTATGTTTACTGATGTAAAAGTTCCTAAAGAGAATAGAATTGGAGAAGATGGTTTCGGATTTTCATTTGCAATGAAAGTATTATCTGGTGGTCGAATCGGTATTGCTTCTCAAGCATTAGGAATAGCTTCTGGTGCAATGGAACTTGCCATTGCCTATTCAAAAGAAAGAGCTGCGTTTGGTAAGCCTATTAGCCAACATCAAGCTATAGCTTTTAAATTGGCAGATATGGCGACTACAGTTGAAGCCTCAAGGTTACTTTGTTTAAAAGCTGCTTGGTTAAAGGATCAAGGCTTGAACTTTGACAAAGAAAGTGCTATGGCAAAAGTTTTTGCTTCCAAAACAGCTATGGATGTAGCTACAGAGGCAGTTCAGGTACACGGAGGTTACGGATTTGTGAAAGAATACCACGTAGAAAGATTAATGAGAGATGCAAAAATCACTCAGATTTACGAAGGAACTACGGAGGTTCAAAAGATTGTGATTTCTCGATCTATATTGAGATAATATTTCGGTAAGTAATTAATTGATAAGGTCGCTTTCAAAATTTTGAAAGCGACCTTATTTATGAGATATGGTCCAAAAGTTTTTCTAAAGCAACTCCACGACTTCCCTTAATTAGAATAGCTGACTTCTCTATTTCAAGTAAAGTTTTATCCTTTTCTAAGTCCATTCTAGATTCGTAAAAGTGAAATTCGGGATAGCTTAATTTATGAGCATAAAAATTAGACCCGATGAGGATGACGGACTTTAAAGTGATGTTTTTTAAAAGCTCCAGTATTGCCAAATGTTCGTCAGAGCTATCCTTTCCCAATTCAAACATATCGCCAATAATTGCAAGTTTAGACTTCTTTAATACCAGTTGGTTGAATGACAGAATCGCAGCTTGCATGCTTGTTGGGTTGGCATTATAGGCATCTAAGTATATGGTGTTGCTTTCTTTTTCAAGAATTTGCGATCGATTCATTTCTGACTGATAGTCAGAAAGGGCATTGTTTATGTCTTGCTCATTAACTTTAAAATAGTTTCCAACACAAACTGCAGCTAACATATTATCATAGTTATAACTGCCGAACAATTGACTTGTAATCGGTTTTTCTGATTTAGTAGCTTCTCCATTAAAAGACCAGTTCCAAATAAAAGTAATGAAAGGATTACTTGACTCAAGACTTCCTTCAAGATGTGCTTGAGCATGCTGTCCATATGTAATCCCAATTAGTTGGCGTTCCTTTGCCATTTGACATAAAGTCGGTGAGTCTGCGTTGATAAACAATTGTCCATTGGTGTTTTTTATGAAATCGTATAGTTCTCCTTTTCCTTTAATAATGCCCTTGACTCCTCCAAAACCTTCAAGGTGAGCCTTTCCAATATTTGTAATTAGACCAAAATTAGGTTGAGATATTTCGCATAAATCAGCTATTTCTCCCAAATGGTTGGCTCCCATTTCAATAATAGCCATTTCATGTGCTTTCGTGATTGAAAGTAAAGATAGGGGAACGCCTATATGATTGTTTAGATTTCCTTTGGTAAAAAAAGTATTGTATTTTTTATTTAGCACCGCGGCTAATAATTCTTTTGTCGTAGTTTTTCCATTGGAACCTGTAATTCCAATAATCGGGATGTTCAATGTTTTTCGATGGTAATGTGCAAGTTGTTGGAGAGAAGATAAAACATTATCTACTTTGAACATTTTCTCTAAGGGGATGTCGTTAACTAATTCATCGATAACGACGTAGGAAGCACCTTTCTCAATTGCCACTTTAGCGTATTGATTGCCATTGAAGTTTTCACCTTTTAAGGCGAAGAATATACTCCCCTTTTCTATTTTTCTACTGTCGGTAGAGACTTTTCCTGATTCCTTAAATATTTGATATAGATCGGTTATGTTCATAATAGTCAAAAAAAAAGCCCTCTCAATATTGAGAGGGCTAAATTTAAAAATATATTTTAATATTCTCCTAAACCTACAGGGCTTCCGACACGTGTCATCGCACATCTAAAGCCTAAGTATGGGGATGATTGGTCTTCATCTAAAAATCTTCTTGTTCCAGGAGTCATCCAATATGCTCTGTCATTCCAAGAACCACCTTTGTATACTCTAGCTCTATCAGAAATTAAAGAAGAAGTTCCGTAGTTATACATGGCATTCTTTCCTTTCTCGTCATAAGAGCCTGGAGCATCATAATAAATACTTGACTCCAAGTCACCATCTTCATAGTTGATTACATCTGCTTGCTTGTAATTTCTTCTTTCTTGCAAGTTGTCTTCTTCTACATTTACTTCTCTTCTTCTTAGTCTACCTAGACTATCTTTTTCAGCGATATATCCATCAGCATCTCTTTGAAGCGTAGTAAAAACGTTTCCTCTGAAAGGTCGGAAGTCATCAACGTCATCAAACGAAAGTGGACGATAAACATCCATTACCCATTCAGAAACGTTACCTGCCATGTTGTACAAGCCATAGTCATTTGGCCAGTATGAATAAACAGGAGCAGTAATCTCCGCGTTATCATTAAGATAGCCTGCAACACCCATGTTGTCACCTCGACCTCTTTTGTAGTTAGCTAACATCTGACCTAGGTAATCATCATCTGCATTTCTTACACCATGGCCATTCCATGGGTAGAATTTCTTTTCAACAATTAATTCACCCACAGTATTTCCAACTAAACCATATGCAGCATATTCCCACTCTGCTTCTGTCGGAAGTCTGTAATCAGGCAAGAGGATTCCATCTTCCATCTTTACATTCCTTGTTTCTTTATTTGGGTCGAGATCAATCATTCCATCGATTCGTTTACCACTTTCATACTGTCCATTCATGTAGGCCGCAGTATTGAAATTGTCTTCGTTGATTTGGTTGGGATAATGATCAAATAAACCTTCTCTAATTAAAATGATTTCGTTTACACGATCAGTTCTCCATGCACAAAAGTCGCTTGCTTGTAGCCAGTTAACACCAACAACAGGATAATCTCTATAAGCTGGGTGACGTAAGTAGTACTCTACAAAAGGTTCATTGTAGGCCAATTTACTTCTCCATACTAGTGTATCAGGTAATGCTTTCTTATAAACTTCAGGGTAATCGGCTCCAAATACTCTGCTAATCCAGTAAAGATATTCTAAGTAATGAAAGTTGGTTACTTCTGTTTCGTCCATATAGAAAGAAGACACAGTAACGGTTCTTGGCTTGTTATTCCAATCGTAGAAAATATCTTGTTCAATTCTACCCATAGTGAATCGTCCACCTTCAATTAAAACCAGTCCTGGACCTGTTTCTTGTTCAAAGTATGGCACTTTTTCAAATCCACCATTTTTTGGGTTGTTGTACTCCCAACCTGTTGATGAAGAGCGCTCTCCTGAACAAGAAGCCATTAAAAATGCGACAACACCGATAAGTAAATAGGCGTTATTTTTAAAACTTTTCATAGTTTTTAAATTATTTATAATGTTCAAAAATAGTGAATTTTATGATTTGTTTGTAATAAACTAAAAAGATGGACAGCTTATTGTCTTAAATTTAACTTTTCTAGGAGGACACGGCAAATTCATTCTAAATGATAATTCGTGTGACCCAGCAGCTTTATTGGACAAAGTGCTCGTAGTTATATCATAACTATAACCAACCTTAAATTCATCCGTTTCCACTCCAACTAATGCAATAAATGAATCGCCAATTCGGTGCCATAATCCAAATACTACTGGTCCTTTATTAATGTATACACCCAAATTTAAATGAGTAAAAGTTCCTTGTGTTTGATACATCACGTTCGGAGACCAAGACATATCCTTGTGTCGTATACCCATTGGAAGAACTGCCCCTATGTGTGCAGTATACTTTCTTGGAAGCACAGAGTTTGAACCTAAAAAGGTCTCTTCTGGCTCAGTAAGGTGATGGGCTGCGAATCCGAAGTAAAATTTCTCACTAAAACCAAGAAATCCTGCTGAAGCATCAAAAAATGAATTCGTTTCATCAAAAACCGGCTCATTGGTCTGCAGAACAAAACCTCTTCTGGGATCGATCATGTCACCAAATTTTAAGTTTTGAGTCTTTAATGATCGTTGAAAGTAGGTTCCCTGTACCCCAAATTTTATTGAAAAATTTCGATTTACTTCTAATTGATTGGAATAAATAACGCCAATGTTTGTTGTGTTTAGAACATTTTCACCTGTTCTGTCGTTCATAATAATGAGACCAAGCCCTCCATTAAGTTTGTCAAAATGCTGATCGTAGCTGGCGCTGTAAGTGACAAATGAATTGTCAATTCCTGGCCATTGATTTCTGTAATTGAGGTTTATTCTAGGGCATCTTGCTGTTCCAGCGAATGCAGGGTTCAAGTCTAATGGATTAGCGTAGAACTGAGAGAACCCGGGATCTTGACCAAAACAAACTGAATTGAATACAATCAGAAAAAATACATAAATAGAGGCTGAACGCACTAGTCTCTTTCGCATGGGGAACAAATATAATTAAACAAACTAAAAGTTGAGTAAAGTGTTAAAGGAAACCTAACTCTTCTTTAAAATTCGCATCACAATAATATTAATTTGGATTCGTTTTTATGCAACTAATTCAAGTAAATTTGAATCTATTATTAAAAACCCTTAAAAATGACCAAACTAAGAATTAATTTCTCTTTAAAGTTTATTGCACTTGCTTTTTTGAGTTTTAGTTTTTTTGGATTTTCCCAAGAAGCTAAATATGAGGTAGGAGAGGTAAGTTTAACAAAAGAAACTTTATACGATAGCGATAGTAGAACGTTTATTTTTTTTGAGGGAGCTAAGTATAACATAGAGAATTCGAGCATACCTTTTAAGGAGGTTCAGATTGAACTATCCAGTAATCAGGAAATAGAACAAGTTGAATTGTCGAATTATTCCATATCTGTTGTTGAGGACGAAGTTGTAAGCACTACTATATTAAACAGCGAGGATTTGGATGATGACTTTAAGATAGAAGTGAGTTATTTCTACTTTAAGAAACGAAAGTTTGCAGAAATTAAGGTTACTCCATTTAGAGTTGCCAACTCTGGTCAAGTTGAAGTACTTAAAAGGTTTGATTTGAGTTATCGAAAAAAGGCGGTTGCAGAAAGAAGGAATAAAACAGCTACGGTGTTTAAAAATTCCTCCGTATTAAGTGCGGGAGAATGGTATAAAATTGCTGTTAATAAGGAAAGTGTTTTTAAGTTGACATACTCTTTTTTTGTTAGGAATGGGATTGATATAGAGTCTATTGATCCTCGAACAATTAAGATTTATGGTAACAAAGCCGGTATGCTTCCTGAATTGAATCAAAATAATGATGTTGACGATTTAGAAGAATTGTCGATTCTAGTGGTTGGTGAAAATGATGGTGACTTTTCTAGGCAGGATTATGTTTTATTTTATGGTCAAGATCCGAATTCCAAATATTACGATACTATTGCAGACCGTTTTATACACACTCAGAATATATACAGTGATAGTACCTACTATTTTATAACTTTTGGTGGAGCTCTTGGAAAGCGGATTGGTAATCAAGAAAGCTTATCTGGTACTCCTACCAATACAGTAAGTGTTTTTGATGACTTTCAATATTTTGAAAAGGACAGAACCAATTTCATAAAGTCTGGTCAAGAATGGGTGGGGGATTTGTTTGATGCCACTACTACCTACCAGTATAACTTTAGTTTTCCCAATATAGATTTGTCAAGCAATGCTCGCTTGTCAATTAGTGCGTTCGCAAGATCTAGTGTTCCAAGTAATTTAAATATTCAGGTTGCAAATAGTGCAAATACTTTACAGTTTTTCACTGTTAATTTTGATCGTTACGATACTCCGTTTGCAGAGGAGTCAAAGTCCGTTTATGTATTTCAACCTAATAGTCCAAATTTAACAGTCACAGCAACCTATAGTAAGCCGCAATCCTCATCTAAAGCTTGGATGAATTTCATTGAATTGAATGTAAGAAGAAGGTTGGTTTTCAGTGGTCAGACTATGTTTTTTAGAGATGTAAATTCAGTTGTTGCCAACGGATTAACTAGGTTTAATTTATCCGGACAGTTGCAGAGCGCAAAAGTTTGGAACGTAAGTGATTATCGAAACGTATTGAATCAAGAGTTTTCGCTTAGCGCGAACACAGCAACATTTGTTGCAAGTTCTAATTCACTTCAAGAGTATGTTGTTTTTAATGATGGTGATAGTACTGTGGGTTTTTCAGGAAAGGTTATGAATCAAAATTTACATGCTTTATCTAATATTGATTATATAATTGTCGCTCATCCCTTATTTAAAGAGCACGCTGAAACGTTAGCTGAGTTTAGAAGAAATGATGGATTAACTGTAGAAGTCGTATTGCCTGAACAAATCTACAATGAGTTTGGAGCAGGTAGTCAAAGTCCTGTTGCTATTCGATCGTTAATGCGAATGTTATACGAAAAGGCCAATTCCGCAGCAGATCTTCCAAAATATTTGTTGTTGTATGGTGATGGCTCCTACGATAATAAAAATAGAATTTCAGGGAATACTAATTTTATAGTGACATACCAAAGTAAAAATTCAACAAGCCCAGTTGCTTCATATGTGAGTGATGATTACATGGCCGTTTTAGACCCTAGTGAAGGAGCCTATACAGGTGCTGATAATGACAAAGTAGATTTAGGAGTTGGTAGGTTCCCAGTAAAGAATTTAAACGAGTCTCTGGGTGTATTGAATAAGATTTTGCTGTATGGTACTCAGCAATCTTTGGGTGATTGGAGGAATTTGTCTGTTTTTGTCGCTGATGATGAGGATGGCACTTTGCACATGAACCATTCTGCAATTGTTTCTAGAAATATTGATTCAGTTCCATTTATGAATGTAGAAAAGATTTATTTAGATGCTTTTCCTCAGATAGCAACGCCTGGAGGTGATAGGTATCCTCAAGCCACTATAGCGATTAATTCTGCAATTAATAAAGGTAGTTTATTGATTAATTATACCGGTCATGGGGGAGAGACAGGTTGGACTGCTGAACGTGTAATTGGGGTTAGTGATATCAATGCTTGGCAAAACAATAAGAAGTTGCCACTGTTTATTACCGCTACTTGTGAGTTTAGTAGATTCGATGATCCTTTAAGGAATTCTGGTGGAGAAATGGTTTTATTAAATAAAGACGGAGGTGGAGTAGCTTTAATGACCACCACTAGATTAGTTTATGCAACACCTAATTTGTACCTGAACGATACTTTGTATAAGCGAATGTTTGAAAAGGCAAATGGGGAATATAAATATCAGCGCCTAGGAGATATTTTTGCAATTACTAAGGCTCAACATTCAAATTCAGCGAATGCTAAAAACTTTACATTGTTGGGAGATCCTGCTACCAAGTTGGCAATACCAAAATACAACGTAGTGACTACTGCAATAAATGGAAGTCCAGTTAACGGAAAAGACACCTTGAAAGCATTAAGCAAAGTGACTTTTGCAGGAGAGGTTAGAGATGAGAATGGAAATTTGATGACTAATTTTAATGGATTTGTTTACCCCACTATATTTGATAAGATTAGATCGTTTACTACTCTAAATAATGATAATAATGGCCCTTATAACTATAAATCTAGAAATAGTCGATTGTTTAAAGGGAAAGCAAGTGTAGTCAATGGAATCTTTTCATTTGACTTCATTGTTCCTAAAGATATTTCATATAATGTAGGTTCAGGAAAAGTAAGTTATTACGCTGATGATAATCAGATAGACGCTAGTGGAGGGTCAACAGATTTTTTAATTGGAGGTACTGCAGACTCTGTGGTGCTGGATGATCAAGGACCTAATATTGAAATGTTTTTAAATGATAAAAACTTCGTTTATGGTGGCATAACACATGAGAATCCAACTTTAATCCTAGAGTTGTCAGATGAACAGGGTATCAATACAGTTGGAAACGGAGTGGGCCATGATTTAGTAGCATACATAGACGATAAAACAGATGAAAGTTTTATCTTAAACGATTTTTATGAGGCGGCTTTAGATGATTACACTAGTGGAAAAGTGAACTATCCAATGAATGGTTTAGCAGAAGGTAAGCATCGATTAACTGTAAAGGCTTGGGATATTCATAATAATTCTTCTGAACGAACTTTAGAATTTGAGGTGTTGAAAGAGAAGGATGTTAAACTTGACCATGTGTTAAATTATCCGAATCCTTTTACAACGAATACGCAATTTTGGTTCGAACATAATCAAGCCGGCCAAACATTGGATGTAAAAGTTGATGTATACACGGTGAGCGGAAAATTAGTTAGAAGTATTAGTCAGGTAATTCAGGCTACTGGCTACCAGAGTAGGTCCATTGAATGGGATGGAAGGGATGATTTCGGTGATCGAATTGGTCGAGGAGTTTATGTATATCGCTTAAAGGTAAGTTCCAGAAATGGATCCGTTGCAGAGAAATATGAAAAATTAGTCATTTTATAATAATGTAAGAATCCCAACGTTTAGATTTCTTATATTTGTTCTCCTTTGTTTAAGTTTAAAACTGATTAATGAAAATTAAAAATATAATTTCCTTTTGTGTTGTTTTCGTATTCACGATTGGTATTTCGATAGGTCAAAATCAATTTGATAGAGCACAAGACGTTCAGCTAAATACCATTACTACAGCAGTTCCTTTTTTGCAAATTACCCCTGACTCTAGGTCAGGAGCTATGGGTGATGCTGGAGTTGCGCTTTCGCCTGACGCCAATTCAATTCATAACAACCCTTCAAAATTGGCTTTTATTGAAAACGATTTTGGAGCCTCAATGTCTTATTCTCCATGGTTGAGAAATCTAGTGCCAGATATTAACCTTGCTTATGTGTCAATTTTTAAGAGAATTGATGCGCGGTCAACTGTTGCTGCTTCCCTAAGGTACTTTTCGTTGGGAAAAATTGCTTTTACTGGTAATGATGGACAGTCACTTGGTGATTTCAATCCGAATGAATTTGCCTTAGACGGGACATATGCTTCAAAGCTCTCTGACAATTTTTCAGTAGGAGTTACTGCAAGATTTATTTATTCTAATTTAACTCAAGGTCAATCTGAGAGTAAGGCTGGGATTGCTGGCGCTGCAGATGTATCTGCTTATTATCAAAGTGAACGATTCCGTTTAGGAGATTATAAAGCAATCTTTAGAGCAGGATTAAATGTTTCTAATATTGGGTCTAAGATTTCTTATACTGAATCAGCTTTATCGGATTTTATTCCAATGAATTTAAGATTAGGACCTTCCTTAACAGTTGATTTGGATGATTACAATCAATTAACTTTCTTATTTGATGTCAATAAGTTGTTAGTGCCAACTCCTCCAGTTTATCAAGATGATGGTAGTGGTGGTATTGCAAGGGATTCTGAAGGAAATCCAATAATTGCTGCTGGAGAAGATCCAGACCGTGGAATTGCAAGTGCTATTTTTGGTTCATTTTCGGATGCGCCAGGTGGTTCCGAAGAAGAATTAAAGGAATTGAATTATTCTGTGGGTCTTGAATACTGGTATGATCAGCAGTTTGCGGTTCGTATGGGATATTTTTATGAAGATGAATCTAAAGGGGATCGACAGTTTTTTACCGTTGGGCTTGGGTTAAAATTAAATGTATTAGGAATTGATTTGGCTTACTTAGTGGGTAATAAGCAACGAAACCCATTGGCTAACACTGTGCGATTGACTTTGACTGCTAATTTTGACGATTTGAAAAAACCTAAAGCAGAATAAAATGAAAATACGTGTAGGATTTGGATTCGACGTGCATCAGCTCTCTGAAGGATCTGATTTTTATTTGGGTGGAATTAAGGTTCCTCACTCAAAAGGGGCGACTGGTCATTCTGATGCAGATGTTTTGATCCACACTATTTGCGATGCACTTTTAGGTGCAGCAAATTTGAGAGATATCGGTTTTCATTTTCCTCCTACCGATAATGCCTACAAAGGAATAGATAGTAAAATTTTATTGAAAGATGTAGTAAAGCTTTTAAAGGATAAGGGTTATTCAATTGGTAATATCGATGCCACAATTGCATTGGAACGTCCAAAAATCAATCCTCATATTCCTGCGATGAAAGCGGCTTTGATTCCAATTTTAGAAATTGAAGAAGATGAACTATCGATCAAAGCGACTACCACTGAAAAGCTTGGTTTTGAAGGTAGAGAAGAAGGCGTTTCCGCTTATGCAACGGTGTTGATAGAAAAGAGGTGATATATTTACCTGTATTTTATGATTTAAAGTAAATTGAACCTGATTCGACCATATCGGCAAACTGATCAGCAGTCTGTGCTGAATTTGTTTCAATCCAATACTCCAGAATATTTTGATTTTTCCGAAAAAGTAGAGTTGTTAGATTACCTAAACCATAAGTTGGAAGATTATTTTGTAGTTGAGCAGAATGGTGTTGTTATCGGATCAGGAGGCATCAATTATTTTTATGAAGAAAAAAAAGCTCGATTATCTTGGGATATCGTAAGTCCCCAAAGTCAAGGGAAGGGAGTTGGGACTGCGTTAACACATTATAGATTGAATTTGATAAAGAAATTGGAGCAAATTCAGGTGATCGAGGTGAGGACCTCTCAATTTTCAAATGGTTTTTATCTTCAACAAGGGTTTAGAATTAAATCAATAGAAAAGGATTATTGGGCATCTGGATTTGATTTATACCTTATGGAGTATTATGGATAGCTGATGATGTTTCACTGTATTCTATTCATATGACTTCTTCTAAGCATCGAACAAAAACATATCTAAAGTCCTTCTTATTTTGCTACCTTTAAATGTTCAAATGAATATACATGAGAATTGTTAAAAAGCAAATTGAATTTTCTGAATACGATAGTATCGATCAGCTCACCGAACAGGAACAATCTCTATTGTCACAAGCAATAGAAGTTGCTCATACTGCCTATGCTCCTTATTCTAATTTTAAGGTAGGAGCTGCCATTTTGTTAAAAAATGGAGAGATAGTTATAGGTAATAATCAAGAGAATATTGCATATCCCTCAGGTTTATGTGCAGAAAGAGTCGCTATTTTTCATGCCGGAGCAACACATCCTAATGAACCCATATCAACTATCGCAATATTTGCCGAATCAGAAACAATGCCAGTAGATACTCCCATAACTCCTTGTGGCGCATGTCGACAAGTTATTATGGAGTATCGACAAAAACAATCAACACCAATTCGCGTTATTTTGAAGCCCCAAAAGGGTAAAATTTGGATATTTGAATGCGTTACAGATTTGTTGCCCTTCGCGTTCGATTTAAAAGGACTTAAAAATCAAAATTAAGTACCAATAGTCGCCCAAATATTATAAATTTGTAATCCATTTTTAAAGAAGGTGTAATGGCTAAAAAAACAACATCAACAAAGAGTTCAAACAAGAATACTGAGTTTTCTAAAGAAACTTATTTAACCTGGTACGAATCAATGCTTTTGATGAGGAAGTTTGAGGAGAAGGCAGGTCAATTATATATTCAACAAAAAATACGAGGTTTCTGTCACTTATATATTGGTCAAGAGGCTTTAGTAGCAGGAGCTATGTCGGTTATAGGAGAAGATGACAATATGATAACCGCATACAGAGACCATGCGCATCCTATTGCAAAAGGAGTTCATCCCAATGTTATTATGGCTGAATTATACGGTAAAGTCACAGGTTGTTCAAAAGGAAAGGGTGGCTCAATGCATATGTTCGACAAAGAAAAGAATTTCTTTGGAGGTCATGGAATTGTTGGAGGTCAGGTTCCTATAGGGGCTGGAATTGCTTTTGCAGATAAATATAGAGGCAATAAAAATGTAACTATTTGTTACATGGGCGACGGCGCCGTAAGACAAGGAGCTTTTCATGAAGCTTTGAATATGGCAATGACTTGGAAATTGCCGGTTATTTTTGTGATTGAAAATAATCAATACGCAATGGGAACTTCTGTAGAGCGTACTTCAAATGTTACTAACTTGAACAGATTAGCAGACGCTTATGATATGCCTAATGAGCAAGTGGATGGGATGGCATGTGAGCCAGTACATGAAGCTTATCAAAGAGCTGTGGATAGAGCAAGAAATGGTGAGGGACCGACTCTTTTAGAGATGAGAACTTATAGATATAAAGGTCACTCTATGTCTGATCCTGCTAAATATAGAACTAAAGAGGAGCTCGAAGAGTATAAATCTTTAGATCCTATAGAAAATGTGTTAGCAGTAATTAAGGAGAAAAAATATGCAACAGACAAAGAGTTGAAGGCGATTCAAGATAGAGTGAAAGCCCAAGTTCAAGAGTCTGTAGATTTCTCTGAAAAATCAGAATTTCCAAAAGCAGAAGATTTATATAAAGACGTTTATTCTCAGGAAGATTACCCTTTCGTGAGAGACTAAAATAATAGAGCATTATGGCTGAAATTATAAAATTGCCCCAGTTGAGTGATACAATGGAAGAGGGGACTGTAGCAAAATGGCATAAGTCTGTTGGAGAGCAAGTGAACGAGGGAGACCTGCTTGCAGACATAGAAACAGACAAAGCGACCATGGAGTATGAGTCATTTCAGGAAGGTATATTACTTTACCAAGGAGTTGAAGAAGGAAAAACTGCTAAGGTGAACGCTATCTTAGCAATTGTAGGTGAGAAAGGAGAGGATTTCCAATCTTTATTAGATGGTGGAGATACTAAATCTGAAATACCTGCAGGAAATGAAGATAAGAAACCGAGTTCAGCTGCTGCCGAGAAGAAAGAAAAAATTGACACCTCTTCAATCAAAGCAACGATAGTAAAAATGCCAAAGTTGAGCGATACCATGAAAGAGGGTACAGTTTCAAAATGGCATAAGAAATTAAATGAAAAAGTAGAGTCCGGAGAGTTGTTGGCAGATATAGAAAGCGATAAGGCGACGATGGAGTTTGAAGCTTTTGATGACGGTGTGTTATTGTATCAAGCTGTAGAAGAAGGAAAGTCGGCTGAGGTTGACGCTGTTTTGGCTGTAATAGGTGAAAAAGGAGCCGATTACGAAAGCTTGATTAAGGCCTACGAGCAAAACAATTCTGCCCAAGACTCTGCACCTGAAGAAGAAGTGAAAGCGGAAACTTCTACCGATTCAGGAATAACTGAAAATGCAAGCTCTGCAACAATTGCATCAGAAAATGCAGATGGCTCTAGAATTAAAGCTTCCCCGCTAGCAAAGAAAATGGCCTCAGAAAAAGGTATAAACCTTACTCAAGTTAAAGGTACAGGCGATAATGGAAGAATTACAAAACGGGATATTGAAAACTTTGTTCCTGTTGTAGCTGCTTCTAACGCATCGGCATCTAATGTGTCTAGCTCTTCTGAAAACTATGAAGAGAAGGATATTTCACAAATGCGAAAAACAATTGCTAAGCGATTAGCTGAAAGTAAATTTACTGCCCCTCATTTCTATCTGACGATTGAGTTAGATATGACCAATGCTATTGAAGCAAGAAAGGCCATCAATTCGATGGAAGGGGTTAAAGTATCATTTAATGATATGGTAGTAAAAGCAGCCGCAGTTGCACTTCAAAAACACCCACAAGTCAATTCATCATGGTTGGGAGATAAAATTCGTATCAATCATCATGTTAATATCGGTGTGGCAGTGGCCGTTGAAGATGGACTTTTAGTTCCTGTTGTTCGTTATGCTAACACTAAACAACTGTCTCAAATTGGAGCAGAGGTAAAGGATTTTGCACAACGTGCGAAGAATAAGAAGCTTCAGCCACAAGATTGGGAAGGAAGTACGTTCTCTATTTCAAATTTAGGAATGTTTGGAATTGATGAATTTACCGCTATTGTAAATCCGCCAAACTCTTGTATTATGGCAGTAGGAGCGATAAAAGAAGTTCCAGTAGTAAAAAATGGACAAATTGTTCCAGGTTCAGTGATGAAGGTTACCTTATCTTGTGATCATAGAACTGTAGATGGAGCAGCTGGCGCGGCATTCTTGCAAACATTTAAACAACTTATTGAGAATCCAGTAGCCATGTTGGCTTAATGATAAATACTAGTATAATTAAAAAGGTCTCAACATTTGCTGAGACCTTTTTTTTGTGAAATCAAATACTACAGTTATTACTTTACGGTCAACCTTCCAACCATTTTAGGAAAGTGACCTGGATAGGTACAGATGTATTGATATGAACCTTTCTTAGGTGCGGTAAACGTTATTGTGACTTCTTCTCCCATTGTTGTCATTTTTGTTGCTACCACAATTCGGTCATCATTTGGAACAAAATTATTGGCTTCACCTGCAGCTATACCTGCAGTGGCTATTTCTTGTCCTGAACCTAAGGGCACCAAGACAAAATTATGCAGCATGCCCGCAGCTGAAGATTGATTTTTAAAAATTAAGGTGACTTCTGCACCTTCATTCAAAGTTAATGTTGTTGGTTGGAATGCGATTTCAGCCATAGTTTCTCCGAGTGCTGCTACATTTAATTCAACTTGTTCCGTGATTATTTCTACACTCGACTCTTTTTTAGCAGGAGTTTCTTTTTCAACTGTGTTTTTATTATTGTTTTTTTCGCTACCACAAGAGAATAAGGCAACTGTTAAAGCAAAAAATGTTACACTTTTTAAGTACTGTTTCATAACTTATATATTATTGTTTTAATTAATTCGGTATACATTTACATCAACAAATTTTACCTTTTTATGTTTAAGAAAATCTTCAAATGGATTGGACGATTGCTGTTGCTTTTTTTTGGGAGCACTATATTGACTGTAGTAGTCTATAGGTTTGTTAATCCACCTATTACACCTTTTATGATAGCCAAGTATTTTGAAGGAGGGTCTAAGCAAATTCAAAAAGATTGGGTGCCGATAGAATCGATGAGTCCGGACTTACCTTTAGCTGTTATAGCCGCAGAAGATCAGAAGTTTATGACTCATAATGGATTCGACGTGGAGGCCATAGAAAAGGCCATTAAAAACAATCAAAAAGGGAAAAAAGTCAGAGGAGCTAGTACCATCAGTCAACAAACTGCTAAGAATGTTTTTTTAGTACCCTCTCGGTCATGGGTTAGAAAAGGGCTGGAAACCTATTTTACTTTTTTGATTGAAGTCATTTGGTCCAAAAAGAGAATTATGGAAGTTTATTTAAACGTAATTGAACAGGGAGATGGTATTTATGGAGTACAAGCCTCTGCAATAATCCACTTTAATAAAGATGCTTTAAAAGTGAGTCGATCTCAAGCAGCGTTGATGGCTGTTGTTTTGCCTAACCCTGTAAAGTTTAAAATTAAAAACCCTTCTCCTTATGTTAGAGGTCGTCAAAGTTGGACTATAAGACAAATGAGCAACCTCGGCGGGCAATCAGTTGTAAAATCATTCTATGAGGATTAAAATACTTATTGGTTTGTTGGTGGTTTGCTCTTTTAGTGTTGAAGCGCAGTTGGTAAACCAATTTAAAAAGTTAGGTTGTGCTGAAAAGTGGTGGGTGATTACGCACCCATTTATAGCTAATAAAACTGCCCAACTTAGTTTAGAGGTAAAAATAGTGGCGAATTCAGATACCATCAAAACTCTTTTAGGAAAAGATGGTAATGGAGGAGAATTAGATGCGTTTCGACACACGTATTGGATGGCCATTTTGACAAAGGAAATAGGGAGTAGAAGGGCATTAAAGTTGGGTGAGGCTCATGAGAAAAAGAATAAACAAGACTTTAAAAAAGGCCGACTAGAAGATGGAACTATTCCCGATAGTGTGAGTATTCAAATGGATTTGTTCAATAATCAGGTTGGGTCGAGTTTAGTTGTAAAAAAAGAAAGGGTTTCTATTTCTGAGCTACAAATGCGAGTAATAGAGCAAATTTGTTCTGGAAAAACGTTGGTAGTTGCTAAGAATGAGAAAGCGCAATCACTCGATATAAATGGCAATGTGTTAATAAGAGAGGAGTGGGAAGGGAATTGGGATTCTGGAAGAGTTCTAGTGCCTTCTAGCTGCAATTAGAAACCGATTCCAAAGCCTGCTCTAATTTGAGGATTGGTGTACGGCGAGAATTCAGAATCGTTGAGGTTAAATAATACCAATAGGCTGACAAATGAGTTGCCACCTAACGAACCTCTATATCCACCACCAACAAATACTGAATGAACATTGATACGTTCCAGCTCAAAACGTGATGGGTCTCTTGAGAATCCTCTATTCATTAATTCGTACTCTGTATGAGCAATAAAGTTTTCAAGAAAGTAATATTGGCCAAATAAACTACCTGCATATATGTTGGTTTGAAACTGGTAACCTGGAGTATTGTCTTTATAATAAATGTATTTTCCACCTATTCCAAGTAAAAAATTGTCAGAAACTAAATAGCCAACGGTTGGTGAAATGTCGATAAAAGTGATGTCCCCAAAAGCAGCTCCGAAACTACCTCCAAGAACTAATTTATCCAGAATGTCAAGATCCTTTTTTGGTTTTTTAGTGGGTTCATCCGATTCCGTTAATGTTTGTGCATTAATTTGGAATGCAGAGAGCAAGATCAATAGGAGAAAGGTGTTAAACTGTTTCATGTGGATGGATTAAAACATAGTTCATAAATTGCTCTTTCAAATTTACATAAAGTTATAGGATAAGTTTTTTCCATTTGGACGACCTATTCACCTTTTGTAATTTTTTAATTGAGTAGTCGATCGTTTTAAAATATCTTTACTTTATTGCGATTTAACAGCAAAAGCCGATGAAAATTGTTTTTAAGCAACAGAATTTATACTGGATTTCTCAAGTTTACGGGTGGTTGATTTATGTTGTTTTGATGGGGTTGCTCAATCAATTAAATGGAGCTGAACTGAATAGACAACTCATTTTTAATTTGTTGGTAACCTTTTCTTTGGGGGTATTGATATCGCATATTTATCGCGAATTGATTCTGAAATTGAATTGGTTGAAATATCAGCTCTATAAATTAATCCCTCGAATCTTAGTTGCCTGCTTGGTTTTTGGCACCCTGTTTTTTACTGTCCATACGATTATTTCAGATGTATTAATTGCTGGAGAGCGCTATGTTTTTGAATGGATTGATGTGATCAGGAATGTGATCAATCAGACTGTTATATTCCTTTTGTGGTCCTCTTTGTATTTCTTATTTCATTTTGTTCAAAACTACAGAAAGGAAGAAATAAAGAACCTGAAGTGGCAAGCGGCAAGAAATGAGATTGAATTAAATAAAATCAAATCTCAACTAAATCCACATTTTATTTTTAATTCCATGAATAGCATTCGTGCCTTAGTAGGAGAGGATCCTGAAAAGGCTAAAGATTCCATCACTCGACTGTCAAATATTTTAAGGAGTTCATTTATGTTGGGCAAGCAAGAGGTGATAGGTTTTAAAGATGAAATGCAACTCGTTCAAGATTATTTAATATTAGAAAAAACCAGATTCGAAGAGCGGTTAGCGGTCGAATATTCGATTGATGAAAATACTTATGATTGGCCGGTACCTCCATTGATGGTGCAAACTTTAGTAGAAAATGGGATTAAGCACGGTATTTCAAAGCTGAGAGACGGAGGTTCCATTTCTATTTCTTCAAAAATAGAAAACGACCTATTAAAAATTAGGATTTTGAATAGTGGCCTATATGACGAGCAATTGATTTCGGAAACGGCATTTGGACTCGAGAATACGAAACAACGACTCTATTTGTTGTTCGGGAAGCAGGCCCATTTTTCCATATTTAATAATTCAAAAAATGAGGTGGAAGTGCAGTTGCACATTCCCCATCATGTAATACAATTTGATTATGATGAAAGCAATAATAATTGATGATGAACGATTGGCTAGGAAAGAATTAGCTAGTCTATTGAATGAGTTTAATTCTGTTGAAGTTATCGCTGAATGCAACAATGCCGATAATGGAATAGAGAAAATCGAGGAATTGAAACCCGATCTAATTTTTTTGGATATTCAAATGCCAGGCAAGGATGGTTTCGCTATGTTGGAGGAGTTATCGTTTGTGCCAAAAGTAGTTTTTACTACAGCCTATGATGAGTATGCTCTTAAAGCATTCGAAGTTAGTGCATTTGATTATTTGATGAAGCCAATTGATATAGAAAGATTAAAAGAGACCCTGGATCGGTTAAAACTGCCTGAGGCGGAAATAGAGCCAGCTCAAAAGTCAGTTGAGAACACGAGTAGATTCTCCCCAGACGACCAGGTTTTTGTAAAAGATGGAGATAAATGTTGGTTTGTGAAATTGACCGATATTAGTCTATTTGAATCGGAGGGGAATTATGTGCGTGTTTATTTTGATAATAATAAGCCATTGATCTTGAAATCGCTTAATAATTTAGAGGAACGCCTAGATTCTAAAACTTTTTTTAGGGCCAATCGGAAATATATTATCAATTTGAATTGGATAAGCAGCGTTGAAAGTTGGTTTAATGGAGGATTATTGGCCAAATTGAGAAATGATAAACAAGTGGAAATTTCTCGAAGGCAAGCGGCAAAGCTAAAAGATATGATGAGCTTGTAACTTTATCGCTTCAATTTCAGACTTGGTCTAAAAGTAGAACGATTAATTGCATTTTTTTTTGAAATCGAATTATAATTATGCATATTTGATTACACACTACATCTCAAAAATAACTCTTAAATCATGCAATATTTAGAAATAGAGCCTACTTATAAGACACCCAAAGTAATATTGGACCCCCAAAAAGCAGAAGTTCAAATCTCTGGTCGTTCTATCCTCGCCGAAGTTGATGATTTCTATCAGCAGTTATTAGACTGGATCGATAATTTTTTAGCTAAATCAGCACCAAGAAGGGTAACATTTCAATTCGATCTGGAGTATTTTAATGTAACTTCATTTAAAAGAATTCTTTTCATTTTTTATCGTTTTATGGAGAATGAAAAGTTTAAAAAATTGGTAGAAGTAAAATGGCTTTATCAAGCTTCAGATGTCGATATGCTGGAAATGGGCCAAGATTTCAGTATGATGCTAAATCTTCCAATTGAGTTTATTGGCTATGAAAAAATGAAACAACAAGAAAAAGCTATTAATTAGGCCATTCGTCCGATGTTATAAAGCCTCTATTTCCTTTTTCATCCAATACCATTATCGCTTTTGAAAGCTGAAAAGCTTGTTTAAAAAAATCAGGAAATTCATTTTTGTCAATGCGCAGTGTATTGTTCAATCCGAACCATTCTGATTTTGGAATATAATGGAGTGTTGAAAAATCATAGAGCAAAAACTCTGAAAAACTAAGGTGCCACCCTTTCTGGTGATTCCGATTTAAATAGGAAGGGTACTTAAAATCCTCAACTATAAAACTATCATAAGGGTAAAAAATGATTCCTTTTACTAAGAATTTTGCAGCGCTTATCTTCTGGTTACCCGTTATCCTTAATATATCTTCAGGAGTTTCTTTTAATAATTGATGGTGAACTAGTCGGTTATATTTTTTTTCTAAATTGTCCTTAGCGTTTGGCCCAATGTATTGACCGTTGTATTTGATGTAATATTTCGTGGCTAACTCTACTTGGGTAATTGTTTTTGCTAGTATATCTTCTATAAGGAAGTCAATTTCTCCCTTCGTGATTTTGTTCTCAAATAGTTGGATGTTGTTGGCAATCAATCTAAAGTCATCGAAGTTGCTAAAGAAGTACTCCATTAACTTTTCCGCATACCATCCTAACTTTCTGATGTCATAATTTTCAAAGTGTGCATCTATTTTATCAGATTGACATTGCTCCTCTTTTAGCCAGCTACTTACCTTGTATTCATTTAGAAAAAATGAATGTTCGGACGATCGAAAGAGCTCAGGACTAAGTAAAATGAAAGCTAAGTCCGCTAAATATTTGTTGCTGAATGTATGTGTTGGAGATAACTGCATTAATCCGTGACTATTTCAATTAAATATAGCAACTTTGTAAATTATAATTTTTAAATCAGAAAAGTGAAGAATTTATCCTTAGTTTTTAATGTTGTTTTGGCTATCGCTGTAGCCATCTTGTTTTATATGGTATCTAATCAATCTGCTGAAAACATAGAAGCAGTGCCAACCACTCAAAAAGTAGATAGTCTAGTTAATCAGTCGGCTATCAGTATTGCATACATCAATACGGATACGTTGTGGGAAAAGTACGAATTAGTAAAGCAATTAAGAAAGGAGTTGGAATCCAAACAAGCACAATTTAGAAGTCAATTAGAAGGGAAAGTAAAAACTTTAGAGAATAAATACCTTAAATTGAGAGAAGATGCGCCTATGTTGACTCAAGCAGAAGGTGAGAAACGTCAAATGGCTTTGATGCAAGAAGAAGAAGGGATTGGCAAAATGCAAGAGGAGTTGGCTTTGAAATTGGCTGAAGAGGAGGACAATATGAAGCGAAAAATTAGAATCAGTCTAGATGGTTATTTGGTACAGTTGAAAGAAGACAAAGGTTTAAATATGATTTTGGATTATTCTACTACAAGCTCTTTGTTATTGGCTGATTCTGCTATGAACATTACTACGGAAGTCATTGATGGCTTAAACGCAAAATATCAAGAACTTAATAAAAAGGACTAAACACAATGTTAATTGCACAATTAAAAAAGGAAACCAATATTGCCGAGTATATCATCTATATGTGGCAAATTGAGGACATTATTCGATCCTATAAGTTTGATTTAGATCGAATTGATCAAGAGGTGGTAGCTAAGTATCCACAGCCGTTAGAGGTTAAAGTTAAAATCAAAGAATGGTATGCGGAATTGATTGAAATGATGATTGAAGAAGGTATACAGCAAACCGGTCATTTGAGTTATATAAATGCCGACATAATGGGGTTAGGAATTCTTCATCAAACATTATTGACCACCATTCAAGATAAAGAGTATAAAGCATTGTATGACGATGCGAAGGTGCATATCGCTGCTTTGATGCAGAAATCTGACGGGAAGTATATCAATGAAATAGAAGCTTGTTTAAATGGATTGTATGGTTTGTTGTTATTGCGACTAAAAGGAATGAATATCTCAGAAGGAACCAAAGCAAGTATGGCAAGTATTTCAGCCTTGTTGGCACATATGGTAGTGCAATACAATAACATGAAAACGGGTAAATTAAATTTAACCGATGTCATGAATAATTGATTTTAGAAAGAATATTTATAAGTAGAAGCCACCTTTTCAGTGAAAGGGTGGCTTTTTTGTTGATTTAATTTATTAGACTCGTAAAAAATGTCAAAATAGCCTAAAAATAGATCTAATTATTATTAAAAATAGGGTCGATTTAGTCAACTTTCTAGTAGTTAAAATGTTAAAAAGGATCTTTTTTAAAAATTATTTTTCATAGTAAAATCCAATGGGGATATGAGTTTGAGCTATTTTTACAATGCATTGTAACTAGTTAGAAAAGAAGAGTCTATTGTTTTTTGTTTTTTTTTGGTTTATGTTTGGTATACCTTTATGAGAAACTTGACCCCATACTCTTATTTACTACACGATAAAACTCTATCTGTAGCTGAGCAAGTAGAGCTCTCTCTCTACAAATCCAATGGTTTTCTAAATGTATACGCTATTTGTTTTATGGCAGAGGCACATTTTATAGGCGTTTCTAATCGATTGAAATTCAAATTAAGTCTATTTTAAACACTAAACATATAAAATGAAAAAGATTAAATTAATAGCTACTTATACTGTTCCTCCATATTATAATATGAATTTTCACCATGAAGGACGTTTCTATTATGGCTTATGTGTAGTTTGTTAATATAAAGATTATGAAATATTTTAAGTTAAATATTATACTAAGCAAAGCCCTTTTGGGGGCTTTGTTTTTATTAGTTTCGTTTAATACAAGTGCTCAAATTAGTATAAGAGATCATGTTTTTCCGACAAATTTTGATTCAATTGGAATTAGAACTATTTTTCAACGGGACTATATTGATTATGATGATAGTACTTTAATTTATTCACAAGTAAATGCAGGGTCTAATAATGTAGCTGAGTCGATTGTTTTTTATTGGATTAATAAAAACGATTTGAGTATTAGGGATTCAAATGTAACATGGCAAAAGGATTCAACAGAAAAATATATTGTGAGAAGTGGTTTTCCAGTGTCAATATTATCCCAATTTGTAGTTGATCAAAAGTATACTAATAATAGAATCTATGTAGAATCATATGTAGATTCAAATTCTACTCTAAATTTGGAGGTTAGAAATTCTACTCAAGCTTTCAAAGCTGATTCAAATGTGTTGTTTACTTTAAGTTTAGAAAAGCAAGAATTGACTTCTATTCCTTATTTATATGATAATTCCTTTTACCTTTATACAGTATATAATACTATTGATTCTGCATTCTTATATCGCTATGATATGAGAGGTAACTTGTTAAAAAAGAAAGTACTTACTTTCAATTTTTCTGACCCCACTATTTTGATTTTTCCTTTTGCTTATGGGCCAACTCAAGTCTCTCCAGTAAATGATTCATTGTTAATTTATGGGAATAATGCTTCTGAGATTCAATTCGTAAATCGTTTTACTTTAGATAAAGTGAAAACCATTCAGATGGACGATACACAAGAGTTAAATTTGGCAGTAAATGAAGGTTGGGTTAGTATGCGACCAAGGGGATTTTTAATGGATTCAACCACCGTGACCTTTTTTGGGGATTTAAACAAGTCAACTGCCATAGGAAATCCTGACTTTTGGCAGTACTACCGTGCGACTATTGATTGGAATGGAAATATTTTAAATAAAATTCATTTAGGAAATACTACTATCGACAATAGATCTACTTATTATGTTAAAGCCAATAATAATGAATATTTTTCTGGTAGTTCTCCTTATGCTTCCACTCCTCCTTTTGCAGCAGAATACCGTCAACTATTAGTTTTTAAAGTTAGTGGGCAAAGTAGAGATAGTCTTTTCATCTATGGTCAAAAAAATCATGTATCTTCTAGGTTAATTGTAGATTCCAATGAAGATATTTTTGTATTGAGTTATTTTAGCAATGCATGGAGTGATAATAAAGTTTTTTCGGTTATTACTAAAATTCCTAGTCAGCTGTTAGTTAGTATTCGGGAAAATGAGATAGCAACTTCGATAAATGTTTATCCAAACCCGACGACAGACTATCTAAAGATAGTACACTCTAGTAATTCATTAGGTTATATCATTTATAACATGAAAGGCCAACAAATACGAAATGGGAACTTAGGTTCTGACAAACAGGTCAATGTTCACTCGCTCAGTACTGGGACTTACTTTCTTAGTTTAATCGATAATGGAAAACCTCTATCAAGAGCTACTGTTTTTATAAAAGAGTAGCCTTATGTTAGGTTTTTAAATAATGCTATTTAGTATGTTAATTATCAGATGCTTCGAACCTTATGGTGGTTGTCAAATCAATATAGAAAATGAAATTTAAAATCTGGAATTTATTTTATCAGTGTTACTTTGGAAGATGGTGCAGTAATTTCTAAACGAATTGTCAAAGAGTAATTGTAAAAGAATCTCAGATTCAAGAGGGAATTTTATAAGTACTGAGAAAGTGGTGAAATTCTAGAAGTATTTAGTGGAGAATAAACGCTTTAAGAGAAAAATAAAAAGGGTGACTTCAATTAGAAACCACCCTTTTGTTTTATTGAATATAATTGAAGTTTTGATTTTCTCTGATACTCAATAATGTTTGATAAATCAATTCGATGACATTTAATACATCATCTTGATGCACCATTTCTACTGTGGTGTGCATGTAGCGTAATGGTAAAGAAATAAGTGCTGCAGCTATTCCGCCGTTCGCATAAGCAAAGGCATCGGTATCTGTTCCAGTAGCACGAGAAGCCGCCAAACGTTGGAATGGGATTTTGTTGTCGTTTGCTGTCTTTATAATTTGTTTTAACAAGTTGTTCTGCACTGCCGGAGCGTATGTCAAAACTGGGCCTTTCCCCGCAAAGAAATCTCCTTGCTCTATCTTATTAATCAAAGGAGTTTGTGTATCGTGGCAAACATCTGTAATGATGGCTACATCGGGTTTAATGCGTTGCACAATCATTTCTGCACCTCTCAAACCAATTTCTTCTTGTACGCTGTTGGTGATGTACAATCCGAACGGCAATTTCTTTTTGTTTGCTTTTAGTCTTTTGGCCACTTCAGCAATCATAAATCCCCCAATCCGATTGTCCAATGCACGACCTACAAAATAGTTTTTGTTCAATACCATGAACTCATCTTCGTAGGTAATCACACATCCTACGTGAACCCCCAATGCCTCCACTTCCTCTTTGGAATTGCATCCACAATCCAAGAAAATATTATTCAATTTAGGCGTGTCTTCTTTTTCGTACCCAGACCTGGTGTGAATGGCAGGCCATCCAAATACTGCTTTTACAATTCCATTGTCCGTATGGATATTTACACGTTTTGATGGAGCGATGATATGGTCGGATCCGCCGTTTCTGCGAACGTAGATAAAACCCTTTTCGTTGATGTAGTGAACGAACCAGCTGATTTCATCGGCATGGGCTTCTATTACTACTTTGTATTTCGCTTCAGGGTTTATGACGCCTACCGCTGTTCCGTATGTGTCCACAAAAGTTTCATCAACATAGGGTTTAATATACTCGAGCCACAATTTTTGCCCTTCTGATTCGAACCCCGTAGGTGATGGGTTGTTTATATATTGTTCTAAAAATTGGAGCGATTTTTTATCGACTTGTTTTGCTTTGGTCATTAGTTAGAGTTGTATATGTTTAGCCTTCAAATATAATGGAATATTTTCTGATTGAAAGAATGTATGCCATTGTAAAAGAATAGATTTGTAATTAGAAATGTTTAAATAGAACTATGGGTTTTCTCGATAAATTAATTCAATCTATTTTGCCTACTGAGCAAGCGGTAGAGTCAAGTTCTAATATTCTTGTTAAGAAGGTGATAAGACGATCTGAAAAGTATAAAAGTGATTTTGAAGTATGGAGAAGGGGGCAAAATTATAACTTTAATGTTCGAGCGATAAAGGAAGAGTGGGAAACGAGGTCAGAAATAGCCGCTGTAGAGGCGAACTTTTTTTATTACAATAGTCCTCAATCTAAAGGGTTTGTTTACTATTTTGAAAAAGGTGTTCCTCAAGAGCAAGCTTCGTTTCTATTCGAATTATTCAAGTATCGCATTATTGAATTGGATTATGCGATTAATCATTCTGAAGAAGAGATTAAAGAAGACCAAGATTGGATTGTTTCGAAAGAATCCTATTACTTAAAGCCAAAGTTGAAATATAGAAAGACGGCGCCTTTTAATCAATTGTACGGGACCATAAGAATTGTTTTTGCTTCCAAAGATGGAGCTCCTTATTACATAAAATTACTCGCAAATTATTTTTCTGATCGTTCTTATCAAGAACCCTATTCATTTGAAGAGTTGGCTGAACATTTATTCGTATTTTGAGGGCAATCCCAATAATATTTTATGAATACCATTTCCAAAAAGAAGTTTTTTTTCCCAATTCGTGATGAGTTGAGAGGTTATTTAACCGAGTATAGTCGAGAAGTTAAATTGCCCATTCAGTATAAAGATTTATTGCATTTTGAATCAAGTATGCCTGTTTATGATAAAGAAGGACGGGATACTTTATGGGAAACAGTCATGTTCTCTCAGTCGGATATGGAAGAGATCAATGAAAATCTAACAAAGATTTATTCCTTATTAAAAACAGAAGGTGACCTAGAAGTGACCGAACATCTTTATACCAATCGAATTGATTATTGTCCTTTTGGGAATTCCAAACCGTTTAGAATACGAATCACTAATCGGTATAATGACAACTATGATTATTTCTATGTAAAACGAGCAGATGCCTCTAGAATTTATGGATTAGAATTGGAACATATTTTATCGCCTAACCGAATCAATTATGTGGTGGATGGTGATACCATTATAGAAGAGCATATCGCAGGAATTCCTGGTGACGTTTTTATTAGTAATTGGCTGAACGATGCAGAACTGAATGAAATACGACTGGCGAAGGAATTTGTAAAATTCAATGAACGAACTTTTGTGCGATTATTGGGTGATATGCGATCCTACAACTATGTCGTAGATATGACCCCAGACTTTGATGACATTCAGTATCGAATTAGAGCCATCGATTTTGATCAACAGACGTATGAAGGCATGCGTACCATGTATTTGCCTCAATTTTTTAAAGATAATAATGCCATTGTCGATTTTGTGGTGCGCTACATTAACCCTGAAACGATTCGGCAATATCAACTAGAAGAGCGCGCAATGATTGCCAATAGAATCAAGGTTTCTCGCTATCGATTGAAAGATTTATTGGATATTATGGAAATTGATGAAATCTCTACAGAGGAGAAGGTGAAGCAATTGCGGGAGGAATTAGCCGTTCATTTTGATGACAAAGACTTTTTGGAGTGTGAAAATATGGGGAAGATTTTAAGGCATCGATTATATATATTATTGTATAATAATCGAGATATTCTATCTTAATTCGCCCCTCTTCCAGATAAAGACATCACTCATTTTTAATGGTCGAAATTCAATTTTCCAATTGAATCCACCGAGTAATAACTCGTCAGGTTTTAACTCATTTAATGGATAGAGCGTAGCATCAGGATCATTTACAAAAGTGATGGTCTCTATTTCATTTTCTTTCAATCCAATCAATAAATCGGAACTTTCTGCGCGATTAACACCTATGAATTTATTATTTTCATCTTGACCATAATAAATGGTTTGTCCATTCCCTTCAATAAAGACCTTCTTCAATTTATTCTCAACGAAGGTTCCAGTTAGTTGTTTTCCTTTGATCTGATTATATCGAGTGGTATCAACTTCTGAAGTAATAAAAGCGTCTTCAGGGATAAACAGTTCATCAATTTTCCCATCTTTCATGTTGATGTTTACGATGGTTCCAGTAATCTGATTTTGATCTGACCAAAGAATAGGTTCGTAAAACATCTTTAAGGTACTATCTGTAAAGGAGTATGCGATAGAGTCGCAGCTGCCTTGTAGGTCTTTTTTAAACAAGTTGACTTGATAAAAAGCTTGCATTACCCGTTTGCCATCTTTATTTGGGAAAACCCGAAATAGTTTGGCGTGCATGAATAACGTATCCTCTTCAAAAGGCTGAACTAGGAGAGCATTTTTGGTTACTTCGGCACTATCGCTTTGTTCGTAAAACTTAGCCAATCCGCCTTTTACAGTAATATTTTCTGCAGTATCAATGATGCTAATTTGGCCTCTAGCTTCTCCATATCCTTTTATTCGATCATAAGTTAGGGTGTCGCCCATCAACTTCTGCTTAGATGAGATGAGGTAGGCATTCTTGAAGAACTTAGAACGTTCATTTATGGTGTTGTAATAGCCGTTTTCACAATAAATATAATTGTCTTCACTGATTATTTCTGTTGGACCAAAAAAGAAAACTTCCTCCGTAGTCGTCCAATATTTCATGGTGTCCGACTTCATGGTGTATTTCTCATTTCTGAGCACTACACTGTCTTTGAAGAAAAAGACATCTTGATTGATGTAGTAATATCCCTTTCGGCTAAACAATTTATTGTTGTCTGTTTTGGAAATGATGTTTGCGCCATTCAGGTAATAGGCAATATTGGTTGTGCGATCTAAAATCAGCTTATCAGTCGTCAATGAAATGTCAGGACGATTCAAAACAACATTCTTTCGAACATCTGCAATCTTAGCATTTCCGTCATACTTGAGGTAGTTTCCAGTTAATGATAAAGTGTCACCTTGTTTTATCCTAACATTACCAAACGCCTCCATTTGGTTGGACAATTTGTAGACATACGCACTATCGCAAAACATTAATGCATCTTGGTGCTTTAGCTTTACATTACCAACCAACTTTTGAACATCTTTATTGCTCTTTTCAGAATAGATGAAGTCATCCGCATTCAGAATTTGGATTTTTTCCTTCTTCTGAGCGATGGTAATCGTTGAAATGAAACTAAATAAGACAACAAAAAGGGTCTTCATAAATTCGATTATGCAGTAGCTGCTTCTCTCATCAAGGTTTGACTTCGATCAGGTCCTACAGATACGATAGTGATTGGAGTCTCCAATTCTCGTTCCAAATATTCAATATAGTCATTTAATGCTGCAGGAATTTCATCAATGGAAGCTAATCCTGTTAAATCTTCCGTCCATCCTTTCAATTCTTTGTAGAGGGGTTTTATTTCAGCATCCAATACATCGTATGGCAAAAAGTCAATTTCTTCCCCTTTGTAGCTATAGTGTGTGCATACTTTAATGGTTTCGAAATTGCTTAGAACATCTGCTTTCGTCATAATCAATTGAGTCACACCATTGATCATAATTGCATATTTCAATGCCGGCAAATCTATCCAGCCACATCTTCTAGGACGACCAGTAGTCGCACCAAACTCGTGTCCTACTTTTCTTAACTCTTCACCAGTTTCATCGAATAGTTCAGTTGGGAATGGTCCGCTTCCTACACGTGTGCAGTAGGCCTTAAAAATTCCAAATACTTCACCGATGTTATTTGGTGCCACTCCTAAACCAGTACAAGCTCCGGCAGTAATTGTATTGGAAGAGGTAACAAAGGGGTATGACCCGAAATCAATGTCTAGTAATGTTCCTTGCGCCCCTTCTGCTAGAATAGTTTGGTTATTTTTTGCCGCATCATTAATAAAATGCTCGCTATCTATTAAAGTCAATGATTTTAATAACTCGATTCCTTCAAACCAAGCTTTTTCCATTTCAGTGACATCATATTCAAATTCCGATCTGCTTAGTAAATCGTCGTGTTTTCCTTTTAATGCTTCATATTTTTCCATGAACTCTGGAGATTCAATGTCGCCTATTCTCAGGCCATTTCTACCCGTTTTGTCCATGTAGGTTGGTCCGATTCCTTTTAAAGTAGAACCTATTTTTTCTTTTCCTTTAGCTTGTTCGGAAGCTGCATCGAGCATACGGTGAGTTGGCAAGATTAAGTGTGCTTTTCTTGAAATCAGCAACGACTTTTTTACATCCACACCCATTTCTACTAATGCATCAATTTCTTTTTTGAAAATGACTGGGTCGATCACAACACCATTCCCCACGACATTGGCTTTATCCTTATGAAAAATTCCAGAAGGAATTGTGTGTAAAACATGTTTGATGCCGTCAAATTCAAGCGTGTGGCCTGCGTTTGGTCCACCTTGAAAACGTGCAATCACGTTGTATTTTGGGGTTAATACATCTACTACTTTTCCTTTTCCCTCGTCGCCCCATTGTAGGCCTAATAATACGTCTACTTTCATTGTAATAATTTATGCAGTCTGTTCTTTTATAGCTTGCAGCGCTTCAGCTTCTGTTTTGTAAAGCGAAAACACTGTATTTAATTTTGTAAGGATAATTAATTTTTCAATTCTTTCATTTACACCAAATACCACGGCCTCGCCGCTATTGCTTCTCGCTTTAGTCAATAATGCAACTAAACTGTTGAGTCCGCTACTGTTCATGTAGTTGAGCTCGTTCAGGTTAATCAAGTAATTGTTTCTTCCGTCCAATAATAATTGATCTACAGCAATCATCATGTCTTGCGTTTGCGATTTTTCAAGGATATCACCTTTTAAATCAATGCGCAGCACAGAATCTTCGATGGGTTGTATGTGGTATGAAAAATTCAACGATTAGTCTTGTTTTTGTGCGTTTGCATCTTCCAAGGCGCTGCATGAACTGCAAATGCCATAAAGATTTAAAGAATGGTGTAAGATTTTAAAATCTAAAATTTCACCAACCGTTGATTTAATATTTTGAATTCTTGGATCACAAAACTCTATCACTTTGTTGCATCGGGTGCATACTAAGTGATCGTGTTGTTTAAACTCATAAGAGCGTTCAAACTGGGCAATGTTATTTCCAAATTGATGTTTTCGAACTAAGTTGCAAGCCAATAACAGTTCGATGGTGTTGTATAAAGTAGCTCGGCTCACTCTATACTTCTTGTTTTTCATTGAAATGTACAAGGATTCAATATCAAAGTGACCTTTTTGATTGTATATTTCGTTCAGAATGGCGAATCGTTCGGGTGTCTTCCGATGGCCATTCTTCTCTAAATAAGCAGCAAAGATTTGATTTACTTTTTCTATTGTTTCTTCGGTGGCCATAGTTTCGGCTTGCAATTTTAAGGATTCAAAGATACGCTTTATATTAGGATGGGAAAACTGATTTTTGAACAGTTTGTTAACGAAAATTGGATTAATTGACTTCTGATGGTTCCCAATCGAATCCCTATAAAAATGAGCAATGATAAGGGGTGTAGTTAGCGGAGTTGGGTAAAATGCAGTCGGTAAGGGGGTTAATGAAATTTAATTTTTTAAAAGTTGTTGAATCAAGGATTTATTTTTTTATATTTAACTCTCTTAAAAACAATAGACTAATTTTAAACCCTATTTGCTATGAAAAAACTACTCACTACCATTCTAGCTGGAAGCTTTACAATCCTTACAGCAACAGCTCAAGATCAAATTAAAAGTTATACTGTCGAAAAGTATGATGGTACTCAATATGTCAAACAAGACTCGGTGAGTTATCTATGGAGTACGAATCAGGATGATGAAAGGTTATTAAATATATTTACTTCACAGTGGTATCGTGCACCAATACTTTATGATGGAAGTTATTTCAATAGTTATGATAATCAAACAACCTACTCTTGGGATGCTGCAAATAGCCGATATTTTACTAGTGTAGTTTATACTCAGGAGCTTAATGTGCTTGGACAAATAAAGAAAAGGGCAAGACAGTTATTAGATTCTGGAAACATAGAGAATGAATCGATGTGGGAATACAGCTACGATTTAAATGGAAATGTAGTGGAAGATATATACTACACATGGGGAGATACTTCCTGGGTGGCACTTAATAAACTTAATCGAAAATTTTTTGGTAATCAAGTTGATACTGCTTTGATTCTAATGAGAGGTAATTCTTCGTGGGATCAGAATTCCATTATCACCTACAAATATGAAAATTCTCGATTGATGGAGAAGTTTAGTAAATTACTAATTGGGTCTAACCCTCAGGGGATGAATTATCAAAAATTCATTTACACTTATGATACCGTTAATAATTCTAAGTCAGAGCTTGTGCAGAGGTGGTCAGTTTCTATGTGGGAAGATTTAGAGCGTTTGACTACTTATTATAATTCAGCAAATCAAGTAGATTCTACTATATTTGAAAGTCCTGCAGGAATAATTTCGAAGCGAAAAGTTTTTAAATATAACTCAAATGGACTCAGTGAAGTCGTTAGTTCGAATTACAATGTATCTCAACAGAAATACTACCCTCAAGTTAGGTTTTCATTTAATTACAATCCAAATGGAACTTTACAGTCAGTAATAGAGGAATCTATCGATGCAAGTGGTTGGTTAATTAAATCAGATGATTTAAGGTATAATTATAATTATCAAACAAGGGTAGGGCTGGCCGAACATTCTTCTTTTGCGAATTTTAAAATATACCCCAACCCAACTTCAGATCAAATTACCATTTCAACAAAAGGTAATCGCATTAATCAAATTCGAATTGTCGATTTATCGGGAAAAGTGGTTTTTGAAAATCAATCGACTTTAAACGCTAATGAAATTAAGGTTCCTATTCATCAGCTAGAGAATGGAACATACATTTTAACGGTTACCTCAAATGGGCAGCAAAAAAGTGAGAAGGTAGTGGTGAATCACTAAATTTAGTTTAATTAGTTAGAGTGTAGAGCCCTGTTGAGTTTTCAATAAGGGCTCTTTTTTATGGACAAAGAAGATTGGAAATAACTATTTTAAAGCTAAAGCTTCAAGTAAACAACGAATCGCTTGATTGATGTGTCTTTAGATTGTGCACCAATTTATTTTTTACAAATTAGGTTGGTATTTTTTTTTCTGTAAATTTCGTTTTTAATTGTCTGCTTGTTAGTTAGTAAGCGTCGTGATATAACTTATTTTAAAAACTAAAAACTAAAAACTAAAAACTAAAAACTAAAAACTAAAAACTAAAAACTAAAAACTAAAAACTATGAAAACAATAACATTAATGATAATCTCTATTTTTACTTTTTCAGGAATAAGCGCCCAACCCAATTGGCATCAAGTTAATTCAGGAGTTCAAGATCAGGTTAGTTCAATTATTTTTCAGGACAGCTTGATTGGTTATGCAACTGCTGAAAACAAAATTTTAAAATCTACAGATGCTGGAGAAAATTGGACGTTGTATTACCAGGATACCAATCTATGGGCTTTTTCAGGTTTGGCAATTTATAAAGACAGCCTATTTGTTACTCGCATAGATACTGGAAGTGCTTCTTGGAATAGGATTTACGCGCTTCAGCTGTTTCAAATTGCAACCAAAGGAAATAGGATAATTCAAACCACAGAAAGTTTGTTGAGTTATTTGGGTTTGATTTCTTTTGGAGATAAAGTTTGGATTCAAGGAGATGGCAAAACATTGGAGTATAAGGATGGGAGATTAACAATTTTACAGTCAGAATTTCAGGCTTTTAATGTGTATGATAGCGTGGTAATTGGCGTTGGTTTTGACAAAGTGTATATCACTTTGGATGAAGGTTTAAGCTGGGATACTATAACTCATCCACCTATAACTCTAAATGGTGCTGGAGGATATTATCAAGGCGGTGATACGATTGTTGTATATAGTTCAGGCTTTCCTTCCTCATATTATATTTCTTACGACAAAGGGCTAAATTTTTATAGCAGAAATATTAATTCCTTGACTAGGCCAGTTTTTATAAATAGTCAAAAAATGTTTGGGGTTATTAATTATGGATCCAATGGCATTGTAAGTAAATCAATAAATGGAGGAATGAGTTATACTAAAGATACATTGAGCTTTAATTCTAAATTTATAGGCGTTTATATGTATTCGAATAGGATGTTATTTGTGTTTGGTGACAATGGTGTAATCTTCAAATCTACCAACTTAGGCGGTTTGGTAGGTCTTAACGAAAAGAATGAGGTTAACTTGGGTGAAATTAAAATTTACCCCAACCCAACCAATGATTTCCTTAAAATTGATTGGAAATACCAATCAAAATATAAAGTGAGTCAATTAAAAGTAGTGAATACAATGGGTAAAGAATTACAAGTAATCAATGGCTTTAAAAGCCAAATAGACTTAAACGGATATCCAAAAGGAGTTTATTTTTTACAGATCGTTTCTGATAAAGGAGTTGCTTCTAAATCTTTTGTTGTGAAGTAAATTGGTAATAAAGCGTCTTATTGGAGAGCGTCACAATTTTTTGTGACGCTCTCTTTTTTTATGCTGTATCTATTCTAGAAATATTAATTACTCCATTCACATTTTTCAGTTTTTTGATGAGGTCTGTTAAGTGGCGAGTGTCATGCACAAACACCATAATAGTTCCTTCAAAAATACCATCGTTGCTGTCAAAACTAATGGAACGCATGTTGACGTTCAGTTCCATAGAAATAAGTTTAGTGATGTTATTGACAATTCCCACATCATCAATTCCAGTTACTTTTATACCTGCTAAAAATGCAATTTGTTCTTGACTGGTCCATCTTGCTTTTACAACTCTGTAGGCGTAATTGCTTAATAGTTGAACAGCATTTGGACAGTTGGTCTTGTGAATTTTTATGCCATCGCTGATAGTAATGAATCCAAAAACTTCATCGCCCGGAATAGGATTACAGCAGGGAGAAATTTTATAGTCAAAATGCTCCATGTCCTCACCAATAACTAGCATTTCATCAGCTTGACCTTTGGAACGAAGTGCTTCTTCAAACTGCTTGCTCGTGTTGATTTTTTGTTCGGGTTTATTCCACACTAGTTTGCTGCCTTCGTAGGTCACTTCATCGAGCTTGCCCAACTTTACTTTGTTGATGGCAATTTTATAATACAACTCCAACGGTGATGGCAATCGGTAAAAGCTCAATAAGTCTTTGATAATATCATTGGTAAATGGAATCTTGAGTTTCTTCAGTTTCTTCTCTAAAGTAGCTTTACCATCAACAGCAATTCGTTTTTTGTCTTCTTTGAGTGCCGAGCGTATTTTAGATTTTGCTTTACCAGTAATTACATAATCTAACCAACTTTCATTTGGTTTTTGCTTGCGGGATGTGATGATTTCTACTTGATCTCCGCTATTTAAAACATGACTCAGCGGTACTAGTTTGGTATTTACTTTCGCTCCAATACAGCGTTCTCCTACTTGAGAATGTATCTCAAAAGCGAAATCTAAGGCTGTAGCGCCAACTGGTAAGCTTTTTACATCACCTTGAGGGGTAAATACAAAAATTTCTTCAGCAAATAGATTGAGTTTAAAATCATCCAAGAAATCGATAGCATTGCTTTCTGGGTTTTCTAACAATTCTCTAATCTTATTGATCCACGTGTCGAAATTAGATTCTTCTCCGCCTTCTTTGTATTTCCAGTGCGCTGCATATCCTTTTTCTGCGATTTCATCCATGCGTTGTGAGCGAATCTGCACTTCTACCCACTTTCCTGTTGGACTCATCACAGTAGTGTGCAGAGACTCGTATCCATTTGCTCGAGGAGTAGAAATCCAATCTCTTAGCCGGTCTGGGCTTGGCTGGTAGAAATCAGTAACTATGGAATAGATGTTCCAACAATCGGCTTTTTCCCTTTCAGGAGCGGAGTCAACGATAATTCTAATGGCGAAGATGTCATAAATCTCTTCAAAAGAAACATGTTTATTTTTGATTTTGTCAAAAATGGAATGGATCGATTTGGTTCGAGCTTTTATTTCAAAATTAAAACCTTGCTCTTGAAGTGCTTTCTGAATTGGTAATGAAAATTGATTGACAAAACGAGTTCGAACGGCTTTGGTCTTTTTAAGCTTGCTGGTTATTTCTTCATAAATTTCCGGCTCAGTATATTTTAAAGAAAGATCTTCGAGCTCAGATTTTATGCTATACAATCCTAATCGATGAGCAAGCGGAGCAAAAAGATAAAGTGTTTCTGATGCGATTTTTAACTGCTTGTCTCTCCGCATGGACTCTAAAGTTCGCATGTTGTGCAATCGATCAGCCAGTTTGATTAAAATTACTCTAACATCATCAGAAAGGGTCAATAAGATTTTTCTAAAATTCTCAGCTTGTAGCGATACATTGTGGTCTACCACCCCTGATATTTTGGTCAGTCCATCAATGATTTTCTCAGCTTTGGGGCCAAACATTCTTTTGACATCGTCCAATGTCATGTCGGTGTCTTCTACAGTGTCGTGCAAAAGGGCACAAACAATCGAAGTGGCTCCAAGTCCAATCTCTTCTGCAACAATTCGTGCTACTTCTATTGGGTGGTAGATGTAGGGTTCTCCAGTCTTTCTACGCATGTCCTTATGCGCTTCAAGGGCGGTGTCAAATGCCTTTCGAATCAGCTTTTTATCCTTGTTGTCTTTTAGTTTGCTAACTTTTAAGAGGTGCTTATATCTTTTTAAGATCTCCTTTTTCTCAGCTTCAAGTTCGATTGGAATCATAAAGTTTGGTCAGTATAAATACAAGCTCTAAATTACAAAACCTACGGCAATACAAGATTGTAGAATGAAATAAAATTGAGATTCGATGCCAAGTAGTAGTGTTTTCTGGTTAGGAATGATAAATTTGTAAAACGTTTCAAAAGTAACTTTATGAATCAAAAAGAATTGGATATTGCTCAGGATTTCAAATCCATCACTGATGCAGAGTGGAAAGAGCTCATCATAAAAGATTTAAAAGGAAAGGATTTTGCAGAAACCTTAGAATGGAATGATGCAAATCAATTAACTTTTCAGCCGTACTATCGTTCATCCGATTTTAAAAAAATAGCGAAGCCTGAACGATTTCGTTTTTTATCCAACGATTGGATCATTCAACAAAACTTTGCGGGCAATCAAGCCAAAAATGCTACTATTTTAGATGCACTTTCGAAGGGTTTAGATGGAATCGGTATAGCGTTGAACTCTTCTACGGATTTAGCGGCGCTTTTAAAAGGAGTGTATATTGATGCAATTGCGTTGAATCTACATGGGGAAGTTTCGACTGATACACTTAAGCAACTGGACCAACTAATAGAGGAGAAAGCAATCGCTCCTGATTCTATTCGTGGATTGATCGATTTCTCACCTTTAACAGCTTCCTCCAAAATGGGAAAAGGAAAGGAACTGGATAATTTTGCGGAGATCATTAGCATTTATGGAGATAAATGCACTCATTTAAAATTGATTCATATTGATGCTAGAATAGTGAAAAATGCAGGAGGTAACGAGTCGCAAGAAATTGCATTTGCCTTATCACAATTAAACGAATATATCGATCAATTGACGAAACAAGGCATTGATATTTCTGTAGTATTGGAGAACATTGCATTCTCTTTTTCTTTTGGTACATCCTATTTTTTAGAAATCGCAAAGATTAGAGCTTTTCGATTTTTGTATAGTGGTTTATGCCAGCAATATGGGCATCAAGTAGAGCCTACTATTTTTGCAGAAACAGCTTCCATCGTATACTCCGGTGCAGATTCATATACTAATTTGCTTCGTGCCACTACTGCCTCTATGTCTGCTGTAATTGGTGGATGTAATTATTTAAATGTTTTACCTCATGACATCGCATTAGAAGAGTCTTCAGATTTTGCCCTACGAATCGCTAGAAATATTCAAATTGTAGTCAAGGAGGAAGGTCACTTGGCAAAAGTAGCAGATGCCGGTGCGGGCTCATATTACATTGAGCAAATGAGTGATGAATTGGCAAAAAAAGGATGGGATATCTTCCAACTAATTGAGTCAAAAGGTGGATATATGGCTGCATTGAAATCGAATTTTATACAAGAGGAAATTTTGAATAATAAATTGGCCATTCAAAAGGAGTTGGAAAATCAATCTAAAGTCATGATTGGGGTCAATAAATTTCAGCCTGAAGAAAAGGGAAATCAAAAGTTGAAAGAGGAAGTAGCAGTGAATAGCGTTGAATTTAAAGCGCTGAATGAGGTGCGATGGGCAACACCATTTGAAAAGTAGAAATTATGAAGATAAAAATAGAAGATATTTCATACGACCAATTGGTTTCGAGTTATAAACATCAAGAGAATGTTGTAGCAGGTGCTGATTGGCATACATTAGAAAAAATTGCAGTAAAGCCACTTTATCAGGCAAGGGATATCATTTCCTTAACTCATTTGGACTATGCAGCTGGTTTGGCTCCGTTTAAGCGCGGGCCATATTCTACCATGTATGTAATGCGACCGTGGACAGTAAGGCAGTATGCAGGTTTTTCAACGGCCGAGGAGTCCAATGCTTTTTATAGAAGAAATTTAGCAGCAGGTCAGAAGGGGCTTTCAGTCGCTTTTGATTTAGCCACTCACAGAGGTTATGATTCCGACCACGAAAGAGTAGTGGGGGATGTTGGTAAAGCAGGAGTTGCAATTGACAGTATTGAGGATATGAAGGTTTTGTTTGATGGAATTCCATTGGATAAAATGTCAGTTTCTATGACAATGAACGGCGCTGTATTACCAATTCTGGCTTTTTACATTGTTGCAGCAGAGGAGCAAGGAGTTTCATTAGACCAACTGTCGGGAACCATTCAGAATGATATATTAAAAGAGTTCATGGTTCGGAATACCTACATTTATCCGCCTCAGCCATCCATGAAAATTATAGCTGATATTTTTGAATTTACTGCTCAAAAAATGCCCAAATTTAATTCCATTAGTATTTCTGGGTATCATATGCAAGAAGCAGGAGCTACAGCCGATATCGAGTTGGCTTACACTTTAGCAGATGGGATGGAGTACTTAAGGGCTGGGATAAAAGCAGGAATGGACATTGATTCATTTGCGCCAAGGCTTTCGTTTTTCTGGGCCATTGGAATGAACCATTTTATGGAAATCGCCAAGATGAGAGCCGGAAGAATGCTGTGGGCCAAAATAGTGAAAGAGTTTAACCCGAAAAGTGCTAAGTCGATGGCATTGAGGACTCATTGTCAAACTTCAGGATGGAGTTTGACCGAGCAAGACCCATTTAATAATGTGGCAAGAACCTGTATAGAGGCGATGGCAGCAGCATTAGGTGGAACCCAATCACTACATACAAATGCCCTAGATGAAGCCATTGCCTTACCAACCGATTTTTCAGCACGAATTGCGAGAAATACGCAATTGTATATTCAAGAAGAAACGGATATTACAAGAAGTGTAGATCCGTGGGCAGGTTCTTATTATGTGGAAAAATTAACAGACGAGTTGATGAATAGAGCGTGGGAGCTCATTGTTGAGGTAGAAGAGTTGGGAGGAATGGCAAAAGCCATCGAAGAAGGACTACCCAAGCAACGAATAGAGGAGGCTGCAGCTAAGCGTCAAGCTAGAATCGATGCAGGTAAAGAAATTATCGTTGGGGTTAATAAATACCCACCTAGCCAGGAGGAGCCTATAGAAATTTTAGATATTGATAACACCAAAGTGCGACTTGGACAGATTGCTGGTTTAGAAAAACTTAAAGCAAATCGAAATGCCTCCGTGGTCAAGGAAAAATTGGCGAAATTAACAGAGGTCGCAAAAACAGGGGAAGGTAATTTGTTGGAATTTGCTGTAGAGGCGGCTCGAGAAAGAGCAACTTTGGGTGAGATTTCATCGGCTTTGGAAGAAGTTTTTGGACGATATAAGGCAAGAATTAGTTCTATATCAGGAGTGTATTCTACAGAAGCAATGGGAGATAAAGATTTTGAAAAAGCACAGCAACTCGCAGATCAATTTGCGGAGATGCAAGGACGAAGACCACGAATTATGGTGGCAAAAATGGGACAAGATGGACACGATCGAGGAGCAAAAGTGATTGCTACTTCTTTCGCAGATATAGGTTTTGACGTAGACATTGGGCCACTTTTCCAGACGCCTGCTGAGGCAGCAAGACAAGCGGTGGAAAACGATGTTCATTTGTTGGGGATTTCTTCTTTAGCAGCTGGGCATAAGACACTAGTGCCTCAAGTGATGGAGGAATTAAAAAAGCTTGGCCGTGAAGATATTCTAGTGATTGTTGGTGGTGTTATTCCGCAACAAGACTATGACTTCTTGTGGGAGAAAGGTGTGGCAGGAATTTTTGGACCTGGAACAAAGCTTCCAGCGGCAGCGCAGGAAATACTGAACATTTTAATTGAAATTAATTCTTAAAAGTATGAAATATTTATCCATTGCTTTGTTAGTGATTGCATTAGGTTTGGCAGGTTATTCTTTTTATCAAAAAAGTCAAGTAGGTGAGTTGCATGCAGAAATTGATGATCGTCAACAGGAAATAATTGACCTAAGTGGTAGAATAGCTTCTTATGAAACTCAATTGGATACCTTGAGAATGAAGAATGAAGAGTTGAAGCGGACAATACTAAAATTAGCAAACGACCTGAGTAGAGAAAATCCGACTGACTAGTAGCTAAGCTTGGGGAAATTTAAGGTAATAACCGTGCCACCCATCTTGGTTGATTTGTTCTATGGTTCCATTGAGTTGATCGCTAAAAGTTTGAATCAATAATATGCCTGTTGAGTCAGCATAGGTTGAAAAAATATTGAGTGGTAGTCCAACTCCATTTTCAAGGTATTTTAGTACAATTTCATGTTTGATGACTTTCAATGAAATATAGATGATGCCTGATTGACCATTGGGGAACCCATATTTGATGGTGTTAATAATCATTTCGTTTACAATCACACCCAACGAAACAGTTTTCTTTATATTCAGCTTAATATCTTCAATCTTTAGGTCTAATTCAATGTTACCCGCAACACTATGGATTAGGTTTTCTGCCAGTGTGGGTAAGTATACGTTCATTTCACTTTGAAATTCGTTCGACTCATTAAGTTGGCTATAGGCGGTAGCTAAAGTTCCAATCCTATTGTTGACATCAGAAATGGCTTTTTTAACCTCTGGATTTTCTACATTTTGATAGATGATGCGATTTAAGCTGCTAATCATTTGAAAATGATTTTTGATCCGATGGTGGATTTCAAGTATGATGGCCGATTTTTCATTGAGTTGAGCCCGAATGAGTTGGTTTCTTCTGTTTAGGGCTTTATGAGAGTAATATACGTTCTGAATAGAATAAGTTAAAAACGCAGCAAGTAATCCAATTAAAAGTGAAAAGAGTAAAAAGAAAAGCAACAGTGATTCCTCATTAAATATGAATGGTGTGCTGTCTTTTAATCCGACCTGAAGTTTCCACGAATCGTTAGGTAACTCAATGGGCACCTCTGTGTAACTGAGGTCTAATATGGAAGAATCTCCGTAGAAATAACCATTTTTACTTAAACTTTGATTGACTGAAATTAAACCAATATCAATATTGTCTGATTCAAAACTTTTTACTTCTTTAAACAAATCTTTTAAGTCAACAACGATGGCAGAATAGCCCCATAATCGAGTTTTTGATGTGTCTTTAGGGTCAGTTATAACAATGGGATATCTGTATACTAAACCCATTTTTCCTTGTAGTAATACCCGAGGGCCAATAATTAAAGGGGTTCTGTTTTTCCTAGAATAATCAATAATAGTTCTGTCTTTGAGTAATGAATTTACATTAACTCCTACGGTGACTTCATTTCCTTTTTCCGGGTAATTATATAGAATAATACTATCTTTTACGAGTTGAACTGAGAGTAACCCTTTCTTAGAGATATTGTATACTTCCTTTGTAAATTCGGTAAATGATTCTTGATCGATGTTGGGATGAATGCTTACATAACTTGCTATAACTTTTGATAAATAAAATTTGTCAGATAATGATTCTTCTATGACCGATTTAATATTTTGAACTCTATTCTCCAGTTCCTTATTAATTACATATTCTTCATGCTCATTTCTCAGTTTAATATAAAAAAGAGAAGTGCTACCTACTATTATTGTAATAATAAGACCCACAATTATCGGGAGTCCGAATCGGTTATTTATTTTCTGCATTGGATGGATAGCGGCTTGGGCATCAAGATAGAACTAAATTTTTATATTTAAAAATTATTGAAGTTTTACTTTCAGTTATTTAGAAAAAAATAATTCTCTTAGTTCCAAATCACTATTTGTGTTTTTATTCCAATAGGGCGACAATATCGTAGTATCTAGTATTGCAGAGGTTTGCATGGTTTTCTTATTGTTTCCATAACCACTAGGATAGGATTCCTCCCACCCTAATATTTTGTGAGGAAAAGCCTTTTCAAAGGTAATGGATAATTCTCTTTCTATGTGGAGATAACTAACCTTTAGTACAAGGTGTTGCGCTGATTTTTTTAATTCGGATAAACTAATTGAGGCCTTTTGAGGAACAACTTTATTATGAGATAGTCTCAGCCATTGCGTGGAGGGAAGTAATTCAAGTTCACCAATTGGGATAGAATGGTAGTTAATTCGGATGCGATTAAATAATTCATCTTCCAATAGGATGTTTGAAAATTTACCCGCTTCATCTCCCTCATTCATAAAGTAGGAGTGTCCTGAGAACTGATATCCTGTATTGTTTTTATTCAGTTGTAAGTAGGTGTGCCCGCACCACTCCTGAGATGAAGTAGTCACCTTAATTGTAGAAGGGTATTCTTTTGAATTGATTGGTGTAAATACCGAGCTCATCAACGAATAGTCATAAATCCCTGTTGTAAATTTTTTGATGTAGTTGGTTTTTAGAACTGAGGTCGATAATTCATTTTTAGCATCTTCATCTTTAACCTGTTTTTTGAGGAGGAAGTCTTCGGTTACAAATATTAGAACCACATCGCCTTCTCTTTGTTCACCGTATCGGGCTTGTGATAATTTGTAACGATTTAACTCTGCAACTCCGGAATACCAATATTTCGAAAATGCTTCTTGTGGCTCAAATGAAGAGGGCTGTTTTTCTTCAGTATTTGAACAAGTGATTAAGCTACAAAATAGAGCTGTTAGGACAATCTCTTTCATGCTATTTTTTAACCAAATTTAGGGATAAAAAAACGTCCATTTTACTTCAAAATGGACGTTCATCTGTTTAAGATTCTAATCTATTGGATCGGGTAGTACACCTCTGTTTTCCATAAAGTTGTGTCTGCTTCCATAGTGGGGTCTGTAATGTATACTTCATATGGAGAGTTAGTGATTTGAAGTTGCGCCTCATTTATATAAGTCGCCATAATTTCATGTATTTCTCCTGTTTGATCATAATTGCCGTAAAAAACCCCTTTTAGCACTTTCTCCGCCTTTTTCTCTTTTAATTTAATTCTACCCTCCTCGGAAAGGTTTCCTTCAAATGGAATCGCGGCTTCTAAAATTACTTTTTCGGGGCTGTAGTAGTGGTAATAAGCTAATTGAGATCCACTCTGACTCATTCCTTTAATGGTAGCATATACCAATATGTCTTTGTATAAATCAGCTAATTTATCTCCAACTCCATTGGCATCAGTAGAGTCAAGTATTGCTAGTATCATTTCTGCTTCAACCTCTGTTATTGACACGTTTTCAGGTAGCTCAACAATTTTTGGTTTACTTTCTACTACTTCTTTCAGTTGACTCAATCCAATAATATAGGCATCGTGAATCATATCTTTGATAAATAGATAACTTATCAAGCGCATGGTAAATGGCATTTCACTACCTTCAAAAGTCCATCTTACTGTTGTTTTGCCTTCACCTTCAGGTGTCAAATACCAAGCAGAGTAATCGTTTGATTCTTGTCCACCAAATTCCATTTTTGTTCTTATAAGACTATTTGCTTCTAATTTGGTTATTGTTTGTTTTCCATTTCCTACTTTCTGATGATTGCTTTCCCAACGATTAAAAGCGCCTATTACTCCCATTGAGTCGGAATAGTAATTTTTCATATTTGAATCAATTTGGTGCCACATAGACCAATTTGACCATGATTTAAAATCTAGTATTTCATCGTATATCACTTCTGGTGAGGCATCAATTACGATAGATTCCTCTACTTGTAATGAAGAAGGAGTGAATAAAGTTGCAATCGCTAGTAAGGCGATAAAAATGAGCAGTATAGTAATAATTCTTTTTAAAATTTTCATCGCTTAATGGTGTTGATTTTTAGCTAATATAGCACATCAAAATTGATAAATAAAATTCGATTTAAACTCATATTAATTCAGTTTGTACCGTGGATAATTTATAACATTAAAATTTTAACATTTTATTTATACTTTTTTATTCAACTTTAATTAGATTAGCTGGTTGTAAAAAGTGCCTATTCCTCTACTAACCCCAATTTAGAACATTAGTCTTTAGTGTTGAGTAAATTGACTGAATTGAATAAATTAAAATTTGTAATCTGCTTTATTGGATATCTTATTCTTCCGATAAGCCATATAAACGCCACTGAAGCTTTGGGTAGTGATACGGTTAAAGCGTTGGTTTTTAATAGTAATTCTTCCATAGCTTCTTCTGTTAGAGACTTAACGGGTTCCCAATTAATACAGTTGATTGATTCTCTTTTGGATCAAAAGGAGCTACCTTCTGAAATGTTGAAGCAATTGGTAGAAGTGGTAGGTGAGATTGCGCTTGAAGAAGAAGAAGAAGAAGTTCCAGTTGCTTTGAGCGGATTTTATGATGATTCTGAGTATCCATCTAATTCATTTTATGGAAATTGGGATAATTATAAGATGCATCCAATCATTTCTTCAGAAGAAGAAAAAATTACATTGGTATTACAGGACTCGATCAACAATTGCACTTTTTACCCACCAATTAAAGGATTGATTACGTCTAACTATGGTTGGAGAGATGGTAGAAGTCATCATGGAATTGATATCGATTTGCAAGTATGGGATCCAGTTCATTCAGCATTTGATGGTATGGTCCGAGTTGCGAGACATCATCCAACCTATGGCAGAGTAGTAGTAGTGAGGCATTATAATGGATTGGAAACTTTATATGCTCATTTACATCGACTAAAGGTTAAGCCAGGAGATGTAGTAGAGGCCGGACAAGTAGTGGGGCTGGGAGGAAGTTCAGGACGCTCAACAGGTAGTCATTTGCACTTTGAAGTTCGTTTTAGAGGAAGACCGCTCAATCCTAGAAGCATTATTGAGTTTAATGCTAATCGATTAGAAAGTGACTCTATAGTTTTAATGGCCAACAAATGGGGGAATTATACTTGCTTCCCGGCAGGAATAAATTATTATACCGTACAGAAAGGCGATTTTTTGGTTAAAATTGCAAACCGTTACGGAACTAGTGTTCAACGGTTGTGTGAACTCAATGGGATTAACAGAAAATCAACACTTAGAATTGGGAAAAAACTGCGAATCGACTAACCTATGTCTTTAACCCATATTAATTATCAAGATCATCCGACTAATCGAAACAAAATGGTATTCTTTTTTAAGGATCCTGAACATGCAGTATACTTTCAGAATTTACTGAACGAAAATAAAATTAAACATGAAAGGCAAGTAGACGAAGAAGGGGATGGGCGTGTCTATTTTGGAGTAATGAAGGGAGATTTCAAATTAGCCAAAAAGTTAAATTTTTTAACCTATGGACATTTTAGAGAGCCTTTTATTACCGTGCCGTTTTTCAAATATTTGTTATTAATAGTAACAATTACAGCTGTGACTTTGGCTATTTATGGTGCAATAAAAGCAAGCTAAATACGTGCTCTTATTGGTTTTATTTATCTTAATTTTGTTTTCTATGAGAGTCAAAACGCTTTTATTTTTCGTCTCTATCACATTTGTAATTTGTGGGTATTCTCAAAAGGATGTAACCACATTTGGAGTTCAACTGAAACCTATTGTTCCAATGAGTATTATAGGGTTTGATGAAGAGATAATAGAATCAAACAATGTGGACTTTACCTTGTCTGCAAAAACAGGTTTTAGTTTCGGAATGGTTGCGAGACACGGTTTTTCGAAAATGTTTTCATTAGAAGGAGGAATAAACTTTACTCGAAGGAATTATGATTTATTGATACAAGATGGAGGGCAGGAGTTAAGTTCAGATTTTGGATTTATATCTTACGATATCCCCATATTGGCCTTAGTCTATATCCAGTTGGGGGAGAACTCCTTTTTGAATACTGCATTTGGAGCATCGATTGATTTTTTTCCCTCCGATTTAGAAACTTGGAATGAATACTATTGGCAGTATACCTCTAGGGAGGAATGGTTGGTTCCATCGTTGTTGGCCAATGTAGGTTACGAATACAGGACTTATAAGAATGGCTATATATACATTGGAGCCTCTTATCATCGTCCATTTTTTGATATTGCAAGAACAGACGTTAGTTATTACAGAGATGGAGATAGTTATAATTCATTAAGATATGACGCATTGTCTACATTTAACCTTGATGGAAGTTATCTCACTTTAGATTTTAGATACTTTTTTCACGAAGATCCAGAGAGAAAAACAAAAAGAAAATAGAATATCCAATGATTGAAGAAAGCACCCGCTATTTTACCGAGAAATTTATTAGCCTAGGGGTTTCTGAAACAACTGCAGGTTATCTAAATTACTTGCTCTTAGGCTTGTTCCTAGTTATACTTTGCATGCTTGCAGATCGAATCTCAAGATTGACAATGGTGCGAATTGTGAGCACAGTAGCCGCTAAAAGCAAAACTCACTGGGATGACATTTTAGTAGAGAAAAAGTTTTTTTATGCTGTAGCCCACTTGGCCCCTGTATTGCTTATTGAAGTTTTGGTGCCTATCATCTTTAAAGGCTTGCCCACTTTTGTGGATTACGTCATACGATTGAATGATGTTTATCTGATTGTAGTCGTATTGATTATGTTGAATCGATTTTTAAATGCAGCTCAATTAATCCTTTCCGATTATCAGCTTTTCAAGGATAAACCCCTTGAAAGTTACTTTCAGCTAACAAAAATTGTTATTGGCATAATCGCTACTGTTTTGATTTTGTCAGTCTTAGTTAGTAAGTCGCCGATTTACTTTTTTAGTGCAGCAGGAGCTATGACTGCTGTAATTCTGTTTGTATTTAAGGATACTATTTTAGGTTTTATTGCTTCCATTCAATTATCGGTAAACGATATGATTCGCGTAGGAGATTGGGTGCAAATGGATAAATACGGCGCCGATGGAGATGTATTGGAAATAAATTTGACCACAGTAAAAGTTCGAAACTGGGACAAAACAATTAGTACTGTTCCTACTTATTCATTCATCTCCGACTCATTTAAGAATTGGAGGGGGATGCAAGAAACAGGGGCAAGAAGAATTGCTCGTTCTATTTTTATCAATATTGGTTCAGTCAAATTTGCATCTCCGGAGATGATTGAACGTTTCAAAAATATTCACATCATCAGCAAATATGTTGAAGAAAAGGAAATTGAAATTGCAAAATACAATCAAGAAAATGAGGTAGACACTTCTCATGTTTCTAACGGAAGGAGGATGACCAATTTAGGAACGTTTAGGGCGTATGCAGAAAGGTATTTGAAAAAGCACCCCAAAGTGGATAAAAATCAGACCATTATGGTGCGGCAATTAGAACCAAATGAGAAGGGAGTTCCTGTGCAGATTTATTGCTTTTCGAGCGATATAGCGTGGGAAAATTATGAAGCGATTCAATCTGATATTATGGATCACCTGCTTTCGGTTGTTCCTCAATTTGATTTACAAGTTTTTCAAAATCCTTCAGGTTCTGATTTTAGGAAACTCCAAGGTGACTAATGAATTAATGCTGAATTAGGATTTTTGTAGTGGTGGTTTTTCCACTTATCTTCTCGACCGTACGTATAAAGTACAACCCCTCTTTTAACAAACTGGTATTCAATACTATCTTATTAGAAGAAATAGTGCTAGGTACTTCAATTTTTCTGCCTAATGCATCAAGTAATGTAATGATTTCTATTGCTTCAGTGTTGATGGTAACGGAGCTGTTCGCAGGGTTTGGATAGATGCTGGAAATTGAATTGAAAGATGAATTGACTATTATTACTTCTGAATAGTCTTTCTTTCCATCAAAATCTACTTGCTTTAAACGATAATAGTTTTCTCCATAGTTTGGAGAGAAATCAGTGAATTGATAGTTGATTCTTTCTGTTGAGTTTCCGTGACCTGAAACAATTCCTATTTTTTCCCAACTATTCCCGTCTTTACTTTTTTCGATAGAAAAAAAGTCGTTGTTAATTTCACTGATAGTTGTCCATTTTAGTAAGTTGTGGTATCCAGTAAACTCTCCGTAAAAATTTAGCCAAGTTACAGGGAGTGGGGTGTTGGCTGTATCTATAGAGGCCAGTGTAAATCTTAAACTATCTCTAATTAGAGAAACTCCACTAAACTCGAATTGATTTCCCCCTAAACTTGTAGCTCCTGAGATAGGAGTTTCGTCACTAAAAAGACCGTCGTTATCTGTATCAATAAGCAATCGCAAATGTGCAGCAGTCGCTGGAGTTCCTTTACTCAGGTCCCAACGAAGGTCGACAGTTCCCACATCTACTGAACTTCCAGACGTATTCCGTTCACTAATCCGCCAAACTCTATTCATCCTACCTTCAATGCCGGCAGGTATGTCTGAATATTCATTGCCGGTAGCATTATCATGTCCCCATAGCATAAATTCTCCATCGTTTAAGTCCGTAGGATTTAAGAATCGAGGTGCTGAACTACCTTGAGCGTCACTATGAATATTAGAAGCATCTACTCGTCCGATTCCTGCCACTTCATAGTCATAATTTCCATTAGCAACTTCATCATTTATATATACATTATTTGCACTAAGGCTAATATTGTACTGAGCTGATAAATAGTTGTTAATGATTATCCTTTGAGCGGTGTTTACAGCAAAATTATATTGGATTACTTCTGCATAGTCAGCACCTAAATATGAACTATAGTCCTTATTAAGAGCACCTAGTGTTAGTGGTTGATTACTGTTTCCAATGGTGGCAGAGGCTTCAGTACCGGTGGCACTTAAAGTTTCACCTGTATACACGCGAACTCTACTTGAAGAGGGGCTTGTGCCATCATACCGTAGTGAAAGAATATAATTGGTACCACTCGAATATGTTGCGGCTGTTGAAAATCGATTGTTTTGGGTTTCTATATCTGTAAATAGGCTTCTCCCTGTATGGAAAAACCAAGTGTAGGAGTAGTTTGTAGACGTGTTGAAATCTCTTCTTTTTCCCAATATTCCTCTCGGAGTACCATCAATATTACTTCCTCGAATAACCGCAAAAAAGGTCAGTCCAGCACTATTGTCAAGGATGTCTGCATCTGCAACCTGCATTTGGTCGTTTGAACCATCTAAACGAATGATAGGTTGATTATTTAATGAACTAGTTGAGTAATAGACTGGCTGTTGTGATGTAATTAACTGAATAGCATCGTTGTTATTACCTGAAGTGTCGTTCCAAACAGCAACCGGATCGCCACTCGTGCCATAATAATTACTGGCTTTAAGCCATAATCCATTATTGGTAACATTACCGACCCCTCCTGGACCAAATTGGCTAATTGCACTGAAATGAACAAATAAGATAAGAATTAAAAAAGTTAGCCTCATAGAAATAGTGTAGCACCTCCAAAAGTAACGATATAGTTGAATTGGGAAAAATTTTTTGCTATCTGATAGAATTGAAAAAGCCCACCAGACACCTTAAATTGGTTCTGGCAGGCTTTTTACCTTTCATTCTAATTAAAAACTACTAAAAACAATATTCGTTTTTGTCGATTAGCTTTGCAGCTACTACCCTTCTATGTTCTTTTACGTTGAATGGTTCATGTTTTGTAAAACGTTTCATTCCCATCATCATTGCTCTGAGCTCGTCTCCATCAGCAAATGATTGAATAGCGTCTCTACCAGCTTTTCCGATCCTATCAGCCGCATCATATAGGTACACTTTCATCATCGCAATTTGTTCTTCAGTTGCATTTTCTCCTAATTTTTGAATTCTCAGTAATGTAGATTCAGCGATGTAGGTTTCCATCATCATGTCAGCAATGTTCATTAGAACTTCCTGCTCTTTGGCCAATTGTTGCATTAGCGTTTTTGCCGCAGCACCTGCTACAAGTAAAACTGCCTTTTTGAAGTTTGCGATTAATCTTGTTTCTGTGGCATAAGCCGCTGAGTCGTCAAAGTCAAAATCAGGAATCTCCATTAATTCTTCTGCAATTTTCATAGCAGGTGTCATCAAGTCGATTTCCCCTTTCATTGCTCTTTTTAGCATAAGATCAACAGAAAGCATACGGTTAATTTCATTGGTACCCTCGAATATTCGGTTGATTCGGGCGTCTCTATATGCTCTTTCCATAGGAGCTTCTGCAGAATAACCCATTCCCCCATAAATTTGAACACCTTCATCTACTACATAATCCAATGTTTCTGAACCGTGTACTTTTAAAATGGCACATTCAACAGCAAACTGTTTGATACCTTCTAAAGTGGCCTTTTGCTTGTCCATTCCTTCAGAGATTAAATTTTCAATCTCATCTTCTATACTTTGTGAGGCTCTGTATAAAGCAGATTCGGTTGCAAAACATTTGATAGCTTGCTCGGCTAGCTTATATCGAATGGCACCATACTTAGAGATCGCTCTGCCAAATTGTTCTCTTTCATTCGCATAGTTTACAGATCTTGAAATTGCCATTTTCGCAGCACCTAATGCTGCTCCTGCTAATTTTATTCGACCAATATTGAGAATGTTTAATGCAATCATAAATCCTTCCTGTCTTTCCCCCAAAAGGTTTTCTACAGGAACTTTAACGTTATTAAAGAATACTTGTCGTGTTGAAGAGCCTTTAATTCCTAGTTTTTTCTCTTCTGGATTTAAGCTAAGCCCTTCCATGTCTTTTGTCAGAATGAAAGCAGATAGATTGTCATCATCTCCAATTTTGGCAAATACAGTAAACACATGCGCAAATCCACCATTGGTAATCCACATCTTTTGTCCGTTCAAAATATAATGCTTTCCATCGTCAGATAAAACTGCTTTTGTTTTTCCTGAGTTGGCATCTGATCCTGCACTAGGCTCAGTTAAGCAGTAACATCCTTTCCATTCACCTGATGCTAATTTTGGAATGTACTTTGCTTTTTGCTCTTCAGTACCATAATATAAAATTGGGAGAGTGCCAATACCAGTGTGTGCAGATAATGCTACAGCAAATGAGTGTCCTGCACCTGTTACTTCTGCAGTTAACATAGATGTAACAAATCCTTTTCCAAAACCACCTAAATCCTCAGGTACTGATATTCCCAATAATCCAAGGTCCCCGGCCTTATCTAGAAGTGATGGCATTAAACCTTCTTCCATAGAATCTATGCGGTCTAAGTTTGGAAATACTTCTGCATCTAAAAACTCTTTACATGAGTCTGCAATCATGTGTTGTTCTTCCGTGTAATCTTCAGGGATAAATATGTCTTTTGGGTCTGTTTCTTTAATTAAAAACTCTCCACCTTTTGTTCTATTGCTCATTGTTGTAAATTTTAGATGTTTCTATAATAATTCAAAGATTCCTGCTGCACCTTGCCCTGCACCTACACACATGGTTACCATGCCGTATTTGCCGCCTCTCTTTTTTAATTCATTCAATACTTGAACGGTTAGTTTCGCTCCTGTACAACCTAGTGGATGTCCTAAGGCTATTGCTCCACCATTGACGTTCACTTTAGATTTATCCAATCCAAGTTCTCTAATTACTGCCACGGATTGAGAGGCAAAAGCCTCATTTAATTCAATCAAATCGATATCTTCTAGCTTAAGTCCTGCTTGTTCTAAAGCCATCGGGATTGCCTTGATAGGTCCTATTCCCATGATTCTAGGATCTACACCTGTAGCAGCATAAGACACTAATCTAGCTATTGGCTTTAAGTTTAATTCTTTTACCATCTTTTCCGAAACCACTAAAACAAATGCAGCTCCATCATTGGTTTGTGATGAATTTCCAGCTGTTACAGAACCTCCATTGGCGAATACTGGTCGTAACTTCGACAGTGCTTCCACGCTAGTTCCTGCTCTTGGTCCTTCATCAACTGTAACAGTATAATTTCTTTTCTTCTTTTTCCCGTTGTCATAGTAATTTTCTTCTACTTCGATCGGTGCAATGTCATCTGCAAAACGATTTTCAGCTTGAGCTTTCAATGCTTTCATATGCGATTCGTAAGCAAACTGATCTTGCTCCTCACGACTCACATTGTATTCTTTTGCTACCGCTTCTGCAGTCAACCCCATTCCCCAATAGTAAGTGGGATTATCTTTTGCTACATCGGCATTAGGCACAATTCTCCAGCCTCCCATCGGCATGCAGCTCATTGATTCTACACCACCGGCTATTACACAGTGATTCATACCGTTTTTAATCTTTGCTGCTGCAATCGCAATCGTTTCTAATCCTGAAGAGCAGTATCTGTTTACTGTCATCCCCGGAACAGTAATATTGTTTAAACCAATCAGTGAAATTAAACGACCTACGTTAAGTCCTTGTTCCGCTTCAGGACTCGCATTTCCTACAATTACATCATCAATATGGTCAGATGTTATTTGAGGATTGTCCTTCATTAAATGTTTGATTACTTGCGCTGCGATATCATCTGGTCGAGTAAAGCGCAATTGCCCTCTGCCTGCTTTACCTACCGCTGATCGATATCCTGCTACTATATATGCTTCCATGTTGTTGTCTTTTTAAGTTGTAAAAACTTCGATTCAGTTATATTTAGTTTCTAAGAACTTTTCCTTTAGTCACTATACTTTGTAGTCGTTCCAATGTTTTCTTTTTGGTACATAATTCTACAAATGCTTTTCGTTCTAACTCTAATAAGTAGGTTTCAGAAACTTCAGTGATTTCAGATAAATCTCCACCACACATAACGTAACCTAATTTTTCAGAGATTAATGCATCGTGCTCAGAAATGTAGTTTCCTGATTTCATTGAGTTGGCTCCAACGTATACTATTCCTAAACCTTCTTTTCCTAATACTTTGATATCGGTTCGTTCTACAGGTTGGCTATATCCTTTATCTGCCAATGCAATTGCAGCTTCTTTAGCACGCTTCAATTGAAATTCACGGCTTACAACCACTTCATCTACTCCTTCACGCAAATAGCCTTTGTCGAAAGCTTCATATGCAGATGTAGAAACTTGAGCTTGTCCAATCGTCAAGAAACGCTCTCTCATTGCATTGATTCGGATATCTCCTTCTTTCAAACTGTCAGATAATCGAAGAACGAATTCTTTCGTTCCACCACCACCAGGAATCACACCAACACCAAATTCTACTAATCCCATATATAATTCTGCATGAGCGACTACCTTGTCTGAATGCATGCACAACTCGCAACCACCACCCAACGCCATTTGGTGAGGAGCAGCAACTACTGGAATTGCACTGTATCTTATACGCATCATTGTCTTTTGGAATTGAGCAATTGCGAATGACAATTCATCATACTCTTGCTCTACTGCCATCATGAAAATCATCCCTACATTGGCTCCTGCTGAGAAGTTCTGCCCGGTGTTTGAAATTACTAAACCTTTGTAGTCAGCTTCTGCTAAATCAATTGCTTTGTTGATTCCTTGAATCACCTCGGCACCAATCGTATTCATTTTGGTATGAAACTCTAAATTCAAGATTCCATCTCCCAAATCAACGATTGTTGTTCCTTTGTTGCTCCAAATAGTATTAGCAGCTCTTAAGTTATCCAATACCACTAAGTCTTCCGTACCTGGAATAACTTTGTATCCTTTTGAAGGAATGTCATAATAGTATTTCGCTCCGTTTTCTACTTTGTAGAATGTTTTTGCACCGCTTGCTATCATTTCATCAATCCAAGCTGCTGGCTTTTGGCCATTGGCTTTCATCAACTCGACTCCTTTTTCTAAGCCCAGCGCGTCCCAAGCTTCAAATGGTCCTAATTGCCATCCAAAACCCGCTCTCATACCATCATCAATTCGGAATAATTCGTCTGAAATTTCAGGAATTCTGTTCGAAACATATTCAAATAAGCCCAAGAAATTTGCTCTAAAGAAATCACCAACTTTACCGTCAGACTCGATGAGTAGTTTGGTTCTTTCACGAACATCTTCAATTTCTCTAACTTTTCCAATAATGTCGAAGCGAACTTTCGTTTGCTCTTCATAGTCTAGAGTCTCTAAGTTTAGCGACAATATATTGCTTTGTCCGTCTGCACCTTTAACTTTTTTATAAAATCCTTGACCGGATTTAGACCCTAGCCATTTGTTGTCTAATAAATGTTGAACATATCCAGGTATCGCAAACATGTCCTTTGCTTCATCGTCTGGACAGTTTTCCCGTACACCATTTGCTACATGAACCAATGTGTCTAATCCAACTACATCGCAAGTTCTGAAAGTAGCCGATTTAGGACGTCCTAAGATGCTACCAGTTAATTTGTCTACTTCTTCAACTTTAAAGCCCATCTCTTTCACCGTGTGGAACAGATTCATAATGGAGTAAACTCCAATTCGGTTGGCTATAAATGCTGGAGTATCTTTCGCAAGCACTGATTTCTTTCCTAAGAATCGTCTGCCATAGTCCATTAAAAAGTCAACTATTGCTGGATCTGTTTTAGGAGTAGGAATGATTTCTAATAATTCTAAGTATCTAGGTGGATTGAAAAAGTGGGTTCCTAAGAAGTGCTTTTGAAAATCCTCGCTTCTTCCTTCTAACATCATATGAATTGGAATTCCTGATGTATTCGAAGAGATAATGGTTCCTTTTTTTCTGAATTTTTCTACGTTGTCAAAAACGATTTTTTTAATGTCTAATCGCTCTACCACTACTTCTATTATCCAATCTGCTGATGCAATATCTTTCATATTGTCATCCATATTTCCTGTGGTAATTCTTTTGGCGAAAGATTGCCTATAAATAGGAGATGGGCTAGATTTTAAAGCCGCCATCAACGCCTCGTTGACTATCCTGTTTTTTACTGCGGAATCATCTAGTTTTAACCCTTGCTTTTCTTCCTTAGCTGTCAGTTCTTTTGGAGCAATATCCAGAAGCAGAACTTCGAGACCAATATTTGCGAAATGGCAAGCAATCTGTGAACCCATTACTCCTGAGCCTAAAATTGCTACCTTTCTTATTCTTCTTGTCGCCATAAAATATTAATTTTTAGGTTATTTAGTTTCTTTATAATTAGCTATTAAATCATTGATATTCCCCATTACTTCAAAATACGTTTCCAACTTCTTTTGAGGAATATTTTTGATAATGTATTCATTCAAGTCTTTTACCACTTGCTTGGCAATTTGTTTTTTACGCACTCCTTCTTCTGTGAGGTGAATCCTTACCATTCTTCCATCTGATTTGTCACCCTTTCTTTCAATAAGTCCGGAGTTTTCCATATTCTTCAATATCCGACTCAAACTAGTTGCTTTCATTCCCATTAATGGAGCAATTTTTGTGGCTGGAGTCCCAGTGTAGTCTTCAATATTTAAGAGGACAAATCCCGTAGCTTGAGTTAATCCATGCTCAGCGGCAATTCCATTGTATAAATTGGTCAATGCATGCCAATTTACTTTGATGTGGTAATCTACAGTTTCGTTTGGTTTCATCTATTTGACTTGAATGGAAACAAATATAACAATTTTATATTATGCATGCATAGTAATGAGGGGTTATTTTAAAAAAAATCCCTTCTTAAAATTTTTTAAGAAGGGATTAATTAGCTTACCTATAGATGGCTTCGATTTGATCGAGGTACTTAGCCTTAACTACGGCACGTTTGATTTTCATTGTTGGCGTCATTTCTCCAGAATCTATTCCCCAAACATCGGGAACTAGGATGAATCGTTTCACTTGCTCATACTTTGCAAATCCTTCATTGTAAAAATCTACTTCCTTTTGAATTCGATCAATTATTCTCTGATTCTTTACAATGGATGCATTATCAGTAAAGGGTATGTTTTTTCTTTTGCAGTAATCTTTCAAGAAGTCGAAAGCAGGTTGAATAACTGCTGAAGGGTGTTTTTCTCCTTCTCCCACTACCATTAGCTGCTCAATAAAGGACGATTCCTTCATTTTGTTTTCAATAACCTGTGGCGCAATGTATTTACCACCTGAGGTTTTGAAGGTCTCCTTCTTACGACCGGTAATTTTTAAGAAGTTGTCTGCGCTTAGCTCCCCAATGTCTCCCGTTTTGAAGAAACCATCTTCGGTAAATACTTCTGCTGTTGCTTCGGGCTTCTTGTAGTAGCCCATCATTACGTTCGGGCCTTTCACCAAAATTTCTCCGTCTTCTGCAATTTTTACAGTTACATCATCTAAAGGACGTCCAACAGTCCCAATTCTTACACCATTATTTTCTTCACAGTTTACTGAGATTACAGGGGAGGTTTCTGTTAAACCATATCCTTCCATCACTGGAATTTGCGCAGCTAAGAATATTCGAGCCAAACGAGGTTGTAATGCTGCTGCACCTGAAGCTACTGCTAGGGCATTCCCACCCAAAGCTTCTCTCCATTTGCTAAAGATGATTTTGTTCGCCAATTTCAGTTGGAAATTAAAGAATGGATTGTTTCCTTCAATTTCATATCGTTGCCCTAAACCAACAGCCCAAAAGAACAATGCTCTTTTAATTCCAGTTAGTTCCATTCCTTTGGCCATGATTTTATCGTAAACCTTTTCCAATAATCTAGGAACGGCTGTAAATATCTGTGGCTTTACATCTTTTAAATCGTCGCCAATGGTTTCCATCGACTCTGCATAATAAATAGATACACCCACGTAAATGTACATGTATGCCACCATTCTTTCGTACACGTGGCACAATGGCAAAAAGCTTAGGGCTCTGCTGTTATGGTCGCAAGGCAGTCTTTTTCGGGAGGAAAGAGAATTGGAAACTAAATTTTTATGCGAAAGCATTACTCCTTTTGGTCTTCCAGTTGTCCCTGAAGTGTAAATTAAAGTCGCTAAATCTTCCGTTTGTATACCATCCATTATGGTTTGAACAGCACTAAAGTCACCATTGGCGTCTAACTCTAAAACTTCCTTCCAGTTTTTGGCGCCTGTTACTTGATCAAAAGTATAAACACTTTCTAGTGAAGGAACTTGACTCTTAATGTTGCTTACTTTTTGAAATAGGTCGGCATCCGAAACAAAGCAGCATTTAATTTCGGCATCGTTCATAATGTAGGCATAGTCATCCTCTGTGATGGTAGGATAAATAGGAACACTAATTCCACCCATTTGGGTAATTCCTAAATCGGTGATGTGCCATTCTGATCGGTTATTGGAAATAATGGCAATTTTATCGCCAGGCTTTAACCCCATTTTTAGAAAGGCCATACTCATTTTCTGACCCATCGAAATGAATTCGTCGGTGCTAATTTTCTCCCACTTTCCATTAACTTTTGACGTTAATGAATCTTCTTTTTTATAGTTATTCTGCTGATGATAATGCAGATCAAATATTCTTGTAAGTTGCTTTTCCATCTTCACGAGTGATTTATTTTGCATAAATATATCACTTTCTAATGATAGTTTTGTGAAACGCAAATGTGAAGAATTATGAAAAAAGTAGACTATTGGGTAGATCATCTTGATTTATTGCCACATCCTGAAGGAGGATTTTTTAAAGAAGTGTATCGGTCCGAAACTACTGTTTCGGCTGATATTATGGAAGCAGGGATGAAAGGCGATAGAAGTCTGGCGACTGGAATTTATTTTTTAATCACAGCAGGAAATTTTTCTGCTTTTCACCGAATAAAATCTGATGAAATGTGGCATTTCTACTATGGTGATCCTTTAATTGTTCATGTAATAGCATTAGACGGAAGTTATACTAAACTCTCTATTGGGTTAGATTTAGAAAAGGGGCAAACACCACAAGCAATAGTTCCTGCAGGAGCTTGGTTTGCTAGTGAATCTTTAGGAACTTATTCTTTAGTCGGCTGTACCGTTTCTCCAGGGTTTGATTTCAAGGATTTTGAATTGGCGAAAAAGGCGGAGTTATCGCAAGAATTTCCAAAGCATGCTGAGTTGATTGGAAGGTTCTGTCGGGAGTAAGAGTATGTGAAACAAAATAAAAAAGCCACACAGTTTCTGAGTAATCAGTTTTCTGAGTGGCTTTTGAATTATATGATTTGTTGTTTATTCTACGATCACTTTAATCGTCGTGCTCAACTGCTCTCCGTAACTTTGGTGATAACCGTCAGCAAATTGCATGGTTAATGTATGCTCACCTTTTGGCAATACCAATTCCGTTTCAGTTTGCCCTTGTCCATAGTGTATGTTTAATGAATCAGCAGGAACAACAGTTCCTCTTTCTAAAGCAGCACCATCAATAATGATGTGGTGGTGTCCTTTGCCTGCATTTAGAGCACCGGCAGGTTCTACTTCCATGCCCTCTACACCAAATTGAATTTTTACTGGTGATTTTACTTTCTGACCATCTGTTAGGTTAACGAAGAAGACTTTAGCTCCCTCAGGAATAGCTACCGGTTCTGAATCAGCGGCTTTTTCCATCATCGCTTCATGGTCATGACCTGCATGATCATTGTGCATTTCTTCACTTTGCATTTCTTTTTCTTCAGTTGCTTTTGGTGTCTCTCCACAAGAAGCTACAAATAAGCCTAAAGCAATTGCTAATACATTTATTTTTTTCATAATTGTTGATTTTATATTTTTTCTAAAATTAGGCAATAAATTATTCCTGCAAGAATGCTTCTTTTATGCAGGTTGAACAACTTGCTGATTTATTCTTGTTCAAAAGAATGAGTGAATTCTCTGGTCAATTTAATCTCTTCTAATGGGAAAAAGTTCACTTTCCCAAAGACTTCATACTTTCCTTTAGTTAATTTATTACTTACCAAATTGCTAAAAGCATAATTAGGTTGAATTGTAAAAGGAGATTCTATAATAACCCCATTTAACTTCACGGAATCTATTTTTATAAATCGTTTATCTTGGAGTTGAATTCCTGGAGAGTTTAACTGTATTTTAAAAGTGTCATTATTACTTTGATTAGTAAATATCTTATGTGTTAGGAATTTCATATTACAACCATCAATTCCAGATGAAAGACATCGCTGTGAAAGCTGATTAAGAAAGGCAATATTTAGTTTCATTAGATAACTGTTATCATTTGAGACTCCATCAATTTCAAAATTCCAGAGCGAATCGGAATTACAACCTGCATATTTAATTGTTTGAATTAGAGTGTCTCTAAGATTTTTGTAATCAGTTAATAATTGCTTTAGGGTATCCTTGTATTGAGAAATTTCAAAACTATCTATTCTGTCCAAAAAGTGCATGGAGCTCTCAAAATTAGCTACAGATAGTTTATAAAAAGGTCCTGTTTTTTCAGGATTTTCATTGAAACTGTATTCAATTTCATTACGATGATCCATTGCTGATTCAAGAGCTAAAGAGATGCTTTTGTTTGTTATTTCTTCTAAAAGGACATTCTCATAATTATTCGAACAACTAACTAGAACACTAATCAGCATTATCTGAGCGATCTTTTTCATATTGCTAATTTTTAGTTTCACTCTCCCCAAACCACTTCACCACCAACAACCGTATACACTACTTTTGTTGACAATATTTCACTTTCTTTTACCGTCATTAAGTCTTTGTCGAGCAGAATAAAATCGGCATACTTTCCAACTTCTAAGCTTCCTTTTTCGTTTTCTTCAAAACTGGCTATTGCCGGCCAAATGGTCATTCCTTTCAAGGTCTCTAAACGACTTAAACCCTCGTCAGGTAAAAAGCCTTGCACAGGTTTGCCTTCTGTGTTTTTACGCACCACTGCAGTGTAAAAGGTCAATAAAGGATCTATTTTTTCAATTGGGAAATCTGTTCCTAACGGCAATAAGCCATTCTGTGAAAGCAAGGTTTTAAAGGCATAAGCCCCTTTCAAACGCTCTGCGCCTAATCTATCTTCTACCCAACCCATATCCGAAATAGCGTGTGTTGGCTGCACCGAAGGAATGATAGTGTACTTTCTAAACAATTCCATGTCATCTGGATGAACGATTTGGGCGTGCTCGATTCTCCATCTTCGGTCGTTGACTTGTTTTAATGCATTTCCATAAATGTTTAACATCAGTCGGTTGGCGTCGTCTCCAATGCAATGTGTATTCATTTGCAACCCTGATTCATATATCTTATGTGCCATGTCTTGTAAGTAGGCTGAATCATTCAAGAATAGTCCCGAATTGGTGGAGTCATCAGAATACGGCTCGATCAATTTTGCTCCTCGAGAACCCAAAGCCCCATCAGCAAAGAACTTAATCGCACCAATGTGCAAACGATCTGTTTTGTATGCAGAATCCAATAAATACTCAGCTAAGTTTTCTTCTGAAGGTGTCGCCATTCCGTAGATGCGCATTTTTAGTTTCCCTGCTTTCTGTAAGTCATCGATGAGGTGAATCATCTTGTTTTCTAACATGGCATCAGCCACCGTAGTCAACCCTTTTTCGAAACACTTTTCTTGAGCGGTCAATAATGATTTCTGATCTTCTTCATCGGAGTATCGAGGTAATTTTTGCTCCACATAGGTAATCGCCATGTCTACTAAAAGACCTGTTAATTTACCGTTCTCTTTTTTGAAAATTCCACCTTCTGTAAAGGTAGTTTCATTGACTTCTGCCATGTCTAACGCTGCTTGATTGGCAACAGCCGCATGAGAGTCTACACGTTTTAATAGAACCGGTGTATTCGGGAAAAGACTGTCTAATTTATGTTTGCTAGGGAAAGCTTGTTCCGCCCATAAGTTTTGATCCCATCCGTTTCCACCGATGAATTTTAAGGACTTTCCTTTGGCGAAGTCTACGACTCTTTGCACGGCTTCGTCCCAACTTTTAGCACCTGAAAGGTCGACTTCCTGAAAAGAACGTCCGTACCAAAAAAAATGACAATGTGCATCGTTGAAACCTGGATAAACTGGTCGAGTGCCTGCATCAATGGTTTTTTCACCAAAGTATTTATTCATGATCTGGTTCTCTGGTCCGATGGCGATAATTTTTCCATCTTTTATGGCCATAGCTTCCGCCATAGAGTTGGATTCATCCATGGTGTAAATGGTTGCGTTATGAATAATTAAATCGACTGTTTCTGATTTATAGCAAGATGTCATAAAAAGAGAAGAAATTAAAATGAGTATCAGATTTTTCATCGGATAGATAAGTTGAATTTTTGATTGATTTTATTAAAATCAATACATGAAAAAATAAGTGCAAATAAAAAGGGCAAAAATGGGACTTTATATCGAACTACAGCGCCCAAAATAGGTGTTGTCCATCCGATAAGTGTTCCTAAAATCAATGTAAAAAACAATCCAAAAAACAAAAAGTTAAGTTGATTGGCCTTTGGCTTCTTAAAAAAGAAAAGCATTGTAACGATTAGTATCAATAGCAATAGGTTTTCAACTGCAGCAAGCAAATAGAAAATAGAATGAACTTCAGTGATGAAGGGACGAAAAAGCACGTTAATCAATACTTCAGGAATGGCAATCAAGGCCTCAGTTGGTGTTTGTATGGAAGGAGTGGAAATAGCGCTGCCTGCTCCATTGATTTGAGCTACATTGTAAAACGCTGTTTGCTTTTGCTGCAACAAATCAAATAAGTCAAATAAGTGAAGTTCTCTGAAAAAGACGAATATTATAAAGCCTGAAGTGATGATGCTTAAGTAGGAAATAATAGGTTTTAATTGGGTAAATCTAACTATCACTGCTGCTATGATTGCAGGAATTAGGGATAAAAATACGTAAGGCTTAATAATAGTTAGCAATGCTATTCCAATCATGAGAAAATAACTGTATCGAATGGAAGGGTTGGATAACCATTTAAAGAAGGTAAAAGAGAAAAATCCTAATGAAAAGAGTAGAAATCCTTCTTTTAAAATACCCGAACCCCATAAAAGCGTTGAAGGAACCAGAAAGATTGCAAAGTACAACACAAATGCTGGTAGATCCAATTGTTTATGGATTGTTTTGTACAATGCCACCAGCCCTATAAAGGATAGAAAATTGATGAATAAAGTATGTAAGTGTATAAATCCATGAGAAAAATAACTGGTTAGGAAGTTAAACCGAATCATAGTCTGATTATCATTCAAAACACCGAAGTTATAATCTCGATTCCAGTGCATAGTGTCATGCATAAGAGATGTTATTTTTTCGTCCTCTATCCCAAAAAAGAATTTAAAAGCTAATACTGGTTGATCACGCAATTGGAGGAAAAGTAGGTAGCCATCATCGTAATATTTGTAGATGTCAGCATTTGCACGTTCAGTAAATACATAAGTGTATAGCCCCCACAAACCTATTCCAACAGCTACTTTAAGAAAAAAAGTACCCACCACTATGCTAGAGGGAATTCCAACTAGTCGAAAAAAATCGAAAGATTTAATGATCCATGCAAAGCATATCGCAAAGAGGATAAATACTAAAATTTGAATCACTAAAGTCATGATTCAAAAGTAATTTAAAAATAGTAAGTCATAAGTGAAAAATATGCATTAAATGGGTTGGTAGATGGGATTCAAAATTTTACTTTTGCAGCTTACTAACCAGCCCTTCACAAAATGGAAGATAATACATTGAACGAAGCAACCGTAGAAACGGCAATAGAATTAGGATTAAGACCTGAGGAATTTGATAAAATCAAGGAAATTTTGGGACGTACACCCAACTTTACAGAAGTAAGTATTTACTCTGTGATGTGGTCGGAGCACTGTTCTTACAAAAACTCCATTACTTGGTTGAAGAAATTACCAAAAGAAGGCCCACATATGTTGGCCGAAGCTGGAGAAGAAAATGCTGGATTAGTGGACATCGGTGACGGATTAGCTTGTGCATTCAAGATTGAATCACACAATCACCCGTCGGCTTTGGAGCCATTTCAAGGTGCGGCTACAGGTGTAGGTGGTATCAACCGTGACATTTTTACCATGGGGGCTCGTCCAATTGCACAATTAAACTCCTTACGTTTTGGTTCTATCGATTCTGACAGAACCAAGTGGTTATTGAAAGGAGTGGTAAAAGGTATCGGAAGCTACGGTAATGCATTTGGTATCCCTGTAGTGGGAGGAGAGGTGTTCTTTGACGAGTGCTACAACACCAATCCATTAGTAAACGCTATGTCTGCAGGAATTATGAAAGCAGACAAAATGATTTCTGCTACTTCTTACGGATTAGGTAATCCAGTTTATATTGTTGGATCAGCTACAGGTAAAGATGGAATCCATGGAGCAGCTTTTGCTTCGAAAGACATCACCGAAGAATCTGCAAATGATTTGCCAGCTGTTCAAGTTGGAGATCCTTTTCAAGAGAAATTATTATTGGAAGCTTCATTAGAATTGGCTGAAACTGATGCAATCATTGGAATGCAAGATATGGGAGCTGCTGGAATTACTTGTTCTACTTCAGAAATGAGTGGAAAGGAGGGATTCGGAATGAGGATAGATTTAGATAAAGTGCCTACCCGTCAAGAAGGCATGAAGCCATTTGAGATTTTGTTATCAGAATCTCAAGAGCGTATGTTAGTAGTGGTGAAGAAAGGTAGAGAAGCTGAGGTAGAAGCTATTTTTGACAAATGGGATTTGAATTGCGAGCAAATTGGTGAAGTGACCGAAGGCGGACAATTGGAATATTATATGGGAGGTCAATTAGTTGCTCATGTTCCTGCTGAATCATTAGTATTAGGTGGTGGAGCTCCAGTTTATGAAAGAGAATATAAAGAACCTGCTTATTTTGCAGAAAATCAGAAGTTCAAAATTGAGTCTATTGAAGAGCCAAAGGACCTTAAAGAAGTGGCTTACTTTTTAATCAATCATCCAAACATCGCTTCTAAGAAGTGGGTGATTGAGCAGTATGACACAATGGTAGGTACTATTAACATGAGTGCAAACAAACCAACTGATGCAGGTATTGTAAACATCAAAGGCTTGAACAAAGCTTTGGCCTTTACAGTAGATTGTAACGCACGTTACGTTAATGCTAACCCAGAAGAAGGTTGTGCCATTGCAGTTGCAGAAGCAGCTAGAAACATTGTTTGTTCTGGTGGAGAGCCTTCAGCAATTACTAACTGTTTGAATTTCGGAAATCCATACAACCCAGAGGTATACTGGCAGTTTGTGGGAGCGATCAAAGGAATGAAAAAGTCTTGTGAGAAGTTCCAGACACCAGTAACGGGTGGAAACGTAAGTTTCTACAACCAAAGCATGCAGAATGGAGTAGATGTTCCAGTTTTTCCAACTCCTACTATTGGTATGATGGGTATTGTAACTGATAAGAAATTCATCACTTCATTGGCTTTCCAAAACGAAGGAGATTTAATTTATATGATTGGTGGAGCTCAAAACGATATCAGTTCATCTGAATATTTATATGCTTACCATAAAGTGAAGCAATCACCTTCTCCATACTTCAATTTGGATGAGGAGCATGCATTGCAAAATCAAGTGAAGACGTTGATTCAAGCAGGTATGTTGAACTCAGCACATGATGTCTCAGATGGTGGTTTATTCATTACTTTGTTAGAAGCAGGAATGCCAAATGGATTTGGTTTCTCTGTAGAAACTGATAGCGACTATAGAAAAGATGCATACTTGTTCGGAGAATCTCAAAGTAGAGTAGTGGTATCCATCAATCCTGATAACCAAGATGAGTTTGTTGAGCACATGGTAGCTTCTGGATTAGAGTATACTTTCTTAGGAACTGTAGAGGGTAAAGAAATGCTTATCGATGGAGAATCATTTGGAACAGTAGCTGATGCGAAACACCAATTTGAAACCGCTTTAGAGAACAGATTGAATAGCTAATTCAGTCCTATACATAGAATTTTAAAAGAGCATTCTTCCGAAAGGAGGGATGCTTTTTTATTAGCTCCATTTTCTATAAATAATTTATTCTCTTATCTTTAGAGTTATGGAAGACATCGAAAAGCATTTGGGAATAAAAGCTTGGGCTGAGGAAGACCGACCTCGAGAGAAATTACTCTTGAAAGGAAAAACAGCATTGAGCGACGCAGAATTGATAGCCATTTTAATTGGTTCAGGAAGTCGTGATGAAACGGCTGTTGAGTTGTCCAAACGAATTTTGTCAGCAGCATCTAATAACCTCAATCAATTGGGGAAAATGAGCATTGTGGACCTCCAAAAGTTTAAAGGAATAGGAGAAGCCAAAGCAATTTCTATTGCTGCTGCATTAGAGCTAGGGAGAAGGCGAAAAGAAACTGAGGCTGTAAAACGAGTGAAAATTACAGCCAGTTCTGTCGTGTTTGAGAACATGAGAGAGGTGATGGAAGATTTGCCACATGAAGAGTTTTGGGTGTTATTATTGAATCGTGGAAATCAAATATTGGAGCGGGTTAACATTAGTAAGGGTGGTGTTAGCCAAACGGTAGTAGACTCTAAAATAATATTTAAAATGGCTATCGATAAATTGGCATCTTCCATTATTTTATGTCACAACCACCCCTCAGGGAATTTAAAACCTAGCGATGCCGACATTCAATTGACCAAAAAACTAAAAGAGGCTGGAAGAATCCTCGATCTTCCTATATTAGACCATTTGATTTTCGCCGACAATACTTACTTTAGCTTCGCAGATGAAGGCTTGCTATAAATGATATTAATCTACACGCATAAAATTACCAATAGAGTTCAGTACTCACTGGAATTAGTTTTTGAAACCATTTTAGGCTTAAAGATAAAGCTTACTTCTGAAAAGCAGGAGTTTGCAGATTTTAGCGGCCCAAAAATTTCCTATTGCTATCGTCCAGTTGCTGAGGAATTACACTTTGCAGCTGTCGATTTTTTGTTTCAAAACGGAATAGAAGAACAAGAGTTGAAGGTGTTCGATGTAGACGGTTATCCTGCATTTTTTAAAACGAATTCCAACTCAGAATTGCCTTTTGATGTTTTTGCATTGTCTTTCTATTTGGTTTCTAGATATGAAGAATACTTGCCTCATATTCGTGACGTTTTTGATCGATTTGATCCCAAAGAAAGTATTGCCTATAAAAATCGATTTATTAAACGACCATTAGTTAACCTATGGGCGCAACGCCTTAAAGTGATTCTCGAAAGTAAATTTCCTGATTTGGATTTTAAATCTAGAAATTACCAGTTCCTACCTACATTAGATGTAGACAATGCGTTTGCCTACCGACAAAAAGGAGTAGTACGCACCATTGGAGCCTCTTTGAAATACTTGTTTAAGTTTCAATTTTCAAAATTGGTTCGACAGTTAAAAGTGGTGTTTGGGTTAGCGCACGATCCTTATGATACTTTTGAACATCTCAATGAAGTGCATGCAGAATATAAGCTGCATCCCATTTATTTTTTCTTAGTGGCAGATTATGGGTTCAATGATAAAAATGTACCCATAGAAAGTCGAAGTTTTCAATCGGTGATAAAATCTACTGCTGACGAAGCAGAAATTGGAATTCATCCTGGTTATGTGTCCAATGAGAATGTCGCGAAATTGGAGAAAGAGATCAAGCGGTTGGCAGGTGTGATAAAAAGGGATGTCACTAAAAGTAGACAACACTTCTTAAAATTGACATTGCCAGAAACCTATCGAAATTTGATTCATTTTGATATGAAGGAGGATTATACAATGGGTTATGCTGCAACAGTTGGCTTTAGAGCCAGTATTTGTACGCCCTTTTACTTCTATGACTTGGATTTGGAAGTAATAACAGACCTTAAGGTATATCCATTCTGCATTATGGATGCAAGTTTAAAGTTTTACTATAATTACACCATTGAAGAAGCAAAAGAAGCGATTGATGAAATGGTAGATGCGGTTAGACAAGTGGACGGGACTTTCATTAGTTTATGGCACAACGAGAGTTTGAGTGATGAAGACATTTGGGTAGGCTGGCGCTCCATTTATTCTTATTTGTTAGAAAAAGCTTCTGAAAAATAGTCAAAAAATAAAAAATTGGACAAAGAATAGGATGCTCCACCAATAAATTAGGCATCTTTGTAAAAAATATATCAAAATGGCCAAAGTTAAAATACTAGATAAAGAACTTTCGATTGTCAGCCAATTTATGGCTGAGATTAGAGATGTTAATATACAAAAAGACAGCATGCGATTCAGAAGAAATCTTGAACGGGTGGGCGAAATTTTTGCGTATGAGATCAGTAAAACAATGGCTTTTGAGAAAAAGGAAGTTCAAACGTCTTTAGGTCTATCTAATGAATTTGTGTTCAAGCACCAGCCTGTTATTGCTACTATTTTAAGAGCAGGGTTGCCATTACATCAAGGTTTGTTAAATTATTTTGATGCGGCTCAAAATGGATTTATTTCTGCTTACAGAAAACACCACAAGGATGGTAGTTTTGATATAGAGTTGGAATATCTAGCTTGCCCTTCTATTGAAAAGAAAACTTTAATTCTCTCCGACCCGATGATCGCAACTGGCTCTTCTATTGTGTTGGCCTACAAAGCATTGTTGTCTAAAGGTAAGCCTGAACACGTTCATTTAGTATCTGTAATTGGTAGCACAGAAGGTCTAGAGTATGCAAAAAGAAATCTTCCAAATAATGTTACTATTTGGATGGCAGCATTGGACGAGGAATTAACAGCTCAGTCCTATATTGTTCCTGGTTTGGGAGATGCAGGAGATTTAGCATTTGGCGAAAAAGAATAATTCATGTCTAAATATGAACATGTTTTTTTCGATTTAGATCGAACACTATGGGATTTTGAAAGAAATTCTTTAGAAACTATAAACGACTTGTATCACGAATTTGAACTGGGGCATAAAAGTGTTCCGAGTTTTGATGAATTTATGAGCGTTTATAGAATAAAGAATCACGACTTGTGGGCACTTTATAGAGTTGGAAAAGTCACTAAAGATGAACTAAGGCAGCTGAGATTTCATCATGCACTTCAGCACTTTCATATTGATGATGAGAAAATGGCGTTAGAGTTCAATGATCGATATGTAGAGACTTGTAGTATAAAGCCTCATTTATTACCTGATGCGCTGCCTGTTTTAGAATACCTAAATGAAAAGTATCACCTACACATAATTACAAACGGATTTAAAGAAGCTCAATTTGTAAAGTTGAAAAACTCTGGAATTGATCGATTTTTTAAAGAAGTGGTCATCTCAGAATTGATCGGGAAGGCAAAGCCACATGAGGATATTTTTAAACACGCATTTGATCGCAGTGGTGCTGCTGCTCATCACAGTATTATGATCGGCGACGATTTTGAGGCAGATATTGTTGGAGCAAAACAAGCAGGAATGGACAGTGTTTACTTAGCTGATTTTCCTAAGAAATCAATAGTAAAACCAACACATCACATTAAAGGATTGATTGAGCTGAAAGGGATTTTGTAGTGAATTATTGAAATTCACCAATCACATCAATTCCACCAGTGACTTTCTGCTCAAGTGCTACATTGATTTTAGTTCCAATTGGAAGAAATAAATCAACTCTAGATCCGAATTTAATAAAGCCGCATTCTGAGCCTTGCTCTACTTTATCACCTTCTTTACCGTAGAATACGATTCTTCTTGCCAAAGCCCCTGCAATTTGTCTAAACAAAACACTACGACCTTTTGAATCTTCTACTAACGCAGTGGTTCTTTCATTCTCCGTAGAGGATTTTGGATGCCATGCTACCAAGAATTTCCCTGGGTGGTATTTGAAGTTTTTTAAAGTTCCTGCAATTGGGTATCTATTGTTATGCACATTTATCGGAGACATGAAGATAGAAACTTGAATTCTCTTTTCATTGATAAATTCAGTCTCTTGAACCTCTTCTATTACTACCACTTTGCCATCGCAAGGAGAAATAATGTGATTGTCATTAGGGGTTACCGTTCTACTCGGACTTCTAAAAAACTGAAGAATTACAACAATTAAAAAGGCTGAAATAGCATAGCCTAAATAGATTACCCAAGGGTATTGACTAAAAAAATAATGTGTAATTGCTGTAATAATAGCTGATACAATTAACACTAATATAATGCTTGGATATCCTTCTTTATGAAATGTCATCTGATAAAAAAATGAGTTAGGTGTGCAAGGTACTAAAATGCAAATATAAATCGTAAATAGGTATAAACGATAGGTGCCGCGATAAAAATACCATCAAAACGATCGAGGAGTCCACCGTGGCCAGGGAGTAATTTGCCTGAATCTTTGATATTTAAACTTCGTTTAAAGAGAGATTCTACTAAATCTCCGAGTGAGCCAAAAACGACTACTAGTAACGCAACAATAATCCAATTGAATAAACTTAAGTCTGTGAATATTTGTGCATTTAAATATCCAACCCCGATTCCTAGAACAGCACCACCCAATGAACCTTCCCATGTTTTCTTTGGTGAAATTCGTTCAAAAAGTTTGGTACGTCCTAATTTTCTTCCCACTAAATAGGCTCCTGTGTCATTCGCCCATAAAAGAAAAAAGAAGCCTAAGACAATTTGATAGTTATACGCTCCCCCAAATTGATTGTTTTCGATAAAGGAAAGTTCATATAGCAATGTCATCGGGAATGCGATGTAAACAATTCCTAATAAGGTATAGGAAATGTTGCTAATCGGATTTGGCTTATTCCTGAACAACTCGATGATGAAAATAGAAAAGACAATTGGAACCAATAAGAAAAGCGTAGTGTTGGCTAATTGCGATTGATTAATGAAAACCGAAATTGTGAAGTAAGATAGAGAACTGATAATTCCTACATTTTTTTGAGGAGAACACTCTCCATCTTTAAAGAAATTATAAAACTCTCTAGTTCCCAATAGAATAATAAAGAAGAATAGTATGGCTGAAGCATATTCGCTGAGTACGATTGCTCCTAAAAGCACCGCAACGAAAATTATTCCTGTAAGAGCACGTTGTGTAAAATTATTCAAATCGGGCTTTTTCAATTAAGTGTTTAGCACGAATAACATCATGATTCCGAACGTATAACTCTACATCTGCATTGGTTAAATGCAGATGCATGGAGTCAGTTTTATTCATTAGAATGGATTGGATAGAATGTTCGTCCAAAAGGCCTTTGTACATTTCAACAATATATAGTTGAGAGGCTCCTGCAATTTTTACCCAATCGTTTTCCATGTGATTAGCTATTCTTTTCTTCAGATATTTCTTCCTCTGTTGGCTCTGTTAATTTCTTCTGATCACTATTTTCTGCGCTCAATGCTATCGCTTTTGCTTTTTCATTATCAGAAATAGTTTGTTCTAAAAGTTTCTTTTCTTCACGCTCCGCATCAAATTCAGCCGGGCGTTTCCCGAAAATGCGTTCTACATCCTCTTTGAAGATAACTTCTTTTTCTAACAGTAGCTCTGCCAATTGAGTTAATTCTGCCTTGTGTTTTATCAGAATATCTTTTGTTCTTATATATGCAGCTTCGACAAGTTTGCTAACTTCTTCGTCAATAGTTTGCCCCGTCTTTTCGCTATAAGGTTTACTAAAACTATACTCACTTTGGCCGGTAGAATCATAGAATGAGATATTTCCAATCTTGCTATTCAATCCATAAATGGAAACCATGGCATATGCTTGTTTGGTGATTTTTTCCAAGTCGCTTAACGCACCAGTAGAAATTTTACCAAAAATAATTTCTTCTGCAGCTCTTCCACCTAAGGCAGCACACATTTCATCGATCAATTGCTCGGTGTTGGTGATTTGTCTTTCTTCGGGTAAATACCATGCAGCTCCTAAGGACCTTCCTCTAGGAACTATTGTCACCTTTACCAATGGGTTGGCGTATTTTACTAACCAACTTACTGATGCATGACCAGCTTCATGAAAAGCGATAACTTTCTTTTCCTCACTGGTGATGATTTTATTTTTCTTCTCTAATCCGCCAATTACACGGTCAATGGCATCTAAAAAGTCTTGTTGATCTATCGCTTTTTTATCTTTTCTTGCAGCAATTAATGCCGCTTCATTACAAATATTGGCAATGTCTGCACCAGAAAAGCCAGGAGTTTGTTTTGATAAAAATTCGATATCAACAGTATTGTCAATTTTTAATGGCTTCACATGAACTTTAAAAATCTGCTTACGCTCATTTAACTCAGGTAAGTCTACACTAATTTGACGGTCAAAACGACCTGGACGAAGTAATGCCCTATCTAAAATTTCGGCACGGTTAGTCGCTGCTAAAATGATGATTCCAGAGTTAGATCCAAATCCGTCCATTTCAGTTAATAACTGGTTCAATGTATTTTCTCTTTCGTCGTTAGATCCTTGCGCTGCACCTTTACCTCTTGCTCTACCGATGGCATCGATTTCATCGATAAAAATGATAGCAGGCGCTTTTTCCTTCGCTTGCTTGAATAAGTCCCGTACTCTTGAAGCACCAACTCCTACAAACATTTCAACGAAATCAGAACCTGATAAACTAAAGAATGGAACTTGAGCTTCACCTGCTACTGCTTTAGCTAATAAGGTTTTACCTGTTCCAGGAGGGCCTACTAATAATGCTCCTTTTGGGATTTTAGCTCCCAACTCAGTATACTTTTTAGGATTCTTTAAAAACTCAACGATTTCTTGAATTTCCACTTTTGCTTCATCCAAACCTGCTACGTCATTAAAAGAAACCTTTACGTTTTTTTCTTTATCAAAAAGAGTCGCTTTAGACTTTCCTATGTTGAACAATTGTCCACCGGGGCCACCACCTGCACCACCTGACATTCGACGCATAATGAATACCCAAAGGCCAATCATAATCACGATTGGTAGAACCCAGCTGATTATTTCTCCAGTCCAATTTTTACGTTGGTCATATTCTGGATTGACTTGTGCAGATTCTGGAAGATCCTCCTGTACTCGATTTAAATCTCTACTGAATTGGTCTACAGAGCCAATAGTTAAATAGAACTGCGGTCCTGTAGCATCTGAGAAAGTTCCCTTTTTTAGGTCTTTGTATTTATCACTCTTTAATGCTTCGGCACTTAAAAATATTTCAACTTTTAGCTCATTATTCACCACTACTAATCTGCTAACTTCTTGCTCTTTGAGCATTTCATTGACAAATCTATCCCAAGTCACTTTCTGAGCACCTGAACTATAGTTGAATAAATTTAATGCTATTAGTAAAACACCAACCGTTACATAAATCCAATAAAAGTTGAATTGTTTCTTTGGTGGTTTCCCTTTTTGTTTTTTCTTCTCTGTCATGTTAAAATGGGGGTAGTGATACTTTTTAGATTGTAATCTTAATTTATACTTGGTATTTCTTGAATGTCTGCATCTGCCCAAAGTCCTTCAATATTAAAAAAGGCTCTGGTTTCTTTTTGGAAAATGTGAACCACTACATTAACGTAGTCCATTAAAATCCATTCTGCATTATTCGTACCTTCAATGTGCCACGGCTTTTCGCCTAGCGCTTCTCTAACTTCTTTTTCGATAGAGTCTTTAATGGCTGAAACCTGGGTGTTAGATGTTCCGTCGCAAATGATGAAATAATCCGTTACGGCTGCGTCTATATTTTTTAAATTTAGACAAGTGATGTTGTCTCCTTTTTTTTCTTGTATGGCTTTGATGATGTTTTCTGTCAACAATTCGGATTCTCCTACAATTCTTTTCTTGGTCATTATGAGCTATAAAATTAATTCACAAAAGTAACGAAATTTAGTATAGAAACGCTTAATATTGTCTTCTTCAAATCCTTTGTATTATGATAGATAGGCAATTCTTTGGAGGCCAACTCATAGAAATTGACGAAGTTGATTCAACCAACTTGCATGCACAACGCATGTTAAAAAAACAAAAAGTTGTTGAAGGTACTGTCATTAATGCAAAACACCAAACTCATGGAAGGGGGCAAATGGGTACGAAATGGTATTCCGGAGAAGGCCTAAATCTAACGTTTAGCGTCATTTTATTTCCTAAATTTTTAACCTTAGAAAAGCAATTTTACCTCAGTAAAGTCATCGCGATTGGGATGGTAGAGGCTATTGAGAAGCTGTCCATTTTCAATGTGAAAATAAAGTGGCCCAACGATATTTACGTTGGAAAAGATAAGGTGGCAGGAATATTAATTGAAAACTCAGTTCGTGGACAAGAAATTGAACACTCAGTTATTGGGGTTGGGGTAAATATTAATGAGCAAGATTTTGGAATTTATGGACTTGGTGCAACTTCACTCTCGATGGAGGCAGGAGAGTTGATAGAAACAGGACATTTATTGCAATCATTGTTAAAAAGTATGCAAAAGTGGTATTTAATGCTGAGAGCCGAGAAGTACTTTGAAATTGACGATGCTTACCATCACCGATTGCTAAACTATAATCAATGGGCGTATTATGAAAAAGACGACCAAGTAATTAAAGCCAAGTTAGTCGGCGTAAAAAATTATGGAAATGTAGTATTAGAAAATGAAATTGGTGACCTATCCGAATACGGGCTGAAAGAACTTAAATTTATAATTTAAGCTCTCCAGCTTTTGCAGTTAGCATATTGAAAAAGTTACTCAATGGCTTTTCAATCATCATCTTCATGAAAGGGTTGACATCTCCGTCAAAAATGATTTGAGTCTCTGCGCTATCTGCTGATTTTTCCTCAATTAGGATATTCAATTTGAATTTAAACGGAGCTTTGCCGAAAGATTCAATATTGATCTCATTATTGGGTTTGCGATCAATTACTCTAAGTCCTATAGAGGCCATCCCTTTGATACTGAATTCGCAGCTGTCACTGTCGGATTTCCAGTTGTCAATTTTGCCCTCAGGCATTAATTGTTCAAGATTGTTTAAATCTGATAAAAAATTAAATAATGCTTGTTGACTATTGGGTGAAGCTACTTTAGCTGTTTCTATTTTCATATTTTTTTATTGTTTCCAGGTAGAAGGGTTTTCTCTCCATTCCTTAAGTGAGGATATTTCATGCTTCTGAATATAGGAAGTTTCTACGGCAACTTCCAATAAAGCTTCATAATCTGTTAAAGTAATCAGGGGACATTTATAGTCTTTGAAATTATTTACTGCAACGTCGAACCCATAAGTGAATATAGCAACCATACCTACTACGTCAGCTCCAGTAGTCCTTAATGCTTCAACCGCCTTTAAACTGCTCATTCCTGTGGAAATGAGATCTTCTATTACCACAACTTTTTGGCCTTTCTCCAATACCCCTTCGATTTGGTTCTGTAGACCATGTCCTTTCGAAGAAGAACGAACATATATCATTGGAAGTTCCATTTCTTGAGCGATGAGCGCTGCAAGGGCAATTCCACCAGTGGCAACACCAGCTATTACATCAGGAGTACCATACTTTTCTCTAATTTTTTCAACGAAAATCTGTCGAATATAGGTTCGTATTGGAGGGTATGAAAGTGTTTTTCTATTGTCACAATAGATAGGTGACTTCCATCCTGAAGCCCATGTAAAGGGTTCAGCATTGTTCAATTTTATTGCTTTTATTTGTAGCAAAAATTCTGCGACCTTTAACGCAGTATCATCCGTAGCATTCATATTGACAAATGTATCAAGTTTTTATTAATCAGTCTTCCATTACTTTTCAACATTTTGATTCCTTTTCAGATCGTCTTAAGAATTATCTTTACATTAACTATTCCGATTTAAGTGAGTTAGAAGAGGCTGTGGATTTATTAAAAAATAGTAAGAATGCCCTGCATTTGGTTTTTTTAATGAAAGAAGTAGAAATTCAATGGGAATTATTTAAAAGACAATTCGAAATAGTAGAGGCATCTGGTGGAATTGTATTTAACCCTTTAAACGAAATGCTTTTTATTTATCGTTTAGGTAAATGGGACTTACCTAAAGGAAAGGTAGAGAAAGGAGAAAGCTATGATGATGCAGCAATAAGGGAAGTAGAAGAAGAATGTGGATTAGTTGATGTTTTATTGGAAGAAAAACTAATGACGACTTACCATGTTTATTGGGTAAATGAACATCAGATTTTGAAACCTACTCACTGGTTTAAAATGCGTGTAGAGAGAGATCAATTATTGACTCCTCAGGAAGAAGAGGGCATTGAGCAGGTCTGTTGGGTTGCTCCAATTGGAATGGAACCTATCATGAATAACACCTACGCTTCTATTGAATCACTGCTGAAAAACATTACTTCGTAACCTTATAAAAGTAATCCCCAATAGTTTCTGGATTGGGCGCTTGGCTAGATTCTATTTTTCCTTTCGGATTTATAATGATATATGTAGGAATCGTGAAGACTTGATAATCTTCTTTTACCTCAAACTGATTACCATAATGTAAAGAAGTCCACGTATAATTATAACGCTTGTTTGCTGCTTTAAAATCTTCAAAATTATCGTCTAAGTTGATACTGATGAATGCAATTTTATCGCCAAATGTTTTATGGAGGCTTTTAATAATTTGCATCTCTTTTACGGAAATCAATGACCAACTTGCCCAAAAGTTTAAATAGATATATTTGCCTTTAAATTCTTTTAATTGATGTAACTCTTTATTGACATCATACAGGCTAAAACTGGGAGCGACATTGTCATTTCCATAGAATTGAATTTTCTTTAGGATATTACCAGCAATGATTTTATTTTCTTTTGTAGCTCCATTTTTTGAAATTTGCCTTAAAATATCTTGGGCGCTTTTTTGATTAAATACTTTATCGAAATAAACATCAAAAATACCATAGAGTAGGTACAATTCTGCAAAGGATGCATTTTTGACTTTTATTTGTTCTTGAATATATTTATTAGCTGATATTAAATCATTTTCTAAAGTTAGATACTTAAGTAGTTCTGCTCCTTTACTGCCCAGTATCAATTTCTTGAAATGATTGTCATAGAACTGCGTATAAAAAAGCATATACTCTTTGTGATTATATAAAATAGGAGAGTCACTTAAATAATTTGCTGTTAGTTTTTGTTTGTTGTAAAAGGAGGCATCTTGCAGGCTGGCACAAGCGTATTTTACATAAGCCAACATGAATTTATCTCGAGAGTATCTTTGATCCGAGTTGACTTGATCTACAAATTCATCTATTTGTTTTTGAGCTTGCCTGTTAGCCATTAAAACCGCATTTTTTTCAAAAAATGCAGCGTAATCATTGTTGAACTTTTTAATTAATTGGTTAATGTCATCTGGTTGCGGAAAGCTAAAGCTTAAACTCAATTCCTTATCATATATTTTACCTCTGTTCCATTCTTCATCAAAACTTAGACTAATGTTGTATACCTTACCCGCTGAGATGTAAAACGAGGTGGACTTATCTTCAATAGTAAGAGTTATTTGAATCACCTCCTCGGTTTCCAATTTAAATTTAAATTGATTGTCTTTTATAGTGGCAGTTCCTAATTTCTCTGTAGTATTCGTGATGTAATCTTGAATAGCAGTTAAGCGAATAGTTTTTCCTTCAAAGCCTTTTGCATTCCCTTGAATTATGGTTTCACTTGAGAAACTGAAGTTTACAATTAGAAGTAAAATTGTAGTTGAGAAGATTTTAATCATAGGATTATCTTATAATTCAAATGGTAAAAACTGGTTAGCATTGCCGCCATTACGAATTATATCACGCACGATTGATGAGTTTATTGCTGAAAACTCTGGATTGGTGAATAAAAACATGGTTTCAATATCTGGAGCTAGTTCTTTATTCATCTGAGCGATTGATTTTTCAAATTCAAAGTCTACGGTGTTTCTTAGTCCTCTCAAGATAGTATTTGCTTTTACTTTTTTACAAAAATTGATCGTTAGTCCTTCGTAGGTGGCAATTTCTGTATTGCCTATACCTTTTACACTTTTTGCAATGAACTCTTGTCTTTCTTCTATAGAGAACATTCCGCTCGTTTTATTGCTGTTGTAGCCAATAGCGATAATCACTTTGTCGAATATTGGTAATGCACGCTTGATTAGGTCGATATGCCCATTGGTGATGGGGTCAAATGAGCCGGGAAAAACCGCAATTTTCATATTTAGTCTATTTATGTTCGAAGAAGCTAAAATTCACATTACCAAATTTACGATTCAAAATCAGATTTGGATGATTATCAAAATTGAGTTCTTTTGGGTGCTCAAAAATGAGAAGACCTTTTTCATTCAATAAGGTCCCATTTAGGATACTAGTTGGTAAAATTTCAGAACCTTTTAAACCGTAGGGTGGATCAGCAAAAATGACATCAAACTGTCCAAAGTTCTTTTGAACAAAGCTGAATACATCTCCACGCAAAGGTAGAATGCAGTTACAGTTTAGCTCCTCTGCAGTTTTTCTAATGTAATTTATACAACCTCTGTCTGCATCTACTGAGGTAATCAATTGAGCTCCTCTAGAGGCAAATTCTAAAGAAATATTTCCAGTTCCCGCGAATAAGTCTAAAACGGCAATCCCTTCAAAATCTATTCGATTATTTAGCATATTAAATAGCCCTTCTTTCGCAAAGTCAGTTGTTGGTCTTACGGGAAGACTTTTTGGGGCGATTAATTTTTTTCCTTTATATATTCCACTGATTATTCGCACAAGTATTGTTGGATTAATGGGTAATATCGATGGGTTTCTGTTTGCATAATGGGTTTGGCGTATTCAACTGAATGGGGTAAGTCTGCAAATTCGATGGTAAGAATATATTTATACAGCAATTTGTAGATTGCAGAATCCTTCAAAATTTTTCCTGATAGGATAAGCACTGATTTGTTCGGGTCGAGTTTCAGTTGTTCCATAACATAGAGGAGGTAGTAAATTACATCTTCTGAGGTCTGGTAATTAAAACTATTGCTCATCAATAATTTTTGACCATTTGTTATCACCAGTTTGAATTCTCCTCCAAGAAAGTGGAGCATAATTTCAGTTCTCTTTTGATTGTTTTGAATTGCCGCTTCAATCAGGGTTGAGTTGATATTCAAGATGTTAGTATTTGGAAACTGGCTAACTATTAGCTTACTCCATACATGAGGAATGGCAAAACAATTACGAATTGGACTTTGAATTAGTTTGTTTGAAAATACTTCGTCAGTTGGACTTAAGTCAGTGTGTAACGATAAGTAGGATCTTAATTCGTGATCATCAAATAGGGGGGAAGGAATAAGAGTGCTTTTAGAATTGGAAAAAGAGCAACTTACTGATTTAAAATTTCCTTGAAGCCACTGTTCATTTTGGACAATATTCTCAAATAGCTGGGTATCCATTGTCTGATTGGAGGATGTCTGATATTCCCCAATACCAATGTACCTCTTCTCAATAATATGAAAGAGGGCAAAACAAAAACCATCTATACTTATTTGAAGTGATAGATGGTAATTTGTTTTATTGTCGTCAACCTTAGATTGATCGAACTGATGAAATACAGGCTGAATAGTTCCTGTCATATATTTTTATTATTCCCAGTTTCCACTTGTTGTTGGTTCTTCCATAGACCCAACTTTTAGTTCATTTTCAAGGTCAATGTTTTCATTTTTTGTGCTCAGGCCTTTAAGGAATTGGCTATATTTCGCTGATACTTCAAAAACGTTTACATTAACTTTGTTTTTTTCAATTTGGCCTGCATCAATCTTAAAAATTTCACCACCTGAAAATGGGATGTATTTTAATGAGTCGAGGTTCATTCCTTTAAGCACGCTATCAATCGCAGCAATTTTTGTGGTATCTCTTAAAACGATCCCCAATTCTACTGCTTGTTGCTCGGTCAATGAATCCGGCACATTACCAATAGCTTTAATTACAGAGATAGAGTCATATTTGATAAATCCAAACAATTCGTCAAACGTTTTTGCATAACGTTTTTTCTCACCTTTAAATTCATTCTGAGCAGTTCTTAAGTGAATTAAATTCTCAACGACTACCCCTTTTCTGTATTCTAATTTTTTCTCAAATTCAATTCGGCTATTTACACTGTCGTAAACAAGGTATGCAAGCACAACGGCTGCTATAAGTAGTACTGCTTGAATTGCGATTTTCATTTTTCTATGATGTTTAAACTGTTAAATTAAATTATTTGGTCGAAAATGTCCCAAAATGCTTTTTTCAAAGCCTTACAAAACTACTATTTTTTATGGTGCTGCAAAATTAAAAAATCATTAATAGTTGTCTTACCTTTATGCATTATTCGTCCGGAAAATATTCTCACATGTCCAACGCTTTTTCGTCTCTATTTATTTCACAAATGGGACATCCACCTACCAAAGATCAGTTAATTCTAATTGATAGAATGAGTCGATTTATCGACAAGAAGGAAGGAAACTGGGCCTTTATTATTCGAGGATATGCCGGTACGGGTAAAACCACCACTGTTGGAGCTATGGTAAAAGCACTGCCAAAGTTGGGATTAAAGTCCCTCTTGCTTGCTCCTACAGGGCGAGCCGCAAAAGTGTTATCTACTTTTTCAAACAAAAGAGCCTTTACGATACACAAGGCGATTTACCAGGTTAAAACGTCACCTGAAGGGTTGTCCAAATTCGTTCTGGCAGCCAATAAAATGCAAAATACCATATTTATAGTCGATGAGGCATCTATGATTTCAGATGCAGCTGGCTTATCTAATTCTGGCTTTGGATCTAGTAGAAGTCTACTTGATGACTTGATGGAGTTCGTTTTTAGTGGCCATAATTGTAAATTAATTTTTATTGGTGATACAGCTCAGTTACCTCCGGTAGGAATGGATTTAAGCCCAGCCCTTGAACCTAAATTTTTGCAATCGGCTTTTCCAATTCATCTTAAAGGAGCAGAATTAAAAGAGGTAGTTCGTCAACAATATGATTCAGGGATTTTATACAATGCAACAAAATTGAGGCTGGCTTTATTAACGGATGATTTCAATATTAAGTTTGAAATAGATGGTTACCCTGACATCATTAGGCTAGGTGGAGATGAACTAGAAGATGTTCTTAATGACTGTTACAGTAATGATGGAGAAGATCATTCTATAGTTATTTGTAGATCAAATAAAAGAGCAAACCTGTTTAATGGTCAGATTAGACAACGTATCCGTTGGATGGAGGATGAAATCGCGACAGGAGAGTATATCATGATTGTGAAAAATAATTATTTCTGGTTAGATGAAAAGTCGAAAGCAGGTTTTATTGCAAATGGAGATATTGCCGAAATTATGCGATTAGGGAATACGGAGGAAATGTACGGTTTTCGATTTGTTGATGCGACCATTCGTCTGGTCGATTATCCTGAAGAACCTCTAGTTGAAACGAAGTTGTTGTTGAATTCCTTAGAGTCCGAAAGTCCGGCGCTTGATCCTGCGGATTATAGACTGCTTTATGAACGGGTGTTGGAAGATTATGCAGACGAACCCAATCGACAAAAAAAATACGAACTCTTAAAAAAGAATCCGTATTATAATGGTTTGCAAATTAAGTTTGCTTATGCTATTACTTGTCATAAATCTCAGGGAGGGCAGTGGAAAAATGTGATAATCGACCAAGGATACCTCACTGAAGAGATGATAGATACTGCTTATATTAGATGGTTGTATACTGCGATTACTCGAGCAACACAAAAGTTGTATCTTTTAAATTTTAATGAGCGATTTTTTAATTGAGTCCTAGTGCACTTTCATAATTGCCTTTTACCAAGTCTTGCATCAATAATCGCTTTCCTTTGTAAAATGGAGTAATCCATGCATCTGTAGTTCCTTCCTTAATTACTTTTTGTCTTAAACCTTCAGCATCGTAGAATGTCTTAAATTCACCTTGGGTGAATCTGGTAATTTCATCTTGATAGTTTCTAATTTGTGGATTTCCAAACTTTAAAAGCTTGTCGTATTTAAAGTTGTTAGGTTTTCTGTATGCTCCAATTTGTACTTCAAAGTGTAAATCAGGGTGACAGATTGGCCCTACTAAGCTCAATAGTCGTTTATAGTTTTCTTCTTTATCGATGTCCTTCAACACAAATGCAGTGAATGCCTCCATGGTGTACTTGTCACAGGGGTCAGTCATTAATTTCATTTTTTCTGCAGCTATCTTTTCGTCTTCCGTCATCTCATCAGGCATTGTAATAGTGGTGCTTGATTTTTTTGCAGTAACCTCCGGGTTTGTATTTTCTATGATAGTGTTTGAAGTAGAATTCGCAGCCAATGGCTCATTATCTAATCCTTCTAAAGTAAATTCTTCTGTAAACTCATCTACCGTTTTACGCTTCCCAAATACAAATACCGTAATGAAAGCATCTTTAGCTTCTGGTTCTTTTTCAACCATCATATCTCTGAAGTTTTCTGCATGTTCCAATGTCTCAAATGGGCCAAAAGTATATCTGTAAAACCCATCTTCATATAATTTGCGAGAAATCTTTCCGTATTTACTCAAAGCTGCTAATTTAAACTCATTGGTATCCGTTACAGCTCCTACTTCTACTTTAAATGACAAACCTGCAATCGTTTTGTTACCTGCTGGCACCAAGCCTCCTGCGGTGTTACTATTGTTTTTATCATTTTCTTCAGCTACTTCCTTGTTGTATTTTTCTAATTTAATAATTCGCTTGTTCAAGTCTATTTTTTCGTACTCTATGCTATCGTTGGCAAATTCTTTGATTCGTTTAATTTGTTCAGTCAGTTTTTCTTGTAAAGAAGGAGTAATGCTAGCGTTATTTTCCGCTTTCTCTTCTTCAGGAAAATCATCTGTATATAAATCAATATCATGGTTTACTTGCACAAAAGTCTCCACTGATTCTACATTTATATATTCGTAAGTAGTTTTAGCTCCCTCGATTTCTATTGCTATTTTATACTTATTACCTGGAATCAATGAAATCATGAATTTTCCTGATTCGCTGTCTGAAGTTGTTTGATTGGCAAACTCTCCTGTGGTGGCATCAGTTGCGGTTATTTCTGCAGCTGCAACCTTTCCATTCATTTTGGTAACTCCAACTACTAATGCTAATATGGGACGTTTTCCAAAGTGTCCTGGGCTAACAACATAGATATCATTTCCACCGTAAGAGTCATCCTTCCCTGCACTGGAGTAATATCCTCTTGTACCGTCAGCAGTTAATACGTAATACCGATCGTCTTCGATTGTATTTACAGGGTAGCCAATGTTTTCAGGTGCATCCCACACGCCATCATCATTATAAGTGTAAAAGATGTCATACCCACCAATGCTATTGTGGCCTTTTGAACTAAAGTACAATGTTTTGTTATCAGGATGAATAAATGGAGCGTCTTCATCGTACCGTGTATTGATGGTTGGGCCTAAATTAACTACATTGCCCCAATCACCATTTTTTAAACGCTCAGCTTTGTAGATGTCTCTACCCCCATATCCGCCTTCTCGTTCACTGGTGAAGTATAAGGTTTTTTCATCACTAGTTAGACTTGCGCTGCCTTCCCAAGAATCAGAATTAATTTCTGAGTTTAGTGGTCTAGGTGTAGTAAAAGATCCATCTTCTAACTCACTTAAATAGATGTCTCCTTCATTTTTATTACTACTTCTGTAGGTGAATAGTTTTCTTCCATTTGCTGAAATGGCGATACTTGCATCATGTTTACTGGTGTTGATATTATTACCAATGCTTCTTGGTTCTGACCACTCTTCTCCTCTTTTATAAGAAATCATGATATCTTCATAATATTCTCCTTTAGGGTCTGAGTTCCCTGCTCTATCCATTCTTCCTCCAACACTTCGCTCACCTCTGTAGGTAAAAATGAGTAGTCTCTCATCAGGAGTAATAATAGGGACATATTCTTCATATTTTGTGTTGATGGGAGGTCCTATATTTTCAATTACTAATTCCAAACTATCTGGCACGATTCCTTTTGCGTTTTGGCAATTTTCAATGAATAAGCGAGCCTTTACCTTATCTTCAGGTAAAACTTGACTCGATTGTATATACTTATTGAAATTTTTTATGGCTTCGTCGAATTGGTGGTTGACAGCATATGCTCGTCCAATAAAGAAGTAGACATCAACGTAATCGGGATTTTTCTTTTGAACGTCAAGCAGGTAATCTAAAGACTCTTCTTTTTTGTCATTTAGGAAAGAGTAGCAAATTCCTACCATCAACTTATAGTACAAATCTTCCGGATTGGCTTTGTTTAATCTTTCGAAAATGGTAGCAGCGGTTTGATAATACTCATCGTTGTAATATGCCTCTCCTTTCTGCATTAACAATTTTTCTTCTTTTTTACCGATAACTTCTTGGGCAGTAATGCTTGAAGTGGTAAATAATAAAAGAAGTAAGATGGTTGTAATTCTCTTGCTCATAGTGTAATGGATATAGTTCTTCCTGCTGATAAAAATAGAAAATATAGTTATCAACATTTGTTGAAAACCATATACTTATTAACAGTTAATTCTTAACAAGCTAAACCTTTGAGATGATTAACCCTCTATTCTATCAGGTTCGAATCTACTTTTGAAAAAGAGTGTAAAGTTTTATGAACAGGGCATTTATTGGCAATTTCTAAAAGACGATTTTTTTGATCATCATCCAAATTGCCTATTAACTCAATATTTCTTTCAAAATGATCTATTTTTGAATTTGAATCACTACTTGATATTTTGGAATGGTTGACATGAACAGTTGCTACATTTAGTTCCCACTTTTTTCGTCGAGCATAAAGCTGCAGAGTTAAGCTAGTGCAGCTTGCTAGTGCAGCAGATAATAGTCCGTATGGATTTGGGCCTATATCATTCCCTCCAAGACTTTTGGGTTCATCTACAATAAGTGGATGACCATCAGCTATTACCTCTGTAGTCAGACTTTCTGCATTTGTTTGTGCTGCTGCTTGGTGATTGGTGTCGAAGATTTTCTCCTCATTAAAAACCAAATAACGATTGACCCAGTTGCCAATTATTTCACCGATATAAGTGGAGTCATTTTTGTCGGATAATAAATGATCTGCACCATCTAATGAAATAAAACTTTTAGGATGTTTAGCGGCTATATATATTTTTTCAGCATTGTCTATTTCAACAATTTTGTCTTGAGGAGAATGCAAAATTAGCAATGCTTTGCCCAATCCTGATATTATATGTTCACTGTCATTTTCATTCAGTGATTTCAATAAGTCATTATTTACTGTAAATGGACGACCTCCAATAGATACTTTTGCTCTACCCTTATTTTTAATTTCTGCTATGCTGTCTTCAAAAAGGTGAGTGGCATGGTTAGGTTGATAAGGAGATCCAATTGTGACAACCCCTTTTGCTGAAACAATTTTTTTTGAGGCGTGTAACATTGCTGTTCCCCCCAATGAATGACCAATGAGTAGTTTGGGTGCCTCTATTTCTGTTGCTAGAAAATGGGCTGCTACTTCAAGGTCATCTATATTTGTTTCAAAGTTGGTCGACTCAAATTCCCCTTCACTTTCTCCAAGTCCTGTAAAGTCAAATCGTAAGACTGCAAAACCTGCAGAGGTTAGTCCTTTACTGATATTTTTTACAGCAGTTAAATTTTTAGAGCAAGTAAAACAATGAGCGAATAGTGCAGTTGCTTTCGGATGTTGATGCACCGGCCAGTCAATTATTGCTGCAATTTTTTCGTTATTCTTGTTTTCGAAAGTTACTTTTTCTGATCTCATATTCAAATATAATCATAACTGTATTTTTTGAACCGCAGTCAAACGACAATTCGAATTAATTCAACCAGATATTTAGTTAAATTCGTGAACTAGAAATTAGAAAACTTGTTATAGGATAAAATAGAAAAATATGGATACTACAAATTTTAAAGGGAATAAAGTAAACTTGGCAGGGAGTTTGCCAAAAGTTGGAGATGTTGCGCCAGACTTTACTTACGTTAAATCAGATCTTTCTGAAGGAAAATTGTCTGATTTATCCAATAAGGTGAAAGTGTTAATTGCAGTTCCAAGTTTAGATACAGGAGTTTGCCAAATGGAAACTAGAGCATTCAATAGTAAATTAAAAGAAAGAGTAGGAATCGAAGGATTGATTATCTCTAAAGATTTGCCATTCGCTATGAAGCGATTTTGCGAATCTGAAGGTATTGAAAATGTCACCAATGCATCAGATTTTAGGTATCATGAATTTTCAAAATCGTATGGGTTGGATATGACTGAAGGTCCATTAAAAGGACTGCATGCACGTGCGGTTTTTGTGGTTGACCAAAACAATAGAATTACTTTTAGTGAATTAGTTGATGATATTACCCATGAGCCCAATTACGATAATGTAATGAAAGCTATTGACGAGCTAAAGTAGCAGTTAGTATATTCAAATCATAATAGTCCTTTTAACTGATATTCTCGGTTGAAAGGACTTTTTTTATTTTATGTTTTCCAATTCTTTATTGATCAGAGTACTAATTTGATCTGCTTTGTCAACTACCATAAAATGAGAACCATTTTTAATTTCTGTAAAATCTTTCACCCATTTTTTGGGGAAAACCAAATCCATTGAGCCATGGATATGGAAATAATTGGATGCTATTAATTCGTTATCCCAATGAGAAACAGCGTGAACCCCCCAATCTATAAACTCATCAGGAGTTTTCTTTAGCATCGCATTGAATAGTTCTAATTCTTCTTTGGAGATTCGGTTATAAATTGGTTTTAACATTCCGCCGTAATTCTTAAACCAACTAGCAGCTTTGGAAATGTCAAAAGGTAAATGGTCAACTAATGAAAAGTAGGGTGGAAGTTCATGTTTGGTTTTAATAGTAGAAATCAGAAAAAGTTGTTTGGTTGGGATTAATTTGCTGATTTCTATACTTAGGATTCCTCCTAATGAAACCCCCATAAGTATTGGTTTCTCATTTTCTATTTGGTCTAGCAGTCGAGTGGCATAGGAAGCAGGAGTGTCGCTTGGAGTGGCTTCTACCCACTTCACGGGAATAAGTTCCGCATTTAAATTTAATCTACTAAACAATCGGTGATCGGCACCCAATCCGGGGATGCAATAAATCTTCTGCATTTTACTCGTTTTGAAGTGCAAAGTTATTGATATCCTTTTTCAAAGAGAGAATAAAAAATGGTAAATAATTTTAAAAAAAATACCTCAATCCTTCTATGAAGAATTGAGGTGAAACTAAAACCAATTACTATAAAAAACTACTTTGCTATAATGATCTTTTTGGTTTCCCAAGAATTGTCTTGTCGTTGTATTCTTAAAAAGTAGAATCCATCTTCAATTGAATTGGGGAACTGAAAGCTTGGTGCCAAACCTTTTGAGGTCAAATCGGCTTCCATTATTATTGATCCACTTACATCAATTACTTGAAGATTTTTCATTGGCTCATCAGAAGATATAGTAATCATCCCATTCGATGGTACAGGATAAATGTTGATGTCAGAGTTAGAAACTCCTTCTTCTTTTACACCAATTCGAATCACAGGGCAAGCAAAATTACTAGCCGTTGTTCCAGTCTGAATTTGCATATTGTCATAAACCGTTTTGGCATGATTTAAAGAGTTAATCATAGCAGGAACAGCATTCAAGTGACTTGGGCCAGTTGATACCGAATCATATCCATACCCAATGGCTAATACGATTGTTTTGCGTTCGTTGGGCTGAAGCGAAAAATAGGGGATGGCGGCCAATCCTCTTCTGTCTCCAATAGAATTTCCAATGCTTATTTCAGACCAACCTGTGTTGGCAACAGGATCTCCTGTAAACATATAATTTGTTGGAATTGTAGTTACCCCAGGTCCTCTAAAGCCATTTCCACCGTAGGTAATGTATTGTCCATTTTTCCATCTAGCATTTAGGTAGTTGTGTACATCACTTGAGTTGCGCATGTCCCCGTTGTCTGCACTGCCAGTAGTATTAAAAACAAAATTGTCCATGGAGTCGCTTAAAAACTTAACTCCTATAGCTGGAGGATTTAGTCCAAAACCTTTTTGTCCATAGGCGCTATTGTCATCTGAATCACCATTGTATCCATACATGATGTTATTTATACTGTCACAACCCATATAATCATCTCCTGCATAGCCTAAATCAATGTCTATCCAAAAGCCAACCTTAATGGAGTCGTACGCCACATTAGCTCGATTCACAATTGTCCGCTCTAAAAATACGTTTTGATTAATTAAAGGATCGTTTGGGTCATTAAATCCATACAACATGTTGTGATATTCCAAATCGCTTAAAGCAGAAGTGTCATTAGGTCGGTTAATCCAATAAATAGCTTCATCACCTTTTATTACTGGGTAATCTCCGTTCGCTGGGTCGTAACATCCATTTGAGTTGACATCCACGAATGGAGCTAAATCAAAGGGTTCATTCAATGAAGAGTCTCCAATGGCTGGCCAATTTAAAATTCCATCTGGCATTTGGTAGCCGGAATTATTAGACTGTGCAATGTGAGTTAAAATTTCAGTTTTAGAAACTTTAGCCATAAAACTTCTGGTAGCTTCTCTTTTATTACTCTTTGGACCAATGAAGTAGTCTTGTTCCCATGGCACTATTGGATGTGCATCAAAAGTTGTTGAAGTGGCTTTTTTTGCTGAAACTATAAAGTTGGCTGCGTAAATTCCATGTGTTACATTGCCTTTTGGAAATTCGAATGATGCAACTCCAAGAAGTGAATTATTAAAAACAGGTCCTTTGCTAGAGATCTGTGTGTTGATGGTATTAACATCGAAGTCATTTACTGCCTGAGCTATTCCCACATTTATAGAAGCAAAATAAAACCCATTATCAGTCCCAAATGCTATGGTATTGTCAGCTGTCTCCACTGAAGTGATGTTTTCGATTGTGTGATTAAAATAATGTCTTTTTAAGTCGCTTAAATTCCCTGAATAAATACTTGCATAGTAATTTCCTTCCGTTTGATATCCTACCCAATATTTCCCTGATTGATCAGTTTGAAATTGATCTGCATTTTTTGGTTCTCTTTGAGAGTGATTAATCTGGAATGGTAATTTAGTAATTACATTTTGTTGGATAATATAAAAGGGATTTGGATAGAGGCTGCCAATTATTAGTTGCCCATTATTTAATAACTTAAATTTAGATTGAATAATAATTGCTGTTGAATCGGCATCAAATATCTTGTAACTGTTCCAAGTTATTCCATCAAAAATTTCTAAATTATTTATGGAGTCATTTCCAAATATTGCAAATTTTGTAATAATATATATATGGTCAGAAGAATCCACTCCTAGGGAATAAGCTATTTTGTTGGGATACTGTGTGAACTGTGTTCCATCAAAACTGGCAACCCCAGTAAGAGTTCCAATCCATAAAGTCCCATTAGAAGTTACTTGTATTTCTTTAACTTCATTGGAGGGTAATCCATTTCTAGCAGTATAATTAGTAAAAGTTAATCCATCAAAAACAGAAATTCCGCTATCAGTATGCAGGAATAATAAATTATTCCCCAATTCCATGTCCAATATTTTGTTGGTGTTTAAACCACTATTGGCAGTAGTGTAATTGGTGAAAGTGCCTTGATTGAAATGAGAAAGTCCTGCATTGGTTCCTAAGTAAATGCTTTGGCTGTTTTCAATCACTAATCTGTTTATAGAGTCTTGAATTAAACCATCATCAGAATTGTAGTAGTTCCAGTAATCTTGGCTCATTCCAAGAGTGGAGAGAAGGGATAGTCCGAGGGTAAATAATACTGATTTCATAGTTGTAGTTTTTTAGTGAATACTAGTTTCTAATTCAAAGACAAGATATAAACTAAAAGCGTCTACTAGTTGGATAAAAAAAACTTCAATTATTTATGTAAAACAGAAGTGGTCAATGGAAGGAAGAGAAAGACGAACAAAAAAGGTCAATGCAGTTAGCATTGACCTTTTGAAGAATCGCGATAGCGAACATTTTTATAACCTTTTTCCTGTTGCCAATCGATAAAGAATACCGATTACGGCAAGAATTAATAATATGTGAATCAAGCCGCCAACTGCAGCTCCAAATCCAATAAATCCGATTAACCATCCTACAATTAGAAGAACGATTAGTAAATTGATAATACCATTCATAGTTTTAAGTTTTTTGGTTTAAAACGATATTTCAAGAGTTGTTCCATTGAAGGCGAATGTAGGTTCATATAACTCAAACGTCTTAATTGTAGGGGCTTGCTCGAATGTTGAGTAAACTAATTGAAAATTAATGTGCATAGTAATTGTGTGAAAATTGTCTACAATGTTGGGCAATTAATTCGTGGATGTTGCATAAAAAAAGCCAAGTCGATTCGACTTGGCTTTTTCAAATTTTCCAATAGAATAACTTTATACTCCCTTTGCTAAAATTGAGTTAAAGGTAGCACTTGGTTGCATGGCTTTTGAAACTAAAACCCTGTTAGGGTGGTAATAACCTCCCATGTCAACTTTTACTCCTTGTGCGCTGTTCAATTCGTCAACGATTTTGGTTTCGTTATTTGCCAATTCCTTAGCAATTTCAGTGAATTTTGCTTTTAATTCAGCGTCTTCATTCTGATTCGCAAGCGCCTTAGCCCAATACAATGCTAAATAAAAATGGCTGCCCCTGTTATCTAATTCGCCAACTTTTCTTGAAGGTGATTTGCTGTTGTTTAAGAAATCTCCAGTAGCTTCATCTAAGCAATTCGCCAAAACCAATGCTTGTTTATTGTTGGTTTTTTCACTTAAATGCTCCAATGAAACAGCTAATGCCAAAAACTCACCAAGTGAATCCCAACGCAAGTGATTTTCTTCTTCAAATTGTTCCACATGTTTTGGCGCAGATCCTCCAGCACCAGTTTCAAATAGACCACCGCCGTTCATCAGAGGAACGATAGATAACATCTTTGCACTTGTACCTAATTCTAAAATAGGGAATAAGTCTGTTAAGTAATCTCTCAATACATTTCCTGAAACAGAGTTGGTGTTTTCTCCATTCTTAACTCTTTCTAAAGTATATCTAGTTGCAGCCGATGGCGACATAATCTGAATGTCTAAACCATTAGTGTCATGATTTTTTAAGTATTTTTTTACTTTCAAAATTACTTGTGCATCATGCGCTCTATTCTCGTCTAACCAAAAGATAGTTGGCCATCCGGTAGCTCGTGCTCTAGAAACGGCTAGTTCGACCCAGTTTTCAATTGGTGCATCTTTTACTTGACACATTCTCCAAATATCACCTGCTTCAACTATGTGCTCCATTAAAATAGTTCCATCTGATGAAACTACCTTAACTTTTCCATCAGATTTGATTTCAAATGTTTTATCATGAGAGCCATATTCTTCTGCTTTTTGAGCCATTAAACCAATGTTAGGAACGGTTCCCATAGTTCTAGGATCAAAGGCCCCATTTTCTTTACAGAACTTTATAGTTTCATCGTAAATCCCTGCATAACTACTATCTGGAATAATAGCTTTGGTATCTTGTAATTTACCAGCAGTATTCCACATTTGTCCTGAAGTACGAATCATCGCTGGCATAGAGGCATCAATAATTACGTCACTTGGAACGTGAAGATTTGTTATACCTTGATCAGAGTTTACCATCGCCATAGCAGGGCCATTTGCAATTTCTTGGTCTATTGCAGTTTGAATGGCTTCTTTCTTCTCCTCAGGCAATTGTTCTATTTTAGATAAGATACTACCTAATCCATCATTTGGATTGGCACCAACAGCGTTTAGGTCAGCATTAAACTTTTCAAATACCGGTTTGAAAAAGCTTTCAACTGCATGACCAAAAATAATCGGATCAGACACTTTCATCATTGTTGCTTTCATGTGCAATGAATACAGTACACCTTTCTCTTTAGCATCTTTCTTTTGCTCATCCAAGAAGGCAATTAAAGCCTTTTTACTTAGAAAAGTTGCATCAATTATTTCTCCTTCCAAAACTGGAACACAAGACTTTAGGTCAATTTCGGTGCCATTAAGATCTTCATGAACTATTTTGAGGTCATCCGCTTTAGATAAGGTTACAGACTTTTCATTGCTGAAAAAATCGTTCTTCCCCATTGTCGCTACATGAGACTTAGAGTCTTTAGACCAAGCTCCCATGGAATGCGGATGCTTTTTTGCAAATTCTTTTACTGCTTTCGGAGCTCTTCTGTCAGAGTTTCCTTCTCTTAGTACTGGATTTACGGCACTACCTTTTACTTTGTCGTATCTGGATTGAATTTCCTTTTCTTCATCAGTTACCACAGATTTAGGATAATTAGGGATTGCAAATCCTTGAGATTGTAATTCGCTAATGGCCTCCAAAAGTTGAGGAACAGAAGCACTGATATTTGGTAATTTGATAATATTGGCCTCAGGTGTTTTGGCTAGTTCTCCTAATTCGGCTAATGCATTTCCTACTTTTTGCTCTTCAGACAAGTATTCAGGGAAAACAGACAAAATTCTAGCTGCCAAAGAAATATCTCGTGTTTCTACTTCTACGCCTGCGGCTTTTGAAAATGTTTTGACAATTGGTAAAAATGAGTACGTTGCTAAAGCAGGAGCTTCATCCGTCTCCGTATAAATGATTTTTTGTGCCATAAGGTTATTAAATTATTAGGTTGAGGAGATATAAATCACCGAAATCTTTCAAATTAAAGGTTGCAAATTTAAGCTTTTACTACAGACTTCAAAAATGAAAAAGGGAAGGAGTGGAATATTCCTGACTATTGACAGGAAAGACACCAATTCTTTTTGGTTTGCTCATTTCTAAGGTAGAGGAGGTGAGCTGACTTCGTTGTAAATAAATGACAAAATAAATTGGGTTCGGACTCATAGATTTTATTCAATAATTCACTTCTATCTTTTTCAGATATTTCTGAGGAAGGATAAGAAGAAATTGAAACCAAGTTGGCAGCCACTTCTGCGTCAAATGCCTTCGATAGCTGCTTTTTTAAAATTGTTGCTGCCCAATTTATTTGCAATTGAAACATATAGTATTGAGCATATGACAACATTTCATCTCTAGTATTATCTGTTGACATAATGCTGTTATAGGCATTCTGGAGGCTTTTCTTTCTTTCTCTAATGTCCCCTTTTTCGTAGTAATAGTCAGCTGAGAGCAAATAGAAATTGGTGTTCAATTTCTCTAGCTTGTCTTTTGAGATGGTAGAGTCTGCACTTGCTGACTTAAAATATTCTTCCCACTTTTCAGGAGAAACTGGTGCTTTTTTACTCATTTCCCATTGGTGTAAAATGGAAAGGCATAGGTTATAACTGATAATAGGATTGGTTTTATCCACTAAGTATAATCCCAGTAGTGTTCGTCTTAAGTGCTCTCTCTCAGCCAGTACTTTTTTTCCCTCTAGTTGATGTCTAGCTATGGCAGTGTTAGAAATCAATGCTAGATTTTCTCTAACCTGCTCCATTTTAGTTATGGTAATTACGTTTTTAGCTGCTTCTTCATTGTTTTTTGCACGCTCAATCAATTCTTTTTGAATAGTTAAAGCATTGTTTATTTTATTAGATTCAATGGATTCTTTGTATTCTTGAATTAAAGAGTTAGTAGGTTCTGAAGTAATATTTTTAAGCATACCAAACCTCACAGTCGTAAGTTGAGAGGAGCGAAAGAAATTTATTTCATTAGGGTCTTCAGTTGAATTAAGTATTTCGATTTTATCTTTAAAAGAAACACCTCTTACATCTATAGCTATGGTACGATTTGCAATGAACTTTTCAATAGACTTCCAAGTATCGTGTGAAGAAATATGTGGCTTTTTGACTATAGATTTTGACTTTTCTTGATAGATTGCTTTAACTTTTGAACTGTCAAAAGGAGACAGGGCGTTGTAATCGATTTTAATTGATAATTCTTGAATAGGTTGAACTGAATTTTGCAGAGAGTCGAGTAGGTTAAGCACCTTTTCAGTTTCAGCGGAATTAAATTTTCGCTCTTCATAAAATGTTGCTACCTCAGAAGCGGGATTAAATACTTCCCATTTTGGTTCCAACCAATGTAGATTTTTTGCCTTCGTTTTAGCTTCAGGGATGTAATTGCAAACACTTCCTTCTTTAAATATCAAAAGATTAACATTGACATCTTCTGACTGATAATAACTCGGTAGTTCTCCCAATTCTATTTTATTTAAAAAATTTCCTTCTGGAGTTTTATAGTTTATAGATGAAGCCTTAATTGGTCGAAGTAATAATCCATAATGAATGTTACTTGGGTATAGTTTTATTCCTCCATCACAATTGAATTGATCTTTTCCCACTATGTCAATTGAAAAGCCATCTCTACCGTCTGAAAGTATTTCAGAAAGGAGCTCACGGTCACTATTTTCCAAATAAATTTTTCCGTTCTCAACAAAAACTTTGTCAGATAATAATTCTGGTAGAAAGCTATTTTTTCTATTGAATAAGTCACAAATGGTTTTGTTGTACTCTACTAAACCGTAATCATCTTCTCGGTCTTTTTTTTCTCTTAGTTCATACGGTGAAGAAGCTATCACACTAACTATGGATATTTCGCGCCTTTCAGGATGAAAGCTAGCTGCTACTCCAATATTAAAATAAGTATTATCGTCAAGTATTGTCTTGGAATCTTTCTTTTTATTCCACTCGTTAAGTGCGGCTTTCGCAGCATCTGTATAGGTGTTAATTGTGAATGATTCTGTAGAAGTTGTTTTTATTGGAGCTCCCACAGATGCTATGTAGATTAATTCTCCAATTTCATAATGTAAACCTTTATAAAACCGCACTCTTTTTTGAACATTCTCTTTGACTACTTCCTCTTGGGTATGCCCCTCTTTGTTGTTTTTTTGATTGTATTCGGCTTGGTCAAATGCTGCTGCATCCAGTGATTCGTCACGAAGTAAAAGAGGTAAATGCTGCTGTTTTCGATATTCATTTACTGCATCCACCAGTTGACTTTCCATCTCCAATTGGTCAAAACTTTCAAGATCAATTTTTAGCTGGCCTTGAGCCCAACAAATCATTGGAGAAAGCAAAGAGAGAAACAAAAAAATACCTATTTTCATAATGTGGTAATAAAAAATGGCTGTAATCCTAAAATTACAGCCATTAATATAAAATCATTTTGATTAATCTACAAATTCAAAAGTTACCTTTCTGTTTTCAGGTTTTGATTGTTCTTCAACATTGCTGTCTAGTACTATGCGACCTGTTAAGCCTTTAGCATCCATGTATTTCTTTATAGCAAAAGCTCTTCCTTTCGATAGTTTATCTGCATTAGACTCTGATTTATTAGCATGTCCTGTAGCTTTTAACTTTTTCGTTGGATTCTTTTTCAGATAATCCACAATTTGGTCTAAAGTAACTTCGCCTTCCATTTCAATATCTTTTGAACCTTCTTCAAAAGTTACGATCTGATAAATGGGACTGTACTCTTTTTTTTGTGCAGCAACTTTTTCACCTGGCTTAACTGTAGTTCCATCAGAATTTACAAAAACTTTGCTTTCCGCTTTACTTGATTCTTTATCTTTTTCTGAAGTTGAAAAAGACTTAAATTCTGTTTCCAATTTACCCCCTGCAATTTTTTCGCATACACAAGATTCAGCAGGCTGCCCTTCCATATCTATTACCGACACATTATCAAGGTAGTAATATCCATCCATTTTTTGAGCACCTGAAAATTCTCTCGATTGTCTAACTCTTTCGGTTACGGTGTTTTCTTCACTCATGAAGTTTCCAATTGTGATGAATTTTTCACCCCCTTGCGCTTCGTATAGCCCACAAATTGGGACCCAATCAAACTGTTTATCAATCGGACTATTTTTTAACTTCATGATTTGTGGTTTGAAATTTAAATCTCCGTCTTTGGTAGAAGTAACTGCTTCATTGGAGACATAGATTCCGATATTGTTGGTCGCATATTTTGAACGATCAGAAAAACTCACGAAAAATTTCATGCAATATTTTTTTCCTGCTGTCAGCTCTTTTGTTAATTCTGTTTGCAAGTACCCTTTAGGAGCTCGACCTCTATATCCATAAATATTTAGGCCAACGTAATTACTACCATCTTGCGCTTTTTCTTCTCCATATGCATTTTCAGGTACCCCAAAATCTTTGTTTTTTGCGTCAGCACTATATAAATCTACTTTTTTTAAGGTGGCTGATGTCCAAGGGTAGGCTAGCTCAATTTCTCCTGCTTCTTTAATTTTCTTTTCAACTTGCTCAAAACTTGGGTTAGGAACTAAGTTTTCTTGTGCAATACTATGGATTGCAATCATTGAAAAAATAGTGTAAATGATTTTTTTCATAATTTTTTTCTTAGGTCTTTCTCAATTATTATACCGAATCCATAAAGATAATGGAATCTGATTGAATTTGTCATTAATTCAAAAAAAATCCCCACCTCTATTAAAGGCGGGGATTTTAGATGTGATTCAAATAAATGATTAAGCGTTTGCTTTCTTTATCATGTTTAATGCTGAGCCCTCTCTAAACCAACCGATTTGTTGGTCGTTGTAGGTGTGGTTCAATTTGATTTGTTCTTTAGAGCCATCTGCATGAACTAATTCTAACGTCAATTGCTTATCAGGAGCAAAGTCTTTTAGGTCAATAAAGTTGAACGTATCCGCTTCTTGAATTTTGTCATAGTCTGATTCGTTTGCGAACGTTAATCCTAACATTCCTTGTTTTTTCAAGTTTGTTTCGTGGATACGAGCAAATGATTTTACGATAACTGCTACTACACCTAAATGGCGTGGTTCCATTGCAGCGTGCTCTCTCGAGGAGCCTTCCCCGTAGTTATGATCTCCAACAACAACTGATGGAATTCCTGCTGCTTTGTAAGCTCTTGCTGTTGCAGGAACTGGTCCTTTTTCACCAGTCAATTGATTGGTTACTTCATTGGTTGCTCCTCCAAATGCATTTTCTGCACCTATCAAGCAGTTGTCAGAAATATTATCTAAGTGACCTCTAAATCTTAACCATGGGCCTGCCATAGAAATGTGATCTGTGGTACATTTACCGAAAGCTTTAATCAATAATTTTGCACCTGTTATGTTTTCACCATTCCATGGAGCGAAAGGCTCTAGTAATTGAAGACGATTTGAATCTGGAGCCACTTTTATAACGATGCTACTACCATCTTCAGCTGGCGCTTGGAATCCATTATCTTCATATGCAAATCCTTTTGTAGGTAACTCAATTCCTGTCGGTTCTGCTAATTTTACTTGCTCTCCTTTTTCATTGGTTAAGGTGTCTGTGATTGGGTTGAAGTCCAACTTACCACTAATTGCAACTGCGGCTACCATTTCAGGTGAAGTCACAAATGCATGAGTGTTTGGGTTGCCATCAGCTCTTTTAGAAAAGTTTCTATTGAAAGAGTGTACAATAGAGTTTTTCTCTTTCTTCTCAGCACCTGCTCTGTCCCACTGTCCGATACATGGGCCACATGCGTTGGTGAAGATTGTTACTGATGGAAATTTCTTAAAAGTATCCAATAAGCCATCTCTTTCTGCAGTATATCTTACTTGTTCTGACCCAGGATTAATTCCCAACTTAGAAACTGGTTTTACTCCTTTGTTAAAAGCATCTTCTACGATTGATGCAGCTCGGGTTAAATCCTCGTATGAAGAGTTGGTACAAGAGCCAATTAATGCCCACTCGATGTCTGTTGGCCAATCATTAGCAGCAGCCTTTTCTTTCATTTCAGAAACAGGTGTTGCCAAATCAGGCGTAAATGGACCATTCAAGTGAGGAGTCAATTCATCTAAATTGATTTCGATTACTTGGTCAAAATATTTCTTTGGATCTGCATATACTTCATCATCACCAGTTAAGTGCTCTGCTACTTCATCGGCTAATGCAACTACATCTTCTCTACCTGTTGCTTTCAAGTATCTTCTCATAGAGTCATCATAACCGAAGGTAGAAGTGGTTGCTCCAATTTCAGCTCCCATGTTACAAATGGTACCTTTACCTGTACAAGATAAATTTTTGGCACCTTCTCCAAAATATTCTACTACAGCACCTGTACCACCTTTTACAGTTAAAATTCCAGCCACTTTTAGAATTACATCTTTGGCAGAAGTCCAACCATTCAATCGGCCAGTTAGTTTTACTCCAATTAATTTAGGGAATTTCAGTTCCCATGGCATCCCGGCCATTACGTCCACAGCATCAGCACCACCTACACCAACGGCGATCATACCTAGCCCACCTGCGTTTACTGTGTGAGAGTCAGTACCAATCATCATTCCACCTGGGAATGCGTAATTTTCTAGTACTACTTGGTGAATAATACCTGATCCGGGCTTCCAGAATCCAATACCATATTTATTACAAACCGAGCTTAAGAAATTAAAAACTTCGTTGTTTTTGTTCAACGACTCTTGTAAGTCTTTATCTGCTCCAATCTTTGCTTGAATTAGGTGGTCCGCGTGAGCCGTAGATGGAACCGCTACTTTTTTCTTACCTGCCTGCATAAACTGCAACAAAGCCATTTGAGCAGTAGCATCTTGCATCGCTACTCTGTCTGGTTTGAAATCTACATAAGATTTACTTCTAATGAACTCTTCTGTAGTAGATCCTTGCTCTAAATGCGAGTAAAGAATCTTTTCTGTTAAGGTCAATGGTCGATTCAATATTTTTCGAGCAGCTTCTACACGCTCTCCCATTACTGAATAAACCGCTTTAATCATTTCAATATCAAATGCCATTTGTTTCTTTCGTTAATGCGTTATTAATGATGTTTCGAGGGTTGCGAATTTAACGATTTTCAACCATTTTTAAAACCGTTCCTCACAAAATATATTTACTCGAACACGAGAATGGGTAATATTGTCCTAAATTAAATTAAGTCGATGCAGGATGTTGTAATTGAAAATATAAAAGAATCTTTTAAGTCAGTTCGAACTCAATTGTTGAGAACCATCTTAACGGTTTTGATTATTGCTATTGGGATTTGCGCTTTGGTTGGGATTTTAACTTCTATCGATGCCATAAAAACTTCTATTAGTAGCAATTTCAGCAGTATGGGTTCCAATACATTCTCTATTAAAAATGAGGGAAGTAATATCCGTATGGGCAAAAGAGGTAAGAAAGCAAAGGTGTATCCTGTAATCGATTTTCAAGATGCTAGAGATTTTAAAACCCAATTTTCTTACCCATCGGTGGTTTCTATTAGTTCAAGGGCAACTGCCACTGCTACATTGAAATATGAATCAGAAAAGACCAATCCTAATATTTTTGTATTTGGCTGTGATGAGAACTATACGGTGACTTCCGGATATGAAATAGCAGAAGGGAGAAACTTCTCCATAAGTGAAGTGAATTCTGGCGCTCACGTCGTGATAATTGGACATGAAATTAGAACTACTTTGTTCGGGAATAATTCAGAAGCCATTGATAAAATTATTTCAATTGGTTCAGGTAAGTATAGAGTTGTAGGTGTTCTGAAAGAGAAGGGGAGTAGTATGGGGTTTAGTGCGGATAAAAATGCGCTCATTCCTTTGCAGAACGCGCGTCAGTATTTTTCATCTGCGAATACATCCTATTTGATAAATGTGATGGTAAACCAACCTGAAGAATTGGATGGCGCTATCGGAGAGGCGACAGGTGCATTTCGAGTTGTTAGAGGTGATGGAATAAAAGAAGAATCGTCTTTTGAAATTAGTCGGTCTGATAGTGTAGCTAACCTACTGATTGAAAATTTGTCCATGGTGAGTTTTTCAGCCTATATTATTGGTTTTATCACTTTGTTGGGAGCTGCCATCGGATTGATGAATATTATGTTGGTGACAGTAACTGAGCGAACCAAAGAAATCGGAGTAAGAAAAGCATTGGGTGCAAGCAGTAGAATAATAATGATGCAGTTTTTAGTCGAAGCTGTGATTGTATGTCAATTGGGTGGAGCTGTAGGGATAGTGTTGGGAATAATTATAGGGAATGTGGTCTCAGGTTTTGTAGGTGCTGGATTTATTATCCCATGGGACTGGATGATTTTAGGAGTGATTCTGTGTTTAATTGTAGGGGTAGTTTCAGGTATTTATCCAGCTCAAAAGGCTGCTAGCTTAGATCCTATTGAATCGTTACGATACGAGTAGCTTGCCAATGCATCAATTTTTTCCATATGTCAATTATTAATTGTCAATGTTGAATTATTAATTGTTGAATGAATAAGCTAATTCTTTTTTAACTGTTTAGAAAAACCTTAGCGAACCTAGCGATAAATTAAAATTTGCCATAAAAAAACCTCTTCCGATTGAACGAAAGAGGTTTCTAATAATTTGTTGTGTTGGCTTACTCAGCAATCACTTCGAAGTCGATCGTAATCGTTACATCTCTGTGTAATCTGATTTCAGCTTGGTAAGTACCAATCTCCTTAATCTGAGCGCCTAAAATCTTAATGCTTCTCTTGTCAATATCATGACCTTGAGCATTGATAGCTTCAGCTAATTGGATTGTGTTTACTGAACCAAATATTTTTGTTCCAGCTTCACCAACTTTAGCACCAACTTTTACAGCTGCTTTCTCTAATTTCTTAGCAGTAGCTTGAGCTGCTTCTTTTATTTTTGCCTCTTTGTGACTTCTTTGTCTCAAAGTTTCTTCTAACATTTTCTTAGCAGATGCAGTTGCAACTGCAGCGTGACCTTGAGGAATCAAAAAGTTTCTAGCGTATCCAGGTTTTACAGTCACTAAATCATCTTTAAAACCTAAGTTCTCAACGTCTGTTTTTAATATAATTTCCATCTCTTATCCTCCTTATTTGTATAAATCAGTTACGTATGGCATCAAACCTAAGTGACGACATCTTTTAATCGCTTGTGCCACTTTTCTTTGATACTTTAATGAAGTTCCTGTAATTCTTCTTGGAAGAACTTTTCCTTGCTCGTTTACAAATTGAGCTAAGAAGTCAGGGTTTTTATAATCGATGAATTTAATTCTGTTTTTCTTGAAACGACAATACTTGTCTTTCTTTACCTCAATTGATGGAGGATTTAAATATCTAATTTCAGATTTATCAGCCATAATGCTTTTTTTTAGTCTGTTATTACTTTTATTACTTTTTTGTACCTAGCGCTTTGTTCTTTTCAATTCTTCTTGCAGCATACTCAACACCATATTTGTCAAGTTTGATGGTTAAGAATCTCATGATTCGCTCATCTCGTCTAAATGCAGTTTCAATTTTTTCAATTAATTCTCCATTTGATGACTCGAATTGGTACATCTGATAAAAACCTGTTGATTTTTTTTGAATTGGGTAAGCTAATTTTTTTAAGCCCCAGTTCTCGTCATTGACGATTGCTCCACCATTTTCAGTAATGATAGCTTTGAATTTGTCGGCTGTTTCCTTTGTCTGCTCAAGAGACAAAACGGGAGTCATAATGAAAACCGCCTCATAATGATTGCTCATTGGTATAAATTTTAGTTAATAATATTCCCCAAAAAAGGGAGCACAAAAGTAAGTAAAGATTTATTGATTTCAAATACTTTGCTCCAATAGAGATTTGCAGCCAGTAAAATTATTGAATTCTTAAGAGAAAGTTGAGTTCAACCCATTTAATCAACCAATAGTCAATGGTTATACAATTGATTGTAGTCAACAATTTTACATCAATCTAAGCATGTCATTACAAGAAATAATTCCTAATTTAGATGCCAATGCACTCTATGAATTTAGGATAATGATTACGCAAAACGCAGGAAGAGTAATAACAGCAGTAATGGACACCGCCCAAATGACAGTGACAGCTCCAGGAGCTTCTACTGTAGCTGCCGTAAATGCTTCTGCTACCAAATACGTGAAGTTTTATTACCTAGGTAGCCACCTCACCACACTAGCAGGCAGTAACAATAGAGTAGACTTAAGAATTAATGTAGCAGCGGGAACCGGCTTTTCAACCTCTACAGCCACTATTTCTGATATTAGTATCAATGAAGTAACCTTTGGAGCCAATGCTCCTATAGCCTTGAGAAATGGTGCGGCCTATCGCTATGGCTTTAACGGTATGGAAAGAGATGATGAGATGAAAGGCTCAGGAAACTCGTATGACTTTGGAGCTAGAATTTATGATCCGAGGCTGGGAAGGTGGATGAGTTTAGATCCATTATTCTCTGTACAGCCAGGCTTTAGTCCTTATGTAGGGTTTAATAATAACCCTCTAATTTTTGTTGATCCTGATGGAAAAATTGTAGAGTATGCTAATGCAAAGACTCAAAAGGTTGTAGAGTCAGCTATGGCTGCTGATCCTAAATTTGCTAAAGCTGTTCAAACTCTAATAAATTCTGATGTTGTGTATAATTACACATTAAAGGGAACTGCGGATTATGACAAGTTACGAGCAGGTGGTGTAGCGAATCCAGGAGGTGTTTCATCAGATGGAAGTCAAATTAATATTAGCTTCGAACTTATTGAAAACTCAGTCCTAAATGGAGAGAATTCTTCGCTTTACCATGAGACCGAACATGGTGTTCAGTTTGAGCATGGAGAAGTTGGTTTTAAGAAGGATTCTGATGGTAAATGGGTTTTGGATGCTGCCTATGATATAAATGATGAAGTAAAAGCCTTTGAGGTAGGAATGGAAGCTCCAGGGAACGATGAAGTTGCAAAAGAACAGTTTAACAAGAAAACCCCCGAGCAAAAAATTAATGATATAGGTCGTAAATCTACAACATATGGTGAGTTGAAAGAACAAGCTAACAGAGATAAGGCTGCAGGCAACTCTGTAGATAGAAATGAACCTAGTTCACCAGACGGAGAACAAAAAACTGTCAGGACAAGCACAAAATTTTTTAAGACACATAAAGAGCGTTGAAAGATGAAGTACTATTTATTCAAGATACTTATGGTTACCATTGCGTTTGATGGATGTTCTCAAAGTAAATTTGCCGAAGATTTTTTGGGTAGAATTTACATTATTGAAACTCAAGATGCCTTTTTTCAGTTTAAGAAAAATAATAATGCAACTTATTATACTATAGATGATTTTGGTAGTAGAGAACTTAGTAAACATAGTGCTTCTTGGACTATTTTGAAAGACACTACCCTTGTTTTGACAGTAAAGTATGGGGGCGGTTTAGAAAATGCTATTTTTTTTTTAAAATATAATTTGGATGGGGATTATTGGTTAGATAGAGATATGCCTTCAGCCTACCGACGAATGAAATATGTTAGCTACAAAGATTTTTATATTGAAGAGTTTTAAATATACTTCTAGCCCCTGCTCCGCAAGATGTTCATTAAAACTAAGAAGTTCCGCAGTGGTTTTCAACCCTGCACCACAGGATGTTCATTAAAACTAAGAAGTTCCGTAGGTATTTTCAATGCTGCGGCAAAATAAAGAAAAGAGAAAAGCCAACTTTAGGGTTGGTTTTTTTATGGGGTAACTAATTCTAAAATAGTTAAAATTGTGAGCAGTATAGCTAATACCCGTTAGCGCGGACTTGCAGTCCGTGAAAATAAGCGTTAAAGAGGAGAGGACTTGTAGTCCGTATGTTAGTATTTTACCTCATTTTTTTCAAAAGCATGTTAAATGAACGCACTCAAGATTATGTAGTTAAAGTATTTATTACTTTAGTGGTATGTCAACTAAGTATAAAGTAAATGATAACTCTAAGCCATACTATATAACTACAACAATTGTTGGATGGGTAGATGTTTTTACGAGAGAAGTACAAAAAGAGAGGCTAGTTGAATTTTTGAAATACTGTCAAGAAAGCAAAGGTTTGATTATATATGCTTGGTGCTTAATGACCAAACCCGTTTGCGCGGACGTCTTCGTCCGTGTGTGTATTTTCTGAGGGCTTAGAGACCGTTAACTAATTAAAGAAGTGTATGTAGTTTTCTATGGAGCAGGATGTGCTTCGCAGGTATTTGTAATCCCGTGCTAGCGAACTAACACGTTTTATTTTGCTGAATTGCAATTCTCTCACTTCCAAAATTATTTCCTAATTTTTCCCCATGAAAAGATTCGCTTCCATTGTCCTTGTTTTTGTATTTATTCAATTGTTTTCGGCCTGTAAAGTTGGCCGTTTTATCATTTATAATTTTGCAGACATAGACGATTATAAAAAGTTTGAAAATCGGCCGCTAGAAGCTAGTTCAACTCCCTACCAATTTGCAATAGCTGAAAATGGAATCGCTCCAAAGTCGGCGACTATAAAGGGCGAGAAAGTCAGTTTTGAGGAGTTTTTAGCGGACCATAAAACGGTTTCATTTTTAATTATCCGAAACGATACCATTCACTATGAAAAATACATGAATGGATATGAGTTGCAGTCGATCACCACTTCGTTTTCTATGGCTAAATCCATTACTTCTTTATTGATAGGTTGCGCCATCGACGATGGATTGATTCAAAATGTATCTGAACCCATTACCAATTACATTCCTGAACTAAAAGATAATGGGTTTGAAAAAGTTACCATAGAGCATTTGTTGCAAATGACTTCCGGTTTAAAGTACAACGAAAGTTATGTGAATCCTTTTGGGGATGCAGCTACTTATTATTACGGAACTAATCTTAGAAAAGCATTAAAGAAAGTAAAGTTAGATACTGAGCCAGGAACAGAATTTAAATACACGAGTGGAACTACACAATTGTTGGGACTAGTGTTGGAAAGAGCCATCAAAACAAAAAACATTACCCAATACTTACAAGAAAAAATATGGACACCATTGCAGATGGAATATGATGCTAGTTGGAGCTTGGATCGAAAAAAGGAGGGTTTAGAAAAAACTTTTTGCTGTATCAATGCACGAGCAAGAGACTTTGCCAAAATTGGCCGATTGATGCTCAACAAAGGAGAGTGGAATGGAAAACAGATTGTTTCAAAATCATGGATTGATAATTCCACGAAAGTGGACACCACTCAAGGCAGTTCGGCTCGCTATCAATACCAATGGTGGTTGGCAGGAGAAGATGGAGCATATATGGCTCAAGGCATTTTGGGTCAATTCGTTTATGTTAATCCTGCCAAAAATCTCATCATCGTTAGAATGGGTAAAAAGTATGGTAACACAAATTGGAGGGGTGTGTTTCAAAGTTTAAGCAAATTATACTAGTTCCTCGTCGAATCTTGTTTGAAGTCTTACTGCTTATAGAAAATAATGGTGTATTCAAGACCTCTAATTTTGAGTGCGTAATAAATACTCAATATTATTGAAGTGTATTTGGTTGTACATGTAGGTGGTTGTTGAATATTAATCTATTCAAGAGTAGTTTTTTTAATGCATTTTAGTTTAGTGGTTCTGTTCGATACAAGGTGGTGCGTTTAGATTGAAATCTGTATGATTTAAATGATTAAAAAATGATGGAGCCAAAGAACTTAATAGTTGGTAGGGTTGTTAAAATATATGATTATAGGAGTATTGTTTAAGTAAGTAATTTACCTAGAAACTTAATTTGTAAATTAAATAGGTAAATTGCCAAACTATATTTTTTTAATTACGTATCTACTCCACATCCTTAAATAACCAACAATGAGATTTGTCTTTGGCTTGATATGGCTAATTTTTATGTTTGAGAGCGTTACAGCCCAAACGACTATAACTACCACTCCTGGTTCTTGGAACACCTCTGGTAACTGGAATAATGGAGTGCCTGCAGATGGTGGTACAGCAACCGTCAGTCACAATATGACATTGAATAAAAACCTAAATATTAATAATGGAAACTATACTGTAACAGATGCAGGAAAAATAACAGACCCTTCTGGAGGAACCGATTATAATATAGATGTTAGAGGAACTGGGACATTTACTGTTTCAGGAAATGTGGTGATTGGAGGAGATTTGGAGGTTAGAAATTTTGGTGTTTTTACGCTAAAAGGTTGCGATACCATGATAGTAGATGGAGATGTGCGCTTTTCTAATTTCGCAGAAGTTACCATTGAGAGTTGCGCAGTTTTGTATATCAATGGAAATTTAGATATTAGAAACGATAATACCACCCAATTGGACGGTAATGTTGTAGTGGTAGGAGATTTAACTTCTAGAAATTCGGCTGTAATTATTGGAACTGGAAACCTCCAAACCAATGGAGAAATTGATATAAGGAACTCTTCTTCAATATTTGGTTCTACCTCTCCTTGTTCTCCCGGTCCTTGTGATTATGGAACAGGAAGCGGGCTGCCAATCGTATTGTTGGACTTTTCAGTGAGCCGTATTTCATGCCAGAAGATAGAGCTAAAGTGGGTTACAGGGAGTGAGGTTAACAACGATTATTTTACAGTAGAATCCTCAACAGATGGGAAGAATTTTTCAGCAATTGCTCGGGTAAATGGAGCAGGGAATTCTTCCAGTACTATCAATTATAGTTACCTACTAGAGGTGGAAAATGAGTTGATGTATTTTAGATTAACCCAAACGGATTATAACGGTGCAAAAGAGGTATTCGATATCATCGCCCTTAAGCCTCAAAATGGACTTAATTGCCATTCGGTTTTAACCGCAAAGGCGTATCCCAATCCTGGTAATGGAAACAGCCTTACACTTATGGTGAATGGCCTCTCTGAGGGAGCTTCTGAAATAAGAATTAATGATTTGAATGGGGCTATTCTTTATGAAGAGAGGATTAGTGGATATGGATCAAAAGAGTTAAAAGTTAACTTATTACATCCATTAAAGACTGGAATTTATTTCCTTACCCTGATTAATGGAGAAAAGAGTACTTCCATCAAATATATTGTAGTGAACTAGCTGCATTTGTTGTCGAAGATTTCAATTGCTTTTGTTTTGAGGTTTTTTATTGTCACAGCAATCGATTCTACAATTCTTTTCAACAACCCTTCTTCCCAAAAAAGATTAATGATATATTTGTTTTCGCATTTAAAGGAGAAGGATTGAATGGAGAATTTTGTTGTTTCAGCACGTAAATATAGACCAGCTACATTTGATACAGTAGTTGGACAGCAGTCCATTACCAATACGTTAAAAAATGCCATTAAGACTGGTCATTTAGCACAAGCTTTTTTGTTTTGTGGGCCTAGAGGAGTTGGAAAAACAACATGCGCTCGAATTTTAGCAAAAACCATTAACTGTTTTAATCGAACTGAATCCATAGAGGCCTGTGACGAATGTGAATCGTGCAAGTCGTTTAATGAGGGTCAATCTTTAAATGTTCATGAGTTAGATGCAGCTTCTAACAACTCCGTTGACGATATTAGAAACTTAGTAGATCAAGTTCGATTTGCTCCTCAGTTGGGTTCACACAAAGTGTATATCATTGATGAGGTACACATGCTTTCGAATGCGGCTTTCAATGCATTTTTGAAAACATTGGAAGAGCCACCAAAGCATGCCATTTTTATTCTAGCAACGACAGAAAAACACAAGATTATACCAACGATTCTTTCTCGTTGTCAGATTTTTGATTTTAATCGAATTCAAATTGAAGACATTGCTCACCATTTGGGTGGGATTGCAGAGAAAGAAAACATTAAAGCGGAAGAAGACGCTTTGCACATTATTGCTCAAAAGGCTGATGGTGCGCTACGTGATGCACTTTCCATGTTTGACCAAATTGTTTCTTTCTCAGGAAATAATATGACGTATGAGCATGTAATAGAGAATCTAAATATTTTAGATTACGATTACTACTTTAAGGTAACTGACTTATTGATTACGAATAAAATTCCTGAGACTTTAATGGTCTATAATGAAATTCTGAACAAAGGATTTGATGGTCATAATTTTATAGTTGGATTGGGAGAGCACTTAAGAAACCTTTTAGTAAGTAAAGATGCGATAACAGTTAATCTACTAGAGGTTGGGGCCAATATCAAAGAAAAATATTTGAATCAATCAAAATCTGCAGATGGTCACTTTTTGTTAAAAGCGCTAAGCTTGTGCAATCAAGCCGATTTGCAGTTTAAAGGAGCCAAGAATCAACGGCTGCTCATTGAGCTCTGTCTCATGCAAATGTGTTCGATTACAAACGGTGGTTTAGGTACTACGGTTGAAAAAAAAAATGACGGATTTAAGGTAGCTGCCAATATTAAACCTGGTAGCAAAAATGTAGAATTTACTGAAAATCAATCAAAAAAGACGGTTGCCTCTTCAGATAAGCTCAAAAATGCTGAAGAAAAGCCATTGCCTGTTTCAACTGCTACTTTGCACGAAAAACAGCCTCCTCAAGCACCCCCTCCATCAGTAGGAGAACAGCCACGAGCAATCCCATCAGGTAAAAGAAGAATCCCAACTGTTTCCGCTTCTCTAGGTGCTATGCTCAACGAAAAGCCACAGGCAGAGCAAGCAAATGAAGCCAATGAGAATGCTGATACTGGTTCAGAATTATCGGAGGAATTCTCTGACGAGCAATTAATGAAAGCTTGGAGTGAATTGATGGATCAATTCGAAAAAGAAGGAAAAGAAGGTAGTTCTTTAGTTACTTCTGCCATGCGTGAAAGAGCTCCTGTACGTGAAGGAAATTTGATTAAAATGTTGGTAGAAAATAAAAGTCAAGAAGAGGAGGTGTTGATTTTTAGACCAGACATGCATGATGTCTTGCGTTCCAAATTAAAAAACTCATTAGTGACTATTGAGGTGACCATAAATAGAGATTTGACAGAGCGAAAGGCCTACACCGACGCTGAAAAATTCCAAAAAATGATCGATAGAAATCCTAGCTTGTTGACTTTGAAACAAAAGTTAGATTTAGATTTTATATAAAATTGAAGTTGAATTCAATCAGAAACACTATTTTGCCGTCCAAAACAAAAAAATAAGTATGGAGAAAGGGAACCCAAAAACCATTAATGCATGGACCTTCTACGACTGGGCAAATTCAGCATATCCGTTAGTAATCACTACTGCTATCTTTCCGATGTATTACGAAGCAGTTACAACTACTACGCTTGCTTCAGGTGAAGTTTCAGATGTTGTTACTTTTCTAGGACATCAATTCAAGAATACAGAATTGTATTCTTATGCAAGCTCCCTATCTTTTTTGATTGTAGCTTTCATTTCTCCAATCCTTTCAGGTATTGCCGATTACATCGATAATAAAATGATGTTCTTGAAGTTTTTCTGTTATATGGGGGCCATTTCTTGTGGGGCACTTTTCTTTTTTGATGAGAAGGCTTTAGAATTTAGCATGATTCCTGTAATGACCGCAAGTGTAGGCTTCTGGGGAAGTATCGTTTTTTATAATTCTTATTTGCCAATAATTGCAGAACCTAAAGATCATGATCGAATTTCTGCTAAAGGATATTCTTTAGGCTATTTGGGCAGTTCGATTTTATTGATTGGGAATCTAGTGGGAATAATGGTTTTTGGAATGCCTGCAAAATATGCTTTTTTATCGGTAGCGTTATGGTGGATCGGCTTCAGCCAAATTACCTATGCACGTTTACCACGAAATATAGGGAATTCTCCTGAAAAGGAAGATCATATCATTTGGAGAGGGTGGAGAGAATTGAAGAAGGTAGGAGCGGAAATTAAAGGGCTTAAACGGATTAAGAGTTATTTAATAGCCTTTTTTGTTTACAGCATGGGAGTGCAAACCGTAATGCTAATGGCTACTTTGTTCGCTGCTAAAGAAATCAACTGGGGCGAGGATAGTGCTGCTAAAACAGGGCTGATTGTCTCGGTTTTAATCATTCAATTCATTGCCATTGGTGGGTCTTACTTCTTTTCATGGTTCTCTAAAAAGGCAGGGAATATAACTTCTTTGTCTGTGGCATTAGTAATTTGGGTGGGCGTTTGTGTAGGTGCATACTTCATACACGAACCTATTGAATTTTATATAATTGCTGCAATTGTTGGATTTGTGATGGGTGGAATTCAGTCTTTATCTCGTTCTACTTATTCAAAATTATTGCCTGAAACAAAAGATCACGCCTCCTATTTTAGTTTTTATGATGTACTCGAAAAATTAGGAATAGTTATCGGAACATTTTCATTTGGTTTCATAGAAGGAGTTACAGGAGGTATGAGAAACTCAATATTTGCATTAGGAGCCTTTTTTATTGTAGGATTGTTGTTGTTATGGAGAGTTCCTAAACAAAAAGTAATCGAAGGAGTTTAGTATTAAAAATCGTAGTCCTAATTTTGGACTTCAAAACGAATGACATTGGATACAAATCAGATTTACGACGTCACTATAGTAGGTGGAGGGATAGTAGGAGCCGCTACATTGTACAAGCTTCAAAATAAATTTCCCAACTTAAAAATATTGTTACTGGAAAAGGAAGAGGTGTTAGCGGGTCATCAAACCGGACATAATTCAGGAGTAATTCATTCAGGATTATATTATAAACCTGGTTCTAAGAAGGCCATTAATTGTGTAAAAGGACGTCATGAATTGGTGCAATTTTCCAAAGATTATAAAGTCAATCATGATGTGTGTGGAAAAGTAGTAGTAGCGACCGATAAATCTGAATTGCCTTTTCTGGATAAAATATTCAACAATGGAATTGCTAACAATACTGAAGGGATTGAAAAAATTGATGGCAATCAGGTAAAAGATATCGAACCATACTGTGAAGGTATAGCTGGTATTTGGGTGCCTTGTACCGGAATTATTGATTTTGTAGGAGCAACTAATCGATTTGCTGAGGTGGCTATTGGTAAACAACCCAATTCCAAAGTCAGTTTGGGTGAGGAGTTTAGATCAATAGTACATCATGATGATCAAGCAACCATAAAAACCAATAGAGGACAACATGAAACTAAACATGTAATCTTCTGTGGTGGATTACAATCTGATCGATTGGCCAAGAAGGATAATGTGGACATTGACCTGAAGATCGTTGGTTTTAGAGGAGACTATTATGACCTTTCTGAGCAAGGGATGCATAAAGTGAAGAACTTAATTTACCCAGTTCCAAACCCAGCATTTCCTTTTTTAGGAGTCCATTTCACACGAATGGTTAATGGAGGAGTGGAGTGCGGTCCTAATGCTGTGTTTACTTTCAAAAGAGAAGGATATAAAAAGACTGATTTTGATTTGGCAGACACAGCCGACGCTTTAAGCTATGGAGGTACTTGGAAATTGTTTGCCAAGCATTGGAAATTTGGATTAGACGAATATAGAAGAGCTTTTTCTAAACCATTATTTTTAAAAACCCTTCAAAAGTTGATTCCTAGTCTTAAGATGGAAGATCTACAGCCAGGAAGAGCAGGAGTTCGAGCAATGGCTTTAGGTCAGGATGGAGAAATGATTGAAGATTTTAAAATTGAATTCAAGGATAATTGTATTCATGTGTTGAATGCACCTTCGCCAGCGGCAACTGCTTGTCTAGCAATTGGAGAAGATATAACTGAAATGGCTGAAAAACAATTTGGCTTGAAGAATTAGTAGCCTTGAGACTAAATTTAAATGTTACTCAACCAACTGATATTTGTTGGTAACAGCCTCCCAGTCAAATAAAAATATAGGCATAACTTCGTCCAATCTCTTAAGAAATAAAGGGTTGGGAGCTTTCATGTTTCTAAAATACTCTTCCTGGTAATCGGCTAACTCGAATTTGAAGAAAATCGCTTTAGCCATCGAGTATAAAGTGTTGTTAGATGGATGATTAACCTTCTTTAAAAAGGCCATGTAATCATTGATAGCTTTCTCAAATACAGCAGGCTCCACGTCAAAAACTAAAGCAAATTTTTCTATGATTTGATTAATGACTCTGCTATCTTGGTGTGATTCTAAAAATTTGGGGGCGATTTGTAAATTAGCAGCTATTACGATTAGTAAAAACTTGTCTTTTGCTGTAGAATCTAATTCAAAATCTAGAATTAGTTCAGGTGAATTCAATATGATTTCTTGAATTTCAGGAAACCCCTCATCAACTGCTTCTAAAATAGCATTGACAGCAATGTTGCTGAGTTTATTTTCATTTAATTTCTTTTTTCCAAAAATGGCAAACATACAGAATGAAATTAGTTTCTTTTCCTTACTCACAAAGTTAGTGACTAAGCTGAGGGTTGAACTTCCAATGTAAATTCCTTATTAACAAAGTTATTAACTAAAATGTAGAATTTGTTAATAACTGATGTTGTGATTTAATGTAAGTTGCTTATAGATAGTGATTTGAGTTTGGGTATTGTGGTCTTTCAAAAAGGAGTGGAATAAAAATCTTAACCTATAAAATGAGACATAAGACCCAAAAAATGAACGGTTCAACGAAATTCTAATGAGGTAAAGTTGATTATTGCACTATATTTGAACCAATATAAACTAAAAGATATAACAATGTTAAAGGAATTTCAGGACTTTATTAAGAAGGGAAACGTGCTGCAAATGGCAGTAGGTTTAATTATGGCACTTTATTTTGGTGCAATTACTAAATCATTTGTTGATGATATTTTAATGCCTCCATTGGGTTTGTTAATTGGTGGAGTAGATTTCTCATCACTAAAATTAGTATTACAAGAGGGCGTTGCTGCCGTAATGGATGGTGATGTTGTTGTCACTGAGGCTGTAAAAGAGGTTAGTATCAATTACGGAACATTCATCAATACTATTATTACCTTCCTAATTGTTGCGTTTGCTGTATTTATGTTGGTAAAGGCATACAACAAAATGGAAAAGAAGAAGGAGGAAGCTCCTGCTCCTGCTGCACCACCTGCACCTTCTAAAGAAGAAATATTATTGGCTGAAATTCGTGATGAATTAAGAAAGAGATCTTAAGAACAGTATAAAATTATTTAAATTTAAAGTGGCTTTAGAGAAATCTAGAGCCACTTTTTTCGTTTGAAAAAGTAGATCATTAATAAGGTTAGTACAATCATTACTACCCAGGCTATTGGGTAAGAATATTCATAACTTAACTCCGGCATATATTGAAAGTTCATTCCATAGATACCTGCTATAAATGTCAATGGTATAAAAATGGTTGAAATTATGGTAAGAACTTTCATTACTTCATTCATTCTATTGCTCATGGCATTCATGTGCAGATCTTTGATACTGCTTAACATATCTCGATAAGATTCTAAAGATTCAACTACATGTATGGCATGATCATATATATCTTGAAAGAATGGGCGAGTGTCTTTTTTTAAAAGTTTGTTTTCAGAACGAATTAATCCACTGAGTGCTTCTCTAACGGGTAAAACAGATCGACGTAAAAAGACTAAATCTTTTTTAATGGACTGCATCTTTACTAGAGATTCTTTGTCTGCATTTTCCAACACGTCTTCTTCCAGCGTCTCCAATTGTTCTGCGAAATGTTCTATAGCAAAATAATAGTAATCAACGATAGTGTCAATCAAACGATAAAACAGATAGTCAGGTCCTTTAGACCTCATTCGACCTTGACCAGAAGTTAGCCTTTCTCTTAAATTAGTAAAGATGTCTTGTGGTTTTTCTTGAAAAGAAATCACAAAATCTTTTCCCAGAACAAAACTTACCTGCTCGTAGTCCAACTCTTCGTTCTGAACTCCATTAAACATTTTGATGGTGAAGAAGATATATTCTCCATAATCTTCAAATTTAGGTCGATGATTAAGGTTCATTACATCCTCTAAAAGTAATGTATGTAGGTTGAATAGTTTTCCAACTTTTTCAATGAATTCCGTATCGTGGAGCCCATCAATATTTATCCAGATGTTTTTTCCTTCTTCTCTATTTGCAAGCAATTGGGCAATGTCATCATTTTCATAATACGCTAATTCGGCCGCGTTATAAATGAAGGTTTCACATTTGATCAGGTCCACTTTTTTATCACCGGAGAAAATGAGTTGTCCAGGAGCTTGACCCACCTTTTTTTGAAGGTGTTCGCGATTGTTTTTAGTTCTACTCCTCCGTTTATTTATTTTCGAAATGGCTTTTTTCATTTCTTTTAAATTTGTCAAAAGTGGTTTTCTGGTTTAAAATAAATCTTCCTTTTTAATAATTCCTTGCGCTAAAAATTCTTTCGTGGTTCGCTCAGTCATATCGCTCATAAATACGAATTCATTTCTAGTGTCAGAAACGTAAGCTTTTAGCCTCATTTTTAGGTAGCTTCTTCTTTCTTTTACATCATTTAGAAATAACACCACTATAGGTTTATTTAAATAGATATAAGGGGAAACTTGTGCCGCTTCAATGGCTATTTCTCTAGCTCGGGAAGTATCAATATCAATAGGTAACCAAATCTCAGCTACAACCTGGCAATTGGATTCTCCTGCATTTGAATTGGATACAGCAGTGTTTACAACCTCAGAGTTTGGTACTGAAACCAACGAATCGTCTTTTGTAACAATTCGAGTTGAACGTAACCCAATTTCTACAACTTCTCCGTAATAATTACCTACTTCAATTTTGTCACCTACCTGAAAAGGACGATCGAAAACAATCATAATTCCTCCAAAAATATTCTTTAGAATATCTTGTGCAGCAAAACCAACCGCAATTCCAATTGATGCCGTTACTGCTAATACCGTTTCAAATGGTGGCTGAAATACCCCCGCAATAATGATGGTAATAATTAGTGACCAACCTACGATTTTTATAAAAGGAATTAAGCTTTTGAAGGTATATCGATGTTGAGCATTTCGTTCTGCAAGAGAGTCAGCAATCTTAGAAAGTACACTAATTACAAAATATCCCAAAACGAGCAAGACTATCGTCCAGAAAATTTTTCCAAATGACAAAATGCTCTTGATGCCTTCTAACGGCGGATTACTTTCTTTTTCTGCTTCCTCATTTGCAGCGTCTATTCTCTGCCCTGCTTTTGTAATGATAGAGCTGTCTTTCTTTTTTGATGGAAGGGAACTGTCCGAATTGACAGATGTTAAGCTATCAGCTTCTGAAGTGTCTATCTTTACTTCCGCGGTATCATATAGTGATTCAGGGACTAACTCCGTAAAAGGGTTTTGTTTAGTTTGACTAAAAGCCACTAAATGAAACGTCAGCGCTATCAATAATGTCCCATATTTTAGAATAACTTTCATATTAGTGGATGATATTTAGGTTTTTTAATAGGTTGACTACTTGTCTGAATAGGAGTTGATTAATATGGTACAATCCTTCGCTGTTTTTAATGATAATACCTCTATCTTCTAGTATAATTAAGTCCAAACGACTTTGCTCCAGAGAGTGGTTAAATAAAGCGGCATGCTCTTCAATTCCTATATTTTCATGTATAATCATTGCGTGTAGGGTATGAATGCTTTGTTTTTCTAGATTGTTTAAAAAAGAAAAATCAAACCCTGATAGCTTCCCGATGTATATGGTATTATTTTCTACCTTTTTTGTAGAACGCAACCAATACAATAATGCAATACTGATGTTACTATCTGAAAACTTATTTAATTCTTTGAAAAATGCTTTTCGAAGGTATTCTTGCTTCTCTAGTTCATTCAATTTGTTGAATTTATTCTGAGAGGAAACCATCTCTCCTTCTTCAAATAAGATATTGTACCCACTTACACGGTGGCGGTTAATAATGATTTTGTTGATTTGGTTTTCATCAATCTTGCTCATTTTTAATACATTCCTGTAGTAGGATTCAATTCGAATTGATTTGTTCAAAAACTGCCATGCATACAATTTACAGCTGTTTATCCAATAGATGTATTTACCTGTTTTAGAAATTAATTCTAAATAGCTTTTTAAAGCATCGAAACCATTTACCTTTTTTAGAAATAGGTAGTTAATATCTTCTATAATGATTAAAGAGTTGCTGTGTTTTTCAATCAATTGCTCTATTAGTTCATCAAACGTCTTAGCATTAGTGTTCATAAATTCATTGAAGAATACAATCAATTCCTTTTTCTGATGCATTGTCTGCTTGATCTTAATTCGGTGTACAGGAATATTAATCGGATTTTTTAAGAAAAAATTAATCAATGTGCTTGATCCGCTACCTTTTTCCCCTGTTATTACCGTAGAGGAATACTTACCAACTTGCCAATTATTGAAAGAGGTGCTTAGCGACTGGAGTTCGGAGGTTCTACCTACAAAAAAGCTATCATCGTCAATTGGTTCTACTCTATATAATCGCTGATACACATAAGGAAGTTGTTGAATTGCCTTGTCTGTATCACTTAAAAAGTCAGCTAATTCTGCACTAATTCGCACTTTCTTTTCATTCAATCCAAAATACTTTAAACCTTGTTCGTACAATACTTTGGCTTTTCCCCAATATACAATTGCGAAAGCTTTGGATTTGGCGAAGTATTTTTTGACAAACTCGAAAACTATTTGTTTATAGTTTTGAGTGTGCCTCAATGCTTTAGCTTTAGCTAGTGAAATCCTAAGGTTTAGAATGTTTTCATTTTTTGTCAAACGGTCCAGTTCGCGATTTAGGTCGTCTATGGATTGGTCTAATTTGGAAACAATACTTAAACTTATTCCAATTAGATTATTTTTGATTTCTTCTGTTTTGGCAATACTCCTTTCCATTCCTTCCAAGGCTAATGCTTGTACTTCATTGAATGGTTTTCCATCATTTGAATAGGTGATTGCAGAATCCAAGTTATAAGCCACAATACTGTTGATGTCACTTATTGCGATTCGAATTCCTTCCAGCTTTTCGAGTACACTAGATTTTAAATCTTTGTTGCTACTAACAAACTTTGGGTAGGTTTCTAGTTGCACCAACTCTTTCGGATCAAAGTGTTCCAATTCATTCTTTTTGAAAGCTCGATCGTATTGAGCAGAGCCTGAAATAATACGTTGAGGCTGAATTTTGTCTACCTCTGTTTTTATTTTTGTTTCTAGCCGCTCGATTAAATAAGGGATGTTCTGACTGTAAAGCTTTTCTATCGTATCGGGAATAATTTGACTGGTGAGAATAGAATTGAGTTTTTCTTTTTCACTGTTTAGAAACCCAGCAAATTTATCCCCTTGGTATTGCTCACAATTGGTAATACAATCTTTTAATTTTTGCAGTTGCTGCTCGATATCTGAAATTTGGGCGACTAGATTGTTGTCGATTCTAGTGACACAACTATTTCTAAGCAATTCATGCTGCTGAAGCCCTGCATATACAATATTATAGAGTTCTAAATCCAACTGAAAGTCATCCAACATGGCGAAAAGTGTATTTTTCCAGCCATTGCTAACTCTCAAATAATTGAGATGAAGTGCAGAACTTTTACTCTGAATTTTAGAATCTGAAAATTCAGAAAAAGGAATTTCCATGGTTCCAACCCTATCAAAAGTATATCTATATTCCTTAGTTTGGATTTGCAGTTTATGTTTGATTTCCCTTTTGAGCAGCTCCCCCAGTTGGTTTAATTCGTCATAAATGGTCTGGAAATTAGAAGGAGCAATTCTATCGGCCACTAACTTCTTTAATTCATCGATCGTTATCTCTTCCTTATTAAAAATAGCGATTTGTTGATTGATGAATTGGTCAATTTTCCAAACTTGGTCTATGGTTTGCGTTCTCGATGACAGTAATCGTGTGTATTCTTCTATTAAAGAATAGGGCAGTTGGAATTCAAAATAGTAGGCGTATAATCCTCTAACAGGAACATCATGAAGCCACAATTTCTCTCTTTTTTTCTCAGACCTAAATATGTCGCCAATTTTTATTGGGATATTAGAAACAGTTCTAAAAAAGCTTTTAAATGGCTTTTTAAACTTTATGGCAGCTGAATCAGCCGGTAAAATATGAAACCTTTCTTCTTTTTCGGGAATTGAAATTTTCTCTGGAATCTGCTTTAACTCTTGATTACAAAAATTGATATATGACTTAAAATCCTCTGCAAATCCATTTTCTTTTTTTTCTGGATAGTAAGTTCCTAAAAGTTTGTATAAGTGATTGTTGGTGTTGTTGATTTCCTTTATCACCCTAAGTTCTTCTTGTCGTTTACTATCACCAGTTAGCCGGCTTGAAAAGTTGGAATAGATGTTTTCAGCATCTTTTACAAACTTTATCTGCAAAGCGATTTCATTTTCAAAAAAAGAAAATAGAGCAGGGAAGAATTTGGATTCTATTTGCTCGTCTGTATCATTAAAGTTATCCTGCATATTATTGGTTATTCAGGATGTTAAATTATGAAATTTTGGTTGGTTGATATTTTTTTTTAATAGACTAGCATAAAAAAAGGAGCTTGATAATAAACTCCTTTTAATTTATTTGTGGGTTTTTCCTAAATCCCTGTATAATTATACGGAGAAATTTGTTTTAACTCCTTCTTGATTTCATTAGAAATATTTAGCGTTTCAATAAATTGGCTGATGGATTCTGCAGTGATTTTTTCATTGGTTCTGGTCAATTCTTTTAGAGCTTCATATGGTTTTGGAAAACCTTCTCTCCTCAGTACAGTTTGTATGGCTTCTGCCACTACAGCCCAATTATTTTCTAAGTCTTGCCTTATTTTTTCTTCATTAATAATGAGCTTGCCCAACCCTTTTTGTAATGATTTTAACGCAATTAGAGTATGACCAAATGGAACCCCCACATTTCTTAGAACTGTGCTGTCTGTTAAGTCTCTTTGCAGCCTGCTGATTGGGAGTTTTGCAGATAAATGCTCAAAAATCGCATTGGCAATACCAAGATTTCCTTCGGAGTTTTCAAAGTCGATGGGGTTAACTTTATGAGGCATTGCTGAAGAACCAATCTCTCCTGCTTTAATAACCTGTTTAAAGTAATCCATTGAAATATAGGTCCAAATGTCTCTGTCCAGATCAATCAAAATGTTATTGATTCTTTTGGTGGCATCGAATAAGGCTGCTAAATTATCGTAATGCTCTATTTGTGTAGTGGTTTGGGAACGTTTTAATTTTAAGCCGTTATCTACAAAGTTGTTGGCAAAGTCTCTCCAATTTATCATCGGATAAGCGACTTGATGGGCATTAAAATTACCAGTAGCTCCACCAAATTTGGCTGAAAAAGGGATACTTTTTAATTGATTCAATTGAATTTGTAATCTCTCGACAAAAACATAAATTTCTTTACCTAAACGAGTAGGGGAAGCAGGTTGACCGTGAGTTCTTGCCAATAATGGGATAGCAGACCAATCATCAGAAAGTTGATTCAATTGTTGGATAGTAGTTTCTAGCTCTGGGATAATAACTTCCTCAACTGCATGTTTCAATGATAATGGAATAGAGGTGTTATTGATGTCTTGTGATGTCAATCCAAAATGGATGAATTCCGTGCTGTTGCCAAGTCCCCAACTGTCTATTTTCTCTTTAATAAAATACTCAACTGCCTTTACATCGTGATTAGTGATCTTCTCAATGTCTTTAACGCGTTGCGCATCAGAGTTTTTAAAATCAGTGTATAGTGCTCTTAATTGAGGATAAATCGAGGAGTCTACATTTTTTAATTCGGGAAGAGGTAGTTCGCAAAGTGCAATAAAATATTCTACTTCTACTAGAATTCTATAACGAATCAACGCCGCTTCTGAAAAGTATTTTTCTATACTTTCAGTATGTCTTCTATATCTACCATCTATAGGAGATATAGCATTTAAGTTGTTAAAATCCATTGTTTTATTTTGGATGGTTATATTAATCTATTGATTTCAATTCATTGATTACGAATTCAATCAACTCTTTTACATATTCTTTTGAAAAGTCAAACTTAATCCCTGCAGCCTCATAAATCTCGCCAATCGATTTAGTATACCCTAGTTTTAACGCTGCTTGGTATTGCTCTAGTCCTTTTTTAGGGTTGGTTCGATAGTTTCTCCATACTGCAATAGCGCCTAATTGAGCCATTCCGTATTCAATGTAATAAAAAGGTACTTCGTATAGGTGTAATTGTCGTTGCCAAGCATTGTTTCTTGCTTCTTCCCATCCTGTCCAATCGGTTATAGGGCTTGAAAATTTTGCATTGATTCTATTCCAATTCTCCGTTCTCTCATCAATAGAATGAGTGGGGTTTTCGTATACCCAATGTTGGAATTCGTCAATAGTAGCTACCCAAGGTAAGGTCGTAAGCACACCAATTAGTTGTTCTTTTTTAGCTCGATTTAAATCTTCTTGGTTTTCAAAGAATACATCCCAGTGGTCCATACTCATTAGTTCCATACTCATGGAGGCTAACTCGGCTACTTCAGAAGGAGTGTTTTGAAAATCGACTAATTCAAGTTTAGCCATTAAAAAAGAATGGATAGCATGACCACCTTCGTGCATCATCGTTACCATATCTCTAAAGGTGCCAACAGCATTCATGTAGATAAAAGGTATTCCACTTTCGTAGAGCGGATAATTAAACCCACCAGGTGCTTTTCCTTCTTTTGATTCTAAATCCAGATAGCCCAATTGGTCCATCGTTTTTAAGCAATCTCCAAAAAAAGGATCAAGCTGGTCAAATACCTCAATTGACTTTTTTACTAATTCAACACTATCTTTAAATGGAATAAGAGGTGCTTTCCCAGTCAAATCAACACTTTTGTCCCAAGGTCTCAATTCTGATAACCCGAGCTGCTTTTTTCGTTCAATATCTATGTCTATAATGTAAGGCATCACTACTTTTTCGATACTTTCATGAAAGTCAAAACAGTCTTGTGGGCTATAGTCAAAACGACCTAAAGCATCGAACATATAATCGCGATAATTACTGTAATCAGCGTTTATGGCAACTTGGTTTCTATCTTTAATTAGTTCACTGTAGAGTTGATTTAATCGGTCTTTGTCTTGAAGTCTTCTAGTGCTGATTTTTTCAAATGCTTTTTGTCGCAAAGATCGATCTGTTTCTTCAAACAATTTTGCTGCCCTTTGCAGGGTCATTTTTTGACCTTCAATCACAACAGACATGGCTGCAGAAATTGCTCCAAATTCTTGCGACTTTTGTTCTAGACGAGTTAAGATTGGAATATTTTTTTCTCGAAAAAGTTCCACACTTTTTTGAATTCCTCGAATCAGAATAAAGTATTTTGAATGGTCAAGCTCATTGCGGTGCTTAGATGCCAGAAGTTTGCGCTCTAATTGGTTGTTGATAGGAGCAATTCTTGGATTGATTTCTTGCACAAAAAAATTAAATCGCTCTTGAAGAAGTGGATCTCTGGTATCGATATTCATTTTAATATACCGCCAGGCCATATCTTCTTCCAGAAAAGCATCCAGTTCACTTTTGTCTTTTAACCAACTTTCTAAGTCTTGCAAAGAATTAAGCTCTCTAGAGAGTAACTCCTCAAAGTATGGAGAAATAGAGTCCCAGTTGGAAATAGAAAAGTCGTTTGGCAAGAAACGTCTTGTCAAATCATTGGTATTTTTCATAAGTATAAGTTCCTAGCAAAAAGATTTGAAAAAGGGAATTACTTTTTCTTCTTAGTTGCTGTAGTTTTTTCTTTATCAGAAGTAGCTTTCTTGGTAGCGGAGGCTTTTTTTGTCGTGGCTTTTTTCTTTGATGCAGGTTTTTCTACTTCTTTATCTTCATCTTCGGAAGAGGGAGTTTTTTCGTTTACTTCAACTTTCAATAAGTTGTTCTTATGCAACAAATTGTACCATTGCATAATCTTTTTAATGTCAGACGCATAAACTCTTTCTTTATCAAAGTTGGGTAATACTTTTTCTAAATGAGCAGATAAATCATTTGCAGATGATTTATGGTTGATGGTTTCTTTTCCATCTTCCATTTCATATATTTTCAGGAAAACCTCTGAAAGTAAAACATCATCTTCGTAAGTATATATACTGATGTCTTCTAAGGCCGAAATCTGTTGGTTAGAATAAACCGGAAATCGCTTATTGTCGATTAATGATTCTGCGATTAGTCCATTTTTTGTCTGTGAAATGACTTTATGTAAGCCAGGTTTTCCCGCAATTGAAATGATTCCTTTTATGTCCATTGTTTTAGTTATGATTTTTGGCAAATATACAGATTTGAACATTTCCACACGAAGTGAATCTTACCTACTACGTCAAGCAACTAATTGCTATTTATTGCGTCATCCAAGTATATATTTTTGTATTTTTAACAATTATTTTATTTATTCAATTACTACCAAATTGATGAAAAGTTTCTACAAAATTGCTTTAGTTTTTGTTTTCGCTATATTCTCTAATTCGTTATATGCATCTCATTATATGGGAGGGGAAATTACTTGGGAATGTAACGGGAGTAACCAATATATTTTTACAGTAAAAATTTATAGGGATTGTAACGGAATTCCTTTGACCGGTAATCAAATACTTAGGGTTAGTAATTATCCCACTTTTGGGGTTGTTACTAGTATCGCAACTATGAGTAACCCCACGATCAAAGATATTAGTGCCACTTGTGGTACAAAGCCATGTAACCCTCCAAATACAGATATTTCAACTGGCAGTAATCCTCAGATTCCTGGAGCTGTAGAAGAGCATGTATTTACAACAAATCCTATTACTCTAAATGGTGTCCCAGGGCCTGATGGCTGGATTTTTACATGGACTGGGAGTACTCGAAATAATGCAATTGACAATTTATCCAATCCTGGAGGTGCGGGTATGACATTGAGGGCAAAAATGTTTGCTTTCAATGGTCAAAATGCGAATACATGTTATGATCAATCTCCCAAGTTTTCAGAAGCACCTGCTTCTATTTTGTGTATTGGAAGCCCTTATACCTATAACCATAATGCAGAAGACCCTGAATTGGATTCACTAGTTTATTCTTGGGCACAACCTTTAAATTCATTAAGTGGAAGGTTTGTTGAAGGTTCGGTTCCTGCAAATGTTGGATTTGTGAATGGTTATTCCTTTAATTCTCCTTTTCCAGGGACTGCTCAAAATCCCAATAATATTCCTGCCTCTTTAAATACGGCAACAGGAGAGATTAGTTATCAGTCGTTTACATCAGGAGAGTTTGTTTCGGTAGTGAGAGTAGAGTCGTATCGTTGTGGAGTTAAAACTGCTGAAATCTATAGAGATATTCAAACGGTTTTATTGGGTTCCTGTCCAGCTAATCGTGCGCCTGTGATAGTGCCTCCATTTCAGTCTACACCTGGTGTTAATGATTCATTTAGAGATACAGTGAAAGCAGGAGCACTTGTTAATTTTAATTTGCAAGCTTTTGATCAATTTGATGCACTTTTAAATCCTACTATTGATTCAGTATACGTATATGCTAGTGGACGTCAGTTTGGTGCTAATTTTACCAACCCCAATGCTGGATGTTCTACACCACCTTGTGCAGTGTTTAGTCAACCAATGCCGGCTAAGGGGTTAGTGGCAGTAGCCAATAGTTTCTCATGGCAAACAACTTGTGATCACATTGCCAATAATGATGGTTGTGTGAGCTCAAGCAATACTTACAATTTTGTGATACGGGCAGTAGATAATTCTTGTCCGGCTCCATCTCAGCGAATTGTTACCATTTCAATAACGGTTTTAGCCGAAGAGGTCATAAAGTCTCCCGATATTCATTGCCTTGATGTTAAGTCTAATGGTGATGTCGAATTGACGTGGAATCAACCCATTGATACCTCCAATTCTTTTAATGCTTGGATGATATTCAGCTCTTTGAATCCAAATGGGCCGTTTACAATTGTAGATAGTATATTTAATTACAATACATTAAATTATACTCACGTTGGTGCAGGAGCAAATAATGCTGCACGATATTATTATATTCGAAGTAGATCTGGTTGTAATGATGCGATTCTTACTCCAGCAAAAGATACATTGTCTACCCTATTTTTAAATACGACTTTAGATGCCGCAAATGGTTGTGCTAATTTAAGTTGGAATCAATTTAATTCTTTAGGATCTTCTGGGAACTATCGTATTTTCAGAAACGGTGTCCAGATTGGAACCACCAATTCTACTACAACGACTTTTTGTAATCCTTTAAATAGTTGTACAGGATCTATAAATTATCGTGTGCAGCGAGATAATTCTTTAGTCGCTTGCCAATCCTCTTCGAATCTGTTTAATTTTAATTATACAGCTCCTGACCCAGTAGCAGACTTCTCGTTTGTTGCAAGCTGTTCCTCTTTGCCAGTTGTGTTTACAGATTTGTCTACGGTAACTTCAGGAGTTATTACTTCATGGTCTTGGAATTTTGGGGATGGCTCTGGAACTTCTACTCAACAAAATCCATCATATACTTATTCTGCTGCAGGTACCTATAATGTCACTCTAACAGTTACTACCAATTTGAATTGTACCAAGACAATTACCAAACAGGTTGCTGTGACCAACTCACCTCCTGTAGACGCCGGAATAAATAAGTCCATTTGTGTAGGAGGTAATGTACAAATAGGAGGAGCACCAACCACTTTAGCAGGTAATTCAGTTTTATGGTCTCCTGCAACAGGTTTAAGTAGTACTACTGCTTTTAACCCTACTGCTAGTCCTGCTGTAACAACAACTTATACGGTTACAGTTTCAGATGCATCTGCTTGTACAAGCGTTGATCAAGTAACTGTGACGGTTTCAAATATCCCAACAGCTAATGCCGGAGCAGATAAAACTATTTGTGCAGGAAGTAATACGGTTATTGGAGGTAGTCCTACTACCAATAGTTCAACCGCAACGATCTCGTGGAGTCCCGCAACAGGATTATCTAGTACAACAGCTGCCAACCCAACGGCCAATCCAACAACAACTACAACTTATACCGTGGTAGTGTCAGATGGTCCAAATTGTACTGCCACCGATCAAGTGGTTGTTACTGTAAACCCTATTCCTACAGCCAATGCGGGAGCAGATAAAACAATTTGCACTGGTGGTTCAGTAGTTATAGGAGGTAGCCCAACAACTACTGCAGGAAACACTGTTACTTGGTCTCCAGCAACTGGTTTAAGCAGCACTTCTGCCTTTAATCCAACTGCTAATCCATCCACCACGACAACCTATACGGTTACCGTAAGGAATTCTAATGGATGTACTTCAACTGATCAAGTAGTTGTTACTGTTAATGCCAATGCTGCTGCAAACGCAGGTGCTGATAAAACAATTTGTGTGGGAGGAAACGTAGCAATTGGAGGAAGCCCAACTGGAAGTCCTGGTTCTAATTATGCTTGGAGTCCTTCAACTGGGTTATCGAGTACATCTGTGGCTAATCCAGTTGCCAGTCCTTCGACTACCACTAACTATACAGTATTGGTTACTGATGTCAATGGATGCACAGGAACGGATCAAGTTCGAGTAACAGTTAATCCATCTGCATTTGCAGACGCAGGTCCGGATAAAATAATTTGTGTTGGAGTAGGTCAACCAATTGGAGGTTCTCCAACAGGAAATATTGGTTCTACTTATTTATGGAGTCCATCTACAGGTTTATCGAGTGCTACAGCTTCAAACCCTACTGCCAACCCTGCAAGCACGACTATATATACAGTATTGGTTACAGACGCGAATGGTTGTACAGGAACTGATCAAGTTACTGTTTCTATTGGAGCGATTCCAACTGTTGATGCAGGTGCTGATAAAACGATTTGTATTGGAAGTTCTACGACAATAGGTGGAAGCCCTACAGGTGCTGCAGGATCTACTTTTAGCTGGAGTCCTGCGACAGGTTTGTCTAGTGTATCTGTTGCTAACCCAATAGCAAACCCAACAACAACCAGAATTTATACAGTGGTCGTTACTGACGCTGCAGGTTGTACCGCATCAGATCAAGTTGTGGTAAATGTAAATCCGTCTCCAGTGATAAGTGCTGGAACAGACAAATCAATTTGCCCAGGAGGAAGTATTGCTATAGGTGGCAGCCCTACCAGTGCTACAGGAGTTTCTTTTTCTTGGTCCCCTGCTGGAACCTTATCTAATAGCAACGTTTCAAATCCAATCGCATCACCTATAGTGAATACGATTTATACGGTTACAGTAACTGATGCAAATGGTTGTACCGCTACTGACGATGTTGAAGTGACAATTAATTCAGTGCCAACTGCGGATGCAGGTGCAGACAAAATAATTTGTGATGGAAAATCAACAACAATAGGAGGAAGTCCCACTGGGCCTGCAGGGGCTTCTTATGCATGGAGTCCTGCAACTGGTTTGTCTAGTACTTCTGTTTCTAATCCAACTGCTAACCCAACTGTTACCACTGATTATACAGTTACAGTAACAAGTGGTGTTGGTTGCTCCTCAACGGATATTGTTAGAGTAACCGTAAATCCTAATCCAACAGTTGATGCTGGTGTGGATCAAGTTATCTGTAATGGAAGTTCCGTTGTCATTGGTGGTTCACCTACTAGTGCAACTGCAATCACCTTTTCTTGGACACCAATAACTGGATTAAATAATGCTTCAATATCTAACCCAGTAGCAAGTCCAACCACAAGAACAACCTACACTGTCCTTGTGACTGATGCCAATGGCTGTACTTCAACGGATCAAGTGGTTGTTGATATTAATGCAAGTCCTGTAGTAAGCGCTGGAGCAGATCAGTCAATTTGTCCTGGCGGGAGTATTGCAATAGGAGGAAGTCCAACTGGACCAATAGGGTCAACTTATACATGGTCGCCAAGTGCTTCATTGTCGAATAGTACTGTTTCTAATCCAATAGCTTCTCCTTTGGTAAATACTATCTATACAGTGACTGTAACGGATGCTAACGGTTGTACTGCAACTGACGATGTTGAAGTGACAATAAATGCGTTGCCGAGTGCAGATGCTGGAACAGATAAAGTAATATGTAATGGAAATACAACAACTATCGGCGGAAGTCCAACAGGCCCATCAGGAGCAACTTATGCATGGAGTCCAACTACGGGATTATCTAGTGCTATTGTTTCTAATCCAATTGCTAATCCAACTATAACAACCGACTATACTGTGACGGTTACAAGTGGTGTAGGATGTACATCTACTGATGTGGTGCGTGTAACAGTTAACCCCAATCCGACGGTTGACGCCGGTGCTGACCAAACAGTTTGCGTAGGATTTTCCACCCCAATTGGTGGATCTCCTACAAGCCCAACAGCGACTTCTTTTTCATGGACTCCTGCAACGACCTTAAGCAATGCAACATCGTCAAATCCTGTAGCAACTCCATTGGTTACTACGACTTATACTGTTGTCGTAACAGATGTCAATGGTTGTACTGCTACTGATCAAGTTACAGTTAATGTAAATCAGAGTCCTACCGTAAGTGCTGGGCCGGATCAAGCAATATGCCCTGGTGGAAGTATAGCAATTGGTGGTAGTCCAACAGGACCTGCTGGTTCGAGTTATTCTTGGTCACCTTCGGGAACATTATCAAGTTCAACAGTTTCAAATCCAATTGCATCTCCTGTTGTTAATACAATTTATACGGTAACGGTTACTGATGTGAATGGATGTACTGCAACTGACGATGTAGAAGTTACTATCAACCCACTACCAAATGCAGATGCAGGAGTTGATCAAACCATTTGCAATGGAAAATCGACTACCATTGGAGGAAGCCCTACAGGACCAATTGGAGCAACATATTCTTGGAGCCCATCTACTGGATTATCTAGTACGATAGTTTCTAATCCAACTGCTAATCCAACAGTAACTACTGATTATACAGTTACTGTTACAAGCGGAGCAGGTTGTACATCAACAGATGTAGTAAGGGTCAATGTTAACCCAAATCCTATTGTAGACGCAGGTAGCGACCAAACAATTTGTGCTGGTTTTTCTGCTACAATTGGTGGTTCGCCAACAAGTGCAACAGCGACTTCTTTCGCTTGGACTCCAGCAGCGACATTGAATAATCCATCACTATCCAACCCAACAGCATCACCTTTAACGACCACAATATATACGGTAATTGCAACAGATGGAAATGGCTGTACAGCAACGGATCAAGTGACAGTTCTTGTGAATCAAAGTCCAACGGTAAGTGCAGGAGCAGATCGAGCGATCTGTATTGGAGGTAGCGCTGCAATAGGTGGAAACCCTACAGGTCCTGCAGGATCAAGTTATGTATGGTCACCATCTGCCACATTATCAAGTTCTACGGTTTCTAATCCAATCGCAACGCCAACAACTACTACCGTATACACTGTTACAGTTACTGATGCCAACGGCTGTGTATCTACTGATGATATTGAAATTACGGTGAATCCACTTCCAATAGTAGATGCAGGTAGTGATCAAATAATTTGCTTAGGAGAATCGGCACCTATAGGCGGTTCACCAACTGGTCCTGCTGGTTCTACCTATTTGTGGAGCCCTACAACTGGGTTAACCAATTTTGTGGCATCAAATCCTTCAGCAAGTCCGAGTGTGACTACTACCTATAGTGTTTTGGTTACTGATGTGAATGGTTGTACCGCTTCAGATCAAGTGACAGTTACTGTTAATCCATTGCCAACTGTTAGTGCAGGACCTGATGTGTTTGTTTGTTTAAATGATACAGTTACCATAGGAGGAGCTCCTACAAGTCCTACTGGAGTATCCTATGCTTGGAGCCCAGCATCCTCATTAATTAACCCTGCAGTGGCCAATCCACGCGCCTTTCCTATAGTTCCAACGGTTTATACAGTTACAGTTACAGATGCGAATGGCTGCACAGCTACAGATGATGTATTGGTTTCTATCAACCCTTTACCAACGATTGATGCTGGTGATTCGGCTTATGTGTGTCCTGGTTTTTCAACTCAATTACAAGCGACTGGTGGGTTAACCTATACATGGGATCCACATCCAACTTTAAGTAATTTAAATATTTCAAATCCTTTGGCAACACCAACGGCGTCTACCACTTATTATGTGACTGGCTTTGATGCTAATGGATGTAGAAGTCGTGATTCAGTATTCGTATTGTATTCTCCTGCAGTTCCTACCGAGGCCGGTGCTGATCAAACTATATGTTTAAATGATAGTGTAACCCTTGGAGGTATGCCTACTTCTCCTTTGAATACTACCTACTCTTGGACACCAGCCGCTGGATTAAGCAATCCAAATGTTGCAAATCCTAAAGCCTCACCTGCTACGACGACCAAATATTATGTAATGACTACAAATGATACTTGTGTTGGTCTAGATTCTGTGATTGTGACAGTTAATCCAATTATTACGGCAGCCTTTTCTGCTACAACCAATTGTTTGAATGATACTACTATTTTTACCGATTTGTCTAGTATTACTGGTGGAACCATTACTAATTGGAGTTGGGATTTTGGTGATGCTTCGCCATTGGTGACGGCACAAAATCCAAAGCATTTATACTTAACAGCCGGAACCTTTAATGTTAAATTGGTAGTTACTTCAGATATGGGCTGTAAGGATTCAATTACGAATGTCGTTACTGTTCATCCTAATCCATCAGCTGAAGCAGGTCCTGATTTTACCATTTGTTCTGGAGATACGGTAATTATTGGAGGTTCTCCAACAGGCGCCCCTGCTAACACATTTGCATGGAGTCCGAATACTGGGTTGAGTAATCCTTCAATTCCTAATCCCAATGCCTTTCCAACAGTAACTACCAAGTATTTCGTAACAGTTACTGATGCAAATGGTTGTTTTGGAATAGATTCAATGACAATAACGGTTAATCCTTTACCTGTTGTTGATGCTGGGACTGATGTTACGATTTGTGAGCAAGAAGAAACTCAATTGACTGCAACGGGAGCTTTGAATTATACTTGGACACCTGTTACCGGTTTGTCTAATGCTGCTATTGCTAACCCTATAGCCAATCCGATCATTACGACAAAATATTATGTTACTGGAGTTGATGGAAATGGTTGTGAAAATATCGACTCAGTTACTGTTTTTGTAAATCCAAGACCTGTGGCCTTGTTTGAAGCAGATACAGTTTGTCAAGGAGCAGTGACAACCTTCACAGATCTTTCAACAGTTGCAACTGGTTCTATTGTCGATTGGAATTGGGATTTTGGAGATGGAGTGGGAACTTCTAATAGTGCTTCACCAACTTATACATATGGCAACCATGGAGTATTTAATGTTCAGTTGATAGTTACTTCTGACTTAGCATGTAGTGATACATTTAACTTAAATATTCAGGTGGATACTTTACCGCTGACAGATGCAGGTCCAGACATTACCTACTGTTTTGGAGATACTGCACAAATAAATGCCACTGGTGCATCATCTTATATTTGGACTCCTGCAACCGGATTAAGTAATCCTACAATTGCAAATCCAAAGGTTTTCACTACCACAACAACTACCTACACTGTTGTTGGAATTGGGGCCAATGGTTGTTTTAAATCAGATCGAATTACAGTAACAGTAAATCCTTTACCAGTAATTGATGCAGGAAATGACTTGGCAGTTTGTATTGGAGATACAGTAATTTTAGGAGGAATTCCTTCAGGGCCGGTAGGAGCTAAATATACTTGGACACCTTCTACACAACTGAACTTCGATACTGTTCAGAATCCAATTTGCTCTCCTTTAGTAACCACCATGTATTATTTAGAAGTAGAAGATGGAAATGCATGTGTCGCTATAGATTCAATATTAGTTACCGTTAATCCTCTACCTGTAGTAGATGCCGGAGTTGATACCGTAATGTGTAAGGGAGATATCGTTCAAATGCAAGCTTCTGGAGCTTTAACCTATGCTTGGAGTCCGATTATTGGCTTATCTGACCCATTTATAGCTAACCCAATTGCATTTCCTGATACCACCACGACATATATAGTTATAGGTACTGATATTAATGGCTGTTTTGATAGAGATACTGTTGTTGTGGAAGTGTTTGATGTAACAATTTCAGATATTGAATTATGTGAAACAGAGTCTGTAAGATTAAGTCCTGTACTATCAGGAGATACCACTGGTATTACCTATTTATGGTCTCCTTCTGCGGATTTAAATAATGATACCATTAAAAATCCGATAGCCAATCCTTTAGTAACAACTAAATACTTTCTAGAGGTCAGAAATGCTTTAGGTTGCTACGACATCGACAGTATGATAGTCGAAGTGAAGCCTAAGCCAATTGCAGATTTCGAATTAGACTTCACTCCAGAGTGTGAGGGCTTATTGACAAATATAGAAAACAGAAGTATAAACGGGATAGATTATAAATGGATTGTTAATGGATCTTTAGACACAATTTCAGGATTTGAACCACTATTAGACTTTACTTTTAATAGTGTGAATAGTGTTACACTAATTGCACAGAATCAAAGTTGTTCAGATAGTATCATAAAAGCTGTTAATATCGGAAATGTTGACAACTATCTAGAGCTGGTTCAAACCAATGTGTTCTCTCCAAATGGAGATGGAATTAATGATGTATTTAGAATTAATTACAAAGGGGATTTAGCCAATTGTGTGGAAGTGACTATTTTTAACCGTTGGGGAGAAGTAGTTTACACTTCCAATACTGAAAAAAGTGGATGGGATGGAAGAACCCAAAGCGGTGAGAAAGCAGCTCCGGGGACTTATTTTTATGTCATACAACTACAAGATGCACAGGTGAAAGGAAGTGTATTCTTGACAAGATAAAATACTACAACTTGTAGGAACCGTTTCTATTCACAATCGTGAAAGAAACGGTTTTTTTATAGTTAAAAAATAGATCAAGTGAATTACAAGAAAATAACAAAAACTGATATAGATAATTTAATTGGGGTATGTTCCGCTCATCATTTAGCACAGTCTACTCTATTTGATGTTTATTCTCATGACCACACAGAGGACCTTACTTTTTATCCTGAGTTAGTTCTAATGCCTGAGAATACTAGTGAAGTGTCACAAATTATGGCTTACTGTAATCAACACAATATTGCCGTAACACCAAGAGGAGCAGGTACAGGACTAAGTGGAGGAGCCTTAGCAATTGAAGGAGGGGTTATGTTGTCTACTGAAAAATTGAATCAAATACTTCATATTGATGAAGATAATCTACAAGTGACGACCGAGCCCGGTGTTATAACGGAAGTGCTTCAGAATGCAGTAAAGGAAAGGGGATTGTTTTATCCCCCAGACCCTGCAAGTAAAGGCAGCTGTTTTATCGGAGGCAATATCGCAGAAAATTCTGGAGGACCGAAGGCGGTAAAATATGGTGTAGTTAAAGACTATGTTTTAAACTTAGAATTGGTTTTGCCGAATGGTGAAGTTGTTTGGACTGGCGCAAATGTTTTAAAGAATGCTACAGGGTACAATTTAACTCAGCTAATTATTGGAAGTGAAGGAACATTAGGAGTTGTAACTAAAATAGTATTGAGGTTGATTCCACACCCTAAATTGGACTCCTTAATGCTAGTGCCTTTTAATTCAATTGAAGATGCAGCTAGTGCAGTTTCAGCAATTTTTAAAATGGGAGTTATTCCTTCTGCGATGGAGTTAATGGAGCGAGATGCTATTTTAATGGCTCAAAAGTTCATCAATGATTATAGTTTAGAGCTGGATGATCAAACTCAAGCACACCTACTTATTGAGGTCGATGGGAATGAAGATGCTATTTTAATGAGTGATTTGGAGAAGATTTTTTCTGTTGTAGAGCAATTTGATTGCGGTGAAGTGTTGATAGCAGAAAACGAAGCTCAAAAAAATAATTTATGGCGTTTAAGAAGAGTTGTAGGTGAGGCGGTAAAAAAGCAGTCTATCTATAAAGAAGAAGATACTGTAGTGCCTAGAGCATCATTACCCGAGTTGCTAAAAAAGGTGAAGTTAATCGGTGCGGAATATGGATTCCGTTCTGTCTGTTATGGTCATGCTGGGGATGGAAATTTGCATATTAATATATTGAAAGACTCTCTAAGCGATGAGTTTTGGAATACGACCCTAAATGAGGCTATTAGAAAGTTGTTTTCTGAAGTAAGTCGCTTGGGAGGAACTATTTCAGGTGAACATGGAATAGGGTATGTACAGCGTGATTTTTTGGATATCGTATTTAGTTCAACACAAATAGAATTGATGAAGGGGATTAAAAACGTATTTGACCCAAACGGAATTATGAACCCTAAGAAAATTTGGAAGTAAAAAGGGAATGAATTTAATTCATTCCCTTAGAGGTTTATTTTGTTAATATGATTTTTTTAGTGAGAACACCTTTTGATGTTGGAATAGATATAAAATAGATTCCATTTTCTAAATCGGATAGATCCAACTCTTGCTGATCATTTGTAATTTGTATTTCTTTAATCAGTGAACCTGTAATCGACCGCAAAGAAATGATAGTATTTATACTTTTTGGATTTAAATTAAGTAAAATGTTTCCGCTTGAAGGATTGGGATAAAATGTAAAACTGACACTAGGTATTGGTTCATCAACCGTTGTTGAAATACAGGGATTTACAGTGATGTTAAAAATAGAAGTAGTTACTCCACAATTTTGATCATTCAGTTGAATTTTTGGATGGTAGACTCCTGGAGTAATACTACTATTTAAGATCCATTTAAAGTTTATAGTTCTCCCCACAGTAGTTAATTTAGAGAAAGGCAGTGTGGTTAGCAACTTAACAAGTACATTTTGATTAGTGTCAAGATCTGTAATACTAGCAAAAAAACTAACAGTATCACCAATGCAAGCTGATATTGAATAGTTAGTAGTATTGTTAATTCCACTTAGACTGGGATTGTGATTGGTAGCCACATTGTCGATGACATCAATAGCCCATTCTCGTTGACTTGTTCCTGCTAAATTTCCATTTTTATACTCGGAAACAAGCACATTTATGAGGTATGTACCTATAGCAGTCGGTGTGACAGTTAAAACTCCTGTGGAGGGATTTAGGATAGAGGTTCCATTAGGGCCAAATGGATCATTAAATGTATATCCTGACGCATAGGTTCCTGAAGCATCTGCAAGAGTATAAACTAAGGAATCTCCATTAATATCAGAAGCTGATAAATCAATGTCTGTAGTACTGTTTTTTTGAGCAAATTTTATGACCGAAGTATTGAATTCAGCAGAGGTGTTCTGTCGGCTAAAATATAAAATTTCCGCTTTAACTTCCTCTATAGGAGAAGGGCTCTGCAAGTTATTGTATACAGGCATACAACAAGGAGCATCAAGTGTCAGTTCTACTCCATTACAATTAAGTCCTGCAAAAGTGAATTGAGTTTTATATTCTATTATAACATGCGGATCAATTAAAGAGCAGGCAATATTAGATGCATAATTAGTGTCGTACTGAAGTTGTAAACTACCCATTGTACAGTTATTCCTATAGTTTACTGTTAAATTTGGACGAATGATAGGATTACTAATATATTCGATAAATGACGTTACTCGTATTTCATAGGTGTTACCTGAGATATGTTTATATGAAATTTCTGCACCTACAAAATCGGACGCTTTAACTTGCAAGAGTGGCAGGAAAGGAAACAGAATGCACAATACTATTTTTTTCATGGTTTCAGGGATGTTTTGGTTAGTTAATCAATGACGCAATGGGAGAACGATAGTTGCTTTAGATTATAAATCAATAGAAATAAAAAAGCAGCAAGTGAAATACTTACTGCTTTTTTGTAGTGCCCCGAACGGGACTCGAACCTGCACATCCATAAGGATACATGGCCCTCAACCATGCCTGTCTACCAATTTCAGCACCGGGGCAATTTTGTTTAAAGTTAACCGATTTTGCGTAAATCAAAAAAAGGACAGATAAAATTATCCGTCCTTTTTTTGTGACTTGTCTGGGGTTCGAACCCAGGACCCCATCCTTAAAAGGGATGTGCTCTACCAGCTGAGCTAACAAGTCCTGCTTTGTTAAGCGGTTGCAAATATAAAACGATTATTCAAATTGACAAAGAAGAATGGCATCATTTTTTGCTTTTTTTTTAATGCTTTTTCAAGTTGCTTTTAGTTAGTTGTTTACGTAATCACTTTTGTGCGTTCAAATGGCTTTTCTCGGTCGAAAAGGTAACGATAGGTACAAAGTGTCCTCAATTTTTCAGCTCCTAAATTCTCAATGACGTGGATCATCTTAGGATTGAAGTCACCAATCCACGTAATCACGACATCCTTGTATTTATTTTTAATAGCAACTTGTTTTTTTATACTGTTAAACAATGCTCCCTCTAATCCTTTGCCTTGATGAGCTGGATCAATTCCAAAAGCTAATCCGAAAAAAGTGTCCATTACTCCTAATTTTTGATAAACCACAAATTTTAATTTGCCCCACCAATTAAAGTTGTCTCCAATTCGTTTGAAAATTTGATTGATTTCAGGTAGAGCAATGAAAAATCCAACCGGAACATCGTTGTAATATGCAAAATGGATTAGATCTTCATCAAGGATTGGTTTGATTGTTTTCATTATTGTCATGGCCTGTTTGTGCTCCATCGACTTAAAAGCTTCATGTTTGACCCATGCTCGATTGTAAATAATCCTAAAATCTTCAGCATACTTATATAAATCAGATTTGTCTATTGTTTTAAAGGTATAAGCTGGATTTTTTGCAATTCGATTGGCTTTATCTATCAATACTTCAGCTAACTCATCAGTTGTATTTCTAGAGTAGATGTATTGTTCATAGTAAACCTTGAATCCATAATTTTCAAAGAACGGGACATAATACTCGGGATTGTAGTTTTGACAATAATAAGGAGGAGCAGTAAAGTTTTGTGTTACTAATCCCCAGTATTTGTCTTTTTCACCAAAATTGATTGGTCCGTCCATGGCCTCCATCCCTCTATCTTCTAACCATTTTTTTGCGGTGTCAAACATACAGAACGCCGCCTCTTGATTATTTATACATTCAAAAAAGCCAATTCCTCCTGTCGGTTGCTTAAATCCTTTCGATGTTTTTTGATTGATAAAAGCTGCAATTCTACCGATGGTTTTATTTTCGTTGTCCTTTAAAATCCATCGAATAGCTTCTCCATGTCGAAAGTATTTATTGGTCTTTTTATCAAATACTTTCTCAATATCCTGACGTAAATGAGGTATCCAATTAGGATCGTTTTTATACAGTCGATTCGGAAAATCTAAAAACTCTTTTATATTTTTTTTGTCGTTAACTTCAAGAATATTCATTGGAAGTGTACATTTACGTAATTATTTCTTACAGCAAAGAAATACACTTTATCTTTATTTTCAAATAAAGTAGCACTATGAAAGATAAGGTCGTCATAGTTACGGGCGCAACTTCTGGGATTGGCAAAGCAACTGCAGAGCACTTTGGGCTGAATGGTAGCAAGGTAGCTATTGTTGCACGAAATGCAGATAATGTTGAATCCACTCTAAAAACTTTTCTATCCAAAGGGATCAACTGTGTTGGAATTGTTGCAGATGTAGGCCTAAAGTCGGATTGTGAAAGAATCGTTAATGAAACTGTTGCAGCTTATGGTACCGTAGATGTTTTAGTAAATAATGCGGGTATTTCTATGAGAGCATTATTTATAGATGCTGATATAAGTGTAATCGAGCGGCTTATGCAAGTTAATTTTTGGGGAACTGTATATACAACTAAATATGCCCTTCCTTATATTTTAAAAAATAAAGGATCAATAGTTGGAGTTTCATCTGTTGGTGGGTTGATTGGATTGCCAGCACGAACAGGATATTCAGCTTCAAAATATGCTATGCAAGGATTTTTAAATTCATTAAGAACAGAAAACAAGAAAACAGGCCTACATGTGATGGTGGCTTGCCCTGGTTTTACATCTTCTAATATTCGCAATACAGCACTTACCGCTGATGGTTCACCTCAGGGAAAATCTCCTCGTGAAGAGGGTAAAATGATGAGTGCAGAGAAGGTGGCAGATTATATTTATAAAGGAGTCGTCAAAAGAAAGCGGACGGTGACAATGACTTTAGATGGTTTGCTAGTGCGTGGATTGAGTCGAATATTTCCCAAATTATTTGAGCGGGCTGTGTACAATACCATGGCAAAGGAACCTGATTCTCCTTTTGAAAAATTAGACTAAATGAGGTTATTCCTTCTTGGATTTATGGGGTGTGGCAAAACGAAATTGGGTAAGAAAATAGCACACCATTTAGAAATTCCATTTATTGATTTAGATCAACATATAGAAGATCAGAGCAACCAATCAATTTCACAATTATTTAAGGAAATTGGGGAAGATAGGTTCAGGATTTTAGAAAAGCAGGCATTACTTGAGGTAATTAATCGGAATTCAGACTTTGTTTTATCAGTTGGAGGAGGTACACCGTGCTTCTTTAGTAATATGGATTTGATGAATAAATCTGGAACAACAATCTACCTAAAACTACCGTCTGATGTTTTATACGGCCGATTGAGAGCTGCTAAAGGAAATCGGCCATTAATAGCAGATTTATCGGATGATGAACTAAAGAATTTTGTTACAAAAAAACTGAACGAACGCGAGAAGTATTACAGCCTCGCACAAGTAATTGATAATTCACCTAATAAATCTCCTAAAAGTATAATCTCACTTATTTAAGATGCACAGTATGTGTTCCTGATGGGCTAAAGAATACTTCTACATGATCTTGTAGGGTGGTGGATAAAGAAACCCCAACATAATCTGCGCTGATAGGAAATCGACGATGATTTCTGTTGACTAACACTGCAGTTGAAAGCTTTTTAATTGGACCGTTGAGAAAATAATTGACGCCATAAATTAAAGTACGTCCTGAATTTAAAACATCGTCCACTACAATGATTACCTTTTCAGAAAGGTCTTTTTCATTTAGGGATAACTCAATTTTACTATCTATAGGGTTATCTTTTTTTATCTTCAACTCTACTAATTGAATCTTAATTTTTGAAATACTTTTTAGTGTTTCACTCAACAATTCAGCAAATTGAAAACCTTTAGGAGCAATTCCTGCAATGATAATTTCTTTTTCAGTATAGTTGTCTTCAAATATTTGATAGGCAATTCTATTTACCTTTTGAATAATTCTATCGTGATCTAAAATCAGAGTTTTATTTGCTGCCATTTTCTTCGTTTGATTTCAAATTTAAGTCAATTTCTGAAGAATCATAAATAATTCTCTTCCCGCTCGCGGTTTTATACTATTTCTACTATTCTCCAATACTTGGATTTTGAAATAAGGGGTAAAGTAAGATAAATACTCCTTTTTGGTGCCTCCGAATGGAGGGCTGTCATCTCCAAAGTCTTCGCTCCAGAGTAAACCAATTAATTTTCCACCTGAAACTAAAAGGTCATTAGTTTTTTCAGCATATTTTTCTCGTAGTGTTCTGTCAATCGCGCAAAAAAAGGTTTGTTCTATAATCAAATCATATTCACCAATATGATCAAAATAGTTTCCTTCAATTAGGAATTTGTCAGGTATAGATGGATTATTTTTTTTGAAATTAGAAAGTGCCGTTGGAGAAAGATCTATCAGGTATGAATTGTGAAAGCCCTTTTGATGCAGATAGGCTAACTCATATGCATTGCCGCCACCAGGAATTAAAATTTTTAAATCCTTCTTTTCAATTTGGTCAATGTAGGCTTTCAAAGCAGGACTTACTTCTCCTAAATCCCATCCAGTTTGACCTTCTTTGTAACGATTGTCCCAATAGTTCTTGTCTAGTTCAGCTTTCATTTTCTTTCCAGTAAAACTACATTTTCGATGTGATGGGTATGGGGGAACATGTCAACAGCTTGCACTTTAATGACCTTATAATTTGCGTCTAATGCTTGTAAATCTCTGGCTTGTGTAGCAGGATTACAGCTTACATAAACAATTCGTTCGGCGTTCATTTCCAACATTCTTTCGATAACTGCAGGATGCATTCCTGCTCTAGGTGGATCGGTTATTATCACATCAGCTTTACCATTTTCTTCAACAAAATCTGCAGTCAACACATCTTTCATATCACCAGCAAAAAAGGAAGTGTTTTGTATTCCGTTTAATTCTGAATTGTGTTTTGCATCTTCAATAGCTTCCGGAACATATTCTACACCAACTACTTTTTTTGCTGATTTGGCGATGTAATTAGCGATGGTTCCTGTACCAGTATATAAGTCGTAAACCGTTTGATTGGGTTGGATGTTAGCGAACTTCGCAGTGATTTGATATAAGTTCTCTGCTTGTTCTGAATTGGTTTGGTAAAACGATTTTGGACCTACTTTAAATTGAATCTTTTTTGTTGGATCTTGGAAGTCAGTCATAGCTTCCAACATATGATCGTTTCCTTTGAAAGTAATGACTTCTTGATCACCAATCGTGTCATTAGCCTTACCATTGATAACATACAATAGACTTGTAATCTGAGGAAATTTGTCAGCCAAATGTTGTAATAGTCCAATTCGTTTATCTTTTTCCTCTTGATAAAAAACGACGATGACCATTAATTCTCCGGTGGATGCTGTACGTATGATTAAATTTCGGAGCAGACCATGTTGATCACGAATATCAAAGAAAGATAGGTTGTTAGCTTTTGCATAAGCTCTTACTGCTAATCGAATCTGATTCGATGGGTCTGCTTGTAAATAACAATGATTAATATCTAATACTTTGTCAAACCGCCCTGGGACATGAAACCCTAATCCATCTTGGTCTAAGTCATCCTCCTTTGCAATTTCTTCATCCGTAAACCATCGCTTATTTGAAAATGTATATTCTAATTTATTTCGATAGTAAGTGGTTTTTGGAGCGCCTAATATAGGCTCAAAGTCAGGTAATTCAATTTTAGCTAGACGTTCTAGGTTGTCTTTTACTTGTTTTGCTTTGTAACCCAACTGGTCTTCGTATGAAAGAAATTGCCATTTACATCCACCACAAACGCCAAAATGTTCGCAAAATGGCTCAACCCTTTTGTCAGAATACTTATGAAATTTTATGGCCTTTCCTTCTACGTAGTTTCGCTTCTTTTTATAAACCTGGATGTCTACCACATCGCCTGGAACGGCGTTGTTTAAGAATATAACCAAATCATCAACTTTTGCGAGTGTTTTGCCTTCAGCAACGGCATCCAATACGGTTACATTTTCCATGATTGGTATGCGCTTTCTAATTCGTCTTCCCATGGTGTAAAATTAGTTTTTTAAGAGGGCTTTTAATAATCAGATATGAAATCTCAAATAAAAAAGATTCTTGCTATAGCCAACTTCTTACCTGGATCTATTCAGTTCATTTAATCGATTCACTACTTCAGGTATTCCTGGGCGTATTTTTTGAATGGTATTTAAGGTCATTATCTCATTTGTAGTATCACCAATCTGGCTATATGAAATTGCTATATTATAGTAGGTCTCTACATTATTCGGGTTAATTTGCAATGCTTTTTTATAATTTTCGATAGCTGCTAAAGGTTGACCTAAAAAGCCTTCTGCCGTACCTATATAATTGTAAGCATTCTCATTATTGGGATCCATTTCTAGTACTTTTCTAAAATAAGTTTTGGCAGAGTGAAAGTCTCCAAGAGCGCCCGAAATGGTTCCCATCATACTAAAGGCATCAACAGTTGGGGTGTTATTGGTAAAGATAATTAAGTTATTTAGAGCTTCTTCTCCTTTTTCTAATTCAAGCTGAACTGTTGCTAAGTTGAAGTATGCCTTATTATAACTAGGATCTTTTTTTAAAAGTAGAAGAAACACTTTCTCAGATAACTCAAACTGGCCGTTATACTTATAGGCTAGTGCTAGATTATTATAAGCATCCCAATATTGAGGGTATATTTCTACTGCGTTTTGTAGGTATTTTGTACTTTGGGAATAAAGGTGTTGTTTAGTCGTTTTATCTTTTACTTCATTTGCTTGCTGAGTTAACACGCTTCCATAATTATAATTGATTCTGGCACTTTTGATACCGTTTTGGATGTCTGCAGCGTATAGCGTAGAATTATTTTTCCAATCACTATTTCGAGCTATGGTTTTAGCGCTTAATAGAGCGAGAACTGGTATAAACAATAAAAAAGATAGATACTTCTTAAATTGAAAGAGTTGTTGCAGGAGAATAGCGATAATGACACAAAAAGCGATTGAGGGAACAAATAAAAAGCGTTCAGCAAATAACGCTCCTATGGTAATAAATAGTTGAGATACAACAGCTATGCTCAATAAATAAAAGATAACCAATGTGGCAATTTTATTTTTCTTAAAAAACCCAATTATTCCAAAAACGACCAAGAAGACAAAGAAAAGTAAACCGATGACTCCTTGCCATGAACTGAGTGATACGACAGGTATAAGATTGTAGGAATAATCGTGTAAAAGTACATTTGGAAAAACTAGTTTTTGTAAATACAGGATCTGAAGGTAAAATGCGGTGCCATACCTTTCTGATAAGCTTTGAGTATGGGCAGCTGCATTATTTAGTAAGTCAGATAACCCTTCGCTGACAGGGTTTGGCATTGAGCTTATAATGTGAGAATGCCATCCATAAAAAGCTGCTGAAAGGGCTAGCATTATGCCGGCTGGCAGCATCAATTGTTTGATACTAATGTCTTTTTTTAGCCATAAAAAAGTAGGAATTGCTGCGAAATAGGTAATGGCAGACTCTTTTGAGAACAATGCTAAAATATAAAGTGTTATTGCTCCAAATAAGTAGGTGTTTTTTTTGAGATCTAAATAGTTTAACCATTGGTTCGTACTCCAAAGTAAGAAAAGTGAGGCAAATAATTCATCTCTACTTTTAATGTTAGCCACCACTTCTGTGTGTATTGGGTGTGCTGCGAAAAGTAGGGTGGCAAATAAAGCTATGTATTGACCATTTGTGCCAAATAATCTGCGAAGTAGACGGAAGAGAAGAAAAACTACAAATCCAAAAATTATAATATTGATGAAGTGACTGATGTATGGATTATCTTTAAAAAATTCAAATTCTAAAGCAAAGGTCATTGGAGCAATTGGGCGATAGAGTCCATCATTAAATTGCTGTACACCATGAAGCAAATTGGTCGTGAAGATCTCATCAATACCATTTAATCCTTGTGTTACATAATCGTGGTCAAGAATTACCGCAAAATCATCTAGTGCATATTCGTTTTTCAGAGTATTTGAATAAAGAAGTATGCCAAAAATAAAAGGTAACCATTGGAGGTGTTTATTCTGGATAAGTTTTTCTAACATGGTGTCTATCTAAAATATTCCGTTCAAATATAGATATATTTGTACTTCAATTTTTGTAGAATTAAAGCAGACGAGAGATGAGTATTACAGTAGAGAAAATTAGCGCTTCTGAGCAAGCGATAGCAATGGAGGACAAATATGGTGCACACAACTATCACCCACTTCCTGTGGTATTGGCAAAAGGAGAAGGTGTTCATGTTTGGGACGTAGAAGGAAAGAAGTATTATGACTTTTTATCTGCTTATTCAGCCGTTAATCAAGGACATTGCCATCCAAAAATTCTGAGTGCATTAGTGGAGCAAGCGAATACTTTAACATTAACATCTCGTGCATTTTACAACGATGTGTTAGGTCCTTTTGAAAAATACATAACTCATTATTTTGATTATGATAAGGTACTCCCCATGAACACTGGAGCAGAGGCAGTTGAAACAGCTATCAAGTTATGCCGAAAATGGGCTTACGAAAAGAAAGGGATTCAAGAAGATGCGGCAAAGATTATCGTAGCGAATGGTAATTTTCATGGTAGAACTACAACCATCGTTTCTTTTTCAAATGATCCAGACGCACGAAAAAACTTTGGGCCATATACTCCAGGGTTTGTTAATGTGCCATACAATGATTTAAATGCTTTAGCTGAAGCCCTAAGACAAGATAATATCGCAGGTTTTTTAGTTGAACCAATACAAGGAGAAGCAGGAGTGTTTGTTCCAGATGATAATTATATGGCTGAAGCTGCAAGATTATGTAAAGAAGCAGGTGTATTGTTGTTAGCCGATGAGGTTCAAACCGGAATTGGTAGAACAGGAAGCCTACTGGCTGTGTGTAAAGGTTGTACTTGTTCTGGAAAAACGTGTGAAAGCAAAGCAGGATTTAAGCCTGATGTATTGATTTTAGGAAAGGCAGTTTCTGGTGGTGTTTTCCCAGTTTCAGCTGTTTTGGCCAATGATGAAGTAATGAATGTTATAAAGCCAGGTCAACATGGTTCCACTTTTGGTGGGAATCCACTAGGCTGTAAGGTTGCAATAGCAGCTCTAGATGTGATTTTAGAAGAAGATTTAACAGCCAAAGCTGGCAAACTAGGTGAGTTATTCAGAAAAGAGATAAATAAATATGTTGAGGAGTCAGATTTAGTGACTTTAGTGAGAGGTAGAGGTCTTCTGAATGCTATCGTAATCAATGATACTGAGGATAGTTCTACTGCATGGGATATATGCGTTGCTCTCAAGGAGAATGGATTGTTAGCAAAACCAACACATGGGAATATTATTCGATTTGCGCCTCCATTAGTAATGACCGAGGCTGAATTGAGAGAATGTATAGATATTATAATTTCTACTTTGAAGCAATTCGAGAAGTAAGCGATTTGATATAAAAATTAAAAGACCGCATGGAATTTCCATGCGGTCTTTTTTATTCCTTTAACTCCACGACATACTCTCGTGGTTCAAAAACACCTTCTTTTACTTTAGATAAATCCATGTCTTTATATAACATTTGAGCTGGTCGGCCATTAAATGAGACCTTGACTTTAGCCTTGACTTCAATATTTCGAAGTCCTTTCTTTTCGGCAGTTTCTCGTATGGCTTTCGCCATTTTTATTCCTGTCTCAGGATGCATACTCAACAGCCGTAATTGGTCGTCATTGAGTCCAAAACTTCTTAAATCTACCGCAATAACTTCCTTTTTATCATAATTCATTACTGCAAATTCTAACTGCTCTGTTTTTCTAGTTTGGATTTTCATACGCCAGGAAAAATACTGGGCTTTTCCTGTCCATTCGGTATTGCCTTCAAAAAGTAAATGGCGCAAGGGAAGTGAAAGTTGTATTATGAAATAGATGGCAAGCCCAATTACAACTTTTTGATCAACTGGAATGGTTGATTTTGAAGAAGCATCTATTGGTTTTATGGATGTAATATATTGACCTATAAATTTTCTAAAAGTATCTGGCTCTATAAACAGTACTAATGCTCCCATCATCATGAATGGAAAGATGTTAATGTCATCAAAGAGCCACGCATTCATAATATTAAATATTAAAGCAGCTATAAGTCCTAATTTACGAGTGGGTCGATAGAAGAGCAGAAAACCAATTAATAAATCAAAGACTAATCCGCCGTAGCTAATAAAATATACCGCTGCATCAGATAGTAAAATGGTATCGAGGGCCGAATTGGCTGCTTTTTGCGCAAGAATGGTTTTTACTGGCTCCATTCTTACTAACCAGTCGGGATTTATTTTGGCAATTCCACCGTAAAAATATACGATCACTAATTGTATTTGGAACAAAAGGATATGCCAATTTGGAATGTGTTTTACTGATCCTTTTTTTACACTTAATGATTCATCTGATGAGGTGATGGCAAAAAAACCGGCCAATAGGCATATTAGGTAGAGGTGATTATTGTAATATGCTTTGTCAATTAACAAGATATAGCTAAATGTAAAAAAGAGGTACCATGCCGCTACTTTCAAGTATTTTCCAATTATTAAAAATAAAGAGGCAGCAAACAAGCCAATCACTAGAAGTGACAATAATCCACTTGGCAGAGGTTTTACAAACTCGGCAAAGTCATAATTAAAATGAACTTGAGGATTTGTAAGGAATACTGTTACAAAATTGATCTTAATAAGGTAAATGGATTCCCATAAGAAGCAGATTCCGAATATAATACGAAAAAAACTTAATGTAATGGGGTCTTTGGACTGGGAAAGTATATTCTTCAACTTTGATGATTTTGAATGTTGAAGATAAAAATAATACTAATTAATTGATGACTTTTTTTGGTAATTCATCAAAACCACTGCCAATAAAATCAAAAGTATACCAATCCATTGAGTGGGAATCACATTTTCATTTAAAATGAAATAGGCCATAATAACCGAAATCGGTAATTCTACAGCTCCTACTATTGTGCCAGCAGCCGTACCTGCAGATGGCATTCCATAAGCAAATAGGATGGGAGGCAATACAGTACCAAATAAGGCCAACGGAATACCATAGGATACCAGAATGTCTGTATTGAATGTTCCTGAAAATGTAAAAAGGCCGTATATAAAAATAATAACAAAGCCTCCACTTAACATCCAAAAACTTCGGTGAAGTGCTGGCATCTTCAATGCAACTTTTCCAGAAGCATACACTGTTATGGTGTAAGATATCGATGCTAAAAAACCAAACAAAAAACCTAATCCATTTAATTCTTCGTAGGTAGAATTAAAAATCTTAGCTGAAAGAGCAGTTCCAATTAATACTACAATCGCAGCAATTATTTTTTGTCTGGATGGAGTTTTCCGTTCTATTAACCACTCTACTATTACTCCCATCCAAGTACTTTGCATTAGCAATACGATTGCGATGGAAACATCGATATTTTTAACACATAAGTAATAAAGGACACTTGTTAGGCCCATTGATGTGCCTGCAATCATCAACTTTCGTTTAGATTGTAGATTGGAACCAACTGGAGAGGAATTGTTTTTAGTCATCAGAAGAATCACTAATAGGGCGATCCAACCAATAGCAAACTGAGAAAACGTTATTTCCAATGTATTAAAACCATTGTTGTAAGCAACTTTAACAATAGTAGCTAAAACTCCATAACTACATGCCCCTAAAAACACTAAAAATACTCCCCAATAAATCGATTTACGCATATTAATTGAATCAAAACAGCCGATAAAGTTACCCTTATCGGCTGGATTGTGCATTAAAATTATGAGATTTAAGCCATTTTAGAAGCTGCAACTAATAACTCATTTCTATGATTTTTTCTACATCACTTGGTGTGATGTCTTTTCGTTCTCCCAAAGCACCCCAACCTCTTTCTTCAAATCTAGATTTAATCAATTGTGCGAAGCCTTTGTAGTCTTTTGTGTAGTCTGATAGTTGGGTAGAAATTTCCATGTCGTGAAAGAATTCAACTGTTTTTTCAATTGCTTGCTCTGCTTTTTCTATAGTGTTTCCGGAAGTTATTCCCCAAACACGTTCACCGTATTGAGCTAATTTTTCTTTCTTCTGTTCTAATTTAAATCGGTATAAATTAGGTCCAATAATTGCCAACGTTCGCGCATGATCTATTTCATAGGCTGCGGTTAACTCATGTCCTATACCATGTGTGGCCCAATCAGTAGGTACTCCTTTTTGAATGAGGCCATTTAGAGCCATTGTACAACACCACATAAAATTACTCGCTGCTTCATAATCAGTAGTGTCTTTGATGATTTTTGGAGCTGTTTCAACTAAGGTTTGTAATATTCCTTCTGCAATTCTATCTTGTAGATGTGCTCCTGCAGGATATGTAATGTATTGCTCCAAAACGTGTGTGAAAGCATCAGTAATCCCATTTACAATTTGTCGTTTAGGGATTGATGCTATTACCTGAGGGTCTAAAACAGAGAATTGAGGAAACAATCCTGGGCCACCCATGCCTAATTTTTCTTTAGTTTCTTCATTTGAGATTACCGCTCCGGAATTCATTTCTGAACCAGTTGCTGGTAAAGTTAACACAGTACCAAAAGGCATTCCCACTTCAGTTCGAATTGATTTTTTTAAGATATCCCATGGATTTGCCCCTTCGTATAAAGCTGCACTGGATAGGAATTTGGTTCCATCAATTACTGACCCACCACCAACTGCTAATAAAAACGTAATGTTTTCAGATTTAATTACCTCTAAAGCTTTCAATAATGTGTGGTATTTTGGATTGGCTTCAATGCCTCCAAATTCAAGTACTTCATGTTTTGAAAGGGCATTAATAACTTGGTTGTAGATACCATTTTTTTTGATACTTCCTCCACCATACAGCATTAGAACTTTTGCGTCGGTTGGAATTTCTGAAGCTACTTTTTCTATTTGACCTTTTCCAAATATGATTTTAGTTGGATTCTTATATTCAAAGTTTAACATGTCTGAATTTTATTTTATTGATTCAATAAAGGTACACGTTATGCGAAGAATTGTTTTGTCAAGAAAGCTTAAAAGAATGAAGGACGCTTTAAGGAAAATAAAAAGGCCTTTGACAATACAATCAAAGGCCCTTCTTTCTATGTGGATAATCTACTAGTAATAGATTAATCTTCTTACCTTAGAAACGTGTTTCGCTAAACGAATAACTTGTTTCGTGTATCCAAATTCATTGTCATACCATACATAAAGAACTACATTCTTCTTGTCTGGTGAAACAATTGTAGCAGGACTATCAAACACTGAACAGCATGAGTTTCCTACGATATCAGAAGAAACTAATTCTGGGTCAACAGAGTAGTAAATCTGATTCACTAAACTACCTTCTAATGCTGCATTTCTCATCACTTCATTAACTTCTTCGAAAGAAGTTTCCGTTTTCAAAGAAAGGTTCATAATCGCTAATGAGCCATTTGGAGTAGGAACACGCACTGCATTAGCCGTTAATTTGTCTTGCAACTGAGGTAAAACTTTCGTTACCGCCTTTCCAGCACCAGTTTCAGTAATTACCATATTGATTGCAGCAGAACGACCTCTTCGAGTGCTTTTATGCATATTGTCCAATAAGTTTTGGTCATTGGTATAAGCATGTACAGTTTCGATGTGGCCTTTTTCGATTTTAAATTTATCTTCAATAACTTTTAATACCGGTACAATTGCATTAGTGGTACAAGAAGCTGCAGAATAGATATTTTCCTTTTCGATGTCAGTTTCACCTTGATTTACACCGTATACAATATTTGGAATCTCTTTTCCTGGAGCAGTTAAAATTACACGTTCAACTCCTTTAGATTTCAAGTGTCTGCTCAATGCGGTTCTATCTTTAAATACACCCGTATTGTCAATGACTAATGCATTGTTTATTCCGTAAGCTGTATAATCAATCTCATCTGGATTGTTTCCGTTGATCATTTGAATGACTTGACCATTTACAGTCATTGTCCGTTCAGCAGTATCTACTTCAACAATTCCTTGGAATGCGCCGTGAACAGAGTCATTTCTTAACAATGCTGCTCTTTTTTCTAACGCGGCCTCATTGTCTCCTCTTGTTACAATAGCTCTTAGCCTCAATTGCTGACCCTTACCAGCTTGTTTAATCAATTCTCTGGCAGCAATTCTTCCAATTCTACCGAATCCATAAAGAATGACATCTCTTGGCTCCAATTGACTCTTCTCTTGGCCAATCATACCTTCCAACTTATTAGCTATGAAGTCTGATTTAGTAGCGAAGTTTTCTTCTTCGGCCAGCCACTCACTTGCTAACTTACCAATGTCGATTTTAGATGGAGCTAAGTCTAATTTTAAAAGCTCTTTAGCTAACTCGTTGGTCTCGTAAATACTTACCTTGCTGTTGGTAAAGTTTTGAGTGGTGTTGTGCAATTTTAATACTTCAGAAACACTTTCATCAACTAAAGTGTGACGGAATAATACCAATTCTACTGATTTGTTATAAAGCAAACTACCAATTGAGTTGATTAACTCTACCGCCTGCATTTTGTGGTCGATCCAGTTATTCAATTCGCTTTCAAATTCACTTGTAACCACAGGTTTTCTCATTTCTGTGCTCATAATTAATATGTTAGATTTGTATATGTGAAAAAATTATTTCCATTCCTTAATTAACCCAAGTAGTCCTTTAATAAGTTGCTTCTTGAGGTGTGCTTTAATTTATTTATCGCTTTTTCTTTAATCTGTCTTACTCGTTCTCTAGTTAATTCAAACCGTTCACCAATTTCTTCTAAGGATAAGCAATGTTTACAGTTGATACCGTAAAACAATTTCAAGATTTCTCGTTCTCTTGCAGTCAATGTTGCTAAACTTCTTTCTACCTCATTACACAATGACTCGTTCATCAATAAGTTATCAGAACTTAAACAATCGAAATCTTGTAAAACATCCAACAATGTACCGTCCTCACCTTCGCTAAAAGGAGCATCTACTGATACGCTTCTACCAGATACTTTCATCGATTCTTCGATTTTGTCTTCTGGAAGTTCTAGAATATTCGCTAATTCATCTGCTGTCGGAGGTCGCTCAAACTCTTGTTCTAATTGCGAAAACGCTTTTCTTATTTTATTGATTGATCCCACTTGATTAAGTGGCAATCTTACAATTCTAGATTGATCCGCTATAGCTTGCAAAATAGATTGCCTAATCCACCAAACGGCATAAGAAATGAACTTAAACCCTCTAGTTTCATCGAATTTTTGAGCAGCTTTAATCAATCCCAGGTTTCCTTCGTTGATTAAATCGGGAAGAGTTAACCCTTGGTTTTGATATTGCTTTGAAACTGAAACGACAAATCGTAAGTTAGCTTTTACAAGCTTATCCAATGCGATTTGGTCTCCTTCCCGAATTCGAACTGCTAGTTCGACTTCTTCTTCAGCACTTATAAGGCCTTCTTTTGATATATCTTGAAGATATTTTTCTAAAGAGGCACTTTCTCTGTTAGTTATAGACTTGGTTATCTTTAGCTGACGCATTCAATAAAGTTTGATTTGCCCTAAAAATCGGGAATGCAAATGTACCTTTTTTACTTAGATTAAATCAATATTGCTTCAATTAGTCTATAGTCCTTTTTATCAATGAAAGAATATCTTAATGATTTGGTGTTTCAATCTTCCCATATTATTAGGAAGTAAATCGATGAATAGAGATGTTCGATTTATATAGACTTTGTGGTCTCTGAAAAGAACTGATTTTAGATATCAAAGAGAAATTTTAAAAAGGGCAATCCACATTAACTTTTATAAAGAACAACTTTTTTTGGCATAAATAGTCGATGAAGAAAACTCAAAGACTTGAACTTTTGGTTCATTTTGGTTCAAGCCAAAAGAACATAAGGATGAAGTTAATTCAACCTAAAAACGTTACTTTTGAATTGTACGATGTATTGGGCAAGCAACAAACCATTAGCCGTTTGAACGCAACCAATCAGCACCAAATTAAATTGAGTAACGTACAACCTGGCATTTATTTTTACCGTCTACTTGTTAACGATGCTGCTAGTGAAAGCGGTAAACTAATCATTGAATAATTGAAACTAAGTTTAACCCTTATTATTTTGTTTTGGGCGGTGCAATGCACCGCCCAAAATTTAATCCCCAATCCTTCTTTTGAAGATACTTCAAAAACTGGATGGAGTTATTACTTACCTGACCAATGGCGTTTAGCTGGGGGAGTAAATAGGCAACCGGAATATTACAATGAATATCACGATAAATATTGGACAGTGCCACAAAGTGCTTTTGGTTACCAATATGCTCAAGAGGGTAATAAGTATTTGGGTATTACAATGTATTTTTTATATCATTCTTGGAAACCTCTTCGAGATTATATCCAAACAGATTTGAATCAGTCGTTAATGGCTGATTCTATTTATTGCTTTCGGATTCATGTCAATCTTCCTGATTCATTTTCCCATGCTTCTCGCAATCAATTGGGAATTTATTTGTCTAATAATCGAGTTTCGTCTAATTCTAGCTACAATCTACCTTATACGCCTCAAATCGTTGTTTCTCCAAGCAATTACATCACTGAAACTAAAAATTGGGCAGTTTACAACCATACCTACAAAGCAGTGGGAGGAGAAAAGGTATTGACTATGGGAAATTTTAATGACACCACTGGTATTGATACCCTCTATATGGGTTACAATAGGGATAATTATCAATTTTTCGGCACTTACTATTTCATAGACAACCTCTATTTAGGGAGTTGTGCTACATTGCCGTTGAGTTATGATGGCAGTATTGGGGTGCAGTTAGATAGTGCTTTGTGCTATACCAGCCCTGTAGATGCCACGCTCCATTACACCAATACAGGTGAAGAATGGTTGGATTTTACAAGAGATACCTTGCACATAACTACTACTGTCAAACGCAATGGGTTTGTGGTGCAAACAATACAACAGGAAGTAAATTCCAATAGTTACAATCCCATTCCTACAGAAGCATTGTTTGGAGGGAATACCGCAAAAATTCCATTGCAAGGGTTGGATTTTACTACTTTGGGCGCCAATTATGAGTTGAGCGTAACCGCCACCTTTAATCGGGATGAAGTGAGCGCCAACAATCAATGGGATACTGCTTTTGTGCCCAACCACCAAATGGATGATGTTACTATTTCAGCAGATACCATTTGTAAAGGAGAATCCATTCAATTGGTGAGAAATAACTCCAATGGAAATGCCCAATGGCAATACAGTACTGATGCAGTTGTGTGGTCTAACCTCATTGCTGGCGATACAGCCAATCACATTCCTACAGCTAGTCCGATGTATTATCGGTTAAGCGTTTGTAACACCCTATTTTCAGATCCCTTTAAAATTCTTCAACATCAACCATCGGTGCTAAAAGACAGCACAGTAAATTATTGTCAAAACATCACTGAGACAATTGTCCCTCAGTTTTCAGCATCCATTTCTACCATTAATTGGTACAACACTCCTTCGGCATCTACCCCTTTTTATCAAGGCTATTTTTATCGCTTTAAAGTCAATAACAATCAGACGTTCTATTTAGAAACGGAAATTGATGGTTGTAAAGCGGAAGAAAGAAGTAAAATAGAAGTCATTGCAGACCCTTGTGCGTTAATTATCCCTTCCTTTTTTACGCCCAACGGCGATGGAGATAACGACACATGGATAATTGGCAACACCAAAGGCTTACCGATAGACATTACTATTTTCAATACATGGGGAATGGAAGTGGCGCAATGGAAAAATAGCCCTTCTTGGGAGGGAAATAATGCTGCAGCAGGAGTTTATTTTTACCTCATCAAGCACGATGGAGAGACATACAAAGGAAAGTTGAGTGTGTGGAAGTAGGTGATAATTTATTTGACTCTTTCGACTAAAGCTTGTGTTGAGCGTAGCCGAAATGCTCAAGATGACAAAGTCAAAAGTAGAAAAAACATTTTTTTTTCAAATGTCCATTGAGAATTAGTCCTTGAGGATCCTTCAAGGATTTTGAATTAAAGTCTTAGAAAGTTCGTCTAGCTCCGAAGAATTGAGGAGATCCGACGAAGGTCTTAGACTTTAGGAAGGAATCAGCAGAAGGGAACTCAAAGACTTGAACTTTTGGTTCATTATGGTTCAAGCCAAAAGAACACATGGATGAAGTTAATTCAACCCAAAAAACGTGACCTTTGAATTGTACGATGTATTGGGTAAGCAGCAAACCATTAGCGAAATCGTAGTTTTCAATGTGATTACTAAATGCTACTATCAAATAAAAAACGGGAGCCATTTTGAAATGAACTCCCGCTTCTCAAACCAAATAACCAACTACTTATAATCCCAAACCATAATAAGCGCGTTGTCCTGTTGGATAAATTCCTTCTAGTAAAACTCCACCGCTTTTATCTTTCATGATTTTTGAAAAATCCTCAATAGATTTGACTTCTTCATTGTCCACTTTTAGAATAATGAAGCCTTTGCCTATTCCTGCATTTCTAAATTTTCCGGTTAATACTTCTTCCACTTGAACTCCAGAGGAAATGTCTAATTTTTTCAATTCCTCTTTCTCTAAATCTTTTAATTTTACTCCAAGTGTTCGGAACAGTTCTTTAGAATCATTTTTAATAATATCTGTATTCCCTTCAATGTTTTTTAAAGTTACTTGTTTGGTAATTAGCTCACCATCTCTTAATAAGGTTAGGTTTACTTTATCTCCAGGTCTTTTTTGACCTAGTTTCTCTTGTAATGCTGGTACATTAATCACAGTCGCACCGTCAACCTTTTTGATGATGTCTCCTTCCTTAATACCTGCTGCTTTAGCAGAACCTTTATCTGCTAATCCCGCAACATAAATTCCATTTCTGTCTTCAATGTCTTTTTCTTTAGCAAGGTTTTCATCGATATCTCTAATGTTTATTCCTATGTAAGCTCTTTGAACAGAGCCGAATTCTTTTAAATCGGCTACCACTTTTTTTACTATGTTGGAAGGAATTGCAAAAGAGTATCCAGTATATGAGCCTGTATTGGACTGTATGGCCGCGTTAATACCTACAAGTTCCCCTTTGGTGTTTACTAGAGCTCCTCCGCTATTTCCAGGGTTTACTGCTGCGTCTGTCTGTATAAATGATTCAATAGAGGATGCTCCTGTATACGGATCATTACCTAAAATATTAATATCTCTACCTTTTGCAGAGATAATACCTGCTGTAACCGTTGAGGTTAAATTAAAAGGATTACCTACTGCCAATACCCATTCACCAACTCTGGTTTCATCAGAGTTAGCAAAATCAACCGTAGGTAGGTCTTTCCCATCAATTTTCAAAAGAGCAATGTCTGTTGTAGGATCCAATCCTACGACTTTAGCCTCATAAGTCCTACTGTTGTTGAGGGTGATATTAATCTTGTTTGAGTTTTCTACCACGTGATTGTTGGTAACAATGTATCCATCGCTAGAAATTATAACACCAGATCCTGCTCCTTTGATGGGCTGAGAATATTTTTTCTCGATATTACCGTTTCCGTAAAATAACTCTCTAAAGGGATCAAATGCATATTGAGTTAACTCTCTAGTTCCTTCAGTCTTCACGTGAACAACGGCATGAACGGTTAATTCGGCAGCAGTAACATAATCAACACCCATTTCAGGTGCTCCTCCAACTAGGTTTACTAATTTGGTTGCCATTTTTTCATCATTAGCGGCACTAACTTCGGTGTTGTCTTCAAAAATCTTGTACATCCCGATAGAAGTAATACCTCCTAACATGGCTGCAATAAAAACTAAAATAATTTTTCTCATAGTATGTGTTTTTTGATTTTGATAATCCCAAATTTAACGCTGTAAGTGCACCAAAATTAGGCAACTGCCGTTAAAAATTGTTAACCTAGAATTAGTCAGTATCTTTGCTGTTAAATAGATTTAATTCCCTTTTTATGCAGTTAAAATTTTATAAATACCAAGGCACTGGAAACGATTTTGTAATGATCGATGATCGTGAAAATAGACATCATTTATCAGCTCAACAAATCCAACAATTGTGTAATAGGCGATTTGGTATAGGAGCAGATGGAGTTATATTAATTCGAAACCATGAAAAAATGGATTTTGAAATGGTGTATTACAATTCAGATGGTAGCCAGAGCTTTTGCGGGAATGGAAGTCGCTGTGCTTTAGCGTTTGCAGAATTTCTAGGAATTTATGAGCACCAAGCAAATTTTGTTGCTATTGATGGCGAGCATACTGGGAAATCAGAAAATCAACTATATTACACTAAGATGGGTGATGTGTCTGATGTGGAAATTGGGAAAGATTATATGTTTATAAACACTGGATCTCCGCATTATATAATTTGGAAAGAGGATCTGTCGGCATTAAATATTATAAATGAGGCACATTCAATCCGATATAATGAGCGTTTTAAAGCAAAAGGAACCAATGTGAATTTTGTAAAAGAATTGCCGGAAGGAGTGCAGGTGCGAACATACGAAAGGGGAGTAGAAGACGAAACATTGTCTTGTGGTACCGGGGTGACTGCCGTAACATTGGCACAAGCCGTGAAGCATAATTGGAAAGATTCTGTTTTGAAAATTAAAGTGGAAGGGGGGGAGTTAAACGTCTCTTTTGAGCGAGAAGGGAATTTCTTTAAAAATATTTGGCTGATTGGTCCTGCGGAATTTGTGTTTGAAGGAACAATCAACCTTTAGTTTTCTTCATAGCAACGTTGAAAATTCTTCAAAAAATATAGTAAATAGGCGTATCATATATTTTATCTTTGCCCGATGGTAGAAAAAATTATTATTGTTGATTTTGGTTCTCAGTACACCCAGTTAATTGCTAGAAGAGTAAGAGAACTAAATGTATATTGCGAAATTCATCCATTTAATAATCTGAAAGAGATGGATGATAGTGTTAAAGCTGTAATCCTTTCTGGAAGTCCTTTTTCTGTAAGGGATGAGAATGCTCCTCAGATTGACTTAACCAATATAAAAGGAAAAATGCCTTTGCTAGGTGTTTGTTATGGTGCACAATATATGGCTCAACATTTTGGTGGTCAGGTGTTACCATCTGAAACCCGAGAGTATGGTCGTGCTAATCTATCTTTCGTTAGTCAGTCTAATCCATTCATGAAAGGAATTTCTGATAACAGTCAAGTTTGGATGTCACACGGAGATACCATTAAACAAGTAGCAGATAATTTCGAAATAATTGCATCTACTGAAGATGTGAAAGTGGCTGCATATCACATACAAGGAGAGGATACATACGGCATCCAATTTCACCCAGAAGTGTATCATTCTACTGAAGGATTGGAGCTGTTAAGGAATTTTATTGTAAACGTAGCAGGTTGTTCGCAAAACTGGACTGCGGCTTCTTTTGCAGAAACAAGTATTCAGGAGTTGCGAGACAAAATTGGAAACGATAAAGTAGTGCTTGGATTGTCTGGAGGCGTTGACTCTTCAGTAGCTGCGATGCTATTAAAGGAAGCAATAGGAGATAATTTGTATTGCATATTTGTGGATAACGGATTGCTTAGAAAAAACGAATTTGAGCAGGTGTTAGAACAGTATAAGTTCTTGGGTTTAAATATAAAAGGAGTGGATGCTAAATCTCGTTTTTACGAGGCGTTAGCTGGTGAGTCTGATCCTGAAAAGAAAAGAAAAGCAATTGGACGAGTGTTTATCGAAGTGTTTGATGATGAGGCTCATGAATTAACTGATATCTCTTGGTTGGCACAAGGAACTATTTATCCGGATGTGATTGAGTCCGTTTCTGCCACTGGTGGTCCATCTGCAACCATAAAAAGTCACCACAATGTAGGAGGTTTGCCTGATTTTATGAAATTGAAGATAGTGGAGCCTTTACGATTGTTATTTAAAGATGAAGTTCGTAGAGTTGGTAAGGCCTTGGGTTTACCTGATAACTTATTAGGACGTCACCCATTTCCCGGTCCGGGGCTAGCAATTCGTATATTGGGAGACATCACTCCAGAAAAGGTACGCCTTTTGCAAGAGGCGGATGCAGTATTCATTGATGGATTGAAAAAAGCTGGTTTATACGACAAAGTTTGGCAAGCAGGAGTAATCTTATTGCCGGTGCAGTCTGTTGGAGTTATGGGTGATGAACGAACGTATGAAAATGCAGTGGCATTAAGAGCAGTAGAATCAACAGATGGGATGACAGCAGATTGGGTTCATTTACCGTATGAGTTTCTAGCTAAAACGTCCAATGAAATTATTAATAAAGTGAAAGGGGTTAATCGAGTAGTGTATGACATCAGCTCAAAGCCACCTGCCACAATAGAGTGGGAGTAATTATGAAAATTAAAATGAGATTAGCTTTCCTATTGGCTTTAGTTCTTTTGGTAATGACACCTGCTATGGTCTCTGCTCAAGATGCAACACCGAATTTGGAAATTCATAAGATCAATGGTAAGGAGTATTATATCCATACGATTGAAGCAGGAAATACGCTTTATGCGGTATCTAGAATGTATGCCATTCCTATTAAAGAATTGTTAAAGGCTAATCCTGCAGCTGCAGATGGTTATGCCATTGGTGATCGTATTTTAATTCCGCTCAAAGAAGTTAAGCGAAAAGACTTTACGCAGACCGTTGAGGTGGATGGGAATTACTTGATTCATAAAGTAGAGAAAAAGAATACATTGTATGCAATTAGCAAGGAATATGATGTTGATCAGAAAGACATCATTGCTGAAAATCCTCAAGTGGTTGATGGATTGAAGGAAGGGATGGAAATTAAAATTCCAGTTGCTAAAATCAAGAAGACAGAAGAAAAGCAGTTATATACACCTGCCCAAGAAAATATTTGGCAAACCCACACAGTGGAACCTAAAGAAACAGTTTATTCATTATCTAAGAAGTATCAAGTATCAATTGATTCTATTCTAGCTGTAAATAACGGATTAGTGGGTGGCTTAAGGATTGGTGAGTCGGTAAATATTCCACTTTTAAAAATTGTAGATACCGATACATCTTTTGTTCCATCTCCTGTTTTTGATAGCACCTCTATTAAGCCTGCCTATAAGGTAGCTTTGTTGTTGCCATTTTTCCTAAAAGAAAATAAAGAGGCGCTAGAAAAGGAGAATGTGACATCTGCTGATATTTTTGGAATGTCAGGGTATGCTTTAGAGTTTTACGAAGGTTTTTTAATTGCTTTGGATTCATTAAAAAAAGAAGGGTTGAATCTAAAACTGTTTGTATTCGACACAGAAAATGATACTGCTGTGACGGCCTCTATTTTGAAAAAGCCTGAAATGAAAAGTTTGGATTTGATTGTGGGTCCCATGTATTACAAGAACTTTGTGAAGGCTGCCGATTTCGCAAAAAAGAATCAAATAAACATTGTTTCTCCCGTTAAGCAGAGTAATAAAATCTTATTAGGGAACTCTTATGTAAGTAAGGTAGCTACTAGTAGCCCATTGCTGGTTAAGCGATTTGCGGACTACTGCCACAGCAACTGGAGTAAGCACAACATTATCTTGATTAACCATGAAGGTGAAGAAGACGATGCGACTATCCAGACTTTCTTGAAGAGTTATAAAACAAGTATGTTGGACAGTAAAGACTCTACAATGCAGTCCATTCCTAATGAGTTAATTTATGGAAGCAAGTCGTTTGCTAATTTAAAGAACAACTTGAACGAATTGAAGATGAATGTAATTTACATTCCTTCAGAGAATCAAGCGTTCATTACCTCATTGATTAGCTCTTTGCATGAGCTTAAAGGCGATTATCTGTTTACTTTAGTGTTCAATGAGAATGTATTGAATTATGATAATTTAGAAATAAAGCATTTACATGATTTGAATGTTCACGCATTGACCTCTGAGTTTGTAGATCCTGAAGCTCAAGAAGTAAAAGTGTTTAAGGAGCAATTCTTCAACAGAAACAAACACTTACCTAGTAAGTTTAGTTATTTGGGATACGATGTTGGTTATTTTTATTTGAGTTTGTTAAATCAGTTTGGAGTGAACTATGAAGTAATGTTTATGGGTTATAACAAAGAGATGTTGATGATGAACTTCAATTTCTTTAAAACAGGAATAGAAAGTGGCTATGAAAACCATAGTGTTTTCTTATTGAAGTACGAAGATTATAAATTGAAAAAGGTGTTTTAAGAACACCATAAATGATATTTTAAAAGCCATCTTTTCTCGGAAAGGATGGCTTTTTTTATTTTAGGGAATTTTGGTTGTTAAAATGTTAAAAAGGGCCTATTTTTTAAAGTGTTTACATCTTAAAAATCCAATTTGGATTTGGTTTTGAGCTATTTTTTTAAACCTTTGTAACTGTTTGTGAAACTGAATGCTATTGTTTTCTACTTTTTTTAAGATTATGTTTGATAAACCTTTATGAGAAACTTAATCCTATACTCTTATTTACTAAACGATAGAATTTTATCTGCAGTTGAGCAAATGGAACTCTCTTTACAAATCCAATGGTTTGCTAAATGTATTTGTTATTTGTTTTGTGTAATAGGTGTAATTTATTTGACGGGTTTATAAGATATTAAAATTTTATTAAGATGAAAATACACATTTATCGACCTTATTTCTTATCGTTTTCATTTCGCAATTATAAAATTCTTGATTCGACTAATAAACTCATAGGTTTATTGGGAAGCCAATCTGAAGCCGTAATTGATCAGGCACCTTCCAAAATTAATCTAAAGGTAGATTGGTATGCAGGAAGTTATTCTTTTGATGAAACGAATGATCAAGAGAAATACTTGATTTGCTATTTTTCAGAAAAGACAATTGTTGGGATATTACTTAATTTTCGATTTAAGAACTTAATCAAGCTCAAAGAAGTTTCTAAAGCAGAATACGAAGAAGCCATCTCCACAAAAGGTAATTCATTGTCTTTTTATCAAGGTGTTGAGGTTAGCAAGCTAAAGTCAATTGTCTCTAGGGTTCTTTCAGGGGTGGAATTACTTGCAGCATTGTTGCTTTTTTATCAAACAGATTATAGTGGAAACAGCCAATTATTGGATCTGGAGTTTATGCGTTTTATCGCATTATTAATAGCATTCGGTGGAGTCTTTGGATTAATTTGGAATATAAATAAGTACCTAAAAATATTTACTCGTGTTTTGGTCGGTGTTTGTTTTATTGGATATGCTGCTTGGGAAATTCAACAAGCAGGTGGTAATGGAACAATATTTTTAATCCCAATCATTAGTCTAGTTTCTATTCTAGCGCTATATCTTTGGAAGAAATAGACATATTAACCCCAAAAAAAAGCGACAACCATCAAGTTGTCGCTTTTCTATTTAATGTTGTTCAGTTTTATCTCAAATCGATTACTTCCACTTCTGGATGCTTTGCTGTGTTGAACACAAACTTTGAGTCCGGAATCTCTTTATTCACCTCAAAAGAAGTGATGGTGTAGATGTAATTGGAACCGTCTTTTCCTTTCAATTCAATCTTGGTGACTTCGTTTTTCACTTTGTCTACATACAATAAAGCAGAATGGTATGGCTTGTCATCTGCTTGCTCAGGAAACAATTTTACGACCTGAATAGCTCTACCATTTTCAGTAATGTCTTTGTCGTACTTGTACTTGAATCCATCTTCATAAATGGTTAGTATTTTAGAAGGGTTTAACGCTTCTTCGCCTTCAGTTGTGGCATCGTCAATTTGCACTTCCTCGGCATCTGCGATGTAAGTCCACTTGGTTTTACCATCAGATATTACATTCTGTCCTGCAATGTTCAAGTTGTATTTTTCTCCTTTAGAGATTAAACTACCTTCTTGTTTTTCGTTGATGTCTGCTGTTGGGTTATTCAACTCGTACATAAAAGTAGCTGAGATGGTTTTAAAGGTTTTTGCCTTTGCGCTTAATTTATCCAATACAGCTTTGGCTTTTACATCTTGTTGAGCAAAAGTGGCTTGAGTGCCAAACAGAATCATTCCTATTATCAATAATTTTTTCATAATCGAGCTTTGTATATTTATTTTAATCCATGTTATTCAAATACTGTTCCAAACTTGCTTCGTCTTGAATCAATACTTGTCGTGCTTTGCTTCCTTCGAACGGTCCTATAATTCCTGCGGCCTCTAATTGATCAACTATTCGGCCTGCTCTATTGTATCCTAATTTTAATCTTCTTTGCAACAAGGATGCAGAACCCTGTTGATGTTGTACTATTATTCTAGCAGCATCTTCAAACAATGCATCTCGGTCTGCTAAATCTACATCTCCTGCTGCGCCTCCACCATTTTCGTCAATGTATTCAGGTAGTAAAAACGCATCAGGATACGCGCGTTGATTGCCGATGAATTCAGTCAATAATTCGACTTCAGGTGTGTCAATAAACGCACACTGCAAACGTATTAAATCACTCCCATTTGACAATAACATGTCTCCTCGTCCTATCAATTGCTCAGCACCTCCCGAGTCTAGGATAGTTCTAGAGTCAATTCCTGAAGTTACTCTAAACGCAATTCGAGCCGGAAAGTTCGCTTTGATAGAACCTGTAATAATATTGGTAGATGGACGCTGAGTCGCAATTATTAAATGAATTCCAATCGCACGAGCCAACTGAGCAATTCTAGCTATAGGTTGTTCTACTTCTTTACCCGCAGTCATAATTAAATCGGCAAACTCATCAATTACCACTACAATGTAAGGTAAATATTTATGCCCTTTTTCAGGACTTAGTTTACGTTTAATGAATTTAGTGTTGTATTCTTTAATATTACGAACAAATGCGGTTTTTAACAGTTCGTAGCGGGTGTCCATTTCGATGCATAAAGAGTTTAACGTATTGATAACTTTTTGGTTATCTGTTATTATGGCATCTTCTGTGTCTGGTAGTTTCGCCAAGAAGTGACGTTCAATTTTATTAAAAAGAGTCAATTCAACTTTCTTAGGATCTACTAATACAAACTTTAACTGAGCAGGGTGTTTCTTATAGAGTAAGGATGCTAGCACTGCATTTAACCCTACAGATTTACCCTGACCAGTAGCTCCAGCCATCAACAAGTGAGGCATTTTAGCCAAATCAAAAACAAATGTCTCGTTAGAAATGGTTTTACCCATTACTACCGGAAGCTCATATTTGCATGTTTGAAATTTTTCAGAGGCAATAACTGAACGCATTGAAACGATATCAGGATTCTGATTAGGAACTTCTATACCAATGGTGCCTCTCCCCGGAATAGGAGCGATAATTCGTATTCCAAGTGCAGCTAAACTAAGTGCAATATCGTCCTCTAAGTTTTTTATCTTAGAGATACGAACACCGGGAGCAGGAACTATTTCATACAACGTTACTGTCGGACCTACTGTCGCTTTAATGCTGTCAATCTTAATGTTATAGTTCTCAAGCGTTTTTACAATTCTATTTTTATTGGCTTCTAACTCTTCTTTATCAACTTTAATTGAACCACTGCCATACTCTTTTAAAATGTCAATTGGAGGATTCTTATAGTTCGGCAAATCTAGCGTAGGATCGTATTCACCAAATTCTGCCACTCGACTATCTAATTCTTCATCAGAGAGTTCGTCATCTTCAATGGGGTCTTCAATTTCTAAACCTACTTCTTCCTCTTCTTCTCCTGAAGAGTCTTCAGGCTGAGCAACTTCAAACGAAAAAGCTTTATCTTCTTCAGTTGTCTGATTTTCTTTTTCTTCAACTGCCGTTGGCTCAAGTATTATTTCTTGTTGTTGTTCATCATCTTCTGGTTGCTTAGACTCCTTCTTCAATGTAGGCATCATTTCCTCTTCTGAAAATTCATCCTCAATAGCAAGCTCATCTTCCAGATCAACCTCTTCATTAGAATGAAGAGAGTTTACCTTTTCTGCTGTTGCTTCGGTATTGGTTTTTATAGTTTCTTCATCCGAACTGGTTTCATTTTTCTTAAAGATTCCTGAAAAAGAAAGGTTAAATGAAATGGTTAAAAATGTTAGAAAAGAAAATATGATTAAGAAGCCTGTTCCTATAAACCCTATAACACTTTGCAACCAGATGTTTACTTGATAGCCAAATCCACCTCCTAAAAAGAATAGAGATTGATTGAAAAAGTAACTCATTAATAAAGAGGTGAAAATAATTCCAAAAAATGAGATTCGGAAAGATCTTCGAATAGGAAGCAAAGAGATTTTAAATAGAATTTTAAACCCTACAAGAAAAGTGAGGACGACAAAAATAAAAGAGGCAATTCCAAACCATTTATAGATAAATACATGTGAAGCTGCTGCACCAAATTTTCCTAACCAGTTTTCTGCAACAATTTCTGGGTCCCACAAAAAATCACCTAGAGAAAGTTCTAATTTACTTTGATCTGCTTCCCAAGTGAATAAAAAAGATGAGAATGCAACCAAAAGAAATGCAGAAAGCAGGATAAATAATAATCCGGTAACGTTCTTCGTTTTTTCATCTTTAATAAAGGACCCAAAGGATTGAAATGACTGTTTTGGTCCTTTGAATAGTTTGCCTTTTTTTTGTTTTGACTCTTTTTCCGAAGCCGGAGTTTCGGTTTTGTCAGATTTGAATTGATTCTTCGCCATTCTTTAAGTTCTCAATCTTCAAATGTAAGAAATCGCATTGCAATTTGGTAACACAAATTCACTTTTGAATTGTCGTTTGAAAAGGAGATATATTGTTGTAAAACAAATAGTTTTGTAGCGTGGCTCAGCGAGTGCTTTGAAAAATGGACTCGATCTGACTTTTTAATTCGTCAGGTGGGATTACTGCATACTCTTCGCCTATCTTAAAATCATTGCTGTCGATCTTTTTTTGATGAACTGATTCAGCAGTGAACTCCATGATTATTCCAAAATTTTCAACGGTATATTTCAACATAATTCCAGGTATGCTAGCAAAAGGGGTACCTGTGTTTGGGTTGGGGCTACCTATTTCTTTTGTGTAATAGACGCTGTAGTTTTTATCGCTTCCTCCAATTGTAAACTCCGCCTTATGGCATAAAAAATTTAGAATAGAATCTGTTTCATCGGTGAAGCGAATCGATAGGTCGGCAAACTTGGGATTCAGCTGATTAAATGAGTTTTCTTGATAAGTTGATTGATACTTTTTGTTCAGCATCTTTAGAGTTTGAGAAAGTTGATTCTTTTTCAAATCATTGATGTAGGCTGACCTAAACAAACCCATTCCAGCAGTAATTTCACTTTTGGTCTTGTACTTAGTGAAAATATAGTTCATTTCTGTTGGCATCATGTCGTACATCAATCCATTGGTGTCCTCCTCAGGATAGTAAATGCTATAAACTATTTCTCCTTCTGTAAGGTCATTGCTAGATTCATCACAGCCCCAGAGGGCAATAATGATAAGAACTAGAAAAAGAGAAGAATGCTTCATGAACGTTATATCTACTTACCATTTTATTTTTTCTTTGTTTAGAAAAGCGGCAATTCCCTTCTTGCAATCTTCTGTTTCCCTTGCTTTTGCATTTTCTGCAGCTGCTAATTTTAAACCGTCACTAATACTCAAATGTTGCGCATTTGATATTAATTTTTTGGTCATTTCCATTGATTGTGAAGAATTTTCTAAACAAAGCTTCTGAGCAAATATAAAAACTTTTTCATCTATTTCGACTAATGGCGAAATATAATTGACTAAGCCAAATTTGTGAGCGACAGAACTGTCTATTAAATGTCCAGAAAGAAGTAACTCTTTTGATTTAGCTTCTCCTATTTTTCTCAGTAAAAAAAGGCTAACTATTGCAGGGATAAAACCAATTTTCACCTCAGTGTATCCAAATTTTACTTCTGGAACAGCAAAAACGAAATCGCAAACCGTTGCAAGTCCGCATCCACCTGCTATTGCGTGCCCTTCAACTTGAGCAATCACTACTTTCTTTAAAGAATAAATTAACTGAAACAATTCCATTAACGCTGTGGAGTCTGCTAAGTTTTCTTCATAGCTGTTGGTTTGAAGTGTTTTGAGGTATCCTAAGTCTGCTCCTGCACAAAAAGCATCTCCATTTGCCTTGATTACAATCACTTTTACTGAAGTGTCCTTTTCTGCATTTCTAAAGGTGGTTTTTAGTTCTTCGACAAACTCCGCATTTAATGCATTGCGCTTTTCAGGACGATTAAGAATGACGTAACCAACTCTATCTTTTAATTCGAATTTTACAAACTTCATTTGAATTCAATTTTTTTTGAAACAATATATTCATTCTGCTGAACGACGGATACCACTAATTTTTATTTTCAACTAATAATACCCTAAGGATTTCAACATTGATTTGTGGCTTTGTTCTTTCGAAAACAATCGTGTGGTGATGTTTCCTTCTGCATCTCTATCAATAACCACATGTTTTGGAGATGGAATTAAGCAATGTTTTATCCCTCCAAAACCACTAAGAGCTTCTTGATAAGCGCCTGTGTTAAAAAAGCCGATAAATAGTGGGGTGCCTTTTGGGTCATCGCTATATTTAGGTAAGAAAACTTGATTTTCATGCGCTTCTGAATTGTAATAATCTAAACTATCGCAAGTTAATCCGCCCAAATTAACTCTATGGTATGGAATGTCCCAGTGATTTATTGCCATCATGATGTACTTCTGGTTGATTCCCCAAATATCTGGTAAAGTAGTAATGAAAGAGCTATCAATCATGTACCATCTTTCGGTGTCATTTTGTTTTTTCTCGTCGATAATGGAATATATAGATGCTCCACTTTCGCCAACTGTAAAAGAGCCAAACTCAGTAAATATGTTGGGTTCTTCAATTTGATGTTTGACACAGAATTCTTTAATTTGATTGATGATTTCTTCAATCATGTATTCATAGTCGTACTCAAACCCCAAAGAGTTTTTTATAGGCAGGCCGCCTCCAATATTTAGGGAATCTAGTTCTGGGCAAACTTTTTTTAGTTCACCATATACTTGTAAGCATTTTACCAATTCACTCCAGTAATACGACGTGTCTTTAATGCCAGTATTTATAAAAAAGTGAAGCATTTTTAGGTCAAATCGATCATCTTCTTTAATTTGATCTAAATAGAAGTTTTTAATGTCTTTGTACCTTATGCCTAAACGAGAAGTATAAAATTCAAATGAAGGCTCTTCTTCAGATGCAATTCGAATTCCAATGTTGCATTTGCCATTCACATGCTCTTTGTAATACTCTAACTCTTTCATATTGTCCAAAACAGGAAGAACATTGAATTTCTCATCAATAAGTTTTACAATATTTTCTAAATATAATGGTCGCTTATATCCATTGCAAACAATGTATGTATCTTTGGTAAGGTTTCCTTCTCGGTTTAGCTCATTAATGATTTCAATATCATATGCAGAGGAGGTTTCCAAGTGAGTGTCGTGCTTCAATACTTCGTTAAGAACAAAAGAAAAGTGTGAACTTTTAGTGCAATAACAATAAGTGTATTTACCTTTGTAATTGCTTTTTGCCATGGCAACGTTGAACCACCTTTTTGCCTTATTTATTTGGGAGCCAATCTTTGGTAAGTAGGTTAATTTTAAGGGGGTTCCATATTGTTTTATGACATCTGTTAGACAGATGTCATGAAAATAAAGTTCATTATCGATAACTTCGAATCCTTCTTGAGGAAAGTCAAATGTTTGCTCAATAAGGTTTTTGTATGTGTTGTTCATGTTGTTGTTGATGTAACTGAGTTACTTTTTGATTTAAAATTCGATGTAATTAAGTTAGTTGTGTTGTATTGATTGGTTTTGGAGATAGTAAAGTTAGCAACAAATCTATAGTTGAATTGAAATTTATGGGAATAATAATTCAGATTTAACTAAAATATATTTTTAGAGTAACTAGATTTTACAAATTATGGAGAAAATAAGATTACTGGAAATGAAGTCCGAGATTGCCGCTGGAACACGTGGTTCAAGTATGGGGATAGATGCCTTAAGAATTGCTTCTCTGAACAAAAAAAGCAATTATTTTTTACGTTATCCTCTTCAAAAAATAGCAGATCGAAACGATCTACTGTGGGCTGATAATCCTACACCGTTCGGTATCCGAATCGAAGGGTTGGTAGAGGTTTATCAAAATGTATGCGACTCAGTTAGTAGAACTTTAATCAATGAAGAGTTTCCAATAGTGCTTTCTGCTGATCATGGTAGTGCAGGCGGAACTATTGCAGGAATTAAGAAGGCTTTCCCAGATAAAACGTTAGGGGTAATTTGGATTGATGCTCATGGGGATTTACATTCTCCATACACCTCTCCGACAGGAAATATGCATGGAATGCCATTGGCTACTGCGTTGGGTGTTGATAATGAAGAGTGTAAAGTGAATGATGTTAAGGAAGTTACGCTCCAGAAGTGGAATGAGTTAAAGTCAATAGGTGGTATAAATCCTAAAATTACACCAGATAATTTGGTGTTTTTTGGAGTTAGAGATACAGAAAGTCCTGAAGATTTTCTCATGGATAAGTATGGTATTAAAAACTTTACTGTTGCAGAAACTAGGGGTAAAGGTATAGAGCATGCAGTTAAAGAAGCATTATCGATGTTAACAAATTGCGATATTTTATATGTTTCATTTGACGTAGACTCTATGGATCCAGATGAAGTAAGTTATGGTACTGGTACACCTGTTAAAGATGGTTATAGGCCGGACGAGGTGAAAGAAATGATAAAATTGATTATCCAAAGTAAAAAAGTGGTTGCTTTTGAAATAGTTGAAATTAACCCTACTCTGGATAATAAATGTAACAAGATGGCAGAGACTGCTTTTAAAATATTAGAAGAAACCACTCGAGTGATCGAGGAAAATAAGTAAAAGATTGAAGAAGATAGAAGAAATTTTATACCTAGGGGCTCAAAAAGCCATTCAAACATTATATGGAGTTGAATCAGACGAAAAGCTAATTCAATTACAAAAGACAAGAAAAGATTTCGAAGGAGATCTCACATTGGTGGTTTTTCCTTTGTTAAGGGTCTCCAAAAAATCGCCTGAGCAAACTGCTGAAGAGTTAGGTTTTTGGATGACTCAAAATGTAGTTGAGGTATGTGGCTTCAATGTAGTAAAGGGGTTCTTGAATTTAGAAGTGTTCAATGCATATTGGACTCAATTTTTAGCTACAGTCCTGGATACTTCGAATTTTGGATTTGCAATACCGAATTCAGCAAAGCCAATTATGGTGGAATATTCTTCACCAAATACAAATAAACCACTGCATCTCGGACATTTAAGAAATAATTTTTTAGGATATTCAGTAAGCGAGATATTAAAAGCTAATGGGCACAAAGTCACAAAGGTTCAAATTGTCAACGATAGAGGAATACACATTTGTAAGTCTATGGTGGCTTGGGAGAAATACGGTAAAGGGGAAACCCCTGCTTCTACAGGTATAAAAGGTGATAAGTTAGTTGGGAACTATTACGTAAAATTCGATCAAATTTATAAGGAGCAAATTGCAGAATTGATCACTAAAGGTATCGAAGAGGAAGAGGCAAAGAAGCAAGCGCCGATTATGATTGAAGCCCAAGAGATGCTGGTGAAATGGGAGAACAACGATCCTGAAATTCGTTCACTTTGGGAAATGATGAATGGCTGGGTTTACGATGGATTTGAAAGTACCTACAACACGATGGGCGTAGATTTTGATAAGTTGTATTATGAATCTGATACTTTCTTATTGGGAAAAGATGAAGTCTTGAAAGCCTTGGATCAAGGTAAGTTGTTTAAAAAGGAAAATGGCTCTATTTGGATAGATTTAACCAGTCAGGGATTAGATAATAAGTTATTGCTCAGAGGCGATGGGACTTCAGTATATATAACGCAAGATATTGGCACTGCAATCATTCGTCACAAGGAGTACAATTGTGAAGAATATATCTATGTGGTAGGAAATGAGCAAGATTATCATTTTCAAGTGCTAGCTAAAGTGCTCCAAGAGTTTGGATTTGAATGGGCGAGCGGAATTCAGCATCTTTCTTATGGAATGGTAGACTTACCAACTGGGAAAATGAAAAGTAGAGAAGGGACGGTGGTTGATGCAGATGACTTAATGTTAGAAATGAAAAACACTGCTCAAGAAATTTCCGAAGAACTAGGTAAATTAGAAGGACTAGCGATTGAAGAAAAAGACGCTTTATTTCACAAGATTGGAATGGGTGCATTGAAGTATTACATTTTGAAAGTCGATCCGAAAAAACGTATGTTGTTTAATCCGAAGGAGTCTGTTGATTTTGCCGGGAATACAGGCCCTTTTATCCAATATACCTATGCACGAATACAATCTATTCTGAGAAAGGCGGCAATTTCTGATTGTGATTTTGACACTAGCTCCAAATTGAATACTAACGAAAAGGATTTGGTCAAATTAATTCACGACTACCCCGAAACAGTTCAATTAGCCGGTGTTACTCATAGCCCCGCGGTGATTGCAAATTACACTTATGATTTAGTTAAATTATATAATTCCTTCTATCAAAATGTATCTATCTTTAATGAAGAAGATGCTGCTCTGCAAATGATGAGAATTCAATTGTCTGCGGTTGTTGGAGATATTATAAAACGAAGTATGAAATTGTTGGGTATTGAAGTTCCTGAGCAGATGTGATACCTTGGAAATAGATTTTACAAACGTGTGTAGAATTGTTAATTTTGCACCTTAATTAAAAGAATAGCACCAATGTTTGATAATTTATCGGATAAGTTAGATAGAGCCTTTAAAGTCCTAAAAGGGCAAGGACAAATTTCAGAAGTTAACGTAGCAGAAACTTCTAAGGAAATTAGAAGAGCACTTTTAGACGCGGATGTTAACTACAAGATTGCAAAGAACTTTGCAGATAGTGTAAAAGAAAAAGCCCTTGGACAAGATGTGTTGACTTCTGTTTCTCCTGGACAATTATTTACTAAAATTACTCATGATGAATTAGCTTCATTAATGGGTGGTGAAAGTACCGACATTAATCTTAAGGGGAGTCCTGCAGTAATTTTAATTGCTGGTCTACAAGGTTCAGGAAAAACCACCTTTTCAGGAAAATTATCAAACTATTTAAAGAAAAAGAAAGGAAAGAATCCAATGCTAGTTGCTGCCGATGTATACCGACCTGCGGCGATTGATCAATTGCATGTATTGGGAGAGCAGATTAACATTGAGGTATATTCAGATAAAGAAAATAAAAATCCTGTTGAAATTGCTAAGGCTGGTATTACTCATGCAAAAAGTAAAGGTTTTGATGTAGTAATAATAGATACAGCCGGACGATTGGCAGTTGATGAACAAATGATGAACGAAATTGCTGCTGTAAAGCAAGCGATAAATCCATCTGAGATTTTGTTTGTGGTAGATTCCATGACTGGACAAGATGCTGTAAATACTGCAAAAGCATTTAACGATCGATTAGATTTTGATGGTGTCGTATTGACCAAATTAGATGGTGATACAAGGGGAGGAGCTGCATTATCCATTCGCTCGGTAGTAGACAAGCCAATTAAGTTTGTAGGTACTGGAGAGAAGATGGAAGCGTTGGATGTGTTTTACCCAAAACGAATGGCAGACCGTATTTTAGGTATGGGAGATGTTGTTTCTTTGGTGGAAAGAGCACAAGAGCAATACGACGAAGAGAAAGCGAGAAAGCTACATAAGAAGATTGCAAAAAATCAGTTTGATTTTAATGACTTCTTAGATCAAATTGCTCAGATTAAAAAGATGGGTAATATGAAAGATTTGATGGGGATGATTCCCGGTGTAGGAAAGGCCATAAAAAATATGGATATAGATGATGATGCCTTTAAACATATTGAAGCAATGATTCATTCTATGACTCCCCAAGAAAGAGAGCAACCAAAACTAATTGACGGAAGTAGAAGAAAAAGAATCGCTGCAGGTAGCGGTACATCTGTTCAGGAGTTAAATAAATTGTTAAAGCAATTTGATGAAACTAGTAAGATGATGCGCTTAATGGGGAACAAACAAAATATGGCTAAAATGATGCGCAATATGCCAAAAATGCCAGGAAGACCATAAAACATTTTTAAAATACAGAGATGCAATTAATTGACGGAAAGAAAACAGCTGCAGAAATTAAAGATGAGGTTGCTGCAGAAATAGCATTGTTGAAGGATAAAGGTGGGAAAGTTCCTCATTTAGTTGCGGTACTCGTAGGAAGTAACGGAGCAAGTATTACCTATGTAAATGCCAAAATTGAAGCGTGTAAGAAGGTAGGAATGCATTCATCCATAGTTCGACTAAATGATACGGTTTCAGAGAAAGAGCTATTGGAAGAGGTTGCAAAATTAAATAATGATAAAGATGTAGATGGTTTTATAGTTCAACTGCCATTGCCTAAGCATATTAGTGAGAAAAAGGTTACCGAAGCCATATCTCCACAAAAAGATGTGGATGGTTTTCATCCATCCAATATTGGTAAAATGATGCTGAACTTACCCACCTTCTTACCAGCAACACCATACGGAATTCTACAATTAATCGAACGATATAATATTGAGACGAACGGGAAACATTGTGTAGTAGTAGGAAGAAGTGCTATTGTAGGATCTCCAGTTGCAAATCTAATGTCTCGAAATTCTTACCCAGGAAACTGTACGGTTACCTTGACTCATAGTCGAACAGTTAATTTGCCTGAAATAACTAGAACTGCAGATATCTTAATAGTTGCTTTAGGAAAGCCTGAGTTTATTACTGCGGACATGGTAAAAGAAGGAGTGGTAATATTTGATGTTGGGATTACCAGAAAAGCAGACAGCACAAAGAAATCAGGTTACAAGCTATTTGGAGATGTGAAATTTGATGAGGTGGCTCCTAAAGCTTCATTTATTACCCCTGTACCTGGAGGAGTAGGCCCAATGACCATTGTGTCTTTATTAAAGAATACTATACTTGCTGCAAAAGGAAAAATGGAAAGTTAGATTTCCAAAAACCCGTTTATTTGCTCTTCAGAAAAACGATTTCTCACCTTCTCAAAATATACATGTTCTTCGTTTCGGATGTGTTTTTTGATGAGTAAACCCAATACATTAAGTATTTCGAGAGCTTGAGAAGCTCCTTCAGCTTCTTCTAATTGATTACATAATTCTATTATTGATGTGTGTTCTTCCTTCAGTTCCTCTGCCAATTGGTCTAAACTACGCGAAACTCCAGCTGTTTTTTCGAAGAACCTTTCTTGTGTTTTAAAATTTTCTATAATGGCATTGATTTCAATTCCAGCTAAATCCTTGGACTCAATTAGTCTAAGGTGTTTGTGGTGCTCTTGAAAAAGGGTGTTTAGCTGATTCATATCTCTTGTTTATTTAAGGTTAAATATACAATAATGTTGTTTCAATATTTGCTAATGAGTACTTTTAATTCGAAATAAACAATAAATGGCAGCAACGGAATCAAAACTGTGGTATTTAGAGCAGATAAACTTATTTAAGAATTTATCACCTGAAGAAATGTCTGAGATTGATCAAAGAGCGGTAATGAAGTCTGCTGAAAAAAATCAATTTATCTATTTTCCAGAAGAACCCTCTAAGGTGATTTATTTTCTAAAGAGAGGAAGAGTGAAGATTGGTTCCTACTCCGAAGATGGAAAGGAGATTTTAAAAACAGTTTTGTATCCTGGCGAAGTATTTGGTGAAATGGGAATTCTTGGTGAGTCTAAACGTAGGGACTTTGCAATAGCCATGGATAAAGATACTCGACTATGCACACTTAGTATTGAAGAAATGAAGCAAATCATGAGTGGAAACTCTGAATTGAGCTTAGCGGTCACTAAGATGATCGGGGAAAAACTTCGAAAGGTGGAATTAAAGTTAGAGTCTGTAATCTTTAAAGATGCCCGTACTAGAGTTGTAGATCTGATAAAGGAAATGGGAGAATCATATGGAGTTAAAGTGGGGGAAGAAACATTGATTAAGCACAATTTAACACATCAAGATATCGCAAACCTTACTGCGACGTCCCGTCAGACAGTAACTACTATATTGAATGAATTGAAGGAGTTAGATTTAATTTATATGGAAAGAAATCGATTCCTAGTTAGAGATTTAAATGCGCTAAAATGAATCGAATCTTATATATAGGGCATAATTGCCATCAATGCAAAGAAGTTGTAGACTATCTTATTTCTGTTAATATTCCTCATGAAATTGTAAACATTGATGAGCAAGACATTATTCCACCAGTTCCCCTTTTTGTTTTTCCAGCACTTTTTGAAAATAATGTTTTAGTGGGTTATGGAATAGATATAATTTCTAAAGTAAAGGCTACATTATAATTTTTTTTCTTAATTAATCTTTTGTTTTTTAGACTTTTGTGTTTTTTTCTATTGAAGATACCCAACTATCTTTTAGGCTTAGGCGTATTTCATGTAAACAATCTAAAAATTTATATTATGAAAAAGATTACTTACTTAATGGCCTTCTTCTTTACAGTTGCTTTCAGTAGCTTACAGGCGCAAAACTGTCATGCTGACTTCCAGTATTGGTCGAATGGCTTGACTGCTCAATTTATGGACTCATCGTTCAGTACATCAGGAAACCATTCTCATAGTTGGGATTTTGGAGATGGTCAGAGTGCATTTACTCAAAGTCCTGCACATACTTATAGTCAGGCTGGTACTTATACGGTTTGCTTAATGATTGCAGACACTTTATGTGGTGATACAATTTGTAAACCAGTAACAGTTTCAAACCCAAATCCTCCATGTACAGCTAGTTTTAATAGTTCAGTAGATTGGGCTACAAATGCCGTTACTTTCACGAATACAACTCCTCCAACATCTCCTTTAACTTATGCATGGGACTTTGGTGATGGCTCGCCATATTCAACTGTAACAAGTCCAACACACACTTATGCTACAACAGGAGTATATGTGGTTACACTATACGCTGCTGGAGCCGGAGTTGCTTGTCAGTATACTGATACTATTAATGTTCATTATTGTAATTCTTCTTTTACTTCTCAAGTTTTAGGTAATACAGTAACCTTAACAAATACTTCTTATGCTTCGGTATGGAGTTCGGCATACTACTGGGATTTCGGTGATGGAAATTCAAGTACAGCAGTGAATCCAACACATACTTATGCCTCTTCAGGTGTTTATACAATTACATTGACTACTGATGATTCATTAATCAATTGTTTATCAACTTACAGTGATAGTGTTGTAATTGGAACTACACCACCTCCAGCGAGCTGTAACGCTAGTTATACGATTATGAAAGATACTACTGCTCAGTATAGCGTTTATTTAATTAACACTTCATCTAACTTAAGTTCTCACATTTATACTTGGGATTTTGGCGACGGTAACTTCGGATCAGGAAGAACTCCTTCACATCAGTATGCAAGTTTTGGAGACTATGTGGTTTGTTTGCAAATTACAGATACATTAATGAATTGTATTTCGTACTTCTGTGATACAGTAGGTATGGATTCCTTAGGAAACTTAAAATCTGCAGCAGGATTTTCAATCACTGTAATTGATCCAACTCTTGTAGGCATTGAGAAGAATACATCTCTAGAAGAAGTAACAGTTTATCCAAACCCAGCAGTGAGTAACCTTTCTGTTGACTTAAGAGCAATTTCTTCTAAAGTTGAAATTAGAATAATGGATATCTCTGGTAGAGTGATCATGGAAAGAAACAATAATGCATCAGGAAATATTGAGCAATTTGATATCTCAAACCTTGAAAATGGATTATATATCATATCCTTAAATGATGGAAAGTCTCAAAAAACTCAGAAGTTTATAAAGACTAAATAAGAGTGCTACTGAATAGCTTTGAGGGGCAAAAGAATTTTATTCTTTTGCCCTTTTTTTTACCCAACCTTTTCTCTATATATTTCGTCTTTTTAGCATGAAGAGATTTTTTGTTTTTCTTATAATATATTTGGGCTTGGGGGCGTCTCATATGAGTGCGCAAAACTGTCAAGCCGATTTTTATTTTTGGAGTCAGAATTTAACTGTTCAATTTATTGATTCTTCTTTTAGTTCTTTAGGGAATCACTCTTTTTATTGGGATTTTGATGACGGGTCTTCTGATACAATTGCAAATCCTTCACATACTTACAGCCAGTCTGGAACTTATTTCGTAAGCTTGTTGATAGCAGATTCTAACTGTACAGATACCATTTGGAAACAAGTAACAGTATCTAGCCCTTGTATTGCTGATTATTCTTATCAGGTTTTTGATACTACTGGAGAGGTGGGGTTTACCAACTTAACAACGCCTTCAAATGGTTTGACCTATCAGTGGGATTTTGGTGATGGGAGCCCGATAGATACTGCGAAAAGTCCGATACATTACTTTCCAGGCCCTGGAGTATATCTAGTTCAATTAATTGCGATTGGAAATGGATTAACTTGTACTCATTTGGATACGGTTTATGTCAATTATTGTAAGGCGTCTTTTGTTAGCCAATCAGACACTAATGGAGTCGCTCAGTTTATTAATACTTCACTGCCTAACCAATTCTCTACTATCTTTCTTTGGAAATTTGGAGATGGAGATTCGAGTTACACAGTAAGCCCTAGTCATAATTATTCTGCAAGTGGAGTCTATAATGTAAAATTATATATGGCAGATACTATTTCAAATTGTTTAGCAACACATTATGACTCTCTAGTTATAAATATTTCGCCGAAGTGTGAAGCGGGTTTTTTATACTCAGCCAATAAAGACACAATTTCTTTTCAGAACACAAGCACTCCTTTTACTTCTATTTTCTATGATTTTGGTGATGGAAACTCATCAACTACAGAAAATCCATTACATGTTTATGGGCAGCCTGGTACTTATATAGTTTGCCAAACAGTTACCTATCAAGGGCACTGTTCCGATGTATATTGTGATACAATTTCAATCGTTGGAGATTGTAAATCAGGTTTTAATTTTTCAATTTTAGGGGATACAGTTCAGATACAGAATACAGCAACTAATTACAATCGATTAGTATATTATTTTGGTGACGGAGATTCTTCAACTATGGAGAACCCTATCCATTTGTATCAAAATAGTGGAACCTATACTATTCAACAAATTGTATATAATGATTCAATAGCATGTAGTGATACAACTAGTAAAACTATATCAGTTACTATTTCAACTTCATGCGTTGCAAAGTATATAGTTGCAATTGATACCACGGAAATAGGAACATTGTACCTAGTCAATGAATCTTCTAATGTTCCTTCACATCAGTATTTATGGGACTTTGGTGATGGAACTACTTCAACAAACCGTACGCCAACTCATCAATATTCGGAGAATAAAGCATACAAAATTTGTTTGACAGTGAGTGATGTTTCTATGAATTGCACCTCTACATATTGCGACTCTGTTGGGCTTGATAGTACGGGAAATATTTTAAAATCAGGAGGTTTTAAGCTTAAAGTTTTGAATGGTGGATTTATTGGAGTTGAAGAAAATACTACAATGAGTGGACTTAAAGTATACCCGAATCCTACCGCTGATTTTATTGAGATTGAATTTAATTCAATTCTAACAAATACTACTTATTCTATAATAGGAATTGATGGCTCTCTAAAAGTTGAGGGAAATTTAAGTTTGATAAAGAATAGGATTGACTTACAACACCTTTCAGAAGGTTTATACTTCTTGATGATTAATTATGGAAATGAAATAGTAACGAGAAAAGTAATCAAACAATAGTTAAAAGACCGTAGGGTTATTCTATGAAAATAGATAAGGCGCTTCTTGATGACTGCAAAAAGCAGAAGAGGTTGGCTCAAAATCAGCTTTATAATGAGGTGTTTTCATACCTCATGAATATCTGTGTTCGGTATAAAAATGATTATGATTCTGCAGGAGCTAGTCTAAATGCAATTTTCTTGAAAGTTCTAGACCATTTAAATGATTTTAGAAGTGATGAAGCTTTTGTTCCTTGGATGAAACGTATTGCTGTGAACCATCTAATAGATGAGTATCGCAAGGAAAAACGAGAACGGGATAAGCTAGGCTTTCTTGAAGAAGTCGGGTTGTCAAGTCATCCAACTTCTATCCATGAAAAGGAAGCAGAATTAGATTCAGAATACTTATTAGAAATGATTCGTCAATTGCCAACAATGACAGCTAAGGTGTTTAACTTGTATGCAATAGATGGATTTAAACACAGAGAAATTGCTGAATTGTTAGAGATGAGCGAGAGTACATCCAAATGGCATTTGGGAGAAGCGCGTAAAAAATTAGTAGCCATGCTTGAAGTGTATAACGAAAAAGTATCGTGATGAAAGAAGATAATAGTAAAATTGACCAGCTCTTTAGAGAAGGTTTAAAAAAGAACTATCCTGTAGATAGTAATCTTTGGGCCGCTGTAGAGACTCAGTTACCGAGTTCCCCAAAAAGGATGGTGCCTTGGTACTTTAGTTTAAATGGAATTGCCTTAGCATTCGTGTTATTGATGAGTGCAATGATTTCAACTGATACAGTACGAATAAATACCGTTGGGAAATCGGAAGGTGTTTTTGCAAAAGATCATACCACGAAACAGAATCAAACTGAATTAGACGAAGATTATTCTTTTTCTCAAAAGAAGACTCAAGTAGAACAACCTCAAATAAAAACTAACACAACCTCAAATTCAAATACAAAACAGCCTTCAATCATTGATACTAAAAATGATATTGTAGAAACATTAGAGGTGCCTGACGTCTCCACGAAAGGTATAGCGAGGACTAATGCTGCCAATGCTTCACCAGAACCAGTAGTTCCCGATTTTAAGGTTTCGGCTATTAGTGGAAATACCGTTACCCAAAAGTTCGAAGCGAGCGTTAATGATATTAAAATGGAGGATGATTTAGCTAATCCTTCCACAAGAGAAAGTTCAGTAAAGGAAAATAATACTTCAATATCTTTTGCCTCAAAAAATCAGTTCTCTAATTTATCAACTCAGCAGAATGAAATCGAATTAATGGTTCCTAAATTGATGAAATGGAATGCAGTTTTTTCTAATTATAGTTTGCAATTAAATCCTAAGAGGAAAGTGGTCAGCTCCATTATTCAACCTCCAATCCAGCGACAGAAGCTAGCGTTAGAAATAGTTGCAATGCGGTCTTACAAATCAGATAAAATTCTAGCAATGAGTAATGAATCATTGAAAGAATATAAAGAGAATAGTGAAGTGGCAAAGTCTAATTCGAGGATGGGAATAAATTTAATCCGACCATACAAGTTTTTGACATTTGGGGTTGGTGCACATTACATAGTTCAGACCGAACAAGTGGGATATAAGGTGAATAGAGAAGAATTAGGGGTTGACATCTCTTATGATACAACTTATCGAGTGGTTAATTCAAATTTTGTAAGTAATGGAAAACCTGTATTATTGATAGAAAAACAAATCAATGAAATTGAAACTCCTTCTTTCACCTTGGTTGAAGATTATTTATATCGAACCAACACCTTTAAACGTTTATCTATTCCTGTATTCATAGGAGTTCAGAAAAATTATGGACGAATAATGGCAGAATTGCGTGCCGGCTTGGTAGCTAACTACTTGTTTGATCATCAAGGAGCATATATTTCAAAAGATTTAGCTATTACCGAAGATTTTGGTCAATCCAACTCGATCAGAGACTTGGTATACGGGTATCAATTTAACTTAAGTTTAGGATATCAAGTTAATGAGATTGTAGGTGTAGGAGTGAGATGTGGATATGAAGAGGATCTTACATCTTTCACTAAGCAATACGATTCTAGATGGAGAAATCAGAACCTAGGTCTGTGGTTATTGTATCAACCCAACTGGTAATTGCGCTCATTTAACTCTTGTAACACCTAGTCATAAAAAAACCTGCATTGAATTTCAATGCAGGTTTTTTTATGGATTGATTGTCTTAATTTTTTGACATTCTTTTTCTATCTGTTTCATTCAAATAGGTTTTACGCAGGCGAATTGATTTTGGTGTCAACTCAACATACTCATCATTTTGAATGTATTCTAAAGCTTCTTCCAAGCTAAACTTAATTGGCGGTGCTAATCTTACTTTATCATCTGCTCCTGAAGAACGCATGTTGGACATTTTTTTAGATTTAGTAACATTAATTACTAAGTCTCCATCTCTGGAGTTTTCGCCTATTACTTGTCCTGCATATACATCCTCACCAGGCTCAATAAAGAATTTCCCTCTATCTTGTAATTTGTTTAATGCGTAGGCAAAAGAATTTCCGGCCTCTAAAACGATCATTGAACCGTTAATTCTTCCTGAAATTTCGCCTTTGTATGGTTGATATTCTTTGAATCTGTGAGACATAATGGCTTCTCCCGCAGTAGCAGTCATCAATTGGTTTCTCAATCCGATAATTCCTCTCGAAGGAACCTCAAATTCCAATACCATTCTGTCGCCTTTTGGAACCATAGAGAGCATTTCGCCCTTTCTTTTAGTAACCATTTCAACAGCTCTTCCGGAAACTTCCTCAGGTAAATCAATTGTTAATTCTTCAATTGGCTCACATTTTTGGCCATCAATTTCTTTGATAATTACTCTCGGTTGTCCTACCTGTAATTCATATCCTTCTCTTCGCATGGTTTCGATTAAAACAGATAAGTGTAATACTCCTCTACCATAAACGATGAAAGATTCTGCAGTTGCGCCTGGTTCAACTCTAAGGGCCAAGTTTTTTTCTAATTCCTTTTCTAGTCTTTCTTTAATGTGTCTAGAAGTAACCAACTTACCTTCTTTACCAAAGAATGGGGAATCATTAATTGTAAAAAGCATACTCATTGTCGGTTCGTCAATTGCAATGCTTTCCATTGCCTCAGGATTCTCAGCATCAGCGATTACATCACCAATCTCAAAACCTTCTAACCCAACAACCGCAGCAATATCTCCTGCTTGAACTGATTCTACTCTAAGCTTACCTAAACCTTCGAAACTAAATAATTCTTTGATTTTAACTTTAGTAGTTCTTCCGTCTCTTTTAATCAAGGATACAGTCATGCCTTCTTTTAAGGTTCCTCTTTTTAATCGACCAATCGCAATACGACCAGTATAATTAGAGTAATCTAGGGAAGTAATCAACATTTGAGTGTTTCCTTCAGGAACTTCATATTTAGGGATATGTTCTAAAATAGAATCCAATAAAGGAGTGATATCATTTGTTCTTTCTTTCCAATCATAAGAAAACCATTCTTCTTTAGCAGAACCATAAACTGAAGGGAAGTCTAACTGATCTTCCGTAGCATCCAATTGAAACATAAGGTCAAACACTGCTTCATGAACGATATCAGGAGTACAGTTTGGCTTGTCTACTTTATTAATAACAACAATCGGCTTTAAACCCATCGCAATCGCTTTTTGCAATACGAAACGAGTCTGAGGCATAGGGCCTTCAAAAGCATCAACCAATAAAAGTACGCCATCAGCCATGTTTAATACTCGTTCTACTTCTCCTCCAAAATCGGCGTGACCTGGAGTATCAATGATGTTTATTTTAACATCTTTGTACATCATCGAAACGTTTTTAGAAAGGATTGTAATTCCTCTTTCTCGTTCGATATCATTGTTGTCCATGATTAATTCACCTACTTTCTCGTGTTCTTGAAAAAGTTTTCCAGCGGCTAATAATTTATCAACCAATGTGGTTTTCCCGTGGTCAACGTGAGCGATAATCGCAATATTTCTTATGTCTTGCATTGTATTTTAAAATAGGGCGCAAAGTTAAACTTTAATTCCTTCTTATTAATTTATTGCTGATATATTTATGGAATAAAAAAAGGTGACTAGTTTCCTAATCACCTTTTTGACTTTAATTTAATTTCTCTTCTATTTCTCTTCTCTTGGATGTGCTACGTTCACCTTCAAGTTTCTTTCCATAAAAAGATAACTGTCCAATGCTTCTACAGCCTTTGTACCCGCTTCATCTGAAGCCATTTCTACGAAACCAAATCCTTTAGATCGTCCGCTAAATTTGTCAGTTATAATTTTAACTGATACAACATCGCCATATTCAGCGAAGAGATTCCCTAAGTCATCTTCTGTGCACTTGTAAGGAATGTTTCCTACGTAAATGTTCATAATAAAAAATAATATAATGTGGGTACAAAGTAAATAAATTATTCCAAACATCAAATAAAAAAGTGAAATAATAATAGATACTTTACTGAATAGGTTTGTTATAAATTACTTTTGAATGTCTTCTGAAACTCTTCCCATGGTGTGGTTTTATATTCATCAGTTACCAAAAAATGAAGAATTGGTTCCAAGTTTTCAGGTGTTTGGTATCCAGGCACTGACTGTATCAAGTTAAACCCTTCATCTAAATAGACAATGGTTGGATAGCTCATTTTGCCATTCATTAATGCAATGGCAATGTTGTGAGGGTGCCTTCTTTGGTCAGGTTTTTCATTTACAAAGGTTTGGTTGCCTACTGTTATGGTATCTTTCCGTTCGGCGTCTAATTTTACCGCATAATAATGTTGAGACACAAAGTTTACAATTTCAGGATTAGTAAAGGTTGCGGCATCCATTCTTTTACACCATCCACACCAATCAGTATATACATCAATTAGGATTTTTCTGGGTTCTTTTTGAATTTTTTCGAAAGCTTCCTCAATAGAAATCCATTCTATTTTTTCTGCTTTTTGGGCAAATCCAGAAACTGTGTAAAATGACAATAGTAATAGGGGAAGTATTTTTCTCATCTTATAAAATTAATCAAGTTTATGCAGAATTGTCAAGTCTACCGCCTGACAATTTTCTTGTTTGTCATTCTTAAAAGAATACTGCCACTTTACAATAGCCGTGCCTTTTTCTTTAGAGATTGACATTTGATCCACCTTTACAAAACATTGAATAGGTTGATCGGCATAAATTGGTTTTAAAAATTTCCAATTACTCACTTCCAGACCTGCAATAACTGTATGACCAAAAAGGGGTATCCATTTTTTTCGATAAAAGACATTGAAAATATGCGGACCACTAGCGATTAAGCCTTTGAAAAAACTTTGATTAGCAATGTCTATGTTAGTATGAAAATCTAGTGGGTCGTATCTCTTTGCAAAGTCGATTATCTCTTCTTTAGAAAGGCTGATTGAGCCAAAATCGATATTTAGCTTTTCTGAAATTTTCATGAGTTTTGAGTATTACTTTTTGGAGATAAAGGTAAAGTCTTCACCATCCATTAGCCCTGTAATTAAACGCCCTTCAGTTTTTACAGTAAAGCTTTCAGCATTAAGCTTGTTGTAAATTATTCTTTGTGGAAAGTCATGACGGGAATTTCTGAACGTCCATTGGTCTAAGTTTCTTTTCACTAAGGTAAAAAGAATTGGGCCTTGTTGATTTATGGTAGCGATATAACAAATAGCATTATGAATAGTTTTTATGCTCAATTGTTCTTTAAATATGGTATCCGTATCTTTAATATAGTAGCCTGTACCCTCTAATTCTTTATCGGGAGAGATTTCCCAATTTTCTATCATTTTACCACCATCCTCATCTACAGAAACCCATTCTCCAGCTAGCCAATATAGATTTTCAATAGGTTGATTAGCTTCAGGAATATCCTTCTTTTTGTTGCCTTTAGCTACAACGAAGAGGATTAATACCATAAAGCCAATGAGTAATCCAAAAAAGAAGTATTTAATGCCTGATTTCATTCTATTAGTGTATTCCGTGCATCCATTTTCTTAAAGTAGGAACCATTAATAGAAGAATTCCGGAGGCAATAGCTACAACCATAACACCCCAAGTTAGGTATGTGCTAGAATAAGCATTTAATGTTTCCATAACTGTAGGATTTTCACTTCCACCTTCTACTGCTGTTAATTCACCTATTAACCCACCTAATTTATTTCCTAAAGAGATAGAAAGAAACCAAATCCCCATTATGAATCCAACCATTTTCTTTGGAGATAATTTGGTTATCATTGACAATCCAACAGGTGACAAGCTTAATTCACCTGAGGTGTGGAAGAAGTACATCAATACGATAAAGATTACAGGAACAAGACCTTCATTTGCAAAGAATTTACCTCCGATTACTAGTATACCAAACCCCACTGCTATCTGGGAAAGTCCTAAAACAAACTTCATTGGAGTGGAAGGTTCTTTTCCTTTACTTCTCAATTTTATCCACATCCAAGAAAAAGCAGGAGCTAATAGAATAATGAAGAATGAATTAAAGAATTGAAAAATGGATGCAGGTAATTCAGATCCTAATACCATACGATCTACATTTCTTGCAGTAAAGAGAGTGATGGACCCACCGGCTTGTTCGAACAATGCCCAGAATATAGCATGGAATAGAAAAAGGACAACAACTACCCATAGCTTTTGCTGAACAGGTTTTTCCTCGTTTCTAGCATCAAAGATGATATAACCTAAAATTCCTATGCTTAGTACCACGAGAATTATTGTTATTAAGTCGCTTAAGTTTAAGAATAGCGAACAAATTGGTACAAAGAAGATGGCTGCTAAAATGGTAATTAATTGTTTCTTTTTCAGTTTTGGATCATCGATTTTTGTAAAGTTATTTGCTTCTTCTTCTAGACGTTTATTTCGATCTTCAGTTGTCGCGTGCAACAGCTTGATGTCCTCTTTTTCGTCTATTTCCGGAAATGTTTCTAAGCTAGCGGGGTTGATACCTTTCTTCCCAAAAATTTTAGGCCCTGCCAACCAAAATACTAATAAACCAACAAGCATTCCGATACCTGCTAATCCAAATCCATAATCCCAGCTGATTCTTTCACCAACGTATCCGCAAGTTACAATAGAAAGTAGAGCACCAATATTTACCCCCATGTAGAAAATGGTGTAAGCTCCATCTTTTCGGCTATCATTCAGTCCATAAAAGTTTCCTAAAAAGGAAGAAATATTTGGCTTAAAAAAACCATTTCCAACAATTATAAAAGCTAAGGAAAGGAAAAATAGATTTAAGTTACCATGAAAATACATTCCTTCTAATGCTAATGCAAAATGACCTATCATCATCATTACACCACCAAATAAGATAGCTTTTCTAAAACCCAAAACTTTATCGGCTAATACTCCTCCAATCACAGGAAATAAATAGGCCATAGCAGTGTATGAGCCATAAATTCCTAATGATTTAGCATCGGCGTCAGCAAAGCTCATGTCTACAAAAAGCTCTTTCACCATATAGAGGATAAGTAATGTACGCATCCCATAGTAAGAGAATCGTTCCCACATTTCTGCAAAAAAGCAAACAAACAATGCTTTTGGGTGCAATTTTCTATTGGTGAAAATAATTATTGGAACCCAGATAATAACAAATATCCAGGAAACGATCATTATGCCTTTTGCAATATCCATCTTAAGTAAGTTTAGCGTTTATGCCTCTTTTATCTCTATTTGTTCTGTATTTTGAAGTGGAGATTCAGGTTGTGCGTCTTCTGCACCATGAGTTAAGCGCTTCAATGGTTTAAGTAATGCAATAACCAGTAATCCGATAATTGTACAGAAAATAGCAATACCTGTAAAAATTTCTAATTCACCTGCTGATTGTGACCATTCTCCAACTAAGCCCGCCACTTTGTTTCCTAAGCCTGTAGCTGCAAAATATGCACCCATCATTAATGAAGCATATTTTAGTGGAGCTAATTTGGTGATGAACGATAGCGCAACGGGAGATGCACATAACTCTCCAACTGTATGGAATAAATAAGCTAATACTAACCAGTACATAGCTGATTCTCCTTGAGCTTCAAATTCTAGTGATGCCGCAGACATGAATAAAAATCCCCACCCCATGATAATAACACCAATCGCCATTTTAAATAATGAAGAAGATTCTTTTCCTTTCTTTTTCCAGTTATACCAGAAAGCAGCAATAGGTACACCCAAAGTGATAATAAAGAATGCATTCACTGACTGAAACCATGAAGCAGGAACAGTGAAATCTAAAAAGCCTATGTATAAATCAGTTTTTTGTGCGGTATAGATATTCATTAATCCGCCTGCTTGTTCAAAAGCTCCCCAGAAAACTATAATTAAGGCAAATGAGATAAGCATAACTTTCATTCTGTCCATTTCTACCTTTGTTAATGGTCTTTTCTTAGCCTCTGCTTCAGCAGGTGATAAATCTTTTGTGGCTTCACCTACCCCTTTCAAATACTTTTGGCCCCATACAAATACTGCTTGACCCAATAACATACCTATACCTGCTAAACCAAAACCATAATGCCATCCGTAGTTTTCACCTAAATAACCTACCGCAAGTGCCGAAAGAAAAGCACCTACATTAATACCAATGTAGAATATTGTAAACCCCTTGTCTCTTCTATCATCTCCTGGAGGGTATAATCCACCAACCATTGTTGAGATATTGGGTTTTAAACCTCCAACACCTAAAATAATTAATCCAAGTCCGGCATAAAATGCCCAAAGAGCTTCCACTGCTAGTATACCATGTCCAAAACAGAGCAATATTCCTCCCAGCATTACAGTCTTTTTTTGACCTAAATACTTATCAGCAATAATACCTCCTGCGATGGACATAACATAAACGAGCATTGTATATGTTCCATAAAGGGACAAAGCATCACTTTCTTCCCAACCAAATCCGGGGTTGTCTCCGTTAACAGAACTAATTAGGAATAAAACTAAGATTGCTCGCATTCCATAGTAGCTAAATCTTTCCCATAATTCTGTAAAGAATAGAATATATAATCCTTTTGGGTGTCCCCATAAATCTTCATGTTTTTCCATATCGCAGTCTGCTTTTTTTAGATTAAGTGTCCTAAAGTAGTAAATTTTAACTTTAGATAAATGATTGTTTAAATTCTTATAAATTCTCTTTGATAAAATTCGTCATTAAGGTGTACAGGTGAAATCGTGTGTTTCCACCATAAATACCATGATTTTTATCGGGATACGAGAATTGAGTAAATTGTTTGTCTGCATTGACTAGAGCAGTAGTCATTTCAGCGGCATTTTGATAATGCACATTATCGTCTGCAGTTCCATGAACTAATAAATACTTTCCTTCCAGTTTTCCAACGTGATTTATTGGCGAATTATCATCATAACCTTCTGGATTTTCTTGTGGCGTTTGCATGTATCGTTCTGTGTAGATAGAGTCGTAGAACCTCCAGTTAGTTACCGGTGCTACTGCAATTGCCATTTTGAACTGCTCGGCTCCTTTTAGTAAAAGGTTAGAAGACATAAATCCACCGTAGCTCCAACCTTGAACTCCAATTCTATCTCCGTCTACATATAGTAAAGTTGCAAAATGTTTAGCAGCTTCTATCTGATCTAGCACTTCAAGTTTTCCCAGTTGCTTGTAAGTACACTTTTTGAATTCTGCACCCCTAGCACCAGTTCCTCTATTGTCTACAGAAACGACAATATAGCCTTGTTGTGCCAACATCTGATGCCAGAAATAATTGGAACTTCCCCAGCTATCAGTTACCGTTTGTGAGCCAGGACCACCGTAAATTGTTAAAAATACTGGATACTTTTTTGAAGCGTCAAAGTTTGCAGGCTTAATCATCCACGCATTTAAAGAAATACCCTCTGAAGTTTTGAATGAAAAGAACTCTTTTGGAGCAATTGCTAGTTGGTCTAACTTTTCATTAAGAGCTTTATTGTCTTCTAATACTCGCTTTACTTTTCCATCGTTGGTATTCAAAGTAATGTAGTAAGGATGATTGGCATCAGTATGGTAATTGATAAAGTAATCAAATGAGTTACTAAACGACGCATCATTTGTTCCTGCTTTAGCTGTTAATTTCTTTTTAGATTTTCCATTTAATCCTATGCTGTAAACATGTCGTTCCATAGGCGAAACCTCCGCCGACTGAAAGTATACCTTTTTGTTTTTCTCATCAATTCCATACAGTTCAGTTATCTCAAATTCTCCTTTAGTGATTTGATTGACTTTTCCCCCATTTAAAAAATGCTGATATATGTGGTTAAAACCATCTCTCTCACTCAAAACGATGTAACTTTTTTGATCCTCCATAAACTCGATAAAGAAAGGCATTTCAATATAAGTGTCTGAGGTTTCAGTGTAAGTTGTTTTTACTTTTCCTGTAGTTGTATTTGCGATATTGATATCCAACTCATTTTGATGACGATTGCTACATAAAAGAGCTAACTGATTCTCTGATTTCGTCCATTGAATAGCAGTGATGTATTCGTAAGGTTTTGTCAGTTCAACGTCAACTGTATTGCCGTTTTCTAAATGATAAACGTGAATACTCACTTTTGAATTTTCTTCTCCCGCTTTTGGATATTTGAATTCGTAATCAGTAGGGTAGAGGCTTCCGTACATGGCCATATTAAATTGCTTTACTCTACTTTCGTCAAATTTGTAAAAAGCAATCTGGCTGCCATCATTCGCCCACTGAAAAGCTTGAACCAATACCAGTTCTTCTTCATAAACCCAGTCGGATGCTCCATTAATAATTTTATTGTACTCTCCATCTGTTGTAACAGCAGTTTCTTTCATGGTTTTTAAATCCACATAAAAGAGGTTGTTATCTCTTACGAAACCAACTTTGTCTGCAGAGGGAGAAAAGGTGGCATACATTTGTTTGTTGCCATCAGTGAGCTTTTGCAACTTACCAGAATTAAGTTCGACTACAAAGTATTGAGATTTGGACGAGTGTCTATAGATACTTTCTTGGTCTGTGGCAATAAGCATCTTCTTTTCATCTGCACTGAAGCTGTAATCATTGATGGAAATTACTTCGTTATCGTATTTTAAAACTCCTGGCTTTATAATAGTATCTACAGCCTTTCCAGTATTATATGCGTATTTTACTATAAAAGTTCCCTGCTTTGAACGCTCTAAAGTGGTGTAGTGCAGGCCATCTTTCATGGAGGTTAACCCTCTCACATATTTGGGAGAATAACTGTATTTTTTCCAAATGTCTTCTAGTGAAATTTGTCCTGTATTCTGAGCTTTTATAGTGGTAGAAAAGCCGATAATCAATGCTGCTGCAGCAAGATAAATTTTATTCATAAATAGAAAATTAAATTACGAGGCTCGAATTTACTTAAATCTGTTCAAAGTATTTAACAACGCAGTACAAACGGCCTATTGAGCTGATGAATTGTTGTGCATTGGATCGCCATCCTTTTTGTTAGGAAGAGCAATTTGAAATAGGAATCCAAACAAAATAACAAGCGCCGGGCCGATCAGGTTATACCATAAATAACCTATTTCATAGATTCCGCTTCTATTCAAATAAAACAATACTCCGATTAGAATCTGAGAAATCACGGCGGAGATAAAAGTTGCATTTCCTTTAATGTATTTAAAAAAGAAAGCGACTAAGAAAACACCTAAAATGGTTCCATAAAATAGAGAACCTAGGATGTTAACAGCTTCAATTAAGTTCTCGAAAAGACTCGCTAAAGTTGCGAACAGAATAGCGAATACTCCAAATAATCCTGTCAACAGCTTTGATGCTTTTAAATAATGAGTGTCTGAGCCTTCCTTTTTGAAATTTCGTTTGTACATATCAACCGTAGCAGTGGAACCTAATGCGTTTAATTCTGAAGAAGTGGAAGACATGGCTGCGGAGAAAATGACCGCGAGTAATAATCCAATCACACCAATAGGAAGGTAGTTAATAACAAACGTGATGAAGATGTAATCGTCGTCTTTAGTTTCAGCATTCTCATCTACTTTAAGTATGAGTGCTTTACTTTCTTCGCGCATTGCATCTGCCTTCGCTTGCAGTTGATTGATGGTCGTTTTCTGCGCTTCTATTATTACAGTCTCTCCATTTTCTTTGGCTGCTACAAAATCTAACTGTGCTTGCTTTTTGGTTTCAATGAGTTGATTATAATTGCTTTCCAACTGATTGAATTCTTCAGCATATTCTGACTGTTGAATTTTAGCGATGTTTGCTTCATTAAAGTGAATAGGAGGAGTAGTGAATTGATAAAATACGAAAACCATAACTCCTACGAATAGGATAAAAAATTGCATTGGAATCTTCAGCAATCCATTGAACATTAAACCGAGTCGACTTTCTTTGACTGAACTCCCAGAAAGGTATCGTTGCACTTGAGATTGATCAGTACCGAAATAGGAAAGTTGGAGGAATAGTCCACCGATTAGACCTGACCAAATGTTGTATTTGGATTCAGGGTTAAATTCTGTATCGATAATGTTTAATTTGCCCATGGCACCTGCAATGTCCAATGATTGTCCAAAGTTCACAGAGTCTCCAATAAAGGAAATCAGCATTCCAAATGCGATGAACATGCCTAAAAAAATGATTCCCATTTGTTGCTTATGGGTTTGACTCACTGCTTTGGTTCCACCGGAGACGGTGTAAATGATTACCAAAATTCCAATGAAAAGTATGGTAAAATTAAGACTCCAACCGACTATTTGCGATAAAATAATAGCAGGTGCATATATGGTAATTCCTGCTGCTAACCCTCTCTGAATTAAAAACAAAATGGCTGTTAATGCCCGGGTTTTATTATCGAATCTTGATTCTAGAAATTCGTAGGCAGTATAAACTTTTAATCGATAGTATAATGGAATAAAAACGGCTGAAATGATAATCATAGCCAATGGCAATCCAAAGTAAAATTGCACAAAGCCCATTCCCTCCATATAGGCTTGCCCGGGGGTAGAAAGAAAAGTGATGGCGCTTGCTTGCGTGGCCATAACGGATAAACCGATGGTCCACCAATTTGAAGCTTTATCTCCTAGTAAATAACTCTCTATGTTTTTGCTGCCACGTGTCTTCCACACGCCATATGCCACTATGGTAAATAGTGTAGTCAGCATTACTGTCCAATCAATCCAGCTTAATTCAGTCATGTTGTGATGTAATTTCAGTCAACAAGAATAAGCATTTCAGCAGTAGAAAATAGAATGGTTTAAGAAATCTTAACCTTCGAAGTGCAGCGAAAGGATGAACATTTTTGGTAACATTCGTTCAATAGGGTTAGAGAAAATTGTGTTGTCACGAACGATAATATTTTTTATGCCGTAGGACATTTTTCCTTCAATCGAGAATTTGAAATAAGGTAAAAAGAAATCTGTTCCAATACCTACTTCAGCGGCCACGTATTGAGACTGCTGTTTTACGATTAATTCACGTAAGTCCGCATTGTTTACATCCTCATTTGAGGCTAAATCTATAACATACTTACCTCCTGCAATTAAATAAGCTGCAAAATTATTTAATCGTTGAGAACGGTATTTAAAAAGTAATGGTAGCTCAATATTGGTTGATTCTAATGGCTTGATTAATACTTCTGACTCTCCTGTTGAAGGATTATTAAAAGTGTAATTTAAATTTCGTTGAGCGAAGGAAAGCGTAGGCACAAATCGCAAGGAAAAGAATTCATTGAAGTGAAGTGCAGAAACAATTCCTAAATTAAAGCCACTTTGACTTTCAACATCCAATCGGAGTAAACTGTCTGACTTAACATCAATTTGTTTCCGATCTAATGTGTAACCTGCGTTATTTAGGCCTAATGAAAACCCAAAATGAATCCTCTTTTGCTTAAAGTTGGGCAAATTTTCAACCTTTGGCTTCTGGGCCAATGCAATAAAGCTTGTGAAAATTAGTAAGCTAAATAAAAGAGATCTCAGATTCATAAAATAGGTAGTGTTTACAATGGTACAAACGTAAGAAGAAGAAAATTATTTCTCTCCTAAATAAATACTTGCGATGCCAAAAAATAGAGGATGTACGGTAATATTTTTATAACCGCATTTCTGATAAATCTTCACAAAATCATCTCCTTCAGGAAAAGCATTCACCGATTCAGGTAAATAAGTATATGCTGAACTGTCTTTGGAGACTAATTTGCCAATTGTCGGCAAAATGTTCAAGAAATAGAAGTTATAAATTTGTTTAATAGGAAATCTCTTCGGCTTAGAAAACTCTAAAACTGCTGTTTTTCCTCCAGGACGCAATACTCTATTCATTTCAGAAAGGCCTTTCTCTAGATGCTCGAAGTTTCGAACACCAAACCCTACAGTAATTGCATCAAAATGATTGCTATCGAAAGGAAGGTTTTCTGAATCGCCTAATAACATTTCAATTCTACCGTCATGGCCTTTTTTCTTCATCTTCTCACGTCCAACTTCCAACATGCCAGAACTGATGTCAATTCCAGTCACTTTAGTAGGATTTAAAGACAAGGCTTCAATTGCAAAATCTCCGGTTCCTGTTGCAACATCTAAAATTTGTTTTGGATGAATATCCTTCAGTAAGCGTATCGCCTTTTTACGCCATAGGATATCAATACCTAACGATAGAAAATGATTCAAAAAGTCATATCTAGCTGAGATGTTGTTGAACATTTCAGCGACTTGCTCTTTTTTTCCTTCTGCTTTGTCTTTGTAGGGAACTACTGCCATTTTTTCTCTTAATTAAGCTATTGCTTCAACTTGAACTTCTGCTAGCATCAGTCCATCAAATTCAATTTTATAAGGAATCACTTTTTTCAACTGGTTCACAAAGTGGGGGTTAAATGGAGCCTTGATTTTTAAATAATTTTCAGTAAAACCATGCATAAACCCATCGTGATTCTCTGTTTCGAACAATACAGTAACTGGTTTGCCAAGTTGTTGTTCATAAAAGTGACGTTTCTTTTTATCTGATAAAAGATGTAATTGTTTACTACGTTCCTTTCTAATCTCCATCGGAATAACATCTTCACTTCTAACGGCGGTAGTGTTATTTCTTTCGGAATAAGTGAACACATGTAAGTAGGAGATGTCGATATCTTTTAGGAAGTGAACAGTTTTCATGAATTCTTCGTCTGTTTCTCCAGGATAACCCACGATTACATCTACACCTATACAAGCGTCAGGCATTAGTTGTTTAATTTGCTCGATTCTATTTCGATATAGATCAGTTGCATATCTTCTGCGCATCAACTTCAATATATTGTCGCTTCCGGATTGTAGAGGGATATGAAAGTGAGGTACAAAACTTCTGCTTTTAGCCACAAAATCTATAATTTCATTGCTTAATAAGTTCGGCTCGATGGATGAAATTCTAAATCGATCGATTCCTTTAATTTTATCCAACTCTTGAACTAGTCCGAAAAAGTTTTCTTCGGTTCCTTTTCCAAAATCACCAATGTTTACTCCTGTTAAAACCACTTCTTTTACATCTGTATCAGCAACTTCTTTAGCAACTGATAAAGTTTGGGCAATAGTATTGCTCCTACTTCTTCCTCTAGCTAATGGAATTGTACAGAATGAGCAGAAATAATCACATCCGTCTTGCACTTTTAAGAAAGTACGTGTACGATCGCCGATAGAGTAGGAAGGAATAAATTCTCTAACATGTTTTATTTCTGAAGCAACTATTTTAGATTCTCTCTCTGCATCTACTTTAGCGATATGTTCAAGTATATTGAATTTTTCGGCAGCTCCAAGTACCATATTTACTCCCTTGATTTTGGAGATTTCTTCAGGTTTCAACTGTGCATAGCAACCAATAATTGCAACATAGGCATCAGGAGATATCTTTTTTGCTTGTTTGACGAGTTGCTTGCATTTTTTGTCTGCATTCTCAGTTACAGAGCAAGTATTAATGATAAAGATGTCTGGTCGATCTTGAAAATCAACACGTGCGTATCCAGCTTCTTCAAAAGTTCTAGCTATGCCAGAGGTTTCTGAAAAATTCAGCTTGCAGCCAAGTGTGTAAAATGCGACTTTCTTACTGTGATTCATGAGGGCGCAAAGTTACCAAATTCAAGTAGAAATAATAAGCTCTTTATTGGATAGTGGTGATGATGAAATGAAGGAACACTTTTATCTATAAAAATGAGCAAAAACGCTATAAATTTAGCATATTCGCAGTGTGGGAAAACAGGTTAGTTTAATATTCGTTTTTTTAATGTTTTTGGGCTGTACCAGCAGAAGGGAGCAGTATAAAGACGTTGCTATATTTAGATACAACGAGCCCAATGGGATAACCTCTTTGGATCCTGCTTTTACCAGAAATCTGGAGAATATTTCTGCTGTAAACCAATTATTCAATGGATTGGTTCAAATGGATGAGAACTTAAATGTGGTTCCTTGTATTGCTAAATCTTGGGAGGTTTTGGATTCAGGTAAATTGTATCGATTTGTTTTAAGAAACGATGTGTTATTTCACGAAAGTGACTTGTTTGAGAATGAATTAAGTCGGAAAGTAACAGCTCGAGATTTTGAATATAGCTTTAATCGTCTGGTTGATCAAGGTTTAGCCTCTCCAGGTTCTTGGGTTTTTAATTTTGTGCAAAAAGATTCAGTTGATAATTATGCCTTTAGAGCAATCTCAGATTCGGTTTTGGAGATTGAATTGAAAACGGCTTTTCCACCATTTTTAGGTATTTTGACAATGCAATATTGTTCAGTTGTACCAGAAGAGGTAGTTACTCATTACGGAGAAGATTTTAGGCAACATCCTATAGGCACCGGACCATTTAAATTTAAATTTTGGAGTGAATCCAATAAACTAGTCTTTGTAAAGAATGAAGAATACTTTGAGTTGGATGAAGATGGAAATAGGCTGCCCTATATAGATGCTGTCAACGTAACTTTCAATAAAGACGAAGAGGTTGCATTTTTGAAGTTTTTAAAAGGTGATCTCGATTATATTTCTGGATTAAATGGCAGCTATAAGGACGAAATCTTGAATTCTGACGGAGGTTTGAAAGTGAAATACTCAGACCGTGTAAAAATGATAACTGTTCCATATTTAAATACTGAATACTTGGGGTTCAATTTACAAGCAAAGGAAATTGTTGATGGAAGTTCTCCATTGAAGTATTTGCAAGTTCGTCAAGCCATCAATTATGGGTTCAATCGTAAAAAGATGTTGTTGTATTTGAGAAAGGGAATTGGCACTCCTGCCAATAATGGGTTTATTCCAAAAGGACTTCCTGGTTTTACTTCTGAATTTGAAGGTTACGATTATAATCCAAAAAAGGCAAAGGCTTTATTAAGAGAAGTAGGGTTTGACAAGCAAAACAAAGTGCCTAAAATTACTTTGAACACCACAGCTCAATACCTAGATTTATGCGAGTATATACAGCATGAGTTAAAAGACATTGGAATATCGTTAGAAATTGAAGTCAATCCATCAGGGACACATAATGAAATGGTCGCACAAGGGAATATGACTTTTTTTAGAAAGTCCTGGGTGGCAGATTATCCTGATGCAGAAAACTATTTGGCACTTTTTTATGGAAAAAATCTAGCTCCTGACGGTCCTAATTACACAAGATATAGCTCAAGTGAATACGATCGATTATATTGGAGCGGATTAAGTGAACCGAACGATAGTGCTAGAATTGCTTTGTATGAAGAGATGGATAAAATGATCATAAAAGATGCTGCAATAGTGCCGCTCTTTTACGACCAAGTTGTAAGATTTGTTCCCAAATCCTTAGAAGGTTTGGGTGTTAATCCCATGAATTTATTATCCCTTAAAAAAGTAAAAATGTGATCAATATTATTTTGAGAATAACCCCTTTAATAAAGAGAGCACAAATAAAACAATAAAGATAAAAAATAGGATTTTTGCAATGGATGCGGCTCCAGCGGCTATACCACCAAAACCAAATACTGCTGCGATTAATGCGATAATTAAAAATGTGATTGTCCAACGTAACATAATTTCTAAGTTTTATGGTTATTCTATGTTTGAAACAATAAAAATTCCAAAGTTGATTGATTTGTGTTATGAGTCTCAAATTAAGGCAATTAAGGTTTTCTGGTTTTTGTCTTTTTTTTATGTAGATTTAGAAAATGATGTCTTTTTTCTCCAGGAGTGAGCATTAAATACACAACTACCGATTTGAATTTGATTGAAAACCAATACTGAAACTCCACTTTTGATGCGATTATTTAAAATAATTTTCTTGCTAATCTTGTTCTTGGGTAATAAAACTTCATTTGCTAATGAAGTTAAAACCTACCAAGATTGGAAACAGCTTTCTGCTCAATATTTAGAAATTAATGACAGTCTTCATTATTTTTATTTAAATAAAGCACTATTAAGCATTGATGCAAATAACCCGAACTATCTATTAACGGCTTTGTCAACAGCTAAAGCAGCAATAAGGGTTTCTTTATTAGATACGGCAGAGCGCTTGTTGAATCATATCCAAGATGATTTATATAATTCTAACGACAGCGTCTCTCTATCTCAGTACTATTATACCCGATCTGAAATTTCTCAAAAACGAGGGCAGTTAATTAAGGCAGAAAGTGAGATATCTAGGGCAATAGATTTTGCATTACCGAATGCTACATTAGAATTAGCTAGAGCTTACAATACTTATGCTGCTATTTTATTTCGAAAAGGTAAGCAAGAAGAGAGTCTGAATACACTCTTTAAAGTAGAGAAGGTTTATGCAAGAGATTCTTCTATTATTGTGGAGTATGCTAATAGTAATAACAATATTGGAAATATCTATCAAGAGATAGGAAACTATCAGAAGGCGTTAACTTATCACTATGAAGCTTGTAAAATTAATAGAATATTAAATAAGAATACCAACCTATTGATTTCTTACAACAACATTGCGGTGTCACATATTATGCTGAAGAATAACGATAGCGCATTATATTATTTAGACTTGATTATAAAGGATCCTAACAATTTTTCCACCTCCCACATTAATAGTAAAGCCTACCTAAATATTGGAATTATCTATTTAGAGAAGAAGCAGTTTGATAAAGCAATTCTAAGCCTTAATCAATCAAAAGAGATATGTCTCAAGAACGATGATAAAGTAGGCTCTATTATCGCTTTGTTTAATCTGGGGGAGTGCTACATTCAGAACGGAGAGTTGAGTAAAGGCGAAGAGGTTTTAAATCAAGCATTAAAACTCACTCGAGAGATTGGTGTAAATCGATATTATTCTGAGGTCTATACTCTTTTAGTACGCTTAAGCGTGAAGAAGAATGATTACAAATCAGCACTGAAATACCAACAAGCTTACTCCAGATATAAAGATTCTTTATATGATCAAGTTGAAGTAAAGGTTTTGGAGAACTTAGAAGTGAAGTATAATCAAGAACGACAAATTTTTCGTGATAGTTTAGAGCGTGTAAGGGAGAATAATATAACTGCATTAGCACAAGAAAAGAGGATACAACAATTGGAAAGTGAGCAAAACATTAGAAACCTTTTGAGCATTTGTCTTTTATTTATTGCAGGTTTGCTGTTTTTGATCTACAGTAAGTATAGAGCTCAGAAAAAAAGTAATGCCATTATCGATGCGACTAACGAAGAGTTAAAACGAACATTAATTAGTAAAGAAGAGAAAGAGGTTCTTCTGAAGGAAATTCACCATCGTGTTAAGAATAATCTCCAAATAATTTCAAGTTTAATGCGTCTACAGTCGAATACCAGTAAGAGTTATCAGCTAAAGGCAAACTATCAGGAAATGCAAGGGCGTATTAACTCCATGGCGTTAGTTCATCAGCAACTTTATGGATCTAAGGATTTTGCCACAATTGATGTAGCCGACTATATTAATACACTTGTAGACAGGGTTCAAAGTGTGTACTCAAGTGAAGGGATTGAAGTAGAAAAGAGTATAGAAATAAAAGATTTAACTATAGAAGAGCTTATACCATTAGGTTTGTTGGTGAATGAATTATTGACAAATTGCTTTAAGTATGCATTTAAATCAGATAGTGGATTCATAAAAATTATCGTGAAATATGCCGATGGAAAAAGATATCTTTCTATTACTGACAATGGGGTAGGATTGGATAATCCGGATGAAGCATTTGATAAAGGGACTTTTGGTGCTGAGTTGTTTAAAACTTTGGTCTTGCAGTTAGATGGAGAGTATAAATTAAGTTCAGAAAACGGTCTCAAAGTAGAAGTTTATTTTTAAATAAACGTTTTCAATAGTATTCCTAAATGGGTACCATTATTCTTTGTGAATACTTTTGTTGAATTAAAATTCATTTCTAATTGTCACACAGTAAAAAGAAAATGGCCAATTATGCTATAATAATTGACCATTTCAAATTGAGTTTAATATTAGATTAATCCATTTCTTCGGCTCTTTTCATCCTTTGCATTGGATTCTCTTTTTCTTTCGATTCTTTCTCCTTATAAAGTTTAAATCTACTGGGCTCAATTCTTGCAGGCCAATAGTTGTTATTTCTATTGATGTCTGCAGTTTCCAAGTTTGGATCAAGGTTTAATCCTACCACTTCTTTTTCGAAATAGAATAATTTTTTGATGGTTTTATCTCCCATTCTCCATACTTCAGCAGGAATATACTCTTTGACCTTACTACCATCCGTAAATTCAAACTCAACAATGATTGGCATTGGAATTCCACCTGGAGTAGAAAAGGTGACATCATATAAATTTAAAGGTTGTTCTAAAGTAGATTTTTGAACATCATCTAATGAATTCATATAGTTTTCATAAGCCTTTTCGTCAATTTTTGTAGGTTCAAAGGGGTCGTATGAATTGTAAAAGTCATTCGCCTTTGTGTCGGTTACTACAACATTTTTCGGTTTCAATTCTTTGTTTCTAATCGTGCCAATAAATGCCTCCTCATCTTTATTCGCTTGCTCTCGTTGAAATGCCATTTCTTTGGAAGGATTTCTCGAGTCAACTTGCAACCATTGCACATTGTCAATAGCAATGTCAACGTGGTCAGTGGTAAAAAACCAACCTCTCCAAAACCAATCCAAATCTACTGCTGACGCATCTTCCATTAAACGAAAGAAATCAGCAGGTGTGGGATGTTTGAACATCCATGTTTGGGCATATTGTTTAAAAGCAAAATCAAACAACTCTCGGCCCATGATAGTTTCACGCAAAATGTTTAAAGCTGTTGCTGGCTTCCCGTAAGCATTATTTCCAAACTGAAAAATGGACTCTGAATTGGTCATAATGGGAGAAATGTTGCTTTTGTCCCCTTTCATGTAATCTACAATCTTATAAGCAGGGCCTCTTCTTGAAGGATAGTTGATGTCCCATTCTTGTTCCGCCATGTATTGGCAAAAAGTATTCAATCCTTCGTCCATCCACGTCCATTGACGTTCGTCTGAGTTGACAATCATTGGGAAGAAATTGTGTCCTACTTCGTGAATGATTACTGAAATTACTCCATATTTTATTCGCTCTTTATAGGTGCCGTCTTCTTCAGGTCGACCATAATTGAAACAAATCATGGGGTATTCCATTCCGATGCTTTTTGCATTTACAGATATCGCAACCGGATAAGGATAATCAAATGTATGTTCAGAATAGCTTCTCAAAGTATGCGCTACAGCTCGAGTTGAGTACTGTTCCCATAAAGGATTTCCTTCTTTGGGGTAATACGACATCGCCATCACGGTTCTGTTGCCAAACTTAACTGCCATAGCGTCCCATATAAACTTACGTGATGAAGCGAATCCAAAATCACGCACATTGCTTGCTTTAAACTTCCATGTCTTTGTTCCTTTCGCTTTCTCTTTTTCGTTTTCTTCTGCTTCTTTCTGAGTAATGATCAATACCGGCGCTGTGGTATTGTTTCTTGCTTCCGCAAAACGCTTTCTTTGTGCAGAAGTCATTACCTCAGAAGAGTTTTGTAGCTCACCAGTTGCAGCAACCACATGGTCAGACGGAACGGTAATGTTTACTTGGTAATCGCCAAAAGGTAAGGTAAATTCTCCTCTTCCTAGAAATTGCTTGTTTTGCCATCCTTCAGCATCATTATAGACAGCCATTCTTGGGAAAAACTGAGCAATAGTATAAAGGTAATTGTCTTCTTCTTCGAAATATTCATAACCTGATCTACCACCAATTTTCATGCGATCGTTGATGTTGTACCACCAATCAATTTTAAATGAAGTCGTTGCTCCCGGCTTCAATGGTTGAGGTAAGTCAATACGCATCATTGTCTTATTGATGGTATAGTCCAATTTATTTCCTCTACTATCAGTTACTTTCTCTAATTTAAACCCACCATCAAAAGGATTGATGTATTTATCCAGTGCTTCAAAACTTAAGCTATCTCCGATACTCATTGATTGAATCTTACGTGTATCCGAATCTTTTGCTCGCATGTTTTGATCCAGCTGAACCCATAAATATGGCAATACATCGGGAGAGTTATTGGTATAAGTTACCGTTTCAGAACCCGTGATGGTTTGCTTCTCATCATCCAAAACGATGTCCATCACATAATCAGCTTTTTGCTGATAATATTGATGTCCCGGATATCCTGAGGCAGTGCGGAAGGAGTTTGGTGTAGGTAATTCATCGTACAATTGCTTGAAATAACTCTTATTGGTGTTTTCGCTTTGTGCGAAGCATACAACTGTTAAAAATAGAGCACTACTTAAAGAAAGTAAATGTTTGTATTTCATATATTAAGATATGATTTGTTGAGTAAAAAGAAAAGCAGAAACAACGACAGCTAACGTACTTAGCGCATTCTTCCACCAACTAAATTTGAATTTTAAAATCCTTAAAAGTAAGAATTGTATTGACAATAGAATGAAAACAAATAGGATTTGACCAGCTTCAACACCTAAATTGAAAGCAAATAAAGGCTTGACAATAGAACTTTCTTTCCCTAAAAGTGATTGGAAAAAATTGGAGAACCCCATCCCATGTATTAAACCAAAAATTAGAGCGATGAGGTAACTTATGGTTTTAGAATTTGTGGCAGATTCCTTTCTTATTAGATTATATATTCCGGTAATGAAAATCGTCACCGGAATTAATAATTCGATGACTGTTGGATTAAACGGAATGATTTTTAACGATGCCAAGGCCAATGTCAATGAATGACCAACAGTGAAGGCCGTCACCAAAATTAAAATTTGTTTATAATCTTTTATTGCAAATGGTGCCATTAGCGCTGCTATAAATAACATATGATCGAAACCATTAATGTCGGTAATATGTTCTAAGCCCAAGGTAAAATAGATGCCAAAATCCATTATAGTTCAATTAAAAAGGTGGTCGTGTTTTTTGTAAGAACAGCGCTTTCCTCTACTCCGTTTACATTTAGATGAATCAGGTTTTTTTGATCGGGAAACTGCTCTGTGAAAATTCGATTATTAATTTTTATTGATTGTATGTCTGTTACATTTTTGATTTCTAAATAACACCAACTGACATCATTTTCCATTTCTTTGCCCAAATAATTTAATACTTGAACCTTATTATTTATGGATATTGAGAATTTATCTTTTATATAGTTCGCAATTTCGACGTCTGAATCTTCTGCATTGATAATTTTTACTGTTTTTTTAGAAAAGTTAGTGGTGGACAATTCTAAGTCATCGGTAAAAAGTTTGAGAGTGACCTCAATTGATTTTGTTTTGGAGTTGTAGTTGATTTGTGTGAGGCTAACATAAAACTTATGAGCGCTTACAACTTGGGCTGAAACCAATAAAAGTAGAATTAATCCCCATTTTTTCATGGCTCAAAAATAGCAAAACTCCCTACATTCAAAAGGAAATCGAGTTACCTAAAAGGAAGAATTTAATTTTTGTTCATTTATTTATGTAGATATGCTTTGCAGTTGAAGGCATAAAAGCATAAATTTGGGCTCGTTAAAAAATCCTTTTTAAAGAAAAAATAAAACGCAAATAATGAGTGTTCTAGTAAATAAAAATTCAAAGGTAATCGTTCAAGGATTTACCGGTAGTGAAGGAACTTTCCATGCAGGTCAAATGATTGAGTATGGTACAAATGTAGTGGGTGGTGTTACTCCTAATAAAGGTGGACAAACTCATTTAGACAAGCCAGTATTTAATACTGTAGCAGATGCGGTAAAGGAGACAGGAGCTGATGTTTCTATCATCTTTGTTCCACCGGCTTTTGCTGCCGATGCAATTATGGAAGCTGCTGAGGCAGGTATCAAAGTGATTATCTGTATTACTGAAGGAATTCCTACGAAGGACATGATCGCGGTAAAAAATTACATTTCTGATAAAGATTGTCGTTTAGTAGGTCCTAACTGTCCAGGTGTGATTACTCCAGGAGAAGCGAAAGTGGGTATTATGCCTGGATTCGTTTTCAAGAAAGGAAAAATCGGTATTGTTTCTAAGTCTGGTACATTAACGTATGAGGCAGCAGACCAAGTAGTAAAAGCAGGTATGGGAATTACTACAGCTATTGGTATCGGTGGAGATCCAATTATTGGAACAACTACTAAAGAAGCAGTGGAGTTATTAATGAACGATCCAGAAACTGAGGGTATCATCATGATTGGTGAAATCGGTGGTAATATGGAAGCTGATGCTGCTAATTGGATTAAAGAAAACGGTACGAAGCCAGTAGTTGGTTTTATTGCTGGTCAAACTGCTCCTGCAGGAAGAACAATGGGTCACGCAGGTGCGATTGTTGGTGGAGCTGATGATACTGCTGAGGCTAAGATGAAGATTATGGCTGCTTGTGGTATTACAGTAGCAGAATCTCCTGCTGAAATTGGTGCAAAAATGGCTGGATTGATGGGCGTTACTGCTTAAGATTCTTTCATATTAAATATACGAAGCCCTTTATCTCGGAAGAGATAAAGGGCTTTTTTTGTTGGGTAAATAGGTTGATTAGGAGATTGATTATATTTGGTACTCTCTATGTGTTATAGATTTATGAAAAGAGCAAAGACCAATTATGTATGTTTTATTCTGAGATTAATTTCATTGTTAATTTTAATTTCACCTATATTTTTCATCATTAGCACTTCAGTTACTATCTTGAAGTTTGAGTTAATTCCGATTATAATATTTGTATTCTTATTGTTGATTGTCTTATTGGTAGGGCAGAATATATATCAAGAGCCAAACTTTCTTGCAATAAAGGGAGAAAGATTACTACTTGGTTATTTTCCATTGATATATTCAAAAAGCTTTGATAAAGTAGATGTTATTGGCTTTAGTAAATCGAAAAAATCTTATCTAAAGGGAGTTGGGTTGAGTTCAATATCTTTTCCCATTTATATTTTGTACCTCAAGTCGGGAAGGAAAATTCATTTTATTGATTATAATTTTAAGCAAATGTGGGAGATTAGTAAATTGTTGAAATCCATTGGAATTAAATTTCTCGGAGAAGAAGATGAGAAATATCGATTTCACTTAATTCGTAGTTACAAATTTTCAAAAAATATGATTGGAATTAATTCATAGCCGCTATAAATATAATTCCTCTGCCTTCGGCTTCATTCAGGCACCGGAGTCATCAAATCCCCCGAAGAATAAAGACACTTATGGACTATTTGAAAATGGGTACTCTAAGTTAAAAAACTAATTCTTCTTGTAATTTAAATGAACACTTTTGCTAATCAATGAGATTAATTGTTTTTGTTTTTTTGCTGATATTTGGTTGTTTAGCTTCGTTTATTGAGCGAAGCTGAAGTGAGTCGATGTGAACCAAACTGAACAATTCACACTCATCTTCATTATCTCCACTTTTCTTACCATTTTACAACAGTCTTTACTTATATTTGGTAGTTCGAATTCGATTAATACAACATACATGAAATTATTAGAAGGAAAGGTAGCCTTAATCACAGGAGCTACAAGAGGAATAGGAAAAGGAGTAGCGGTAAAGTTTGCTGAGCAAGGTGCTCAAGTGGCTTTTACATATGTGTCATCTCCTGACAGAGCAGCAGAAGTAGAAAAAGAATTGGCTGCTTTTGGTGTAAAAGCAAAAGGTTATCAGTCTGATGCTGCAGATTATGCACAAGCAGAAAAATTGATCAATGATGTCGTTGCAGAATTTGGAACGATTGATATCGTGGTGAACAACGCAGGAATTACACGTGATGGTTTGTTGATGAGAATGTCTGAAGAGAACTTCCAGCAAGTAATCGATGTGAATTTAAAATCAGTATTCAATATTACAAAGCATGTTCAGCGCACCATGTTGAAACAACGTTCTGGCTCTATTATCAACATGAGTTCAGTAGTTGGAGTAAATGGAAATGCAGGACAATCGAACTATGCCGCTTCTAAAGCAGGAATTATTGGATTCACTAAATCTATCGCGAAAGAGTTGGGTTCTAGAAATATCCGATGCAATGCCATTGCTCCAGGATTCATCGCTACAGAAATGACAGCAGAATTAGGAGAAGATGTGATGCAAGGTTGGTTAAAAGGTATTCCGTTGGGTCGTCCGGGTGAAACTGAAGATGTAGCCAACGTTTGTTTGTTCTTGGCGTCTGATTTATCTGCATACGTTTCTGGGCAAACCATCAATGTATGTGGCGCAATGCTGACTTAATAAGCACCTAAATAAGATCTTATAGTGGATTTTTCTATCATTACAAAATACCCCCTTTGGTTTATTCTTTTTTGCTTGACCTTAGGGGGTATTTATGCTTTTATTCTGTATTGGAACAATAAGAAACATAGTGAATTTGTCGGATGGCAAGTGAAGGGATTGGCCGCACTTCGTTTTGTAGCGGTATCTGTGTTGGCTTTTTTACTGTTGTCTCCTTACATCAAACATTTGGAGCGAGAAGTGGAGCCACCAATTGTGCTTTTTGCGCAAGATAACTCTCAAAGTATATTATTAAATAAAGATTCTAGTTTTTACAAGACCGACTATTTAGCTCAACTTGAAGAGTTAAAAAAGCAGTTGAGTGAAAATTATGAAGTAAAAGCCTACACCTTTGGCAATGAATTGGAAGAGGGTGGAACCATTGATTACACTGCACCACAAACCGATATTTCCAAGGTTATCGATGACATTGAAAATCGCTATAGCAATAGAAATGTAGGCGCATTAATATTGGCTTCCGATGGTATCTACAATACGGGGTCAAATCCATTGTTTGTTTCGTCTAATTTTAATTTCCCGATTTATTCTGTAATTCTAGGAGATACGAGCATCAATAAAGACCTATTGCTAAGTAAAGTTGTTGCCAATAAAATTGCTTTTAAAGGAAACCAATTTCCAATATCGGTTGCGGTAAACGCACAAAAGTTAAACGGCTCTAAAACGACATTAAACGTTTCACACAATGGAAAAGTAGTATTCTCCGATGTGTTGACTATAAAAACAGCAGACTATTTCAAAGAGTTGCCAATTTTACTTGAAGCTACGGCCGTAGGTCTGCAAAAGTATACGGTTACATTATCCGAAGTTGCAGGAGAAATGAGCACGGTGAACAATAGTAAATCGATCTATATTGATGTACTAGATGGAAAGGAAAAGATTTTGATCTTGGCCAATGCTCCACACCCTGATGTGGCAGCCATCAAACGAAACGTTGAGCTCAATCAAAATTACGAAGTCGATGTGCAGTTGATATCTAATTTTAAAGGAAACTCAGCACCATATAATTTGATTATTTATCATGGGATTCCAAACAGCGCAGCTCAGTCGGCTCGAATTAAATCAGAGCTGAATAATAAGTCTGCTTTGTTCGTTATTAGTAATCAGACTTCAACTGCTTTGGTCAACGAGCTGAAGTTAGGCGTTACCATAGAGTCTAGAGGAAAACAAACCAATGAAGTGACAGGTGTGTTGAATCCAACATTTCCACTATTCAAAATAGAAGAGTCTACAGGGAAGCAATTATCATATTTCCCACCTTTAGCTGCTCCTTTTGGTAATGTGGTTATTACGAAACCATCGTTTACACTACTCAATCAAAAGATTTCTAAAGTAGAAACTCAAACACCGTTGTGGTTTTTTATTCAAGATGAAAGTCAGAAATGGGGCTTTATTTTGGGTGAAGGTTTGTGGAGATGGAGTTTGTCAGATTATGAACGAAATCAGACAACGGCTAATTTTCAAGAATTGTTGGGAAAGACAGTTCAATATTTGTCATTGAAAGTAGATAAAAGTCTGTTTAGGGTGACTACTAAAAATGACTTTTTGGCCAACGAAGATGTTGTTTTTGATGCAGAATTGTATAATGAAAGTTATGAATTGGTCAACGATGCTGAGGTAAGCATTGTCCTAAAGAATCAAGACGGCCGAGAATATCCATTTAGTTATAGCCCCACTAACCAAAAGTATTATTTAAATGCAGGTAAGCTAGAAGTTGGGGAATATAGTTATATCGCCACTGTAAATTATGCGGGAAAGGCATTAAAAGAAACTGGTACTTTGTCTGTATTGCCGATTGATGTTGAGGGGAATAATCTGCAAGCTAATTTTGGATTAATGCAAGAATTGAGTCGTCAGGGTGGTGGCACCGTGTATTTTCCGAATCAAATGGAAGAAATAATGAATGAGCTAGATTCGAGGGAAGATATTACATCAGTTTCCTACTCACAGATAAAACTCTCAGAGTTGATAAATTTAAAATGGATTTTCTTTTTAATTTTAGGTTTACTCGCCTTAGAGTGGTTAGTTAGAAAGAGAAATGGATCGTATTAAACATAAATAAAATGATAAAGAAAATAAGTATTGCGCTAGTATTTAGTTTTTTAAGTGTTGTTTCGGTAGCACAAGTTGCAAGAGAAAGAGTAGAAGATGCGCCTATCGATAGAAACCCGAGTCAGGTTGTAAAGGGTGAATATGCTGAATTGGATGCCTACATTAGAGAGGCATTTAAAAATTACGGTATTGCAGGTATGACAGTAGCGATTGTAAAAGATCAGCAAATTGTTTTTCAAAATGCTTATGGTTTGAAAAATAAAGAAACCAACACTCCAATGGATGTGAATGCTGTTTTCGGGATTGCATCTTTGAGTAAAGCGTTTACCGCTGCAGCGATTGGAATGTTAGTTGACGAAGGCAAATTGAAATGGGACGATAAAGTGGTGGATATATTGCCCTCCTTTAAATTGTATGATGATTATGCGACTCAAAATTTTACAGTTGAAGATTTGCTAGCTCACCGTTCTGGTTATAATACTTTCGACGGAGATTTATTGTGGTACGGTACGGACTATTCTCGTGCAGAAATCATGAGTAGAATCTCCAAGTTGCCAAACAAAACATCTTTCAGAAAAGAATACGGGTACAACAACATCATGTTTATTGTTGCAGGAGAAGTAGTAGCCAAAGTGAGTGGTATGAGTTGGGACAAATTTATTGAGACTCGATTCTTCGGGCCTTTACAAATGACCACTTCTAAAACATCCACCAATCAGTTTACTAAAGCAGATAATTTAGCGATTCCCCATGTGAAAGGAACGGCATCTTTGTTTTTGAATTACGATAATTCGGGTGGCGCTGCTGCTTTAAATTCTAGTGTGATGGATTTAAGTAATTGGTTGAAAATGTGGATTAATAATGGGATTTTTAACGGGGATACTTTATTGAAATCAAAAACGGTACGGCACATCCTTTCGTTGCAAACTCCACAGTCAGTTTCTAGTTTTGAAGAGTCAAACGGTATTCACTTTAAAGGTTATGGATTAGGTTGGTTCTTGTTCGATTACCAAGGTAAAAAGGTTGCTCATCACGGTGGTGGATTACCAGGATTTATCTCTAAAATAGGATTTGTTCCTGAAGAGAATTTAGGTTTTGTGATTTTAACAAATGACGAATCTTCTCTACCAGCAGCTTTGATGTATAAAATATTGGATGAATTTTTAGAAACGAAAGATGCGAAGGATTGGGCTGATTTGTATTTGGGTTTTTCTAAACGATATGAGGAAAGATTAGAGAAGGAAAGGCTAGAGAAAATTGAAGCAAGAAACAAGAAATTAAAACCATCTTTAAATTTAGAACAATATGCAGGTACTTATGAAGATAAAATGTATGGTAAAGCCATTGTAACTTTTGAGAAAAAGAGCCTTAAACTTACTCTAGTTCCTGCCAAACAATTGTTCAACAGTGAAATGTTGCCTTGGGAAGGAGATGTTTTCCAAATCAAGTTTAAAGATGGATTCCTACCGGAAGGCTATGTTAAATTTGATGTTAAAGAAGGGATGGTTAAAGGATTTACTATAGACCTACCTAACCCTGACTTTCACTTTTATCATTTGAATTTTTTAAAGGTAAAGTAGCTGTCGAAATGAAAAGTAATAAAAAGTAAGTCCGATAGAATGGAGAAGCAAAAAAATATAATTGATCGTTTCGCTGTTCATTCAATTTTTGTCTTACTCTTCATCTATGTAATATTAAGAGCAGTTCTTGTTTTTTATGTCAATGATGAAATCATGACTAAAAATGGGTACATGATTGATTGGAATTTTTTGCCTTTTACAGGATATGTAGACGCAAATAACCATTTTTTATTAAGTTTTTTAGGCGGACTTTTTTATAGAATTTTTAATTCAGAATCTATTTGGGTATTCAGGCTACCAAGCATCTTCGCATTTCCTTTATTTTATTATTCATTGGCAGGGTTTGGGAAATATTTAAAATCGAAATGGAGTACTTTATTTCTTATTTTAAGTATCTGTTTAACCAGCTTTTTTCTGGAGTTTTTTAGTATAGCAAGGGGGTATGGTTTATCATTTTCATTCATGACTTTTGCTTTACTACAAACGACCTATTATTTTGAAGAGAAAAAAACACGAAATATTGGATTGGCTTTATTAGGATGGGTTTTTGCCATTTATTCTAATTTATCTTTATTGCCTTTAGCCTTGTTTGGCATCCTCATTCTACTTGTGTTTAGTATTCGCAGAAATCAAAAATGGGGAGTGGGATTTATCCTTTTTTCCTTGTTGCCCATTGCTCTTGCAATAATGTACTCTTTTCATTTACAGAAAGTAGGTAAGCTATATTTAGGAGCAGATTCTGATTTTTATGTCACAACCATTCACTCATTAACAGAACTAATGTGGCATACTGGAAGCAGTTGGATAGATGGTGCATTAACCTTGGTATTTTTGGCAATTTGCACTCAGCTATTGTTTTCAATTTTAAATGAGAGGAATCCATTTTCGAGTAAAAATATATTTCAAACTTTCCTAATTGTAGGAGTCCTCGGTGTTTTAATGCAAAATCTAATTTTTGGAATATTTTATCCTGAAAATAGAGCTGCCGCATATTTTGTGTTTCTATTTTTTGGGAGTTTAACTTTTATAATTGATCAATATTCTTGGCGATTCTTATATATTCCGGTGTTTGGAATTACATTATTCTTTTTCGTGGTGAATTTTAATTTTACTCATACAAAGATTTATTATTATGAACATTTTGATGAAGAACTATTAAGCTTAGTCCCTGATGAAGTCAACGGAACTCCTCCGGCAACGGGAGCGAGATTTTGGCAGTTGGACGATGAATTATCTAAAAGGAATGGATATCCTATTCGTGCGTTTCAACTAGCTCGATCGGAAGAAGATACGTTATTAGATTACATTATTCAGTTAGAGGAGTTAAGACCTAATATTCGAGAGAAGTATCATGAACTTCATGTAGATTCAATTTCTCAATTAACTCTTTTTGAAAGAAATAAGTTTTTGCCTAGACGAAAAATAAAAGAGTATACCTTACAATTTGATGGAAACAATATGTTTTATGATTTGACTCCCACTTTGAGGCAGAGCCCAATCTTCGTAAGATGTATAGGTAGTTTTACAAATATGAACATCGAAAAGACGCATCAAATTATTTTCTCAGTAGAAGATTCTGTAACTCATGAAGTATATAGCTATGGAGGAGTGGGGCCGTTGACTTCTGCAAAAATAGCACCTGACAAATCGATAAAGTTTGACTTTGTATACACAATTAATGAATTTCCTTCTTCAGCTATCTTGAAAACTTATATATTTAACCCTCGAGAGGATACAATCAGTGGTAATATCAAAACAGAAGTATATGAAATTATTGGTCATACAACAAGTAGAAATCTCTACCAAAATGAAATATAAATGCCAGTGTCATTGATGAAAATAATTGTTTCAGTCTTTTTTATTTTATTTTCTACTCCTTGGTTATTAGCTCAAAATGGAAGTGGATTCTCATCCAATAATGAAAAGAAGGTTGGGATGATGCAACAAGCATTAAACGGAGAATTTCTATTGCCTTTCAGAATGATAAACTTAGACGCTGATGATATCGATTTTGCAGAATTTTATGGAAAAACAGTAGTCATTAATGTATGGTCAACTTGGTCGAAACCGGCTGTAAATTTGATTCATTCTTTTGATTCCATCAGTAAAACTTTGGCAAATGATTCATTGGTGTTTATAAAAATATCCGTAGACCATAATTTAGATGATTGGTTTACCTATAGCGATACATTACCTTTATCTAATAATCACTATTGGGTAGGAGATAGCTATAGAAATTCCATCATGTGGTTTACTTTAGAATCAGTTGAGCTATCTCAAACTGAAAATATTATTGTTTCAAATCTTCCAAAGTTTGTGATAATAAGACCTGATGGAAGTATAAAAAATAACAATGCTAGTGCTCCTAACTTACCTGATTTTGTGGTTGAAGTTTTGGAGTAGTTACTCTTTCACTAATCTTCTTATTGTACTATTGTTTTTCTGATTCACCTCTACGATGTAGACTCCCGGTTTTAAATGTGAAATATCAATGCTATTGGATACACCATTTTGAGAACCATAATAAATTAAATTACCGAACAAATCTTTAATATTGATTAGTGCTTCATGCTGATCTATTTCAATTATTATTTCATTCTTAGCAGGATTAGGATAAATTCTAACTACACTACTTTTTTCTCTATTAATAGCTTGCATCCCGTGGGTTGTAGACTTACCATTAAAGTCGGTTTGTCTTAATCGATAATAAGAGGTTCCATTATATGGACTCCAGTCAATTTTTGAATAGTATCTTTCCGTGGTTGAGTTTCCTTGACCTTTTTCAGTAATTAAAGTCTCCCAGTTTTTTCCATCTATTGATCTTTCTACAGTGAAAAAATCATTATTGATCTCAGTAAAGGTCTTCCATTCAAGTAATACGCTATTTACTTTTTTTATTGCATTGAAATAATCCAATTGAATTGGTAATGGTCCAGTCGCTGCTTCATCTATAATGCCAGTATCGCTAGCGCCAGTTCCACCGCCAGAGGTAGTGCTATTACATGGAGAAGAATTATTATCGCAGCCTCCATTTCCGTTTTGTGTCTGAGTTGTAGTGTTTGTTGTTGGTTGGGTTATGGAATAAATCACTGTACCTTGGCCACCACCACCTCCGCCACCATGAGCATTGCCGGTATTTGAAATTCCACCATTTCCACCATTTGCTCTAACGAGAACCTCACAAGTAGCGGCAATATTCCAAGAATTCACTTGAATCACTATAGATCCACCTGCCCCAGCACCACCGGCTCCATCATTTCCGGCATTACTCGAATTTTGACCATTTGCGCTTATTGTACGTTGACCGCAGCTTCCTGTGGTTACGATTTCATTAGCACGAATGATAATAATTCCACCACCTCTTCCACCATCAGTTGCAACGGCGTTATTTCCTTCACCACCACCACCGCCGCCTCCCATAAAGATTCTAGATGCTCCGATATGTGCACTAAGTCCAATTCCGCCTAATCCACCTGCAGAATTAGGTGCGGTACAGTTCCATCCTCTTCCACCATTGCCTCCTGCTGAGTAGTTTCCGCCGCCACCGCCACCGCCGTTGTGTTCGTTTCCGCCGCCGCCACCATTAAGAATTTTACCTTTACCTTCTTCATAAGTAGTATTAGTGTTTAAATAAATACCTTCTCCTTTTCCAGCGAATGCACCTGAAGCAGCTGAGCGGTATGTGGTGTTGTCGCAATTTCCTGCATTATTATCATCTCTAGCTCCACCTCTAAACCCACTGTTATCTGCATTGATATTGTGAGCTAAGGTAAAAGTTCCTAAAACTTCGAATGCGCTAACTCCACCGATATTCCCATTCCAATTTCTAGTGGTCATATTTGCAGTGGTTGTATAATCAGGACTTCCTAAAGTGGGGAAAGAGATTAATTGAACTCTTGAATTTGTTCCAGTGTTGTAAGTGTTAGTAAGCGAAGTGGATACGGTGATTGAAATGGGAGTTCCACTAGATTCAGTAATCCCCGAAATGGTTCGGATTTCATACAAACCTGCAGACTGAATATTGTTTAGATTTCCGAAAGATGAGTTATTGTTAGTATTGCTACCGATGACGTTATCTTGCATTTGCATGACAATGATTCGTTCACCGATTTCAAATGAATCGTCATTTTCTTCAACGTTGGCTACATTGAATGTAGTACCTGAAATGGATGTTGCTCTAGCAAATGCATTGACTCTTTGAGCGATTACGTTTATAGAAACTAGAAGAACAGTTAGGAGGATGCTAATTTTTTTAATCATGATGGGTTAAGAGTTTTCTTAATAATTGGTAGTTATTAAGCAGTCGTTAAGGGAATGTAGTGTAGTTGTTTTTTATTTTCTTGGGACAAAGTCTAGAACTAGGGAGTTAATACAGTACCTTAATCCAGTTGGGTCTGGTCCATCGTCAAAAACATGACCAAGGTGAGCTTTACATCTAGAGCATTCAACTTCAGATCTTATAATACCTAGGCTTTTGTCTACGGACTCTTCGATACTCTCATTAGAGTAAACGTCATAAAAGCTCGGCCAACCTGTTCCTGATTTAAATTTAGTTCTAGAATCAAATAGTGGGTTTCCGCATAAGGCACAAGTAAAAATACCATCGGCCTTAAAATTATTATACTTTCCTGTAAATGGGCGTTCGGTGCCTTCTTCTATAGCGATGTTATAGACTTCAGGTGATAGTAATTTTTTGTATTCTGCTTTGGTTAAAACTGGCTTAAGTTTAATTTCTTGATTATTTTGATCTTCTAACTGGTGAGCGTCTTGTGCACAAGAACTTAAACTTAAGAAAAGGCCGATTAAAAGTGCTAGAGAATATATTTTCTTCATATGAATGAGTTTTGAAAAGATGCTGTAGTGTAGATTTTAAACCATTAAATTAGCACTCTTGTTCAAATATTCTACGTAAACGAAACTTAAAAGTTCTATTTAAATGGAAATTAATTTAATAACCTATATTGTTCAAAAGACGGGTTTACCAAAGGATTCAGTTCAGTCGACTGTTCAATTATTGGAGGAGGGATCTACAATTCCATTTATTGCCAGGTATAGAAAGGAGTGGTCAGGAAATTTAGATGAAGTTGAGATTGAAAATATTCAAAATGAAAAAAGTCGTTATGAAGAGTTGGAGAAAAGAAAATCAGCTATATTAAAAGCCATTGCTGAACAAGAACAGTTAACAGACCAGTTAAGAGAAAAAATTGTAAACTGTACTGATTTAACTGAGCTGGAGGATATTTATCTTCCATATAAGCAAAAGCGCACAACCAAAGGGTCTGTGGCAAAAGACAAAGGATTGGAACCGTTAGCCAAAATGATGATGGCTCAAAATCTTAATTCATTAGAGGAAACTTCTGAAAGATTTCTAAATGATAAAGTTCAGACAATAGAAGAAGCACTTTCAGGCGCAAGAGATATAATAGCGGAATGGCTAAACGAGAATGAGTATATCCGTCGTAATATCCGTTGGATGTTTGAAAAAGGAGCGATTATTTCTTCAAAACTGATAAAAGGTAAAGAAGTTGAGGGAGAGAAGTTTAAAGATTATTTTAAATGGGAAGAGCCGTTGAAGCGAATTCCCTCACATCGATTTTTAGCAATTTCTCGTGGAGAAAGCGAAGGATTTTTAAGAGTAAAGATTTCTATAGAGGAAGAGAAAGCATTGACCAAAATTGAGCAAGCTTTTATTAAAACCAATAATCGAGAATTAAAAGAGCAGCTGCAAATTGCTGCGAAAGACAGTTACAAACGATTGATCAGTTCTTCAATAGAAACAGAATTCAAAAAAGCGTATAAGGAAAAGTCGGATTTGGAAGCTATTGATGTTTTTGCAAAGAATTTAAAACAGTTATTGTTGGCGCCACCATTGGGACAAAAGAATGTATTGGCCATAGATCCTGGTTTTAGGACTGGCTGTAAAGTGGTTTGTCTAAATGATTTAGGTGACATTGTTTACAACGAAACGATTTATCCGCATCCTCCGCAAAACGAAAGTGCGATGGCAGCTAAAAAAATCAATACCATTGTAAGTCGATATAAAATTGAAGCCATAGCAATTGGAAACGGAACAGCAGGAAGAGAAACAGAGCGTTTTATTCAAAAGATGCGATTCAACGAGGCCGTTGAAGTCTATGTAGTAAATGAAAATGGGGCTTCAATTTATTCCGCATCAAAAATAGCTAGAGAAGAATTTCCTCAATATGATGTGACTGTTAGAGGTGCAATTTCGATTGGAAGGAGGTTGATGGATCCTTTAGCTGAATTAGTGAAAATTGATGCCAAATCTATAGGTGTAGGTCAATACCAGCACGATGTTGATCAAAAATTACTCAAACAATCGTTGGATAGAGTTGTGGAAAGTGCTGTAAATAGGGTGGGAGTGAATGTCAACTCTGCTTCTCAACACCTATTGCAATATATATCTGGTTTAGGCCCGCAATTGGCTCAACGCATTGTGGATTATCGAACTGATAATGGATCTTTTACAAATAGGAAAGAATTACTGAAAGTGAAAGGTATGGGAGCAAAATCATATGAACAGTCGGCAGGTTTTTTACGAATTATAGATGGGGATAATCCTTTGGACAATTCTGCGGTTCACCCAGAGCGTTATGATTTAGTCAAAAGGATGGCCAAGTCTGTTGGTGTTTCTGTAGATGAGTTAGTTAGGAATGAGAAAGCAATTGATCAAATAGACTTTCAAAAATTTATTACTACCGAAATTGGTATGCCGACATTGAATGATTTAAAGGAGGAGTTGAAAAAACCGGCAAGAGATCCACGAAAGGGAATTAAATTATTTGAATTTGATAAAAATGTCAGTAAAATCTCAGACTTGGAGGTTGGGATGGTGTTACCAGGAATCGTTACCAATATTACCAACTTTGGTGCTTTTGTTGACGTTGGTGTGAAGCAGGACGGTTTGGTGCATATATCTCATTTAGCCAATCATTTTGTCGCTAATCCTAATGAAGTGGTTAACCTTCAACAGACTGTGAAAGTGAAAGTACTTGAAGTAGATGAGTCAAGAAAAAGAATTCAACTAAGTATGAAGGAAGTATGAGAACATCGATAGTTTTGTTTTTATTTTTTTTGTCTTTTCGAGGTTTTGCTCAATTGGATGAGGTCATTTATCAACCCACTTTTGAATTTAATCAAGGAGTTTATTTAACGTTTGATGAATTTAAAAATAATCAACCGAGTATCACTCAAGGATTGCAAAGAAAAGGAGAATCCATTTTAATTTATGATGATTCATTGAAAGAGTATTTTCCATTAAACCCCGATAGAGTTTGGGGGTATTCTACTGGTAGAGGGATTTATATTTCTGCTGAAGGTGATTTTAATCGGTTAATTACTATTGGGGCTTTCTCCCATTTCGCGGCTTATGTTAAAACAATTAGTTATAGAATTGATCCGTATGGGTTTCAATCTCCAATGGAAAGCCAGACACTTGTTCAATTCTTACTAAATTTTGATAATGGTAAGGTATTTACTTTTTCTGCGAAGAATGCAGAGCCGATTTTTCAAAAAGATCCTTCTTTATGGAATGAATACAAAAAATATAAAGGTAAAAAGGAAGAACGTTTATTCATTTTTTTAAGAAAGTATAATGAGAGATATCCTATCTATTTCCCGATTAATTAGTGGAGTTATTATTTTAATTACGATTGGTTGCAGTGCTCCATCAAAAAGTGATACCCAATATATCATTAATGAACTTATGAAGAAGCAAGAGGTTTGTTGGTCTTCAGGAGATCTGGAATGCTTTATGGAACCTTATTGGCATTCTGATTCATTGAAATTTATCGGACGCAAAGGACTGACTTACGGTTGGCAAAAAACATTAGAGAATTATAAGAAATCCTATCCTACCGCAGCGGACATGGGGAAACTTACTTTTACTAATCTCTACATTGAGCAATTGAGTACAGATTATGTCAGCGTAATTGGGAAGTGGCATCTGGAACGCTCTATGGGAAACTTAGAAGGGCATTACAGTTTACTTTGGAAACGAATGGGTGGACAATGGAAGATAATAAGTGATCATTCTTCATAAAAAAACCGCCGCTTCTAAACATAAGAAACGGCGGGTAACCTAAAATCAACCTATATGAAAAGTCTTAGCTTTTTGCTCCTAATTTGAATTTTACTGTAAAGTCATCATAGATCATTTTGTCTCCTAGGCCCTCAAAGAATTGTCCTGAACCATACTTGATATCATATTTAGTTCTGTTTACATCTACAGTTCCAATTGCAACCAATTTGTTGTTTTCCATTTTGATAACAGCTGTAAAAGTTGTCGGATGTGTAATTCCTTTAATGGTTAAATCGCCATTTACCTCATAAGTATCTTGACCCTCAATTTTCTTTACACTTTTAATTTTTAGTGTAGATGCAGTGTGTTTTTCCACACTGAAGAAATCGTCTGATTTCAAGTGACCTTCTAATTTGCCTTTGTATTCGCCTTCTAAATCTGTACAGTTAATTGTTGTCATGTCAAACTGAATAGTTCCAGATTTGATCATATTGTTTTCAACTACTATTGAACCTTCTTTAACAGCTATAGTTCCAGTGTGTTCACCAGTTACTTTTTTACCTGTCCACTCTAGGTTGGATAACTTGTTGTCTACTTTATACGTGTTTTTTTCTCCATTTCCCGCAAAAGTTAATGCAGCGATGGCTAATGCCATAGTTGATAATACAATCTTTTTCATTTTTCTTTAGTTTAAATTTGATGATGCAAATATATGTATATACATTAAATGTAGGTACAAATATATTTTGAAAAATTGTTAATTTTTTACAACATGTTAAAAATTAGGTAATTGATTTTAAAATTAAATTGGTTATTCTAATCAAAATGTACCCAATTCCGATAAAAAGAAGGAAATTTACAGCCTATGAATTCACTATCGACCTTTTACAATCACCGAAAAAATCAGTTTGAATCTGAACTTACACAGTTGCGAAATCGTTCAAGGATAATAACAGTTATAAGAGTATTAAGTTTTGCTTCAGCTTTTTTGTTGCTTTATTTGTTTTTCGAAGACGCCCTATTGGCAATGTTTGGTTTTATAGTTCCACTTATTGTTTTTGCAATAGCTGTGAAACGAGCAGGGCAATTGAATGATGAAATCGATCAAGTACAACATTTAATTGCTATCCAAGAAAATGAATTGTCTGCGCTAGAATACGACTTCTCGTCTAATGAAAACGGGATTGAATTTTCAGAAATGAATCATCAATATGCTGCAGATTTTGGAATATTAGGTCGTGGTTCAATATTTCAATTGCTCAATAGGACGGTTACAAAAGGAGGGGCGAGAAAATTGGCAAATGAACTATTACAACTAGAATTGAATGTGGATGTCTTAAATCAAAGACAATTAGCAGTGAAGGAATTGGCTGATAAAACCGAATGGCAACATCAGTTTAGGGCTAATAAGCGCAATGTTTCGAATAAAGAATCAATAGCGTTTCCTGCAATTCAGGTTTTTTCAAATCGATTTTATAAAGCACTTTACTATGTGATCCCAATAATGGTATTTGGAGTTACGTTGGGATATATTTTTGATGGTATTGGCGTAAATTATTTAACCTATTCCCTAATTGCGGCATTATTGTTTACTGGCACTTTTTTAAAGAAGACAACAGAGGTCGCAAAATTAGCTGAAGACTTATTGAGGGATGTATCTTCATACACCGCCTATATTAAGTTAATTGAAGAAGAACGTTTCGATGAAAAGTTAAATCAGGAAGCACAAGGCAAATTAAAAGGAAAAACTCCTGCATCTGAAGCTTTAAATCAATTGAAGTCGATTTTGAATGCCTTTGATAACAGGAATAACATGATAATGGGTATCATATTGAATGCCTTTTTGTTGTGGGATGTTCGATGTTTATTGCGTTTTTCCAATTGGCAAGCTGTTTATGGAGAAAGCCTACATAACTGGTTGTCGGCTATTTATGAGATAGATGCACGAATATCATTGGGGAATTATGTGTTTAATAATCCTGAAAATCATTTTCCAAAATATGTAAAGCAAGAAGAGTTTTTTTACGAGGCAGAAATGCTCTCGCATCCGATGTTGAAGCCAAGTGTTAGAGTGCCTAATAGTTTATTGATTGATGGATGGAATCAAATTGATATTGTGACTGGTGCGAATATGGCTGGGAAAAGTACTTTCTTGAGGACAATAGGAGTGAGCATGGTGATGGGCACACTTGGAGTGAATTTGCCTGGCATTTTGAAGTATACTCCTGTTGCACTCTTTTCGAGTATGAAAACAGAAGATTCCTTAAATGATAATGAGTCTTACTTTTTTGCTGAATTAAAACGTTTGAAGCAGTTGGTAGATTTATTAGAAAAGGGTCAACCGACGTTTGCAATTCTTGATGAGATTTTAAAAGGAACCAACTCAAGAGATAAGGCCACTGGTTCAGCAGAATTTTTGAAAAAACTATTGCGTTATCCGTTATCGGGGATTATTGCTACTCATGACTTATCCTTGTGTGAATTGAATTTGGTTTACCCGAAAAACATCCAAAATTATGCTTTTGAAGTGGACATGAAAGGTGATGATTTACACTTTGACTACACTTTAAAGAAGGGGATATGCCAAAATATGAATGCTACCTTTCTGTTGAAAAAAATGAATTTAATTGACTGATTCGGAAAATACGCGGAAGATAATTCATATTGACATGGATGCATTTTATGCTTCTGTGGAACAATTGGACAATCCTGAGTTGAAGGGGAAGCCAGTTGCTGTTGGAGGTTCAAGAGAACGAGGAGTGGTGGCTGCGGCAAGCTACGAAGCCCGTCAGTTTGGGGTACATTCCGCTTTGGCCTCTATTATGGCGGCCCGACGATGTCCCAATTTGATTTTCGTAAAGCCACGCTTTGAACGATACAAAGAAGTGTCTCTTCAAATTATGGAAATCTTTAAGAATTACACTGATTTGGTAGAGCCATTATCGTTGGACGAAGCATATTTAGATGTCACAGAGAATAAGAAAAACATCGTTTCAGCGATGAAAATTGCAATGAATATTCGAGCTGATATTTTGGCTGCAACTGGACTGACTGCTTCCGCAGGAGTGAGCTACAATAAGTTTTTAGCAAAGACTGCTTCGGATATTAATAAGCCCGACGGCATGAGTGTAATTCTACCAGAAGAAGGGCAAGCTTTTATCGAACAATTAAAGATTGAAAAATTTCATGGGATCGGTAAAGTAACGGCTGAGAAAATGAAAAAGTTTGGCGTGTTTAATGGAGCTGATTTAAAGAGTAAATCCAGCGAGTGGCTGCACAGGAATTTTGGTAAAGCAGGATTACATTATTATCGAATTGCTCGTGGAATTGATGAAAGAGAAGTTCAGCCGAATCGGGTTAGAAAGTCAATTGGAGCGGAAAATACTTTTGAGAATGATTTAGAAACCGAGCAAGAGTTATTAAAAGCATTGCAACCCATTTGTCAGACCGTGGCGAATCGAACTAAAAAAGCCAAGAATGCTGGAAAAACAGTAAGTTTAAAATTAAAATATGATGACTTCACCATTCAAACTCGATCTAAAACAGTTGGAAGTTACATTTCTAGCTTCAATCACATTTGGGCACTTGCAGTGGAATTATTGCGCACTCCAGAAATTCCCGAAAAGCCGATTCGATTGTTGGGTATTTCACTTTCGAATCTAGAAAAAGAAGAAGTTCGTTACGGAATACAGTTGCGATTTGAATACGAAGAATAATGGTTAATTATTTGAATTGTATTTTTTAACGAATTCAATTCTATTAACCGCAAAGCACGCCAAGGTTTCGCTGAGGTCGGAAGGATTTGTTTTTAGTTATGTAAGTTATATTTTCTTTTATACTCTTAGTGACCTTTGTGGGTTTGTCTTTGTGATCTTTGTGTTTAAATTTTTATTAATCTTTTTTTACCACAAAGAACGCAAAGGATTCGCTGAGGTCGCAAAGAGATCGACTTCAATGAACTTTATATTTTTTTTCTTTGTGATCTTTGTGTGTTTGTCTTTGAGGACTTAGCGGTTAATTTTTATTTGCCTTTATTGTTTAACCGCAAAGAACGCCAAGGATTCGCTGAGGTCGCAAAGAGTTTGACTTCAATGAACTTTTTATTTTTTTTCTTTTTGATCTTTGTGGGTTTTTCTCTGAGGACTTAGCGGTTAATTTTTATTTGCCTTTATTGTTAACCACAAAGAACGCCAAGGATTCGCTGAGGTCGCAAAGAGTTTGACTTCAATGAACTTTATATTTTTTTTCTTTGTGATCTTTGTGGATTTCCCTTTGAGGACTTAGCGGTTAAATCTTTTTTTGCTCTTATTGTTTAACCGCAAAGCACGCCAAGGTTTCGCTGAGGTCGGAAGGATTTGTTTTTAGTTATGTAAGTTATATTTTCTTTTATACTCTTAGTGACCTTTGTGGGTTTGTCTTTGTGATCTTTGTGTTTAAATTTTTATTAATCTTTTTTTACCACAAAGAACGCCAAGGATTCGCTGAGGTCGCAAAGAGTTTGACTTCAATGAACTTTATATTTTTTTTCTTTGTGATCTTTGTGGATTTCCCTTTGAGAACTTAGCGGTTAATTTTTATTTGCCTTTATTGTTAACCACAAAGAACGCCAAGGATTCGCTTAGCTCGGAAGGATTTGATTCTATTGTCAGTATTAACAATTAAGAAATTTTCTTCGCTAACAACTTCTCCATTTCATACATTTCATCTCGTAACCTAGCAGCCTCCATAAAGTCGAGCTCTTTGGCAGCAATTTCCATGTCTTTTTTGATGCGTGTAATCGCACGTCTCAATTGCTTTTCATCCATGTATTTTACCACCGGATCGGCCGCAATAGCTCTCCGCTCTTGAAGCTCATATTCATTGGACTCCTTTTCAATCGTACTATTAGACTTACCAATAGTGCCACGTTGTTTTTTGTTCAGAGCTTGAGGTGTTAAGCCATGTTCAGTGTTGTATGCAATTTGCTTCTCACGTCTTCTTTCGGTTTCATCCATCGTTTTTTGCATGGACTTGGTGATAGTATCAGCATAAAAAATAACACGACCATTTATATTTCTTGCTGCTCTTCCAGCCGTTTGAGTCAAGGATCGATTGGATCGTAAAAAACCTTCTTTATCGGCATCTAAAATAGCCACCAACGATACTTCAGGTAAATCCAATCCTTCTCTCAACAGGTTAACACCAATTAAGGCATCAAATACGCCTGTTCTCAATTCATGTAGAATTTCAACACGCTCTAAAGTGTCAACATCCGAATGAATGTATCGACAACGAATACCTGCTTCCGCAAAATATTTCGTCAATTCTTCCGCCATTCGTTTTGTCAACGTGGTCACAAGCGTTCGCTCACCTTTTTCAGAACGGCTCACAATTTCCTCCATCAAATCATCCACTTGATTCAAACTTGGACGCACTTCTATAATGGGGTCTAACAATCCAGTCGGGCGAATCAATTGCTCCACCACGATGCCTTCGGATTCTTTTAGCTCATATTCTGCAGGAGTTGCACTCACATAGATGGTTTGGTTGCGTAATCCTTCCCATTCGGCAAACTTCAATGGACGGTTGTCTATTGCGGCAGGCAATCTGAAACCGTATTCTACCAGATTTACTTTTCGGCTTCTATCTCCACCATACATAGCGCTGATTTGTGAAACAGTTACATGACTCTCATCCACTACTAATAAATAATCATCTGGAAAGTAATCCATTAAACAAAACGGACGAGTGCCTGGAGCTCTATCATCAAAGTATCTCGAATAATTTTCGATTCCCGAGCAGTAACCTAATTCCCGCATCATCTCTAAATCATAGGTTACTCGGTCTTCAATTCTTTTGGCTTCTAAATGTTTTCCAATGGATTTAAAATACTCCACCTGCTTCACCATATCGTCCTGAATCTGGAAAATGGATTGTGTCATTCTGTCCTTAGTGGTCACAAAAATATTTGCAGGGTATATTGACAAGTGCTCGAAATTTTCGATCGTAGCTCCACTAACAGGATTGAAGGATGTAATTTCTTCAATTTCATCGCCCCAAAAAGTAATCTTATAAGCAATGTCGGCATAAGCTGGAAAAATATCTACCACGTCACCAATGACTCTAAAATTGCCACGTTCAAAATCTGCAGTAGTTCGGGAATACAGCGCATTGACAAATTGGTGCAATAATTTATTCCTACTGATGACTTGTCCCACATCGATGTGTGTTACATTTTGTTTAAAGTCGGCTGGATTAGAAATTCCATAAATACAGGAAACTGAACTGATCACAATGACATCTCTTCTTCCTGACAATAGAGAAGAGGTTGTACTTAACCGCAGTTTTTCAATCTCATCGTTGATGGATAAATCCTTTTCTATATAAGTATCAGAAACAGGCAAATAAGCTTCAGGCTGGTAATAATCGTAATAGGAAACAAAATATTCGACGGCATTGTTTGGAAAAAACTCTTTAAACTCTGCATACAGTTGAGCGGCCAAAGTTTTGTTGTGGCTTAAGATTAAAGTTGGACGTTGAGTTTGTTCAATGACATTAGCCACTGTAAACGTTTTACCAGAGCCTGTAACGCCCAAAAGCGTTTGAGCATAATCTCCGCTGTTTACACCTTCCACCAATTGCCTAATGGCTTCAGGTTGGTCTCCGGTTGGTTTAAATGGAGCTTCAATTTTTAGTTTCATACTGTTGTTTCTGAATCTATAAAAATTAGTGATTCACTTTTTTCATTGCTATTAAAAACTGCTCGAAAACTAATTTTGGGTACTTCCGCTGTAGTTGAGTTATCAAAACATTTAATTGATACTGTATACTGCGATCAGACTTCCCATAATCCCAAATGGTCAAAATGTTTTCATTAAATAATTGTTCGATCTCTATCGGGCGTAATCGGACAATTGGGTTGTTTAGGTCGTCAACAATCAAAAAATGAAGTTCTGATTCTAAATAAAGATCGAACAATTGAAAAATAGCTTTTAAACTTTCATTGGCTGTGCCAGGGTCATTGATTCCAGGGCTTAATGCTTTAACAGCAATTTCTCGTAGTTGACGAATTCCAAAGGTAAAATTTTCTTCAATGGATTCGCGATTCACCAAGAAGATATAATCATGTAGCTGTTTTATTTGGCTGTCGCTTAAAGGTTTTGAAGTGTAAATGATTGGAGTGCCAGTAAGCACAAATGAACCTTTTAAATGAATGCTTTCAATCATTAGGTCATTTTCTTTGCAGAATTTGCGGATCTTGGTGATGTTGAATCCTTCAAAAACACCGCTTTGAAGTGCTTTTATCTCAAATTTTTCATCAGGCATTTGAAAGGTCACATTTTCTTTCTTTTCTACACTATTTTTAATAATTGAATTTTTAGTTTCCTGATAAATCCTAGAAACAATCACATCAAACTTGACAGATTGGGTAATGTAATGCAAGAAATAGATGAAAAGGAAAATGTCAAAAACGGTCAGTAGAATAGCAAAGTAGGTACTGATAGACGGAATACTGAGTGAATTTTCCGCATCTCTAATGGCGGTCAGAATAAAGAATGCATAGACGATAGTTCCAATATAAATCCCTAAAATATACTGTTGTTGTCGGTTGCCTATTAAATTATCCAACACCCTATTGCTTAGACTAGATGCTGCTTGATTCAAAACAATCATTACCATAGAGAAACTAAATACAGTTAGGGAAATTATTCCTCCTGCTATGGCCGACAAAATACTTCTCGCCGTCTCAGCGTCCTTAATACTTAAAAACTCATAAGTTGATTTTAAATCTTTACCTACAGCGGAATAATCGAATGAAATCATTCCGATAGAAATCGCTAGAAATAAGAACCCTATTAAAACTGGATAAAAAGCGATACTATGGATTACGATCTGATAACTATTTTGTAGCCAATTTTTTATTGCATCCATCATTTTGAGCTGGTTTAGATTTTATACAGTTTGAAACGTTTTTTGTTTCAAAGTATAGATTAGATTTACTCAATCTCCATATCCAACCATCGTTCCAAGTTGTTGACTAATTTAACCCTTTCGCTATTATTCATGTTTTTTATTCGTGCATCTCTATGGTCTTTTCCATCTAGAAAAAACCAAATCGCATCCACATTGTCATTGGGTCGAATGGCTGTTGCTGACCATGTGTCAGAGTTTCCATTAATGTAAATCATTTTATTACCATGCTTTTTAGCCCATTCAGCGGCTTTTTTAGGCGTGGAGTTGTTAAAAGGTACTTTCATTTTATTAGGCATAAACACTGCAGATGGGTTTTTGTCCGTTGGTAAAGCTTTTAAAAGGGGTTTAAAATCACTGATATTGTAGCCATAGTACCCCATTTGGCTCCCTGCTTGGTAGTAATGTGAAGCAAAATCTTCCATACTTTGATCTGCGAAAAAATCAACTCCCGAAACAGTAACAAAATGGTAGAGTACTTCTTCTAATGAAGCATTCTTACTCGGTATATCATTGCAATCATTTCCCCATTGCCAAAAGCTAAAGGAATATTCCAATACTGCATACTCAAAAGCTTCTTCGAAAGTCAGATAGTTGAAATGCAATTGAGCTCCATATGAATACCAGCGTAAAAGAGGTAAAACTGATTCTCTTTCTTTCAGTAATCTGGTTTGTAGTGCTTTTATTTTGGCTCTACATTCATTAGTTCCAACAGTGTCCAAAAAAGTATAGATGCGCTCATCTTCCAAACTTGCGTTTAAAGGAGCGACATAAGGAATACTTACATCCACATCTTCAGGGTAAAAGTAACGGTAGAAAATGGAGGTTTGCCCACCTTTACTGATTCCTGTGCTCACCCATTTGTTCGGGTAAATTTTTCTAAATATCTCATTGATGTGGTGTAAATCAGCAGTAGCTTGCTCCAGTGTTAAATATTGATATTCTATTGAATCTGGAACACTTTCTCCAAAGAAACGGTGCTCAACATCAATTTGATTGGACTTTATTAATTCGGCTACTTCTGAGATTCGGTTGCTGTTGCTAGTGTACCCTTGAGTTACCATTGTGGTTGGTCGGTTAAACCCTCTGTGACTAAGATAGGCGCGTTGATAGAAGTACCCTTTCTTAGGGTCTTGGTGATCAATTTGCTGTTTTATTCTTAGCTCATAAGCCGCCTCATACCCAAGAGGAGTATTTATCTTTTTGAAAATAACATCTGGTAAGTTATACAGCTGTTCTTCTATATTAAAATCTTGCGCCGTTAATGTGGCTGACAATAATAATAAACATGCTATGGCTATATTTTTCATTTGTGCATTCATTTTGAGAGCTAAAAATAAACTTAAATTAATGGTTTGATTTTACATTTTCTATTGCACTTAATTTTTCCTTTTTCATAACTATGGTGCGGTGAGGGAAAGGGATCTCTATTCCTTCTTTATCAAAGCGCTTCTTAATGCTTTCCAAAACACTGTTTCGAAGTTCAAAAGCAGTAGAAAAGTCGCTGCTCCAAGCCCATGCTCGAATGACTACTGCGGAGTCTGCAAGACTGATGACAGCAGTTTTTACAATTGGCAATTGCTGTTCTTTTTCTACCTCGGTTCGGTTATCCAATATGGATGGATGGTTTTCACATTCTTCCTGCATTATTTTTTTGGCTAAATCAATATCGCTATCATAGGAAATACCAATTTCTATCCGTTCGCAACATTTAGATTCTCCTAAATCATAGTTGATTAGCTTCTCTTTATTAATCATTGCGTTAGGAATAACTATCATTTTATTTTCAAAATTTCTAATCACCGTATGCCTTAGGGTAATGTCAGTAACCGTTCCTACCATGGTGTCCGTTACTTTTATAATGTCTCCTATTCTGAATGGCTTGAAAGAGATGATGAAAATTCCACCTACTAAGTTGGCCAATGCTTCTTGAGATGCTACACCCGCAATAATCGCAACAACTCCGGCTCCTCCTAAGGCCGTTTGAGCTACTCCTCTTAATGAAGGGAATGCTAATAATCCGAAAAGAGCACCTATAAAGTAGATGCTAAACACTACTACATACCTTAGAAATTTATAACTTGTCGGGTCTTCTCCGGCAATTATCTTTCGTTGGATACTTCGTTTAAACCACATGTTGGTGGTCGCAGCCACAACGATAGTAGCTATAGCGAGGAAGCCCAAGTATAGCACTAACTTAAAGTTGTCCATTAAAACATCATACTTATCTCGCTCGGCAAATAAAAAACTAAATGCGATGATACCCAGTACTATCCATAGCGCATTCAAAATCCTTTTAACTAGAGTGAGGGTGTTGGGATCTTCCCCAGGAAATCTTTTTTGTTCCTTTTTTATGAGCCAATTGTATAGGATTTTAGTAGCAACTTGCAGTATAACTACAGAAAGAATAATAATGATTCCAGTGTAGATTTGGTCTTTATATTGTTCAAAAAAATGACTCATCGTGATGGATATTTCAACAGTTTAATTTCTAATTCAATTAAAAAACGAATCCGCAATATATTTAGTGACAGAATTTATATGGCTATATCAATTGCTCTCACTTCTTTCCATGTCCAACTTTTCTTTGGAGTGATATTGCGGTAAGCAAACTTAAAAAAGTCAGTGATTAATCGCTCAAAAATATATGAATCAATACTCGAAGGATAAATTGCTCTTTCTGTAGGATTGGCATATCGTTCTGCTTTGGATAAATTATCATTTTCCAATCGTAAAATTGGACCAGTGTCTGATATTCCATCAGCATGCCAAGTGTATTGACTTTTTTCCAAGAGGTTGAGTTGTTTTAAAAGTGGTTTCAATGAAATACGCGGCAAAGTAGGGCGGCTTGTAATGTCTACCCAAGTCGTGTATTTGTATTCTACTTCGTATTTATTATCTGGATAAATACTCATGACAATGTCAGATCCTTCACTTTTTGAAAACAATCCATAATAATGCATGGGTGCTTTGGCATGAATGCATTGTAATCCAATCTCAGGATAATTGTTGACTGGATATTCTCCAGAATCAATTTTGTAATAATCGGCTTTAGCTTGATCGTATTCTTTCTCCCAAATGGCTTTATAACTATCTGTATTCAATAAAACTTCCTTAAACGTTGGAATGAAATAGTTAAACTTCTCCACACACAATTTGATTTCATCAGCTTCGCCAAAAGGAACGTAGAATTTCTCTTTCTCTACAGCATTGATGTAGCAAACCAGCTTTAAGGCATGATCGGCTCCATCCTTGGTGAGGTTTAATTCTCTAAAATCTCCTATAACCGCCATTTGGTGCAATACGGATTTGTATTGCATAGCAAGTTGAGGCTCAAATAATGCCCAAACACCTACGAATCCGTCAATGTCAAAATGAGTGGCAGAAATGAATGGGTTGTCAATACCTGTAAAATTTTTTTCAATGGCGTTTAGCACAATGCCACCTGAGGTATCATCTGTAATTTCAGCATGGATATTTCCTCCTTTCCAATGTGAAAGGATTAAACCTCGAGGGTGTAAACCATCTACAATAATGACTTCTTGGTTCCCAATCTCATGAAAAGGAACAAATGTTTTTTCAATCATCTTTATGTAATCGGATTCAATACCACACTAAAAATGACCATTGAGCTAGGGTCATTTCCATAGAAGCACTTCTCAATTGCCATCATAATGTTGTTGGCCATAAAATAAGAAGTGTGCAATTCTTGTTTGTCTTTTAATGACCATTGAATGGTGTAAGAACTTTCTTTGTCTTTATATTCTTTAATATAGTTTAGCATTTTTGTTAATGCTTCTACCTTTGTAGAACCCTCAGTGCTGTGGAATAAAAACGATTGGTGGTGTCTAGGATTTACGGTTACCACATCTAGCACTATTTTGTCGTTGTGGTTGTGAAAGTCAAAAATAATGTTGCTTTGTTTTAAAGCAATGTATTTCTCTATTTCTTTCTGTAATCGATTGATTTCAATGTTTTGTTCGGATGCTGTCATCTGATTGTTTTTCTAATTATTTCTATAAAAGCAGCTTTTTGCTTGAGTTTCTTTTCAAAGATTAGCAGCAATGACTATTTTAGTCGTTTAATTCAAGAACTAATCTTTAACAAATTTAAGCATGATTAAAAAGTTAGCCACTTTTTTGACCGCACTTTTAGTGCTCAATACCGTAAATATAGCCAAAGAGGGCATGTGGTTGCCACTCCTCTTAAAAAGTTTGAATGAAAGTGATATGCAAACTATGGGTTTAAAGCTTTCAGCTGAAGACATCTATAACGTAAATAATTCTAGTTTAAAAGATGCTGTTATTTCATTCGGCGGTTTTTGTACTGGTGAAATTATCTCCGATCAAGGGTTGATTTTGACGAATCACCACTGTGGATACGGTCAAATTCAATTTCATTCTTCAGTGGAGAATGATTACTTAACTAATGGATATTGGGCCAAAGAATTGAAAGACGAACTGAAAAATCCAGGCTTGACAGCTACTTTCATTGTAAGAATGGAAGATGTAACAGCAAAAGTGTTAGACAGTGTCGGTGTAGAATTGACCGATGAAGAAAGAGAACGTCAAATCAAAAAGAACATCAAAAGAATAGGGGAAGAAGCTACAGATGGAACGATATACGATGCAGTGATCAAGCCATTTTTTTATGGCAATGAATACTATATGTACATCACCAAAACATATAAAGATATTCGATTGGTAGGAGCACCTCCTTCAAGCATTGGTAAATTTGGTGGCGATGAAGACAACTGGATGTGGCCTCGTCACACTGGCGATTTCTCCATGTTTAGAATTTATGCCGGAAAAGATAATGAGCCTGCTGAATACAGTGAAGATAATGTGCCTTATGAAGCACCCAGAGCCTTGAAAGTTTCTACTAAAGGCGTTCAAAAAGGAGATTTTACGATGGTGTACGGTTTCCCAGGTAGAACACAGCAATATTTGACTTCTTATGCGGTAGATCAGATTCGAAACATAGAAAATCCTGCAATGATAGATATTCGAAGAGCTATATTGGACATTATGGATCGCAATATGCGTCAGAGCGATGAGGTGAGAATTAAGTATTCTGCCAAATATGCTAGAGTAAGTAATTACTGGAAAAAATGGATAGGAGAGAATAGAGGTTTAGATCGATTGAATGCAGTAGAAGTGAAACAAGAACAAGAGAAAGCTTTTCAAATTGCAGCCATGAAAGGCGACAATAAAGAATATGAAATGGCTTTGCCTGAGTTGAAAAAACTATACGATCAATTGCAAGACTTAGCTTTGGCTCGGGATTACTTTATTGAGATTGCATATCGCGGATTAGACATTGTATCCATAGCCAGAACATTCAGAAAAGACATTACTGACTTATCGGCTGGGAAAACATTTGATCAAGCCCACATTGATGGATTGAAGAAAACAGTAGAGCGTTTTTATAAAGATTACGATAAACAATTGGACAAAGAATTGTTCAATCAGTTGATGTACAAATATGCTAATGAAGCGCCTAAAAGCTTTATGCCTGATGTGTTCAATCAAATCAATGGAAAATACAAAGGAAACTTTACTGCATTTACAGACATGGTGTATAAAAAAACCATTTTTGATAGTAAAGAAGAAGTAATGGCATTGTTGAATAGCTATGATAAAAGTGCAGCTAAGAAGTTGTTGAAGGATCCTGCATTTTTAGTAGCAGAAAGTTTATGGAGCAACTACCTGAACAAGATTAGTCCTGAGTACAACCGCTTAAATGATGAGATCGACAAATGGAGTAAAATCTACGTGAAGGGGATGAGAGAATTATTGCCTGGGACCTATTATCCTGATGCGAATTCTACATTGCGATTAGCATACGGGCAAGTGGATACTTATGAGCCAAGAGATGCTGTGAAATATAATTATTTTACAACGGCTACAGGTATTTTAGAAAAATACGACCCAGCGAATAAGGATTTTGTGTTGCCTGCAGATATGATTGACTTGATCAATAACAAAGAGTTTGGTGATTATGCGGAAGATGGAGAATTACACGTTTGTTTTATTGCCTCTAACCATACTACAGGTGGAAATTCAGGTTCTCCTGTTTTGAATGCCAATGGCGAACTTATTGGATTGAATTTCGATAGGAACTGGGAAGGAACCATGAGTGACATCATGTACGACCCAGATCAGTGTAGAAACATAGCTGTAGATGCACGCTACATTTTATGGGTGGTAGACAAATATGCTGGCGCAACAAGATTAATTGAAGAAATGGAATTGGTGAAATAAAAATATACAAATACTTTTTGAAAGAGCCTTCTAATTTTATTGGAAGGCTCTTTTTGTTTGAAGATGAACGTCTGGGGAAGCAAGTAAACTATTAAATACTAACCCTCCGAGAGTTCGCATTGGAATTAAGATGCTAACTTTAAGCCACGTACAATATAGTCTCTATTTTTATCAAATCTCCATCTTGAAGTTGTCCTAGAGGATTCTTCAAGGATTTTGAACTAAAGTCTTAGAAAGTTCGTCTAGCTCCGAAGAATTGAGGAGATCCGGCGAAGGTCTTAGACTTTAGGAAGGAATCAGCAGAAGGAAACTCAGAGACTTGACTTTTTGGTTCATTTTGGGTCAAGCCAAAAGAACACAAGGATGAAGTCAATTCAATCAAGAAAACGTTACTTTTGAGTTGTACGATGTATTGGGCAAGCAGCAGTTAGTTAAACGACTAACTGCAACCAATACGCATCAATTAAAAATAAATGCCGTGCAACCGGGGATCTATTTTTATCGTATTGTTTCTAACGATGCTGCTGTTGAAAGCGGTAAACTAATCATTGAATAATTGAAAACCTTTTTAACCAGTAATATTTTGTTTTGGGCGGTGCTTTGCACCGCCCAAAATTTAATCCCTAATTTTTCTTTTGAGGATACCTCAAAAACAGGATGGGGTTACTCATTGCCTAATCAATGGCGATTAGCAGGCGGATTGAATACCCAACCTGAATATTACAATGAATTTCACGATCAATATTGGACAGTTCCACAAAGTCTTTTTGGTTATCAATATCCTCAAAAAGGATCGAAGTATATTGGAATTGAAATATATTATTTATTTAAACTTATTAAAGCCAATAGAAATTACATTCAATGTGATTTAAACCAAATCTTAATTACGGACTCTATCTATTGTTTTCGGATTCATGTGAACCTACCGGATTCCATGCAATATGCTTCTCGCAATCAATTGGGTATTTATTTGTCCAACAATAGGGTTTCCTCTACTTCTAACTTTCATTTACCTTATTCACCTCAAATCATTGTTTCTCAATCCAGCTACATTACTGAAACCAAAAAATGGGCAGTATACAACCATACCTATAAAGCAGCAGGTGGAGAAAAAGTGTTGACCATGGGTAATTTCAATGACACCACAGCAATTGATACACTTTATGTGGGAGGGAGCAAAAGCGAAGACAGTTATTACGGCACGTACTATTTTATAGACAACCTCTATTTAGGCAGTTGTGCAACATTGCCTTTGAGCTATGATGGCAATCTTGTTTCTGTGCAGTTGGATTCTGCGCTTTGTTACACTAGTCCTGTAGATGTTACTATCAACTACACCAATACTGGGGAAGAATGGTTGGACTTTACGCAAGATACCTTGCGCATTACTACTACTGTTAAACGGAACGGATTTGTGGTGCAAACGATAAATCAAGAAGTGAGTTCCAATAGCTACAATCCCATCCCTACAGAAGCATTGTTTGGAGGTAGTACCGCAAAAATTCCAATTCAAGGGTTAGATTTTACAACTTTAGGAGCTAATTATGAATTGAGCGTAACGGCAACGTTTAATCGAGATGAGGTGAGCTCCAACAATCAATGGGACACTACTATTGTTCCCAATCATGCTGTTGGTTCTGTTGCTATTTCAGCAGATACCATTTGTAAAGGAGAAAGCGTGAACTTGTACAGCAACAATTCCAATGGTTCAACACAGTGGCAATACAGCAGCAATCAAACCATTTGGGACAACATAACAGCAGGAGATTCTGCCAATCATATTCCTAGTGCTAATCCAATGTATTATCGGTTGAGCGTTTGCAATAGCTTGTTTTCAGATACTCTTAAAGTTATTCAGAATATTCCTCCAAAATTAAAAGACACAGTAATGCTTTTTTGTCAAAACACCACTCAAACCATTGTACCGCAGTTTGCAGAAAAACTTTCTGTCCTAAATTGGTACAACTCCGCAACAGCAACCAATCCATTTTTTCAAGGATTTGAGTATTCGTTTAAAGTCACCAATAACCAAGTGTATTATTTAGAAACGGAGATTAATGATTGTGTCGCCGAAGAACGAAGTAAAATAGAAGTACATGTAAATCATTGTGTGTTAATTATCCCCAACATTTTCACCCCAAACGGTGATGGAGTCAACGACACTTGGGAGTTGGGCAATACCAAAGGTTTGCCAATAGAAGTTACCCTTTTTAATGCATGGGGCATGGAAGTGGCTCAATGGAAAAACAGCCCGTCATGGTACGGGAATAACGTCGCAAGCGGAGTCTATTTCTACATCATCAAACACGATGGAGAAACGTATAAAGGGACGTTGAGTTTGTTGAGGTAGGGATATTTTAGCAGCGATTAACTCTCGGAGGGTTTACATTCATTTCGCTGCTTCAATTACTATTCAAATTCCTGTTTAATCATATCCTAGTTTATTTAAATTATAATCCCCTTGGATTCAAGAATCCTCTGAATCTTGTTTAATTAAGTAATTCCACTTACGATAAAGTAAGCCATAAGACAAATTCTACCTTAATAAATCGTTAAATTTATGGACTAAAATTTACAATTAATTTACATCCATGAAATCATACTTACTAGTTGTCGCTAGTTTTTTGGCCTTGCATTTCTCAAGTTATAGCCAAGAAACGCTTTTAAAATTGAAATCGGCAGATTATAAAATTAAACCCAACATTGAGCAGATCAGTTGGTCAGATTTAGAATTAGCAAAGTACAAAGAGGCCTATTACCTCTATGCTCATTTTACTAGTATTCCAACTCAAGCTGATAAGGCTGCATTGGACGCTGCAGGAATAAAGGTGGAAGGGTTCATTACCAACAATACATTTCTAGTCAAAATGGCGGAGAATACTGCTATAGAGACTGCTAAAAAGTTCAACATTGACGGTCTTTATGTGGTTACCCCTAAATTTAAAATGCACCATGATTTGGCGACAGAGAATTATCCCGAGCATTCGAAGTTAGGGAAGAAGGTACAAGTTGTTGTTCAAACAAGTTCAGAGTTCAATAATGAGGAGTGGACTTCTTACTTACAAAATTTTGGTGCAGATATTTTGAGGCAGTATGCGTATTCAAACCTGACTACCATAGCAGTAAATCCAAAGCATATCATCTCGATAGCTGGGCATCCAATGGTGAAGTATATGGAGCCGATTGATCCGGAGCCTGTAAAAGAAGATTTGGTTGGAAGAACCAATCATCGAGTGAATTGGATTGGGAATAAAACCATTAATGGCATTTCTTATAATGGAGAAGGTGTTTGGATGGGAGTTGGTGATGATGGTGCTATTGGTCCTCACATCGATTTTGAAGGTAGAATAGATCAGTCGGTATCAGGAGCTAGTACAGGAGAGCATGGAGATCACGTTTGTGGGATTGCAATAGGTGCCGGGAATTTAGATCCAGATGCTCAGGGAATGGCTTGGGGAGCCAATTTAAAAGTATACAATGTGTGGGATGTGATTTATAATTCACCAACATCAGTTACCAACCCCGGTATTGTGGTGACTTCTACTTCTTATGGTAATGGGTGTAATGCAGGCTATAATGCTTTTGCTCAAACTGCAGATCAGCAAGTACGTCAATTGAATACAATAATGCATGTGTTTTCTGCCGGCAATTCAGGAACTTCTGATTGTGGGTATGGTGCAGGATCTGGTTGGGGAAACATTACAGGAGGGATTAAATCTGGAAAAAACGTAATGGCAATTGGGAATGTGACTTTAACAGATGGATTGGCCAACTCAAGCAGTCGAGGTCCTGCGAGCGATGGTCGAATCAAGCCAGACATTTGTGCCAACGGAACCAATGTATTTTCGGTATTTCCAAATAATAACTATGTAAATAATACAGGAACTTCCATGGCGGCTCCAGGTGCAAGCGGCGCATACACTGCCCTTGTTCATGCCTATAAAGAATTGAACAATGGACAATTGCCTCCTTCATCATTAATGAAGGCAGCCATGCTAAATTCAGCCGATGACTTAGGAAATAAAGGTCCTGACTTTAGTTTTGGATGGGGAAGGTTGAATGCGAGAAAAGCGTTAGAAATATTTGAAGATAACTCCTATTTATTGGATACGATTTCACAAGGGGATACTAATTCTCATTCAATTGTTATTCCTGCAGGAGTAAAGCAAGTTAAAGTAATGGTGTATTGGACCGATTATGAAGCATCAGTAAATACTACTTCAGCTTTAGTGAACAACCTCGATATTACTGGAAGTGATGTTAATAATCCGAACTATCTACCATATGTTTTAAATTCCACACCAAATGCAGCTGCTTTAAATTCTCCCGCTACGAATGGAGTAGATTCTAAAAATAATATGGAACAAATTTCAATTGATAATCCTGCTTCTGGCAGTTTGCAAATTAGCGTAAAGGGAACATCCATACCACAAGGTCCTCAAGCTTATGTACTGGTATACTCTTTCATCATGGATGAAATAGTCGTTACTTATCCTGCAGGTGGGGAAAGTTTAGAGTCAGGAACTTCCAACATTGTGCGTTGGGATACCTATGATACCACTGGAAACTTTACAGTTGAATATTCTTTAAATAAAGGGTCTAGTTGGACTAGCTTGTCTACAAGTGTTCCTGCTAGTAGAAGGTATCAATACTTTAACGCGCCGAATGTTGCCACTGGACAGGCCTTAATCCGAGTGTCTCGAAACGGTGTATCTGGTGTTTCTCAACAACCTTTTAACATTATCGACCGCCCCAATAATTTGGCGATAACAGCTGTTTGTCCTAATGAATTTACAATAGACTTTGATACAGTAGCAGGTGCTACTGCCTACGAAGTATTTGTGTTAGGAAACAAGTTCATGGATTCAATTACAACGGTAACTACTTCTCCGGCATTGGTAACTTTTCCATCGAATCGAGAAACCTGGGTAGCGATTAGAGCTATTGGGAATAATATAGTAGGGAAGCGAACAGTTGCAGTTTATAAAGCGGCGGGGGTGTCCAACTGTGTATTAAGTGATGATTTGGCCATTGAAAAAATCTTATCACCAGGAGGAAATGCACTGTTTGATTGCTCAAATACTACAGCGACTAAAGTGAAAGTAGCAATCAGAAATAATGGTCAATCCATCAAAACGAATTTCAATTTATCTTATCGTTTTAATGGAGTTGTATCTCCAAAAGAAGTTTATTTAGATACAATTCTACCATCTGAAGTGAAGGTGTATGAATTTACAAACACTTTGAATATAAATTCAGGAGTTCATACCATTGAGGTAATCATAGATTCTTCTGATTTAAATATCTATAACGACACGGTAAGTTCAAGGTTTCAGTTGTATGCGAATGCAACAACAATTACCGCGCCTTACACCCAAAATTTCGATGGTTTTTCTAATTGTGTAACAAGTAGTAATTGTGAGCAGGGTGTTTGTCAATTGTCTCAAGGATGGCTGAATTTAACCAATACCATTTGGGATGACTTTGATTTTAGAACCAATTCTGGTACTACACCATCCAATAATACTGGCCCAACGGCAGACCATACTACAGGAAATAATAGCGGTAAATATTTATACCTAGAGACGTCCAGTTGTTTTGAACAAACGGCTGATTTATATTCGCCATGTATAGATTTGTCCGGTGGTGTTACACCTAAAGCGTCTATTTGGTACCATATGAATGGAGCCACTATGGGTGAATTGCATTTTGATTTATTAGTGGATGGAGAATTAATTGAAGATGTGATTCCTTTTGTACAATTCAATCAAGGCAATTCATGGAGACAAGCGAATATCAATTTAACTCCTTACAATGGGAGTATCGTAAATGTAAGATTTAGAGCGTTCACGGGTTCAGGATTTACTTCTGATATTGCATTAGATGATTTTGAAGTAGAGGATCCAGGAGCTGCTGTTGGATTGAATGAGTACACTCTTTCTGCAATTCAAGTCTACCCAAATCCAAGTAAAGGTCAATTTACTGTTAATTTAGGAAGTGAGAAGTCCGCGGAAATGACTGTTTTCGATAGCAAAGGACAAGTTGTGATTCAACAAAATGCGAATCAATCGACAGTGGAGTTAGATTTGAGTGCTTGGGAAAAAGGAATTTATTTCTTGCAAGTAAACACTGCTAACACACGTAAGAATATAAAATTGATTGTGCAGTAATTTAAATTTTAGATTCAATAATAGGAAGGCCTTTCGATTTCGAGAGGCCTTTTTTATTTCTTGTAAAACTCAACTACTGCGCTTATCTTTCCTTCAGTTTAACGATAAATAAAATACCGATGAATTATATTTTATTCGATGATAGAAGGATTGATTTACTCCCTTTTACATATACACGACCTGTTTCAGAAATCAGGTGTGGAATTCTAACCATTACCGAAAAGTGGGCACATTATCTCAATGGAGACATTTCTTTCTTGACATCAGATTATTTGCAAGTAAAGTATAAGGTGCAATACGAAACAGACAATTGTTACATTAATGGTGGAGTTTTCCCTTCTTCAGAGTTGCTTCATTGCATTGAAGATTTGGAGGAAGGAGAAATGCTGTACCATCAGAATGAAGAAAAAATAATTGCGTTCAGGTCTTCCCAAAAAGTAGAGTTAGGTGCATTTGATGTGCATGGTTTTCATCAAGTGAATTGTGATTTGGAGATTATTTCAATCAATGAAGTGTGGGATATTTTTTCAAAGAATGATGTCGCCATTAAACGAGACTTTGAATTATTGACGGATGGTAGGACTTCTCAACCTTTGGGAGACACAAACACACATATTGGACAAGAGTTGTTTATTGAAGAAGGCGCAAAGGTGCAAGGAGCAATTTTGAATTCGACAACCGGTCCAATATACATTGGGAAGAATGCAGAAATAATGGAAGGCTCAGTTGTTCGAGGGGCATTGGCTTTGTGTGAAGGAGCTCAACTAAAAATGGCTTCCAAAATTTATGGAGCCACCACTATTGGACCTCAATGCAGAGCAGGAGGAGAGGTAAGTAATTCAGTAATGTTTGGTTATTCAAATAAAGGTCATGATGGTTTTTTGGGAAATTCCGTGTTGGGTGAATGGTGCAACTTAGGTGCAGACACCAATGTTTCAAACCTGAAGAATAATTACGCTGAGGTAAAGATTTGGAATTATGCCAAAGGAGGCTTTAAAAATACGGGTTTACAGTTTTGTGGATTAATGATGGGTGATCATTCTAAAAGTGGAATCAATACTATGTTTAATACCGCCACAGTGGTAGGAGTGAGTGCAAATATTTATGGAGGTGGATTTCCAAGAAATTTCATTCCATCTTATGCTTGGGGTGGAGCTGACAAATGGATTACCTTCCGAACCAATAAGGCATTTGAGGTAGCAGAGAAAATGATGGAGCGTAGAAATATCCCATTTACTGAAGCTGATAAATCGATAATGGAATACATCTTTGAGGAAACATCGAAGTATCGCAATTTCTAGAATTTTGATTTTATTCAAATAAAAACGCCCATTTCGATTATCGAAATGGGCGTTTCTAGTTATATGCTGTTACGACTATTTTTTCTTAGTCTCTTTAGCTTTTTCTTCTTTTACTTCTTCCTTAACAGGAACTTCAACAGTAGTATTAGGGCTTAATTCTCTGATGATTTTCATTTCATCAATTAAGTGTTTCGCTCCTGCATACTTGTCGATAATGAATAAAGTGTATCTAATGTCTACAGAAATAGTACGCTGTAATTCTGTTTCAAATGCGATATCACCACTCATTGCTTCCCAGTTTCCATCAAATGCAGTACCTATTAATTCACCTCTACCGTTGATTACCGGAGAACCTGAGTTACCACCAGTAATGTCATTGTTAGAAATAAAGTTAACGATCATTTCACCTTTACTGTTAGCATATTGACCATAGTCTTTTGCTTTGTACAGTTCCTTCAATTTAGCTGGAACAACAAACTCAGGATTCTTTGGATCTTCTTTCTCCATGATACCTTCGATTGTCGTATAATAGTTATAGTATACAGCATCTCTTGGGTAATAATCTTTCACAGAACCATAAGTTACACGCATAGTGCTGTTCGCATCAGGTGCATATGCATGGTTTGGATTCATTTCACGAATTCCTTTCAAATATAAACGACCTGCATTGTCTAACTTTTCGTTGATCTCTTTTTTCTGAGCTCCTAAAGTCTGAACATAATCTTCTAAGATGATTGTTTTAGCCAATTGATACAATGGATCTTTTTCGATAGTGGAAGCTTTAGGTTTGTCCAAAAACTTCATCATTCTTTCTTTAGAAGTATAGATAGACTTACTATAGATTTTATCTGCCATCTTCGCATAGTCACCTTTGAACTTTGCAACTAAGTCTTTGAACATTTTTGGCTGCTGATCTGCAGGAATATCAGTAGCATAAGCTTTTACCATAGCTGCAAAGACCTGCTTATCGATAGCGTAAGAATATTCTTTGAATTGCTTTTCCGCAGTGGCTTTAAAAGATTCAACAGCTTTCGCTTTCTTCTCTTCGTCATCACTAGAAAGGGCTCCTAATAAACCTCTACTTCTCCATGCGAAAGAAACTGCTTCGATTCTGTATATCGCTTCAATATCGTAGGTGCTTTTCAAAATGATTTTTGAAAGTTCTTGGTAACCTTGATCATAGTTGCTGATAACATTTTTATATTCCTCTGCCTTTTTAGAATCCTTAGCAATCCAAGCTTCAAATGCATCTTCTTCTGCTTTTTTCTTATCGTAGATTTTCAATCTTTTCAAACCAGCAGTCTGGCCTTGGAAATATTTCCAATAGTTTGCTACAGAAGCTTGCTTATCAGCATAGTTGATGTATGTTTGCTCATCTTTTGCCATTTCAGCTTCGTATATATCTAATACTTGTCTTCTTAGCTTTACGATAGAAGGTTGCTGAATATTTACAGCCATTTCAACTCCGTAAGAACTTAAGTAACGATCAGTACTTCCTGGGTATCCAAAAATCATAGAATAATCTCCAGCTCTTCTATCCGCGATGTTTACAGGTAATGAATGTTTAGGAGTATAAGGCCTATTGTCCTCTTTATACTCTTTAGTCGGTTTATTGTCTGCATCTGCATAAACTCTAAAAAGAGTAAAGTCTCCAGTATGACGAGGCCACATCCAGTTATCTGTATCACCACCATATTTTCCAATAGATGATGGAGGAGCACCTACAAATCTAACATCACCAAAAGTCTCATATACAAATAGGTAGTATTCATTGCCATTGTAAAAACTTTTAATTTGAATATCATATTCATTGTCAGTTCCAGCTTTTTCTTCAAGAACCTTGATGATAGAATCCGCCTTAGCTGTTCTTTGTGCTTCAGTTAGTTCAACACCTAAGAATGGAATAATGTCTTTAGTAACATCGTCCATTTTTACGAGGAATGACACGCTGAAACCAGCAGGAATTTCATCCTTATTTTCTTTTGCCCAAAAACCATCTCTCAGGTAATTGTTTTCTTTGGTACTATTTTCCTGAATAACACCAAAACCACAGTGGTGATTGGTCAACATCAAACCTTTGTCAGAGATGATTTCTCCTGTACAAAAACCTCCACCTAAACGCACAATTGCATCCTTTAAACTTGAGTTATTTACACTGTAAATTTCTTCTGGAGTTAATTGTAAACCTTGTTTTTGCATGTCTACATAATTCAGTCGCTTGACAAACATCGGCAACCACATCCCCTCATCTGCTTTTACTTTAGGAACTCCTAGTAAAAACAATGCTGCAATAAAAACTAATGCAATCTTCTTCATTGTACTTTCTATTTATAAATAATTAATTTTTCGATCGACTAAATTACACCAATAAGTGTGATAAAAAAAACGCTTGAAGACGAACGGTTGGCTCATTCTTCAAGCGGTTTAAAATACTTATGGATTATTTTAAAATTACTCTAGATGTTTTTTCACTTGTAGAGGTAGATAATTTTACTAAATACAGACCTTTACTTAGTCCATCAAAGTTATATTGGACGTTGCCCGTAAGTTTGTTTGACTTTATCGTTTTCACAAGCTTTCCTTGGTAATCAAATATTTCAATAGTCGGAGTTTCGGAATAATCTTTCCAATTGATTTGAATTTCTGCTGTAGTAGGATTAGGATAAACACTAAATGATTGACCGGTAGAGTTAATCTCTGAAATGTCTGATATCACAGCTTTGACTAAAATGTTATCTATGAAAAGTTTATTTCCAAATCCTGATACATTCTCTAAGTATAAATTAACTATCGGTTGGTTTTCTGCTCCATATATATGTGCATATAAAGTCTGAAAATCCGAACTGCTACCTGGGGAGTATTCGGATTGTGTTGGAGTAACTGTTCTCAATGCTGCACCATAGAATGATGCAAACTTCACTTTCGTGTTTCCACAATCGATACTATAGTAGAAGTTCAGTGTATCAGAATCAGTCATTGTTCTACTGCTGTAGGCTCGATCTAAAAATAAAACTGGATAGCTTATCGTATCTAAATTGATTGCAGGGAATTCTAAAATGTCCTTTTTGCCAGCAGAAGTCGTAGTGAAATTATTGATACTTAAGGTGTAAGTTAGTGCGGGAATATTGAATCCGTGCTCCCATGAATTATCTCCATCTTCATTAATTATTGTAAATTTTGGCGAAGGATTTCTCGGAAAAGTAACCAATTCGAAATCTTCTGAAAATGGGGATTGCTCCAAGTTTGGAGTCTGTATTTCAATGTAATTTATTGCTTTAGAGGTGTCGCTATTGGTGCCATCACTTACAATCAAAGTAACATCATAGCTTCCTGTATTGGCGTAAGTTACAGTTGGATTTGCAGCGGTAGAAGTGGACGGCGTTCCACCGGGAAATTGCCATTGATAGCTGGTAACAGTATTCACCGATTGGTCATTAAACTGAACTACTACATTTGGACAATTAATTCGCTTTGTAGAATTGAACCTGGATACCGGTTGATTCGTTGGATATTGAAATGGATCAGACTCCCAAATCCCTCTACCATAGGTGGCAGCTCTGAGTTTGTTAGTTGCATAATTCATTTCTAATTCATTCACTATCACATTTGGAAGCCCAGTCATATATGGTAGCCATTCAGTAGTGTATGGTTTTAAGTAGTATACACCAACGTCAGTTCCTACATAAAGAACCCCATTTCTTTCATCTCGTTCAATGCAATTGACTGGCAGATTCGGTAGATTATAGGTGATGTTTGACCAGTTGCTACCACCACTATTTGAGTAGTACACTTTTTCAGAGGCGTTAAACCCTGAAACCGTCACCCATACATTGTTGGTATTTTGATGATCTACTTCTATATAAGTTTTGGACTGATTAGATAAGTTTCCAGTAACATCTGTCCAATTACTACCTAAGTTGGTAGTTCTAAAAATGGAGTTTTGAGTTCCTGCATAAATCACATTACTATTCGACTTTGCAATAGCAATAGATCTGAAAGTAGGCCCGCCGGGAAAATTTGAGATTTTGGTCCAATTACTTCCAAGATTGTTTGAAAGCCAAATGTTTTCAAATCCTGCTACAATTCGATCGCTGTTATTGGGATCCAAGGCATAGGGAGTTAACCAAGCCCCAGATTCTGAATTTCTAATGGTTCCTGCTATTCCGGTAAATGAATTTCCATTATCGGTCGATCTTCTTAAGCCTCCATTTTGAGAGGAAGTAAATAAAATATTGGAATTTGTAGGGTGAATGGCGCACTCCATGCCGTCAGCTCCAAATACATGTGTCCAAGTTTTGGATAGGGTTGAACCTCTAAAACAACCATTGTCTTGAGTTCCACCTACAATTTTGGTGGGATCGATCTCAGAACCTCCAAGTCGATAAAACTGAGAAATTTCTAATGTTCTTGATTTATCAACCCATGTAGCGCCTTTATCTATGGATTCATAAATTCCTCCATCAGAACCGCAGTATAATTTACCGTTGTAGAAATCTAATGTATGGATATCAGCATGCGTATATCCAATATTGTTAGGTAATGCCCAGTGAGCGATGATGTTGAATGTGCGTCCAGAATCTAAAGATTTCCAAACATTAACTCCGCCAACAAATACCTCATTAGCATTGTCTGGAGAAACAGCAAGTGCTAGGTCATACCAGCTTTGACCACCAGAGCCCATTCCATCATTGGAACTGCTCAAAATATTGGGTGAATTACTCATTTGAGTAAACGACGTTCCTAAATCGGATGATCGATATAAACCATAATAAGAAGCATCTGAAGCATCACCATATAGCCCATAAACTAAAGAAGGATTATCGATAGAAACCGCTATAGACATTCTGTTGACTGCGGCAGCAGAAGGAAGACCCATCGTAATCTTGGTGAAGTTAAACCCACCATTTGTGGACTTAAAAAATTCATTGCTACAGGCATAAATGATGTTGGTATCGGTAGGGTGCATTTCTATATCTCGGATAAATCCTGTTTGAACCCTTGTGTAACTCGCTCCTGCGTCTTCTGTAATAAACAATCCATTACTAGAACTTACCCAATGTTTTTTCGAATTGGTTGGGTGCATTAAAATTTTTGTCGGGCGTATACTTTGAGAAATGGTGTGCACCATTCCTGTGGGTGCAAAAGTACTTCCTCCATCGGTAGACTTTAAAACACCAATACTATAAGTGTCGCTACCATCTCCATCTCCAGTTGCAATGTAGATGATATTGGAATTGTTTGGATCGATTCCTATACCTGATACACCTAAAACGGGCAAATGATCGGTTAGGACATTCCAAGTGTTTCCTCCATCTATACTTTTCCAAAGTCCTCCAGCAGGTACACCTACATAAATTATATTTGGATTGAAGGGATCTACAGCAATTACATTTACTCTTCCTTGTCCTGGACTATAGCTGAGATTAATAAAATCATTTAAGCCTAAAGCAACCCATCCTGCAGATTTCTCAGCAGTAAAAGCAGCTTGATGTTCCTTTTTGTAACTCATGAAATTATTCCAAGCAGCAGTGGATGAAAAGCGCTCTCCAGTAGGATGCACTCTTTGCTCCATAAACCATTCCCATCGTTTGAACTGTTTATAGCCTTTCCCTTTTTCATAGGGCTTACCTTCATAGAAAGATTCGAATGCGGATTGAATCTCATAAAAATTTCTAGATTCTTCCTGCATCATTTTTACAAATTCTTGGGCAGAAATAGTGTAAATTATCAGCATTGAGAGAGCTGATAAAAGCGTTTTCTTTATCATAATGAGAGAGTTGTTATAAAAAATGGAACTACAGTTGCCTAAAATTACTTCTTTTTAGGTAAATTAAAAGGTAAGTTGAATGACTTATAGAACTATCTTATGAATTTTCGAAGAATCTTTTTCTAGGTTTTAGTACACCTTTTCTCCCTTGGATAGCCAAATCCCCCATGTTTTGCTATATCCATGAATCTTTGTGGTAGGATCTCCACTTAAATCGACTATAGGCTTTCCTTGATTTACCCATTCAAATATTCCGCCATACAGGTTAGATACATTCGTGTAGCCAGCTTGGAGCAGTTTTTCGCCGATTTTTTCGCTGCGGTAACCAACAGAGCAGTATATTATAATTGGTTCATTTTTACTAATGTCGTCCATTTTTGCCATGTCAAAATCATCATATCCTACCCATGTGGCACCTTTGATATGAGAAACATCGAACTCTACTTTCTCTCTAGAATCAATAAACGTAGTTGATTGAATTTGCTTTTGATCCAAATCTGCTACTGCAACTATTGGTATACTTTCCTTAATTAGAGCCTTCAGCATTAGACTGTAAGACGTGCTTTCTACTTGTGAAAAAGAATTTAAAAATGACATAATACCTAAAATTAACAAAGCAACTTTATTCAGCATAATAATTTCCTAAACTTAACGTCCAATCATAATCTAAAAATACTAATTCAGGGTTGGATTCCGATGGTATAAGGGAATAACTCTTTAGGAATTGGATTACCCCGCTCTTACCTCCGAAGTCACCTCTAAACCAACTAAACAATGGCGTGACCAATACTTGATTCAAGTCATCTTTATAGGAAGTTTCTTTCAAGAGGAATTTTTTAGCGACTGCATCTATTTTATCTTCAAAGTTATCAACTTGATAAACTGCAACCAAAGGGCAGCTTTTAGCACCGCAGTTGAGTGCAAAATGTATCCTAGGATCGGTTTCATTGGTTCGGAAAGTACGTTCATATTGACCTACAAATGGATTTTTTAAAAGTCCCCAGGACAGTTTAATGGTTGAACTTCTTATAATCCCATGTTCAATATCATCAAAACTAAGAATTTCTCCAGCTATTGTAATTTGTTTCTTTTTAAAAAAGGCTCCTCTATCTTCATATAAATTAGGGTTTTCTTTTAAAATTATCTGAATGTGAGCATTATATACATTTATCCAAAACACCTTTTTTTTAGTGTCATTGGTCAATTGATTAGATAAATCTTCTACAGTTACTGTAGCCAATTGAGCTTGAATACTTGTCGTTTCGTTGTTTTGGATTAAGTTTTCTAACAGCTTGGCTGATAGTTCGATGTAATTAATTTCTGTATTTAAATCAACATCTATGTCTCGCTTATTATTCTTTGCATTTATCTCTGAATGACATGAGATTAATATCGATAATAAAGAAATTAAGGTTATTTTGAGCCTCATTGTATGAATTTTAATATTTGTCTACTTTCGTTTGAATAACTACGTAGATCGTTTAGATAAGGATGTTATTCCTTTATCAAAGGTATGTATATGAATTGTAAATAGAATTGGAATGAAATTGAGTGTCATAATACCGACATTAAACGAGGGAGCGAGGATCGGAAATTTAGTGGAATACCTTTTTATGCATAGAGATGAAAGGTTACAAGAAGTTATTGTAGTTGATGGTGGTAGCACAGATGATACTGTTGCTCAGGCTAAGTTAAAGGGTGCCATTGTTAAAAAAATAATGAAATCTTCGAGAGCTATTCAAATGAATGAAGGGGTAAGTTGGGCATCTGGGGATGTGCTTTATTTTGTGCATGCAGATACTTTACCTCCTTCTTGCTATATAGAGGATATTGAGAACTCGATCAAGGAAGGGTTTCAATTCGGCTGTTATCAGAGTCGTTTTGATCAACCAAATTGGAGAATGAGAATGAATGCTTTTTTCACGAGGTTTAATTTTATCATGTGCAGAGGAGGAGACCAGTCACTTTTTGTAATGACTGATTTTTTTAAGAAAACCAAAGGGTATGATGAGTCTATGCAGATAATGGAAGAGTATGAATGGCTTCAGCGGGCTCAGAAAACAGGGAAATTAAAAATCATGTCAAACAGCTGTTTGATTTCAACAAGGAAATACGATAAAAACAGTTACTTTCGCGTCAATTTGATCAACTTTGTCGTATTTATGATGTTTTTTGCAGGAGTTTCTCAGGATAAGATGGTGGAAACTTATAAAAAATACCTTAGAAGTTGAATATAATCTACAAAACTATCAAATATTGCTCATGAGTCGTCAAACGTTTAGAAATAAATGGATATGGATTACGGGAGCTTCCTCCGGCATCGGAAGAGCGCTGACGTTGGAATTCGCCAAGAAGGGGAGCAATTTAATTATATCTTCTCGTAAGGAAAAGGAACTAAATGTTGTAGCCCATGAATGCGAACGTCATGGAGTTGAAGTGCTCGTGCAGGTATTAGATTTAGCAAATTCAGAAAGTATACAACACGCATTTCAAACGATAGAATCGAAGGCTATTGAAGTAGATGTTTTAATAAATAATGGAGGAATGAGCCAAAGAGGGTTAGTTCGTGATACAATTCTTCCTGTGCATCAACAATTGATGCAAGTAAATTATTTAGGTGCTGTAGAATTAACTGGATTAGTATTACCTGGGATGATTAAACGCCAAAAAGGACATATTGTGGGTGTTAGCAGTATAGTGGGTAAGTTTGGGTTTCCACTTCGTTCTTCATACTCTGCATCAAAGCATGCCTTAAAGGGATATTTGGAAACCCTTTATCTGGAGGAAAATAATAATGGAATAGACGTAAGTATTGTTTATCCGGGTAGAATTCAAACAGAAATATCCAAGCATGCTATAGATGGAAGTGGAAATTCTCATCAGAAAATGGATGAAGGATTACAAAACGGCATGGACGTATCTGACTGTGCAAAAAAAATTGTAAGGGGGTTAGAAAAAAAGCGAATAGAAATTTTTGTTGGAAAGAGAGAACTATTACTTTTAGCAATTCGACGGTATACCCCGTCAATTTTCTTTAAAATTGCAAAAAATATAAAACCAGTTTAATTCATATCATTTTGGAAGGAAAGAGTAAAATTATTAGCGGAATTCAGCAGATCGGAATTGGAGTACCAAATGTGCACCAAGCCTGGGCATGGTATCGCAAAAATTTTGGGATGGATGTGCCTATTTTTCAAGAAGAAGCGGAAGCAAAGTTGATGATCAATTATACTGGTAATGAAGTGCATAAACGAAACGCTGTGCTTGCAATAAATATGCAAGGTGGTGGTGGCTTTGAAATTTGGCAGTTTACTTCTCGCATGCCTGAACCAGCAAATTTTGAAATCAAATTTGGAGATCATGGAATTTATGCTGCAAAAATGAAAGTGGTTAATGTGGATGCCTTGCATAAGAGATATAAAAAAGATCAATTGGAGGTGCTCTCAGAAGTCATGAAAGATCCTGCAGGGAAGAAGCACTTTTTCGTAAAGGATTTATATGGAAATATTTTCCAGATGGAAGAAGCTGACGGTTGGTTTGATCGAAATAATTATGCAACAGGTGGTGCAAGTGGAGCTATAATTGGTGTTTCAAATATTGAAGACTCATTGAAGGTTTATCGAGATATTTTAGAATATGATGAAGTGGTTTATGATGAGACAGGTGTTTTTGAAGACTTTAATAGCCTAAGTGGTGGAGCAAGGAAGGCAAGAAGAATAAAGTTGAAGCATGCCTCTATGCGAAAAGGTAGTTTCAGTAAGTTGTTAGGACCGACTACTATAGAATTAGTTGAGTTGATTGACGAAAAGGGGGCTCAAATTTATAAAAATAGATTCTGGGGAGACCTAGGTTTTATTCACATTTGTTTTGATATTAAACATATGGATTCATTGAGAAATGAATGTGAAAGTAAAGGTTTTCCATTTACTGTAGATAGTCAGAACAGTTTTGATATGGGAGAAGCTGCAGGTCACTTTTCGTATATTGCTGATCCAGATGGTACACTTATTGAATTTGTGGAAACTCACAAAATTCCAATTATGAAAAAGATGGGTTGGTATTTGAACCTAAAAAATCGAAATCCTGAGAAAAGTTTACCAACGTGGATGATTAAAGCGTTGCGATTTAATCGAGTTAAAGATTAAATCACTTTATTCCTAATAGCTAATAATTGATTTCTTAAATCAATCACTTTATCTAGCTTTTCAGAAGAGTAAAATAGAGTAGCTTGTTTTATTAATCTGTAATGATCCCTCACAATTACATATCCCAACCCTGTCAGGATTAGTAGGCCGGAAACCATTATCAAGTTGAGGTTCAGTAGAGAGCCGAGCAGGTAACTTACTAATGGAAGGTAAACTAAATAGAGTATTACTGATAGGCATAATCTTACTGATGCGTAAAACTCAATCAATCGCACCTTTTTATCAGTTACCTTCTGTGCGATCACAAAAGGAATAGCATTTGGTAAAAATCCTACTACGTAGGTTAATCCGTATAGCAATTGAATGAGACCCAAAAATAAAAGATTTGGTTGTCCATATTCTATTGCCGCTTCAGAGATTTCTTCATTTTTGCTGTATTTATAGCTTTTTGCGATTTGGATAGTTTTTTCTAAATCCGCCAGTTCAGACCAATTTTGTTCTTCTTCAAGTCTTTTTGATTGATCGACGAGTTGGGTTCTAAATAGAGGGGCAATGATTTCATAGATCTTCTCTTTATCCGGCTCAACGATAATACTAGCTGCTTTTATGCCTTCAAATAGCTCACTATTGAATTGACGAATGGCTTTTACCTGAGAGGCTTCATATATTGCTTTATAATTTTTAAGCGCAATTGGTGGCTGAACACCTATAATTACTTCAGTTCGAAATTTAGAGGGATAAGTATAATTTAAACTCATTGGAATAATCTGCAGATCCAAAGAGAAGTTATTGTATGATTCGGCACCAAAAGCAATTCGAGCTGTTCCTTTTTTTAGCGGTCGCACTATTTTGTCGGTAATACTGATTCCTTCTGAGAAAATAAGTATAGATCCGCCTTTTTTCATAATCTCAAAACATTTAGCGAATGTGTCTTCGTTTTTATGAAGATTTTCACTTCCTTCTTGTAATCGATAAATTGGAATTAGATTCATTTTAGACAACAACCACATTTTAAAAGGAGTGTTAAATACATCTGAACGGGCTAAAAAGTAGAGTTTTCTTGGACTATAAGCACCAATGATAATGGCATCTAAAAACGAGTTTGGATGAGTGCAAGCAAAGATACTCGGCTGATTATTGGGGATATTTTCAAATCCGTTTCTAATGATTCGTTTGTAAAAAACGAACAACGAAAACCGCATCGTATATTTAAGGAAATAATAAAGCAAGGGCTATTTTTTTAGATAATATTTGCTGTCAGTATGTGCATAAAATGAGAGGTCGTCCAGCCAAAAAGTTTCTTTATTCTTGTTCCAAACATAAGCCTTTATTTTATCATTTGGCGCCATTGGTTGTTCTAAATAAATAGAAACTAATCCTACAGACCATTCACCTACATTATTGAATTCTTTTAATGAAATTCCTCTCCATAATTGATTACCTAATTCATTATCAACAGAAATTGCCAAGATGGGTTCTACAGGTTGATTGGATTTAAAGTGTACAAGAAATGTAATTACATTGGCTTCTTTAGGGTGAAAATTTTCAGATTCTATATCTTTAAGGGATACCGGATATTCTTGCTTTACATTGACTAAAAGAGCATGTTTGCTTGATCGAAATTCTGAAGAATCTAAGCTATTCGGATCGAAGTTCCAAAAGTTAGAAGGAGACTCAAACCCAATTTCATAATCCACTGTTTTAGGTTGTGGCTCTCCCTTAACAAAATGAATAACTTCATAATTATAATTGCCTTTTAAACGATGAATTTTTGGAAAATAATAACGGATGAGTTCCTTCAATTCGTAGTAGTTGTTTGCAGCAGACCAAGAGAAAATTAGATGTTCTTTTTTTTGTTTAGAGAAGTATTTACTTAACTCTCCTAAATCTTTTTCTGAGGTGACAGAAGTCTTTAGGAAGGTATGCCGGCAATCTAATTGATCTAAATAATACTTGTAATAATTTAAATGAGTAGTATTTATCAATAAGTCTGTTTTTTCATTCGGCAATTCTTGCGCCCAATTGTGAAGATGGTTAGCAGCACCTTTGAAATCACCAAAAGGGTGAAGATGATATTGCTCCCAAGTTTTGAACGATGTAAGTGTAGTCAACCCTATAAATACAATTAAAGTGATTCCATAGAGTCCCTTGAAAGTTTTGTCTTCGATGAATGAGAATATAAAGGCTAATAAAAAAGGGAAACTAAACAATAAAGTGGAATATTGAATTACTGGGTTGATTTTGGCGGAGTATAGATGTCCAATGATATATGGTAGAAAAATTAGAGCCAATAATATCCAATTGTTTTTATTGAACTTATTTTGAAATGATAGGATACCCGAGAGTATCATTGCCAGAAGAAAGACAATGATAACCCAATTGCTATTGAAGCAATAATACAAGTAGGTAAGAAAAAAGTCATTCTCAGGCTTTGGAAGCCAATTGCCCACTCCACCAACACTCAATTGTATTAGAAAAATTTTGATATAGGGTAAGAATGCTAATCCAACGATGGCATTTAAAATAAGGTATGTTTTTCTACGGTATTTTTTAATTAAAAAGAAACCTAGAACTCCAAGAATAAGAATGTTTAGCGTTAAGAAGTAATGAATGTATAGTGAACATATTCCGATAATAATATATAGAATATAAGTTTTTAGGTTATAGCGATTTAGAAATACTAGTTTTGTCCAATAATAGGTATATAAAAGCATGAAAAGTAGTCCTATACTATATGGTCTTGCTAACTGAGAGTATAAAATTGGATATTGCAATAAGCCGATTCCTGCGGCAACATATACAGCAGTGATATCAGAAAACCACATTCGGAATACCCTATAGCTTAACGGAATACAGACTATTCCCAAAATGATAAATGGAAGCCTAAGTAAGGTTTGGTTGGGTCCAATAATAGTGGTCCAATAGTATATAAAAAGTTGAACCAAAGGGGGATGTCCATCTGGTTGGGAGAGGTAGCTTTTTAATAAATCAAATACGGAGTCATATTTAGTGCGAAATATTGCACTAAGCTCATCATTGGTGAGGCTCCAATCGTCTAATTGATAAAATCTAAGAGCAATACCAATTAGCAGGATTGCCCATAGAAAAAATTGAACTCTTGATTTTTCATTTATTGTCATACATCTCTTTGACGCAAAGCTTCAAATATAATAATTCCTGCTGCTACAGATACATTCAGTGAACCAATCTCACCTTTCAATGGAATCTTCACACGTTGATCTGATAAGTTCAAAAGAGTGGAAGAGATGCCTACTTCTTCATTCCCTACAATTATAGCCATTGGTCCTTTTAGATTGGCCGTAGTCATCAATTGATCTGTTTTTTCTGTACAGCTTATTAATTGAATTCCTGAGTTCTTTAGGTTCTCGGCTAGAGCAGGAAGGCTTTTAACACGACAGACGGGAATTCGCATCAGTGCACCTGCTGAGGTTTTGACTGCATCTGCGGTTATTTCTGCTGAACCTTTAGCAGGAATTATTATAGCATGTACTCCTGCACATTCAGCTGACCGACATATTGCTCCAAAATTTCTCACATCATTTATTCGATCAGCGATCAGTAAGAATGGGTTTTCTCCTTTTTCGTAAATGCTGGCTAATAAATCATCAATATCATAAAATTCAATCGGAGATAAGTAAGCTATTACTCCCTGATGATTACCATCAATGTATTTTAATCGATTTTCAGGCACATTTTGACTAGGAATACCATATTGCTTGATGGTCTTCCTTAATTCGGTTAATAGTGGACCTCTTAAATCTTGTTGAACCAATACTTTTTCAACATCCTTGCCTGCTCTAATGGCTTCAATTACTGCCCGAATACCAAAAAATAGTTCGTTAGGTTTCTTCTTTTCGTTATCTCTCATGATATTAATATACTCGTCCTTGTCTCCAATTGTCAACGGCTCTATACCAGGCGCTTTTGAAGCTTTGACTCCGTTCTAAAATGTATGTATTTTTGGATAATGGGCTATTTAATCTTCTAAATTTAAAAGTTAATGATAGCATATTTGTTTCTTCTCCATATACCCAGTTTTCGTAATTGTATCCTTTGTATATTGTCGAGGGAGTGCCATAAATAAGATAGATTAAACCTCTATCAGTACGCCATCCATCTTGAACATCTGTAAAATATCGATTGGCACTTTCAACACGCTTGTAATATTCTCCCAAAATCTGTTTTGCTCTATTGAAATCGTTAGATATTGATAGCCAAAAGTTGTCAACCGCATCTTTTTTATCTACTGCTTCTTTTATTTTATCAAATTCTGTTTGGGTAGAGATATATCGGGTAGGCTCAATTAAATATTCAACTCTTTTTAATTGAGGGAATCCTTCATGCATGCATAAAATGCTGTACAACTGATTTAAACTATCACCATGAATAGTATATAGTCCTTTGCTGTTAAAACTATATGTCGTTGTGTCTTTTAAAAAGATGGATTGTATATAATCAGATGAATTAGGTAGAGCGTATGACAACCCTTTATCTGCAAATGGTGGAGGTGGTAAATCAAAAGGTTGGATGTATTGTTCTATTTTATATTCTCCATTTGATATCCATGGACTTTTTACAATTTTAACCTGTTGATTAGGATAAACGATACTATTTAGAATAGGAAGATTATTAGAGTCTATTAGCATAAAATTCCCCTCGTCTACTTGTTGATATTTTACAAAGGAGAAAAACTCTATGGTATTCAAATCTCGATTTACATCACGTATTCGTATTTCTAGGAAATACTTTTTATTGGCATCGACGGGGATAGTGAAATTTCCATACAGTGTTTTTTCAATTTTTTTGGAGACTGTATCTTTCATATAATATGTCGTGCTGTCTAAAATGGTAGAAAGGTCTGATTGCTCAAACAGCTTATACCTGATTTTTAAATTGGCCTCAGAAAGGGTATCTTTTTCAATTTTGCTGTATAGTATTTCTGAAGATTCTATTCCAAAGTAAAAGTTAGATTCTTTTTCATTTAAATGGAAAATTTTGAAATTGGGTCGTATTATGGCTGGGTCAGGGTCATACATATATGCAAAATTAACATTGGATGTATTCTGCGAGGAACTACAACTCCATGTAACAACAGCTAATAGAAGTAGAGAAAGTAGTTGATTGTTAGTCTTCATTGGTTTCTAAAAAGTTTTTGGGAATTTCTTTCGAAGGTTTTATTCCTAGCTTCTTTAGCTCTTGGGTTCGTTTGACTAAATTACCATTTCCTAAGCTAATTTTATTCATCAATTGATCATAGTTCGATTTAGATTGATCCATATTCCTTCCTAGCTTTTCTAAATCATCTAGAAAGCCTACAAATTTGTCATATAATTGGCCGGCTTTTTTGGCAATTTCCATTGCATTGTTATTCTGCTTTTCATATTTCCAAACAGAAGCAATAGTTCTAAGGGTGGCCAATAGTGTAGAGGGAGAAACAATAACAATTTTTTTGTCCCACGCATATTGAAATAATTCTTTGTCTTCTCGAATGGCAATGCCGAACGAACTTTCTATGGGAATGAATAGCATTACAAAATCAGGAGTATTTATATGGTTCAGATTTTGGTAGTGTTTTTCAGAAAGTTGTTTGATGTGTGTTTTTATAGAACCAATATGAGATTTTAACTCGTTAGCCTTTATTAGTATATCAGTTGAATTCGAAAAACGTTCGTAGGCTGTAAGTGAAACCTTCGAGTCGATGATCAAATGTTTGTTTTCCGGGAGTCTAATGATTATATCGGGTTGAAGGCGCCTTCCTTCCTCACTTTTACCACTAAATTGAGTGTCGTATTCTTCTCCTTTTTGAAGTCCTGAGTTCTCTAAAATTCTTTCTAAGACTAGTTCTCCCCAATTTCCTTGAGTTTTTGATTCACCCTTAAGTGCATTTGTTAAATTATTTGCTTCGTCCCTTAATGTTTCATTCAATAAAAGTAGCTGCTTTAACTCTTGTTTAAGTCCTGCTCTTTCCTTTGTATCATCTATATACTTCTTCTCAATGGATTCTTCAAAATTCTTAATTTTTGTTTGAAGAGGATTTAATATTTCAGCCAATTTTAAATGATGGGTCTCAGAAAATTCTTTAGTGTTTTTTGATAGAATTTTATTTGCTAGCAATTCAAATTCATTATGAAATCGAGTGCTTATTTTCTCTAATTCTTCTTTTTGTTTTTCTTGGTTGTTAGTGAGTTGTCGGTTTTGTTCATGCAAAGTGCTTTTGATGGTAATCAGTTCAATATTTTCATTTTTTAACTGATCTCGTTCTGATTTCAGTTCTTGGAATTGTTTGGATAATGATTTGTATTCCGTCTCTAATCGTAAATAGGCTTCACTTTTTTCAGCAATGGGCATTAGCTTTTTAACAATTAAAATGCCTAAAGCTATTCCCATAAAAACAGATATGATAGAGAATATAAAAACTTCCATCAGAATACGATTAGTAATTTAAGATTAAAACCGGGGTGTTAACTTGAACCAAGTCAAATAATTCTATGACTTCCTTGTTTTTCATTCTTACACAACCATGGCTAGCTGGCTTTCCAATTAACCCTTCTTCGGGAGTACCATGAATGTATATATACCTTTTATATGAGTCCACGTTACCTCCTTTGTTTATTCCTTCTTCCTGACCTTCTAACCACATGATTCTGCTTGTTACAAAGTCTTCATTAATATCTGTTTTGTCGGTATAGATTTCAGCTATTTCTCCATTAAAAACACGTTCTTTAAATATCGCATTTTTAGGAAGATTTTGGCCTATCATATGTTTGATTACATGCAGCCCTTCTGGGGTTTGCTGACTATGAATTTCTTGACCAATACCCTTTTTTGCCGTAGAAATGAGAAATACTTTTTCTACATTTCCATTTTTAATGTAGAAAAGTTTTTGACGTTTGATAGATACAAAGATATAAGAGTCAAAGGATTGTTGGTATTTAATGTTGATGTAATCATCAATAAAAGAAGCTATGCCACCCGCATTCAATGGAGAGCTGAAAACAAAAAATGCTAGAATTAAAATTATTATGTAATGTGTTGGTTTCAAATACTGAGTTTTTAAACAAATGTAATTGGATTAGAAAAAATTAACAAAACCGAAATGTATTTTAGAGGCTCTAAAGTCGATAGGATTGTCAAATTGTTTACCCACTGCATAATTAATCGAAAAAATTCCTGCTCCTGTTTGAAAGTTCATACCTACTCCAAATCCAATTGGCGTGTCATTAATAGTAGAATTAGTTTTTTCATAATATCCTCCATCAGAAAAAGCATATATACTTGAATTCTTGTCAAGAATAAAGCGATATTCTAGGGTTCCAATAATATAACTTGAGGCAAATATAGACTCTTCATCAAAGCCACGTATGGTTTTAATACCTCCAATTCGAAAAAGTTCGTTATCAAATAGAGCTTCATTGTATAAAAAAGCCATTTGGTTTCTTAATTTGATGACACTTCTTTTTGCTATTGGTATATAATAGCTAGCTTCTACTTTCCCTTGAAATAGATTGCTTTTTAAAGGAATGTCAGCGTAAACTGCCGGATTACTTTCTTGTAAGGAAACAATCGGTTGAATGTTTTTTTTCCCTGTCGACGTATTGATATTTAATTGATAACCTTTTTGAGGATTGTACCTATAATTTAATTTTTCTTTGTTGTATTCAATCCCATATAATACGGATTGGTAATCCGCATAAGGTGGTAAATCAAGTATTGGGGTAGAGGAGGTTGAAGTTGATCCCAATCGTCTAGAGGAGTTGTTTTTTAGGAAGACCTGTAAATAATCATATCCTTTGAAAACATATTGTAAACCAAGTTTAAAGGAGACGTCAAGAAACAAAGTGTCTCTTTTATATAGTTCAAAACCTGCGTCTATCCCGAAAGGTGTGTTGAATAAAAATGGATAATTCAAATGGATTTTTAAATTTTGGGTTTCTCCAATTAATTTTCTCCATTCTAAATCAAATGCTTCACCTTTTCCAATTGCATTTTTAAGGTTTAATTCGATATTCCCTGTGAGGTCTATTTTTCCTGTCTCTTCGTTAGTCAATACCCCAAGGATTCCATCAAACCTACTCGCGGGTTTCTTTTTTAAGTAAAGAATTACCTTTGATTGATCTTCAAAAAACTGTACTTCATACGGCTGGGTTTGACTCAAAAATGGGATTTCATCCAGTCGGTTACCTATATCATTGATTAAAGATTCATTGTATAGGCCTCCTGGCTTCAAGCCGATGTAATTGTATAAATATCGTTCACCAACCTTGGAATCACCATTAATAATAATGCTATCAATTTTGTATTCGGGGCCTTTCATGACATTTAGGTCCGCGATTAGTCCTTCTTCTTCTATTTCTTTAACAATAAGATTGACTTGTGCAAAGGGGTATCCATTGTTTTCATAATACTCAAGTAAGCCTTCCAGAAATAAGCTGGTTTCGTTGCCTCTGAATGGTCGGTTAAAATAAATATTTTCACGAAAGTTAACCTTACTTAATGCTTCATCACTAATGTTTCCTTTGCCTAATTGGCTCCAATTGAATTGGTCACCAACATAAAAGAAAACGATAGCATTGTCTTTGGTTCTAAAAATTATACTATCAATTGATGCTGTTAAGTAAGAATTTTCTCTGTATTGATCGATTAGTTGTTGGCTAATTTTTAGCACTCCAATAGAGTCTTTAGCAACTTTTGGAAGCTGTATGCGCTCATCAATATCGACAGTGCTTATAAATTGAATCGATACTTTCTGACCAATAGAGGTGGAAGAAAAAGCCAGAAAGAGGAAGAAAAAAAATTGTTTCAAATTATGGTTCAATTTAGGTTTGCCAATTTATGGGCTTTTTTCCCATTTTTTTCAAAATATTATTTGACTTTGAGAAATGCTTGCATCCGAAGAAACCACGATAAGATGATAGTGGTGAAGGATGAGGAGCCTCCAAAATGTAATGCACATCCGAATCGATTAAGTTTTTTTTCTTGATGGCCTTGCTCCCCCAAAGCAGAAAAATAATGCCCTTTCTATTTTCACTTATCTGTTTAATAATGGCATCGGTGAATTTTTCCCAACCTTTGTTTTTATGCGCATCTGCTTTTCCCTCTTCAACAGTTAAGACGGTATTTAATAATAATACCCCTTGTTTAGCCCAACTTAAAAGGTCTGATTTGTAATTAATAACCCCAACATCCATTTTGAGCTCTTGAAAAATGTTTTTTAAACTCGGAGGTAATGGTACGTCATTTTCCACACTAAATGCTAGTCCATTTGCTTGATTCTTCTGATGGTATGGGTCCTGACCAATGATTACTACTTTTATTTCATCTGGAGGAGTATTATCTAAAGCTGCAAAAATTTTTTCTCTTGGGGGATAAATAGTTTTGTTAGAGTATTCTTGTTCTAAAAATTGACTTAATGATAAGTAGTATTCTTTTTCAAATTCCACATTAAGCCATTTTTTCCACTCTTTTTCTTTTAGCCGCATAAAAATCCAATTGTGTTGTTAAGTATGTTTATAAAATAACAAATAATTAATATTGTTAGTATCCAAATTCATACATTTGTAAAATAATTTGCAAATATTTCAAATATGAAAAAGTTAGCTTTAGTATTTTCTTTTATTGTTTTAGCGGTAGTTTTATTTTCATGTAAGTCATCTCATAAATGTGCTGCCTACAGTAAAGTTGAGATTTCTAAATCAAATTCGCCATCCTAATAATGGACTGGACTGTAATAGACTCTCCTGAAGCCATAACTTCGATCAAAAATGATACTTCTGGGAATCTATTCTTAATCTTTAAGCACAGTACTAGGTGTTCCATCAGTTCGATGGCTAAAAGTAGACTAGAAAGAAATTGGCTTTCTGAAATTCCTATTAGTCAGATTTTTTATCTAGATTTAATTCAGCACCGTTCCATTTCAAATCAAATAGCTGAAGAGTTTTCAGTAGTCCATGAAAGCCCACAAATTATAGTAGTTAAAAATGGAGAGGCAGTTTATACTGCATCACATAATTCAATATCTCCGCAAACTATCTTAAATGAACTGGTTTTGAAATAAACTTCAAGTTTGAAATTCTCTTTTTCGTATCTTTCTTACAATCCATAAAAGCCTTCTTTTTTTTAATAATTGCGCGCCTTTTATGTGGTGACTGATTAAGTTAAAATAATCAACGGAGATTTAATTTTAATAGTGTTTTGCAATTAAGCAAACTGAGCTAATGATTATTTGTTATTAAAAGTAGTATACCAGATAGAAGTCAGAGGGTGTTTTGGCTATTATGCGTGCTGCTCAGGAAATTATTCATTTAATTGTTATTTTTGTTCTGAATTATGAAAAAAGCCATCATTATTTTTTTTATTCTAATCAACCTAGATACACTACTAGCCCAAGAAACTATTTTTGAGGAGACGGTTGTTAAGTATAATACTGAAATTGCAGGTGGGGTAATTATTCATACAAATGGTTTTGGAGCTAATTTTAGATATGGTAAATTTTTAACGGGTTTTACACAGAGGCTTTATCAAGTAGATTTTGTGAGTTGGAAAAATCACAGAGAGGTAAAAGTTTACCATTATTATTATGAGGATGCAAAAGGATACGTGTTTGGCAAATTAAATAATTTAGCATTCCTGCGTCCATCCATTGGCTATCATAAGTCTTTGTATTCTAAGCAAAGCCTTAGTGGTGTATCAATAAATTATACCGCATTGGTTGGTCCTACCATAGCCTTTTTAAAACCTGTATATTTAATATTAGGAATTAATTCCGGGAATAGAGGTGGAAGTGTTCCTTATGATGATTTTTCAACCGAAAGAGCTACAAAAGAAATCTATGATCAAAGTAATATATATGGTAGAGCCTCCTTTTTGCAAGGAATTGATAAATTGAAGTTGGAGCCAGGTATACATGCTAAATTGGGTTTAAACTTCGAGTATGCCAATGATAAGGATGTTTTGAAAGCCATTGAGGTGGGATTGGCGGCTGATGTCTTTGCAAGAAAAATTCCTATTATGGCTTACTCAGAGAATCAACAATTTTTTCTGAGTCTTTCCATCAATTTGCTATATGGTGTTAAGAAAAATGAGTGAACAAAGCAGCGTTTTACTTGTTTTAACTGTCTAAAATTTTAAAGAGTAAAATAGTTCAAAGAATAGGAAGTTTATTTTAAATTTACTTATCTTGTGGCTGTTTTCTGTAGTTTTTATTTAAAAAGAATTAATAATATGAAAGTCAAAAAGTTTACCATTGGATTAGTAGCACTTGGAGGTATCGTTTTCGGTACCAATCTAATGTTATCTAATCAAGACCAGGCTTATTTTCCTAAAAATACGACGCTTTCTTCTTCTGCTCCACTAGCAAAAGGTATGGCAGAGTATTACAAAATGCTTAGAGCTGACGTTGAAACGGGTGAGATTCCTGTATCAGAGGTTTTAAAAATAAGAAAAGAGCTAGAAGCCAATTATTCTGCAAAGGTTGCGAATATTAGCTGGCAAGAGATGGGCCCTGATAACGTTGGAGGTAGAACTAGAGCTTTAATCGTTGATAATCAAAATCCAAATAGATATATTGCAGGAGCTGTTTCAGGCGGTTTATGGATTTCTGAGAATAGAGGCGTTTCATGGAAGTCATATAATAATGCTTTAGATAATATGGCTATTGCAGATTTAGCTCAAGCACCTGATGGGACTATTTATTTCGGAACAGGTCCTTTGTTCGATGGTACTGGAAATTCTAAAGGGTTGGGTTCTGAAATGATTGGTGAAGGTGTTTTTAAAATGACTGGCAATGGGCAGGTAGTTCAATTGGCAGGTCCTTTAGCTTCCAACAGTAGAGGGATTAGGTGGTCAGGTGTGAATCATTTGGCTGTTGATCCAAATAATTCAAATCGAATTTATGTCGCTCAAGTGGATGGATTAATGATGTCTGATGACGCAGGGGCTACATGGAAAGAGGCTATTCCTTCTGTAACAAGAACTTGTCAGGATGTTGATGTTGCATCAAACGGTAAAGTTATAGCAGCATTTGGACCGGATATTTATTTATCTCCTAATGGAGATGTAGGAACATTTGTAAACTCTCCACTACCTATCCAATCATCAAGAACTGAAATTGCTGTGGCGCCATCAGATCCAAATGTAATTTATGCGTCTGCAACAATAAGTAGGCTTTCAGGTATATTAAAATCAATAGATGGAGGTTTGAATTGGACAGTAATCGGGCCTGGAGGAACTTCATCTTTTGATCCGTTTTGTAGCTCTCAGCAATGTCAAGGTGGATACGACAATGCTATTGCTGTATCAACTACTGACCCTGGTCACATTTTAGTTGGAGGTGTAACTTTATGGGAGTGGAAACAGTCCGCAAATGATGCGTTTACTGGTTCATGGGCTCAAGTTGCTTATAACTTTGGTTCTGTAGGAAATCCTTTTTATGTACATTCTGATATTCATAGGATTCTTTTTACAAGTGGAACAGAAGCTTTAGTGGGTACCGATGGGGGTATTTACAGATCTTCAAATTTAACCGCCAATGTGCCTCAGTTTACTTCTTTGAATAGAGGTTATAATGTAACTCAGTTTTATGATATTGGAGTAGGACCAACAGGTAAAGTTCTAGGTGGAACTCAAGATAACGGTTCAATAATGGTTGGCTTCAATCTTAATGAAGGTAAATCAGGGATTGAAATTAGAGGAGGAGATGGATTCGATAGTGAATTGTCTGCGCTAGTTCCTGAGGTTGGCTTTGCGTCTCTATATTATGGAAAGGTTTTAAAAATGACAGGTCTTGCAGATAATGTGACAGACCTTAATGTGAATGGAGGAAACTTTTATAATACTGATTTGTCAGGTAGATGTTCTCCAACAATTGGTACTGCCGGTTGTGGTCCTTTCTATACCTCATTTAAATTATGGGAAACTTTTAATGATGTTAATTCGAGAGACACTTTAGATCTTACTGTAACAACTGATAAAGTATATAAATACGGAGATACAATTTTATTGCCAAGTCAAACAAGAGGTAGATTGATTAAACATGCTGTAGAAAAAGTAGCAGATACAATTGTAGATAGTTTGCCTCCTGGAATTCAGGTAACTTTTAATGGTATTGTAGATCGCTACCAATCAATGGCTATTCTTGCTAACGCGGCAGTATCAGGAAGCTCTTCAAGTTTGCACATTACAAGAGACGCATTGAAGAGCATTGCTAGTACAGAGATTTTATGGTACAGAATTGCAGGGCCAACTTCAAAGCCTGACGCATTTGACGGGACTATAATATCAATGGCAGTTTCAAGAGATGGAGATATAATTTATGCTGGTACATCAGCAGGAGATTTATACAGAGTGTCTGGTTTGAATGCAGCATGGTCTGCAAAGAATTATGCTTTTGGAAATACGGCAGATTTAATAAAGTGTAAAAGGTTTGGTCGATTTTCTGGAAGAGCTGTAACAGGAATCGCTGTTGATCCAAATAATGCAGATAATGTAATAGTTACATGCGGTAATTATGGTAATCAAGCCTATGTTTTCAGAACAACTTTTGCTACTACTGCAGGAGATCCCGCAACTTCTTTTGAATCAATTCAAGGTGCAGGACTGAATAAATTCCCAGTTTATTCTGCTGTGATTGATAAAGTAAATAATAATAATGTTGTTATTGGAACTGAATTCGGTGTTTACGCCACAGAAAATGCTTTCACAAGCAATGCAAGCGATGTTGTTTGGACAGAAGAAAATAGTGGATTGGCTAGAGTTCCTGTTTATGAAGTACAACAACAAATTTTCGGATATCAATATGCGTCTAATTCAGGAATGATTTATGCAGGTAGCCACGGTAGAGGTATCTTTAAATCGGATAAATTTGTAAGTGTAAGGAATATAGGAGAAACTTCTAATATTACTTTTGAGTCTAAAGTGAAGATGTATCCAAATCCTGTTGTTTCAACATCTACAATAGAATTTGTTACGGGGAAATCTGAAAATATTACATTGACAATTTATGATTTGTCTGGTCGTGTGATTCAGACAAAGCAACTAGGTAATATGCCAAAAGGTACTCAGAAAGTACTTCTACAGCTTGATAACTTAAGTAATGGTTCTTACTTCTTGTCATTAAGAAGTGCATCGGAAACCAAAACAGCTAAATTTATTGTAGCTAAATAGTCAGATTGACATTTTTAAAGCGGGACATTTTGTTCCGCTTTTTTTATGTCTTCTTGTTAATAAATTGAATCAATAAGTTTGTCTATAAATAGTAGTTTTGCAAACTAATTAATCATGCTAATTTTAAGTAAACAAAAAAGTAATGCCAAAGGATAAAAGTATAAAGCACGTATTGATTATTGGAAGTGGTCCTATCGTAATCGGGCAAGCCTGTGAATTTGATTATTCGGGTTCACAAGCATCTAGATCATTGAGAGAAGAAGGAATTGAAGTTACATTAATTAACTCTAATCCGGCAACAATTATGACCGATAAGGTAGTTGCTGATAATGTATTTTTACTGCCTCTAGAGCCCGAATCAATAGAGGATATTCTCGTAAAGCATCCAGATATTGATGCTGTTTTGCCAACAATGGGTGGGCAGACTGCGCTAAACTTAGCGATAAAGTGTGATGAAATCGGCCTTTGGGAAAAGTACAATATTCGAATGATAGGTGTAGATATTGCAGCTATTAATGTTACTGAAGACAGAGATGAGTTTAAGAATTTAATGATAGAAATCGGAGTTCCTGTTGCTCCATCAAAAATTGCTAATTCTTTTCTAGAAGGAAAGAATTTTGCTCAAGAGATTGGCTTCCCATTGGTTATACGTCCATCCTATACCTTGGGGGGGACGGGAGCATCGTTTGTGCATACCGCTGAAGAGTTTGATAAGTTACTTACGAGAGGACTTCATGCTTCTCCAATTCATGAGGTTCTAATAGATAAAGCAGTTCTTGGATGGAAAGAGTATGAATTAGAGTTGCTTAGAGATAAGAATGATAATGTTGTGATTATTTGTTCAGTGGAGAATATGGATCCGATGGGAATTCATACTGGAGACTCTATTACCGTAGCCCCCGCGATGACGCTTTCAGATACCACTTTCCAGAAAATGAGGAATATGGCGATACACATGATGCGTTCAATCGGAGATTTTGCTGGTGGTTGTAATGTTCAATTTGCTGTTAGTAATGATGAAAAAGAAGACATTATTGCGATTGAAATTAATCCAAGAGTTTCTAGGTCTTCTGCGCTAGCATCTAAGGCGACTGGATATCCAATTGCAAAAATTGCTGCAAAATTAGCTATTGGATATCATCTTGATGAGTTAAGTAATCAGATAACAAAAACTACATCAGCACTATTTGAACCAACTCTGGATTATGTTATAGTAAAGATACCGAGATGGAACTTTGACAAATTTGATAGCCCCGAAAAGACACTAGGATTGCAAATGAAGTCTGTTGGGGAAGTAATGGGTATTGGAAGATCATTTCAAGAAGCCTTACAAAAAGCTTGTCAGTCATTAGAAATAAAGAGGAATGGATTGGGTGCTGATGGAAAGGAGCTGAGAGATCAAGAAAAGATAATGCATAGCTTAAAAAATCCAAGTTGGAATCGACTGTTTCATATTTATGATGCCATAAAGCTTGGAATTCCTTTGTCAAGGGTTTACAGTGCTACGTTAATAGATAAGTGGTTTCTTTCTCAAATTGAAGAGATGATTGCACTAGAGAATAAAATTGGTGAATATACTCTGGCAGAACTTCCTAAAGATTTGCTTTTAGAAGCCAAACAAAAGGGATATGCAGATCGTCAAATTGCTCATTTATTAAAGTGTTTGGAAAGTGAAGTTTTTTCTAAACGCCACGATATGGGTATAAAGAGAGTCTACAAAATGGTAGATACGTGTGCTGCAGAGTTTGAGGCAAAAACTCCGTATTATTATAGTACGTTTGAGGGTGAAAATGAGTCAAAGGTCTCTGATAGGAAGAAAATTGTAGTACTAGGGAGTGGGCCTAATAGAATTGGGCAAGGGATTGAGTTTGACTACTGTTGCGTTCATGGTGTTTTAGCAGCTAAGGAGTCCGGCTATGAAACAATAATGATTAATTGTAACCCGGAAACTGTTTCTACAGACTTTGATACAGCAGATAAATTATATTTTGAACCAGTTTTTTGGGAGCATATATATGATATTATTCTTCACGAAAACCCAGAGGGTGTAATTGTGCAGCTTGGTGGTCAAACTGCTTTGAAATTAGCTGAAAAATTAGATCGCTATGGTATTAAGATCGTTGGTACAAGTTATGAAGCCCTAGATCTAGCTGAAGATAGAGGTCGGTTTTCCGACCTTTTAAAGGATAATGATATCCCATACCCAAAGTATGGTTCCATTAGTACCGCGGATGAAGCCGTTGAGCTAAGTAAAGAAATTGGATTTCCATTATTAGTTAGGCCATCTTATGTGCTCGGTGGTCAAGGAATGAAGATTGTAATTAATCAAGAAGAGTTAGAACAACATGTGGTTGAAATTTTGAAGGATTTACCCGGCAATAAAATTCTTCTTGATCATTTTCTTTCGGGAGCAATCGAAGCTGAAGCTGACGCTATTTGCGATGGAGAGAATGTATATATAATTGGTGTAATGGAACATATAGAGCCTGCAGGAATACATAGTGGGGATTCTTATGCTGTATTACCAACGTTTGATTTGAGTGAGAATGTGTTAAAGCAAATTGATGACCACACTCGAAAAATTGCAGTTGCTTTAAAGACTAAGGGGTTAATTAACATTCAGTTTGCCATAAAGGATGAAGTCGTTTATATCATTGAGGCAAATCCGCGTGCATCTAGAACAGTCCCATTTATCTCAAAAGCATATGATGAGCCATACGTAAATTACGCTACAAAAGTGATGTTAGGAGCTAAGGTGACAGACTTTAATTTTACTCCGAAACTGGATGGATATGCCATTAAAATACCTGTATTTTCGTTTGATAAATTCCCAAATGTAAATAAAGAACTTGGGCCAGAGATGAAGTCAACAGGGGAAGCAATTCGGTTTATTCCTAATTTAAAGGATAAGTTTTTTAGAGAGATTTATTCTGAAAGAAACTTATATTTGAGTAAATAATGATTCAAGAAGCAGGTTTGGTCAATGTTATAAAGACTATTTTAGTCATTTTAGCTGTATATTATGGACTAAAGTTTCTTGCGAAGTATTTATTTCCTTTTTTACTTAAAAGGTTTATAGATAGACAGCAAGAAAAGTTTTACAACCAGACTGGGAATCAATTCCATCAAGGAAAACCATCCGACAATAGTAGAGAAGGTGAGGTGAAAATAACATCTCAACCTTCTTACCAAAAAAAGACGGACAACCTTGGAGAGTATGTAGATTATGAGGAACTTCCTGACGATAAAACTATTAAATAATGAATATTGATTTCAAAAAGTATATTCCACACCTTGTAGCGACAGGGCTTTTCTTACTTTTAGCAGTTGTCTATTATTATCCTGCATTACAAGGTTACCAGGTGAAGCAAGGTGACATTTCTCAGCATAAAGGAATGTCTCACGAGATTAATTCTCATAAAGAAGTTTTTGAAGAGGAACCTTTATGGCAAGGTAATATGTTCGCGGGTATGCCCGCCTATCAAACTACTAAGGTGAGGTATACAGGAAATATTTTAGTTTATATTAATGATACTATCAATAGTATTTTGCCGCCTCCTATAAGTGTAACCTTTTTATACATGTTCGGGTTTTATGTGCTGATGCTATGCATTGGCTTAAATCCATGGGTTTCAATTTTTGGTGCAATTGCATTTGCTTTTTCTTCCTACTTTGTTATAATTATTGAAGCAGGACATAATTCGAAGGCTTTTGCTATTGCATATATGGCACCTGTGGTAGGTGGATTTATTTTAGCTTATCGTAAGAAACCTTTGGTAGGAGCGTTGCTAGTAGCTTTTGCTATGGCTATGGAAATTTATGTAAATCACCTTCAAGTTACTTATTATCTGGGATTGTTAATTCTTGCATTGGGTATTTACTTTTTAATAGATTTTAGTAAGAAAGGAAGATTAAGGGAATTCTTTAAAACATCTTCTTACCTCATAGCAGCTGTAATTATTGCTTTGATGGCAAACTTTGGTAATTTATTTTCTACATATGAATATTCCAAAGTATCAACAAGAGGGAAATCAGAATTGACAATATCTCCAAAGAATTCAGGTCAAGAGGATATTGCCAAAAATGGATTAGATAGAGATTATATTACAAGATGGAGTTATGGTAAGGAGGAAACATTTTCATTACTGATTCCCGATGCTAAAGGGCCCGGTTCGGGAGCGGTACTCGGCAATCAAGAGGAGGTAGAAAGGCTTAGGGCAGAGAATCCTACATTTTTCAATTATTTAGTAAATGAATATCAGAATAATGGCAATATAATTAATACTTATTGGGGAGATCAACCTGGAACTTCTGGTTCGGTTTATATTGGAGCAATTGTTTTTTTATTAGCTTTTTTAGCTATGTTTTTTGTAAAAAACAAATTAAAATGGCCAGTCTTTGCAATCACAATCTTGGCAATAATGTTGGCATGGGGTAAAAATTTTATGTGGTTTACAGATCTTTTTATTGATTACTTCCCAATGTACAATAAGTTCAGAGCGGTTACAATTATTATGGTTCTAGTGGAACTTGCATTTCCTTTCTTAGCAGCCTTATTTATACATGAACTTATTAGCCGAAAATCTGAATTTATTGCAAATCAGAGAAAGTTATATAAATTCATTGGGGGCTTTCTATTTGTCTTTTTGATTATTACCCTTGTTCCTGAAAACTTTTTAAGTTTTACCTCTGCTAACGAGGAAATACAATTTACCCAACAGAGTACTCAAGTTAATCCACAAACTGTAGAAGGTTCTCGTAATGCTTTAATAGATTATAGAGTTGATGTTTTTCAGAAAAGTGCTTTTGGTAGTTTGAAATACTTGGTAGTTGCTGTGTTGTTATTGGTATTATTTTTAAAAGAAAAAATCCAATGGAAGGTAGTTGTTGTGTCGCTAACTGGTCTTGTACTAATAGACTTGTGGTTAAATGATAAACGATATGTAAATAATGAGAAGTCTAAAACAGGAGAGTTTCTGGCTTGGGATAGAAAAGAAAAGTTAGCCACTCCATATGCAGCAGGTCCAGTAGACTATGAGATTTATAAAAGAGAAGTAACTAAAAGTCCTAAAATAAAGGAATTAGAAGACCAGTATGTTGCTAGAACAAAGCAAGAGGGGAGTACTCATGGCAGGTTAAGTCCCAGCACCATAGAAGGTATTAAGTTTAGCAACTTAATGAGGGAGACTCACTATAGAGTTTTAAATACATCGGCAAGACTAGATGCAGACGCGCAAACAGCTTACTTCCATAAAACTTTGGGTGGTTATCACGGCGCAAAAATGAAGAAGTATCAAGAATTAATTGATTTCCATCTAGGTCAAGAGCAATATACCCTGCAACAGGCTATATCCCAAGGAGGAAAGGCGATGGCCAACTCTTATTTGCCTCAAATGAACGTTGTAAATATGTTGAACGCGAAGTACATAGTTGGAGTAACTAATTCTGATCAAGGTCAAGGTCAAGTACTTATTGAGAATCCATATGCGAATGGTAATGCATGGTTTGTAAAAGGCGTCAAAGTGTTACCTAATTCAGATTCAGTGATATTGGCACTTAAAGATTATGATTTGAAAAGCATTGCATTGGCGACTAACTCTGTTAATTTGAAAGAGAATAGCTATACTTTAAACCCAGGAGATTTTATCCAAATCGAGTCCTATTTACCCAATAAGCTTAAGTATACTTACAATGCTTCAAGTGAGCAATTTGCTGTATTTTCTGAAATTTTTTATGAAAAGGGATGGAAGGCCTATGTGAATGGAGATGAAACAGAAATACACGAAGTAGACTTTTTGTTAAGAGGAGTTCAAATTCCTAAAGGTCAGGGTGAAATAGTGATGGTATTTGAACCATACTCTTATCAACTGGGCTCAGTAATGGCTTATGTTGCGTCTTTTATGCTTATTGTTGGGGTGATCTCTTTGTTCTTCGTAAGAAAGTATCAATTATGAGTTTGTAAATTGTTGATTGCGATATAATTATTTTTTTATCTATTTGCAAACTACTTATTCCACTGCTTTGAAATTTTTTGAATAATGAATATTTTAATTGTAATACCAGCTCGTGGAGGATCGAAAGGGATTCCACGCAAGAATGTCAGGTCTTTAGCAGGCAAACCGTTAATATATTATTCAATTATAAATGGTTTACATGTGAAGTATAACTGCGATGTATATGTTTCTTCTGAAGACGACGAAATACTTAGTATTTCTCAGAAGTTTGGAGCAAAGGTTTTTAAGAGAGATTTGAGTTTATCTCTTGATAGTATAACTTTAGATGCAGTGATTTATGATACTTATAAAGCCGCCACAAAATATGAACAGAAGCACTATGATTTAATCGTTACCCTGCAACCTACTTCACCATTATTGACTAGTAAGTCAATCGAATTAGCCATAGAGTCAATGATCAATGATGATACTGTAGATACAATAATATCAGCAAAAGAGGAAACACATCTTACTTGGGGTATTTCAAATGGACAATTTGTACCTAATTATCATGAAAGATTGAATAGACAGTATCTTCCTAAAAGTTATACAGAAACAGGAGGATTTTTAATTTGTAGAGAATCTGTTATTTCCGAAAAATCTCGAATTGGAAAGAAGGTTTCATTACATATACTTGAATCCAAGGAGACTATTGATATTGATAATTATGAAGATTGGAGCCTTTGTGAATTCTATTTAAAACGAAAGAAAATAGTGTTCCTAGTAAGTGGCTACAACGAAATTGGGTTAGGACATATATACAATTCTTTAATTCTTGCTAGTAGTATACTAGAGCATGAAATAATCTTTTTTTGTGATAGTAAAAGTGCTTTAGGCTATGAAAAAATAAAGGAGAATAATTATCCGTGTTTGATTCAGAGTACTAATGACATTCAAGAGGAAGTACTAAAAATCTTACCTGATGTAATCATAAGTGATAGACTAGATACGAAAGTCGAAGATGTTGATAAATTTTTAGATCATGGAGTTTATTTGATTCATTTTGAGGATTTAGGGGATGGTGCCAAGCAAGCTAATCTAGTGTTTAATGCAATATATCCTGAGAATGAAAAATTGAGGAATCATTATTTTGGTCCAAAATATTTTTGTGCAAGAGATGAGTTCATTCATTCTGAAATTAAAGTATTATCAAGAAGTGTTAATACGGTTTTAATTGCATTTGGAGGTGTAGATCCAAATAACTTAACACTAAAAGTAATTCAATCAATATATGAATACTGTCAACAGAATTCTATAAAAATTCAAGTCGTTTGCGGATTTGGATATAAGTACATTGATAGTATTCAAGTTTATAGCAATATAGAAGTATTTAGTAATGTAAAGAATATTTCAATGTACATGTTGTCAGCTGATATAGTTTTTACATCTGCAGGAAGAACTACTTATGAACTTGCAATTCTGGGGCTTCCGTCAATCGTATTGGCTCAAAATGAAAGAGAATTAACACACTTTTTTGCTGGAGAAAAATATGGTTTTATCAATTTAGGACTTGGACTAACTGTTTCTAATGAGAATATTTTAGCTAAGTTTAAGTATTCCTTGGATTATAAAGTAAGACAAACTATGCAGCAAAAGATGTTAAAGGAAGATTTAAAATTAGGCAAACAAAGAGTAGTGAATTTGATTAAGAATTTAATAAATAATATTCAATGAATTTAGCTGAGATCTTAGAAAAAAGAGAAGTCAATCATTATCGAGTTCAAAAACCTTACTTTATTGCAGAGGCGGGGGTTAATCATGAAGGGTCTATAGATCTTGCTAAAAGATTGATTAATGAAGCAGCGGAAGGAGGTGCACATGCTATCAAATTTCAGACTTATAAGGCTGAAACTTTAGCTTCAAAAAATAGCCCCTCCTATTGGGATACCACAAAAGAAAGTACACGAAGTCAGTTTGAGTTATTCAAAAAGTATGATAAGTTTTGGAAGTCAGAATATGAATTATTAAAAAGGGCCTGTGATGAGTCTGGGATAGAGTTTCTCTCTACCCCCTTTGATGTAGAATCTGCTAGGTTTTTAAATGATTTAATGGATGTATTTAAGGTTTCTTCCTCAGACTTAAATAATTTGCCGTTTATTGAAGAACTTTGTAATTATAATAAACCGATTTTACTTAGTACCGGAGCGGCATACTTATGGGAGATCCAGAGGACTGTAGAATTGATCGAAAATAATGGAAATGCATTGGGTCTAATGCATTGTGTGCTAAACTATCCAACATTAAATAAAAATGCCAATTTAGGTATGATTAAGGATTTGCAACATAAATTTCCAAGACAGATTATTGGATATTCTGATCATACTCTTCCAAATGATATGGACGTTTGTCTTCATGCAAGTATTCTTGGTGCAGAAATTATTGAAAAGCATTTTACGTTTGATAAGACTTTAGAAGGTAATGACCATTATCATGCAATGGATGTATATGACCTTAAAAATTTTAATTCAAAAGTTGATAGTTTATTTACAACATTGGGTTCGTTTGAAAAGAAGCCTCTTGAAACAGAAAATGTTTCTAGGTTGAACGCTAGGAGAAGTTTAGTCGCTAAGAATTCGATCTCTAAAGGTAAAATCATTGAATATAATGACTTGACATGGAAGAGACCGGGAAATGGAATAGGACCTGAGTATATAAAGAGTCTGATAGGAATGCAGAGTTTATTAGATATAGATGAAGATACAGTTTTGCAATTTAATATGTTTAGAAAATGAATTTAGTTGAAAAGATTAAGGGGACTGTACATAAATGGAGGTATAACAATGTATTTGTCAATAATTATTATGCCTCTAAAAGAAAAGAACTCCTGACTAAAAAATTTATTAGTAGTAAAGCTTATGATGAATTAATGACATCATATGCCAATGCGGATTTTACATCATTTGTCGACGATGCAGAACAAAGGACTAAGAATTTTATGTTTAGACATATGAAACATCATAAAATTCTTGGTGGTTGGCGATGGAAAGGCCTTTGGCAATATCGGGAGCAATTAATACCAATTATTTTTAATGAGAATATAAAGGGAATTGATTTTGGAGGAGCGAATGGTCCAATTAGTTTGACAATTCCCATTGTAGATTTTGCCAAAAAGGATAGCTTTAATCGTGTTGTAAAGTATAACTCTTTAACGGAGCTTGATTTTTTAGTAGATTTTATTTTTTCATCACACACCCTAGAGCATATAGAAGATTTAGATTTAATTTTTTCTCAAATGAATGAGAAGCTAAATGATGAAGGACAATTAATCTTTCTCGTACCTGCTTATTCATGTAAAAGATGGAACAGTGGGGTTCACATCAACAAGAAGTTCAATGACCATGCTTGGACGTTTTATCTATCAAAAAATAAACCCGATCACAATTTTAAAAAATTAAATGCATTTGACCTATCTGTAGGACGACATTTTGATGTGAAAGTTGCTGAATATGTTGGGGATAACTCAATATATGTCCTAGCAAAAAAAAGAAAATAACCACTTATTTTACATTTGAGGTTTCTTAATTTGAAGGGATAAATACAGTTGATTTATTTAATCTTACTAAGCTTTATAAAGCTAAGATTTTGACTACAAGAAGAATTATTAATGGGATTTATTCTTAACATTATTAATAATTCTTTTTGCTACCTCGCCATCGATTTTGAAAGCTCTCTCTTTTATAAACTCATCTATATTTTCAGGTGAAGTTATTTGATTATGAGTAATGACTTGTTGAGTAACAAGTCTTAATTCTTCGTAATTATTAACCTCTTTTGCTACCTTATTTTTGATAAAACCACTAAAATCGTTATCGGCGTAATTCATAACTACAAGAGGTTTTCTAAAGTAAATTGCTTCTGCACCGACTGTGCTATTATAAACAATTACTAGATCCGAGGTAGCAATCATTTTATATAAATCTTCATTTAGAACTACAAAATTTTTAGTATTTAATTTACTGGCTAATTGATTAAAGAATTCTGCACAGTCTTTTTCTTTTGGGTGAGGCTTGATAACTACCTGAACATTTGGTAGGTCAACTGAAAGTTGAAGAATGCTAATTGCTAATTTTTCCCTCATAGCTTCCTCACCAACATATAACGGTTGTGAAGGATATAGAATAGTGAAGGTTTTACTGTCTTTACAATCGTTACTTATGAAGTTGGTATATTGATTTTTTAATTTAGGTATTATATCTGTCCTTAATTGCCCTACATTAATAAGTTCATCTGAGGTATAGGTTGAAATTTTTTGAAGTACTTTATTCCAGTAATCACCCCATACAAAAGTGTAATCGGGGTATGGGTGAAATCTAGAATCAAAACTAGAGAAACAATAGTGTAAATGTCTGTAATGTATAACTCCGTGTTGAATACCAAAAGTTTTTATTTTTAGTGAAGTCGCTACATCTAGTATTGACTTAACCCGAGAGTCATGTTCATTAACTGAAGCAACAGTTTTGTAATTAGTAAATTTAAGTATCCAATAAATTGCTGATTTTCTTACACCAATAAAATAGCATAATCTTTGATAGCTTTTGAACTCCTCTAATAATGGGTATTTCTTTTCTTCTTTCTGAATATTTTTAAAAGAATAGAAAATTTTTAATATGGCTTTTATAGAAGAAATATAGAAAAATGGATTCAGAAACTGGAGGTAAAGTAATGACTCCATATAAACTGTATTTTTATGTCTACTTCTAAAGAAATGTGCACTAAGCTTTATTTTGTTACTATCCGTGAGTTTGGGAGGGAAATACTCAGAGATATTTATATACTCTGTGTCATATTCGATTTTATCTTGAAGATACTCGCAAAAATGATCACCCTTTTGAATTGTAAAGTCTTTAATAGAAAGTATGTTTTGTTCTGAATTTGCATTCGAAAGTAGAATATGGCGTTTAAATGGTTTGAAAAACAAAAATAACTTTGGCAACCCTATGAAAAATCTACAAATAGATATAATCATAAATTTTAAAATATTGGTAAAGTCTTTCGTTTCTGATTGATTCAAATACTTTATTTCTACTTCCTTATTTATTTTTCCTTTTAAATATGATGAAGATGTGATGATAACAACTTTTTTATACTCCTTGTTAAGTAAAATAGCTTCACTATAAATTCTATCTTCAAAAATTCTTTTTCGATGTTTGTATAACAGCATGAATCTGAAATAGTACCACAAACTTTTTTTATCGTTTAATGTTAACTCTTCAGCAATAGAAAGTCCATTACTTAGAGTGAATTCTCCAAGTTTTGTAACTTCATCAAATGCTTGATTATAGGTTTCTTGGTGAATTTTATTAAAGTTAATGGGTTCTACAACCTTGTACGGTCTTAAGATTGTTTCATTTTCATTGAGATAGGTAATTTCGGTTAATTGTTGTGGATAATCATCTATGAAATCATCAAAGTTGATTTTTTGATCACAAACTAAATCAATTATTAAAAGTTTAGACTTCTTCACGATGGGTTATTTCTTTAGACTTTCTTATTAACCAATATAATGGTTATGGATATTTTATTTTGTTATGATACTACATAATATATATTTTGTGAAATTAATGCTAAAATATCCCTTTGTATGATTTAGACTAAAAAAAATCATCCTTAGTATTTAATCAATGGAGTAATAATATTGGAATATATAATGAATATTAGCTTATAGAATTTTCTTATTGAAATCTAATCACCTTTACCGTACGCATAAATCAATTTATAGTGTTTTATAATTTCTTAAAAGAAGAGATCTTAATGATAATTATTTCCTTAGATAACATTTCATGATTAAATGGTAGAAAGACATATCGATAGAATAGACTTATTCCTTAATTTGGCAGCTCTAAAACTGTATAAATTGGGAATGTTCCCATTCCTTATAAAACAATTAGATGACTGATTTAAAAAACAAAGTTTTAACGAATATTAAAAATGGTTCACTTTTTTCTAATGGATATATAGCTATTAAAAATAGAATTATAAAATATGTTGCGAACCACAATATATTTTACATTTTTGATAAAGATAGAGTTCGTACTAAAAACTATTTAAATTCTATACCTTTAATAGACCATAATCATATCGAGGCGGGTAATTATTTCTTGGATAAAAGAATTGAAAAGGGGCCCCATTCAATAGTCTATTCTTTAGGAATTCTGAATGATATAAGGTTCGATAACTATATTTCTCGAGTATATAACTGTAAGGTATTTATGTATGACCCTACTCCTGTTTCAATTGAGTTTATGAAGTCTCAGAAGAACTCTAATTTTTACTTTTTTCCATTTGGTGTTTGGACGGAGCAAACAGTCTTAACCTTTTACGAACCTAAGTATGGAGGGTCTTCAAGTTTGATTGACAATTCAAGTGGGAATGATGGCAAAACTTTTAATGCAGAATGTTATACTATCAATCAATTAATGCAGAAAAATGGACATAACCACATTGATGTATTTAAGGCTGATATTGAAGGGGCGGCTCTCCCAATTATTGAACAAATGATTGAACAAAGAATTTTTCCTACAGAGATTGTTGTTGAATTCGAAAGACCTAGGAAGGACCAGTCTTTAATTGATGATTTTTTTAAGAGAGTAGATGAAGTTAGAAAAAAACTCAAATATGAAAATTATAGAGAGTTCCAGATTCCTCGAGGTCATGCAAAGTATTATTCAATTGAGTTTTTATTTGTTAAATTTTAGAGGAAGAGAACTTATATAAACTGCTTCCATTTTTTTTCTACTTCTTTTGTATAATGATGTTTGGGCATAAAATAATTTGTTAGTGCATACCTGTTACCATCCTTTATTGGTGTGCCTCTATGAATTCCACGCGTGTCCACTAGGATGACTGATCCTTTTTTAGCAGTATATAGCTGCTTATATAGGTGTTGATTGGAATTCAAAAAATTTTCAATTTGTTCCTCTTCGAGTCTGTTTTGATTTGAATTAAATTTATTTTCAATTATAGATTTATAAATGGTTGATATCTTGTGACTCCCCAATATATATTCAAAGGGACCATTTTCCTCCGTAACATCGGTTAGGTATACAATGCTTTTATATTGTATTCTGAAAACGCTATCTCTATGCCAGCCCCCTCCAGATCCTAAATTGTTAAGAGTTGGAACTAATCTAGCTCCCAATGTATGAGAATTGATTAGTTCACATCTTGTATACTGCTCTCCAATACGAGTCAAGAATTGATCCTTATGAAATTCCATAATTTTATCAGAGTGATTATGCGCCCCATATACCCTCGTATCTGATCCGTCCTTATCGACCCATTTCTTTACAGTAGCATCATTTATCAAATTGTCAATCTCAGATTTGATTTGGTCGCACTTTTCTTCCGAATAATAATTAGGGATTACAGTTACTCCATTTAATTCCAAATCGGAAAGAATTTGCTTATCCTCTTCTGATAAGTTTTCAACTGATTTAGAATGCATACGATCCTTTATAGTTTCGTAAGAAATATGTGTGTAGGCCTTTGCTAAATCTAAGAATGACATAAAATTAATTTAAACAACAATAATGCTTAAAATTATTCATTTTATTCTTAATTATGTCATGCATCATTAAATTATAATAGGTGGGTATTGTCTTAAAACAAGCATCTCTATCATCATTCAGTAGCTATTTAGGAGCATTAATAGGTTTCCTAAATGTTTCACTTTTTATGAATAGATTATTCACTTATGAAGAGTTTGGCCTTCGTTCATTATTACTTGACGTTACCGTAATTATAGCCATGCTAGCTCAGTTTGGAACCGGTCGAAGCCTTGTTCGTTTTTTTCCATTCTTTACCGCTGGCATTTCAAAAGATGATAAAGGTTTATTTTCTCTTACTTTTTTGGTTTCTCTTTTAGGATTTGTTGTTTTTGCTATTTTATTAATTGTTTTTCAACCAATTATTAGTCACTATTTTTATGATAAAAGTGCATTAATTGTAGATTACTATTGGTCTTTATTTCCATTAATACTATTGATGTTAATCAATAATCTATTTGAGCAAAAACTCCAGGCAAACTCCAACACGTCTATTTCTACCTTCCTGAGAGAGGTTTTAAATAAAATAGTCACTACTTTTTTGTTGGTTCTCTTTTATTTTAAAGTCATAGATTTTGAAGGATTTATTATTGGATTTATCCTTTCTTACTTGCTGAATTCACTGATTTATTATTTCTATCTAAAGAATACTAATCAACTCCGGTGGAAAATTGACTGGCAGTTTTTTAATAGGAAACTGCGTAAAATATATTTTAGGTATAGCCTATTTACAGTTTTTACTAACCTTTCTGGTATTGTTCTGTCTAAGTTAGATATTATTATGCTTGTTTTTTTGCTAAATCTCTCTGCTGTAGGAATATATGCTAATGCTCTTTACTTTTGCATACTTATTACTATTCCATCAACTTCAATTGTAAAAATTTCATTTCCAATCCTCGCCCACAATTATAAAAAGAAGAGGTTTGATTTAATTTCAGAACTATATAAAAAGACTTCTATTAATCAATTCTTAGTTGGTGGTGTATTGTTTACTCTTTTATGGGTTAACATCGATTCTGTATTTGAGTTCCAAAAAGAAGAGTATGCAACAGGAAAAATGGTAATTCTGATTTTAGGTATAACTCGGCTAGTTGACATGCTTACTGGAGTAAATGGCCAAATTATTAATGCTTCGAAATACTATCCATTTGAAGGAGTAACTTCTTCCTTTTTAGTTTTAATAGGTATTGGAACAAATTTTTATTTCATACCTAGATATGGAATAAATGGAGCTGCTTTTGCCACTTTAATCTCCTCTGTGTCTTATAATGTGGTAAGGGTTTTGTTTATTTATCTAAAAATGGGCTTAAGTCCGTTCAATAGTCAAACTATTAAAACGATTGCAATTGTATTAGTAGGAATCTTTGTTGGAAGTCTGTTGCCCAATGTCGGAAATAATATTATTGATATTCTATACAAGTCTAGCATTATAGCATTGCTGTTTATTTTTTTAATATTAAAATCAAATGTTTCTGAAGACATTTCAAGTCTATTTCAAAAAATAAGGTCAAGAATTTAATTTGTTGCCAAAGGAGAATTGTCCTCGAATGAATCTTTTACTTCTCTAATTGAACCTGCTTGCTGAATGCTAGCATTTAATTCAAAACCAATCAATAAGACAAGGGAGTTAAAGTATATCCAAAGCATAATGACAATTAATGTTCCGATTGAACCATAAATCTTGTTATAATTGGCGAAGTTATCTACATAAAATGCAAATCCTAAGGATACAATTAGCACCAATACAGTTGCTAAAGTTGATCCTGCACTAAAAAAACGCCATTTCATGTCTCGGTTTCCACCAATATAATACATGAATGAGATTGCAAAAAAGCAAAGTGCAGCTATGATAATCCATTTTCCAACCATCAATAAGTAGGTCGCAAATATTTGCTTTTCGTCTAGAAAATAATAAAGAATAACTTCAGAGCTAACGATTGCCGCAATTGCTATGATCAATAAAAGTGTGATAATGAACAAGAGTAGTACACTTAATAACTTTTGTTTTATTGCACTTCTTTTAAATGTGGTATTGTAACTGTCTTTAAATGCGGTTAGTAATCCATCTAAGCCATTGGTTGCTAGGTAAATTGCAAAAATAAATCCAAATGATAACAGACCCTGATTGGGTTGAATAATTATTTCAATTAATGTTTCTTCAGCAAAATTATATGCAGTGGTAGGAAGTAGATCATTTAAAATTGCCAATAACTCTAATTGAAAGTTATTAATTGGGATTAATGGAATCAATGTAACTAAAAAGATAATAGTTGGGAAAATGGCCATAAAAAACTTGAAGGCCAATGATGACGCTTTGGTGGCTAGTAAGCCTTTTTGAATGCCATTCCAAAAAAATATTCCTACATAATATATTGGAAGACCATCAAACCCTGGTAGCACAAGTCTTTTTGAAAGCGCGATTGTAGACGAAACCAGTGGAAGATTAAGCGCCCAATTCTTTAATTTTTCTATCATAATTATACGGCCTTCAGACTTAGATCTAAGCTATTGATTTGGTGAGTTAAGGCTCCAACTGAAATGAAATTCACTCCGCATTCAGCATAATTTCTGAGTGTATCTCTTGTAATCCCACCAGATGCTTCTGTTTCTGAAGAAACTCCAATTAATTCCACCGCTTTTTTTAAGTCAGTGTAATTAAAGTTGTCAAGCATTATGCGGTCCACACCTCCAACTTGTAATATTTGTTTTACCTCGTCTAGGTCTCTTGCTTCAACTTCAATTTTTAATTTTTTATTGTTTTCAGCAAGATATTCTTTGGTTTTGTTGATCGCTTGAGAAATACCTCCTGCATAGTCAATATGATTATCTTTTAACATAATCATGTCGTATAAACCAAAACGGTGATTACTTCCGCCTCCTATTTTTACTGCCAACTTTTCGATTTCTCGCAATCCTGGAGTCGTCTTTCTGGTATCCAATAGCTTACATGGAAGATCTCCAACCAATTTGACCAATTCATTAGTGTGAGTAGCAATTCCGCTCATTCTTTGCATAAAATTTAAAGCTAATCGCTCTCCTTTCAAAATAGATTGAGAGGAACCTTCGACATAAAATGCAATATCGCCGGGTTTTATCACATCACCGTCATTCAATATTTGCTCAAAAGTTAGAAGAGGGTCAACTTGTTTAAACACTTGCTTAGCAATGTTAACACCTGCAAGGATCCCTGGCTCTTTCACTAATAGCTTCGCTCGTCCAACAGCATCTTTTGGAATACATGATAAAGAAGAATGGTCGCCGTCGCCAATATCTTCTTGCAGTGCTGTTTTAATTAATTGGTCTATTGTCATTTGGTGTTATTCGTCTAGTTCAATATTAAACTCGATTATTTTAAAAGAGTTTTCTTGCTTTTTTATTAAAATGTATGTTCGGTATTTGTTTGATGAGAGGATAAGTTCTCCAATAGAATAGTGCGCTTCATTTTTAGACTTTCCTTCATGTTTTACTTCATAACTTTCTATTGGATTTTGAACAAAAAAATCTTTTAATATTAATTCTGCTTGCATCTTATTAAAGACACCGTCTGTACCTGGAATTTTTAAATCAATGTTTTCATTAAAGTATTTCGCCAACTCTTTTGCACTGCCTGTTGCAATCGCTTTTGAAATTTCAGAATTGCTTTGACCAAACAGAAATTGGAAAGAGAATAGTACAATAAAGACGAGGGGAAGTAATTGTTTAAATTTCATGAGTTATATTTGACAAAAATTAAGCCAAGCCGGGATTTTACTTTCAGATTTTAAAGTTAATCAAAATAGTTTTTTCGATATGAAATATTCATTGATACTAATCAATAAGTCTAAGGATAACTACATCGCGAAAGGATTTGTTGAATATGAGAGTAGATTAAAACATTACGCAAGATTTGAGACAATTGTTTTAGAGTTGCCTAAAAAACAAAAGTTTGCTTCTGTTGACATGCAAAAAAATGAAGAAGGGAAGTTGCTTTTGCAGTCGATTGGAAACCAAGACTTTTTAGTTCTGTTGGATAATAAGGGAAAGTCATTTTCATCTGAGCAATTCGCGAATCAAATTCAAAAATGGCAAGTTTCTGGTGTTTCTAATGTTATTTTCGTAATCGGTGGGCCTTTTGGCTTTAGTCAGGATGTTTATGCTAGAGCGAACCTCCAACTTAGCCTTTCTAGAATGACTCTAACACACCAAATGGTCCGATTATTTTTTCTTGAACAACTTTACCGGGCACATACAATCATTAAAGGGGAGAAGTATCACCATTAAATTGGATCATCCAATAAGTTTTGTTGCCACTTCCAAGCACTTTCCATCATTTCACTGAGGCTATGTTTAGGCTTCCAACCTAGAAGTTTTACAGCTTTATCATTGTTAGCATATACCGCTTCTACGTCTCCTTTTCTCCGCTCTACAACTTCATAATTGAGATTCAATTTATTTACATACTCAAAGCTTTTTATAACTTCTAACACTGTCACTCCCTTACCAGTTCCAAGATTAAATACCTCTATGTTGTTATTGGTTTTGGTAAGGTATTCTAAAGCAAGTATGTGAGCATCTGCAATATCTGAAACATGAATATAATCTCTAATACACGTCCCGTCGGGAGTATTATAATCTCCTCCAAAAACTTTTAGCTTTTCTTTTAAGCCAGCCGCAGTTTGGGTAATAAAAGGAACTAAATTGTTGGGGCGTTCTGATGCGGGTTCTCCTAGTTTTCCTGATATATGTGCTCCTACAGGATTAAAGTAACGTAAAATCACAGCCTTCATTTCTGAATTTGCTTTTACGGCATCACGAATAATTCTTTCCCCAATAAATTTTGTTTCAGCATAGGGAGACTCAGCTATTCCAAGCGGGGTTGTTTCGGTAACTGGTAACTCCGTTGAATTGCCGTATACAGAACAAGAAGAAGAAAAGATTAATTGATTACAATGGTATTTATTACAGCAATCAATAATGTTAATTAATGAGTTAAGGTTGTTGCGATAATACGATAAAGGGTTTTCAACAGATTCAGGAACGGATTTGTATGCTGCAAAGTGTATCACTGCATCAAATTCATTTTCTTCGAAAAGACGTTCACAATCAATTTTGCTGGTCAGATCAATTGAATAATACTGAATCTTGTAATTGGTGATCGATTCAATTCTTTTATAAGTACTTTCTTCAGAATTCGAATAATTATCCACAGAGATAATATTTGTATATCCTTTTTGAATTAATTCAATAATTGTATGCGAACCTATATATCCTGCTCCTCCTGTTACTAATACAGTCATTTTTATACTTTGTTTAGCACAAAAGTATTGAATAGTATTTGTTAAAAAAATTTTAAGATTAAATCTAAATTATTGTAATTTCGATATTTTAAAATAGGGTTGTATTATGATTGAAGGAATAGTAAATTTTGCTGTAATTGGTGCTGGAAGAATAGGTAGAAGACATGCTACAATGGTTGTGAAGAATGAATATTCAAAACTGGTGGCGTTAACTGATATAGACACTTCAGTTCACGAAGAATTGAGACAGGAATTTGGAGTTCCTGTTTATACAACCCATCAAGAAATGTTTAAGAATCATCCTGAAATACATGTAGTGAATGTTTGTTCGCCTAATGGTGAGCATGCAAAACAATCAATTGATGCATTAGACGCTAACTTTCATGTGGTTTGTGAAAAACCAATGGCGCTCACAAAACAAGACGCAGAGGAAGTACTTTTCCGTGCCTTAAAACGGAACAAACTGGTCTTCTGTGTGATGCAGAATCGATATAGTCCGCCCGCTCAATGGCTGAAAAGTGTAGTTGATGATGGAATTTTAGGTGAAATTTATATGGTTCAAATTAATTGTTATTGGAACCGAGATGATGATTACTATAAAGGTGGAGACCCCAATTATTGGAAAGGGAAATTAGCTAGTGACGGCGGTACATTGTTTACACAGTTTAGCCATTTCATCGATACAATGTTTTGGTTATTTGGTGATATTAAAAACATTAACGCCAAATTTTATGATTTTAATCATCAAAAAACAACTGAGTTTGAAGACTCCGGAATTATACATTTCGACTTCGTAAAACAAGGAGCAGGGAGTATTAATTACTCTACTGCAGTTTGGAATAATAATTTAGAAAGTAGTATTACCATAATCGGTCAAAAAGGGAGTATTAAAGTCGGTGGGCAATATATGAATGAGGTGGAGGTATGCAATATAGAAGGATATGAAATGCCTAAGTTAGAAGAAACGCTTCCTGCCAACGATTATGGTAAATACAAGGGAAGTGCGGCTAACCACCACTTTGTAATTGATAATGTGGTGGAAACACTTAAAGGGAGGAATTTTGTTTCGACCAATTCTTTAGAGGGTTTAAAAGTAGTTGAGATTATCGAGAATATATATCGACTGAAATCTTAATGGTGTTAAATAAATTAGTATAATTGCATTGATTATTTACTCAGTTTTCTTGATTCGAGTATTAAATTAATGACACGTTCTCACGTTGTCTGTTCCCAAAAGAACTTCAAATTATAAATTTATTATTTCAACATTTCCATATTAATGTACGACATTCTTGAGTTAAATCAGAAGACGGTAATTGAATTAAAAGAAATTGCCAAAGAATTAGATATTAAAAAGTCTAATAAGCTGAAAAAAGAAGAGTTGGTCTATCAAATACTCGATCAACAAGCTATTCAACCTCTTAAAAAGACGCCTACTGAAAAGAAAGCTACTAAGTCTCCGGAAACAGAAAAGCCGATAAGGGCCAGGAAGCCTAGAAGTACTTCGGTGAATAAGCCAGAAACTAAGGAGCCTGCGAAGGAAGAGGTTTCTAAACCAGAAACTGTTGAGAAGGATTCTCCTAAACAACAGAATGAAAGAAAAGAAATTCGTTTCAAGAAAAAGGAAACTCCTCCTGAAGAGAAGCCTAGAGCAACTCCTCAACATAAACAGCAACAACAAAAATCAGAACCTAAGTCTGAGCAAAATAACAGCTCCAAGGAAACTCAACAAGAGCAGCGACCTCCAAGAAAATCCAACAACAACAACAACAATTCGAATTCGAACCAAAATTCGAATGGGAATTCCAGTAATAACACAAATCATAATAACAATCAGCGAAGAGATCAAAAGTCTAAAGCCGACTATGGTTTTAACTTTGACGGAATAATTGTAAGTGAAGGTGTGTTGGAGATGATGCCTGATGGTTATGGTTTCTTGAGATCTTCTGATTATAATTACCTAAACTCTCCTGATGATATTTATGTATCTCAATCACAAGTAAAACTTTTTGGTTTGAAAACTGGAGATACAGTTAGAGGTAGTGTTAGACCACCAAAAGAAGGCGAAAAGTATTTTCCTTTGATTAGGGTTGATGAAATTAATGGTAGAACCCCAGATTTCGTTAGGGATAGAGTCCCTTTTGATTATTTAACTCCATTGTTTCCTTTTGAAAAGTTCAACTTAACTGGTCACGCAAAGTCTGGTTTGTCTACACGTGTGATAGATTTATTCACACCAATTGGTAAAGGGCAAAGGGGGCTAATAGTAGCTCAACCAAAAACTGGTAAAACAACATTGTTAAAGGAAGTTGCGAACGCAATTGCATCAAATCATCCTGAAGTGTATTTGTTGATTTTACTAATCGACGAACGTCCAGAAGAGGTAACAGATATGGCTAGAAGTGTAAATGCTGAAGTAGTATCTTCTACATTTGATGAACCTGCTGAACGACACGTAAAGGTAGCTAATCTTGTTTTGGAGAAAGCCAAGAGAATGGTAGAGTGTGGCCATGATGTGGTTATTTTACTGGATTCCATTACCAGATTGGCAAGAGCATACAATACGGTTTCTCCTTCATCAGGTAAGGTGCTTTCTGGTGGTGTTGATGCAAATGCATTGCACAAGCCGAAACGTTTCTTTGGTGCTGCCCGTAAAATTGAGAATGGTGGTTCTTTGACTATTCTTGCAACAGCATTGACTGAAACAGGTTCTAAAATGGACGAAGTAATTTTCGAAGAATTTAAAGGAACAGGAAACATGGAACTTCAATTGGATCGTAAAATTTCTAATCGTAGAGTATACCCTGCTATTGATATTGTTTCTTCAAGTACTCGTAAAGAGGAATTGTTATTGTCTAAAGACATTGTACAACGTATGTGGATTCTACGTAATCATATTGCGGACATGAACCCTGTAGAAGCTATGGAATTCATGAAAGATAGAATTACCAAAACAAAAAATAACGAAGAGTTTTTAATTTCAATGAACGGCTAAAAGACGTTTTCGCTTGAAACTTTTAATTAAATGACAAAGACGGTTTTTTCTACTGCAGTTTGGTTTACAGTTTTTTCGGTGCTGTTGAAAATGATTATTTTTTTCAGCGGGCAGCAATTTACTGACTTTGATTTATACCTAGGATTGGGTTATGTCTTTTTATTAATGACAGCGATTTTTATCACCATTCGAAATCATAAACTGAAAGTAGGAGGAACTTCCGCTTTTGTAGATGACTTTAAAGCAGGCATGAAGGTCACAGCGTTATACGCGATCTTGATGTCTGCTTTTATTTATTCTTATTATACATTTATCGATCCTGATTACTTCACCATTATGCTTCAACAAAAAGTAGCAGAAGCTGAAGCTGCAGGGAATACCAACATCGAAGAAGTACAGAAAGCTGGAGAGTTTGTATTATCACCCTACTTTCAAAGTACCGTTTCACTGGTTATCTTCTTAATTATTGGAGGATTTTATTCTGCTCTAATAACTTTCTTTGTGCGAAAAATGAAAGGGTTTGGGCACTAAACAGTGTCAATAATCTTTTGCCCAAAATCATTTAGATTGACTCCATCAAAATTTCCTGAGGTCATTAATAGCAGCACACTATTGTCCCAGTTCATACTGAGTAAATCAGCTTGTAGTTGTTTGGAATCAGTATAGATCTTCAGATCAGATCGATCAAAAGCAGCTTTCACTTCTCCAATAGAAATAGGATCTAGCTTTTTATGAGCAATGGTTTTTGGATTATAATAAACAATTGCTTCATCTGCTTCATTCATACTTCCGTTGTATTGTTGTAAGAATTCACTATTTAAGCTGCTGAATGTATGCAACTCCATTAATGCTACTACATTTCTTTTTTTATATTGACTCTTTACAGCATTCACTGTAGCTTTTAGTTTAGAAGGGGAGTGAGCAAAATCTTTATAGACCGTTGTCTTCGATTTGTTTCCTATCAATTCCAATCGCTTGGCAGCTCCTTTAAATGACTGTATCGCCTCATAAAACTGTTCTGAAGAAATTCCAATTTCTTGACAAACTAATCGAGCACCTTCCAGGTTTTGTAGGTTGTGATTTCCAAAAATAGCTAGAGGAATATTTCCTCCTGGTGTAGTTAAAAAGGTTTGTTCGTTTTCTATAATGTGATTTGGAGTATGATAAGGTAGTCTATTTACTTCTGCTAGATTACTTTGTGCTATTTTATTTAAATTCTCATCACCTGAGAAGTAAATCAAACTTCCATTGGATTGGATGGTCTCTGCAAATAGCTGAAATTGTTGTTTGTATATTTCGAATGTAGGAAACACATTGATGTGATCCCAAGCGATTCCACTCAATAAAGCAACCTGCGGCTTGTACCACAAGAACTTTGGAGTTAAATCAATCGGGGAGGACAAGTACTCATCTCCTTCCAAAATGATCAGTGGAGCATCAGAAAGCTGAACCATTCGTTCAAACCCCTCTAATTGAGCTCCAACTAAATAGTCAAAAGGCATGTTTAAATGATTCAATACGTGAAGAATCATCGAAGTAATGGAAGTCTTACCGTGACTTCCACCTATTACAACCCTTTGCTTGTCTTTGGATTGCTCATAGATATATTCAGGATAGGAGTATATCTTCAAACCCAACTCTTGAGCTTTTAGTAGTTCCGGATTGTCTTTTCTGGCATGCATGCCCAAGATTATTGCATCTAAATCGGAAGAGATTAACTCTGGTCTCCAACCCATTTCAGTAGGTAAAATTCCCACTTTATCTAAACGACTGTATGAAGGTTCAAATATTTGATCATCAGAACCTGATACAGTATAACCTTTACTATGTAAAGCCAATGCTAAATTGTGCATGGCACTTCCTCCGATTGCAATAAAATGTACCTTCATATCCTATTTGTATGGTACAATTTTAAGCCGATAATGGAGAATTTATAGTCTTGAATCGAACTATTTATTAACTAATTCGACTTTATAAGTCAATTTGGCTATTTCGGATTTGCGTATTTGTTTACCGTAACGGCATCAATTTGTTGATCGCTTAAAATCAGCAACCGTTCTACCAGGTTTCTCAATTCTCTAATATTTCCCGTCCAGTTAATATCCTGTAAAGCTTTTAAACCATCTTTGGTAAACTCCTTTTTTGGCATGCCGTTCTCATCGCAAATTTTTTGAAGAAAATAATCTGCTAAAATCGGGATATCGTCTTTTCGTTCATTCAATGAAGGTACATGAATCAATATTACACTCAGTCGGTGATATAAATCCTCTCTAAAATTATTATCCTTGATTTCTTGGATTAAATCTTTGTTGGTAGCGGCTAGAATTCTCACATTGACTTTGATTTCTTTTTCGCCACCTACACGAGTAATCTTATTCTCTTGCAAAGCCCGTAAAACTTTTGCTTGAGCTGAAGCGCTCATGTCTCCAATTTCATCTAAAAATAAAGTGCCACCTTCAGCTTGCTCAAATTTTCCTTTACGTTGCTTAACTGCAGAAGTAAAAGCACCTTTTTCATGTCCAAACAATTCACTTTCTATCAATTCTGATGGAATTGCAGCGCAGTTAACCTCAATAAATGGTGCATTTTTACGGGAAGAGTTTTGATGTAGACTTCTTGCAACTAACTCTTTACCTGTTCCATTGCCTCCTGTGATCAATACTCTAGCATCTGTAGCAGCTACTTTGTTAATCATGTTTTTTACCTCTTGAATTCCGGCACTTTCACCAACAATGTCAGTCAATTTATTTTGATTAACTTTTTTACGAAGCTTATTGGTTTCTTCTACCAAAACACCTTTATCCAGCGCATTTCGAACAGTAATCAATAAGCGATTTAAGTCCAATGGTTTAGCGATATAATCAAAAGCACCTTGCTTAATGGCATCAACAGCCGTTTCTATGGTTCCATGTCCTGAAATCATGACAACAGGCACATCTGGATGATTTTCTAAAATATGCGTCAAGACTTCTAATCCATCCTTCTTGGGCATTTTTATGTCACAAAGCACCAAGTCGTATTTGTTAGCGGCCACTTTTTCGATACCAATAGCGCCATCTTCAGCTTCGTCTACTTTATATTTTTCATATTCCAAAATGTCGCGCATTGCACTTCTAATTGGGCGTTCATCATCTATAATTAATATCGAGCTCATATTCTTAAATGTCTTTTTGTATAACTTCCGTCAATATGCCTTCTTTCATGGCATAATCAGATAAAATAACTTCATTGATATGAAAAGTGTCGATGATATATTCGATGAAAATACTTACGACAACCATCATGTCTACCCTTAGTTCTAGCATCCCTTTTATTTCCATTCGTTGAGAAATATTTTTGCTCAAAATTTCGGGAAATAATTCTTTCAGTTGATTTACATCCATAGGTATAGAAGTAAAGGGTGAATCAAATATACTTCTGTTTAAATGTTTATTGGCCAGTATGTCTGCTAAAGTTTCAAAAGATCCTGATGAACCAATTAGTGTAGCAGTTGGCCATTTTTTCATTGCGTCTTTTAATTCAGCAAATTGTGAATCTAGAAAATCTTGGATGCTTTCAATTTCCGAACTAGTGATGGGTTCTGAATGTTTGAATCGATCCAATAACCGAGCAGCTCCGATGTTATAGCTTTTCTTCCAAAATATCTCATCTTGATTGGCGAGTATAAACTCAGTACTGCCACCTCCAACATCCATAATGAGTATGGTTTTAGAAGTTAGAGGGCATGCCTCCTTTACGCCTTTATAAATCAATTCTGCTTCTCGATCTCCTTCAATAATTTCAATCGACAAATGATATTTATCAAAAATAGCTGCTTTAAATTCACCGCCATTTTTTGCCGACCGAACAGCGCTGGTTGCAAAAGCTACAATTTTGTCGACCTGAAATTGATCGATCGTTGCTAAATGAACACCAATTGCATCCAATCCTCTTTGAAACGGAATAGGATGAATCACTCCATCATTGATTCCACCTTCCCCTAGTTTCACACTGATTTTATCTTTGTGAAGTAAAGTGGTAGTGTTTTTATCAACTTCTTGAATCAATAAATTGAAGGTATTCGTACCAATGTCAATTATGGCTATTCTCATTCTAGTTTTTATAAAACAACCATTTCCCGATTTCTTTATAGCTCACTTTTTTGCCGTACATTAAAATTCCTACACGGTAAATTTTTGCAGCAAACCAAACGGCACCAATAAATGTCAATATCAACAATCCCATTGACAACGCTAGTTCCCACCATTGAACGCCAAAAGGAATTCGAACCATCATAATGATGGGGGAGGTGAATGGAATAATAGAAGTCCAAAAGGCGAGAGGTCCATCAGGATTGTCCATCACGTTTTGTGCAATCACAAATGAGAAAATAAGTGGTATAGTGACCGGCATCATGAATTGTTGGCTGTCTGCTTCTTGATCTACAACTGAACCAATCGCTGCAAACAATGCACTATACAGCAAATAGCCTACTAGAAAATAAAATAGGAAACAGCCCAATATCAAGGGGAAATTGATCATTTCAATGTTGTTTTTAACCTCTGCAATGAAATTCTCTTTCTTGTCCAAGCTTAATTGTGCCGCATCTGGATTCATTTGTTCGATGGTCGCTTTGTTTCTTTCTGCTGCAGCGAATTCATCAGCAAAAATGGAAGAAACTCCTGTAATTAGAGCTGTTGATAACACCACCCACAATAAAAATTGAGTGAGGGCAACCAAAGCGATTCCAATGATTTTACCCATCATCAACTGAAATGGTTTAACAGAAGAAATAATAACTTCTACAATTCGGCTTGTCTTTTCTTCAATGACACCTCTCATCACTTGAACGCCGAATAGGAAAATGAAGAAGTAAATAAAAATAGCCGATGCAAATGCGACAACCATGGCTACGCCACCACCTGATTGTTGTTCTTCGCCGCTTTCTTTTAGCTTGCTACTTACAATTCTTACAGGAGTTTTAATGGCATTGATTTCATCCTTGCTGACTTTGTAAAAGTCCTGTAGCTTTTTATCCTCTATTGTATTGGATAAAGCCGATTTGATATATCCCATAGAGGAAGTGCTAGGCTTTTTCTTATAGAAAATCTGAATCGTATTTGGTGAAGTAATCGCTACATCAGGAATAAATAAAATAGCGGTGGTATTGGCCGAATACAAGTCTTTTTTGGCTTCACTAAGAGATCTGAATTTATAGTCAAACGACAAGTTTTCAGTATCTTCTAGTTTATTGATGAATAGTGAGGTTTCATCTACCACTTCAATTATTTGTTTGTCTTCGTCTTGTGTAGCCAACCAAACAGGCACGATCATCAAGGCTGCAATCAAAAGTGGCCCCAGAATACTCATGATGATAAACGACTTTTTCTGAACTCTTGTCAGGTATTCTCTCTGTATGATTAGAACGGTCTTATTCATGATTCCCTCCTGTTTTTTCTTGAACTTTTTTGATAAAAATTTCGCTCATGGTTGGTACTATCTCTCTTAAACCTAATATTTCTACTTCTGGCAATATAGCTTTTAGCAGGTCATTTGGCTTTAGATTGTTCAATAAACGAACGGTTGAAGTGGTAATTCCGTCACTTTCTTTAGAATCTAATAACTCCGCACCAGTCCACATGGCGTTGGTGAATGCAATTTTATTTCCTTTAAAAGTGACTTCAAAAATATCTTCTTTAAAATCCTGTTGGATTTGCTTCACTGCGCCATTCAACACCACATTAGATTGATTAATCAATGCAATGTGCTCACAAATTTCTTCTACAGAGCTCATGTTGTGAGTAGATAAAACGATCGTAGCTCCGTTATCTCGCAATCGTAGAATTTCTTCTTTGATTAAATTGGCATTGATGGGATCAAAACCACTAAACGGTTCATCCAAAATGAGCAGTTTAGGCTCGTGCAATACTGTAACAATAAACTGAACTTTCTGCGCCATTCCTTTTGAAAGTTCTTCTATTCGTTTATTCCACCAAGGTGCAATGTCAAACTTTTCGAACCAATGTTTCAATTTGGTTTTCGCCTCATACTTTTCCATGCCTTTTAGCTGAGCCAAGTAAAGTGCTTGTTCACCCACTTTCATTTTCTTATACAATCCACGCTCTTCTGGCAAGTACCCGATTTGTTCGATGTGTTTTTTGGAAAGTGGTTTACCTTCAAAAGTGATGCTGCCACTATCAGGACCAGTAATCTGGTTAATGATCCGAATCAAGCTGGTTTTTCCGGCTCCGTTTGGGCCCAATAATCCAAAGATGGATTGTCCAGGAACTGCAATACTGACCTCATTTAATGCTAAATGAGATTGGTATTTCTTGGTTATTTTGTCAGCAACTAATAGGTTACTCATAAGTATTGAATTTGATGGGTCTAAACTAATCAAATCAATTTCGAGCGCAAAACCGTTTATATAAAATTTGAGATTATTTATAGGTTATTTTTTCAGCAGTGGAAAGAGTTTTAGTTTAAAGCAAGAATAAATATCAAATGAAGTTATTGATATGAATCATTTTCAAGTTCAGTAGCATATATCCAATTTTTATAGAGTTAAATGAATCTACTCAATTTCAAATACTTTATATTTGTTATCTACTATTTATAACCTGAATGAGAATATTAATCACAATATTTATTTTATTCGGAGTTGGATTTTGCCCATATGCTTCAGGGCAAAATCTGATTCCGAATTATTCTTTTGAGGATACTGTTCCTATTCCTCCTGGGACACCTTATTATTATCATATAGCTACAGATTGGACAACCGCCAATCAAGGAAGTCCCGATTATTTCTCTCCAAAGAATAAGGAAATAGGGGTGCCAGGAGGTTTTTTTTCGAATGGAATGCCTTTAAATGTTGTTGGCTATCAATATCCGAAAACAGGTATAGCCTATATGGGATTAGTCTTGAATGGGTATGCAACAAACCCAGATGTTTTAAGAGAGTATTTACAAGCCCGATTGAAACAAACGCTAAAAAAAGACAGTATTTATTGTTTGCAATTTTACATCAGTTTGGCAGATTCTTGCCAATTGGCTTCTCGAAATCAATTGGGGATTTACTTTTCCAATAATGCCATTAGCTCTAATAATCCAGAGGTTTTGAATTATTCGCCTCAAATCATAGTTTCTCCCATGACTTACATTACGGATAAAGTCAACTGGATAGAATATAACTTCCAATATACCGCTCAAGGTGGTGAACGGTTTATTACGCTAGGCAATTTTCGACCTTATAGTTTTGTAGATACATTGCCTTTGCAAAACGGAGGCAAGGAGCTATATTTTAAAAGAAGTTATTATTACATTGATAATGTGTGGCTCAGCCACTGTGATAGTATTCCCTTGAAAAAAGACCTTTCAATCAATTCTTTGTTTAATGAAACGGCTTGTTATACCAAGAATACGGGATTCAATCTATCCTTAAAAAATAAGGGTGTAGATTCCCTTGATTTTACAAAAGATACGTTAGTAATTTCTGCCGAAGTTTTAGGTAATGGAAATGTGATACAGAGCTTTCAGCAAGAAATAAGCAATAATTCATTTAACCACAACGGCCATTTGTTGGGGCAAGACAGCAGTATTTCATTCCCTTTAAACCCAATTAACCTTTCTATAATTGGTCAGTCTTATCAACTTAAAATAGTGGCTCGCTTAAAAGCAGATGAAGACACTACGAACAACTTTTTAGATACAGTCATTGTCAATAATCTGTCCCTTGGTTCAATCAGTAGCAGCGATTCATTAATTTGTTTTGGAACTTCTGTTGCATTAAAAAGTGAAAACAGTAAAGGCGACCCACAATGGCAATACAGTATAAACCAAATCGATTGGCTTCCACTAAATGAGTCTACTGTTGCTACCCATCAGCCAATAGAAACGACTTACTATCGGTTTTCAATTTGTGATTATTATTATTCTGAACCTTTAAAAGTAGAAGTGAATGATCCGCCTGTACTGAAAGATACTTCAGTTGGTTTTTGTCGAAACACTACAGAAACCATTGTACCCCATTTTCCGGAATACATTTCTGCACTCAATTGGTACAGTTCTCAAACAGCAACTGTCCCATTTTTTCAAGGGTTTGCTTATTCCTTTAAAGTAAAAAACAACCAAACGTTCTATATAGAAACGGAAGTAGATAGCTGTGTTGCGCAAGAAAGAAGTAAAATAGAAGTATTAGTAGAACCGTGCGCGTTAATTATTCCAAACATTTTTACCCCCAACGGCGATGGCAACAATGATACTTGGGAATTGGGAAATACCAATGGCTTGCCATTAGACATTACTATTTATAATGTATGGGGCATGAAAGTGGCACATTGGAAAAACAATCCCTCATGGGATGGAAATAACTGCGCTACTGCTGTTTATTTCTACATCATCACACACGATGGAGAAACGTATAAAGGGACGTTGAGTTTGTTGAGGTAGGTTTGTTTTTGAGGTCATTACCTTTTTATCTTTTATTTGGACGTGGCAAATTGTAAACTCGAAAAAGCCTGTATTGAGCGCAGTCGAAATATTCTGGATGACAAAATTGAAAGTAGAAAAAACAGTTTTTTATCAAATGGCCATAGGGTATTTGTCCTTGAGTTTTCTTCAAGGATTTCGAAATAAAGTCTTAGTAAGTTCGTCTAGCTCCGAAGAATTGAGGAGATCCGGCGTAGGTCTTAGACTTTAGGAAGGAATCAGCAGAAGGAAAATCAAAGACTTGATCTTTTGGTTCATTTTGGGTCAAGCCAAAAGAACACAAGGATGAAGTCAGTACAACTAATAAAACGTTACATTAAAATTAAATGACATGCAACAAGGCGTCTATTTTTATCGTCTGATTAGTAATTCCACGCTTACTCAAAGTGGCAAATTAATAGTAGACTAATATGAAAAATTTAATCATCATAATCTTTATCTTCTGTGTGGCGCCTTGCGCCGCACAGAATTTAATCCCCAATGGAAGTTTTGAGGACACGATTAGTTATGGGGGGGGGTTTACATTTCCTAAACAATGGACTTCTCCCAGTGGGTTTAATAGTGTTGGAGAACATTATACTCCTTTTAATCAGTTTAAGTGGACTGTCCCTCAAAATTTTTTTGGAAATCAGCATGCTTATAACGGTTCTTCTTACTTTGGACTTGTTATGTATTTGTTAATTAGAAATCCACCTTCGATGAGGGATTATATACAAACAAAACTTAGAAATAATTTAACCAAAGATTCAACATATTGTATGCAATTGTATGTTAATTTGCCTGACTCAATGACACATGCCTCAAGAGGTCAACTTGGGATCTATTTGTCCAATACCGCAGTATCCTCTACATCTAATTTTAATCTACCCTATACGCCACAGTTGATTGTTTCTCCCACCAATTATATAACCGATAAACTCAATTGGACAGAATTTAATTTTCAATATACCGCAGTCGGAGGGGAACGCTATTTAACTATTGGTAATTTTAACGATACTTTGGGCATTGATACATTTTTTGTTGGTGGAGGAAAGGATCCAAATTATTATGGCACTTACTACTTCATTGATAATTTGTATTTGGGTCATTGCGATAGCATCACTACTTCGATAGGGGTAGCAGAAAATAGTGCAAACAAACAAGAAGAGTTTTCCATTTACCCCAATCCGGCACACGATCAAATTACCGTTGAATTTACTGCTTCTTCTAACGAAAATGGGCGCTTTGAGTTGTACAACACTTTAGGGCAATTGCAACTAACGGAACAGTTAAATGGGGATCATCAAAAGCATATTATTTCACTGACCGAGCTGCAACAAGGCATCTATTTTTACCGTCTGATTAGTAATTCCACGCTTACTAAAAGTGGTAATTTAGTAATAGATTAAATTAGACTAACCCAGAAAGAAAGGGCTTCAACTAATTTAAAGCCCTTTCTTTTTCTATGATAACTCGCTGTAAATAGGGTTTTCTAAATCTCCACGCCCATCACACAGATGTCGTCTATTTGAGCTTCGTCTCCCATCCACCAATCTAAAGTGGTTCGCAATTCGTCTAGTTGCTCGCTCATTGGTTTATCTTGAATGCTCAATAGGAGTTTTCTAAAGTTAGTCACTTTAAACTTCTTGCCTTTTTCTCCTCCAAATTGATCGTAATAGCCATCTGAGAACAAATAGATTTTATCTCCTTTCTCTAGCTGAATTTCTCTGGCAGTAAAAGGAGTGGCTTCTCCTAAATGGTAGCCCACCGGTTGTCTATCCGTTTTATAAACGATTAACTCATTCTGCCGAATCAGATAGAGTGGATTATTGGCACCGGAAAACTGCAATCGATTGGTTTTCATATCCCATGCGCAAAATACCATGTCCATTCCATCCTTCAGCTGTTTGTCTGGCTTAGAGTTATTACTCAACGCTTTAATAACAGAGTTTCGCATGGAATCCAATACTTTATTAGTCGTATTGATTTCTTTGTCTACAGCTACTTCATTCAATAGAAAATTTCCTATAATACTTAAAAATGCTCCGGGCACACCGTGACCAGTAGAGTCGGCTACAGTCCACAGCACAATATCATCTTTAGTCTTATACAACCAATAGAAGTCACCACTAACAATGTCTCTAGGTTTAAATAAAAGAAATCCATCTTTAAAGTATTTCTTCAATTCACTGCGTGGAGGCATGATCGACTTTTGGATTCCTTTTGCATAGTTGATACTAGAGAGTAGTTCTTCTTTAATGGTTTCGGCTATGTCTTTTTGTTTCTCTAATTCAACAGTTCTTTCTTTTACTTTTCGATCTAGGTTTTCACTAGTTTGAATTTCTAATTCCAAAGCTTTTAGCTGTGCTCGCTCTTTTTCTTCTTTGATTAATCTAAACTTATTAATCAATGCAATTGATAGCAGGGCAACTAATGTACTAGTAGTGATTCCCGGTAGGTTAGAGGTGATAGAATTAAAAGGCAAATAGCCTGTTTTTTCAAGTAATAGACAGAAGGTGCCAATATAAAATGCGACCCAACCGATTAGAAAAGCAGTTGAAGAGTATTCTCCTTTTTTTACACTTCTAATGGAGAATACCAATATGATCGTCGAGAATATTAGCATTAATAAGGTGCCATTGATTAAAGAGGAGACGGTTGAAAGGAAAGGAGTAAGGACAATATTAATTAGCCCTACAACAATACCTGTATTCATTAAATAGAACCAAATTTTATTTTTGGAGGTAAGACCAAAAAATTGCCGCGCAAAAAGGCACGATGTTGTAACAATTAAGGAGAGCGAAATCGTATTGGTAAACTTAGAAATATAGGGAAATTCTCCTACCACATAATGGTATAAGTGTCCGTGAAGAGAATTGAAAAATATAAATAAAGAACCAGTAAAAAAGACGTAATAGAGGTAGGTTTTATCTTTTAAAGAGAAGTATATAATTAGATTGTAAATCATCATAATGATGATGATTCCATATAGTATAAAAAACGGGGCTTCTTGATTAAAGTTTATTTCATAAAAATAGAAAGGGTTATAAACCTTCACTGGAAGATGAAGGGCTCCTTCTGTTTTTACCCGCAGGTAAAAAGTCTCAATGTTCTTGTAAGGAACACTGATTGGAAATATATAAAATCTGTTATTGAATCGTCTGTTGGAAGCTTTGGTTAGTCCGCCTAAAAGAATTTTACTCCATTTGTTATTTTCCAAATAATATAATTCAACGGTATCGAGCGGAGGGTATTCTACAGCCAACATCCAATCTTGAATACTCGGAACCTCATTTAGAAATTTTAGTCTGAACCATTGGTTGAAACTTTCTTTTTCCCAGTTTTTAAAAGGTTTGTCAATTTGATTAAAATGCCCTTCTTTATATAGTTGATTGACAGAAGTGACGTCTAAAGAGTTGGTGGTGTCCTCAAAGTGAAACAGTTGATGCGAGATATCTAAATCCTTTATTATAGTGGTAAAAGGAATAGGGTCTTGAACATTACCAAAGGCTAGGCTAGGGAGAAATTGCAATACGTGAATTGCAACTATTGTTAAGAATAGCTGTAGAGTTAGCTTCATTAGTGTAGTGAGTCAATCTGTAACAATTGCAATATTATCACAATATACGGATATAAATTCTTTGGATTTTTAACTTTATAAAGGATTAAATGTTAAAAACGAACAAAAAAAACGGCCTTAAAATATTAAGGCCGTTCTACGTATTAATAACTAAGTGTTTATCTAAAGTGATCTTTCATTCGCTCGAAAAATCCTTTGTCTTTTTCTGTGGGTTGTGGCTGGAAGTTTTTGGAATCTTTTAATTTTTCGATGGTTTCTTTTTCGTTTTTCGACAATTTCTGAGGAGTCCAAATATTCACATTCACGAGTAAATCTCCTGTTCTATAACCGTTCAATTCTGGAATTCCTTTTCCTTTAAGTCGAAGAACTTTTCCACCTTGAGTCCCTGCTTCAATTTTAACCTTAACCTTTCCGCCTACAGTTGGAATTTCTGCACTTCCGCCCAATACAGCGTCGGTAAAGCTAATGTATAAATCATATAATAAATTGAGTCCATCTCGTTTTAGATCAGCATGCTCTTCCTCTTCAATCACTACGATTAAGTCTCCTGCAATTCCTCCTTTAGGGCCCATATTACCTTTTCCACTAACGGATAGTTGCATGCCTTGCTCAACACCAGCTGGAATATTGATTTCTACTACTTCTTCCCCTTTCTCTATTCCATCTCCATGACACTTATTACATTTATTGGTAATAATTTTTCCATCACCTCCGCAAGTTGGGCAAGTGGTGGTGGTCTGCATCTGACCTAAAAATGTGTTGGTTACTCTATTTACTTGCCCATTTCCCTTACAGGTATCACACGTAGAAAATCCGCTGCCACCTTCAGCTCCAGTACCAGAGCACGGGGTACATTTCACATATTTATTGAGTTTAATTTTTTTCTTTACACCATTCACTACGTCTTCCAATGACAATGTAACTTTCACCCGTAAATTGCTTCCTCGGTTTACACGTTGACGTCTTCCGCCACCTCCACCGAAGCCGCCAAATCCGCCACCGCCTCCAAAAGCTCCGCCAAAAATGTCACCAAATTGTGAAAATATGTCATCCATGTTCATGCCACCGCCACCGAAACCACCGGCACCTTGCGTTCCAGCATGACCAAACTGATCGTATCGCTGCTTCTTTTCAGCGTTACTAAGCACTTCATATGCTTCAGCAGCCTCTTTAAACTTTTCTTCTGCTGCTTTATCATCTGGATTTTTATCCGGATGATATTTTAAAGCAAGTTTACGGTATGCCTTTTTTATCTCACTTTCAGAGGCGCTTTTAGAAACACCTAAAACTTCGTAATAATCTCTCTTTGCCATCTTAATTTTTTAAGAATTATTGCCCTACAACTACTTTCGCAAAACGAATCACCTTTTCTTTGAGCATATAACCTTTTTCAACTTCATCAATCACCTTACCTTTTAAATCTTCACTTGGTGCGGGAACTTGAGTAATTGCTTCTTGAATATCACTATCGAATTTTTCTCCAATAGAACTAGACATTGGAGTTAATCCCTTAGTAGCTAAGCTATTTAAAAGCTTATTATAAATCAAGTCAACCCCATCTTTTAACATTTGAAAGTCTGCTTTTTCATCCATTGATTTTTGTGCTCTTTCAAAGTCATCTATTATAGGAAGCATCATTTTTATAACATCTTCTCCCGCGGTCTGAATCATTTCTAAACGCTCTTTTTGAGTTCGTTTTCTATAATTATCGAATTCAGAATACAATCGGAGGTATTTGTCATTTAACTCCTTAACTTGAATCTCCATTTCTTCTAACGGAGTTAGTTGTGGGGCCTCTTCTTTTACTTCCTCAGTGCTATTTTCGGACGCTGCCGATTCATTTTTCAATACGTCTTCTTCTTGGGTATTTTCCTCTGCTTTCATCTTAAGTCTATCTATAATTCGTTTCCACCCTTTGTCAATTCTTTTGCCAAACATAATATTGTGTCAAATTGACAGTTTACGAAATGTTTAAATACAAAAAAGACAGATATAACTACCTGTCTTTTATTTTTACTGTGTTAGTTTTTTATTTTACAAAGGAATTCAAGGTGGTGGACAAGCCTTGACCTCTTAATGATTGTCCTTTACCAATAATAATTCCATCCCCATCAATCAAATAAGCTGCAGGAATAGATCTAATTCCATATAGAGTGGCAGCTTCTGATTGCCAGTATTTTAAATCGCTCACATGATTTGACCACATCAACCCATCTTGCATAATAGCATTTTGCCATGCCGCTTTTGCACGGTCTAGAGAAACGCTATAGACCGTAAAACCTTTTCCATTCTTGAATTTAGTGTCTTTGAATTTTTTGTAGTTGGCCACTACGTTTGGGTTCTCCATTCTGCATGGTCTGCACCAGCTTGCCCAGAAGTCAATTAATACTAATTGCCCTCTTAAATCTTTTAATTCTATCGTTTTCCCATTGGGATCATTTAAAGAGATATTGGGAGCAATATTCCCAATTTTTAAACCGACATTTTCGCCTTCAAAAGTGGGCTCAGGTTGCGGCATAAAGCTGTAAATAAAACCGGAGAAACATACAATAGTAAAAACTGTCCAAAACTTTTTCATGACTTTTAATTTTTAATTAATTCTTTTAATACTAGCACCTAATGCGTTTAATCGCTCATCAATATTTTGGTAACCTCTATCAATTTGTTCAATATTGTGAATGGTACTCTTTCCTTTAGCAGACATGGCAGCAATTAATAAAGAAACTCCTGCACGAATGTCAGGTGATGTCATTTGAATACCACGCAAAGGTGTCTTTCTGTCCATGCCAATCACTGTAGCTCTGTGAGGATCGCACAATATAATTTGAGCGCCCATATCAATTAGTTTATCCACGAAGAAAAGTCGACTCTCAAACATTTTCTGATGAACTAAAACAGATCCTTTAGCTTGAGTAGCAACTACTAAGATAATACTTAATAGATCTGGAGTGAATCCGGGCCATGGTGCATCTGCAATGGTTAAAATTGATCCATCTATAAATGGCTGAACTTCATAGCTTTTTTGAGCAGGTATGAATAAATCATCGCCTCTCAACTCGATTTTTATACCTAAACTTCTGAATACGGAAGGAATTCTTCCTAAATCAGGATAAGAAACATCTTTTATCGTAATTTCCGATTGAGTCATTGCGGCTAATCCAATGAAACTACCAATCTCAATCATATCCGGTAAAATTTTGTGTTCACATCCGCCAAGGTTCTTTACTCCTGTAATCTTTAATAGATTGGAACCAACTCCTTGAATTTTTGCTCCCATTTTATTCAACATTTTACATAATTGTTGAATATATGGTTCACAGGCAGCGTTATAAATTTCTGTTTCTCCGTTTGCCATTACGGCTGCCATAATAATATTCGCAGTTCCAGTAACAGAGGCTTCATCCAGAAGCATATAAGTACCCTGAAGATTCTTAGCGTTTACTTTGTAGAACTTACTCTTTTCATTGTAAACGAATTCAGCGCCCAACTTTTCAAATCCTAAAAAGTGAGTATCTAATCTTCTTCTACCAATTTTATCTCCACCTGGTTTAGGAATATAACCTTTACCAAATCGAGCTAAAAGAGGTCCTAATATCATTACAGAGCCTCTTAAACTAGCTCCTTTTTTCTTGAAAGTTTGACTATTTAAGTATTCAATGTCAATATCGTCTGCTTGAAATGAATAGTCTTCAGGACCCAATTTCTCAACTTTTACTCCAAGATCTTGAAGTAAATCTATAAGCTTATTAACATCAACAATATTAGGCACTTTTCGAATGATTACTTTTTCAGGAGTTAGTAATACTGCGCATAAAACTTGCAATGCTTCATTTTTTGCTCCTTGCGGAATTAATTCTCCTTTTAGTCGTTTACCTCCTTCTATTTCAAAAGTGCCCATGTGCTAGATGTATTAATATTTTTTCTTTTTGTAGTTGTTATTATTCGACTTTGAACGTTTCTTTCCTTTCTTTGAAAAGTTCTGTTTAGGAGCATTTAGTCCTGCTTTTTGAATGATGGTTTGCGTGGACTCCAATTCTGTCCCTTCAGGTAAAGTTAATTTGGATTTAGAAAGTCTATTTAAATCGTTCAAGATTACTTTATCGTCAACAGAGTCTCGGTTCCAACTTAAATAAAACTTCTTCATCAAGTTTGCTATTGATACAGTTAGCGCGGTCTTTTCTTCTCCTTCCTCCATTTCAATCGCAGCACTGATTAACTTTTCAACTCCTTTGCCATAATGCTTAAAACGGATATCATTTTGAGGGTAGGGCATGTGCTTTGGTTTCTCAATTAGCTCCTCAACAGCGGGCAGCGGGTATGGAGAAGTAACTTTTAATCTGAAATCAGACATGATGAACAGGTGATCCCATAATTTATGTGCAAAATCTGGAACATCTCTAAGGTGTGGATTCAATGTTCCCATTACGTTTATTATAGCATGAGCTACTTTCTCTCTTTCACTTTCTTCTTCTATACCAACTGCATAATCAATCATTTTTTGAATATGGCGTCCATATTCTGGGATAATTAAGTGTGGTCTTGATGTGTTATAATTCATTCTTTATTTTTCAAAATCAGCTTCAAAAGTAATAATAATGATTTCAGTTGAAACTACAATATCTGAGTTATTTAATAATCTTCAGTTTCGCAAATTTTAGCAATAGCTGTTTTTCGCCGATCTGATCGAATAGAATCGTCGCTTTAACATTGGGAGGAGTTCCCTCTAATGCAGTGATTTCACCTTTTCCAAATCGCAAATGTTGAACTCGAAATCCTATTTCAATATTATTTGCAAGTGTCGTAAATGATGGATCATCTGGAATGTTATCAGTGACTTTTACCATCTTCTTTCTTGGAGGAATTATCGTTGCAGATGGTCTAGGGTCTTGTTTTTTCTTAGTGTAGATCATCGTCTTTTTTCCAGCTTGAGGTGTTGGTCTATTTTCAATCTCAGTAGTTCTTCCAAATCCTGTGCTAGATTTACCTACTCTTTGAGGAGGCATGTCATACTCCAAATACTTTTCGTCAATTTCCTCGATGAATCGACTCGGTTCACAACTGATTAAATTACCCCACTTATACCTCGAAGATGCATAACTTATATTCACTTGCTTTTCAGCACGAGTAATGGCGACGTAAAACAATCTTCTTTCTTCTTCAAGATCTGATCTAGAGTTTAGCGACATCTGAGATGGGAAGAGATTTTCCTCTAAACCGACTAGGTATACATAAGGAAATTCTAGACCTTTTGCCGCATGTATGGTCATTAAACTTACTTTATCTCTATCATCTTCATTTTCATTGTCGATGTCAGTAAGTAGTGCAATGTCTTGCATATACAAATCCAAAGTCCTTAGTGAAGTGTCTCCTTCTGGTTTATCTTCACAAAATTCTTTGATTCCATTTAACAATTCTTGAACGTTATCATACCTAGCTATACCTTCCGGAGTTTTATCCGAAAAATGTTCTTTTAGAATTCCGGTTGACTGTGCAATATTACTAGCTAAATCATATGCGCTTAACTTATCTACCATTTTAGAAAAGTTGTTAATCATTACAGCGAAATCCATTACTTTATTTTGAACGGCCGCACTGACACCTACATTAGTGGTTTTAATTTGCTTAATTATATTCCATAGACTAGTGTCTTGTTCAGAGGCAGCAAATAGGATTCTATCAATTGTCGTCTTACCTATTCCTCTTGTAGGGTAGTTAATTACTCTTTTTATCGCTTCTTCGTCGGAAGGATTAATGACTAGTCTACAATAGGCTAAAAGATCTTTAATTTCTTTTCTCTGATAAAAAGATAAACCACCATATATTTTGTAAGGAATGTCCTGCTTTCTTAATCCCTCCTCCATAGAACGAGATTGAGCATTCGTTCGATACAGTATGGCAAAATCTTCATTCCTAGCTTGATTATTTAATTTAGTCTCAAATATGGAATTAGCTACCATCCGCCCTTCTTCATTATCGGTAAGGGTATGACTAACCCTGATTTTAGTCCCTTCATCATTGGCTGTCCAAACCTCTTTATCCAGTTGTTCTTTGTTGTTTTTTATGGCTGAATTTGCAGCGTTAACGATGTTTTTAGTCGATCGATAGTTTTGTTCTAATTTGAAGGTTTTTAAATCTGGGTAATCCTTCTCAAAATTTAAAATGTTTTGAATATTCGCTCCTCTAAATGCATATATACTTTGAGCATCATCACCAACAACACAAATATTTTCGTTGACTGCTGCGAGTTTTTTAACTATTAAGTATTGTGAATAGTTGGTGTCTTGATACTCATCTACTAAAATATACTTGAATCTGTGCTGGTATTTATGCAATACCTCTGGAAAATCCCGCAATAGAATATTGGTTTTGAATAATAAATCATCAAAATCCATTGCACCTGCTCTGAAGCAGCGTTGCTCATATAGTTTATAAACTTCACCAATTTTAGGTTTCCCCATTTGGCGATCTTCAGATTGTATGGTTACATTGTTTAGGTAGGCTTGTGCTGAAATTAAATTGTTCTTAGCAGAAGAAATACGGTTTAAAACTAGAGAAGGTTTATACGATTTGTCATCGAGTCCTAATTGCTTTAGAATATCTTTAATAAGGCTTTTAGAGTCTGCAGAATCGTATATGGTGAAATTAGAGGGGTAATGTAATTTTTCAGCTTCGCTTCTGAGTATACGAGCGAAAATAGAGTGGAAAGTTCCCATCCATAGATTCCTAGCCTCATTTCCTCCCACAATTTTTGAAATTCTTTCCTTCATTTCTTTAGCAGCCTTATTGGTAAAGGTTAAAGAAAGAATATTAAAGGGGTCAACACCTTTTTGCAACATATGGGCAATACGAAATGTAAGCACCCTAGTTTTTCCTGACCCTGCACCTGCTATTACCATAGTAGGGCCTTCTGTATTTATAACCGCAGCTTTCTGAGCTTCGTTTAATCCTGCTAAATAATCCATGAGTACAAAATTAGGGAATCAGTCAATTTTTTAGGGTCGATTGATAAGATTTAATTCTAAGAAGAGATATTTTGATTTTTTTTCGTCTTGAAATGAATCAAAAAATGTGGAATTTTGCGCTTTAAATAACGGTGTAGAAAAAAACTACATAAAATATTTAAAAAAAATTAATTGCATCATTGCTTTAAATAAAAAATCTTGTACATTTGCGTCCCCAAAAATTTGGGATAATTTGTGCATTTATATAAATAATAACGTATGCCAACGATTCAACAACTTGTAAGAAAAGGTAGAGTAAAGCTTGAAAAGAAAAGTAAATCTGCTGCTTTAGATTCTTGTCCTCAAAGAAGAGGAGTTTGTGTAAGAGTATATACTACAACACCTAAGAAGCCTAACTCAGCGATGAGAAAAGTAGCAAGGGTAAGATTAACCAACCAAAAAGAAGTGAATGCTTACATTCCTGGAGAGGGACACAACCTGCAAGAGCACTCTATAGTGTTAGTGAGAGGTGGTAGAGTAAAGGATTTGCCTGGGGTTCGTTATCACATCGTAAGAGGGGCTTTAGATACTGCTGGTGTTGCTGGACGTACTCAAAGAAGATCTAAGTACGGTGCTAAAAGACCAAAAAAATAAGATAAAAGACTTTAAAAGTATTAAGGTAAGAAACCATGAGAAAGACTAGAGCTAAAAGTAGACCAATTCTTCCAGATCCAAGATTTAATAACGTTGATGTTACAAGATTTGTTAACAACATGATGTTGGATGGTAAGAAAAGTATAGCGTATCAAATATTTTATTCTGCGATTGATATTGTTCAAGAGAGATTGAAAGATGAGAATGCGTTAGAAGTGTGGAAAAAAGCGGTTGAGAATGTAACTCCACAAGTAGAGGTTAGAAGTAGAAGAGTAGGGGGAGCGACGTTTCAAATTCCTCAGCAAATCCGTGACGAAAGAAAAACGTCAATGGCTGTAAAGGCAATGATTGGATATGCGAGAAAAAGAAACGAGAAAACAATGGCTGATAAATTAGCTGGAGAAATTATCGCTGCTTTTAAAGAAGAAGGCGCTTCTCACAAGAAGAAAGAAGATACTCACAGAATGGCAGAAGCAAATAAGGCGTTCTCTCATTTTAGATTCTAATATTACACAAGAAGAAAATAATACAATGGCAAAAAGAGATCTTAAATACACCAGAAATATTGGTATCGCAGCACATATTGATGCTGGAAAGACAACTACCACTGAGCGTATTTTATATTATTCAGGAGTAAGTCACAAAATTGGTGAGGTTCACGATGGTGGAGCTACTATGGACTGGATGGAGCAAGAGCAAGAAAGAGGTATCACAATTACTTCTGCTGCAACTACTGTGTTTTGGCCTTATAAAGATCACCAATACCATATTAATATTATTGACACTCCAGGACACGTTGACTTTACTGTTGAAGTGAACAGATCTTTGCGTGTATTAGATGGTTTAGTATTCTTATTTAGTGCGGTTGATGGTGTTGAACCACAATCTGAGACTAACTGGAGGTTGGCAAATAACTACAATGTAGCTCGTTTAGGTTTCGTAAATAAAATGGACCGTCAGGGTGCTGAGTTTTTGAAAGTATGTAAGCAAGTGAAGGAGATGTTAGGTAGTACTGCTGTTCCTTTACAATTGCCTATTGGTTCTGAAGAGAACTTTAGAGGAGTTGTTGACTTATTAAACATGAGAGGTATTATTTGGAATGAAGAGGATATGGGGATGACCTATGAGACAATCGACGTTCCAGAAGATATGATTGAAGAAGCTACGCATTACCGTGAATTATTATTGGAGGCAATTGCTGAATTTGACGACACGTTAATGGAGAAATATTTTGAAGATCCAAATTCTATTTCAGAGGATGAGATCTTAAAAGCATTAAGAGAGGCTACTATTTCTATGAAGATTGTACCAATGTTGTGTGGTTCATCTTTTAAGAATAAGGGTGTTCAAACAATGCTGAATTATGTGATGGAATTATTGCCTTCACCTATGGATGTTGAGGCTATTGATGGTGTGAATCCAAATACTGATCAACCAGCAAGCAGAAAGCCAAGTATAGATGAACCTTTCGCTGCATTAGCATTTAAAATTGCAACAGATCCTTTCGTAGGGCGTTTGTGCTTTACTAGAGCATATTCTGGAGTTCTTGAGGCGGGTTCTTATATTTTAAATTCTAGAACTGGTAAGAAAGAGCGTATTTCAAGAATCTTTCAAATGCATGCGAACAAGCAAAATCAAATTGAGAGATTACAAGCGGGAGATATTGCTGCATTAGTTGGATTTAAAGATATTAAAACGGGAGATACACTTTGTAATGAAGCACATCCAATTGTCTTAGAATCTATGGATTTCCCGGATCCAGTAATCGGTATTGCTATTGAGCCAAAAACTCAGGCGGATGTTGATAAATTGGGTATGGCTTTAGCTAAATTATCTGAGGAAGATCCAACTTTGACTATTCACACGGATGAAGATTCTGGTCAGACTGTATTAAGCGGAATGGGTGAGCTTCACTTGGATATTATCTTAGATCGATTAAAAAGAGAATTTAAAGTGGAGTGTAATCAAGGCGCACCACAAGTAAATTATAAAGAGACTATCACAGGAGCTGTTCAACACAGAGAAGTTTATAAGAAACAATCTGGTGGACGAGGTAAGTTTGCAGACATACAAGTGACAATAGAAGCAGTTGCTGATGTAGAAAAAGAAGGGTTGGAGTTTGTAAACGAAGTAAAAGGTGGTAACGTTCCAAAAGAATTTATTCCTTCTGTTGAGAAAGGCTTTAAAGAAGCAATGAAGAACGGTGTGCTTGCAGGATATCCTGTTGATAGTTTAAAGGTTACTTTACACGACGGATCTTTCCACCCTGTGGATTCTGATCAATTATCATTTGAATTGGCAGCTAAGATGGCTTATAGAGCTGCAATGCCAAAAGCTAATCCCGTAATTCTGGAGCCAATTATGAAGATGGAAGCTGTAACTCCAGAAGAGTATATGGGTGATATTGTTGGTGACCTGAATAGAAGAAGAGGGCAAGTAGATGGTATGGATGATAGAAATGGAGCTAAAGTAATTAAAGCTAAGGTGCCATTGTCAGAAATGTTTGGATATGTAACCTCATTAAGAACGATGTCTTCAGGTAGAGCGACTTCTTCTATGGAGTTCTCACACTATGATCAGTTGCCACAAAACCTTGCTAAAGTAGTTATAGACAAGGCTCACGGAAAAGTAGAAGCTTAATATTTAAGATAAATAGAATGAATCAAAAAATTCGTATAAAATTAAAGTCTTACGATTTCAACTTAGTTGATAAATCAGCAGAAAAAATTGTTAAGACTGTTAAGTCAACAGGCGCAGTAGTTAGTGGTCCAATTCCATTACCTACTCACAAAAGAATTTACACAGTATTGAAGTCTCCTCATGTTAGTAAAAAGGCAAGAGAGCAGTTTCAATTGAGTTCTTACAAGCGTTTGTTAGATATTTATAGTTCTACTTCTAAAACAGTAGATGCATTGATGAAACTTGAATTGCCAAGTGGAGTTGATGTTGAGATTAAAGTATAATTAGTAATAATTTATAATCAATAGGATGCCAGGTATAATAGGTAAAAAAATAGGTATGACCAGCGTTTTTAGTGCCGAGGGGAAGAATATCCCATGCACAGTTATAGAAGCAGGTCCTTGTGTCGTAACACAAGTAAAGACATCCGAAGTTGATGGCTATGAAGCTATCCAATTAGGTTACGGAGAAAGAAAGGAGAAGCGTACTTCTGCTGCAATGAAAGGTCATTTCAAAAAAGCAGGTACAACTCCAAAAATCAAGACTATCGAGTTTAAAGGTTTTGAAGATAAAAAAGTTGGAGATTCAGTTGATGTTTCTTTATTCGCAGAGGGCGAATGGGTAGATGTAACTGGGACTTCTAAAGGAAAAGGTTTCCAAGGGGTTGTTAAAAGACATGGTTTTGCCGGTGTTGGTGGTCAAACTCACGGACAGCACAACAGGTTAAGAGCTCCTGGTTCTATTGGTGCTGCTTCTACTCCATCAAGAGTAATGAAGGGTATGAGAATGGCAGGTCAAATGGGTGGAGTTAGAGTTACAACTGAGAATTTAGAGGTTGTAAAAGTTTATCCTGAGAAAAACCTAATTGTGTTGAAAGGTTCTGTGCCAGGTGCAAAAGGATCAATCGTAACTATTAACAAGTAAAATATCCGGAGGAATCACGATATGGAATTAACTGTAAAGAACATCAAGGGTAGCGATACCAAAAAGAAGGTAAATCTTTCGGATAGTATCTTCGGTATTGAACCTAATGATCATGCGATTTACCTAGATGTAAAACAATATCTAGCAAATCAAAGACAAGGTACAAGTAAGGCTAAAGAAAGAGCTGAAGTTACTGGAAGTACTAAGAAAATTAAGAAGCAGAAGGGTACAGGTACCGCTAGAGCTGGTAGCATTAAATCTCCTGTTTTTAAAGGCGGTGGTACTATCTTTGGTCCAAGACCAAGAAACTATAGCTTTAAATTGAATAAAAAATTAAAAGCATTAGCTAGAAAATCGGCACTATCTTATAAAGCAAAGAATGGTGGATTGTCAATTATCGAGGACTTCACTTTTGATGCTCCTAAGACTAAGGAATTCAAGTCGATACTAGAAAATTTGAAAGTAAATGATAAAAAATCATTAATTGTGCTTTCAGATTTAAATAAAAACATATATTTGTCGTCCCGAAATTTGAAAAACACTAAAGTAGTAACTGCTTCAGGTTTAAGTACATATGATTTGATGAACGCGTCAAATATTTTGCTAAGTGAAGGGTCTTTAGAGTCAATTCAAACATTATTAAGCTAAATAGCCATGAGTATTATACAAAAGCCGGTAATTACCGAAAAAATGACTAACCTAACAGAAAGTCTAGGTAGATATGGATTTATTGTTGATAAAGCAGCAAATAAGATTCAAATCAAAGAGGCTGTTGAGAAAGCATATGGTGTTGCAGTGAAAGATGTAAACACCATGAATATTTTCGGTAAGAAAAAGACAAGATATACCCGAACAGGATGGGTAGAAGGAAGAACTAATAGTACTAAGAAAGCTATTGTAACTCTAGAAGAAGGAGAAACAATTGATTTTTACAGTAATATTTAATAGAAAGTAAAGATGGCAGTAAAGAAGTTAAGACCAACTACACCGGGGCAAAGATTTAAATACGCTTCGACTTTTGAAGAGATTACAACGTCAACTCCAGAGAAGAGTTTGATTGCTACTAAGTCTAAATCTGGTGGTAGAAATAACACTGGTAAAATGACTATGCGTTATATCGGTGGTGGTCACAAACGAAAGTATAGAGTAATAGATTTCAAAAGAGATAAGCATAACATTCCAGCTAGAGTAGCTTCAGTTGAGTATGATCCGAATAGGTCTGCAAGAATCGCATTGTTAGTGTATGCTGATGGTGAAAAGAGATACATTGTTGCTCCTAATGGTATTGCAGTTGACCAAACAGTAATGTCTGGTCCGGGTGTTGAGCCTGAAGTTGGTAATGCAATGTTACTTTCAGAAATTCCTTTAGGTACAATTATTCATAACATAGAATTAAGACCTGGGCAAGGTGGTAAGATGGCAAGAAGTGCTGGTTCTTATGCTCAATTGGTGGCAAGAGAAGAGAAGTATGTTGTTATTAAATTGCCTTCTGGTGAAACCAGGATGATTTTGACTACTTGTATGGCAACTATTGGAGCTGTTTCAAACTCTGACCATATGTTAGAGCGTTCAGGTAAGGCTGGGAAATCAAGATGGTTGGGTAGACGTCCAAGAGTAAGAGGGGTTGTTATGAACCCTGTAGATCACCCAATGGGTGGTGGAGAAGGTCGTTCTTCAGGAGGACATCCTAGATCTAGAAAAGGTTTGCCATCTAAGGGATACAAAACTAGAGCTCCTAAGAAGCAATCAAGTAAGTATATAATCGAGAGAAGAAAGAAATAATAACAGCTAGAGTATGAGTCGTTCATTAAAGAAACCACCATTTGTGCATTATAAATTAGCTCTAAGAGTTGAAGAAGCACAGAGTTCAGGAAAGAAAAATGTTATTAAAACTTGGTCACGAGCCTCTTTAATTACTCCTGATTTTGTAGGATTAACAATAGCAGTGCACAATGGTAATAAATTTATTCCTGTTTATGTTACAGAGAATATGGTAGGTCATAAGTTAGGAGAATTTGCTCCAACAAGAACTTACAGAGGCCATGGTGGTAATAAAAAGGATAAAGGAAGAAAGTAAAAAATTGAACTATGGGTGCTAGAAAAAGATTACGAGCAAACGAGAGAAAAGAAGCGAACAAAACGGTAAGTTTTGCTAGTTTAAAGAATTGCCCTACTTCACCACGTAAAATGAGGTTAGTAGCTGATATGATCAGAGGCGAGGAAGTGACTAAAGCTTTATATATGTTACAGTTTAGTTCTAAGGATGCAGCAGGGAAAATGGAGAAATTACTTCGTTCAGCTATTGCCAACTGGGAAGCTAAGAATGAGGGTGAGAGACCAGAAGACCACAAACTTGTTGTAAGTATGGTGAAAGTTGATAGCGCTCGTATGCTCAAGCGTTTGAGACCTGCTCCGCAAGGAAGAGGACATAGAATTAGAAAAAGATCTAACCACGTTACTATCATTGTTGATAGTGTGAAATAATAATTGTTTACGAAGAATATCAGTATATAATGGGACAGAAAGTAAATCCAATAGCCAATCGATTAGGAATCATCAAAGGATGGGATTCAAATTGGTATGGCGGTAGAAATTACGGCGATAAGTTAGCAGAAGACGATCAAATTAGAAAATATTTGATGGCGCGTTTAGCAAAAGCTAGTATTTCAAAAATTATTATTGAAAGAACGTTGAAGTTAATCACTGTTACTATTAACACTTCTCGTCCAGGTATTATCATCGGTAAAGGTGGTAAAGAGGTTGATAAACTTCGTGAAGAGTTAAAAAAGTTGACAAAAAAGGATGTTCAAATAAATATATTTGAAATTAAACGTCCTGAATTAGATGCACAATTAGTTGCTGATAGTGTAGCTCGACAAATCGAAGGAAGAATTTCTTTTAGAAGAGCTTCTAAGATGGCTGTAGCCTCTTCAATTAGAATGGGTGCTGAAGGAATTAAGATTTCTACTGCGGGTAGATTAGGTGGTGCTGAGATGGCACGTACAGAGTCTTATAAAGAAGGTAGAACCCCTTTACACACATTTAGAGCAGATATAGATTATGCTTTAGCGGAAGCACATACTACTTATGGTAGAATAGGTGTGAAAGTTTGGATTTGTAAAGGCGAAGTATACGGGAAGAGAGATTTATCACCAAACATAGGTTCGAACAAACCAACAAAAGGTGGTCAAGGTAGAGCTGATGCTGGAAATAGATTTAGAGGAAAGAAAAGAAAATAATATTTCGAAGATTTAAGTAACGATAGAATAAAGTAGAAAGAGATGTTACAACCGAAGAGAACGAAGTTTAGAAAAATGCAGAAGGGTAGAATGAAAGGTAATGCCGGAAGAGGTTCGGAGATTGCTTTTGGAAGTTTTGCCATCAAAACTATGGATGCTGCATGGATTACTGCTAGACAAATTGAGGCTGCTCGTATTGCAGTAACAAGATACATGAAGAGAGAAGGTCAAATTTGGATTCGTATTTTTCCAGATAAGCCAGTTACAAAGAAGCCTGCAGAAGTAAGGATGGGTAAAGGTAAAGGAGCACCTGAGTTATGGGTAGCGACAATTAAGCCTGGCCGTATTTTGTTCGAAGCGGATGGTGTGCCTTTAGAGGTTGCAAAAGAAGCAATGAGGTTAGCAGCACAAAAGCTACCGGTTAAGACTAAATTTATTGTTAGAAGAGATTATAAAGCATAATCTAAAACAGGATACAAATGAAACAAGCAGATATAAAAAATCTTTCTACAGATGATCTACAAGAGCAGCTCGCAGAAAATGTAACACTTATCGAAAAGTTAAAGATGAGTCATGCAGTTTCTCCTTTGGAAAATCCAAAACAAATAACAGTTGCTAGAAAAACTATTGCTAGACTAAAAACTGAAATTAGGAAGAGAGAGCTTCAAGTAGCTAAATAAGAAAATTACTTCGATGGAAAAGAGAAATTTAAGAAAAGAAAGAATAGGTGTTGTTCTTAGTAATAAGATGGAGAAGTCTATTACGATTGCTGTAGAAAGTAAAGTAAAGCACCCAATTTACGGTAAGTTTATTAAGAAAACTTCCAAGTTTATGGCTCATGATGAGAAGAATGAGTGTAATATTGGTGATACTGTAAAGATCATGGAAACTCGTCCTTTAAGTAAGAGTAAGAACTGGAGATTAGTAGAAATCATAGAAAGAGTTAAGTAATATGATACAGCAAGAGTCAAGATTATCTGTTGCAGATAATAGCGGTGCGAAAGAGGTTTTATGTATTCGCGTTTTAGGTGGTACTGGAAAAAGATATGCTAGAATTGGAGATAAGATAGTTGTTTCTGTGAAAAGTGCGATCCCTTCTGGTAATATTAAAAAAGGTGCAGTTTCTAAAGCAGTAGTGGTTAGAACTAGAAAGGAGATAAGAAGACCTGATGGTTCTTATATCAGATTTGATAACAATGCTGTAGTTCTTCTTAATGCTGCAGGTGAAATGAGAGGTACTCGTATATTTGGACCTGTTGCACGTGAATTAAGAGATAGACAATTTATGAAAATTGTTTCTTTAGCACCTGAGGTATTATAAATAAATTGAAATCTAATAAGACTATGTCTAAGTTACATATAAAGAAAGGGGATAAAGTAAAAGTTTTAGCTGGAGAATCTAAAAATAAGATGGGTACAGTTATTAAGGTTTATCCTGACACCAAAAGAGCTTTAGTGGAAGGCGATGAAATTAAAAAGGTTAGTAAACATACTAAGCCTAATGCTGCAAACCCACAAGGTGGTATCGTTGAGCAAGATGCTCCTATTCATATTTCTAACCTAATGGTTGTTGATTCTAAAGGAGTCGCTGCTAAGACTGGTAGAAAAGTAGAAGATGGAAAAACAGTAAGATTTAACAAAAAATCAGGGGAGGTAATTAAGTAATGAACTATTCACCAAGACTTAAAGAGCAGTACAAAGAAACGATTAAGGATTCTTTGATGAAGCAATTTGATTACAAAAGTGTAATGCAAATTCCTAAATTAACTAAGATTTGTATCAACCAAGGTGTTGGTAAAGCCGTATCGGATAAGAAATTAATTGATTCGGCAGTTAACGAGATTTCAATGATTACTGGTCAGAAAGCAATTGCTACCTATTCCAAGAAAGATATCTCTAACTTTAAATTAAGAAAGGGAATGCCTGTTGGTGTTAAAGTAACTTTAAGAGGAGAAAGAATGTACGAATTCTTAGACCGTCTAATTTCAGTTTCTTTACCTAGAACAAGAGATTTTAAAGGAATCAGTAATAAAGGTTTTGATGGAAAAGGTAATTATACTCTTGGTATTAAAGAGCAAATTATTTTCCCAGAGATCAATATTGATAAAGTAAATAATATTAGCGGTATGGACATTACTTTTGTTACTACTGCTGAAACAAATGATGAAGCAAAAGCTTTATTAAAAGAGTTTGGTTTACCATTTATGAAAACTAATAAAGAAGCATAGTTATGGCAAAGGAATCAATGAAAGCCAGAGAGCGTAAAAGACAAAGACTGGTTGAAAAATATGCCGATAAGAGAGCTGCCTTAAAAGAGGCAGGTGATTGGGAAGCATTACAGAAATTACCTAAAAATTCTTCAGCAGTTAGATTACACAATAGATGTAAATTAACAGGAAGACCAAAAGGATATATGCGTCAATTTGGTATTTCAAGGGTAAAATTTAGAGAGATGGCTTCTTATGGTTTAATACCGGGAGTAACAAAAGCTAGTTGGTAATATTGTAATAGTTTAAAAATGACAGATCCAATATCAGATTATTTAACAAGAGTTAGAAATGCAGTAGCTGCTAAACATAGAGTAGTAGACATACCTGCTTCTAATTTGAAAAAAGAGATTACAAAGATTCTTCATTCAAAAGGTTATATTTTGAATTATAAATTTGAAGAAGGTGTAAATACTCAGGGGAACATTAAAATTGCTTTGAAATACCACCCTGTTTCTAAAGAATCAGCAATTAGAAATTTAACAAGAGTTAGTAAGCCAGGTCTTCGTAAATATGCTCAATCAGATAATTTACCACGTGTAATTAATGGTTTAGGTGTAGCTATTCTTTCAACTTCTAAAGGTGTAATGACCGATAAAGAAGCTAATAATTTGAAAGTTGGTGGTGAAGTTTTATGTTACGTTTACTAAGAATTGAAATAAGTTAAGTTATGTCACGAATAGGAAAAGCTCCGGTTAAAATAGCAAAAGGTGTTGAAGTTACAGTTTCTGATAAGAATTTAGTTACTGTAAAGGGACCGAAAGGTGTTTTAACTCAGCAAGTTGATACCGCTATCACTGTAGAAGTGAAAGAAGGTCACGTTGAATTGATTAGACAAACTGAGCAGAAGCCTCATAAAGCGATGCATGGTTTATATCGATCTTTGATTAACAATATGATTGTTGGTGTATCTGAAGGTTATAAAACAGTTCAAGAGTTAGTAGGTGTTGGTTACAGAGCCGCTAATACAGGACAGAGATTGGAGTTATCTCTTGGTTTTTCTCACAATATTGTGTTTGAAATTCCAGAAGAGGTTTCAGTTACTACAGCAAGTGAAAGAGGTCAAAACCCTACTGTTACTTTGGAATCGTACGATAAACAATTGATCGGTCAAGTAGCAGCAAAAATTAGATCACTTAGAAAGCCTGAACCTTATAAAGGAAAAGGAATTAAGTTTAAAGGAGAACAATTAAGAAGAAAAGCTGGTAAATCAGCCTCTAAATAATATTAAATCATGGCTTTATCAAAGAAAGATAGAAGAATTCGAATTAAGAGAAGAGTTAGAAAGGTCGTTAAAGGATCTTCTGATAGACCAAGAATGTCTGTATTCAGAAGTAATAAGGAAATTTACGTTCAACTTATTGACGATGCAACGGGAACTACATTGTTGACTGCCTCTTCATCTGAAGCTGAAATAGCAAAGTCGAAAGCTAATAAAGTAGAAAAGGCAGCTTTAGTAGGTAAAGCTGCTGCTGCAAAAGCAAAGGCTGCCGGAATCGAAACGGTAAGTTTTGATAGAAATGGTTATTTATACCACGGTAGAATTAAGTCATTGGCAGAAGGTGCACGTGAAGGTGGCTTAAACTTTTAATTAGCAAATAGGATTAGATTATGGCAAACGCGAATATAAAAAGAGTAAAGTCAAGCGAAATCGAATTAAAAGATAAGCTTGTAGGAATTCAAAGAGTTACTAAAGTAACTAAAGGAGGTAGACATTTTAGTTTCTCTGCAATAGTTGTGGTAGGAAACGAAAATGGAGTTGTAGGTCACGGATTAGGAAAAGCTAATGAAGTTACTGAAGCAATCGCTAAAGGTATCGACGATGCAAAGAAGAACTTAATTAAGGTTCCAATTGTAAACGGTACTGTTCCTCATGAACAATACGGAAAGTATAGTGGTGCTCAGATATTTTTGAAGCCTGCTGCTCATGGTACAGGGGTAATTGCCGGTGGTGCAATGCGTGCAGTTTTAGAGAGTGTAGGTGTTACTGATGTACTTGCTAAGTCAAAAGGTTCTTCTAACCCTCACAACGTAGTTAAAGCTACTATTGAAGCTCTAGCTACGATGCGTGACGCTTATACAGTTGCTAAGCATAGAGGTGTTGATTTGAATACTGTTTTTAACGGATAATATTGATAGAGATGGGAATGATTAAAATCACACAAGTAAGAAGTTACATAGGTAGACCTGAGAGACAAAAAAGAACGTTGATTGCTCTTGGTTTAAGAAAAAACAATCAATCTGTAGAAGTAGAGGGAACTCCTCAAGTTTTAGGAATGGTTAATAAAGTTAAACACCTTGTCTCTGTAGAAGAGATTTAAAATATTTTTAGAATGGATTTAAGTAATCTAAAACCTGCAGAAGGTTCAAATAAAAGTGCTAAAGTAAGAATAGGTAGAGGTATTGGTTCTGGTAAAGGACGTACTGCTGCTAGAGGCCATAAAGGTGCAAAATCTAGATCAGGTTATTCTAAGAAGGTTGGTTTTGAAGGAGGACAAATGCCACTTCAAAGACGAGTTCCAAAGTTTGGATTTACTAATATTAATAGAAAGGAATTTGTTGGTATCAACTTAGATACTCTTCAAACTCTGGTAGATTCAAAAAAGTTAACAAAAATTGATTTTGATGCATTTATCGATAACGGGTTTGCTTCTAAAAACAGTTTAGTTAAAATACTTGGTAGAGGAACATTGGATGCTTCAGTAGAAGTACATGCTCATGCATTCTCCAAAACAGCAAAAGAAGCAATTGAAACCAAAGGTGGTAAAGCAGAATTAATTTAATTCCAAAATGAAGCGATTCCTAGAGACAATACAAAATATTTTTAAAATTGAAGACCTTAGGGTGCGTATTTTGAATACCCTAGGTTTTTTATTGATATATAGATTAGGTTCTTATGTAGTCCTCCCAGGTGTGGACTCAGAGGCTCTACAAATCGCTAACAGCGGTTCAGGTGGTGGTATAGCAGGTTTATTAGACTTATTTGCAGGTGGTGCTTTTTCAAGAGCATCAATATTTGCTTTAGGAATTATGCCATATATTAGTGCTTCAATTGTAGTTCAATTATTGGGAATTGCCATTCCCTATTTTCAGAAATTACAAAAAGAAGGAGAAAGTGGTAGAAGAACAATCAATCAAATTACTCGCTTTTTAACTATTGCTATAGTTGGTTTTCAAGCGCCTGGGTACATCGCATCTCAAGTTCCTGAATTCACAGGAGGTGGAGCTATGGTTAGACCTGATACTTTCTTTTGGTGGTTTACTACTGTTATCATCTTGATCACTGGTACAATGTTCGTCATGTGGTTGGGTGAAAGAATTACTGAAAAGGGAATTGGTAACGGTATCTCATTGATTATTATGATAGGTATTATTGCAAATCTACCTTTTGCCTTTGTTGCTGAATTTGCTTCTAGATTAAAAGATGGAGGTTTAGTAATATTACTTGTAGAGCTAGTTTTACTACTTGTTATTATTGTTGGTACTATTCTATTAGTTCAAGGAACTAGAAGGGTGCCTGTACAATATGCAAAACGTATTGTTGGTAATAAACAATATGGTGGTGTGAGACAATATCTACCTTTAAAGGTTAATGCTGCGGGTGTTATGCCTATCATTTTTGCTCAAGCAATTATGTTTATTCCTATAACTTTAGCAGGTTTCGGTGATTCTGAAACACTTGGTTCTTTTGCAGCTGCTTTAAGTGATTATACTGGATTCTGGTATAACTTTATATTCGCGTTGATGATTATTGCATTTACGTACTTCTATACTGCAGTAACTGTAAATCCTAATCAGATGGCAGATGAAATGAAAAAGAATGGAGGCTTTATTCCTGGTGTAAAACCTGGTAAAAGAACAGCAGAATTTCTTGATAATGTATTATCAAGGATAACGTTGCCAGGATCTATATTTTTAGCATTGGTAGCTATTTTACCAGCTTTTGCGGGAATTTTTGGAGTGAATGCTCAATTCGCACAATTCTTTGGTGGTACATCGCTGTTGATTATGGTGGGTGTTATCTTAGATACATTGCAACAGATAGAAAGTCATTTGTTGATGCGTCATTATGATGGATTGATGAAGTCGGGTAGAATCAAAGGTCGTTCTAGCATTAATATGGCGGGTTAGGAATGATTTATTTGAAGACAGAAGAAGAGATTGAATTAATAAGACAGAGTTCTTTACTTGTTGGTAAAACATTGGCCGAGGTAGCACCTTTAGTTAAACCTGGCATAACTACATTGGAACTGGATAAAATTGCAGAAGAATTTATCCGAGACAATGGTGGAGTACCAAGTTTTAAAAATTACAATGGTTTTCCTAATACATTGTGTGCTTCTTTGAATGAAGCCGTTGTGCATGGTATACCAAATAATAAGCCACTAAAAGATGGAGATATCATTTCTTTGGATTGTGGTGTATTTATGAATGGCTTTCACGGTGACGTTGCTTATACTTTCGAAGTTGGAGATGTAAGTGATGAAATCAAAAATCTCCTTAGAACGACAAAGGAATCTCTTGAGTTGGGTATAGCTGCTGCTATTGCTGGAAATCGTATCGGAGATATAGGATACGCAATTCAAGCTCATGCCGAGTCTAGAGGATATGGTGTAGTTAGAGAACTTGTTGGACACGGATTAGGAAGAGAATTGCACGAAGGACCTGAAGTTCCGAATTACGGTAAGCGTGGTTCAGGTATGATTTTGAAGGAGGGTTTAGTGATTGCAATCGAGCCAATGATTAACTTAAAAAGTAAGGGAGTTCGTCAGGATAAAGATGGATGGACAATAATTACTTCGGATAACAAACCATCAGCTCACTTTGAGCATGATGTAGTTGTGAGAAAAGGGAAAGCCGAAGTTTTGTCAACACATGAATATATTGAAGAAGCATTAAATAAACAATTGAAATAAATTTATGGCTAAGCAAAAGTCAATAGAACAAGATGGAGTGATAGTAGAAGCGTTGTCAAATGCAATGTTTCGAGTTGAACTTGAGAACGGGCATGAAATAATTGCACATATCTCAGGGAAGATGAGAATGCACTATATCAAGCTATTGCCGGGAGATAAGGTTAAGGTTGAAATGTCACCTTATGATTTATCGAAAGGAAGAATTAGTTATAGGTATAAATAATAAAATAAAAATCATAACTTTGCGCCCCGAAAAATAGGTAAACATGAAAGTAAGAGCATCAATTAAGAAGAGAAGTGCGGAATGCAAAATTGTTAGAAGAAAGGGAAAACTTTACGTGATCAACAAAAAGAACCCTAAGTTCAAACAAAGACAAGGATAGTAATTAAGAAATAAATTAAGCATATATGGCTAGGATAGCAGGTATAGATTTACCGAAGAACAAAAGAGGTGAAATCGGTTTAACTTACATTTATGGTATTGGTAGAAAGACTGCCCAGAATATTTTAACTGAAGCTAAAGTTGATTGGAATACTAAAGTTCAGGACTGGAACGATGATGAACTTTCTGCAATTAGAAAGATTATCACAGATGGTATTAAAGTAGAGGGTGCTCTTAGATCAGAAACTCAATTGAACATTAAGCGATTAATGGATATTGGCTGTTATCGAGGAGTTAGACACAGAGTTGGATTGCCTTTAAGAGGACAAAAGACGAAGAATAATGCTCGTACTCGAAAAGGAAAGAAGAAAACTGTTGCAAACAAAAAGAAAGCTACTAAATAGTAAATAAAGTATAGAAGATGGCAAAATCGACTGCGAAAAAGAAAAGAATAGTTAAGGTTGAAGCTGTAGGGCAGGCGCACATACACGCTACCTTTAATAACATAATTATTTCACTTACGAATTCTACAGGACAAGTAATTTCTTGGTCTTCGTCAGGGAAAATGGGATTTAAGGGTTCTAAAAAGAATACACCTTATGCAGCACAGATGGCTGCGCAAGATTGTTCTAAAGTAGCACATGAAGCTGGATTAAGAAAAGTGAAGGTTTATGTAAAAGGTCCTGGTGCAGGTAGAGAATCTGCTATCAGAACAATTCATAATTCAGGTATTGAAGTTTCAGAAATTATTGATGTAACTCCAGTTCCTCACAATGGATGTCGTCCTCCGAAACGTAGACGAGTTTAATTTATACTTTAGATTTTTATCAAGAAAAATAATTATTAGAAATGGCAAGATATACAGGTCCTAAATCTAAAATTGCAAGAAAATTCAGAGAACCGATTTTTGGTGCAGACAAAGCGTTAGAAAAAAAGAATTATCCTCCTGGACAGCATGGTCCTAATAAAAGAAGAGGAAAGCAATCTGAATATTCTATTCAATTAATGGAAAAGCAGAAAGCAAAGTATACTTATGGTATCCTTGAAAAACAATTTGCTAATATCTTTGAAAAGGCAAACAGACTGAAAGGTATTACAGGGGAAAACTTATTGAAGCTTTGTGAAGCACGTTTAGATAACGTTGTTTTTAGATTTGGAATTGCTCCTACAAGAAGTGCAGCTCGCCAATTAGTAGGTCATAGACATATCGTTGTTAATGGAAATGTAGTAAACATTCCTTCATACACTGTAAAAGCAGGAGATGTTATTGAAGTACGAGAAAAGTCAAAGTCTTTAGAAACGATTACGGCTTCTTTGGCATCAAGAAAAAATAATTTTGATTGGTTAGAGTGGGATAATGCTTCTATGAAAGGGAAGTTTATTATTTCTCCAGAAAGAGAGCAGATCCCTGAGAACATCAAGGAGCAGCTTATCGTGGAATTGTACTCTAAATAATCTATTCATTCACTAGAAAAAATAAACATGGCAATATTAGATTTTCAAAGACCTGACAAGGTAATAATGATTGAATCTAACGATTTCGAAGGTCAATTTGAGTTTCGTCCATTAGAACCAGGTTATGGAATTACTATTGGTAATGCTATTCGCCGAATTTTACTTTCTTCTTTAGAAGGATTTGCGATAACTTCTTTAAAAATAGAGGGAGTTGATCACGAGTTCGCAACTATTAAAGGCGTAGTAGAAGATGTTACTTCAATTATTTTGAACTTAAAGCAAGTTCGTTTTAAACAACAAATAGAAGGAACTGATAGCGAGAAAGTAGTTATTACAGTAAGTAATCAAGAGAATTTTTCTGCAGGTGATATCGGTAAGTTTACATCAGCTTTTCAAGTTTTGAATCCTGATTTAGTGATTTGCAGCATGGAAACATCTGTTAAGTTGACTATCGAAATTACTATTAATAAGGGTAGAGGATATGTTCCTTCTGAAGAGAATGCATTACCTGAATCAGTTGTAGGTGTTATTCCAATAGACTCAATCTATACTCCTATTAAAAATGTTAAGTATAATATAGAGAATTACAGAGTTGAACAGAAAACGGATTACGAGAAGTTAGTTTTAACAATCGAAACCGATGGATCAATTCACCCAAAAGAAGCTTTAAAAGAATCTGCTAAGATTTTAATTCAACACTTTATGTTGTTTTCTGATGAAAAGATTACAATTGATAGTGAAGAAAAATCAGCGGTAGAAGAGTTTGATGAAGATTCATTGCACATGAGACAGTTGTTGAAAAACAAATTAGTCGATATGGATCTTTCTGTTAGAGCATTAAATTGTTTGAAAGCTGCAGATGTTGAAACTTTAGGAGAGCTTGTAACTTTCAATAAGAGTGATCTATTGAAATTCAGAAATTTTGGAAAGAAATCATTAACCGAACTAGACGAATTAGTTGAAAAGAAGGGTCTTCATTTCGGTATGAATGTAGCGAAGTATAAATTAGATAAGGACTAAGGAAAATGAGACACGGTAAAAAGGTTAACCACTTAAGTAGAAAAAGTGGTCATAGAAAAGCAATGCTTTCGAATATGGCTTGTTCTTTAATTGAGCACAAGAGAATTAATACAACATTGGCTAAAGCTAAAGCTTTGAGAGGATATGTAGAGCCTTTGATTACAAAGTCAAAGGATGATTCAACTCACATGCGTAGAACTGTATTTAGTTACCTTAGAAGTAAAGATGCGGTTTCTGAGTTATTCAGGGAGGTAGCACCTAAAATCGCAAACAGACCTGGAGGATATACTCGTATCATTAAGACTGGAAATCGTTTAGGTGATAATGCAGAGATGTGTATGATGGAATTAGTAGATTTCAATGATCTTTATGTTGGCGGTGCTGAAAAAGCAGCTGCTAAGCCAAAGAGAAGTCGTAGAGGTGGTGCTAAAAAAGCTGCTGATACTACTGCTGAAACGAGCACAAACAATGCTGAAGAGTCTGACAATACAAAGAATGACTAATTGGCTTTCATAGAAAATATAAAAAAGATAAAACGTTAGTTTTATCTTTTTTTTTGAGTAATTTTTTAAACTTTATAGCTTATTATGAAATACTTAAATGCTTCTCCAGGAGTTATTATTTTAGAGGATGGTACAATTTTCTATGGTAAGTCTGCTGGGTTAAAGGGGACGGCAACAGGAGAAATTTGTTTTAATACCGGAATGACTGGGTACCAAGAAATTTATACTGATCCCTCTTATTTAGGTCAAATTATGGTTTGTACCACTGCTCATATTGGCAATTATGGGGTAAGTAATGATGAAGTTGAGTCAGAAGCTGTAAAAATTAACGGTTTAATTTGTAAAAAGTTTGCCTCTACTTATAGCCGCTCGATGGCAAATGATTCGCTTCAAAACTATTTTGTGAATAATAATATTGTTGCTATTTCAGATATTGATACAAGAGCTTTGGTGCGTTATATTCGTGATAAAGGAGCTATGAATGTTATCATTTCTTCAGAAGTTGAGGATTTAGATAGATTGAAGAATTTATTGAAGCAAACACCATCTATGCAAGGGCTAGAGTTGTCATCGCGAGTTTCAACTGAAGAAGCATACGAGCTTGGAAGTCCTGATGCTGCTTATAAAGTTGCTGTTTTGGATTATGGAACAAAGAAGAATATTCTACGATGTTTAACAGATAGAAATTGCAAATTGAAAGTATTTCCGATGAATACTCAATTGGATGAGATAAAAGAATGGGGAGCTGATGGAATTATGCTTAGTAATGGACCTGGAGATCCTTCTTCTATGTCCTCAAATGTCGAGACTATAAAGACCTTTGTAGACTCAGGTCTTCCTATTTTTGGAATCTGTTTAGGTCATCAATTACTGGGTCTTTCATATGGTTTAAAAACTTTAAAAATGCACAATGGACACAGGGGAATAAACCATCCGGTTAAGAATTTATTAACCACAAAGGGAGAGATTACATCTCAGAATCATGGCTTTGTGGTTGATGTAAATTCTTTGAGTTTGAATCCAGATGTTGAAATGACGCATGTTCACTTGAATGATAATTCTCTTGCTGGAATGAAATTAAAAAATAAACCTGTATTTTCAGTACAATATCACCCGGAGTCCTCTCCTGGGCCTCATGATTCAAGATATTTATTTGATGATTTTATAGAATTAATTAAACAAAATAAAAACTAGTTATATGAGTTACATAGCTAAAGTTCATGCAAGACAAATATTAGATTCAAGAGGGAATCCTACCATAGAGGTTGAAGTAATGACTCAAAACGGAGCTATGGGCAGAGCAGCTGTTCCATCCGGAGCTTCAACCGGAATTCATGAAGCAGTTGAGTTACGAGATGGTGACAAAGGTATCTATCTTGGAAAAGGAGTACTTAAAGCTGTACAAAATGTCAATACAACAATAGCGAAGGAATTGACTGGGGTTTCAGTTTTTGAACAAAATGCTATTGATCATCATTTGATTAATCTTGACGGAACCGAGAATAAATCAAATTTAGGTGCGAATGCAATGTTAGGTGTTTCACTTGCTATTGCAAGAGCAGGTGCTTTATCATCAGGTCAATCTCTACATAAATACATAGGAGGAGTTAGTGCAAGAACGTTACCTATCCCAATGATGAACATTTTAAATGGTGGTTCACATGCAGATAATAGCATAGATTTCCAGGAGTTCATGGTAATGCCCGTAGGCGCTGATACTTTTAGTACAGCTTTACGAATGGGAACAGAGATATTTCATCATCTTAAGACTGTTTTAAAGAAAGAGAATTACAGTACCAACGTTGGTGATGAAGGTGGATTTGCACCTAATTTAAAATCAAATGAACAAGCTATTGAGTATGTTTTAAAAGCGATTGAGTCTGCAGGCTATCGTCCAGGAGAAGACGTATATATAGCTATGGATGCAGCAGCTTCAGAATTCTATAAATCAGAAGAGAATGTGTATCACTTTCATAAATCTACTGGAGATAAATTATCACCATCAGAAATGGCAAGTTATTGGAAAGATTGGACTAATAAATATCCTATTATTTCAATTGAGGATGGGCTTGCTGAAGACGACTGGAAAGGATGGAAAGAGTTGACTGATTATATCGGTAAAGATGTACAGTTGGTAGGAGATGATTTGTTTGTTACAAATGTAAAGAGATTAAAAAGAGGGATTGATGAGAACATTGCAAATGCAATTCTTGTTAAGGTAAATCAAATTGGAACTTTGACAGAAACAATTGACGCTGTGGATATGGCAAAAACAAATTCATATTTAGCTGTGATGAGTCATCGTTCGGGGGAAACAGAAGATAGTATTATTGCGGATTTAGCAGTAGCATTAAATACTGGACAGATTAAAACAGGCTCTGCTTCTAGGTCTGATAGAATGGCAAAATATAACCAACTATTAAGAATTGAAGAGGAATTAGGCAGTGGTGCAATATTTCCAGGAAAAAGCTTCAAATTTGCTAGATAAGTATTTGTGATTTGCTGGTTTGTTGGCTAAATTAGCAAACCCAAAATGCCTTGCAGATATTGCTATTTGTAAGAATTGAATAAGAAAAAATAACACTCTAAACATAATTATATATATGTCTGAATTTGTAGAAGTTAAAGTTGGTGACCAAGTATACCAGCTCCCTATTATTGAAGGAACCGAAGGCGAGCGTGCAATTGATATTGCTAAATTAAGAGCCGAATCTGGTTTAGTTACGATAGATCCAGGATTTAAAAATACTGGTTCAACAGAAAGCGCAATAACTTTTCTAGATGGAGAAAAAGGTATTTTGAGGTACAGAGGGTATTCGATAGAGGAATTAGCTGAAAAATCTACTTTTTTAGAGGTCTCATATTTATTGATTAATGGAGAGTTACCAACTGCCAAAGAACTTGAAAACTTTAAATCAAAAATTACTCATCACACTTTAATACATGAAGATATTAAAAGTATTTTAGATGGGTTCCCTTCTAATGCTCACCCAATGGGAGTTTTATCTTCATTGGTTTCTTCATTGACAGCATTTTATCCTGAATCATTAGATCCGAATAGATCTGCAGAAGGTGTTAATCTTAGTATCTTGAGAATTTTAGCCAAATTGCCAACTATGGCGGCTTGGGCATATAAGAATGAAATTGGACATCCTGTTAACTATCCTGATAATCGATTGGACTACTGCTCCAACTTTTTAAAGATGATGTTCGCTTTGCCAACTGATGATTATAAAGTAGATCCAGTTGTTGCAAGTGCGTTAGATAAGTTGTTAATTCTACATGCTGATCATGAGCAAAACTGTTCTACATCAACTGTTAGACTTGTTGGTTCTTCGCATGCTAGTTTGTATGCTTCTATATCAGGTGGTATTAATGCATTGTGGGGACCACTTCATGGTGGAGCGAATCAAGCTGTTATAGAGATGTTAGAGGCTATTCAAGCAGATGGTGGAGATGTTAAAAAATATATGGCTAAAGCTAAAGACAAAGACGATCCTTTTAGATTGATGGGTTTTGGTCACAGAGTATATAAAAACTTTGACCCAAGAGCGAAGATTATTAAAAAGGCTGCAGACGACGTTTTGGCTAAATTGGGAATAAATGATCCAATTCTAGAAATTGCTAAAGGTCTTGAAGAAGTTGCATTGAGTGATCCGTATTTTATCGAAAGAAAATTATATCCTAATGTAGACTTCTATTCAGGAATTATTTACAGAGCAATTGGAATACCAACTTCTATGTTTACTGTAATGTTTGCAATTGGTAGACTTCCGGGATGGATTGCACAATGGAAAGAAATGAGAGAAAATGGAGAACCAATTGGTCGTCCTAGACAGATTTATACAGGGGCAAATTTAAGACCTTTCGTTCCTATGGAAAAAAGATAATAAAATTTAGATAATATATAAAGGCCTATCGTGATGAACACTTTAGGCCTTTTTTTTCTTCTAGAAAACTCTTCTATCTTATATTTGTTTCATATCAAATTGAACTGGATTTATGGGCTACAAAAGCATGCAAGAATGCATTATTGATTTAGAGAAAAATGGTCATCTGATTAGAATAAAGGAAGAAGTTGACCCATATCTCGAAATGGCAGCTATACATTTAAGAGTTTTTGAGAATAATGGTCCTGCCATCTTATTTGAAAATATAAAGGGCTGCCAATTTCAAGCTGTTTCTAATTTATTTGGTTCTGTCGAACGGTCTAAATTTATGTTTAGAGATACTATCTCTAAAGTAGAACAATTGATTCGATTAAAAGGAGACCCGCTTTCTGCATTAAAAAATCCGATCAAAAATATTTCAGTTCCTTTTACAGCATTAACGGCTCTTCCCAAGAAAACTAGTAAGAACCCAGTAACAGAATTTGAAACTTCCATTTCTAAACTTCCTCAAATCCAATGTTGGCCTATGGATGGAGGTCCGTTTGTAACGCTACCTATCGTTTATAGCGAAGATATTGATAAGCCTGGTGTTATGAATTCAAATTTGGGAATGTATCGAATACAGCTTGGTGGGAATGATTATATTCAGGATAAGGAAATAGGATTACACTACCAATTGCATCGTGGTATTGGTGTGCATCAAACCAAAGCTAATGAAAAAGGGCAGCCTTTAAAGGTCAGTATTTTTGTGGGTGGGCCTCCCGCGCATACTTTCTCTGCTGTAATGCCCCTGCCTGAGGGAATCTCAGAATTAACTTTTGCAGGTGCTTTAGGAGCTAGGAGGTTTAGGTATAGTTATGACAAGGAAGGTTACGCTATTTCTTCTGAAGCTGACTTTGTAATAACTGGGGAGGTCTTTCCAAATGAAAATAAACCTGAAGGGCCTTTTGGAGATCACCTTGGTTATTATAGTTTAAAACATGACTTTCCGTTGATGAAAGTAAAAAAGGTTTATCATCGCAAGGGTGCTATTTGGCCATTTACAGTAGTTGGAAGGCCACCCCAAGAAGATACGAGTTTTGGTGCATTAATTCATGACATGACTGGAGAAGCTATACCACAGGAAATTCCTGGGTTACATGCTGTGCATGCTGTAGATGCAGCAGGAGTCCACCCACTGCTTTTTGCAATAGGTAGTGAGCGGTATACACCTTATTTAAAAGATCAAGCTCCAAAGGAACTATTGACAATCGCAAATCACATTTTAGGAACAGGTCAGTTGAGTTTAGCAAAATATCTCTTTATTGCTAACAAAGCCGATAACCCCTTAATGGATATTCATGAAGAGGCAGAGTTTCTCATAGGAATCCTTGAACGAATTGACTTGCAGAGAGATTTTCACTTCTATACCAAAACAAGTATTGACACTTTAGATTATAGTGGTGATGGATTAAACACTGGTTCAAAGTTAGTGGTTGCGGCTTCAGGAGATAAGAAACGTACACTTGGAAAAGGTTGTCCGTTATTTGAAAACATTCCTGAAGATTTTGCTTCACCTAGATCGGTTATTCCAGGGGTTCTTGCTTTTTCTGGTGCTTCATTCGAAAGCTATGAAATAGAAAAAAGGAGAGTAAGGAGAATAGCTGCGTATCTTGAGTTATATCATGAAGAATTGAATCAATTTCCTTTAATACTAATTGTTGACGATAGTAGTTTTACTGCTAAAACGTTAAATAATTTTCTTTGGGAAACTTTTACAAAAAGTAATCCATCTCATGATATTTATGGGGTAAATGAAACGATGGAGAACAAGCATTGGGGAGCTAAAACTGCAATCATTATTGATGCGCGAACAAAACCACATCATGCCCCACCTTTAGTTAAAGACCCAGAAGTTGAAAAAAGTGTGGACCGATTAGCAGAAAAGGGTGGTTCTTTATATGGAATTATTTAACTTCATTGCTCTAAAAGATCGCTTTTGAAGAAATTTTCCTTTTTATCGTATTCACTACTTTTATGTCTTGGAGTTTTTTCGCAAGACAACAAGTCAGATCAAACACCCGACTCAACGAAGCGATTTCATTTTACACCTCTTCCAGTAGTATACTATACTCCTGAAACGCGCTGGGCATTCGGTGCTGTTGGATTTTTTTCTTTTCGGTTTAAAGGACAGTCTCCAACGGCTAGAAATTCGCAATTTCAATTGGGTGGAGCCTATACTCAAGAAAAACAATCTTTGTTTTATTTACCGTTTCAATTGTATTGGAAGAATGATCAATATTTTTCTTTTGGTGAAATTGGCTATTATGATTATACCTATAATTTTTGGGGTGTAGGGTCAAGTACGAATTCTACTTCAGAAGAAAACTACGAAGTGAACTACTCAAGGGTTCGATTGAATTATACGAAGTTGGTTCGGAAAAATGTTTATGCAGGTATACGGTATTGGTTTGATAATTATGATGTAGGAGATGTTGAAACCAATGGAATATTGGATCAAGGACAAGTAAGGGGTGCTAATGGTGGAATTGTATCTAGTTTAGGAGGAATTGTCATCTACGATACTAGGGATAATTATAACTTTCCTTCCAAAGGGACTTATTTAGAATTGGTTTTAACTCAAAATGGCAAATATTTTGGCAGTCCTTTTGAGTTTACTAAAATCTCGATAGATTATGTGAAATACATCAGTATATTCAAAGATCAGGTATTAGCAATGAATACCTATGCAGTAAATATGTATGGGAAACCACCATTTAATGAAATGGCTCTATTAGGTGGTCGAAGGAAAATGAGGGGCTATTACGAAGGAAGATTTAGAGATAAAAATTTATTAGTGTTTCAAGGAGAATACCGAGTCCCACTTTTTTGGAGAATAGGGGCAGTAGCTTTCGGAGGAATAGCAGCAGTTGCTAATGAATTTAGTGAATTTAGATTAGAATCTATCAAACCATCCTATGGAGGAGGAATAAGGTTTGCTCTAGATGAAGATGACAAAATTAATATTCGACTTGATATGGGATTTGGCCAAAATACCAATGGATTTTATTTAACCATCGGAGAGGCATTTTAAAAAAAAACGCCTTTTTGTTGTTTATCAAAAAGGCGTTTTTATAATTGTATTTTTTATTAACCCTCAGTTTGCTCACCTGGATTAACATTTGCTTTAACTCGTAAGACAGTAGTAGATGGCTCTGTATTTGCTGTTATACTTACAGTTTTTGTTTGTTGATTAACCTGTTTTCCTGGGCTATAAACAACTTCAATTTCTCCAGTTTCTCCAGGTGCGATTGGATTTCTTGGGTAGTTAGGTACGGTACATCCACACGAACCAGTTGCATTAGAAATTATCAATGGATTTTCACCTGTATTAGTAAACTTAAAAATCTTGGTGTTTTTTGTGTCTTGTTCAATAGTTCCAAAATCATGCTCCATTTCTTCAAATTTTATCGAAGTAGAAGGACCTGCAGGCACTTCAGGAGTACTTTGGATATCCATATTTGGATTTGCAGGAGTTGCTGCAATATTATTAGTTGGTGTTACGGCTTCTGTTTTTTGATAGTCGACACCATTGTCTGTAAAAATCATGTAAGAGTTAATAACGGTCAAAAGTCCGATTCCGGCTACAATTCCTATTAGTACGTTGTTTTTCATTTTAATTAAAGTTTATTGTTAGTTGTGTGTAAAATTATGAACTATTTTTTATTGTCTTCTAGTAATCCCATGAATTCGTCATTCTGCAATACTTTTAGTGCTTCTTGGTATGCTTCATTCAACTCGTTGATTACTTCAAAGTATTCTGAAACTTCAAATAAGTTTCTTGCTAAAAGTGCTTTTAATTGAACTTTGATTAATCTCTCAGACGTTGCAATGTCCTCTAAGTTGCGTTCAATGTCTTTCTTTTTTTCAGCGTATGTGTAAAAATCTTCTAATAAATCATTGTTGACCTCAAAATTAGAGTTGTACTCTTTGAATGTTGGATAGGTATTTGAAAGTTTTTTTCTATTCTTATCTAAGTAATTTAATATAAACTGATTGTATGCGCCAGTTCGAATTAGCTTAGAATTATAATCAGAAGTAAGTGAGGTATCAATAGGCACAAATAAATCAGGCATAATACCACCACCACCATATACCACTCTATGATTTGGGGTGAAGTATTTTAAGGAATCTGGAAAGTTGATACTATCAGAAGAAAATAACTCTCCATGTTTATATCGATTAACAATATCTTTATAGTAAGCGTCTTTCCCTTCTTCATATGGCTTCTGAATGGAACGTCCTGTAGGAGTGTAATACTTAGCTGTTGTTAATCTAACAGCTGAACCGTCAGGAAGAGGAAATGGTTTTTGTACCAGTCCTTTTCCAAAGGACCTTCGTCCAATTATTAGTCCTCTGTCCCAATCTTGAATAGCTCCTGAAACAATTTCGCTTGCTGAAGCTGATCCTTCGTCAATCAAAACGACTAATCGTCCTTTCTCAAAGTTTCCTCTATTGGTAGCTTCATAGTTTTCTCTTCTTTGTTTCAATCCTTCGGTGTAAACAATTAATTTCTTATCTCCCAAAAATTCATCTGCTAAAGTAAAAGCAGTGTTTAAGTAACCACCACCATTGCCTCTTAAGTCGAGAATGAGGTCAGTTAGTCCTTCTTTTTTCAATTTTAAAAGCGCCTCATCAAACTCTTGAGTTGTATTTCTAGCAAAACGATTTATTTTAATGTATCCAATCTCTGGAGTGGCCATATAAGCAGCATCCAAACTGAAAATTGGAATTTTATCTCGTTCTATATCAAAAGATAATAATTTCTTTTCACCTGTCCTCTTAATCTCAACATTGACCATCGAGCCTTTTTTACCTCTTAGCCGATCAGCTACGCCACTATTGGTAATTTTAACACCTGCGACTAGTTCACCTTCGATATTCACTATTTTATCACCTGACTGTATTCCTAACTTTTCAGAGGGTCCTCCTGAAATTGGAGAAACTACAGTAATAGTATCATTTAAAATATTGAACTGGATCCCAATACCCTCGAAATTGCCTTCTAAAGGCTCATTCATTTTTTGAAGTTCATCTTTGGGTATGTACACGGAGTGAGGGTCAAGTTCTTTTAGTACGGCAACAATCGCATTATCTACCATTTGCGAATTATTCACCGTGTCTACATAGGCATAATTAACTATACTTAATAGGGTATTAAATTTTTGAATTCCTTTTTCTTGTTCTGCACTCATTGTTTGTGCAGTCAATGAAGTAGGAGCAATTCCTGAGAGTAAAATTGCACAGAAACTGATTTTTAAGGCCTTTATCATATCGTAAATAATTGTAAGAAACCAAATTTAATTAAAAATGAATCCTTTTACAGTTAAGAAAAGTTAAGCTCCTTGAATTGTTATTTACGAACTATAAGTTTAATATAGGTTGCCAAATGATCGGAGTATCCACCATAATAATTGTTTCCTCCATATGTTCTATTTGGAGAAGCATCTCCAGCATCATTGTTATACATTACAATATCTTCTCGGTATATGAGCGCTTTATTTTCTTCAACATGTATGGAATTACTAGTATCAGTTAGACTGTTAGACACTATTATTTGATCCAACATATTCCAATCTCCTTTATATTTATAAGTTCCTCTATTGGCTTTGGCTTCAGGGTATGAAAGATTATTTAGATAACACTTCTCTTCTAGAGGACATGCTTTCAAAACCTCTCTAATACTTTTGTTTTCCGGCATATCATTAAAGTCTCCCATAATTATTATTGATGGATCTTTTTCATTTTGCGCGATATCATCCACCATGCTTTTGAGAACTTTGGCTACTTCCATTCTTTTTGGTTCAGACGCTTCTTGTCCGCCACTACGAGAGGGAAAATGATTAATAAAAAAGTGGACTTTCTTTTTAGTGTTTTTAATAACGGTCTCAACATATAGAATGTCCCTCGTTTGATCATTATATCCTAGTTTCTCTAAATCTATTGAAATTGGAGTGGATTTTACTACTGTCAGAAAATCCTTCCTATAAATAAAAGCATTATCTATACCTCTTTCATCAGGACTATCATAGTGTTCAATGGCATAATTGCCACCAGATAATATTTCAGTATTGATGAGTTGATTTAGAACAGCTTTATTTTCTATTTCACACAACCCATATGCTAATGGGAACTCTCCTTGCCCAGAATTCAAAATTACGGTGCCTATTTTTATAAGTTTATCTTCGTATCTCTGGGGAGTCCAATCTTTTTCTGAACCAGGGACAAATTCATCGTCGTTTATTAGTGGGTCATCTTCTACATCAAACAAGTTTTCTACATTGTAAAATCCTATTGTATATGAGATTGATTTTGATTTTTTAGTAGACTCTTTTGTCGTTGTGCAACCAAGGAATAAAACGAAGGGAATGATTAAATACTTTTTCATGTGGAAATTTTTTCTAATGTTAATTCTGCTATTTCTTCTCCAATTAGGCTACCTAGGGCAATGCCCATTCCGCCCAATTTAACAGCCAGTGTTTGTTGATTATTGATTCTTTTTACTATTGGGTATTTATCTTTACCAAATGCCATTATTCCTGCCCATTGATAGTCAATTTCAAATGGAGTGGAAGGGAGGATGATTGAATGTAAATCTTCGAGGAGTTTATTTTGGATGCTAAAGTTTAAATCTATAATTGTCGTTTCTTCCTCTTTCATTGCTAGATTTCTTCCACCTCCAAATAATACCCTGTTACCAATATTTCTAAAGTAGAAGTATCCATTGTCATAATGAAATACCCCTTTAAATTTTAAGTTTTGTATTGGTTTAGTAATTAATACTTGACCTCGACCCGGAATCAAATCTAATTCATAAGTAGGTAACAATTGCTTCGTAAATGCATTGGTACAAATTACGGTTTGATTGCAAGTATAACTTGCAGCCTCCGTTTCAACTACATTTGATTTTATCTCATTCACCATTGTGTTGGTAAATATTCTAATATCTAGACTTCCTGCGATTCTAAGAAGCTGATTCATCATTTTACCGCTGTCCAATTGACCTTCAAATGGATTTGCAATTATTTGCTTTACCCTTCGAGGATCAAACCCAAATTGTTGGATAAGTTGGTTTTTAATTGAGAAAACTGGTTGATTAAAAATAGGAAAGAGTAATTGATTAATTCTATCAATTTCAGCTTGATCAATTGGATGGAACAATAATTCAAAACCACCATAATTATGATAGTCTAGGTTAGACTCTCCAATTCTTTTGATTAATTTTTTTAATCCATTCCACCTTTTCTCAACCAAATCTAGCATTTTAGAAGTTCCCATAGACTGTTCATCGTCGAGAAGTTCAGTGATGCTACCGAAACAGGCAAACCCAGCATTTTTGGTAGTAGCTCCAGAATGAAATGACCCAGCTTCGAAAATTGCTACAGAAGTACTCGGGCTTTTCTCTTTGACCGTAATTGCAGCAGAAATACCTGTTATCCCACCCCCAATTATAATGACATCAAAATGCAAAAGAGATTCTTTTTCCCAGAAGCTATTCATGAATTTTTAATTTCCAATCAATGGAGATTGTTGGATAGGATTAACACCAACTGATTTTAAAGGAACCTTCTTACCACCTTTGAATGCTGCTACAAACGCTCCTTTGAATCCTGCCACAGACAACTTTACTTTGTGAGCAGCTGCAGCTTCAAATGTGTCAAATGCTCCAGAATAATATCTAAAAATATTATCGTTCTCTTGTACAATAATGTTATCCACATTTTTGAAGTATGAATCATCTGGTTTTGATTTAAATGCCCCTAATTGCACCCTAAATATTACTTGATTAGGATCAATTCCTGAGCCAGAGTTATTAAGAGGTTTTAGCTCATTTACACGTTGACCTGCATCACTGTAACTATTATCATTTTTTCTTTCCTCTATCGTGGGGTTTAGACCTAACTGACTTATTTCAGTTTTTCTTTTAACCACATCTTCTAAATTGTTAGAGCTTCCAACAGAATACAAAACAGTAGAATCCTTAACCTCTGTTTTTAAATCAGGAAGGTTAAGCAATTGCTCCATTCCCGCAGGCTCTTGTCCCCTAGCGTATTCTCCTACATTTATTCTAAACCTACTTTGAGTTTTGCTTTTTCCTGAAAAATTTGTAGAAACCACATCAGCGAATTCTCCAGAAGTGTCTGAATATCTTAGATATGATTCATAGATCATCTCATCTGTTAAGTAAACTCCTTCAGCATTTACAGTCGTTCCCGGAGAATTAATTTCTTTATCTAAGTGATCAGCTAAACCGTCTCCATCACTATCAATTGGACAACCAAGTGTGTCTACTTCCACACCAACAGGAGTATTGGGGCATTTATCATAAAAATCTATGATTCCATCATTATCATAATCGTTGTTATCATATGCGTAAAAATCAATAACCTCATCCTTATCAAATCCATCTTTATAGGAATCTACCTTTCTAAAATTATAGGTCAAAGAGACTGTTGATGCTAAAAAATAGTCATTGTTTGCATTTGCTCTATCATTAGCAAGTCTTTCTGGTGGTGAATGAACATCAATGCCATCAATATTGTCGGTAAAAGTTAGATGCATGGTAGAGGCCAATCTAAAATTAATTTGATTGGTTATTTTTAGCCCAAATCCAATTCCAAGAGGAATTGCAACTCCTCTTTCTGGATACAGTTCCTTTCCTCCAAATCTGGCTTCACGAATATCGGTTTCATACGTGTAATCTCTTGAAACTTCTACTGCAAACTCTGCACTGGGATCATCTTGAGCTATATTTCGGATGGTTCCGTCGCTCCAGTAATAATATGGGTTACCATTTTTATCAAGAATATCTGTTTTCGAATTAAACTCAAAAATCTCTACTCCTGCAGTTATGAATGGACTAAAGTTTCTATCAGGGTTTAAAAAATTTCCAAAATTATATTCAAAATTTAATCCGCTTGCACGAATGGTAGATTCAAAGTTTAAGTTTCTTTCTACTCGTCTTTCTTCTACCCTAAGCTTACCAAACATGAAATAAACATTTAAACTTAAGTAGTCTAAGATTGGTTGATGTACATATAGTTCGTAAACAGGATTGCTTACAAAAGGGTTTCCATATTTATAATCTCGTAAATCTCCATAAAATGAAATAAGTCCAACCCCTAAACCAACAGTTGGTGGAGTGAATGAAGAAGGTGTTTTTTCGATAGTCTCTAACGTATCTTGCTCATATTGAGCGGATATTTGAGTGGAAAAGAACAGGCAGACTAAGGTTACAAATAGGGATATGATTTTCATTGGCTTGCACTCTGGTTATCAGAATTTAAATATACGTGCTTTTTTGTAAATATGAAGAATGCTCCCTTAGAATCTTACTTAAACCATTGCTGTTTACTAATCATTAAAGCTTCTTGCACGGTTATCCGATTCCCTTGGTTGTATGCTGTTACAAAAGCATCTGAGATTTTGTTGTTTGCAGCCCAGATTTCATTTCTTTTGTCTCTTGCAGCTTTATAAATCGGAAATTTTCCAACAGTATATTTTCTCCAGCCTTCGTGAAATTCTGTAGCAACTGGCTCCTTAATAGCATGAACTTTAGCAAAGTAGTTTGCAGCAACTTCTTTATGTCCTGCAGCTATTTGTACTTTATAACTAATTCCAGTTTCTGGTGAAGGAATATTAGTGATGTTACTTACGAGTTTTTCCTCTTTAATCTCTGGTTTTGGAGTTTCAATTGGTGCTTCAACAATTTCCTCACTCTCAATCATAGCGACTTCTTCTTTGGCATCATCAATCACTTTTTCTAGTGGTGTTTCTGTAGCTGTCTCCTCAGCGATTTCCTCAGTCGGAATAATTTCTGTGAGATTGTTAGTGTTTATCTTTGAAGCAGATAGGTTTGTAGCATAAGTCTCTTCGTCTTTTAAAAATGAGAATTTTCCAAAAATTTCAGGCTCACCTGAAATCTCAGAAGTAGCTTCAATTAAATAAGAGGCTGTAACCGATTCTCCAAAAGGTAGCGCCATCCAAAGTAGTTTGACCTGATTGCCCTTAAATGAAAAGAATCCTTCGTTTGAATTTTCTTCTGTTGCAACGAACCCGGAAGGTATTGTCTCTTCAATCTTTCCAAAACTATTTATTTCATTTTTTTCTATGATAAGCGTTACTCTGAATTTATTGGTCTCATCTTGAAGTTGAGCTATTTCTCTATAAACTAAATAATCATCACCTTCTGCTACTAGTTCACTTTTTGGTTTATTTTGTTTAGCGCTTTTTTTGTTTGCATTCTTCTCTTCTTTAGTTACCTCTGAATCCTCAGCAAGAGTAGCGTCTGAAGCACCTATTGTTACACTCGAGGGGCCAAAATCAATATTTTGACGCTCATTTTCTACTATGTATGAGAATTTACCAGCAAATGTTACTGTTTTTGCCACTCCCTCTGTAGGAGTAATGGCGTAGCTAATCTGGAATTCTTTTTCAGAAGGGAGTGCTATCCAAATAATTTTTAGGATATTATCTTTAAAGGAGAAAGTGCCTCCTTTAGAATCCACTACTTCAATATTAAAGCCATTTGGGATGTCTTGTTGAAGTTTTGCAAATCCATTCAATTCATTTTTAGAAATAGTAACTACAATCGTATCTGTTACATTTATTTCCATATTGGTTGGAAAGTCTTGTTTTACTGTAACTACTTCTCCATAAAATAGTTCAAAAATGATAACTCCAATAAGGTTTAATAGAAGGATGATCGATTTCGCCATTTTCTAATGCATTTAGTGTTTGTTAATAAACTGTTAGTTATCTGTTGAATTGAATTAATTACTATTATAAGTAATACTCAATATGAATGTTAGTAGAACTAAGCTATTCAAAGGAGTTTTCAACAGTTGTTAATAACAGCTAAAACAAAGCTATAGATTAACATCAGAGGATAGGAGTGGATTGTAGTTAAGTTATTAACGCAATTTTGTTAAAAAGAGAATGGAGTTAAAAGTTGGGTTTAAGGAGGTATTTTTGATAGAATTTGTCGATATATTCAACGGCTTCCTCTTCAGTATCGGCCAAATAGAATAAGTCTAAATCATCTTTATGAATATTATTATTGGTTTCCAAAAGAATAGTTTTCATCCACTCAATAAGACCACCCCAAAAAGATTTACTCATTAATACAATGGGGAATTTTGCTATTTTGTTGGTCTGAATTAAAGTGATCGCCTCAAAAAGTTCATCCAAAGTGCCAAATCCTCCGGGAAGTACTATAAAGCCCTGAGCATATTTTACGAACATTACTTTTCTAACAAAGAAGTAATCGAAATTTAACCTTTTGTCATCATCAACGTATGGATTAAAGTGTTGTTCGAATGGTAGTTCTATATTTAGTCCTACAGACTTACCTCCAGCTTCGTGGGCGCCTTTATTGGCAGCTTCCATTATTCCGGGACCACCACCAGTTATTACTCCGTAACCCTTTTTACATAACTTATAGGCTAAACTTTCAGCAATCTTATAATATTTATGATCTTCTTTAGTGCGTGCAGAACCAAAAATAGAAACACAAGGCCCTATTTTAGCTAATTTTTCGTATCCCTCTACGAATTCAGACATTATTTTAAAAATTGCCCATGAATCGTTTGACTTGATTTCATTCCAGTTTTTGTCCTCAAATTTATCAGCTATTCTAAAATCTTCCTCATTCTTTTTCATAACCTATTATTTTAATTCTTCTAATAAAAATGGAGCAGTATGACTTGACTTAGATTGACTCACTTTTTCAGGAGTGCCTTCGGCAACTACTTTTCCTCCTTTGTCTCCTCCTTCTGGACCAATATCAATGATGTAGTCAGCCACCTTGATGATATCTAAATTGTGTTCAATAACCAATACTGTATTTCCTGCATCCACTATTTTATTAAGTACTTCTAGTAGAATTCGAATGTCCTCAAAATGAAGCCCTGTTGAAGGTTCATCTAATATATAAAAAGTATTTCCTGTATTTTTCTTCGATAACTCAGTGGCTAATTTAACCCTTTGGGCTTCTCCTCCTGATAATGTAGTGGAGGCCTGACCTAGTCTAATATAGCCTAAACCTACATCCTTCAGTGTTTGAATTTTTACGAGAATAGAAGGAATGTGACTGAAAAAATCAACAGCTTCATTAATAGTTAAGTTAAGCACATCAGAGATAGATTTTCCTTTGTATCTAATTTCTAATGTTTCCCGATTATATCGCTTCCCGTGACATTCAGGGCATTCGACATATACGTCAGGAAGAAAGTTCATTTCAACAGTTTGCAGACCTGCACCTTTGCAAGTGTTACATCTTCCTCCAGCAACATTAAAAGAAAATCGCCCTTGTTTATATCCTCGAATTTTTGCTTCGGGTAACTCACTAAATAATGCTCTTATATCTGTAAAGACTCCTGTATATGTAGCAGGATTTGATCTAGGAGTTCTTCCTATAGGTGATTGATCAATATCGATAACTTTATCTAAGTGCTCTAATCCAGTAACTTTTTTATACGGTAACGGAGACTTTCTACTTTTATAAAAATGTTGACTCAATATGGGGTAAAGAGTTTCATTAATTAATGTAGACTTACCACTACCAGATACACCACTCACACAAATAAATTGACCCAACGGTATCGTAATATCTACTGATTTTAAATTATTTCCACTTGCTCCTTTTAGAGAGAGTTTTTTACCATTTCCTTTTCTTCTTTGCTTTGAAAATGGAATTTCAAGTTTGCCATTGAGGTATTTTGCAGTAGTGGTATTGTTTTTAAGAAATTCTTTTGGCGAATTAGCACCAATAATTTGTCCCCCATTTACCCCTGCAAAAGGCCCAATGTCTATTAAGTAATCCGCTGCAAGCATTATCTCTTTATCGTGCTCCACTACAATTATTGAATTTCCCAGGTCGCGGAGTTCTTTTAATGAGTTAATTAATCGAATGTTATCTCTTTGATGAAGCCCAATACTGGGCTCGTCTAGGATGTAAAGTACTCCAACCAATTGAGAACCAATTTGTGTAGCGAGACGAATTCGCTGAGCCTCGCCGCCGGACAGGGATTTAGAAGGACGATTGAGGCTTAAATAATTTAACCCAACATCTAAAAGGAATTGAAGTCTTGTGTTAATTTCTTTGAGTATTTCTTTCGCAATAATTTGGTTTTTTTTACTGAGTTTTTTCTCAATAGAAAGCATCCATTTACTTAAGTCTTCAATGCTCATATTTGAGACATCGGCTATATTTTTATCTAATATTTTGAAAAAATAGGCTTCTTTTTTAAGTCTATTGCCCTGGCATTCTGGACAGTCAATTTTATTCATGAACTTAATTGCCCAATTAGAAATCAAACTTGAGGGATTGTCGTCGAATTGACGGCTAATAAAGTTAACTATCCCTTCGAATTCAAAAGAGTATGTACTATTTACACCTGCTATAGAGTCCTCCATTTTTAGCGGAGTAGATGTGCCATAAAGAATTACTCTCATCGCTTCCTCACTAATTTCGCTGACTGGAGTAGTTACCTTAAAGTCGTATTTCCTTCCAATTGCTTCTAATTGCTTAAATATCCATTTGTCGCTGAATTTTCCTAACGGTTCTATAGCCCCCTGCTTAATAGATTTTTTATCTGATGGGATAATTTTGTCTAAATCTACTTCTGATATTTTACCCAAACCGCCACAGTTTTCGCAAGCGCCATAAGGGGAGTTAAAGGAAAAGAAATTGGGTGCTGGCTCATCATAACTAATTCCGGTTGTGGGGCACATCAAGTTTTTACTAAAATGCCTTGGTTCAGAGGATTCTTTAGGTAATATTAAGATGGAATTTTTTCCATGCTTCATAGCTGTAGAAACTGATTCGTCAAGTCGTTTTCTATTTTCTTTTTTAACTTCAAGTCGATCAATAACAATATCTATATCGTGCACCTTATATCTATCCAATTGCATGGTAGATGTTATCTCTTTGATTTCGCCATCTACGCGAACTCGAAGAAAGCCCATTTTTGATATCTGTTTGAATAATTCTCTATAGTGTCCCTTTCGACCTTTAATTACAGGAGCTAAGATTGATATTGGTTGGTTGTTACAATCTTGAGAGATTAAATCTACAATTTCGCTTTGACTATATTTAACCATCTGTTCTCCTGTATTAAAGGAGTAGGCATCAGCAACTTTGGAAAATAATAGCCTTAAGAAATCATAAATCTCCGTAATGGTACCAACAGTTGAACGCGGATTTTTACTAACGGTCTTTTGCTCAATGGCGATAACAGGGCTAAGCCCGGTTATTTGCTCAACATCTGGTCGTTCTAAATTTCCAAGAAATTGACGGGCATAAGAAGCAAAGCTTTCAATATATCTTCTTTGTCCCTCAGCATAGATAGTGTCAAAAGCTAAAGAAGATTTACCGCTTCCACTAAGGCCAGTAATGACTACAAATTTCTCTCTAGGGATAGAGATATCAATATTCTTTAGGTTGTGAACTCTTGCGCCTGAAACAATTAATGGCTCAACAAGTTCTTCTTCGATAATAGTATTTGGCATAGATTTGATACAGTATAGCTCCTGAAGGATAGAATTAATTCAATTCTCCTTCTTGGGGTAGTTTGATAACGTATGTATTGCCACTTTTGTTTTTTAAATAATTTTCTCTCAGCCAAGGATTAAAAAACTTCAATATTTTATAGTTTATTTTTTTCTCCTTAGCATAAGCTGCAAAATTTTCCACACTTCCGGTAATTGTATCGGTATAGAGGTTAAAACTTTTATAAAGGTCTTTTTTTCTAATATTAAAACCAAAGTTCTCAGGGTTTTCAAAGATTATCTTTACAGCTGCAATTCTAAAGACGTATCGTTCCGTCTCTGTGTTAAGCAATAAATCCCAATAACTACTTGCCATCTGTCTATTCAATTGTGATTCAATTCTACTCATGCCGGCATTGTATGATGCAGCCACTAAACTCCAGCTTCCAAATTTTTCATATGATTTTTTCAAATACTTACAGGCAGCTCTCGTTGCTTTTTCAACATTATACCTTTCGTCTACTTCCTCGTTTATTTCTAAACCGTATTCAAGAGCAGTAGGTTTCATAAATTGCCAGAATCCTGTCGCTCCTGCAGGAGAAATGACATTGTCCAATCCACTTTCTATTAATGCCAAGTATTTAAAATCATCTGGTATGTTTTGTTCTTTCAAAATTGGTTCAATTACTGGAAACCATCGATTGGCTCGTTTGAAGAAAATAATAGTTTGAGAGTGAAAATAAGTGTTTACATGAAGTTCTCTATCTAGACGTTCTTTTAATTCAAAGTCTTTAAGAGGTATAATTTCATCTGCAAAAGTCACCTGTTCAGGTATTGAAAGGGAATAGATATTATAATTTAGATCAATTCTTTCTTGATAAGATTGCTCTTCCTTTGACGTGTCGAATGCATTACTAAATAAGCTAACAATGCCTATCCCTGCTAAAAAGGTGATGATATATGAGCCTGCTTTGGAGATATTACTAGTCATAGTTATGTCGCTTTTGGTGTTGTTCTTTTAGTTATTAAAAATAACGATAAGAAAACCAAAAAAGCGTATCCACCGAATAAAAATGTGAACAATCCTGACCAGTTTTTAATAGTCAGGGCATAAAAGATTAATAATGTATTTATTGAACATATAATTCCTACAATTAACGCAACTTGACGATCAGAAAACCCAAGATATGAAAGGTGATGAGTAGTGTGATCTTTTCCACCAACGAAGGGTGATTGACCTTTAGCAAGGCGATTAATTACAACAGTGGTTGTATCGCTGAGCGGTACCAAAAATGCTAAGGTTACTAGTACGAATTGTTTAGAAATAGCAATTTCTCCAGTTAAATGAATAGGATTCCATAAGAATTTTATAGATAATGCACTCAGTATAATGCCTAAAAACTGGCTTCCTGTATCCCCCATATACATTTTAGAAGGATTCCAATTAAAAAACAAAAATCCTATTAATCCTGCAATCATACAGGAGGTTATAAGAAAATAGATTGACTGAACCTCATTTGAGTATGCTCCTACTATAAGCATAGACACAAATGCAAAAATGGATGCCAGAGTACTTATACCATCCATATTGTCCAGCATATTGATGGAGTTCATCATTCCCACTACCCAAAGGATAGTTATAATGTAGTTCGCTATGGTAGAGTCAAATACTTCTATAAAAGTGCCACTTACTATTAGTACTATTGCACTAGCAAACTGTATAATAAATTTTAAAGAGGGGTTAGTATCATAGGCATCATCAGCTAATCCCATAAGAAAAGCTAGAGTAGAGGCAATTAGAATTCCAAGGGTTTCGGGTTTGGTAAATGTCAAACTATTCTCAAAGAACAAGGGGTAAGCTGAATAAGTGAGCAGGAATACGATAAAAAAGGAGATTCCTCCAAACGCAGGTTTAGTAACACTGGACCACCTCACCATATTTTCGTTTTTTGCTCTTCCGCCTAAGTTTTTAGAAAAATTTAGAAACAGTTTATTGATTAAAAAAGAAAAGCAAAATGCAGTAAATAGGAAAACTAAATATTTGCTGGCGTAAATATTTTCCATTAGAATGGAGATGTAAAATTTTTAAAATCAGTATAATCCAAATCTTTTTCAGATAGAATTGGATCGGTGGTGCCCCAATCAATTCCAATGGAAGAGTCGTTCCACATCAATCCTCCTTCAGATTCTTTATTGTAGACATTTGTACATTTATAAGAGAAAATAGTATCATTTTCCAATGTTAGGAAGCCATGTGCAAACCCCGGAGGAATATAAAATAATAGTTTATTCGACTCAGACAACTCTATTTTGAAATGTTGGCCATAAGTTTTAGATTCCTTTCTAATATCAACTGCGACATCAAGAACAGCTCCTTTTAATACTTGAACCAACTTACCCTGAGCAAATGGGTTTTTCTGAAAGTGCAATCCCCTAAGCACATTTTTGGTTGATCTGGAAATATTGTCTTGCTTGAAGTTCTCTTCAAAACCTAATTGACGTAGGGTATTTTCATTATAAGACTCATAAAAGTAACCTCTTTCATCATGAAAAACTCTAGGTTCTAAAATCAATAAATCAGGAATAGGAGTAGTAGTTATCTTCATCAGTTGTCTTTTTTAAATATTCTATTGATTAAATTTTCTTTCTGGTCACCATTCTCCTCATAATACCCGTATCCGTATCCATATCCGTAACCATAACCATATCCATATCCGTACTTTCCGCCATAACCATAGCCTGAAGCATTAGCGTTAAATCCATTTAGGATTACAGAAAGTTTAGTGATTTTATTATCTATGATTAATTTATCGATATTTTGGATAAAGTTTTTCTTTGAATACTCAGAGCGGACAATATATAATGGATAATCAGCTTTCTGAATGATACTAATTCCGTCTGTAACAAGTCCAACTGGTGGATTATCAATTATGACCAGGTCATAAGTCTTTTTTAATGTAGCAATTATTTCATCCAATTTGCCACTGATTATTAGTTCGGAAGGGTTTGGAGGAGTAGGTCCTGCAGTTATAAAATCTAAATTTTCTAATTTACTGTGCTGTATACAATTTTCCAGACTGTCCTTATCTATTAACAAGGTACTCATCCCTTTGATATTTTCTGCGCCAAAACCCAAGTGAATCTTTGGTTTACGCATATCTAGATCTAATAGGATTACTTTTTTTCCGGAGTAGGCAATAATGCCGCCAATGTTGATGGCTACAAATGTTTTACCTTCTCTTGAAATGGTAGAAGTTACAGCCATTAATTTGGGGCCTTCTTTCGTCGAAATAAATTGGAGGTTACTTCGAATAGTTCTAAATGCTTCAGCAATTAATGATTTGGGATTTTCGTTAATTACTAATTGAGATACAGGAATCTCTTTCTTATATTTTGGGATAATACCTAGAATGCTAAAACTCACTGAAGAATACTTTTTAATATCCGCTATTGTGGTTATTTGGTTGTGAAGTGTATATCTAATTACTAGTAATACAACGCTTAAAAATACTCCCGCAATGATAAAACCAATAACAATAAACTCTTTGTTTGGAGTAATTGGGCTTCTAGGAATTGATGGAGCTTCTAGTATGAGCATTTGCGATACGAAACCTGCTTCTGAAATAGAGTATTCTGTTCTTTTCTCCAAAAGCATAGTGTAGAATTTTTCGTCGATATCGAAAGTACGTTGCAATCGATTCAGTTCAATTTCTTTTTCAGGAATGCCGTAAAATTCTGTCTGAGCCGTTTCCAAATTTTTCTCAAGTTCTTCAACTCTTCGGTTCATTTTCTCTTTAATCGCCTTAACTGTTGTTAGGAGTAGCTTTTTTTGAACTTCAATTCTATAGTTGATGTTTTTTACCTGATCGCTTGAAGCAGTGTTAGAGTATAACTGATTTTGTTTTTCTATTAATAAAAAATTTAATTCAGACATTAATCCTTCCAGAGACTTTTGGAAATCTGAGCCCATAAGAATGGGTAATATTTGATAAACGTCAATTTTCTCAGGGTCAACATTTATTTGATTATAGATTTCTTCAAGGATATTCTTTTGAATAGTTGATTCTACAATAGCATTATCTAATTGATTGAGTCTTTCAATGAATATTGAAGAGAATTCTTTGGCTCCAGAAACTTTGTTGTCTCTTTTAAATTCTTGGATTGTACGCTCAGATTTTTGTTGCCTCTGATAAACTGCTCCCAATTGTTCATTGATAAAATCTAAAATTCTAGAAGAACTTTTCTTTCTTCTGTTAATGTCGTATACCTGAAACTCTTTAATTAATCCTGAAACAAAATCACGGATTTTAAAAGGGTTTTCGTCTATAAACGAGATCTGAATGGTTTTTGCTGCTTGGTTTAAAACGGTAACTGTTAATTTTTGCGCGAATGCATTCGCGATGGCTTCTTTATTGTTTATTTTAAAGAAGAGTTGATTTTGTTTAATTTGATTATTGAAGTTCTTTATAAAATCAAAATTTTTAATGATGATTTTTATTCTGCCTTCAGGAACACCAACCCATTCATTAAAGGTTACATCATAATTATTAACTTCTAAATTTGTATTGGTATAGGAGATCGATCCATTGGTTTTATTTGAAAAATCAACAAAAATTGGCCGACCAATCAAGCTTGAATCAATTAAATCAAATTCAACCACAAAAGGAGATTCAACATAAAGTTCTTTTTCTAAAAACTTTCCTTGAGAATAATAGCTCACTTCCATTGGAAGATTCTCTATTGTCTTTAGAATAAGATATTTAGATTTCAGTAATTCAATTTCACCAGAAATGTCGCCTGTTTCATTAAAGCCTTGAACTTCTAGCAATTGATTAGCTCTATCGTTTTTTTCAATTTGAATGACGGAGCTAACTCTATAAGTTGGCACAGAGTATCTAAGTGTTAGAAAAATAGCAATGAATGAAATTAAAAGAATAACTGCAATCCACACTAAATTTTTCCTCAATATGAATAGGAGTAAACCCAGATCAAACTCATTGGAGCTATTTACTGTATTTGGGCTGGATAGGTTCGAGTTTTCATCCATTTTGCGATGTTCTCCTATTTGAAGTTATTTTGTTTGATTAATAACTACTACCAATGTTATTAACGAGGTTATGACGCTTATAATTGGAGCAATTTCAGAAATAATCTGTCTTGTGGTTACCCCAATTGGTTCAATGTATATGATGTCATTGGCTTGTAAAATTATATCTGCATACTTTAAGCCTTCAATTTTAGATAAGTCAATAAGGTAAACCTCTGGATCTTTTAAGTTTCCTCGGATCAACTTTATTCGATAGGCTTTACCATTATCTGATATTCCTCCTGCTAAAGCCAAGGCTTCTATCAATGTAGTGTTATTATTTTGAAGTGTTATAACCTTTCCACTTCCATCACTACCTGGAAAAATAGTCACTCTTCGATTAGTAATATTCAGCAATACAAATGGGTCTATATATAACTCAGCATACTTCTCTTCTAACAATAATTCTGCCTCTCGAATAGTAAGGTCAGAAATTTTAGTACGTCCTAGGATTGGAAGGTTACAGTAACCATCAAACTCCACTAAGTATTCAAGCGAACCATCGTTACGAGCATTAATGTTCGTATTCATGTTGTTGGAAGTTGTGAAATCGATTAATTTGAAGCCATCGTTCGTATAAAGTCTAAAACTAACTATATCATTAGGAGCAATCTTATATTCTAAAATACTTTCATTGGGGACTTCGTCATATTCATAATTCTTATCTGTTTTAAGCATTATGCTAGGATTTAGTCGGTTACAAGAGCTTAAACTAACAAACGCTATAATACCTAGGAAATAAAGAATTCTTTTCATGAATGTTTCGACTATTGATGAATGAGCTGCAAAGCTATTAAAATATATCAACTTGTAGTAACATTGGCTGTCATCAGGAGGTTAATAGTTCATTATATAACTTGCTCATATCATTAGCTAAACGCTCATAATGAAATTTACTTTTAACATGTGCCCATCCATTCGCACCCAATCTTTCTCTTAATTCTTTATTTTCTACTAGTTTAATGAGGTTGTTGATGTAGTCTTCTTTGTCATTTTGGTTGACCAACAAAGCAGTTTCATTCTGAATCACTGTATTTTTGATTCCTCCAACTTTAGTACTTATAACTGGTTTGTTTGCAGCTTGTGCTTCAATCAAACTTACTGGCGTCCCTTCATTAAAACTAGTTAAAGCAATGATATCCAGGCCCGAATTAGCCCAGTCAATATTTTTTATCCATGATGTAAAATGCAATGGAGCTGGGTTATTGCCTCGAAACTCTCCATTGACATGAGGAAGACCGATCATATTTGCATATGCTTTCAAGTTTTCTCTTTCTTCTCCATCACCAATGATAAAACCACGAATTTTTAGTGTTGTTCTTTTTCTTACTTCATGAATCGCATCGATGAATAATTGGTGGTTTTTAATCGGAACCAACCGACCTATTATTCCAACAGCAATTTCATCATCCTGAATACAATACTGTTTTCTAAATGAGATTCTTTTCTCAACATTGTTTTCCTGAAATTTATTCAAATCGAACCCCAAAGGAATTACTTCAATTTTTTCAGCACCGCAAATGTGATAACGCTTGGTAAGTTCTAGCTTTTGTCGTTCACTGATAGCGACTATTTTGTCTGTTTTATATGCGAGTCCACGCTCTATATTTTTGTATATGTTCGTTTTTAAACTACCAAAGTAGGAATGAAATACATGACCGTGGAAGGTGTGAACTACTTTTGCTTTACCATAATTAATTGCAGCTAGTCTACCAAGAGCCCCAGCTTTTGAGGCATGCGTATGGATAATATCTGGTTGAAAGTCCTTGATTATTTTTTTGATACGTTTGTATGCTTCCCGATCAGAAGTCATACTCACTTCTCTTTTCATTTCCTCGATGATGGTAGGTTTAAGTCCCAGGTTAGTTAGAATATGTTGAGAACTTTCTTCTGATTCATCCCATTGTCCACCAACTAATAAAGTTTCAAATTCCGGTTCAAGGTATTTAGTTAAGTAAGCGGCATTAAATGTAGGACCACCTAAATTGAAACGATTGATAATACGTAGAACCTTTTTACCCATGAATTAAAAACTTTTAAACAAATATATGCCGCTTTGGTCGAAAAAATACTAATAATCGTCGAAATGTCAAGATAAGTATTTTTTCCACCAATTGTTGAAGATAAGCAGCGCAAAAACTGTTGCCGGGCTATCTCCTGGATAATTGGATTGAAGCTTGCTTTTCAACTCATTAACAGATTTTAAATTAAATAGGTTTTGATCTTTTATAAACTTATCCGAGAGCAATTCCTCATGAATTAAAGGTTTTAGTTCTTTGTTGAACCACTTCACTAGAGGAACCTCAAAACCATGTTTTGGACGATTATAAATTTCATGGGGCAATAAATGTCTTCCGGCATCTTGAAGGATTTTCTTTTTCATTTTGCCATCAATTTTATAGTGGGAAGGCAAAGAGAAAGCGAACTCTACTAATCGATGGTCCAGAAAAGGCACCCTAACTTCGAGTCCATTTCTCATGCTCATGCTATCGACCTTTTTTAACATGTCTCCTTTCAAAACCATTTTTACATCAGACAATAAAACTTCATTAAAATCAATGCCTTTAATAGCTGATAGAAGGTTGTCTTTTCGCGAAAAGTAAGTATTTTTAGGGGTCTCTTTAATTAGTAAATTAGTCACAGCAGCTTCGTCAAGAAGGGAGGCCCAAGCCCAATACCTATCCTTTGGACTCAATTGTAAACCGTCATTAAATTTGGAAAGCTTCCGAAATAAATTTCCTGCTTTTGAATTTCTAGACTGTGGTAAATACTGCCATATAGGCCCGAGACCTGTAACTAACTTATTTCTAAAATGACCATTTCTGGCTTGGTATTCAGCCATGTGCTTACGATATCCTGAAAACACTTCATCTGCTCCGTCACCTGACAAGGCCACAGTTACATGTTTTTTGGTTTCTCTACTTAAGATGTTTACTGCTAATGCAGAAGAGTCAGCAAATGGCTCGTCAATATGATGAATATAATCGTGAAAACTCTCCAGTAAGTCTGTATTGGATAGTTTGAAGGTATGGTGATTTGTTTGATACTTATTTGCTACTAATTCTGCATATTTAGTTTCATCGTATAATGGTTCATCTTTAAATCCGATAGAGAAGGTTTCAAGTGTTTTGTTAGACGCTTGAGAGGCTAACGCGGTAATAATTGATGAATCAATACCACCACTTAAAAAGGTGCCCAAAGGCACATCTGCTATCATCCTTTGTTGCACTGATTCTTCTAAAATTGACATCAACTTCTTTTGTGCCGACTGATAGTCTAGTATTTTTGAGGAAGGAAGTTCATTGGCGATTTCTAATTGGTAGAAGGTGTCCATTTGTATTTTACCTTCCTTACTTATAATCGCATAGCTACCACTTTCTAGTTTTTTCACACTTTGAATAAAACTATGCGGTTCTGGTAAATAATTTAATTGTAAATAAATATTTAACGAAGTATGATCTAGCTCTCTCTTTATTGGGAAAGATAGTAAACTGTCTAGGTTCGAAGAAAAGATAAAATGCGTTTCGTCTTTGTAGTATATGAGAGGTTTGATACCAAAACGATCTCTAGCTAGGAACAATTCCTTAGATTGGTTATCGTATATGGCAAAAGCAAAGAAGCCATTTAGAAAGGTCAAGCATTTTTCTTTGTAGTGAATGAACATTTGCAGCAATACTTCTGTATCACTTGATGTTCTGAATTCACAGCCAAAATTTATTAATTTTTGCTTTAAAACGGAATAATTAAAGATTTCTCCATTAAATACAATCGTATACCTACCTGTTTCATCAGTGAATGGCTGATTAGCGTGTTCAGAGGTATCTATAATAGATAATCTTCTATGTCCAAGCCCGATGTTGCCCTCAGTATAAATTCCCTCAGCATCAGGGCCTCTTTTTTCTAATTTTTTTGTGGCAAGTTTCAGATAGTCAATATTTAAGAAGTCTCTATCTTTAAAGGTAAAACAACCACAAATGCCACACATCAGAAATTAATTTATAGTAAGTAATGGAATAAGAAAGGTAGCTAAGCTATGTAGTTTGGACAAGTTTATTGTTATATTTTTTTTCTAATTGCTCCAAATAGAAGCATGATCCATCCTGAAATAAGAAATAAACCTCCAATCGGAGTTATCGGTCCAAGAATACTTAACCCTTCGATTCCGGTAATTGATCTAGTACTCAGCAAATAGATGGAAAATGAGAATAGAATAATCCCAATTATAAAAAGTGTGGATACTGTGTTTAATAATTTAGAGTTAGCATTATTTCGATTAGCTATAATAAAAAGCATAATGGCGTGATAGATTTGATACCTCACACCAGTCTGGAAGCTTTCTAACTGATCTATAGAAAGCTCACTTTTTAAAGCATGAGCACCCATAGCTCCTAAAATCACTGCCAAAAGACCAAATGCTGCACCGAATGTAGTTGCATTATTTTTCATGAGAAAGAAAGTTTTATCTTCTTTAAAATTTGATATTGACAAAGGTAAACCATTAATTTAGCCCACTCACAAAAGAGCATAAATTTCATATGAAAAAGATATTATTGATAGGGGCGGGAAGATCAACTATTTCGTTGATAGATTATTTACTTGAAAATTTAGAAAAGGAAAATTGGACACTTTTGGTCGGAGATCAGAACATTGATTTTGCAAAGTCTAAAATAGGAGATCATTCAAGAGCTTCAGCTATCGCATTTGATGTGACAGATGATGAGCAAAGAGAGCAAGAGATAAGTGATTCGGATATTGTAATATCGATGCTACCTGCACATATGCATGTGTCGGTTGCGAAAGATTGCATTCGTTTTAAAAAAAATATGGTAACAGCCTCTTATGTTTCAAAAGAGATGCGAGCATTGGAGCAAGATGCGATAGCGAATGGAGTGACCATTATTAATGAAATAGGAGTTGATCCGGGTATTGATCATATGTCTGCTATGAAAGTGATAGACGAAATTCGTGGAAAAGGAGGAAAAATAGAAGAGTTTGAAACATTTACAGGCGGACTTATAGCTCCCGAGAGTGATGATAATCCTTGGAATTATAAGTTTACTTGGAATCCCAGAAATGTGGTACTTGCTGGTCAGGGGGGTGCTGTTAAGTTTATACAAAGTGGAACTTATAAGTATATCCCTTATCACAAACTGTTTAGAAGAACCGAAATTATTGATGTAGAGGGCTATGGTAAATTTGAGGGATATGCGAATAGAGATTCATTAATGTATCGTTCAGTTTATCAGTTAGAAGATATTAAAACGATGTATAGAGGGACACTTCGAAGACCTGGTTTTTCAAGAGCTTGGAATGTTTTTGTGCAGTTAGGAGCGACTGACGATTCTTATCAAATTGAGAATTCTGACCAAATGACGTTTAGAGATTTTATAAATTTATTTCTTGCCTATAACCCAAATGATTCGGTAGAATTGAAGTTGAAGCATTACCTAAATATGCATCAGGATGATGTTGAGCTCTTTGATAAACTGGAATGGTTAGATATTTTTAAATCGATTAGAATTCCTTTAAAAAATGCTTCGCCTGCTCAAATATTGCAATATATTTTGGAACGAAAATGGTCGTTAAGTAAAGAGGATAAGGATATGATTGTTATGTGGCATAAATTTGTATACGAGCTGGACGGGTCAATCCATGAGTTACATTCTTCAATGGTGGTTAAAGGAGAGGATAGTTTAAGAACCGCGATGGCCAAAACCGTTGGGTATCCTGTTGCGATAGCAGCCAAAATGTTATTAAAAGGAGTTATCGATCGTCCTGGTATTCAGATTCCAATTGCGAGGGAGATATATGAGCCTGTGTTATCTGAGCTAAGGAGATATGGAGTTGATTTCAAGGAAAAATTAATTCAATAAAAAAAGCTCGGCCATATGGCCGAGCTTTTTTATTTTATTTTTAAATCCAAAACCTTTTTATTATTCAGAAAACCTTCTAGATGATCATTAATATTTACTTTTCCAACACCTTCAGGAGTTCCAGTAAAAATTAAATCGCCAATCTTCAAAGTAACAAATTGTGAAATATAAGCGATGATTTGGTCAATGGAAAAAATCATATCTGCACTATTTCCAACTTGTCTTTGTTCTCCATTGATTAATAATTGAAATTCGATTTCATTAATATTTTTAAATGTATTGATTGGGATAAACTCATGGCCAACAGGAGCAGAACCATCGAAAGCTTTTGCTTTTTCCCATGGTAATCCTTTTTCTTTGCAATCGTTTTGGATGTCACGGGCGGTAAAATCAATCCCTAAGCTTATTTCACTGTAGTATTTATGTGCAAATCGCTCTTCAATGTTTTTGCCCAACCGATCAATTCTAACTACAATTTCAGTTTCATAATTAATTTCATTTGAGAAATTTGGAATAAAGAACGGCATCTTCTTAGGTAGCAGAGCGGTGTCTGGTTTGAAGAAAAAAACTGGTTCCGTGGGTAGTGGGTTATTTAATTCTTTGGCGTGCTTGGCGTAATTTCTACCAATACATATTATTTTCATATCATTAGATTATTTTCCGAAACTCCTCATTTTGATTGCTGTTAACACTTTTTTAGTATAAAGTGGAAAATCTCCTTTCATCATCCAGTCGTAGTAGGAGGATTCATTTTTTAAAACTTCCTCAACTGGTTTTCCTTTGTGTTTTCCAAAATTAAAAACTTCGACATTGTTTTCATCAAAAACAATTCTACCCATCAAATCCGCATTATTTCCTCTTTTTGAAAACTCGGATAGAAAATTAACATCATTTTCTAGTTCAGGGTATTTTTCAATTTGTGCCTCTAATACTTCGTAAGTAGCTAAATTATCTGCTTCAGCTCCATGCGCACCAATTAGGTCTTTATTGCAGTAAAATTTATAAGCAGCCACTAGAGTTCGCTGCTCCATACGATGAAATATATTCTGTACATCTACCAGTTTTCTACTAGAAAGATCGAAATCAACTTCTGCTCGAAGAAACTCTTCCATAAGCATAGGGACATCAAATTTATTGCTATTATAACCTGCTAGGTCAGCGTTACCAATAAATTGTGCAATGCCTTTGGCAAGAGATTTAAATGTAGGTTCATCTTTTACGTCTTCATCAGAAATCCCATGAATACTAGTTGATTCTGGCGAAATGGGTATTGTAGGATTGATTCTTCTTGTTTTTATTTCTTTTTTGCCATCCTTATGCAGTTTTAAGATGGAAATTTCTACAATTCGATCGGTTGCAACATTCACTCCTGTTGTTTCCAAATCAAAGAAAACGATTGGTTTGTTTAATTCTAAATTCATAGGGTGTTTTTTACAAACTTAATAGTTTATTAAAAAAAAAGAGGGAAACTTTCAAAGTTTCCCTCTTTAGAAGATTTGTAGCTATTTCTATTTTACGAATACTCTTACATATTGGAATTTCTCGTAAACCTTTTTATTGGTTAAGTAATCACCTTTGTATTCTGGCCCTGTTATGAGCGTATTGATGTCTACAAAGTTGTACTGACTTGGCTTTAGTCCTCTTTTTAACATTACTCTCTCGAGCAAAGCTTTAGTATCATAAGCTCGTTTAGACGATACAACTGTATTATTTTTCCAAGTTCTTGTAGGCACTTTTGACGCACTAGAAGTAATAATGATATCTGCATATCCTCTTTGTCTAACTAATTCTGCAATGTCATTTGCAAACATCAAGAACTGCTGATTATTCTCACTAATATCTTTTACATTGTAAGTAAAGAATTTTTGGAAGTACACAATTACTCCTTCTAGTTCCGCTGGAGTCGGGTAGGACTCATCATATTTAATACCCTCTCTCGCTTCAATACTGTAAGATTTTGTACTATATATCCTTTCTCCGTTTGGTCCAACAGAGTAGATCAGCCCAATATTCTTTTTAACTGTTGGAGTGAAAACATATAGGCCATCCTTTACTTTATTTAAAACCATTGGTTCTCCATCTGCATTAGTCAATAGTATTTGACTTTCAATTGGATATTCACCATCAATGGCATCAAACTGCACGAAATATTGTTTGTCAGTCGAAAGGTTATAGAAATTAAATGCACCTACTTGATCGGTCGTTGTTGAAGCTAATAAAGATTGTTTATCGTTTAATAATCTTACGTTAGCTCCATTTACGGGCTTATTATTGATCGTTAATAAACCACCTACGTTAGTTACATAAACAGGAGTTTTGTCTGCTTCCGGAACAAATTCATATAAACCTTTTCCTACTTTTTTGAAGTTTAGAGGCTTTCCATCTTTGTTCTTGATTATAATATTATCATCAGTAGGAAGCTGATCGTCTGGTGCATTGATTCGTATAAGGTATTTCTTCGAAGGATCTAATTTATAGAAATTAAACACTCCAGCATCATCAGTAGTTGAAGATGATAAAAGAGATTGTTGATCATCTAATAAATCTATGCTTACTCCTCTTAGGGGTTCACCATTACTAGCGATTGCTCCTTGAATTGTTGCTTCTTTAGATACAGTTGTTCGGATATTGTCAGGAATAAACTCAAATTCTCCTTCTCTAATTTTCCTAAAAACAAGAATCTCGCCTTTTTCATTAACGATAGAGATATCATTTTCATCTGGTAACTGCTCTTTATCTACATCAAAAACAATTAAATATCTTTCATTTGAATTGAGCTTACTAAAGTTAAATACACCCGCATTGTCTGTTTCTGTATAGGCAATTAAATCATCTTCTTTGTCAAATAGTTTAACATTTACCTTTTTCAAAGGCATGCCATTTTTGGTTGCAACCCCACTAATGTCAGTGGTGTATGTTGCTTTTTCTGCTGCTTTTTTAGGACTAAATTGATATAACCCTTCTCCTATTTTCTTGAATAATAGTTCCTCTCCTTGCTCATTCATGATGACAATTTGATTTTTTTTCAAGACTTCAGGATCTTCAGTGTTGATTCTAATAAAGTAAACACTATCAGGGTCTAAGGCAGCGAAGTTAAATATCCCAGCATCATCTGTTGTCGAGCTGTTCAATAGGTTTTTATCCATACTAAGCAAATCAATAGAAACCCCACTTTTCTTAGCGCCATCTACGCTAATCACTCCTTTAATATTTTCTTTTTCACCAACTATGATTTCTCCTTTCTTTCCGACTCTAACTGGTTTTAGACGGATAGCTTTATAAATTTCTTGATACATGGAGCCGTCTGGTACAAAAATATCTTCTTCATAGGATTGATATTCGTCTGCTTCATAAACTAAGTGATAGCTTGTGTTTGGACGCAGAATGGCACTAAATTTTCCATCTCTTTGTCTTGGGCTATAATAACCTACTAATGTTCCTGTAGTATTGTCAATAATTGTTACTAACGCACCTTCTGGTGGAGTCATTCGGTCGATGAATGTAAATTCACCTGTATACAAAGTAAGTCCCGTTTCTTTCGCATCAAACAATTGAATCATGTAGATATCCTTATCTCCATATCCTTTTTCTTTAAATGAAGAGAAGTAGCCTCTTTTGCCATCAGGGGTTGTTACAAAAAATACATCGTCGTCAACAGAGTTGATAGGGTAACCTAAATTTTTTGGCTTTGCCCATTTGTTACTATCTTCTATGTATTCTACATTAAAAATGTCGTATCCTCCAATACTTGAGTGGCCATTCGAACTGAAATACATTGTAACTCCATCTGGGTGAATAAATACTCCATCTTCGTCTCCAGAAGTATTGATTTGAGGTCCTGCATTCTGCGGCGCTGCCCAGTTTCCAGTTGGTAAAAGATTACAGAAATAAATGTCCTTACCTCCGTATCCACCTTCTCGGTCACTCACATAATACAATCTTTTTCCATCTGGAGTAATTGCCACGTGGGTTTCATAGGCATCTGAATTGATGTTTGAGCCAAATTTAACTGGATCAGCCCAAATTTCATGGCCTGCTGAATCTGATTCTAATTTTGAGTAATAAAGATTTCCATCTCCATTATCGTCTTTATAAATATACAGTGTTCTCCCATCTATTGAAAGGTTGATTGTCGCTTCGTGTCCAGTTGTATTAATGTTTAGTCGTTCTGGCACTCCCCACTCGCCATCATCGTTGTAAGAAACGTAGATGTCTTCATAATACATTGCATCATTAAAATCTTTAAGGTACTGGTTAGAGCTATCTTCCAGAAGTCTTCTTGATGTAAAATAGATTGCAGATTCATCAATTCTAACTACAGGGCTGTAATCAGGGTATTGAGAATTCATCTGGCCACCCAAGTTAGTCACTTCAATATTTACTGGATGAGCAACAGAATACTTAGCATATTTCGCTTGCTCTATTCTACGTTTGTTGTTATCGTATAAGTAATTTTTTGAGGTGATCTCTTTGTCAAACTTTTCAAAGCTAACTATTGCTTCATCAAACTTGTAATTTAAGTGTTGTGCTATGCCTAAATAATAGTAAGCATAAACAGGAGCACTTTTTTCACTTGTTGAGTAGGGGTCATAATTAGTGGCCACGTTTTCAGCTGCTACTAATAAATAACCGATGGACTCAGCTTTAACCTTGTTATTTGTAGAGTTTAACATACACACACCAAGGTTGTAATTGATGTTTGCATTATTCTCATTTCCTTGATATAATTCTTCCCAAATAGGCAAGGCTACTGAGTAGTTGTTTTCCTCCATCAAATAATTGGCCTCAACAAATTTATCTCTATAGGATTTTTGGGCAATAGCAACAATTGTGAATAAACTAATGCACAAGAAAATAAGCGTCTTTTTCATAAAAAGATTGAATAAGGGATTATTAATATCCTACAAATATATTCTAAATGAGGAATATTGAAAGAGTCAATAGGAAATAATCTATGAAGTAACTGTATTCATCGATTAAAAACCTCGATTCAGGTCAAAATTCTCTAAATAATCGGCCACTTTACGAATAAAACTTCCTCCTAAAGAGCCATCAACCACTCTATGGTCGTAGGATAATGATAAATACATCATATGTCTTATACCAATAGTATCTCCATAAGGTGTTTCAATTACAGCAGGCTTCTTTTTAATTGTACCAATGGCCATAATTGCGGCTTGAGGCTGATTAATTATAGGTGTTCCCATTACATTTCCAAAGGAACCAACATTGGTTACCGTAAAAGTACCTCCAGAAACTTCATCTGATTGCAATTTGTTATTTCTTGCTCGGTTGGCAAGATCATTAACTGCTTTAGTTAAGCCGAGAAGGTTCTTTTGATCAGCGTCTTTAATCACAGGAACGATTAAGTTTCCTGAAGGTAATGCTGTTGCCATTCCGATGTTGATATGACCTCTTTTAATAATGTTGGTGCCGTCCACAGACACGTTAATCATCGGTAGGTCTTTGATTGCACTTGCAACAGCTTCTATAATGATTGGGGTAAAAGTAATCTTTTCACCTTCACGCTTTAAAAATTGATCTTTTACCTTATTTCTCCATAGTACCATATTTGTTACATCGGCTTCTACAAAAGAAGTAACGTGAGGGGAGGTGTGTTTAGAACGAACCATGTGCTCAGAGATCAGTTTTCTCATTCGGTCCATTTCTATAATTTCATCACCGCTACCTAAGCTAACTGCCGGAGCCGATGGAGTTGAGGAAGCCGTATTAGCTTTTGGAGTAGAAGGAACATTATTGACCGCCTGAGGAGCAGCACTTGACGTACTATTATTTCTATTCTTAAGATAGCTTAATAAGTCGTCCTTAGTAATTCTGGCGTCTTTACCAGTGCCATTTATTTGATCTAACTCTGCAGCAGAAATGCCTTCAGTTTCAGCAATACTTCTTACTAAAGGAGATAAAAATTTTCCAGTTGAAGTATTTTTATCAAGTTTTTCGTTAGAAGTTGAAATCGTGTTGGTTTCTTCCATTTTAACAGGACTTGGTGCTGTTGCGGCAGCCGAGGCTGCAGGAGCGGAAGGAGCAGCAGAGCTAGTGCCTTCAGTTTCGATGATTGCTATAACTTGTCCAACTTGTACAACATCGTCTTCATTAAACAAAAGTTTTTTAATGATTCCATCTTCTGGAGAAGGAATTTCTGAATCAACTTTATCAGTGGCTATTTCTATAATAGCTTCTTCGGCTTCAACTTTGTCGCCTTCGCTTTTTAACCATTTAATAATAGTTGCCTCTGCAACACTTTCGCCCATTTTAGGCATAACTAATTCTACTTCTGCCATCTCTTTGTTTTAAATAATAACGTTGCAAAATTAGCCAAAATAATAGTTTTCACAGAGTGGGAATCATTAAAAAACGTATTGTTGAAAATATGTAGGGAGATTTATCGTTTACCTAACTTTGGATTTACTTATGAGAAAAATTATACTATCCCTTAATAGCTTATTCTTGTTAATTTCTCCGTGTCTTTCTCAAGTCGATAGAATTGTTAAGTTTTCTGCGACTTTATCGGGTCAAAGTGTAATTGTCAACTGGGTGGTTGGAGCGGGGTCTACTTGCCAAGAGGTGGTGGTTCAACGCAGCATTGATTCTGTTAATTTTCGCGATGTGTATACTTATCCTAGTATTTGTGGCGATTCTGATGAGCCTGAAAGTTATAATTGGATTGATCAAACTCCTATCAATTATAGCTATAATTATTACCGAATGAAAATTGAAGGTGTTGATTTTACTAATGCTATTAAAGTGGATTATAACTCCAAAGTGATTTTTGGAGAAATAAATATTTTTCCTAATCCCATCCAAAATCAGTTAGAGTTTTGGTTTGAAAATAATAGTCGTCAGAAGTATCAGTTTAGAATACTAGACTATTCAGGTAAAGAATATTTTGTAAGCAGAGAATTTGTGAATCAGCAGGTCATTTGGAATGCAAATGACCTACTTTCGGGAGTATATATATTAGAATTGAAGAATTTACAGAGCCTCGAGGTGATAAGGAAAAAGTTTATCAAAGTTTAATGTGGAGGAGTACCGAGTTTTGCAATGTTTTTAAAAATAATTTCAATATCCTTTAAAGTGGTATAATTTCTAGAATATTGATAATTGGTTTTGACAATCAATTCGGGGTCAGTTAGCTCTCTTTCAAAATTATCAGAAGGGGTAAAGATTCCTTTCTGTTGCATAGGAAGTTGGTCTCCTACCTTGTCAGACCATTGATAACCAACCCATGAAGCATTTCCCTTTATAATATAAAATATATTTCTTAGAAACTGAACTTTTGATCTTACAATTAGTAAAAGAATAGGGCTAAGGAGTAAAAAAAGAAAAGATAACCCGATATCAAAAACACGTTTTTTTCGTCTGTTATTAGGTTTGCTTACAGCATTTGTATCCATGATGTAAAACTCTCCACTATTTTGGATAGAATTGCTACCAATGATATAGAGGCTTTCAGGCGGAGCAATTTTAAATTCTACATTTTTATCTTTTATCTCAGACATTTGCGATAAAATCTCAAAAGCTCCAAGATCTTTACTGCAAAAAATAACTTCATTTATTTTATAAATTTCTACTACATCATTTAACTGATAAAGTCGGCTGAGGTAAAAATTATCATTTTCAATTTCGTTTTCATTTAAGGGATTTATTCTGGCTAAAAAGTCTGCCTCTACTAAAGTCTCTTTCAAGAATTGTTCTATTCTTTTAACCTCTTTTTTCGAGCCGACTATTGCTATGCGTTTAGATTGCTTCCCTTTTAATTTATTGATTCCAAAAAGATGTAGCAAAAATCGTGTTAGGGGAAGTGCAATTAACGCCCAAAGGATACTGAGTAGAATAATAGCTCTTGAAAAACGGAACGCTTCATCTAGTAGCGAGTAGGATGTTAAGATAACAATACCCCCTAAGAATATACCTTTAAATAGGTTGGAAATTTTGTGCCTTTTGCTATATGCGCTGCTAAAGGTGTTTGCTAACAGAATCATTGAGATCATTACTGTGAATCCAATATGAATTAATTCATCTGGATAGGCTCCTCCATCTACAAAACGAACATTCTCTTCATAATATTTAGTAATGAAGCTCATACCAAATAATAAAATCACAGCATCGAAAAGTGGTAGTGCTATTTGACGTAAGAAACGCATCAAAACCGCTAAAGCGGCTCTTAGGTATATTGCTAGGTTTATGAAAAATGAAAAGAGTTTAGCATTTTTTTGCGAAAAGTGTTTTTTAGCAAAAATGACCATCGCCTTATAGAAGACAAAAACATAGTTAATGCTACTTTTTTTGGTGCTTTCCCCTTTGTAGTGAATGATTCTTGCTTTTGGGAAATAATAATTCTTGTAACCACCTAATGTAATCCTATAGCTTAAATCAATATCTTCTCCGTACATAAAAAAGCTCTCGTCAAGTAATCCAACTTTATCGAGCGTTTCTTTCCTCAACCACATATAGGCTCCTGAAAGCACATCTACCTCGTTCGTCTCATTGTTATCCAAAAAACCTAAATGATATTTTCCAAATTTCTTGGATTTAGGGAAAATAGAAGATAAGCCGAATATTTTGTAAAAAGCAACTTCAGGTGTTGGTAGACCCCTTTTCGATTCGGGTAAGAAAACTCCTTTACCATCTATCATGCTAATGCCTAAACCTCCTGCTTCAGGAGTGTCTTTCATGAATTGATAACAATCTAAGAATGTGTTTTCTTCTACTACAGTATCAGGATTAAGTAGTAAGATAAATTCCCCTTTTGATTGACGAATCGCTTGGTTGTTGGCTTTAGAAAAACCTACGTTTACTTTATTTTCGATTCGGATGACCTCTGGGAATTTTTCTTTAACCATTTTCATGGAGCCATCAACAGAATTATTGTCTACTACAAACACTTCGCAGTCACCGAGTTTGTCTGCAGCAACTTGTACTGTTCTCAAACAGTTTTCAAGAAAATACTGAACGTTGTAATTGACTATAATTACTGATAGTTTCATACGATAAATTAAGAGGAAAACGTTTGTTCGAATGGAATTCTATTTTGGATAGAGCGACCTAAGGTAATTTCATCTGCATATTCCAATTCATCTCCAATAGCAACTCCTCGGGCTATGGTAGATAGGTTAACATCAAAACTTTTCAGCTTTTTGTAGATATAGAAATTAGTAGTGTCACCTTCCATTGTTGCACTTAATGCCATAATAACTTCTTTAATTTCTCCCTTATTGACGTTTGCAATTAAGGAATCAATATTTAAATCATTCGGGCCAATTCCATCCATTGGAGAAATAATTCCTCCAAGAACATGATATTTACCTTTGAAAAGTTGAGTGTTTTCAATCGCCATAACGTCTCTAACATCCTCCACAACACAAATGATAGAGCTGTCTCTATTGCTGTTGCTGCAAATATCACAGGTTGGAGTATCAGAGATATTGTGACAACTTTGACAATAGGTAATGTTGTTGCGTAAATCAATAAAACTTTGCCCAAATAAATTGACGTCTTCTTTTTCCTTTTTTAGTAAATGCAAGACTAATCGCAATGCAGTTCTTCTGCCAATGCCTGGAAGGGTACTAAATTGCTCAACGGCATTTGATAAAAGTTTTGAAGGATAATTTCCCACAGAAAGGCTAAAATTTTAGATTGATTCAAAATTACCATCTTTATTGGAATATCAATTTTATCCTCTTATAAATAACCTTTTCTCCAATCCTTAATTGAATAAAAAAGCTTTATTTCGTGTCTTAAAATGTCATCATGAGTCCTATTGTAATACTCTCTATTATTGTCGCCTACTTTCTATTGTTAATTGGGATTAGTTATTTCACCTCGAAAGGGGCAGATAATAATTCCTTTTTTGTTGGCAATAAAAATTCTAAATGGTACCTCGTCGCATTTGGGATGGTAGGAGCTTCTTTGTCTGGAGTTACTTTTGTTTCTGTTCCTGGGTGGGTTAGTGTCACACAGTTTTCGTATATGCAGATGGTTTTTGGCTACTTATTCGGTTATTTTATTATCGCCAATGTTTTAATGCCATTGTATTACCGTCTCAACCTCACTTCTATTTATACTTACCTCGATCAACGTTTTGGTTTTTGGTCTTATAAAACAGGGGCATTTTATTTTTTAATTTCACGTATAATAGGGGCTTCTTTTCGTCTTTTTTTAGTCGCTAGTGTTCTCCAGCTTTCCATCTTTGATGAATGGGGAGTTCCATTTTGGGTGACAGTAGCTATAACAATTCTATTGATTTGGGTATACACCTTTAAGGGAGGAATAAAAACGATTGTTTGGACAGACACTTTGCAAACTTTTTTTATGTTGACGGCAGTAGGTGTTACCATTTACATTATTTCAGATCAATTAAATTGGAGTTTGTCAGAGATGATTACTCAAGTGAGGGAAAGTCAATACTCCCAAATATTCTTTTTTGAGAATTGGAATTCTAAACAATACTTCTTTAAATCATTTCTTAGTGGAATGTTTATTACGGTTGTAATGACCGGTTTAGATCAGGATATGATGCAGAAGAACTTAAGTTGTAAAAACATTAAAGAGGCCAAGTGGAATATGTATTCTATGAGTGTGGTCATGGTTTTTGTTACCTTTCTGTTTCTGTTTTTAGGAGCTTTACTTTATTTATACTCTGCTCAAAAAGGCATAGTTATACCACAAAAATCAGATCAATTATTCCCTATGCTCGCTACAGGAGGTTATTTGGGTTATACAGTTGCTATCTGTTTTATTTTAGGATTGATTGCAGCAGCTTATTCAAGTGCAGATAGTGCATTGACTGCCTTAACGACATCCTTTTGCGTTGATATCATAGATATCAATAAACAACCAAAGGAGCGGAAGGAATCTTTAAGAAAAATGACGCATATAGGAATGTCTGTTATTTTGTTTCTGGTGATTTTATTGTTCGAGGTTATCAACGACGACAGCGTGATAGATGCATTGTTTAAAGCAGCTAGTTATACCTATGGTCCTTTATTAGGACTCTACGCTTTTGGGTTGTTTACGGATTTGAATGTAAAAGATAAGTGGGTTCCTTTGATATGTCTAGCTTCGCCTATCATTTCATATGGTATAAACGCTTATTCAGTGGATTTGTTAAATGGTTATAAATTTGGTTACGACTTATTAATTCTGAATGGAGGGCTTACTTATCTAGGATTATATCTGATTAAACAGGGGAAAAAAGAGAAGTTCTGATATTATTTTTACTTCACAATTTTGAATCACGTTACTTATTTATAAATTAGTTGTCTTAAAACTTTAATTGTTTTCAAAATGAATATTTTAAAAGCAGCATCGATTAACTGCGTAGTAGTTGGTTTAATTTCAGTAGTAGCATGTGCTGAACCAGAACATTCAACAGCTGAAAAGACTAACGAAGAAGTCGATTCATTAAAACTAGCTTCGACATCGGCTATCCAACCTGATGAGAATTATTATCCAATTCCGTCACCAGAGGAAATGTTTGAATTTATCAAAGCCAATCAATTGAAGTACGATCCTGCCAAAGTGATTAGTAATGATATTTCTAAATTCTCCTCTGAAGAACAAAAGGCAGTTGCTTTCGGAGTATTTTCAACTAATTTAGCTTATGTAGCTTCTTTTGAAGATTTTCAGAAGTCAATTTCCTTTTATAAAACTATTCGAGAACTAGGCAATGATTTAGGAATAGAGGGTGCTGTGACTCAAAATACAATGAATAGAATACAAGCTCATTTAGATCAACCTGATTCTTTAATGAAAATTGTGAATAATTCATATCGAGAGTCGGTAGCGTTTTTAGAGAACAACAAACGAGGAAACGTTATGGCCGTTATTGCGGCAAGTGGTTGGGTAGAAAGTATGCATATAGTTTTATCTTCTGTAGAAAAATTCGATGAGTCTAATGAAGTGATGCAGCGAATTGCAGATCAAAAGTTAGTCTTTGGAAATCTGCTTGCTTATTTAAAGGATTACAGCGATGATCCTATGGTTATGAATATGATGAAAAAGGTAAGTCCTGTACGGGAGGTTTTTTCTAGTTTCGAAGAAAGAAAAACAGGTAAAATATCCAATCAGAAAAAGGGTAAAAAGCTGATATTGGGTGGAGGTACAAAAATTCACATGTCCGCTCAACAGTTCCTGCAATTAAAATCAAGTGTTGAGCAAGTTAGACGTTCAATGTTAAACGAAACAATCTAAAAAATGAAGAATAATTTAATTTCTATTGTCTTTTTTGGACTAGCGAGTATAACTTTTGTTAATCTCAAAGCTCAGTCTTGCAATTATTTTCACAAAAGAAACTGCGCTTCAGAAAGTGAAATCCCAATGAGAGAAGATACGCAGTCAAAAAGTGCTTTGTTTTCTAAAGGTCAGCAGTCTGATTTTAATATGGTGGCCTATAAGGGGCAAGATTATCGCATCGTTTTGTGCACCGATGAAACCTTTTCTGAGCCGGTAGAGTTTAGAATCTATGAAAAGGTAAGAACAAGAATCGAACCTGTTGCAGAATCTTCTGATGAGCCGGCTGCGGCATCAACTAAGCAAGAAGAGACTTCCACGGAGGACGACGGTTGGGGAGATAGTGATGATGGATGGGGGAATTCTGCATCCTACGATTCGTATAGCGATGATAGCTGGGGAGATTCAGGTGGTGGAAACGCAAACACGGGGAGCGGAGAATATAAAGAAGCAAAATTTAAGCTGGTTAAAGAGTTGCTTTACGACAATAAAGAAGATGGAATGGTGCAAGAAATAGAATTCACAGCGGAAAATACCAAAAGTTTAACGATAGAGGTAAAAGTGCCAGGAGAAGCAGTACAGAAAAAATTAAAAATAAAAGAAGTGGGATGTGTTGGTGTTCTTGTGGAACATACTAAATCTGGTGGACTAGGTTTTTAATTTTATTAGAATGGATAACCAATACCAATGTTAAAATTGGTCTCCTTTATTCTTACATCATAGGTTTGATCTTTGGGTGCACCGGGATCTTTGAAAGGAGTAGCAGCGTCAAATCTTAAGATAAAAAAGGTAAAATCAAGACGGATACCTGCTCCTACACCTATAGCGATGTCGTCCCATAATTTGTTGAATTTGAATTCCGTTGACGGTCTAGGGTCTCCTTGTTTATATTCCCAAATATTTCCTGCGTCTACAAATGCGGCACCTTCTATAATTTTAGTGATATCAAAACGGTATTCTACATTTGCTTCTAGGTTTACATTTCCTATTTGGTCTACTTGGTTTTCTTCAGTATTCGGTAATGAACCTGGTCCTAGCTCTCTGGCTTGCCATGCTCGAATTCCGTTGGCGCCTCCAGCAAAAAAACTTTTCTCAAAAGGCATTACGTCTATATTACCATAAGGTAAGCCAATTCCTGCAGCGAATCGGTAAACCAAAGAAGTAAATCTATAGTTTCTATATATTCTTAAATCGATATCCGATTTAACGTATTGGGCGTAACGAATGCCCAAGAAATCAAAAGTTTCACTTTCGTTCTTGGGTTGGTTCGAAAGCCGATTTATCCCATTTAAGATATTACCCGCCAATTCAATATTTCCTCTAAAAAAGTGCGCATTTCGCTTTTTTGTATAGTCTTGATTATTAAAAATAAAGCTATATTTAGTTGCAGTAATGAAATGATCTCTGTAGCTATTTTGAATAAATGGGTTGTTGATTGCGTCTAACCTATTTTGAAAATTGAGACTTTTATCTAATTTAATATAGCTGACATCTATTGGCTGAATAATGTGTGTTTTTTCTGCTGTCTCATTCCATGAATAAGCCAAATAAATCTTCGAAATTCTTCTAGTGTAATCTGGTCGTTGTTGAAAATTATAAGACATGTTGATGGTCGTCTTAGGATTAGTACGAGCAGAAAATTGATCGGCAGAAATGGGTAGTAAGAATCTCGGAATGTCCAAATTGACTTCGGGACCAAACTCAACTGTATTGAAGGGTAGTCCACTGGTTATGTTAGAGTTGGATTCGTTATCTAAAACTTGTTGAGCCTCCAATCCACCTTTTAGTCGAACGCTAAAAGTTTCTGCGCCTTTAAAGGCATTGGCATTTTGAAATCCCACGTTTCCCGAAATTCCCAAATTGCCACCACTGTTAGTACCTTCAGCTTCAATAGTAAAACTTTTGGCTTTCCTTGGAGAAAGATTTATAAAGCAATTCAAACTATTGGGGTTTTCAAAGTCCTTTTCAAAACGAATGCTGATGAAATTAAAAGCCCTTAGCGCAGATAAGTTTCGATAAGTTAAGTCTTGATTTTTAAGCTGGTATAGTTCGCCTTTTCTAATGAAAATGGATCGAGCGATGGCTTTTGGTTTGAACTTGAAGCTTCCTTCGTCAATGAAATAAATGTTCTTTTCGTATAGCGTGTCACTGGCGATTTGATAAGTCAATTGATTATCATAATTCAATCGAACAAAAACATTATTGATAGTAAATTTTTCATGCGGTTCGTAATAAACTTCATCTTCATAAGTTTTCTTCTCCACATCTTTTATCCCCAATTGCAAAGAGGCCTTATTTTGATTGGTATCTGCTTCAAAATAAATATATTCTTTAGAAAAATAGAAGTATCCTTCATTACGAATTAATCGAGTTAGCCTATTGCGTTCTTCTTGGAGTAGGTCTACATCAAATCGCTTTCCTGGTTTGATTAAAAGATTTGAGCTATCTTGAGTAACATGATAGTAAATCGTTTTGTCAGTAATGGAATAATTGAGGTCTTTTATTTTGTAGGGTACACCCTCATCAATCTTATATTCGACCTTAATTTTTTTCTTTTTAATGTCTGTTGTGTAGGAAACCTGTGAGTCATAAAATCCTCTGTTGTTCAGATAGAGTTTGAGTTGGTTGGTAGTTTTTTTTGTCAATAAGGAATCATAGATTACTGGAGCTTCTCCAATAGCGTCCTTTATTCTACTTTCCGCTTTATCATAATATAAATTATATATTCCTAAATAAAGTGGAAAAATACCAAGCAATCGGCGATTCGGCTTTTGTTTCACTAAACCAAACATCGCTTCCTTATCCAATGCGTCATTCGTAACTTTTACTTTAACTTTGCTGACTAATAGTTCATTCTCGTTGAGGTGCCTAGTAGATTTACACGCATTCATTATCACTGCAATCAGGATTGCAACAAAAATTAATAAGTGGCGATTGAAATTCAACTGAATGAGAAAAGTTTAGATGTTCATTTTCTGCGAAATTAATAATAAGCATGCTTTCTAATAGACAAATTAAATTAATCCAATCACTCAAGCAAAAGAAATTTAGGAACGAATACCAAATGTTCGTTGCAGAAGGTGAGAAAATAGCCAAAGAAATTATTGAACATCAATCTTTTGAAGTAGAAACAATTTATGCCACTGCTGAATGGCTTTCGTTAAATTCAAAATTATTGACGTCAGGTATTTCAATTTGTGAGGTAACTGAGAAGGAGTTAAAAAAAATATCATTTCTCTCAACTCCCAATCAAGTATTGTTGCTGCTTAAAATCACTAAGCTAAAAGAAGAACAACCGGATTGGACCATTGCGATTGAGAAATTACAAGATCCCGGAAATCTTGGAACCATCATTCGAGTTGCTGATTGGTTTGGGATTTCTCAAATTGTCTTAAGTGAGGATTCAGTAGATGTTTATAATCCTAAAGTGATACAAGCTACGATGGGTTCTATTGCCCGAGTGGCTGTTGAATATAAAGATTTAGATCAGTGGATTTCCAATCAGAATAGGCCAGTTTATGCCGCAGTTTTAGGAGGTGAAAATTTATATCAGACTAATTTTGAATCAAAGGGGGTTATTCTTTTAGGTAATGAAAGTAAAGGCCTTTCTACTCAAATACTATCTAAAGTTTCTCATAGGCTTGAAATTCCAAGAAGGGGAGGAGCTGAGTCCTTAAATGTTTCGGTGGCTTGTTCCATTATGTCGAGTGAAATTATGCGTCAAATTTCGCTGCGATAGCCGAAGCACATTTCATCCCATCAATAGCCGCAGAAACAATTCCCCCGGCATACCCTGCACCTTCTGCGCATGGATATAATCCTCTAAGAGAGGTGTGTTCGAGTGTTATTTTATCTCTAGGGATTCGAACTGGAGAAGAAGTTCTACTTTCTACTCCTACAATAATGGCATCATCGCTGAGGTAGTTTCGCATACTTTGTCCAAATAGCTCGAACCCTTTGATGAGTCTGCTCGCTATTGGGCGCGGTAATTCAATATCTAATCTGCTTTCTTTGGTTCCGGCTTTGTAGGAGTTGAGTGGGAGAGAATTAGAGTTTCGCTGTTTCACGAAATCTTTTAATCGTTGGGCAGGAGCTATTTGGCCTATTTTTGTAGTGGTGTCATTGTCTGCAATTTTAAAAGCCAATTGCTCTACATATTGCTGGTATTTCATCCCACCTAATGGGCCGCTAAACCCAAATTGATGAATATCTTTTTCTTCTACTGGTACTACAATACCTGAATTGGCAAAAGGATTATTACGTCTCGATGGAGACCAACCGTTCGTAACGATTTCTCCAGCATTGGTTGCGCATGGGGCGATAATTCCACCTGGGCACATGCAAAAGGAATATACACCTCGACCATTTACTTGTTTCACAATTCGGTAGGCTGCAGGAGGTAAAATATCATCACTGACTCTACCGTGATATTGCATTCGATCAATTAACTCCTGAGGGTGTTCAACTCTAACACCCATTGCAAAAGATTTAGATTCAATAGCAATCTTACGATCGTGCAATAAAGTAAAGATGTCTCGAGCAGAATGACCGGTCGCTAAAATTAAATTATCGCAAGTAATCTTTTTCTCATTATTAATTTCAATACCTTCTAAACGATTATTGGAATAGAAAATATCTGTCATTTTTGAATTGAAATGCACTTCGCCACCCGCTTCTATTATTCTTTCACGCATGGCTACTATAATTTGAGGCAACTTATTAGTTCCTATATGGGGGTGAGCGTCAACTAGAATATCTGCGTTAGCTCCATGCTCCACAAAAAGGTTTAAAATTTCTTCAACATCACCTCTTTTAGTACTTCGTGTGTATAGTTTTCCATCTGAATAAGTGCCGGCACCTCCTTCACCAAAACAATAATTAGATTCTGGATTTACTGTTTGTGCTTTTATTATGGCAGCCAAGTCCCTTCTACGTGCACGAACATCTTTTCCTCGTTCAAATACAATAGGCTTAATTCCATGTTTCAATAACTCAATTGCTGCAAATATTCCTGCTGGTCCAAAGCCTATTATCACTGCTTCTTTTTGGAGTCTTATTTTTTTGAACTTGGTATTGTATGGAATGGGCTCTTCAGGAGTAGTGGTGTAAATTGTTACTCTTAAATTAATCTTGATGTCTTTTTTTCGAGCATCAATAGATCGTTTGACTATTTTGAACTGCACGATATCCTTTACCGGAATACCGGACTGACTCGACAACTGTTTTTTTAATTCTACTTCGTTGCGATATTGATCTAAAAGGAGGGAAATGTCGATTGTTTTATTCAATGGAGGAGTTAGTAAGCACACTTACTATTATTAGTTTCAAAATAGATTTTTAATTGTTCAAAAATACTTGTTAAAATATTTCGGTATTCAATGTAATTGAAGTTTTTTTGCATAAAATTATAACTATTATAATGGGGAAGTTATTCTCGATTGCGTTCATTTTTATATCAGCGATAAATAGTGTTAGTTCTCAGCAACTTGATACTATAAAGATCATGTCATATAACTTGCTGAATTATAGAAATTCTACCACTTATTGTACGAATACCAACAATAATACTGCCGACAAAGAAGGTTATTTAGCGACTATTGTCGATCATGTGAAACCCGATTTGCTTGTTTGTAATGAAATTGGAGCCAATTTCGCGAATGGTTATTACCTAATGCAAAACTCTTTAAATGTTAATGGAGTAAACCATTGGGCGCAAGCCAATTATTTTGTAACTCAAGGCTCGAGCTTGTCCAATATGCTGTACTTCAATACTACAAAATTGGGGTTAATTTCTCAAGATCAAATAGAGCGAGATACCAATAATGTCCCTATTGTTCGTTTAATTGATGTATACCGTTTGTATTACAAACAACCGAATATGACAGCTCAAACCGACACCGTTTATCTTACAGTGTTGGCCGCTCATTTAAAAGCAAGTAACACTTCTGCTGATCAGCTGGAGAGAGCAAAGACCACCGCCGCAATAATGAAATATTTGGATGAGAATAGTATACAAGGCAATGTTTTTATCTGTGGAGATTTTAATGTTTATACTGCTTCAGAGCCTGCTTTTCAAAATTTAATCAATTACAGTTCTAATCCATCTGTTCGATTTTTTGATCCTATCAATACTATTGGAAGCTGGAGTAACAACAGCAATTTTAGCTATGCACATACCCAGTCTGTTCGCTCTTCAAGCAATGGATGTGCAGCTGGCGGTGGAATGGACGATCGATTTGATTTTACTTTAGTTTCTGATGAGGTATTAAATAATGTCAATCGGATGAGGTATATACCCAACTCATACACCGCTTTAGGACAAGATGGAAATCGTTTCAATGGAAATATTAATTCACCTACTAATCCATTGGTTCCTTCAACTGTTGCGAATGCTTTGTATAATATGAGTGATCATTTACCAGTGACCTCATCCTATGAAATAGATTATTCTATCCCAACAAATGTTGTTTCCTCTACATTAGGAGAAAACATTAGAGTTGTTAACCCTCTAAAGGATTTTTTAGGAATTATAAAAGAAGGCAAAAATTTTGAATCTTCATTGATTCAGTTATTCGATATGAATGGAAGAGTCTTAATGGAGTCCATTAATAATCAGACTTCTTTTATTAGAATAGATGTCTCTAATTTGAAAAGAGGGGCTTATATTCTAAAGATATATGAAGGTAAGGAGTTGGTAAAAATTCAAAAGTTAATAAAGATTTAACACTGTTATTCAATTGCCAATTCAATAATAAAGAACTTTGCATTGCTTATGAAAAAAGGTTTATCTATATTATTTCTCTTTAGTAGTATTTTGGTGTTTGGTCAAACGACTTCTTTTGAGGAGCGTTTGACATCAGTATCCAATACAAGGATAACAGTTACCAACGTTGGTACTTTCGGAAATGCTTTTAGAGGATATCGAGATGGAAGTGGTAATCAATCGTGCGAGTATCCTGCTGGTTCAGGAATTGAACATTTGTTTGAAGCTGGTGTATGGGTTGGAGGAAAAAACGCAGGAGGTCAACCATTAGTATCTACTTCGGCATTTGACCAACCGCAAGGGTATGCTACTGGTAGAGGTGGGTATGAATTCACTGGGGAAATCGGAAATCGACTTAATGTACGATCTTCTCTATATGATAGTCCAAATTATAACCCCAATGCGGTTTCTCATGAAGACTTTATTGCATCTTACACAGATACCAATTTGTTTGTACCCGGAACAGGTGGTTCCGGAGGTCCTGGAGTTCCTATTGCAGGACATACTCAGCCATTGAACGTTAAAATTATTCAAAAGACATATAATTGGAACTTTACCTTTAGTGACTTTATAGTGTTTTTGGATTTCGAGATTATTAATTTAGGTCGAAAAGGAGATCCAGTAAGTCTAATAGATAGCGCTTTTTTTGCTTTTTATGCCAATACAGTTGTTCGTAATACCAATATTACTCCTGTAGGTTCTGGAGGAGTGTCTTTTTATGATAAAGGAGGAAATGGATTTATTGATTCTTTGGACATCGCTTATTGTTATGACAAGGCAGGAGATGTTGGCTTTACCGATAGCTATATTGGACAAAAGTTTTTAGGTGCTGAAGATAAGTTTGGATTTCATCACCCTACTTTAGATCCTAGCTTTGATGCTCATTATAGTGCTTGGACGTTTAACAGTTCATCTGATCCTATCTTCTTTCAACCTGCCAATGATAATGCTCGTTACGAGAAAATGACCAAAGGATTGAATGATAGCCCATGTTGGGAAGATGGTTCTGCCCAAGGTTGTACAGGAAGAAGTTATCAAGAGTCATTGAACATGGCAGGAAATCGCTCGGATTTAGTATCCGTAGGACCATTTAGAGATTTCAAGAAGGGCGATACGTTACGCGTTTCTTATGCGATAATTATGGCCAAGAAATTTGATGATGGAAATCCAACATCAGCCAATACATTTGAGCAAAAGAGAAATTTGTTTGCTAACGCAGATCGAGCTCAGTTGGCTTATTACGGTGAAGATATCAACTTTAATGGAGTGTTGGATCCAGGTGAGGATAATGATAACAATGGTAAAATTACTCGATTCATTTTGCCTGAGCCACCTGCAATTCCTAGAACTAAAGTAATTGCTCAAGACAAAAAGATTGAAATTTACTGGACGGATAATGCAGAGGAATCAATCGACCCAATTACGAATCAAAAAGATTTTGAAGGCTACCGTATATACTTATCGAAATTAGGCTTTGATGTAACTGGAGTGCAAAATTTGGCGGAAGATCTTGTCGCACTAGACGAGTATGATTTACCCAATAATGGAAAGTTTAAAGATATTGGATTGGATGATATACGATTAACTACGCCAGCTTTATTTGATGGAGACACCAATGTGTATCAATATAAATATGTAATAGATAATTTGTTGGATGGTTGGCAATATGCAGTCGCTGTTTCTTCATTTGATACAGGAGACGAGGAAAGTAATTTGGAATCTTTAGAATCCAGTATATTGGGTAATAACTTTAGAGTATTTCCAGGTAAAAAGCCATCCGATTCATTTGATGAAAATGAACCATTTGCCTATCCTAATCCATACTACATGGGTGCATCTTGGGAAGGAAGAAGTAATTTTCAAGAACAAAGTAGAAAGTTAATTTTTAGTAATCTACCCGAACGATGTATTATTCGAGTATTTGCTCCAGCTGGAGATTTAATCGATGAAATTTATCACAATCCTGAATACGATGGAAGTGATATTAAATGGTTTGACACTTTTGGAGCTGAGAATAAAAAGAACAATAAGTTTTCAGGCGGTGAGCACGCTTGGGATTTACTATCAAAATCTACCCAAATTATCAGTAGAGGACTTTATCTGTTCTCTGTAGAAAATTTGGATAATAATGAAACATATAGAGGCAAATTCACAATAATTAAATAATAATTGAAATTCAAAAATTGAAATGATGAAAAAAATTTTACTTTCTTTAGTTGCAATGGCAGCAGGAACTTGGGCAATGGCTCAAACACCTGTTTCTATTTATGACATTAGTTATGTCAGTCCTTCAGATTTAGCTGCTTGTATTGATACCAATCAATACTTAGGAGATACAGTAATTACTCGAGGTTACGTCGTTACACCTGGAAATTTGTCTGAAGTAGCTTCAAGTTCGGTAACAGGTGGATCTCGCCCTTTTATCTATTTATTAGATACTGCTTCGGCTAATGGCGCGGCAGGTTCTTTCTTGGGTATTGAAGTGATGGGAGCAGTAGGTAATACTCCCGCTCCAGCAATTGAAGGTGCTCAATCAGGTGATTTGATTGAAATTACTGGAATTGTTAATCAGTATCAAGGTGGATTGCAATTAACTCCTTTAACAAGTAGTTCTGTGACGTTAATTACTCCATCTGCGATTACTCCAACTCCAGCATTGATCTCTATTGGAGATTTAAATGACCAAAGTAGAGTGAATAAATTAACAACTGGAGAACAATGGGAAGGCTCTTTTGTAGAATTTCAAAATGTAACTGTTATTGGTGTAAGTTTTTTTGGCGGTGGTTCTAGAGTTAGTTTTGATATCGCTGATGCGAATGGAAATGAAATTAATGTATCCGATGAGTTTTTAGCACAGCGTTTACCATCTCATACGGTCGTTAATCCAAATTCTCCGAATTCTGTAGCTAACGGTGGACCTGGAACTGGGACATTTGTTGCTCCAGTTGTTGGAACAGTGTATAGTTCAATCAAAGGAATGATTAGACACTCTGAAAATGGCTGTACTGGTGGAACAGGAAGAGGTTATGAATTGAATCCTTTTGACTCTACGCATTATGTAAAGGGTGCTACACCTCCTTCAATTACCAACGTAGTTAGAAATCCAATAGTTCCGAATGCAACTCAAACCGTTACGATTACAGCTGATATTATTGATAATGATGGAGTAGTAACTTCAGCGAGTCTATTTTACTCTGCAGATCCAGCTGCAACTCGTTCAACATTTACTTCCGTAGCAATGACTGCTACTGGTAATTCTTACACAGCTACAATTCCTGCTTTTCCATTAGATACAATGGTAAGATACTTTATTGAAGCAACAGATGATAGTTCCAACGTATCTTCATACCCGAGTGCTAATAGTGTTGCTTTTTACACTGTTAGATCTACTGGTTTTTCAATTGTTGATGTTCAGAACCCTGGACCTAACTCAAGTACGGACTCCCCTTATGACGGACAGTCAGTTACGTTCACAGGAGCAGTTACTGCTACTTTGAATCAGTATAATTTAGGTTATGTTTACATTCAGGATACTATTGCTACAGAATACGCGGGTGTTTATGTTACAGGAAATGCTGCTTTAGCAGGATTGGCTATAGGTGATGTAGCTACAATTACCGGTGACGTATCTGAGGTTTATGGAGTAACTACTGTAACTGTAACAAACGTTACTAAATTGAATACCACATTTAATATAGCTCCTATTTCAGTAACACCTGATGCTAATTTTGATGCAAAAGCTGAGATGTATGAAGGGATGTTGATTAGTTTAGATGATCCTAATAATGGAAAAATTGATATCATTGAAGCAGACTTAAACAACGGTGAGTTTGGTATTGGTTTGTCAGGATCTAATGATTTTGTTAGAGTTCTTAGCGGAAGAGTTAGTGGTACTACTGCTCAATCTTCATTAAATGTTTCTTTAGTAACTGACTCTTTCTATATCCAGAATCAAGGAGTAATGAATGTTCCTGCTATTATCACTGATACCACTCAAGATATGGATGCAATGGTTGGAATTCTTTGGTATTCTTTTGGAACTTTTAAATTAACTCCTAGAAATAATGCAGACATCATTAACTTCTCACTTCCTCTAGTGATTGTTGGTGCAAAGGAAGAAGTTAATAATACTATCAATATGAAGTATTATCCAAACCCTGCTTCAAGCAATGTTACTATTGAGGTTAAAAATGCAGAAGGCGTTAATTATGAAGCGTTTTTCTATGACTTAAAAGGTCAATTGTTAAAGTCTGAATCTTTAAGAAATACTACGAATAACGTAAATGTTTCTGATTTTAACAATGGTATCTATATTGTTAGAATCATGAATAACAATGAAGTGGTAGGTACTACTAAGTTGGTTATTTCAAAATAATTTCATTTATTGGGGAGCGGATTTAATTCTGCTCCCCATTATTTTTATCTATGAAGCATTTAGTATACATTTTTTGTTTCTTGTTTTTAGTCGCTTGCGACAAAGGAGAGAAGGATTTTAATCAATCTCCTGAAACACAATTTTCTATTAAGGAAATTAATTTAACTGGCGAAAATCGATTGAACAGCGTGGTTCGATTAAGCTGGTATGGAAAAGACCCAGATGGTTACGTTAAAGGATATGAACTTTCCTTTGACAATAACACATGGAGTTATGTCACTAATCAAGATTCAACTTTCAGATTTTCCATATCTGCCGAGTCGGATACTGTTGACATCAATATCTATGTTAGAGCAGTGGACAACGAAGGGTTAGTAGATCCTTCACCTGCATTTTTAAGAATACCTTTAAAAAATACACCACCAGAAGCTACTTTTAACGAACAATTGGAGTTTCCTGATAGTGCGAATATTGTTGTCACCGGAGCATGGACTGCTTCCGATGTAGATGGCAACGAATCTATCAAAGCTGCTTATCTAAAAATTAATGATGGGCAGTGGTTTGAAATCAATAGAGATAGAAAAACTTTTTCAATCATCCCTGAGAATCCATCGACTAGTGGAAGAGGGAATGCATTGATATATTATGAAAATGACAAAAATCCGAGTTCACTTATTTTAGATGGACTTCGAGTGAATGATACCAATACTTTCTATTTAAAAGTTGTAGACGTTTCAAATGCAGAAAGTAAAGTAGATACCTCTACCACTTTTTATTTAAAAGGAAAGAATAATGACGTCTTGTTAATTGCAGGGCTTTCGACTATTCCCGCCAATATATATAAATCTACTTTGAATAATATTGGTGTTTCATACGATTATATCGACTTTCTAGTCAACTCTTCAGAGAATTTACCGCGGTTGTGGAATCCTACTTTTACACTAATGCTTTTGCAATACGAAAAAGTGGTCTTCTTCTCTGATGAATCTGCTGTAATCAATCCGTATAACAATCAATCTGGTATGCTATTGGAATTTGCAGCTCCTTCATTTCAAGAGTATGCAAACATCGGTGGAAAATTCCTCATTACTACAGATTTTAAAACCACTTCAAATATGGATCCCATTTATGGGGTAATGCCGATAGACACATTGGCAGAGTCCTCAGATTTTGGAGTTCGTATTTTTAATGATAGTGCGATTGTTCCAACGAATAATCAATTTCCTTTGCTGTATCCTGCGAATTTTGTTGATGCGGTAAATACATTCTATCCAACTTCAGATGCAGAAGTGTTTTACACGGGACAAATAAAAAAACCTAATAACAACTGGAGAGGGCCAAATATAGTAGGATCTGTTCGTAAAAGAAACGGTAAAGCTTTTCAGGTTTTCTTTTCAGTTCAGTTGTGGAAATTCAATAAGAACCAATCAGATTTAGACGCATTGTTTAATCAAGTATTGAATGTAGAATTCAATTAATAGATGAAGAAATTTAACTTTTTAATAGCGCTTCTTATCATATGTTTTCATCCACTTTTTGCGCAAGAGGATCAAGGAGAAGTAGCCAATACTGGAACCATTAAAGGGGTTATATTAGATGAACAAACAGGAGAGCCATTAATTGGAGCTACTGTATTGGTTGTTGGTACATATAGAGGAGCTTCTGCTGATTTGGATGGAAATTTTGAGTTTTTAAAAATGAAGCCTGGGGATTATTCCCTAAAATTTACCTTTATAGGTTTTGGAGAAAAGCAGTACAACGGTGTAACCGTGAAGGCCGGAGAAACAACTACTCTTAATGTAAAAATGCTACCTGCTTCACAGACATTAGAAGGAGTTACTATTGTCGGAAATAAGAGTATCGTAAATTTGGAATCCGCTAGCACAGAGGTTAAGATTTCACGGGAAGAAATCAAGGAAATGAATGTGAGGGATGTTCAAGAATTGGCAGCTATGCAAACTGGAGTTAATAAAACTCCTGATGGTCTGCAGATTCGTGGGGCAAGAGTATACGAAACGAGATATGTTGTTGATGGAATATCAGCTCAGGATCCATTAGCAGGAACTGGTTTTGGTGTAGATGTTTCTTCTAGTTCTATTGAAAGTTTGAATATTATTACTGGTGGAGTTGGTGCCGAATATGGCGATGGCTCTTCAGGGATTATTTCTACTACCATTCGTGAAGGTGGCGAGACCATTGAGATTTCAGGAAGTTGGCAACGAGATAATTTTGGATTCAATAAAAATCAAGGTACTGCTTGGAATACTGATATTGCTGAATTTTCTATTGGAGGACCTCTCCCATTTACCAACAAACGAGTTTCATTCTTTGTGAATGCAACGATGAATTTGTCAGATAATTATTTTGGTCCAACTGCGGATCAATTGCATTCCTCTTTATTCACTAGCAACGATTCTTTATGGTCTCCTAGACAAGATAACGCATATACCAATACCGTAAAGCTGGGTTATAAATTTAAGAAGGGAACCAAAATAACGATTACTAATCAGCATAGTTTAAGAGTAAATCAAAACACGAGAACACTCCAAATAGTGGGTTTTGATGCCATCCTCCAACCTGGATTTCAATGGGAAAGGAGTCTGAATCTGGACAATGCTACCACCTATACGCATCAGTCCAATTTGACGGCATTAAATCTAAAGCATTTGATCAATGACCAATGGTGGTTTAATGTATCAGTTGGACGCTTATTTACCAATCTGCGAGCAGATGCAAATGGAAGACCTTTCAGATACCCAACAGTGGATCAGATTTATGACGAAAGCTCAATTGTTACTGACCCGGTTACTATCTTTAATCCTGGAAGTGATGTGCAGTATGTTCTTCCTGGCCCAGGATTATATAATAATGGTGGTATATCTCCTGTTTGGCACGATCACTATGCAAGAGAGTTGACATTAAATACTTCATTCTCTAGATACTCTAAAACAGGAGACAATAAGCTCTCATTCGGCTTTGAGCACAAATCTACAGCCTATCAATGGGTGGATGTTACAAAACCATGGATCGGAGCGCCAATTGTAATTAACGACTCATTAACAACACCTTCAACAAGTGTTGGTTCTTCTAATGATATATGGGCAGTAAAGCCTTTTAATGGTGGATTCTTTATTTCAGATGAGATCCACTACAAAGGAATTATAGCGACAGTTGGAGCTCGATTAAATTATTGGGCACCAGGAAAATTTGCTGATAATGCAGTAGAAGATCCGAACTCTCCAGTAATTGACCAAGTTCGAACAGATTATAAAGACAAAACAGTTGGTTTTGCGGGGTATAGAATCAAGACTCGGTTATTACCGAAAATCAATGTCTCGTTCCCTGTAACGGAAAACAATGTCTTGTATTTCAATTACGGACACTCCATGAAACTGCCTCATCCTAGATTTTTATATGCTGGTTTGGATCCGGATTACCAAGATCAATCGTTTTTATCTAACCTAGGTAATCCAGATATTGACCCTGAAGTAAACATTTCCTATGAAATTGGTTACAAAGCTCAAATTACAAAGGATTTTGGTGTAAATGTAGCTGCTTTTAATAACAATAGATTTGACTATATCGTTCAACGAAGTGTAATTGTAAACGACCAAACAGGAAGACCCGTTACTAAACGGATGTATATCAATCAGGATTATGCTAAAGTAATTGGAGTAGAAGCAGGAATATCTAATCGATTTGGAAAGCATATTAGAACCTTTTTAAATGTGACCTATCAGGTAGCGAGAGGAAAGTCAAACTCCGCCAGAGAGTCCGGATTGCAAATTGAGCAAAATGGTTCTGTACCATTGACTTCTGAGCAATATTTGGCATTTGATCGTCCATGGGACATTACAGCAGGTTTGGTATTAAAAGGTGATACAACTTTGAGAATTTTTGGTGTATCCACCAATGGGTTTAGAGCATTTTTCTCTATGAATTATCAATCAGGATTTAGATACACTCCATATGCGTTCGATGGCTACAACGATCTTGGCCGACCATTATACCGATTAGAAGAAGATAAATACCTTTCTAAAAGCGCTAAAGCTTGGTTTAGTGGTGACTTAAAACTGAGTAAGGATATTCCATTGAAAGATAAAAATTCTGGAATTACAGTTTCTGTAGAGATTCGAAATATATTCAATAACAAAAATGCACAGATCATTAATCCAATCACAGGCGAAGGTTATGAAATCGGGGATGATGTGCCAAATGAATGGAGAGACCCAAGATATATTGGGCCTGAGGAAAGTGGAGTACCTTCGGATAATCCTGCTAGGTACTTAGCTCCAAGACACATTTTATATGGGATAGCATTTAGATTTTAAGCATGAAAAAAACATTATATATATCATTATTATTTTTGGGATTCATTTTTTCTAGTGATACCTCGGCGCAGTTGCTACCCAACTTTGGAGGGCAAAGGGCCGGCTTGTCATCTTTATCGTTTTTAAAAAACGACATGAGTCCTCGATCAGCAGGTTTATCAGGAACGAGTGTGGCATTAAGTGGTGATGCCTATTCATTATATACCAATCCCGCTTCAGCTACAGATGCCAAAGGGTTTACATTGGCCACCTCAAGCTTAAGTCTGGGAGCTGGCGTTCAACAGTCTTTTGTTTCTGCCATACTTCCCAGAAAAAATGAGTCAGCATTTGGGTTGACTTTAAATATACTGAACTCAGGTAAGATGGATGTTCGGACTGAATTTCAGCCAGAAGGAACCGGGGAGCAGTTTTACGTAACAAATTTAGCAGCAGGCTTTAGTTACTCAAAAAAGTTGTCTGATATGTTTTCGGCGGGTGTAAGTTTCAAATACATCTACGAACAGATTGCAGAATATAGAAACTCTACAGTAGCAGTTGATGTTTCATTCCTATACTATACCGATTATAAGGACTTAAAGTTTGCGGTAATGGTGCAAAATTTTGGAGGGAATTCGGCTTTGAGTGGAGATGAAGTGCAAGTAAACTTTAACCGTGATTTGAACTCATTGGAGTTGCAAGATTATACAGTACCCACTGTATTTAAATTAGGAGCTTCCATGGTACCACTTAAAAAGGAGAGGTATTCTTTAACTACCTCTGTACAATTAAATCACCCCAATGACAATGCGGAGAACTATAGAGCCGGTTTGGAATTCGAATACATGAAGTTATTGTTTGTTAGGACTGGTATAAAATTGAATATAGAAGGGCAAGGATTACCAACATTTGGTCTGGGAGTGAGAGCCAACGTAGCAGGGTTTCCCATCCATATAGATTATGCAGCTAATCCTACAGAATATTATGGATTTCAACATATGATAGGACTTTCAATGGCATTTAATAAAATGGAGGAGCGATAATGAAGAGTATTAAAGTATTTCAATTTTTAGGATTGACCTCAATTTTGCTATTCACTTCATGTGAAAAATATTTTGGGGATAAAACCAATTTGGATTTTATCGAAGTTCCAACACAAAACTATAGAGAGGTGGCATATGTGCCAGTGCAGCCTGTATTGGATAACTTCGTTCGCCCAACTTTTGTTTTGGCAGGCTTTGATGAGTTAATTTATGTGGTAGATAATGCCACTGAAGAGATTGTTGCAATGGACGAATCAGGGCGAGAATTGGGCAGAAAATCAGTTCCAGGAGTAATTTCTATAGCGCAAGATAGGCGATTGGATATTTTAGCAATCGGAAGAAAAGATACTATGATTAGTGGAACTTTAAGAAAACTGACATGTATATATAGATTGGATCTTTCATCTCCATTAGGCTATGGCATAAAGTATGCAAAAATTACAAATGAAGTTATTCATCCTTTTTATGATCGAACTACTTTATTATCAAATGATGATTTAGTTAAATTTAATGGAATTGGTACATTGTCGGATAATAAGTATTATGTTACGAGAACGGGTCCAAACAACACCGCTTCATCTGCTAGAACTCCTGATGATGCTGTATTGCAGTTTGATGCCAATGATAATTTTATTACACCAATTGCTGTAAACGTTAGTGGTGCAAATGATAGATTCTATTTTAAGAAACCTTATGCGATTTCATCTTTTGTAAAACCACCACAGATTAACGCATCGTCTAGTCAAAATTTTATTGTTACCTCTTTGAATGATGAAACAGTTTTGAAACTCCAAGTCATAGAGTATTCAGAGTCAGATTTTGGAAGTCAGTATAATTCAGTTGTTGCTCCTCCTGGAGATGCATCAGAAGCTGATGGTTTTCTATTTACACCTTATAAGTTTGAGCAGCCTTATGGTGTTACAATTACTGGTGATGGGACCAATTACATTTTTGTAGCGGATCGAGAAAAAGACTCCATTTATCAGTTTTCAGGAAATGGATTCGAAGGTGTAACGCCACCACCCGCATCGGGAGAAACCAAATTTGTTAAAACTTCATTTGGTGGAACAGGAGTCGAGTTGAATCAGTTTAAAGAACCAACTTCAGTTGCCTACAACAATAAGATATTATATGTAGCAGATGCTGGTAATGGCAGAGTGTTGCGGTTTAAATTAACACTGGATATTCGATAGAGTGTCTATCATAATCACCAAAAAGGGAGTCTAAATTTTAGACTCCCTTTTTGGTGGTATAAACTTTTGTTTTCTAAGTCTGCATTACTCCAACATTAAATGGCTTTTCAATAGGAGCATGATTTGCTGCTTCTATACCCATTGAGATCCAATCTCTGGTATCTTTAGGGTCAATGATGGCATCTACCCATAAACGAGATGCAGCGTAATAGGGAGAAGTCTGATCGTCGTAATTGGATTCAATTTCTTCTAATAACTTTTCTTTGGCTTCATCGGTGATAACCTCTCCCTTTGATTTTAACGAAGCTACTTTTATCTGCAATAGTACTTTTGCTGCTTGAGCGCCGCCCATAACTGCCAATCTAGCCGTTGGCCACGCAACAATTAATCGAGGATCGTAAGCTTTTCCACACATAGCATAGTTTCCTGCTCCATAAGAATTGCCCATTAAAATAGTGAATTTAGGAACCACAGAGTTGGCCATAGCATTCACCATTTTAGCCCCATCTTTTATGATACCTGCATGCTCAGATTTAGACCCGACCATAAATCCGGTAACATCTTGCAGGAATACCAATGGAATCTTCTTTTGATTGCAATTCATGATGAAACGAGCTGCCTTGTCGGCGGAATCAGAATAGATAACACCACCAAATTGCATTTCTCCCTTTTTAGTTTTTACCAACGTCCGTTGATTAGCCACAATGCCTATTGCCCAGCCATCTATCCGAGCATATCCACAAACTAATGTTTGACCATACAATTCTTTAAATTCCTCGAAGGTGTTATCATCCACCAAGTTGGCAATTACATCCTTTACATTGTATTGTTTAGAACGGTCTTCAGGAATTTGGCTGTAAATATCTTTCAAAGGTGATTTGGGTAAAACTGCTTTTTTACGGTTAAATCCCGCTTTGTCAAAATCGCCAATCTTATCCATGATGTTTCGGATAGATGTTAAACAAGCTTCATCGTTTTCACATTTATGATCAATAACTCCTGATATTTCACTTTGAGTAGTGGCGCCACCAAGTGTTTCATTGTCGATGTTTTCACCGATTGCGGCTTTCACCAAATAGCTTCCTGCTAAAAAAATAGTTCCTGTTTTGTCTACGATTAATGATTCGTCGCTCATAATAGGTAGATAAGCTCCACCAGCAACACAACTTCCCATTACCGCCGCAATTTGGGTAATTCCCATTGCCGACATTTTCGCATTGTTTCTAAATATCCGTCCAAAGTGTTCTTTATCAGGGAAAACTTCGTCTTGAAGGGGTAAGAATACACCCGCACTATCTACTAAATATATGATTGGGATGCGGTTTTCCATAGCTATCTCTTGAGCTCTCAAGTTTTTCTTAGCAGCAATAGGAAACCAAGCACCTGCTTTTACTGTGGCATCATTAGCTACCACTAAACATTGTTTACCTGATACATAACCCATTTTTATTACAACTCCCGCTGAGGGGCATCCACCGTACTCTTCATACATATCATTGGCTACAAATGCTCCAATTTCAATACTTTTTGAGTTTTTATCTAGTAAAAAATCGATACGTTCTCTTGCAGTTAGTTTCCCTTCTGCATGTTGTTTCGCAATTCGTTTTTCTCCACCGCCTTTGTAGATTTCTTCCAATTTTCTGTTCATCTGAGAGATCAACAAACGCATGCTGTCATCATTTTTACTTTTCTCTAAATCTATCTTCTTCGCCATAGCTGTATTTTATCCTTTGAAGTTCAAATATAATTAAACAATCAGTTTTGTATTTGAGTTCACCGAATTAAAAAGCCCCCAAGAATAATCTTGAGGGCTGATAAAATTTAGGATTGAATTAATGTTTAATTCACCACTAATTTTTTTGTGACTATAGAAGAGCCATTCACCACTTTTACGAAGTATACTCCGCTTTCAAAAGTAGAGACATCAATCACTTTTGAGGCAAGGCCATTTTGAATGGATATTGATTCATTCAACACTTGTTGACCTTTAATATTTTCAATAATTAATGTGTGGTTTTTATTTTCATTTGCATTTAATGAAATGGTTATATTTTGATTGGAAGGGTTGGGGTGAAGTTTAAAGTTTTTAGCCTTTAAATTATTATTTCCAACTACTGTTGACATTGCTTGAATTTGAAATCTAAAATTATCAACTGCAAATCCATCATTTTGAATGGTACCATTCGACTTGAATGCATATCGAAATTTCACTTGAGAAAATCCTCCTATCCCTGTAAAAAAGTTAAAGACAGGAATATAGTTGCCCGAGCCACTACTTGAAGAACCTGTCCATATATTTGAGTAGAAATTGAAAGAAGCACTTGAGGGTAGTACCCTTGTCCAAGAGTTTCCCCCATCGATTGACTGTTCCATCCATACCATGTCCGTATCGGACTCCATATTATACAATAATTCAAAATACATTTCAAATCCATCAGTTTGAACGAATAAAGAAAGATCAAAACACGGAGTTTCAATGTATGATAATTCATTGGCATTATAGTTTCCAGTTGCATTAGTCACGTATGCTTTAAAGCCCCCTGCAGGACCACTAATGTATAACGTACTTGGTGTACCCCTTCCCCAAGAATTATTAATTCCATAGGTTAACCAAGAATTTATTGAATCTTCAAAGTCGTTGAAGTAAAAAGGAGTAGTTTGATTCAATTGGTAAATTGAGCTAGACCTAATAGTTTTACTTAAAGTATCGTTCAACGAATTCGTGTCACTAGTCAACGCAGTATATACTTGAATTTCATACACTCCGGTGGTTTGCAAATTTACAGTCGAGGTGAAGGTATAATTAAAACTGCTTCCTCCTAAAATGGATGAAGTGATTGTCTCTGTTACTAGTGCTCCTCCGTTTAGTCGGTAAGAAATCGGAATATTAGAAACCGCAACCGAATCATGGTTGTGAATTTTCACTTCAACAAATGATAAGGTAGTAATTCCGCAATCTGAAACAGGAGAAAGAATGGAATCCACCGATAAATCAATAGCAGTACTATTGAACGAAAGGAGTAGGATTGCTATAGATGTAATAAAGTGTCGAAAGGAGTAGATTTGATTTTTATTCATAGGTAATGTATTGAAGTTTAGACAATTTAAAGAACGTAATTTTTAGAATTAAAAACAAATCAATTCTTTGTAAAAATAAAAGCCCCCAAGAAAAACCTTGAGGGCTGATAAAAATTAGGATTGAATTAATGTTTAGTTCACCACTAATTTTTTAGTGACGATAGAAGAGCCATTCACTACTTTTACGAAGTAGATGCCGCTTTTAAATTGAGATACATCGATCACTTTTGAGGCAAGGCCATTTTGAATGGGTATTGATTCTTTCAACACTTGTTGACCTTTAATATTTTCAATAATTAATGTGTGCCTTTCTTTTTCAATCGAATTAAATGAAATGGTAATATTTTGATTGGAAGGGTTGGGGTGAAGGTTAAAATCGACATGCTTAAAGTTGTTGGTTTCTATGTTTGTGATCCAATATGGGGGATTAATTCTAAAATTGTCAATTGCAAATCCATCATCTTGAACTGTTCCATTAGATTTAAATACAAATCGAAACTTTACTTTTGAGCGGCCACCAATGTTATCTGCTATATGCATCGTAGGTATGAAATTTCCAGCTCCTGCATTAGATATTCCTGTCCATGCTTTTAATGAGGTGTCATTGTATACATTGATAGATAGGGTTTTAGGGAGTATTTTTGTCCAAGCATTTCCTCCATCTACTGATTGTTCTATCCAAACATAGTCTGAATCTGGTTCCAATCTATACAAGCATTCAAAAATAAGGTCAAAATAATCAGTTTGATCGAAAAATGATAAATCAAAACAAGGTGTTTCAATGTACGATAATTCATTGGCATTATAGTTTCCAGTTGCATTGGTAACAAATGCAGTAGATCCTGTTGCTGCATTACTGATATAGCTGGTACTAGGTGTTTCCATTTCCCAAGAATTATTGGTTCCATATGTCACCCATTCAATCGGAGGCCTATCGAAGTCATAGAAATAGAAAGGGTTTGTAAAATTCAGAGGATGTATATACCCATTTACAACTGTTTTACTTAAAGTATCGTTCAACGAATTCGTGTCACTAATCAACGCAGTATATATTTGAACTTCATAAACTCTATGGGTTTGCATATTTACAGTCGAGGTGAAGGTATAATTAAAACTACTTCCTCCTAAAATACTTGATGTAATTATTTCTGTTACGGTAGCTCCACCATTTAAACGGTAAGAAATCGGAATATTAGAAACCGCAACCGAATCGTGGTTGTGAATTTTTACTTCAACAAAAGATAGGGTAGAGATCCCGCAATCTGAAACAGGAGAAAGAATGGAATCCACCGATAAATCAATAGCAGTACTATTGAACGAAAGGAGTAGGATTGCTATAAATGTTATAAAGTGTCGAAAGGAGTAGATTTGATTTTTATTCATAGGTAATGTATTGAATTTTAGACAATTTAAAGTACGTAAATTTTAGAATTAAAAACAAATCAATTCATTACAAAAAAAGCCCCCAAGAAAAATCTTGAGGGCTGATAAAATTTAGGATTGAATTCATGTTTAATTCACTACTAATTTTTTAGTGACGATAGAAGAGCCATTCACCACTTTTACGAAGTAGATACCGCTTTCGATTTTTGATAAATCAATCACTTTGTTTGAAATTCTGTTTTTAACAGTAATTACTTCATTCACTACTTTCTGACCTTTAACGTCTTCAATAGTCATTTCATAATTTCCTGCTTCAACATTGTTGAAAGTAATGGTCACATTGTCTTTTGCAGGGTTTGGATACAATCCAAAGCTAGCATCTGTTAATCCATTTCCATCAACACCAGTATACAGTGGAGAGTTCATTCTAAACTCATCCATAGCAAATCCGTCGTTTTCATTTGATCCATTTGATCTAAATGCAAATCTAAACTTCACTTGAGAGTTTCCACCAATACCTGTTAGCGTATTCAGTACAGGTATATAATTGCCTGTTCCTCCACTTGAAAAATTATCCCAAACGTTGTCGTTAGAATTATTATAGAAGTTAATTGAACTACCACTTGGCATTACTTTCGTCCAGCTTGCCCCGTTGTTCATTGACATTTCCATCCAAACTTGATCAGAATCCATTTCTGTCTTATACAATGCTTTAAAGCTAATGTCAAAGATATCACTACTGGTGAATAGTGAAAGATCAAAACAAGGAGTTTCAATGTATGACATTTCATTGGCGTTATGATTGCCAGAAGCAGAGGTTACATAAGCATTTAAGCCACCTGCAGGACCACTAATGTAAAATGTACTTGGAGTTCCAATTTCCCATGAATTATTGGTTCCATAAGTAACCCAGTTATTAGCTGTTCCTTCGAAATCATTGTAATAGAAAGGGAATGCTTGATTTAATGGTTGAGCAAATCCACTATTAACAATGGAACTCACTGTATCATTCATTAAATCTCCATCACCTGGAACTGCTATGTATGATTTTAGGTCGTAACTTCCTACTGTTTGAAGATTCACCGTAGTAGTAAATGTGTAGTTCAAACTATTTCCAGGAAGTATAGTTGCTGTTACAGTTTCTGTAACCGCTGTTCCTCCATTTAACTCGAATGAAACAGGGAAGTTTGACATTCCTGTTAATCCAACATTAGAAATACTTACCGTAACATTCGAAGCAGATGATAGTCCACAGTTTGATACGGGAGAAACGATAGAGTCTATAGCTAAATCTACTGCTACAGTATCGAATAAACGAATCTGATCTATTGCTATATCTCCCGTGCAGCATGCTACATTAACACCTCTAAACATTATTTGAACAGACTTTCCTTGGTAACCTTGAAGGACCACTGATGTGTCTATCCAAGCATCACTTTGAGAAGTTTGTTGCTGACCAACAAAGCTTGCCACTACATTAGATACTCCATTGGTATCAATCAAAACATCCATTCTATCTACGTTTGCTCCGTAATTAAATAAAGAGTATTCCAATAGTAATGTTGTTTTATTGGGATCTACAAAAATAGGTGGTGAAGCTAAAATTGTTGTATCACCAGTAGTTCCTCCTGATGTTTCCATATACATATAGATACCACTAGTTGTTCCAAAATTAGTTCTGTCCCAAAGTGGACCTGTACTACTAGAGTTTGTATTAAATCCGGAACCTAACTCCGACTCCCAACCAAAGCCAGAAGCTGCAGTACTTGTCCAACCATTGGAGAAGTTCGGGCCGGTTTCACCAACTGTAAAGTTTTCAAAGTCTTCACTATAAGGAACTCCGTAGGCAGTAACAAAGCTATATGGTCCAACTTGAGGAGAGGAATCTGTAGCCGTACAGATTTCTCTGATGTATAAATCATACGCCGAACCAGAAGTTAAACCTGTAATGGTTGAAATTGCTGTTGCTGCTGTTCCAAAAGTACCTGTACCAGGAGTAAATCCTACTGAACCATATTCATAAGTCCATGTGGATGTAGCACCTCCTGTAATGTTTATATCTGCAGTGGTAAATGTTGCGTTTGTTATAGTTACTGCAGTAGGAGGAGGGCAAGATGGAGGATCAAATTCATCAGCTCCCATATCTACTATCGTAGAACCCGAAAGCGGACGAAGATCGCCGTCAATATCTGTTGTAACACCTACCGTGTTATCTCCTTGTCCATTTACTAAAGTTCCCAGTAAATGAAGGTCAGAATTGACATTGACGAATATTGGATTACCTTCAATACTATTGGCATTAAATCCAGGCTGGGCTAATACGTAACCAGCTAAATCTGAATAAGGCGTTCCGTTTATTGTCAGCAAACTTGATCCAGTTGTGTAAAAGTTATTGTAGTCGAAGACAGAAAACATTGTAAGATCAGAAACATTCGTATTCAATGCATCTGCGCCATTTGAATAGAAAATATTATTTCTTACGTCAAAATCTTGGCTGTTGCTTCCTGTACCGTAAAGCCTCACAGCGGAAGAAGAACTGCTGTTTGAAACGACTGTATTGTGGAAGATGTCTACACTATCCGCATAATAAACATACAATCCATAATCAGTGTCAGAATAGATCATATTGTTGATAAATTCAGTCTTAATCGTCTTAGGCCAATAGTATGTAAATATGTAATAATACAATCCATAGTCAGGAGCTGAAATATTATTTCCATTAATTCTTGCATTTGAGGTATAATAGATATAAGCTCCATCAGCATTTACATTTGCACGATCCATTAGATTGATATTATTACCGATCAAGTCGAGTGTATCACAGTAATAGGTGTAAAGACCGTAATAATAAGGTCGGCTAAAGGTATTGTTAATTAACTGGATGTTTTGAATAGCTTCTCCAGTTGACCCATATGCATAAAAACCATAGTAACCTCCTTTTATAGTGTTGTTTTCAAATCGAATGTTTCGTCCTGAACCACCTGAGGAATTTCCTGTAATATTAGAGGAAATAGAAATTCCATTTAAGGTAGAGGATGTACTCACTGTATCAACTTCCATGTAACAGTTAGAAACTGTAATATTCGAAGAGTTAGCTATGATTGCACCAACGGCGTTAGAGTTTGCAGATGCTTCAAGGCTAAAATTCTTAATAGTTACATTGTCAGTATTGTTGATAGAAATGGCTCCAATCCCAATTCCATTTCCAGGATAAGTTACAAATGTTAGAGATGAATCAACACCATCAATAAGAATTGGATTGTTTGCTCCAGAACCTTCTACATTATCTAAAGAGATATTGCTGGTGTAGTTACCAGAAGATACAGTAATACTTACAGGGCCACAAACACCGAACGTACTTAGGTTTGTTGACATAGTGTTGAGGTCAATAAAGTTCGTAGCACTTGCAGGTAGGCTTGGGTTAACAGTATAGTTTCCTACCAGCGCACCACCAACAAATCTACTAGCTGTGTCATTGGCAATGTATGAGTCAGGAGAAACTCCGTTTGGTGCACTTAACCATGCAACAAAGTCGGCTCCTACTCCAGATGCAAAAGTATAGTTCGTTAATAAAACGGTATCCTTATTTCCTGTCAATGCTCCTGCTGTATCAATTACAGTTTTATAAGCAATAGGAGTCTGTAATACACCATCAATGGACCAATTAATCATTAAACTATCGACCTTTACTGAGCCATTATTAGAAATAACAACAGATACCGGCTGAGTACTGGCACAAAATGGAGTTGCAACATCAATTTTAGCAGCTGCAACATCTAATGGTGGAGATTGAATATTAAAAGAACCGATATCATTAGCTGCTACAATTCTAGGTGCACCATTAAAATCTTCAGTTACTTGTGGTGCAGGAAAACCAGCTGCATTTAAACTAACACTCATTGGCTGAAAATCATCTAAAGCGATATTATTAAATAATGGATCAGTGTCCACATCGTTCGACCCATATCCAGAAGCTTTCCAGTCGGCTAAAGTAGATTTAGCAGAACCATTATATCCATAATAGTGATTTCCAGTTCCGGCAGAATTGATAAAAACGTTATTATGATTGGACACCGCTACAGATTGTGTGAAGTACAATCCATATATGGTTCCTGATCCACCTCTAGAAACTGACACAATATTATTTTGGAATTCAGTTCCAATAGATGCAGTAGGGTGATACATTGCGTATGAACTACCACTTGTGTTAGTCGTATTGTCTAAAGAAACTGTGTTATTATAGTAGTAAGTATTATCACTTCCTCCATCATACAATGCATAAACACTTCCTCTATGATTAAAGCCATACAATAAGTTGTTCATTACTACATTAGAATTGGATGTAGATGCATCACTACTATTGTATAGACCATAGCAAGTGGATGATGAAGTAGTGGCTCCGTCAAATAAATTATGGATCCTATTTCTATTCACAACTTGATTAGTGTGTCCAAACATATATAATCCATATAAAGTAGTAACTACAGATCGATTAGGTCTGCTGATATCGTTACCCTCATAAATCATATTATCTGAATAGTAAAGGTAATTACCGTAGTAATAAAACCCTCTAAATTTATTGTTCTTAATTAGAATGTTAGAAGAGGGTGAGGTAGAGTTACCATAAAATGAAAATCCATAATAACCTCCAATTACTGTATTGCCTTCAAAAACTAAATTATTAAAGCTCGTAGCAGACGATTGTGTTGTTTGAATTCCACTAATTCTAACCGATGAATAATTGGTGGAAGTGGAGGTGCTGTCCACAGAAAAAGTACAATTTTTTATGGTTACGTTATCAATATCATCCATATATAAAGCCACACCATATGTACTTCCACTTGCAGATATGTTTAAGCTATCTAGAGTGATATAAGAAGAATTTTCAATTGCGAAAGTTGCTCTTTCAGTTGATGTAGTAGCTGCAAAGTCCAATAATTCTCCATTTCCATTTATAATAAGCTTTGCATTTGCAGCACCTTGAATTCCTGAAACAGCAACTTGTTCCATATAAGGGCCCGAACCTGGAACGACATCAACGATAACATCTCCGCAAACGTTGGATTGGTTAATAAAGTTAAAAAAGGAAGTAAAATCAATGAAATTGGTTGCGGATGGTGCTAATAGTGAGTTTATTGTGAAATTACCACTCACTCCTGGTCCACCAATTTCAATTTTGTTGGTGTCATTAAAGGCTACTGTATCAGCAACTCCATTAACACCAGAGATCCAGAACTTCACATTATAAGGGTAAGTTCCAGTAAATTTAAATTTTCCTAAATTGATAGTTTCGATGCTATCTGGTGCTAAAACTCCTGAGTAGGTAATAGGGGTTTGTAACACACCATCTACCGACCAATTAATACTAGCTGAGTTTATTGCATTGAACCCCCAATTTTTCAGGTCGATCAGAAGTGGTATAGAGTCTCCTTGACAATAAGTAGGGGAGTTAATGGCTATAATTCCACCATCATTTTGTTGATCAGGAAAATGTTTGAAAACAAAATCATCAAAATAGGCTAGCTCGGGGCAACTATTACTGCATGCTGCATACAAGTCCATTCCTGCTAATCTATTTGTTCCGAGCACAGTTGTGTTTGATTGGGCAGAAAATGGTTGTGTGGTTATCCAAATTCCATCATAGAAGAAGTCATGCCGGTCTCTATCCAAATCAAAAATATGGGTTATCGTAACCCACTCATCCAATCGTTCAGGTATAGAATATTGTTGACCCATTACCGAAATGTAGGATTCCCCATCAGGTCCTAGATACACTTCAAAGGCAAATTCGACTCCTGTATTAGTCGCATCAATTGTATGTTGAATATTGTAATAGCCACCTGCTCCGGATATCCCTAGATTAGAAGGAATAAGAACTTTGAAATTAAATTCATACCTGCCAGAAGTAGAGTCTCCGAGGTCTAAAAGTACATCTGAAAGAGCAACTGCCGCTCCTGGGGGAAGTCCATTCCATATTTTTAATGAATTAGTACCATTAAATGCGGAGTCTCCTGAGACAAGTGCACTTGTTACGGCTCCGCCCCAGCCATTCCATAAAGGACTTTGGGGTTCAATAATGGAGTCTGTAACATAAGTCTCAAAATCATCCTGCCAGATTATTTGAGCACTTAAATTGAGGTTTGTAAATAATAGCAATGAGAACACTACCCTTATTAAAGGCATAATTTTTTTCATAGTTTATTAGTTTAAGTTAGAATTTACGGAACCCCAATTTAATTAAAATTTGTTAAAAGGCAGCATTTCGAGACATTCTTTAATGTTTCTCAATTTTCAAATAGCCACACTATTCTTGTTTTATAGAATATTAATAGTTTTAATATGAAAGGTATACGAGATTTGTTTATCTATATTCGTGTAAAATGGTATTAAAAAAGCCCCCAAGATTTAAATCTTGGGGGCTTTTGATTGTTATAGTTGAATGAACGCTATCTTTTAGTTCACTACTAACTTTTTCGTAACAGTTGAAGTACCATTTACTAATCTTACAAAGTAAACGCCTTTCTCAAACTGTGAAGTATTCACTTCTCTAGTTGAGTTGCTGTTTTTAACAGCGATTACTTCGTTCACTACTTTCTGACCTTTTACGTCTTCTATAGTCAACTCATAATTACCAGTTGCTACATTGTTGAATGAAATGGTTACTTGCTCTCTCGTTGGGTTTGGATATAATCCAAAACTTGAAGCATCTAAGCTATTCTTTCCAACTCCTATATATAATGGAGAGTTGATTCTAAAGTTATCTAATGCAAACCCGTCATTCTCTATACTTCCGTTGGATTTGAATACAAATCTAAACTTCACTTGAGACACTCCACCTATTCCTGTAATGGTATTAAATACCGGAATATAGTTTCCTGCTCCTCCGTTAGAGAATCCATCCCAAACATCATCGGTAGTATTGTTGTAGAAGTTTATCGCAAAAGTAGCTGCTGCTACTTTAGACCATGTCAATCCATTGTCCATTGTCATCTCCATCCATACTTGGTCTGAATCTGATTCTGTTCTGAACAATGCATCAAATATGATCTCAAACTCATCTGCTGCATTAAAGATCGACAAGTCAAAACATGGTGTTTCGATGTACGACAGTTCGTTCGCATTGTGGTTACTCGCTGCTGATGTTACATAAGCATTCATTCCGCCTGCAGGACCGCTGATGAAGAACGTACTTGGGGTTCCTATTTCCCATGAATTATTGGTTCCATAAGTTACCCAATTGTTGGTAGCTCCTTCAAAGTCGTTGTAGTAGAACGGGAATGCTTGGTTCAACGGTTGTGCAAATCCACTATTAATGGTAGAAACGATGGTATCGTTCAACACATCTCC
>NZ_WWNE01000005.1:333-508139 GCF_009909615.1 Acidiluteibacter ferrifornacis | reverse complement strand
TCTGGTTCTCTTGTATAGACTTTCTAATTCTAAATCAATAATCTTGTGAATATCCTCTTGTAGCAATGAATTAAAGATCATAATATCATCAATTCTATTTAGGAACTCAGGTGCAAAGGTTTTCTTTAAAGCACTTTGGATAACACTTTTACTATGATCCATTGCGCCTGAAGCTTTAGCACTTGTTTTAAATCCAACTCCTTGACCAAAATCTTTTAATTGTCTTGCCCCAATATTAGAAGTCATGATAATGATGGTGTTCTTAAAACTCACTTTCCTTCCTAATGAATCAGTAATCTGACCATCATCTAGTATTTGAAGCAATAGGTTAAAAACGTCTGGGTGAGCTTTCTCAATTTCATCTAAAAGAATTACTGAATAGGGGTGACGTCTTACTTTTTCAGTCAGCTGTCCACCTTCTTCATAACCGATATATCCAGGAGGTGCTCCAATCAATCTTGAAACGGCAAATTTCTCCATGTACTCACTCATGTCAATTCGGATTAAAGCATCATCATTATCGAATAAATGACGTGCCAATACTTTAGCCAATTGCGTTTTTCCAACTCCAGTAGGACCTAAGAAAATAAATGAACCAATGGGTTTGTTTGGATCTTTTAAACCTGCACGGTTTCTTTGAATGGCTTTTACCACCTTAATCACTGCGTCATTTTGGCCGATTACTTTGTCTTGTATTTCGTCCATCATTTGCACTAATTTCTTTCCTTCTTTCTGAGCAACCCGCTGAACAGGAATTCCCGTCATCATAGAAACTACTTCTGCAACATTTTCTTCAGTTACAGTTTCACGATTGGCCTTCGTTTCTTCTTCCCACGCTATTTTTGCTGCCTCTAAAGCTTCCGATAGTTGACGCTCAGAATCCCGTAATTGAGCTGCTTCCTCGTATTTCTGTTTCTTAACAACTTGATTTTTTTTCTCCTTTACTTCTTCAATTTGCTTTTCAATATCTATAATGTTTTGTGGTACCCTAATGTTAGTGATGTGCACTCTAGAACCAGCTTCATCTAGAGCATCGATTGCCTTGTCAGGTAAATGTCTATCACTCATGTATCTATTTGTCAATTGGACACATGCCTCAATTGCTTCTTTGGTGTAAATAACATTGTGGTGATCTTCATAACGCTCTTTAATATTGTTCAAAATTTGAACGGTTTCATCGGGAGTAGTTGGCTCCACTATTATTTTTTGAAATCGTCTTTCTAATGCACCATCTTTCTCGATATGCTGACGGAACTCATCTAATGTAGTTGCACCAATGCATTGAATTTCACCCCTTGCTAATGCGGGCTTAAACATGTTAGAGGCATCTAATGATCCTGAAGCTCCACCGGCACCAATAATGGTGTGTATTTCATCGATGAATAGAATGATGTTGGGAGACTTTTCCAATTCATTCATTACGGCTTTCATTCGCTCTTCAAATTGTCCTCTATATTTTGTGCCAGCAACTAATGAGGCTAAATCTAAAGTAACAATTCGTTTATTAAAAAGCACTCTAGAAACTTTCTTTTGTACAATTCTTAAAGCTAACCCTTCTGCAATTGCAGATTTACCTACACCAGGCTCACCTATTAATATAGGGTTATTCTTTTTTCTTCTACTTAAGATTTGAGACACTCGCTCAATCTCCTTTTCTCGACCTACAATTGGATCCAACTTGTCTTCCTCTGCCATCGCAGTCAAGTCACGACCAAAGTTGTCTAAAACTGGAGTTTTAGATTTACTATCTGTTGGTTTTCTAGATGAACCTGAATCGCTTCCAGATGAGTCACCACCCATAAAGCTGCTACTTTCATCATCATTTGTACTTCCAGGAATTTCATCTGTTGTTCTAGGACGATTGGATAGCGTGGCTTCCAACTCTTCCTTTATGTTGTCATAATTTACGTTTTGTTCTTCCAATGCTTGTGTCGCTATGTTATTATTGTCTTTTAAAATAGAAAGTAAAAGATGCTCTGTTCCAATCATGGATTGATTGAACAATTTAGCTTCTAAATAGGTAATTTTTAAAACACGTTCAGCTTGCTTAACTAGAGGTATGTTTGAAAGTTGGAATGGGCTATTGCTTCCTACCTTAGTCGAGTTTTCAATTCGTTTTCTCAAAAGTGATAGGTCGGTTCCAAGAGCTTTAAGCAATTGAACTCCCACACCTTCATTTTCACGAATCATTCCCAACATTAGATGCTCAATACCAATGTAATCATGTCCTAACCTTAGTGCTTCTTCTCGGCTGTATGTGATGACATCTTTTACTCTTTGTGAAAAATTTGATTCCATAATCATTAGGGATATATAGTTATCTAAAACGGTGCTTTAAAACTAAGACGTTTTAAGATAACAAAATGTTTCTTTCTTGACGAAATTTAAGATTTATCTTAATATATCAAAATTAATTTGATGCTTATCTACAAAAGCCGCTCCAAATCGTTTTTATCAACAGAATTTTGTTAGTAAGTAGACCTACAAAAACCTACTCAAACCTGCTTAAATGCTTATCTTCGAACGTTGTTTAAACGTATAAATTTATTGTAAAAATCAGACTGTAAAAATGGCAGAAGGAGAAAAAATAATTCAGATAAATATTGAAGAGGAAATGAAGTCCGCCTACATCGATTATTCGATGTCAGTTATTGTAAGTAGAGCGTTGCCAGATGTAAGGGATGGTATGAAACCTGTTCACAGACGTATACTTTATGCGATGCAAGATTTAGGACTACTTTCTAATAGAGCCTATAAAAAGTCAGCTAGAATTGTTGGAGAGGTGTTAGGTAAGTATCACCCGCATGGTGATACTGCTGTATACGATACAATGGTGCGTATGGCACAACCATGGTCGTTAAGGTATATGTTAGTAGATGGTCAGGGTAACTTTGGGTCCGTAGATGGAGATAGTCCGGCCGCAATGCGATATACAGAAGCTAGGTTAAGAAAAATCTCAGAAGAGATGTTGGCTGATATCGATAAAGAAACAGTTGATTTTCGTTTAAATTTTGATGACTCCTTAGAGGAACCAACGGTTTTGCCTACTAGAATCCCGAATCTTTTAGTTAATGGAGCTTCGGGAATTGCTGTAGGTATGGCAACCAATATGGCTCCTCATAATTTAACGGAGGTAATTAATGGCACAATTGCTTATATCGATAACAATGACATCGAAGTATCTGAATTAATGCAACACGTAAAAGCGCCAGATTTTCCAACTGGTGGTATTATTTACGGATACGAAGGAGTGAAAGATGCATTCGAGACTGGAAAAGGTCGTATTGTAATGCGTGCTAAAGCTGAGATAGAAATAGACAGCAACGGGAAGGAAAAAATTATTGTAACGGAAATTCCTTATCAGGTTAATAAAGCTGATTTAATTAAAAGAACAGCAGATTTAGTTAATGATAAGAAAATTGAAGGTATTTCAGATATCAATGATGAATCTGATAGAGATGGAATGCGAATTGTTTACGATTTAAAGCGAGACGCTATTACGAATGTTGTCTTAAATAATTTGTATAAGTATACCGCCCTACAGACTTCATTTAGTGTAAATAACATTGCTTTAGTTGGAGGTAGGCCTGAAGTGTTAAACTTAAAAGATATGATCCGAGAGTTCGTATCTTTTAGACATGAGGTAATAGTAAGAAGAACTGAATATGACCTGAGAAAAGCGCAAGAAAAAGCACACGTTATCGAAGGATTAATCATTGCGATTGATAATTTAGATGAAGTTATTGCTTTAATTAGAGGGTCCCAAACTCCTGAAATTGCTAGGGAAGAATTGATGGCTCGTTTCTCGCTTTCTGAAATACAAGCGAGAGCTATTCTTGATTTAAGACTTCAAAAGTTAACCGGACTTGAAAGAGATAAGTTAAAAGAGGAGTATGCTGAGTTAATGAAGCTGATTGCATACTTAGAGAGTGTTCTTGGTGATGAGGCGCTTAGAATGAGTATCATTAAAGAAGAATTGGAAGAAATTCGAGATAAGTATGGAGATGAGCGTAGAAGTATCATTGAGTATTCTGCTGAAGACTTTACCATAGAAGATATGATTCCTGATGAAGATGTGGTAGTTACAATTTCTCATCTAGGATACATTAAAAGGACACAGCTTTCCGAATACAAGCGACAAAATAGAGGTGGTAAAGGAAGTAGGGCTAGTGCAACTAGAGATGCAGATTTCTTAGAACATCTATTTACTGCTACAACACACAACTATTTATTAATATTTACTGAAAAAGGGAAGTGTTTTTGGATGCGTGTTTTTGAAATTCCTGAAGGAAGTAAAACATCAAAAGGACGTGCAATTCAAAACTTAATCAGCATTGAGCCTGACGATAATGTGAAAGGTTACATCAATGTAAAAGACTTGACTGACACAGAGTACATCAACAACAATTATATTGTAATGTGTACAAAACAGGGTGTGATTAAGAAAACCACTTTAGAAGCTTATTCTAGACCTAGAACTAACGGAATTAACGCTATAACCATTCGTGAAAACGATATCTTATTGGAAGCTAAGCTTACTTCTGGTAACGACGAAATAATGATGGCATTGAAATCAGGTAGAGCGATACGATTTAACGAGAGTAAGGTGCGTCCAATGGGAAGAAATGCTTCAGGAGTTCGAGGGGTAACTCTAGCGAATGACGATGATGAAGTGATCGGTATGGTAACTGTTGATAAACCTATGGAGCAAACAGTTTTAGTTGTTTCTGAAAAAGGTTATGGTAAACGATCATTTTTGAATGACCCAGAAGACGGTGTAGAAAATTATAGAATTACTAACCGTGGAGGAAAAGGTGTAAAGACGCTAAGTATTACAGAAAAGACTGGAAATCTTATCGCTATCAAACTAGTAACCGATGAGAATGATTTAATGATAATTAATCGTTCAGGAATTATGATTAGAATAGCAGTTGCTGATCTAAGGGTAATGGGGAGAGCAACTCAAGGTGTAAGGTTAATTAACCTTAAATCAACTGATTCAATTGCTGCAGTTGCTAAAGTGGATGTGGAAGAAGAAGTAGAAGAAATTTATGATGAAGATGGAAACTTAATCGTGAATGAGGACTCAGAGGCCAATACGGATACCGAGGAAAATGAAAGTGGCAAGGATGTTGATAATTCCACAGAGGAAAATTAATTTTACGAAAAACAATTTAAGATAGAAATTATGAAAACGAAGACAATTGCCCTTTTAGGAATTGCTTTAATTGGAGGTTCGACCGCCTTCGCTCAGAAATCTAAAGTGATTTCTGCATTCAATTACAATAAATCATTTCAACGTGATAAAGATTGTAGTGAGTTGAAAAAGGGGATAACTGCGATTGAGTCTGCAGCAAATGAGTCATCAACTAATACATGGGCTAAAACCTATTATTATGGTGGAAACCTTTATTTCAATGCCTTAACAGCTGCTCCTGAAGAGTGTAGAGCTTCTATTCCAAATGCTTTGGATAAATCAATGGAGTTTTATACAAAAATGCTAAAGTACAATGTGGAAGACAATGAAAGCATTAAGAATGCAGATTTGAATACAGAAGCAGGACGAGCTATGTTGAAAAATGTAATTAGTAACAAACAAACTAAATACGAAGATAGCGATTGGCATAGAGATGTTATGGGATATAAGATTCCTGTAATGGCCAATGCATATATAAATAAAGGAGTAGAGGCATTTCAAAACAAAGATCCAAAAGGAGCTTTAGAGAACTTTGAAACGTCAATTTATTTAACAGAGTTGAATAATAGAATTGACACTTTAGCGATTTACAATTCTGCTTTAGCTGCTGAAAATAGTCAACAATACGATAAAGCTTTAAAATATTATTCAAAGTTGATTGAATTGAATCACGAAGGAGCAAAAGTATATGGTTACAAAGCTGCATTATATAGAAAAATGGGGGATACCACTAGTGCAGTATCTACCATTCAAGAAGGAAGAAAAGCATACCCAGAAGATAAAGCTTTAATTATTGAAGAGTTAGATTACTATCTACAAACAGGAAAAAGTGTCGAAGCTTTAAAAAACCTAGATTTAGCAATTTCTAAAGATCCTGAAAATTCCTTATTAGTTTTTGCGAGAGGTACAATTCATGATAAAATGGAAAACTTTGAAAAAGCTGAAGCAGATTACAAGAAGGCTTTAGAATTGAAACCTGACTATTTTGATGCCGCCTACAATTTAGGAGCGATGTATTTTAACCAAGCAGCAGTTTATAACAATAAAGCGAATGAGTTAAATTATAAAGAAACCACTAAAATCAAAGAAGCTACGGCAAAAGCTCAAGAATATTTTGCAAAAGCTAAAGGACCTTTAAAGAAAGCACATGAAATTGACCCTTCTGACAGAGCAACAATGGATTCATTGATGAAGGTATACATCAACGAAGGTGATAATGAGAATTATAAAATAATGAAAGCAAAATTAACTGGTAAGTAATCAGTTATTGTCAAATTTCTTTAAGGCTATCTCAAATGAGATAGCCTTTTTTTATGCTTTTACGATAGCTCTAATTAAATTTAAATCCATCAAGGTTTCGTCTATTTTTCTTCGTAGGACGACCTTTAATTCCAAACTGAAGGTTTTGTCGGTTGGTTTCTTTTACTTCTTCTAATAATGTTAAGTCATGTTCGGAGGTAGTTTCAACTATTAAATCTTTAACCAGTGGCGCGCCAACTCTACTTTTTGGAATGTCTTGAACCTTAAAGCTTCTCCAGATAGGAATTTCTTTGATCGAAATTACATCGCCAATTTTTACCACTTTGGAAGACTTTACAAATTCTTCATTTAGTTTCACCTTTTCATCTGAAACTAGCTTTGACGCTATTGATCGTGTTTTACAAAGTCGAACACACCAAATGTATTTATCTATTCGCATAGGGCAAAACTAAGAAAACAGAAATGGAATATATGATTAATATATTGACTATATTTCAGATTAAAATTCAAAAGTTAACACTAAGTTATTGTATCCGTTTGAATTAAAAAAAAACTTTCTCCGCAATGTCACTTTTTATGAGTTTAGGGTACCTACTTAATGAAAGCCACTCTTACGAAGAGTAAAAAATGGAAAAATACCAAACCACATTTTTAAGACTTTATGAACCAGTTCATGAAGCTTTTGCTAGATTTTGCCATGCTCGAGCATATGGCCTAATGGAAGCAGAAGATTTGATATCAGAGTCCATTTTGTGTGCTTTGGAACAATTTCATCAATTAAAGGAGGAAAAGGCATTTTTAAGTTATTTATTTTCAATTGCAACTAATCTGTTAAATAAAAAGAATAGGAGGTTGAAGTTTGGAGGTACATATAATGAGAAAAGCGCCAATTTAATCAAAGATGAATCCTTGGATGCAGAGACTCGTTTAGATATCCAGGTGTTGTATGAGGCCTTAAACACTTTACCAATAAATCAAAAGGAGGCATTAATTCTCTTTGAGATAAGTGGTTTTTCAATTCGGGAAGTATGCGAAATTCAAAAAAGTTCAGAGTCAGCTGTTAAGCAGCGATTGAAAAGGGGAAGAGTAGCATTAGCGAATTACTTTAAGTCTGATCAGCTTAAAGGTGAGTCGATTGACAGTCGATCTTCCATAATTATGTCGATTTTTTTATAACAGAAATGGTTTAGGCATTTCTAAATAATGTAAAGAATGAAAAATAAAACAGTTGCACATTATTTTGAGTCAGCAAAAAGGCTGCCTGTTTCGGTAAGTATGGCCGATGTGCGATTGATGGTATCCACTCATGTGATTCCACCAAAAACGATGAAATGGTGGAATTTCAATAACTTTTTGATCATGACAGCAACAATTAGTATAATAAGCGCCATCGTAATGATGACCATTTCAAATGAAGCAAAAGAAATAAAATACAACTACGAGCCCGTAAAAATTGAATTGGTTTCTCCATTGGATACCTATAGCAATTATTTTAAGCCAAAGCGACTGATCGAAGAAGAGGTCGCACAAGCAAAAACGATTGATGTCATAGATACGCCAATCAATTCAGTATCCTCTAATAACTATGCAGTTCCCATTAAGGTACAATTGCCCAATGTGTCACCAATTCCTTCTATAAAAAAGCCTGTAGCTTCTTTAGGAAATTTAGAAATAGGAGAAATGGATGCTGAAATGGATGGTTTTGAAGGATTTGATCTTTTTGAAATGGAGGAAGATGACTCAATAGTAAATCGAATTTTCAATATTAAAGGTGAATCGAAAACGATGACCAAAAGTATTTCAGCTAATGGGATAAATCTGTTCCTATTACATAACAATAACGGAGAGATAGATATTTCTACTTGGAATGAGCCAAACATAGAAGTAACCGCCATTTTTACGATTGAAACCGATAATGAGGATGATGAAAAGAAAGCATTAGCCGACTTTACATTTGAATTAGAATCTAAAAGTGATCAAATTGAAGTGAAGACGAATTGGGATGATATTCAAAACTGTAATTGTACTAATTCAAAAAAACGAAATAAGGCCAAAACAGATTCGGGAGATGATATTGAATTTAAACAGTTTAATATAAGCTATCAAATTAAGGCTCCAAAAGATATGAGTTATGACTTAAAAAATACATATGCCAATATTAATATGGAAGATGTTTTTGGAAGTTTAACTGCAGTTTTGTTTAAAGGCGATCTGAATGTTGGAAACATCACGGATGAAATCAATATTTCGATGAAATATGGAAACGCAGCCCTCAAAGATTTTGGAAAGGGAGGAGAGGTAACCTTATTTAAATCTTCGCTCTCAGGCAAATCAGCCCAAAAGTTAAAATTAAAGTCTAATTATTCTTCTGTTAGTTTGGGAAAACTAGAAGAATTGGACATCGTGGGATTCAAAAGTAGTTTTAATTTTTCTAATACTATTTCTAAGCTTCATGGTTCAGTAAAGTATGGTAGTTTTTCTATAGCGGGGAATGTAGAATCGCTAGAAATGAATGGTTTTAAATCATCCTTTTCAATGAAGGATATCGGAAATGCAAAATTAGCTTTGAGCTACTCAAGTCTAAATGCGAATAATGGAGGAGAGGTGAAGGTAACTAACGCTTTTAAAAGTACAATCAATTTGAATACAATTAGTGGTTTGGAAGGTGCCTTTAAGTATTCTCCTTTATCGATTAAAGAAATCACGAATAATATTGAGCTGACAACGTTCAAAGGAGATGTTTCTATTGGTGAAGTAGGGGAAGCTTTTAGTGAAGTGGAGATTGAAGGAAAATATTCGAATATAAATATTCAGTTTCATCCTAAATCTGGTTACAATCTTATTGCCTCCTCTAACTATTCTTCCATAAATGTACCCAATGTAGTTAGTGAATTTATTGTTCAAAATGGCAGTAACAGTAGTCTAAATCATTTTATTGGGAATGAAAGTACCAGAGCGAATGGTGTAGCATCAACAGTTACTGTGAACCTGTTTCAAGGAAATTTAAATATCAAATAAAATCGACTTTTCTTGGTGTGATTTGAATACCCGGAATCTAGACTACAGCTAGATTTCGGGTATTTTTTTATTCTGTTGTGATTCACAGATCAACTATTTAGAACGACCAATCTCTTTGACGATTTTTCTGTAGGCATCTAGTCCTACGGCATCAAATGGGTTTGTTGGAGAGTTTTTTCCATCACCTCCAAAAATCATAATTTCAGGAAATTGGATTTTAGCCATGTTAGAACTCACTTTGTCTGCTATTTCAATTTCCATGGTCATACGTTGCACAGGAGTAAGTCCGGCGGAAACCAATGCCCTGTTGGCCTCAGCTTGTGCACGACCTTCTTCTGCTATTTTATCCGCAATATACTTGGCTTGTAAAGCTTCTTCTTTAGCTACTTCCTTTGCTTTTTGCGCCTGAATAACTGCCTGTAGCTTGTCTGCTTCTTGTTCTGCCTTTACTTTTGCTAGCATCTGCTCACCTTTTGCTTTTTCGGTTAGCGCTTCTTGCTGTGCCGTAATTAATGCTTGCTTACTTACAGATTCTAAAGTTGATTGTTCGATTTTTTGAGCCAGCTTTTTATCCACTTGATCTTCGTAATCAACTTCATCGATAGCAGCAAAATTTACTCGAATTTCATATTGTTGGATATCCGACTCTATTCTTGTGGCCAAACCATCTTGACCACGACGAATATAAGAAGTCGTGATTTTCTCCTTTTCATTGGTTAGAGTGTCAAACTTATACTCCGTTTTATATTCTAACACGTATTGGCCATTTTGTAATTGATCTCTAAAGTCTTCCTTTAGTTTAGAACGACCTCCACTATAGTGCGTTTCTGATTCCATCAATTGAGCGGCAAATTTGAGACATTCTCTAGCGTATGGTACTAAGGATGTTTTGGCTAAACGTTCAGGGCTTCTGTAAGCTCTGTGTATTTTAATCATAGGAATTTCATCCGCTGGTAAACTCCATCTAATGGTAGCTTGGGCTGTTGCTTTAGTTGCATCATTAAAACGGATTATGAATGCAGGCTCTGTTGTAGTCACATTTTTATTTTCTTCTGATGCAAATACAGTCGTGATTACATCAGGGTAGTCAGTCGTTTTACTGAAGAAACCTGCAAAGTGAAATCCAGGCTTAAAAAACACTTTTTCATTGCCATTTATCGTTTCAACAAATGTTCTGTAACCCGCTTCAGTTCGGCAGAATGGGTTGAAAATCAATATTAAGGAAAATGCTCCGATTATTAATAGAATCCATTTTCGGTCATTTCGGATAATGTCGTAATTGAACTTTTTTTCGACAAGTGGGTCTAGCACGTATATTAGCAATACGGCAATCAGGGTTAAAATACCAATAGAAGTCATAGGGATATGTTAAAATTATTTAAAATCAAAAATAGAAGATAAAAGTTAAGAATCCTATATGTCAGATATATTGCTGGTTATTTTTTATTGTGATTGTTAATAAATTGTACTTTTGAGTTCCCAAAAAAACTAGAATGAAAATTAGAAATGGAATAACCGCGTTCGGTTTAGGTTTAAGTTTGATAGCATGTAATCAACCTGTTAAAGATGACGTTTCTCAAGAAGAACACCTAAAGGAGACTGTAAAAGAAATCACTGAGGCAGAGCAATTAATAGCAGCGGCGATAAAAGCGCATGGTGGTTCAAAATATAATCAAGCTCAATACAGCTTTGACTTTAGAAAGAAGCATTACTCTTTCAAGAATGAAGGGGCAAGCTATACTTATGAAATGCAGGAATTTAATGATGAAGGGAAAAAACTAAACCATACTTTAAAAGATGGTAATTATGAATTAACCATCGATGGCAAAAAAGCTGAGATTACCGAGAAAGAATGGAATAACTATAAAAATGCTTTAAATTCAGTCATTTATTTTGTTCAAATACCCCATAAACTGAATGATCTAGCAGTGAATGCCGATTATAAAGGACAGTCTATAATTAATGATACTGCCTACCAATTAGTTGTTATCACTTTTGATGAGGAAAATGGAGGAAAAGATTATCAAGATGAATACCTGTATTGGATTAATGAAAACACTCATGAAATAGATTATCTAGCTTACAGCTTTATCGAGAATGATGGGGGAACACGTTTCCGAAAGGCTATTAATAAGCGTAAGATTGATGGAATATTATTTCAAGACTACATTAATTATAAAGGTGAAAAGGGCATGGATTTGTATCTTTTTGCAGAGGAATATGAAAAAGGAGAATTAGAAGAATTGTCGAGGATAGAAATTGAGAATATAATGTCAATTAAAAAATAATTCTTTCAGGTTCAGATATAATGCCTTTATAAAAGGCAAACTGAAAGCTCACAACATTAGTATACTTCAATAATTACTATTTACTCCGTTTAAACGAATATAAAAACACCAACAAACCAATCAACAACATGATGTATGGTCGGATGTTATTGGTGAAGGTTAAATCATCAAATTCTAAATAGGTGATCCCAAATGTAAATAGGATTAATGCTAAAAACCGAGTAGGCGACATTCGTTTCATATCTGTATTTGTTTTGAAGCAAGGTATTAAAAAAAACAGTTTATTTTTACCTACTTTTTACTTTTCTTCTTCGCAGTCTTCATCGGGAATGTCACAACCCTTAGAAACAACGACTTCTTTTTCTTTGTACTGAATGGCATTCTTATTGGGTACGACTTGACGACTATATTTTTTAGCGTAGACCCAAGTAAATTCAGCACCAAAAAATAGAATTAAGCAAGAGTAGGAAACCCATAACAGAATTAAAACTATACTTCCTGCTGCACCATAAGCAGATGCAGGATCGGCTTTTCCAAAGTAAAAGCCCAATAATTCTTTACCTAAAACAAATAAAATAGAAGTGATGATTGCTCCAGGAAGTACAGTTTTCCATGAAGTTCTAATGTCTGGTAAATACTTAAATATCAGAGAAAATAAAATGGCGATAATGGACAATGAAAGCACCAAATTCAAAGCATAAGCAAGGTACAGAAATACGTCTGGAAACAATCGAACTATATAGTCACTGAGGATGTTAATTCCAGCGGATACCACAAAAGAGGTTAATAGCAGGAAACCAATGACTAAAATAAATCCGAATCCTCTTGCACGGTCTGTTACTACTTTTAGAACTCCCGCATCAGGATCTATTTTAATTTCGAAAATTTCATTTAATGACAATTGTAATTGATAGAATACCCCAGTTGCTCCAAAAATCAAAGTGGCAATCCCAATAATCGACGATATCAGTGTTTTGTTTTCCCCTTGTGTTTCACTGACCATGCTTTGTATGGCTGTAGCAGCATCAGTTCCTATTGCTGAAGCAATTTCGTTGGTCAATTGACCTGCCACTATTTCCTTTCCCCAAATAAATCCCACCATATTGATTAGTAAAACCATTAATCCAGGTAACGAAAGGACGGCATAATAGGCCACCACGGCGCCTAATCGAAATGGATTGTCCGAATTCCACTTGATTGCAGTTTCTTTTAATAATGGGAAAAGGTTTTTGATTTTAAATTTAGAGTCCAATATATTCATCGCATCTATTTTTGATGCATCACCATATTCAAGAATTACCCCAAGGTTATTTTACTGATTAACAACATCGAACTAAAATTAAATTGTAGGATTGTTATTGAGATTGTAGAATATTTTCAACGTTTTTCATTTTAAAAACTAAGGTGCCGTTTTCCGTTACTATCAGTAAAGAAGGTGGGTTCTAAATCAAATACCTTTGAAATGGTTTCTTTGGTTAACACCTTTTCAGGAACTCCCGATTGAAAGACTTTCCCATTTTCAAGCAACAAAACCTGATTCGCATATTGAGATGCTAAATTCAAATCATGTAACACACCAATCACCACCATGGGTTGCAATTGCATGATTGCTTTTATTTTATTCATGAAATCGAACTGATAATACACGTCTAAATAGGTGAGTGGCTCATCCAACAATAGATATTTGGTTTGTTCTTTCCCATCAGGCCATATTTGTGCCATGACTCTTGCAAAATGCACTCGTTGTTTTTCGCCTCCACTTAAAGTTTGATAATTTCGATTAGAAAAGGCATTGATTTGAAATAAATCCATTGCTTCTTTGACAATTTGATGGTCCTTTTCTGTGGGTTGATGAGAGAAATGGGGATACCTTCCCATAAGTACAATTTCATGAACTGTCAGCGGAAAAGCCATGTCAATGTGTTGGGACAAAACTGCCCTAACTTTTGACAATTCTGATGGTAACTGAGTTTTTAATCCTTCATATATTACGCTCCCTTTTGTTGGATTGATTTGATTACACAACAAATTGATTAATGTTGATTTGCCGGCTCCATTTGCACCAATGATTAAATTGATTTCATTGACATTAAACACCGTAGATATATCTTCTATTAAGACTTTTCCATTGACTTCATAAGTTAGATTTTGAGTAGCAATCATGTTAAAATAAGTATTCGTTTTTACGCAATAAGTAGATGAAAATGGGTGCTCCAACAATGGTAGTGACAATACCAATGGGCAATTCTGCGGGTGCGAGAAGTAACCGCGCCAACAAATCGGCTAGACTGAGCAATAAGGCTCCCATCAGAGCACTTCCAATAATCAAGTATCGATTATCAGAACCTTTTAGAATGCGCAATAAATGAGGAACCACCAATCCCACAAAAGCGATCACACCTGTAAATGCAGTAGCGACTGCAATTAGAATTACATTTACGACTAAGAGTTTTATTTTTAGCTGTTTCACATTCACGCCTAAGTTGGACGCTTCGGTTTCACCCAATAAAAGTGCATTCAATTGTTTGGAAAAATACAATCCAATCCAACCACAAGAAATGGTGGATACTGCTACGATAATGACTGAATGCCAATTGGCTCCGGATAATGTCCCTAAATTCCAAAAGGTGATGGATCGAGCCTGTGGATCTCTCGCGATGTAGGATAGAAATCCCACACCACTCAAGAATAATGCATTAACTGCAATTCCAATCAATAATATGGAAAGGGTAGAAGTGTGTTTTTTCGATTTGTTTTGAGCCAAAAAATAAACCAAAAAAGTTGCGAAAGCTCCACCAATACAAGCTGCTATGGGCAAGCTCCATCCTTCTATAAAAGTAGGAATAAAAGCACCTAATGTAAAATACAAGGCCGCTCCAAAAGCTGCTCCGCTAGAAGTCCCGATTAAACCTGGCTCTACTATGGGATTCAAAAATAGACCCTGCATCATAACTCCACCCAATGCCAATGCAGCTCCAGTAAATATGGTGAGCACAGCTCTAGGCAACCTTATTTCTAGGAAAATGCGCTCATTCAAACTCAACTGTACTGAGCTATTCCAATTGGCCAAGGCATGAAAAATCTCTTTTGAGCTGATCTCTAATGCTCCCCATTTTACAGACAAAACAGCCACGATAAGTAATAGAACACTTAATGTACTGTATATTGTTGCTTTATTTAATTGATTTATAGATAAATTCATGGTAATACTATTGATGAATGAGTTGTTGGAGTTTTAGAATGTTCTCACCAGTTCTTGGTCCGAAATAAATCAAGTCGTGCTCTTCAATACGGTAGATTTTTCCGTTCTTAGCGGCATTGGTTAGACCAATACCTGGGAGTTCGAGAATGTGCTCCATACTGCCCAATTTATCGTAACCAAAATCAGTCAACAGAATGACATCAGGATTGGCTTTAGCAATAATTTCAGGAGACGTTATTCGCTCCATACCATGCTTTTGAAGTGGAATAATTCCACCGGCCCATTCAATCATTTTTCCTGCAGTTCCATCTGCTCCAACAGCCATATAAATGTTCATGGCTTGCCCGTAATGAATAACAATCACTTTTACCGTATCAGAATATTTATTTCGTTCTAATTGGGCAATTGCCATATCGTTGTCTAGTTTTTTACAGATGGAGTCTACGTTTTCCGTAGCATTGAAAAATATCCCCATTTCACGAATGAGTTGTTTTGTAGATGCAATGTCTACTGCTTTTGTTTCGAATTGTTTGGTAGGGATTTGTAGCTTTTTAAGCTGATCTACGACAGCTTCAGGACCAATACTAAATTTGCCACCATGTTCCAATAACAAGGTAGGTTTGGTGGCCATAATGCCTTCAAAACTCAAATGCATGTGGTAGCCAATCGTTGGCAATTCTTTCACTTCTGGTGGGTATGTACTTGAAATGTCCACTGCAACTAGTTTATCACCAACACCTAATGCGTACATGATTTCGGTGTATTGCTTTGCTGCACTTACTATTCGGTCAGTTTGTTCTTCCTTTTTTTCTTCATTCGAAAAACGGCCACAACTACTGAGCAGGACAAGAAGTACAATTGGAATTTTAAATTGATTCATTGTTATATGTTTACTAATGGATGTATTGAATTAAAATAGGAGAGGGCAGAACCCTCTCCTCAAGATACTAGAACTTATAATTCAGGTTGACTCCTCCGAAATAGTTGATTTCATTAGGCGCAGGGATGTATGCGTCGTTTAACTGATTCACAAAAACCATTTGATAGTATTGCTCGCTAGTGATGTTGTTTGCTCCGGCATAAACATCAAATCCAAAACTACCGTATGATTTTTTGAAACCCAACTTAGCATTCACCAAGGTGTAGCTTTCGGTTTCATTGGCTTCATCAGAGGTGAAATACATGGCATCGCGGAAATTATAAGTTACATTTCCGTACAAACCGATTTGTGTATTTACATCCATTCCGAAGTTGTAAACCAACGGAGAAACTCCAGCAACTTGATTGCCGTCATAGTTCTCAGTAATGGCGCTATCTAACCCGGCATTGCTCGATCCTATTTTCTGATAACTGAAGTTATCGTATTTAAAATCAGAATACGTTAAGTTGGCAAAAGGAGCGATAGAAGTAAAGAATCCACCTCCTTCTTTAATCGCCTCATACTTGATTAAAGCCTCAAAACCATTGTTGTTCAAAGATCCACTGTTTGTGATGTATGAATATAAAGTGGTGGTTTGTTCAGGATCAGAAACCGCCACAGTACTCATTTTGTCTTCAAAGCGAGCATTGAAAACAGCCACTTCATAATACAAATGATTGTTTAGGAGGCTCCCTTTTGTTCCCACTTCAATTTGAGTTCCTTTTTCAGGCACCAATCCTTTGTTGACTTCATTAGTGTAAGGAATGTAGAACTGAGACCCAACAGGAGCCTTATAACCCACTGAATAAGTTACATAAACTGAGGCTTTATCATTGATTTTCTTGTTTATAGAAACTGTTGGAGAAATCAGATCATCGTATCGGTTTCTAATGATTTGTGGTACTGCTGATCCTGGAGTATTGCTTTTAGTTCCCCATAATCGATCTTGCAATTCTACCTTCATTGTGCTGATTCCCAAACCTGCTGTTACGCTGAAACTTTTTGGTAATAGCAGCGTCCATTGTGTAAAGTATGCAGCCGTACTGTTGGTGGCAGATTGAATGCTTCTAATACCTCCAACCACATTGTAACCTTCTAAATTAGTGCTATCTGCTACCATACCATAAGAGTTGGCAACTGCTGTGGAAGTTTGCAATTCAATTCCTGTGATTCCATTGATGGAAATGTTATCTGACAATTTGTAATTGACATCTAGCGTCGATCTTAATCCATAGTTTAATGGTGCTTTGTCGTTCCAACCACCTGCTGAACTGTTGTCCATTTTTAAGGTAGAACCAAAGAAAGTGGTGGTGTTTGAAAAGTGTTCGTTGAATTTATAGGTTTGTCCAATACCAGCTCTAAACGATTTTACTGCAGAATGCGCATCGTTTTGGATGTATCGCGAATTACCTGAATAATCCTTTTCCTCATATTGAGTGATCGTCAATTCGCCATTTCTTTCGTCGTAGCTATCGCTATAGCCCAAATAAGCCGTAATGCTTTGCTTTTCGTTTAATTTAAAATCACCCATTACATTCACAAAATCTTTGTGCGACTGCGTGTGATCCATAAATCCATCAAACTCTTGTATACCATAGTTAATCAAGACTGATGAATTCTCGCCACCAATCGCCACCTGAGTTGTCGATCTGAACAATCCATAACTGCCTAACATGGTATTTTGTCCAATAGAGGTCGTGTTTTTGGCTGCTTTTTTAGTTTGCAAATTCACCACACCCGCTATGGCTAAACCGTATAGTGTACCAGATGGACCTTTTGTAACTTCCACTTTATCTATAGAACCGAAGTCAATGTCATCCAATACGGTAATTCCTTCTGCGTCAGTCAATGGAATTCCATTCAAATACACTTTAGAACCCTGACCATCGAAGTTGTTACTGGCTCCTCTAAAACCGAGTCCGTTTCCGTAACCTCTAATGTTAAAGGATTGTCCTCCTGCAATGGTACGCTGCTGCATTTGCACGCCAGGAACATTGGTATTGATGGCTTCGGACAAAAATAGTCCGTTTCCACGCTGCAGTTCAGTAGTGTCTAATTGTACGATGGATCTAGGTTCTGTCAACAACAGCTTTTCCTTACTAGAAGAAGCCGTAATTTCAACTTCGCCTAGCTTGTTCTCTGCCATTGCTAATTTTACAACCAACTCTTGAGTACAGTCAGCTATAATTTGACTACTAGTAGCATATCCAATATAAGAGACCGTTAATGGACCATTTAATTGGCAGTCTATTTTAAAGTTTCCTGAATTATCAGTGGTTGCAATTCCACTTTTATTTTTGATAGTCGCGCCTATTAATGGTGCATTCGTTTCTGCATCAATTACCTTTCCTGATAATTGCTGACTAAATCCTTGTGCCGTTATGAATAGCGACAAAAGAAGTGTGATGTATAATTTCATGTATTTCTAATTTAAATTTCTAATGGTGAATCGTGGAGTCGATTCAGTTAATGTTAGAACATAGCTCCGCCAGTGCTATGAAATGAGCAATAGCAGAATTGTGTTTATTTTCTTGAAATTAAACTAGATAAATTGAGGTGGTGGTGAAGGTGGAGAGAGAAAAGAGGTAATTACTCCTTCTGAATAAGGCGCATAGTTATTATTGGTTTTACCAAACAATTGACATTGGAATTGATCCCAATTTTCGGTAAACAATGATTTTACGAAAGTCTTTAGCTGTTGTTTTTGATTTTTAAACGGCACATCATGTCCAAGGGCATAATTGGTCAAATGGATGAGTTGTTTGTTCAGGTGCGTTTCTTTCTCATCTTTCCAGCACCAATATTGAGTCAAATCTCCATTTTCATTTGCTTCAATGATGTCGTACATCATTCCTTTGTATTCAAATTCTTTGGAATGTTTCCATTTCAATTCATTTTCGATTTCAGCTTGGGTGAAGTTAAATTCTACCAAATCGTCTTTGCTCGCTTTGGTCTTCATCATGTGCTTCACTTCTCGGCGGACAGCATTTCTTCGGTATACAAAATAGAACCCACCACCAATTAGTGGTGCCAATAAAGCCAACACCAATCCAATCAGGATACTGTTTCTATTATTTCTACTGTATGCGATCAATAATGAAGTTTTGAATCACAAACGTAAAAAAAAATGGTTTACTGTAGTGTTTGATGGGGTGGTTTTGTTGGCTATGTTTTGACTTATCTTTCGACTAAAGCCTGTATTGAGCGATAGCCGAAATACTCAATGTGACAAAACCTTTAGAGTGTAATAGAAACTTCTGTGCACAGTGTGACAAAAAACAATGGTAGTTTTATGGGATAGAACAATTTGAGTGTGTTAGAAGCATCGACGTTTTGAATGACAATTAGCCTTAAAATTCTTAATTATATTTTGTCAGGCTGAGCGGAGTCGAAGCTCATACAAAATAAGCCTTTTTTTAATATTTAGAATACCCTTCGACTCCGCTCAGGGTGACAAAACCATTGGAGTGTTATAGAAGCTTCTCTGCTTAATGTGACAAAACCATTAGAGTGTAATAAAAACTTCTCCGCTAATTGTGACAAAACCATTGGTAGTTTTATGGGATTGAATGAATATTAGTTTTTTTTTTTCAACCTCGAGAAGGTTAGTTTTTTTGATGTAAAGTATTTCTATTTGTCGTCCTGAGCGATAGTCGAAGGATAGACAAATAATTGTAACAATAGCCAAATCAGACAAGAAAATAATAATAAATCCTTAATTTTAAGCTATGTCCAAAGATTTTCGATTTTATGTATATATCTTAAAGTGCGCTGACGGTTCATATTATACAGGTGTAACAAATGATATTGAATTGCGATTCAAGCAGCACAATATGGGAATAGATCCGACATCTTATACATATGCAAGACGGCCAGTAGAGTTGGTTTTTATGAATGAATTTAAATACATTGATAAAGCCATAGCTTTCGAGAAAAGAGTGAAAGGTTGGAGTCGAAAAAAGAAGGAAGCAATCATCAATGATAACTGGGAGGATTTGAAGGAGCTTTCGATTTGTAGGAATGAATCGAGCCATTTGAATCATGGGAATGAATAAAATTGTTTCTTTCGAATAGGTAATAAAAGAGTTAACCCTTTTTTGTTAAACCCTTCGACTCCGCTCAGGGTGACAAAACCATTGGAGTGTTATAGAAGCTTCTCTGCTTAATGTGACAAAACCCTTTTGAGAGTAATAGAAACTTCTCTTCTCTGGGTGATAAAACCATTGGTATAAAGTATACAATGTTCTATGCTCAGTGTAACAAAACGATTAGAGGTTCTATTCGACGATTTTTTTACCGATATTCTGGATGACAGATATAGACTTCTCTATTTTTTGTCAGGCTGAGCGGAGTCGAAGCGGGCAAAAAAGTAGTATGATGTACATTATATTAATCCTTTCCATTTTCACCCCCTTCCTTCGACGAAAGTCGAAGAGAAGGTTATCGCAAGAAAATAATCAAAGCAAACTAGAGAAGTAAACCCAGTGGGTAGATGGATTTATTAAAGAGTAGGTTTAGTTTCTAGAGCACTATTATTAAGATTTAGTTTTAACTAATTACTTTAGGCTTCGCAACTTGAGCATGAAACCAAATTGGAGATAAATTCTTTTGAAACGCTTTGACTGCGTTGGTAATACAATGTTTTAACGCCCAATTTCCAAGCTTCTATCATAAGTTGATTTACTTCCTTAATTGGCAAGTTTGATGGAATGTTCAAGTTTAGACTTTGTGCTTGATCGATGTATTTTTGTCGAATGGAGGCTTGTTGAATGATCTCCAATTGACTGATTTCTTTGAATGTTTTGAATACTGCTTTTTCTTCGATTGTCAAACCATCTATGTGTTGTACACTTCCGTGGTTAAGCATAATACTTCTCCAAGTGTCTTCGTTGTCCAAGTCTTTTTCTGCAAGTAAACGTTTCAGGTATTTGTTCTTGCGCATGAAATTTCCTTTCGCTAATCCAGCCTTGTAGTAGTTGCTGCTGAACGGCTCAATTCCTGGTGATGCTTGCCCTAGAATAGCCGATGACGACGTAGTAGGGGCAATGGCCATTAATGTAGTGTTTCGTCTGCCATAGTCCTTTAAAACCTCTGGTTCACCGTAGATGTCTGCCAACTGGGTGCTTGCTTTTTCGGCTTTTGCTTGAATGTCTTTAAAAATAGAATTGGTTAAGCTTTTAGCTTCCATGCCTTCAAAAGGAATGCTGTTTTTCTGCAGGTAAGAATGCCATCCCATTACGCCAAGTCCTAAAGCACGGTGTCTTTTTGCAAAACGATTGGCACTCGCTAAATAGTAATTGTCTTCTGTTTTAACAATAAATTCTTGCAATACAGCATCCAAAAAGTAAATGGCCAATTTCACAGCTTCTGTATCTTTCCACTCGTCATAAAGTTCTAGATTCATTGAAGATAGACAGCAAATAAACGATTCGTCGGCAGTAGATGGAAGGGCAATTTCAGAACATAAATTACTTGCGTGAATTACTCTGTTTTGATCTTTGTAAACTTCCGGCTTATTGCGATTTACATTGTCCGAGAAAAAAATGTAAGGCAGACCTTTCTGCTGTCTGCTTTCCAATACTTTGGCCCATATCTTTCGTTTATCTGCGTCACCGTCAATCATGTCTTGCATCCAATAATCTGGCACACAAACGGCATAGAACAAGTTTTGAATTGGATTTCCAATGTTTTTGATTTCTAAAAACTCTAAAATGTCGGAATGATCGATGTCTAAGTATGCAGCAAATGCGCCTCTTCGAACACCACCTTGAGATATGGTATCCATCGCTACATCAAACAGTTTCATAAAGCTAACTGCACCACTACTTTTTCCATTATCCGTTACAGCGCTTCCACGTTCTCTCAATTCGCCAAAGTAGCCAGAGGTTCCTCCGCCAATTTTGGTCTGCATGATCACTTCGCCTAATTTGTGTGTGATACTTTCAATGTTATCAGGCACATGCACATTGAAACAAGAAATTGGCAATCCTCTTTCGGTTCCCATATTTGCCCATATTGGAGAGCTCAAACTCATCCATCCCTTTTCAATCATTTCAATGAAGGCTTCAGCCAATTCAGGCTTGTATAACCGTTTTGCCGCAGCGTTTGCAATACGCTCAATCGCTGTTTTTACGGTTTCTCCTTTTAGTAAATAACCTCTATTTAATATTTGCTGACTTTCTTCATTAAGCCACCACAATCTATTTTTGTCAGTTTCTTTTATAGTCTCAATCATAGCTTTTTAAAATAAATCATTTGCAGTAATACTTTTATCATGTTTGGTGTAATCTACTGGCCTTTTAGCAAAAAAATCATCCAAACTATTGGCAAAGATTTCTTCTTCAAACCACATCATTGTTTTGTACTCTTCGGTAGTGATATTAAACTGCTTCTTAAGTCCAAGTTTTTCCAAACTTTCATCAGCTCTGAATTTCATAAAATTGAGCAGGTCGTGTTTAGATAAGTGTTGTGTTTCACCACTTTCAAAAATCCAATCTAATAATTCAGCTTCTACCTTTATTGATTCATTGACAATGGAGTAGATGGCTGTCAGTGACACCTCGTCAAAATACTCAGGGAATTCTTCTTTTATTTGTTCTACGATGTAAATTCCTGCATTGGCATGAACTTGCTCATCTATAGAAGTCCAAGCAATAATATTTCCCACATTTTTCATTACACCTTCAAATCTTGGAAAGGATAAAACAATGGCAAACTGACTGAACAAGGAAACGTTTTCAATAAGGATAGAGAAGAGGATTAGCGACAAAACGTACTTCTTTTTATTGTCTGACTTTACGTGTTGTAAAGCTTCTGAAAGGTATTCAATTCGCTTCTTGATAACAGGAGTTTCGATTAAAGCCTCAAACTCATTGTCGTATCCCAATACATTTAGCAAGCGGGAATAAGCTTCTGAATGGCGGAATTCGCATTCAGCGAAAGTACTTCCTAAACCATTGAATTCAGGCTTTGGCAAATGATGGTATAAATCTCCCCAAAACGACTTTACAGCTACTTCAATCTGTGCAATGGCAAGCAAACTTCGTTTTACCACTTGCTTTTCATTCTCATTTAAATGAGTGGAAAAATCTTGTACATCTGCCGTGAAATCTACCTCTGAATGCACCCAAAAAGATTGATTGATGGCATCCGTAAATGTGGACACTTTTGGATATTCAAATGGCTTGTAATTAATTCTTTTGTCATAAATGCTCATACCTCAGTTGTTTAGAAATGAATATAAAGCATAGAAAACAACGAACATGAAAACAGGGAGCTCCAGAATGGAGGATGTCCGTGAATTGATACCATTGCTTTTTATGCGAAAGCAAAAGTCACAGCGACAAGAGAAAGTATTCTGGCTTCTAGTATTTCTACTATTTACAGTTGCGCAACAGCTCGTGAATTTAACACGATTCCCTTTTTTTATTACCTCTATTTGAAGTAATTCTTGACGTGATCATTTATGAAGCAAACTTAGCTAATAATGGAGTGGAGAAGGAAATAAGATTTCAACAATGTATTTTTATAGAATCAATAAAATGGAATCAAAGTGCTGTCAATTATTTAGATATATATGTTTACAACTTCTATTTTCATTTTTCAATTCTTTGATTGATTGAATTGATCCTTCCATCTTTTATGGCTCCACAACCACATAAAGGGTTGATTACTAATTATTTTTTCTAGTCGAATAGAGTAATCATTAATAACGTTAAAGTTATCTTTAGGAATTTCTTTATCAGTGATTAGTTGAAATTCAATTTGATAACTACCTCTTTTAAGTCGTGTAAATGCAGGAAAAATTACCACATGCTTCCCTTTACTAGCAATTCGATCTGCACCAACTAAGAAGGCAGTTTTTACACCAAAAAAATCAGTGTAGTGTTTGGCGCTTTTATTTCTAGGCCGTTGGTCTCCGATTATAATGTTTAAGGTTTTCACATTCTCCTGATCCAGTTTGGTAATGGTGCGATAACCTTTGTCGGAAGGAATACATAATACACCAAATCTACTGCGAATCAACTGCATTAATCCATCAAAGTAATTGTTACTTAAAGGTTGATAGAATGAAGTTACCTGGTGAGGAACGAAAATCGGTAAGAATGCAAGCCATTCCCAGTTGCCTTGATGAGCGGTATATAGAGTAATACTTCTTCCTTCTTCGTAATATTTCTGAATTAATTCTGGATTTTTTACGGTAATATGCTTGTGGATAGCTGCTTTGCTAATCGTAAGGTTTTTTAATGATTCAATCATCATGGTACAGAAATGCCTTAAAAAACGTTTTCCTACCTGTTGAATCTCTTGAGATGTTTTTTCAGGAAATGCAATATGAAGGTTTTCTTCAATTACTTTTTTACGATATCGAGCGATATAATACAAAATAAAAAAAGCCAAATCTGACAACCAATACAATACAAAAAGTGGGAGCAGTGAGAGCAAGTAAAAAGGAGCGTACTTTATTTTATAATGCATTCCAACGCTTTTGGTTGATTTTTGATAGAGGCCATAAAATTAACTAAACTCCAGCAATAACTAATCGAATGTTATTGATTTCCATTATTCATTTTCGAGTTTTCTACTCCGAATACGGCTCATGGTTTCAGCGCTCATTCCTAACATAGAGGCGATAAAATTTAGTGGAACTTGCTGAAACAAAATTTTCTGATTTTTAAACAGCTCAAGGTATCTTTCCTCAGCACTTGAAGCAATAAAAGAAAACACTCTATCTTCTAAATGCAGGAAGCAACTTGATATGAATTGTCGTTCAACGGTTGACCAGTTTTCAATAATCTTGCTAAGTTGCAGATAGTTTTGTTGCGACAAACTATACATTTCGACTTCCGTAATACATTGAATATTCCACCTTGCAGATTGATGAAAAATAAATGCAGACAAGTCTGTGATTAATTCATCTGGAGATGCTATCCATTGCGTCACTTCTTTGGTTGATGTTGAAGCAAATACTCTTAAATATCCCTCCATTATTAAACTCAATCTCGGATGGTGATCTCCTTTCCGGGTATGATATTCTCCTTTCTTTAATTTTTGAAACGTAAATAAATGTAAAACGGACTTAATTTGGGAATTTGATAAGCCCCAATTATTTTGAAGTATGGTGATTAGTCTTGTCCTCATGATTAAGTAAGTTGAATTGAATACCACACACCATTCACTAAAGTAGGGTAATCTTTTAAAACATCAAACTTAAAGTTTCTAATGTATATCATTCCAATTTTTTCCATCACGTTTATAGAGTTTTGATTAGTTTGAGGCGCTATGGCAATGATTTCCTGCAATTGTAGGACATTTTTGGCGTATGCTAACACTCTTTTAGCCCCCTCAGTGGCATAACCTTTATTCCAAAATTCTGGAGCCAATCGCCATCCAATATCTACAAAAAGTCCGTCATGTTCGGCGAAGTTCTTTTCTGCTAACCCAATGAAACCAATAAATTGTCCACTTTCGATTTCATCAACAGCAAAATAACAAAACCCCAATCGCCTGTGCATTTCATCCATTCGATCTATGAAGTCTTGACTTTCTGACTCAGTGAGCGTTTTAGGAAAATGACGCATCACTTCTTGATCCTGATTCATTTTTGAAAAAGGGAGGAGGTCTTCAGGCTTCCAAATTCGGAATCCCAAATGTTCGGATTGGAAAAGGTAGGTGGTGGGCATAATTAGGAGGTTAATATTTGTGCGACTCGTACTTTTAAATCTGGCAAAACGGCCTCTTCAAACCAATCATTTCGTTTCATCCAAATGTTGTTACGAGGAGAAGGGTGTGGCAGGACAAAATAGTTTGGCAAGTATTCATCAAAATGCATGACGGTTTCCGTCAGGTTTTTCTTTGCACTTTTTCCTAAATAATAGTCCTGAGCATACTTCCCGATTAAGAGCATCAACTTTACATTTGGCATTTGCTCTAATAATGAAGCGTGCCAAGTAGGAGCGCACTCTTTTCTAGGCGGTAAATCTCCAGTTTTTCCTTTCCCAGGGTAACAAAACCCCATCGGGACTATACCTATGTATGGATGATTGTAAAATGTCTCATCGTCGATTCCCATCCATCGACGTAAGTTTCTACCACTAGGGTCATCCCAAGGAATACCGCTTTTATGCACAGCAGTTCCAGGAGCTTGGCCAACAATGAGGATTCTATTTTCTGCATTAGCCGACAATACCGGTCGAGGTCCTAATGGTAAATGGTATTTACAGATTTCACACCCACGAATGGTGGTTAGAAGTTGTTTCAAGGGTTAACAATTTTTGTATTTATCATACAACCCAATCCCACTTAGAATCATTGGAACTATTTTCTCCAATCGACTTATCTTAGTGGCCTCTCGTTTCGCTTTTTCGATGTATTCTGCATACTCCTTTTGTTTTCCTAGAGTTAATGTATTAAAAGCTTCATTTAGTAAATTGTTAGCGTTTAGCGCAGCCTTTAATTCAGCAGGGATCACAATTTCTTTTGCTTTTGAAGGTTTTAATTCTTTTCCTTCCTTTTGGTTCTGAATGGCTTCATGAAAGTATTCCAACAGGATAGAGGCATCCATTTCTTCAATGGATTGAAATCGAATTTGACGCAAAGCCTTTGTTACCCCGTCCTGAGCATTCACCAACATACGATGAGGGTCAGAAAGAAAAACGCCTTGAAAAAACCAAATGCCCACGTAGCTTTTGAAGGCAGCCATTCCTAGCACATTTTTACCGTCAATGGTGTATACTGGAGAACCCCATTTAATGGTTTCTACCAATTCAGTTTTTCCAATTAATTCCCTTAAGAAGATTAACTCTTTTTCCCATCCTTTTTTTTTCTGGATGTATGTGTCTACTTTGTCCATAAGATAAAAATACAAAAATTAGAGAGGAGGAAGGAATGAAATTTGATCTTCAAGAAAATGTAAAAGAATCGGATTTCAACTATTCTTAGTTGTATTTGAGTGTGGACAACGTGAATTGCATTAATGTTTTCTTGCGATAATGAAACAAAGTATACCAGATGTTGAGGTAAGGAATGTTCCAAAAATTAATTCCAATATATTCTTGGAAAAAAGATTACCAATAGTATTTAAAGCAAAAAATAAGGCAAAAAGCCAAATAAAAATATCAATTATCCGATTTGTTCTATTATTCTTTAATAGCTGGAGTTTAATATAAAGAATAGCAAGCATAAAAATATTCATTAGAATCGAGAACAGTTCAAATGTTCTCATTTCTTCAACTGTTTTGAGTTTGCCGGCCCACACCTTATCGAAGGGTATGATTTCTAAGTAGATGAGTGTATGTAAAAGGAGTAAGGCTGCTAAAATTGTTAGGAGAATATGAATCGCTCTTTTCTTTTTCATCGACACATTCAATTTATTAAAAAAATGTTTCATTCAAATATAAATAGATATAATTATAAAACCCTCTTACCAATTGTTTAAACAATCGATAAAAGGGTTCTTCACTAATGAAAAAAGAATATTCTTATGCCGTTAACTCGGCTCTTTTATTGTCAATTTTATCACTTTCTAAATATTCGTCATAGGTCATTAACATATCGATTGTACCGTTCGGAGTTAATTCTACTATTCTATTGGCAACAGTTTGTGTGAACTCATGGTCATGAGAGGTAAATAGCACAGTGCCAGGGAAATCCATTAAGGAGTTGTTTAATGCAGTAATGGACTCTAGATCCAAGTGATTCGTTGGTTCATCTAAGATTAATAGGTTTGCTCCTTGTAACATCATTCGAGAAAGCATGCACCTTACTTTTTCACCACCGGAAAGAACACTTACTTTCTTGAATGATTCTTCTCCAGAAAACAACATTTTACCTAAAAATCCTCTGATATATACTTCGTCTTTTTCTTCGGAATAGCGTCTTAGCCAATCGACCAAATTGTCGTCACCCACAAAAAAGTCAGAGTTGTCATTTGGGAGGTAGGCTGTAGTGATGGTTTGACCAAATTCGAACTCTCCTGTATCTGCTTTTTCAACACCGTCTAAAATTTCAAAGAGTTTTGTTACTGCAATTCCATCATGACTCAAAAAGGCAATTTTATCACCCTTGGTGACATTTAAATTCAAATCTTTAAATACATATTCACCATCGACCTTTTTGGACATATTGGTAATATTGAGTAATTGATTTCCTGCTTCTCTTTTTTGATCAAAAATAATAGCAGGGTAACGTCGGGTAGAGGCTTGTATTTCGTCTACATTTATTTTATCCAATAACTTCTTTCTACTAGTAGCTTGTTTAGATTTAGAAGCATTTGCGCTAAACCTAGCAATAAATTCTTGAAGCTCTTTTTTCTTTTCTTCAGCCTTTTTATTCTGATTAGCTTTTTGTCTTGACGCTAATTGACTAGTGTGGTACCAAAAGGAATAGTTTCCTGTAAATAAACTTACTTTTTTGAAGTCAATGTCGACAATATTGGTACAAACCGTATCTAAAAAGTGTCTATCGTGTGAAACAACAATTACAGTATTTTTAAAATCCAATAGAAAATCTTCCAACCAAGAAATAGTTTTAATGTCCAAGTCATTGGTAGGCTCATCTAGGATTAGGATATCAGGATTCCCAAACAAGGCTTGTGCTAACAAAACCCTTAATTTTTGATTACCAGATAGGTCTTCAAGGTTTTTGTGGTGGTCTGACTCTTCAATCCCTAATCCACTTAGTAGTGCTGCAGCATCGCTCTCAGCATTCCATCCATCCATTTCTGCAAACTCAGCTTCTAGTTCAGATGCTTTTATTCCGTCCTCTTCACTAAAGTCGGGCTTCATGTATATTGCATCCTTTTCTTGCATAATACTCCATAGGGTTTTGTGTCCCATCATTACAGTATTGATTGCAGAGAACTCATCAAATGCATTGTGATTTTGAGTCAAAACAGCCATCCGTTTTCCGGGTTCGATGTATACTCTTCCGACGTTAGGATCCATTTCTCCTGCCAAAATCTTTAAGAAAGTTGACTTACCAGCTCCATTTGCACCAATTATACCGTAACAATTATTACCTGTAAATTTGATGTTTACTTCATCGAATAAGACCCTTTTTCCGAATTGTAAGGAAATATTTTGTGCTTCAATCATGTTTTGTGCTTTTGAGAGCGCAAAATTACTGATAAAAACAGACAATAAATAGCACCAATCCAGAAGAGTGTTCCAAGACCTAAAATAAGCTGTTCAAGATGATAAAAATGGTTGAATTGATTGACGAATGGTATTAATCTTCCTCGCCGGGTATTAATAAGATTGGAATTTTAGCTTCTTGGATTAAATCATCGGTTACACTACCAATAAAAATAGAATGAAGTAAACCGTGGTTTTTATTTCCTAAGATTAAAAGCTCAATGTTCAACTTATCGACTTCTTCGAGTATCATTTCTTCAGTGGGGCCTTGTATCATTAGGCCTTCAGCATCAACTCCTTTCGTTTTTAGAAGTTCTGTTTGGGTTTGCACTGCACGATGCACTTCTCTAAGCTCTTCTGCTTTAAAATCCCGAATATATTGTGGCCCTACTTCATACCCAACAAAATCAGGGTCAGGTGCTGCTATTTGAATTAACCAACATTTAGAATTAAAAGCTTTAGACATTTGAGCTGCAGCGTCTAACATTCTATTCATTAATGCAGTATTATTCACTTCAATAGCCACCAATATATTTTTCATAGTCGTTTTGTTAAGTTTGGATTGTAAATTTGCATTAAAATTAAGATTTTAAAAAAACATAATCAATGAAATTTCACACAAGAAAGTGGGTAAAACCAGAAGATTTAAATCCTAACAATTCACTTTTTGGGGGGCGTTTACTACAATGGATTGATGAAGAAGCAGCCTTATATGCGATTATTCAATTGGACAATCACAAGGTAGTAACCAAATTTATGTCTGAAATCAATTTTATTAACTCTCCTAAGCAAGGGGATATACTTGAGATTGGTCTAGAGCCAGTAAAGTTTGGCAAAACATCTTTGACCTTGAGATGTGAAGTTAGAAATATGGAGACGCGACAAGAAATTATTGCAATCAATACAATAGTGATGGTTAATTTAGGTGATCATGGACACCCGAAACCTCATGGTAAAACGGAAATTGAATATATCAATGACCGATTAGAGCAGACTAGGATAAAAAGATAAGTTTATTCAAAAAGTGATCGCCCCAATTCGCAGAAGCAAATAAGGGGCGATCATCACCTAAAAGAAAACCTAAATCAATATCCACTAATTTGTTACTCGCTAACATTCACAATTTTAGTAGTAACAGCTTCATTAATGAAGTAGTATTTCTTGTTGGAGTAACTTCTAGCATTCATGTTATATGGAACAACCATAGCAGCAGCCTCTCCATTTTCTAAATTTTCAGCTATTTCATCTGCAGTAAAGGTGTGACTAGTTACATTTCCAGCAGCGGTGTATGATAGGCTTCCAACTATAAATATTACAGAATCTGCTCCCGAAACAGCGCTTGCTGATACAGTATAAGACGAACTTCTACTTACATTTTCAGGAGAAGTGTTCTCGCCAACTGTTGGCATAGACCTATTGTTATTATAACTTATTGCTGGAACTCCATTTCCTCCTTCTACAGTCCAATCTCTATCTGTTGAAAAATCAATTCCATTAGGGTTTGCAAAACCTGGGGTAGAATAATAAGAATTTCCTGCAGATCGAGTTAATTCAGTAGAGTTTACACTTACCTTTCCTGCAGAAACCAATACTGAGTCTTCAAAAAATAATGCCACACCTGTACCTATATTTACTGAAAAAATACCCGAGCCTGATTTGGAGTTTACAGCCACTAGTACGCCGTATGCATCATCTGGTACTGGATTTGAAGAGGCTGTTTCATTTTTAGGAGTTGGTGTAGGAGCTGGAGTTTCAGGTTTAACTTCATCATCTTTCTCACAAGCAGTAAAACACATCATCGCGATTAAAGCTCCTGTTAAAATTTTAGTTTTCATAGTATTTGATTTTTATTAGTTAATGATATTACAAACATCTAAAAGATATTGTATTACTGATATACGGTAATTGTCGTATTATTTTGAATTATTGATTTATAAGCAACGTAATAACATTCTTTGTTGATAAACTTGATATATTTATTCAGCTTGGTTTCTAAAAGGAGGGTACCTTTGAAAACGTTTTAACCAAACTCTTATAAAATGAATAAAATTATAATCTCAACAGCTTTATTATTGTGTTCTACGGCAGTTTTTGCTTGGGGGCAGATTGGTCATCGAGTTGTAGGAAAGATAGCTGAAAACCATTTATCTCCAAAAGCTAAATTAGAAGTTCAGAGGATACTCGGTAACGAAAGTATAGCGATAGCTTCCACGTGGATGGACGATGTTAAAAGTGATGAAGCTTACGATCATACTCATGCCTGGCATTACACAACAGTTCCAACAGGAAAGACTTATGAAGAATCTGAAAAAAGTAAAGAGGGGGAAGTGGTTCAGAAAATTGAAGACATGAAAGAGCTACTAAAGAATGAATCTTCTTCTATGGCAGATAAAAAAGAGGCATTGCGATTCTTAATTCATTTAGTGGGTGATATTCATCAACCATTGCATGTAGGAAATGGCTTAGATAGAGGAGGCAATGATTATAAAATCAAATGGTTCTATAGCAATAGTAACTTGCATCGCATCTGGGATAGTGAACTAATAGAAGGAAAACAGTTGAGTTATACCGAAATAGTGGAGAGCATTGATTTCGTTACACCAATAAAAGTGAAAGAATGGCAAGGCCTATCCGCTGCACAATGGGCTAATGAATCGGCGACAATTCGTGAAACGATTTACCCTGAAAATGGGTTGGAGAAAATTGGCTACGAATATTCTTATCAATTCTGGGAGCTGGTTCAAGAGCAATTATTGAAAGGAGGAATCAGGTTAGCAGGTGTTTTGAATGATATATTTCAGTAGAAAAAAGTAGATTAGTGTTGTCTTAAAAATACCCTCTAATATAAAAATGATGGAACAACAAACAAAAGTAGAATGTCCTAATTGTCATACGTCTATTGATGTGAATCAAATTTTATATCACCAATTAGAAGGTGATCTAAAGAAAAAGTTCGATGCTCAATTACAGGAAGCTCAACGAAAACAAGCAGCTGATGCTGAAAAGTTTGAAGAGCAAAAACGTCAGTTTGAAGAAGCTAAAAAAAGAGAAAATGAATTATTTAAAGAGCGTTTAGAATCTAAACTTAAAGAGGAGCGTTCTCTACTCAATGAAAAGCTAAAAAAGCAATTGGCGGAGGAAAATTCAGAACAACTGAAGTCCATGCAATCTGAGCTGAAAGAGAAATCTGAAAAATTAAGAGAGTACAATAAGTTACAAGCTGATTTAGAGCGGTTGAAGCGTGAGAAACTAGAGCTAAAGGAGGAGATAGAGATGGCTGCTGAAAAGAAATTTAATCAGCAGATCCTGGCAGAAAAAGACAAAATAAGAAGAGCAGAGGAAGAGCGTAATCAGTTAGCTATTAAAGAACTTCAAAAGCAATTAGAGGATCAAAAGAAGCTCACCGAAGAAATGAAAAGAAAGCAGGAGCAAGGGTCGATGCAATTGCAAGGTGAAGTACAAGAGTTAGCTATAGAAGAATGGCTCCAAGCAACCTTTCCATTGGATACTATCGAAGAAATAAAGAAAGGAGCTAGAGGTGCTGATTGTGTTCAAGTGGTAAACACTAGAAGCAAAGCAAACTGCGGTAGAATCTGTTATGAAAGTAAACGTACCAAGGATTTTCAACCTACATGGATAGAAAAGTTTAAGGCAGATATTCGTGAAAAGGGTGCAGACATTGGGGTATTGGTAACAGAAGTAATGCCCTCAGATATGGATCGTTTGGGGATGAAAGATGGTATTTGGATTTGTACCTTTGAGGAGTTCAAAGGATTATCGAATGTTTTAAGAGAATCTATTATACGATTAAGTGCTGCTGTGGCTTCTCAAGAGAATAAAGGTGATAAGATGGGAATGCTGTATGACTTCTTGACTAGCAATTCTTTCAAGCTTCAAATTGAAGCAATAGTTGAAGGTTTTACTACGATGAAAAATGATTTAGAGTCAGAAAAACGAAGCATGCAAAGAATATGGAAAAGTCGAGAAAAACAAATTGAAAAAGTAGTAACCAATACCATTGATATGTATGGTTCTATTAAAGGTATTGCTGGAAATGCAATCGGAACAGTAAAAGCTTTAGAATTGCCAGGTAGTGAAGAAGACGATGATCAAGAAACTTTAGATTTTAATTAGTTTCATTAAAATGACTTCCAATTAAGCATAAAAAAGCCCTTCCGATTGATATTCCGGAAGGGCTTTTTTTTGAGATAAAAATGATTAATCAACCAGTTTGATACAATCGCCCTCAATGGTAATTCGCTTTTCACGATAAAGCATCCCAATTGCTTTTTTAAAGGTCTTTTTACTCATCAATACTTGATCTCTAATGTCTTCAGGATCTGATTTGTCAGATAGGTTTAAGACCCCATTATTGGCTTTAAGTGTATCAAGAATACGCTGTGCATTGGGTTCTACTTTTTGATAACCATCTTTTTCTAAAGCAATATCTAATTTATTGTCCGTTCTGACTTTTCTAACATAAGCTTTATGACGACTGCCTCTTAGCAGAGGTTCAATAATGTCATCATCGTATATCATTCCCCAATGTGCATTATTCACAATAACTTGAACTCCCAAATCTGTTCCATCTGCTACCATTATATCCACTTCATCCCCAACTCTCAAATCAGGTTTTTCAGTGCTCATATATCTTGAAAGTTTAGTGGAGGCGGTCAATCGCCCAGTAACTTCATCAATAAACAAATAGCCGATTGTAGTCTGTCCTTCTTGTAGTTTTTTGGCTTGCTCTTTCAGCGGAATCAATAAGTCTTTTGCTACACCCCATTCAGCAAATGCGCCATAATTAGTGATTGAATTGACTTTCAATAAGCCAAATTCGTGTAAACACATACTTGGAGTGAGTGTGGTAGCAATTAGTCTGTTCTCATTATCGGCATAAATAAAGACCTTTACCATATCGCCTAAACGGAGTGTTAAAGGCACATACTTGTGGGGAAGCAAGACGGCTTCACCTAACTCATCCTCTAGATAAACTCCAGGTTCTGTATTTCGGTCTGCTCTGAGCGTATTGTATTTTCCTAACTCAATCATTTGGCTATTTCTATTTTGATTTTTTGTTTCTTAATTTTTTCGTTTCGAATTTTCTTAATCAAGGATACAATTCCATCTCTTTTTACAGCTACATAGCTAAAATGGTCTTTGACAGTTATTAATCCAATATCATTCTTTTTTAACTTCCCTTGGTTGGTTAGAAATCCGACAATGTCAATTTTGTTGACTTTTTCTTTTTTGCCTGCCCCAATGAAAAGCGTTTCCCAAAGAGGATCAACTATATCTTCTAACTTACGGTCGATTTCCCAAACATCAATTTCATCAATAATATAATCTGGTAGGACTTCTTGTTCTGATTGTAACAAAATGATTGTTCCAGAAGCATTCATCCGCGCTGTTCGGCCGTTCCTATGAGTAAACTCTTCTAATTTTTTGGGAATATGATAGTGGACAATGAATTCCAATTCATCGACATCTATACCTCTCGCTGCTAGGTCGGTTGCAATTAGTATATTACAACTCTTATTTCGAAATTTGATTAAAGCCGATTCTCTATAGTTTTGCTCTAACTTTCCATGAAAAATTTCAGCAACAAACCCTTGATCATCTAAATACTCTCGAACCCTTTCTAACGATTCTCTGTGATTACAAAAAACCAAAGTTGACTTATTTCCTATATTTCTTAGCAAATGGTCAAGTGTTTCTAACTTATCCTTATCAGGAGAAATTACACGTTTTAGTACCACATTTTCATTAGTTTGACTTTGATTAATAAAGTCCAACTCTTTGTATTTATCAAAGCCAACAAAATCAGGAATTCTTACTGCATTAGTAGCTGAACACAACACTCTATTTTTCAATTTTGTGCATTGCTCAACGATTACTCTCATTTCTTCTTCAAAGCCGACTTCTAAGGATTTGTCAAATTCGTCCAGAATTAAAGTATGGACAAATTGAGGAGAAATTCTGTCGTGTTTAATATGATCAACAATCCGTCCGGGAGTACCAATGATTAATTGGGGTGATGACGAAAGATTTTTAATTTCTGTGTCAATGGAATGTCCACCGTAACATAAGGTAGAGTGTACCTTTGTTTGTAAGGACTTGAATACATCATTTATTTGAATGGCCAATTCCCTGCTAGGCGCTATTATAATAGCTTGATTCATGTTTGAGTCTAGTGCTATTTTATCCAATAAAGGCAACAAAAAAGCCAATGTTTTTCCTGTTCCTGTTGGCGAAAGCAACAATAGATTATTATTTTTACTCAGGGCTTCCATACTGGCCTCTTGCATTTTATTAAGGGAGGAAACTCCTAAATAATTCAGCCGATCGATCAATGTTGGAGATAGTTTTTGCATGTTGCAAAGTTAAGGAGGATAATGTGGTATATTTACTTTTCATTAAAATCTATCTATCGAAATCTTTATGACTGCTGCTCAACCACATCCCTTAAAGCTCCTAGTCACCACACAAATGCCTTACGGCAAATATAAAGGCCGATTATTGTGTGATTTACCAGAACCGTACCTAGTATGGTATCATTCCAAAGGATTTCCAAAAGGGAAATTGGGTGAACTGTTGTCTACTATTTATGAAATTAAACTGAATGGATTGGAGTATCTTTTGGATCCATTACGAAAGCATAATTGATTACAGTATGTCAAAAAGAGAATTAAAAATCCACCTCAAAGGATTGAAAAAAGCTCAATTGGAGGCTGAAATAATAGAACTTTATGATAAATTCAAGGCTGTTAAAGTTTATTATGATTTCTCATTCAACCCTAAAGAACGTCAACTAATTGATGCAGCAAAAGGTAAAATATATAAGGAATACTTCCCGAATACCAAACGGAAAGCAAAAGCAAGAAGATCGATTGCTCAGAAAAGTATTCAACATTTTCTACAATTGGGAATGGATCCTACGTTAATTGCAGACCTGATGTGTTATAATATTGAGGTAGCTCAGTTATATTGCGCAGAGAAAAAAGTAGTGGCATCGGCCTTTTACAAAAGTATGTTGAAGTCTTATAATGAATTGATTGGTTTTGTAATCAAAAACGGAATCACAACTAATTTTGCAAAAAGGATACATCAGATTCTTTTGGATGCTCAAGGGCAAGGATGGGAAAATTATTTTGAATTTGAAGATTCTTATAGCGAATTGCCACTTTAACCTTTTACGGTTTAATTGGTTTTTATATTTTTTTCTAATAAAGGAGTGCTAATCGTCCATTTATTAAGCATGCATAGTAATTGGTCTCGTCTCAATTTTAAAACTTTCCAAAAAAATACCGTAAATAGTGGACTAAACCCTTTTTAAGCCCTAACTTTGTACAGCCTTTTTTTGAATAAGGCAAAATATAAGATTAGTAAGGATTAACAAAGAAGGAGACTGTATATGGGCATGTCGGATGACAGCAATGAGAAGAAAACCGGTAAAAAACTGTACGATTATCAACACGATGCAATCGAGAAAATTTTTGAAAAGTTCAATTCCTTTCCTGAAAATCACAATTTACTCTACCAACTTCCAACCGGAGGAGGGAAGACAGTAATTTTTGCAGAAATAGCGAAGAGGTATATTGCAGAGAACAAAAAGAAGGTGTTGATTCTAACTCACCGTATAGAACTCTGTAATCAAACCTCTAGTCTATTGTCTGAGATTGGTGTCAAAAACATGATTATCAATAGCAAGGTGAAATCTTTACCGAATGATAATGATTTCATGTGTTTTGTTGCCATGGTTGAAACCTTGAACAACCGTTTGCAAGACCAAGTAATGGATATGCAAAATGTTGGTTTAGTCATTATTGATGAAGCGCACTACAATTCGTTTAGAAAGTTATTCGACTACTTTGGAAAAAGTATTGTACTTGGGGTGACCGCAACACCATTGAGTTCGAATATCAAATTACCAATGAAACATTTGTATCACGAATTAATCGTTGGTCATTCTATAGCAGGGCTCATAAAGAAAGGTTTTTTAGCTGAAGCAGAAACATACAGCTATGATGTTAGTTTAAGTACTTTAAAAGTTGGAATTAATGGAGATTACACTGTTAAATCTTCAGAACTGTTATATTCCAATTTTACCATGTTAGATAAGTTGCTGTATGCTTATGAACATAAATCTAAAGGAAAGAAGACCTTAATTTTTAACAACGGCATTAATACCTCTAAACACGTATATCTGCTATTTGAAAAGGCAGGATACAATGTACGTCACTTAGATAATACCCACAAAGAAGAAGAACGAAAAGAAATTCTAGATTGGTTTAAAAATACACCTGATGCCATTCTTACCTCTGTAGGTATTTTGACCACAGGATTTGATGAACCAACTATAGAAACCATCATTCTAAATCGTGCTACTAAATCTTTGACCCTTTACCACCAGATGATCGGTAGGGGAAGTAGAGTTATTAAAAATAAAAAGAAATTTACGGTCATTGATCTTGGTAATAATGCCCTTCGTTTTGGGATGTGGGATGCACCTATTAATTGGCATGACATCTTCAAATCTCCAGATTTTTATCTAGAGAATATTACATCTGATGAAGAGATAGAGCGCAATTTCAAATATAAAATGCCAGATGAAATTCGTTCTCAATTCCCAAATTCAGAAGATGTGGACATGGACATAGAGGATGAATATGCTAAGGCTCAGTCTGCTGGAAAACGCCCCAAAGTCGTGTTAGACAAATCTCTAGAACAACATCTTCAAATGTGTTTGGATAATAGTAACGATGTTTTTGAAGCCCGAAGTTTGGCAAACTTACTAGAAGAGGACATCGAAAATAGAGCCAAACGTTATGCTTATTGCTTGACAAAGAGTACTAAAAACTATATAAAATGGTTGCAAGATGACTACAAACGTCAGCTTGTATCACTAGTAACCAGGAAATACATTCAGATAGAAGCGGAAAAGCAATATTCTTAATAATTGGTCATAATTTTTTGCTGATAAGTACTTCCGTCATTGGCATACAATCGGATGATTAAAACGCTTTTTCTTTGAGAAAGTCCAAACTGGCTAGTAGTGTTAATGATTGGCGATGAGGAAATTAATTTTCCAGTCAAATCGTAAATACTTATTTGTTGGACACTTTCAGGTAAATTGCTCAAGTATAGGATTCCGTCGTAAGAATAGATGTTGGATTGCTCGATTCCTTGAATGGTTGGTATACCAACGGTAGAGGAGCCCAATGCAAAGTTACGTGCTGTAGTAAAGTTGGAACCTTGATAAAGAATACTACTGTCTATTGCAGAATACGTAATATATTTAGGTGTACCATTTTGAAACCATGCTTCAGCGGAATCAATAAACATAAAAACATCATTCCAGTTATAGGTATTTTTCCAGGAAGCTATATTAGAACAATCTGGTAAAATTGTTCGGTAGGTATAGGTCATTGCACCCCAAACTTCAACTTTTGTTTTGTTTTGAGCAGCCCAGCTTTGAACAGTAGGTGCTGAGTTCATGCAAATTGAACAGTCAAACCCTTTAGACGCAATAATGATGGATTTTCCAGTTCCTAATGTTTGATATATATTTTTTGAATTACTATTGCAATCGTATACTGTTGCATTGGCGGGTGGTTGTGCCGTTGCTATTGTAAACCCACCAATTATTGCTATTATACTACAGATTATCTTTTTCATAAAATTCTTTTTTTCAAATATAAAATCAAGGTTAGTTATCTTCCTGTCAACTGCAAGACAGTTGAAAGTATTTAAAGTTTTAGAAGTTCTTTAATAGATCATTAATTTCGCTAACTCAATTAAGTCAATTAAATATGCGGATATCGATTCTGATTTTACAATTATTTCTTATTCAGTTATTAATCGGCCAAAACCAGAATCCATTCAACGGTTATCTGCCAATGATGAAAACTTCTAGTTTAAACTGGGCAAGTGCCATGAATAAGAACGAAACGATTTTGTTTGAAGCTCAACCTACCATTTATTATCAGATCTACAATCAGTATCGACAAGACTCTTTGGCTAAAAAACAAGCTTTGTATGTGTATTTTCAATCGCATTTTAGAATGTACAATGAAGAAAGTTTACCAGTCAAAACACCTAGTTATATGGGGTTTATAGGGTGGCAAAAAAGTTATAATTGGGTGCGAAAAAGTCAATTTACTTGGTTGTTGGAAACAGGTCACTATTCCAATGGGCAATCAAGGTCTACTTGGAATGAACAATTTGAAGATGGATCAGATTCAAGTGAGGCGGCCTATCGAGCAATAAACAATGAATCAAATCTTTCGCAATTACTTAATAGAAGTACGGGGAATTTTTCGGTCAATTTAAGTCGGATTAGATTTCAATATGTTATCCCTCAGAAGAGAGAGCAAGAAAATCGAGTATTGTTGCACAAAATTGCATTGGAATACCTGAGGTACCATGCTGCTTTTGCAATGTTGATTGATTACACTGATGGAATAAGTGATGTAGAAATTATTGGAGAGAATCAATTTCAATTGGAATATGAATCTGTTTTTGAAACAGTCAATAGATCAAGACTTACCTTTAATCAAGAATGTACCTATTTAGCAGGAAGCCATCCATCTATAAATCCTATCCGACTAAAATCAACTATTAGTTTCTTCCCAAAAGATTGGGTAACTGGTTTTTTCGTTTCCTATATTCACGGACACGATAATTACAATTATAGAATAGTGGATAGTCGTAATCAGGTGCAACTCGGTATCCACTTTGATTTTTATAATTTGAGACAACACCGTTTGTAAGTTGTATAAAAAATGAACTATTCATTCTTAATATTGTTAGGAATTAAAAATCAGACACATGTTAAAAACAGTATATACCCTTTTCTTTGGAAGTATTTTATTAATTGGAAGTCAAATCGTTCTTTCTTCGAGTTCAAATGGACGGGCTTTTTCTGCCAATAGTGGCAACACAGGAGCTCCTGGTGAATCTCAAACATGTCGAAACTGCCATGGGACAGGGTTTGGAGCAACAGTAGCAATTGAATTCAGAGATGCCAATGGCACGATTGCAACTTCATATATCCCGGGTAATGATTATGAACTTACTGTAAATGTGAATAGTACTCCTGGACCTGCTCGTTTCGGTTTTCAGCTAGTAAGTTTAGCTCCAAACAATAGCGCATACAATGCATGGAAAACTCCATCAGCAAATACAAGAATTGCAAGTGCTAGTAATGGACGATCCTATGCGGAACACAATGGTAAAAGTATGACCAATACATTTAAAGTCAACTGGACAGCTCCCTCTCAAGGAACAGGAAATATCACTTTTTATGCAGGTGGTGCAGCAGTAAATAACAATGGAAATACTAGTGGGGATGGAGGAAATACCAATTCGCTTACCATTACGGAAGATCAAAGCACCAGTGTTATTCTGAATACAATAGAAACCAATTTCAACCTATTTCCAAATCCTGTTAGAGATATTTTATCCATCAACAACCCGACAACCACGGCTTTTATTGGTCAGTTGGAAATTATTAATTTAATCGGTGAACAAATTAAGAGTAATGAGATAGTTATCGGGCCATCCTCTAATTATGTACTTGATTTATCTGTATTAGAATCAGGTATCTATTTTATTCAATGGACGGATCGTTCAGGAAAAAAACAAATTCAACGATTGGTTAAACAATAGGGAAAGGAGAATTCCTTTAAATACAAGTGTAATTTAATTCATCTGTTTTCTTGGTTGAGAACAATTCAACAAAATGGAGTAGTAGGTCTAAAAAAACGCTTACCTTTGTATTCGTGAATAAATTATTTTTCACGAAGTTATTGTAACAGCATTAGAGTATTCTGCGTCAATTTTAAATTGATCTCTTTTATTTCCTCTTATTTTTTGTCATCAATAACACCCTTTCGTAGGACAGGTTAATGTTTCTGCACAACTAAAATAATTCAATGGCAAAATCACAACAAACGTATAACAAGAAAGAAAAAGAAAAGGCACGTTTAAAAAAGCGAGAAGAAAAAGCTAAAAAGCGAGAAGAAAGAAAAGCAAACTCTGAAGGAGGCGGTTTAGAAAACATGCTTGCTTATGTGGATGAGAACGGAATGATTACCGATACTCCTCCGGATCCATTAAAGAAGAAAACGGTAATTAAAGCTGAGAATATAGAAATTGGTGTACCTCGAAGAGCTGAAGAAGACGAGGAGCCAACCGAAAGAACAGGAAAAGTTGCGTTTTTCAATGATTCTAAAGGTTTTGGATTCATCAATGACTTGGATACTCAAGAAAAATTCTTTGTTCATGTGAATGGTTTGATGGAGCCTATTCAAGAAAATGACAAAGTTACTTTTGAGTTAGAAAGAGGCTTAAAAGGAATGAATGCTGTGAATGTGAAAATTATAAAGTAATTCTATAATATCCAATATTTTAAAAAGGTTCAGATTAGTATTAATCTTGAACCTTTTTTTATTTTGATACCTTGTACTTAAGCTTTGATAAAGGCGATAACCGACTGAAAATTGTATCTTTGCGGCTATGAAATTCGAAGATTATTACCTCATAGAACAATTAAAGAAGAGTATCGCTAAACAAGGATATAAGCGACCTACCGACATACAATTCAAGTCGATACCGCCCATTTTAAATGGAGAGGATGTACTTGCCATTGCGCAAACTGGAACAGGTAAGACTGCAGCTTTTGCAATCCCAATAATTCATACGCTACATTCTAGAAAATTGATTCGTAGACCTGATGGAATAAAATGTCTGGTTATGGCTCCAACTCATGAATTGGCCTTGCAAATTGAAAATGTTTTTAAAGTACTTGGGAAGGGTACAAAAGTCACTACTTTTTGTATTCATGGTGGAGTAGATCAAGAACCACAAAAAGAGCAATTAGAGAAAGGTGTGGATATTTTAATCGCTACACCTGGCCGTCTATTTGACTTGGTTAGTCAACAAGTGTTGAATTTATCTCGAGTAGAAATATTGGTTTTAGATGAAGCGGATCATATGCTAGATTTGGGTTTCATTAAAGATATCAATGATTTAATGCGTCATTTACCAAAAAGCCGACAAACTTTATTTTTCTCTGCTACTATAAACGACCGAATTAAAAAATTAGCCTATTCATTAGTAACGAATGCTATTCGTATACAAATTTCTCCAAAGGATCCTGTCGCCAAAAATATTGAACATGCGGTTGCTCATATTGAAATGGATGATAAACGTTTCTTTTTGGCACATTTACTTCAGGAAAATGAAGGTTTAAAAACTTTGGTTTTTGTTCGGACAAAAGTGCGTGCTGAACGAGTTAAAAAAGCATTAGAAAGAGTTGCTATAGAGTCGGATACCATTCATAGCGATAAAGATCAGGCAGAACGAGAAAAAACCATGAGAAACTTCCGTCATGGCGATTTAAAAGTATTAATTGCAACAGATATAAGTGCTAGAGGGATTGACATTCCCGATGTAGAATATGTAATTAACTATGATTTACCTGAATCTCCGGAACATTATGTGCATAGAGTCGGACGAACGGGAAGAGGGGATAAAAAGGGGCAAGCCATTTCATTTTGTAGTAAAGAAGAGCGAGAATTACTGAAAACCATAGAAGAAAATTTAGGTAAACCAATCCAACGTTTAGAGATTTCGAAAGCGGACTACGATTATACAGTCAACAAAACAGAAACAAAGGAAAATGATTGGCAGGCGTTAATGGAGGATGCTCAGAAAATGGAGAAAAAAGTAAAGCGGAGATTCAAAAAGTAGATTAACAATTACTTTATATTATATATTTTAATAATCATGAAAACAATCAATTACATCACATTAGCTATTTCTTTAATCTGTTTGGGTTTGGTGGTTTATTCGTTTAAGCCAGAAGGTCATCTTTATGACTTCAAAACCATAACTGTTGTGGAATCTATTGTACCAAATGGGGTAGGGCGTTCAAGAATGATTGAGTCCTTAGAAATTAAAGATTATAAAGAGTTTTCCAAAATAATGTCAGAAGATGATAATGAGCGGAACAAGGCAGACCGTGGGGAAATTCGCGTAAAAAACTATGAAGAAACGAAGTTGCTGAACTTCTTTAATATTGGCGGAATCCGTTTTCAAAACATTGCCGCCAATGATGCCATCGTGAATTCAAGAGTAAGTCAATTTTTGGATGAAGGATGGGAAATTGTGAGTATCAATTCCGGAGTAGAGTCGGTTGGAAGTGCAGATGACAATAACGGCCTGTTCATTACTAGATTTTATTTTAAGAAGCAGATCAATTAGTTGTTTCGTAGACTTTATCGAACATCAAATAAAAAAGCCTTATTCATTCTATTTAAAGATGAATAAGGCTTTTTATCAATTAACTAATTATTTTATACCGCTAAGACTGTTCACTTCCTAATAACGTTGCCTGCTTTTCTAACTTTTTTTTCATTTGGAAATTATTCCATTTTTTTTTATCCTAGTATTCTAAAATCAAAAAAAATGACAACACTATCAAAAGTGCCTACATGGTTTTGGGTGGTAGCAACTATTGCTTTAATATGGAATACATTAGGCGTTATTGCATATTTAGGGCAAGCGTTTATGCCACCAGAAATGCTAGAATCACTACCAGAGGCCGAAAGAACACTAATGGATAGCACACCTGCATGGGTAACGGCTGCTTTTGCACTTGCTGTTTGGGGAGGGGCAGCAGGCAGTTTACTATTGTTGTTTCGCAATTCAATTGCTTACCTCTTGTTGATCATTTCCTTGGTGGGTATATTCGCACAATTCACTTGGAATTTATTTATTGGTGAAACGATGAAAGTATATGGACCAGGAAGCATTATAATGCCAATTATGGTCTTAGGAATAGGAATATACCTAGTTTTCTTTGCTCGAAGTGCGAAGGCTAAAGGTTGGTTGAATTGAGTATTCTATCCGTTAATAAAATATTCGAGCGCTTACTTCATTGATTCCAAGAAGTAATTATATGTAGAAATACAGTCCAATTCCTAACCAGTCAATGGTTTCTTTTTCTTTTTGAGAATAAGGAAGATGCCCAGAATAAAATTCCAATAATAGGCGAATTGGTTCTTCGTTATCTTCTTGAATATAGGCTACACCAAATGCAGTTTTGACATTTGGAGTAAATGATGTCTCTTGAAAGCCTTGAAGATTAATGCCACAACTTAAGGCGAATTGTTTCTTTTCTTTTAAAAATTCCCTTTGACTACCTATTTGATAAGATAAAGGGCGTCTTTTGATATTAGGTCGTACCACACTTCCCAAACCTGCATACACTCTCCAATTTGGCCTCAAATTACGATAATAGGTAAAATCGATTTGTTCATAGTTTCTGTTATTGAAAGTATGTGATTCAAGAGCATTTCGAAAAATATAGTCATCACCAAGATGTGTAGAAACATGAAAAAAACGTACTCTAAATGTAGAGAAAGCTTGTTTTCTGACGTATGAAAATGCCGCCTTATAATCGGCATTCAGTAAATTTCGTTGTTGTTTGCCATCTATTGTTGTCCATTCAAATTGTGTAAAAACACCAAACTCAGCTACCATTTCCCAAGTTCGGTTGTTATCTATCAATTTACTAACAATGGATTTGCTGGCTCCAAACGCAAATGGAATATACTGATATTCATTAATTGGTTGATTTAAAACTGTAGCAATTGTTCCAAACATTTGGATTTCTGATGGATCCAAAACAATGGAAGAGTTGGTTTGACGTTTCCCCATCCAAGTATATTGCGCTTGAAGATTCAGTGCTAAAAATAAGCTAATGAAAAGTAAACAGTGTTTCATCAATTTTATGTTTGCAATAAAAGGGTATAAATTAAAATCAATTTTATATGATCGACAAATTTTTAAATCTATATATCTGGCGTTAGGCTTCGGTAGCAATCCAAATTAGAATCATTTAATTTGCAGACTTAAAGAATTAAACAGTAAAATTTATTCAGCGAATATTTTGAATAAAAAGAAATTTCCAACGTTATAGCCAAAAATTAAATTTCAACCCGTGAAATTATTCCATATTCTATTCATCTTCTTTTTTCTGAGCTTTCAGTTTGCATTCGGTCAAATCCAAGAAAATCCTGTCAAGAAGAAGTACACCATCAGCGGATATGTTAAGGAAGCTGGTAGTGGAGAGTTATTAATAGGAGCAACTATATACATCCCTAGTTTAAAAACTGGAACTGCTACCAATGCTTATGGTTTTTATTCCATTACTATAGAGTCAGATACTTTTCAATTAATTGTTTCCTATGTCGGATATAGTGCAAAAGCTTTTCAAATCAATTTGGATAAGAATGTCAATTTAGATGTGGAAATTGCTGCTAGCAACAGTCTGGATGAAGTCCAAATAGTGGCCAGCCGAAAACCTAAAATCAGTGAAAGTACTCGAATGAGTGTCATTGAAATCCCCATCAATCAAATTAAAGACATTCCTGCATTATTGGGGGAAAAGGACGCCTTAAAAGTCATACAGTTGATGCCAGGAGTTCAATCAGGAAGTGAAGGAAACAGTGGATTATATGTGAGAGGTGGAGGACCCGATCAAAATTTAATCATTTTGGACGATGCTACAGTATACAACGCTTATCATTTATTTGGCTTCTTTTCTTTGTTTAATGGAGATGCTCTAAACAGCATAGAATTGACCAAAGGAGGCTTCCCAGCTCGCTATGGAGGTCGTCTTTCATCCGTTTTGGATATGAAAATGAAAGAAGGAAACAAAGAAGAATTGAAAGGAGAGGTGGGTGTTGGTATTTTATCCTCTCGATTAACGTTGGAAGGACCCATCAAAAAAGGAAAATCCTCCTTTTTAGTCTCAGGAAGAAGAACCTATATTGACGCCTTAACTCGACCGTTTATGCCAAAGGATGAGCAGTTTGGATATTATTTTTACGACTTAAATGCAAAAGTAAACTATGATTTTGGAGGAAAGAATAAAGTGTATTTAAGTGGGTATTTTGGGAAAGACAAAGCAAGTGCTAGATATGATGGGGGCGATGAAGAATCCAATTTGTCGTGGGGAAATGTAACGGGTACAGCAAGGTGGAATCATTTGTTTAATGAGCAGCTATTTGCCAATACATCTCTAATTATCAGCAACTATGATTTTGCAATTAGCAACAGTAGCAAATACGATACGGATGAATACGAATTTAGGACTTCATCCGGAATAAGAGATTATGCCCTTAAAATAGACTTAGATTATCGACCATCACCTAAGCATTCTATTCGTGCAGGTCTCATTTCCACTTATCATATATTCACCCCAAGTGCTGTAGTGCTAAAAGATGAAGCCATTGGATCTTACCGAAATGACTTAACAAAAATAAAGGCGTTGGAAAATGGAGCATATATTGAAGATGACTTTACGGTAAATGGCCGTTTGAAAATTAATGGTGGATTAAGGGTTAGTCACTTTTTGAACGAAGATCGGAACTATTTTAGATTAGAGCCAAGAATCAGTGGGCGCTATTTTGTAGGTGAAGATTTATCAATCAAAGCTTCTTTTGCCAATATGAATCAATACATTCATTTGCTGACACAAACTGGATTAGGCCTACCTACCGATTTGTGGGTGCCAGCTACTAAAAGGGTAGCTCCACAGCAGTCTAATCAAGTGGCGCTAGGAGTGGCGAAGGACATTTCTAAACACGATCTTACGCTTTCTTTTGAGACGTATTATAAAAAGTCGGACAATGTCATTGCTTATAAAGAAGGAGCTAGTTTTTTAGCATTGGATATCTTCGAATCTGAAGATGAAGATGAAAATACAGATGAAGGTTTAAATTGGGAGAGAAACATTACTTCGGGGCAGGCATGGAGCTATGGTGCAGAGATCTTAATTCAAAAGAAAATAGGTAAGTTCTCTGGATGGATTGGTTACACCTTAAGCTTTACTCAATTTCAATTTGATTCACTCAACAACGGTGAAAAATTTTGGGCTAGATACGATAGAAGACATGACGTTTCAGTAGTGGGCATATACCAACTAAAGGAGAACACGGAAAAAGGAAAGAGAATAACGCTTTCTGCCACTTGGGTATATGGAACCGGAAACGCCATCACTTTACCCGAAAGTCAATACAATGCAAGTACAAATACAGAAAACGGAAATTACTATACACGAGTTAGCGATTATAGTGCTATGAATGATTTTAGGATGGCGCCTTATCATCGAATGGATATTGGTGCCCAATTTCATAGAACAAAAAAGAGGGGCGAACGCACCTGGGAAATTAGTTTTTACAATCTGTATAATCGACAAAATCCATTTTTCTATTATTCAGACACCAACGAGAATGGAAATACGATACTGAAACAAGTCTCACTTTTCCCCATATTACCTTCTATTTCATACTCCTTTAAATTTTAGTCTATGAAAAAGCAATTGTTAGCCCTGTTGGTTTTAATCATCTCTGCTGTTATGGTTTCCTGTGAAAAAGAAGCGAAGGAAATAGAACTGCCTAAAGTAGATCCCAAATTGGTCGTTTATGGATTCTTAAGTCCATCCGATTCTGTAATAGAAATAGTAGTAAGTAAATCAGTGCCATATTTTGGAGACCAAAAGGGCAATATTTACGATCCTGTTTCAGATGCTACCGTTTTATTATCTTCAGAAGGTCAAACCATTTCCTTGCCTTTCTCTATTGAAAATGGTTCCTACATTGTTAGGAACGAAGCACCATTTTCAATACTTGCCGGTAAAACCTATTCTCTACAAGTCAGTTCTCCAGGCGGGTTTTATGTAAGTGCTGCGACAACCGTACCTTCCTCTTTACCCAATCAGGTAAAAGTGGAAATAGACTCTTCCATTAGAACAAGCAATGGATTCAACGAGAAAATTTATCGAATTCAAACCGTATTTCTAGATCAACCCAACCAAAGAGACTACTACCACGGCATTACCAAAATCTATCAGGATACATTGAAAGACAAGAGATACGCCTATACCATCTGCAATAACTTTAAAGAAGATGAAGGTGTAAATGGACAAGAAATAAGATTGAATTGTAATTACTCGAACTTCTATTCAGGGTTTGACGGAGCTAACAGCTTTAGTGGTTTTTCTGTATTGTACACTACTGACATTTCATACTTTAAGTACCACGTTTCTTTAGATAATTACATCGAAGATAATCCATTTGCAGAACCATCTAGAGTATATTCCAATATAGATGGAGGTTTAGGGTGTTTAGGGTCGTACTTAGCGACGGAAGTGGAGTTTTAGAGTTAGTAGGAATTAACAACCAACGAATTACCGTTTCTGAGAAATACAAAGCCAAATTCTTGGAGTATGTGAATGGCCATTCTTTTGGTGGGTGATTAGCGTGCGAAAACTAAAAGCTGTGAAATGGATGTATTTTATTCGTTTACAGAATGAAGCCATCAGATTCATCATTGCGCATTAATAATCTTCCAAACTAAAATGCAAATCCCCTTCATTGACTTGAAGGGGATTTTTTTGTGGGTGAAATAACCAACATATTACCGTTTCTGAGCAATACAAACCCATATTCTTGGAGGTTGTGAATGACCATTCTTTTGGTGGGTGAGGAGGGTGTTTTTTTGTAAGTGTATGGAATATCTTGGATTCTTCGTAAATCTAGAAGATACCGCTTATAGATATTCAAAAAACATAGTATAACTAACAAACTCTGTAGAAATCCGATACATTTGCGTTTTATGTAAATAAAGTTGGTAGAGAAACTTGTTTTTTTCTCAGAAATATTTAATTTTCAGTACTTAAAAGCAATTCTACATAATGCGTTTAGTTCATCTTTCTGACATACATCTTTCCGATAAAAATATAGACGAATTAAGAAATTTCTATATTGAAAAACTTATAGAAGATCTAGAAGAGATTCAAAGATTAGATAATAAGATGATAGATATAATTGCAATAACTGGAGACTTACTTGATAAGGGAGGGGAATCACTTAAAAAACACTATCAAGGCGATTTTTCAAACCCTTATGACTTTTTTGAAGCTGAGTTCATTGCACCGATGAGAGAAAAACTGAATTTAACCAATAGTAATTTCATCTTTATTCCTGGTAATCATGACATAAATGAGTTAGAAATAGATTGGGCTGAAGAAAAAAGACTTAGTACATTAAGAATTGAAGACATTAAAGATGAATTAAAAAAAAATAATTCCAAGTTTACGTCCTCAAATAGAAGAATCAAGCATTTTAAAGATTTTGAAGGACGTTTTCATAGAAACACTGACAATTACAGTTTCTCTAATAATGGGTCAACTTATTTTTACAATTCGAATGAAAATGAAAAAGTAGGTTTTTTATTAATAAACGATTCTTGGCGCTGCTCTTCTACTCAGAGCAGAGTTAAAAATAATATTGATGTGCATATGCACTTTTTTGGAAGTCAACAACTGCACGATGGTTATAAATATCTAATAGATAAAAAAAGTGAATTTAATATTTGTTTACTTCATCATGACCTCAATGAATTAGCAGAGAAAAAGAATATTACAAGATTCCTTAAAGACAAAGATATTAGGCTACTCCTCTATGGACATAAGCACAGTAACAAAGGCGAGCCAAAAATCAATAGTTATGGCAACAAGGTCGATTTATGGGGTTTCCGACCTAGAGCAGCATTAAATAATCCTAATGAGAAAGAATTTAGTTACATGCCTGGCTATCAAATTTTTGACATTAATTGTTGCAATTGGAAAATCGATCAAATTATTTACAAGAGGTACAATATTCAAGAAAAAACAAATTTTGTCTATGATACGGGAGAATGGGCAGAAAATGGAATCTACAAGGATGGAATTACTTTGAAAGAAGTCAATTCAGTATTTAACATTGAAAGTCTTGTTAAATCGGATTTTAGAATACCTGAAAAAATAGAATTTTACGAACCACGGTTAATTTATAGACAAGAGAAAGAAAACAACAATTTATTTCACGATAGTTCTATCTTAGGATTCAAGTTAGAAGATTTAATCCACTCAGAGACAAAAATTTTGATTTTAGGCTCCCCAGGAATTGGGAAGTCAACTGAACTTAGGGTGCTTTTTGAAAAGCTATGGGAAGATAGAGTTAAGAATCAATTAATTCCCTTATTGATAAACCTCAAGTTTTTTAGGAAAAATGACTCCTTTGAAGATTTTATTCAGGTGGAAAACTGGCAAGAGATACCACAAATAACTTTCATTTTAGATGGATTGGATGAAGTGGCCGATATCCAAGATTTAATTTCAGCTTTAGAAGTATTTATTAACAAGCATTCTAAAAAGAATTATCGCTATGTACTTAGCTGTAGAACCAATATTTACCACAAATACTTAGTTGAGTTTAGCGATTTCAAAACCTTTTACCTCCATTCGCTCTCTGAATATCAAGCGGAATCAATATTGAAGAATGAATTCGATATCTCTTACTCAAAAATTGAAGAATTTCCCTTTTTAAAAGGCTATTTTGAATCTCCATTTTTTATAAATCGTTTTGCTCAACTCATAAAAAAAAGTGATGATGACTTAACCTACTTATCTCTTTGGCAGGATTATATTCAATTCTCATTAGAAGCAGACAAGAATAAATTCAAAAAGAGGGAATTGTTCATTGTATCTAAAATTACTGATGCTCTCAGAAAAGCAGCTATTACTTTAGAGCTAATGCACAAAAACACTTTGAATGAAAGTGAGTTAGTTCAAATTTTTGACGAACAAGTTGAAACAGCTCAGCAACTTTCTTTGTTCAAGTTAGATTCGAAAAATGCTCAATACAGTTTTACGCACAAACAAACACAAGAGTATTTAGTAGCCAGTTCTTTAACTAATTTGAATATAGATGAAATCTTGGAAACAATTAAAATACCCGAAGTAGAAGCTGTTCATCCAAGTTTTCAAAATACACTTACCTTTCTTTTAGATTTAATTGAACACAACGAAACCTTTATCAAGCTAATTGATTGGGTCAAAAAAAATCAAATAGATATTTTGTTTTCACTGGACTCCAACCGTCTTTCTCCAACGGTAAAAGAGGCTATTTTTACATCTTATTTTAAAGAAGTCTGTATTAAACAAACTCTTTGGATAACAACCAATCGTTCCGTTTCAATTTCACAAATTGCATCCTTCGCAAATACGCCAAATATTCATGATTATTTGGTTAGAATTATTAAAGATTCAAAGAAGCACTTTAGAGCAAGACAATCTGCTGTAATGGTATTATTCGAATTTCAATTACCCAAAAAAATCAATGAGAATCTGAAAAAATTTATTATTCAGTATCTAAAAAATAAAAATAGAAAGATTGGATTCGCTTCAGATTTAATTCAACTTTCAGTTGAGCAGCAATTTTATATGGATGAAAATTTTGCTAAAAGTCTCTTTGAATTGGTGCAGGATAGTTCAAATGCTCAACTAAATAGGGAGGTGCTAAGATTTATTGAACATGGATTTGACTCTTTAGAACTAAATCAATTTTCAGATTTTTTAGACAAGGAATTTAGATGGTCACATAAAGTTGATAAAAGAGAAGATAGTCCAGATAAAACAATTCGAGGTAATGGAGATAGCTGTTGGCGCATTATAGCTCGATTACAAGATTTCGAATTATTTAATAAGTACTTAACTCAATACTTGAATGATGAATTGAGCAATTCCTATATTACTTTTCCAGAATCTCAAATAATTGAAAGAGCCGTAAAATTTGTTGAAGATGAAAGCAACTACTTTAAATTTCTTTCAGGCATTAAGAATTCCTACCGTTTTCATGAACGTTCGGATTTTCTTGTAGAAATAACTAAAAAAAGCAACAAACATAAAGAAGCTATTGAATATTTAACTCAGAATAATTTAGTTGACGATTTCTATTTTTTCATTTCTAAAATTATCAGGAAAGAATCTATTCAAATGCTTGCTGAGCATATTGTTAAAACTAAGAATGATGAGAAAGACTTAGCTTGGCTGCGTTTTCATTTAAGCAGTAAGTCTGAAAGTGATTTAGCTTTTCAATTAGAAAATTCACTTGTAGAGCTCGGAATGAGTTTTGAAAAATCGTTGAAAACTGATGCAGAAATAGAAGAAAACCAAAAAGCTGAAAAAAAAAGATATCAAGAAGACTTTGATGCCCTATTTGATAAAAAAAATGTTGAAAAGAAGGTTCAGGAGTTCTTTGACCAACATGGCCCAAAGCTAAATTGGAAAGAATATTACCATATTAATAAACAATGGTATGAAAAGAATGGGCATCATAAAAAGTTGCCAATACATTATGAATTGATTAGTGATGCTTTACGCCCTTCAGATGAATCGAAACAACAAAGTTTCGAAGTAGTATGGAAGTATTTGGATACAGATATACCAATCTATAATAGAATCTTAGCAGAATATAATCAAGCTCAAAGTAGGGAAACTAATCCTTTGAAAATATCTGATTTACAGAAAAATAAAATAGAAAGTTGGGCGATAAATAAAATAAAAGACATTGACTTTGAAAACATAAAGCATTCAGAAAATGACAATTTTTATCTAGTTCAAAAAAACTGGAGTCTATTTAAACTAATTCACGAGCTATTTAAGGTCTTTTCAATAAATCTTCCACAGTCCTTTTTATTAGATAGTATAGAATTTTATGAGATTCAGCGTTTTGAAAATCAAGAAGAAAAATCTTATGATAGAATAAAGTTAGCAATCAATGAGGATGAAAAGTTCAATCATCAAATTAATGAAGACCTAAAGAACAAGGTACTTTTTGATACAGTTCTAAAAAAACATATTGAATATGCTATCAATCATAATTTAGAAGACACCTACTCTCAAATTGAAGATTATGTTTTATCTCACACCCGTCTATTATTCTTTTCAGATATTGTAACGGAATTCTTGGTAAAAACAAAGAGAATTCCCACTATCAAAATAATAGCGGATAAGTCGGATACTTGGGAAGGGTGGAGAGCAATTAAGTTATTATTGAAAAATAATATTGAATTGGACTATATAATACAACATTCAATTGACTTTCTAGCAACTGAAAAAGAGAGCAGGTTTAGAGAAGATGCACTCCATGTTTTATTCAAAACCAATCATCATGAAGCTATCCTATATTTGGTAAATGAAGTTAGGAAAGAAAAAAATTACAAATTCGATTATTTGAAAGATACGGAGTATTCAGAGTTTGTTGACATAGTTCTTTTTGAGGAACTATTTGAAATATGCTACATTGAAGAATTTGATAGCTATGAACAGCATGAGATACGTTCTTTTTATAGAAATTGGATGAGAAATCTTGTTGAAAAAGACTACAAAAAAGTTAAGGCTATTTTGGAAGGTATCCTGAAGAAGCAGACCGAGTTAAATCGTGACTTGTTTTATATAAATGTTCTCATTGAAGAGATTACCAATGCTTATATCCTGAATAAATCAAAGCCTTACTCATTGAAAGAGGCAATTTACAAGGCTGAAGAAATTTTAGCATTTGCATAGTTGGATAAAACAATAAATTTGAATCTCTAGCAAAATAATATTCTTTAGCAAGTGAGGTATATAATTGAATTGATCCTCTAATCATCCCCAAAATCTATAAAATCCTCCTTTTGATGGGTAAATTCCGAGCAACTGTCTATTTGCATTTTTTTCTGTGTCGATGTCCACCTTCATTTATACTTACAAAAAATAGAAGTTGGTTATGGCTATGTGGTAATTTAAACAATAGAAGTTTCAGCATAATGTAAAGGCAAACCTTAAAAAATATTAAACATCCTTTCAGAAAACCGCTCAGGAAATCTGTTTAGTTACATTTGTAACGGTTTCAATTGTAATCAATCTAACCAAATGGAAAAACTTAAAATTTATGGTTTTGAAATGTCAAGGATATCAGAGGTTTACCTGAGTACCTTATCGGCCATTATGAAGCCACACGGCTTGGAACGCTACTTTGTACCATTGATCTACCTCACCGAAAACAGTGGAGCAGTTTCACAGAAAGATTTATCAGATGCCATCAGAAGAGACAAGGTTTTTACCATGCGTGTAGTGGATTATTTATCCGAAAGAGATCTTTTAGTACGCAAACAAGATTGCAACGACAGAAGATGCCAAATACTAGAAGTGACAGAAAAAGGAAAAGCGCTCGTCCCGATTATAAAGGAAGGCATTGCCAAAACCGATGCTTTGTTGTTTCATAACTTCAGCAGTGAAGAGAAAGCGATTTTTAAAAGTGGAATAGACAAACTTTTTGCGACCATAAACACCCTTCCTGACCCTGAATATATTGTTCACGCCATTAAAAAAACTAAATGAAAAAAGTAACATTATCCATTGCTGCGATCAGCTTAATGCTATCCATTACATCTTGTGGAAATGATGAAGCGGCTTCTTCAGCTACTGAAACAAAAACTTTAAATGTAGAAACGTATAAAGTAATAGAACAGTCGTTTAATAGCGAGTTGGTGACAACAGCAAATTTGATGGCTGAAGAGCAAGTGGACCTAATGGCTCCAGTAACTGGACAAGTATTAAACATCTATTTTAAGGAAGGTCAAAACATTAAGAAAGGTCAAACCATAGTTCGATTAGACGATAGAAGCTGGAAGGCTGAATTGCTTGGTGTAAATGCAGAGTTTAGCTCCTCAGAAAAAGAATACCAACGAAAACTACAGCTGTTGGATGTGGGTGGAAGTAGTCAAGAAGAAGTTGATTTGGCCTATTCAAAAGTTCAAACCCTACAATCAAAAATGCAGCAATTGCAAGTTAACATCAATTTAGCCAATGTGGTGGCGCCATTCTCAGGCCAATTGGGCATGCGAAACTTCAGTGAAGGCGCTTTCTTGCAGCAAGGTGATCTAATTACTTCATTGACGGCTAATGAGAACATAAAAGTTGACTTTAGTGTAGCTCAAGCATATAAAAACAGCATTAAAATCGACAAAAAGGTAATTGTAGTGGTTGACGGTGATAGTCTTGCGGCTACCATTTATGCCATTAGTCCATCGGTAAATCAAGAAACGAGGATGATTACTGTGAGGGCCATGTTGGAACTGACTAAAAATCAATCGGTGCTACCAGGTACTTATGCTGAAGTCATTCTTCCTATCAATGCGATTGACGATGCATTATTGGTGCCCACACAAGCAGTAGTTCCATCGATTACGGAACAAACCGTTTATGTTTATAACAATGGTAAAGCAGAAAGAAGAGTAGTGACACTAGGGAATAGAACAGCCGACAAGGTGCATGTCTTGACTGGAATAAAGGCGGGAGAGGTTATATTAACTACAGGATTATTAGCCGTTAAAGACGGAATGTCAATTTCTATAAAAGAGCCGAAGTAAAATGAGTTTATCAGACATTAGTATAAAAAGGCCTGTACTAGCGAGTGTTTTCGCTATTATCATTATTCTACTAGGAGTAGTAGGATACATTTCTTTAGGCGTTAGAGAGTACCCAAGCGTTGACCCACCCGTAGTGACGGTGCAAACCAATTACACCGGCGCCAATGCAGAGATTATTGAATCACAGATTACTGAGCCTTTAGAGGAACAAATCAATAGTATTGATGGAATTAAAACATTGAGTTCCAACAGTACAGATGGTAGGAGTACGATTACCATTGAGTTTTTGCCAGAAATAAACCTAAATGACGCGGCGAATGATGTCCGAGATAAAACATCACAAGCCATAAAAAACCTGCCACCCGATGCTGATCCGCCCACAGTGAATAAGGCGGATGCCAATGCAGAGACGATTTTGTCCATTACCGTTCAGAGTAATAAAAGGGGTTTGTTAGAGCTTTCTCAAATTGGTAATAACATTTTCAAGGAACGGTTACAAACGATTCCTGGGGTGAGTAGTATTCGGATTTGGGGAGAGAAGAAATATGCCATGCGTTTGGAGTTGGATCCATCCAAAATGAAAGAATTGGGCATAACCCCGATGGACTTACAAAACGCATTAGATGTGCAGAATATCGAGTTGCCATCTGGTAAAATCGAAGGAACTGCCACAGAATTAACGGTTCGAACAATCGGACGATTATATACGGTAGAGGAGTTTGACAACCTCGTTATTAAGGAAGAAAACAGCACTTTAATTCGATTAAAAGATATCGGTAAAGCTCGTTTAGGTGCTGAAGCTGAGCAAACACTATTGAGAGGAAATGGTGTAATTCCGATGGTAGGAATTGCGCTTCAACCGCAACCAGGCTCCAATTATATTGAAATTGTAGATGCCGCTTTTGAGCGATTGGAATTGATTAAAAAAGACCTGCCTGAAGACATTCAATTGGATGTAGCGATGGACAAGACCGAATCCATCAGAAAGGCCATTAGTGAGGTTAAATCAACTATTCTGTTGGCGTTTGTTTTGGTATTGATGGTCATCTTTTTCTTTTTAAGAAACTGGCGAACAACATTAATCCCTATTATTTTAATTCCCATCGCTTTGATTGGAAGTTTTAGTGTGTTGTATGCTGCTGGGTATTCTATAAATGTTCTTTCATTATTGGGATTAGTACTCGCAACTGGTTTAGTAGTAGATGATGCCATTGTGGTAATGGAAAACATCTATTCTAAAATTGAGGCTGGCATGCATCCAATGAAAGCGGCGTTCTTAGGAGCTAGAGAGGTTTATTTTGCTGTTATTGCGACTTCTATCACATTGGTTTGTGTGTTTATTCCCATCTTCTTTATGCCTGGTTTAACGGGGCAGTTGTTTAGAGAATTTGCAATGGTAGTGGTGGGAGCAATTGTCATCTCCACCTTTATTACGCTATCATTAACACCAATGATGAGTTCACGATTATTGAAAAAGAGTAAACGTGAAAATGCCTTAATGCGCGCTTTTGGTAAAATAGTGAACGTATCTACAGAACGTTACGAAAACGCGCTTAAACGGTTTATGAAAAAGCGTTGGTTGGCGTTTCCCATATTTGCGGTAATGTTTGGCAGTATTTTCTTGGTAGGATCACAACTGCAATCCGAATTGGCTCCTTTAGAAGATAAGAGTCAATTGAGAATTATTTCTACGGCTCCAGAAGGAACTGCTTATGATGCGATGGATGCATACCAATTGGAGCTGATGTATATGATGGATACGCTGCCTGAAAAAGCATTTTTATTGGGTGTGACATCGCCTACTTTTAGAGCTTCTACTTCAGTGAATAGTTCTTTTATACGAACCACTTTAGTTCCTCCAAGTGAACGAACACGCACTCAAAGTGAAATTGCCAATGAGATTAATCAGAAGTTAAAGCAATATACTTTTGCGAAGTCTTTTGTTATTCAAGACCCTACTATCCAAACAAGTGGAGGAGGAGGAAGTAAGTTGCCGATTCAATTTATTTTACAAGCTCCAGATTTAGGAAGATTGAAAGAAGCGCTGCCTACTTTTATGGATCGCGTTCAAGAAAGTCCTGTTTTTAGTGTTTCACAAGTTGATTTAAAGTTCAACAAACCAGAAGTGACAATCAACATCAACCGAAATAAAGCGCTCTTAATGGGCGTGAGTATTTCAGATGTAGCCATTACCCTTCAGACGTTTTTAAGTGAACAGCGAATGGGGTATTTCATTAAAGATGGAAAGCAATATTATGTATTGACGGAAGCCATTAAAAGTAAACGAGATGAGCCTTTAGACTTAAATAAAATGAGTGTAAAGAACAAAACAGGGGATATGATCACCTTGGATAATTTGGTGGACATTGATTTGATTAGTCGCCCTCCATCTTTGTTGCGCTACAACCGCTATACTTCTGCAACCGTAGAAGCTGATGTAGCTCCGGGCTATGCTTTAGGCGATGGAATTGATGAAATGAAACGAATAGCGGATGAAGTTTTAGACGAATCGTTTAGCACAGCATTGGGCGGTACAGCTTCCGATTTTGCGGAAAGCTCTACTAGTACCAACCTTATATTTTTATTTGCTTTGGTGTTGGTTTACCTAACATTAGCGGCGCAGTTTGAAAGCTTTAGAGACCCATTAACCATTATGTTAACCGTTCCTTTAGCATTGGCCGGAGCCTTATTTACATTATGGTTTTTCGATCAAACACTTAATATATTCAGTCAAATTGGGATGGTGGTTTTAGTCGGAATAGTAACGAAGAACGGAATTTTAATTGTGGAATTTGCCAATCAAAAACGCGATGCAGGTTTATCCTTAATGCAAGCAGCTACCGAAGCTGCAGCCGAACGTTTCCGTCCTATTTTGATGACAAGTTTATCAACCATATTGGGAGCATTGCCAATCGCATTGGCATTGGGCGATTCTTCCACGAGTAGAATCCCGATGGGATTAACCATTATAGGAGGTTTAATATTGGCTTTGGTGCTTACCTTGTTCATTATTCCATCGCTATACACATACATTGCAAGTAAAGAGAATAAAATTATAGATGAAGCAGATTTCAGTTAATATAATCGCAATAGTAGCCCTTTTGGTAGGGACCAATTGTACAGCGCAAACCTTACAAGAATTTGTAAATACCGCTATGCAGAATAATTACCAAATTAACATTGTAAAAAATGAGGCTAAAATAGCAACCAACAACAATGTAATTGGGAATACTGGTATGTTGCCTAGTGTAGATTTAGATGGAACTTATTCCAATTCTTTTAACAACACCAGGCAAGAATTTGCAGATGGAACAGTGCGGGAGGGAAGCAATGCAAAAAATACGAACCTAAGCGTTTCCGCTTTAGCAAACTGGACCGTTTTTAATGGATTTAGTGTTTATGCCAAAAGAGATCAATTGGGTTACCTAGAAAGACTTGGACAAATAAATTCAAAATTTTATATCGAGCAGACTGTTTCTGATATCGTTACAGCATATTACCAAATGGTGTACGAAAAACAAGTCTTAAACAACTATCAGCAATCGTTGAATATTTCTTCTTATCGCTTGAATTTAGAACGAAAGCGAAAGGAAATAGGCTCTTCAAAAGCAATTGATTATAGTCAGGCATTGGTGGATTACCAAACGGACAGCATTCGTTTATTGGAGCAGCAAAACACCATTTCGGGGTTGCAAATATCTATTAATAATCTACTGAACAATGCGTTAGAGCAGGAGTTAAACATTAGTGAGAAAGAGTTTAGCTTCAGTGCTATTCCAGCAAAAGATAGCTTGCTTCAAAACATCGATCAAGCCAACCAACAAATAGCACAACAACGATTACAAGAGTTAATTGCAGAAACGGAGTTGCGGATGACGAAGGCAAGTCGAATGCCAAAAGTTGATTTATTTGGAGGATATCAATACTCTAGGTCTACTGCTGAAATTGGCTTTTCTAATTCTAGCCAGAATTATGGACCCATAGTAGGAGTGACCGTCAGTTTTAACTTATTCAACGGAGGGTCAACCAATCGGGAGATAAAAAACACCAAGTTATACAGCGAAAACACATCATTGACCAAGCAACAAGTGACACAACAAATTAATGCTAATTCTTTAATTTATTACAATGAATACAAGGTGTTGACAACACAAATTGAGATAGCAAAAAACAATGTTGATGAAATGAGTAAGGTGTATAAAATAGCGGAGAGTCAACTGAAAAGTGGATCAATAAACAGTTATGATTTTAGATTAACTCAACAAAGTTTATTGAGTAGCGAATTGACTTTAATCAACCTGCAGTTAGCTTTAAAAGCAGTTGAGATTAACTTAAACCGCATGTCAGGCAAGATTGTAGAAAGCTATTTATAGATCAACTTGTTAGACACAAAACAAAAAAATGGAATAGCAGAACCTTCAGAGATAACAGATTTTTTGAAAAAGAATAAATAAAAATCAAAAAAGCGATTAATGACGTCCCGGTGAACTAGTTTTTCCGGGATTTTTTTGTGAAAGGGTGGAAGTGAAACTAGAATTAATGACTTGACTCCCAAAATATTTCCATAAGGAATATTATATTTGGTTTCAAATTACTGAATGATGAAGAAAAACCTGTTATTAATTGCCGCCTTTCTTTTTTTGTTGGATGGATACGGTCAAGAACTTAGATTACGATTAGGTACTGAATTTCCGTTGCAGCATTATATTGGAGTAAATTATCAATTTAATCCCAAATTCTCAGCCGATCTTTCGTATGGAATAGTAGATTCACCTTATAATAACGAGCTGTATGATTGGATAAATGTACCTTCAAAATTCCAGTCGAGGAAAGAATTTTTACAAGAATTGACAGATGATGGGAGCGTAGTTGCTTTTGGAGGAAATTTCCACAAAAATAAATGGTATTTTGGACTTCATTTTCAATACATACAATTAAATGCCTCAGGAAGTTATGATCAAATTCTAAACAACGATTTAGTTCAGGAAGAGTTATCCAGTAGTGAGCAAATACTCTTGGATTCTGTTTTAACATTATTAAGAAGCCCTATTGGTAGCTTCGTTATTAATTTAGATAATAGGGTAGCAATGGAAACCTCGCTTTTTCAAATGGGACTGAAGGTTGGTCGACAATTTCAATTTAAAAACCCCAAATGGTCTATGAATATAGAACTTGGGCTTACAGCCAATTTACATGCTACAACTGAAACCTATTATGATAGAAACCTCCTGAATCGTATAGAATTTTTAGCCAATACACAGTTTACAGGCAGCAGCAGCGAACAAATATTGGAAAATTTGAACTTTGATGAACGTGGAGAACAGGTGAATGAATTCTTCAGGGATTATGGATATATACCTGGTTTAAGAATTGGATTTTCTTATTTGTTGTATAAAAAAAAGGAGAAGTAGAATCACCTTAGCTTAGCGGCTGTATTAATTATTCTTTTTTAGCCTTTATAATGGAACGGCTTAAGAGACAATAGTTTCGTTATTTAATGATTCGAAAGTATTCTTAACGAACGTTCTAAATGCATCTGATTAAATACATAGTTATAATAGCAATTTAATGATGGGGTGGCAATTCAAAATACCTATTTAACATAATATTAATTATAGGACAAAAGCAGAATTTTCTGTAATTCAGCAATAAGCTGAATTTATACATAATATCAGATATTGCGACAAACGTTAGTTTGTTCAATATCGACAGATATTATGTTAAAGAAAATACTGCGCTTATTCAAAAGTAATTTCGATCTCTATGCTTTTGTCAACTATAATGTATATTATGTCTGCGTCTCATTTAAGCTCTTGTAAGCTTTGCTGTTCTGCTGAGCCATGTCGAAGTATTCAGCAAAACCAACAAATGCTAAAACTCAACTTGCTTGGCTCTTATCAGCCAAGTAAATAGCTCGCACAAATCCACGCTTCTTTAAAAGAATAAAATGAACATTCGTTTACTTTTTTCCTATAATTAGTCGTTATGTCTCCGCCCGTTTGGCTAACGGGTCTTCGCCTACGGTAAATAACCGCTCAAATTGATTTAATTTTCTTTTTGCCGCCCCAAGGTTTTTCTGCCGACGCTAATCAAATAAGTTTTCATCTTTGCCTTGCTGAAGCCTCCCAAAAAGATTTCAAACACATTTGCTTTTTTCCTCGCTTTTTTTAGATTTCGGTTGCTATCAAATTTTCGTTGATACTATGAGAATTGAAATAACGAGATTGTTTTAAATTTTAAAAAATCGGTCATAGCCCTGTTTACTCAGCTAAAGCTTCGATAAATTCTAATAAATAATAGCCTTATATTGAAACTATTATTTATTTTTCTTTTTTCCTTTGATGAAAAAAGAAACAAAAAAATCAAGAAAAAACAATGCTTCCTCGCTCTCTGTGCAAATGCAAGAATTACTATAAAAGTAATTTCTCCGCTAAGGCGGAGAAAGACGTAAACGCCTTTTATGTATTTCTAAGCATTTGTCCATTCACTGCCATCGCCGTCCCGCTGTTTTTTCAGGCTAACGCTTTTACATTAGTAGTTTTATTTAACATAATATTAAGTTAGTTTTTTCCAAATTGTTTACCTTTGCCTTTGTGAAAATTTTTGCAGCAATTTTAGGTGTTTTCTTTTTGTGCTTGGCAACCTTGCCTTGTGCTGATGCTGCACCTATTGAAAATCAATCTATTGAATTGTCTCAAGAACATGAACATGATCACGAAGGACAAGCAGATAATTGTACACCATTTTGTCACTGTCATTGCTGCCATGTTCATGTAACTATTGTTGCCAACAACAAACCATTGGCAAATATTGCAGCTTTAAACGAACAAGTTTCTCAGTATCGTTCATTTGCTGTAAACGATATTTCAATCTCTCTTCTTCGCCCTCCTATCGTTTAATTCAAAGACTAAATAGGGGAAGTACGTTTTGTGCTTTCTTATTCTAATTTTTTTGAATTAAATACAAAACATTATGATAGATAATATCATAGCTTGGTCAATTAAGAACAAGCTTATGGTTGCTTTATTAACTCTTGCCTTAATTGGTACAGGATTATGGAGCATTACCAAAGTACCCATTGATGCCGTTCCTGACATCACTAATAATCAGGTTCAAGTAATTACACAAGCTCCTAACTTAGGAACAGAAGATATTGAGCAGTTTGTAACTTATCCAGTGGAAGTTGCCATGGCAAACTTACCCGGAGTTACTGAAATTCGCTCCGTTTCCCGATTTGGACTATCCGTTGTAACCATTGTTTTTGAAGATGATTTTGGTAATTATCTTCCTCGACAATTGGTAGCTGAAAAGCTAACTGAGGTAAAAGAAAAAATTCCACAAGGCTTTGGAGAGCCAATGATGGGGCCAATAAGTACAGGCTTAGGAGAAATTTATCAATACACTTTAGAAGTTGCTCCTGAATTTGAAGGTAAATACTCCGCTACTGAACTAAGAACAATACAAGATTGGATCATTCGCCGGCAAATGGCAATGGTCAAAGGAGTGGTTGAAGTAAATGCTTTCGGAGGAAGTGTAAAACAATATGAAGTTGCTGTAAATCCCGAAGAATTGAAAGCGATAGGAATAACCATTGCTGATTTGATGGAAGCCCTGAATTTAAATAATCAAAATACAGGTGGAGCTTATATTGAAAAGAACCACCAAGCCAATTTTATACGGGGCGAAGGTTTGGCAAGAAGTGTTGAAGACCTTGAAAACATAGTTGTAACAACTGCAAATGGTTTACCTATTACTGTAAAAGATGTTGCCACTGTTAGATTTGGTCAAGCCATTCGATATGGAGCTTTGACCAAAGACGGAAAAGGCGAAGCTGTTGGGGGAATGATTCTGATGCTGAAAGGTGCAAATTCTGACGAAGTAGTTGATGCAGTTAAGTTAAGAGTTGAAGACATTCAAAAATCGTTGCCCGAAGGCGTAAGCATTGAGCCTTTTTTAGATAGGAGTTCTTTGATTGCTAAAACCACAGGAACAGTCAGTACAAACTTGATTGAAGGGGCATTGATTGTCATTTTTGTGTTGGTTTTCTTGTTAGGAAATTGGCGAGGCGGTTTAATAGTAGCTTCAACAATTCCATTGTCATTACTGTTTGCTTTTATTTTAATGAATGTTTTCGATGTATGGGCAAACCTGATGAGTTTAGGAGCGATTGACTTCGGAATTATCATTGATGGAGCAGTAATTATTGTAGAAAGTACGGTCTTTTTTCTTCATGATAAAGTGCTAAAGAAAAAGGAAATAACCGAAGGAGTTCGAAATGGAGTGGCAAAAAGTTCAGCATCAAAAATGATGAACTCAGCCTTTTTCGGTCAGTTGATTATTCTAATTGTTTTCATTCCAATCTTAGCGTTAGAAGGTGTTGAAGGCAAAATGTTTCAACCTATGGCATTGACTTTTATGTTTGCCATGATTGGAGTAATGATTCTTTGTTTGACTTACGTTCCAATGATGTCAGCTTGGTTTATAAGAGTTCCTAAAAACAACAAACTTTCTTGGGGTGATAAATTCGTTGTTAAAGTTGAGAACATTTACGAAAGAAGTTTAGGTAAAGCATTAGGAAAAGCAAAATGGATCATTGGACTTGCAGTTGTGTTATTAGGAATTTCTGTATTCATTTTCTCCCGATTAGGTGGCGAATTTATTCCGCAGTTAGATGAGGGCGACCTTGCATTTCATGCCATATTAAAACCCGGGAGCTCCCTTTCTGAAACAATTGAAACCACGACCAAAATTGAAAAAATAATCAAAGAAAACTTCCCCGAAGCTGTTCATGTGATTAGCAGAATTGGTGTTGCAGATGTACCGACTGACCCTATGCCGATGGATATTGCAGATTGTTTTATTATTCTAAAACCAACCGATGAGTGGATTTCAGCGGAAAGCAAAGAAGATTTGATTGATAAAATCAAAGAAAAAATAGAGCAAGTACCGGGAGTAAATTATGAATTTACACAACCCATTGAAATGCGATTTAATGAACTGTTAACCGGAGTTCGAGAAGATATTGCAGTGAAACTTTTTGGTGAAGATTTAGAAGTGTTGGCAGAAAAAGCAGAAGAAATGGGGAAATTAATTGCTCCCATTCAAGGAGTCGCCGATATGAAAGTAGAAGCAACAAGCGGCTTACCTCAAATGACAGTAAACTACAACCGCCAAAAATTAGCTCAATATGGTTTAACGATTTCTGAACTGAATACTACGGTGCAATCGGCATTTGCAGGCGGAATAGCAGGGGTTATTTTTGAAGGAGAAAGGCGTTTCGACTTGGTAGTTCGTTTAGACGATAGCCACCGACAAGGGATTGACGATTTGAAAAACTTGTACGTTAATTTACCAAATGGCTCTCAAATTCCGTTGAATGAAGTGGCTAAGGTTAGTTACGAACCCGGACCAATGCAAATTAGTAGAGATAATACCAACCGAAGAACTTATGTTGGGATTAATGTAAGAGGTAGAGATGTAAAATCTTTGGTTACTGAAATTCAAGAAAAGTTGGATGCCGAATTGGATTTACCTGCCGGATATTACATTCGATACGGAGGTGCTTTTGAAAATTTGGAACGTGCTACCAATCGGTTAAAAATTGTTGTTCCCATTGCATTGGGATTGATTTTCTTACTCATCTTTTTTGCATTAAAATCAATTAAACAAACTATTATGATTTACATGGCTATTCCGTTGGCTGCCATTGGTGGCATTATTTCGCTGTGGCTGAGAGATATGCCTTTTAGTATATCGGCAGGTGTTGGATTTATTGTGTTGTTTGGAGTAGCGGTTTTGAATGGCTTGGTTTTAATTAGCGGTTGGAATGAACTAAAAGAAGAAGGAGAAACCAATTTGAATGAACGAATTAGAATTGGTGCTAAAAGAAGAATTCGCCCCATTATGTTAACGGCTCTAACAGATATTTTAGGCTTTCTTCCTATGGCTATTTCTACTTCGGCAGGAGCTGAAGTTCAGCAGCCTTTGGCGACAGTAGTTATTGGAGGTATGATTTCCGCTACTTTGCTGACATTATTTATTTTACCATTGCTTTATCGTTGGGTAGAAAACAGAAACAATTCTTCTATAGCAACTAAGCCAACAGCGATTATTGCAAGTTTGTTGTTTGTCTTTTGTTTTGCTCAATCTAATAAGCTACAAGCTCAGGAAAGTCAAACTCTGCTTCCAATTTCCATGGAAGTGGCAGTAAATAAAGTGATGAAAAACTACCCTACTTTAAAAGCCATGCAATTGGAAGTCGAAAATCAAGAAGCACTGAAAAAAACGACTTGGGATTTTGGTAAAACTTCTGTCTTTACAGGTGGCGAAGAATTAAACGGCATTAACGAAGGAGTTAAGAATGTTGTTGGAATTCAGCAGCAAAACATGGATGTTTTCTCGATTCCTGCGAAAAGCAAACTGCAAAAGGAAAAGGTGCTTTTGGCTAAAAGTAATTTGGAGCTTTCTAACTTGGAATTAAGCATTCAAGTAAAACAGGATTATGGGAGCTTATATTCTAAAATGCAGTTATATAACTTGTATGAAGAGTTGGATTCTACCTTTGTAGAATTTGAACGTGCAGCCAAAATTAGATATAAAACCGAGGCAACTTCTCATTTGGCCTACTTATCTGCTTCCAATCAAGCAAAGAAGATAAGCAATGAGAAGAATCAGGCATTTCGAGATTATCAAATTGCAATTCAACAATTTAATCGATGGTTTTTAGGCGATACACTTTATACTGTTGAACCAACAATTGAAAAAGCTCCGCTTACGATTTCGCTAAACCCTTCCATAGAAAACCATCCGGTTCTTTTAATGGAAAATCAGAAAGTAAAAGTTGCAGAGCAAAGCATCAAAGCTGCTCAGTCTAATTACCTTCCACAATTAAACCTTCAATATGGCGTGCAGGAAGTTTCAGGAGAAAGTGGCTTTTATCAGTATCAATTAGGCGTAAACATTCCCTTGTTTTTCAATACAGATAAAGGAAAAGTTCAATCTGCTAAAATTAACAGCAAAATTGCAGAAGAGCGGAAATCACAAGCTACTATTCAGCTGAAAAGCGAATATGCACAAGCCCAAGAGAATTATTTGAAATGGAAAGAAGCTTGGAATTATTACGAAAAAGAAGCCTTAGAATTAGCAAAAGAACAACGAAATGGAGCTTCAATTGCTTACCGTGAAGGTGCGATAGATTACATCAGCTTCTTGCAATTGGTAAAAGATGCAATTGAAATTGAACGAGATGGATGGCAGACTTATCAGGAATACCTAAACAGCCAATTTAAATTAGAATATTTTATCAATGTTCAATGATAAAATGAGAAATGTAGAATTAAAAATTATTAAGAAATGCTTTTGTCAGACTGAGCGGAGTCGAAGTTGACAAAAATAAAATATAAAGAGATGAAAACAATATATATAAATAAATTATTCGCAGTCTTTTTCCTATTTGGTTTAATTGCTTGCGGAAGTTCGGAAAATCAAGAAAACAACCATGGACATGACCATGACGGAGAAGAAAGTCATGGAGAAATGGCTGAGAAAAAGAATCATGAGGAAGATAAGGGAGTTCATTTTTCCATTACTCAGTTTAATGCATTGGAAATTAAAATAGATACCATTCCTCAACGAAGTGTGGCTGCCTATGTAGAAACCAACGGACAATTGGAAGTTCCACCGCAAAATGAAGCAAGTGTTACAGCTATTATTGGAGCAAACATAAGCTCCATTAAAGTGATTGAAGGCGACAAAGTTGAAAAAGGTCAAGTTTTAGCTTATATCAATCATCCCGAATTAATTCAATTACAAAGCAATTACAACAGCAATTGGAATGAATTACAATATTTAGAGCTAGAGTTCAATCGACAACAAAAGCTTTATGATGAGAAGGTAGGCTCCGGCAAAGAATTACAACGCATAAAGTCTGACTATCAGTCAAAAAAATCCTTGGTTAATGGTTTAGCTGCACAGTTGAAGCTCTTAGGAATTTCAACAACCTCAGTTAAAAATGGTAAAATAATCGAACAAATAGCGGTTCGTTCTCCTATTGAAGGTTATGTTCGATTGGTAGAAATTAAAACAGGACAATACGTTACTCCACAAACGGAACTTTTTGAGATTGTGAATTTAGAACACATTCATGCTGATTTTATGGTGTTTGAAAAGGATATTGCAAAGGTTCAGGAAGGGCAAAAAATTAGGTTTAAGGTAGAATCTATCGAAAAAGAGTTAAACGCTTCTGTTTACTCGGTTGGAAAGAATTTTGAGCAAAATCCTAAAGCCATTCACATTCATGCAGAAATAGAAAATAAAAGTGGCTTGCTTTTACCCGGAATGTATGTTCGAGGAAAAATATTAACCGCTGATTCTATGGGAATGGCATTGCCCGAAGCCGCAGTGATAAGAGACAATGGTAAAGATTATATTTTTTCTGCAAAGAAAGAATCTGAAGATGAATGGGAGTTTACTCCGATTGAAGTTATTGCAGGACTTACAAGCGATGGATGGACAGAAATAAAACCGCTTGAAGTAATCCCAAAATCAACGAAGGTAGCTTGGAATAATGCTTACTATATTTTAGCCGAAATGCAAAAGGGAGAAGCTGAACATAGCCATTAAAAAATATTATTGTTCAATTTTAAAAGTAAAATTAATGACAATGCCTTATGAGTAATAATTCCGCTAAAGTTTCAAAAGTTGGCATTAAGACGACAATTATTGGAATTGTAGTGAGTACATTATTGGCTATTATAAAATTACTTGGTGGGATTTTTGGGCATTCGTATGCCTTAATTGCCGATGCGATTGAATCTGCAACTGATATTGTAACTTCTTCCCTTTTATTGGTGGGGTTAAAATGGTCGGCTAAACCTGCCGATGAAAACCATCCCTATGGTCATGGTAAAATTGAGGCTTTAGTTGCATTATTCATTTCATTGGCTTTATTAACCGCTGCATTTTTCATTGTAAAAGAGAGCATTCAACACATCCAAAACCCGCATAAAATACCTGCACCTTTTACCTTATTGATCTTAATTTTTGTAATTTTTGGCAAAGAAATTATGTATCGCTTTGTATTAAAAAAAGCTAAACAATCGAATAGTGAAATACTGAAAGCAGATGCGATTCATCATCGGTCAGATGCAATTACTTCCATTGCAGCTTTTATAGGAATTTTCATTGCAATAATTGGTGGTAAAGGATATGAAGTTGCTGATGATTGGGCAGCTTTATTTGCTGCATTATTCATTATCTACCATGCTTTTGGAATTGGCAGATCTGCTGTAGGCGAATTGCTCGACGAAGCTATGGGTGTTGAATTGCATGACAAAATAAAAACAATAGCGAAAAAAAATCCACAGGTTTTTAAAGTAGAACAATGTCATTCAAGAAAGATGGGTTCTTTCTATCAAATAGATATGCACTTATGGGTAAATGGCAAATTAACTGTAGAAGATGGCCATGAAATTGCTCATGAAGTGAAAGACAAAATTATTGAAAGCGTTCCTCAAATATTAAATGTTCATATTCACATTGAACCAAATACGAATTAAAAATTTAAACCAATGATAAAAATTACAACAGGAAAAGAAAATATTTATACAATAGCAACAGATAAATTGACAGATAAAGATTACGATCAGTTATTGCCGCTATTGAGGGAAAAAATCACAATTCACAAACACATCAATTGGCTTTTTCAGATGAAGGATTTTAAAGGATGGTCGTTGAGTGCCTTTTGGAGAGATGTTAAATTTGATATAAAAAACAAAGAAAAGTTCAACAAAATAGCAATTGTAGGCCATTCGGATTGGCAAGAAGTTATGACTGAGCTGATGAAACCTTTTACAAATGCCGACATCCGGTATTTTAAGGAAAGTCATGTTTCAAAAGCTAAGAATTGGATAAAAGAGTAATTATGGGACATAATCACGGAAATCAATCGGGCAAAAACCTAAGAACTGCCTTTTTATTGAATATTGGCTTTACCATCTTTGAAATTTTTGGCGGGCTTTACGTGAATAGTGTTGCCATTATTTCAGACGCTGTACATGATTTGGGCGATAGTATCTCCTTGGGTATCTCTTGGTATTTAGATAAGAAGTCGAAGCAAGAAGGAAATAAGCAATTCAGTTTCGGTTTCAAACGCTTTTCATTGTTAGGAGCCTTAATAAATTCTTTGGTGCTAATTGGTGGTTCAGTCTATGTGATTTATGAAGCCATTCAACGTTTAATTGAGCCTGAACTATCAGATGCAAACGGAATGATCGTATTTGGAATTATTGGTGTTGCCGTTAACGGTTATGCAGCTTGGAAAATGAGTTCAGGAAAAACACTAAACGAGAAGGTAGTTTCGTGGCATTTGTTAGAAGATGTTTTAGGATGGGCAGCAGTCTTAATTGTAGCCATTGTATTAAAATTTTATGAATCTCCTTATTTAGACCCTGCATTATCTCTTTTTATTACCGCTTACATTTTATTCAATGTGGTAAAACGATTGAAAGAAACCCTAACCATTTTTCTGCAAGGTGTACCTGATGATATAAGCATAGATAAAATTGAAGAGGAATTAATACAAATTAAAAATGTGGATTCTATCCATCACACTCATATTTGGTCACAAGAAGGCGAACACCACGTATTTAGCACACATTTAAAATTGAAACATATTTCTGATTTAGCGCAGCTTCTAACAGTTAAAACTGAAATTAAAAACAAATTAAAGCCTTACCACTTTGAGCATTGTACGGTAGAAACTGAATTGGATAAGGAAACTTGTGGATTAGATTAAGAATGATAAAACTAAAAGAAAAAGTTAACGAATTTATAAAACGTATAAAGCATCAATTATTGATTCTACACCTTAGTTATTCTGATTCAAGAATTCCTACTTATTCCAAATTTTTAATATTTCTAACGCTTGCTTATGCATTAAGTCCAATTGATTTAATACCTGATTTTATTCCTATTTTAGGGTTATTGGATGATCTTTTAATTTTGCCAATAGGAATCTATTTCTCAATTAAAACTATTCCAAAAGCTGTAATTGAAACCTCCAAGAAGAAGGCAGAAAAGTATAAGTGGAATAAAAAGAAAAGCCTTTATGGAGTATTAATCGTTTTGGCTATTTGGATAGGAATGGGGTTTCTTTTTTATTGCAAGTACTACTAAGGAAAATGAAAAAGTCAACTTTTAATATAACCCAAATGGTTTGTCCATCTGAAGAACAAATGATTCGGATGAAATTGGAAAGTTTAGAGGGCATCAAGCAGCTCAATTTTGATATTCCCAATCGGACTTTAGCAGTAATCCATTCAATTGAATCTTCGGAAATCTTAGATAGTTTAGAAGATTTAAAATTGGGAACAACACTCACTTCAGAAGGTGAGAATGTAAATTATGAAGTGGTTAATAATTCAGATCATAATGAACGAAAAATGCTGTGGGTAGTTCTAATCATCAATTTTGCGTTCTTCATCATTGAGTTACTCTATGGTTGGTTATCAAACTCTATGGGTTTAATTGCCGACTCCTTAGATATGTTGGCAGATTCGTTAGTCTACGCAATGAGCCTAATGGCGGTTGGTAGAACTTTAATAAGAAAGAAGAAAGTAGCTAAGTGGAGTGGTTATTTTCAAATTTTGTTGGCAATTATAGGGTTAGCTGAATTGTTCAGAAGAGTATTTGTTAGCTCTGTTACTCCTGAATTTAAAGAAATGATAGGCATTTCAATTCTTGCTCTTATCGCAAATTCGGTTTGTTTGTATTTAATTCAAAAATCAAAAAGTAAGGAAGCCCACATGCAAGCATCCGCCATTTTTACCTCTAATGATATAATAATTAATACAGGAGTAATTGTAGCAGGTGTTTTAGTTTACTTTACTCAAAGTAAATATCCTGATTTAGTTATAGGGTTAATCATTTTTGCAATTGTAGTTAAAGGAGCTTTTAGGATATTGAAGTTAAGCAAATAGATTATTCCTCCCCTATTCCATACACTTTTGTCTCCGCTATGCTGCGTCAAAAAAGTATTCCATGCTAACACATGATAAAAGAGAAAAACCTTCCCTCCTTTTTAAAAAGAAATTAAACCAAGCCCCGCATAAAAATTTTGTCATGCTTTTGGAGTTTTTAAGAGAGAAAAAGCCCGCCAAAATTTTAAGGCTGCGTTATTTAACATAACGCAGTACATTATAGGACAAAAGTAGTAATTTCCGTAATACGAGTTTTTGCGAGTATTTACACATAATATTAGTTCTCGGACTTTAGTTCGATAACGATAGCGATTATGTTAAGGAAAATACAGCACGTATTCTAAAGGAATATATAACTCTATGCTTTTGTCAACCTGCCTGCTGTTGCAATGGCCACCGCTCGGCAGGCAGGCTATAATGGATATTATGTCTGCGTCTCATTTAAGCTTTTGTAAGCTTTGCTTTCAGCAAAACCAACAAATACTAAATCTCAACTTGCTTTGCTTATGGCAGCAAAGTAAATAGCTCACACAAGCCACCCTTTTTTATTCTCGTTATGCAAGACGATTGTACTATAATTTAAAAATACGCGATTCTCAGGAAGCTTAGTTTTTTAAGCGGTATATCATTTTGTCCTTATAATTAGTCGTTATGCTAAATAGCCGCACAGCAACGTTATTTGCTTATAAAATATTTTTGTTTGGAAATAACAAAAAATTTTAAGCACAAATCCAGCCGCTTCTGCCAATACATCTTTAAATATTTATTCTTTTGCCCTCGATCAAAAATTTTATGTTGGTATTTCACTTGCATAAAAAATACGTTTGCCTTAATAATTTTAAGGCTTTATTTATTCATGTCATTATTATTGTTTTTTAGCGGTATTCATGAACTCGTAAACTCGTTTCGCATTTTTCTATGCTGCGTTCACTGGCGTTAATTATATGTTCATTTTGCCTTGATGCAAAACGAACCAAAAAATCAAGAAAGAAATATGCTGCAATGCTCTCTGTACAAATGCAAGTACTACTATTAAAGTAGTTCCTCCACTTAGGCGAAGAAAAACGTAAACGCCTTTAATGTATTACTAAGCATTTGTCCATTAGCTCACTGTTTCTTATTGTTTTCGGGTGTTCGTGAACTCACGTTTCACAGCCCACGCTTGCCCGCATTTCTTTCTGGCTTACGCTCTATTTAACATAATGTTTAAAGATTCTCTATTTTAATTATTTAATTCGGTTAGCAAATTCCATATATAACAACCATAAAGAATAAGTAATAGACATACTAGAAAAAAACAAAATGAAAGGCATTTATTAAAAAAATAAGAATCTAATCTATGTTTAGAAAGAGACTTTGTAATAACAAATTGTTTAATTTCTAGGCTTTATTTAAAAATGATTTTTAATATTCCTGTATTTTCTATTATTTTAGTTTTGGTAGAAAATTATTTTTCTTTCATATCCAATTGCAGTAAATATTTTGTTTCAGTAATTGATTTCCATTCAAGTCTCGTTGGTGGAATAATTTTTATTAACTCAAAAATTGGTTTTGGAAAAGAGTTATCGTATTTAAACACCAAAATAAAATCTTGTGCCACTAGTTTTTCTTGTTTTTCTCTTGATTGTGCGTTTAGCGAAAAATCCTCGGTCATTTCAAATAAGTTACCCCAATATTGTAAGTTTTCTAGGTCGTTATAAGCTTTTACATGTTGGTGGATAATTTTATCCTCGTGGTTAAATTTTCGCTCAAAACTATTTTCAACAAAGAACTCCAACACAAGCGTGTCTGTAAATTCTTGTCCATCTAAATAAAGGTAATTAGAATCCATTAAGCTCATATACTCATTTAATAGATTGGAATAATGTGTTTCAATTTCTTGGTTGTTATAAGTAGTAGTAAGTTGTTGGTGATATTGGTTGGGAAGATGATTTACATAACTGTATTGAAGTCGGTGTAATACAAATAGTCCTTCTTTATTTTTAGAAAAATAATGCGTGGTGGGAGGAGAAAGGTTTACCAACTCAACTTTATTATTGCTTTTAGCAAAATTGGCATAAAATCCATCAAACGCTATGATGCTTCCATCTTCGGTATGTTGTTTTAAAATTAATGGAACGGAATACAAATTATTTTTGGAAACGACTTCTTTTTCGGCATCTATAGAAAACTCTAAAATCGTATATGCTATTGCATGTGAAAACTCAAGCGTTTCTGGGTCTTCCTCAAAAGTTTCTATTTCATCAACATAATTATCAAAGTGGTATTCTTCACGTTCTTCTATTTTAAATTCTAAGATTAATTCTTCTGCTGTTTGCGGAAAAGCTATTTGAAAAAAGAATAAATTAAATAGTAGTATAAAAGATTTAGTTTGCATGGTGTTTTTATTTTATAAGTGATGTTAAATTTATAGTCATTACTCCTTTTTGGTAGGGTTCTTCATCAAAATTATAATTGGTAATAATACCAAAATCCCCTACAACTTCTAAATTTGCTCGAACATTTATGGGTAACTCAACAGATTGAATTATCTCATCTTTATCGGGTGAAAAAACATAAAGAGTACTTACATCTATGAATAAAAAATAGTTTTTGTAGGGTACTAAATCTCCTACTACTTCACCAAATTCATTGATATTTAATATTTCTTTCCCTGTGTTTTTATCAAATTTAAAAATTCCTTTATCTCTGTGTATGGTATATAAATAATCTCCTACAATATATGGAGGAGTAGAAAATCCAGAGCCACAGCCATTAGAAAGATTTTTCATATCTATTTTCCATATTTCTCTGCCTGTTATTTTATCCAAACAAAATAGATAAGGCTCAAAAGATGGTAAATAAATTTTATCTCCTTCTGTTGTGCTTCCAAAACCTCCGGTATATCCTACTTTTTTGCTCCATAATTCCTTTCCGGTTTTAATGTCATAAGCTATGTTTTTGCCGTTGTAGTTACTAACAATTAGTATTTCATCTCCCGACAAGGAAAATCCTTCTGAAATTCCTTTACCTGATACTTGAATTAAAAGCTCTCCGGTTTCTTTGTTAAAAACTGCTACTCGGTCGCTAACACCCACTCCGATATATTTTTCGCTTAAATCTTTTGGTGGGGTTTGAGCAGCCCATTCGGAATTCTTATACGCTGATTCCCATACGTATTCGCCTGTTTTAAGATTGTATTTACTCAGCTTTCCGCTTGAATGTATATAAGCAAACTCTTTTCCGTCAAATAAAGGTTTTCCTTTTTCTAAAAATGGAAATTTATACTTCCCTTTTGCATACGGCTCTCCTATATTAAATGCTTGATATTCTTCAATGTTATACCTTTCCTTACCTACAGGAATATATACATCTGAGTTATAAATTACTGCGTTATAGGTTGGTATTGCATCATATAGTGTAACTACATTGTTTTGCCCATAACTAAAAAGGGTTATTAATGCCATAATGGCTGTTAAAATGGTTGTTTTCATCTGTTCTTTTTTTAATTGTTAGATGAAATGCCAGAAAATCATATTGATAGGTTTGATATATCCGTTAATCGGCAATTCGTTTTTTATAATTTTTCAGTTCTACTAAAGTTTATTACTATATTTTTTCCATATATTTTGTGTGGTTGTATCGATATTCCTGCGAAATAATATTGATCAGATAAAAGTATAATTCTGTGTCCTAAGTCAGCTACCTCATCATCAATTAACAAACTAACTAAATGATAAAACCCTGAGTTTTCATCAGCATAGCCACAGCATTCTGCATCATGTATTTTTTTGCAATTTTTTCTATTGTGTCCTATTCTTCCCAGCTTTCCTGCTTCTATTGCCCAACATTTGGCAGACTTAAACATTGTTTCATTTGGTTGAAGAGCATGAAGCGGTTTAAGTTTGTTTAATTCTTTAAGTAAGGATTTTACGTATCGATTACTTTTGTAAGCACTACCATATTCTTGTTCGGCAAAAAACACTACTACTTCAATAAATTTTTGAGGTTGCATTCTTGCCAAATTCATCCACATGAATGCTTTTTTCTCTTGATAACTCATATAATCAGCACTAATAGCGGTGTTGGCTAAGTCTATTTCTTCTTGAGAAAAATAATTAAGTGGTTTGGCATCAACCTGGGCATTTAGTACGCTTGAGTACAACAACATTGTCAATAATAATATTTTATAAATCATATCCAATTATTTTGTTTACAATAGTTGACCACTTGAGCTGTACTTTTTAACTCAGTTTTACTTATAATTCTTCTTCTGTGAGTATCAACAGTGTTAGATGATAGATGTAATCTTTCAGCTATTTCTTTGCTTGATAATCCTTTATTTAACTCTACAATTATTTCCAGTTCTCTGCGGGTAAAAGGGCATTCGTTTTCTTTCTCAAACCGAACGCCTATGATGCTTACATCATCTATTTGTTCTAAATTTCCTTTCCATTTCTCAAATACATCCAGTAATTCTTGTTTTTGGTCGTCCATAGTCTTTTCAGCTATTTGCATTATCAGGTTTTTAAACTGAACCGATTTGAATTTCTTTCCTTTTTCGCCTCCAAACTGATCGGCATAACCATCAGAAAATAAATAGATGGCATCTTTGTTTTGTAATTTAATTTCATGAAAACTGAATGGCAATAACCTGTCATCAAAACCTACTGACTGGTTGTCTGGCTTTATTACTTCTATTTCTTTGTTTTTTTCTCTGTATATCCATAGCGGATTGTTGGCACCACTCCATTGTAACACGCCTGTTACTTCGTTTAATACACATAAACTAATATCCATGCCATCTTTTATTTGTTCTTTGTTGCCTGTTTTGGTAAAGGTTTCTACTACCAATTCTCGTGTTTTATTTAAGATATCTGCCGGATTTTTACAGTTTAATTCGTTTACCGATTTGTTCAGTGCGTTGGCACAAACTACACTTACCATTGCTCCGGGAACTCCATAACCCGTACAATCGGCTACGGCAAACATGGTTAACTCATTTTTTACCTCCATCCAATAAAAATCGCCCGATACTATTTCTTTAGGTTGAAACAGAATAAATGATTGTTCTAAATATTCTTTCACTATTCGTTGAGGAGGTAGTATGGCATCTTGCAATCGCTTGGCATATTGTATGGAGTCCATTATCTCCTGATTCTTTTCCTCTACTAATAGTTTTTGTTTTTCGGCTTCGGCATGTTCTTTTTGGGCAATGTCTCGTTGGGTTTCTGCTTCAATTTTTTGGATATCAACTTCTTTCTTTTGTTCTGCTATAATGTTTTTTTGCGTGTTAGTTACTCGGAAGCGGTTATACATAATACCACCAAAAACAAGCAACAAACCTACACCTCCATATAAAGCATATTGCTGATTTCGTTGGGCTTTTACTTCTGCTTTTTGTTGGGCTATTTCGGCTTCTTTTATTTTTATTTCTTTGGCATTCGCCAGACTGTCTATGGCTGCTTGTTTTTCATACTCGTACTGCAATTCTTGTTGTACAGTTGCTTTGTAATCATCTTCTCCTTGTATTTTATCTTTAAGCAAAATGTATTTTTGATAATAACTAAAAGCCAGTTGAATTCTGTTGGTTGATTTATAAACTTCTGTCAATCCATAACAAGCGTTTTGTAATCGAAGGTCTAATTTGGATTGTTCACTTATGTTTTCTAATAGTAGAAAATGCTTTTCTGCATTTTTGTAATCAGAAATAGATTTATAAAACCATCCTAAGTGTTCTAATACCAATGTCTTGCCTCTTATGTCGTTTAATTCTTCAGCTAAACTTAATGCCAATTTATAATACTTTAGTGCTTCAGTATTGTTGTTTAATTCTCGTTGACTCGTTCCAATATTAGTAAGGAGTATGATTTCATTTCTTTTGTCTCCTAATTTTTTAAGTATGTCAAGTGCTTTTAAATGATACTCAATTGTTTTGGTGTAGTTGCTTTTTTGGGCAAACACATTTCCTATATTACAAAGGTTTACATATATTTCTCTTTTATTATTGTATTTTTCAGCCACACTTAATGCCTTAGAACTATATTCAAAAGCTTTATCATAGTTTCCTAATCCAAAAAAAACACTTCCTATTCCTCCTAAAGGAATAGATTGATTACTATCAATTCCCAACTCTTCATTCATTTTTAATACACTAAAATAATAAGCAAACGCTTCAGAATAATTGTCTTGAATTAAATAAATATTAGCTATTTCACTTAGGTAGTTTGCTTTTGCATACTTGTCTCCTATCTTCTCATTCAACTCAACTGCTTCAAAAAATTTTTTTAGTGCTTTTGTATAATCTGTTTTAAGTTTATAGGCATTTCCCTTGATGCTTAAAAAAGCTGCTAACTCTTTTTTTAATTGTTTCTTTTTGGCAAAGTCACATCCTATTTTAGCGTAGTATAAAGCACTATCGGGGTTCAACACCCTGTATTTTTGTTTTATAAAATCAGTTAATGCCTTTAGTTTTAATGTATCGGAATTGGTATCATTTTTCCACTCGCTCCATAAAGAATCGATTTTATTATTTTGAGCTATTGTTGGTTTAAAATAAAAACATAATAATACTATCAACAAATAATTTAACAATATGATGTTTGCTCTGTTCACATATATAAATTTAAGTTGCCTTACAAATATAACTATTTAGTTATCATTATAATTTCAGCTTTTACAGGTGTTAATGCTTTAACAATTTAAACACATCGGCTCCTACTCTTAGAAAATAAACTCCCTTGCTGTATGCTGATAAATCTATTACTTCACGTGTGCTTGTTATTGTGTTTTGTAGGATTATTTTTCCGGATAAGTCAACAACAATGTAAGAGCTTGACGCAACAACAGGTTGTTCTACTATAAAAATACCGTTACTTGGGTTGGGATAAACAGTAATTTCATTTTTATTGCTTAATTTATTTATTCCAACTCCTGTAACATTAACACATAATGAAGTATCTGTACAATTATTTTGAGTAACTTCAACAGCATAATTTCCATTGGCAGTTGCTACAAATGTTTGGTTAGTTGCTCCTGGTATTATGGTATAATTATTATCACAATCTAACCATTTATAGCTTGCGTTAGTTGCATTGGCGGTTAAGTATGGTGAATTATCTGTGATTGTGGTATTAATTATACATTGACTAAATTTTGAAACAAAAATATCCCCGCCTCCATTGGAGGTAAGTCCATAAGTTCCTATACCTGGGTCAAAATCTACTGTTTCGCTAAAAACTCCTGTGGTATATAAATTACCATGAATATCGGTAGTTAAGGAAAATCCATTATCAAATCCCGTTCCTCCTATACTTTTTGCCCAAACAAAACCTCCAGAACTATTTAATTTTAAAATAAATATATCATAACCTCCATTAGATGTTAAATTATATGTTCCGGCATTAGGGTTAAAATCAACGGTAAGAGAATACTCGCCTGTTGCATAAACATTTCCCGATGTATCCAATGCCATTGAATTTATATGTTCGCTAGAACCTCCTCCTATACTTTTTACCCATACGAAATCTCCAGAACTATTTAATTTTAAAATAAATATATCATCAAAAGCATTTGATGTTAAATTATAAATACTCACTCCAGGATCAAAATCAACAGTTCCATAAAATGTCCCTCCTATATATAAATTTCCTTGAACATCTGAGACCAATGACCTTGATTCATCATAATACACACTACTTCCCACACTTTTTGCCCATAAAAAATTTCCATTAACATCTAATTTACAAATAAAAACATCAGAATATCCATTGGATGTTAGGTTGTAAGTGTTTATTCCTGGATCAAAATCTACAACTCCTTCATACAAACCTGATATATATACATTCCCCATTCCATCTAAAGTTATTGATTGGGAACCATCAATTCCATTCCCTCCCATACTTTTCGCCCAAATAAAATTGCCTGAACTGTTTAATTTAGAAATAAATATATCACTACTTCCATTAGATGTTAAATTATACACACCCGTTCCCGGATTAAAATCCACAGTATCTTGAAAACTCCCTGTTGTGTATATATTGTCTGAGGCATCTACAATAACAGAACCAGGATGTCCATAACCTTTCATACTTTTTGCCCACACAAAATCTCCGAAACTAGTTAATTTTAAAATAAATATATTATATCCTCCTTGTGCTGTAAGATTATACGTGCCTGTTCCCGGATTAAAATCCACAGTTCCTTGAAATTCTCCTACACAGAAGATATTTCCAGAAGACCCCACAACTATCTCTAAACCATTATCATATCCACTTCCTCCAATTCTTTTTGCCCAAATAAAATTGCCAGAAGCATCTAATTTTTGGATAAAAATATCATAGTTCCCTGCTGAAGTAAGATTAAAGACCCCTGTCCCTGGATCAAAATCAACAGTTCCTTCAAATATTCCTGTTGTGTAAACATTTCCTGAAGCATCTACTGCTATAGAAGAACCACGATCAGCACTACTTAACCCTCCCATAGAGGCTGCCCATTCAAAGGTTGGGACTTGAGCTTGTAATGAAGTGATGTAAAATAAAAATATTATCAATGTTTTTTTCATGATTATAAGTTTTTAGTGATATTATTTATCTAAATAAACATTAAAAGAGGCATTGGTAATTTTGGCATTTTTAAATTCCGGTCTGTTTTCTTTCCAACCGTTAAATCCTGCTTCAAAATAAAATGTTCCTGAAATTGCTTTTTCATCATTTTTTGTAATTACTAATTGTCCCATTTTTCCTCCATTGTCCATATACTTTCCCCAATAAGACCATGCTGTTTCTCCATACATGGATGATGCGGGATCCGGGTTACTAACTCCAAAACTTGCCCATGCACCATCTTGAGGGTAGTTTGGTGCTCCGGCTATATCAACTGTAAAAGTGCTGCCAACTTTCCACAGTTGATCGGGAACTATAATGCGAATTCTACGGTCGATTAACAGGTTTTGGTTTCCGCTACGCACTTCTTCGGAGTGATGTGTTAACTGAATGATATGGTAATAGACTTGCCTTTCTTCATTGTACCAATGTTCGTAATCACTTGCTGTAAATACTACATTTTTTTCGTATTGCTTTTCATAACTTTTTTCTTTCATTTCACCATCAACCATGGTGTAATAACTGTCCATTTGCCAAAACTCAAGATCTGCCTTTCCGTAATCCTTATCGTCTTGACTATTTAGTGTAAAGCAATATAAATAAACAATAAGTTGTAAGAGAATCGTTTTCATTAGTATGTTATTTGAATGGTTAGTTAAAATGAATTGATTATTTTATAATATGCTTGTGGAGTAAAGTTAAATACGACCGGCAATTTATTTTTTTCTTCATTAGTGCTATTGGGGTTTACTTTTTTTATAGCTAATGAACCCGAATACTCTTTGCCATAAAAATTAATAGAATAATCTATTTCATAGCCTTCTTTAAACTTATTAGATGTAGTATTTTCTGCTATTAAGGTTACAACAGCCCTATCTAATCCATATCGCCAATAGTTATAGGTAATTTGTAAGTAAAAATTTACTCCTTGCTTAGCGTCTATTAAAACTTTGGCACTATCCACTAAAGCGTTTTGCTCTAAATATCCTTGCGGAAGATTGTTAGATGGTTCAAAATTTGGGCCAATATTTATACCCCCAGACTCGTTATAAACAGAAATAAAAGTACGATTAGTACCATTCCATCTTTTAACTTCAGACGAACTTATACTCGAATTTGGAGCCAAAAAGATGTTGTGTTTAAAATTCAAACTTGATGGATATCTAGCTTTTTTACCATCGTCTTTTCTGTACTCAAATTTTATTTTATAATTCGCATCTTCTAAAAATGCAATGTTGTTACAATTGTTATTTAGCCATGTTTCATAAACTGCTCCATCTGTAGTAATTTTTGACTTAGCTAACATGTTAAAACAGCCATTTGAAACAACTTCTTGTTGAGCATTACTAATAATAACCGTTAATATTAGCTTTAATAATACTAGTGCTTTCTTCATAATTGTATATTGCTTAAGTGATTAATCAATTGATAATTGGTTGTTCACTTAAAAATATAAACAATTCCAAAAAGAAAGTTTACTCAATATTGAGTAAAATAGGATTGAAACTAGATAAGAATCTATTTTTTAGAATGTTAACAACCTGTGCTAAAAACATTTACTGTATCGTTCCTGTGTTTGCTTATATTTTTTTACTGTTTAAAACAGTGTCGAATAAACTTATTTAACTTACTACGGTAAGCCAAACTTAAATTATTGGGGCGTGTCCTTAAGGTCGGGCTATCCGCATTACATGGTAATTTGCTTCTATCCCTCACGCTGCTTCTAAATAAGTATAGCACAATTTAATTACGCTAGCATTGCTAACTGTCATCAATTGCACTTTACCCATTTCTCGCAAAAAAGAAAGGGGTATGTAAAAGTTAAAAATTTGCCCAGAAGCGGTCTCAAATTTTCAACCTTTACGAGTTTGTTTTGATAAAATTTTTCTCCCCTCTTAAAAGAAAAAATACTTAAAGTCCTAAGCTAAGTAAAATAACGCAGTACATTATAAGACACATTTCGACTTCGCTCAATGTGACAAAATATTAATGGATATTCTGTAGTTCAGCAATTAGCGGAATATATACATAATATCAGATATTGCGACAAACAATAGTTTGTTCTATATCGATAGATATTATGTTAAGGGATTTACGGGCGTTTAAGCAGATTTAATTTATACCACACAAAAGCAGTTCTCGGACTGTACTGCTGAGCATAGCCGAAGCATCAGTCCGATATCGATAGCTTTTATTTGCCGCACCGAGTATTCTGAGGTCTTAAGAGATTTACAGCTCACCATCCGAGAATTAAATATTCTGGCCAATTGCATGTAAAATTTCAAATACGCTCAGGAACTTGACTTATAAATATGGTTTTAATTTCTGCTGAAGGATTTTCTTGAGATTTGTGTCACCGTATACATAATGATCTTTAATATCAAGCACCTTAATCTTTTTACTAAAACTGGAACCAAACAATTTGATCAGTTCTTTTTTGTGTTTATTCTCCATTACAAAAATGATTTCTGCCCAACCTGTTAATTCTTTATGGATGTATTTTGTCCCTATTTTAAAACAGATCTTTTGATTAGTTCCTGCAGATTTGTATTGATGACTTGGTCATACCTCTCCAGCTAATTATTCTGCTGTTACGGATCGAACTTTGTTAACTAAGCAAATGAAAAAAATGTTCATTATTATGTTAAATAGATTTATTAATTCCATACAAATTTGATAATCTATTGCTGAATTTAGGACACTGACTTTATACCTTCAAATTGTAATCTCAGATTCATTCGAAAAGACTTGACATATGCTTATCAATCTTATAAACCGTTTAACCTAAACTCTTTTCAATTGACAGTCAATATAGAGTAATTTAGAATTAAAATTAGACCCTATAACGTTTATGCATATCGTTTCAATTATTTACCTTAAAAAATGAAGACAATAACTGCCAGTTTTCTAATGATAATGATAAATTTTAGTGTAATTGCCCAAAAACCAAACAAAACGATTGATTGGAACACTGATTTAGAATTTTTGAAAACTCAAATTTACTCGATCTTTCCAAATGCCAAAGACCGTATAAATGAAAACGATTTTAATACAACGCTGGCACGACTAAAGTCAGAAGCGCCTTCTCTTTCAATACATGAAATGTCAGTTGAAATTATGTCATTACTAGTGTTAACAAATGACAACGATTGCTTTATTTACCCCTTTCAAGAGTTTCTCTCCTCTCCTATTCTACCTTTAAAAACTTACTTCTTCTCTGATGGACTCTATATTTGTGATGCTAGCCAACCATACGAAGACTTAATTGGAGAGAAGATTGAGAAAATTGGGCATTACAAAGTTGATGAGTTATTCCAAAAGCTTCAAACGGTTATTCCCGCTGATAATATTTATTATCAACGATATCAATTTAGTTTGTATAGCCAGCTCCCTAGCTTTCTTAAATGGACTGGGGCGATTGAAAAAGAGGAGGAAGTCGATTTACTCACCTCCTCCGGCATTTCTAAAAGCGTTTCTTTTGGGGACTTGTCTTCCTACCTCAAATTAGAGCGAACGCTTGCTAGTCAAGTGGGTTTAGCAGATAGCCAAAGCAATCATGAGCAGGAAAATTATTGGATGGAGTTTTGGGATGATGGTAAAAGCCTCTTCGTTCAATTAAAAGCTATTGAAGATCAAAAAGAGGGCAACTCATTTTCAGATTTTGTAAAAGAAATTGAAGCCCGAATTAAAAGCGGGAAAGTCGAAAAGGTAATAATAGATAATCGTTACGGAGGTGGTGGAAACGGTTTTATGTTGAATGATTTAACTGCTCTTTTAAGAGAATCGAAGACCATTAACCAAAAAGGCAAACTCTTTGTCTTAACAAGTCGCAGCACAAAAGGAGTATTGCTCGAGTTTACCTCAGTTCTACAATTGAATACCAAAGCTACTCTAATCGGTGAACCAACGGGTGAAGGCCCCAATACGGTTGGCGATCGGGTAACGATAACTCTTCCTAGTTCGAAGCTAGAAGTGCAATTAACTAAATTGTTTTGGCCAACCTCTTTTAAATTTGACAATAGAAAAACGATTCAGCCTCAGATTAGCATAAATTATACTTTTGATAATTATCTCGCTAAACACGATCCTTGGTTAAAAGCTATTAAGGAGTATAATCTAATATCTTATGAAAAGCAGAAACCAGATTTAAGCACTCAAAATAAGTTAGTTGGCAAATACAAAGTAGAAGGATACAAGCTTAAAATATACCAGGAAGATGGCAAACTCTATGCTGAAGTAAAGAAGAAATTGAGAAGCTTTTTTGAATTACACACTGAACTTTATCATTCTAAAACAGGTGTGCTCTCCTCGGATATTCCTCAGCTCATCTTTATTTATGAAAAGCAGGATGGTAAAAGTCGTTTAACTAAACTAGAGTGGTTTGGGAACACCTATGAACTTCAATAGTCGCTCAGTAGGCCATTAATTGAATTTAACCAGTTGATATTCTAGATTCTAAGTGATTTTCATAACAGAATACCTTTTCATACTATTTATTTTTTAGGTTCTATTTTCAGTACCATTCTTTGTTTATAGCGAATCTTTTCGCCTTTTTCATTCAATGCTGCCTTCCATTGATTGTGATTGATAAAATATCGCTCAATCTCTTCGCCTATAGCATTGTCAATCACACGATTGATCTCAACTTTGGATATGCGCCCATCTTTTTCGATAACCAATGAATAAAAGTTACTGCCGTAGATCCCTTTTTCCCTAAAGCCAGGTAATATTTTTTCAAGTTGAGCCAGTAGATCTTGTTGAATGAGCAACTGTATGGAATCCGTAATGGAAGGCTTTGCTGCAAAAAGGTATATTCTATTTTGATCCGGTATTTGCTTTTCTACAAATTCTACCTCCGAAACTAGGTCAATTTCTTGTAAATTAGGATAATTTACAAGGGAATTACGTTTCATAAGATTGAGAGAAATATACTGTAGCTGAGTAAGTGCGGTATGCTTATTCGACTGATAATCGGTTGATTTAAGCTTAGGCATCACTTTTCCTTCTTGATTTAAAGTAAAGTGTTGGTGGTATTCTGTAATTGATTTCTTCCATTCAGAAATTGGAGCGCTGTATACATATCCTTCTTCATAAAAATCAAACTCAGCTGTATCATTTTTAAGGAAGACAATTTCACCTTGAGTTAAATGCCACTGCCCTTTATGATAAGTCAAAAAGGCTAGAGCCTTCTTCTTTTCAATTACAAACTGCTTAGGAAAGCTCGGTGGACAAACAACATTAAAATCATGCTTTACTTTCAAATAATCTCCTTCTGTTATGCCACTTTGCTTTCGATGCAAAACGGATAAAACTTCAAGTCTAAAAAAATCATCCTCCGAAGCACTTAGTTGAACATGAGCAACTAAATTGGTTTTTAGAAGTAGTTCATGCATTTTATAAGGGGCTTCATCTGCAATTATGTTAAAGCATAAACTACTATAAATAAGGGTTATAATTAATTTATTCACTGTAAACTATTCCATTTTTCTTAAACTTCTTCCAAGCTTGGTTTTCTTTAATATAGAACCTTCGGCCACTTCGGTATCTTTTTATCGGGCAAGCTTTCACAATATCCTGAATAAATTGTGTGTTTTTAGGCAATACATTTAATAAAATAACAAAGTCTTGGTTCTTTGGAGTAGCATCTACTTTAAATTGTACAGGCTGTTGCAATATTGACTTTGAATTAGAAGAATAAACCACTATATCAATAATTTGATTGACTTTTAATTTAAAAAAAGCGTTTCCCAAGAGATCACTTTTTCCTCTTTCAATTAAAGAATCACCTTGCAAAATTCTGTAGTTAAATGGCCAAAGTTCACCTCTAAAGTAGGTATTGTGAATCAGAATTGAGGAAACTGTATCTTGGTTTTCTTGAGCCACTATTTTTACTGCATCTTCTTGCTTTCTAATTTGCTGAAAGTTTAAGAAAAGTGAATCTCTTTTTATGTAAAAAGACCCCATACCAAAGTAGTCTCCCGTGTCATCCCATTCTTCATAAGTAAAAGAGCCATCCTTTCTAAATTGAATTACCCTATCCGATTCTGCTAGGTTTAGAAAAACTTCTTGGTATTGCCCAACAATACACTCTTGAGCTTTACTCATAAGAGCAACAAAACTAAGATTGCATATGAATATAAACTTCAACACTATTTCAATTGGCTCATCCAGTTGATGGTAGTCTCCCCAATTCCCTTATGGTAATGGTTTGCCATATAGTCCCAATACTGCCCCATATTCATCACTTCGATCTTCTCATCCATGGACTTAAATCTTACGAATCCATGATCTGCATTTTTGATTACTTTCGCTTTGGCAAGATTTGGGTGGTGACGGTTTACTATCCTTTCTATGGCGTATATATGGTCAGGATTTAATGCTTCTATATCAAATTCACCGTACAAGGCCAACACTTTGGATTTTACTTTTGCCCATTCCATTGATAATACCAAGTTCTGTATACTCACCCAATAAGTGTAATGACGGTGAATAAATTGACCGTTTTTAAAATTTTCTAAGGTTCCCTCCTGCTCTAGTAACTTATAGATTTCTACATTCTGCAATATTTCCTCGTTCGATTTTTGAGCCACTAACATTTCATACCAAAAAGGTGTGGCATTCCGAATATCAGCTTCTATTTCGATATCACTTCGGTTAAAATATAGTCCTTGAACTCGGGTAAGTTCTTGCATATACTCAAACCAAGTATTGACTAAAGTTCCGTATGTCATAACACCCTTGGGATTAAATTCTGAAGCAATTAGTGGAGCTACGATTCCACCAATAGAATGACCAAACAGAAAGATATTATCCGCATCTATTTGAGGTTTGTTTTGCAAGTCCATGTAACCGTTCCTAAAAACTTCAACTTCTTCTAAAAAGTTAATGTCAAAGCAGTTTTTCTCACTTTTGCTATCGCCCATTCCCGGCTTCTCTATTCGATACACTGCATAACCTGCAGCTACCCAATCATCGATTAGCTTACGCGTAGGTTGTTGCGATGAATAGGCCAAGTCTATAGATTGGCAAGGGTATCCTTGAATGAAGAAAACTACCGGCGCTTTTTCCTTTCCCTTTGGATGGTGAAGTATGGTTCTCAATTGATTGCCTTTATAGCTTACGCTGCTGTATACAACTTCAGCAAGGTCTGATTGTTCCATAGGTCTTGCATGGGCAATTCCTTTTGCTACTAATCTTTTGCCATTTCTGTAAATAACCACCTTTAATTTATCTCCATTTCGGTATTGGCCTATTTCAGTAACAATATCTTGTGTTGAATTAATGTTGATTCCATTAAGTTGTGTGATGATGTCAGCTTCCTTAATCCCAACTTTATCTGCAGTAGTTCCCTTTAGTACATTGCTAACATATACTCCTTTGGTCTCATCCAGTCCGTTTGCCCTAGCAATAGAGTCATTTACTTGCGATAGCCTTAAGCCTAAGGCCGCTCTTCGTTTTAATCCAGTTTCTTGAGCCCAAAGACAAGAGCTAAGTAATGTAATTCCAATTAATGTTATAATAATTTTCATTTTTGTGAGATTAAGATTTTCGTTGAGGAAATTGATACTCATCCTTTATTATTTGTTGTTTGATCATTTCTAAGCGAGGTTTAAAACCTTCAGGACAAATTTTTGCACATTGCTTTAAAGCTGAAGTAGAAGCTGACTTTTTCCCTAAATAATAGTAGGCGATTCCTTGATAAAGCCTCATACCCCAATCCTTTTCATTTTTTTTAATGGCTTGATTGAGTAAATTAATCGCTGCTTTATCTTGTTTGAGCTTTATCAAAGTGACTGCCATGTGATGAGCTTCAGATGCTGAATACCTTATTTCATTAAGGCTTTTTATTGTATTATTGAACTCTTCTTCTCTTGCCAAAGCATCTAAAATCTCCAGTTTCGTGCTTAGGTTTATAAAGCTTGGATGTGCAGCAAACCCTCCAAACCCTCCATTAATTGATCGATTTACCCATGTTAAAGCTTCTTCTAAATTAGTATTGTTATGCAGACACCATAAAGCTGCATCATTCCAAGCCTCCCATTGATAGGTATTCTCTCCATTTAACTGATAGCGTAATTTTTCTATAGTTGTTTGTTTTAAATCAACCTCAATGGTAAAAGGAATCATGCGGTTTGCCCATTTTAAAGCCAATTGGCATGTGCTTTCAGTTTGGTTAATCACCTCATATTTTAAACGTTCTGAAAAGTCAGAAACAGTATCCTTAACTTTTACTTGAAGTACCACATCTGTAATAAGGTTTAAATAGTAACTACCCCACAAATTATCAGGTTTAGCTAGAAGTAAGGTATGCTCATGACCATTAGGAATAATATGAAAACCATATGAACCTGCTTTTAATTCTTGACCTTCTATTTTCACATCAGTATCAAAACTAATAATGGTGTTTTCATTCGCTCCTGCTCGCCAAGGTATCGGGTTTCCATTCTGAGGGATAATATAAGGATTATTCCATACATCTCTCCCATTAACTGCTGGACTATGATAATTAACTTCTATAAAAGTAACTCCTATTTGTTGAACTATCTTTGCCTCGGGGCTAGCTTTAGGGAGGGTTAACGTATGAAATTGAGCGTCGATATTTAAACAAAATAAAGTCGCGCAAAGCAAAACAATTGGCTTCATCTTTTTTTTAAGCAAAATAAATAACCCTCCTTTTTGCAACAGGGGTAAATGTTGCTAAAAAACCATTTAACCAATACAATCACCAATTATACAATTTTAAATACTTCAAATACTCATTTGGAATAACTTTACTTCATGAATCAGCAATGTTTTATTAATGTTCTTCATCATCAAGTACTCGAAGATTGGGGTGAAAGTAACTGTGTTGAATCTTCTGTAACTCTTTTTGAGAAGAAGGAGAGCAATGCACCGCTTTCCATAAAACTAGTCATTAAGGGAGCAGAAAGGTATAAAGTAAGTGATTCTTATTATAAGCTCGATCAAGGTGAATTTATAATTATTGGTCAAGGTCAACAAATAGAAACAACAGTAAAATCTAAAGAGCCAACCAATGGTGTTTGCATCTATCCGCCAATATCAATGATTCAAGATGTTTTTAATGGTTTTGGAAAGCCATTAGAAAAACAGTTGACTCAGGAATTTAATAATGAATCAGTTTATCTAACTACTAGTAAATATCGTTTACTATCACCTATAGCTACTTCAAAGTTTTTAAACCAATACATCCCCATGCTATTAAACCAAAGTGAAAAAGACGACAATTGGTGGCATGCCTTTTACTTAAAGCTGGCTGAACATTTGGCTTACGACCAACAAGAAATAAAGCTGATTCTAGGTCAGTTGGAGGTGGCCAAAAAGCACACTAAAGAAGAGTTATACCGACGAATTTCAAAAACAAGGGATTATATCCACGACCATAAATTTGAAAGCATAGACTTACAAGAATTGGCGCAGCTTAGCAGTCTTTCAAAGTATCATTTTCTTCGATCGTTTAAAGCCATTTACAAACAGTCACCCTATCAATACATATTGAACTTAAAGCTAAAGGAGGCAAAAAAATTACTCCAACAAGATTATACATATCAGGAAATTGCCAATGAAATTGGTTATTCTGATGCCAAGAATTTAAGAAAAAAGCTTAGGAGTTACCTAACCTTTTATAAACATAGTGGTTAAAATAATAATGATTTGTAATTGTCCTATTTCATTATGAACCCTTTTTCAAACTTCTCTCTTAAAATGGAAATTGGAACATCACCATTTTCCAATAATCTTTGGTGAAAATCTATCCATTGGAAGTTTTCAGATTCTTTCGCTTTCGCTAATAAGCGCAACATTTCATGAGCGCCATATTTATACGTTATGACTTGAGCAGGCCATCGTTTCATTCTGCTTATTTCGCGCCTTGCTACCTGATCTTGATTCTTGATGTGTGTTTTCCAATAAGTAAAGGCTTGTCTGTCACTCCAACCGTAATAATTGATTCCTACATCTAGCACCACGCGAACCGAACGAATCAAGTCCCATTCATACTTTCCATATTCATCCGTAGGTGTTGAGTAGATATCCAAATACTCTACGTAAGCTCCCCAACCTTCGGCGAAACTGGGGTGCCAAAATAAATCAAGCAATGCTGATCGATTTACTTTTCCATTGACAAACCCTTGGTAATGATGTCCAGGGAATGCTTCGTGAGCATATATCCATTCAATTTGTCTTTTGTTAAACGGTTGATTAAAGTAATTGAAATAAAAGGTACCTTCGTTATAAAAAGCTGGGACATTTGCCAAATTTGAATCAGTTCCTTGAGCAATTCTGGCTTCTTCCATTTCACGAGTAAAAGGAAATAGATTTGCAAATTTTAAGCGCATTCTTTGCTGAGTTAATTCAAACTCCCTTTGAATTTCTGCAACATCATTTAAGAAAAAGGAACTATCGTTTAAGTATTGCATAAAGTCTTCAGCACTGTAATCAAGTTCCTCTCTGATATTTTCCATTTTTCTTTTTACAAATTCTACCTCACGCTTTCCAAAGGCAAATAAACTATCAGGATTTACTTCAAGATCTACCCACCTATTTAATAGATACTGATACCATTCTTTTCCATGATCAACTTGAATAATTGAAACATCTTCTTGAGGTAGCATTCCATCCCATTCCTTTGAAAGTTGAATTCGAATTAAATTTATTTCTGCTTCATATTTAATAATAGCCAAACTCAATTCTTCACTTTCAGTTAAATCATTAAGATTATAGTTTCTATACTCCTCAAGTACTTTTCTAAAGAATCGCTCTTGCTTTGCCAATTGTTCTTGTTCAGGGATGTCGGCGAGCGTTTCCAAGAAAGCAATTCGAATCGGTGGTATATTTAAGTTTTCATACTCTTGAATAAAACGTTTCTCAAACGCTTTAAACGAATACTCTTGGGCTATAGAAGCTATTGAGAAAACAATAGAGAATATATGTAGTAACATCTTTATCATATGTGGGTTTTATTAATTTAAAAGGACTTATAGATAAATCTTTTAAAGAATTAAACTAAAGGATGTTACAAACATAGTTAGAGAAAATTGAGTTTAAGGAGTTAAAGTTGCTAATTTCCTTTTTATAAAAAAAAATCAGATTTGCATTAGGGATCATTGATTACATTTAATAAAGCTTAACTTTTAAAACGAGTAATCCTTTGTAATAAAAGGAGCTGACTTTAAGTTAAAAGCAATGATAAATTTAGCTCATCTACTTATCGATAAAAAGTCTTACTGTAAAATGGAAATAGTATTTTTTGGGCTATAATTGAAAATTATCTTATTGAAGTATTTCAGGATAGGGATAAAGCCACTGATTGTCTATAATCCTTTGAATTATTAACTTTTCTTTTACCATCCTCTCAATTAAATGAAAATATACTCTACTTATAGCTCATGTAACCCACTCTAATCGAATCAACTGATACAAACAATCAACGGTTAATGCATTTAACTCATTCATTTCTTTCTTGTTTTTAGTAAGTAATGTCACTAATTCGTCAGAAATTAATGAGTTCACGGCTTTTTTGCGTACCACCCAATTAAGTAAATTATTGGTTATGTTGGTGCAATAAATGAGCTTATACTTAAACGTTTCGAATTGTTGATACAGCAATAGTTGTGAGATTGCTTGTAAATTCTTGTTGATGAAAAATGGAAACGATCCTAAAGATAAAAAGTCTTCAAAATTATTTACCTCTCTTTTGTAGGTATTGTGCAGTTTTACATATAAATACGCTCTATAATTCTGGTTGAGCTGCAATGATTTTTCATCTAGCGTTTTTATCTGGGCCCAATTAATCATAATGGTATTTCGTGCAGAATTGTCGGATGACTCTAATTTTATAAAAACACTATCATTAAATGTATTTTCTACTTTATTCAATGTTAGCTCATAGTCCCAATTTTGGACAACTAAATAGTAAGACTCCCCTATTGGCTGACGCTCATCTTGTGGATGCATTAATGGGTCGTAACTTACTTTCATTTTTCCGTCCGGCGAAAAAGTGATCTCAAAATCTAGATTAAAGGCTTTGTTTAACAATTGCCATTGATTAGAAGGGGTGTTGAAAATACTTTTTCTGCCTTCGCTATTGATTACACAACTATCAATATTTGAATCTATTTCAGTAATAATAGGTTCCAAATCATCAATGCTATTTTTTGCTTTTGCTGTTAAAGAAAAGAGGTCAGATCCATAATCTGCGGCATTTACAATACAATAAACCATACCCCCATTAGATTGAATTTTAGCCAATTTCGAGAGAAGTTCTTTACAGCATTCTTGGAGCCGAGCAATGTTTTGCTCTTTATTACCCAACCGGTTCAACTCTTCTTTTTGATAGTCTTTAACTACCGCTTTATAATTGTCTGAAATTGTTAGCATTATGCTGATTTGTGATATATATGAGTTATTTTATTTGTAATGTATGCAATGCTACATTGGTAATGTCATGATCTACGTTCCCAATTTCTCCTTCTATATTACCTCTTTCTGTTCTTTGCCATATAGACCATCCTTTGTCTTTCCAAGTTAAAGGTGTTTTGGCTTCTGCTACACCATATTCAGCAATCCACAGGGAGTAATCTGCAAATTTTTCGTTGATTAAATACTGATTTGCAAATGGATTATTGGTATAAATAATGGGTTTTACACCCAGTTTAGCTTCAACAATGGTTAACCAGCTCAATACCTCCAGATGAAACTGATTCATTGCGATAGTCCCTTTTATACTGCCTTGCTCTAAATCCAACACAGGAGGCATCTCCCCTGCTTTTACTTCTTTTATGGTGTTTATAAAGTGCTCAGCCTGAGTATTACCATCGCTCTCTGTTGAATAAAAATGGTAAGCTCCCCTAGCAATATTTGCTGCAGCCATTTCACTCCAATTCTGGTGAAATTTTGAATCTATATATGTTGCGCCTTGGGTGGCTTTAGTATACGCAAAAGTGATGTTATTAGCTTTGATTTCATCCCAATCTACTGCTCCCTGAAAGTGAGAAACATCAATACCTAAAGCTTGTTTGACTGCAACTGGTGTTGAATCTAATGCTGCTATTTCTTTAGTTTCAGCTTTAGATGGTGCCAATTCTTTTACAGGGGCTTCTCCAGTACTACAAGAAGAAAGTAAAATAGCTGCAATAACTACAATAGAATGAATCAAGGTGTTTCTGTTTTTCATGACTTTTAGTTTTAAAAAAAATGAGATAGGTTGATAATGGTAACGAAAAGGGTTTCTAATAGAACGATCTTCTCAAGAAATGCATCTGAAGTTGTTCCCGTTAGAAACTTTTGATACAAGGTAAATAATCCATAAAAGAAGAGAAATGGCAACAAAATGAACTGGATCAAAATCGCCGTAAACAAGTTTATTGTTTTAACTGTAATTGCTTTGCAAGCAGTTTTTAGCACCAAATAAGCTTCAGAAACGTCTTCCTCTATTTTAGAGCCAATCTTGGAAAGGTCGTCGGCAGTTTTGTCTTCGAATATTTTCAATTTTGAAACATGATCTCCACCTTGGGCTTCGGCTTCCTCCAATTGACTTTTTTTGCGTTCCTCCTCTTTGGCAGCGTGCTCTAATTCCTTTTGTTTGTAATGTGCTTGGGTTTCTTGAAGCTCTTTCGATAAGTCATTCCCGATGTCTAGTTTGGCTTCTTTAGTAATGTATTGTATGCCGCTAACGTACATTGGCAAACCTGGATTAATCAATAATAACAACACCAATACTTTTAAGGAAACCGATTTATACTTGGGGATCAAACTACACAGTAAAGCAGCAACCAATGTTACAGGAATCAACATAGACTTGGTTAATGCGATCAGTACCAACTGCACTGTTACTAATAAATCTGAATAACTGAGGTATTGAATTGCTGTGGATAAAGAGTCCAATGTGCTAGCTGATATTCCTGAAATCAAAGGAATGTGACTAGGACTGGTGGAACTTGCTGCGGCTTTTAATTCCAACAGAATTCCTAAACTAAGTGTTATAGAATCGATTTGTGTTTCAAGGTAATTGGCTATATCCGTGGTAAATGGATTTACAAATACTATTGCAATAAGTAGTGTTGCTGAACTGTAAAAAAGTGTGTTGTTTTTGAGGTTGGTTAAGAGTTGGCTTTTCATAGCGGAAAGCTAAAAAATTATATTCCTTCGCAAAATGAGTGAAAACTCTCATTTTTTTGACTTAATCTTAAACAAAAAAACCTGTTGAGCAATAATCAACAGGCTAATTCTATTACCGTCTTTGGGGTTTACCTTTTGGTTGTTCTTTGAATTTGGTTAACTGCTCTTCAGTTAAAGTAGCTTTTAATTCAGCTGTCATTTCTTCCCGAGCAGCTTCACCACCTAAGCGATCTTTCATTGCTGATTCGTACCTGGAGTGAATTTCTTTCTATTGAACTACCTGCTCATCTGTCAGACTTAACTCTGTTTTGGCTATAGAGATACGTTCTTCTATTGATGGTGGTTGTGGACGATCTGGTCGCTGACCTTGCGCATATCCGAATGTAGATAAACTAATCAGCCCAATAATTACTGCAAACTTTTTCATAACATCTATTTTAATGGGTTCATACTCTTGGACGTCCTTTTTATAGATTTCCTTCGTTGAGACTTGAAATGTGATGGTATGGTTGAATAAGTATTGGTTTAAAGCAGACATTCACCAAAAAAACGGAACTTTAATCTGAAGGTCTTACAGATTATTAACACATTGTCTACCAGCTTCCACCTGCTCCTCCACCACCAAAGGAACCACCTCCGTAACCTCCGTAACCTCCAAAACCATCACCGGCATAGGAGTGAAAACTTCCAACTGCTCCTGCTCCTATTGCCATTCCACCACCATTGAAACCACTCCAATTCTTAGTTAAAAAGTTCATGATGCCCAAATTCTTGTAAAGCTTACTGCAATCAATTTGAAGTACATATAATATGAAATTAACCAAGAAGTAGAAAAATAGCATATTAAGAGAAACAATATACATGTAGATATAAACACAAAACGCAGCAATCACGCTATTTATGAGAATTGTAATAGGATTAAAATCGAAGAATACGAGGTAACCACTATAAAGTATTAATGCTCCGATAATGATACCTACAAATACAAAAACCAGATTGAAATGCCACCTAACAGGTCGGTCTAGCTTCGAAAAAACTTCTTTCTTTGTCAAATATTGACTTAGATACAGCCGAATAAAACCGTCTTCTATTTTATCTGCATAATAGCTGTATCTTCTTCGAGTTAGCTCTGCATTTCTCTTGTAAAAGTGAATCTTGTTTCTAGCTGAATTAAACTGCTTATTCAGCCCTTTTTCTAAGTAATGTAAGTCGTCTAAAGCTTCAGAAAAACTCCTTGTTTTATTGAAAAAGGCACTATCAAACTCATCACTTTTTGTGGTAATGAAATAGATCAAGTTATTGCATAAAGAAACCACCCAAATGGCCAAAAATGCATAAAAACAAACAAGGATAAGTGATTCCATTTAAAATGTAAAGCCTCAAATATAGTTGGAATATTCAGCTTTCCCTATCATTAAAAAACGAATAGTTTTTAGAAAGTTAATTACCTTCTTCTGCTCCCTGAGTATTCCATAGCTTCACCTTTTCCAAAACCATAGCTGAAACCTAAGGTGATAAATCGCCCTCTTAAACCGTAACTATAGATGTAAAAATCCTCTTGATTGACTACACTTTCTTGAAAACGAGATGCGAATACATCGCGAACACTTGCGCTAATAACTGCTTTCCCATTGATAATTTTCTTACGTATTCCTAAGTCCATAAACACATTTTGTGAAACTACACTTTGAACGGTTTTATATTGAGAACGATAGTTTCCTGTTACCTCAAAGTCAATGTTGTATTTCAACTTAAATTTGGTGGTTAATTTCGAATTGAATTGATCTCCGTTAAAGTCAAAAGAAGTGCCTTCGAAATCTCCAATTCTTTTAAAAAAGTTGTAGTTGGCATCTCCTTGTAAAGTTACTTTTTTACTTAAATTGTACTTTGCATTTAATTCTAAACCAGTAGATTGGTTGGTTCCAACATTCATTGGTGTTACAATATTCACATTGTCTTGAAATGTTGATATTCGCTCAATAACTTCTGTCGTTCTTCGATGAAACACTCCAAAATTTAAGGAATACTTTTCTTGTATAAAAATGCTGGTGACTTCATAAGAATCAGTAAACTCTGGTTGTAAGTTTGGGTTACCTGTACGGATACTGAAATTGTTTCTGATGTTAAAGAATGGATTTAAATCCCACAAACGTGGACGATAAATTCGCTTGGAATACCCTGCTTGTAAAGACAAAGTTTCAGTCAATTTATAGGATACATGCAAGGTGGGAAAAAGATTTGTATAATCCTGACTATTGGATTCATTGGTGTTGGTCAATAACGTTGATAAATCCGTATTTTCAGCTCTTAGCCCTGCTTTTACTCCCCACTTATCCTTTTCGTAGGACGCAGTTCCATATACTCCCAATACCTTTTGATTGTAATTGAAGAGATTGGTTAATGAGGAATCGGGAATGAATCCATTGTCAACAAAATCAAATACCGCATAATCATTGCTTACATCGGTAATGACATATTGTGCACCTGTTTCAAAACTGAATTCGTCGTTAATGGGTTTAGAATAATCGGCTTTAAAAGTATAATTGGCTTCACTAAAAGCTGTTTCAGTTCGTTGGAAAGGATCTACGGCATCACCAAAAGTGGTTACATTTTCAAATTCAGAAGATTGATCTTTACCGAAAAAACTACCCAATGCACTAAAAAGTAACGTATGTTCTTTATTGTCTTTAAACTCCCTTTGGTACTGTAATTCATATTGCCATTTAGGGTTAGTTGCTTCTGTTTTTTCGTCTCTATACCATTGAGAAACCAATAAACCATTTTCATAGCTACTAAAATTGGTAAGGGAGGGTTGATCTTCTACCTCGTAGGCGAAATTTCCTGATAACGTTATTACATTCTTATCATTTATATGGTAATCAGTACCCAAAGTGATGTTATAAAACATTTCATTGCGATAGTCAGTACCTTCACTTTCAATCAAGGAATTGTTCAAGTAATTTAGATTAACATCCTCATTATCTCTTGGCATTGAGCGATATCCTGCACCTAATTGAGTAAATAAGTTGAATTTCTCTGTTCTACGATTTAAACTTATACCGACACTGTGATTATCAGGAATTCCAGTATTAACTGAAATGGATCCATTCATCCCTTTCTTTTCCTCTTTCTTTAACACGATATTAATGATTCCGGAAGTCCCCTCTGCATCATACTTAGCAGATGGATTGGTAATTACTTCGATTTTCTCTATCATATCAGCAGTAATAGTCCCTAAAGCATTACTTTCATCACTTGCTAAAATACTTGGTTTGCCATTGATTAAAATTTGAACCCCTTGACTACCTCTTAAACTTATCTGACCTTCAATATTGACATCAACAGAAGGCACATTATTCAAAACATCAACAGCACTAGCACCTGTACTACTCAAATCTTGCCCTACGTTAAAGACTCGTTTATCTAATTTAAACTCCGTTTGAGACCTTTCAGCTACTACTTTCACTTCATCCAACTCGTTAGCTGTCTGTTCCAATTGGATGGTTCCGACGTTTACTCTACCATTCGATATGTTTAGGTTTTCGATGGTTTTGGTTTTAAATCCAATAAAACTAATTTGCAAGTAAAAGCTATCAGGAAGCGCAGTTGATAGTTTGAAAGTCCCATCTTCAGAAGTTGTTGTACCATCAATAGTCTTTTTTGTGATTGTATTTCCAACCATGACTGTAGCAAACATAACCGCTTGATTGCTTCCTTCTGCAATCACTTTACCTGATATGATGGTTTTTGAAGGACCTTGTGCGTTTGCAAAAATGGCTAAAATGAAAAGGGCAATAAATGAAAGCAATTGTTTAAAAGGGAAATTCATAATCTTCAAATAGTTTTGGAGTGCAAAGGAACCCAGATTTCTGCTGTACATCAAATGCGATTCAATCATAGAAATAGAAATTCTTACTCTCTATTTATTCAATAGGTTCAAGTTGTTCGGTTCTTTAGACCTCAAAAATTGAAAAGGTTTAATGTGGTGAGTAAAAAAGTTGAAATAAGAAATAGAAGGGTTTTATGTAAGTTAAGAGAATATTTGAGAAAAAGCCTTCTCCACCATCCGCTCACTATATCCATTCAGTTTTTGATGTGTTGGCATCCAACCCAATAAAAAACGAGTAAAATCCGCCCAGGCGATTGGAAATAGGATTCTCCATTCTTTCTCTAGTCCTCCTATATCAATCACTTTATCAGATTGCATTAATTTAGACTTCAACACTTGAAAATAGTAATCCAGTAATTGTTCTTCGAGCCTTTCACATTCCTTTTCAGATAAACAACTGCCTAAAAAGTACACCACGTCTTTCATTCCACAACCGCCACCGACATACTGAAAGTCCACAGCTGCGACTTGCTTCATATCTTTAGAAAAACAAAAGTTAGCCACCTTAGCATCTCCATGTACGATGGTTTTATAGGTGCAATTTCTAAGGATTTCATCGATTTGAAAAGCTTTCTGTTTTAAAGGACTGTCTGCCATAGCATCAAACTCATCAGGTCGAGTGGCTAGGTGCCAATACGTTCCTTCTTCCCACAATCCTGTAGGAGAATCATTCAGAAAAAGTGCATGGAAATTGGCCAACCATTTCAAAACCACTTTCGCTTCCTCAACGTTTAAATTGGACTTTCGAAATGGATAGCCTGAAGCATCCAAGTCTTCTAGAATAATCAAGTGTTGATCATCTGTAGATTGAGAGGCATAGCATTTTGGGATTCTGCATGATGCATCACATCGATAAGCCCAGTTTTTATACCACTCCATTTCTACTTCATACGATTTTACTTTCCGTAGATGCGATCGATCAGTGTTCCATCCTCTCGGATGACTGTTTGCTTCGTGTAAATTGATCAATTTAGCAATGATAGACTTTGGAGAACTTTCATCAAATTGCAGTCTTAAAATTTTCCCATATCCACTCCAAAGCGTTTGAATGGTTTCGGTTTTAACTACTGGTGGATAATTCAGTCGAGAAAGAAGTCTGTTTAGAGTTGAATGATTAGTCACATGGCAAATTTACAGCAATAGTTATTGAATTTAGAATTTTATATCTAATCGCACACCCGGATAAAAACGCTTAAAATTGTCTTCCATATATAATTGTGATGAAAATGTAAAATGACTATTGATAGATTTACTAAGTCCAAATCGAAAAGTATTCTTATCAAATAAATCACCTTGACGAGAAACTAAATAACCAAATTCTAATCCAACAAAATGCTCTTCATCTTCTTTATTGAAATAATATGAACGATAACCGATATTCAAAAACGTATTGATATTCATCTCTCTATTATTTACAAAATCATACATCAGATTCGTAGAAACATAGCCATTGTGAGAAATTTTACCTTTTTTATAGAATATAAAATCCATAGAAAAAGTGAGATCAACTAAACTAGTGTTTTTTAGCAAACTAATACCAGTACCCATTTGAAGTGCAAGCACATCATTATATGAATTTTTTCTATTCTGACCGTCTATTTCAATAACTTTGCTATCAATGATTTGAAAAAACAATGATCTTGAAAGTCGTGATTTTTCTGGTAAAGAATCAACAACCATTTGTACGCATTTCGCCATATCAATATCTAAAATTATCTCTAAATCATTAGTTGAAATGGTTATCTCTAAACCTTTGTATCTAAGAATAGCCTTATCTCTTACCCCGGTATTAATTAGGGAAGATTCAGTATTTAAAAAGACCTTTCTTTGCTCCCCATCTTCTATAGTTAAAAGACTATCATTTATATATGTTACTATTTCAGATTTATCGAGTTGAAGCTCGTTTATAATTTTAGGTAATTGAGCTTGAAATTTCTTAACAATAGTCGCTGCATCATTATTTTCTTTTAGTTTGATGTAATCATCCAACTCAATCACTACTTCTATTCTATTATCAATAAATACAGTTACAGAATCTGGTATTTGCTGACAAATCCCAATAAATGGAAATAATACAGCTACTAAGTAAATCCAAGTCTTTTTCATCGTTTTGTTTTTAAGGGTTATTATTGGTTAGAAGCAAATGAGTTAATCTTCACTTTCAGATTCTCTGATTCCACTTTTGTTGATTTACTCGTTTTATAAACTGGATAAATCATTTGGTGCGGCTTTATCGACTCTTTGTCAATAATTGTATCATTATTAGCCAATGAAACACCCAATGTATCTCTATTTTCGATTTGTGTTATGTATTTAATTTGCTTCACATAAATAGTATCTGTTAGATACACATAATGCGGTTTAGATACGATCAAATCTTTCTTCGACTTGAATTTATCATCTTGCTTTAATGACTGAATATCAACCTCAAGGCACTTCAATTGTTCTTCTTTTTGTTGCAATTGCTTAGACTGAGCTAAATAGTTTGAGTTCATTACATTCATGCTTTTGGCAAGCTGATTCATTTCTTTATGATGTTGATGCTGAATAAGATAGATAACAAAGGAAGTACAGATAAACAATAGAATTACCGCTACCGCCAAATGATGCCATCTAATTGGAGCTTTATCTGCAATTAAGTTTTGCTGAATTGCAGTCCAAACGTAAGGTTTAGAGTGTTCGATTTCATTGGAATACAAATCATTGTCTTGCCCGAACTTACCTTTTATTATATCATCAAAATCAGATGGTTCCATAGGATCTATTTTCGTTATTTATACTATTCATTAAACTAGTTCTAGCTTTCTTCAATTGAGTTTTTGAAGTGTTTTCACTAATTTTTAAAAGTGTTGCAATTTCCTTGTGAGAATACCCTTCAATCACATACAAACTAAAAATGGTTCTATACCCTGTAGGTAATTGTTCAATCATTTTTAAGATGTCCGAAGCTTGCATCTGCTCCACACTATTTGGTGAGTTGTTTTGAATTTCAATGGTGTGCAATTCATTCTCAAAATCAAATTGACTCCGTTTATTCAACAGTCTAATTGATTCATTAATTACTATTGTCCGAATCCACTTACCCAGACTTCCTTTGCCTTGGTAGGAAAAAGATTTTAGATTATTGAAAACCTTTGTAAATGTTAGAATGATAGCATCTTCAGCTTCGTGATGATCACTTAAATAGCGCATCGAAATGATGTACAATTCCTTGTAATAATTGCTATACAAGGTTTCTTGCGCATGTCGATTATTATCGATGCAATGTTTAATTAGTATTTCTTCGTTTAAGATCAATTCTTTCAATTGGATTGGCTTTCGAATGTATAACCTAGGAAGTTCTAAATTGGTTGTCTGGGGGTGATTAATAATAATGAAAAATACAGTAAAGCTTTTACAATTAAGTGATTGCAATAATCACATCCTTTAAAAATAAGAACTTAGTTAGAATTGAATCTACAATTTAGCCTCTACTTACCCGAGCGAACCAGATTATTCGCTCGGGGCCTGCTAATTATTTACTCTTTGTTTCTAGACTTTTTTACTCTTCGCCCTTTCCACGGAGCATTTTTTTGCCAGTCTCCTGCCATTATACATCCATATGGAATTACTTCATCCAAAACTTCACCTAAACCAAACTCACTCATTTGTGCACGAACACTCGCCGCATTTTTATAGGCAGATGGCAACTCAGAGATATCAATTTCATTGGAGTAGAAACGAATATCTAATCCTTTCGTTTCTTCAATAAAAATATCTTCAACAGTTCTATCAGATTTTGACTTTTTATGCTGAGTTCTACTACTATTCCTTCCAGCTCCATGAGGTGCAAATCCCAAATTGTTTGCTGTCGTTTTTCCTCTTACAATCAAAATTGGCTCAGCCATGTTTAATGGAATCAATCTAGGCCCTGTAACGTCTGGCATAAATTTCTGATCTAATGGAGTAGCACCTTTTGCATGATAGAATAAATCTTCATCTTTAAAAACAAAATTGTGCTCATTCCAATATCGATCTAATACAGCTTGTCCTATTTTTTCAGCTGTAGCATTATGAATTACGCTGTGGTTTTCTTTCGTCCACATTCTAATAATTTGCAATGCCTCCCAATAGCTTTGTCCTTCATCCGTATCAAAAGGAATCCAAGCATTCTGTTTCGGCGTTTCTGGTGACAATTTGTTTCTAAACTTATTGGCTACTTTCATTCCTTTCGTATACAAGTTTGCTCCTACACCTCTAGAACCATGATGTGTAACTAACATTGTATTTCCTGTTTTCTTAGACTTTCCTACAAATAAAAAGTGATTTCCATCTCCTTGAGTACCTAAATGTTTTCTAGCAACTTGAATAGACCTTTGCTCATTCAAAAAATGATTGCTTTCAAATGCTTCTAACAATTCCGGTCTAAAGTAATACTGATCGTCTCTTTCTCTTCCTCCTGGTCCAAAATGTGTAGATTGATGTGCTGCATCTAACACTGTCTTAGGATCTGCCATTCCGAAGTCAGTCAACATCACTGAGCAACAAATATCTGCGCTGTGCATTCCTGGATGAATTGCATTCCTTGTTACAACTACGCCTCCGACAGGAATTGTTCCTACAGGTCCTGCAGGACAAGCATCAGGCATCACCGTACCTGAAACAATAGTAGGTGTTCGCATCACCACATCCATCGTTTCTTTCACTTTAGCAATGTTCTCTTCTTCCAATTCACTCTCTGCCCTAATATTTAAATTGTATTGTTTTGCTGTTTCAAATATTGGAAGTGCAGGCGGTAGTTTAAATTGTTTTAAATAGTCTAATATTTCATTTTGAGTTAACTCATTTGAATTGATGAAGTCTAATGCTTCAACAAACCATTTATCAGGTACAAAGCCCCATTTAATCAAATCATTTCCGTTTACTTTTCTTTTTTCTTCCATTTGTTTATTATTTACAAGGCAAAGCTGAGAACCATCTACGCAATCTTTTTGCGCAGTAAAAAAATAATTATAATTTTATGCCATGCCTATCAACAAAAAAGCTCTAATCCGATTTCAAACCATTGATAAATGTTTACAGAATTCATTTAAAAAGTGGACATTAAATGATTTAATTGAAGCTTGTTCGGATGCGCTATATGACTTAGAAGGAAAAGATGTAACTATAAGTAAACGTACAATTCAATCTGATATTCAATTGATGAGAAGCGATAAATTAGGCTATAATGCACCCATTAAAGTATATGAAAAAAAGTATTACAGATATGAAGATCCTGATTATTCGATTAGTAAAGTACCATTAACTAAAAATGATCTAAATGTACTTTCTGAAACAGTTTCCATGTTGAATCAATTCAAAGGCTTTTCTCTATTTAGTGACCTTCAAGATGTCATTAAACGTTTGGAAGAAAAGGTAAATACAGAAATTCTTCACCAATCTCCAATTATACATTTTGATAGAAATGAACACTTAAAAGGATTTCATTTTTTAGATACTTTATACCAGGCTATTCAAAAAAAACTTGTACTTTCACTAAGCTATCAATCCTTTAAAGCAAGAGAAATTTCTAATATTAATTTATCCCCATACTTATTAAAAGAGTACAACAATAGGTGGTTCATTCTTGGAATTATTGGTGACAAAGTAGACAATATTCAAACTTTGGCACTAGATAGAATTGTGGATATCGAATACAATACTAAAGTAGATTATCAAGTAATCGATTTTGATTCAGATGAATTTTATAAAGATACCATTGGTGTGACGGTTTTAAAAAATCAACCACCAGAAACAATCGTATTTCAGATTGGAAGAGAAAATGCTCCATATGTTATTACTAAGCCGTTTCACAAAAGTCAAGAGTTATTGGGGACTCATGAAGATGGCAGCTCTATTTTTAGGATGAAAGTCCATCACAATTTAGAACTTGAGCGCTTGCTGTTGGGTTTTGGAAAGCACATTAAAATCATTTCACCAACTTCCCTAAAACGAAAATTGAGAAGTCATTATAGGAAAGCTCTTAGAAATTACCAAGATTAAATATTGGAAACATTTATTAATACCCTACTCCAATCGCCTTCCATTTCTGACGAAACGTATCGGGGCAAGAATCCAACACTCCACTTTTCCAATCTAACAAGATTTGATACTCCGAATCTTCCAAACGGTATACTTTTACCATATAATTCTGACGAGTAAAGACATAATGACTAATCATCGGTTCTGGAAATGAGGTGAAATTATCTTCTCGGAAATGACCAATACATTCTGCAACCGGAAATTTCAAATCTAACATCACGATTGCAGGAGAGGTTTGAAGTTGATTGCTTGATTTGGTATCTAATAAAGTTTCATGTCCTTCCCCGTTATATACTTCAGTAAACGTTCGTTCAAATTTGGCCACGTCTAGAATAAACAACTGCCATGATTCTGGAGCGCTTTCATTTTCCAATAAAGTCGATTCCAAAAAAGAGGGAAATAGTTTACCTAAATCATTTAAAGTATAGCTTGTGGATGGATGTTCCAATAAGAAATTCCATGCAAAGTGTTGGAATAGTTTTTCACCCAATGCATTCAATAACCCACGATATTCTACTTTAAAACATTCGATTAGCCGAGCAAAATATCCGTTGTGATAAATTCCTATTCGCTGTTCACTCGTCAATGTATCCGATGGAGAAACAACAGATTGAATGTTCCAATGTTGGTCGTTGATGGAAGTTTCTTCTGCACCAATTACAGCGCCTTTTGGATGAGTAATCACTCCCACCATCCATTCTTGAATTTGTTTTAAATCACTCATTATTCCTAAATAGCTGGTGTGGTTGACAATGCATTGGAGACTGTTTCTGTGTTATTTGAAATCAGTACTTCTTCAGGAAGTTTTCCATTTTCAAAAATCGCTTTCGCTTTTAACACTTCCTTTTTCAATTCAGGAAACTCAGGGATATTGGAATCCCATTCCAACAAAGTAGAAACTGGCCCTGTTAATTGGATTGTCTTTTGGTATAGCTCCCAAACGGCTTGAACCACATGATTGTCGTGTGTATCGATGATATGAGTACCTTTATTTAAATGCCCAGCTAAGTGAAACTGCACCACTTTTTCCAATGGCAATGCTTTTACGTATTCAAACGGATCAAACTGATGATTGAAAGAGGACACATAAACGTTGTTTAAATCCAATAATAATCGACAATCGGATTGATTGGCCATCTCTCGGATAAAATCCCATTCAGTCAATGTATCAGACTTAAATTGAAGATAAGAACTTGGATTTTCCAAAACCAATGGGCGCTCTAAGAAATCACTTACCACTTTGATGCGCTCAACAACATGTTTCAAAGTTTCTTCATTCAAAGGCAACGGCAATAAGTCGTGAGTGTTTTTTCCCAATACTCCCGTCCAACATAAATGATCGGAAATCCATTGTGCATTGATTTCCTTTTCCATGACTTTCAACTTCTTTAAATAGTCAAAATTAATTGGATCAGTACTTCCGATAGACATTGAAACCCCATGCATCACAACAGGATAGCGTTCAGCAATTTGATGTATCACATATCTTGGAAAACCTTTAGAATCAATAAAGTTCTCAGAGATAATTTCAAACCAATCAATCTCTGGCTTATTATTGAGTATATACTGAAAGTGCTTACTTCTAAGTCCTAGACCAAATCCTAGGTAAGGGAACGCTTTTTCTTTTTCCATTTCAAACAAAAAATGCGATGCAGAAACTTCTGCATCGCTGTTCACTTCATCAATGATATTATTTGGTAGGCAATGGACAAGTATTCCCTTGGTCGCCACTTGTAGGATTTAAAGCAGGAGAATACCTTCGTGGCATTACTTTACCATTGTTGGGTTTTACGGTCTTACCTGCTTTTTTGACTTTTTCTTCAAACAAAGTTCTGGCTACCTCCCAAACATGCTTTCCTCCATAAGTTTTTGTTCCCTTAGAATAGACCTGGCAGGGAGAAATCGGAGATTGACATCCACCTTGACCTGAACAATCATTTAAGCCGGGAGTTGGAGTTTGACCTGCAGGAGCATATCCGCAACCACCCAGACCTTTACATTGATTAGACGTACTGCATGCTTGTTCTACAGTGGCACAGTCTCCATCACCTGGACCAGTTCCTGAATTATTAAACCCTTTTCCTGCACACATATTCAAACCTTGACAAACGTGCGCATCTGCAGGTATAGGTGGCCAAGGAGTTGGTTTGCTAGTATAATTCCACTGAGGGGCCTCTCCACCTTGCCAAACCGATGTGGCTAATGTGCCGGTTTCAGACATTCCTCTCAAATTTAAACTAGTGTTTGGGGACGAAAAATCAGCATTCATCTGATTAATTACCTTAGAATATGCCTCTGTTAGTTTACCTTGAGCTACATTGATTACTTCACTATTTGTTTCTTGATACTGAGGAATAGTATTGGTTTTTAGGTAAGTTTTTATATCATTAAATCGTTCCCAATGACTAATTTCATCCAACTCTTGATATTCTTGGCCAGGTTCAGGAACATATGCTCCAGGCATAAAACCTTCGGCTCCATTACCTTCTCCTTCTTCCACGATACAAGCCATAGCATTCAATGCATCCTCTAGCGTTTGAATCGATTGCTTTACTTCTCCATATTTTCCTTGAAAATTAAGTTTTTGATAGGCATCATTATCGGCGGAATACAATTCATCCCATAAAGCTTCCACTCCATAGGCTAAAGCGTGATATAAGTCACCAATTGAATCGTATTCTTCTTGGTATAGTTTAGGTCCGTTTGGAGAAACTGGATTGCTTGGATTTTCATCGTAGTGGTAATTGGGGTCAGGAGCTTCAATTGCTAGCATTGTATCAATGAGCGTGCTTAAATTACCTTTTACCGGTTTTCCAATAATTCCATTCAAACAACTCGGAGGATTATTTAAATCGGGAGCAGTTACAGAAGGCCTAACTCCTAATGCATTTGCAATATTACAAGCCAAAGTCAAATGATACATTTCTTGTACTGCTACAGACATGATAACATCATAAGCGGAAAACAATTCTGTGACTGTTCCGCTGTCTGAAGTGCTTGAATGAACAGTAGCCGGAATAACTTTATCTGCTCGATTTTCCATTTTTATTGAAGATGCAGCACTTAAGTATACAGGAATTGTAAATAACTCTACAGCAACAGCTGTATTTAATGCTTTAGTTAAGTTCTCCTTAGTCCATGATTGACCTATGGGTGTAGATTTTTTCATTTTTAGTTTAGTTTTAATTTGATTTGGGGATAAAAATATTTCAAAACATTACACACCACAATACGGGTAAACTCGCATAATTGTTGGAGTCATCATACCCTAGTGCATCATGACTGCAGCAAAAATTAAATTCCTACACAATCACTGTTTTAGAAATCGATCTACTATAATCTTATCACTTGAAATTAACTGTATCAAGTAAATCCCATTCGTAAGTCGACTAATTGGAACTTTCACATGAGATAGAGCATTAACTTCTTTTTGAATTAAGAGCTCTCCTTTAACATTAAAAATAAGAAGCTCTTTTGCATCAGGAAAAACACTTAAATCCAAAGTTATATACTCTTTTGCAGGGTTTGGATATATTTTCAGAGTCGATGGATTGATTAACTCCTTTTCATTTAAATAGACAGAAGTAGATAGATAGGGCCGAAACGACAATACTTTTACTTTTGAATTGGCTGACCAATCGCAAAAAACAGTAAATAACAAACTATCATTTACTTGAATTAAGGATTGGTATTCACCCGGTTCATTTAACTGAAATGGTGCAGAATACAAAATAGAAGGTGTACTAAAAGTGAGTCCAGAATCTGTGGAGAAACAATAGTTAAGAAAAAAATTATTGCCGTTTTTTTGGTTATAAATCACATGTATTCCTCCAATAGAGTCTTGCAAAAATTCAGCATATGCTCCTACACTTATATAAGTTGAATGCCATCTACTTGTATCCGAGTTTTGAAAATGATAGTTCAAATCAGTATTTAATTGATGAGGTCGATGGCTCAAAATTGATTTGTATTGTCCTCTAGATAAACGAAGAGGCTTACAAAGTGCGTTGTGCTCACTATTATCAATTGTGTCAAGTGGAGACCAAGTCCCCCCTAAATCATCACTTATTGATGCATATATTTTTTTTTGATTATTATCTCCAAAAGATATCATTAACTTATCGTTAGGTAGGCTTGTTATATCGGGACCGACAGGATTTTTAGAAGGAATACTAAATGAGTGAGGAACACTCCAGCTAACTCCACCATCAACGCTTTTGATATAATTTACAACTCCTTCTACAATTGGAGTAAAACTAAAATAGGAATACACCATATGCAATTCACCATTACTTGTTGCTACTATTTGAGGATAGTCTGCAATTTCATCATTTACGTGCGGGAAACTTATAAATTGCCAGTTCGCACCATCGTCCGATGACCTATAAAGTGCTAAATCCATATTTAGTATGCTTGAACCTCCATTATTTCTTCGCATCATCACTAAGTATATGTTTCCTATGCTATCAATGGTCATTACAGGATCATACGCGTCTCCACGTCCTTGATTTCCATTTTGTATGGTATCAATCGATTGCCAGTTGAGACCTTCATTAACACTTCTATAAATCACGACTCTATCAACTGAATTCGTCCTCTCCATTACTGCAGCAATTAGCGAATTTTTATGAGTTAGGATGGTCTCCAACTCTAAACTATTAGTTTGATTTATAGAGACAGTATTTTGTGCTACAATTGAACTCCACCCCCAAAAAGAGAGGATAATTATTATATATTTCATGCTACAATTATAACAGAGTTAAAATACATTTTGCTATGTTTCATTTTACGATTGCATTAACTTATTTGTCCAAAATGTCATTATTTTTTATTATCACACTTTCCTTATTTTTGTGAACTTTAAATAAAATTTCCTCAATGTTGAAATCCATTAATTACTACAGCATATTATTAATTCTTTTAATTGGTAATTCCCCATTACTAGCCCAAGAAGAAGGAGCTTATAATTATATGGATGAGCAAGAGGATACTACTCGATTTTTTATTGGGATAAATTTTGGAGCTTTTTTTGCCAATAACAATACCGCGGGAATGTATTCCGGAACTCCAGGTGCCACTCCCTATGGAATTCAAACTGTTTTTAATCGTCAAGAATACCAACAAATTTTTAATAACTATTTCCAGCATCCATATACCATAGAGGAATACCCCAATGATCCTAAATACAATACCGCATTTGAAATTGGATTACACGCTGGATATAGATTAGGCAAGCGTTGGTCGTTATTTCTTGACTTTAACACAGTACAATTGAGATATGAACAAGCCTTTACTGTAGCTATAAACGACCCTAGAAACCAACAAGTAGGCCCTACTTATCAATCCATACCAATTTTTGGCAAAGAGAGTCGAATCCATGTCAATTTAGGAGTACAATATAATTTCTATACTTCTAACCAGTCTTCGGCATATATTTCTTTGTTTGGCAATGCTACCGATGTAGAAATGAAAAGCAACAATTTTGTTGTTAATAACCAGCAATATGAATTATTCCATTATGATTTTAATCTTCCTAGTCAACGCATTGGTGGAGTCGGATTTGGAGGTGGAACTGGTTTAGGATACAAATTTCATTTGAATGAACAAATCCTTGCCGACCTTTACTATAACCTAACTTACACTGAAATTAATCTTAAAGCAGGCTTTCAAGAGTATGGAATTCAGAATGGCTTAGGTGTTAGAATTCTTTGGGCAAAGTGATAAACATAAGCAATTTTTAAGTGTTATTAAGTATGTATACTAGGTCTGTATACTATGGGTAGGATGGATTATGACAGATAAATTAGATTTAGAAAACGAGCAGAAATGGTTAGGGGGGCACGATCGTCCTTTTTATTTTTTTGGTCCATGTAGCGCTGAAACTCCAGAACAACTTAGGAGTACTGCATCTGGTATCCACAAAAACTTCAAAAACGTTTTTTTTCGGGCTGGCATTTGGAAACCTAGAACACGTCCAAATACTTTTGAAGGAATAGGTATTGAAGCGTTGGAATGGTTAAAAGAGATTAAGCGGGAGTTTGGATTTCAAATTACTACAGAAGTGGCCAACGCCTCACACGTTGAAGCCTGTTTAAAAGCTGGTGTAGATGTCTTATGGATTGGAGCAAGAACAACAGTTAATCCATTTTCCGTTCAAGCGATCGCAGACGCCTTGGAGGGAGTAGATATACCAGTTTTAGTTAAAAACCCCATAAATCCCGACCTGGCACTTTGGATTGGAGCTTTGGAACGCATCAATAAAGCAGGCATAAGAAAGCTAGGAGCTATTCATCGTGGATTTCATATGACTGAAAACGGACCATACAGGAATTATCCCAACTGGAATATCGCAATCCAATTAAAGGCAACTTATCCTGAATTACCCATTATTTGTGACGCAAGTCATATTTCTGGTAAACCTGAATTAATTCCTCATGTGGCTCAAAAGGCAATTGATTTAGATATGGATGGTTTAATGATTGAAACACACATAAACCCTGAGGTTGCATTAAGTGACAAGCAACAACAACTCAGTCCCGATCAATTAAATGAAATCGTTAATGGGCTAACTCCAAAAAGCAAATACTCCACTGATGTAGCATTTAAATCTAAACTTGAAATTCTTCGAGAACAAATTAATCAAATTGATAATGAATTAATTGAACGAATTGCAGAACGCATGAGTCTTGCCAAGCAAATAGGCCAATACAAAAGAGAAAAAAACGTAACTGTTTTTCAAATTGAACGTTGGCAAGAAATTTTATCAAGAAGTTTAAAAAATGGTGTGGCATTGGGGTTAAACGAGAAGTTTATTAAAGATTTTTTAAACTCAATTCATGATGAATCTATTCGGCAACAAACCAACAATCACAAAAATGTATAATGACTTGAACATTTCTATAATAATTTAAAACTTACCATTTTAACACTTTAAATTTAAAAGCAAAAAAGTCATCATCATTCCACTTATGAGTTAAACCAAATCCAATTGTTTAATATTTTCAATTCGATTCCTTACTAAAAAGGCATCAATGGTTTCAAAATGCTCAATCACTCGTTGATCTTTAAACTCAAATACTTTTTCTGATAATCCTTGTAAAAAATCTCTATCGTGAGATACTAAAACAAGTGTTCCATCAAAAGCTTTTAGCGCCTCCTTCAATACGTCCTTCGACTTTAAATCTAGGTGATTGGTAGGTTCATCCAAGATCAATAAATTAACAGGCTCTAGCAGTAATTTTACCATAGCTAGTCTCGTTCGCTCCCCCCCAGACAAAACACTGACTTTTTTATCAATATCATCACCACTAAACATAAATCCTCCTAAAATGGTTTTTATCTGGGTTCGGATCTCTCCTTTTGCAACTTCGTCAACAGTTTGAAAAACAGTCAACTCGGAGTTCAAAAGGGCTGCTTGGTTTTGAGCAAAATACCCTACTTTTACATTGTGTCCTAATTCACACTTCCCTTCTATTACAATTTCCCCTAAAATAGCTTTAATCATGGTGGATTTTCCCTCCCCGTTTCTTCCGACAAAAGACACCTTTTCTCCACGACTAATTGCAAAACTAGCGTCTTTAAATACTATATGGTCTCCGTATTGTTTTGAAAGATGAGAAACACTAATTGGATAATCACCAGACCTTGGTGCAGCAGGAAAACGCAACCTTAATGCTGAAGTATCAACTTCATCCACTTCAATAAGTTCCATCTTCTCTAACATTCTTTCACGAGCATTTACTTGATTTGTTTTAGAGTAAGTTCCTCTAAATCGCTCAATAAAGGCCTTATTGTCTGCTATTATTTTCTGTTGTTCCGCAAAGGCTTTTTGCTGATGCGCCCTTCTTTCTTCTCTCAGCTGTAAGTAGTGACTGTAATTTGCTTTGTAATCGTATATCCTACCCATCGTTACTTCAATGGTTCGATTAGTGATATTATCTATGAAAGTCCTATCATGCGATATAACAATCACCGCCTTAGCTTTATTGATTAGAAAGTGCTCTAGCCATATCACTGACTCTATATCAATATGATTGGTCGGCTCATCTAATAAAATTAAATCAGGTTTTTGTAAAAGAATTTTAGCTAACTCAATTCTCATTCTCCAACCACCGCTAAACTCACTTGTTGGACGTGAAAAGTCTTCGCGTTTGAAACCTAAACCTTTAAGCGCTTTCTCAACTTCAGCATCATAATTTATATCTTCAATGGCATAAAATTTTTCACCTAAGTCACTAACTCGATCAATCAAAGCCATATACTCCGATGATTCATAATCAGTTCTTGTTTCTAATTGTTTATTGATAGAATCAATTTCATCGCGCATGGAGAAAATTTCTTTGAATGCTTTCGCAGCTTCCTCAAATACAGTACTATCATCTTCAGTCAACAAGTGTTGGGGTAAATAGGCAATTACAGCATCCTTCGGTGCGTTTACTTTACCTCGGGTAGGTTTTTGTGCCCCAGCTATGATTTTCATCATAGTGGATTTTCCGGCACCATTTTTTCCCATTAAAGCTATTTTATCATTTTCATTCACCACAAATGAGACATCGCTAAACAAGGTTTCACCGCTAAATTCTACTGCAAGGCCATCAACTGAAATCATATGTCTTTTTTTTGAGGGCACGAAATTATCAAATATTAAGCACAGTCCAACCATTCCATTGCCAATGCTAGAATAATATAGCTGTGATGCCCCTTCTTTCTATTTACACCCTAACGCTTCTCCTTTGTAACTTATTGACAAATGTCAAGTCGATTGAATTTTAAGCCGACTACTTTTGTAAAAAAAGATGAAACCATCCTTCGAAATTAAAACTGAAATTATCATCAATAGTACTCCTGAACTAATTTGGGAAGTATTGATGGATTGGAAACAATATTCTGAATGGAATCCATTTATTCTTAATATTTCCCAACATCCAAAAACCAACAACCATCTAGTAGTTAATGTACAAGGGATGAAATTTGAACCTGAAATAATTCACAATCAAGCCCCCACTGTTTTTGAATGGAAAGGGAAGCTGTTTGTGAGTGGTTTATTCGATGGAAATCATCGATTTGAGCTCATCAAAATCAGTGAACAACAAACAAAATTAGTACACTCAGAACGTTTTTCAGGATGGCTTGTACCTCTTTTGAAAGAACAATTAATAGTTCAAACGAAACCAGGCTTTGTAGTGATGAATAATGCATTAAAATCTCGTGTAGAAAAGCTCTAAATTATTGTTCTCCTAATAATCCAAATGAATAAGTTGTTTTTAATCTTGCTTTGTGGTTTTTAGCTAAGATCTCTATTTGTTTGATTTGGGCACTAATAAAACCAACCTCCCTTGAGTTCACCATGAATAAAGAGCTTTCTCCTGCATTAAACAATTGTCGTTCACCATTGAGTAATCGATTATAATCCAATACCGTTTGAGTGTAAATATCTAACTGATCTTTAGTTGCTTCCCATTCATTCAATGCAGAATTGATTTTGTAGAGTACTTCAGCAGTCTGGTTGCCATATTCTAATTCTGCCTCCTGCATTTTGTATTCGGCCAATCGTAAGGCTCCTCTCTCTTTTCTCAGGAGTATTGGCATTGAGAATTCTAATCCCCAATTGTAGTTATTAGCGTTATATTCTTCAAATGGCGTAGAATTTATTGCTTCACTTAAAGCATTGTACTTTAAGTTTAAAGTAGGCTTTAACTGCTCTCTTTTTAGGCGCTGATCAATGGCGATTTGTTCCATTTTCAATTGAAACTGCTTCAATTTAGGATGCTTTATTAGTAAGGTATCTCTCTGAGCAAAGTAGTATGGGTCTACTCCCTTTCCTAATATGTTCTCATTTACCTCAGGTTGTGTTCCATTCTCCAATTCCAATGGTATAGTACCATCTGCCCACAAAAAGACCATTAGATGAGCGGCCGCATTGTCATAATCCAATTTAGATTGGCGTAATGCCAATTGTCTATTTTGCATTTGAATTCCGGCTTCCACTGTGTCCATCGCAGGCTGATCGCCTAATAAGGCATTTTGTTTAACTCCCTGATATCGCACATTGGCTAAAGCAACTGCCTCCTGATACACCCTGTAGATATTATAAGCTTCAAACCAATCCCAATAGGCTTTGCCAGATTCAAATAATAACTCATTAACCATAAGTTGCCGCTCTGCAGTGTTCATTTCTTGAAAAAGTTGAGCTTTTCTGAGCTCTGCTCTTCTTTCATCTATAAAAAGACCTGCTCCTACCGGTAAACTAATTCCTGCATACCATAATCCATTGGAAGGAGTATTATTCTCAGGGTTTAAGTAATTGCCTTTATTTTGCTCATAGCCACCTTTCACTTCAATGCCAAACCAAGTCGGAATTTTAACCCCGGCATCAATGAGGCTGTAGTAATTTTTATCATTGAAGTATTTTTGACTCACATCATTGAATAGTTTCGGGTCAAATCCACCTCTAGCTTGCTGCATAGTTGCTTCCCCTACCTGTATTTTTAAGTTAGCTTGTTTGGCTATCGGATGATGAGTTTTCACAATTTCCATAAACTGATCAAAGGACATCACTTTCCCAGTAAGTTCTTGGGAAGATACCTGCAAAGTGAATCCTGTTAATAATAAAGCAATTAAGAAGTTACTACTTTTCATCAGTCGCCGCACTTTTTTCTTTGTTTCCGTTATCGTTAATTTTGTAATAGTCAGGTGGAAATCCATTAATTTTTCGCCATAACTCGTACCATATTGGCACGTCTTTCAACAACAACATACTGGTAGAGCCTGCTCCCACTCTTAATGCTTTTGGCCAAGGGACATCGTTTGTGTCAGGGGCAACCAACACCCGATACTTTCCATTATCACTGATGTAATTATCTATGGCATACACCGTTCCGCCATAAGTACCATAACTTACATTTGGCCATCCTGAAAAAACGATTGCGGGCCACCCATCAAATTGTGTACGAACGTGTTGTCCTATCTCTAATAGTGGAATATCTATAGGCTGAACATACATTGCTATCGCCAAATCATAAGAGGCTGGCATAATGGTCAATATCTCTTCTCCTTCTTTAATCGTTTCACCTATTCCAGATTGAACCGTTCGAATAATATACCCATCTTGAGGAGCTGTCACATAATATAATCCGGACCTGACAGAATAATTCATGTATTGATTTTGCAATTTAGTTACAACTGCTTCAGCGTCATACATATTTGATAATGCCGTATATTTCTGAGATTCAGATTTGGCTACTTCATCTCTGTATTGGGATTTAATAGAGGTTAACTCTACTTTGGCATTCAAAACCTCATTTTTACTGGTTAGTAGCTTATTTTCATAGGAGATAAGTTCGGCTTGTGCTTTTTGTAAGGTCAACTTTCGTTTTTCTAAATCAGTTAGCGATTTTAAACCATCTTCATAAAGCTTTTCCATTCGCTTAAATTGCTCCTCTGCTACTTGAAAATTAATCTGTGCAGCTTGATAATCCATACTATCGCTTTTTATCTTCAAATAGGCCTGTTTGAGTTTATTCTCAGCTTGTTCTAATTTTAATCGACCAGTTAATGCCAATGCATCAATTTGATTATCCAAAGCTTTTATCTTTTCCATGTATGAATTAACAGACATTTCTTTGGCTTTCAATTGTTGTTCAGTATTACTTAATAAGTCGGGATCCAAATAATCATCCTTAACTTCAGTTAAATACAAAATAGTATCACCCTTTTTAACATTATCCCCTTCCTGCACAAACCATTTTTCGATTCTCCCAGGAATAATGGAATGAATAGACTGTTGTCTTTGATTCGGTTTTAAGGTAGTCACATTACCCTTAGAACGGATATTCTGTGTCCATGGCAAAAAGAAAAATAAAAACAAAGCAATTGAAAGTCCTGTAATTACACGAATCAACCTTCTACTCGACTGCATTCGCTCGACTTTTTCCAGAGAAGGAAACTTGCCATTTTGAAGTTTCCGTACAGAACTATTGGAAGATATATTCAGCATGCTATAAGTTTATAAAGTTGATGATTTCTTTCATTTCTTCATAGGTTCCGTATTTCAATATTGAACCACGATTCATAAATACTATTTTATCACATCGTTCGGCTAGGTGGCGATTCGAAGAGATGGAGACCATAGTCCAGTTATTGCTTTTATCAGTTAAGAAATCAATGATTTTTACAACATCAATCTCATCAATACTTTCAAATGCATTTTCTAGCAACAGTAACTTAGGTTTAGAAGCGATGCTTCTAGCCAATAAAATTTTACTCACAACACTGCGTGGCAACTTTTTTCCCAAAGGGTCTAATGGACTATCATATCCTTTGGGTAAGGTTTTAATAAATTCAGATAACCCTAATTTTTCAGCAGCCCATTTAACGTTTTCAAATGGAACACTCGAACGCCCCACAGAAATATTCTCCGTTACTGTTCCTTCAAATAACTGTTCATGACTAAGGTACCCTCCAATTTCTGTTCTCAAAGAATTCATTTGTAGGTTATTCTTAGCAAATCCATTATAAGAAATAGTTCCTTTTTGAACATCAAACAACCCAGAAATTAGATTGAGTAAAGTGCTTTTTCCTGAACCATTTTGGCCTGCTATCATCAGTTTTTCACCTTTTGAAATAGTTAATGAAAGCTCTTCAATTGTGTTTTTCGAATAACCTGGATAAGCAAAAACAACCTTGTCTAACATAATCTCTAACCCTTTACCAGAAGATTCCTTACATAAATCTATTCCTTCATTGGTGTCTAATGTTAAATCAGTCACCTCACCCACTTTCTCTAGAGACGTCAACACATCGTATATTGTTTCTAAACTCAATACTAGTTTTTCAACTGAATTTATCACCAAAAGGATAATTATCTCTGCAGCTACAAATTGCCCAATATTCATTCGCTGTTCGATTACCAATAATCCTCCAATAATCAGAAGACCTGTTGCTACAATGACTTTGAACAAAACCATCATTGAAAATTGTTGAACTAATATTTTAAAGTGACTCTGACGTGCCTCTATATAACTACCTACGTGCCCATCAACCTTCTCTAACGGAAGATTTGAGTCTCCTGCCAATTTAAAGCTGGTAGCTGTTCGCGCAACCTCTTCTAACCAATGCGCTAATTCATACTTGTGTTTAGACTCTTTAATACTCGTTTTTAACCCTCTGACTGAAGTATATCTAAAAATTACATAAACTAAAACCACAAGTATAAAACTAAAAATGATAAAGAACGGATGATAAAACGACAGCAAAATTAGTCCAAATACGACTTGCAATGCAGCTGCTGAAAAGTCTATTAAAATTTTAGAAAGTCCTTTCTGTACAGACATTATATCGAAAAATCGATTCATCAGTTCAGGTGCATAATGCTGATATAATCGTTCCATTTTTATTTTAGGTATTCGATAAGCGAACTCAAATGCGGCACGTGCAAAAATCTTTTGTTGAATACTTTCCGTAATCCTTAGCTGATAAATTTGAAGAATACCTGCAAAGGCTATTCCAGCGACTACAAAAAATACTAAAACAATCCACGAAGTGCTTACCAACCCTCCTTGTATGAGGTTGATTATGGCTTGTATACCCAGAGGAAGAGATAAATTGATCAATCCATTAAAAATTGAATAAACGTATACGTTTCTAATTTCTTTTTGATCAGGTTTTAATAACCTCCAAAATCGCTGAGTAGCTGTTAGGGTAATCGCTTCTTTCTCCATTATACTGAAAGTTTAACTTTACGTGAATCCATTATTGTTTTCAAAACCATATCGGTGTAAAATATAGAAATAGAATCTTCTCCCTTTATGACATCCGTTAACCTTGGAAGATGTTCTGCAAAATAATGTTGGTGGTGTGCTCCTTCGATAACAGTTGAAATAAGCATGTGCGGATATTTGTACTTTGGATTTATTTCTAAAATAATATCACTAATTCTCGCTACAAATTGCTTATAGTCGGTATAGGCACCTTCCTTATTCTCTATATCCACCTCTTTTATTAAATATGCTTTAGAAGATTCACTAATGACAATTCTATTCAATTTTACAACGTCAATGTGAGTATAACTATTTTCATCGGTAACTTGTTCTGTAATTAAATTAATTGAACGCTCTAAACGCTCCTTTGCGGAATGGATGTTGGTTGTTGAAAACACCAAACGATACTCCATCCATCCCCAATACCAAGAAGTAAGATAAAGAAGTAATTTGTGTTTACTTTCATAATATCGGTAAATGGAAGCTTCTGTAGACTCAATATGAGCAGCTAGTTTTCGAAATGTAAAAGCATCAAATCCTATTTTGTCTATTAATTCTATTGCTCCAGCAATAATCTTTTTACCCAACTCGCTAGAATCAGGATGTTTAAGATATAGTTTTTCATTTACCTTAATTTCTACTTTAGATAAAAATCGATCCATAATAAATAATAATTATGCAAAATTAATAGTATTGCTATTGACTCTGTAAGTATGTTTAGTATTTTTTGCTTTTTTTAACACCCTATAAGAGATAACGTTCACGCCTTTAAAACTTTGAGTAGAAGATTGGTAAAGTTCATTTAGAAAGAATTTAGCTCATTCAAAAAAATAGGTTGTATTATCTATCAATGCTAATCTATCAATAAACATTAACTTCGTTAACAAATAAAACGAATGAATAGTTTTAATCTCAAGGACATCAGTGATCAATCAGGTAAAGTAGCAGTTGTTACAGGGGCTAATGATGGACTTGGATTTGAGACTACTAAATTCTTCGCTTCAAAAGGTATTGAGATGGTGATGGCTTGCCGTAATATAGAAAAAGCCTTAGTAGCTAAGAATAAGATTCTAAGTATAATCGCTACAGCAAAACTGGATATAATTCCACTTGACCTTAAATCCTTGAATGCTGTCCATAAATTTGTGGATACTTTTAATACTAAATATAAGCGTTTAGATATCTTAGTGAACAATGCTGGAATTATGATTCCTCCATTTTCATTAACCGAGGACGGTTTTGAAAGTCAAATGGGGGTTAATTATTTTAGTCACTTTTTACTAACTAATTTACTACTAAACCAATTAAAAAGCACTCCAAATTCAAGGGTGGTATCTTTAAGTTCCATCGCTCATAAATCCGGGAAGATTGACTTTAACAACATCAATAGTAAGGGAAAATACAATAAAGTGGCTGCCTACTCCCAAAGTAAGTTGGCTTGCCTTATTTTTGCTAAAGAGTTAAACAAGAGATTAGAAGAGAAGAATAAATCTATTCTTTCTGTTGCCGCTCACCCAGGTGTCTCAGCTACCAATTTATTTCAATTTTTACCTACTTGGTTTAAAGTAGTTGCCCCAATTTTTGAACCTTTGTTTTCTCATTCACCTGAAAAAGCTGCCTTGCCAATTATTGTTGCGTCCCTTCATCCTGAAATTAATGGAGGTGATTACATAGGACCCGGAGGATTTAATGAAATGAAAGGGAAACCGACTATAGCAAAAAGCACTCCCATTGCAAATGATGAAGAGGTAGCAGAAAAGTTATGGGCACTTTCTGAAAAATTAACTAACAACAATTTTAATATATAACACAATGACAACTTACGAAGAAGTATTTGAGAACAACAAAAAATGGATTGCAGAAAAGAAAGCCACTAATGCAGATTTTTTTAAAAAATTAGCTGAAGGTCAAAATCCTAATTTCTTATATATTGGTTGCAGTGATAGTAGAGTGACTGCCGAAGAATTAATGGGTGTTGAACCCGGTGAAGTTTTTGTCCACAGAAACGTAGCCAACGTTATTGCAAATACTGATTTGAACGCAATGAGTGTAATTGACTATGCAGTAGGCACCTTAGAAGTTAAGCACATAGTTGTATGTGGTCATTATTTTTGTGGGGGTGTTAAAGCCGCTATGCAAGCTAAAGACTTAGGTATCTTAAACCCATGGTTAAGAAACATTAGAGATGTTTATCGACTGCATAAGACTGAGCTAAATGCCATTGCAGATGAAAACAAAAGATACAATCGATTGGTTGAATTAAATGTAGAAGAGCAATGCATCAATGTTATTAAAACGGCCGTTGTTCAAAAGACTTATCTGAAAGGTGGCTATCCTTTGGTACATGGATGGGTGTTTGATGTACAAAGTGGACAATTGATAGATTTAAAAATAGATTTTGATGAAAAATTACATGAAATTCAAGAAATCTACAATTTAGGAGCGGGAGAATAATTTTTAATCTCCTTCTGAAGTTCAGCACCGAATTAAATAGGATTAAAACAACTTATTTAATTGGGTGTTTTTTTTGTCCAAATTATCAACTTTAAAATTGTAAAAAATCATCGAATGAACTACTCAAGAATAGCCCAAATTGAAAATGAAATTCTACCCTTAAGAAAAGAATTAACCGATCATCGCCTATATAATCAATTAAATAGCATTAATGATATTCAAACTTTTATGGAATCTCATGTTTTTGCTGTTTGGGATTTTATGTCATTATTAAAAGCCCTCCAGATAAAGTTAACGTCCGTTTCGCTTCCTTGGATACCCTCTAAAAATCCAATTCTCTCGAGGTTCATTAATGAGATAGTTTTTGGAGAAGAAAGCGATGTGAATGAACTGAATGAGCCCAAAAGTCATTTTGAAATGTATATAGATGCGATGCAACAAATTAAGGCAAACACTGAACCAATATTGAATTTAATCAATTCTATTTCAAAAGGAGTGGCTGTACCTGATTCTCTCAACTTAATTGGAGCTTCGAAAGCCATAAAGGAATTCGTCGCCTTTACCTTTGAGACAATTAATAGCGATCAACCTCACTTAATTGCTGCAGCATTTACCTTCGGAAGAGAAGATATAATACCCGACATTTTTATAGAAATTGTCAAAAATGCAGAAAAAAATAATCAACATGTTTCCTACAACAAACTCACTTACTATTTAATAAGGCATATTGAAATAGACGGAGATGAGCACGGTCCATTATCTCTCCAAATGGTTGCAGAATTGTGCGGTAACGATGAGCAAAAATGGAAAGAAGCTTCGCAGATTGCTCAAATAGCACTAAAGAAAAGAATTGCCTTGTGGGATAGTATTGCGGACAGAATCAGTGTGGAAGATTTAGTGGCACTGCAGCTAAAGTAAATTATTCGTTAAAATAGGGTTAATATTGTGGGTAAAATTTAAACACAATGAGACCCCTATTGGATCGAATTTTCTTCAATCTGAATTACTATTTATTCTTTGTAGGATATTTCATCATTACTCGATTTATTTTTTTAGCCTACCACTCTGATTACACCGCAGATTTAGATAGTCTCACTTTTTGGATGATTCCGTTTAAAGGTTTACGATTAGATTTAGCTGCCGCTAGTTATTTTACATTTATTCCTATTCTGATTACTTCGGTATCGGTATGGTTAAAGAATAAACTAACAAAATCGATAATAACTGTATACTCTTACTTAATCATCTTCACTGTCAATATTTTATTTTTGTTTGACATAGGATTATATCGTTCTTGGGGTATGCGATTGGACGCTACACCTTTGATGTACCTAAATACACCGAAAGAAATGTTTGCCTCTGTTACCACCCCTTTGCTAATTGGTAGTATTGCCTTTTGGATTGGATTCTCCGTATTACTTTGTTTTCTTTTCAATCGAATGATTAGTCGAAAACTACTCCAATTGGAGGCCGTAAAATTTTGGCATGCCCCAATTATTTTACTTTGTATTATTCCACTTGGAATTGCTGGAAGAGGTGGATTACAAACAGTTCCTGTGAATCAAAGCAATGTATATTTTTCAGATAAAATGTTTGCTAATCATGCTGCTGTTAACTTTACTTGGAGTTTTATTAATGCGTTAAGCTACAAAGCCTACAGCACTGACAATCCATTCATTGAAATGGAAATAGATACTGCTAAATCTATTATTGAAGCAGCTAGAAAACCATTAAGGGTTTCTATCACTAACGATAGTCTAAAGCTATTTAATACCAACCGACCCAACGTTATATTAATCCTTTGGGAAAGTTTAACTGCTAAGGTTGTTGCGCAGTTAGGTGGTGAACAGAATGTGACACCTAACTTAAATTCGCTTGTAAAAGAAGGTGTTTTCTTTGATCAGTTTTATTCTAACGGCGACCGCAGTGATAAAGGATTAATTTCTATCCTGAGCGGTTATCCTCCACAACCAAATAAAAGCATTATAAAAAATACCAACAAAGCGAGTTCCTTACCATTCATGACCAAGAAAATGAGCGAAATAGGTTACCACAATTCTTATTATTATGGCGGTGATTTAAATTTTGGAAATATGAACTCTTATCTCAGAAATGGAGGGATTAACGAATTCGTTTCTGGTGAAGACTTCAAGAAAAAAGATTGGAATTCAAAGTGGGGAGTGCACGACCATGTGCTACTAAATCGATTTTTATCTGATATTAATAAAGAACAAAAGACACCGTTTTTCAAGATATTATTTACGTTAACGAGCCACGAACCTTTTGAGTTCCCCGGAACGTATGCCTTTGGGAAAGACTCTGAAGCTAACCTATTTAGAAGTGCACACCACTATACAGACGAAGCTATAGGAAAATTCATCGCAGAAGCAAAAAAGCAACCCTGGTGGGATAATAGTGTAATCATTATCATGGCAGATCACGGTCATCCACTACCGGCACTAAATGGTTTTTTCCATGCACAACACAAGTTTCACATACCTATGTTATGGTTGGGTGGTGCTTTAGCGTGTAAAGATACTATCATCTCAAATATTGGAAGCCATACTGATTTTGCCTATTCCTTCCTACCTCTTATTGAAGGTGATAATAGCTCATTTGAATGGGGCAATAATATATTCATAAAGTCTGATGCTCATTATGCGCACTATGTATTTAATAAAGGGTTTGGGGTTGTCAATCAACATGGAGCAGTACTTTATGATTACCACAAAAAAAGTAATTTGATTAATAATAATGAAGGACTAAACTCTTTAGTCGATTTAGGAAAGGCACTTACACAAGTCACCTATCAAGATTATATTGAAAGATAAGCTATTGAACTGAAAAACAAATCTGCGCTCCATTTGTCTATTTCGAGTGCAGACTATAGAAAAGAATCCTATAAATATTGTTTGGTTAAAACGTGATTTGCGTACTCAAGATCATGCACCACTTTTTGTTGCCGAAGACTCCAAACTCCCGTACCTGATACTGTATTGCTTCGAACCAGATATCATAACACATCCTGATACCTCAATCAGACATCTACAATTTATTTACAACTCCTTACTGACAATAAACAAGTTACTTTCTCCTTTCCAAAAACAAGTAACCATCCAGTATGGTAGTGCGCTCAACATTTTTGAGAAACTGATCCATACCTTTCAGATAAATAAGGTCTACAGTTACAATGAAACAGGAATTGTTTTAACTTGGAAAAGAGATATCGCTGTTAAGCATCTATTAAAGGACAATGGCATCCAATGGAAGGAGTTTCAGCGGGATGGAATCGTAAGAGGTATTAAAAACAGAGTGAACTGGGACAAAAGTTGGTTTGATACTATGAGCAAAGCAACTTTACAGAATAGATACACTATTTCTAAAGAAGTTCTACAATTCAATTATTTTCCACTACCTAATAAGTTTCTAGCTTTAATAAATAATTACGATTCCAATTGGCAACCTGCCGGAGAAGTCAATGCATGGAGATATCTAAACTCATTCACCCAGGAGAGAGGTAAAAATTACAGTAAACACATCTCCAAACCCACCGAAAGCAGATTGAGTTGTGGAAGAATTTCACCTTATTTGGCTTGGGGAAACATTACCATAAAGCAAGCACTTCATCATGTTAGGTTTCATCCCAACTATGTTAATAATAAGCGAGCATATGGAAATTTCATCACTAGATTAAAATGGCATTGTCATTTTATTCAAAAATTTGAGGTGGAATGTACGTATGAAACAATATGCATAAACAGAGGATATGAAACCTTGGAATACGACTACAACCCTTCTTTTATTGAAGCTTGGAAAAATGGAAAAACTGGTTATCCACTTATAGATGCATGTATGCGATGCGTCGCAAAAACTGGGTGGATTAATTTTAGAATGAGAGCGATGGTCGTCTCTTTTTTCTGCCATCACCTTGATCAAAACTGGAAAGATGGTGCTTACTACTTAGCACAACAATTTCTAGATTACGAACCAGGTATTCATTACCCACAATTTCAAATGCAGGCTGGAACGACTGGCATTAATACTGTTCGGATTTATAATCCAATTAAACAATCATATGATCACGACCCGGAAGGAGTTTTTATAAAAAAATGGGTGCCAGAACTCTTAAATGTTCCAAGTTCATTCATACATGAACCATGGAAAATGACGAATATGGATCAAGTTTTCTGTGGTGTATCACTAGGAACAGACTATCCTTATCCAATCATTGATTTGAAAGAAAGTGGAAAAATGGCACGTGAAAAAATATGGGGTTATCGAAAAAATCCGATTGTAGAACTTGAAAAGAGTCGAATAATAAATACCCATACACGACCTAATCGCAGAAAAGAATAATGAATTGACTTTTTCGTATTTTTATTTCAATTATTAAATAGGAATCAGATGAAAAGTATAATTACGTCGATGGTATTGTTTCTTTCAGTTCCTATTTTTGCTCAATCTATTTATTTTCCGAGTAAGCTTCAATCGAGTTCTTGGGACACACTTTCTCCACAGGCGCTGGGATGGTGTCTCCAAGAAATAGATAGTTTGTATCAATTTCTAGAGACTGAAAACACAAAAGCCTTTATTGTGTTGATAGATGGTAAGATAGTACTTGAAAAGTACTTTGGAACATTTACCAAGGACAGTTCTTGGTATTGGGCATCAGCCGGAAAAACAGTTACTGCAGTACTAACGGGAATTGCACAACAAGAAGGCTTACTCTCAATATCAGACAGTACTTCAAAGTATTTGGGGCAAGGGTGGACGAGTTGCACGCCAGTTGAAGAGGGAAAAATCAGCATTTGGAATCAACTAACGATGACCAGCGGTTTGGACGATAGCGGAAATGTAGATTGTACAATTGATACTTGCCTGAATTATAAAGCTGATGCCGGAACAAGATGGGCCTACCACAATGCACCCTATACATTGATAGAAAATGTAGTGGAACAAGCTAGCAACTCCTCCTATCAATCATTTACCAATACTAGATTATTTTCCAAAACAGGCATGCAAGGCTTGTGGTTAAAAATTGGTTTTAACAATGTGTTTTTTAGTAAAGCAAGATCTATGGCTCGTTTTGGATTATTAATTCAAGCTAATGGAACTTGGAATGGTGATTCAGTATTGACAGATCAAACTTATTACAATGATATGATAAATTCCTCCCAACCAATTAATCCTTCATATGGATACTTATGGTGGTTGAATGGAAAGTCAAATTTCAAACTACCTTCGACTCAACTGACTTTTCCAGGTCCATTATTTCCTGATGCTCCCACCGATATGATAGCTGCCTTGGGTAAAAATGGACAAATTGTCAATATCTCTAAAAACAAACGAATGGTAATGATACGAATGGGCAACCCTCCTTCTGGAGCTGTCTTTTCGGTTCCTACAGCGTTTTGTAATCAAATATGGCAACACTTAAATCATGTGATGTGTGCCACTTCTTCGGCTAAAGAAAACCCTTTAATTAAGGAAATTAGTGTATTTCCCAACCCAACTCACTCATTACTAAACATCATTATTCCTTCACCTATGCAGCTAACCGAATTAACTTTATATGATTTAGAAGGGAAGGAATTATTAAAATCAAATGATAATCAAATAAATACCCACCACCTAAAGAACGGATTATACCTCTTAAGAATAGTAACCTCTGATGGAGTTGTGAATAAACGAATTATTAAACGATAAACAGATTCAATTTCTTAATCCGACAAATTCTGGTTTTCCTGAACTTATTATTTTATAAAAATTAATTAGGACAAAACTATCCGAATTAATTAGATTTACTAACTTTGTAATAAAATCTAAAATATGTTTTCAAAAGCATGTGAGTACGGCATCAGAGCTGCAATTTACATTGCCTCAAAGTCGCTTTTAGAAGAACGTGCAACCCTAATTGATATAGCAGAAGAAATTGATTCTCCTACAGCCTTTACGGCAAAAATATTACAGCAATTAGTGAAGAGCAACGTTGTTCATTCTATCAAAGGTCCGCATGGTGGTTTCTTTATTCCTGTAGAAGAAATGAAAGAAGTTAAACTTGTTCAAGTAGTGGTAGCCATAGATGGAAATAAGTTATTTACCGGCTGTGGACTTGGGTTAAAACAGTGTAATGAAAATCATCCTTGTCCGGTGCATTTCAAGTTTAAAGAAATCCGAAACGAGTTACAGCACATGTTAGAAAACACAACAATCAAAGAAATGGCGGAAGGGGTAGAAACCGGATTAGCTTTCTTAAGACAATAAACCAATTGCTTTATGCCCAGTGAAATTCTAGATATTAACGATATCAAAAACTTAGTGGACACCTTTTACGGAAAAATCCGAAAAGACGATTTATTAGGACAAATATTTAATGATCGTATTCAAGATAGATGGCCAGAACATTTAGAAAAAATGTATCGCTTTTGGCAAACGATATTATTGGAAGAACATACCTATAATGGTAGTCCTTTTGCTCCACATGCCAATCTACCAGTTGGAAAAGAGCATTTTAGTAAATGGATTGAAATATTTCATCATACAATTGATGAATTGTTCGAAGGTAAAAAGGCCGATGAAGCTAAATGGCGAGCAGGAAAAATGGCTGAAATGTTCCATTTTAAAATTCAGTATTATCAAAACAATAGCGCTTCTCCGATCTCATGAGTGTTAAAACAAAATATCCGGTTGCCATTGTAGTCACATTTTTATGGATTGGCTTTGTTTCCGCCATCAGTTTTATGGAAGCTTGGCTAAAATTTCAAGCCAATGGAATAACACTATCTCTTGGATTAGGCATCGGTCAACTAGTATTTGGAGCACTCAACAAAGTAGAATGGATTTTTGCGATTGCGATTCTAGTTCAATACCTCAATAGTCGAAAATTATTGTCATTTTCTTTGGGTTTTTACTATATCTCCTTCTCTATCCTCATCTTACAAACATTCTGGCTCCTACCCGACTTAGATGCTAGAGCGGAGTTAATCATACAAGGTCAAATTGTACCATCATCGTATTTGTATTTTTATTACATTGCTTTAGAGGTTATTAAAGTTATTTGTTTAACCATATTCGGTATCCGTTTATTCAAAAAATAGAACATGAGTCAAGAAAATATCATTGAAAAAATCAATAAAAAATATCAAGAAATAGGCGAAAATCCCGACACCTATTTGAATGGTTTATTACAGGCAAAACCAATTAACTATTGGGATTATATTGAGGTAGAAACCCTGCTTTCTTTACAACGTCCACGTACTGATTTTAAAGACGAAGAGATTTTCATTTTGTATCATCAAGTAACAGAATTGATGTTAAAATTGATGGTTCATGAAATCAAACAAATTCTAGAGGAGGACTCCTTAACAGAAGAATTTTTAATGTCAAAATTTAGTCGACTTAATCGCTACACGGAAATGTTAATCAACTCATTCGACATTATGAAGGATGGTATGGACTACGATGATTACAATACTTTTAGAGCGACTTTAGCACCTGCTAGTGGATTTCAAAGTGTTCAGTTTAGATACATCGAATTGTACTGTACTCAACTAGAGAACCTAATTAATGATGAAGGCAAAAAGCGCATTGGCGACAATCCAACAGTAGAAGATTATTTTGAACATATCTATTGGAAAGATGCTGGAATGAATCGAAAAACTGGTAAAAAAACATTGACTTTAAAGCAATTTGAAGACAAATACTTAGATGGCTTGATTTCACTAGCTAAAAAAATGAAAGGTAAAACCATCCAAGATCGATTACAGGATATAGAAAGTCCATCTGAAGAATTGCAAAATAAACTAAGGGAATTTGACCACTTATACAATGTAGCATGGCCATTAGTACACTTACAGACGGCACAACATTACTTAGATAAAAAAGGAGAAAACAAAGCCGCTACGGGTGGTTCTGAATGGAAAAAGTACTTACATCCAAAGTTTCAGCAACGAAAGTTTTTTCCTAACTTATGGACTGATAATGAAAAAACAAATTGGGGTGATTGAACCTCCAAGCCTAAAAACAAAAGTGATGGAAAGAAAAGACTACGAAACGGTTACTGAAGCCTTACACGATTTAGCTCAGAATGGGTATACATTTGACTTCTCCATTTCTGATGAGAAGGATTGTATTATTTGCGAAAAACATGATGTTCAATTGTCCGATGAAGACTTTGAAATTGATGCTGTTTATCGGTTTGAGGGAATGAATGATCCTGGGGACTCTATGATTGTCTATGCCATCTCATCAGCGAAGTTCAACCTAAAAGGGGTTGTCGTTAATGGCTATGGAGTCTATTCCAATAGCTCTGCTGCTAAAATTGTAGAAAAATTGAGTAAGCACCCTTAAAGTACTCCCTTCAAAATAATGGAAGAAAGAAAACCCATTAAAAGGCACATTTCATTACAACCGTTAAGTAGAGAACACCACCAAGGCCTATTGTTATGTATGAAAATCCGAAAAGGGTTAGCTAAAAAAGTGGCGCTTGACAGAATTTCAAATTATGTTCAGTGGTTTTATGAGGAATATTTAGAAGAGCATTTTAGAGCGGAAGAAAGCAGTGTATTCCCTATTTTAGGAAATCATCATGAGCTAATTAAAAGAGCTTTAGCTGAACATCGGCGATTAATTCGTTTAATAGAGAATAGGGAAAACTTGGAACGTTCTCTTCATGCTTTTGAAGAGGAATTAGAAAAACACATCCGCTTTGAAGAAAGGGTACTATTCAATGAAATTCAATCCATCGCAACTCCGGAACAACTTAAAGTTCTAGAAAAAGTGCTTTCTGAAGGTACTATTTGTGACAATTGGAGCGATCAATTCTGGAAATAAGATTAACGTACCATCTCAACATCTTGCAAAACAAGTAATTAGAAATTAAAATTCAATCCATACTAAAACGATAGGAATTAAAGAGTTTTAATTACTTTTACCAAGTTTTTATAAATAACCTTGGTGGAAATAGTTAGTACTTTACTTATACCCTTTCTTTTAGCCCTTTTCTTATCCATTAATATGGGAGCAAGTGGCACATCTACTTCATTTGCTGCAGCGTACGGGGCAGACATTTTAAAAAAGAAATGGATTCCGATTCTTTTCGGGATTATGGTAATTGCTGGCGCATTTATAGGAGGTAAAGAAGTTTCATTAACCTTAGGAGAAGGTATATTAGCTCCCGAGTTATTTACCCCTCTATATACCTCTATCATACTCTTTACTATCACAATTTCACTTTTTGCGGCCAACTTAATGGGTGTTCCTCAGTCTACTAGTCAGACTACTGTATTAGCTATAGCAGGCGGTGCAGCAGCATTAGGAGAACTAGAAGTAAATACTTTATTCTTCGAAATCATTCCAATGTGGTTTATTCTTCCAATCCTAGCATTTACAATTACTTACATTGTTTCAAAATGGATATTTCCACACATTAAAACAAAATCTCTGGAAGGAGATTTTGAACACATTAGAAGTTATCAAGGTCTAAAAATTGCGTTAATCATTGCTTCACTTTATGTTGCGTTCTCAGTAGGAGCCAATAATGTAGCTAACGCTGCTGGGCCAATAGCTTCATTGTTTTACAACGAATTTGGAATAGCTAATTATAACGGATGGTCTATTTCCATGCTGGCTTTAATGATAATGGCTCCATTCTTTGGATTTGGTAGCTACCTACTAGGATTTAAAGTCACTCGATCTGCAGGAAAAGAAATCGTGGACATTACTCCTTTCTATGCCACTTTGACCTCAGTAATTGTCGCTTCACTCCTACTCTATGCTTCTATCGTGAAGGGCGTTCCTACATCACTAGTGCAATTAAATGGAGCTTGCTTTATTGCGCTTAGCATGACCAAAACTGGTAAGAAGAGTACTTTCTCAAACAAAACTGTAAAAAAGTTTCTGACAGTATGGATGGTTGCTCCAGCTTTTGCTTTTATACTGACTTATGGGTTGACGTTGATAGCTAATCTGCCACTTTAATGATACGCTATTTAAATGGCGTCAATGCTTTGCTGAGAGAATTATACAAGTTTGCACTAATTGGCCATAAAGGCAAACGAACATCGTCCCCACAAATATTTAGAATTTGCAAAGCCGCTTTCACTCCACCAGGATTTCCCTCAGCGAATAGCATTCCAATAATATTGAACACTTTGTAATGATTTTCTTGTGCGGTTACCACATCATTATTTAAAGCATCATTTATCATTTTTGAAAAGGTAGCAGGCAAAGCGTTCGCAACTACAGAAATAACTCCCTCTCCTCCACTTGCGATAAATGGTAATGCTAAAGCATCATCTCCAGAAACTAGATAAAAATCCTTAGGCATTGCCAATTTGATGGCCATTGCTTGTTCTAAATTTCCTGAAGCTTCTTTAATTCCTATAATATTCTTAAAATCATTCGCTAGTCGAACAGTAGTTTCTGGTAATACATTACTGGCTGTTCGCCCAGGAACATTATATAAAAATATAGGTCGTGGAGCCACTTTGGCTAATGCCTTGTAATGTTGGTAAATTCCCTCTTGAGTAGGTTTATTATACATCGGACTTGCCGAAAGGATAGCGTCAATACCTGAAAAATCGGTTTCTTGCATTGTCTCTATTAAATCCTGAGTATTATTGCCGCCAATACCTATCATAATAGGCACACGATTATTAACCGATTTGACCACTTGAGCTACTACTTTTTTCTTTTCATCCTTGTTTAATGTAACTGATTCTCCTGTGGTTCCAAGTACTACAACATAATCAACTCCTCCTTCAATAATGTAGTTCACTAGATTATCAAGTCCTTTATAGTCGACTTCCTTTTCTTTGTTGAATGGTGTTACAATTGCTACACCGGTTCCTGTAAATTTTCTTTTCATTTTATTTAATTAAACTGAGGTAATGCTTAAGTTGTTTTATTAAAAATGGGATACTTTTATCACTTGATATATCAATGGTTAAGTCACATACCTCTGCTCTGTACGTAATATTTGACCCCGTTTTAAATTTTGCCTTTGATAAAGAAACAATATATCTAATTGGAAAGTAGGAACGAATAGAACAGTCAATTAATATATCAAACTCTTTATTTATGAAATCTAATGTCTCTTTTTTTTGAGGAACGTACAACCAGTTTACTTCTTTTTTACTAAAATATTGATAATCCAATTCTGGTTTCGCTTTATCATACCATTCCTTGTTACTGATATAACCTAACGTTTCTACTTTAATTCGTTCTTCTTTTAGGAATCTGGCAAAATCTCGAATTACTTCATCTGATTTCAAGTCAAAATGAAAGACAATCCCGACAGATCTAGCTGATTCCAAGCCAGTAGACCGAACTTCGCGTTTTAATTTAGCAATCTTGCTTTTCAGCAATAAATTGGCAGCTTTTGTTTTTATATTATCAATCAATGCTCCTTCTATTTAATAACTATATCAGCAACTATTGGTTTTCCTAAATCACCATTTAACTTTTCAATCAACTTTGATTTTGCCAAATTTAATTCATGTTTCAAAGCGGAAGAATCCAATTCTAAATGAAGAACCTTGTTTTTTAAATAAATTTCTTTCGTGTGTTTCGCAATCATTTTTCCTACTATTTTTTCCCACGATTGAATCAACTCTACTTCATCTAGCTTATTGGCCAAACCATACGCTCGAAGCATTTTATCAATCAACTCTTTTAGTGGTGCTTCATTTTTATGCGACATCTACAGTTCCTTTTTTTACCACGAAAGTACGACAATCTATATCCAATTCCTTAAATATATCTGAGAGTCTTTTCTCATGTGTATCGGTTATAAAAATCTGACCAAAGTCGTTACTACTCACAATTTCCATCAACTTGGCTACACGTTTATCGTCCAACTTATCGTAAATATCATCTAGAAGCAATATTGGTGGGATAGAAACTATTTTCTGAATATACTCTGCCTGAGCCAGTTTTAATGCTAGTAAATACGTTTTTTGTTGGCCTTGCGATCCGAACTTTTTAATTGGAAAACCATTAATTGAAAACTCTAAATCATCTTTATGCACTCCCACTGTAGAATAATTCGCACGACGGTCATTATTTCGAGCTGCCAATAGACCTTCTTGAAAATTAGAGTCATTTAACTGAGAGACATAATCCAAGTGAACCAATTCATTATTTTCAGCAATAAAAGTGTAGTATTTCTGAAAAATTGGAATAAAGTTCTCGATAAAGTACTTCCTTCCATCATAGACCTTTTGGCCATGATGTATCAATTGTTCGTCCCAAATGGCCAAACTATCTTCATCAAAACTTCTAATTTCTGCAAACTTTTTCAACAATCTATTCCGTTGTGCAATCGCTTTATTATACTGCATAACATGCTCAAGGTAAGGACGGTCGTATTGACTAATTATTAAATCCAAAAAACGTCGTCGGACATCACTGCCATCTAGAATTAATGATGAGTCGGACGGCGAAATCATTACTAGAGGCAATAAACCAATGTGATCAGAAATACGTGTATAATCTTTTTTGTTTCGTTTAAACTGTTTCTTTTGCCCTCTTTTAATACCGCAGTATATACTCTCATTTTGATCTAATCGATGAAAATCTCCCTGAATAACCATAAATGGCTCTTCATGTCCAATAATTTGTGAATCCGATGGATTGAAATAACTCTTGCTGAAGGAAAGGTAAAAAATAGCATCTAGCAAATTGGTTTTTCCACCTCCATTATTTCCAACAAAACAGTTGACATTTGAATGTAAATCCAAAGTAGCCTCTTTGTAATTCTTGAAGTTCAGAACCGATATATTCTTTAAATGCATGTCCCTTTTTTTGTGCGATCCAAAATTAAGCAATCGAATACTTTGAAACATGCTACTTAAAAAATTTGTCGATTGTAAAAAAAAAGTATTTTTGCAGCCTTATAAACAATTGAACTATGGCTAAGCATAAAAACGAAGAAGAAGAATTATTTGTAGATGTAGAAGAAGTATATGGCAAAACTGAAACATTTATAGAGGAAAATAAAAAGCCAATCATTTCAGTGATTGTTGGTATCGTGGTAGTTATCGCAGGTTATTTTGCATATGCAAACTTCGTTGCAGCACCCAATGAACAACAAGCAAAAGAAATGATGTTCATGGCTGAACAGTATTTTGCTCAAGATTCTTTGAATAAAGCAATCTATGGTGATGGTGTAAATCTGGGATTTTTAGAGATTCAAGATCGATTTGGTAGCACAAAAGCTGGAAATTTAGCGTCCTATTACCTTGGAATTTCATTTTTAAGAAGCGGTCAGTTCGAAGCAGCTATCGACGCATTGGAAGATTTTAGTAGCGATGATGTTCTAATTAGTTCAATCGCTTTAGGAGCTCAGGGAGATGCATACATGGAATTAGGTGATAAGTCTAAAGCAGCAAGCTTTTATTCTAAGGCGGCTAAAGAGAATGCTAACGAATTTACTTCTCCTATCTATTTTATGAAAGCTGGAATGGCGTATGAAGCTGCCGGAGAATACAAAGATGCATTAGAAGCCTTTAAAGCAATTAAAAAAGACTATAGTGCTACTGCTGAAGGTAGTGAAGTCGAAAAGTACATCGCTAGAGTAGAAACGTTTATCAATTAAGAAAAATATGGCTACAGCCAATTTATCAGCATACAACATAGAAACAGTTCCGAATGCGCAGTCAATGCGATTCGGAATTGTTGTTTCTGAGTGGAATGAGAAAATTACTTCAGGACTTCTGAACGGAGCCAAGGCCACCTTGTTGAAACACGGTGCCACTGAGGATAACATTACCATTATCACTGTTCCCGGAGCATTTGAACTGCCGTTAGGAGCTCAAACATTATTAGAAAATACTGATGTAGAAGGTGTAATTTGCCTGGGTTGTGTCATTCAGGGAGAAACCAAACACTTTGATTTTGTTTGTCAAGGCGTTACCAAAGGAATTGTTGATGTTAGTATCAACTATAACCGTCCTGTCATCTTTGGGGTTTTAACAGATAATAATGAACAGCAAAGTATAGATAGAAGTGGTGGAAAAATGGGGAACAAAGGAGATGAAGCCGCTGTAACTGCCATTAAAATGATTGACCTTCAACGTAGGTTTGAAAAAAAGGACTAACCTAATCCATCTTAATCAGATTAGCCTTAATATCATGCTCGTGCACCAATTGCTCAGTAAATTTATTTTGACCAAATGGAATTAAAATATTTAATTGACCGTTTTTAAGGTCAGCCATTGTGGAAAGTAATTTCCATTTACTGACGATTTGATTGACATCATCTGTTTTTTGAGCGATTTCAAAGTAGTGCTTTCCTCTCCTATTTTTTGCGGTTATATCAGGCGTAAATTGAATTTCTGAATCTTTCTTTTTAAATGGAACAGGCGAATCATAATCTTTTGAAACTGATCTAATATCATCAAACCCTTTTCGTTTTACTTTTCTTATTGCCGAATCCATTAACTGATTAAAATTCTTGTTTGCTCTGGAAGTTTGTAACATAATTCTATTGATTTTTAGAAAGTTAATAATACAAACATTGCAGCAAAAATCATTCCGTCAGTCTGTAACGTCACAATAACATGAGTTTAAGTGAAGTGAAACCACTATTTCTTTTTTGTTTTCGTGGTCTTGAGCAACTGCTTTCTCATTGTGATGAAAGCAATCAACAATACAAATAGTAATACTGGTCCTACAAGCTGATCCATTTCATTGTGATAAACATGCACTACTATAGCCCCTGCCATTATGATTGAAAGACCAGTAGCAGCAAATAAACGAACTTTAGGAATCAACAGTCCTAAAGCCGCAGATAGCTCTAGAAATCCTAGTAAAAGCATTAGTCCGATAGGAATATCATAACGATCGAAACTTTCGACCATCATATCTGTACGCATTAATTTGCCAAATCCTGCACCTATAAATGCAACCATCAATAAAATTGTAATAATGTTTAATGTAATTTTTTTTGCTTTAGCTGTCATAATACTCATATTTGTTTCTGCAATTTAACCCAAAAAAATTAATAAATAAATACCCCAGTGATAATCCACTCTTTAAATCAGAAGAATGAATCAATACATTAGAAAATATGCTCCTTATCTCCTATTTGTTTTCGCCATTGGATTATATTTCAACACCCTTAATCATGGATATGTTTTAGACGATTTCTCCTTAATCAAGGAAAACTTTGTTGTAAAAAAAGGAGTAGACGGAATTAAGACCATATTTACAACCCACTATAGATATGGGTATGGGTTTCAATCAGGTTCATTATATCGTCCCTTAACACTTTCGATTTTTGCTTTGCAATGGGAGTTTTTTCCGGACCAATCGTGGTTTGCTCATTTGACTAACCTGTTGCTTTATGCGCTTTCAGGAGGACTGCTATACCAATTATTGATTAGATGGATGGATCCTATTGTAGCGTTAATCGCTTCTGCATTATTTATAGCTCATCCCATTCATACCGAAGTGGTGGCCAACATTAAAAGTTTGGATGAAATTCTAACTATCTTACTATTAATCGTCCTATTGTATCATTTGCATAGATGGGTTACAAAAAATGAGAAGAAACAGCTTTACTTATCAATGTTTGCTCTTTTTATAGCTTTGTTAGTTAAAGAAAGCGCTATCACCTTTTTGGGAGTAATTGTAATTGTATTATACTTTTTTGAAAAACAATCCATCAGTGACAGTTTAAAGAAAACGCTTCCTTTTCTAATCCCATTGATTCCCTATTTTATTTTGCGATTCAATGCCTTGAAGTCAATGACATCGAGCGCACCTGTAGCTAAAATTGACAACATGCTTGTTGGCATCGATTCTACGGCTAGTTTATTTGCAACTAAAATTTATTTAATGGGGCTATACCTATATAAGATAATCTTCCCATTTACCTTGATGAATGACTACTCCATTCAACAAATCCCTTTAGTCTCTTTGACTGATTGGCAATTTAATCTTTCATTAATTGTGGTTGTGATTTTAGCTATAATTGCAATAACGCAGACTAAAACTAAAAGTTTAATTGCTTTCGGTATCTTTTTGTATGTAATTACATTAAGTGTATCATCCAATCTAATTATCACCATAGGAACGCACTTCGGAGAACGATTGGTTTTCCTACCCATTTTAGGATTTTGCATCATTGCCGGATATTTAATTCAGCGATTGATTATTCAGAAAAAGTTCCAGATGATTGGTGTGATTGGAACAGTCATAGTACTTATTTTATTTTCTGTGAAAACCATCAGCAGAAACAAAGCTTGGAAGAGCGACCTCATTCTCTACTCAACAGACATTAAAAATTGTCCCAATAGTGCTCGTTGTAATTACAGTTATGCATTAGAAATTATGAAAGAAAAAGCTTTAAAAGCAGTCAATGAAGTAGAACAACAACATTACTATGAAGAAGCTGAACAACATTTCCTAAAGGCGATTCAATTATACCCATCCTATTCAGACGCCTACGGAAATTTAGGACTCTTGAAATATAGAACTAAAAAACACGCTGAAGCTGAGAAATATTATCTCAAAGCAATCGAACTAAACCCCAATAATGCAATAGTCCTTTCTAACTTAGGAGCCATCTACTTCGAAATGAAGCAATATGAAGCTGCTAAAAATACTTATTTCAAAGCATTAAAAGCAAATCCCAATATGGCTGATGCCAATGCTAATATGGGGGCAACCTTAGCTACTCTTGGTCAATTAGAAGCTTCTATTCCTTATTTTGCTAAGGCTATTGAATTAAACCCTACGAACATTCAAAACTATTATTATTTGGGAATAACCTATCAGAATGTGGGCAATGGAGCGATGGCTAAAAAGTATTTGGACCATTACCACCAAATGAAATAGCACCAATTAGAAAAAAAAATCCCGAAGTACTTTTTATATTTGAGTATCTCGGGATTTGATTATCATGTGACTATATTGCTCCTAATGATTTTTCAGTAATTCTGGATATTTAGCCTCAAACCTTTTTAATCGAGGAATTGACACTTTCTGGATGTATGGATTATTGGGATTATTCTTTTCATAGTTTTGATGATATTCCTCTGCTTTATAAAAGTGTTGTATTGGCCTTACTTCTGTAACAATTTCACCATCAAACACGTTTTCAGTTTCTAACGCTTTAATATGATTTTCAATAATTCTTCGCTCATTTTCATCATTATAAAAAGCAATAGATCGATATTGAGCTCCTCTATCAGGTCCTTGCTGATTTAGTGTTGTCGGGTCATGAGAACCGAAAAACACCACAACAAGAGTTTTAAAATCTACTTTTAAAGGATCATAATAAACTTCAACAGCTTCTGCATGCGATGTTCTCCCTGCACTTACCTGTTCATAAGTTGGATCTTTTTCAGTTCCTCCGGCATATCCTGAAACCACTTCTACTACACCATCTACTTCCTCAAAAATGGCTTCTACACACCAAAAACACCCACTGGCAAAATAAGCTTTGCTAAAGCCATTCAAATCTTGAATATTTTTTGCTTTTTGTGATTGCTTTTTTACTGTTTCAGGAGTTGAATTACTACAAGCAGCAACTAGAAACAATAATATTATTGATGTGTAAAACGTATTTTTCATAAGTTAATTAAGGTAAGGAGTTCTTAAAAGTTTGGTACGAACTCGGAGAATAATAAGTGGTATCACAACCCAATTCAATTGCTTTATTTTCAATTTCAACTACTCGATCAGCTGCTGGCGGGTGCGTACTTAAAAATTTTGGCACAGTACTTCCACCTGCCGCACTTAACTTCTCAAAGAAAGTCTTAGCTCCATCGCATCTGTAGGGTGTTTGAGATAAATACTCAACAGAATAGGCGTCTGCTTCAGATTCAGCATCACGACTAAAAGCTAACCCTGCGGTATTGCCGGCAACTCCAGCTAAAATCTGTGACAATTGTCCAGGCTCTTTACCTAAAACAATATTCAACAATAAGCTAATTCCGTACTGACGTTGCATTTGTTTCACTGAGTGACGACGATCAGCATGCGCAATTTCGTGCCCCATAACGCCCATTAAATCATCTTCGTTATCCAAATATTTAATCAAACCTGTATAAAAGAAAATGTATCCACCAGGAGAGGCAAAGGCATTCAAGACACTGTCATCTTGAATAATATAAACTTCCCAAGCGAATTCATCTTTATATCCGATTTTTCCCGTATTTAATATACTATCCTTAAGACCTCTAATATATTCATAAGCAAAAGGATATTTAGCTTCATCTAAAACAGGATATTCATTAGGATTAGCAAAAATTTCGGCCTTTAATTGAGCTCCTAACTGCTTATCTTGTTCAGGAGAAAATAACAATACCGTTTCTTTATTATCATCCTTCTTACATGCCGTGAAACTTAATGCCACAGCCAATACTAATGTGATTCTTTTGATCATTGAATTAATGTTATAAATTTTTGCAAAGGTGCACCAAACTCTTTAAAATTAAAAGTCTTCTTCGTTTTCTTCCTCGTTTGAATAGAGCATCGACTGAAATAAATCGTTAAAACGCAATTTGGTCTCCATGCGCTTTCTGCCTAGCAGTGAATATTCTGCCAATCCATGCAGTAAAAATTCCATCATTAAAAATTGCTCTTGTTTTGGTAGAGTTTTAAACTTTGATTCTATTAATTCTTTCATTCCAGGTATATTAGTCAATTCTTCTTGATACACTTGATCAGTATAGTCGGACTCAATATCGACTACGTTATTAGAAAATGAATTAATAATCAAATTATACTTCTCTGCTTCTATTGTTTTATTCTTTTTCAAATCTTTCAATTCTGGAAAATAATTTACCACTAATGTTCGAATAGCAGCTTGCACAATAGCGTATGCTACGTTTACCGCCCCTTCTTGCTCACCCTCATAAACCATTTCAATTTTTCCAACAAGAGCCGGCACAACATTCATAAGATCTGCTACACGGGCTGTTGTTATTTTTTCTTCGTTTATAATACATCTTCGTTCTGCTGAACTAACCATGTTTTCATAAGCAGCAATTGTTAAACGTGCTGAAACGCCACTCTTAGCATCTACGTATTCACTTTTTCTTGCTTCGAAAGCAATTTGCTCGAGTAAGTCTTTTAACAGTTCAGGAACAATTACCAACTCCTTCTGTAAAGGACTTAATTTAACTTCTTGTGCAGTTATTTCTCTGGCCAAAGTTAAATTCTTGGGGTAATGTGTCATTATCTGACTTTGTATTCTATCCTTAAGTGGAGTAATGATCGATCCTCTATTGGTATAATCTTCTGGATTGGCAGTAAAAACAAATTGTAAATCTAAAGGTAATCTCAATTTAAATCCCCTAATCTGAATATCCCCTTCTTGTAAAATATTAAACAATGAAACTTGAATTCTTGCTTGCAAGTCGGGCAACTCATTAATAACAAAAATCCCTCTATTCGCCCTTGCAATCAAACCAAAATGAATAACGCGCTCGTCTGAATAATCTAACTTTAAGTTAGCCGCCTTAATAGGGTCAATATCACCGATTAGATCTGCTATACTAACATCTGGAGTTGCTAATTTCTCTGTATATCGATCTTCTCTATGCAACCAAGTGATGGGAGTTTTATCCCCTTCGTGTAATATCAATTCTTTAGCATAAAAAGAAATGGGGTTAAAGGGATCATCATTAATTTCTGAGCCTTTTACAATAGGAATGTATTCATCCAGTAAATGAACCATCAATCGAGCAATCTTTGTTTTGGCTTGCCCTCTCAAGCCCAATAAATTAATGTTATGTTTAGCTAAAATTGCTCGCTCTATACTTGGAATTACAGTATCCTCGTATCCATGTATTTCTTTGAAAACCTGTTCTTTTGATTTTAATTTACCCAATAAATTATCTCGCAATTCATCTTTTACTTTCTTGGATTGATATCCACTTTTCTTTAGTTCTCCCAAAGTGGTGATCTGCGTTAAATCGCTCATATATTTCTCTTTTTATTTCGTTCGTAATCAGCAAATATGAAACCTCCAAGCCCATCTAAACCTGAATAGAACGCTTTGCCGTTGTTCGCTTCGGTAAACTGCTCCACAAACTTCTGTAAGTATGGATCTTCAGCAATCATAAAGGTGGTGATTGGTATTTTCAATTTTCGGCATTGAGCTGCCAAATTCACTGTCTTGTTTAATATCTTAGGATCTTGTCCCCAACTGTTTTGATAATACTCTCCGTTTTCAATAATACAAGTTGGTTTTCCATCTGTTATCATCAAAATCTGTTTATTAGACGACTTCTTTCTTCTCAGTAAATCCATGGCTAATTCTAGACCTGCAACAGTGTTAGTATGATATGGACCAACCGTTAAATATGGTAAATCTTTAATTTGGACTTGCCATGCATCATTTCCAAACACCACTATATCCAAACTATCTTTCGGATAACGAGTGGTTATGAATTCGGCCAAAGCCATGGCCACCTTTTTTGCAGGAGTAATTCTATCTTCTCCATATAAAATCATTGAGTGAGAAATATCAATCATTAACACCGTTGATAACTGTGTTTTATGGCTAGTTTCCTGAACCTCTAAATCATCTTCCGTCATTTGAAAATCTTCAATTCCATGATTTATTTGAGCTCTTTTAAAAGATTCTGTAAAGTCGATTTGCTCAAAACTATCACCAAATTGAAAGGGACGTTTATTAGAAGTGGACTCCTCACCTTTTCCCACATATTTGGTTTGGTGATTTCCATTAGTCCCTTTCTTCATTTTACCGAAAATTTGATCCAATGCCCGTTTCCGGATTAATTGTTCAGTCTTCGATGTAATTTTTGAAGTAGAATCGTTTGGGTCAGTCCGGAGTAAGCTCTTTTTTTCTAAATCCTTACGGAAGTCATCTAAAGTATAATCATCATCGGTAATGTGATGAGCAGCATCCAATTGTTTCATCCAATCAAATGCCTCCTCTACATCACCTGAGGTATAAGTCATCAACTCTAAAAAAAGCTTCAATAAACGCTCAAATGGCGTTTGGGTGGAATCTTCTGTAAATTCACTAAATCGGAATCCAATCATAAGTTTAAAATTACAACTTTAAACAGCTTTCCAATTGCTTTGTTCTTATAAAAAAGGTTAATCGCTTAAATAGAAAATTGGCTTTTCCTACCTATAAATAAATAATCAATTAATCGTTAAGATCACGGTCTGAAATTAGTAGTTAAACTGGAAAAATTTGGTTTGCAAACAGAACACTGTCCGAAAAATGATCCCGATTTATTCCTGTTTCAATATTGTTCTTAAAAAAATATTCAACCATTTTTTCTGTTGGCATATTTCCAGTTAGTTCATCTGCCGCCATCGGGCAGCCACCAAACCCTTTAATGGCACCATCAAATTCAATACATCCATTATTATAGGCTGCAGCTACCTTTTCTTCCCATGTATCAGGTGTAGTGTGTAAATGAGCTCCAAATCTAATATTAGGTAATTCAGGGATTAATTGGGCAAATAAACTACTTATATTTTCAGGGGTTGAAACTCCAACAGTATCAGATAGGGCTATTTTAGCAATGTCTAATGCCGCCAACTTCTCCGCCCACTCCGTAACCACATCAGGATGCCATACATCTCCATATGGGTTTCCAAATGCCATTGAAATGTATACCACTAATTGCTTATTGTTTTTCAAGCAGCCATTTTGAATAGCTTCTACCCTTTTCAATGACTCCTCTATAGAAGAATTGGTATTACGCTGCTGAAAGGTTTCAGAAATAGAAAATGGAAAACCCAAATAATCTATTTCTTCAAAATGAAAAGCATCCTTTGCTCCTCTTTCATTAGCGATAATTGCCAATAATTTAGATTTCGAATCCTTTAGATCTAACTTTTTCAGGACTTCAGCAGTATCCTTCATTTGAGGTATTGCCTTAGGTGAAACAAAACTCCCAAAATCAATAGTGTCAAAACCCACTGTTAATAATTGATTGATATAATTAACTTTAACATCAGTTGGAATAAAATCATGCAATCCTTGCATGGCATCTCTTGGGCATTCAGTTAACTTAAGCATTGGCGGTATTTTTAAAATAATTCGCGATTTCCTTATTAATTCTCTTCACCGTTCCGGGTCCTCCATAAATAAAACCACTGTAGATTTGCAATAAATCTGCACCTGCTTGCAATTTTTCAATAGCATCCCTTCCAGTTTGTATTCCACCAACTCCGATCACAATAAAACTATTTTTAGACTCAGTTTTCAAATACCTTATTACTTCTGTTGATCTTTTAGTTAAAGGTTTACCACTTACACCACCTGCTCCTATGGCTTCTATTTTTGAGGTTGAAGTTTTTAATTCAGATCGATCTATCGTGGTGTTGGTTGCAATTACCCCATTAATTCGAGTAGCCTTCACAATCTCTATTATATCATCCAGCTGAGTATTTGTTAAATCGGGAGCTATTTTTAATAGAATTGGCTTCGGTTGGATTTGTTGTTGGTTTAAAACTTGTAAACCTTTCAATAAATTAGTTAATGGCTCTTTTTCTTGTAAATCTCTTAAATTAGGAGTATTGGGCGAACTTACATTTACTACAAAGTAATCCACATAATCGTAAAGCGCTTTGAAACAGTAGGTATAATCGTCCATTGCGCTATCGTTAGGTGTCACTTTATTCTTTCCAATATTACCGCCTACTATAATGCCTTTAGGTCTATTTTTCAATCGTTCTACAGCTTCATCTACGCCGCCATTATTAAAACCCATGCGATTTATTATCGCTTCATCCTTTGGCAACCTGAATAACCTTGGTTTGGGATTCCCTTCTTGTGGTTTGGGCGTTAATGTTCCAATTTCTATAAATCCAAAACCAAAAGCAGACAATTCTTTGTATAACTTTGCATCTTTATCAAAACCTGCAGCTAAACCAACAGGATTAGGAAAATCGAGCCCCATCAATTGCTTAGAAAGGAGATTTGATTTGAAACTGTAGTTTTTTATGATTAATTTTCTAACCCACTCCTGTTTATAGGTTGATTTAATCAACTGAAAGGTAAAATGATGAACTTTTTCAGCATCGAACTTGAATAGAATAGATTTTATTATGCTATACATGGAGTGTTTTTTTTGAAAAGCAAATTTAAGTACAACAAATCTAATACACCTAAATTATCTCAGAGATATTGAACCATACCGAATCGATTGAAATTGAAAATCTTCAATTAATTAAAGATTTTCCAGCGGTTACTCTTTATCAATTTTCTACCAACAAGCTCTATTTTAAATTCAAAGAAGGAGCTGATATGGAACTTGACGAAATGATAGAATTAACGAATACATTTCTACCATACGCCGAACTAGGAAGACGTTTTTTAATAACAGATGCAAGAGTAATTAACTATAATATCTCTCCTGAAGCACGCGACTATGTAGCTAAACATAAACGAGCTCCAGAATTAGGATTGAGGAGCGCATTATTGGTCAATAGTATTGGAATAAGATTAGTCGCGAACTTTTTCATTCGCTTTAACAAGCCTAACATCCCTACACGACTTTTTAACGACGAGTCCAAAGCAATTAATTGGCTGAATTCTATCGATTAAATACTTCAAAAGTATTATCAGTATAAAACACTATTATCTTATCGATTTTTTTTTTGAATAAATCGTTTGATTTAGAATTAAGATCCTCTTTTTCTTCACTTTTTTCTTCATTATTCGAGAATGATGGTCCTGGTTCCTCCTCCTTAATCTTAGAATTTTCCGATGAAATAATAGTGGATGGCGCTTTTTCAATTTCCCTATCCAAACCAACTTCCACTTCTTTTGGATTGGATTGCTTTCCATTAATTAACCATTGAGCATCTATTTTTGGATAATACTCCATTATCTTTTGAATAAAATCCAAACTGGGTTTATTTCGTCCACTCAATATGTGTGAAATACTTGAACGTTGCACACCAATTTTGTCTGCAAAACTAGAAGGTGATTCATTGTAAACCTTCATTACATATTTAAACCTATCTATCAAATCCATATTTACAAATGTAATTAAATTTAAAGTTACATAAGTAAAACTATACAAAAGGTTAATAGAATAAAGCTAAATCACATCAACTAAAGATTTAAATAAACTATACTAAATGTTGATTTAAAGGATATTATTTATAATAAATTAGTTAAATGAATAGCTTATTTAGAATTGTAAACTAATAGTCTGAATGTCTTGCAAACTACTATTTACAATCGTAAACACCCTATTATTGTAATTTACTTTTGTAACATCAAAGGTATTGACAAATGTAAATTGAAGTTGTTTTACATTTGTAATCGTACAATTATTCAACCCATTTTAACAATACTTATCTTAATACTCTACCCCACATCTTAACACATTTTATAATCATTTTTAGGCAACTCTAAAAATTTTAAGGTTGGGAACAAAAACTTAAAGTACTTTTGTCTAAAACACAATTACATGATTTCTTTAGCAGAAGAAAACTATTTAAAAGCTATTTATAGTTTGAATCAAATCCAACAAGGTGGTGCAAGCACAAATGCTGTTGCAGAAAAACTTGACACTAAAGCTTCTTCAGTGACAGATATGCTAAAAAAACTGAGCGAAAAAAAGTTGGTGAATTATACCAAGTATCAACCCGCATCACTTACCAATAGAGGTATGGCCATTGCTATCGATGTAATTCGAAAACATAGACTTTGGGAGTTTTTTTTAGTAGAAAAACTAAAATTCAAATGGGACGAAGTACATGAAATAGCAGAACAGTTGGAGCACATTCGCTCATCAGCACTTGTAGATCGATTGGATAGTTTTTTAGAATACCCCAAATTTGACCCTCATGGAGACCCTATACCTGATAAAGAAGGAAGAATTAATAAAATCCATGACACAGTATTATCTGCATTACCTATTGGAGAAGAAGCTCACATAGTAGGAGTAAAAGAACATTCAAATTCTTTTCTTCAATATTTGGATGCTGTAAAATTGGTTTTGGGCACACGTGTAAAACTGATTAATCGATTTGAGTTTGACCAATCTGCAATAGTTCAAATTGCAGGAAAAGAAAACATTACTATCTCTTTCGACATTAGTAAAAACCTATATATTAAATTTATTTAATTGTAAAAGATGAAAAAAATAGTTTATTCCTTACTCCTATTCTCTCTGGCATGCACACAGCCTGAACCTAAAAAAGTGGAAAAATCAGAACCGGTAGAAAAAAGACTTCAAATAGTAGTTACCACCAATATTTTAGGAGACATGGTTAGCAATATTGTTAAAGATAAGGCTGACTTGAAAGTATTAATGGGTGCCGGAGTTGATCCTCATTTATACAAAGCCACTCAAAATGATATCCAGTATTTAATGAACGCAGACATTATCGTATACAATGGACTACATTTAGAAGGTAAAATGGGTGAAATCTTTGAAAAGGTAAAAGGAAATAAAAAGGTAATTGCTGCTGCAGAAGGCATAGATCCATCCTTATTAATTACTTCAGACCAATTTAAAGGAGCTCAAGATCCACACATCTGGTTTGATGCTACCTTATGGTCCACTGCTTGTGAATATGTAACCAAACAAATTGCGGCTGAAGACAGTATTAATGCTGAAAAAATTACTAACCAAGGCTTATCCTATGCTAATAACTTATTAGCCATTGACACTTGGATAAAAAATAAAATCAGTGAATTACCTGTAGAGAAACGCATTTTGATAACTGCTCACGATGCTTTTGGATATTTCGGAAAAGCATATGATGTTGAAGTTAAAGGATTACAAGGCATCTCTACGCTTTCAGAATATGGACTTAGAGATGTTACAAATATGGTTGAATACATAATAAAAAATAAAGTCAAAGCAGTGTTTGTAGAAACTTCTGTTAACCAAAAATCAATGGAAGCGGTCATTGAAGGATGCAAAGAAAAGGGATATGACTTAAAAATTGGAGCCAATCTATACTCAGATGCTATGGGCGATAAAGGAACATCCGGAGGCACCTACTTAGGCATGGTTAAATACAATGTTACCTCCATCGTTAACGCATTAAGATAATGGAAGAAATAGCGCTTGAAACGCACAACCTAACAGTAAGTTATAATCGAAAGCCCGTGCTTTGGAATGTTGATTTTAAACTTCCAAAAGGACAAATAATTGGGATAATTGGCCCTAATGGCTCTGGCAAGACTACACTTCTTAAATCGATCATGGGATTAACTCCGCTAAGCAGTGGATATGTTGAAATATTTGGTCAAAAACTAAATGATGTGCGTCATAGAATTAGTTATGTTCCACAAAGAGAATCAGTAGATTGGGATTTTCCAGCCAGTGTTATGGATGTAGTTTTAATGGGTAGGTATAGTCCAAAAAACTTGTTTAAGCGCATCAAAAAAGTAGATAAAGACATTGCGGCTGAAGCTTTAGAAAAAGTTAATTTATTGGAATTTAGTAACCGGCAAATTTCACAGCTTTCTGGTGGGCAGCAACAGCGCGTTTTTATTGCACGCTCATTGACACAAAATGCTGACTTATTTATAATGGATGAACCCTTTGTGGGAGTTGATGCAGCTACAGAACAAGCTATTTTGACCCTTATGCAAGAAATGAAAAGCAAAGGAAAAACTGTAATAGTTGTTCATCATGACCTTCAGACAGCGAAGGATTATTTTGATTGGATTGTACTTTTAAATACTCGGCTTGTAGCTTCTGGCCCTAAATCTGAAATTTTTAACGAAGAGCTATTGCAAGAAGCTTATGGAGGCAAATTGAATGTGTTGAGCAAGGTTGGAGAACTGGTAAAAGAACACGATTTCCCTATTCGAGAGAAAAAAAGAAAATAAATGAACGATTTACTTGACTTTCTGTCTTTCTCTGACCCCAATGTAAGATTTGTAGCATTTGGAACAATGCTACTAAGCGCTGCTGCTGCTATTGTTGGTTGTTTCGCTTTTCTTAGAAAACAAGCATTGGTTGGAGATGCTATTGCCCACTCCATACTCCCTGGGGTATGTTTAGCGTTTATCATTTCAGGAACCAAGAATCCCATTTACTTATTAATCGGAGCTACTATATCAGGTTGGATATCATTACTCATGGTTAATTACATTTCCAACCATTCCAAATTAAAGTCCGACACTTCAATTGGAATAGTGTTGAGTGTATTCTTTGGCTTCGGAATTTTATTATTGACTGCTATTCAGCACTCAGGAAATGCCTCACAAGCAGGATTAGATAAGTTCTTGTTTGGGAAAGCTGCTTCACTCACCTCTGATGATGTAACTATTTTTGGAAGTGTAGCAATTGCCTTAATATTTGTGGTTTTCCTTTTTTACAAAGAATTTAAATTGATATCCTTCAATTCTGACTTTGCAAGATCCATCGGACTTCCTGTCAATTTTTTGGAATTTGTATTATCAAGTTTAACGGTATTGGCCATTGCTGTGGGGATTCAAGCAGTAGGGGTAGTTTTAATGGCTGCACTTTTAATAACGCCTGCCACTGCTGCGCGCTTTTGGACACATCAATTGTGGAAAATGATTCTGATAGCCACGATTCTTGGAGCTTTTTCTGCACTACTAGGAACCTATATTAGTTACCTTTACCCCTCTATGCCTACTGGCCCATGGATAGTTGTCTGTTTATCTTTCATTGCCCTTTCTTCTATTTTTTTCGCACCAAAAAATGGCATTCTTCCCCAACTTAAGCGCCAACAGTCGAATCGATTGAAAATAAGAAATGAGAATATATTAAAACTGTTTTTCCATTTAAGTGAAGAAAGTGAAGATTATCACCAAGGGTTTGACTTTTCAACTTTACTTGAATCTAGAGACTTTTATCCACAAGAGTTAACAAAGGGTTTAGCTTATTTAAAATCAAAAAATCAAATTAGAATTCTTAACAATAAATGGCACCTGACAAAATTAGGGTTAATCGAAGCCAAACGAATTGTTCGACTACATCGACTATGGGAAATGTACTTAAATAAAAAATTGAAATTAGCTCCAGATCATGTTCATAATGATGCCGAAGCGATTGAGCACATCATTACTCCCGAGGTAGAAAGATTATTGGAGAAAGAACTCAACTATCCAACTAAAGACCCACACCAAAGTAATATTCCTTATACTGATTAATGATGAAAATAAAACACCTTTTATTACTCTATTTTGGAATTTCTATCGCTATTTTTTCATGCTCTGCATTGCAAACCAAGACGCCTCCCTCCATCTCAGTAAGTAATAGAGTGGATACTAATAATGCAGACATCAGATCAATAATACAACTATATTCCAACTACTTAAATTCATCACCGGAATTGATTCAAAATAACCCATACTGGAATTCTGAGGAGAAGAAAAAATTCAAAGATTTTGATCTTTCAAGAGCCACACTATTTCAATCTTTTACAGGTGAAGAAATTCAACGATATTTTCCACCTTTTATACTATCCATTGAGCCGGTTGATGAAAAATATAGAATTAAAGTTCTCTATTCCTCTAACACCACTGAACCGGCATATATTGGCTCTAAAGTTTGGGCCATTCACCAACTTTTTGCAGTAAAAGAAAACAATAAATGGGTATTGGAAAACTCCTTACAAAATGTAACTTCTGGGTGGAATACCTTTAAAACAAAGCACATTACGTTTCATTACCCTTTTGATTATGACTTTTCAGAAAAACGGGCTCAAAAAGCCAATGAATTTTGTGCTGAGATTCTAAAAGAATACAATCCAGAAAACACGAACTATCACTTTAACTACTACATTGCTAATGACATTGATCAGATGGGTCAATTAGAAAATTTCGATTACTATTTTACTGGTATCACTACAGGAAAATCTAAAGAACAGATGGTAATCTCTTGTATCAAGGATGAGTTTTATCCTCATGAATTTATCCATCAACTATTACCTGAAAATCAGAATAGAAGTCATATCATTGAAGAGGGTCTAGCCACTTTTCTGGGTACAAAAGTCGATATTACTGAATATCAAAATAGAATGAAACTATTAAGTGATGATGTTTTTAATGACTCATCAACCAATTTCCACTCTATTTTTGATCATAACAATCCTTACAAAGGATATCAGGTCGCTTATCCTGCTGGAGCTGCATTATGTGAACTTGTTTTTGAACTTAAAGGAGAAAAGGGCTTGAACGTCTTAATCAATGGCAACACCTCCACAAAAAAAGAATTAACTGTTTTATTGACAGAATCATTAGACCTTACAGAACAAGAAATAGAAACAAAATGGAATCTAATTCTCACTAAATTCGATCAAAACTGATGGCCTCTTTTTGGATTATCTTAACAGGGACTTTAATTGCAATAAGCTGTAGCCTTTTAGGTTGCTACCTTATTTTAAGAAAAATGGCAATGGTAGGTGATGCTATCTCTCATGCTGTACTACCAGGAATCGTATTAGCATTTTTGTTTTCAGGTAGCAGAGAAACCATCCCAATGCTAATTGGAGCAGCATGTCTAGGCGTACTTACAACTGTTATCATTGAACTTTTTCATAGAAAAGCGAGGCTTCAATCTGATGCTGCTATCGGAATCACTTTTACATGGCTGTTTGCAATAGGAATCATTCTTATATCCTTCTTTGCAGACAATATTGACTTGGACCAAGATTGCGTTCTTTATGGAGAAATTGCGATGGTTCCTTTGGATATCTTCTATCTAGCATCAGGAGTTTCTTTAGGTCCTCGTCCTGTTTGGATTGGAGGTGTTACTTTAATCCTAATCGTTACTTTTATTATATGGGGATATAAAGGTTTATTCATCACCTCATTCAATGAAGAGTACGCTAAAGCTATCGGTATAAGTGCTGCTTTTTGGCACTATGCTTTAATGAGTTCTGTTTCATTAACTACAGTCGTTGCTTTTGAATCTGTTGGTGCTATTTTAGTCGTGGCCTTTTTAATTGTTCCAGCTGCCACAGCATACCTTATAGTAGACGACTTGAAGAAAATGTTGTTATTATCAGCTCTATTTGGAACTTTATCAGCCATTTCTGGTTACTACCTTGCTTACACCATGGATGGCTCGATAGCTGGTGCTATGGCTACCATGACAGGCATATTCTTCACTATCGTATTCATCATTCAAAAAATAAGAGCCCAAAAAGCCACTCAAGTTCCCAACTTTTAGTCTAACTTTAGGTTCAATTTAGAATATATCAATTAATAGACTATGTTAAAAAGACAACTTATATTGTTGCTATCCACCTTCATGGGCTTGAGTTATTCCAATGCTCAAACTCCGGACTTTAGCAATCAAAATTGTAAATCGCACATTTTAGACACAAAAATGATGCTGAACAACAACAATAAATCCAATGCAAACTCATCGAATTATGATGTAAAATACTACCGATTAAATATTGCGGTAGATCCTGCCGTTTTATTTATCAAAGGAGACGTTACGATGCATTTTATTGCCAGTCAAAACAATGCGGGTTCTCTTGAGCTGGATTTATTGAATTCATTAACAGTAGACTCTGTAAAATACAATAATTCCAACATCTCGTTTATGCAATTAACGAATGATGTATTGAGGATTATATTTCCTACCAATTTACAAATCGGTATTTTAGATTCAGTTCAAATCTTCTATCAAGGAACCCCTACTGGAGGAGGTTTTGGATCTTTTATTACTCAAGCACACAATGGTACTTCTGCTATGTGGACCCTTTCTGAACCATACGGAGCCAAGGACTGGTGGCCATGTAAACAAACCCTAACCGACAAAGCAGACTCTATTGATTTTATTATTACTAATCCAGTTGCTTACCTTGCAGCATCTAATGGAATTTTAGTTGCTAGAGATACAGTTAACTCTTTTACAAGAAGCCATTGGAGACATCGCTATCCAATAACAGCTTATCTTGTAGCATTTGCGGTTACCAATTATAGTATATATTCCGATTACTTGGTACAAGGCACTGATTCATTAGAAATTTTGAATTATGTTTACCCAGAAACCTATTCTCAAGCTGTAACGCAAACCCCTATCACTGCAGATTTAATTGACCTTTTTGATAGTTTGTTTATACCTTATCCATTCGAAAATGAAAAGTATGGTCATGCTCAATTTGGTTGGGGTGGCGGCATGGAACACCAAACGATGAGTTTTATGGTTAATTACAGTTTTGGATTGGTTGCCCACGAATTGGCTCATCAATGGTTTGGCAATAAAGTAACATGTGGAACCTGGCAAGATATCTGGTTGAATGAAGGTTTTGCAACCTATTTGACAGGATTGAGTTATGAAAACGTTCAACCTCAATTTTGGTCGAATTGGAAAAGCTCCACTTCCAACTCGGCTACTTCCTTTTCAGGTGGATCGGTGTTTGTGACCGATACGACTAGTGTTAATTCTATATTTAGCAGCAGATTGTCTTATAACAAGGGAGCCTATTTACTTCATATGCTAAGATGGAAAATGGGTGATTCTGCATTTTTCCAAGGTTGTAGAAATTATCTAAATGATACTTCTTTGGCATACGGTTATGCAAAAACAGCACAATTAAAGCAACATTTAGAAGCAAGTTCAGGGTTAAATTTAACCGAATTTTTAGATGATTGGTATTACGGTCAAGGTTATCCAAACTACCAAGTTTCTTACAATCAAAATGGAGCAACGACAGACATTAACATACAACAAACGACTTCTCATTCATCGGTTAGTTTTTTTGAAATGCCTGTACCTATATATTTTGAAGGCCCAAATGGAGAAGACACTACAGTGGTATTGGATCATACATTTTCAGGGCAAACATTCAATGTGTCCATACCTTTTACTATTACCAACGCAGTATTTGATCCTGAACAATGGATTCTTACTAGAAACAATACTATTACTTCACTAGCGGAGCAAAGGAACTCTTCTAACACTGTATACTTCTACCCTAACCCTGCTAGAAATATTGTAACCATCGAATTCAATAACCAACAGACTAGGGTTATCTCTTACGAAGTACTTAATGCTTTAGGTCAATCAATTAAATCAAGTTTGAATAAAAATCAAATTGATGTATCTTCTCTAGAATCGGGAATTTATTTTGTAGCCATAACTACCGACCAAGGAACTATTAAAAAGAAATTAATTGTAGAATAATACAGACATTATGTCTGCAAAAAGGAGCTTTTTGAATGAAAAGCTCCTTTTTTTATGTCAAATTTTCCGATTTTATATTTTTTTATAGAATGGAAGATAAATTGTTAATCCATTTTCGTCAAATAAAAACTAACGAAAAATCCACAATATGAATTTTAATAATTTCACAATAAAATCGCAAGAAGCCGTGCAAAGTGCGCAGCAACTTGCAATGGAAAATGGGCAACAAGCCATTGAGACAGGACACCTACTTAAGGGAATATTTAACGTTGATGAAAATGTTAGTCCCTATTTATTCCAAAAACTAGGCGTAAACTTAAATAATGTTCAACAAGCTTTAGATCGAATTGTGACCTCCTACCCTAAAGTAAGCGGTGGAGAAGCATATCTATCTAAAGGAGCAAACAAAGCATTACAGTTAGCGACCTCCTACTTGAAAAGTTTTGGTGATGAATATGTTTCCTTAGAACACTTGTTATTAGGATTATTAAACAACTCCGATCAAATTGCTCAACTATTGAAAGATAGTGGTGTAAATGAAAAGGATTTGAAAAAAGCCATTGAAGAACTTCGAAAAGGAGAAAAAGTAACCTCTGCCTCTCAAGAAGAAACCTATAATTCACTTGAAAAGTATGCTAACAATTTGAATAAAATGGCTGCATCAGGTAAATTAGACCCTGTTATTGGTAGAGATGAAGAAATCCGTAGAGTTCTTCAAATTCTTTCTAGAAGAACAAAAAACAATCCGATATTAATTGGTGAACCGGGAGTTGGTAAAACCGCTATAGCAGAAGGAATCGCACACCGAATCGTGAATGGAGATGTGCCTGACAATCTAACTTCTAAGAAGATTTTCAGTTTGGACATGGGAGCTTTAGTTGCCGGAGCCAAATATAAAGGAGAATTTGAAGAGCGATTGAAGTCTGTTGTCAAAGAAGTAACTGCTTCAGCAGGTGAAATCATCTTATTTATTGATGAAATTCACACTTTAGTCGGTGCCGGTGGCGGTGAAGGTGCAATGGATGCAGCCAACATTCTTAAGCCCGCCTTAGCTAGAGGTGAATTAAGAGCAGTAGGCGCAACAACTTTAAATGAGTATCAGAAATACTTTGAAAAAGACAAAGCACTTGAAAGACGTTTTCAAAAGGTATTGATTGATGAACCCAATACGGAAGATGCTATTTCAATTCTGAGAGGTATTAAAGATAAATATGAAACGCATCATAAGGTTCAGATAAAAGATGAAGCGATAATTCAAGCAGTGGAGCTGTCTCAACGATATATTACAGACCGCTTTTTACCGGATAAAGCAATTGATTTAATCGATGAAGCTGCCTCAAAGTTAAGAATGGAAATCAACTCAAAACCTGAAGAAATGGATGAGTTAGATAGAAGAATAATGCAGCTAGAAATTGAAAGAGAGGCAATTAAACGAGAAAAGGATGAAAAAAAGTTAGCTTCTCTATCAGAAGAAATTGCAAACCTTTCAGAGAAAAGAGATGAATTAAATGCCAAATGGCAAAGCGAAAGGAGCATTATAGATGGAGTTCAGAAAGCTAAAGAAGCCATAGATCAATACAAATTGGAGGCTGAGCAAGCTGAACGAGCAGGAGACTATGGAAAGGTAGCAGAAATTAGATATGGTAAGATAAAAGATGCTGAAAATGAACTAGAACACTTCAAGCAATTAATGAAAGAAAATAAAGGCAAGTCCACCCTTATTAAAGAGGAAGTGGATGCTGAAGAAATTGCATCAGTGGTTGCTAGGTGGACAGGAATTCCAATTAGTAAAATGTTGGAGAGTGAGAGACAGAAACTTCTTCGACTTGAAGATGAACTGCACCAACGTGTGGTAGGTCAAGACGAAGCTATCGTAGCAGTTTCAGATGCGATACGTCGAAGCAGAGCGGGCTTACAAGATCAGAAGAAGCCAATCGGGTCATTCATCTTTTTGGGAACTACTGGTGTTGGTAAAACTGAATTGGCAAAAGCATTAAGTGATTATTTATTTAATGATGAGAATGCAATGACTCGGATAGATATGAGTGAATATCAAGAGCGACATGCAGTATCTAGACTTGTTGGAGCGCCTCCAGGATATGTAGGGTATGATGAAGGTGGTCAATTAACAGAAGCTGTTAGAAGACGTCCCTACTCTGTTATATTGTTAGACGAAATTGAAAAAGCACACCCAGATGTATTTAATATTTTACTTCAAGTATTAGACGATGGGCGATTGACAGACAATAAAGGACGATTGGTGAACTTTAAAAATACCATCATTATTATGACTTCGAATTTAGGATCTAATATTATCCAAGAAAATTTTGAAGGAATTAAAGAAGCGGAATTTGAGCGTGTTTATGAAAAAACCAAACTAGATGTATTTGGTCTGCTTAAAACTTCAATGCGGCCTGAATTCATCAATCGTATTGACGAGACAATTATGTTTACTCCGTTAAGTAAGGAGAATTTAGATCAAATTGTTCGAATTCAATTACAACATGTAGTGAAGCTTGCTGCTAAGAACGACATTAACTTAAGTTTTTCTGACGAAGCCATACAATTCATCTCCGAAGAAGGGTTTGATCCACAATTTGGCGCAAGACCTATAAAAAGAGTCATTCAGAAAAAAGTATTGAATGAATTGTCAAAACAGATATTAGCCGGCAAAATTCAAAATGGAGATACGATGGTTATGGATGTATTTGATGATCAAATCGTATTTCGAGCTCCTATCGAAAAAGAAATAGTGAGTTAATAAATAGTAAGTAGTTTGTTAGAGTAAGTCCCTTGATTTAAATGAATCAAGGGACTTTTTCATTATCATTTTTTTATTCGAATCATAACAGAGGACCAACTTTTGATGTAAAAAATGAAGATTATCCGCTTTCTACATTCCTTAGAAATGTCTACTTTCACGACAAGTATACAATGGAAAAACTGCGCGCTTATTTCTTAGATTCAAAGAACACTAATACGATAGCAATCACAGTGTTATTTATTGGAGCTTTAATCTTCTATTGGCCTACATCAACCCTATTCCCTGTTCACGTTCATGCATGGACACAATCAGACAGATTGGCCATAGCTTTATGCTTTCTGCAAAATGGATTTGACTTTTTTCATCCATGCAATTTTAACCTTATAACGAGGCATGGAATAACCGCTGTAGACTTTCCAATCAATGAGTACATTATAGCATGCATTTCATATATTTTTAAGTGGGATATTGTTACTGTCTTTAGAACTTATATGCTATTATGGGGGCTCATAGGATTATTCTTCGTCTATCGATTCTTTGGGTTGTTAACGAGGGATAAATTAAAAGGATTAGCCATGATGCTATTCACTTATTTTGCTCCATTCTATGCCTATTACCTCAATGGATTTTTGCCTTCAATTCCCTCTTTCTCTCTACTATTCATTGGATTATATTATATACTTAGTCAATGGCATCAACCTAGCACTACAAAATACCTAAAGGGCATCATTTTTCTGACGCTAGCAGCTTTAATTCGGCTACCATTTGTGATCCCATTATTTGCTTTACTTTGTCTTTTGGTCGCTCTAATTATCAAAAAGCGAGAGCATATCAAGCAATTGTATTTCCCCATTCTAGGTCTTGTTATAGTTGCTTTATATTGGCTGTACAATCAGAATTTAAGTGAGACTTATGGATCTATTTTTCTGGATAAATTTCTTTCTATCGATTCAATGGACTATTTATCTACCACTTTAGGTAAAATAAGATTACGTTGGGGAGGTGAGTATTTTAGCCCCTATCACTACCTTTTAATTGCAGGAAGTATTTGGATCTTAATATGGAAAACTGTTAATCCATTTCACCCTACTGCTATTCAAAGGAACATACTTTATTTCAACTCTTTTTACCTTCTTGGCTGTCTCCTCTTTTTTAAATTAATGGGGCAACAATTTGTTGACCATGATTATTATTTTATAGATACTTTTTTTCCAGTAATACTCCTATTTTTTGGTTTAGGCATTTCGTTTATTGCTATCAAAAAAGATTATCAAAATGTAGCCATGGCGCTATTTGTCATTTTTACTATAAATATGGGTTACAATACAAAAGTTAAGCTCAATGAACGATATAGAACTCAAAATAAAGATCGTGCAAAAATAGCTTATCGAGCTTTTAAAGATGCACGTCTTTTAATGGACGAATTGGAAATTTCGAATGACAAAACTGTTCTTGCCATAGATGCAGTAACAACAAATACTCCGTTTATTCTTATGAATAGAAGTGGTGTTGCAGTTTTATCTACTGACTCCGTCAGCATTAAAGAAGGATTAGAATATGGATTGGATTATGTCACCATGATTGATACTTTTTTGTTTTCAGATGTTTACATGAATTACCCATCTATTATTAAGAAATTAGATTTGGTAGGACAAACCTCAAGAATTCGTTTTTATCAGCCAACAAAAGATCCAAAAAGCATTCAATTCTTTCAGCACCTTTATCATTTTAGTGAACTTAATTTCAATGGTTCATTTGACTCTATACCTAATGGATATAGTAATTTATCCCCAACATTGTCACAAGAAATGGAATTGAATTCATCCATAGAATACGGGTTAACCTATAGCCAAATCATAAAAAGTGAAGGTCCCTTACCTATTGATGTGGTAGTCGATGCTGACATTTGGATGCCCGACACTAACTCAACAGCTACTCTAGTAGTTAGCTATGGATCTGAACTTTACGAACCTTTTTACATTCAAAATGAAATAGATACAACAGGTGTTTGGGAACACATTCAGTTTAGAACTCAACTTCCCCTCAATCACCCTGAAGAAGAGCTAAAGGTATATTTTTGGAATGCCGATAGGACATATATGAAGTACGATAATTTTAAATTACTAATTGCAAAATAAAGAACTCATGAAAAATCCATTCAAAGCACTAGTAGTCAGAGAAAATACAGACGGAACCTTTAGTCGAAAAATAGAAGACAAAACGATTGAACAACTCCCAACTGGTGAAGTAGTTATTAAAGTCCTGTTTGCAGGATTAAATTATAAAGACGGACTTTCAGCATCAGGACACAAAGGAATTACACGAAAATACCCACACACTCCAGGAATTGATGCTTCAGGAATAGTAGAAAGCAGCGAGGACAATCGATTCAAGAAAGGTGATGAAGTCATTGTTACTTCTTACGATTTGGGAATGAATCATGACGGTGCATTTGCAGAATATATTAGAGTGCCTGCCAATTGGGTAGTAAAGAAACCAGAAAATCTAAGTTTTGAAAAAAGTCAGCAGTTTGGAACAGCAGGTTTTACGGCTGCTTTAGCCTTGCATAAAATGATTAAAGGGGGGCAGAAACCTGAAATGGGTAAAATAGTCGTTACTGGGGCTACAGGAGGTGTAGGCTCAATGGCAGTTGCCCTATTGGCTCATGCAGGATATCAGGTAATTGCATCAACTGGAAAATCTGAGAAAGAATATTTAACAAGTTTGGGCGCAACAGAAATACAAGACAGAAGTTTTACTTCCGATGATAGTAACCGCCCTCTACTACGTCCTAAGTGGGCTGGCGCAATAGATACTGTTGGTGGAAATACGTTAGCTACCTTATTAAAAGCATGTGATAGAAACGGAAATGTCGCAACTTGCGGTCTGGTTGCTAGTCCTGATTTATCTACAACAGTTTATCCATTTATATTGAACGGGATCAATTTATTAGGAGTAGAATCTGCCGAATGCCCAATGAATTTAAGAACTGAATTGTGGAAAAAGTTAGGTAATGAATGGAATGTCAATTTACCAGAAGATAGCGCCACTTATATTTCACTAGAAGAATTGAACCCTTATTTAGATGCAATTTTAGAAGGTAAAACCAAAGGCCGAATTATTGTAAAATTTTAATCCCAAAAATTGTTACTTAGTTTACTTCTTTTTTCAGGATTCGCAGGAATTACCGTTTTTATAGGTGGCGTTTTAGCGCATGTGTTTAATCATCATGTTAAAGAAAGTCCAATAAAATATGACATTATCTACACATTAATGTCTTTCGGTGCTGGAATCATTTTGTCTGCGTTAGCATTGGTTTTAGTTCCAAAAGGTCTGGAAGAGTTAAGTCTGTTTCCTTTGATTATTTCATTTTTATCCGGAGCAATATGCTTCTACGCCCTAGATTCTTACTTGGTGAAAAAAGGTGGACAAACTGCTACACTAATGGCTATGCTGATGGATTTTGTTCCAGAATCTATCGCATTGGGAGCTGTTTTTGCAATTGAACCATCAACGGCTACTCTTTTAGCAGTATTTATTGGTCTTCAAAATTTACCTGAAGCATTTAACTCATATCGCGATTTAGTCATAAGCGGCTTCTCTACCAAAAAGACTTTAGTCATTTTCTTTTTCCTTAGCTTTTTAGGAATTATTGGCGCACTAACAGGACACTTTGTATTAAGTCAGTATCCAAATCTCACGGCGATATTAATGGTCTTTTCTAGTGGTGGGATTTTATATTTATTGATTCAAGATATTATTCCAAACAGTCAATTAAAGAATAAAAGAGCGACTTCTCTTGGTGCGATTGTAGGATTTCTTGTGGGAATGATTGGCGAAAAATTGATTTAAAGAAGCTATGCCTTAATTCGCTCTATCTTTTTCATCACCTCTTCCGCTTCTGCTTGCAATTGGTCACTTTTCTTGCGATCTATTGTTGATTGCTCAAATGATTGTTCCAATAACTTTTTGTATTGTTCTTGTAATTTCTCTTTTTCTGATTTCTTCTTGAATAATCCAAACATGATGGTAGTTTAATTTGGTAAACATCCATTTTCTAAAATTGTTTATCGAAATATCTATTTCTAGAGATATAAAAAGCAAAATACTAAGCAAAGAAAAAGCCTTCCTCAAAAGAGAAAGGCTTAGGCTTAAAGATTCAAATTCTATAAATATTAAGCAAGTTTTACATTAACAGCGTTAAGGCCTTTTTTACCTTCCTGCAACTCAAACGTTACTTCATCATTTTCTCTAATCTCATCAATTAATCCTGTTACGTGTACAAAGTACTCTTTGTCATCGTTGTCATCTTTAATGAAACCAAATCCTTTGGTATCATTGAAGAATTTTACTTTTCCTTCTTTCATTATAATAATTTTAATTCAGCCACAAATGTACGGGATTATTACTTCATAAAACAATTCTAACTCATTAATTTATAATTTATTTTTTGTTAATTAATTCAATCAATCCACTCCCTAACCTATAATGTAGAAACCCTTTAGTAAAAATTAATCACAAAAAAAGTCAAGACTGTGAAAGACTTGACTTTTTGAATTCCTCGATGAAGATTACTTTCCACTAGGCGTACTCTGACTCACTTCTAATTTTCTATCATCCAATGGGAAGTTTCTTAAACTTTTTGAAACTCTATCCATTTGTCGTTTTTCTATTTCAAAATATGAGCGATCGTTTTTCACGACGATGTCTCCAATATCTCTCCTATCTATTTTAGCCTCACCAGCAATAAACTCAACTAAATCTTTTTTCCGGATAGCATCTTGCTTACCGATGTTTAGCATCATCCATTCCTTTGGTCGACTATAATCTCTTCTTCCCTCTTTTTTTTCTTTTTTTTTGTCACCGAATCGTGTATCTCGATCTCCACCCCGTTCACTTCTTCTTCCTCCACGTTCGCCTCTATCTCGACCTCTGCCTCTACTTCCTCTATCATCGCCACCTCTAGAGCTTCTTCCTTCTGCTTCATTCAAATCTCTATTGGATTTATCCAATTTTAAACTCGACAGCTCATTAGAAACTAACTTAGAAATTAATTCTTCTTTTGAGAAGCTACTAAGGGTCTCCAATGCTGCAGACAATAAGTCGTGATTGATATGAGAAGAAATTTCAGTTTTAGCCAATAGCTCAGCCCACTGTAAAATTCTTTTTTCAGCAATATCTTTGGCTGAAGGAATTTCAATTTTAGAAAAAGAGGCATCTAAATTTCTTTCTATCTCTCTTAATCTTCTCTGATCTCTTGCAGAAATAAATGCAATGGAAATTCCTTTATTTCCTGCTCTACCTGTTCGTCCACTTCGGTGAGTGTAATAGGTAATATCATCTGGCAATGCATGATGAATCACATGCGTTAAGTTATCTACATCTATACCTCTGGCCGCAACATCTGTAGCTACAACCATTTGTAAAGCATGCGCTTTAAATTGGCGCATCACCCTATCTCGCTGTGCCTGTGACAGGTCACCATTTAATGCATCTACATGATAGCCAGCAGACTTTAAATCATCTGCTAAAGCTTGCGTATCTCTTTTGGTTCTACAGAAAATGATTCCCTTCATTTTAGGAGTCACATCCATAATACGTTTGATAGCTTCTGTTTTATCAGAAACTTTAACTACTGCATATTGATGTTCAATATCCTTATTTGTAGAAGTTCCAGAATTAACGGAAATTTCTACAGGGTCATGCATATAGGTTTTTACTATTCTTCGTATCTCTTTTGGCATTGTCGCCGAGAATAACCAAGTAAGCTTTTCTTTTGGAGTGTGCGACAAGATTTCATCCAAATCGTCTTTGAACCCCATATTTAACATCTCATCCGCCTCATCTAGTACGACATAGCGAATTTTGCTTATATTTAATGCTTTCCTATTCAGCAAATCGATCATACGACCAGGAGTTGCTATAATAATTTGTGGCTTATCCTTAAGTGCTCTAATTTGATTCGAAATTGGCGCTCCTCCATAAACGGCAAGTACCTTTATCTCTGGCAAATATTTAGAGAAATTTTGAAACTGTGCAGCAATTTGCTGTCCTAGCTCACGTGTTGGCGCCAAAACAATTGCCTGAGTGTGTCGATCGTTAATATCAATCAAATCAATTAGTGGCAAACCAAACGCAGCAGTCTTTCCTGTTCCAGTTTGTGCTAATCCGATAAAATGGTTTTGGTTTTGGATCAATACTGGAATTGCTTTTTCCTGTATTTCTGATGGGGATTCGAACCCCATATCTTGAAGGGATTTCGTCAGTAAATCTGAAAGCCCTAATGCTGAAAATTTATTCAAATGTGTTGTATTTTATTAAGGTGCAAAAGTAAGTTTATTAAATGGATATTCAGAGGATATGCCTGACGAATCCAAAAAGCTTAACAAATTAATCAACAAGGATTTACTTAACACTTTATCATTTCTCGCTCTATTATAGAATACTTAGGGCTTTATTTTTAGCTCTATTTAGCAAGTCATTAACCACTAAAACTGCGCAAAAATGATCCTTTTTTGTAAAAAAAAACGCCCCACTTGTTTCCAAGTGAGGCGACTTTATTAGTTTTCTTTCTATTTGATTTTTATTGGAACCATAACATTTTCCCAATGTAGCACCAACTCATTGTCTTCATTAAAACTAAAGTCCAACATTTCGCGTTTGATGTCAGTTGATTGAGGTCTAACATTTACTCTTAATTGGTCTTTTGATTCGTCATACTTATAAGCTCCCCATTGTTTGGCATCTTTATTCAAAATAATCGTCCATTCGTCTTCATTAGGAATGGTAAATAATGAATAGGTACCAGCTGGAACTTCCTTCCCTTCTACAAATACCTTCTTCGAAAACATAATCGTGGTTGCATTATTAGCACCCGTTCGCCATATTTCACCATAAGGAACTAATTCGCCCATAACTTCTCTTCCTCTTGCTGAAGGTGCGCTATATTCGATTTCAATCGCTACACCATTAATGGTCGCATCGGCCTTACGCAACGGACTTTTCTTTTCAGTTACAGTCTCTGCTTTTATTTTAGAAGTTGATTCTTGCTCTTTCTGCATCTTCTTTACAGGTTTTTTTTGTGCATTTTCTTGAGCAGTAATAGAAAGTGTAGTTGCCAATATTAGTGCCACTACTGCCGCAGTTCGTTTCAATTTTTTCATTTTAATTCATTTTTGTTTTTACTTTATTCCAAGGCTTCAATTGCCAATTTGTTTTAGCAATACACAATTCATTCCCTTTTTTATCCTTTACAGAAATATGACATTTATAATAGATAACTTCTCCTTTTTTCAAAGGTGTCATTATTTCATTTTGAAGTGTTTCTTCTTTAATCTCAAAAGTTGCTTCTGCATCCATTTTGCCTTGAAATAAATAACTTAACTCCATACCTTCCATAATGATTCTATAGTCTTTAAACCCCAAACGAGATAACAGCAATAAGCCGGAAGCATACTCTGCAGCGGTGGCCTGTACACATGCATGCAATCCTTTTATGTGATTTAAATTAGATTTTTTGTAGGGAATATTGACCACAACTTTGTTGGAATCGATGTGCACTACTTTTAAATTGTGCGGTTTATTAAATGGGATAACCCTGTGAAGAATGAAATTAAATTTCCACAATCCAAAATTAGAAGATTGTGCACTTTTGATTATTTTATTGAGATCCATCATGTAAAGACTATTATTTATATTTATTTAAGAAAGTTACCCCAATATAATTAGGTAGGCTTTTATATTACTGTTAAATTTGCAAAAAACTTGATAAAAATCAAGGAGTTTAGAATAAAAACAAGCATATGTCAAAAGTAAAAGAAGGCGACAAGATTAAAGTACATTACACAGGAAAATTAACAGACGAAACAGTTTTCGATAGCTCGAGAGAAAGAGAGCCATTAGAATTTACTGTTGGGTCAGGTCAATTAATTCAAGGGTTTGATAAAGCAGTAATCGGTTTAGCAGCTGGTGAATCTACGGTAGCAAATATTCCATGTGCTGAGGCATATGGAGAACCTAGAGAAGACATGGTTATGTCGGTTCCTAAAGATCAGCTTCCAGCTGAGATTAAACCAGAAGTAGGTATGACTCTATCGGCAGGACAACAAGATGGTACACAAATGCCAGTTACAATTGTTGAAGTAGCTGATGATCATATTAAACTAGATGCAAACCACCCATTAGCAGGTAAGGATTTAGTATTTGATATCGAAGTAGTTTCTATCGGTTAATTCTGGTAGTATTTTATAGTGTAAATGGCCGTCTTCCTTTTAGGGAGACGGTTTTTTTGTGCGATCAATTTAGAAATGCCCCCTTTAAGTTGATGATAACTACTTCCTATTTGCTATAATTAATTCGTGCTATTTTGTAAATAACAATTATATTTCTGCTCCAAAATATTATTCACTTATACCATAGGAACCTATGAAGAAAATACTCATTATCTTATCAATAGTCTTCTGGGGGTGTACAGAATCCACCCCGTTTCAACAACCAAAGAAAACAACTGCCTCACCTTCTCCTAACAAAATTCAAGTTTTAAATGTTGGAAGCTTTCATTTTGGGTTCACTTCAGATGCTACTTCTGTTGAATTTGATGAAAATGATGCCGAAAAGCAACAAGAAATACGTGAACTCTCTAAATTACTCGCTCGATTTAAACCTACTATAGTTTGTCTGGAATACATCCCTGAATATCATCAAGAGATAAATACAGCATATCAAGCCTATATAAAACAACCAGAAATTCTAAATACGAATTATGGAGAACTTAGTATGGTTGGGTTTGATGTAGCTCATATGAACGGTTTGAAACAAGTATTTGGTATTGATAATCATATGGGATACAATTACAGTTTAGGAGATTTTATAGAAAATAGTCCTGAACTTGAAAATTCCATTGATCGAGAGACCTATTTAGAACTAACCAATGAACCATTTAAACATTATCCTGAAATCGCCGACTTAAACGATCATTTTGATGAATTATCCCTAATTGAGAAATTGAGGTTAATCAATGACCCCGTGATGCTAGATTATTCACTCAATACCAATGCTGATAAACTTCTATATGTAGGAATTGACAGTGGATTTCAAGGAGCAGAACAAGCTGCTCAATTCTACCTTAGAAACATGAAAATATACTCTAATTTGAACCGTATCAAAATGAACAAAGAAGACAGAGTTTTAATATTAATGGGTTCAGCGCATACTGCCATGCTTAGGGAGTTTATTCAACGAAGCCCCAAATTTGAAATGGTCAATACATTAGATTATTTGAAGCCATAATGGACGAAAAAACCCAATCACTTTCTCTAATTTTGGTTTCCAATGGCACCAAACCTACTATCTTCTCCACTACAAGGCTTCACTGATTTTCGCTTTCGCAATGCCTTTCAAAAATACTTTGGTGGAATAGATACTTTTTATTCCCCATACATCAGACTGAATGGAAAGTTAGAGATAAAGCCTGTATACGAGAGAGATATTTTGCCTAAAAATAACGATACTTTAACCGTCATTCCTCAAATAATGACCAATGATGCTGATGAATTTATCTTCGTCGCAAAATATGTACAGTCATTGGGCTACAAAGAATTGAATTGGAATTTGGGTTGTCCTTATCCAATGGTGATTAATCGTTGCATGGGATCAGGATTAATTAGCGACGCAAAAAGAATAGATGGAATTCTAGAGCGTGTTCATAATGAAACGGATATTATTGTTTCTATGAAAATGCGAATGGGCTACGAGCATAACCTTGAAATTTTGGATGTTTTTCCTGTTTTGGAAAAATATCCAATCAAAAACGTGGCAATTCATGCTCGAATTGGCAAACAGTTGTATAAAGGTGGTGTCGACTTGGATGGTTTTCAGCGTTGTATCGATCACAGTAAGCACACGCTTTATTACAATGGAGACATCACCACAGTGGAAAGTTATAGAGCTCTGAAAAAACGATTTCCAAACATTTCGAATTGGATGATTGGTAGAGGGTTAATTGCTGATCCATTTTTACCCCAAATGATTAAAAATGATAGCACAGAATATCCCAATAATCGAATTGAAGTGTTTAGTAAGTTTCATGATACTTTATTCTCCGAGTTTGAACAAACTTTATCAGGAGCTAAACACATCACTTTAAAAATGCTTCACTATTGGGAATACTTCGCAACCACTTTTCAGAACCAAAAAAAAGTAGTGAAGTTGATTAAGAAGGCAAATACAATAGAAGCCTACGATAAGGCAGTCAGACAGATTTTAGATTCAGAGAGCGAGCATGTCTAACTGAATCCATATAAATATTATTGAATTTTCTTCATTGGAACCTTATCGTTTGTATAAAAAAAAGCCGTTTAAAAATTCAAACGGCTCACATTCTATTGAATCTGTTTATTAAGCAATATTGGTATAAACTGCCTGAGTGTCATCATCATCCTCAATTTTATCCATCATTTTCTCAATATCTAACATTTGTTCATCTGTAAACTCTACAGGTGTAGTTGGGAAACGTTGTAAGTTAGATTTTGTCAACTCGATTTTTTGGTCTTCCAATGCCTGGCTTAAAGTTCCAAAGTCAGTCCAATCGGCATATGCATAGGCCGTTGTGCCATCTACTTCAATTTCTTCAAGTCCTGCATCAATTAGCTCTAATTCTAATTCTTGAACATCAACACCTTCAGGAATCTCAAATTCAAAAACTGCTCTTCTTTTAAACATAAATTCTAAAGAACCTGTCGGTACAATACTCCCACCAGCCTTGTTGAAGTATGATTTTATATTCGCAACGGTTCGAGTGGTATTGTCTGTTGCACATTCTACAAATACTAACACTCCATGAGGCCCTTTTCCTTCATAATTGACTTCAACGTAGTTCTCAGCATCTTTTGCTTCTGCCCTTTTGATAGCATTTTCAATGTTATCTTTAGGCATGTTTTCCCCTTTCGCATTTTGAATAGCCGTTCTTAATTTGGCATTCATTTCAGGATCCATTCCACCTTCTTTCGCTGCTAAAGTAATGGCCTTCGCCAACTTTGGAAAAACTTTGGACATCTTATCCCATCTTTTTTCTTTGGCTGCTCTTCTATATTCAAACGCTCTTCCCATGATTTATCAATGTATTTTTAAGTTGTGCAAATTAAACCATTCTATCGTTTTATTGAAATAGTCCCAGCATAAAATTATCTTATAAATGTTATAAGGATAAAATAAATAGATTAAAAAGTCTTCTCTGAGAGATGTTGTCGCCACTTATGTAATTATACCTACCATTTATAAAGTTCTTGCATGCCAATGGGAATATTAGTCTATTTTTGCGCTAGAGTTTTTGGTTAATTTGTATTAGGTTTTAACCAATTTGTCACCTGGTTTGGTCGCCAGGTGATTTTTTTTATCCCTACCCCTTTTTCAATGATCTTATCCTTAATTTTGAACTGCAAAACAGTATTATGAAGCAGTTCGATATCCCTACCTATTACCGAAGTTCATTCATCGGTTCTATCAAAGAAGCACGAAAAATAAGCGACCCTCGCAAAAAGGACTTTACCCCTACTTTGCTCGATTTCGGACCTGTTCAATTTTACATTGCACGACATTTTGGTTTTTGCTATGGAGTGGAAAATGCCATAGAAATTGCATATAAAGCAGTTGAAGAAAATCCTGGGAAACGCATTTTATTATTGTCGCAAATGATCCACAATCCAATAGTAAATGCTGACTTACAATCGAAAGGAATCGACTTTATTATGGACACTGAAGGCAATCACTTTATAGAGTGGGATGATCTAAAATCGGATGATATCGTTATAATCCCTGCTTTTGGAACGACTTTAGAAATTGAACAATTACTAAAGGACAAAAACATTGAAACTCAGAAATACAATACGACTTGCCCTTTCGTGAATAAAGTATGGAAACAATCCGATAAACTAGGACAAGATAATTACACGGTTTTAATTCATGGCAAACACAAACATGAAGAAACTCGTGCTACTTTCTCTCACAGTAATGCAAGTGCGCCATCTATTATTATAAAAGACATTGTTGAAGCACGTATTATTGGTGACATTATTTTAGGAAAAAGAGAGGCCTCGGTATTTTTCGAGCGTTTTGAAGGAATGTACTCTGCTGATTTCGATATAGAAAAACACTTGGAACGAGTTGGTGTTGTCAATCAAACCACTATGCTTGCTAGTGAAACTCAAGAAATAGCAGATTATTTCAAACAAGTGATGTTGGAGAAATATGGCGCTGATAACTTAAAGAATCATTTTGCAGACACCAGAGATACGTTATGCTACGCCACCAATGATAATCAGCAAGCGACTTATGGCTTATTAGAAGCTGACGCTGATTTAGCAATCGTTGTGGGTGGTTACAACAGCTCTAACACTTCCCATATTGTAGAACTGTGCGAAGCCAAATTGCCAACTTACTTCATTTCGTCAGCTGATGAGATTCTAGATGAATCACGCATTCAGCATTTCAATTATCACCACCAAGAATTAAGAAATACGGAAAACTTTTTACCAAAAAACAATCCTACAAAAGTGATATTGACAAGCGGTGCTTCATGCCCCGACACGATGATTGACGCAGTTATTTCTAAAATTCTGACTTATTTTCCTGAGAGTAAATCCATGGAAAGTGTACTGAAAGAGATGTTAAAATAGCTTGAAAAAAACTAAGGCATTACAAAAAATAATATATTCCGTAATGCTGATTTTTCTAATATATAAATAAAATATTCTCCCCTTACCCAATTCTCTCCAAGGCTAAATCTAAGGCCAATTGCAACTGCTCTTCTCTGTTGATGTTGGTGTTATCGAGTATGATGGCATCATCTGCCTTTACCAGGGGATGCTCTTTTCTATGGGTATCATTATAGTCTCGTTGTTCTAAGTTGGTTTTGACTTCCTCTAGGGAAATTTCAACACCTTTAGACTGCAATTCATCAAATCTTCGTTGAGCACGAACCACAGGATCTGCAGTCATAAACAGTTTCAATTCTGCATCTGGAAAAACAACAGTTCCTACATCACGTCCATCCAACACCACTCCTTTCTTAGCACCTAATTGCTGTTGAAGCGCTACCATTTGAGCACGAACTTCTGAAACTTGGCTCAATGCACTTACAGCATTATTTACTGCAGTGCTTCTAATTTCATCTTCTACATTCTCACCATTTAAATAAGTATCTGAAAACTGTTTAGATTCATTAAATCGAAAATCAATATTTATTTCTTTCAAAAGATCGATTACTCTTTGACGAGAAAGTCCTTTAAAGTCTGTAATCCCTTTTCTCAAGAAATACAATGTTACCGCACGGTACATTGCTCCGGTATCTATAAACGCGTAGGATAATTTTTTAGCAAGGTTCTTAGCTAAGGTACTTTTACCGCATGAGGAGAAACCATCAATGGCTATCACAATTTTTGACATGCAGCTAAATTACACTAATTGTAAAAATCTGAGATGCGTGTTACCACAGAAAATGTATTGGTTGCTCCTGCTTGATGATAGGCCGCTCGACCATAGCTTAGATGAAATTTGGAAATTCTCAAGCCAAAACCAAAGCTAAAGCCAACTAAACCAGTCTTTTCCTCTACTAACAACTCTCTTCTTCTTTGATAATTATAGCCAAATCGAATATTAAAATTTTCAGAAGGAATAAATTCTAAGGAGACAATGGAGTGACGCGCTACATTCTCAAAAAAGCCATCCTTATCCTTTTCTTCCTCGGTGTCACCTAACAAAGAATTGCCAGAATCAATTTGATTCTTATAAGTTAGGTCAGGAGTTTCTAGGCTATGAGCAATCAAGGAGAACCTTAAAGGTACATTTTTGAGACGTTTAGAAATACCTGCTTGAATTTCAAAAGGTATCGGTTCTCTATTGTCATTATCATAGGTAGTAAATTGAGCTCCCATATTCTTTAATACTAAACTGGCTGTAAAACCACTTTCTTTTTTATAATAGGTACCTCCTAAATCAACTGTCATTCCAAATGAATTGTAATCGTACAATGAAGAGATAATGGTATTCAAGTTAGCTCCAACACTAAAATATTGGTTCAGTTCCCTTCCATACCCCATTACAATTGCATATTCACCCGCTTTAAAGGTTCCCAATTTATTCCCTCCTGCGTCTCTTTCTTCAAATTCTCCATAATTCACATATCGCATACCAAGGTTAAATGTTCCGACAGAATCATAATGTTTGGTAAAGGAAGTATATCCGTAATTAATATCGGTAAAGTAGTTAGTATAGTTTAATGTCAATTGGTTATCCATTTCTTTATTTAGCAAAGCGGGGTTTTGTAAGGCTAAATTGGGGTCATTGTCTTTCACTGCAATTCCACTTCCTCCAATAGCTGCAACTCTCGCAGAATATGTCAGGTCAAGAAATTCATAGGTATCTGTACCACCATTTTGAGCATTGATGAAAGGTGATATTAATAAAACGAGTGATAGGGTCAACAGTTTGAGGTGGTTCATAGAAGATAATTTGTCTAATTACGCAAAAGTGCAATTTTTATTGTTAGAAATTAAACTTTGTTATTCACCTTATCAAATTCCTCGGCAGTAATCAAATCCCAATTCTGTGTATAATCAAGCAACATATCATGAATATAGTTTCGATCAGGAAGTATCTTCGCTTCCATTTCATACTTTAAAAACTGGTGGCCTATCAATTGAATTTCAATAAACTTATCCATGGACATTATTTTAAAAAAAGACTTCCCATTTTTGTATTTTCGGTACTGAGGAAATTCCATAAACGTTAATTATAAGTTAAGGTGATTCTAAATTTCTATTTTGACGTTAAATTTACACCCATATGAATCAAAAAACCATTCGTTTAGTTATTCTTTTTGCCGCTGTAAGTTTATTAGGGGTTGGTTCTTTTCAATTATTCTGGGTGAATAAAGCATTCGATTTAGAATCTAAACAGTTTAACGAGCGGGTTTTTGTAGCACTAAACAATGTGGCAAGAACCGTACAAAAGTTAACCAAAGACACTTCAGATTTATATGCCCCCATACAACAAATTCGATCTAACTTTTTTATTGTCAGCACAAACGATACTCTTCACCCATTTTTACTGGAAAGTATCATTACGAAGGAATTTGAAAGTAGAAATATTAAAACCGATTTCGAATATGTAATTTATGACTGTTTTTCCGACTCTATTGTTTTTGGAAAAAATGTCCCATTAGAGAATGATGACCGCTCTTTTATCAATTTTGCTTCTAGAAATGAGCGTTGGAAGGAAAGTACCCACTATTTTGGGGTTTATTTTCCAGACAAGCGCTCTTACATCATAGATGCAATTGACATTTGGATCTACTCTTCTATTTTCATGCTCATCGTAATGATGTTCTTTAGTTACACCATATGGGTCATACTCAAACAGAAGAGGATTGATGAAATCAAAACGGACTTTATCAACAATATGACCCATGAGTTAAAGACTCCGATCTCTACCATATCTTTAAGTACAGACGTGCTCACTCGTCCAGATATTATTGAAAACCCACAGCGATTAAACACCTATGCAAGAATTATAAAAGAAGAGAACAACCGGTTAAAGACACAAGTTGAAAAAGTCCTTCAAATGGCATCTTTAGAGAATAGCTCCATAGAATTGGAAAAAAAGGAAGTAGATCTTCATCAATTGTGCCTTCAAACCATAAGAAGTTTTGATTTAATTTTAAAAGATAAAAATGGTGTCCTTACTACCCAATTCGATGCTAAACCATCAATAATTATAGCGGACGCTTTTCATATTGGAAATGTATTGTTTAATTTGTTAGACAATGCAATTAAGTATTCTGCTGAAAATCCAAAAATTGAATTGATTACCTACTCGGATAGAAAAGGTATTTACTTAGAAATTAAAGACCAAGGAATCGGGATTTCAGATAAGGACAAGAAACAAATATTTGATAAATTTTATAGAGTTACTAAAGGAGACTTACACGATGTGAAAGGTTATGGTCTTGGTTTGAATTATTCTAAAACCATGGTACACTTGCATAAAGGCTGGATTAAACTTAAAAACAATACCCCTCATGGATCCATTTTCACCATCTTTCTTCCCTTTAAACCATAAAGAGGAACCAAAAATGAAACAATATAACGCATCCATCTTATTGTTAGAAGACGACACTAATCTGGGGTTTGTAACCAAAGACAAATTAGAAGAAGTAGGGTTTTATGTAAAGCTTTGCGTAGATGGTGAACAAGCCATAAAAACCATCCAAAACGAACGAATTGACATTTGCTTATTGGATGTGATGTTACCAAAAATCGATGGATTCACCGTAGGAAAAATTATAAAAGAAAAAGATCCTTTGATTCCCATTTTGTTTGTCACAGCTCGATCAATGAAAGAAGATAAAATCAAAGGATTGAAACTCGGTGCTGATGATTATATTACTAAACCTTTTGATTTCGATGAATTGATTTTGAGAATCAAGAATACCTTAAATAGAACCAAACAACAACGAAAAAAAATAGAAGAAGGTCCAAAGGAATATCAAATAGGGAGCTATTACTTTAACATTAACAATCAATACCTTGAACTAAACGGAGAACGCACCAAACTCACCAAAAAGGAAACCGATTTATTGAAAAAACTGTGCGAGAATATGAATGATATCATGAATCGTGAAGAAGCTCTTGAGCAGATTTGGGGAGTCAATGATTACTTCAGTGGTCGAAGCATGGATGTTTTTATTTCCAAAATAAGAAAATACCTCAAAGAAGACGAAAAGATACAAATTATCAATATTCACGGAGTTGGTTTTAAACTGGCGATTGAGTAGTTTTACTGCATGCAAGACTTTCTATACCAAACTGCTGAATACGTTTTAAACGAGCAAAAAGATCAGGTCGCTGATTCTGTGATTATTCTTCCAAACCGAAGAGCCGCTCTCTTTTTAAAAAAACATTTTGGCCAACTGATAGAAAATCCCATTTGGAGTCCTCAAATCATAAGTGCGGAAGAATTTTTAGAAGAACTTTCCGACGTTAATGTATTGGACAATCTTTCTCTTCAATTTGAATTATTCTCTGTTTATCAAACTGTAGTTCCTAAAGAGGAGCAGGATAGTTTTGACCAATTTATTCAATGGGGACAAATTCTACTTCAGGACTTCAACGAAATTGATAGATATTTGATTGATCCTGAAGCTATTTTTTCATACGTTAATGAGGCAAGAGCCATTGAGATATGGAACTTAGAAGCTCAAGAAATAAGCGACGTGCAACATCAATATTTGCAATTTTGGAAACAGATGCAGTCGCTATATACGGCATTCAGAGAACATTTGAGCAAAAAGAAACAAGCCTATTCTGGTTTATCCTACCGATTGGCGGCTGAAAACCTTACCACTGAGAAAGTGGCAACTTTATCCTATCAACACATCTATTTTTGTGGATTTAATGCCTTAACCGCTGCTGAACAACAAATAATTGAAAGGTTAATTCACGCTCAAAAAGCAACAATGCTTTTTGACGCGGATGAATACTACCTAAACGATGAACTTCATGAGGCAGGATTATTTCTAAGGCAATTAAGAAAGAAAACTAACTTTAACAATGGTTTTAAGTGGATTGGTCAACATTTTAAATCTCCAAAAAAAATTGACATTTACTCTGTACCAAAAAATATAGGTCAAGCCAAACTAGCAGGACAATTGTTACAGGAAATGAATCATCCGAATAATTTTAAAGATACTGCCGTTGTATTGTGCGATGAAAACTTATTAATTCCTGTATTACAATCGTTACCCGAAGCAGTGAATGCTGTAAACATAACAATGGGTTATCCGATAAATAACAGTCCAATTTATACTTTTTTTGAACGATTTATTCATATTCACGCCAAAGCAGAGCTGCAAAACGAACAGCGAAAGGATTATTCTTTCTTTTATAAAGATGTATTCAATATTTTGGACCACCCCTTTATGCAAACTATACTTCCTATTTCAGAAATATCAACAATTGGAGCACAAAAAACCGCTATTCGACAAAACAATATAGTATACTTAAATCAAGAGAAGATGGCAGAGTACTTGCCATTTTTAAAATCCATCTGCATATTTGACCCTGAACAATTATCTGTAAACGCTCTTCTTAAAAAGCTTCTCCATTTAATCAACCAAGCTAAAAATTTTTACAATGACGGCGATGAAAATGGAACGAACCAATTACAATTAGAATATTTATTCCATTTCGCTAAGATTTTTAATCAAATTACAGATTTACAACACAATTACAACAGCATAACTGAAACTAGCACCTTCTACTCTATTTTCAAACAACTTTGCAGACAATCTACAATTCCCTTTTTCGGAGAACCTTTGATGGGTCTGCAGTTACTTGGTGTTTTGGAAACAAGAACAATTGATTTTAAACATTTAATTATGCTTTCTGTCAATGAAGGAATTTTACCTTCTGGAAAAACTGTAAATTCCTTTTTACCATATGATATTAAAACACAATTTGGTTTACCCACTCATAAAGAAAAAGACGCCATATACGCTTATCACTTTTATCGATTGATTCAACGAACAGAATCGGTATCATTGCTTTATAACTCCACCCCCGACCCACTTGGAGGAGGTGAACCTAGTCGATTCATAAAACAAATTTTACATGAATTAAACGAGTACAATCCACACATAAAAATGGAAGAAAAACTCGTACAGACCAATTTAAAAGAATACAAGGCTACCACAATTAAGATTGATAAAACGGCAGAAATAAGACAACAAATTATTGAATACTTTAAACGAGGAGTATCACCTTCTGCGATTAATACCTATTTAAACTGCCCACTAGACTTTTATTACAGATACATTCTTAAATTAAAGGAACCAGAAGAATTGGAAGAAAGCATAGCACCTAATTCTTTTGGAGACATCCTTCATGAGTCGTTGGAAGAGGCCTATAGAGGAGTTTTGAATCAAAATATTGTACCTGAAATGATCACAGATCTAGAGAAAATAGCTCAAGCAAAATGCTCTAGTCTATTCATTGACAAATACAGCCAGCAAACCATCCAATTCGGTAAAAATCACTTAATCTTTAACGTAGCCCAAGATTATATTCATTTATTTTTTGAACAGGAAAAGAAGGTTTTGAAAAACAATCAGCTAAGGGTTATAGGATTAGAAGAAAACTTCCAAACGACCTTGACATTCCAATACAACAGAGCTGAAATACCTTGTATACTGAGAGGAAAAATAGATCGAATAGATGAATGGAATTCCAACATTCGAGTAATCGATTATAAAACTGGAATCGTTATTGAAAAGGATTTAAAGTTAGATAAGCCATTTGAAGAGATTGACTTCAGTAAACATGCCCAAGCATTTCAATTGCTTTTTTACGCCTATTTATACCATAAAAAACACATAACTAAGGAATTGCCAATATCAGGCATTATTTCATTGCGCAAAATCAAGCAAGGGCTATTCCCTATTGTATTCGGATCTAAATTTCAGTCTGATGACATTATAGAAGATTTTGAAAATAAGATAAAGCTTATATTTGAAGAAATGTTGACCAAGGAATCATTTGAGCATAAAAGTGATGCGAAATATTGCAAATTTTGTGGTCAATAAAAAAGCCTTCAGTGGGAAGACTGAAGGCTTGAATTATGGGAATTCAAAAAACTAATTAAGTATAAACTACATATTTATTGTTTTTAAGACGTTAGAATTGTTTCAATAGTTGCCTACAATTAAAATAAAATCAGATGAAATTAAATATAATCGTTTTATCATTCTTTAGCCTACTGTTTTTGAGCTCAATAGCTCAAAAACAGCGCTGTGGGTCTGATTATAAAATTGCAGAACGAATTGCAGAAAACCCTGAACTTATTGAATTAAGAAACCAGCAAAACAAAGAGATTGCTGCATATCCACTAGCTAAATCTAGGACTTTAATTACTATTCCCGTGGTAGTGCATATACTTTACCAAAATTCAACTCAAAATATTTCAAACACTCAAATTCAGTCTCAAATCAATAGTTTAAATCAAGACTATAGAAGACTAAATGCAGATGCCAGTCAAACACCATCTACCTTTTCAGGAGAAGATACAGAAATTGAATTTTGTTTAGCGACGTTAGACCCCAATGGTAATCCAACTTCTGGAATTACTAGAACGTTTACCACAGTTAATGAAATTGGAACGACCAATAACTACTACCGAACCTCACAGGGCGGTAAAGATATTTGGAATAGAGATGAATACTTAAATATATGGGTATGCGACCTTGGAAACACATACTTAGGATTTGCTTATCCTCCAGGAGTTGCTCCTGCTGCTTATGATGGTTTAGTCATCGATTACAGAAATTTTGGAACTTTAGGAACGGTAACCTCTCCATATGACAAAGGGAGAACAGCAACTCATGAGATTGGACACTTTTTCAACTTAGAACACCTTTGGGGAAGTGGAAATGGAGGCTGCAATAGCACCGACTTCGTTTCAGATACGCCTACTCAATATGAAGAAAACTACGGCTGTTTAAATCATCCCTCTCCTTCATGTGGAAATAGTGGAGATATGTTCATGAACTATATGGATTATGTCGATGATGCTTGCATGAACGCCTTTACTCTAGGTCAAAAAAACAGAATGATATCGGCAATACAACTGTATCGAACTAGCCTTTTAACCTCCAACGGTTGTGGTCTAGTTGGTCTTACAGAAAATTCACTTCAATCTGATTTCACTATATTTCCAACCTACGCTACTAAAACCATCCAATTAACTTCTACTAAAATCAACAACTACCAAGTTGATATTTATGCTATAGATGGAAAAATAGTTTCAGCATACACAACCAAAGGCAATACTAATTTGTTATTAGATGTATCAACATTGGAATCGGGAATGTACTTTTTGAGAATCACATCAAATAGTACTTCATTTACTGAAAAGTTTTTAAAAGTAGCTCAATAAATCCCGTTTTCTCTAGGTGATTGCCTAATTTTGGACAAATTTTGAACGACATGACCGCACCCCAAATAGAGCTTGTTCTAAGTAAAGATTTAGATCAAGACTTAAGAAAAATAGCCGATAAAGTAATTGCAGGAGAGCGTATCACTTTCGATGAAGGAGTAATTCTTTACAAAAAAGGAGAGTTAGCCTTTGTTGGAGCTCTGGCAAATTTTATCAGAGAGAGAAAACACGGTGATAACACTTATTTTAATAAAAATTTTCATGTAGAACCGACCAACATTTGTGTATTCGATTGCAAATTTTGTGCGTATTCTAAGCTATTGAGAGAAAAGACAGAATATGATGCATGGGAGTTATCTGAAGAGCAAATAATTGAAAAAGTTAAAAGTTACGAGGGTACAGCAGTTACAGAAGTGCATATCGTAGGCGGTGTACACCCCAAAATGGGACTTCATTATTTTGCGAATTTGATTAAAAAAATAAAAGAAATCCGACCTGATATTCATGTTAAGGCTTTTACTGCCGTAGAATTAGAATATATGTGTAGAAAGGCAAAAGTGAGTTATAGAGAAGGTCTCCAAATTTTGAAAGACCACGGACAAAACTCCCTGCCAGGTGGTGGAGCAGAAATATTTGCCGAAGCCATTCGTGAAGAGATCTGCAAAGATAAGTGTACTTCTGATGAATGGTTAGAGATTCATCAAACGGCCCACGAAATAGGAATGCCTTCAAATGCCACTATGTTATATGGTCATATCGAAAGTTTTGAAGATCGTGTGGACCATATGAACCGTTTAAGAGAATTACAAGATAAGACTGGAGGTTTCAACACCTTTATACCGTTGAAATACAGAAATGGCAATAATCAAATGAGTCATGTGGAAGAGGTTTCTGTGATTGAAGATTTAAGAAATTACGCAATCGCTAGAATATATATGGATAACTTCCCACATTTAAAAGCTTATTGGCCAATGATTGGTAGAGATACTGCTCAGATATCTTTATCGTATGGAGTTAATGACATCGATGGAACGATAGACGATACCACCAAGATATATTCAATGGCAGGTGCAGAAGAACAAAATCCAGCAATGACAACTGAGCAATTGGTAAAGTTAATTAAACAAGTCAATCGAAAACCTTTGGAAAGAGATAGTATTTATAACATAGTGAAAGACTACACTAATGAGTTTGAAACGAAAGAAGCTTCTCCATACTAAGGGCATTTAATAGATTAAAAAAGGTTTATCATTTTCTGATAAACCTTTTTTCTTGTTTCAATTTAGTTATTTTGCAGTTGTATTAAAAGAATAAGGAAAATCCAAAGTTTGCTCTGACAAACTGATTCGTATAACTTTTATCTCCTTTTGTTTCTCCAAAACCAACTATTCCATCTATGGAAACTCGTTTAGTTATAAAATAACTTAATCCTGCCGATAACTTCCATTCCTTAATGTCACTGTTAAATTCTTCATTGTAAGTTATATTAGAACCATGGACCTTTTCCTCTGAAGTTGACTTATATTTGCCAATTCCACCACTAACTTCTAAAAATGGTTTTAACTTCCAAGACCCAAAGTAATACCTTACAAAAATTGAAACCAAGTGTTCATTATCAACATACTTTCTACTGGAATTATATTGATAATTGCTAATAAACGGTATTTCTCTCTTAGACCTATACAATTGATATTCGGAGCCCAACAAAACGCCCTTCCCAATAAAAACACCCAATTTTGGAGAGAACATAATAGTATTTATAGTTTGATTTAAACTAGAAATCGGTGAGTTTTTTGTGACAGAAAAGTTACTTGAAGCTCCTACAAAAATAGTCCCTGCTTTTAAGCCTGTTACTCTTTCAGTTGAATTGGTTGACACGATAGAATCATTCTGACTTTTCGCATAAAATGAAAAAGAGATGATTAAGAAAATTAAAATTGAAAATCTCATATTAATAGTTTTAAGGAAATCTAAAACTACTATTATTTTCAAGGATTTCTTGATTTTTTAAACCACTACTATAAATAAATCACAAATAGATGTAATCAGTTGAAATAAAACACCATAAACAGACATAGGATTGCATAAATCCACTTACATTTCCTCTATTTTAAACCCAATTCGGTCTAGATTCTCCCAAAAATTAGGAAAGGATTTGTTGACCACTTCAGCATTGTGGATTTCGATGTAATCTTGTGTCAATGCCATTGAAGCCAAAGACATCGCCATACGGTGATCATTGTAGGTCGCTATGGGTTCTTTAGATTCCTTTAAAGCTTGCTCCTTTAATTCTATGCGATCCTCATCCAATTCAATAATTTCGATGCCAAACTTCTTCATTTCTATTTTCAGTGCTTCTACTCTATTGGTTTCTTTAATCCGTAAACTCTTTACACCTGAAAAAACCGCAGGTAAACCACTTGCAGCAACAATTGGAATAAACGATTGCACCATATCAGGATAATCGTTAAAATCATTGTCAAACTGTAATAAAGGATTCTCTACAATCTCTTTACGCAACTTAATTCCTTTCTTTAGATAAGAAACCTTAACACCAAACTGTTCAAATAGATTAGCCACAATTCGATCTCCTTGAATACTTTCTTTATTTAGTCCCATTAAGGTCAATTCTGAGGATGAAGCCAATGCCGCAAAACTGAAAAAGTAAGAGGCAGCACTCCAGTCAGGCTCAACGATTACGGTCAAGGGTTTGTATGGCTGACTTGGAATGGTAATCACATTTCCTTTCCAAAGGTAGCTAATACCCAATTTGTTCATCAATTTCAACGTCATTTTAATGTAGGGAGTTGATGCTACTTTTCCCTTTAAATGCAAACTCAATCCAACAGATAGGCTTGGGGCAATTAATAATAAAGCCGATATGTATTGACTGCTAATACTCCCATCTATAGATATTTCTCCTCCTTTGAGTTTAGAACCACGAATAGCTATTGGCGGATAACCTTCTTCCCCCATGTATGAAATATCAGCGCCCAACTCCCGTAAAGCATCCACTAAAACTCCAATTGGACGTTTTTTCATCTGTTCGCTTCCAGTAAGAATTTTTTCACCCTCAGTCATGGCGTAATAAGCTGTTAAGAACCGAAAAGTAGTTCCTGCATCTTGTGCATCTACCACATTCCGATCTTCACTTAAAATATCTTGCAGCAAACGAGTATCATTAGCCTCACTTAAATTCAGTATCTCAAACGACTGCTTACATAACCGTTGAATGATTAACAAACGATTACTAATACTCTTTGAAGCAGGCAACTCCACTTTACCGAATAAAAACTTAGTAGGATGACTGATTTTTAAATTCATAAGGTTAATTGATTGTTGTAATTGATTATCGCTTGATAATATTCTTTATTCGATATTTCTTGATTGATAATTGCTTTTCCTATCGACTCCAATAAGGTAAATTGAAAAACTTCACCTCGATTCTTTTTGTCTTGTTTACTTCGCTGAATAATAGCCTCAATATCTGATTCTTTTATGGCAAAAAGTGGAAAAAACGATTGATACAAGGAATAAACTTCTTTTTGTTGCTGAACAGAAAATAAGCCTTTCAATAGGGATAACTCTATTTCAATCAACATACCAATAGCAATTGCTTCTCCGTGCAATAGCTCCACTCCTTTTTCAAGCGAAAGACTTTCGATTGCATGACCTGCAGTGTGTCCAAAGTTCAATTTTTTCCGTTCTCCTTTTTCAAAAGGATCATTCGTCACAATTTGATGCTTGATGGCTATGCTCTTAAATACCACTTTCTCAAAATCAATATCATTCAATTGAGCAACCACCTCATTAAAATAGGCAGAATCAGCAATTAAACCATGTTTAAATACCTCGGCCATTCCTGATATCAATTGCCGTTTATCCAGTGTTCTTAAAAAATCAATACACACAAAAACCCCTTTTGGAGGAGTAAAAGCACCCAGTTGATTTTTAAATCCCATAAAATCAATTCCATTCTTACTACCAACGCTGGCATCAACCTGAGCCAACAAAGAGGTGGGTACATTAATACAATCAACTCCTCGTTTATAAATAGCAGCCACAAAGCCGCCCAAGTCAGTCACTACTCCACCACCCAAATTAATGATTACAGCATGACGGTCGATGTTCAACTCGCTTAAAGTTTGCCAAATGTGTGCACAAATTTCTAAATCCTTACTTCCTTCGCCAGGTTCCACTTCAATTAGTTCTACTTCTTTTAATTCCGGTATAGCTTCAGCTAAAATGGGAAAACAATGCGCAATTGTATTAGAATCAACCAATACAATTTTAGCAGAATTGGAATAATTCTCACTTAAAAAGTGAGCTAAATCAATTAAAACACTTGATTTACCAACAAAAACATCACCAATAGAAGTAGATAGAAAACTGTGCATAACACAAAAATGAACAAATTATAATGATTTGTATACACTTTGGGCCGATTAAAAAAGGAATTATTCTATAACATAAAGAATGTAAGATATAAGATTTAAATCTTCACATAGAGAACTAAATATTCGACAATTAACGCACTATCTCTTCATAAAAACCAATTCAATTTTTAAAGCTCGCTTTTTAGTAATAATTTAGAGGTGATGAAAAAAATTGGTTTACTCTCTGACACCCATGGCTATTTACCTCCGGCTGTATACACTCATTTTGAAGATTGCGATGAAATATGGCATGCTGGTGACATAGGCACATTGGAGTTGATTGATGAGTTGAAAGAATTTAAACCAGTTAGAGCAGTCTTTGGGAATATAGATGGATTTGACATTCGCAGAGACTATCACTTACACCAACGTTTTTTCTGTGAGGGAGTTGATGTTTGGATCACCCACATTGGAGGGTATCCCGATCGTTATGACCAATCTATTCGAAAAGAAATCCAAAATAACCCTCCCAAGCTTTTTATATGTGGGCATTCGCACATCTTAAAGGTGATGAATGACAAAAAGTTGAACTTACTGCATATTAATCCAGGAGCAGCTGGAAAACACGGATTTCACAAAGTACAAACCTTAGTTAAATTTGTGATAGATAAAGAGTTCATCAGAGATTTACAAGTTATTGAACTGGGCTCAAAGTAAATTTCACTCGATTGCCTTTTGTTTTAATCCACGACTATTGTTGATTTGGAAACATGAAAATAAAAGTAGAATGCAGAAAAATCCTATTGTATAGTATTGTAATTCTCCATCTATTGGATTTTACCGAACTATGACAGGACTCAAGTAAGGTAAGGCTAGAGTGAACAAAGGTAATAGTACCTAATTCAAAGATTAGTGCTATTTTATCTTCACCTTCATTTTTTTTAATTTAGCTTAAAATAAAAATGACATTTCTCTATCCCTAAGGAAGCAGTATTCTGCAACTTAAGCTGTAGAATACTCCCTTCCCAACTACTGAAAACCACTAACAAACGATAAAAATGACACCCACTGAATTAATCCTATTCAACTTAATTGAAATCAGAAGAAAAAGCATAAAACTGTGGAATGCACTTCCAGAGAGTCATTACAATTGGAAACCTGACGAAAAGGCAATGTCGGCAATCGCAATGATTCGTCACGTATTAGAAGCGGACTATGGTTGGAACATCATCATCAATAATGGTAGCATGACAAACTATCAAACGCCATGGAAAAATCGTCCTTTTGGCGCTGTATCAGATGAAATTAAATTTGCTCAACCTTATAGAAATGAATTTTTAGAAAGTATTCGACAATTTTCAGCTAATGAATTGAATGAAAAAGAAATCATTCACCCTGGAAATGGAGAAAAGAAAAATCTCGGTCAATATCTTCTGCGAATTGGATATCACGAAACTGTGCATACAGGACAATTTCTTTCCTATTTGAGAACAATGAATGTTGATCGCCCCAACCTTTGGGACTAGGTAAATGATAGGATATAAGTTTTCTTCTTGTCCAAACTATCAATGGTATTTTTATAGCAAACCCTCTTCTGGATACATTAAAATACATTGATAACATACTGTTTGTGAAACACCTTTAGCGAAATACTTTAATTGATTTATCATTAATTTTCACTTTTAATGGATAAAGAATTCATAAAAAAGTATCGGATAGCCATAAGAATTGCTACTTATAATGAATAAACATGACTCGCCCTAAACTAAATATTGAACGAGAATTTTCAGACCGTATTTTCGATGGTCTAACTTTGATATTTCTTATATTCTTAATTGCTTGGCCGCTATACTATTATTCAGACCTCTCTGAAAGTATTCCCACCCATTACAATAGTTGGGGTGAGCCTGATAAATTAAGTCAAAAAGGCAAAATTTGGACATTACCAATTCTTGGTGTGGTAATGAGTGTTGGTCTTTTCATTCTCAATCGATTTCCTCATCTTTTCAATTATCCTGTTCAGATTACCAAGGAGAATGCTGCGCAACAATATCTGAAAGCCACTCAATTCATTCGAAAACTAAACACCATTATAACCGCGAGTCTTTTCTATATCGTCTACTCCACTATTCAAACAGCTTTAAATGAACAAAATGGACTCGGAGTTTTATTTCTCCCACTCTTTTTATTACTGATATTCATTTCAATAGGAAATTACTTATACCAGGCGCTAAAAAAAGAGAACCGCAATGTTTAAGCAGTAATTGACTTTGAGGGAGTCCCAACAGCTAAACTTTGGGTAATTTCACCATCAACCCCACTACTACTCACTAAAAATGAAAATACAATATGAAAGATCAAAAATTGGCAGTTTTAATAGATGCCGACAACGTACCTTATGCCAACGTGAAAGAGATGTTAGATGAAATCGCCAAATATGGCAATCCTACCATTAAAAGAATATATGCCGATTGGACCAAACCTCATGTATCGGGATGGAAAAATGTACTATTAGAAAATGCCATCACTCCTATTCAACAGTATAGCTACACAACAGGAAAAAATTCTAGTGATAGTGCTTTAATTATAGATGCAATGGACTTATTGTACTCTAAAAAAGTAGATGGATTCTGCATCGTTTCTAGTGATAGTGATTTTACACGACTTGCTACCCGACTCCGTGAAGCGGCAATGTTGGTCATCGGAATTGGTGAGAAGAAAACTCCAAAACCCTTTATAACAGCATGTGATAAATTCATCTACATTGAGATCTTAAAGAAAGCCCAAGAACAAGAAATTACTGAAAAAGCAAACAAACAAAATAAAGCGAACAACAAAGCCGATTCTGTTAGCAAAATAGATAAAAACTTGATGAAGCTCATTCGAGAAAGTATTGATGAAATATCTGATGATAGTGGCTGGGCCTTTTTAGGAGAGTTAGGAAGTTTTATCATAAAAAAGAAACCGGACTTTGACCCGAGGAACTATGGTTATCCTAAATTATACCCTTTTATTAAGAGCTTAGGCGAATTTGAAATTGAAGTAAAAGAAACTGGAGAAAACAACATCCGGTTGATATATGTGAAGAATAAGTAGGACTGCTTATTCTCTAATCAATCCTTTGATTAATAGATTTAAAATCCGCCATTAATGTTAGAAAAAACGGTAATGCATGAAAGCGGGACACCAACAGTCCTGCTTTATCCATTCTCCATGTATTCATTTCTTAAATTTGTCCTTTAATTGACAATTGACGCTCTCTATTAAATTCTAACATAATCAATGAAAATCGTCCACTTACTAGTTCTAGCTGCTTTCTGTTTTATCCAAAGTTTTGCTCAAAATGGATATCCCACTCCACCCAAAACACCAAATCAATTGTTCTATATTCAGCACAGTAACAATTACAATACTTATGTTTATGAAGCGAATATAAGAGCAGGTAAAATTGACGCCTCAAAACCCATCAATGAATACAGGATTGTATATACAGAAGGAGCTGTAAAAAAACCTTTAACAAGCATACAGAAAAAAATGGCCTATGGCATGACCCTACTGGCCAATTCGTCTCAACTTTATGAATTTAGATTAGCAGCCACAGATAAAATCCATTTTTTCTTGACTACTAGCAAAGGAGAACACCCTCAGATGTATGTAGTAATCAACCAACGAAAGCTATACATCGAAAAACTATTTGTCCAATTAGAAGAAGGCTTTTTAAACACGAGCACTGAAGCTAAATACGTCTTATTTTATGGAAGAGACTATGAGTCTGGAGAGGCAGTGGTAGAAAAATTAAAACTTGACTAAAACTGATAGGCTATTTAATCAACTAAATTTTCGATTCAATTCTTCTACAATTTGCTCTATTTTTTTATTTTTAATAGACTTTTCCAATAAAGTAGCAGGAGATTTTCTCACCTCACAATTTTCTATAGCACAACGTTGACACGTCACTCCTACGTCCTTCGTCACAATTCCTTCATCAGCTAAAAAGTGAAGTTTTCTATGTAGTTGTTTATTGATAAGTAACCCAATGCTAATACTACGGTAATGGTTTTCCTTAAATGGATCTTTAGTCGCTGACGAAAATACTAGGTACTTTAAACCATCACTTTTATAGTTAAGAATTTGAACTGCAAACTCATGTTCCTTTTTAGTAGTACTAATACTGTTCAACACTTGTAATGACACCCAACGCCTACAGTAAAATTCATTGGTTTCATTGGCGTGTGGTGAATGCTGATGCGATAAATGCAACTCTTTTTTTAAGTTATAGACATCACTCCCGGCTTCATGAGTAAATCTTAAAAAATAAAGGTTTTGGATGTTGAACTCTTTTGGTAAGATATTGGTCAACCTTTGGTAAAATGATTCTGGTGAAGCATTAAAATCATTAATGGCTTTCAAGAATAAAGTCGTATCAAAAGTTTTCTTTTCAAATATTTCTGTTAGTTGACGTGACAATTTTTCTTTGGATAGAATTAAAGCTCCAGCAAAATAGGATGCATAAAAATTATTCAACACCTGATCAAAAGAATCAAACTTAATCCAAGGAAATGTATAGAGTCGATCTGAAATGTTTAGAAAATTATAGGCAATTTCTTTTGCATAAATAAAAGTGCGTTGGGCTTCATCTATCGCATTAGCTAACAATAAGGTCTTCGTCCTTGGAATAAAAACCGTTCTCAACGTTCCTAAAGCTTCATACTTGTCCAACTCATTCGACTGTATGGAATAACCATACTCTTCCACTAAAATCTCTTCCAATTCTGAAGAGGTTATCGGTTGTTTAAAGTCAATTTGATAGGCCTCCACAAATTTTAACACTTGCTGCTCCAACTCATCAAAATAGTTGTTATTGGCCTGTTGAAAAGATCGCACTGAAGCCAAGAAAAAACTCTCTCTACTAAAACTATAGTTTTGAGCGATTTCGATAATTGTACTGATAAATGCATTTACTTTTGCAGGAGCATTGGCTACGATATCAATCAATGTACTTTCTTTAATTCCAAATAAGTCCAATGGGATTTCTTTCAGAATCTTAGATTGTAATAAATCTCCTATGGGTGCTAAGTTTTTATCTAGCTTTAAAGACACCATTTGGTCGTAGGGAACATCTAATTTCTCAGACAGAATGGAGATTTTATCTGGTTTTGGATACTTTTTCCCATTCTCTATTTCATTTAAATAAGACTTTGACAATCCTGAAAGTTTAGATAATCCGAATAAAGACAAATTCTTCTCAGCCCTTATCTGCTTTAGTTTTAAGCCAAATATAATCTTGATATAATCTTCCTGCATAGATTCAAATATAAGCTTTTTTGCGAACTATATTTTTTTGCGAAAATATACTTTTAACGAACGTTCGCTAGGAATTTTGATTTTTTTGATTTAATATTGTTGAAACAAAAATTAGCTCAAATGGATTCAATAGTATTCAATCGTTCAACGATAAAATTTTCTAAAGAGGTCAGTAACAAGTATCCAAATATTCTAACAGAAGAGGCCTTAACATTTTTAACTGCTTTACACCAAAATTTTAATGAAGCACGTCTAAAATTATTAGATAGGCGAAACAATCAACAAAAAGTATTTGATACTGGTAAATACCCAGAATTCCCTAGAGAAACCAAACATATTAGAGATAGTGATTGGACTGCAAAAAACATCCCGCACGACCTTCAAGATAGAAGGGTAGAAATTACTGGACCGATTGATCGTAAAATGATTATCAATGCGCTGAATTCAGGAGCTAAAACTTTTATGGCTGATTTAGAAGATAGTAATGCCCCAACATGGAAAAATGTAATGGAGGGTCAACAAAACTTGATAGATGCCAGTTTAAAAACAATTTCCTTGGTTGAACCGGCCAAAAACAAGGTATATCAGCTAAAATCCAACACGGCTGTATTGATAGTTAGACCTAGAGGATTACACTTGAATGAAAAACACTTACTGATTGATGGCGTAGAAATTTCAGGTAGTTTAGTCGATTTTGGATTATATGTATACCATAATACAAAAACCCTTTTGAAGAACAATACAGCCCCCTATTTTTACCTCCCAAAACTGGAACATTACCTAGAAGCAAGATGGTGGAATGAAGTATTTGTTTTTGCTCAAAATTATCTTAGTGTCCCTGTTGGAACTTTCAAAGCGACAGTTTTAATCGAAACTATCACAGCAAGTTTTCAATTGGATGAATTTATCTATGAGTTAAAGGACCACATAGTAGGACTTAACTGTGGTAGATGGGATTATATTTTTTCCTACATCAAAAAGTTTAGAAATCACACGAATTTTGTTGTTCCAGATAGAGATCAAGTCACTATGACGACCCCATTTATGGAGGCCTATTCTAAACTAGTGATTCAGCGCTGTCACAAAAGAGGAATATTAGCTATTGGAGGAATGGCCGCTCAAATTCCAATCAAGAACGATGAGGGAGCTAATAATAAAGCTTTAGAAAAAGTACGAAAAGACAAAGAAAGAGAGGTGATGAACGGACACGATGGCACGTGGGTAGCACACCCTGCTTTGGTGGAAGTAGCCATGCAAGAATTCAATAAGCACATGCCCACCTCCAATCAACTAGAGGTTTCATTAAACGATTTAACAGTTACAGAAGCTGACTTAGTAGAACTACCACAGGGAACAGTGACCGAAGCAGGCATTCGTAAAAATATAAACATTGGAATTTTATATACGGAAGCCTGGTTGAGAGGATATGGAGCAGTAGCACTTTATCACTTAATGGAAGATGCTGCGACTGCTGAAATCTCCAGAACACAAGTATGGCAATGGCTTAGAAATGAAGTTGTATTGGACGACGGAAGGAAGTTTAATATGAAATTATACATGGAACTTTATCACGATGAGGTAGATAAAATTATTTCATCAGTAGGTAAAAATGAAATTCCTAAAACAAGATTTATATTGGCATTTGAACTTTTTGACAAGCTAGTTCTATCGGATGAATTTGAAGAATTTCTGACTCTTCCTGCTTATAAGTACCTATAAAAAAGCAATCCTGCAATTGCGGCAACAATTAACAGGATCTAATTATTATTAATCAATAACGTATTTCAAAATTATGAAAAATTTAGCACAAAGTAATTATGACTCCGCTCTAGAAGCAGTAAGAAATCTGAAAGAAAAATATGGATCCACTTGGAATTCAATAGATCCAGAAAATGCCGCCAGAATGATGGCTCAAAACAAGTTCAAAACTGGTTTAGACATTGCCAACTATACTGCTGCTCTTATGAGAAAAGATATGGCAGCATACGATGCCGACCCAACCCAATATACTCAGTCTCTAGGTTGCTGGCATGGTTTCATCGCTCAGCAAAACATGATAGCCATCAAAAAACATCATGGAACCACTGAAAAAAAATACCTCTACCTTTCTGGTTGGATGGTTGCAGCTCTTCGTTCAGAATTTGGACCACTTCCTGATCAATCCATGCATGAAAAAACAGCTGTACCTGCATTAATTAAAGAAATTTACGACTTCCTACGTCAGGCTGATGCAATTGAGCTGAACGATTTATTTAGAAGATTAAAACAGGGTGAAGACGTACAAGATCAAATCGATAATTTTGAAACTCACATTGTACCCATCATTGCAGATATAGATGCGGGATTTGGAAATGAAGAAGCTACCTATCTATTGGCCAAGCAAATGATTCAAGCAGGGGCTTGTGCTATACAAATTGAAAATCAAGTCTCTGACGCCAAGCAATGCGGTCATCAAGACGGAAAAGTAACAGTTCCTCACGAGGATTTTATCGCCAAGTTAAATGCCATTAGGTATGCCTTTCTAGAATTAGGAGTTACTGAAGGTATAATAGTGGCTAGAACCGACTCTGAAGGAGCTGGGTTAACTCAAAAACTACCTGTAAGCCAAGAACCAGGAGATTTAGCAGCGCAATATTTAGCTTTTATTGAAGCAGAGGAAATCGGTATACACGAAGCAAAGGAAGACGACGTTTTGTTAAAAAGAAATGGAAGATTAGTTCGCCCTGTTCGACTACCCAACGGATTATATAAATTTAAAGAAGGAAGTAATATCGACCGTGTTGTGCTAGATGGCATTAGCAGTCTTCAAAATGGAGCCGATCTGCTATGGATTGAAACTCCCACCCCCAATGTTCAGCAAATTGCACACATGGTCAATCGCATCAGAGAAGTGATTCCAAATGCTAAATTAGTTTACAACAACTCTCCATCGTTCAATTGGACACTGAATTTTAGAAAGCAGGCCTACGAAGAATTATTAACTTCTGGTAAGGAAGTAGCTCAATACGATAAAGCCAATTTGATGGACGCCATTTACGATGGTTCTGAATTATGTCGATTAGCAGATGAAAAAATTAGAACTTTTCAAAGTGACGGTGCAAGGGTAGCCGGAATTTTTCATCACTTGATTACACTACCTACTTATCACACCACCGCCCTACATATGAATGACTTAACAGCAGGATATTTTGCTGAAGAAGGTATGCTAGCATATGTAAAAGGTGTTCAACGTCAAGAAATTAGAAAAGGAGTATCTTGTGTGAAACATCAAAGAATGGCTGGTTCAGATTTAGGTGACGATCATAAAACATTCTTTGCAGGAGAGAAAGCGATGAAAGCAGGCGGTGAAAAAAACACCTCAAATCAGTTCGAAACCAATGCTGCATAACAAATCTTCGATGAAGTAATAGTCGGATAGAATCCTTTTTATATCATTTGTATTGTCCGATAATTAAAACCAATCAATACAGTGTGAAGAAAAGAGCATATCTTTAATTAAAATGACGTTTCAATGCAAAATAAAATAACCGGGACTGGAAGTTACATCCCTACGATAATTCAAAAGAATGAAGACTTTCTCTCTCATGATTTTTTTGATGAGCAACAGTTGAAGATTCCTAACTCTAATGAAATAATTATCAAAAAGTTTCAAGCGATTACAGGAATTGAAGAGCGCAGATATGTATCTAGTGATTTACAATCAAGTGATATAGGGACGATAGCTGCAGAAAGGGCAATAAAGAATTCTGGTATTAACCCAGAAGAACTAGACTATATCATCGTTGGACAAAATTTTGGTGATGTTAGCCAAGGGAATACACAGATTGATATGTTACCCAGCATTGCCTCTAGAATTAAGTATAATTTGAAAATTAAAAACCCTAACTGTGTAGCTTACGATGTAATTTTTGGATGCCCCGGATGGTTGCAGGGTGTAATACAGGCAGACGCTTTCATTAAAGCAGGAATGGCCTCTAAATGTTTGATTGTAGGTACTGAAACGTTATCACGGGTAGTCGATCCTTTTGATCGAGATTCTATGATTTATTCTGATGGTGCTGGCGCTTGTATTTTGGAAAAAAATGAGAACAGTAATAGTGGAATATTAAGTTCAGCCAACCAATCATTTACATTGGATGAGGCCTATTATTTGTTTTATGGGAGTTCGTACAATCCTTCTGAAAATCAAGAAACCAAATACATTAAAATGCATGGAAGGAAAATATACGAGTTTGCTCTGAACAACGTTCCCTTGGCCATGAAAACAGCTGTTGATCGAAGTGGTGTGGCTATAGATGCAATTAGTAAAATATTGATTCATCAGGCCAATGAAAAAATGGACGAAGCCATCATCAAACGCTTCTATCTGTTGTATGATAAGCAGATGCCTGAGAACATAATGCCTATGAGTATCCATAAACTAGGAAACAGTTCTGTCGCCACAGTTCCTACATTGTTGGATTTGATTTTGAAAAACCAGTTGAAAGGACATCAAATTGCGGAAGGGGATGTACTCTTAATTGCCTCAGTTGGTGCTGGAATGAATGTCAATGCAGTAGTTTATCGATATTGATATCATTAACTAAATTTCAAAGGAGTTGGTTGAAACTAACTCCTTTTTTTTTGGATGATAACCGAATTGACTCTTAGCATATCATTTTCATGTGTAATTTTCTACCATCTTAAACGCGTTTCAACTTATACATGGACACCATTAAAACCTATAAGAAAGTCAATCCAAACGATGCATTCGTCAGTTTTAGTATTTCTAAAATGGAAGATATATATGTCAAAAGAAACGGACAGGTAGACGAGCCGCATAGACACAATTTTTATACGGTTTTGGTAGTCAATAAAGCCAATGGGGTGCATAGAATTGATTTCAATGAATACCAGATGGGCAACCAACAAATATACTTTGTCGCTCCGGGGCAAGTACATCAAGTTATTGAACATGAGCAATCCTCAGGTTACGCCATGACTTTTTCAACGGAATTTTTAATTGAAAATTCAATTCCATTGTCCTTCATTGAAAGCTTAAACTTATTCCACAATTACGGTCAGAGTCCTCCACTCCTTCCGCCTAAAGAGCAATTTGAGAAGATTCTTAAATTCGGACATGAAATATATGCGCTGCACAAAAGTGAAAGCAATATGAAAGAGTTATCGATTGGTGCCTTTCTCAAATTATTATTAATAGAATGCAATAATATTTGCGCCATAAACCCATTGGACTCCAGCATTGATAGCACAGGTAATTTCACTTTAAAAGCTTTTAGGAACCTCGTAAATGAATCCTATAAGGAGGAACACTCGACCTCTTACTATGCTGAAAAACTTCACATTACTCCCGATCACTTAAATCGAATTGTGAAATCAAGTATCGGAAAAACTGCTAAAGAATATATTCAGACTAGAATTATTACAGCAGCTAAACGGTTGTTGTTTTTCTCTGATTTATCGAATAAAGAAATTGGCTTTGAATTAGGCTTTAGTGAACCTGCTAATTTCAGTGCATTCTTCAAAAAATGTACGTCGCTCTCTCCTACTCAATTCAGGAATAAAGAACACCTTTCTTAGAATATCGGATTTTCATAAGCCTTAACCGATTTCTCATATTTTGAGGAACTCTATTTAGTCCCAACTTTGTCTCAATAATTTTAACAAAGTCTTATGGAACGAAAAGAATTTATCAAAAAGTCGATATTGACAGGTCTTATTGGAGCTATTGCTCCTCAATGGCTCCAAGCAAAAGATGCATTGTCTACAACATCTACTTACGATGAACTCGTCGATCAGGTTGGCTTTAATCATATCCCCAATAAAGAAAATAAAACCATGAATAGAATCATACACAAAGCCGCTACAAGAGGACATGCAAACCATGGATGGCTGGACACGCATCACACTTTTAGTTTTGCCAACTACCGTCACCCAGAGCGGATGAATTTTGGAGTGCTTCGAGTGCTCAATGACGATCAAGTTAGTCCTGGTATGGGCTTCGGAACCCATCCACACGACAATATGGAAATTATTTCAATTCCTCTAGAAGGCGACCTTGAACATAAGGACAGCATGGGAAATGTCGCAGTTATAAAAGAAGGAGATGTACAAGTATTGAGCGCAGGCACAGGAATCTACCATAGTGAATACAACAAGAATAAAGATAAGAAAGTCCAATTTCTACAAATATGGATTTTCCCAAAAACTAAAAACGTAACACCTCGATATGATCAGATTTCAATTCGAGACATTGAAAAAACCAATCAATTCTATCAAGTACTCTCCCCATACAAAGAAGATCAAGGAGTTTGGATCAACCAAGACGCATGGTTTCACATCGGAAAATTTGAAAAAGGTAAATCCGACAACTATGAAATAAAAAAGACTGGCAACGGAGTATATGTGTTCATCCTTGAAGGCTCGGTAGAAGTTAACGGAGAGCAACTCAACAAAAGAGATGGTATGGGAATATGGGACACCCCGAATTTACAAGTAAATGCCATTGATCGTGCGCGCGTATTATTAATAGAAGTCCCAATGAATCTGTAAAATATAATTTTAATTAAATATAGAACCACATGAATACGTATAATAACAACTGGAAGATTGATCAAACGCACTCAGAAGTAGCGTTTAAAGTAAAACACATGATGATTTCCACCGTAACAGGTCATTTTGATGAATTTGATGCCACAGTTGAAACCGCTGATGACAGCTTTAAAAATGCGACCATTAGGTTTAGTGCTAAAACAGCTTCAGTAAACACTAAAAATAAAGATAGAGATGCTCATCTACAATCAGATGACTTCTTCAACTCAGCTGAATTTCCAGAAATGACTTTTCAATCCGAATCGTTTGATGGTGAGGAATTAATCGGTGAATTAACCATTAGAAACAAAACCCAAAAAGTTACACTTTCCGTTGATTTTAATGGTATTGCGGTAGATCCTTATGGACAAACAAAAGCAGGTTTTGAAATAAGAGGTGAAATTAACCGTAAGGATTTTGATTTAACTTGGAGCGCTGTAACTGAAGCAGGTAGTATTGTCGTATCTGATAAAGTCAAACTGCTCATCGATGCCCAATTTGTAAAACAAGCTGATCAATAGACTGACTATACAACAAAAACAATACGTTGAACAACTGTGAAGCCTACCATTAGATGTACTTTTGGTAGGCTATTTTTATGAAAACAACTACTTTGTTTTCTCCTTCCTACTTCTAAATTGTAAAAGTGGTAAGAAAAATAAATGGGATTGAATGAAGCAATCCACTAGATGCTTATATTAGTCATCATTAGTATCCTTTTAACAATGAGTTATATGAAGCACTATTTTAAAGATCTCTATAATTATCACCATGCGACCAATCAAGCCATTGTAAAATTATTGATGGATTACCAGCATCTTGTCACTGAAAGGTCATTGGGCCTAATTTCCCACTCTATCAATGCTCACCAGATTTGGAATGCACGAATTAATGGTACCCAACCCTTCGGAGTTTTTGAAACACATTCTTTAGAAAATATTTCAAAATTTGATACCGCTAATTATCATTCCACTATTGAAATAATAGATTCCACCAATCTTGAAAAAGTTATTGAATACAATAACTCTAAAGGCGAGCCCTTCTCTAATGCGGTTGCAGATATCTTATTCCACATTTCGAACCATCACTCACACCATAGAGGACAACTGATTTCAGATCTAAAAAGTAGTGGAATTCCTAGTATAGTCACCGATTATATATTTTATAAAAGAAAGCCAATTGCTTTATAAGTAGAAAATAGTTCAACCACTTTTAGAATAAAATGCTGCGACTATATAGGCATCAGAAGATATAAAGAAGTAAAAAGAGAGTTTCTAGTACTAATGTATAGTTACCTAAACACAACAATCAAGCAAAAACAAACCATCCATTTGAGCTTTATAGAACCACCCAATTAATAACTCAATCATGTAATTCTCTCCTCTCTTCAATAAATCAGGATAATGTTTATTAAGATCGCTCTAAAACCTGTAATTTGGACCTTCTTTTGCTTAAACCAATAAATGAAACAAACATTCTTTCTCTTTTTACTAATAACTGCCTGTTCGGTAAGCTTTTCGCAAAATAGCTGCAATCTAAAAGGTATTATTACAGACGAGAAAGGAGAACCCATCCCCTACGCCAATATCTTTATACAAGAACTAGCAACGGCTTCCATGGCCAATATTAATGGTCGTTTTGATATTCCTGTAAAGTGTGGAGATTATAAAGTCAACATTCAAAGCGTTGGATACGAAAGTCAAGCCATCTCTATGGATGGAAATTCAGCTCAACTGCAGATTCAGTTAAACCCAATCTCCTATCTTTTTCCTAACGAAAATGAAAGTGCAATTGTTGAAGACCCTTCCTATAACATTATGAGAAAAGCCATCGTTATGGCTCAATATTATCAAAAACAAATTGAAGGGTATCAATCAGACTTATATATTCGCGGGTTTTCTGATGTAGATAATATTCCCAACCTCATTAAAAAGTTTGCAGAAAAAGAAGGATTGGGAGAAGTACAAACAGGTGATTTGGTTGAAAGTATCTTGAACTATTCTTACACCAGTCCCAACACGGTGAAAGAAAAGTATAGTTTTAAAAAAGCTGACTTAATAGACACTACCAAGGCAATTCCTTCCTATATCAATTTGGACTTTTATCAATTAGGGGGACAAGAAGTCATTAACCCAATAAGTAGAAATGCCTTTAAAGTCTATAAATTTGAATACCAAGGCAGTTACATTGAAGACAACAGCACCATTCACAAAATTAAAATTATCCCAAAACGGAAAGGAAGCTACCTAATTAAAGGATTTTTATACATCAATGAAGGTTTATGGAACATCAATCATGTGGATGTGGTGCTCCAAAAGCAGTATTTCCAAGTGGAATACAAACAACGTTACAATGAAATAAAGCCGTTGGTTTGGATGCCTACCAACCACCTCATAAAAGTTTCAGGAAAGGGATTAGGCCTACGGTTTCAATTGAACTACCTAGCAAGCCTGAGTAATTTAACCGTTCAAACGGATTATAAAATAGATGCGAGCATTGATCAAAATTATGAGGCAACAAAAGGTAATTTGGAAAACTACGAGTCGAATATCCTACTCAACAACAGTGCAGAACAGCATAAAATAGAGCAGCTCATCACTAAGGAAACATTGACCAATAGAGAAACCTATAAGCTTGTTCGATTAATCAAAAAGCTGCAAAAAAAGAGGGAACGGAACGATAAGACCAGATCGATGGAAGTGAAATTCATTCATAGCATCAACTATTCGGATAGTGCCTTTAATCAATCCGATAGCGCATGGAAGGCTGTGAGACAGATTCCTCTCTCAGATAAAGAGTTGGAAACTTTTAAATCCATTCGTTCGAATGAAAAGGTCGCCAAAAATGAGTCTGAAAGTACTGCACAACCCAGCTTGCTTAAAGACCTGTTTCTCTTCAATGATAAAATAATCAGTAAAAACAAAAAGCACATCTTTGAGCCAAAGGGTTTATTAATTGGTGCCTTCCCCTACTACAACACCGTAGACGGATTTTTACCGGTCAAATCGCTACTCGATTATACTTGGGACAACCGAAGAGACAAGTTCATTACTATTACACCTATTGTGGGATATGCAGTGGCTCGAAAAACCTATACAGGTAGATTGGAAATTAAATCGCAGTACAATAAAGAGAAAAGAGGACTCATCCATATTTCAGGAGGTAGAAGAACGACTGGTTTTAACCAAAACGACCCCATTTCAGATCGTTTGAACACCATTTCTACCACTTTCTTTACAGGAAACGTGAAGAAACTGTTTCAACACGATTTCGTTAAAATGGACCATCAGATAGATGTCATCAATGGTTTGGTTTTTAGCTTAGGTGGAGAATATGCCTACCGTCAAGCACTCTCCAACAATTCAGACTTTAAGTTGCTCGACATCACCAATAAAGAATACACTCCGAATGTTCCGGAGAACATAGAAGTAACGAATAATCCGAAATTAATCCGAAATAATACAGCGGTCACTTTTCGAGCTAAATTGGAATGGACTCCAAGACAGTTCTACACCTTTAAAGACAATCAAAAGGTGCTTTTAGAGTCCAACTACCCTACTTTTGGAATCGGTTATCGAAAAGGGATTGAAAACGTATTCAATAGCCAAGCAGACTACGATTTGATTAAAATTTCGGTGCAGCAGACCTTTCCTTTCCTACTGTTGGATAAGGTGAACTACTATTTTGAAGCAGGTCGTTTTTTCAATACCAATTCCATCTATTTTGCCGATTATCAGAATTTCAATACAGCCCCTACTTTTGTGATTGACAATCCTAAAATCAATGGGTTTCGATTGTTGGATTACTATGGATTTAATACCAAAGATTACTACCTAGAAAGTCATTTTTCGATTGAAAATGACCACTTATTGTTGAAATTTCTACCGTTTTTGAACAGAACCAATATGGATGAAAAGTTGGAGTTTGGCTACCTGTACTCCGATCGAAACATTCATTATGCAGAGTTAGGACTTTCGTTAACCCAAATCTTTTATTTGATGGACGCGGGAGTATTCGCATCTTTTGAAGATGCTCAATTTGAAAGAGTCGCCGTTAAAGTTGCCTTTTACTTCTTGCAGTAATAGTGAAGCATTTACATCAATACTCAACATGTTGTAGCCTAAAAATTACAATGCCCCTTTGATTTATAAGTCCCTTTATCAGCGCTTTTAATTTTTTATTATCTTGTAGTTTACAAAACCTTAAAACTTAAATTATGAAAGCTGTTGGAACCATTTTATTAATTATTGGACTAGTTGGAACCCTATTATTCGGCTTCCAAGCGATTCAAGATTCAGAAAGCTTTAGCTTCTTAGGCATTGATATAGCAGTGAGCAAAGCTGATTGGACACCACTCATTGTTAGTGGAATCATCTTTTTGATTGGTTTAGTCATGATCATTCGAAAAAAAGGGTAATACTTGTGGGTGTTTCCTTTAACACTTCTCAGTATTCTCCCAACCCATTAATTTTCATACGCTCCCACTCTTTTGTATTGTTTTTTATACTATCTTCGGGTTTCGTAATTCGTTCAATTAAAAGGAGATGATGAATCTTCTTTTTTTTGGATTGAATAATAGATTTAAAGAAATAATTTAAAATAGGAATATGACGCACTTTGTCCGTCATATCAACTTGTTTTGGGCTATTAAAAAACCGTGCAAACAACCATATTCAAATAAATGACTAAGATATTTGCTTTAATAAAGTTTGGAGAAAAGGAACATTTAGAAAGTCTGATGCACAAAGGACAAATGAGATTTGGTGCATTAGATTCCTTTGCTCAATCAATACAAAAAGAACGTGGTGATAAGTTCGAAGGAGCATTTAACATTGTAAATGGACAATTTTCTAAAATAGAATATAACCATCCAGTTTTGGGTAAAGGCTCATTCACACCCGTTCCTAACACAAAAGGAACAATTATTAATTTCACGGACGACCCATTCTTTTGCTTTTCTTCATACGCTTTAACTTCTGATTGTTTCAACAAGACAGACATCCACAAAATAGATGATCGAATGATGGAATTTGGAGAATATGCGTTGGTAATAAAAGAACCTAATATATTCTTAGGCCGAGTGAAAAGCAGTCTAACAGAGCTGAATTATCCATTTGAAGGTAAATTAACATCGTATTTAAATTTTAAGCAAGAAGGTACTGTTGATGCAACTTTATTTACAAAGACACAAGATTTACAACATCAATTTGAACATAGAATTTTAATTAAGACCGAGCGTAAGCAAGAAGAAATTTTTATTGAAATCGGTTCAATAAAAAACATATGCTTTCTTTCACGAACTCACGAAATGCTTCAGACTGAGTTTAAGGGAAAACGAAAATCAATAACAACCACAAACAATTGAAACGACATGAGAAAAATATTACTATCAATTTCAATATTAATGCTAATAGGCTGTTCTAACTCTAACAAAAATCAGGAAGAAGATAGCCAAGTAGAAACTAAACTGAATAGTTCAAAAACAGCAAAGCAACTTGAAAGCGAAAGTTTAAAATCAGGAGTTAAGAGCGACTCGTTGAATCTTGGATTTTACTTCGGGATGACAAAAGAAGACTTTAATAAAAATATATCCAAACTTTTAGATGACAATCAAATTAGTCTGAATGATGATAGTTCTATAGTAAGTTTAATGGGAGCTTCAAATTATAATTTATACACGAATTCGATATACTCATTTGAGAATAAAGAGTTATTCAGGGTGGTAAATCATATTTATCCAGAGAACTCAAAAAAAACGACAGAAAATGAAATAACTATTGAATCTGAACTTTTAACAATGCTTGAAAAAAGTTATGGTGACAATAGATACGATAACGGAAGTCAAGGTTCAAAATACTTTTGGCTTAAAGGGAATAAGCGAGTTGATTACTATGACACTTTAGGACGATATATTGTTGCCTTTTCAGACATGAAAATGGAAAACCAAATATCTGAGAAACTGCTAAGAGAAGAAGAAGAGACATTAAGAAAGGCTCAGGAAGAAGAAAAACAAATTTTCGCAAAATTGAAAGAGAAAGCCGAAAAGGATTGGCCGAATGATTACACGACTCAAGAATATTGGCTCAGTGAACAAAAAGCTGCATACCAATACATGAAAGCAATTCCGGAAGATGGAATCAAAAGGAAAGCTATGAGAGATTGGCCTCTTGATTTTGTTACTCAAAAATATTGGTACAACGAACAAATTGAAGCAAAAGAAAGATTAAATAAATAAAAACAGCCCATAACAATGGCTAAGAAAACATAGGGCAGATAAGGCTTTCAGATAGGTTCGTTCACTTTGCAAACTTCGGTTTCGGTGGACAGTGAATCGCCTCGAAAGCCCTACGTTTCTTAGCCGAGCCGTTATGCAAAACCACAACTACTAATTTAAATAAAAAATAATAGATGAAAGTCCAAGAAATAACAGATAAAGTCAATAAAGTTGCTACTGATTCCGATTATTGGTTTGTAAGAACTGACTACGGCAAACACTTTGAAAATTTTATAGATGGAGGATATATAGCAATTTCGTGGGACTATTTTACTCTTTATGAATTCAAAAATCTTAGTGAAGAAGTAATTAAGAAACGAATTGCAATATCTGAAAAAGTTGATTTGAGTGATTTTTCAGGAAAAATTAAAGTCTCAGGAGCTTATAACAAAGTTCAAACTTTTATTAACCTAAAAAAAGATGATGTAATTGTCATACCAAGTAGAAATTCAGACAGAATTGCTTTTGGAAGGGTTGCAGATGATAAAGCTTATGAGGAGAACTCGGTTTCTACATTCAAAAAACGAAGAAAAGTTGTTTGGGAATCAGTAAAATATATGGACGATTTGAACCCTATTTTTTATCAGGTTAAATCTAACCGTCATGCTATTAGTAGTATAAATCATTATGCACCTCATATTGATAGAGTGATTGGAAACCTTTATAAAAAAGGAGACAATACGCATTATGTTTTAAACATTGAGAAAGAAGAAAATATCAGCTTTGATGAACTAAGACAATTAATGGATAATATAGAAGTCTTAGTTGAGAATATTAATACTGACTTTAAATTTACCGATCCATCTAATGATAAATTTTTTGTAAAAATAAATTTACAATCAAAAGGGGCATTAGAATTAATTAAAGAAGGTAAGAGTCTTGCAGTTTTAGCTTATCTAATATTCTTAACTTCGTGTGGCGGATTAGATGATGAAAAAGACGCAGAAGTTAAAAGTTTTATTAATGATAATAGAACAGTCCTCGATAATACTTCTAAAATTATTGAGAGTTTAAAGATGGATACAACAGCACTAACAAAACCTTTTAAAGATGGAAAATAGCTTCTTAGCAGGCTCAGAAAATCTTTATAAATATCTTGTAACTATGGGATTGCTTCTCATGGTCTTAACTGTGTATTACCCACTGAAGGAAACTCAAGATTTAGAATTAAAGACAACTGAATTAGAGAGTGAAGCGAAAAAGTTGGAGTTTGTCTTCAATCAAAACTACAAGAGTGTACAAGAGCTTGAAAAACGGATTTTAAAAGAAGGTAAGTCAGAAGCAGCCAATTTAATTCTGAAAGAAATAATATCAATTAATAATGAAAATAATATTAAGCAATTAGAATCTGAAAGAATGTCTGATGAAATAGAAATCAGAAAATCTTATATAAAATTTTATAGAACCATATTTTGGATATTTTTCCCAATTGGTTTCATACTTGCCTGTTTTGGTTTTTTCAAATGGAAAAAGTCTAAAAAGAATGATGACAAGATTTCAGAACTCGAATGTGAGAAACTCGAATTAGAAGTAAAAAAACTAAGAGAAGAGTAAAAAAGGCATTGCATAACATGGTGTAAAATCAATTAGGAATCAGTAGGTTACGAAGGTTTCGTTTTCTTTTGAAACTCCACAAAATCAGTTTGCAGATTTCGTAATGATTGATAAATTACAAAACTGCAAAGCAGTTTTTGCTACTTGGTAAACTGAAAATATTACTTTTACTTAGCTCCCAACAAATCTTACATGGGCGTTGTAAAGAATTCCGATCGCTAAATATAAATGAAAATAATAAAGTTGTTGATCAACATTATAAAAAAATGAAAATAACCTATAAGATATTCGCTTTTTTGACATTAATTCAAAGTGGAATTCACATAATTCTAATTTTAAGGCTCTACCCTTTTAATACTGCGAATGGTATCATTTATTGGAAATTTAAAGAACAAGAATTATTGCTTTTGATTTTGACATTAATCCCTGCTTTAATTTTTTCTATTTGGACTTTATTAAAAAAATCAACTTTAGAAATAGATGAAAACTCTCAGTTAGAAAAAGAGAATACGATTCTAGAAAAAAAGATTAAAAAGAAAGAGCTAGAACAAAAATTGCAAGCTTTGGGCAAAGCAGATGAAAAATAAAAGAATAACCTCATTTAAGACAATTCTCCAATCCATCCACATAACCCACTAATTTTCATACGCTCCCACTCTTTTTGTATTGTTTTTTATACTATCTTCGGGTTTCTGTAATTCATTCAATTAAAAGGATATGGTGAATCTTCTTTTTTTTGGATTGAATAATAGATTGAAGAATTAATTTAAAATTATAAAATTATGGAAGTAATCATAGGACTTATAATCATTGTAGCAATAATTTTCATAACCAGACTATTTGGAGCTTGGATGCTAAGAATAGATGAAGTCATAAAATATCAAAAGGAAATCTTGACTGAGTTGAAAAGACATAATTTTCGAAAAACTGATGACTAAATTAATTTGAGAAGCCCAATAGAAAGTTAAAACAGTTCAATGCCCCAATCGTGTTAACCATAGAAATTTGTTGTCGTATAATCACCAAAAAACAAAAAAAGGCGACTCCACCGAGTCGCCTTTCCATTTTATTCTAGTTGGAATCTTATTCCACACTAAAAGTACCTTTTGGCAATTTCGCATTCACTTCCATCGATTCCATTTTCATATCAAATGCTTGTGGTCCGAACGATTGCTTGATTAAATAAGGATACTTCACTCCTTTCACCTCTTTGTAGTCAGAGAAAGCTTTAGTAGCTACAAAAGCCCCTTGAGGAGTTTCTTCAGTAGTTTCTGTTTGCAATAGCAATCCACTTTCTAAGCTATAAAAATTAGTCATCTTATCGCCCAATGGATTCGTGATGTCTACTACATAAACTTCTTTTCCATTTACATTGTCGATTCCTTTTAATTCTAAAGTATAGTTTTCCTTATTGTAGTTCAACTCAGGAAACAACTGTGCTTCTAATGCTAGGCTTGCCAAATCGTCTCCGGTCACTTCTCTTTCACCTTGCATACCTGATTCTTTTCCTTTTACACCATCGTATACTTGCTTCTGAACCACCATTTCGCCCATCTTCATTTCCATCAAGAATTTGTTTGGCGCTTCAGACGTTACATTTACATGGATTGCTCTTCCCATCATTTCAGCACTCATCACCGATTTAATGGTCTTCACTTTCAACAAGTTTTCTTTGCCACCAATCGCACGAATGTAGCTATCTACAACCTTCTGAGCAGTCATTCCAGCAGGCGCAGGCTTCAATGTTTCTACTACTTCATTTCCGTAGGTATCCACAAATCTAATTTGACCTGTTGGGCTCAACTTTTTCACTTTGTCCGCTACTTCATCTTTGTTACCCACTACCAAAATGTATGCATTCATTGGTCGGATATACTTCGCTGCCATCGCTTTAATATCGTCTTGAGATACTTTCGCTACGTTCATCAAGTATTTACTGTAGTAATCAGCAGGTAAGTCGTACAATTCTTTGTTGATTGCAAATCGAGCAACGGTTTGTGGATTTTCCAATCCAATCGCAAAGTTACCAGTGATGTAGTTTTTGATGCCTTGCAACTCTTCAGCAGTAACGCCTTCTTGCATCTTCATCATTTCCTTCATCGTTTCTACCAATGCACTATCCGTTACATCGTTTCTCACTTTTGCAGTCGCATCAAAATAACCGATGTACTCGTCATCGCTCAATGCACTTCTAGCGCCATACGTATAAGAATTGGCTTCTCTCAAGTTCAAATTCAATCGTGAAGTAAATCCACCACCGAATAATGTATTCATCACAGAAGCAGGAATTTTATCGGCATCGGCTGGTTTTAAATCTACAGGGTAGTTGACACTAATCACCGATTGAACAGCTCCAGGCTTGTTTACAAATACGATTTCTGTTGCTTCAGGAGCAGTTGGCGTAGGATACGTAAAAGTAGGTATCACTCCTTTTTCCCACGATTTAAAAGCTGCAGTAATCAATTTCTTCGTTTTCTTGAAGTTGACATCTCCAACAATTGCCATGTAAGCAATGTTTGGTTTAAAATAAGTGTTGTAATAATTTTGAGCGTCAGCCAATTCAATGTTTTCAATGGTCGATTCGGTGTTTAACTCACCATAAGGGTGGTCGCTACCGTACATCAATACTTTTCTTACATTTCTTGCAATTGCATCCGGATCATCTTTTTCTGAAGCCAATCCTGAGATGTATTGCTTCTTCAATTTGTCCAATTCTTCTTGCGTAAAGTTGGCATTCATAGCTACATCGGCAACCATTTCAATCAATTTTGGCTCATACTTGCTCAATCCTGAGGCGTATAACGCGCTTGAAGAAGTATTGAAGTTGGCGCCAATAAAGTCAACTGCTTTATTAAATTCTTCTTTGGTCATACTCTTCGTTCCAGTAGACAATAAGTCACCAGCTATGTCGGTATAGCCTTTCTTATCGCCTTCTGTAAAAGGTTGAATATCGAAATTCAGTGAAATAGTAACCCTTGGTAATTTATGGTTTTCCACCACAAACACTTTCAGTCCGTTGTCTAAGGTAAACGATTGGGTTTCTCCAATCTTAATTTCTGGTGCAGGACCAGCTTGTGGACGCTTACTTCTATCCAACTCTTGTGCAAAAACAGGCACAGTCATCAAAGCGATCAGCGTTAATATGCTAAATTTTTTCATGTGTATCTTTTTATAATTCTTTGATTACTATCGAATTTTATTTTTGTTGTGCTTTAGGCAAATAGTACAATACCACTCTATTTTCAGGAGTGAAATACTTATTAGCCACTCGTTGAATATCTTCCCGCGTAACTTTCATATAACGGTCAATTTCAGTATTTACCAGGTTAGCATCACCAAAGTAAACATGGTAATTGGCCAAGTTTTCTGCTAATCCAGCTACTCTACCGTTTGCAGATACAAAGTCAGAGGCCGTTTGATTTTTCAATTTGGTCAACTCTTCTTCGGTAATCAATTCTTTTCTTACTTTCTCTACTTCCGCATTAATCGATTTTTCCAATTGCTCAGGAGCTACGCCCATGTTGGCAATACCGAACATCAAAGCCAAACCTGGATCTTCAGAAGGAATCATAAATGAACCAACAAAAACTGCTTCTTCTTTCTCATCCTTTACATTTTTCTGCAATCTACTACTCTCTCCTTGAGACAATAAAGTAGACAACATACTTGCTGCGTAATAATCTGGAGTTCCTTGTGCAGGAATATGGTATCCTTGCACTACTGCAGGCAATTGTATATTATCATAAACGGTATCTCTAACCTCTGCCGTTTTAATTGGCTCAACGATCGTAGGTCTTGGAATTTCTTTTGTTCCTTTTGGGATGGTAGAAAAATACTTATCGATTAACTTCTTCGTTTCTTCCACATTAATGTCACCTGCTATAGAAAGGGTGGCATTATTAGGCACATAAAAAGTGGCGTAGAAGTCTAAAAATTCTTCCATTTTCGCTTGATTGATATATTCTGGCGATCCACCTGGCGTCCATCTATAAGGATGCTCAACGAAAGCATGTGCATAAACTTCATTCAAAATACTACCGTAAGGAGTATTCTCATTTCGCTGCTTCAACTCTTCTTTTACAACCCCTCTTTGAGTTTCTACTCCTTCTTGATCAATTTTGGCGTGTAGCATTCTTTCAGATTCCAACCATAGTCCCAACTCTAATTGATTAGATGGTAAAATCTCGTAGTAAAAAGTACGATCGAATGAGGTATTGGCATTCAACGAGCCCCCATTATTTTGAACTAACTTAAAATATTCACCTCTCTCAATGTTCTCTGAACCTTCGAAGAGCAAATGCTCAAAAAAGTGTGCAAAACCAGTACGTTGTGGATCCTCATTTTTAGATCCCACATGATACAAAACGGTTACCGCTACGATTGGTGTTGAATGATCTTCTTGTAGAATAACATGCAAACCATTTGGCAAGTCATATTCTACAAACTCAATTTTGCTTTCTTTACCTTTTGCAAAACCGCCATATGACAGTCCTAAGGCCATTGCTGCAATGAAAACTTTCTTCATTATTTCTCTTTTAGAATTTCAAGCGAATTTAATGAATTCATTGTGCTTTGAGCAACTCTATACAGTAATGGTCAAATAAATCTTTAAAAGGATGCTATGGTTGGTATGAATGGTTAGATGGTGAAAATATCAATAAACGGTCTCTGTCAAAATTCGATTATCATAGTAAACACGCTCTTTTTCTTTTTCACCGGACTTTTTATACCAAGTGGAAGTTCCATACAACTCATCTAGCAAATACTGCTGCTCTTTCTTCTTTTCTCCAGTTGAATAATAAGTAGTTACTCGCCCATTTTTATTGCCCATTTCGTAGAGCACCTCTTTGATAAGGTTTCCATCTATATCGTAATAAAGGCCTTTACCATCAACTAAGTCGCTTTTAAAATGAATGGTTTTTTCTTTATTTCCATTGGAGTGATAAGAAGTCATTTCTCCTTCTCTTAATCCATTTTTCAATTCATATTCAAAGGATTTTTTCCCATTCTTAAAGAAAGCCAATATTTTGCCAGATTCATTTTTCAAAGGAATAGCGGGGAGCAATTGTCCTTCTGAGTCTAGGTAACTGTATGAAATTAACGTCCCTTCATAGTAGTTCAATTGAAGTTGTAGTTCTCCAGCATTGTCGTATAAAAAAGTAGAACCGTGAAGTTTGCCCTCCAAATAGTGCTCTTCGTAATTTTTTTCACAATTCTTATGATAATCCACCCATGCGCCAACCTTCACTCCTGACTGAAATTTACCGACTGTTTCTAAATTGCCATTTTCGAAAAACCATTTCCATTCTCCATCCCTCTCGTTTAGAACATACTTACCTCCTGACATTAAGTTGCCACTTTCGTAAAAATATTGCCACTCTCCTACTTTATTACCATATTGATAATGGCCCTTAGTTTCCAAATGATCGAGACCATCATACCATTCAAAATCTCCATGAAGCTCACCGTGCTGATACGCTACTTTAGCACTTAGATTTCCGTTCAAATGCCGCAACTTAAAATCAGCAGTTCCATTTTTCAAAACAATGTAATCCAAAATATTAGAAGTCGTATCATAGCTAAAATACTCTTCTAATACACCATTGTCATAACAGTATTTATCCGAAATCTTCCCTTTTTCGTTGTAGAAAACATCACATCCATTGAGCTGTCCTCCGCTGTAGTAACTTTTTCTACTTAAAGTGCCATTCGGATAGTACATCTCATTGGGTCCGCCGATAACATCATTCTGATAAAATCCTTGTTCCTTCAGCTGCCCATCGATGTAGTAAGTAGAAAAGTAGCCCTCTCTTAAACCTTCTTTATATTTTCCTCTATTTTCAACTTCTCCATTTTTATAATAGTTGATATCCTCTTCTACTATTAAATCATTCTTAAATTCTTCTTCGGAAGCTAGTTCACCATTGGGGTAATAGAACTTCCATTTCCCTACTCTTTTCCCAGATTTAAAATTTCCTTCAGAGGCTTTTGTTTCATTAAAATGGTAGCTAACTGTTTTTAGAGTTCCTTTTTTAGATCTGGCTTTTGACTTTACCTCTCCATTATTATGATAGTTGACGTAACCAATAAAATCTCCGTTTTTATATTCATTTTCAGATCGTTTATTGCCATTCCTATCATATTTCGTCAGAATAGCGTTCAATTTACCGTTTTCATCTAAAGTCCCTTCTTCTTCAATTTTACCGTCGGAGTAATAGTTCCGATAAACTCCCACTTGATTTCCTTCTTTGTAGGTTCGCTCTGCAGATTTTTGACCGTTTTTAAAGAAATACACAAACTTTCCATTCTCAAGATCATCTTTATACACCCCTTCTGAATGCAAGGTACTGTCCAAATAAAAAGATTGAAAGATTCCATTCCTTTGGTCGTCTTTCATTTCAATGGTTTCATCGATTTCCCCAGAGATGTAATACTTTTTCACAGTCCCATTGATTTCATCATCCGTGTATGGAATTTCATATTGCAAAGGGCCGTGCTCAAAATAGAGTTTTGTCAAACCTTCTTTCTTTCCCTTCTTAAAATGAGTTGTTTCTACTAAAGTACCAAATTGGCTGTAAGCCTGATAAACTCCGTCCAGAGTATCTAGGTGATAATTCATTTTTCGTTTCAAATTTCCATTGGAGTGAAACAATAGATATTCACCATCTGCCTTTCCATCAATATAGTTTCCTTCTTCAATTTTATTGCCCAAATTATCTTTCCAAACCCAGACTCCTTCTCGTTCTCCATTTTGATTATACAAACCATAAGCATTCAACTGACCATTATTGAAGTAAAACTCCCAATAACCAATTCTTTTATCTTGTTTATCATTAATATTACCTATGGCAGACAACCCATTTTCATTGTTCAACCAATGTCTAACTGCTTGCTTTTTTCCATTCCACTCCATTTCTTGAATCAACAGTAAATCCAACTCTTTTTTACCCCAAGTTTTAAAGGACTCTGTATTCTCTTTATTTGCTTTATTGCTAATTTTAGGATCGCTGTAATTGGCCATTACGTAGTTGGAATAGGCTTCAAAATGTCCTTCAGGTATAATCCGGCCAAAAAAGTTGAAATAATAGGTATACCAGAAATTCTTATTCTCCTTGTCTACTTTGACAGATGAAAGCAATTGGGTGATTTTCTGTAATAATTTATTGTCAATCTTTTCATTGATTAATTTCTTTTTATCGCTAGACAATTCTTCTTTTAGTTTTGCTTCTAATAGCTGTATGGTTTCTTCAGGCGCTCCTGTCTCCAACGAAATGGTAGTCTCCGGCTTTTTACCTATTGCAATATTTTCAGCTAAATCCAAGGATAACTGACTCAACTGAGTATAGGAATTGATAGTTGCCGCTTGAGTTAAACACAACAACCCTTCAATTGGCCGTTCGGCTTTTTCCAATAAGGTTCCCATTTTGTAATGTGCAAATGCATAAAACGGACTGATTTTAACCGCTTGTTTGTAATCATCAAATGCAGCTTGATAAGCCTTTTGTTTTTCATACACTAATCCTCTTCCATAAAAGAGCATGGTGCTATATGGAAATCGCTTAAGCCCTTCTGTATAAACATTTACTGCCTCTGACAATTGCCCCATTTCTCTAAGAGCAACTCCTTTATTATTGATAAAGCGTTGATCATAGGGTGTTTTCCCTAAATCCATAGCTGAAGCAATAACATCTAATGACTCTGTATACTTACCATCGCTATTATAGCTCAAAGATAGTTCGTACTGCGCCATTAAATAATTCGTATCACCTTCAGATACTGTTTTATACTGTTCAATAGCAGCACCAAAACTGCCAATATTGTGATAGAGTACACCAACTTGTATGGCTGAGCCACTGGGGGTGTATTTTAGTTTTTCTTGTGCAAAATTGAAACCCGGAATCAGAAATAGGGAAACGATGCAGAGGTTTTTTAGATTCATTTTTTGTAGTTAGTTAGAAAGTTACCTCCGTGATATAGAGACTCTATAAAAATACAAAATGAATTTATAAAGAAGGATAATTGTTAGGAAGAACTAAGTTAAAACTAAAAAATAAAACTTTAGGAGTATGGTTCACAAGGAGTTTTAAGGTTGATCTGTAAGGTAAATAGTGTGTAATTGTCGTCTAATCGCTCAAAATAGTGATTCAGATTGCTTTTCGTTCTTTTCCTAAAATTTATAAGCCCTTGACCCGTTTTCACCATTCCAGTCGCATCAGTATTATTTTTTAAAAAATAAAAATCTAGTTCGCTATCATTTAGAGAATTAATGGTTATCAACTCATTGCGTAAGGTTTTCTCCTCACAGTTTTTTATTAGGTTAGCCGAGGTAAAAAGCAATTCACTTTTGTCGTGGTTTTCACTCATCATAAAAACACCAGGTCCTCCCCCTACTTTTTCAATTACTGCAGCATAATGAATGATATTCATTAGCATTTCATACATTAAAGAAAGTATGGTTTGACTACGAGTATCAGAAGTACTTACCCTCGACTTTTTAACGGACTCGATTATATCTCCTACATTTTCTAATGTAAATACCCCTCTTAATGTTAAGACAATACGCTCCTTTAATAATTTATCATGCAATGCGGATAAACCATCAAAATGTAGGCTCACTGCTTTTTGATGATCTTCCTCAGGTTCATCATTTAATTGACTATCCAAGCAAATCTTCAAATAGAAAAACTGATTTTCGGAGTCTACTGATTTGAAATTGTAATACAACTTACTTTCAGATTTGCGTGCCATATCGACCAACCCAATTCCTGCCCCGCCTTTTTCAGAAAAACTCCCGTTATTTAATAATTCTACATAGTAATTGCGAAGTTCTTCTTTGTTCATGCCATTTAATTTGTCTAGCATAGAGACCAACTTAATTACATCCTTGTTACCAACCTGATTACCAGTAGTGATGTAGTATCGATTATTGATCTTTTTCAAACAAAAGATTCCTATTTTTTCTACATCACTTTCAGCATTTGATTGATGACGAGTAATATTTTGAAGTCCTTCTACCATGATGTTGTATGCCTTCTTTCGAATTTTATGCGACTCTCCATTAAATTCTAGCTGTCGTTCTACAAGAACCAAAATATGATCTATGACTTCGTCTGAAAAGTAGCCACGATAGATGTATTCCATGTCCACATCTGGTGAATTCAGTAAATGAATTTTTGCAAAATCTACTTTATGGAGGTCTAAAGGCTTCAATTATCAAGGTTATAGAGACTAAAGTAATAAAATTATTCTATCAGCGCTCCATTTTTCAAAACAACTTTCAAACAAAATAACCTATGTGAGTTATTTTTCTATAGACGAACTAGCAAAAATTATAGATTAATCTTAGGCAACAAAAAAACGTACACGGTCGATAGCAATTGCAATCATTCCCAAAACAAGTAATACCCAGAACTCAAAAAAACGGAAAAGTAAAGTGGACGCTGCTGCCTCTGAAGCCGTATAACCATATTTCATTAAGATAAATGTCATCGACACTTCTATCGCTCCCATTCCTCTCAAAAATGGACTTGCTAAGAGCAATATTATCATAGCAATATAGGCCAAAATACAGGCTACAATATCCGGTTGCACACCGATAGCTTCTAAAGAAATATACATGTGTATCACTCCAATTATTTCAATCATTATGCTCGCCAATAAGGCCCACAGTAAAGGTTTTAGCATGAATTTCTCCTCCACTATCCGATTGATACTTTGTTCCAGCTTGGGACTCTTATTGACCAAATAGTTGTACAACCACTTTTGTTTCCAAACGGAATAAAATAAAAGAATTAGAACTATCAAAAATAAAATCAGGACGACCATTCCGATTAATAAGGTATAATCCAAATGGCCAACAAAATACATGATTCCAATAAATGGTATCCCCACTATAACTACCGAGATTAATCCAATAGTGGCATAAAGGTAGGAGGCCAAATAGATTTGCTCTGCAGTTAATCCCTTATTTTTTAACCCCTTATTGAAAAAACTTAAAGAAGTAAACCCTCCTGCTGGCAATAGTACACTGATTACATTTCGCTTAAGAAATAAATCTATCAGTTCCCAATAGGTCACTTCTTTTTCAATTGCCCTAAAACTGAAAAAATATAAAGCAGCGTGAGACCCAATGAGAATTGCAGTAAAAATCAACCCAATGGAGACCATTCCTTTATCTGCATGTGCTAAAAGATCAACAATCCTTTCCAATTCAAATTGTTGCTGTTGAACAAAATATACTGCTAATCCCAACAGCGTAATAGCCAACACCAACTGAAAAACCACTTTCCATCCTTTCATCGGTTGCAAATTAAGTGAAATCGAACTAAATGATATTCGATTTTAAACTTTTTAAACAAATGACAGTCTATGCGTCAATGATTAAATCAATAATTTCGCAGCATGAATTATAAATCCCTGCTTCTACAAGCACTTATACTACTGAGTTTTTGTACCATTGCTCAAGACCGACCAAATTCGGAACAGCAGTTTGAGTTGACCGCAAAAATAATAGATGGAGCAACGAATACTCCACTTCCTTATGCTACAATTTCTGTGTTTAGAATGAAAGACTCTACCTTGGTGGATGGCGGAATCACCAACGAATCAGGAATCATTAAACTACCTTTAAAAAGAGGAGTCTACCGTGTAGATATTTCTTTTATTTCATACAAACCGAAAAGCATCAGCAATGTAAATCTGCTTAAAGGAGATGTTAATTTGGGGTCCATTACGTTGGATCAAGATGTCAAAACGCTTAGCGAAGTAAATGTAGTGGCTGAAAAAAGCCAAATGGAGTTTAAGCTGGATAAAAAAGTTTTTAATGTAGGTTCAGACCCAACGATGAAAGGTGCCAATGCCTCTGACTTATTAGACAACGTGCCATCCGTAGAAGTTGATGTTGAAGGAAATGTGAGTTTAAGAGGTAGTCAAAATGTTCGAATTTTAATCAATGGGAAACCTTCTGGTCTTGTAGGAACAAGTACCACTGCTGCCCTGCGTCAGTTACAAGGAAGTATGATTGAACGAATAGAAGTCATTACCAACCCTTCATCAAAATATGATGCTGAAGGAGAAGCTGGAATTATAAATATTATCCTAAAGGAAGAAAAAAAATCAGGAATCAATGGCTCTGTGGAATTGAGAGCAGGTTATCCGGAAAACTATGGCGTTAGTTTAAACTTAAACATGCGTCGAAAAAAGTACAACGCCTTTATCAATTACGGGACTGGGTATTCCAATTTTAATCGAGTGGGAAAATCAGAACAAAACTTTTATTTAGCAGATACTAGTTATAGCACTGATTTGGATAGAAACTATGAAAACTCAGGCATTTCTCATAACATAATGTTAGGGACAGACATATTCTTAAATGACAAAAACACCCTTACCCTCTCCGGACTGTATCGAATATCAGATGAAGACAATATCGGTGAAATTACCTATATGGATTACGACCAAGAAGGAAACCTGATTAATGAAAGTATTCGTAAAAGTAAAGAGCGTGAAGATGATGTTAACAAAGAGTTTTCGCTTTCCTACAAAAAGACTTTTGATAAAAAAGGGAAAGAATTAACGGCAGATTTTAAATACAATGATGGCGGTGAAACAGAACAGTCAGACATTTTAGAATATGCCACAAAAGGAGTAGACATTGAACAGCCTCCTCTAAGCCAATTCTCAGATAATTCAGAAAACGAAATCAATTATTTGTTTCAAACGGATTATGTGCTTCCATTAAACAATGGAATGAAAATCGAAACCGGAGCAAAAGCCAATTTACGAACCATTGACACCGACTATAAGGTAGAAGAAATCGACAATAATGGCAGCTTAAACACCTTAGATGAGTTTACCAACATATTTAACTATCAAGAGGATGTCTATGCAGCTTACGGTATTTTTAGTAAGCAATATGAAAAACTATCTTACCAAGTCGGTCTTAGAATGGAGCATTCTGAAATTAGAACTGAACTCAAAACTACCAACCAGATCAATAATAAAAGCTACACTGACCTTTTTCCATCTGCTGCCTTTACCTATAAACTCAAAAATGAAAATTCATTGCAATGGAGCTATAGCCGCAGAATAAGTCGACCTAGATTTAGATCATTGAACCCATTTTTTACTTTTTCAGATGCTAGAAACATTCGTACTGGGAATCCTGACTTAAATCCTGAATACACCAATAGTTTCGAAGTGGGCTATCTAAAATACTGGAAAAAAGCTTCATTCTATGTCGGTACGTATTATAAACATTCTACAGATGTCACCGACAGAATTAGTTTCGCAAATGATACTGGAGTAACCTTCACTCTACCTGTAAACCTATCTACTAGAGATGATTATGGTGTTGAAACAAATTTTTCCAAAGATCTTACTTCTAAATTAAAAGTAAATGGTTCTGTAAATGTATTTCTATCTGATCAAAAAGGTTTCTACAGTGGGACCGATTACGGCGTATATGCTTTCAATTGGAATGCTCGAATGAGTGCGAAGTATAGTTTGGACAAACAGACAGACATCCAATTGAATGGAATGTATAGAGCTCCAAATAAAAGTGCTCAAGGTAGAGTTAAATCTATGACAGTAATCAATTTAGCAGTAAGTAGAGATGTGTTAAAAAATAAGGGCACAATCACTTTTAGTGTTCAAGACGTATTAAATACTAGAAAATGGAGATCCTATACAGAGACAGAGAACTTCACTTCAGAATCTGAATTTCAATGGCGCCCAAGACAATTTATTGCTACATTTAGTTATCGATTTAACCAAGCTAAACAGCGGCAAAAACCATCCAATTACGATGGCGGTGGTGATGAAGGAGGTTTTTAATGGATACTGATTCTATAAAATTTAATGGTCATGAAAAAATACTACTTATTCAGTCTAATCAGCTTCGCTCTATATAGTTGTACTCATTCAAACCAAGAGGAATTTACACTTGATAGCAAAGATTTAACAAGTACAATTCATCGGATTAATGAACAATCAGAAGAATGTAATCTCCCCAACCAAAGAGGATGTGCGCAGTTGGAGGCTAGTTACCCCACTATTGCCCTAGGTGGAGAAAAACCAAACCAATCGCTATTGAAGTCATTAAACGATAGCATTTATGCCCTTTTTGTCCAACCGTTTATTGATTTTATTCCCGAAGAAAGTATTAAAAAAAATGCCACTATCCCCCAATTAAAAGCTGCTTTTTTTAAAAAGCATACCATTGACCAAAAAAAGAACAAAGAAAGAATAGGCTACCAACTAATAAATGACGTCACTGCTCCTTTTATTTCTGACGTATTCGCAAGCATCCAACAAAAACAAATGACTTACGCAGGTGGAGCTCATCCTGATACTGAAATTTTATACTTTACCCTTGATTTGAAGACTGGCAAGACATTGCATCCCTACAGTTGGATGAAAGATACCAATGCCGTTAAAGAGCAACTATTGAAAGTGCTGAAAAAGCAGGTCAACATGGACGAAACCATGGATTTAGAAGACTATGGATTCTTTATATCAGACCGTGAATTTTTATTGACCTCCAATATTTTAATCGAAGAGGACTCAGTATCTTTTGCCTACAATAGCTACGAACTCGCTCCTTACTCTTTTGGAATTTTTGATTTAAAACTACCTAAAAGCGCTGTGCAGTTCAATCATTAATAATGACATCGCTCTAAGAAATCTTGAAGAATTAAAGTCGCACTTAACTTATCAATATTCCCTTTAATTTGACGTTGCTTTTTCTTCATCCCCCCTTCTATCATTGCTTTCACCGCCAGTTTAGAAGTAAACCGTTCATCCTGACGTTCTATTTTTAAATGTGGGTATTCATGCTTTAATTTTCGAATCAACTTCTGAATGCGAGGTTCTATTTCAGACAATTCGTTATTTAGACGCAATGGTAATCCAAGCACTACTATGTCCACCTCTTCTTTCGCCAAATATTTCACTATAAAGTCCCATAAGTCAGCATTATCAACCGTTGTTAATGCACTTGCTATCATCTTTAAGGTATCTGTAACAGCAATACCTACTCGTTTGGCTCCGTAATCAATCGCGATAATTCTTCCCAATGCTATAGTTTTGAAGATCGTAAATTTTGACAACAAAGGTAGTCTTTATCTGTTTCTTCTCTATCTCAACCTGATTTTTTAAGTAAGTTTGTACCCATAATTTAAGAAGCGATTTCCATGAAATTAAATGCAATTGAAGAAGCAATAGAAGACATCAAAAAAGGTAAAGTTATTATCGTTGTTGATGATGAAGATAGAGAGAATGAAGGAGATTTTATTGCTGCTGCTGAAGCCGTTACTCCAGAAATGATCAATTTTATGGCGACTCATGGTAGAGGTTTAATTTGTGCACCATTAGTAGAAAGCCGATGCGACGAATTGGGACTAGACTTGATGGTTACCAATAATACGGTTTTACACCACACCCAGTTTACTGTCTCCGTTGATTTAATTGGACATGGGTGTACCACTGGTATTTCTGTGCATGATCGAGCTAAAACCATAAATGCATTAACGGATCCAGCCACTAAACCTGAAGATCTAGGTCGACCTGGGCATATCTTTCCATTAAGAGCAAAGCCAGGTGGAGTTTTAAGAAGAGCAGGTCATACCGAAGCATCTATCGATTTAGCAAGAATGGCAGGGTTTTCTCCAGCTGGTATTTTAGTTGAAATTTTGAATGAAGATGGAAGCATGGCACGATTGCCACAACTAAAAGAAATTGCCAAAAAATTTGATTTAAAATTGATTTCTATCAAAGACTTAATTGCTTATAGAATTCAACACGAAACGCTAATTGAAAGACAAGTACAAGTAAAAATGCCCACCGAACACGGAAATTTTGACTTGATCCACTATAAGCAATTGACCAATGGTCAAGAACATTTGGCATTAATCAAAGGTACGTGGGAAAAAGACGAACCAGTATTGGTTCGAGTGCATTCTTCCTGTATCACAGGAGATATCTTTGGCTCCTGCCGTTGTGATTGTGGGCCACAACTTCAAAAATCAATGGAGATGATTGAAAAGGAAGGTAAGGGTGTAATCGTGTACATGAATCAAGAAGGTCGTGGAATTGGCCTATTGAATAAACTAAAAGCCTATAAATTACAAGAAGAAGGTTTCGACACTGTTGAAGCGAATTTAAAATTAGGCTTTAAAATGGACGAAAGAGATTATGGAATTGGTGCCCAAATCCTTAGAGACCTAGGAGTAGCCAAAATGAAGTTGATGACCAATAATCCTCAAAAAAGAACTGGATTGATTGGATATCAATTAGAAATCGTTGAAAACATTAGCCTTGAGATAGATTCAAATAAACACAACGAGCTTTATCTTAAAACCAAAAAGGAAAAAATGGGACACAAATTGAGTTTAAACAAGAAATAAACCCGATTCATTAATTATTTTGAAGAAGTTTAAATTTCTTGGAGCAATATTCTATTTGTTGAATATATTGGCAGCGGTATCGTTGCTGATTGGATATGCTGCAAGTCATATTTCTCCTTCCTTCGTATTGTTTCCTGCATTTTTTGGTTTAGCGCTTCCTGCATTAATTCTGTTAAACATACTGTTTCTTATTGGCTGGATGGTTGTCGGCAGAATTCGATTTGTACTATCTTTGATTGTATTGATTTTAGGTTATCAAAGTATTCCTAAAATGATTCAGCTCAATAAAATGAAAGAAGCATCTCCTGATGCCTTAAAAATTATGAGCCATAATGTTCGCCTGTTTGATTTATACATGTGGCAGGAAGACAAACATACTCGAAACGATATCTTCCGACTGATTCGTACCGAAAAAGCTGACATTTTGTGTTTGCAAGAATTTTATTTTAGCCAAGATAAAACCTACGAGTTCAAAACGCTAGATAGCTTAATGACCTTCCCCAACATTACCTACAAACACGATGAATATTCCTATGTAAAAGGACCCAACAAATGGGGTATTGCTACTTTTAGCAAGTATCCCATTCTCAACAGAGGCCGTGTAAAGTTTGATGATGGAGAGCATAACATTTGCATTTATACAGATATAAAAACGGAGAAAGAAATAATTCGGGTATACAATATGCATTTAGCTTCTATAAAACTAGAACGAGTAGATTATAAAACCATCAACGATGTTTATGCGAATAGTTTCTCTACCTACTTTGGAAATGAAAAAATGCTGCTGAATAAATTGAAAGAGGCATTTCAACGTAGAGAAACTCAAGTAAATCTCATTAAAGAGAGTATTGCAAAATCTCCCTACAAGGTAATCGTTTGCGGCGACCTAAACGATACTCCTACCTCCTATGCTTATCAAGCACTTGCTAAGGATTTGGAAGACTCCTTTCTAGAAGCAGGAAGAGGTTTTGGACAAACCTATATCGGGAAATTTCCTTCATTTCGAATAGATTATATTCTGCACTCTGAAGGTCTAGTTGCTGAACAATTCTTCACATTGCCTGAAAAACTAAGTGACCACCACCCTATTGTAGCATATATTAATTGGGATAAGGCTAGATCATCAGACAAAGAGTAAATCTATTACCTATTTAAGTGCTGCATTTAATCGAAGACTTAATTGTATAATTTCAAACACACTAACGATTAAATTACTCAAAGCCTTGAACTTTTGGTTCATTTTGGTTCAAGCCAAAAGAACAAGAAAATCCCTTATATTTATGAAGTGCTTCAAGGTGAAATTAGAACAATAATATGCACAGCGTAATTCGTGATAGCTAAATAAGCCTATCAGACCTCCAAAGCTTTTAAAACTGGTTAGACCTATTATTTAAATGCACAATTTGATCAAAACGCTTAAGCGAAAACAAAAGCTTATTTTTTACGAGAATAGGGTCTAATAATTAAGCGAACACCCTTCTCGAAGACAAAGTAATTGTATACCCAATTGAAAAAGGTGACGATTTTATTTCTGAATCCAACTAAAGAAATTAAATGAATAAACATCCAAACAAACCAAGCGAAAGTTCCCTGAAATCTAAATCGGGGTAAATCTACCACTGCCCTATTTCTTCCAATGGTCGCCATAGAACCTTTATCGAAATACTTAAAAGGAACAGTTTTTTTACCTTGGGCGATTGCAACGAGGTTTTTGGCTAAATGTGCCGCTTGCTGATTGGCCACAGGTGCCACCATAGGATGTCCTTTGGGGTAAGCCTCTGTTTTCATAAAGGCTACATCGCCTACAGCAAAAATATTGGTTTGATTTTTTACTAAGTTAAATTCATTGACCTGTAACCGTCCTCTTTCTACAATATCATCAGCTAAACCTTCTATAATTGCACCTTTTACCCCTGCTGACCATATCAGCGTTTTACTTTTAAAGCTTTTACCGTTCTTAATTTTTACAACCTCTCCATCGTAATCTTCAACTGCAGTGTTCAACCAAACATTCACACCCAGTTTTTTCAAATAGATTTCAGCCTTTTCAGAAGCTTGCTTAGACATCGGAGGCAGAACTTTATCAGCAGCCTCTACCAGATTGATTTTCATTTTCCTTAAATCTAAATCAGGATAATCTCCTGGTAATATCTGATTTTTCAATTCAGCTAAAGCTCCAGCTAACTCTACTCCTGTAGGTCCCGCACCTACAATTACAAAGTTCATATAACTGTTTTGTTCTTCTAAATCAGAAGTCAATAATGCGCTTTCAAAATTTTGTAGGATACAACTTCTGAGATCTAAAGCCTCCGTGACACTTTTCATCGTCATCGAGACTTTTTGCAATTGATTTAATCCAAAAAAATTAGTGTCAGAACCACTCGCTATCACCAAATAATCATACGATAAGGGTCCAATGTTAGTTTCTACCATATTGGTTGCCGTATCAATGTACTTTGCTTCTGCCCATCTAAAAAATAAATTGGGTTGATCTTCAAATAATTTTCGCAAAGGATAAGCGATAGAGTCAGGTTCTAAACCGGCAGTTGCTACTTGATATAAAAGGGGCTGAAAAGTGTGATAATTGTTTTTGTCTAATAGAACAACTTGAAAATTCTTATTCTTTAGGTCTTGGGCAAGAGTCACTCCACCGAACCCTCCACCTATTATAACAATTCTGGGAATTTCTACGTCTGGAATATTCATATTCATGCCTTTGAGACGGTAAATGTAAGCCTTTAAACTGCCAATAATTCATCATTTTCATGAATAATTTTGGAGTTCTTCTGATTCATATAGTAAATCATAGACTTAGCTACTTGTTTAGCTTGAATGGCTTTATACTTTTTAAGTGGACCAACCATTACGAATCCTAAAACCGAAAAAGCCAATTGTGCTATTCGCTCTCCGAACCTGAATTCATCTCGCTCTCCTAGCAATAAAGAAGGTCGAACAATTACAAGGTTCTTGAAACCAAAATCGATGAGTTTTTCTTCAACTTCACCCTTCACTTTAGTATAAAATGTAGAACTTTTCGCATCAGCTCCTAAAGAAGAGACAAATGCAAAATTAGGCCATTTGTTTCGGAGGGCTATTTTCCCAAACTGAACTGGAATAGCATAGTCTACGGCTTTAAAATTTTCACGACTCCCAGCCTTTTTTATAGTGGTGCCTATACAGCAAAAGACTTCATCGATAGCTAACTGGTTGAACTCAGACTGCAAATGATTAAAATCAACAACGATTTCTTCCACTTTAGGATGCGTTGGATGAGTTGCCCTTCTGTTTACTAAAATTACTTTTGAATACCTACTATCGTTTTTGAGTTGTTCGACTACGTATGATCCAATTAATCCAGTAGATCCTAATATTAATGCTTTTTTCATATTACAAGTCTTTAGTGCTTAATTTTGTGTTCAAATTACAATTATGGAGATTAGAAAATATCACACCAAGGCAATTGAATTATTAAAAGATCAAAAGTACGAAGCTGCCATTGAACTTCTAAATAAGGCAATCAGCTCTTTTCCAGACGCAGCAGAATTAATCAGCGAAAGAGGTGTTGCGTTCCTGCACTTAAGAAAGAAAAAGGAAGCTTTAAGAGATATGGACAAAGCTGTGGAATTACAACCCCAAAATGGGTACAGATATTCTAGTAGAGCGTTTGTCAAAGATAGTTTTGGAGATACAGAAGCAGCAATCATCGATTATAAAATGGCTATTGAAATTGATCCTCTAGATGATGTATCTTACAACAATTTAGGTCTATTAGAAGAAAAGTTGGGCTATATTGAAAGTGCAAAAGAGAAATTTGCGAAAGCGGACGAATTGAGTGCTTTGAAAGAAGGCAAAGAACTTGTAGGTGGAAGACATGACCACGAAATACAAGGGGAAAAAATAGAGCCTCGAAATATTCAACGGGAAATAGACTTAGAAAAAAGAAACAAAAAAGGACTTGTTCAACAAATTTTCAGTGTATTTACCTCTAAAGAAGAAAGAGACTCGTTTATCAACTTTGTACGTTCTGGTTTTAAACTAAAAGAGTAGAAACCAAAACTAACACAATGAAAAAGCTGAGATTATTAGGATTAACAGGATTATTATTAGTGATTACAACCACCGCTAGGGCTCAATTTAGTGCAGGTGTAGGCTTAGATTACGGATCTGAAGTGGAAGAAGTAGGATTGGATTTAAGAGCAGGATTTGCCATTACTGAAAAAGCAACATTGGCCGCAGATTTCTCCTTCTTTAATGTTGACGAAAATGGCCCATTTGAAAAAAGAAGGTTTTGGAATGACTTCAATGTAAATTTAAATTACTATTTCCTTTCTTCGGAAGAAATCGTGCAACCATACGGATTAGTAGGGCTAAATATTACAAGTGTTGGCGTTAAATACGATGATCATCCTGCCTTTGATGATGACCGAGAAGGAGACACTGAACTTGGTGTCAATTTCGGCGGTGGATTAGACATTAAAGCTACCGAAAACTTAAGGCCTTTCGCAGAAGTCAAATACTTGATAATAGATAAATACGATCAAGGTGCAATTACAGTAGGTTTAAAATATTTCTTTCAATAGAATCAAAAACTTAAAGATTAGGAGATAAAGTAATTTATCTCCTTTTTTTATTCTAATAGTTACTTGTTGATTAAAAATGAACCTACCTATTGATATTGGTGTTTGATTGATGTAAAATTGCATAACAACCAATTCCTTAAAATCAAAAAATGGAACTAATTAAATGACATTAAGACAACAACTCAACCGAATTGTATTTGGTACGGATACCCGCGCAGGAAGAAACTTTGATATTATACTATTGTGGATTATTCTGCTTTCGGTAATGGTAGTCATGTTAGAAAGTGTTCCAGAATTGGGGGCTAATTTCAAAGCTGAATTCTATATCATTGAGTGGATCCTAACAGTTATTTTCACACTAGAATATTTAATACGGATCTGGATTAGTCCAAAGCCCATCAAATACATTTTTAGCTTTTGGGGAATTGTCGATTTATTATCAATACTTCCTACTTATCTAAGCTTCTTTTTGGTGGGTTATCATTATTTATTAGTGGTAAGAATCTTCCGACTATTGAGGGTTTTTAGAGTATTGAAATTGGTTCGATTTAGCACAGAAGCACAAGGGTTGATTGAAGCGCTCAAGTCGAGTTTATACAAGATTAGCATTTTTTTCATGGCTCTAATTGCCATAGTAACTCTAATGGGAACTGTGATTTATGTAGTAGAAGGTGGTGAAGAAGGTTTTACGAGTATACCTCAAAGTATCTACTGGGCAATTGTAACCATTACCACAGTTGGTTATGGTGATTTGGTTCCGCATACTGTTTTGGGTAAATTCATTTCATCAGCAGCTATGATAATTGGTTATGCCATTATTGCTGTGCCTACCGGAATTGTGACAGTCGCAATGTCCAACGCCAAAGAGGTAGGGAAAGATTGTAAAAATTGTGGTGCTAAGAACAGAATAGCAGCAGCATTCTGTGATAATTGTGGGCAGGTATTTGAACCAAAAAATGAGAAATAGTTAAATGGAAATTCAAGAATATATCAAAAATGTATTGTACGACCCTACAGTCAGCAAAGTAATTACTATTGCTGTTGGTGTGGCAATAATCTGGATTATTATCAAATGGATTCAACGCCGATTATTTTCAAAGATTGAAGACAATGAAAATAGATATAAGGCCAAAAAATTCAGCTCATTCTTGGGCTATATTCTTACCATTGTTTTACTAACTGTGGTTTTCAGTGATAAGCTAGGCGGATTAACGGTAGCATTAGGTGTTGCGGGAGCTGGCGTTGCCTTCGCATTGCAGGAAGTTATCGCATCATTTGCAGGATGGATTGCCATCATGTTTGGTGGATTTTACAAAACAGGCGACCGAGTGCAACTAGGCGGTATTAAAGGAGATGTAATGGATATTGGTGTTCTGCGCACTACCATTATGGAAACTGGTGAATGGGTGAACGGCGATTTGTACAATGGGAGAATCGTTTTTATTGCCAATAGCTATGTGCTTAAAGAGCCAGTATTCAACTACTCGGGAGATTTTCCATTTCTATGGGATGAAATAATTATACCCATTGATTATGGTAGTAATTATGATAAAGCAGAAGAGATCATACTGGCAATTGGTAAGCGATTCGCAGAAGACTTGAGCAATCAATCTCATCAACAGTGGGATACACTGAGAAACAAGTATCGATTAGAAGAAGCTCAAACGGAACCAATGATATCAGTTTCTGCTAAAGATAGTTGGGTAGAATATACATTAAGATATGTGGTTACCTACAACCGAAGAAGAGGAATGAAATCGAAACTATTTAAAGAAATTCTAAAAGAAATAAGTGCTACCAACGGAGAAATTAACTTCTCGAACAATAATATTTATATTAAAGAATCTCCGAAATTGGAAGTAGAAACATTAACCAAAAAATAAAGGTGAATTCTTTATTTCCATTCGATGCCAACATCAATCTTCTGCCCTATGATGGAGAAGTCTATTATTACGAACAAGTAATAGAGCACCAGCTTCAAGAAAATTATTTTCAACGACTTTTGCAAGAGATTGATTGGAAACATGATGAACTTTTGCTATTTGGCAAACGGGTGATTACCTCGAGAAAAGTGGCTTGGTATGCTGATGAAAATTTCGCTTACTCCTACTCTAATTCGATAAAAATCGCTTTGAAATGGACTGCAACCCTCTTAGAACTCAAAAAAATAGTAGAAGCAGCCACAGAATCAAAATACAACAGTTGTCTTTTAAATTTATACCACAGCGGAGAAGAAGGAATGGGTTGGCATAGTGATAATGAGCCTGAATTAGTTAACAATAGTTCCATAGCTTCACTAAGTCTAGGTTCAACCAGAAAATTTGCCTTTAAGCATAAGGAATCTGGAAAAAAAGTCGAACTGTTTTTAGAAGGTGGTAGCCTATTGGACATGAAAGGTGAAGTACAGCATTTTTGGAAACACGCTTTACCAAAATCAAAAAAAATCACTAAACCACGAATTAATTTAACATTTAGAAGATTCAAACATTAGAAGATTTAAAACTCTTCACAACAGCAACTTACATCAAAATAAATTCTATTTCAGAAGAGTTTAAATAAAACCGAATGTTAAATCACTGTTAAATTAGCAATTAGAGTAGACGCTTTTGTTATTTTATTCGTCTTGTGGTTTTAGAATGGTAATCAATGATGAGTTCGATAGAAATTTTTGTTTTTTCCATTCCAAAAAAGACTACAACTGCATTCAAAGTCTAGAAGCTTTGAATGGATAGCCTTATCATTTTTTGATAAGGCTATTTATTTACAATTCTTTGTACAGAAACCGTTTCTCCTTCTTTTGATTCAATTTGTGCTAAAAAAACACCTTTTCCTATAGTACTTAAATCAATCGATAATACTCCGATTTCATGATTGCTATGTTGCAACAACAGTTTGCCTAAGGTATCAAAAATCTTAACTTTTCCAATAGTATCATCTACCTCATAATGAATAACTCCTGAACTTGGATTAGGGTAAAAGTAGTTGTTATCAGTAACCTTATTGTTTTCCACTGCCTCTATTGGGGAGTATTCGTATTGTCCATTAAAATCAATTTGTTTCAATCGATAATAAAACCATTTTTCGCTGGACAAATGGTCATTGAAGGCATAGTGATTCAACTGATTGCTATTCCCTACTCCATCTACTTGTCCTCTTTTCTCCCATTTTTTACCATCTATCGATCTCTCAATTTCAAAATAATCATTGTTAATTTCAGATGAAGTAGTCCATTCCAGTAAAACCATGTTTTGAAACGACTTTTTAATTTGAAACGAAGTCAATTTTATAGGCAAAGGATCAATATAATATACAACCATCCCTATGTAATCAATCTTAGCACTAGGTACTTCTCCCACTCCATTTAGTCTAACAGATAGGGCAATACCAAACTCTCCATTATTCACATCCTCTACATTCAAAGAGGTGCCCCATTTACTATCACTTCCACCATAAGATTGGAAGAATTCTTCATTTTCCCAAATCGCAGGAAAGGCATAATTCTCTCCTATTATCATCCCATTTTTCACTAGTTTAATTACCTCGTCTTTTACTTCTTGTTGTTCTCCTATAGCTTCCTTCTCTATCATCACTTTCACTCCTGTAATTGTGGCAGATGTCGGAATATTAAAGTTAAATTGTGAAGCAACGATATATTCTGAAACGGTCCCATTCTGATTACTGGTGGTAGAGGCAAAACTGTTATCAGAAAGCATAATATTAGTGGGTTTATTCCAGTCTCCACTTCCTCCATTTTCGATGGTAGTAATATTATTTGAAGAGTGAATGATAGATTCTATAATTTGAGCATTTATAGAATTTGTACCGAAATAGAAAGTGGAAAACAAAAGCAAACTAAAATACTTCATGAGTGTGGTTTTTATGGTTAATACAAACCTACACTGTACATTAAATCAAGTATTCATAGAAATGCCTAAATCCTTTAGGCATTTCCCTTAAATATAAAAACTAATATCGGGAAGAATTAAATCATTGAGAATCAAAAATCGCTATTGGATTACGAATTTCTCTTTGAAAAGTAGCTCTCCATTTGATGATTCTAATTGAGCAATGTGTAACCCTTTACTGGAGTCACCAATATCAATTGAAACTAAACTACTCTGACTCACTATTTCTTTCAGGATAAGACGACCTGAACTATTGTAAATTTTTATGATGCCGACTTTTTCATCAATAGGTATATTGATTCGACCAATGCTTGGGTTAGGATAAATGGTGTTGAGATAAGTATTAGTATTGATTTCAATTGCTTTAGTATCAGAATATTCAAAAGCCCCATCAAAATCCACTTGTTTAATACGATAATATACCCACCCGCTAAAGTCTACTTTATCATGAAATGAGTACTGTACTAATTGACTGCTATTTCCTGCTCCTTTAAGTTCTTCTCTTTTCATCCAATTCACCCCATCTTTAGAGCGTTGCACCTCAAAAAAGTCATTATTTATCTCGGCTGATGTAGTCCATCTTAGTTGAACTGCCTGATCAAAATGTTTGTTTAACTCAAATGCAACCATTTTTATAGGTAAAGGATTATTGTAGTAAACTTTTATCGAAACATAGTCTATTCTTGCAGAGGGAAGCACGCTTATACCTGACAAATTAACTGAAATAGCAATACCAAAATTGGGGTGATTAATATCTTCAGCAGTCCAATCAGTTCCCCATTTTTCTGAAGATGAACCATGCGTATGCTTACTATCGGAAAATCTCCATATGTCACTTTTTGCTAAATCATTACCTACAATATTTCCTTCTTTAACAATTCGAATAGACTCATCTCTTACTTTTTGAAGGACTCCAGAAGCTCCCTTTTCTATAACCACCTCTATACCCGTAATTGTAGCAGTTAGAGGGATACTAAACCCGAAGCCTGTTGCTTTCATGTATTTAGTTTTTGCCCCGAGCACAAGAGTCGTAGCAGAAGCATAAGTATTATCGGATAAACAAGCATTAACAGGATTAGCCCAATCAAGAACCCCTATGGTAGCATCAGCGCTAATAGAACTTGGTATATGTTCACTTGTTGAAAGTAAATCTGCTGAAATGAGTGAGGGACCTAAAAGAATAAAAATCGAGAAAGGAAGAACAAATTTTTTCATAAGATAAAATTTAAGGACCTGTTCCAAACTTAATGTTATATACTATTATTGTTATCAGAGTTTTACCTAATTTTTCTTACAATTTAATCAGATGAATAATTTTCTCTCATCATTTAATAGTGTAACATAGGTAACAGAAGTTCGTTTTAAAAGCCCTTAACTTTGCTTTTAAATGAATTTTATAAAGAAACATATTCTAATTATTGTAGGCCTCGTGTTTGGAGGAATCGTTGGCTATTTCTATTACCTTAAAATCGGTTGTAACAGTGGTAGCTGCAACATTACTTCCAATCCTATTAATAGTACAGTATACGGCTCAATCATGGGAGCATTGATATTTAGTCTGTTTCAAACTAAAACTAAAGAAAAATAAATAAAATGAATATAGAAGAAATTATTAAATCAGGGCAAGGAACTATCGTTGATGTAAGAACCACTGCTGAGTTTGCAGGAGGTCATGTAGCAGGTTCGATTAATATTCCGTTACAAGAAATCACTTCGAGAATGGATGAAATTAAAGCATTAAAAACTCCAGTTGTTTTATGCTGTGCTTCTGGTGGAAGAAGTGGTCAAGCTGCTCACTATCTTTCACATACAGGTTTAGATTGCTGTAATGCAGGATCTTGGTTGGATGTTAATTATATACAAGCTCAACAATGATAGATAGTTTAAGAAAATTATTCGGATTGGGCCCTAAAACTGATTATAAACAATTAGTTAGTGAAGGAGCTACAATAATAGATGTAAGAACTAAAGGTGAATATTCACAAGGTCATATTAAGGGATCGGTAAACATTCCTTTAGATCAAATATCGAGTAAGTTGAAAACATTAAAAGATAAAAACAAGCCCATTATTACTTGTTGTGCTTCGGGTATGAGAAGTGCTTCGGCTAAGGGAATTTTGAAATCTAATGGATTTCAAGTAGTGCACAATGGTGGAGGATGGATGAGTTTGAACAATAAAATAAAATGAAAAACCTCATTAATTTAAAGCATTGGAACTGGATTCGATTGGTACGTTTAGCACTAACTATCATTGTCGGAGTTGAAGCCTATCGATCTGGTGAAGTAGTGTTTTATATTATCGGTAGCGTACTATTGGTTCAGACCCTATTTGGTGGAACATGTGGTGTAAATAGCAGCTGCGCAGCAAGTAATGAATCTGACAATCAATCGTTGGATTCGGTTAAATATGAAGAAATAAAATCACTCTTTGTACTTACTGATTAATATAATTTATTGAGTTTATCTTAATAGTTTTGACAATAATTGATCACCTTTTCATAGATTAAAGTTGCAATATCTATTTGATTGTTTTAATTTTAAAGTATTATTCTTGAAACTAGTACTGATTTTGAAGAAAGTAATTTCCCCACTACTATTATTTCTATTGAGTTTGTTAGTCTTTGGACAAACAAATACATTTCCAGATATTGAAAATTTTGACAATCAATCCTACTGTAATCAAGGTTGTTTGGACACTTGTTTGTTAACTTCAAAATGGAAAAATGTAAATACAGACCAAAGAGATTGGTTAACAGACACCAATGGAGTTGGACAAACAATCAATACCGGTCCAAGCTCAGATCACACTACTGGCACTCCAAGTGGAGTATATCTTTATATGCGAGTATTAAATTGTTATGGTAGTTCTGCAAATCTTATAAGTCCGATTTATGATTTTACTGCAGTCTCTAATCCAGGCATTTCATTTTGGAGTCACTTGAATTCTCCGTACCCTCGTAGCGACACTAAGTTACATTTTGATGTAAGTACCAATAATGGGGTCTCTTTTAATAATGACTTTGTTCCGCCGTGGACAAGAAATCTTAATGCTTGGAAAGAAGAAATCATTGATTTAACCCCTTTTGGAGGAATGGATAGCATTGTTTTTCGTATTCGTGCAACTTCACGTTATATAAATATTGCACTTGATGACATTACGGTTTTCAGCAATAGCACCTTTAAAATAGAAACAAAAAAAATTAATGACAATCTATGTTTTGGCTCTAAAACAGGAAGTGCCTGTGTATCCAGATTTGAGTTTGGGACTCCTCCATTTACTTACCAATGGTCTAATGGTGCAACTACAGATACCATAAAAAACTTAGCGGCAGGAAAATATGATGTTTCTGTTTATGATAACTTAAATAAAGTGACTCTAGGTTCTGTAATAATAAATGACTCTCAAAAGCCAATCTACAAAATAGATGCCTCAATATATGATGTGAACTGTCCAACTTCAAATGATGGGATTATTCAACTAGACAGTATTAAGGGAGGAAAACCGTATAATTTATGTGCAAATATAAATACAACGTTATGCACAGGAATTTCTAAAAGCGATACTTTAGGGTTTGATTCTTTATTAAATATAAATTATGAATTTCCGTCAGTCTATGGAAATTTTTCAAGATCCTCTAAACACCAAATCTTATACACAGCAGCTGAATTAAATGCTCAAGGCATATCAGGAGCAAGTTTAATCTCTGCTATTTCTTTCGATGTTGAAGTAAATTCTGGCTCAAATCCAAACAATAGCTATAATTTTATTATAAAAGCAGGATGCACCAATAATACAAAACTTTCAGGCAGTTGGATTAACGGTTTATCATCAGTTCTAAATTCTAGCACCGTTGCACTGACAACAGGCTGGAATAAACATCAATTTGATACTCCTTATCTGTGGGACGGAGTATCAAACCTTGTGATTGAAGTTTGTTTTGTAAATCCAGGTTTTTCTAATAATCATAAAGTTAAACAATCAATAACTGCAGACACAACTGTAATGTTTAGAAAAAACAGTTCTAATTCTTGTACTAGTTCTGCTTTTGATGGGATAAGCAATAAACGACCCAATACCATTTTTGAAACCTGTAGAATTCCATCAAATAAATATAAGTTGTCGTGGTCTAACTTAGACTCCTCAGCCTCTATTACAGGGTTACAAGCTGGAAACTATACTTTAACAATATCAGATGCGGATAACTGTGCATTCATTGATACATTTACTGTTAAATCCTACCCAATTATTAAGAATGAAGTGATTCAAAATGTTCCTTGCTATAATGATTCAGTAGGATCTATAACTTTAAATTCTACAGGAGGCAATGTTGGAAAAGTAAAAAAGTTATTAATTACAGAAGTCCGCATTTGTGATCCAGATTTTGTAGAAATTTCAAATGTGTCAGGTGCTCCTTTTGATGCTACGGGTTGGTATATTGCTATTGGCGACCAATACTCGAATATTAACATTGAGAATCCTAATACTTGGGACCTGTCAGGTATTTTGCCAGAAGGTTGGATAGATTTCAAAAATGATAGTAATTACCAAAACCCTAAATATTGGGGAAGTAATATGTATTGGCAGTGTCCTGGAATGGGCTGGGTCGCATTAATAGATAGCAACGCAAACGTTCAAGATTTTGTTGCTTGGTTTTGGGACTCCACCCAAATACAATCCATGTCACCTATAATTAAGGGAGATACTATTAGAATCAATAATGAGTGGAAAGGAAATGGAATTGTTAGTTCAAGCACTTCATTAAATTTCACAAGAATAGGAAGAATTGATAATAATTCTGCAGCTGATTGGGTTTTAGCAGCTGATACTAAAGGTAAAAGAAATTTAGGTTTATCTACCCGAGTAATGGGTCGAGATAAATCACCCTACAAATACAATTGGAGTACTGGAGATACTACTAACTCTATTAACAGTTTAACTAATGGTAGTTATTACATCACTATAACAGATGCAAACAATTGTATCTCTTTAGATTCATTTTCTATAAAGGTGACTTCAATTGATACTTCAGTTAGTACTTTTCCGACTTTCTTAGTCTCTAAAACTTATGGGGCATCTTATCAATGGGTGAATTGCGATAGCAATTATACTCCAATTCATGGAGATACAAATCAGCTATTTGCTCCTTCAATAAATGGAAATTTTGCAGTAATTGTCTCAAAAAATGGATGTACAGACACCTCTGGTTGCCATAATATAACTTTAACTTCAATCAAAGAAAATAGAACTGAAAATAAGTTTATTGTCTATCCGAATCCAAGTTCAGGCAATTTTACAATCCAACTTGCTGGACTGAAAATCAAAAACCAATACTTAAGGATTTACAATACAAAGGGTCAATTAATTATAGATGAGCAATTGACTAAAAATAATCTAGAATTTAGTTTAACCGGATTTGATAAAGGAATCTATATCTTAAGGATTGGTAATCAAACAAGAAAGTTGGTTTTAACAGAATAACACTATACATCCTTTAGAAGAAATAAAATAAACAAAAATGGCAAATAAATTTTCTGAATTAATAAACAGTGACCAGCCAGTATTGGTGGATTTCTATGCAGAATGGTGTGGTCCGTGTAAGATGATGAAACCTATATTGGAGGATTTAAAAACGAGAGTTGGCGATAAAGCTAAAATCCTTAAAATAGATGTCGATAAGAATCCTCAGGTGGCTGCAAAGTTTCAAATACAAGGCGTCCCAACTTTGATCATTTTTCAAGAGGGAGAGATTAAATGGAGGCAATCGGGAGTTGTTCCTGCAGATCAATTGGCACAATTGATTCAACAATATTCAAAGTAGATCGTTTCAAACAATTTCCAAACTGAACAAAATATTTAGGAAATTGCAGCAATGTTTTTATCCTTTAAGACTTATTTAGTAGAACGTTCAGGCATCTCTGATCTAGAATTTCAGAGTCTACACCCCTATTTAAAAGAAAAAGAAATCCCTAAAGGAACTATTCTACTTCAAAAAAGAGCCGTTTGCACCCATTCCTTTTTTGTGGAAAGTGGTCTACTTCGCTCCTACAGCATAGATCAATCCGGAAAGGAACATGTCATTCAGTTTGCTCCCGAAGGATGGATAATTACAGACAGAAGCAGTGTATTTTTTAATGAACCCTCCGATTACTACATAGAAGCTATAGAGCCTTCTACTGTCATTTATTTTAGCAATGATTTTATTAGAAAAGCATCTGAGATCAGTGCTGCTTTCAGAAATTATAACGAACGATTATTGCAAAATCACATTCGACAGCTCCAACATCGAATTCAATTCTTATTAGAAGCAACTGCCGAAGAACGATACCTCGATTTTATTTCTATATACCCTGATTTACTATTGAGAGTGCCCCAATGGATGATAGCCTCCTATTTAGGGATTACCCCTGAAAGCTTGAGCAGAGTGCGAAAAGAATTAGCAAAGCGACACTTTTCTCCGCGAAATTGAGTTCTTATCATAGGTCAATGTGCACTCAGATTCTGGTAGCTAACTTTGAATAAAAAAATCATGAAAACAAAAACAGTTGAACGAGTATACGCCCCTATAACACCTCATTTTGTTGGAGATGGGTTTAGAGTTCATAATTTCATACCTAGTGCCTATCAGTTAGATATGCAAAGAATGGATCCTTTTATCATGTTGGATTACAATAGCAAGCATTATTTTTCTGCTACTGATTCACCTAGAGGAGTTGGAGTGCATCCACATAGAGGCTTTGAAACGGTCACTATAGCCTACAAAGGTAAAATTGCTCATCACGACAGCGCTGGAAATAATGGCGTTATTGGGGAAGGCGACGTACAATGGATGACAGCCGCATCAGGTATTCTTCATAAGGAATACCACGAACGCGAATTCAGTAAAAATGGCGGAGAGTTTCAGATGGTCCAATTATGGGTAAATCTTCCGGCAGCATACAAAATGTCAGCACCAAAGTATCAGGAAGTAACCAATAACACCATCAAGAAGGTAGAATTACCTGACAATAATGGATCAATTGAAATTATTTCAGGAGAATACGATGGAAACAAAGGGACGGCACAAACTTTTACTCCTATTCATTTGCATAATGTAAAATTAAACAAAGGAGGAAAAGCCGCTTTTAACTTTCCTGCTCATTACAACACAGCTATGTTAGTAGTGGAGGGTGAAGTCAGCGTAAATGACGGAGAAATTGTAAAAACAGATCATTTTGTTTTAATGGACAACAAGGGAGAACATTTTGAAATAAAAGCAACAACAAATGCAATTGTACTGCTTCTAAGTGGAGAGCCGATTAATGAGCCTATCGCTGCTCACGGACCATTTGTGATGAATTCAAAAGAAGAGTTGATTCAAGCTTTTGAAGATTTTAATACCGGAAAGTTTGGTTACTTAGAAGATTAGTGTATTGATTTACAAACTTAAGACTCGATTCGTCGAGTCTTTTTTTTTGATTCTACCGAGAGGTGAAACGCTGTTTTTATTAAATGCTTATTTTTACAAATATGCTTTCCAAGAAAACAAAATACGCCATAAATGCATTAGTCTATCTCGCCAAAAACGATTCTGGAGCGCCAATTCCAATTGGACAAATAAGTACGGATCAAAACATTCCACATAAATTTTTAGAATCTATATTACTAGCATTAAAAAATGCGAGAATATTAAACAGTAAGAAAGGGAAGTCAGGTGGTTATTTATTAAATAGAGCACCTGAAGAAATAGACATGGCGGAGATCACCAGGCTTTTTGATGGTGCAGTAGCACTGCTTCCCTGTGTGACCTATCGTTTTTATGAACGATGTGATGAGTGTGTAGATGAAGAAACTTGTGGTATAAGAGAAGTATTTTTAGAAATAAGAAACGAAACGGTCAACCGATTAAAAGGAGCCACACTCTCCGATATCATAAACAGAGAAACCCGATTAAAATCAGCATCTGAACGAAAGGTATTGATTGATGATAAATTATAACTTTGCTTCACTTTTTTTAACTTTATTTCTAAATAGGTTTACGTGATATTTGTGCAACCTTAAATTAACCACATTATGATAAATACTAAGTACTTTAAAACTGATATACTTTCAGGCCTTGTGGTCTTTCTTGTTGCACTCCCACTCTGCCTAGGTATAGCATTAGCTTCTGGTGCGCCGTTATTTTCAGGAATTATCGCCGGTGTAATCGGTGGGATTGTTGTCGGATTGTTTAGTAATTCACAAATTAGTGTTTCTGGCCCTGCTGCTGGATTAACTGCGATAGTAATTACTGCAATCACTACTTTAGGCGGATTTGAAGCATTTTTGTTGGCGGTAGTATTGGCTGGTGTTTTTCAATTATTGTTAGGTTTTCTAAAGGCTGGTTCTATTTCCAACTACTTCCCTTCTAATGTAATTGAAGGTATGCTTGCAGCGATTGGTATCATTATTATTTTAACCCAATTACCACACGCTGTAGGTTATGACATTGAGCATGAGGGTGACTTCTTCTTCATTGACAAATCAATGAGCCATAATATTTTTTCTGATATTATTGATGCGGTCAACTATTCTCATCCTGGGGCGATGGCGGTTAGTATTATTTCTGTTTTAATCTTAATTGCATTCGCTAATATAGAAGCTTTAAAACGTTTGAAACTTCTACCGGGTGCACTAGTGGTTGTAATAGCAGGAACATTGATAAATGAGGCTTTTATCGCTTTATCTCCTTCTTTTGCCATCAGTCAAGAACATTTAGTTAACCTTCCAGTTCCTGAATCATTTGGTGCATTTATTGGCCAGTTTCAGACACCAGATTTTTCAGCCATCACTAATATAGACGTTTGGATTGTAGCAATCACTATAGCTATTGTCGCGAGTATAGAAACCTTGTTATGCATAGAAGCTTCTGTTAAAATGGATCCTTTAAAAAGATTCACTAACTCCAACACCGAACTTAAAGCTCAAGGAATCGGGAATATTCTAAGTGGTCTAATTGGAGGAATTCCTATGACTTCAGTTATTGTTAGAACTTCTGCAAATGTTAATTCAGGTGGTAGAACTAAAGTTTCTGCTATTGCACATGGTATTTTCCTTTTTAGTTCTGTTGTTGCTATCCCTTTCATTCTTAATAAAATTCCATTGGCAAGTTTAGCAGGGGTTTTAATTATGATTGGATACAAACTAGCAAACCCTACCATTTTCAAAAAAATGTGGAAAAATGGTAAATATCAGTTTATCCCTTTCGCAGTGACTGTGGTAGCCATCATTGCTACTGATTTGTTAAGAGGTATTGGAATCGGACTAGTGGTAAGTGTTTTCTTCATTTTAAGAGACAACCTCAAACTGGCTTATTTCTTCAACAAGGAGAACCATCACGAAGGAGAAACAATTCATATAAAACTAGCACAAGAAGTATCATTTTTGAATAAAGCAGCCATTAAACAAACTTTATATGATGTTCCAAAAGGTTCTAAAGTAATCATTGATGCAGCAGATACTGTTTATATAGATCATGATGTACTAAATTTGATAGATGATTTCTTAGAATTTGGCAGCAAGGATAAAGAAGTAACTGTAGAATTGAAAGGCCTTAAAAAGGATTATAGTATTGAAAATACTTCGCATGTCACATTAATTGAGAGTTAATATCGCTCATACCAATCAAAATACTTGGTGATTATATCACTCTTATGAAGTTGGATATAATCCACAAATGCTTGAGCTGAAGGCGAGAAACTCTTGCCTTTCAGCCAAATTAAGTTCCAGTTGGAAATGATTGGAAAATGTTTGACAGGAATAATCTGAAGTGTCTCATTTTTAAGCTCATTCTTTATCCCAATTAAAGGCATAATTGAATATCCTAATCCAGCAATAACTGCCTGCTTTACTGCCTCGTTAGAGGTCAATTCCATTGTTTTACGCACGGGTAAATTATTCTGTTTGATAAACTTTTCCATCACACTTCTTGTTCCTGACCCTTCTTCCCTATAAATTAAAGGAAGTTCATTCAGAATATCATAAGAATATGGCTTTTTTCGGAATGATTTCTCTGTATTTCCAATTAAGTACAATTTATTCTGCATCAACTCGACAGACTCTATTTTTATAGTTTCTGGTAGTACAGAAACCAATGAAAAATCTACTAAGTTTTGCTCCAAGCTTTGTATTACTTTAGTTTTGTTTGTAACATCCAACGATAACTCTATTCCCGGATTATCTTTTAAAAACTGAGTTAGAAAAAATGGCATTACATATTTACCAGTTGAAACAATAGATAAAATTAACCGACCAGTTAGCTGTCCCTTATGTGCCATTGTTTTGTAATTGATGGCATTCACCTCATTGATAATATTTTGTGCTGCAACTCCAATCTCTTTACCGAACTCTGTAACGAAGAGCTTCCTCCCAACTATCTCTGTTAAGGGAATATCAAATTGATCTTGAAAATTTTTTAATTGAATTGAGACTGCAGGTTGTGTCAAATGCAACTCCTCAGCAGCCTTCGTAACACTTTCACATTGAGTCACTTTTAAGAACACTTGTAATTGATGTAAAGTATAATTCATAAACTATTTTAATGGTTCTCATTACAAATATAAATAAAATTATATGATTAGTTTATCCAATATTTGTACCATCAATTTAATCTAAAAACAAACACAATGACAAGAATCACCATTGCAAAAGGAGATGGAATAGGTCCGGAAATAATGGATGCTACTCTAAAAATTTTGAAAGCAGCAGGCGCTCAAATTGAAATTGATGAGATTGAAGTGGGCGAAAAAGTTTATTTATCGGGTATTACTTCGGGAATTAGAAATGAATCTTGGGATATCATTCGTAACAACAAAGTATTCCTAAAAGCACCAATTACTACGCCCCAAGGTGGAGGCTATAAAAGCTTAAACGTTACTACTCGGAAGTTTCTGGGATTGTACGCGAACGTAAGACCATGCATGAGTCTTCATCCTTTCGTATCCACCAAACATCCAAAAATGGATGTAGTGATTGTTAGAGAAAATGAAGAGGATTTGTATGCAGGAATAGAACATCAGCAAACGGATGAAGTTGTTCAATGTTTGAAATTAATCAGTCGACCTGGTTGTGAAAAGATAGTACGATATGCTTTTGAATACGCTAAACAATACGGAAGAAAAAAAGTGACTTGTATGACAAAAGACAATATCATGAAACAAACAGATGGATTGTTTAGAGAGGTATTTAATGATGTTGCGAAGGATTATCCAGAAATAGAAAATGAGCATTGGATTGTGGATATAGGCTCAGCTAAACTAGCCGACACTCCTGAAGACTTTGAAGTCATTGTTACTCTTAACCTTTATGGAGACATGATTTCTGATATTGCTGCACAAATTACAGGTTCAGTTGGGCTTGCAGGTTCATCAAATATCGGAGAAGAATGTGCCATGTTCGAAGCGATTCATGGATCTGCCCCGATGATTGCAGGTCAAGGAATAGCAAACCCTACAGGTTTATTGGAGGGCGCTATATTAATGCTAAATCACATCGGTCAATCTTCTGTGGCTCAAAAGATAAAAAATGCACTTTTAACAACAATAGAACAAGGAATACATACTGCTGACATTTATAAGGAAAACATAAGCAAGAAAAAAGTTGGAACAATCGAATTTGCAGAGGCAGTAATCCAAAATTTAGGAAAATTGCCTTCGACCTTAACACCGGTAGACTTTAAAAATGGTGCAGCGTTGGTCCTTCCATCTTATATCAAAAAGCCTTCAAAAACAAAAACTCTACTTGGAATAGATGCTTTTGTCCATTGGAATGGAATAGACCCAAATGAAATTGCAGAAAGACTTCAAAAATTGGATGGTGGTTTATTGCAACTAAAAATGATAACCAACAGAGGAATTAAGGTGTGGCCCGAAGGATTTAAAGAAACATTTTGTACAGACCATTGGAGATGTAGATTTCAATCTGAAAATCAAACCGATGTCCCTAAAGAAGAAATCTTGAAACTTCTACGAAGTGCTATGGAAAATCAAATAGATATTGTCAAAACTGAAAATTTATATGCCTTTGAAGGAAAACCTGCATTCTCATTAGGTCAAGGACAATAATTCACAAAAAAATAGCAATATGCCATTTAGAAAAGAAAGAAAAAAAATGAAAATCGCTGTTTTGTGGGTGATTATTAGTCTCTCTCTCACCTTCTATGAACCACAAAACTTAACCTTTCAAGCCCTACTAGGAATAGGAGTACTATTTATCGCAATGATGTGGAAACGATTACAATTTAAAACAACTTCAAAATAAAATAATCATGGAAAACAAAAAATCATTTAAACTAATTGAAGGTCAATACGACACCGATGACGCGGGAAGAATTTTAGTGGCACTTATTAGTAATAAAATAAAGTATCATGATGTAGAAGCTTTTAGAATTCAAGAGCGATCTAATGGAAATGTGAGTCATTCAGAAAAAAGAGTGAAAGAGCTTACTGCCATGAAAGAGCAAATTAAGCAATTAGTGCTTGATGCAGCTGAAAATGGGTTAGATTTTAAAATTAGATGCGACATCAATATAGAATTAGTACCTGCAAAACAGTTGGCTCAATAATGGCAGCTTTAATCTCAAAATCAATTGAAAAAGCTGCAAAAATTTTAAATAGTGGGGGCATCGTAGGAATTCCAACGGAAACCGTATATGGATTAGGTGCCTCCATTTTTAACGTAAACGCATTAAAGCAAATATATCAATTGAAAGAACGACCATCAACAAATCCCTTAATTGTTCATATCGCTAACTACGAGCAATTACAAAGTGTTGTGAAAGAATTTCCTGAAAAGGCGGAAGCGTTAACTAGGGCCTTTTGGCCCGGAGGGCTGACCTTAATTCTTCCAAAGAATAAGTCCATTAGTTCCGTTATTTCTGCAGGAAAAGAAACAGTGGCATTAAGGATGCCAGATCACAAAACAACTTTAAAACTAATTCAATTAGTTGGACCTGTAGCTGCTCCAAGTGCAAATCCTTTCGAACGTATAAGTCCAACTTCAGCCAGGCAAGTAGCCTCCTATTTTCCGAATGAGCTTCCTATGATTTTAGATGGGGGAAAATGTAAGAAGGGATTAGAATCAACAATTGTGGGGTTTAATAAAAACAAAGTCATCGTTTATCGATTAGGAGTTGTAACAATTGAAGAATTAGAGAATACAATTGGCAAGGTTTACATTAATAATGACAACTCCTCAAAAACTGTAACTCCGGGTATGTCTAAAAAGCATTATGCTCCTATTACTAAAACGATTGTTTCTAAAGACTTTGAAATTGTTATTGAGGAATTTAAAGAACAAAAAATTGGAGTCCTTCACTTTAATGAGTTCGTTGCTCCAAAAGGAATAGTCGCCGTTTCGCTTTCTAAAAAACAATGTATGGAGGAGGCAGTAAGCAATTTGTATCATCAACTGTATCATCTCGATCAATTAAAATTAGACTATACCGTCGTTGAACCTCTTCCAGATATTGGATTAGGTAAAACTATCAATGACCGATTAAAAAGAGCAGCACATCTGTAATTATTTTATTTATTCATTTAGCAAAACCCATGAATTTAGATTTACTATTCGATAATTTAACCAATCCTGCACTTTTGTTTTTCGTCCTCGGAATCATAGCTGTAAGATTAAAAAGTGACTTGGAAATTCCTCCAAACTCATCCAAGTTTATTTCCTTGTACTTATTATTTTCTATTGGGTTTAATGGTGGTAGAGAATTAGCTCATAGCGAGATGAATGCTGAAATTGTTTGGGCAATGTTGTTTGGAATAATTGCGGCTTCTATTATTCCTATTTATACTTTTTACATATTAAAAAGAAGATTAAGTATAGAAAATTCAGGTGCTATAGCAGCTTCATATGGTTCAATAAGTGCGGTAACTTTTGTAACAGCAGTTATGTTTTTGGAAGCTTTACAAATAGAATATAGCGGCTATATGGTCGCAGTTATGGCTTTAATGGAGGCACCAGCCATTATCGTCGGTGTGATTTTAATTAGACTTTACAGTAAACCAAACCTTGCCTCACCTAATATAAGTATCGGATCGGTGGTCAAGCACTCCCTAACTAATGGTTCAGTAATTTTAATCCTAGGAAGTTTAGTAATCGGAGTTTTAGCTAGCGACAAGCAGTCTGTTGGTATTGAACCTTTTACTACCGATTTATTTAAAGGCTTTCTCGCTATTTTTCTATTGGACATGGGAATAGTTTCAGGAAGAAAACTCTTTGACTTTTTGAAAAGTGGTTGGTTTACCACTGCTTTTGCAATCATCATCCCATTGATTAATGGTATTGTAGTAGCTCTTGCTAGTGGTTGGTTTACACTATCTGTAGGCAACCGATTAATGTTTTGTATTCTAGCCGCCAGCGCCTCTTATATCGCTGTCCCTGCTGCAATTAAAATTGCTGTTCCTAAAGCAAATCCCGGAATTTTTATTCCGATGGCATTAGCCATTACATTTCCATTTAATGTAACCTTTGGAATGCCAATATATCTTTGGGTAATCAATTGTTGTAATTTCATTTAATAAAAAAGGAGCTCAACCCTGAGCTCCTTTTTGCTGTTCTTTTTTCTTTTATTTACTTTGTTTTAGTGGCTGCATAATCAAACACCTTCTTCAAAATTGAAGAGGTTCGTTCAATCGGATTCTCTCTGATCTCTTCTTCTTCTTGAGCAATTTTCAAGAATAACCCATCAATTGTTTTTGTGGTGACATAATTGGTCAAATCGCCATCTACTTTGGTTACAAATGGAATTTTATTATACACATTGGTAACATCAGACCAATACTTTGTGGCATTTACTTGATCCAATGATTGACTAATTTTAGGCGAAAATGCTACAATTAAATCATCTGTAGTCTTGGCTCTTAAAAAGTTAGTCGCTGCATTTTTTCCCCCAAAAAGAATCTCTTGTGCATCCTGAATTGTCATTGAAGTGATTGCATTTACGAACAATGGAGAAGCTTCAATAACTGCATCTTCGGCTGCCCTATTTAAAGATAATTCAACTTGATCAATTTGATTCCCTAAACCAATATCCCTTAATGTATTCGCTACCTTATCGTACTCTTCGGGAAAAGGTATTTTTACCATTGGATTATCCAAAAAACCACCTTCTACAGACAAGTTGGCCACACCTTTTTTAGTACCTTTAATTAGCGCCTCTTTTAATCCACTACCCATTTCAAATTCTGTAGGAACTGCAGTTGTCGGCTCTTCCAGAATAGCTCTACCTAACTCCCCTACTAATGGTTGCATAGTATCACAACTAAATAATAATATAGATAAAGTACTTAATAAAACGATCCTTTTTTTCATGGGTGAAAGATAAAAGAAATGTTGCATTTCAACAAAGTAGTTTCTATAAGCAGCCTTAGTTGGTCGATAAAATGAAATGTTTAAAACAAATTAAAATTTGATAGTTAATAAAGTATCCTTTTGAATTTTGTTTCAATGATTTCTCTGAACTATATTTGAACAACACTATTAGAACACACATGATATTTTTTAGAACGTTAGTCTCTTTCCTTAAAAATGAAGATTATAGAGACTTACTGATTACCACTTTTATTACTTTAGCAATAGGATCGGTTGTTTATCATTTCCTTGAAGGTTGGGATTGGATAGATAGCATCTACTTTTCCGTAATAACCCTAACTACAGTTGGTTATGGAGACTACTCTCCACAAACAGCTCCAGGTAAAGTTTTTACAATTTTTTATATCGTTATTGGAATTGGTATTATTTTGAGTTTCATCAATACAGTTTATAATCATTATAACAATGTAAAAACAGATGATAAAGACCGGAAAAGAAAGCGATACAAAAGGCGAAGGTCATCATCAAGTGAAAAATATAAAGACACTGACTATACCCATACGGATACGAAAATTGAACATGATTAAAATACTGAAAGCACCCTACCCTACAGAAAACTCCAATGCCTCCAACTGGAAGAAGTCTTTTCTGATGAGTAGTTTCGTTTTCCTTTTTCTTTACTTTTTTCAACCGTTTGGATTGAATAATTACCCTTTCGGTATTTTGAAACTTACTTCAGGATACGGATTCGCCTGTCTGATTACCATGTCTTTTTTAAATATCCTAATACCGTCAATTTTTCAAAATTATTTTCTTGAAAAAAACTGGAACGTAGGTAAACAGGTATTTTGGTCAATCGTAAATGTTGCCTGCATTGGATTAGCTAATCTACTTTATTCTAACCTTATGGAAGTCGCCAACCTATCTTTTGGCAACTTATTGATTTTCGAAGGGTATACGGTAGCTCTTGCTTTTTTTCCTTTGCTTCTTTTTATTTTTACCAATCAAAAATTATTAAGAAATCGGTTTGAAAAAGCTGCAACTACAATAAATAATAAATTAAGAACGTCCCAAACAGAAGAATCTGAGCAGTTACCCCAACAAATTATTCTAGAATCGGAAAACAATACAGACTCATTAATTTTGATGCCAGTTGAATTAATTTACATTCAATCTGCGGATAATTATATTACAGTTTTCTATTTAAAACAAAATAAGTTTACTTCCATCCTATTGCGAAATACCTTAAAATCGATAGATGGTCAACTTTCTTCCTTTTCTCAATTTTTTAGATGTCATAAAAGCTACCTTGTTAATCTAAATAAGGTAATACATATTTCAGGAAATGCTCAAGGGTTTAAACTACACCTAGAGAATACTGATGAGAGAGTTCCTGTTAGTCGTTCCCACAATACAACCATTAAAGAGCTCCTTACCATTCGCCCCTAAGACTTGTATTTGGTCCATTTTCTTTTGCTTTTCCTCCCTAAAGTTGCTAGACATCCCTTTTTACTTGAAATGCGATGAATTCCATCACATATTTGCTAAAAACAAATAACTATGGAAACAATATTAAATTTCTCATTGATCATCCACATCATTTCAGGATTTACCGCATTAACTAGTGGACTAATTGTTTTTATTCTAAAGAAAGGAAACAAACAACATAAAAAAATTGGTCGAGTATTTTTTTATGCGATGCTTATGGTAATAGTTTCTGCGCTTCTTATATCAGTTTTGAAACAAAACCTTTTCTTGTTCATGATAGCAATTTTTTCACTGTACATGAATTATAGTGGTTATAGAAGCATTCAAAATAAAACGCTAAAACCAAATAGTTTGGACTGGATTGTTTTAGGAATTGGAGCTTTGAACATGATTGGAATGATATATTCACTAAACATTGTTCTGATGATATTTGGAGGAATTAGCATCAGTTTAGTGATAGGTGATATTCGAATTTTTATAAAAACTACACGAGGTCTTCCTATTCCAAGAATGGCATGGCTTAGAAGACATATTGGAATGATGATGGGTACCTATATAGCTACAGTAACTGCTTTTATTGTTACAGCTGGGCCTAGAACAGAATGGTATAGTTCTATTCAACCGCAATGGTTGCCATGGATTTTACCTTCACTAGTTTTAACTCCCATGATTATGTATTACACAAAAAAGTACGCAAGTAAAAAATAATCTAACAATTCAACTTAAAGTCATGAAACTTTTACAAATAATTTTACTCAGTCTGTTTGTTACTTCAATACAAGCTCAAACGTATATCGATGGCGGTAAAACTAGACATCGATTTGCACAAATGACCATTGGATTTGATTCAAAAGTAAATCTAGGAGAAGGTTCCTCTTCTTTTAGATTAAATACTTCCAATGAATTGGAAAAATTTCGAATAGAAGATCAGTATAGTTCCCGACTTATCATTGGGGGAACTCACTTTTGGGGTCATGCAGATTTTTATATTGCAATACCTATCGTTAACTGGAACAATAGTGGTTTTGATGCAGGTGTGGAAACCGGTTTTAGATACCTTCCTTGGCAAATCAAACACAATACCATAAGGCCGTTCATAGGAACAGCTTTTTTGAGCCACAACTATAAACAAGGAAACGGAGCTACTTTAACAAGATTCAAATATCCATTAACCGCAGGATTAATCTTCAATAAAGGAAATCACTTAATTGAACTTGGAGCAGGGTATAATTTTCAATCAGGTGATAAGTATTTCATCTCTCCCTCTCAGTCTATCAACATCAACACTTCTCCTCTTTGGCTATCCATTGGTTACAAATGGATGATCGAAACTACCCTAAGTGCTGAGAAAGACTGGAAAAGCGGACGCACACAAGCAGTTACCGACACATTGGCTAAACGCAAGAAATTAAATGGTTTGACTTTGGGAGTCGGTCCATCTTCAGCTTTTTACACAAAAGAGTCTAATCATAATGAATCGGTAGCACCGTATGCTGATCATCATAAAGCAACCGTATTTATTGAATTTGGATTAGGATATTATTGGCATAAACCTGACCTTCAAATACAAATGGCATACCGTCAAAACAATAGTGAAATAAAAGCGTATGATTTTAAGCAATCAGCTAATCGAAAAGCATTAACGCTTGAGGCTTATAAGTATTTTGGTGATTATCACGGGTTCGCTCCATTTATTGGCCCTGCTCTTAGTTATGAATATCTAGAAGTGCAACAAAATCAAACAGGTATTCGCACAACAAATGATTATAGTGGTATTAAACCGGGTATAACCGTAGGTTGGGATATTCGACCCAATCGACTACAGATGTTTTATTTAAGAACTCATTTAAGGTATTTTCCTAATTTGAATGTAAATATGCCAAATGGGAAATCTATTTCAATGGATCAATTGGAATTCAATTTTATAGATTTTGTGATCTTTCCCGGACGTATATTCTAGATTGAAAAGTAATAATAACTATACCTCAAGTGACAAAGTTTATTACCAATACATAAGGAAAATCACCCTTGGTTGATGTATATTTGTTTCGACAACACTCATTCAAAACTCTTCACTTGAATCTTGCCTTTAAAGAAATAGCATTTATTATTCTTTTAGTCTTCACACTCCAATCTGGGTTTGGTCAGTCTGTTTTAATTGATAAAGACGGTGGAAATCCACATGAATCCTCCATTATGGAATTACGTTCTACTGACAAAGGCTTTTTAGCTCCAAGAATGTTGGATTCAGAACGCCTTTCCATTCCATCTCCTGCCACGGGGTTAATGGTCTTTCAAACCAATGGAACTAAAGGTTTTTACTTCTTTAATGGTGCTTCTTGGGATACTTTAGGTGGCACTTCTAACATCACCTATATTAGCAATGTTATAAACTCTTCTACCTCTGGAATTACTCTAATCAGTGATCAGAAGCCGGTTAATACCAATGGGGGTAAGTTCTTTAGTGGGTCTTGGCAAAAAAGAGATTTAAATACCATTAGTGGTGATTTATCGAATGTCAATCTCTTGAATGACACTATTAGTATTGACTCGGGTGTTTATTTGATTACAATCTCTGCTCCTGCTTTTGAGGTAGATGAACATCAAGTAAGACTGTTTAACGTTACCAAAAACGCAGTTACAGGCGCGGGTACAATGAGTTATTCCAATAAGTTTGCCTCCACTTCTAGTCAAATGTCGATAATAGTCGAGATTGGAACTAGTGAAGAATTATTCATAGTGCAGCATAGGTGCACCATTACTAGTGCTAACAACAATGGGTTTGGTAAAGGAAGCTCATGGAGTGAAAATGTATATACTCAAGTTCAGATTCAAAAATTATGAGACTATTATTTCTTATTGCTATTGTTTGCTCAACACTGTTGTCTTTTGGTCAAACTAGATATGAGGCTGCTAAAGCCTTTCAAGACCAGTTAAACAGGGAATTTGCTGATTCTTTGAAATCTCCATTAAAAACTGAAGATCGAATTTCATTCAAAGAATTACCATTTTATCCGATAGATACAAATTTTGTGGTAGTTGCTAAAATTGAACGCATTGAAGAAGTCGAAATCTTTGAAATGGAAACCACCACCAATCGACTTCCGTTGTACTCCCCTTTTTATAAAGCTGCGTTTCAAATTGATTCTTTCCCAATTGAGCTTACTATTTATCAATCAGAAGACTTAAAAAATAAAGAAGGATATGAAAATTACTTATTTCTTCCATTCACCGATGCTACCAATGGAACTGAAACTTATGGAGGAGGTAGATATATTGACCTAGAAATTACAGAATCCGACATTTTAGTCATTGATTTTAATAGAGCGTATAATCCATATTGTGCTTACAATGCTAACTATTCATGTCCTATACCTCCTAGAGAAAATGACATTCATATACCCATCAATGCCGGAGTAAAGTATGTAGATAAAAAATAGAAATCTATTTATACAACTTTAGTCATAAATTTTTTCTAATTGTTGATTGGCTGTGCGCTCTGCAATAAGCCTAAAAACACCAATTGCAGCACCTGAGATAGCCGCATAAGCAATGGCTTGAGGCCAAGTTTGATTATTTGAAGGATTTTCAGGCTCGTCAGGGATACCATCTTCTGTTGATTTTTCTATGAGCTTTTCTGCAACCTTTTTCAATGCAAATGCACTTAAAATAGCAATTCCGTTTACTAGTATTTTCTTTGTATCCTTGTCCATTATTGTTCGTTTAAGTTTTTACTAAACTTTAAAAGGCAAAATACAATCCAATTTGTAAAGCATTTATAATTAATAAAATAAATAACAAAAGTCATTCTTAATTGTAGAAAAAATTAGACAGAACTCGTCTACACAATTTAGATTTGAATTATGTTACCAAGACTGAAATTTTACTAAATCATGGATAAATTAATTCAAATTCAAGATTACAACTCTCCCTATGGCCAATTGATATTAGGGTCTTTTCAAGAAAAGCTAGTCATTTGCGACTGGAAACATAGAAAAATGAGATTAGCCATTGATCGAAGAATTCAAACCGAATTAGGCGCTACTTATCAATTCTCTAACTCAAGCTTAATACATTCAACTATAGAACAACTAGAAGAATATTTCAAAGGATCACGTATTGCATTTAATATCCCCATTCGATTTTGTGGAACCGAATTTCAAAAATCGGTTTGGCAAGCATTACTCTTAATACCATATGGTAAAACAACGAGTTACCTCCAACTTTCTGAGAATTTAAATAATCCTAAAGCTATAAGAGCCGTAGCATCAGCAAATGGTGCAAATGCACTTTCTATAATAGTGCCTTGTCATCGAATTATAGGAACTGATGGAAAATTAGTTGGCTATGCAGGCGGTTTGCGTGCTAAACAAAAGTTACTTTCTCTAGAAAACAAAGCAGGAAACACAGAACAACTCTCCCTGTTTAGCTAAAATGATTTTGATCCACTAAAAGCAGCTCGCTAATGCACGAGCTGCCTTGGTGAATCACTCTAATTAATTCTTCAATAAATAGGCATAATGCTTCTCTACTCCATCCAACGTTATTGATCCAACACTCAATTTTTGACCTTTTTTCATATCTGAAAAATGACGCATACAGTCTTCCACATCATTGAGTTCTCCAAAACAATAAACTACGAAGTTAGCCTCACCAGTTTCATTATTCATTACCGCAATTCCCTTTGAAGATAAATCTTCATCAATTGCTTTATACTCTTGTCCACTCATTCTGGGCATCTCAAATGTTAGTTGCTCTTCTTCATTAACTTCAGCAACTTCTGAAACGGTCTCATTTTTAATTTTACTGCTACAAGCTGCAAGTACTAAAATGGATGATAAAACAGCACCCTTTTTCAAGTAATTCATAGTATTTTATTTTTTTTCGAAAATAATAAAATTTACTTCACTTCAACTACCGATCTCCACCATTTAAATAAGACGGATTTCGTTCATTCTGTTTACGAACTCCTTTTCAAATTTCGTAATTTTGCGGTCTCAAATCCATTTCATGAAATTACAAGAAGAAATCAACAAAAGAAAAACCTTTGGCATCATTAGCCACCCGGATGCTGGTAAAACAACTTTGACTGAGAAGTTACTACTTTTTGGAGGAGCCATTCAAACTGCAGGAGCCGTTAAGAATAATAAAATCACCAAATCGGCAACTTCTGACTTTATGGAAATTGAGAAGCAAAGGGGTATATCTGTTGCTACTTCTGTAATGGGATTTGAATATAAAGGCAAATTAATTAACCTGTTGGATACTCCTGGTCACAAAGACTTTGCGGAAGATACTTATCGAACTTTGACAGCAGTAGACAGTGTTATCTTAGTTATTGATTGTGTAAAAGGTGTGGAAACCCAAACGGAAAAATTAATGGAGGTTTGTCGAATGCGAAACACTCCAGTAATCGTTTACATCAATAAAATGGATTTAGATGGTCAAGATCCATTTGATTTATTAGATGAGCTAGAAGAAAAATTAGACATAAATGTTCGTCCTCTAAGTTGGCCAATTAGCATAGGTCCTACTTTCAAGGGAGTTTACAATTTAGTAGATAAAAATGTAAACCTTTTTAGTTCTAATAAAACAAAAATAGAAAGAGATGTTGTGACCATTAGTGATTTGTCTGACCCTAAACTGGATGAATTAGTTGGTAAATATGCAGATCAACTGCGAGAAGATGTGGAATTAATTGAAGGCGTGTACGAACCATTCGAGAAAAAAGAATACCTAGAAGGTCGTATTGCTCCAGTATTTTTCGGAAGTGCAGTAAACAATTTTGGTATTAGAGAAATGTTAGATACGTTCATTGAAATCGCACCCAATCCTAAAGCTAGAGAAGCTGAAGGAAAAGAAGTCATGCCAACTGACGAAAATTTCAGTGGATTTGTGTTTAAAATCCATGCGAATTTAGATCCTAATCACCGTGACCGTATCGCCTTTTTACGAGTTTGTTCCGGGACCTTTGAGCGTAACAAGTTTTTCCATCATGTAAGATTGGACAAAAAAATGAGGTTCAACAACCCGACAAGCTTTATGGCACAAGAGAAGAACCTAATCGAAAAAGCTTTCCCTGGCGATGTAATAGGTTTATACGATACTGGCAACTTTAAAATTGGAGACACTCTAACAGAAGGTGAGAATTTTATGTTTCAAGGAATTCCATCTTTCTCTCCTGAAATTTTTAAAGAAGTTGTTAACGGAGATCCTATGAAAACTAAGCAATTAGAAAAGGGAATTGCTCAATTAACTGACGAAGGTGTTGCTCAGCTGTTTACACAACGAATGGGGAATAAAAAGTACATAGGAACAGTTGGAGAACTTCAATTTGAAGTAATTCAATACCGCTTAAAACACGAATACAACGCGACTTGTAATTTTCATCCATTGAATTTTTATAAAGCCTGTTGGATTACTTCAGACAAAAAAGATATTTTAGATGAATTTGTTCGATTGAAGTCGAATTATATCGTAAATGATAAGGATGAAAATTTGGTATTCTTGGCGCAAACTAGAGGGGTATTGCAAATCACTATGGACAATTACCCAGATATAAAATTTCACTTTACTTCAGAAATGAACAAAGCTGCGATGTATGCTTAACCTAAAATTGAAGCTATTTCTTTTTTAAATTCGGGGAAACTCATCAAATCGTTGTGAGTACCTCCTTCTATACTGATAAACTTTGCTTTAGGGTGTAAATTGCTTAGTCGAAGTGCCGAATTATAAGGAATTTGTTTGTCTTCTGTGCCGTGAAATAAATAAATAGGACAAGTCACTTGATCTAAATATCTGTCGGTTCTGAATTTATATTTCGTAATTAGGTCTGCCGGCAAATAGGCTTTATGACACCTAATCAGGTCTATGAAATTGTAATACGGAGTTTCCAAGATTAAAGCTTTCGGGTGATTCCGATTAGCCAATCGAGCAGCGATACCCGTACCTAAAGAATAGCCATAAATTATGATTTTAGATTCATCATACTCTTTCAGCATTTCCTGATAAATAATTTTTGCATCTCGTTGTAAATCCCTTTCCCGTTTGAGCTTGCCTCCACTTTTTCCAAAACCTCTGTAATCAAAAAGTAGTATGTCGTATCCGAAATCCGTTAAATGTTGAATTTCTTCCCCATAATATTTTACATTCTCTGCATTTCCGTGCAAATAAAATATCAAGCCTTTAGAATCCTCTACCAGGAAATGAATAGCATTTAATGCTATCTTTTCACTTACATTAAACCAGCGCTCTTTAAATGTTTTATCAAAGTGAAATTTAAAGTCTTTATTCAATTTTACAGGATTGAATATCAATGCCTCCTGAAGCAAATAAAAACCAAATATGATCCCAAAAATAATTGCGATGATACAGCCAATAATAAGTGTGATCCAAAGGGGCGTTGCCATGATTCAATAATACAGATTAAAAGTGAAAACAGAAGTCAAAAAAGATTGATAAACCATTTTTTAATTACACCTTTTATGCCATACCTCAATGTCGCCTTCTCTTCTTTGGTATTTGCTGTTAACGTTCGTTAATTTCTTAAAATAGAATCTATAAATCGTAAATTTGATAGTAAATGAATTTTCTATGATGAACTCAAAAAGCTTACTAACATTCATTCTTGTAGCACTTTCCGTTCAACTTTTTGCTCAAGATGCTTATCGATTAACATTTAAAATAAAAGGAATACAAGACTCTATAATTTACCTCTCAAATTATTATGGTGGCGGCCAATATTATAAAGATACAGCAGTTGTAAATAATGGTGAATTTACTTTCACCGGAAAAAAACCTTTAAAAGAAGGAATGTATTCCATAGTTGCCAATAATAGTAGATTTTTTGACTTTTTTGTTGACCGACAAAACTTTAGCATGACGACAGATACTGCCGACATGATAAAGAATATGAAAATAATTGGTAGTCCTGAGAACACGCTTTTTTATGAGTATATGAACTACTTGACTGGTCAACAAAAACTGATGGCAAGTTACAGAGCTGCAGAAAAGGATACCAATAGCTCTAAAAAGGAAAAAGAGAAGCTTGAAAAACAAATGACTGAATTGAATAAAGAGGTAAATGATTATCGAAAAAACTTTTTTGAAAAAAACAAAGAATCGTTTACTGCCAAATTTTTACAAGCTATGGAGTACCCGGATGTTCCTGAAGCTCCGAAAAACAAAAAAGGTGAGATTGATAGCTCTTTTGCTTATTACTACACTAAAGCTCATCTATTCGACCACATCGATTTTAATGATGAACGATTCCTAAATAGTCCTGCTTACAATGATAAAATGGAATATTACATCACAAAATTAACTCCTCAAATTCCGGACAGTATTATTGTAGCTGGAGACTATTTATTGAGCAGAGCTACAAATCCTGAAATATTTAGATACACTTTGAGTTACATTACTTCCACTTATGAAAAATCTGAATACATTGGGATGGATGCCATTTTTGTGCATATGGCGAGAAAATATTATCTAGCAGGTAAAGCAGATTGGGTCACAGACAAGCAAATCAAAAAAATTAAGGAGAGAGCTGATGCCTTAGAACCATTACTTATTGGTAAAAAAGCACCTAACATCATCGTTAAAGATCCGTCACAACAAAAATATCTTCAATTGTATGATGTTAACGCTAAATACACTATAGTCTACATTTGGTCTCCTGATTGTGGACATTGTAAAAAGTCCACTCCGGTACTAAAGAAGATATACGATAAATACAAAACCCAAGGTCTCGAAGTATTTGCAGTAGGAAATGATTTTGAAAATGAAACATGGTTGAAATACATTGAGGACAATAACTTAGACTGGATTAATGGATCAGATGGTGGCGATTTTACTAGCAATTTTAGACATTTATATGATGTATACAGCACTCCTCAAACTTACCTATTAGATGAAGAGAAAAAGATACTAATTAAGAAAATTGAAGTAGAAGCGTTAGATGATTACATCGGTATATTAATCGAGCAAGATAAAAAAGCAAATGGGAAGTAAAGTTGGGGTTATCATCAGCGGTGCTATAATGCTCACAGGTATGGTCATCGCTTATTTTATGTTGGATAAAGAACAACCATTAAAAATATACAGTCCTAAGGATTTAAATCCAAAACTGGTTGATGAGAATCAAAGGGAAATCTATAAAAACCATAGGATTAGAAATTTTAAGTTGGTGAATCAAGATGGTGATACGGTTTCCAATAGTTTCTTGGAAAATAAGATTTATGTAGCAGATTTTTTTTTCACCACTTGTCCAACGATATGCCCTGTAATGAGTAACCAATTAGAAAGGGTTCAAGAAGCTTTTTCAGGGGATACTACTTTTAAAATTGTATCACATACGGTACAGCCTGAATATGATTCAGCTGCTATCCTTAAGGAGTATGCGACCTTGCATCAAGCAGATCCCCAACAATGGACATTCTTAACCGGAGATAAAGCAGAAATTTATAGCTTAGCTCGAAAATCTTATTTTGCAGTAACAACGGAAGGTACTGGTGGAATGAATGATTTTATACATACTGAAAACTTTATTTTAGTTGACCAGAAAAAACGAATTCGGGGATTTTATGACGGTACTTCCGAAACTGATGTAAACCGATTGATTGCAGACATCAAAAAGCTAAAGAATGAAAAGTAAAGCCATAGGATTCCTTATTATGGGTTTCATAACACTACTCGGATGCAATCCATACAAAGGTTTCAAAGGGGTTGACAAAAAAGGTATGGGCCGAAAACCTCCAAGTGTAGAGGTTGTTAATGGTTATGAAAAAGATCAGAAAAAAGGTAATCGAAAAATGAAACGGGAAATGAAAAGAAGAAGGCGAATTTATGGCGCTCCCACTAAATAGCCTTTAGCTGAAAAGTTTTAGTAAGTGGATCAAATTTCACTTTATCACTAATAAATGCCTCTTCAAACAAATGATTCTCAATTGCGGCTTCAGGTGTAGTTTCAATTAATTGATGTTTCCCATTGATTAACCAAATTTTATCTGCAGCTTGTAAAGCTAACTCTACTTGGTGAGTAGAGATTACTATCGTCTTTTTGAAATCCACACAAAGCCGCTTCAACAAACTAAATATTTCTGCTTTATTTATAAGATCTAAATGGTTTAACGGCTCATCTAACAGTATTAAGGGCGTTTGTTGAGCTAGTGCTCGCGCAATGGCAACCTTTTGTTTTTCTCCATCACTCAAATTACTGTAATAGCGATCTTTCAAATTCAGAACTCCACAACTGTCCATGGCATCATGAACGATTTGTAAATCAAGCGGTGTCATTTTAGCCAACCAATTGGTAAATGGATACCTTCCGAAAGCAACCAATTCACCAACAGTAATCATACCTATCTGAATTCTATCAGTGAGCACTAAACTCATTTGTTCTGCTAGTTCACTAGCAGAAATAGAAGGAAGTAATTTTCCATTAATTAATACTTCTCCTGATAGATAAGGTATTTCTCCAGAGATGGATTTTAGTACGGTTGATTTTCCCTTTCCATTTTCACCGATTAAACATATAAATTCACCTTCTTTAACGGAAACATTAATAGGTAGCATAATTGGGCAGACTCCTTCCCTATGCCCATACCCTACTAATGCGGATTTTAATTGTATTACTGGCGCTTTCATATGCTATTTGATATTTTTTTCTGTCCTAAAACCATCCAAAATATAATCGGTACACCAAGAATGGCGGTAACTGAATTGATAGGCAAAACAATATCAGAGTTAGGAACATGCGCAATAAAATCGCTCAACAACATAAAATTAATACCCATCAAAATTGAAGCTGGAAAAAGTACTTTCGAGTTAGCAGTTTTAAACCAAATACGACAAAGATGGGGAACTACGATGCCAATAAATCCTATAGGTCCGCAAAAAGCGGTAATTCCTCCAGCTAACATCCCTGTGCTTAAAATGATCCACAAACGACTCTTGGATAAATTAAGTCCCATACTTTTGGCATATCCTTCCCCCAATAATAAAAGGTTTAAGGCTTTGATATTAAATACACCAATTAGAATTCCAATTGTAACGACCAGAGTAATTACCGAAATTTCTTCATAATTTACTGCATCCAAACTCCCCATTGTCCAGATAATAAATGTTTTCAATTGATCGGCAGAACTGAAATATTGCATCACACCAATAAGCGCTGTAGTGAAAGAGCCAAGCATTATTCCGACAATCAAAACAGTCATTATATCTTTAACTTTTAGTGAAATAACAAAAACAATAAAAAGTACTAATAAAGCTCCCAATGTTGATGCAATGGCCAAAGTCCAACTAGTGTAAACAAATGATGTGATAGAAAAAAAGCTTGCTCCCATTATTAACAACGAAATTCCAAGGCTAGCACCTGAACTGATGCCTAAAATATAAGGCCCGGCTAATGGGTTTCTAAAAAGAACTTGCATTTGTAGTCCGCTAATAGAAATGGCAGCTCCACATAAAATGGCGGTTAGTATTCTAGGTATTCTACTATTCCAGATGATTGTTTCAAAAGCCAAAGAAGTTGAATCTTGCCCCAAAAGAATGGATAAAATGTCAGCAAATGGAATAGTAATAGAACCAAACATAACGTTTAACGCAATGAATATTGGTAATGTACCAATTAGCAGTCCCCACTTTAATGCATTAGAGTTCAAACTATTTTAATTTTTGATAAAAATTAAAAACATGATTGGGATTAACGTCAGGATGAAAAATGTGAACTAAATCTTCCAATATTAAATCTGGACGAGCGGCACCGGTTTCCCAATAATCATTTCCCATATAAGTCGTTAAGGTTTTGGTATTGTTGTATACCTTCTGAGTCTTATAAGCTTTAAACAATTCAAAGCGTTCGTCCTCGTCTGAAATTTCTTGAAGAGTTTGGAAGGTCGAGGTATTCAGCCAAAAATCAGCATCTATAGCCTTTGACAGAACCACTTCAAAATCCAATGATAAACTTACATTCTCTGTATTATCTCTCCATATGTAATTGGCCCCGGCATCATCAAACAAAGTAGCTTGAAATGACTTCCCTCCAGGAACGAACCACGTTCCTTTCCATGGTGCGGACGAGAAAACGGAAGGGCGACTATGAATATCTTTAACCATATTCGACAGCTTCAGATACCGCTTTTTAATTACCTTAAAAATACTGTCTGCTTCCTTTTCTTTATCATATAATAATCCAAATACTTTGATCCACTCTGCTTTTGCAAGCGGGGTTTCCTCCATATATTCGGAATTCAATAAAACCTTTTGGTTGAATCTTTCTAATTCAGAAAGTTGTTTCATAGATTGGGCATCAATTGCAAATCCCATAATTAAATCTGGGTCTAGAAGTACCGTTTGTTCTACATTTAAAGTCGGCTCACCCAAATCTTTAATTCTCCCGGTATTAGCCCAATCATAAATCAAACTATCGTAAATAGTATTCTTTCCACTGATTGCAACAATAGAATTTCTTTCCTCAAGTAATTTTATAAATGGGATATAAGTAGATGAAAGTGCAGCAATTCTTTTAATAGGAATGGGTATAAACAATCCATTTTTATTGATTGAATCAATTGAATCTGCACCCAAAATATATTCTAAATTCTGATTATTGCCTTTAAAAGTATTCAACACAATTAATTTCGTATATCCTTCGTATTGAATTATTTTAAACCCCTTTGCGTATTCAATAAATAATTCAGTTCCAGGTTCTTCTTCCATACTAGAAAAGGAATCCCTTTCAGGTGAATTACAACCAACCACCAATACTGCTAAAAACCATAAGAAACGATTCATTCTACTTCTTAGTTTCTCTAGTCCACATTTCTTCTTCTATATTAGAGCCATTTTTAGTGTAATAAATAGCTCCCCACGAATAAAACGTTTTCTCATAAATGTCGACTTGTGTTCCCGACACTACAATTCTTCTGATAGTAGTGCTGTTGATGTCTCCATCAATTATTTCTTCCGTAACTCCTTGTGCATATTTATTGGCTAATTCAGCATCATTTCTTGGTCGCTTTTCCCCTCTATAATATGACTCTAAGTCCACATCATTGATTCGTTGTTTTTGTCTTTCTGAATTTTCTTCGAACGCCTTTTCTCTAGCTACATGATTATCTCTAAACGCTCCAGACTTTCGCTCCATAGCTTGATTGTATTGAGCTTGTGCCTCTTCTTTAGCTTTCAATAATGCATCTATCTTCTGCTGATTGCTTTCAATAATTTGATTCGCTTCTTTGACATTTGAAGTATTAAAGCTCTCCATATATTCAGCTTGAGCAGTAGGCAAACCTGCAGTAGCAGCTAAGCGCTGTTTAGCATTTTCAGCTCGGTATGCTTGAATTTGCTGATCCAAATCAACTAAAACATCACGAGTTTCACTGATTCTTTTTTCTTGTTCTGCTCGTTTCTTAGCTAATAGCTCTTCGTTAGCAGCCGCTTTCGCTTTTACTATTTCGTAATTATCATTTACGTTATTAATGGTCTTTTCTTCATTGCCTGCAGACATTCCTTCTTGTAAATCGTCCAACTCCATTTGTTTATCCTCCCTAGAACGTTTTGCTGCCATCGTTCTACTCTCTTCACCGTCTTTTAAACCTTCAGCCAAGGAATTCACTTGATCTAAATTTTGGAGGTAACGCTCACTATTAGCTGGCTTATTTTCATTCAGACTAACAGAAATATCTTGTAATCGTCTTAACTCTTCTTGTCGTTGAGCTTCATCTGCCTCTTGTTGTTCTTTTTTCTTTTGAGCCAAAATAGCAGCTTCATCCTCCTTTAATTCTGCCTTTTGACTGTTCTTTTTGGCCCACATTTCGCGATACATCGCTTCAATTTCTGCCTCCGTTTTTCCACTTACGTTAATTTTATTCGCTTCTTGTTGTTGTCGTCTTTTCTCCTGAGCCAATCGAAGTGCTTCTTCTTCTCTTTGTCTTCTTTCAGCATCTAACTGATCTGCAATTAATTTAAGTTGAGTTTCAGGGTAAGACTCTCCGGGTTTCAATCTCAATGCTGCTTGATAATCGCTTTTCGCATTTTGCAAGTCTTTGGCTTTAAATGCTACATCTGCTTTTTTAATGTACTCATTAAAAGCAGCTTCATCTTGAGCAGCTTTCTCCTTAGCAGCCATTTGTCTTTCCTTTGCCAATCGAGCTTCCTCGGCTTTCGCATCGGCTAAGGCTTGTTGCTCTTGAATTTCCTTAATCCTATCTTGAGGAAATTGTTCATTGGGTTTTAAATTTGATGCAAATTGATAAGCTGCAAGAGCTGATTCCATATTCTTGGCATCATAAGCTGCATTCGCTTTATCCAATGCAATTTGGTAATCCTTATCAAGTTTAGCTTTTTCCTTAGCAGCATTTGCTTTCGCCAAGGCCTCGGCCGCTTCCTTCTCTTTCTCCTTTGCCTTTTTATCTGCAATGACTTTCAATTGATCCTTAGGATACTGCTCATCCATTACAGTTAAAGCTTCTTCATATTTCGCTATTGCAGCAGGATAATCTTCTTCAGCAAAAGATTGATCTGCTTTTGCAATAATATTTAAGTAGGTAGCCTTAGTTTCATAGCTCGCTTCCTCTTCTGCCTTTCGCTTTGCTTCAGCAGCTAAATACTCTTCTTGTTTTTGTTTTGCTATTTTAATTTGCTCAACCGGATAGGATTCATTCGGCTTTAATTTTAATGCGGCATTGTATCCCTCTATAGCTCCTGGATAGTCTGCACTGACAAATTTAGAATTAGCTCCTTCTAGCACTTTATTGTATTCAGCATCAAGTTTAGCTTCCTTTTCTTTACTTATTGCTATAGCTTCTTTATCTGCAGCCAATTTGGCAAGACGATTATTAATTTCATCTATTTGTTTTTTGGGATAATCTTCAGACTTTATTTCTAGGGCTTTACCGTAGGCCACTTTCGCCTCTTCTAAACTATTCTTGGCTAACAATTCATCAGCGATAGCAATTTGCTTGTTGTAATTTGCTAGTTCTTCTTCTGCCTTCTTTTTGGCTGCTTCTGCGGCGGCTTTTTCTCCTATTAGAGCATTGATCTCATCAATTTTAGTCTTAGGGTATGCCTCTGAAGGCTTTATAGTTAATGCTTTGTTGTATAAATCAATTGCGGCATCATATTTCTTTGCTTGTATTGCGCCATCAGCTTCTGCAACAACCGCTAGGTATTCTGCTTCCTTTTTAGCAGCCTCTTTCTCATTCATTGCAGCAGCAATAAGATCATCAGCTTCTTTTATTTTATCTTTAGGATATTGTTCGTCCTTTAACTGAAGGGCTGCATTATATTTAACTTTAGCCTCTTCATATTTTTTTGAAGAAAGAGCGGCATCGGCTTCTTTTATTAAGGCTGCGTATTCGGCTTCTTTCTTAGCCGCACTTGCAGCAGCTTCCTTTTCGCTTAAAGCAGCTGCAATAAGACCATCTGCTTCTTTAATTTTATCCTTTGGATATTGCTCATTGGGTTTAATCGCTAATGCAGCATTGTATTTTACTTTAGCTTCCTCATAGTTTTTTGCGTTTAAGTCTGCATCTGCTGCGGCCACTTTCTCTTGATATTCTTTCTCCTTTTTCTCAGCTTCAGCTTTTGCCAATGCTGCAGCTTCAGCATTCGCTGCTAATTTATCTGCTTCAGCTATTTTATCCTTTGGATATTTTTCATCTGGTTTAATGCCTAAGGCTTTGTTGTATGCAGCCTTGGCTGTTACAAAATCACTAACAGCTAGCGCATCATCTCCTTCCTTTAAAGCGGAAGTATAATCCTGTTCTACTTTTTCTAGTGCAGCGATGGCTGTTTGAGCTTCTTTGATCTTATCCGCAGGATATGATTCTTCGGCTTTAATCGCTAATGCTCCTTGATAAGCAGTAACAGCTGCAGCGTAATCTTTAGCTTTCAATGCGGCATCGCCTTTTGCAATAGCGTCTTGATATAGCTTTTCCTGCTCTGCTTCTTTCTCCTTAGCAATACGAATCTCTTCCAATTCCTTTTGTTTTGCAGCTATTTTAGCGTCAGCTTCTGCAATCTTATCTTTTGGATAAGTCTCAGTTGGCTTTAACTTAAGCGCCTCACTATAGGATGCTTTTGCTTCTTCAAAGGTTTCTTTTTCAAAAGCAGCATCCGCCTTTTTAATAGCTTCTGCGTAAGCAGCTTCATTTTTCTCGGCCTCAGCTAGTAACGCTGCAATTTCCTTAATTTTATCCTTAGGGTAAGCTTCATTTGGCTTTAAACCGCTGGCCTTCTCAAATTCAGACTTTGCTGTGGAATAATCTTTTGCTGTCAATGCTTGATCAGCAGCAGCTATTGTTGCCGTATATTCCTGCTCCTTTTTAGCTTGTTCTGCCAAAATAGACTCTACTTCTTTAATTTTATCCTTTGGATATTGCTCAGCAGATTTTAGAGCAATAGCAGCTTCATAACTTTTCTTAGCTACATCATATTTTTTCTCCTTCAAAGCGTTATCTCCAGATGTAATTGCATCTGCATAAGCTTTTTCATTAGCGGCCTCTTTTGCTAAAATGCCTTCAATCTCTTTCAACTTATTCTTTGGATAAGCTTCTTCAGGTTTCAAACTACCCGCTTTCTCAAATGCCGTTTTTGCTGCGGTATAATTTGAAGCTGACAGGGCTTCATCCCCTTCTGCAATTATTTTTTGATATTCTTCATTTTTCTTGTTGAGTTCGGCGAGTATACCGTCAATTACTGCAATTTTATCTTGTGGGTACTTTTCATTTGGCTTTAGTCCTTTAGCCTTTTCATAAGCTAGCTTTGCACCATCGTAATTTTTAGCACTAAGGGCTTTATCTCCTTCTTGAATAGCAGTAGTATACTCTTGCTCCTTTTTAGCATTTTCGGCTAAAATACCTTCAATTTCAGTTATTTTACCTTTAGGGTAGGCTTCTTGTGGTTTTATTCCTATTGCCTTTTCATAATTGGTTTTTGCTGTCGCATAATCTAAGTCCTTAAATGCCTTATCTGCAACAGCTATTGCATCCGTATACTCCTTTTCTTTTGCTTGTTGCTTCGACAAATAATCCTCTATTTCTTTGATTTTGTTCTTTGGGTATTCTTCAGTCGGCTTTATTCCAGAAGCCTCAGAATAAGCAGCTTTAGCTAATTCATACTGATTCGCCTTTAAAGCATCATCCGCTTTTTGGATAGCTGCTAGATAACTTTGTTCTAATTTCGCTTGCGCAGCCATTAAGCCTTCTATTTCTTTCAACTTGTCTTGCGGCAGTTGTTCTTTAGGTTTTATACTCTGTGCCTTTTGAAAAGCAGCCTTTGCAGCAGTTAAATCCTTGCTGGCTATGGCTTTATTTCCTGTCTCCACAGCAGCAGCATATTCTTTATCCTTAGCAGCAGCCTTTTCCAATACATCATTAATTTCGGCTATTTTGTTTTTGGGATAGGACTCCGATGGCTTTAACTCCGCAGCTTTTTGAAATGCAGTTTTAGCTTGCTCTAAATTATTTACGATTAACGCCTTATCACCCTCATTAATAGCAGCTAAATATTCTTGCTCTGTTTTAGCTTGATTCGCTAATAATCCTTGGATCTCTTTTATTTTAGCTTCTGGTTCTGATTCAGAAGGCTTTAAACTTTTCGCAGTTTGATATTCCCCTATTGCTCGCTGATAATCCTTTGCTGTGTATGCCTTATTCGCAGCTTCCATAGCTGCGTTATATTTGGCATCAGACTGTTCTTCTTTAATTAGTTTGGACTGAATTTCACCCAACTGAAAGGATGGGTGTAATTCGTCGGGTTTTGCTTTTTGAGCTATTAAATACTCTGCTTTTGCCTCCTTCCATTGTTCTGCTGCAAAAAATTTATCTGCCTTTTTTACAGCAGCATCATACGTTTTTTGAGCATTGGCGGCATTGGCAGCCTCAGCAGCTTTCTTAGCTTCATATTCTTTTTGAAGTTTGTCTAACTCTGCTTTTACTTTTCGAGTGTGATCTAAATCCACATCAAAATTGGAAATGCTCGGATTGTATCGAATAATTCCAATCGGTTGATCTAATATTTTAATATCTAAATCCGGAATTTTTTGAAAAATATCGACTTCGGCTGGAAAGAAAAAATCCTGACCTCCATCTTCTGGTGGAACATTTCTAGTATCTAAATTTAATTTCTTAGTAATCATCCCCATGGAAGAAAATGTTACCATGTAATTGGCCCCTGCATCCAGGGTTAAAGTAGCTTTTCCTTTGGCATCAGTATTTACAGTTTCCACCTTTGTCCCATTCTTATACACCGTTACAGATGCATTAGGAAGTTTCCTGCCGTCTTCTGTTACAACGGCCTCTAACACCATTTTCCAATCTTGGGCATAAAGTGTTTGACTTGAAATAAAAAGAAATAGGGAAAATATAGTGAGTTTTAAAGCTTTGTTCATATCCTTAAAATGCGCTTTCAATCAAATTATTGTGTAATAACAAATATCGTAATTCAAAATTGATTATCCCTATGATTTATCACTTTTGATAAGGTTTTTTAACCCATTGATATTAAGAAATTAAACTACTATATCGGTAAGTTGATTGCATTAGGGAACCATCGTCCAATTCAAATTCATAATCTTTTGTCCAACTTTCAGCCATTTCAAAGTGTACAGGATTTTTAAAGATTGGACCGTCAAAACAAAAAGAGTGATACTCCCCATTTTCACCACAAACATCAACATGATCAGGAAGTTCTTCAAAAAATTCTTCGTTAAGTAATCGATTAATAAACCGTTCTCCCAAAAGGTCTTCATTGACACAGCAAGTCAATGTTTTAAACTCAAATTTCAGAAACAAATCAATCAACTCATGAGGATCCTTACTCCACAAAGGAAAGATTGCATCCATTCCAACTTCATTGAGTTTATTCGTCCGATATTCTTTTAAATTTTCTAGAAAAATATCTCCAAATGCAACTCCTTCTACCCCTTCAGATTTTAGTTCCAACAGTGTTGCGCGCATTGCATTTTCGAAGGATTTATTGTCATTGTCTTTAACATGGACTTCTTTTAACGGGAGTCCAATCTGTTGTGCCTGCTTTTGAATCAATTGAGAAGGAACAGCATGCATATTGAGCTTTCCGTTTGCATTAAAATTCGAGATTAAACAAACCACCTCGTACCAATCGTCGTTTAACAAAAAGTAAAGCGCCAATGCAGAATCTTTGCCTCCACTCCAAGAAAATGCAATTCGTTTTTTCATGGTGTAAAAATAAATCCTGTTGGTATTATTCCAGCTTGAAATGTGGCAATTTCATTCCCTTCTAAATCAAATCTATACACCTTTCCTCGCTGTTGATAATCAATTGCATCAGCTACATACAACTCACTAGACGAGGGGTGAAATCCCATTCCATAAAACAAACGACCTTTCTTTTCGATAAAAGGTTGACTGGGCAAACTTTTATCAGTGATAGACATCCGAAAAATTCCGTCATTAAAATAAAAAAGATGGTCTTTCTCTTCGTTAATTAACAAGTTGGAAGGGTATTGATTGATGTTATCAAAATTAACAACTTGAATAACATCACCTGAAGTATTTATTTGATATAAGCGAGGAATCATTTCATCAAAACCTCCATTGCATAACACCCATAAATTATTGTTTTTATCTTTAACCATTGAGCCCGGTTGACGAATCAACTGCGTTCTTTTAATTATGGAATCAGTTTGGAGATTCAATACGAGAAGTTGATTATTGGTCAAGTCACACACATAAGCAGAATCTTCTATTCTAACCATTTGTTCCGTCCAACCATTGGTGGGGATTGTTTTTTCTACTACTCGATCTTTAAGATTAATCACAGAAATAGCATTCGCATATAAATCAGAAACATATGCTTTACTTTCATTAATTGGCAAAATATACCTTGGAGAGGTTAATCCTTGGATACTTCCAATCGACTTAAAATCAGACAAATTTACCACTTCAATTTTCTGAGAGTTGTTCACAACTATGTATCCTTTATCTCCTATTATTTGCATGGATTGAACTACATCACCAATTGGTCTGTTCTGATTATTTGATTTAAAAACGTGGTCGTAAAGTTTATTGTTTGAGCTATTGTACCAATCAATTGACGCATTTCCTGAACCAAAGTTGCCTTCATTCAAAATAATTACATCCACTCCACTTTCATTACTCAAAGGAGTTATTTTCTTATCCTCTTCGGTCTTACAAGAAAACAGTAGAACTATTATCAGCCAAAGTAGTATTGATTTATAGCGCATCATTTTAATAATTGATAGTTAATTGTGATTCCATAATTTCTACCGGGCATTGGTCGCCATTGAATAGCTTGATAATTGCTATTAAAAACGTTATTTATTTCAGCCATAATTACCAAACGTTGTTTTCTAACAGTAAGTTGCTTTTGAAATTGTAAATTATGTAGAGTGTAAAAAGGAAGATAATCGCTATTATCTGTTGTTGTATACCTTTCAGCATTATAATTCATTTGATAAATTAACGACCATGTTTTCCACTCAAAAGAGGAACGAAAATTAAATGAGTGAGCAGGTACATAAATCAATTGTTTATTTACAGAAGCATCATTGACTTGCTTTACCTGCTTATTCACTGAGGAAGTATATCCGTACTGAGCTATAGTTCTGCTTTTTAACTTCCCCCAATTTAGATACATTCCTATATTTAGCTCTCCTCCTTTACTTTCTACTTCCTCTATATTTCTTGACCTCCAATAACCAAAAGCTGAGGGTTCCCACAATATGTAATCTTGGATATTCAAATAAAAGAGATTGGCATTAACATCGAACTGAGCCGATTTTGAAAGTTTTAATTCTGAATTCACAATTCCTAATTCTAAACCATTACTACGTTCTACCTTCAAATCTTCATTTCCACCGGGCTGCCAATATAAATCGTTTAAGTTTGGATATTTAGCGTTTTTTGATGCATTCAATCGCAAAAGCCAATTACTTTCTTCAAACAATTGGTAAGAAATTCCAAATGCTGGTAATATCAATGCAGGCTGATTACTTACTACCTCTACTCTATTGATTAAAGATAATATAACTCTTGAGGAAGGAGAATAAGAATAATTTAAATAGAAAGCCTTTCTTGAAAGCTCTTCATCTTGTGGATAGGCTTTATTCTCAGCTACATCATAATCATAGTGTAATTTAGATTTAAAGCTATGCTTTGTAGAAGGCTGAAAAACAAAAGTAGCTACATTTTTAACCCCTCTAAAAGCTGTTGATGTTTGGGTTTGCAACAATTGATTTTCATAATCCAACTGGTCTCCGAAAAGACTACTTTTTATACTCAGCTGCCAAAAGTCACTATTAAAAATATAGCCTAAAGAAAAACGATTAGAATAATCATTTTGCGTTTCTCGGTTATTGTTTATCAACATTATGGAAGGAATCTCTCGCTTAGAAATTAAGGAGGAGAATTGTGCTGACACCTCACTCCTTTTGGATAAAAGATAAAACAACTCTCCCATGACTCCAGTTTGCTGTGTTGCAGCATTTTCCAACTCTTCTTCTGGAAAACCCTCTTTACCTTTGTTGACATAGGAATAATTATTCTCCCCGAATTTATAAAAACTCCTTAAATGTACTTGCAACTTTTCGCGCCCACCTTTTACAATGAAAGATGTTCCACTATTTCCAAAACTGGCTATTCGTTGCTGAGCAGAAATAGATAATCGATTGGAATAATCTACTTCATTTTTCAAATTGATACTTCCTCCTAAACTTCCAGCATTCTTATCTAAACTAGCTCCTCCAAAATCAATTTCCACTCCATCGAAAAAGGCAAGTGGAATTAATGAAAAATCCACTTGTCCATTCATTGAAGAATTAATAGGAATATCGTTCCACAACAACATGGTATGAGCAGCAGAAGTTCCTCTAAATGAAACAGAAGAAAGTCCGTTACTCCCATATGATTTTACAAAAATGGTCGAGTGCTCATTGAGCACATCCGCCAAATTTCCGCTGCTTTTCTCGCTCAGTTCAAGAGAATCAACTTCTAATGATTTGAAAGCTGATTCAGGAGTTACAATTTGAGGTGAATTATAAATTTTCACCTCTTTAATTTTAACGGTATCTTTTACTCCAAATTGAGCAATAGCAGGATGAATTCCCCACAACAAAAAAGCTGTTATGATGAATATTAGCCTCACTACTTTTTGACAATTTTAATCACTCTTAACTGTTGATTTTCAATAATTTTTAAAAAATAGAAACCTGACTCAAGTTCATTAACCGCTATCCTATTTTGAGTAGTACCATTTTTAATTATTTTCCCCGAGGCATTACTCAATTGAAAGTCTACCTTCTGAATAACACCTAAAAGATTTATTTCATCTTCAACAGGATTAGGAAAAACCTTTATGGTGGAAAGCGAATTCTCTCTTATTGAAGTAATCGAAGAGTGAATAACCCCTACGGCATCTAAATCAAACCCCGAAGATGCAAACGGTGTAGGATATGGATCTTGTATCGCTCTTCCAGCAGTATCGTAGGTCGCAAAGTTTTCATTGAGCGCACCTACGACATCAACTATTCGAATATGAGTTATTTGACCCTTATTCAATAAAGGTGAATTCGGGATTTCTTGCAAGTCAAAAGGAGTACCGTAGTTTGCTACATACTTTCCTGCCAAATTATTGATATTGGTAGGATCTACTGCTCCAAATCCGCCAATAGGCTGAGTAGTATCCGTCAATGAATGAGCAGGAAATCTAAAGTAGTTCTGCCCATCTGAGCTCACATCGACAAATGCCAACTCTAAAAATGTTGGTGAAAAAGAGTTTTCAAAAACTGCAAAATCAGGACCTGGACCGTCGTAAATGGGATAATCAAATTGTAGGATAGCTTTTCCACCATCTCCTAAACTAACAACACCATTTAATCCTGCCTTTCCTATAGCAGAAGAAACAGTTCCAACCGTTGCATATCCCGAAGAAGCGTCTGCAGTATCTTGCAATCCTCTTTGCACAAGGCATTGACTTGCCCAACCAATGAATGCAGAAGAATCTTTATGCATCGCGCTGCTGCCCGCCAAGCCAGCTCGATCTGCATAAGGACCTTGTGCTAAAAGCACCGTTGAACTCATCAATAAAATTATATTGAATAAATACTTCATTAGTTCTTGATTATCTTCTGAACAGTATAGTTTTTACCAGACAATGCCATCAATAAGTATGCGCCTGATGGGTAAGAAGTCAAATCTAATTTTAAATCAAATGAACTTGTTTTTACACCATCATATACTACTTTGCCATTCAAATCAACTATTCTAATTTGAACAGACGCTTCGTTGTTTTTAGAAGAAATAGTTAAATAATCAGTTGTTGGGTTGGGGTAAACGCTCACATTCAATTGACTTGCAACTTCTTCACTTATAGAAGTCACTTGATTATAATACATTCCGATTACTTCAGGAGAGTAACCAACAATCATAGTGTCTATTAGTACACCATTTCTATTAAATATTTTACCCTCAGTAAAGCTAAAAAAGTCACTTGCAGTCGCGTAAAACATATTATTCAACGTATCGTAAGTAAAAGCATAAGAATCATAATCTACTACATTGGTGTCAATTATTGTTCTATTTAATAAATTATATGCCGCGATTCTATTATTCATTTCTAAAAACAAAGTATCATGAAATATCGTTTGTTTTGACGCATGCGCTGAGATATCAAAGCCAATTGAGTCAGTTGAAGTAAATGGAAAAAAATAATTGTAGTAAGAAAGTGTATTGGAAACTGAATTAATCGCAACTAATCCATTCCCGCTCGGATCTTGAATCAAGTATCCCAAATCCTCACCATTATTATTGAATTGAATGTCGTTAATATAGTCCATTGTATTTAAATTGACTACCGCTAAATACCCTGCCGAATCTGTATATCCGATTGTTGAATAATTCTGTGCTACAAATAATGTAGTATCATAAATCAACATACTTGAAACTCCTTTTGTAATCTGAGGAACAGAATCTACTAAAGTCAAAGTAGTCTTATCGTAGATATACAAATTGTTACTTGTTTGACCATACCAGTTTCCTGCTAACAAATAGTTGTTATAAACTGCTATACTTTTAGTACTCAAGCCAGCAAATTGAGTGGCTGCAACTCTTTTGTCAGTCGTTAAATCATAAGCTACTATAGAATCTTGGGCAGCCACGTAAGCGGTATTCCCATCAATTAAAAGCTCTTGTACTGATTGAGTTTGAATGGTATCAATAGTGGTATACACTTTTGTAGCAACATCATAAGTTACCACATTTACATTACTAGAGTTGTTGCCATATTGGCCTCCATTTACAAGGATCACTTTCTGCGCAGATGCAGAATTCACAGCTACAGCTGCTACAAAAATTAGTAAAAGTTTCTTCATCGGTTTAAATTAATTTGATGATTAATAAATAATTAAACCGGGAAAATGAAAAGAAAGATTATCCAATGGACGGACAAATAACCTATACTTCACTTTTATCCCGAAAGCATTATAAGTTATAGGCAGGTCTTCTGACTCACTTCCTCTTTTAGCGGCCTTCCCATCCGCTAAATTCCGGACAGTGGCAAAGGGTTGTAAAAGAGTTATTGAAGCTTACAGCTGCGGGAACAGTCTCGGATTCTCACCGAATTCCCTTTTAATTCCGACCCCATGGGGATCAAAAACCAATAACGCGGCAAAGGTAAAATAAATAATGATTGTTGAACAATAGTGGAATGAAAGTTTGATAGATATTTTACAAAAAATTGATTTATAGCAACTTTAATTTATTACTAATTACTTTGTCTACAGGAAAAGTAAATTCTTCCTCAGACATTTTGGATATTTCTATCCATCTAAAAGATTGCGCTTCTTCTACCTGATCAAAATCAAATCGTTCTTGTGCAATCATTGGCAACCGTCCTGAATACTCCTCTATTAAATAGTAAATAGATAATAATTGCTCTTTCTTACTAAAAGCAGAATCTTGAAAATTCTCGTTGATATAAAATAAAGATGCTTTGAGTACATCTATCTCCATTTCTTCATAAAACTCTCGTTTTAAAGCATCCAATACCCCTTCCCCAAACTCTAATCCTCCACCAGGAAACTTTGTAAACGCTCGCCCGAAACGAAACTCATCTGAAACTAAAACTCGCTGACGGTCATTGGAAAACAAAACACCATAAATTCGCACATTAAACCGACTTATTCCAGATTTTTGATCCATTAAGTAAATGTAAGCACCGTTGATGGACAATAAAAACAGTTCAAGGAAAGTTTTTACATCAAATAAATTAAATTGTACGTTCCCCGATTTTACTACTTTTGCCCTCGATGTTAAAGAAACTCATTCTCCTTTTTATTTGCTTTAGTTCAGTGTTATTGGCTAAAGCTCAATTCGCTGAAATTTACGGTACCATTACTGATGAAAAAGGAGATGCGGTTTTTGCAGCAAATATTTCTGTAAAAGGTGAGTCGGGTGGTACAACCACCGACTTAAAAGGAAATTACTCTTTATCGGTTTCAGCCAATAAAAACCTAACCATTATAATTTCTCATATTAGTTATTCCATTAATACCATTACTGTCAATTTAAAGGAAGGCGAAAAAAAGGAAATTAATACCTCCATTGAGGCAAAAGCATATGAGATTAATGAAGTGGGTGTAGAAGAAGAACGAAACCGCACATCTACCATGCAGCGAATTGATCCTAAGAATGTCAATCTCATTCCAAACCCTTCAGGAAATTTTGAATCCCTACTAAAGACACTTCCAGGAGTAACTTCAAACAATGAATTAAGCAGTCAATATTCTGTTAGAGGTGGAAATTTTGATGAAAACTTAATTTATGTCAATGATGTACAAATTTATCGGCCATTTCTAGTAAGATCAGGACAACAGGAAGGATTGAGTTTTATCAATTCTGACATGGTTTCAGAAATAGAATTTTCAGCCGGTGGATTTGATGCCAAATACGGTGATAAATATTCTTCCGTATTAGATATTAAATACAAGGAGCCAACTGAGTTTGCAGGTTCTGTTAGCGGAAGTTTACAAGGAGCTAGCATGCACTTAGAAGGGTCTCCTGGTGATCACCGATTGACCTACTTAGCTGGCGTTCGATACCGCACCAACAGGTACGTATTAGGAAGTTTAGATACTGATGGTCAATACCGTCCTAACTTTTTTGATGCACAAACATACATTACATATGACATTTCAGAAAAGTGGGAAATAGGATTTTTAGGCAATATTTCTCGCAATCAATATAACTTTATTCCTCAAACTAGAACAACCGAGTTTGGCAGAGTTAACGAAGCATTGCGGTTGACCGTTTACTTTGAGGGACAAGAGTTAAACGGTTACGAAACTTATTTTGGAGCCTTCACCAATGAATATAAACCAAATTCCAACACTAGTTTAAAATTAATTACGTCGGCCTACAAAGCCTATGAGGATGAAACTTTTGATGTTTTAGGAGAATACTATATTGATGAATTGGATAGAGATCTTGGCAGCGAAAATTTTGGCGATGTTGCTTTCAATAGAGGAGTTGGTGGATTTAGAAACCATGCTCGAAACATGTTGGAAGTAAGCGTTGTGAATGTAGAGCATAAAGGTAAAATATTTGAAAATAATGGAGCGTGGGAATGGGGAGTGAAACTTCAACGCGAAATGATAAAGGATAAATTAAGTGAATGGACCATGATTGATTCTGCTGGCTATTCTCTCCCCCACCCTAAAGATTATATTGGATATGATTCCACTTTGATACCAATAATCAGAGAACAGCAGTTGGAGTTGAGTAACGTCTACAAAGCTAAAAATAGTATCAATTCTAATCGAGTGACGGGATATGTTCAAAGAAGCTGGTTTTTTCGATTAAAAGACACTACTGAAATTACCTTTACAACAGGGATTAGAAGTAATTATTGGACGTTTAATAACGACAACATCATTAGTCCAAGAGCTAGCTTTTCGGTTAAACCCAATTGGGATAGAGACTTCTTATTCAGATTGTCAGGAGGTTACTACTATCAAGCTCCTTTTTATCGAGAGTTAAGAAACTTTGAAGGAGAGTTAAATGAGAATATTAAATCCCAAAAATCCATACAATTGGTTGGTGCTGTGGATTATAACTTTAAAGCGTGGGATCGACCATTTAAATGGACTACGGAAGTGTATTACAAACACATGACGAACGTAATACCCTACGAAATTGACAATGTAAGAATCCGATATTATGCTGAAAACAATGCCAATGCTTATGCCACAGGATTGGATATGAAAGTAAATGGAGAGTTTGTGAAAGGAGTTGAATCATGGGCTACCATTGGATTTATGAAGACAGAAGAAGATATTTTAGATGATTTTTACGTTGATTATTTCAATAGCGATGGTGAAAAAATAATTGCGGGTTATACTTTTAACAGTGTTCCTGTTGATAGTATTCGACATGAACCAGGTTACATTCCCCGACCTACAGACCATCGTTTTAATTTTAGTCTATTCTTTCAAGATTATTTGCCAAAGAATCCAACCCTAAAAGCGAATTTAACCTTCCATTACGCTACAGGTTTACCATTTGGACCTCCCTCTAATGAGCGCTATAAGGACACCTTAAGAATTCCGGCTTATTTAAGAGTAGATATTGGTTTTTCAAAAATGTTGAAATCAGAAAAGCGTGTACTTTCAGAAAAAAATCCATTTAGACACTTTAAGAGCATTTGGTTAAGCGCAGAAGTATTTAACCTATTGCAGCGTAATAATACGATTTCCTACCTATGGGTAACCGATGTTAGCAACCAACAATATGCTGTCCCTAATTATTTAACTTCTAGACAACTGAACATTAGACTTCAGTTTAATTTTTAGAAAATAAAAATCAATTATTTAATTATCAGTCTATTCGTTATATCTGTCGTATTTTTACAAAAAAAGTGCAGAAAGATAATTTAAAAGACTTGCGTGTTGTCGTAGCTGTCTTAATCCCTCCGCCTGCGTCGATTTAAAAATGTCAAAATTACCGAAGGAAAATCAATTTCTTGATTTATCCGATTATGGAAGACCTGCTGCCAAATGGATAGCCAGTAGTCTACAAGACACTAAGTTTACTGCAATACACCTTACTGTAGCATTTATATTTTCAGGCTTAATAGCCATTGGTTGCCTATTGAATGCATATTATTGGGCAGCAGCATTTTTCTTAGTCTTAAAATCTATATTAGATGCTGCAGATGGAGAACTAGCTCGTGTTAAGAATCAACCGTCTTATGTCGGTAGATACCTAGACTCTGTATCCGATATTATACTGAATTTCTTACTATTACTTTCAATTCAGTACATTTCTACAGCTTCACTTCTACAAATGATACTTGCCTTCGTAGGATTACAACTTCAAGGGACGTTATACAATTACTATTATGTAATACTTCGAAATAAGCATAACGGAGATACTACGAGTAGAGTTTTTGAAAAAAGAGCGCCCAAAGCACTAAAAGGGGAACATCAAAAAAATGTAAACCTACTTTTTAAACTCTATCAGCTTTTCTATTCTTTATTTGATCGATCGATTTACCAATTAGACAAAACCGCTTGTAAAGATCAATTTATACCAAAATGGCTTATGACAGCTGTTTCAACCTTTGGATTAGGATTTCAATTGTTATTGATGGGGATTATGCTTTCTTTCGATTTAGCAGACTATATTATTCCGTTTTTTATATACTACTCTGCTTTTATATTGATCTTTATAGGAATCCGTAAAACCTTGAATTAATTCTCTTCATTCGTTTCAGTCATCCTCATTATCACAGGATTGGCATACATTTTCAGGTATAGCTCTTTTAGTTTGTCTGGATTTCCTTCCACCGAGGCTACTCTTTGGGTCATCACCTTTTCAAAAGTGGCCTTTTCTTCCGCTGAATATTCATTCTCCCAACGTTGATTTCCTATAAGCAAATCGCAAGCTATATAATTGGTGGGCCATAATTTAAAAGTGTGATAAATTTCATGGTCTGCAAGAGAAACCACCTGACTTACAAATTTCTCTCCATTGACGTTCTTCAAGTTCTCACTAAAATCATTTAGTGGTCTGCCAAAATGCAAATGAATTCGACCTTTCTTCCCCTCTATCCCTTTCATCATACTCATTAAATCCTCCATTGGTGATTTAACATATTCACGATCTTCACTCTTCGCTAACAATTCTGGCAAGAGCATCGCATCACAGGGATTGTATTCATAAGAAATAGAAACAGGAACAATATTCAATGATCTTAAATGATTTACAGGATCTTTACGCCCTGCAATAGATAACATTTTAATTAACCCAGGTTGTGTTTTATCTATCCCATCTTTAGTTCTACCCTCTCTTTGTGCAATCCATACACTTTCATTGTCTGTTTTGATTGAATGAGCGATATAACTAGATAATTGCATAGAAGCCAAAACTTTATCTTTCCCTTGTCGACCTCTTTTAACGATAAAACTTTTATTCAATCGAACTAAATCATTTATCCAAGGTTCTTTAACTAAATTATCTCCAATGGCAATTCTAGCTGTTTCATATTCATTATCGTTTAAAACCAAATTCATTAACGCTGAATCTAAAACGATATCTCTATGTGTTGATAAGAACAAATAAGCTTTATCTTTCTCTATATTTTCTAATCCTGAAAAAGTGAAAGAATCGGAAGTTTTTTGGATTACAAACCCAAGCATTTTAGTAATCAATCCACTTTGAAATTCTTTAACCGTTTCAATGCGTTTTAATTGTTCCTCTACTTTCTCGAATGGAATCATCCCCTGAAAAGCATATTCCACCATTCCTCGAAATTCTTTTACTGCTAGTAACCGGCCGATACCTTCTTTTACTTCACTGTCGTGCAGCGGTCTAATGTCTTCGAATTCCATTTTCTCAACTTCCATCATCAATCTAATTTAGCTTCAATTATTTGCTAATAAATAGCTTAACTTTGCTTTAAAAAAACGATAAAGATACCAATAGCTATGAAAATAAGGGAAAAAAAGTCTGTATTTAAAGGTTTTTATGAACTCTTTAGCGTGAAGTTGGAAGAAGAATATAGTGGTAAAATTATTGACCGAGAACAGTTTAATCTATTTGATTCTGTAGCAGCTTTGGTTTGGGATACACAATTACAGAAAGTCATCTTGGTGAAGCAATTTAGAGTAGGTGCTGAAAAAGCACTAATAGAAATTCCTGCAGGTAAGAGAGATGTAGAAGGTGAATCTGCTAGCACTACCGCCATTCGGGAAATAGAGGAGGAAATAGGCTACCAAACTGACTCAATCAAAGAAATAGCGAAGTTTTTTACAACTCCTGGTCCCGTTACCGAGCGCATGACCTTGTTTTATGCCGAAGTGAGTCACCAGAGTGGATCTGGAGGCGGGGTTAAAGATGAACATGAAAACATCGAATTAATTAAAATGGATGCTACCACCTTTTTACAAACTACCTTTGAAGATGCCAAAACCATTATTGCGCAACAATGGTTTCAAATTCATCATCAAAATTAGTGTTCAACTGGGTTCTAATTTGTAATTTCGACCTTTGATGAAATTTGTATACCCCGATTTCCTTTACGCCCTAATCGCCATTGCGATTCCTATCATCATTCATCTATTTAATTTTAGAAGATACAAGACGATCTATTTCACCAACGTTCGTTTTCTGAAGGACATCAAAGAAGAAACACAATCTGCTAATAAACTAAAACACTTATTGGTATTAATAAGTAGAATTTTAGCCATTACATTTCTAGTTTTTGCCTTTGCACAACCTATTCTACCTTCTGGTGATTCTGCTCCTAAAGTTGGAAATTCATTGATTGGAATTTATCTAGACAATTCATTCAGTATGCAAGCCGAAAATAATAACGGTCAACTACTTGATTTAGCAAAGAATAAAACCTTAAGCATTTTAGAGGCATATCGACCTGATGATCAATTTGTTTTATTGACCAATGATTTTGAAGGCAAACATCAAAGAGCGGTCAATAAGGAACAATTCATCGAATTGATTCAAACTGTTACTTTAAGTCCGGCGACTAAAACCATTGCTGAAGTAGAAAAGCGCCTCAAGGACATTATGGTTTCTAATGAAGCACCAAACAAACAGTGTTATTTGATTTCCGATTTTCAAAAGAAGACCTCTAAAATTGAAGACATTAAGTTAGATACGGTTATTCCACTGAACTTTGTACCATTAGAAGCTACTACCTTATCTAACTTGTATATTGACAGCTGCTGGTTCTACAGCCCTTATCGACAAGCGAATGGCATGGAAAAAATTGTCGTTAAAATTACCAATGCTTCAGGCAAAAGTTATGAAAACATACCTATCCGACTAGAAATTAATGGAAAAACTAAAACACCAGGCAGTTTTAATATTGGCCCCAATGAGAGTACAACTGATACTTTAAGCTTTACGAATGCTGAAAAAGGTATACAAATGGCAAAAATCAGTATCAAAGATTACCCCATAACTTTCGATGATGAGTTCTATTTTAATTATATGCTCAAAGACAACATTAGTATAATGGTTATTAATGAAAAAGAAGAGAATAAATCTTTGAAAGCACTTTTTGGTAACGATGCATTTTTCACTTTAACACAATCACCGAAAGATCAAGTAAATTATTCCGACTTCAATACTCAACAATTAATCATTGTGAATGGACTGTCTTCCTACTCGAGTGGATTAGTTCAGGAACTAAAAAAATTTGTAAGCAATGGTGGAAGTTTATTTATTTCAAGTTCTACTGCAGAACAATCGTCCATTTCAAATAGTTTGAATGCCTTATCGGTTTCTTATGGAAAATTAATTTCTGCTCCTTCTAAAGTGGATTATATTAATACGGATGCACCTATATATCAGAACGTATTTGAGAACGTTCCAAAAAATTTAAACTTACCAGTGGTAGAGAAGTATATTGAAATAAAATCAATAGGAGAAGTACTTTTAAGATTTCAGAATAGAAAGCCATTTTTAATTCATTCCAATTTTGATAAAGGAAACATCTACACCCTAGCAACAGAGCTTTCAACATCTGCAAGTAATTTTACGGAGCACGCTATTTTTGTTCCTACTTTATACAACATTGCGCTTCGAAGTCAACGCTCCACTCCACTATTTTACTTTTTAAATTCTAACAATAAAATAGAAGTAGGAAATTATCGTCAAAGCGAACAGCCGTTAACTATTAGAGGAACTTCAACAGACTTTATACCTGAACAGCGTAACTTAAATGGTGAAACTGTATTATTTACCCATGGACAAATTGGAAAAGCGGGCAATTTTAATATTTATCATGCTGAAGATTTAATAAATGGAGTAAGCTTCAATTATGACCGAAGAGAATCTTCTATGGAGTTTTTCAATTCGGAAGAGTTAAGGTCTTCCTTAGATCAAAATGGGATGAATCAATATGCAATTTTATCTTCGAATAACGAACTTTTGAGTCAAGAAATAACTGAAAACACCCAAGGATTTTCTTTGTGGAAGTATTGCATCATTTTATGTTTGCTATTCTTAGGGTTTGAAGTAATTTTGTTGAGACTTTATCATTAAAAAACCAATTGCAAATGAAGCTTTTTATTCAATCGGCCAAATTGATTTCAAAACATTCTGAATTCCATAATCAAGTCATAGACTTATACATTAATAATGGTAAGATTGAAGCAATTGGAAACAACTTAACTCCACCAGAAAAGGTTAATATCTACACCCACAATAATCTGCATATTTCGGCTGGATGGTTAGACTTGGGTGCAAATTTTTCAGATCCTGGAAACGAACATAAAGAAACCATTGAAAGTGGAATAAATGCAGCTGCCAAGGGTGGATTCACAGCTGTGGCAATATCTCCTGCTACAGAGCCACCTATTGATAATAAATCGATAGTACAATATGTAAAAAATAAGGCAAATGGTGCTATTGTGGACCTATTGCCAATGGGAGCCATCTCTAAGGGAATTCATGGTATTGAATTAGCTGAACTTTTCGATATGTACGAAACAGGCGCTGTAGCATTTACTGATGGAAAGGCTTCTGTACAGAATCCTAATTTATTAAAAACTGCCCTACTCTATTGTAAAGCATTTGATGGTTTGGTTATTAATTATGCAGATCATAAAGACCTTAGCCATAAAGGAATGATGCATGAAGGCGAGAAAAGCATGCATTTAGGTTTAAAAGGAATTCCTGCATTAGCAGAAGAAATCATCGTGAATCGGGATTTATATCTTCTAGAATACACAGAAGGTAAAATACATTTTTCTACACTCAGCACCGCTAAAAGTGTAGAGTTAATCAAAGAAGCTAAGAAAAAAGGGTTAAGAGTAACCGCTGATGTCAGTGCTGCTCATCTACTTATAGATGATAGTTATCTGGACGAGTTTGATACAAGGTTCAAGGTTCAACCTCCATTTCGCGACAAATCGCACATTAAGGCTTTAATAAAAGGTCTAAAAGACAAAACCATTGATGTAATTACTTCCAATCACGTGCCTGAGGATATAGAAGCTAAAAAGCGAGAATTTGATCACGCTGCTTTCGGTATTATCAACCTTCAAACGGCATTTGGAGCAGCTAACACGGCTTTGAAAGGTAAATTAGAGTTAGAAGAAATTATAGAGAAGTTGGCAGACAATCCCAGAAGAGTTCTTGGATTGGAACCCATTCAAATTAAAGAAGGAGAAATGGCTAATCTTACACTATTTTCCCCTGAAGAAAATTGGAAACTAGAAAAAAGCGACATCGCCTCTAAATCTAAGAACAGCCCATTTATAGGAATGGAACTAATTGGAAAACCTTTAGGAATTATCAACCATAACCAAATCGTATACTCCTAAGCTAAAATCATGAAAACAACACTTTTGACAATAAGCTTATTGCTTTCCATGATTTCTTTTGCACAAACAAAAAAGAAGAGCTCTGTTAAAACCGATAAAACACTAGCGGTAAAAATTGACCCTAAAGTAAAAACGATAGAATCCATCCACAATTATATGGTTGACTATTTGAATCGGAACGTAGAAATGGCTCCTACATTTAGATTGGATACTGTGTTAATCAAAAATGAAATTACGAAAGTACCTGACAGTCTCTTACCTAACGACAGTATCCGATTTGATACTACCATACTTGGAACTGAAGCACGTTATTATTTATATACTGATTCTAACTTAATTGATTCCATATCATTTTATTTAGACCATCAATTTAATGTAATAGATAGTCAATTGGTTAAACTAGGCTATGCCATCCAACTTGCAAATGGAGAACTTACCTCATTAGAAAATGCAAAAGTAAAAGTGTTGGAAGAATATCCTGATGCCATTTGGAATCGTATCACTTTAAAAAGAGGAAAAGTTGAGCACTATAATCGAAAAGGATATGAATTAGGTCAAAAATTAACCTATTACTACTTTGATGGTATTTGTAAAACCTGCTCTTATCAAATTATAAAAATCCAATTTGATGCAGAAACAGGAAAAGTCGCTAGTGAGTTAAAAATTAAAACCGACTAGTTTGTAGTCATCTTGGCATATTCGCTACTTCTCATTATTATCATTAGATGCAAGAAATCATTATAACCTATGATTCCACTTTGCTCTCTTAAAAACTAGTGAATTTTCTATCCGACTCTATGGATTATTTCAGCATTAGTTGTCTAATATACTTCACGGGGGCACTTCCGTAACTTAAAAACTCTTCATGAAATGCCTTCAAGTCAAAGGACTCTCCTTTTCTTTTTTGTAACTCCTTTCTTAGCTCCATTATCTCATAAAACCCTGTGAAATAACTGCACAATTGAACGGATGATAATTGCACTCTTCTCCACTTTCCTCTTGCCTCCTCTTCTTGTTGAAACGCCTCTTTCATTAAAAGTTGAAGAGCTTCTTCTTCATTCATACTCAAGACATGAACACTATAATCTAAAATCGTATTACAAACAGTCCTCAAATTCCATTTATAATACATTAACCAGAGCTCATCTGAATGATTACCATAACCATTTTCTAGCATCATCAATTCTGAATATACGGCCCAACCCTCAATCATCGCTCCATTACCTAAAATGCTCTTGATTAAACTGGGTGATTGATTGCTATAAATTAGTTGAGTATAATGACCAGGAATCGCTTCATGAATGTTTAATATCTGCAACATATATTGATTGTATTCACGCAAATAGCTTTCTGCTTGCTCTGGTGAATAATGATCCAGTGGAGTGACATTATAATAAGTCTCCGCTTCTGAGTCATAAGGACCAGGAGCAGAAATAGACGCACCCGCAACACCACGCATATATTCCGGGGTTGCTCTTACCACCAAAGGTTTTTCAGGATCGAGTGTCATTAAATCATTTTCAATTACGAACTGCTCTAATTCGGGAATTTGCTTGCGAATAGTAACAATAAATGAATCTCGATCAGCATGGATTCCTGATAAGGTATCTATCATCATTCTAATGGCGTCCTCCTTCCATTCAGGCATTTTTGATTCAGGTAGATATTTAGACCACATTTTTTTTGTTAAAGCAAACATTTTTTCATGCAGATCATTCTTTCTCTCAATCGCCTTTTGATAGATTTCTCTGGCTGTAAACGTTGACGACATGTTGTGCTTAAATTTCTTTTCGTACAAATCTGTGCCTAATCGAAAATCAATAGAACGTTCACCACGCTCAACCTGAGGCTTTAATTCATTTTCTAACCAACCAACAAAACCATTAATAGAAGCTACAGCAGAATCTACTAGTAAGGTAATTTCATTTTTCTCCGAATCATTTAAAGATGAGACGTCCAATGAATCTCTTATCGCTTTATCAAAAACATTTATTGACCCTTTTAATTGTTGAATAGCCAAATTAGTATGAACTAAAGTAGGTGCCGTAATTTCATTTCTTGCGGTTGTATAAAAATCTCCTACAGCTTTTAATTTTTCAGAAATGTTTTGAAGTCGTTTTTCTAGAGAATGGTCTCGGTAGTTGAGAACAGTAAAAAACTGACCTCCTAGATTATACTGTGAAGGATTCCATTCGTATGACTTTAATTCATTCAATTGAAAATACTGCCCATCAATAAAATCTCTAATCAAGTAATAATCGGTCGTATTTCCACCAGATAAACTTTTTAAATTAAATCGACTTAATCTCGCTTTAGAAGAGTCTAAAAACTGTATCACCTCGTTACGATATGAGTCGTTAGGGATTGTCAAAATATGATCATAATCGTGCATTCCTTCAGCTGAAGCCCAACTTGGAAATATTTTCCACAGTTCCTCAATGAAACCTGTTTTAAAAGTATCAAATTGAGCGTCTAAATTAACAACCTCATTTTTACTTTTGTCAGTATGAGAACAAGCTGTTATCATCATACAAACGACTATCAATCCGATAATTTTCTTCATCTTCTTAGAAATTTATTACAATTCGAAAGTACAATTTTCTTATTCGATTTACTAAATCCATTTTTGATTTTAATCAAATGATTAAGTTTACCATTGAAACGCAAAAACTAATCAATGAAAAAATTAATTATAGCCTCCTCTATTCTTAGCTTGTTTGCTTGTGGAGAGGGAGAAAAAAAAGAAGAATTGAATACTAGTATAACTTTAAAACCATATCCTGAAGTTAGGAAAGATAGTATCTCTGATGATTACTTTGGGACAATAGTAAACGACCCCTATCGATGGTTAGAAGACGATCGCTCTGAAGAAACTGCGAACTGGGTAAAAGCACAAAATGAAGTTACTTTTGATTATTTGAGTCAGATACCCTATCGCGATCAATTGAAAAATAGGCTGACAGAACTTTGGAATTATGAAAAAGTATCTACCCCTTTTAACAAAGGAAAATACTACTTCTACTATAAAAACGATGGTATTCAAAATCAATCTGTTCTTTATTACAGAGAAGGCCTAGAAGGAGAAGAAAAAGTACTATTAAATCCAAATGAATGGTCAGAAGATGGTACAGCTGCCATGAATGGTTTAAGCTTTTCTAAAGATGCAGAATATATGGCTTTTGGGGTTTCTAAAGCAGGTTCAGACTGGATTGAAATTCAAGTAATGAACATGGATAAAATGGAAATGACTGCAGACACCGTTAAGTGGGTTAAGTTTTCAGGTATATCCTGGTATAAAGATGGTTTTTATTACAGTAGTTATGATGCTCCTAAAGAAGGTTCAGAGTTCTCAAACAAGAACGAATTTCATAAAGTGTACTACCACAAACTGGGAACTCCTCAGTCAACTGATCAATTAATTTTTGAAGATAAAGTCAATCCGGAAAGGAACTTTTATGCCGGTGTGAATGAAGCTCAAACCCTACTCATTATTTCAGGGTCTGAATCGACTTCAGGAAATACTTTAATGGTAAAAGAATTGGATAAAAATGAAGGTTTTATCACTTTAGTGGATGATTTTGAAAACGAACAGAATGTAGTTGGTTACGAAAATGGAGAAGTTTTATTATTTACCAATGTCAATGCTCCTAATAATAAACTAGTAAAAGTAGATTTAAAAAATCCTTCGAAAGAAAATTGGGTGGATGTTTTACCAGAAAAAACGGACTATTTAAACAGTGTGACCATAGCTAATAATCAATTGGTAGCTTCCTATATGAAAGATGTTGTAACTGCTCTTGAAATCTATGAAAAAGATGGAACCTTCAGCCATGCAATAGAGTTACCTGGTTTGGGATCTGCGGGCTTCAGTGGAGACAAAGATACTTCATTAGCTTTTTATTCATTTTCGTCCTATACAAAACCTGGAACCATTTTCAAGTATGACATGAAAACCAAGAAATCTTCTATTTGGTATGAAGCTAAAACCGCTTTCGATGGAGACAATTATGTAACCAATCAAGTATTTTATGAAAGTAAGGATGGAACTAAAATACCGATGTTTATTACCCACAAAAAAGGTTTAAAGATGGATGGGCAGAATCCGACATTTCTTTATGCATACGGTGGATTTAATATCAGTATAAAGCCTTATTTTGATGTAAAAACAACCGTTTTCTTGGAACAAGGTGGAATATATGCCGTTGCCAATTTGCGAGGTGGCAGCGAATATGGTGAAGATTGGCATAAGGCAGGGATGAAGGAAAAAAAGCAAAATGTTTTTGATGATTTTATTGCAGCTGCGGAATACCTAAAAAAATTCAAGTACACCTCTACTGAAAAATTGGCAATACACGGAAGAAGTAACGGTGGACTCTTAATAGGAGCTGTAATGACACAGCGTCCTGACTTAGCTCAAGTAGCACTACCTGGTGTAGGTGTTTTAGATATGCTACGTTATCATCAATTCACTATTGGTTGGGCATGGGCAGGTGAATATGGAGATAGTGAAACAAAGGAAAGTTTTGAAAATCTATATCGGTACTCTCCATTGCACAATGTGAAGAAAGGAACAGACTACCCTGCGACTATGGTGACTACTGCTGACCATGATGATCGAGTGGTTCCTGCTCATTCATTTAAATTCATTTCAGAACTACAAGCAAAAGGTTCAGATAAAAACCCATTGCTAATTCGCGTAGATGTAAATGCAGGACATGGAGCAGGAAAACCAACTTCAAAAACCATAGAAGAGTGGGCTGACATTTGGAGCTTTGTCCTATGGAATCAGGGAGTAACCTATTTAAAATAACAACCATTTCTTTATAGTTTATTAACTCCTTACCTCCATGAGGTAGGGAGTTTTTTTTGTACTTTTTAGATTTAAAACACCATCATGAAAACATTCCATTACGCCTTTAAGGTGAAAGATATAGCAAGTACACGCCAATTTTATATCGCATTATTAAATTGTATTGAAGGTCGCTCCACTGAAGATTGGATCGATTTTAATTTCTTTGGCAATCAATTATCTGCTCACGTAAGTAAAGACATTCCAGCATTAGATTATTGTGGTAACGTAGATGGAATCAAAGTACCCATCCCCCATTTTGGCTGTCTGATTACCGTTAAAGAGTTTGAAGGTATCCAAAGTAAGCTAGAGAGCATACAGACCAAGTTTATTATCAAGCCAACACTTCGATATGAAGGAAAAACAGGAGAACAGCGCACCATGTTTTTTTTAGACCCTAGTGGAAACCCTATAGAACTTAAAGCATTTACTAATGAAGCTGAAGTATTTTTAAGGTAATTCTTAATGAGATTTTAAAACGAAATCTTATTGATTATAGCCATTGAACCAGCAATAACCCCTCCTATCAGGATTATGGTAAAGTATGAAATGATATAGATTAAAAATGATTTGATTAGGCTTATCAAAAAATTCACCTGAAAAAACCGATTATAAATCCAAGAAAAAATTATCACAGTAATAAGTGCAGAAATTGCGGTAGACCACAAAAAGAATCCAGGAATAAGCCATAAGAAATAAAACAATGTACCAACGGCAATTGTAACCCCGTAACTATATGAATTAATAATTAGGTGTTCAGCATAATTCAATTTGAACTTTCTAAAAAAGAGTTTGCTGTAAAAAGCAAAAAAGGGTACTGTGCCTATTGTTATCAGTGTAAGGTATTTATTGATAAACTCTTGAACATCTTTTCCAACTTCTTGCGCCTTTATTCCAGATTGGGGCATACCTAACTCTTGAGCTTTTTCATTCAATCCAAATAGCAAGGATATTAGAACACTAATGGTAGCCCAAATAAAAATAAATCGAAAGGGATGTAAATACTTAACTGTCGCACCAGTAATGTTGTCTAAAAGAACTTTTTGTGGATTTTTAAACAACCGAAAAGTTGTAAAAAACAGACCATGATCCATATTAAAGAGTTGATGAAAAACCCATTTGATAGAATCTTTTAGTTGAAACCGCTTAGCTATTTTTCGTTGTCCACAATGATAACAATACGGGCCGAGTAATTCGGTTTTACAAGTTTTGCAGGTATTTAATGCTGCCTCAGAAAACTGGTCGGTAATTATTTCCATACTTACTCAATATGTATTAAAATTGAAATATAAAAAAATCCCTTCCTGATTTTATCAGGAAGGGATCAATTATTATGGTTTCGAAAAGAAAATTACTTCTTCTCTCCTTTTTCCATCTCTGATTTCAATTTAGACAAAGCATCTAAATCACCAAGAGTTGTTTTCTCTTGTGAATCTTGCATCGTCTTAATCTTCTTCGCAGTTTGAGCATGCTCCGCTTTAGCAGAAGCTCTCTTCTCTTTTACTTCTTCAAACTCAGCATCCTTGAAAATTTGAGTATGACTCACTGCAATTTTACGTGCATTTTTATTAAAGTCTACAATTTTAAAGTCTAGTACTTCATCAACAGCAGCAGTAGTATTATCTTCTTTTACGATATTTTTCTTCGTAGCTAAAGCTTCAACTCCATAAGGTAAAACAACTGTTGCACCTTTTGCATTGATTTCTGTAATAGTTCCTTGGTGGATTGAACCCACTTCAAAAATGGTTTCAAATGTCTCCCATGGATTCTCTTCCAATTGTTTATGACCTAGGCTTAATCTTCTATTTTCTCTATCAACTTCTAAGATAACTACCTCTAATTCATCACCAACAGCGGTAACTTCTTTAGGATGGTTGATTTTCTTAGACCAAGAAAGATCTGAAATGTGAACCAAACCGTCAACACCTTCTTCTAATTCAACGAATACTCCAAAGTCAGAAATGTTAGTTACTTTACCTTTGTGCTTATCACCAACGATAAATTTCTCAACAATACCTTCCCATGGATCAGGAGTCAATTGTTTAACACCTAAACTCATCTTTCTTTCTTCTCTATCTAAGGTTAAAATTTGAGCTTCAACCTCATCACCTACAGTAAAGAATTCTTGAGCAGGCTTCAAGTGGTTAGACCAAGTAATTTCAGATACGTGGATCAAACCTTCAACACCAGGCTGAATTTCAACGAAAGCACCATAATCAGCAACTACAACAACTTTACCTTTTACTTTGTCGCCTACAGTTAATTTCTCGTCTAACTCATCCCACGGATGCTTCTCTAATTGCTTCATACCTAAAGCAATTCTCTTCTTGTCATCATCAAAATCAAGGATAACAACATTAACCTTTTGATCTAATTCAACGATTTCTTCTGGGTGATTAACACGTCCCCAAGAAAGATCGGTAATGTGAACTAAACCATCAACACCACCAAGATCAATAAATACTCCATAAGAAGTAATGTTCTTAACAGTACCTTCTAATACTTGTCCTTTTTCTAATTGAGCAATAATCTCTTTCTTCTGAACTTCAAGCTCAGCCTCAATTAGTGCTTTGTGAGATACTACAACGTTTTTGAATTCTTTGTTGATTTTCACAACTTTAAATTCCATCGTTTTATCTACGTACATATCGTAATCACGGATAGGCTTCACATCAATTTGAGAACCTGGTAAGAATGCTTCAATACCAAATACATCAACGATCAATCCACCTTTAGTTCTGCATTTCACATAACCTTTGATTACTTCTTGAGACTCCAACGCATCATTTACTCTATCCCATGCTCTAAGCGCTCTTGCTTTCTTGTGAGACAATAATAATTGACCATTTTTATCTTCTTGGCTTTCAATAAATACTTCAACTGAATCTCCAACTTTTACTTCGTCTTTATATCTCAATTCAGACATTGGGATAACACCATCAGACTTGTAACCGATGTTTACAACAGCTTCTCTTGTGTTTTTAGAAACAATGATTCCATCTAACACTTCTTGCTCATTAATAGAAGTTAAAGTATCTCCATATACTTCTTCCATTTTTTCTCTTTCAGCTTTTGAATACAATTCATCGTATTTACCGATAGAATCCCAATCAAAATCTTTAGAGTCAGCCGCTACAGAAGCATTAATGCTGTTATCTGCTTTTGGCTCATTTGATTCTTCTGAAGTTGCATCTTCAACTGCTTCAACTACAGCCTCTGCTGCGTCTTTAACTGCTTCTACAGCATTAGTTGCTACTTCTTTTGCTTTGTTCACGATCTCCTCTGCAGGGTTCGTATCCTTTTCTTTGTTTTCAGACATTCTGAATAATTACTTGTATTTCGTTTACTTGTTGGTATTTAAACGAAAGAAATTAATAGTTAACCGACTATACCAATACGTCGATTTTTTGGACTGCAAATGTAAGGCTTTTTATTATAATTTTAAAATAACCTAACCTTCTTGAAATCAAACAACATTCTCTTTGAAAGGTGAAATGCAATCGAATTTTTCAGAATTGTTTTATTCATTTTTTTGTTACCCAGAAGAACACAAAATAAAGACCCTCCCAAAATGGAAGAGTCGTTAGTATATTTCTATGATTTATAATGTTAGTTCTTCACTACCTTTCTAACCACCTTTTCTCCATTGCTCGTAATTAAATGAATGAAATAGATACCTTCCGATTCTCCTAACTCTACCTCAACTTGGGTAGCAGATTGGTGAGTACTTTCGTTGATCAGCATTCCATGTACGTTATACACTTGAGTAGTAAAAGCACCATATAGCCCACCTAAAGATAATGTGACAATACTATTGGTTGGATTCGGAAATACTGCGAGATTATTGCTGAGTTGGTTTTCAGAAATGCCGACTACTGTAATTGGATAGCAGGTGGAAGTATCCACACAACCATTTGAAGTAATTTCAACAGCATAGTTTCCTATTGCTGTTGCTGTAAACAATTGCCCTGTTTCATTCGGGATGATTGCATAGTTGTTGTTGCAATCTAACCATTGGTAGGTGGCATTGGAGACATCTGCTTTTAGACTACTTCCTAGAGAAGTAACTGTCGCTGAAGGACAAATTAAAACCTTAGTCAAAGAACTAAATGGGATACCTCCCGTACTTGACATTGATAATGAATGTTTAGGTAAATTGATATTAGTAGAAGGATTGTATTCAAATATTACTCCATTATTATTGTTTCCGCCATATTTAGTTACCCCATAATAGTTGCCATTTCCTCCTTTAATTAGACCCTCATTGGCATAATATCCAGTGCTATCCTTAATGAATAAACTCTTAATTGTAAATTTATTATTGTTGTTATCATACTCATATAGAATTCCGGAACCATTAACACCAAAAACACTGTTTGCCCCTCCACGCTTTGTTGTTCCCACAAAGACGCCATTGGAAGTTTCCAAAAGTTCTCCATTTGGGTTTACTATGGTATCAACAAAATTATACTTAGTTGAAAAAGTATTTGTCAATAAATCAAACTCATAAATAGAACCATTACCGTGAAATCCACCTGAAGCATTCACCCCATACAGTTTATTATTTGATTCTATTAAACCTCCAGAGTATCTTTCTGGGAAAGAGCTCAGGAATAAATGTTTTTCTACCAAAGTATTAGTCTGAATGTCATATTCAAAAATACCTCCTAGTCCTCCAGAAAGATATTTTTGACCAATCCCATAAAGTTTTCCGTTACTTGCTTCCAACAATCTACCAATTGGAGAATTTATCCCTGAGGTATTAAAAGTATGTACTATTGTTAAGCTATCAGTACTCAAATCTAATTCAAAAATACTATTCCCACTTACGCCGTATAATTTTTTATTGGAGGCTTGGATCAATTGATACTGTACTCCAAAACTTAAATCAACTACCTTTCTGATAAAATTATTATTTGGATTAATCTCGTAAATAACTCCTGCATTGAATTCGCCGCCAATAACTGTAGCTCCATAAAGCATTCCATTGTCTGCTTGACACAAACTTCCAACTGGAGATCCTCCCAACTCGTTGTAATTAAACCTATTTTTAATGACTAAGCTATCTGTGGCTTTTTTGTACTCATAAACCCCACCGTGATTATCATTATTAATCGAAGCTGCCAACCCATAGTACTTTCCAGATGATGTTTTAATTAAATCTCCTGCAATTGCACTAACGCCTATTGAAATAAAACCCGCTTGTAAAATTAATGTGTCAGTTAAATAATTATAAGTTACAATGTTTCGTCCGTCGTGATTCATAAGTGTTCCAATTGTATCTTCAAAAAAAACTCCCCTTGGATAATAATTAAAATTAAATCCACGACCAAAATCAACCTTCTTAATAACAGTATCGATAGAAATATCATACTCAAAAAGTGTTCCTTTATAATTAAGTCCACCCCAATATGTTAATCCATATAACTTACCGTTAGCAGCTTCAAATAGGGACCCAACTGGATTCTCTCCTATAGATTGATTAAAACTATATTTATTTATTAAGGTATCTAAAACTAAATCATACTCATAAAGAACCCCCTTTCCATTCACTCCACCTGCACTTGTTAGCCCATATAGTTTACCATTTGAAGCTTGTATTAGTTTACCAGATGGGGATTCCCCAACACTAGAGTTAGGAAATTCAGCAACACTAATTACAGTGTTTGTTATAATATCTAATTCATATATTCCTTCTACATTTTTTAATCCGTCATAAAAACTTGTCAGTCCATACATTTTTCCATTTGCTGCTAAAAGCAAATCACCCAAAGGTCTTTTACCTGTTACAGTATCTTGAAATTGGTGAATTAAACTATATTTATTTGTTACAGGATCGAATGAATAGATAGTACCTCCATTATATATTCCTCCTGAACTAGTATTCCCATATAACTTTCCATTTGGCGCTAATGTTAACCCGCCAAAAGGATTACCTAGATACAAAGTATCGAAATTAATTTTCACAGTAATTTCGTTTAGAATAGGATCGTATTCGAAAATTGTTCCATTAGCACTGCTAAAAGTTGAAGTTGTTGTACCATACAATTTACCATTAGGATGTTCACAAAGATTTACATAACCTGGCTCTGAAGCATTTATGGCGGGGAAGTCGTAAACGATATTAAAGTTATTCCCCAAAGAATCAACCTTAAATATCACTCCTCTTTCTGATAGTCCACCACGAGTCGTGACACCCCACATTTCATGTTTCTGTGAGAAAGTAAAAATTGAAAGAAGTAACAAGAGAATTAGTACAGGTAGCTTTAGTCTATTTTTCATCATAAAGGTAAGTTTAGGTTTGAAATCTTCCATTAATAGATTTAATTATAAACGTTTAAATTAACTAAACAGTTGCATCATTCATCTAACATTTGTCCCTTTTTTTTTAATTCTATGCAAAAAAAAACGACCCTCCCAAAATGGAAGAGTCGTTAGTATATTTCTATGATTTATAATGTTAGTTCTTCACTACCTTCCGAACCACCTTTTCTCCATTGCTCGTAATTAAGTGAATGAAATAGATACCTTCCGATTCTCCTAACTCTACCTCAACTTGATTGGCAGATTGGTGAGTACTTTCGTTGATCAGCATTCCATGTACGTTATATACTTGAGTGGTGAAAGCGCCATACATTCCACCTAAAGATAGTGTGACATTGCTATTGGTCGGATTGGGAAATACTGCGAAATTATTGCTGAGTTGATTTTCAGAAATACCTACCACTGTTATTGGATAACAAGCGGAAGTATCTATACAACCATTTGAAGTAATTTCAACAGCATAAATGCCACTTGTTTCTGGTCTGAATATTCGATTAGTATCATTGGTAATAATTGAATAATTATTAATACAATCGAGCCATTGGTATGAAACATTAAGTGCTCCTGCTACTAATGTATTTCCACTTAAATTAGTTATAGAAACATCTACTTTTTTTATGGTTACATCAACAGAGATCACGCTATCACAGCCTGAAATTTGAAGCGTATCAGAGTATAGTCCTGAACTGGTCCAAACATGATTACCACTTGGTGAAACATAACTTTTACATGCAGTAATTGTTCTAGTTCCTTTTGGCATAATACAAGTTGGTATTTTTATCAAGCTTCCATATGGCTCTGCACCATTTAATCCTCCACTAAATTCATATTTATTAATCAAAGTGTCTGTTATAAAAGAATACTCAAACAATACCCCCCCGTAATTTTTACCACCATAAGGCACAACTCCATAAAGTTTGCCGTGATTCAGTTCCCTTAATTGACATTCAGGGTTACCTCCACTGATTGTATCAACAAAATCTAACTTTTTAGTGTAAGTTGAAGTTGTAACATCATATTCAAACAATACGCCCTCGCCATTTGATCCACCATACAAAGTCATTCCGTAGAGTTTACCATTACTTGCTAATGTTAACTCATTGAATGGAGCTTGACCACTAACTCCATTAAAATCATACAACGAATTAAATGCATTCGTAGTGATGTCATAAGAAAACAAATATCCACTATTGTTTACACCCCCCGAAGTACTTACACCGTATAATATACCATTTGGTCCTTCGATTATCATTCCATAAGAAGAAGATCCGGGTATTGGACTCAATGATCGAAATATTTTAGAATTATAGTCAAATTCAAAAATTACTAAACTATTGCTGAAGGATCCTTGATAGGATAAGCCATATATTTTCCCATTAGAATGTTCAATTAAACTACTTTTAGAGCTCGTACCATAAATAAACTCATGTGCAATAGAAATGGTATCTAATAAAAAATCATATTCATATAATATTGAGCTTCGGTAAGTACCTCCATATGTCGCTACTCCAAACATTCTATTAGTTTTTGTATAAAGTAGATTATCTTGAGGAAAGCCATTTGTATTAACTAAATCAAAATTAACTTTAGTCTTTACTTCTCCTGTTAAGGGATTTACCTCAAATAAAGAACCCCAATAGTTAGCTCCACCCTCTCTAGAAGTTCCATACAACATTCCATTATTGGCATAGGTTAAACTTCCTTCAGGGTGTCTTCCAATAGCTGAATGGTTTAGGAATTTTAAATTATTCAATTGATTCCCTATATAATCATAGGAATATAATAACCCTGCTCCGGTATCGCTTAAAAAAGTAGTCCCTAACAACTTATTTGAAGAAGTTAAGGTTAATGATCCCATTGGCTGATATCCATTCTGAGTATATTCAAAATCAATCTTTTTCAATAAGGAATCGTTCTGATTATTATATTCAAATAATACTCCATCATTGTTAATTCCCCCATACCGCGCTACACCATAAAACAGTCCGTTTGAAATCTCAACCAAACTACCAGTGGGATGCTTACCACTTGTTAGGCTATCAAAGTGTGTTTTTACTATTAAGGTATCTGTAACCAAATCGTATTCGTATATCACACCAAAATTATTAACCCCTCCTGTATTGGTCATTCCGTAGAATTTTCCATTAGATGCTTCAATAGGTCCTTCTAGAGGATTTGAACCTTTGAGTCCCGAGAATTCTGATTTCTTGATAATGGTATCCAGTAAAATATCGTATTCAAACAGAGTTCCTACTCTAGAGAATCCACTTAAAAAAGATGTTACGCCATATAATTTGCCATTAGTCGCTTGAATTAAACTACCTTGTGGATTACTACCAATTGTTAACCTATTAAAATTAACCTTTGTTGTGAAAGTATTATTTAAAGTGTTGTACTCAAATAAAATTCCACCCCCAAATGTTCCACCAAAAGGAACAACTCCATATAACTTTCCATTTGAAGCCTCTAATAATGTACCATTTGGCCTACCTCCATTCGCAGTTCCAAATTCGAATAGTATTTGATAAGATTTTGCAACTAAATCATATTCGAACAGAACCCCTGAATTGTTTAGTTTACCTTCTGATGTCATCCCATAAAGCTTTCCATTTGAAGCCTGAATGATTCCACCGAGTGGTAAACTCCCAGAGAAATAACTAGTAAATTCATAAATTGCTTTATACTCATTTGTGGAATCATTGTATTCAAACAATACACCATCACCTCTCCGCCCTCCATCTGAAGTCAAACCATAGAATTTACCGTTGGTCGCTTCACATATTTTAGAGTAATAAGGTTCTTCTCCTTTATTAAATTCAAAAGAATGAACATTGGTTAAATTATTTCCAAAAGAATCTGTTTTGTATATGGTACCCGCTCCAAACTCCCCTCCTTCTGAGGTCATCCCCCACATCTCGTATTTTTGAGCAAAAATGCATGTTGAAAAGAATATTAGAGTAGGTAATAAGATTAATTTCAGTCTAGTTCTCATAAGTAATAATCGTTTTTCTATTCAATAGTCAATCAAACAAATATACAGAGGATTTAAGATTCATTAACAATGTGGGCGCAAAAAAAACGACCCTCCCAAAATGGAAGAGTCGTTAGTATAAATTTTGTGTGATTCTCTTTTTAATAGGCTATCAAGTCCAACAAATCCGCTTCAAACTGATTCGATGCCAAGAAGTTTTTCTCCAAAACAGGATTAAACGGAATGGCTGAATCCAAACTTGCGCATCGTTTTACTGGAGCATCTAATTGAGTAAAGCAATTCTCCATAATCAATGCAGAAATGTCGGAGGCGATTCCTCCACTAATTACATCTTCTTGCAGAACAATAGCTCTTCCTGTTTTATTCACCGATGCGTAGATGGTTTCCGTATCTAACGGACTCAAGGTTCTTAAATCGATCAAGTCGGCTGAAATCTCTGGGTGCTTCTCCAAAACGGCCAATGCCCAATGCACGCCCATTCCGTAAGTAATGATAGAAACCTGTGTTCCTTCTTTTACGGCTCTTGCTTTCCCAAAAGGTATGGTATAATATCCTTCAGGAACTTTACCACTCAAACTTCTGTATAAGGCTTTGTGCTCAAAAAACAGCACCGGGTTCGGATCTTCGAAAGCGGTCAACAACAATCCTTTTGCATCTTCAGGGAAAGCTGGATAAACCACTTTTAAGCCCGGAGTATGCGTAAACCAAGCTTCATTGCTCTGAGAATGATATGGACCTGCTGCCACTCCTGCTCCTGTTGGCATTCTAACGACTACGTCTGCATTTTGTCCCCAACGGTAATGGATTTTCGCTAGATTATTAACGATTTGATTGAATCCTTCGGTCACAAAGTCGGCGAATTGCATTTCCATCATGGCTTTCTTTCCTTTTATGGACAACCCCAAAGCGGTTCCGACAATAGCCGATTCACATAATGGTGTATTTCGAACTCTTTCTTTTCCAAATTGTGCTACAAATCCATCTGTAATCTTAAATACACCGCCATACTCTGCGATGTCCTGCCCCATCAACACCAAGTCGTCATGTTTTATCATGGCTTCTCTTAAGCCGTCTGAAATGGCATCAATCATTCTTTTCTCTACCACTTCACCAGTTGGATCAGTTTCCTGAAAATCAAATGGCGCATACATATCTGACAGCTCAGTTTCAGTATTAGCTACTATATCGTCTTCCGCATAAGCTATTGTAAGGCCTTCTTCTATTTCATTCTTTATTTCCAATCGCAGGAGGGACTCTTGATCAGCATCCCATACGCCAATCAATTCCAAATATTCTCTATATCGGTCTACCGGATTCTTGGTTTCCCATTCCTCAAACAATTCATTGGGTACGTATTTCGTTCCTGATGCTTCTTCATGTCCACGCATTCTAAAAGTCATGCATTCCACCAATATTGGTCGAGGATTTTCTCGCATCGATTCTGCCAATGACTTTATTGTAGAATAAACGTCCAATATGTTGTTTCCTTCTACTTTAACAGCTTCCATTCCATAACCAATTCCCTTATCGATAAACTGCTGACACTTAAACTGCTCCGAAGAGGGTGTAGATAAACCATAACCATTATTTTCTACGATAAACAATACCGGTAAATTCCAGACAGCAGCTACGTTCAACGATTCATGAAAATCTCCTTGACTAGCTCCACCATCACCAGTAAAAACAGCTGTCACTTCTTTCTTTCGATCTAATAAACTCGCTAATCCTATTCCATCGGCTACACCCAATTGCGGTCCTAAATGAGAAATCATACCTACAATTTTGTAATCATTGGTCCCAAAGTGAAACGAACGATCTCTTCCTTTTGTGAACCCGCTCATTTTACCCTGAAATTGAGCAAAAAGACGATTCAACGGAATACCTCGAGAAGTAAAAACTCCTAAATTTCTATGCATCGGGAGGATGTATTCTTCAGGGTTAAGGGCTAAAGTTGTCCCCACTGAAATAGCTTCCTGACCGATTCCTGAAAACCATTTTGAAATCTTGCCTTGACGTAATTGCAACAACATTTTTTCCTCTATCATTCTTGGCTTCAGTAGGTTTTTATACAACTCCTTAAGTGTAGAGTGTGGAATGTCTTTATGATCAAAAAGTAAGCCCATTGTGTTGAGTTTGGTATATTAAAAGCAATCAAAGTTATGTGAATTTAGCTAACTTTGGAGAAATCCATTAGCTCTTTTCAACAAAATGACTTTAGAAACTATCGGAATATTTTCACTACTTATTCTTGCTATTTTTTATTTGATATATAATTTTAGAAATCAAGTTAAATCGCACAACTGTGATAAATGCGGATTAATGGAAATGAAAAAGCAAAGCGATCGAATCAACGGAAAAGACTAACCCCCTTTTATGCCATTAAAAAAGAAAAATAATCGAATTGAAAATCGGCTGAGAATTATATTAAGCGCAGCTATCCTGCTTTTGATAATACTGTCTATCGTTTCTTATAGAAGTCTAAATTCCTTTAAAGTAAAGAGTGCTTGGGTTGCTCATACTTCTGAAGTATTGTTTAATGTGCAGCGATTGTTAGTGGAATTGAAAGATGCTGAGAACAATCATCGTGCGTACTTAGTTTCTGAAGACGAAACATTTAGACGTCCATACATTAACTCCAAAATTGGAGTGATGGAATATTACAATGAGTCTCAAGAATTGACCAGAGACAATAGCAAACAACAAAAGCGCTTCAAGCAGTTATTGACATTAATAGACAAATGGTATGCTTTAGTTGAAGATATCCACATCGCTAAAGAAGATAGTATCCTCAATAAGGCTATGATAAAAACTTCACTGAAGCGGGAGATCGATGTGATGGAAAATATTCAATCCATCATCAGCTTAATTGAGGAAACCGAAGAGAATCTGCTAAAAAAACGTAATAACGATGTTGACATTGCCTTAGAAGAAAACTATTTAATTATTTCAATTTTTGCGGCTTTAACCCTCATTATCATCCTTCTAGCCTATTTGCACTTTATTAGAGATATTCAATTAAGAAGTGCTTTGGAGGATCAATTGCAAGAATCCATTCATCGATTGAGCCAAACCAACCAAGAATTAGAGCAGTTTGCTTATGTCGCTTCACACGATTTACAAGAGCCCCTGAGAAAAGTGATTTCATTTTCCGATATTATTTTAAGAAAGCACGCTGAGCAGCTTGATGAAAAAGGTCGCACTTATTTTGATCGAATGATTAATTCTACGGAGCGAATGCAGACTTTGATTCAGGATTTATTGAACTTTTCACGCTCTACCCGAAACATTGGAGATCGAAAATCGATTAAAATCAACAATCTAATTAATGAAGTATTGGAAGATTTAAGTGAATCTATCCACGAAGCGAAAGGAAAAGTAAAATTGAAGTTAACAACGGAGACGACAATAAATGGAACTCCAGTTCAATTGCGCCAATTGGTTCAAAATATTATTTCTAACGGGATTAAATACCGTAAAAAGGATACCAATCCAGTGTTAAAAATAAAAACTAAGATTATTCCTGCTGTAAAATTAGAACAGAAAATACCCTTATTGGTAAGTGAAGAATTTATAGAAATAACTATCAATGATAACGGTATTGGGTTTGATGAGCAATACTTAGACAAAATTTTCACTATCTTCCAAAGACTGCATGGCCGTTCTGAATATAGTGGAACGGGTATTGGTTTAGCCATCTCAAAACGCGTGGTAGAAAACCACAATGGATACATTACTGCTAAAAGTGAAGTCGGCAAAGGCAGCACTTTCTTTATATATTTACCAGTTGAAACAAAAGCCTAAGCGTTGAATAGTCTCTATTTTCACCATTCATTACTTTTAATTAAGCGAATTGGTATTGCTCTTTTATTATTTACTCTTTTAAGAATAACCTTTTTAGTTTTTAATTACGCTTATTTTTCTGCTTATGATTACAGGGTGTTTATAGGTGGTATTCGTTTTGATATAGCAGCAATTGCTTACACTTATTTACCTTTCATTCTTGGCTCTATTCTGCCACTAAAGTTGAGAAATAAGCGCAGTTATCAACAAGTATTAAAAGCACTTTTTTTGTTCTCAACAGTGGTTTGTGTTTTGGTTTCAGTCATAGACATGGCCTACTTTCCTTTTACCTTAAAGCGCACCACTGCTGATATATTAGATTTTGTAACAACCGGAGATGACACCTTAAGACTAATTCCTCAGTTCCTACTCGATTATTGGTATTTAGGGATTGTATTCGTCGCTTTTTTATGGTTAATCAATTGGACCTACAATAAAACCTTGTCCAACTTTGTTCCTGAAACAAAATTTTGGACCCAATGGTTGTTGTTTGTTCTCTGGCTTGGAATAGCTGTTTTAAGCAGCAGAGGTGGTTGGCAGTTACGCCCTATCACATCCCTTCAGGCAAGTCAATATTCTAATGTGCAAAATGTTCCTTTGGTTTTAAATACTCCCTTCACCATTACTAGAACACTATTTAAGGCTCAAATCACTGAAGTGAACTATTTTGATGACAAAGAGCTTACTCAAAGATTTAACCCTGTCCAATACTATAAAGCGGACACTAACCTAAGACCAAACATTGTCTTGATTATTTTGGAAAGTTTCTCAAAAGAATACATTGGCGGATACCACAATGGTAAGGGTTATACTCCATTCTTGGACTCATTAATGGAGCACAGTATAGTATTCGACAATGCCTTTGCTAACGGTAAAAAGTCTATAGAAGCCCTACCTTCTATACTGGCGGGATTACCAAGCCTAATGGATAGTCCATACATAACTTCCGGGTATAATAATAATTCTATTCAAGGAATAGGAACACTGCTTTCTGAATTAAATTATTCCAGTAGTTTTTATCATGGTGGAACTAACGGAACCATGAGTTTTGACGCATTCGCACAAATGTCTGGAATCGAAAAATATTATGGGCGAAAAGAATACGATAATGAAGCAGACTATGATGGAAACTGGGGAATTTTTGACGAGCCATATTTTCAATATTTCGCTAAAGAGTTGAGTGAAAAAGAAGAACCCTTTTTCTCTACTATATTTAGTTTATCCTCTCATCACCCTTACACCATTCCTGATCAACATCAAGGAAAATTTCCAAAAGGAATCCTTGAAGTTCATGAGAGCGTAGGATATTCAGATCATTCCCTTAAAAGGTTTTTCGAAACCGCTCAAAAGATGCCTTGGTTTGAAAATACAGTTTTTGTAATTACCGCTGATCACACCGCTCAATCTATTCGACCAAAATATTTGAATCGACTAGGGATATTCAGTGTACCATTAATTATATATAATTGGAAAAATGGGCCATCGATTGGCCATTACCAACCTGTAACTCAACATGCAGATATTTCTTCCATTTGTCTTGAAATAGCCAACTTTGATGGAAAAGCACTCAATTTTGGAAACTACCCCTTAGACTCAACAAATCAGCATTTTGCAGTCAACTATCTAACAGGCGTATATCAATTAATTGAAGAAGATTACTCGCTACATTTTGACGGAGAAAAAACGATTGGACTTTATCACTTCCCTTCGGATACAACTCTTGTTAACAATTTAATGGAAATTGAAAATAAACAGAGGGATAAAATGGAAAAACAGTTGAAGGCAATAATTCAACAGTATAACCACAGAATGATAACAAATGAACTTTCCTTAAAGAAATAGTCTTTAAATTTGGGGTTCTAAAATTTAGCCCTTGTCCGTATCGCTCTCAAAATATAAGTTACTTTTCATTATCAATCCTAACTCAGGTGTTCAGTCCAAAGACAAAGTTATTCAGCTGATCGAAAAACACTTAGATCATTCAAAATTTAACTATCAGGTGATCTATACGGAACACCCGAAACATGCGGTTACCTTAAGTAAAGATGGTGTATTAAATAAGTTAGATGCAGTAATTGCCGTTGGAGGGGATGGATCAGTAAATGAAGTAGGTCAAGCCTTAATTCATACCAATACTGCCTTAGGAATTTTGCCATTTGGCTCAGGAAATGGATTAGCACGTTCGCTTAAAATCCCAATGGATACCGTTGAGGCGATAAAATGTATTAATCGTTTTAAAAGAAAACGCATAGACACCGCTACAATCAATGGAGAACCTTTTTTAGGAACTGCAGGTTTAGGGTTTGATGCGCATGTCGGATGGAAATTTTCAGAATTTGGTCAAAGGGGCTTTTTCTCTTATATGAAAGTAACAGCTAATGAATTTTACAAGTTCATCCCAGACCGGTACACCATTGAGGTTGATGGTAAAAATATTGAATCCCATGCATTTCTAGTCAGCTTTGCCAATTCTTCTCAATACGGCAATAATGCGTGGATAGCTCCTTCTGCTGAAATCGACAATGGATTAATATCAGTATGTGTACTTGAACAATTCCCAGCGTTAATGGTACCTGATATGATTTTCAAGCTCTTTAGTAAACAGTTGGAGAAGTCGAAGTACTATAAAACATATAAAGGAAAAGAGATTAAGATAAAGCACCATAGAGACATTGCCCACATTGATGGAGAACCCATAAAAGTCAAGGAAGATTTAGTCATAAAAGTGCTCCCTTCTTCTCTGGATGTGATTTGCTAGCAAAAGGCTTATGTTCCGCCTCCGTTAAATGTGAATTAAATGTAGATAAGGAATTAAACCACCCTGCGTTCTATTTTGGACTTTTTATCGAATTATAAAAGGTTATCACCGTAATCGAAGCCTGATTTTTATGAGCTTCTAACTATTCTATTGCACTTTCTGTTAATAGAGAGGTAACAAATTCTGCAGTTAATGGCTGCGACTTTGCCTTCTCTCGAATGGTATCAAAACTGTACCTAAAATCACATCCTTCTTTGTATGCACTGCATCCATAAGCTGTTTTTCCTTTGATTACTGTCCCTGTGTTACATTTTGGGCATGCTAGAATAGTAGGCTTGTTTGGGGTTACAGTCGACTTCTCTCCTTTCTTTTCTTCCAATACCAGTTGAAAATCATCACTAAATCTTACCAAACCCTCTTTTTCTCCGTCAGAAGTTTTAAAGCCTTTTAAATTGACGGTACTTCCTTTTTGCAACAACCGTAAATATTGCTTTTCAGATATCTTCTTTCCTTCAAATGAAAAGGGCAGTATAAAATGACATCCACTTTTATAGCGACTACAGCCATAACTTGAATTTCCCTTCAATAAAGAACCCTCTTGGCACTTTGGACATGACTGCCCAACAATTGCAGTCTTTTTAGATGGTGCATCGAGTTTTGTAGAATCATCTTCTGTAGAATGAGATATTTTTGTATTGATTTGTTCCATTCGCACCTCGTAGACCAGATGATGTACCATATTCTTCATGTTATTCACGAATGAGCTAGCATGAAATTTACCTTTTTCGATTTCTTTTAACTGTTTTTCCCACTGACCAGTCAATTCTGCAGAGGTTAATAAATTATTCTTAATAATTTCAATCAGTTGTATTCCGGTTTCCGTTGGTAGAATTTGCTTTTTGTTTCGTTCAATGTATTTCCGTCTAAACAGCGTTTCAATAATATTTGCTCGAGTTGAAGGTCTACCGATACCATTCTCTTTCATTAGTTCGCGCATTTCTTCATCGTCCACTTGCTTACCGGCGGTTTCCATCCCCCTTAGCAAAGTAGCTTCCGTATATTGGTTAGGCGCTTTGGTTTCTTTTTCCAAAAAGGTAGGTTCATGAGGGCCTTTTTCTCCTTTTTTAAACATGGGTAGTTCATCTTTCTCTTTTTTGTCTTTGCTTTCTGCTGTTTCAAAAACAACCCTCCACCCTTTTTCTAAAATCACTTTTCCCGTCGTTTTAAAAGGCACAGTATCTACTTTTCCTGAAACAGTGGTATTCGCAACCGAACAATCGTCATAAAAAACAGCGATAAATCGTTTAACTATAATGTCGTATACTTTTAAATAATTGCCATGTAAAGGAGCTTGTATTCCCGTAGGAATCAATGCATGATGGTCAGTTACTTTATTATCATTAAACACTTTTTTTGACTTCCTTAATTTTTTCCCAAGTAACGGCTGTGTTAAAGATTGGTAGGTGGTCAATTTTTCTAATATTCCAGGGGCTTTTGGATATATATCATTGGGCAAAAATGTCGTGTCAACTCTTGGGTAAGTGATCACTTTCTGCTCGTATAATTTCTGAGCTATTTTTAAGGTTTCATCCGCTGAAAGTCCAAATTTATTGTTGCAATAAACCTGTAATCCTGTCAAATCAAACAATTTAGGAGCATACTCTTTCCCTTTTTTCTTGGTAATTGCAAGCACTTCGAAGTCATTCTCTTTTACCACATTAGCAAAAGCTTCTCCTTCCTCTTTCTTCAAAAACTTACCTTCTTCACAATTGAACAGCGTCTCTCTGTATACTGTTTGTAATTCCCAAAAGGGTTTAGGTTGAAAGTTTTGAATTTCTTTGTATCTATTGACAATCATTGCCAATGTGGGGGTTTGTACCCTACCAATAGACAATACCTGCTTATAACCGCCATATTTTACAGTATATAATCTTGTGGCATTCATCCCCAACAACCAATCTCCAATGGCTCTAGAAAATCCGGCATAGTATAGATTGTCATACTTTTCAGCTGGTTGTAGATTTTCAAAACCTTCCTTTATCGCTTCTGTTGTCAAAGAAGAAATCCATAATCTTTTGACTTCGCCTTTATATTCTGCCTGCTCTATAACCCATCTTTGAATTAACTCTCCCTCTTGCCCGGCATCACCACAATTGATCACTACAGTAGCAGTCTCAAATAATTTTTTGACAATTTCAAACTGCTTTTTGATTCCTGAATTATTGACAACTTTCGTTTTAAACTTATCAGGAAGCATTGGGAGATAACTGAGGTTCCAACTTTTCCAATGAGGTTCATAATCATTGGGCTCAAACAAGGTACATAGGTGTCCGAAAGTGTAAGTAACCACATAACCGTTTCCTTCATAATACCCATCGTGCCTATTATTTGCGCCTAAGACATTGGCAATTTCACGAGCTACACTAGGCTTTTCTGCTATACAAACTTTCATCTGAAACAAAAATAGTCAAAATTGAAGTAGGGCATTCATAGGAAATGAGCGTATAATAACTACTTTAATAGCAATTCAGTTGCTTGATTTTTAAATTCTTAATTTATAGATATTTTTATAGATTCAGTGTGATTTTAAAAAAGTTTCAATTAATATTGCAGGGCTTACTTCTTGAAAATTAGAAAGCCAACTATCATTTATAAATATTTATTATCTCCATCTGCTGACTTATGAAAAAAATAATTATTTCTTTACTTCTGTCCCTTTTTACTTTATCCATTTGCTTTTCACAAGATACTATAACATTAAAAACAAGTGAAGACATAAAAGCGAAAGTACTTGAAGTATCACCAACAGAAATAAAATACAAAAGATTTGATAACCTTGAAGGACCTGTTCATATCGTTTTAGTAGCTGATGTTTTAATGATTCGTTATGAAAATGGTACAAAAGGGATATTCAATGTAGAAAAAGCCGAACCATCTACTACCACTGCTGAAACTACCGTTTCAACTGAAAATCTTTTTTATAAAGGGCAAAATGATGCTGTAAGATATTATAACGGCTACAAAGGGGCAGGCACTGGTACTTTAGTAGTTAGTCTGCTGTCACCAATTGCGGGATTAATTCCTGCAATCCTATGTTCAGCATCTGCACCTAAAGAACGGAACCTTAACTACCCCGACGCTCAATTAATGAGCAAAGACGAATACTATACAGGCTATAAATTCAAAGCCAAAAAAATCAAGCAAGGAAAGGTTTGGACCAATTGGGGAATTGCTTTAGGAGTAAATGTATTTCTAATTTTAGCCTTAAGTTCAGGGCAATAACATCTCATTTACCCAGAGACCTGGAATACAACATTTAAAAATCTACCGTGTATTGCGTTTACATCTGTTCAACTTTGAGCTGAACTCTATCGCCTAATCGTTAGATTTGTCAGTTCAAAAGGAATTTACATGGCCTCTAACTTCAATCAAATCATTAAATCCAATTTACACCCTAGAAATAAAAATAGAGAACAATATGATTTGGAGGCATTAATCAAGGCCTTTCCTGAGTTAAAAAAATCTATTTCTCCCAACAAATATGGCGTGGATTCAATAGACTTTTCAAATCCTAAAGCTGTAAAACTATTAAACAAAGCACTACTCCATCACTATTACAAAATTCAGAATTGGGAATTTTCCGATGACAATTTATGTCCTCCTATCCCAGGTAGAGCTGATTATATCCACTATTTAGCTGATTTGTTAAAGAATAGCCCTCAAACTAACATCAACAAGAACCAACAGATAATTGGAGTAGATATCGGAACAGGAGCCAGTTGCATCTATCCAATAATTGGAGTTGTAGAATACGATTGGCAGTTTATAGCAACAGATATCGACTCCAACTCCATTTCTTCTGCTCAAAGAATAATTGACGCCAATCCCATCTTGAAGGATAAAATAGAGTGCCGTATTCAATCCAAATCCAATCATATTTTTGAAGGAATTCTCAACCAAGAAGAATCCATCGATTTCACAATGTGTAACCCTCCTTTTCATGCCTCTATTGCTGAGGCAAAAAAGGGAACACTTCGAAAAGTAAAAAACTTATCAGGTAAAAAAGTAAAATCTCCTATTCTAAATTTTTCGGGCAATCTGAATGAACTGGTCTTTAAAGGTGGAGAATTCCAATTTATTGCAAATATGATTAATGAAAGCCAACTATTTTTTAAGAATGTAACTTGGTTTACCACTTTGGTTTCAAAAGAATCTAACCTAAAAGGCATTTATAAATTATTAAAGCAATCAAAAGCTAAGCACATCAAAACCATCAACATGGGAACGAGAAACAAAACAAGTAGAATAATCGCATGGAGTTATAAAAAGTAATTCCGAACCAATGCATTCTGACCTACCCGAACAATAATAATACTTTTCGTATACTATTAATTTTACCTCAAACTATAAATCTAAAGACCAATGATAAGACTTCAAGCAATTGATTTCCCTGCCGACTGTAAAGTGATTCATCATGACTTTTACACGTATGATCCAGTAAATAATTTCAATGAGTCTGATAATCTGGATTACCTATACGAAGACCTTTTACAATGCAAATTTGAAGAAGACGATATGATCATTGATTTAGGATGGTATGGCAACATTGCTGACAATCAGGGTGAGTTTAAAATTCAAATGATTCAAAATGAAAATTGGGAAATTCCCTTCAAGGTATTTCACTCAAAGTCGGTAGATGAAATAAAGGAAATATTAATAAAAGTTTTAGAGTATTATACAAGTACTAAGACTAGCTCTGAAACTTAATTATTCCAAACCCTCCCTTTCTCCAACTACTCTTTTTTGAGTTGGTTTCAATCCTAAATTCATACAGTACAACTTATTTTAAGCTAACGCATTTAGAGTCTATTTTGATGTTTAGACTAATTGTATCTTTGCTTGTGAAACGATACAGAAATCACAGCTATAAATATGAAAGAAAACATCGAGAATATAGAGTTACGATACCTTACTTTAGATGATTATAAGGACTTGAAAGAAGTAATGATTGAAGCTTATTCCACAATGCCCAATTCTTACTGGAAGGAGTCTCATATTGGATCATTAATTAAGAAATTTCCGGAAGGACAAGTCATTATTAAAATAAATGGAGAACTAGCAGGTTGTGCACTTTCCATTATTGTGGATTACGACAAGTTTGATGAACACCATACCTACAAAGAAATTACTGGAAACTATACTTTTAAGACACACGATAATAAAGGTGATATCCTTTACGGAATTGATGTATTTATTAAATCTGAGTATAGAGGACTAAGACTTGGAAGACGACTGTATGACTACAGAAAAGAATTGTGCGAAGAGCGCAACCTTAAAGGAATCGCGTTTGGTGGTCGAATTCCAAATTATCATAAATATGCTGACCAACTTACACCAAAAGAGTATATCGAAAAGGTGAAACGAAAAGAAATTCACGATCCTGTTTTGAATTTTCAAATGTCCAATGATTTTCATCCTTCAAAAGTCTTAAAAGGTTACTTAGAAGGAGACGAAGCATCCAATGAATTTGCCGTTTTATTGGAATGGGATAATATCTATTATGAAAAGAAGAAAACCGTTGCCTTTACACAAAAGAAAGTCATTCGTTTAGGGTTGATTCAATGGCAAATGAGGCTATATAAAGACTTAGAAGAATTGATGCAACAAGCGGAATATTTTGTAGATGCGGTTTCAGGTTACCGATCTGACTTTGCCTTATTTCCTGAATTCTTTAATGCGCCATTGATGGCTGAAAACAATCACTTATCAGAACCTGAAGCCATCCGTGAATTGGCCAAGCATACACCTGAAATTGTGAAACGTTTTTCTGAATTAGCAATATCCTACAACATCAATATCATTACAGGCAGTATGCCTGAAATCAAAGATAATTTACTCTACAATGTGGGCTATTTGTGCAAACGAGAAGGAACTGTAGAAAGGTATGAGAAAATACATGTTACCCCTGACGAAGCCAAGGTATGGGGAATGCAAGGTGGCCATGAATTAAAAACCTTTGACACCGATTGTGGAAAAATTGGAATTTTAATTTGTTATGATTCCGAATTTCCCGAGTTAAGTCGATTATTAGCTGACGAAGGAATGGATATTTTATTTATCCCATTTTTGACCGATACCCAGAATGGTTATTCCAGAGTGCGCCACTGTGCGCAAGCTAGGGCCATAGAAAATGAATGTTATGTGGCTATAGCAGGTAGTGTCGGCAACCTCCCTAAAGTTCACAATATGGATATTCAATTTGCTCAATCAATGGTTTTTACTCCATGCGACTTTTCTTTTCCTGCCAACGGTATAAAAGCGGAAGCCACTACCAATACCGAGATGATATTGATTGCAGATTGTGACATTGATTTATTAAGAGAATTGAATCAGTTTGGAAGTGTTCGAAATCTAAGAGACCGAAGAAAAGATATTTTTGATTTAAGGAAAGTTAAGCCTTCCGATAATTAACACTAATAGCTGAACAATTAGACTAAGGCGCGATGAAAATTCCATTGCGCCTTTTTTATTTTGTTTGGCTTATACAGAATTACCACCGCAAAAACTAAATAAGGCGCTACTAATCAAGATATTGACACTTTAAATTGAAATTTCTAAACATTAATTAACTTCCTTTAGGAATACAAAAAGGGAATAGTAGTTTTGCAGCATATATTTAGCATAATGATTATACTATGAATTGTCTATTAACGGGAGCAACAGGAATTGTTGGAAGTCACATACTTTTTGAATGGATCCGAAAAGCCATAGTTGATCAATCAGTGAATCATTTATATGTGATAATAAGAGATGGAAAAGTAAATGCCGAACAGCGGTTATTAGAGATACTAAAAGCTCCATCTCGTCCAGCTTTCTTAAATGATTACTCAATAGAGGCTTGCCTCGAAAAAGTTACTGTAATTGCCCATGATTTATCTACGATAGACAACCAAGTATTGAATCGCTATGATTTCGATTCGGTGATTCACTGTGCCGGCTCAACTAGTCTTTTGCATACCACTGAATCAAAGGAGAAAGTACACACCCAGAACTTATTAGTTACTAAACGATTGCTAGAAGAACTTCCATCAAAAGTGAATCGATTTCTTTACATCAGCACTGCCTATTCTTATGGTATTCAAAACAAAAAAGTAAACGATAGTATTGGGCAATATGAGGTTAAAAACTTCCGAAACCCATATGAACAATCGAAATACGAATGTGAGCTATTTGTTAAAGAAACATGTACTGCCAAAAAAATCAATGCTCAGATTCTTCGTCCGAGTATTATATGTGGTAGATTGTTGGATATGCCATTCTTTGAAACCCCTAAATTTGACGTCTTCTACTCATGGGCAATTTTTCTGGATAAATATGCTAGTAAGTCGTTAGAAAACTTTAGGATTTGGATTGACAAAAAAAGTGGACTGAATATCGTTCCTGTGGACTTCGTTTCTAAGGCAGTATTATATGCCTATTTAAACCCAGAAATTAAAGAGTTGAACATCGTTAACCCCAAACAAATCTTACACAAAGACTATGTAGGAGATGTTTTGGAATCTTTTAATATCAACACTTATGAGTACATCGAAGAAATGCCGGAGAACTTGAACATTTTTGAGCAATTGTACTACAAAAGCATCGGTGGACTTTTCGAGAAATATATTTCTATTCCTGATTTACAGTTTCAACCAGATCAAATCTTAAAATTGATCGAGCAATTGAAACTGGACATTACCTTAGGCGTGCATGAAAATTTCATGAACTTGATTAATTTCTCCGTAGAAAAGAAATTTAGAAAGAGTTATTAAGAGTAGGAACCTCTTTTATCCAAAAAGCAACTTAAGTTTCTAATTTTAAACACTCCCACTCTATTTATTGATTTTTTTCACTTATCTTCGGAATTAGAAAAAAACTAACTAAGAATCTGATGATGGACATTTATCCGTTTTTAAACGACAACAAACGACTAATAAATGATTTTATAGTTGATTTTAAAGCAATTAGTAGTTTTATTGAAATAAAAAATTAACATTTTAAAATATGGATATGACGCACAAAGTGCGTCATATCCACTTGTTGGCCACAATTAAAAAAACCGACAGCGATTGATTAAATTAGCAAAATGAATTTTGAGAACGACTATTTAAATAAAATAATATGTGGTGACAGCCTAGAAGTCATGAAATCAATGCCTGACGAAAGTGTTGATTTAGTCGTTACTTCTCCTCCTTATAACCTCAAAAACTCGACAGGGAACGGAATGAAGGATGGTCGTGGCGGAAAATGGTCAAATGCTTCTTTAATAAATGGTTATTCGCACTATGACGATAATATGCCACACGAAGAATATTCAAAATGGCAACGAGATTGTCTCACTGAAATGCTTCGGTTGATTAAAGATGATGGAGCTATTTTTTACAATCATAAATGGAGAGTTCAAGCAGGTTTGTTACAAGACCGACAGGATATCGTTCATGGATTTCCTGTTAGGCAAATAATTATTTGGCGTAGAAAAGGTGGAATAAACTTTAATAAAGGCTATTTCCTACCGACATATGAAGTGATTTATCTGATAGCAAAACCAAAATTCAAACTAGCTCCTAAAGCAAATGCACATGGAGATGTTTGGGAATTCACCCAAGAAATGAAAAATGGTCACCCTGCTCCTTTCCCAGTTCAGCTAATTGATAGAATAATATGCTCGACAGATGCTCAAATTATTCTAGATCCATTTATGGGTAGCGGCACAACTGCCATAACTGCAATGGGAAATAAACGAGACTTTATTGGAATTGACATTTCACCTGACTACTGTGAAATGGCGGAAAAAAGAATTGAAAAAAACAAAATACACTCAGAACTAAATAAGTTCAAAGCACAAACAAAACTATTTGTATGAACATATACACCAAAGAGAGTTTGATTGAAAAACTCAAAGAAATTTCTGCTCAAGGTTGGATAGAAAATGGAAGACACGGAAATGACGGTGGAATTGGAAACACTCTTGAAGACCTATTAGGAATTGAAGAAAATAATTTACCAATTCCAAATGCTGCTGAATGGGAATTGAAAACTCAAAGGTTAAAAACTTCCTCCCTAACAACTTTATTCCATATCGAGCCTTCACCTAGAGCCATGAAATTTGTGCCCTCCATTTTACTTCCTCATTATGGTTGGCCACACCAAAGAGCCGGTGAAAAATATCCAGAAACAGAAAGAAGTTTTAGAATGACTATTCACGGGAACGGTAGGAGTGACCGTGGATTCGGTGTTCAAATTGACAATAAAGAAAGAAAAGTTTTAATTTCTTTTGATAGCAGCAAAGTTGGAGAAAGACATTCTGTTTGGCTAGAAGGAGTTAAGAAAAATATTGGCCTTGGTGAAATCGACCCACAACCTTATTGGGGTTTTGACGATTTAGAACATAAAGCAGGAACCAAGCTATTGAACGCCTTTTATGTCCAAGCGGCTGTTAAAAGGGATAAAGAAACCAAAAAAGAATATTACCATTATTCTAAGGTGCTGATGCTCCAACGGTTTGACTTTAGTGGATTTTTGAAGCAATTAGAAGCAGGAAATATTTTAATCGACTTTGACGCAAGAACAGGTCACAATCACGGGACAAAATTTAGGTTACGACAAAACTGCCTACCCGATCTCTATGAGAAAGTGACAGAAATAATTTGAAAAAATAACTGTGGCCAACAATGGGTATAAAACATAGGGCGGACAGTGGTTTCCGCAAGTTCTAAACTCTTAGTAAAGTTCGTTTCGGTGGACAGATAAGTACTTCGAAATGCCCTACGTTTCATACCCGAGACCGTTGGCAATAATTCAAAATGAAAAAATTAACCTCCATATTTATACTTATCTTAATTTGCTCCTGTAACATCAAACAGTCAGAAAAAAAGGTAGCTGATAAGACTGAAAATGCAAATTCAAGAGTATCTGAATCAAAGGAAACTAATTTGATTATTGGAGAAAGAATTGACGGACCAGCAAATATTCGTCACAAACCGAACGGTGACATTCTATTCGAGTTAAAAGACAATGCCTTAATTGAAGTAACTACAAAACCTGTAAACGATTGGTATCAAGTTCTTGTGTATGCAGACATTGACTATAATGAATATCCGATGGATTCAATTCTGAAAGACAGATTGATAATTGTAAATAACGACACAATCGGAAAAGTCATTCAATCTCATTCCATAAGCTCGGGTCAAGGCAGAGATTTTGCATATGCCATGCTTTACGGTTATACTCACAAGAATAATATTAAACCAGAAACCGTGATTGAGACCGCTTTTAAAAATAATTTGACGGAAAATGGACGTAATTTTTCAGGTTGGAAAGGGTTTATAGAGACCTTCAAATTGGACAAAGACGCAGTTGATTATGATGAGTTTGAATCGTTATATAATTACGAAAATTCAATAGAAGACCCTTCACCAGGCTTCAGAATTGTCCTGCTTTTTGATAACAAAAATTTAGTAGGTCTTATTCATTCTAGAGAACTACAAATTGAAAATACGATAACCCATAAGTTAAATTGGGGTTATTTTGTAACATTCTTTGACGATTACCCTGAAAAAGGACAATTTAAATTTGTGAACTACATGAACGAATGGATACAAACAGTAGATTAAAACCCAAAAAAACTATTGAAACTTTCTTCTCTAAAAACATAGAGAAAATAGAAAAGGACACACAATCTTCTAATTTTCCAAATACAGCAAAAGCACTTTTTCAGAATATCAGAAAACTTGAGCAAATTAGTAAAGGTTCGTATTCAATCAATGATAATTTCTATTCGTCAAAGATTCTACAAAGAGTAGCAATTGAATTATACTTGGTAGGACATTATATTTATGTTAGGACATCGAAAGATAAAAGTGACGAAGTAGGTGAAGATTATTATAAATATTACTATTGCCAAGAAGGGTTTAAAAGAGAGAATTATAATGCTATGACCCAAGATTCAATTACGAATGTAAAAGGGGAAAGAGGGTTAGCAAGACTTATCCAAAATCACCCTGAATTCAGCTTCATGAAAGATGCAGACTATATTGAGATAAATAGGAAAGCAAATCTGTTTGATATAAAAAAAATAATTTCTGCACTAAATAATGAATATAACAATTCAGATTTTTCTGATTTACACAATTTCATGACCAAATTGACTGAGATTTATAATGAAACTTCATCATATATTCACGGTGGACCAATTGCAGAATCTGAATTTTTGGAATTGAATATGTCGGAAAAAAAGTCAGAAATAAAAAATGTACAAGATTGGTGTAGTTCTCTTACAAGACACGCAAAAACAAATTATTTAACCTTTCTTGGATCAACTGATTATCAAGAATATTTAATGCCGGTGAAAAATATTTTAGAAAAATAACTATTGCCAACACGCTGTATAGTGCATTGTGGGAAAGGTGGTTTAGTAAATTTAGTAGCTATTTGAGGGTCGCAAAATCCGCAAGCGGATTTTGTTTTTGAAAGCAATTTACAAAACCGCTTTGCGGTTTTTGCTAAGTGCTAAACTGAAATAGTATCTTTATCAAAACCACAACGCACCATACAGTAAACGTTACCACCAATTATAAAAAGACGACACCGTAACTAATATAGAACTGACAAAGAAGAAATGCCATTTACATTTTCACACCCAGCAATAGTTTTACCGTTGACATTTTTGCCTCGACAATGGTACTCGTTGACTGGACTTGTAATCGGCAGTATGACACCCGACTTTGAATATTTTTTAAGAATGAAAATTCAGAGCAATTACAGTCATACAATTGATGGACTTTTTTGGTTCGACTTACCATTAGGCGTTTTGCTTGCTTTCATTTTTCACAACATAGTTCGAGACAGCTTAATTAACAACTTACCGACAATTTTAAAATCAAGATTTTCTGCATTTAGACAGTTTGACTGGAACGTACACTTTAAAAAAAACTGGTTCGTAGTGATAGTTTCAATTCTAATAGGTGCGGCTTCTCACATATTTTGGGACAGTTTTACTCACGACCACGGATATTTTGTACAAACAATTCCTGTATTACAAAACTCGGTGGAATTTTTGAGTGGACAAATTCCAATCTTGAAAATATTACAACACACTTCAACATTACTTGGTGGATTTGTAATTGCTATTGCTATTTACAAACTGCCTATAAATAAGACAGAAAAAGAAAATAGAAAATTGAAATATTGGGCAATTTTAGCGGGATTAACTTTGACAATTATTGCAGTAAAACTTTTAAGCGGACTTGAACTGAAACAATACGGAAATGTAATCGTGACAGCTATTTCAGCAGGACTAATTTCATTAATATTAACACCGTGGTTGACAACAACGAAAGAAAAATAACTGGTGGTAACACGGTATCTAGCAAATATGGCGTTTAGTGGTTTCCGAAAGTTCAGTGCTATTTACCAACACCGCCAAATCGTTGATTTGGCTTTTAAGAATGAATAAAATAAAAACAAAATACAACCATTTGGCCCAGAGCAAACTCGAAAGTTTATCGCTTTCTACTGCCCAACTTGCCATATACTAAACGTTGTGGGCAATTTAAATATTAAGAAGGATGCTTAAAACTATTACAATACTTCTCTCCATTATTTCCATGTTTGGATGTAATAATGTTATTAAAAATAATGATGCTGAAATAATAGTGGAAGATGGGACCGCCATTGATTCAGTAATTAACGAAACAAAATCTGAAAACGTAAATACATCGACAAATAATTATTGGGTAGGATACTTCAATCCTCATAAAGAGGTTGACCTACAAGGCAAGTACATTGCTGCAGATGAAGGATTATATTGGGGAAGAAGAAATAAAATTAGTATTTCAATTGATACAATTCTAGGAGACTCTATCATCGGACACAGTGTTGTAGCAGGCAACCACCGACCTTTTTATGGTAAACATAAAACAACTGATGAAGGGAGAAAATACATTGTTAAAGAACCAGGGGATGACAAATACGATGGAGAATTTACTTTTGAGATTGTAGATGGTCATTTGATTGGAGTTTGGGAAGCATATCAAAGTATTGAAATTCCTAAACGAGAATATATATTAAACCAAATGTCATATGTATATAACCCCGACATTATGTTGGAAAGAGCCGGAAGATATGGAAATTGGGATAAATTCATAGACTATGGGACTCAAATTGAAGTATATGATGAAGGAACTCCAGATGAACAAGTTTATGAATGGGTTAAAAGAGAATATGCATCTTCTACTGAAAAAATTTACGAGATAAACGCTTCCAATAAAGAGCTCACAAAAGAAGACGTAGAAAACTTAACAAATAGTGATTTAGTAGTAATAAGAAATACAATTTATGCACGTCATGGTTATTCATTTAAAAGCAGGCCTTTACGAGTATTCTTTGATGCTCAAGATTGGTACATCCCAGTTCATGCAGATATAAAGCAAGATTTAACAGAAATTGAAAAAAAGAATATTCAACTTCTATTAAGATATGAGAAAAATGCTAAAGAGTATTATGATTATTTCGGCAGGGGTTAGTCTACTCATAAGTTGTTCTACCTCCCCTGAATCATCAGCAACAGATTCACTAATGCTAAACGAGCCAGACTCAATATTTGTTAATCAAATTTTGGATTTTAACGATAGGTTATGGACAGAAATAATTTTCAAAAACGATGGTATCTTTGAAAGTATGGCCTATGCAGATTCAAGCAATTTTATTGGCCAAAGAATATACCCTTGTGCTCGTTGCTTTCTAAGACCTGAAGCAGCCAAAGCATTACTAAAAGCAAATAGTATAGCAAAAACCAAAGGGCTAGGACTACTCTTGTTTGACTGTTATCGCCCGGCAGTCTATCAACAAAAAATGTTTGATATTGTAGAAGACCCTAGATATGTAGCAGAACCCAAAAAAGGAGGCTCTATGCATAACAAAGGTTTAGCTGTTGATATAGCATTGACTGATTCGTTAGGTAATATCCTAGATTTTGGTGGAAACTTTGATGATTTTTCTGAAAGGTCTCACCACTCATTTAAAAACTTAGACTCTTTGGCTATTTACAATAGGATTCTACTGAAAGGTATTATGGCAGAAGCGGGTTTCACCTTTTATCCATTTGAATGGTGGCATTATAGCTATACCCATGTTGATTATGACCTAGATGATTATGTTTGGGGTTGTAATTAATCGGAAAGGCATATTGAAATTATTGATATACGCCCTATTAGGCTATTTCAGCTATTTAATGATCTTGATTACAATACAATATATCCCTATTGATTTTAATACGGCTTTCTTAGGTATAAAACAAAATGAAATTAAACTACCATATTATCAGCTTGCATTCTTCACACATGTTTATACAAGTATTTTCACTCTGCTACTTGGCTTTTTCCAGTTCTCAAGTACAATTCGTATAAAGTATCCAAAACTGCATCGAAGCATTGGAAAATTCTATATTGGAATTATCGTAATCCTTGCAGGACCCTCTGGACTTGTGATGGGCTATCATGCTAATGGAGGAATCTATTCACAAACATCTTTTTGTCTTCTATCTATTCTATGGATTTACTTTTCTTTAATGGCTTATAAATATGCTCAAACAAAAAAATGGACTTTTCACAAAAACTTTATCTATCGCAGCTATGCTCTCACCTTATCTGCTATAAGTTTGAGATTGTTCAAATGGATTATCGTGGGCACTTTTGCCCTACCACCAATGGATACTTATCAGATAGTTTCATGGTTAGGATGGATAGTAAACATAGGTATTGCTGAACTTATAATTAGATTCAGAAAATAAAAATAACTGACTAGAACACTAGTAATCGCTGCTCAAGCCCAAAATTGGATTAAAAACAAAGCTGATACAAGCCGTATTAAATACAAGGCACTTCGCCTTACTTTTCTGCAAGTTTTGAATGAATATAAAAGAGTATTTTCAAAATTAAGTGACTATGTTTTTAGTTTCTCTCAATTATCCATTTCACATTCTCTATTTTTATGCTGCAAAACGACGTTAATCATTTCTTTGTAGACCATTAAAAGTCCATTAACCAATGCTTCAAGGCCAGGCCATTCTATAGAAAGTATTATCACTTACTTCACTCCAAACATTCCATACAAATATGAAAGTTAAAAAAGTATACGCCTTAGTAATAATATGTTTCATAGGTGTCCTTCTGTTCTTGACGTTCAATAAACACAGCAAATCAGGATATTATAATTATCACAGCGAAATATGGGCAGACAAAGCCGGTTATTACGTGTATTTGCCTGCTGCCATACTCTATGATTTCGATGCTAATAACTTTCCAGACTCAATTGATTCTAAAACAGGAAATGGCTTTCAACTAGACCCTTCGAGTGGAAAAGTTATCACAAAATACACCTACGGTGTGGCCTTAATGCAATTACCTTTTTTCTGTCTCGCAAACATTTCTGCAACTGCCTTTGATCATGAAAAAAGTGGTTTCTCTCCTATTTACCATTGGAGTATCAATGTTGCTGCCATCTTTTACTTGACATTAGGGTTACTGTTTCTTTATCAGTTTCTCATTGTTCGTTTTAGCCGTCTAATTTCGCTCTTTACCGTATTGTCCATTTTTTTTGCTACCAATCTGTATTACTATGCAATAGACGACACTGGAATGTCACATGTATACTCCTTTTCTCTATTCTGTATTTTTCTATACTTTATCCAAAAGACCAATTATTTAAAACATCCTAAAGTAGATGAGAGTATTATATTTGGTTTTTTGGTGGGGTTAATCATTTTAATTCGACCAACTAACCTACTATTTTTAGTGGCCTTCCTTTTTCTAGACCATACTAATATTAAGGAGATTTTACTTAGAGTTAAGAGATTGGTCCATCCCAAGCGACTAGTTCCTATGGTTCTAACAGCATTCTGTATTATTCTACCACAATTAATTTATTGGCAATACACTAAAGGTTCAGTTTTAACTTACTCCTACGGAAATGAAGGCTTCAATTGGTTAAATCCTCAGTTCTTAAAATCTTGGTTTTCTCCCGACAATGGTTTATTTCTATACTCCCCATTTTACTTTTTAATCATTGCTTCCATGCTAGTTATGGCTAAAAACAAAAAAAAGAATGGTCTTTTAGTACTCATTCTTTTTTTACTCATTTCTTATGTTTTTTCATCTTGGTGGTCATGGAATTTTGGATGTTCTTTCGGTGGTAGAAGCTATGTTGAATATCTAGCAATTTTCTCACTTCCAATGGCATACTTATTCAATAAAATTGGTAAACTAAACAAAATAAAGAGGATCTCTTTTACAGTTCTGGTCATTGTATGCACTGCATTCAATTTGAAAATGATTTATTCTTATGATGGATGTTTTTATAGCAAAAGTGAGTGGGATTGGAAATCTTACATTGAATTGTTAGAAGCTCCAACAAAGTAAAACGCATTAAACATTTAACACTTTATTTTTCAACGGACTGTGGATTATTTGGCTTTTTGGCTTATCTTCGGGGTTGGAAAAAACTAACTACGAATTTGATGCTGAACATTTATCCGTTTTTATGCGTCCGCCTTGGTGGAAACGACAACAAACGACTAATAAATGATTTTATATTTGATTTCAAAGCAATTAGTAGTTTTATTAAAATAAAAAATTAACATTTTAAAATAGGTATATGACGCACAAAGTGCGTCATATTCACTTGTTGTGTTCCATAGATAATTTTAGAGTTAGAAATCTGCTAGATTTTTAGCTTGAGAAGGGGATCAATAAAAGGACTGATTTAAAGAGATGACGAAGGTCATCACTCAATTAAGTCTTGCGGTGTTACCGTGGAAAGTTTTACTTTCTGACGAGTGATATCGTCCAAAGACTTAAAGTGAAGTTCGGCTTTAAAAATGACAAAGTCAAGTTTTTAAGTCGACAAACTTCAAAATCAGCCCTATTATTGACGTTCTGATTAATGGACAAGCTACCCTCTTTTTGACAAACCATATGATCTTTATAATTCATAAAAAAGAGATAAAATAGCAGATTGATAATCCTCTCAAACGGATTAATAAAGTAAAAATTATAGACGGAGGATCGTATCTTACTTTAAATAGAGGAATTAAGTTATTTATATAAATTTAAAGTATTTTTATTCTCCTATAGAGTGTAAGACTGAACAGAAAAATAGGCTAATAAAAAATACGATAACACAACATCGTCTATATTTCATTAGAAGTAACCTAGTTGATTAAGAGAAAATTTATAAGGTACTTCTAACAAAACATAGCCTGGTGTTAGCAAAAATTAGAAATCAAACTTTTTATTCTCTCAAATGGACGCAAATAGAGTTAAAATAAAAGAAGATTTATTAAGTGACAAAATTGATTACTCGGAAGCTTTTGAACTTTTAAAAAGATTGCCGAAACCATGGCACTCAAAAGAATGGAAAAAGAAAAGAGAGCAATTTATAAAATCAAATTGTGAGCAATGTGGCATAAATAAAGCGTACAAACCAATGTATGTGCAACATCTTGTCCAACCTCCAAAATTTAAAGATATCCGAAATACTCTATTCGAGCAAAAATTTGAGCAACATTGTTCAAAAGAAGATATTAATTTCTCACAACCTACAATAACAGATGAAGAATATAAAAAATATCTAAAAAAACATGTTGAAATAAGAGAAGTCTGTCCCAATTGCTTAAAACAAAGCATATCGGTCAGAAAAACAATGAAGCCAAAATATAGGTGTTCAGGTTGTTGGAGCGAGTTTAATGAACCAGAAACTATTGAATATATACCTGACCTTCAAATGAGACCAAATGAAGACGACGTCAGAGAAAGGTTAAATATCAAAGCCAGTAATCAAAGATATTATGACTTAAAGCAGAAGCTTTGGAATTCATGGGAGCAAGATTTAGGAAAATTAGCATTGGTAATTTCAATGGAACATAGTGAAACATATTATGACCTTGTTAATGCTGTAACCTTTTGTAAAACTTGTGCTGCAACGATGGACAGAGCAAATCGATTATTGTGCTATTCATGCAAAGAAAATTATTTTGACTACAGACTATATAGTGTTTGCTACCAATGCCATCTAGAAGGAAATTCAGAATGTAATCCATTCGCATCTATCGTTTATCGAGGTGAATACTTTAATCAATTTGGAGGAATAGATGAAGGTCAATTAAGTTAATATACTTTATGATAACTAAAAGTAAAAACTTTTGCTAACACCAACTATAGCAAATGCTGCTCCTTAGAAAACCGACACTTCCTCTCTACTTGCTCGCCAATTCACCTTCGGCGAATTGGCTTATAAAAAGTAAATTAGCCAATCGCCTTGGCAATTGGCTACTGACTTTGCAAATAGAAATTGAAGTAGGTTTTAACACGCACTTGCCATAGTCAAAACGTTAGCAAACATAATAATAACATGAAATCATTAATATCTATTTTCTTGACATTGATTTCTTACCAATCACTATTAAGTCAAGAGTTATGTTTTGGTAAAAACGGGGAGATTTTCACAGTCACAGAGGTAATGCCAAAATCAACTCCTGAACTCATTTTAATTGACGATTTATTAAACTCAAACTTTTCCATTGACGACTGTGAAATTACAGATGGAGATAAAGTTATAATTCAATTCAAGCTTAATTGCGAGGGCGAAGACTTCGATTACATAATTCAGACTTTCAAAAGAGATACAATTGACTGTGGTATAAATGAATTCTTACAATCACAATTGACTTGGACTGTCGCAACCCAAAGAGAAAAACCAGTGGATTTCAGTGGAACCTTGGTTTTTGAAATTAAAAACTCAAAGTTCTCGCTATTATCCAGTCCACTATTAGGAATTAATAATAAAAGAAAAAAATAAAAAACGATTTGGCTCAATGCAATCCCGTTAACTATCGGGATGAAAGTTTATTGCTTTCTACTGCCCTACTTGCCATAGTCAAAACGTTACATTGCAACCAAATGAGCGATTTCAGAAAAAGCAAATTCACCAAGAAAATTATAAGCCTTAATCCAAACAAGGCCTTATGGAGTTATGAACTTTTTCTGCCAATGTTCGTTATTTGGTTAAGACATATTGGTCTGTATGCCATTGAAGCAAATGGAAGAGATAGCAAATTCTTCAATTATCTTTCTTCAATATTAATAGGTTATATATTCGTTATTTTTATTATACCAATCGGACTTTTTATTTACGGTATAGAAATCCCTGAGTTTGCTCATCTAACAGTCCCCTTAACTTTTTTGGAATTTGGTTTACTTGTAATGGTATTGTAAGTAGAAACATGATAGATTTAGAAAATAAGGATAATGAATACTATGGAGGATTCACAAAATCAAGAGACTATATTTTTAGGTTCTTCCACCTGTTCTACTTCACATTCTCAATTTACTTACTTCAAAAAGACGTTAATAAATATATTGAAGAATAAAAAAACTCCACTGACTCTTACTTTCCGTCCACTCAAAAGAAAAACCCACAACTAAACAACCCATGAACTACCACAACAAGACATTTAGACCAGTTCAAAATTCAGCCAATGGAGAAACCTCTGAAGAAACTACCTTTGAGTATCAACAAACTGGCAATATTTTGACCTCCGAGTACAAAGGCGGGCATATTGTGAAAGGTCATTTAATCGGGTTAGTGGATGAAAACGGCAACATAGAAATGCGTTACCATCAAATCAATCAAAAGGGTGAGTTAATGACGGGGATTTGTTTTTCTACTCCCGAAATCATGCCCAATGGCAAAATTCGATTGCACGAAACATGGGAATGGACTTCAGGTGATTGTTCCAGAGGACAGTCCATTATTGAAGAGGTGTAGTTATTTGATCTGAAGGAAAGAAACTAAATTTGAACTAACTTATAAACCTAGCATTTCATAAACTTTTTAAAACTCAGAGGAATCAAATATTATTTGACAATTTATTTTGACGTATAATTTAATTATATTTGTACGTAATTAATACAGGCACATATGGAAACTAAGTTGACATTAAGACTAAATGAAAATGTAATCGAACGAGCTAAAGAATATGCTCGTAATCATAAAATTAGTCTATCTAAAATGATCGAATTTTACCTAGATAGCATTACTCAACAAAAAGAAAAGGGAGAAGAAAAAAGTTCTATTACTCCTCTAGTAGAAAGTTTAAGTGGCGTAATAGATTTACCTAATGACTTTGATTACAAGAAAGATTATCGCGATTATTTAGAAAAAAAATACAAATGAAAAAGCTATTTGTCGATACTAATATCGTGATTGATCTATTATCACGTAGAGAACCTTTTTTCGAAGAAGCTGCTATACTATTCTCCCTTGCAGATAAAAAGCAGGTTGAATTATCCATTTCATCATTAACCATCGCAAACACGAGCTACACACTGCTTAGACAAATGGATTCAAGTAAAACTAAGTCAATTTTAAGAAAGTTAAAGTTGATTCTAGAAATTTTACCATTGGATGATAAAGTGGTTGGATTGGCATTGAATGATGATACATTTACAGATTTTGAAGGTGGGCTTCAATATTTTACCGCCGTTGAAAATCAACAAGAAGTAATTATTACACGAAATCTAAAAGATTTTAAAAATTCAATAATCCCAACAATGACTGCTAAGCAATTCATTGAAACATTGGCATAAATATTCTTTACACCCACCACTATGATCACCATTCACCCTTTCGAAAAAGTGCATCAATTGGAAGTGAATGAAATGATGCGAGCAATTGACTCTGAGTTCGAAATTTCTATTTTCAATCCCAATCAACCAACTGATCCATCCATAGATAATTATTGGATAGCGAAACACCACACGGAAATAGTAGGAACCATAAAAGTGATTCAATTCGATGCCGATTGCGCAGTTTTGAAAAGCATGTTTGTGAAGAAAGAATTTAGAGGAAAAGAGTTGGGTACAGCTCAATTGCTACTCACAAAAGTGTATGATTGGTGCAGCTCTGCGGGCATCAGTCACATTTATTTAGGAACCATGAGTCAATTTAAAGCAGCGCATAAATTCTATGCAAAGAATGGATTTGAGTCCATCTCAAAAAAGGACTTACCGAATGGTTTTGTAAATAATTCAGTGGACGATGTGTTTTTTGTCAAAACATTACAGCAACCCGCAACATAATATCAAAAAACTATTCAGCTATCACTCTAACTAACAACTTAGTTGATTCAGTTTAGAATATAAATTGAAATAAGTTTGTTTAAATCTGGATGTTTTTATTTTAGGGCTGCCCAGCCTTTAACTTAAAAAAGGTGTCTTTAACTTTGCGCGCTATAATCTTATATTGCGGTTAAAAGTAGAAAGAGTGGAAAACAAAAAGGACAGCTGGTCGTTTTGTCCAAATTGTCAAGGACGTGGAAAGAAAAGGCATAGGCTTCGTAAAAAGCTACGTCTCCTCTACCAATTGGCATTGGATGAATTCGAAAAAAACGGCCGCCAAGGAACAGCTCCAGTTCGTCCAAAAGGTACTTTATACCCTTGCCCTACCTGTTCAGGTTCGGGTTTGGTTCCTTCAGCAAAACCTCCTGCAGCCGACAAAGAAAATTACCCACATGTGGCCATTATTGGTGGTGGAATCGGTGGCGCAGCCCTCGCAGTGGCCTGTTTACACCGAGAAATTCCATTTACATTGTATGAACGAGACGACAGTTTCGATACGCGCTCTCAAGGGTATGGATTGACACTTCAACAAGCGAGCAATGCGATAAAAGGGTTGGGTATTTCTACTTTGAAAAATGGCGTGGTTTCTACACGACATTTGGTGCATACCACGGACGGAAATGTGATTGGCGAATGGGGAATGCGAAAATGGATGCAATCGGATACACAATCGTCTCCTAGGCGAACCAATGTACACATCGCAAGGCAATCGCTTCGGTTGGCTTTGTTGGAGCAATTGGGAGGACATGATTCTCTGCAATGGGGACATCAATTGGTCGACTTAAAAAAGTGTGAAGCAGGAAAGTCTGAACTCACCTTCCAAGTGGGTGGAAAAACAACAACCACCAAAGCTGATTTGGTAGTCGGTGCTGACGGCATACGCAGTTCGGTGAGGCGATTATTGATTGGCGAAGACCAGGCGCCCTTGCGTTACCTCGATTGCATCGTGATTTTGGGTATTTGTTCGTTGGCTGATTTAAAAACGGTGGAAAGTCCGTTATTGGATTCGGCAACGGTGTTTCAAACCGCCAATGGAAACGAACGCATCTACATGATGCCTTATGATGCAGAAACGGTGATGTGGCAACTCAGTTTCCCAATGGCAGAGGAAGATGCGAGAGCGTTGAGTGCGCAAGGAGCTGCAGCTTTGAAAGCAGAAGCTTGTCGTAGAACACAATGGCACTCTCCTATTCCTGAAATTTTAGCAGCAACGGAAGAAGCTCAAATTTCGGGTTATCCAGTGTATGACCGTGAATTACTAACACCGAAAATATTGGAAAAGCTAGGAGATGTCACCTTAATCGGTGATGCCGCTCACCCAATGAGTCCGTTCAAAGGGCAAGGCGCCAATCAAGCCTTGTTAGATGCTTTGGAGCTGGCTCGCAACATCAGAAAAGAATGCGGTGCCTATACCAATTGGCGAACTACCGGACTAAGAAAAAGTGTGTTGAGGAACTTTGAATCGGAAATGTTGAAACGCAGTGCTATTAAAGTAAAAGATTCAGCAAAAGCTGCAGCATTCTTACATTCAGACATTGTGCTACACAAAGGTAATGAGCCGAGAGGACGTATTTTGAAGCGAGGGGGAAAGAGTTAATATATCTATAAGAATCTAATTCTTCCTGACCATTCCTTCTTCCCAAAATCTTTCTTCATTACAAAAAGAATACATATAACTATTCTTTTTATTTCATTTTTATACATATATGTATACTTCTAACGTGAACGTTTGTATTTACAACACGCCAATTTATAATAGTATTGTTGGAGGAGAATTCAAAACGCTCTCCTCCACTTGCAAGAAAGTAAGATTTTTTGCTATTTTACAGCCTCGTCCAAAAGGACTGGCTAACTGAACAACAAAATGGCTAAAAGTAATTCCAAGAAATCGCCAAAACTAAAGCAGCAACCTAAAAAAGAGACAACTGCAGTAAAAAACACACTCCCTCAACCAGACTTCTTCGAAAGCTTGACGCCAAAAAATGCATTGGTATTGATGGGTAGTTTGCTGCTCGTTATGCTGCTGTTTGTTTTTCGGGATTTTATATTTGGAGGCCGTTTATTCTTGTTTAAAGACATCGCCAGCGATTCCATCAATGTTTTTTATCCTCAATTGGTGCATATTGCCAACTACCTAGCAACGGAAGGCATTCCAAAATGGTCGTTCAGTCAGGGATTGGGACAAAATATACTCCCTTTAAGCATTGGCGACCCGTTCAATTGGATTCTATATTTAATCGGAAAAGACAAGCTCGCATTCGGAATTGCATGGGTAGAAATACTAAAAATATTTACTGCTGGAATGCTGTTCTACTGTTATTTAAGAAGTTTAAAAATCAACTACTTCCCTGCGATAATTGGAGCCTTACTCTACGCATTTAGCGGATTTATGATTGTAGGTTCTAATTGGTATATTTTCACCACTCAAGGGGTATACATCGCCTTGATGCTTTGGGGATTTGAACGTTTATTTCAAAACAAATCATGGTGGATGTTCACCCTTTCTGTTTTCTTGTTCGCTTTCAACTTTCCGTTCGACTTATACTTAGCCGCTCTATTTTTATTGATATATAGCACCTTAAGGGCATTAGAATCGAATAAGAATCAGCCTATTTTTAAACAGTTGGGAATGCTATACCTCACCCTTATCGGTTGTGGAGCTTTGGGTGTTTTGATGAGTACATTCATGCTAGTCAGTACGATTGACCAAGTCATCAACAGCCCGAGAGGAACGGGAGAATCGGCTTTTTTTGCACAATTGATGGCCAATTCGCCGTGGGCGATAATTGAAAGCAAAGAGTTCCTCACCGGTTTAGGTCGATTATTCTCCAATGATTTCTTTTTCGGTGCTCAATTTGAAGTCCTAAATGGACAGAACAAAATGGCTTACAAAGGGTGGAACAATTATTTAGAAGCTCCTGCATTCTATTGTGGACTAAGCACTTTAATTTTGTTACCTCAATTGCTTTTTCACCTCGATAGGCGTAAAAAAATCATTTACATCACTGGTCTTGTATTGGTGCTAATTCCTTTTTTCTTTCCATTTTTCCGCAATGCCATCTGGCTATTTTCAGGAAATTACTATCGAATGTATTCTTTATTTGTATCCCTTGGATTATTGATGTGGAGTATTCATGCACTCCATTTTATCTATAAAAAGCAATCGGTGCATTTGATTACTTTATTCTCTTCATTCTTAGTGGTGGCTTTACTCATTTATATCCCTTTTAATAACGCGACAAATGTGTCGATTGACCATAACTTGCAAAATATTCTATTATTCTTCCTGGTATTGGAAACTTTAGTAATCGCAGGAATGAAATACCAAAACTTTCGAACACCAGCTGTGTATACACTCATGGTGATAGTGGCAATTGAGGCCTGCTTTATTGGAAATGCAACTTTTAACTCCAAGCGTCAAACCGTGTCGAAGTTAGAATTTACTCAAAAAGTAGGTTATAATGATGAAACCATAGACGCGATGGCATTCTTGAAGGAATCTGACCCCACCTTTTATCGAGTTGAAAAGATTGACTTTAGGTCAGGTCCTGCCATACATGCAAGTAACAACGATTCAAAAGTGCAAGGGTATTTTTCTTCACCTTCATACCATTCCTTCAATCAGAAAAACTACATCAACTTTTTAGCAGCGTTAGATGTCATAGATGCTTCAAACGAGCATCAAACTCGATGGGCAGGAGGGTTATTTACTCGTCCACTACTTTTATTATTGACTTCCACCAAATATGCTTTTATAAAAGACAATAACACGCAACGGTTCTGGTTCAAGGATTATATGGATGTTGGTGCCTTGAAAATATTACAAAATCCATTGTTTATCCCATTCGGATTTACTTATGATCAGGTGATTGACAGTCCATCCTTTTTAGAACTAAAAGACGAAACCAATCAAAGCCTGGCGAAGCAGATTACATTATTGAAAGCCATCGCACTTTCACCTGAAGATTTAGTGGCATTTAACGGGTTGTCTAAATTTAACTCCTCCTCTATTAATCTAGAATATGCCCCTGAGATGATTTTGGCTGATGTCAACAATCGACGAGCAGAAACAATGGTGATGACAAAATTCTCTCACAATCATATCACAGGAACCATTACCACTACTTCGGCAAAAGCATTGTTTTTTTCCATTCCATATGATCCTTCTTGGACAATTAAAGTGGATGGAAAAGAAGAGAAACTCTATTTGGCCAATATGGGATTTATGGCGGTTCCATTAACTCCCGGAAATCATACCATTGAATTGGAATTCACCCCACCCTATTGGAATAGTTCCATTATTTTATCAATCCTGGGATTCGCTGTTTTTGGATTATTGTTGTTTGTGAAAAATAGAGCATCAAAAAAACAAATGAACTAATGGAATATATAGGAAAAACAGGGGAATATTTTAGTTTAGATACAGTTAATGCTAATAACTGTCATTTATTAAAGGAACAAAAAAATGAAACCCTTCTCCTACTTTGGTTCACGGAGGGCGAAAATGAATTAATTATCGACGGGAAAAAGTATCATTTTAATGCCAATGAAATCGTTTGCTTAACTCAGTTTCACCAACTCATTGTCCATCGCATAAATGAAGTGAAACTTATGCGATTCAACCGTCCATTCTTTTGCATAATAGATCATGATAGTGAGGTCGGTTGCAAAGGAGTTTTATATTATGGCGCTGCTCAATTACCGATATTGTTTCCGGATGAGATGGAGCTTGAAATATTAGAGACCGCATGGAAAATGTCAGCACTGGAATTTGAAATGAAAGACGATTTGCAGCTGGAAATGCTACAAATGATGCTAAAGCGGACTTTAATACTCTGTACAAGAATATACAACAAGCAAAGTAGTAATCAAGATAAAACTCATCCTATCAACCCTAAACAAAGCGACCTTTTAAGGGAATTCAATTACTTAGTAGAAGTTCATTTTCGTTCCAAACATACCGTTGCTGATTACGCCGAGTTATTATTTAAATCCCCCAAAACACTCTCCAACACCTTCAAAAAGCTAGGTTTAAAGTCTCCTATCCAATTGATCCAAGAACGGCTTCTGTTGGAGGCTAGGCGATTATTGTCCTATACCGAAAAGGACATTTCTCTCATTTCAGATGAATTGGGATTTAATGACATCCAATCCTTTAGTCGATTCTTTAAAAATCAAGAAGGTTGCTCACCTACAGAATACAGACTATCTAAAAAATAGGGAAAAATTGATAAATCATCATGAAATCTAGTCTAACAGAAGGAAGTACTATCGTCGCAACTTTGCAGTGTAAATTTTTAATAACACTAAAAAATATAAACGATGACAGTAACAACATTTTCAGTACCGACAAAATCAGAAGTATCAGAAAACAATCAAGCGATATTTACTAACCTTGAAAAGAACTTAGGTTTTGTTCCTAATCTATATGCCTATTACGCTAAAAGCGAGACCGCATTGGGTGATTATTTAGCATTACAAAGTAGAAAAACCACTTTAAGCAATAAAGAAAAGGAAGTCGTTAATTTGGTGACAAGCCAAATAAATGGTTGTGAATATTGCCAATCTGCCCACACCGCTATTGGTAAAATGAATGGCTTTTCAGAAGATGAAATACTTGAAATCAGAAAAGGAAATGCTTCCTTCAACTCCAAATTAAATGCATTGGCAGAATTCACTAGCAAAGTAGTGACCAATAGAGGGAAAGTAGATTTAATCGCAAAAGAAGCATTTTTTAATGCTGGTTACACCGAAGAAAATATGATTGATGTAGTAGTGCTGATTGGTGACAAAATCATCAGTAATTACATTCATAATTTGGCGGACTTTGCAATTGACTTTCCAATTGCTGAAAAGATATAAAGCCATAATGGGGAGAGCATTTGTAAATGGGCAATCTCTCCCTATTTCTTTACAAAAAATTAAATTCCAGAAAGATGAAAGAAATCAATAACGTTAAAGAATATAACACCTTATTATCCCAAGACAAACCAATTTTATTAGACTTTTACGCAGAATGGTGTGGCCCATGTCAGGCTTTACTTCCAGTAGTTGCAGAACTAGCTGCTAAAAATGAAGCTATTTTCGAAATTCACAAAGTGAATGTAGATCAACAGCCTGAATTGGCTCAACAATTTGGAGTAAGAAGTATTCCGGCTCTATTCTTTATCAAAAACGGCAAAGTGATAGACCAACTACAAGGCAATCAACCCCAATCGGTTCTGCAAGAAAAAATCAATAAATACAGCGCAAACTAATAGCACATCCAATATTTCCACAGCTCCAATTAATCAGCAATGAATAAACCAATTCGAGCGAGTATTGTTACAGAAGAAAGTAACTTTGGATCAAAACTGATAATAATCCCGAAGGAAATAGAAAGATATGATGACTTGGAAAGATGTAATCAACTATGCGAATAATGGCAACTTAACTCCACCAAAACGAGTTGAGAAAGCACCAGAAGAATGGAAAGCCTTATTGACAGATGAAGAATACTATGTTACTCGGCTAAAAGGAACGGAAAGGGCCAATAGCTCTGACTTGTGTAGTCTTTTTGAACCAGGAGTTTATGCCTGTAAATGTTGTGGAACCTTACTCTTTGATGCCAAAGAAAAGTTTGAAAGTGGAACTGGTTGGCCATCATTTACTCAGCCCATTAAAGACAATCACATTGCTCACATTAAAGATACGAGCCACGGCATGATTCGAGTTGAAACCACTTGTAATGTGTGCGATGCTCACCTCGGACACGTATTTCCGGATGGGCCTGCTCCTAGTGGTCTCAGATTTTGCATGAATGCACTATCATTAAAGAAAGTTGAACAGAAAGAGAAGATTTAAAATGACAAAAAAGGTTATAATTGGAGGAGGATGCTTTTGGTGCACAGAAGCCATATTTTCAGAATTGAAAGGCGTATCAGCAGTAAACAGCGGTTACAGTGGGGGGGCTATCAAAAACCCAGCTTATCGAGAAGTATGTACTGGCAGAACAGGTCATGCCGAAGTAGTTGAAGTGCATTATGATGATGAAATAATCAGTTTAAAAAACCTGTTGATTATTCACCTAACCACGCATGACCCTACTACGAAAGACCGTCAAGGAGCAGATATAGGAACACAATATAGAAGTATTATTTTTTATGCTGACGAAGCTGAGAAGCAAATAGCAGAAGAAGCAATTGCGGAAGTGCAAACCGTTTACGATGCTAAAATAGTAACAGAATTGGCCGCATCTGCACCCTTCTATTGGGCTGAGCCTGAACACCAAGATTATTATAAAAATAACAGTGATGCGGGATATTGCCAAGCAGTGATTAATCCAAAACTGAGTAAGTTCAGAAAGCTGTACAGTACTCATTTGAAAGGTTGATTTTGATCACACCAATAGAACAAAAGAAACTCAACATCCTGTTTATTCCAATAGACAGGATGTTTTTTTGTAGTTAAAAAAATTAATATCAGGACTACGGCCCTTGTTCGGACTAAAACTCTATTTTCTACGAAGATTTCAGGGCGCTGCCCCCGCTTTGCTGCAGATAAATTTTCAAACTATTGATTCAAGTTAGTCATACTCCAGACTCAATAACAATCGATAATTAACAATTAGCTTTTATCCTTATTTTTGCAAAAAAAACCACACATGCTTCACCTGAAATTAGTGACTGATCCAAGATGGGTTAATGTAGTAGAATCAAACATTGAAGAGATTTTAACAGATCATGCTTGGTGCGAACAAAAAGCAGCGACCAATGCAATCACGATCATCACCAACAATTCGGAACACGAAGAATTGGTAACCGACTTATTAGCCTTGGCGCAAGAAGAATTGGAGCACTTTCAAATGGTTCATGAAATCATCAAAAAGCGAGGATACACTTTAGGTAGAGAGCGCAAAGACAGCTATGTCAATGAATTGTATAAGTTTATGAACAAAGGTGGTAGCCGACAACAGGCATTAGTTGATCGATTGTTATTTTCGGCGATGATAGAAGCAAGAAGTTGTGAACGCTTTCGGCTATTATCGGAAACCATTAGCGACCAAGAATTAGCGAAATTTTATCGAGAACTAATGATTAGTGAAGCCGGTCACTATACCACTTTCATCACTTTCGCTAGAAAATACGGAAAAGACATTGATGTAGATAGACGATGGAAGGAGTTGGTAGAATTTGAAGCAGAAGTGATTCAGCGATACGGTAAATCAGAAACCATACATGGATAAACAAAAGCTTCCAAGGACACACTCCTTGGAAGCTTTCAATTGTTTAACAAAATATGCTCAAAAGGCATTTAAGTCCATTAATTCCCCATTGGACTTTGGGAATAAAGCAGGAATTAATTTCCTACTTTAAGTTTAAAATCAATGTCTTTAACTATACCTTCCGAGGCTACCTTAAACCCTTCAATCAATTCATTTTCATTTCTATAAAACGAATAATTGGTCCTATAACCATTGCCAAATTCATCTTTCTGTCCTGCAATAAGCTTAATTTTGGGATTCCTTGGATAAGCTAAAAATAATTCATCTCCATTTTTATAGATAGTGTAGGTTACATCTAGTTCTTTTGAGTAATACTCTCCTAAGTAATTATCCAAATTTATTTCGGAAAGCTTGGCCCAAGTCGCACGTTTAAAGTAAAATGGAGTTCCGCCAAAATAGATCAACAAATCACTTTCATTCAATTGGTCAAAAACATAATCAACACTTTCATCATCCATACGACAAAAAGAATTAGCACTTTTTGATTTTAACGGGACGGCATTCCTACCAAGGCTGCTTTTAGCAAACAAAGTATCGTTTTTCAAAACAATTTCCATTTTTAAACAACTGTTTAACTCTTGAAAGCCTCCTTCATATTTTGGCAACTCTGATAATGAATGGATGTACTTTTCTGTTATTACTAATTCTTCCTCAACGTTTGGAACAAAAAAATCAACAATTTGATAGGTGATTTCTACAGGGTTAACAGCCTCAAAATTTGCCAAAATAATAACAGCTAGCTCAATTTCAGGAATAGTGATCATATTTGAACGATATCCCCGAGTCATTCCGCTATGATGAATGGTTTGATACCCTTTATAATCATCCAGGTTAAGTCCTCTAGCATATGTTGAAACGGCACTTGCATTGGTTGAATCAACGGTTGTGAGTAAAAAATCTGCTAAACTTTGATAATTTTGGTCAGGATACAGAAGTAATTGAGCCCATTTGGCTAAATCGTCAACTGTAGACCATAGGCTTCCTGCGCCATAACATGACTCAATTCTAGGATACTTTTTATAAACCGATTCCTCTGATAAAACATATCCTTCAGCTCTATTTTTCACAATACTGTTGTTGTCCACTCTATATGTTGTATTTTTCATCCCAAGCGGAATAAACAGGTTTTGATCCGCAAAACTCTTAAAACTCATTCCACTTATTCGTTCTACGATAATTGTCAACAAATTATACGGTGTATTCCCATACAGCATCTTCTTTCCCGGTTCGTTGTTCAACCCATTTTGTCTTCTCATGAGTTCCAAAATAGATTGGTTATCAAAAAAGTGTTCCTCATAATTGAATCCTGATAACTCAAGTATAGTGGCGTAGTTTCTAAGACCACTGGTATGATTAAGCATATGCCTTATCCTTATTGTATCTCCCCAATCGGGCAATTCAGGAAGATATTTTCGAATATCATCCTCCAAAGACAAATCCCCTTTATTGACTAAAACCCAGATACAAGCTGCAGTAAATTGCTTAGCCATAGATGCTACATCAAAAACAGAAGAGTCTGTATTCTTAATTCCATATTCCAAACTCGACAATCCATACCCCCTATTCAATATAGGCTTACCGTCTTTGATAACACAGACACTAAAACCTGGAGAACTTTCCACTTTGCAGAGAGTGTTAAAAATCGAGTCAATCTTGAGTTCTATAGTATTTTGTGATACCATTAGAAGTGGCCAAAAAGCTGCGATAATTACAACAATATTTCTTCTCATAATTATCAATTTGCAACTAATTGCTTATCAATTACTTGATTTCCTAAAAACACACTCTCATTGACAGCCAATTGCTGCTGAACTCTTGCCAAAATATTCATAGCTAGCTCTGTATTAATTCTTTCAATCACCTTTAATCCACTATCATCTATAGACTTAAGACTAGCGTTATTTAAAGTACCAACAAAAGAATTGTATTGATTCAATGCTGTCATCAGCTCCGGAACAGAAGAATTTAGTCCACTAGTACTCTTATTTTTAACTAGAGTTCCCACCATTTTCTCCAAATTAGTATTTACCTCTGACGTGATTGATTTTAATTGATTAGCTTGCTCGGATGCGGGAATAGCAGCATACAGACTCTGATTTGTCTCGAACAACAACATTGCATTATCGTGCAAGTAATAATGGTTCTCTTGCATCTGATCGGCATATTTTTTACTATAACTTAAGTCAAATAGAGAATACATAATACCTCCGAATGCAATCATCAATACAGAATTAACAATCGTATTGAACTTTATTTCAGGCCGTCTGATACGCGTAAAGAAATAAAGTGGAACATAAAGTGCGGTAAAAATGATAGTTCCAGAATACATCAACATATTGGCATAAGGCCAATGCATAATTTTGAAGATTACCCCCACAGCTATTGCCATTGCCAATAACAATCCAAAACTAAAAACTACTTTATCTGTAGTGGACTCATCGTCTTTTAGCTTAATAATGATTAAAATAGGAAGAAACATAAACGCGAAAGTAAATCCTCCTAAAAGAAATGTAACCGCCGCTCCTGGTAAATGTAGCGACTTCAGAATGGCGCCAACAAGAATAAGAAACACGGTACTTATTCCTGAAATATTCATGATTTTTTTCATGGTATAAAAGTTTTTAAATTGAAGTAAATTGTCTGTCTCTGTTTGTATTTCCTGCAATTCTTCCTTGAAAAATTGAGGCAATACGCGTTCATAGCACTTGTAAAAGTCCTCTTCCATGGTACTTTCATGCTCAATGATACAGCAAATGTGATCGATCAAATTGTCTCGTAGCTCCTCCAAGACTATTCCACGTGCTGCTAAATCATGATCAATGAAAATAACTTCTTCATCGGTGACGTTACGCATTTCCTAATTGGGGGTCTAGATCTAACAAAAACTTCATGGTTTGCATGAATTCGGTCAATTCATTTACTTTTTGGCTTGCAGTAGTTTGGCCTTGCTCAGTGAGTGTGTAGTACTTCCGCACTCGCTTTCCCAAATACTCCTTTTCTGTTTCCAGCTCACCTGATTTCTCCAATGAGTGCAAAGTAGGATACAGCGCCCCTTCCGTAATTTGAATTTTGCCGTTTGTTAAATCTTTTACCCTTTGGGTAATTTCATAACCGTACATTCTCCCTTGCTCTTTTAGCAAGTTCAACACGATGGTTTTTAAAGTTCCTTTAATTAGTTCTGATGAATACATGGAGCAAATATACATAACAATCTTATGTATACAACAATTTAATACCTAATTTTCTTATGCATTAGAGTATTTAGTATTTAAAGTACTTAATTACAGCTCATTAATTTTAAAATTATTTTCAAATAAAAAAGAAAATAATTTAGAAACAGGAAGTAATTTGAATTGTTACACCCACAATCAATACCTTTATAAAAAATAAACAAATGAAAAAAAGAATAACTATTGCCTTACTCTCCTCATTAATAATTGTAGGTTGTGGACAGCCAAAAACTGATGACACAGCTTCTAAGGAATCGACAGATTCCACTATTGTTTTAGAAAAGGCTCCTAACATTGTACAGGAAAGAATGGAGTACCTATCAGGAAATGACACACTAATAGGTTATTACTATTATGACGAAAATTCTACTGAAATGAAGCCGGGAATCATGGTGGTTCATGAATGGTGGGGAAATAATGAATATCCACAAAAACGTGCTAAAATGTTAGCTGAAATGGGTTACGCCGCTTTTACAGTGGATATGTATGGAAATGGATTGACGGTTGAAAGTCCTACTGATGCATCTGAACAATCTGGTAAAATTTACGGCAATCCTGAATTATTGAAAGCTCGAATGATGGCAGGATACGAGAAGTTTGCTTCTTTGGAAAATGTAAATCCTGATCGCATGGCTGCGATTGGTTATTGTTTCGGTGGTACAGTTTCTTTAAATGCGGCCAACTTAGGAGTTCCTTTAGATGCTGTAGTTTCTTTCCACGGAGGTTTAGCAGGTTTTAATGCAACAGAAGAAATGAAAGAAACGGACGTTCTGGTTTGTCATGGATTATCCGATCAATTCGTTTCTGACGCAGATGTGAGCAAATTTAAAGCTGGGATGGATAGCGTTTCAGCAAATTATGATTTTATCAATTACGAGAATGCTACACACGCTTTCACAAATGAAAACTCAACCGAAGTAGGTAAGAAATTTGGTATTCCGATAGCCTACAACGAAGCTGCCGATAAAAAATCTTGGGAAGACATGAAGGCCTTCTTGGAGAAGAACTATCCGCTGTAATGCAATAGAAGTTTTAAGAAAAATTGACCGCCGCGGAATATGCTGCGGTTTTTTTTTGTTCATTTTAATTAGACAACAAGTATTATGCACTATATTTGAGATTATTAACTATAAATTAACCACTATGGATCCATTGGAAGCAGTTGTCTCAGGCCTTGGAATGGCATTTATCTTTTCATTTTTTTTAATCAGTTCGATCATTTGGCTTATAATGGTAATCGCACATTGGAAGCTTTTCACCAAAGCTGGACAACCGGGTTGGGCGAGTATTATTCCCATCTTCAATTTTTACATTTTACTTAAAATCATAGGCAAGCCTTCGTGGTGGCTTATCTTATTATTTATCCCTGTTGCTAATGTCATCATTGCCATATGGTCGACCAACTTATTGGCTAAACGATTTGGAAAAGATGAATTATACACCTTTGGATTACTGTTATTTCCTTATATTTTTTATCCCATATTGGCATTTGGAAGTGCGAAGTATATGCCATTTGGTAGCAATCAAGCAGGAGACTATTTTGGAAATAAGTAATAAAAAAATCAACAAATAGATAGACCGCAGCATTTTATGTTGCGGTTTTTTTATTTCTGATCGTCTATAAAAACTGAAAAATCTGATGATGGTAATCTGAAGTTGGCATACAGCGCTCTAAAAAAATCTTGACCATAATGGTAATAGATGGATGTAAAGTTGTCTTTTCGCTCTTGCAATCCACCATTTGGGAATAAATCCTGCTTCAGACGCTCAATGCGTTCTACCAAAGTAGCTTGTTTGCGCTTTTCTGCTCGCATTAACTTCTTGCTGCTGTGGTCCAAATCATTCAGGTGCTTTGCCAATCGTGCTTTGAAATGAGGAATATACGTTTCATCCAAATCAGCAGCTTTGTCGATTAAAGAAGCATATGCCTTTTCAATCCACTCTTTTTCTTCAGTTATGGATAAATCGTGATTGGCATTTCGTTGCACCAACAATTTCACTAAATCTACTGTAGGAGTAAATAATTCAGTCAAGCTGATGGATAACTCTTGGTATAATTTACTTTGCTTATTGTCTAAAACTGCTGCAGAATTCCTTAAAATCAATGCAGGGAATTGAACCTTAAAGTTCTCAAAAACCGACTTCAACTGAAACCAATATGCCAACTCACCACCTCCACCAATATAGGCTAGATTAGGTAATATAGTTTCTTGATATAAAGGTCTCAACACCACATTTGGGCTAAACCGTTCTGGGTTTGTTTCCAATAAGTTCAACATTTCAGCTTCCGAAAAAGTCAATTCTGTATCGTTGATTTGATACCCTTCCTTTGTTTTTACAATTCGCTCACGAATATCATTTTCGATGTAAAACAAGTTGATGTCTCTTGGATTTACTTGAATTTTATAGTGCTTCGCCAATTCTTCATTGGTCTGCTCTATACAGTCTGACGACACTTCCTTCAACAATTCTTCTTTAAAAGCAGGAATCATCGATTTCTTCAATGCAGCACTATCTCCGTCAATAATCACTAATCCTTCTGATTTGAACAATTCGTGCACCAATACTCTAGTCGCATCCGCTAGATTAGATTGTTGAAAATAAGATTTCTTGAACAATTCTTTAATAAAGGTGGTATTCTCATTGTAATCGCCTAAAAGCTTCTCAAACTCAACAAATACTTCCTCTATTCCTTCTAAATGAAACCGTCCAACAGCACCTGTCTGCCCTGAATTCCATTGTAATTTCTTATTCTTAAAGTTAAAGTGATTGATCTCTTCAAAATCATGATCTTCAGTCGCCATCCAATATACTGGAACAAAATTTTGCTCTGGATATGCGGCTTTCAACTGCTTGCACAAATTGATAATACTGACAATCTTATACACAAAATACAGTGGCCCAGTGAACAAACACAACTGATGACCCGTTGTTATCGTGAACGTATTGGATTCTCCCAATTGAGCAATGTTCTCAAATGTCTCTGGAGCCTTTTTGATTTTTGATTTTGAATATTGAGCTGTTAACTCGGCTACTAAAACCTCACGATCAATCGGTTCCTTACTTTTAGCATCAATGATTCCTTTAAAATTTTCAATACTTGGGTAAGTTCCATAAAACGGTTTTAATCGTTCCGATTGATTCAAATAATCAATGACTATTGGTGAAAAATATCCGGTAGCCTGAAAAGGAATGGTTTGATGCAACATAGTGTTTGTTATGAAATTGGGTCAGCATAAAGGTCAAAATGGTCGGCTTCTCTCACTTTTACATTCACAAAATCGCCGACCCTCACAAAATGATCCTTTTTATGAATTAAAACCTCATTGTCTACTTCAGGAGAATCAAACTCTGTACGACCAATAAAGTAGTCGCCCTCTACTCGATCAATAAGCACTTTGAACTCTTTGCCGATTTTCTCTTGATTCAGTTCAAAAGAGATTCCACTCTGAACATCCATGATTCGTTCCGCTCTTTCTTCCTTCACTTTTTGAGGCACATCATCCACTAAATTATAAGCATGAGTATTCTCCTCATGAGAATAAGTAAACGCACCTAATCGATCAAATCTACTTTCTTCAACCCATTTCAACATTTCTTCAAAGTCTTCCTCCGTTTCTCCGGGGTATCCAACAATTAGGGTGGTACGAATCGCTAAATTGGGAACTTCTTTTCTAAACTTCTCAATCAATGCAGTTGTTTTTGCTTTAGTGGTTCCTCTTCGCATAGATTTCAATACAGAGTCACTAATATGTTGCAATGGAATGTCAATATAATTACAGATGTTATCACGCTCACGCATCACTTCTAAAACATCCTCAGGAAAACCTGTAGGGAATGCATAATGCAAACGGATCCATTCGATTCCTTCTACATCAGACAAATTGCGAAGCAATTCTGCTAAATTTCTTTTCTTGTATATATCTAATCCGTAATAAGTCAAATCTTGAGCGATCAAAATCAACTCTTTTACCCCTTGCGCAGCCAATGACTGTGCATTCTTTACCAATTGTTCAATTGGTGTAGAAACATGCTTTCCACGCATTAGCGGAATCGCACAGAATGAACAAGGACGATCGCAACCTTCTGCAATCTTAAAGTAAGCGTAATGGTTTGGTGTAGTTAATAATCGTTCTCCAACCAATTCGTGCTTGTAATCAGCTTTCAAAGTTTTCAGCAATCTAGGCAACTCACGAGTTCCAAAAAAGGAATCTACTTCAGGCATTTCCTCTTGCAACTCCTCACGGTAGCGCTCAGAAAGACATCCTGTTACATACACTTTATCTACTCTTCCGTCTTTTTTAGCATCTACATAACTGATGATGGTATCAATCGACTCTTGCTTCGCATTATCGATGAATCCGCAAGTATTGATAATCACAATCTCAGAATCATCTTGTTTGGCTTCGTGCTCCACCTCAAAATTGTTCGCTTTTAATTGACTCATCATTACTTCTGAATCAAATATGTTCTTCGAGCAACCTAGTGTAACTACGTTGACTTTGTTTTTCTTTAATGTCTTTGTTTTCATGTATGTAATTGTAGGCGGCAAAATTACAGAAAAACACACACTTCTAGACCCACACAATTTCACTGCTTATCGTTTTGTATTCTTTTAACTTTCTTCGCTAGATGCGTGAAATAATTAATATCTTTCCCGCTCGCTAAATTTGATTTCCATGAAAGAACTACTCAAAACAATTTTAAACAAAATAGGGTATTCGATTAATAAAATAGATTCAAGTAAACCACCTTATTCCGATATAAAAAATAAAGAGTTTTGGGAAATTTACGAAGTTTGTAAACCCTTCACTATGACCAATGTTGAATCTTTATATTCGTTATACTGCTCGGTAGACTACGTTTTGAAAAACAACATTAAAGGAGCCTTTTTAGAGTGTGGTGTCTGGAGGGGAGGAAGTTCAATGCTAATTGCTCAAATGTTGAAAAACCGTAGCATCACTGATAGAAGGTTATATCTATTTGATACATTTGAGGGAATGTCTCAACCTACTAATAATGATTTAGATATTAGAGGAATAAAAGCTTCGACCCTATTGACCGATAATGAACACAATAAAGAAGAATCAGTATGGTGTTTAGCAGAGTTAAAAGATGTTCAAAAGAATATGCGTTTGACCTCATTTCCTGAGGAGAATGTCACTTATATCAAAGGAATGGTAGAAGATACAATTCCTGAAAACCTGCCCAAAGAAAACATTGCATTGCTTCGATTAGACACAGATTGGTACGAATCCACTAAGCATGAATTAAACTACCTCTACCCCAAATTAGAACAAAAAGGGGTTTTAGTGATTGATGATTATGGTCATTGGGAAGGTTGCCGAAAAGCTGTAGATGAGTATTTCCAAGAAAACAACATCCATTTATTGCTTCATAGAATAGACTATACCGTCCGTGTTGGAATTAAAGCTTAGATATAAACTTCAATCAAAACTTAAATTTCAAACTGTTATATTTTTATAGACAATGTTTTTACAAAATATAAGTCAGTAAAATCTACAACTAAAGGTTTAAGAATCGACTAACTTCATCAATTGTTTTACTTAATTTGCAATGCTAAAAATGTTTTCTTTTTAATAAATTCAGCTTGAGTGAAAAAAAAGATACTGCCTCTACTCCTCTTTTTCATCTTCTATTTTTTTAATCTTGAAACCTCCTTCACGCAGGAAAATCAAGAGGATTCCATTTGTAAAGAATATTTCTATTCTGCTCGAAAATATTTTTATAAGGATCACGATTCAGCACTGTATTTTACTCAACTTATAGAAAAAACTGCCAATGAGTATAATAACAAAAGGTGCTTAGCGATAGCGCTTTCTTGTTATGGGACTATTTATAGAAATTCAGGTAAATACCCTCAATCCCTGAATGCTTTTGATAGCAGTTTGGCACTATTTAAATCTCTAAACGACAGCATCTGGGAAGCACGCACCATTTTAATGATCGGTTCGGTGTATAGCGAAAAGGGAGATTACTTGAAAAGTATTGAATTGTTGATGGAATCATCAAGAAAATATGAGGGATTGACCGACGAATGGAGTGTTCGAAGTAGATCTAGAGTCAAAAACTTTATTGGAATTGCCTATTACCAATTGGGGGATAAAAAGAATGCACTAGTATACTTCAAGGAGTCTTTGGCCGATTCTAAAAGTTTAATGGATACGTCGAGTTTCATTAGTCCATTAAGCAATATAGGAATGCTGTTTAGTGATTTAGGAAACTATTCAGAGGCCCTAAAGCATTATGAAATGGCAAGAGCTATTGCGGTAAAAACCAACAATTATCTTAATGAGGCACAAATTGTAGGCAATATTGGAAACGTCTATTTTAAATTAGGAGATTATCATCGTTCTATTCAAAATAGGTTACAGGCTTTAAAAATGGTTAAAGAGTTAAATCAAACTGATGAAATCACCAGACAATATTTAGGGATTGCCAAAAGTAATTTTGAATTAAAAGATTTCAAAGTAGCTTCCCGTTATGCAGATAGCAGTTACACTTTAGCGAAGAAAATCCAAGCAAAAGATCAAATTAAGGAAGCATTAGAGTTTAGAATTGAATTACAATTGGCACTTAACAACCCTGAGGCATCTATCCCGTTGTTTCAGGAATTAATTTTAGTTAAGGACAGTATTCTAAACCAGGAAAAAATAAAACAAATTGCGGCCTTAGAAGTAGAATTCGAAACAGAAAAAAAGGAACTAAAAATAGAAAACCAGGAAAAAGAGTTAATGCTATTATCTAAAGAAAAAGAGGTACAGCGACTTTATTATATTGGTTTCTCCATGCTCTTATTCTTGGGTTCTGGACTTCTTTTTTTACTTTACAATCGACAAAAATTAAAAGCAACGAATGCAGAAATGAAAAAGCAAATCGTGCAGCAAAACCTTAAACAATCCGAACTTAAGAATATCCAACTACAACAAGACATAGATGTCCATCAACAAGAAATAACTGCTATTACTCTTTCAATGATTCGAAAAAACGAACAAATAGAACGGTTAAAGAATCAAATTTCTAAACTCGATCAAAACGATTCAAAAGCTATAGAGTTAAAAAGAAAAATGAGAGATCAAGAGATAGCAGATATCGATTGGAATAATTTTAATGCTCACTTTTCTAAAATTCATCCGGAGTTTTACAATCACCTTTTGAATGAAAATGCAAATATCACTCAAAATGAAATGCGCACTGCTGCTTTGATTAAAATGAACCTATCCAATCGGGAAATTGCAAGTATTACTGGTGTCAATGTCCGATCAGTAGATCAAACTAAGTATAGGTTGAAAAAGAAAATTGCACAAGATTCAGAGAAAAGTTTGGTAGAATTGATTCGAGATATATAATCCAAATTTAATTTAAAACACTAATAATACAAGCATTACCAAACTGTAGACAATTTGTAGACAGTGTAAAAATAGATACCTTAGAATTTATATAGAGTTTTGATTCTGTTACTGAATTTAAAATTCTATGAGAAAAATAACCTTGACCTTTTTGTTGGTGTTGAGTGCATTTATTGCCAATGCACAATTAAACGCAAACTATACTTATAATCCTGCAGCAGGATGCTCTACACCACATACTGTTTTTTTTACAGATCAATCTACTAGTCCAGACACATGGCTTTGGAATTTCGGTGACGGTAGTACTAGTAGAGCTCAGAACCCCATACATACATATATCTCAGCAGGGATTTACACAGTCAGCTTAACCATAACGGATACTGTTGTTGGAGGCTCTAGCACAAAGTCTATCCCAATGGCTGTTGTTGTGGAAGTTCCAACTGCTGATTTCAATGGAAGTTCATTGTTTGGTTGTGGTCCATTAACCATTAATTTCACCAACTCCTCCACTACCGCTGTCAGTTATCTTTGGAATTTTGGTGATGGAAATACTTCAACCCTAGAAAACCCAACGCATACCTACCAAAATAGAGGGTCATATTCTGTATCACTAACCATTACTACTGCTAACGGGTGCACAAACACTAGAACTAAGACTAATTATGTCACTGTTCTTGGACCAACCGTAAGTTTTGGTTTGTCAGGTTCTGCGCCAGCTCAACCTCCTTATACTTTTAGTTTTTCTGATTTATCCACCACTAGTTCTCCAATCATTTCATGGAACTGGAACTTTGGTGATGGAAATACCTCAACTCTTCAAAACCCTACCCATACCTATACCCTCATTGATAGCTTTGATGTTAGTTTAAAAGTAACTGATTTAGACGGATGTAACAGAACACTAACTAGAACAAATTATGCCATTACTAAATTCCTTCAGGCCAATATTACCCAAACTACGGCCATTTCATGCAATGGAGACAGTAATGGGGTATTAACAGTTACTCCTAATTTAGGAACCCCGCCATATTCTTATAGTTGGTCAAATGGGGCAGTCACAGCTGTCAATAGTGGGCTTTCTGCCGGAACGTATACTGTAACTGTTACAGATGCTTCAACAAACTTAGTAACCTCAACATTCAACCTTATAAATCCTACACCCGATAATCCCAACTTCCACTATTCTGCTTCAACTTATTGTATTAATGAAACTAATCCAACACCCATTATTACTGGTACAACAGGAGGGGTTTTTAAAAGTACGGCAGGCTTATCTATAGATTCCACTTCAGGAACGATTGATTTACCTAATTCTACTCCAGGGATTTACGTAGTGAACTACACTACTAAAAGTTCATGTCCTGAATCCTATAATGTTTCAGTCCAAATCAATCCAACCCCTCAAGTTACCTTAATTGGACCCAATGGAGCTTGCTTAGGCAGCACTATCACATTGACCGCAAACACAAATGCAGCAGGCTATTTATTTGACTTTATGGATTCATTCTCAGCCTCTATTGGATCCGGAACCGTTTCAGGTACCAACTCTGTAATCAACGTCAATTTACCGACAATCCAAGGGAATTTTACTTATAGCGTAAAAGTAATTGACCCCTCTACTAATTGTTTTACCATCGAATCTATTTCTATCAACGTAGCTAACTCGGACGATGCTAGTTTTAATTTTGATGCCGCTTCTTATTGTAACACTGAATCTAACCCTACACCAATTATTACTGGTACTACTGGAGGTACTTTCCATAGTCCTTCAGGATTAAACTTAAATCCCACAACAGGAACGGTGGATTTACCCACATCGCTGACTGGTAATTATCCAATAAAATACGTCACAAGTGGATCTTGTCCTGATAGCTCAACGGTTAACATCACTATCAATAGCACTAAAGACTCTACACTTAAAGTATCTAAATGCGATAGCTACACTTGGCCACAAAATGGAATTACTTATTACAATTCCGGCTTATTTTTAGATACCACATCCACCAATTTAGGTTGTGACTCAATCGTTACACTGGATTTGACTATTAATAGAGTAAATAGTACAATTTCGGTAGATTCAAATGAGTCTTGCATCGGTGCCTATGATGGTCAACTAACTGCAGTGGCTATTGGAGGTACGTCGCCCTATACTTACTCATGGTCTAATAGTGCACCTACTCCAACCATTTTAGGAATTACCTCTGCAACCTACACCGTTAGAATAACTGATGCCAATGGATGTACAAGCAATAGCTCTGCTGCAATTGTAGTACTCGATACAATCAAACCAACAGTGCTAACTCAAAATATCACCGTATTTTTAGATGTATCAGGACAGGCCAATATTACTAGTTCTGATATCGACAATGGAAGTAATGATGCATGTGGAGCTCCAACATTAAACCTGAGAAAAAGTACCTTCAATTGCACTGAAGTGGGAAACAATACCATCTATTTAATTGCAACAGATGTTAATGGAAACATCGATTCTGCATCTGCTATAGTTACCGTCATAGATTCCGTTCCACCCAATGTAGTAACTCAAAACCAAACAATTTATCTAGATGCTTCTGGCTTTGCCTCTCTAGCTCCAACTGACATAGATAATGGAAGCTCAGATGGATGTGGAAGTCCAACTTTATCTTTAAGTAAGAGTAGCTTTTCTTGCAGTGATGTAGGAGCTAATACTGTACAAATCATTGCAATGGATATCAATAATAACATAGAGTCCTCTTCTGCAATTGTAACTGTTTTAGACACGATAAAACCAACAATAATCGCACAAAATAGAACTCTTTACTTGGATGCTTCAGGGCAAGCAATACTTACTCCAACAGATATAGACAATGGCAGTTCTGACATTTGTGGAACTGTTAATTTAAGCCTCGATTCAACTTCATTTGATTGTTCTGAAATTGGAATCAATTCCGTTGTACTTAAAGGAATTGATGCAAGTGGCAATACTGCCACAAGTATGTCAAATGTGACAGTTATAGACAGTATCAAACCAACAGTATTAACTCAAAATATCACCGTATTTTTAGATGTATCAGGACAGGCCACTATTACTAGTTCTGATATCGACAATGGAAGTAATGATGCATGTGGAGCTCCAACATTAGGCCTTAGAAAAAGTACCTTCAATTGCACTGAAGTAGGAAACAATACCATCTATTTAATTGCAACAGATGTTAATGGAAACATCGATTCTGCATCTGCTATAGTTACCGTCATAGATTCCGTTCCACCCAATGTAGTGACTAAAAACCAAACGATTTATCTAGATGCTTCTGGCTTTGCCTCTCTAGCTCCAACTGACATTGATAATGGAAGCTCAGATGGATGCGGAAGTCCAACTTTATCTTTAAGTAAGAGTAGCTTTTCTTGCAGTGATGTAGGAGCTAATACTATACACCTCATTGCAATGGATATCAATAATAACATAGACTCCTCTTCTGCAATTGTAACTGTTTTAGACACGATAAAACCAACAATAATTGTACAAAATAGAACTCTTTACTTGGATGCTTCAGGGCAAGCAGCACTTACTCCAACAGATATAGATAATGGCAGTTCTGACATTTGTGGAGCTGTTAATTTAAGCCTCGATTCAACTTCATTTGATTGTTCTGAAATTGGAATCAATTCCGTTGTACTTAAAGGAATTGATGCAAGTGGCAATGAATCGACTAAGCTGGCAACAGTAACTGTCTATGATACGATTCATCCGATGATTATGAATTGCCCTACTTCTATTATTCAAACTGCAGATGCCGGAAGCTGTTATGCCATTGTAACGTGGGCAACTCCTACAGCTGCTGACAACTGTGGAATTGACTCTTTAATAGCGAGCCATAACCCTAATTCTACTTTTCCAATTGGAACTACAACGATTACCTACATTGCTTATGATGAATCGTTGAATACAGATACTTGTACATTTACCATCACCATCACTGACAATGAAAAGCCTGTAATTGGCAATTTACCTGCTGACACCGTTCTTAACAACGATATAGGAAATTGTAGCGCAGTTTTTAATTGGTCAGCTGTAACAGCTTCAGATAATTGTACGCTAGATTCATTGGTTAGCAGTCATACTTCTGGAGATGCATTCCCTATCGGAACAACTACTGTTACTTATACTGCCTATGACCATGCTCTCAATACATTCAGTACTAGCTTTACCGTTACAGTAATTGATATTGAGCAACCAACAATTGTTTGTCCTTCAAATATCAGTCAATGCGACTCCTTTGTAACATGGAACTCACCGATAGGAATGGATAATTGTGTAGGAGCAATCACCAACAGATCCGACGGTGTTAATCTATATTCAGGAGATCAATTCCCAAAAGGTATAACTACCATCTCCTACCAAGTAACGGATGCCTCCAACAATCAATCAACTTGCTCATTCGATGTGGAAGTTTATACTCCGCCTACCGCAAATGCAGGACCTGATTTATCCACTCGAGATATTGAACCTGTTCAAATATTGGCCAATACAACAAATGCAGATCAAATTTACTGGACCCCTATTTTAGGATTATCTGATCCTACAACAGCGCAGCCATTAGCTAACCCTAGGCAAAACACTACATATACTCTTCGTGTGGTTAGTGCGGATGGTTGTGAAGTTTCAGATGATGTGGAAATTAGAGTTGAGCTGGTCACTCAACTTGATGCAACCACCTTATTCACTCCCAACGGCGATGGTAGAAATGATCGTTGGGTAGTGAATAAGCCTGAATTAATCTCTGGTTGTCAATTAGTGATTTTTAATAGAAATGGTACCGAAGTCTATTCAACCAACAACTACATCAATGATTGGGATGGTACAATTGAAGGTCAAGAACTTCCGGAAGGAACCTATTACTACATTATTAGTTGCGAGGACAGCCGACAATACAAAGGACCAATAACCCTATTAAGAGAAAGAAGATAACTCCAAAAAACTATAGACATGACGAATAGCAAAAACAAACTAGTCACAGCTACACTTGCAATTTTGGGGTTCATCGTTTTTAGTAATGTAAAAGCGCAACAAAGCCCAATTAGCAACTTTTATAATTTCAACAATTACTTATTGAATCCTGCAGAAGCAGGCCATCAGTATCGATTGGCAGGTACAGCTAGTCATCGAATTCAATGGCAAGGAATTGATGGAGCACCCAAAACTACTTTTTTGGGACTTCATGGGGCGGTGAATGATAACATGGGAATCGGGGGTAAAATAACTGTTGACCAAACCGACATTTTAAAACAATTCAATGCTGCCCTCTCCTACTCTTATCGGATTTCAATCAATGAAAATACGAGCCTTCGATTTGGAGTGTCTGGAATAATGAACCAGAATAGCATCAATTATCATAAAGCCATCATAGGCGATTATGCAGATGAGGTAGCTACTGGCGGTTCACAAAATGGAACTACTTTCGATGCTGAAGCCGGTTTGATGTTGGCTTATAAAAAAGGATCTATTGGTTTGGCTGCTTCTAACCTTTTTGAATCAGATGTCAATTATAAGCTACCTGAAAACAGAGGCGACGGAACTTTTGAACGCGTGAGATACCTGAAAGCATATGGATCGTATGAATTCAAATTATCAGAAAACTGGAATTTAGAGCCTTATGTTATGGTTCGAAATCAAGGAGTAGGAAGCTTTCAGGCTGAAGTCAATGCCATGACTTCGTGGAAGGAAACCTTATACCTTGGAATCGGCTATCGACAAGAAGCTGGGTACATCGGAAAACTAGGGTTTCAAATCACAGATAAATTGATGGCTGCATATGCTTATGAGTTTTCAAATACTGGAATCGCTTCCAATAGCAATGGATCACATGAGTTTATGATTGGATTGAAAATGGGTAAAGTGAAGAATGAAACTCCTTCGTCTCCAATTGAGGAGGAATATATAGCGCTTGTTAACACTAAAAAACCAGTTCAACAGCCTGAAGAGGTAATTAAAACGGAAGTTAAAGTAGAAAAAATCGAGACGCCTATTTCTGAAGAAAATACAGCCGTTAAAACTGAAATAAAGGAAACTACTCCTGAAAAATTAGAAACAACAACTGTAGCTATTTCTGATGTTGAAAAAGTAACAACTATTGATTCTAAAGTCTTTGAACAGAAAATACCCTTTGAATTTGAGCAAACGAGATTTAATCCTGACGCTAAAACATCATTGGATAGGATAGCTGCTGAACTAAAGAAGTTCCCAACACAAAAAATCATCATTTATGGACATACTTGTGACATGGGCAGTAATGCAATCAATCAACAAGTATCTGCGCTCAGAGCAAAATCAGTTGAAAGCTATTTGATTGCTCAAGGAGTTAATTCAAATCAAATAAGTACGAAAGCAATGGCGGATACTGAACCAATTGCCCCAAACACGACGATTGCGAATAAGCAAAAAAACAGAAGAGTTGAATTTGAATTGGTGAAGTAACACGAATTCAGATTTCTTCAAACGAAAACCTTCAAGGCGCATCTTTACAGATGATTAAACCTTGAAGGTTTTCTCGTTAGCAATTTAAACCGTTACAGAATATATGCTCTCACCCTGCTTCCTAGAAAGTAAATACTATCTTTAACTTTCAAAAAATAATGTGATGCAAATACTATCGAAGATCTTAATCGGAATCATCGCTTTTGAGCACCTTTTCATTCTCTACATGGAAATGTTTGCATGGGAAACGTTGGGAAAGAAAACGTTTAAAGGTGCATTACCTGACGACCTGTTTAAACCCACCAAAAGCATGGCAGGTAACCAAGGATTGTACAATGGTTTTCTATCGGCAGGATTAATCTGGTCAATTCTTATTACTGATCCACAATGGAGCACCAATGTGGCTCTTTTCTTTTTAGGATGTGTTCTTGTTGCAGGCTGTTACGGGGCTATTACTGCCAGTAAAAAAATCTTTATGGTTCAGGCTATGCCTGCAATTATTGCATTTATAGTTACTTTGTTTTTCAGATAACAGTTATACTGATAATCGATATTGTAGTATTGAATACACTTACAGATGAACTTTGAAAAAATACAGCCTATTCGTTTTATAGGATTACTTTTAATCATCATTTTTATCATTTTTGAATACAATCGATATGGTGATTTTTCAATTTATTATCATGCAGCTTCCAACCTATACAGATTACCAGACTTATATCATCCACTTTATAGCGAACCACCCACACTGTTCTATTTAGGAAACCCTGTTATCACCTTATTCATCTATCCGTTCACTTATTTACCGTTGTCATTTGCAACTCTCTTGGTGAAGCTGGTTGACCTCGTTCTCCTTTATCGAATTTGGATAATAATTTCATCCTATCTATGTATTGATGTGCACACTAGCAAAATAAAGAATCTACTCTTGATCATTACTTTCGCTAGTTGCTTTATTAGTATATATTACAACCTTCACCTAGTGCAGTTTACTATAATAATGTTGTATTGTAGTCTAGAAGGAATTTATCAAATTAGTCAGAATAAGAATATACCACTTGGATCCTTTCTGATAGCATTTGCGGTGCTAACGAAGATTAGTCCAATAGTCTTGTTGCCGTATTTGATATATCGAAATCATTTCAAGGCTTTTATGTGGACGATTCTATTTCTAGGTGTGCTAGTAGGAAGCACTTTCATTTTTATAGAACCGACTAAAAGTTTATTTCTATGGTCAAAATGGTGGTATTTAATCAACCCTTTAGACCCGGACTCTATTTTTGACATGAATAATAGAAAAAATCATGGAATAAGCACTTTATTGTCTACCCTATTTATAAAAGATATTACAGATAATATTGTTGAATTGACCAATAGAAGATACCTCATTGATCTAGGAAGAGAACAAGTTAAAGTTCTTATCACAGTTGCCAGAATCATTTTAATTGGACTCACCTTCTACTTTTTGAGAAGTCTTCCTTTTGTAAAGCAAAAGATTAAACAGAATGAGTTTTGGGAATTAAGTTATTTATTGTTAATTATTCCTCTATTTTTTCCACAACAGAGAATCTATAATTTCATATTCGTTCTACCGGCAATTGCATATTTATGCTACCATCTGATTGTTAACAAACAACAAATTAAAAACTATCATTTAAAGCTCGTAGCTTTCGTCTTTTGTGTTCTTTTATTCAATTTTGAAATGATTTTTGGTCAATTACGTTTGTATTTATGGTATTATAAAACCATGACTTATGCCACCCTATTTGTATTAATTTTACTAATGTGGATGAGGCCCACTTCTCGAGCAACAATAACACCAATTAAAACTTAACTAAAGGCCTTATTTTGTTAATATTATTGACAAAAAAATCCTCTAGGCATGGCCAAGAGGATTTCTAAATTTTAAACTATTCTATGGCTTATACATTAAACTTAAAGTGCATGATGTCACCATCCTTCACGATGTATTCTTTTCCTTCCATGCTCATTTTTCCAGCTTCTTTTACAGCTGCTTCAGATTTATATTTAAGGTAGTCATCATACTTAATTACCTCCGCTTTAATAAAGCCTCGTTCAAAATCTGAGTGGATTACTCCAGCTGCTTGTGGTGCCGTCATTCCCTTTCTAATAGTCCAAGCTCTTACTTCTTTTACTCCTGCGGTCAAATACGTTTCTAGGTTCAACAAACGGTATGCTGCTTTAATCAATTGATTCACTCCTGGTTCTTTTAAGCCTGCATCTTCCAAAAACTCTTTACGCTCTTCTGCGCTCTCCAATTCTGCAATGTCGGCCTCTAAACCAGCTGCTACGATAATAATTTCAGCATTTTCGTCTTTTACAGCTTCTCTCACTTGATCGACAAATTTGTTTCCGTTGGCAATGGAACCTTCATCCACATTACAAACATACAATACAGGTTTAGCTGTCAGTAAAAATAAATCTGCTACATACTTTCGATCTTCATCTTCCACAGGAGTTGAACGTGCTGCCTTTCCTGACTCTAAATGCGCTTTGTAAACATTCAATACTTCTCGCTCTTTAATTGCTTCTTTATCTCCTGTTTTTGCAGCTCTTATTGTTTTTTCTAACTTTTTCTCAACTGCTTCTAAATCTTTTAAAATCAATTCGTAGTCGATAGTTTCCTTATCTCTTACCGGATTTACACTTCCATCAACGTGAACAATGTTTCCGTCTTCAAAACAACGTAAAACGTGAATAATTGCATCCGTTTCTCTAATGTTTCCTAAGAATTTATTTCCTAAACCCTCTCCCTTACTTGCTCCTTTCACCAATCCTGCAATATCCACGATATCTATAGTAGTTGGTAAAATGCGTTCAGGGTTAATCAATTCTGCCAATGCATTCAATCGCTCATCTGGCACTGTAATCACCCCAACATTTGGTTCTATGGTACAAAAAGGAAAGTTGGCCGATTGTGCTTTCGCATTCGACAAACAGTTAAACAAAGTTGATTTTCCTACATTCGGTAAACCGACAATTCCACATTTCAAAGCCATTCTTCTATTGTTTTGGTGATTAAAAAACGGGCACAAAGATATTTATTATTTGCTGGTAAATTTCGTTTTCAACGAATTTCGAAAGTTATTAACAGAAATCGAGCATTCTTGCCGAATTCAGTTACTTTTGTGACCCAAACAACCTCGCAAAATCGAAACAAAATGGCTGATATAGCAAAACTAGAAAAAGTTGCCTCACAAGTTAGAAGAGACATTGTTAGAATGGTACACGCAGTAAACTCAGGACACCCAGGTGGTTCTTTAGGCTGCGCAGATTACTTTACAGCGTTATACTTTGACGTGATGAAGTATTCAACAGACTTCAAAATGGATGGAAAAGGTGAAGATTTATTCTTCCTTTCTAATGGTCATATTTCACCTGTATGGTACAGCACCTTGGCTAGAGCAGGTTTTTTCGAGGTAAAAGAATTAGCTACTTTTAGAAAGTTAAACACTCGTCTTCAAGGTCATCCTACTACTCATGAAGGCCTTCCTGGGGTTCGTGTAGCAAGTGGCTCTTTGGGTCAAGGATTGTCTGTAGCCGTTGGTGCTGCTTTAACTAAAAAACACAATAACGATGATCGGATTGTTTATTCTCTTCACGGTGACGGAGAATTACAAGAAGGTCAGATATGGGAAGCGGCCATGTTTGCTGCTCACAATAAAGTGGATAACATTATATCAGCTATCGACTTCAATGGCCGTCAAATCGACGGAGACGTTAGCGATGTAATGGATTTGGGTAATTTGAGAGGAAAATGGGAAAGCTTTGGTTGGACCGTTACAGAAATGGACGGAAACAATATGCAAGCCATCATTGATGGTTTAGCCCACGCCAAAACGTTAACTGGCAAAGGCAAGCCTGTTATGATTATAATGAAAACAGAAATGGGTGCAGGTGTTGATTTTATGATGGGATCACACAAGTGGCATGGAGTAGCTCCAAACGACGAGCAATTGGCGAATGCCTTGAGCCAATTGCCTGAAACATTAGGAGATTATTAAGAGGCACAGTTGTTGATTTATCGCAGCGAATCGAATCCAACACTCATGAAAAATAGATTAAAAACTAACATTCGGCAGTTATTAATGGCACTCTTTATTGGAGTGGCTTTCTTGCTGACGCATGATGTCGCTGCACAAGCACCTAAAAAGACACGTATCTTATTTGTGTTAGATGGCTCTCAAAGCATGTATGCTCGTTGGGAGAATGGACAGAAAATGCAGGTGGCCACTCGCCTACTGGGTGAAATGGTTGATAGTTTGAAGAGTGTTGAAAACGTTGAAGTAGCTTTACGTGCATTTGGACATACTTACCGAGTAGTTCAAGGCGATAGAAGTTGCACCGATACAAAGTTAGAAGTGCCTTTCGGTAAAAGCAATCATGATAAAATTATCAGTAAATTAAGAGAAATCAGACCAATGGGAACAACCTTGATTGCCTACTCTTTGGAGCAAGCAGCAAACGATTTCCCGACATGTACTGATTGTAGAAACATCATTGTTTTAATTACTGATGGTATTGAAGAATGCGATGGTGACCCTTGTGCTGTTTCATTGGCATTGCAACGAAAAGGAGTTATTCTTAAGCCTTTTGTGATTGGATTAGGATTAGATCCTAGTATCATGGATGCTTTTAAATGTATTGGAAATTTCTACGATGCGCGAAATGAATCTACTTTCAAGCAAGTACTTGATATAGTGATTTCACAAGCTTTGAATAATACCACTGCTCAAGTTAACCTATTAGATATTTATAACAAGCCAACGGAAACGAATGTCGCGATGACTTTCTACGATGCTTTTACTGGGATGCCTCGATATAACTTTGTGCATACATTAGACAGCAGAGGAAATCCAGATACCATTCCTGTTGATCCATTAGGAAAATACAATTTGGTGGTTCATACCACTCCTGAAGTAGAAAAGAAAGACATAGAACTAACTGCAGGTACTCATAATTACATTGCAGTTGATGCAGCCCAAGGTAGTCTGCTGCTGCAGATGAATGGCTTCAACGAATACCAAAAATTGCAAGCCATAGTGCGAAAATCAGGGGAAATGAAAACGCTGTATGCACATGCCTTTGATGAAGAAAAGAAATACTTGGTTGGTAAATATGATTTAGAAATCTTAACTCTTCCACGTATATTATTACCTTCAGTTAATATTGCCCAAAGTAATGTTACTAAAATTATGATCCCTCAGCCTGGTGTGGCTGCCATCGGCATGGGAGTTAAAGGCTACGGAACTATTTTCGTAGAAAAAGGCGATTTATTAGAAAAAGTTACCGACCTAAATGTCAACTCAGTAAGAGAATCAATTGTTTTGCAACCAGGAAGCTATAAATTAGTCTTTCGACCATTAAACGCAAGACTATCCATATACACCAAAGAAATTTCATTTACCATAACCTCAGGACAAACAACTCAAGTAAAATTTTAATCAAGCGATGAAAAAGTATACTTCTACAGGAAATAAAGACACCCGCTCAGGATTTGGAGACGGATTACTCGAAGCAGGAAAGAAAAACGAAAATGTTATCGCAATGTGTGCCGATTTAACCGGCTCACTCAAGATGGACGCCTTTAAAAATGAATTTCCTGATCGATTTATACAAGCAGGAATTGCAGAAGCTAACATGATTGGAATGGCTGCAGGGATGACTATAGGAGGAAAAATTCCTTTTACAGGAACATTTGCCAACTTCTCTACTGGTCGTGTGTATGATCAGATTCGTCAGTCGGTAGCTTACAGCGATAAGAATGTGAAAATTTGTGCATCGCATGCTGGTTTGACTTTAGGAGAAGATGGGGCAACTCACCAAATTCTAGAAGACATCGGTTTGATGAAAATGTTACCTGGAATGACGGTTATCAATCCATGTGATTATAACCAAACCAAAGCAGCTACAATTGCTATTGCTGAGCACCACGGACCAGTATACTTGCGTTTTGGTCGTCCAAAAGTACCTGTATTCATGCCTGAGAATGAAAAGTTCGTAATTGGTGAAGCCATCCATTTAACAGAAGGAACAGATGTTAGCATCTTTGCAACTGGACATCTAGTTTGGGAAGCTTTGCAAGCAGCTGAGCAATTGGAAGCAAAAGGAATATCTGCAGAAGTAATAAATATTCATACCATTAAACCTTTAGACGCTAAAGCAGTCTTAGCATCGGTAGCAAAGACAAAATGTGTGGTAACTGCTGAAGAACACATGCGCCACGGTGGTTTAGGTGATTCCATTGCTCAATTGTTATCGAGGGAAAATCCAACACCAATGGAATATGTAGCAGTTAACGATTCGTTCGGTGAAAGCGGAACACCAGAAGAATTAATGACGAAATACGGACTAGATGCGGCTAATATTGTAAAAGCGGCTGAAAAGGTTATAAAAAGAAAATAACAATTTCAACGAGTACATTTGGAGCCGTTAATTCACTTGAATTAATGGCTCTTTTTTTTGAATAAATTGTGATTTAAACGACTTTAAAAGTGGAAGAACACCTGAGCGACAATAAGATATTAGAACTTTGTTTAGACAATAAAAGCCAATCCTATGGGTTTAATTTATTAGTCAGGAAATACCAGAAACAATTGTACTTTCATATTCGAAAAATGGTTTTAGTACATGAGGATGCTGATGATGTGCTACAACAGACATTTATCAAAGCATGGAAAAACATCACTCTATTTCGCGGAGACAGCAAGCTTTATACTTGGTTATATCGAATTGCCTCTAATGCATGTATTGACTTTTTAAAAAACAAAAAGAAACACCATCATTCCGATATAGATCAAATAGCAGAAAGCTATTTAAATGCGCTGGAAGAAGATCCATTATTTACTGGCGACGATATGGAAAAAGAATTTCAAAAAGCACTTTTAACCTTACCAGACAAGCAACGATTAGTGTTTAACTTGAAATATTTTGAAGAGTTAAAATATGAGGAAATATCTCAAATAACAGGTACATCAATTGGAGGATTAAAAGCTTCCTACCATCATGCAGTAGAAAAAGTTAAAGAATTTATAAAACAAGATTAAACCCTACTATTAATTTACAGTCAAACCATCGAGATGAAAACGAACGATCCATTTAATCAGAAAAACAAGCAACCTTTCGAGGTCCCATCTGGATATTTTGAAGCATTGCCTACAAAAATTCAAGAGGTCATTCGGGAAGAAGAAAATAAAATGACACTATGGGATAGAATTAAACCCATACTGGGAGGTCGTTTTACGATAAGTACAAGTGTTTTGGCAGTGTTAGTGATTGTCATACTTCAGCTTTCAGAGGTGACGACCTCGACATCCAACATAAGCATTAACTCTGACGAGGCTTATGCATATTTAGAAGACCTAGAAACAGAAGACTTTGACGAAACAATGATGCTTGATTACTTAGATGAAATCCCTGTTGTTTTAGAAGAGCCCACAGAAGAAGATATAATGAATTACTTGATGAATCAAGAATATATTGAAAACGAAGTGTATTAACCAATTAAATTTAAGTAAGATGAAGAAGAAAATCTTAATCGCGTTCATAGCTGTGACTTCAGTTTTTGGCGCACAAGCACAAGAAAAAAAAGCAGATAGATCTGAAAAAATGCTAGAATATAAAATAAAGTTTATTGAAGAAAAGCTAGCATTAACAGAAAAGGAGAAAGCAGACTTTATTCCTGTATACAAAGAATACCTCCAAAAAGAGCAAGAATGCAAAAAGGAATTTAGATCAGAAAAGGGAGCCGCAAAAGGCGAAAAACAGCTACTTTCTGAGAAATCTGATGCTGAAATTGAAAAAGAATTAGATGCGCATATTGCTAGAAAAGAAAAAGGCCTAGCTGTAGACAAAGAATACTTAGCCAAGTTTAAAAAAGTATTACCCATCAAAAAAGTCGCTCAATTATACGAAGCAGAACGTGCTTTTAAAAAGGAGTTATTGGACAAGCTAAGAGACAAAAAAAGCGAAGGAAAAGGAAAGCGCGAGGGTGAGCGTTCGATGAGTCCTAGCTCTACCGATTAATTTTGATCCAATTCGCAGTATTGATTTAGATTAGTTGATGCCTTCAGAGGTTAGTATATAGATACTTCCCTTTGAAGGTTTTTTTTGTTTGAAATGAGGAGTAATTATTCATGTGCGATACTTAAAATTAACTACAAGGAGCACCAAGATTTTAAGCCTATTCCTCCAAGTATTTTGAATGTTTTCTGAAGAATAAAGATTGAAACAATGCGACAGCCAATATGCTCCGCACTAAACTTAACAAAGTAGAATTATAGCTATAAATCAACATTACATTGACAAAATATTCAATCGATTGATTGCGACAATTGATTAATTTTGGGGCATGTCAAACAGCAAGGAAATATTTTACAAGAATTTAGCCCAAACTACACCATTTGCATTGGGTTATGAGATTAGTCATGCCGAGGGTTCCACTATTTACACTACTGATGGCAGAGCTATTTTAGATTTTATTTCAGGAATCGGTGTAAGCAGTTTAGGACATGGTCATCCGGCCATCAAAAAAGCCGTAATCGACCAAGTGGAAAAGCACATGCACGTAATGGTATATGGAGAATTTATCCAAGAGTCCCAATCTAAATTAGGTGAAGAATTAAGTCGAGTACTACCTCAAGAGATTGATAGCTATTATTTTGTCAATTCAGGAACCGAAGCCATCGAAGGTGCATTAAAATTAGCGAAACGTGCAACCGGTCGACAACAAATCATTGCATTCGAAAGGGCCTATCATGGAAGTACACACGGCGCTTTGAGTGTAGGAGGCAATAAAGCCAAACAAACCCCTTTCCTACCCTTACTTCCCAATATTGACCGAATTCAATTAAATAACCTATCTGATTTAGAAAAAATTACAACTGAAACAGCTTGTGTAATTTTGGAAACCATTCAAGGGGATGCCGGAGTCCGAATTCCTGACTACCACTATATGCAGGCTCTGAGAAAGAGGTGCTCCGAAGTAGGAACTTTGCTAATATTAGATGAAATTCAATCAGGTATAGGTCGAACTGGGAAATTTTTGGCATTTGAGCATTTTGATATCGTTCCCGACATCATTACGATGGGTAAGGCTCTAGGTGGAGGAATGCCGATTGGATGCTTTGCTTCTCGCAAAGAATTGATGGAGCAATTAAGTGATCATCCAATGTTAGGTCACATTACTACATTTGGTGGACATCCCGTAGTTTGTGCCGCAGCAGCTGCCGGATTAAAAGTATTGAGAGAAGAGAACCTCATTGCAGGAGTTCAAGCTAAAGCTGATAAAATTGCTTCCTTATTAGTCCATCCATGCATTAAAGAAGTCCGCTACAAAGGACTCATGATTGCTGTAGATTTAGATTCAGAAGAGCGAGTTCAGAAAGTGGTAGATGATTGTTTAAAAAATGGATTATTGACTTTCTGGTTTTTATCTACTGCCTATTCTTTCCGTTTGGCGCCGCCATTGAATATATCGGAAGAAGATTTAGAAAAAGGATGTGCCATAATTCTGGCAGCAATTGAGAAAACTGCTAATTAGAATAGTTAATTTCGCAAGTGTATGGCAAAGGAGACAAAACAACCAAACGTAACTATTAAGAATAAAAAAGCGTCATTTGAGTATGAATTTATTGATACTTATGAGGCCGGTATGCAATTAATGGGTACAGAGATAAAGTCGATCCGTGACTCAAAAGCCAGTATCAAAGAAGGCTATTGTGTATTTAAAAAAGGAGAACTTTACGTTAAAAACATACATATTTCAGAATACAAAGAAGGAAGCTATAATAATCACGAGCCAAAGCGCGACCGCAAACTTCTGCTTCATAAACGTGAACTCGAGAAACTTTCTAAAAAGAAAACGGATGTGGGTTTAACCATTATTCCTGTGAAAATGTATATTAACTCTAAGGGTTTAGCCAAACTTCAAATAGCGTTAGCAAAAGGGAAAAAGCTGCATGATAAACGTGAAAGTTTAAAAGCTAAGGACGACAAACGAGCGATGGATCGCGCCATGAAAATCTAAAAGATTTATTTAATCTCCAACAAACCTGTCAATAACCTACTAATCTAACTAGTAATCTTATAAACCTAACCTTTACCGTTCAATTCTTGCATAATTTCAGCAAATAGCTGATACGATTTAATACGATCCTTACCGTCAAAAATATTGGTTACCGCAATCAATTCGTCCACTTCTGTGGTCTCAATAAAGTGCTTTACTTGACGCTTCACGGTATCTTTACTACCAATGAACGTATACTTTAGCATTTGCTGAACAGTCGAATGTTGACTCACCTCTCTCAGCTCTTCCGTCATATCTATGGGTGGTTGCATTTGATCTCGCTTACCAGTCAATAAACTAATAATCATCCGATACAAAGAAGTAGAAATACGTTCTGCTTCCTCATCGGTATCTGCTACAATAATATTGACACCTGCCAAAGTATACGGCTTTTCCAACACTTCAGACGGTTGAAACTCTCGGCGATAAATATCGAGTGCATTCATTAAATGCGTGGTAGCGAAATGACTTGCAAAAGCATATGGTAATCCCTTACTAGCTGCTAAATGTGCGCTATCAGTGCTTGATCCTAAAATATACAATGGCACATCCACTCCCTCTGCAACTGTTGCACGAACTTTTTCTGAAGCATTTTTTATTGAAAAGTAATCTTGGATTTTTTGAACTTCAGTCGGAAAAGACATGGCTGCTTGATAAAAATCAGATCGAATGGCATTCGCCGTAGCTTGATCCGTTCCTGGAGCTCGTCCAAGTCCTAGATCTATTCTATTCGGATATAATATTCCCAATGTGCCGAACTGTTCCGCAATAATCAATGGGGAATGGTTGGGTAACATAATCCCGCCAGAACCAACTCGAATTCGTTTGGTCCCTTCAGCTATTTTTCCAATTAGAATTGAAGTGGCGCTACTTCCAATTGCTTCAGAATTGTGGTGCTCTGCTAACCAATATCTGGTGTACCCTACTTCATCTGCAGCTTGCGCCAATGCCAACGAATGGTTGAAGGTTTGAGCTAACGTAGTCCCCTTTGACACAATAGCAAGGTCTAATATGGAGTATGCAATTTGTTTAGTAAGCATGGTTAATTCATTTAATAATTGAAAAATCAGTAGAAAAACGTTTAAAACGGAAGAGAATCACATATAAAAATTGAAAATAATTCACCAAGTCTTTAGGCCGCTCTAATTGTTGCAAAAGTATTTATATAAATAACGTTGAAGTTGTAAAAATTCTTAAAGTTAAAGCTTAGCAAGGGTTAGATAGCGCTTTATTTAACCTATAATAATGACATATAGCTCAAAACATAAAAGTTAGATTAGTTTGTTTTGATTGTGGTAAGCCGAATTGGATTGATTTCTAATTCGGCTTTTTTTACTATTTTATATACTTAATTTTATTTTAAAACCTACCCTTCCATCAGACCTAAAGAAGTATACTACTCTAGCTATTTTTTCCGTTATCGGTTGAAATTGAAACTATGAAATACTTATTACTCATTGCCATTTCTCTATTCAATATCACAATTGCTTGTGGTCAAGCTCAACCGATATATGTGTATTCTCTTCCCAGCGGTTTATTAGACTCCTTGCCGATAGTGACATTCGACAAGAACATACTTACAGAACGGACCAATTATTTTATAGGTAAATTCGACTCCAATCAGGCTGTACTTCCTCAAGTCGCTCCTAGCAGCAATACCTATCCTAATAGTCAGTTTACCTTAAAAAAACCTGCTGCTGATGATTTTAATTTACTACATTATCCAATAAGAACGAGTGTAAAACTGTTTGCCATCAATCAGGATACACTTGCTGATTTATGCTCTGGAAGTCTAATCAGTCGAAGACATGTATTGACTGCCGCACACTGTATATCTAACTTTAACACCAACCTTCTTAGCCACGACTCTATTCTGGTATCACCTGTTTTTAACAATGGACAGCCAAATGTTAATTTTGGAGAGTCTTACGTTCGCAAAGTGTACTTTTTTAAAGATTGGAAAATAGGTGACTCTGACATAGCCTTATTAGAATTAGACGACCCAATTGGAGAAACTACGGGTTATCTAAGTTTAGGTTTTAACAGCATGGATAGCTCCCTTCTAAATGGCATTTTCTATAAATTTTCATATCCTTCCACTACTCTACTATCACTGGATTCTAACGAATATAATGGTGACACGCTTTATTATAATTATGGCGTGGTAGACTTAATCAATGGTTCCACTATAGGAATTAATGGCACAAACGGAATTCCAGGGGAAAGCGGCAGCTCGTTGATTAAAATTAGAAATGGTCAGGAATATACCACTTATGGAACGTTGAGTCTTTCGAATGGATTAAGACATTGTAGAGTTAGAAATTGGCAGTATTATGCGCTTAAAGATATCATCACTAACGACCTTACTGCCGCATCTTCACTTACAATTCAACCCACAGAATTTTTTATTTATCCCAACCCCGTTTCTCATACTTTCCGGATAAAAGGTGCTTCTACTTATACCATAGACGAATTACTACTCTATGATGAATTAGGAAGGATGATTTGGCGCGCAACGCCAACTTCTTACGACCCTGTTATAGATCTATCGACTTTCCCTCCAGGGGTCTATTATATATCCATTAGCAGCGCTTCGGCAATTAGCAGTGCTAAAATCATCAAAAAATAAAGGTCATTTATTATTAAAGCCCCGATTCATTCAATACATTTGAACTTAAAGTCCGAGATTATGAAAAATAACGAACGTGTTTTTAAAATGTCGTTTGCAAGTGTATATCCGCACTATATTGCCAAGGCAGAGAAAAAAGGCCGCACCAAAGCAGAGGTAGACGAAATAATTTATTGGTTGACTGGGTATAACGAACAAAGCTTTCTACAGCTGATAGAAAACAAAACCGACTTTCGAACTTTTTTCGAAGAAGCTCCACAACTCCACCCGAATGTTTCAAAAATAACTGGAGTTATTTGTGGTTATCGAGTGGAAGAAATTGAGGATCCTTTGATGCAAAAAATTCGGTATTTGGATAAGTTGATCGATGAATTGGCTAAAGGCAAAAAGATGGAAAAAATATTGAGGCAATAAAACCGACTGTATTTTAAAAATCAAGCTACTACCCATCTATTTATTAAAAATTAATGTATTTTTCTCTTATCTTCGGGTTTGTATAAAAAACTATTGCGAATTGAAAACTACCATTTATCCGTTTTTAAACGACAACAAACGACTAATAAACGTTTTTGTGATTGATTTTAAATCAATTAGTAGTTTTATTGAAATAAAAAATTAACATTTTAAAATATGGATATGACGCACTCTGTGCGTCATATCCACTTGTTGTAGGGCATTTAAAACAACATTGAACCAATAGAGAAATATTAAACTAAAATGGCAAACGAATTAGAGAAAGCTATAACCATAAAGGAAGCAATAGACAATATAGATTCAGGAGACTTGCTTCTTCCCTCGATTCAAAGACGGTTCGTTTGGAATACAAAACAAGTCGAATTTCTCTTTGACTCAATTATGCAGGATTATCCCATAAACACATTTATGTTTTGGTCTGTAACAGATGCGAATATTAAGAATCAGTTTCGTTTCTACGATTTTTTGAGAAAGTACATTGAGTACAAAGGGGGAAACAACGAAGAGAGAAACACTAATGGCTATAAAGACTTTAAAGCTGTAATTGATGGACAACAGCGACTGAATAGTTTGTATATAGGTCTAAAAGGCACATATGCTTACAAAAGATACGTTTACAGAAAAAAGAAGTATCAAAAAGATGAGCGAGACTATCCAAGTAGAAAATTATATCTTGATATTCTAAATCCTATTGTTGATGATGAAGAAAAGAAAGTTTATGATTTTCGCTTTCTCATCCACAATGAACACGAACAACAAAACAAAAGAAAAACTAAAGGAGTCGTAGATGAAGAAGGTAAAAGATTTGAAGTTGATTGCTTTTGGTTTGAAGTTGGAGAAATTCTGAAATTTCAGAACGAACATAGCGTAATTACTTATCTTTCAAAAAACGACCTTGATATTGGTGGTTTTCCAGGAGAGACATTATTAAAGCTTTATAAGCTGACCAATGAAAAACCAATAATCAACTTCTTCTTAGAAAAAAATCAAGACTTTGACAAAGTGCTTTATGAATTCATAAGAACGAATTCAGGCGGAACTACACTTTCTTTCGCTGACTTATTAATGTCAATTATAACAGCATCTTGGGAATCAGGGAAATCTACAAAAGGTGCACGTGAAGAAATTGACGAATTAATCAGACAAGTAGAAGACATTGGTTTTGGAATTAATCAAGATTTTGTTTTAAAAACTTGCTTGGTACTTTTCTCACCAGACATCAGATTTGCTTTAAAAAACTTTCAAGGTGAAACAATCCAAAAAATAAAATCTGAATGGGGTAAAATAACCAGAAGCATCAAATCCAGTTTTGAACTTGTAAAATCACTATCATTTAACAATCATTCTTTACGGTCAAAAAATGCGGTTATTCCAATAATCTACTATATCTACTTAAAAGACTGTTCAAACGAGATTAACAAGGATAATAAGCACGTTAGAAATAAATCAATAATTAAAAATTATCTTCATCTATCTCTTTTAAATAAGCTATTCGGTGGCAGTTCAGACGGATTCTTAAAATCAATTAAGCAAGTTATTGAGAAAAACCACGAAAGCGACTTCCCTTTAGTTCAGCTAAAGGAAAAGTTCAAAGGAACGAACCGAAGTTTTTTAATGGACGAAGAAAAGCTAGAGAATATTCTAAGAACCTCATACGACAGCTTGGACGGGTTTTATGTTTTGTCGCTTCTATTTCCAAAATTCAATTTTGAATTTAAAAATCCAAATATTGACCATTTACATCCAAGAAGTCAATTTGAAAATTCAGATTTCAGCTTTCTAGAAAAAGAAGAAGACGTTGAGTTCTATCAAAGTCATTGGAATACCGTATTGAATTTGGCTTTACTTTCAGAAGAACAGAATAAATCTAAGAACAAATCGGAATTAAAGAATTGGATAGAAAAACAAGAGAAACATAACCTTGGAATAAGAAACTCACTTTTGATACCTGAATCAATAGACCTGAAATTTGAAAACTTTAAAGAGTACATTCAGGAGAGAGAAAAGTTGTTGAAGAAAATAATACGGGAGAATACGGAACAAGAAAAAACGCCCTACAACATTGTATAAGAGCAATAGCGGGTGAAGTGGTAAAATTAAGGTCTATGCATTTTAGAAACTTTAGTGGTAGCGGACAGGTAATCGCCTTGAAATCCGCTACTGCTCTTATACTTGACCGTTAGCAAAAATTGATAAATGCAAAGAGTATATTTATTCATCTTTTTCCTAATTAGTTTTATCTCTTGCGATTTTAATAAACCCAATTGGACAGTTAGTAAGGATTTTGATCCCAAGGATGAAAATGCGGTTGTAATTATTGATAATCAGACTTGCAAAATACCTTCGACCACTGATTTATTAATGGACTCATTATTAATTGGTACGTGGAAAGATTCGGCAACTTGGCTTCATGATAACGACTGTATTTATTCTGTTAATTATTATAATAAATCAACATCCTTAGACTTAAGGGAGTCTAAAAGGTGCATACTTAAGACAAAAACTCCAAAATCAGAAAAATTTGGAGACGGAGCTTATTGGACTAAAACTATAAATGATAGTAATTTCCTTTTTATTGCCTTCAACGACAAGAATGACACCATATTCGAACATGGAGACACAATGTATATGCAGAAATACTATGTTAATTATTTTGACTCAGTTAATCTTTATTTAACTGCTTTTGAAGTAACTAATAAAAAGTATGATAAAAAAACTGCGCAACTAAAAAGAACAAAATAAATCCGACATATTTATTGGCTTTTCTGACTTCATCAATTTAGATTTTAGGCAGATAAAATCACAAGCTTTAGCTTTCCAATTTATCGCTTACATTCTGTGTAAACGGACTACCTACTCAACTCAAATACAAGACTAATTGACTTCGCCAACTTCATCAGTTTTGATTTTAATCAAATAAAATCAGCCAATTTCAGCTTTCTAATTTGGCACTTAGTTTCTGTGTAAATGGACTATTTATTTGACTCGAGTATTTTCTTGTGAGTAGTTGAATATGAGTACTATAACTTTTGCTAACATAATGTAAAATTCATTGGGGTTTAGGCGGTTAGGTTAGATTTGGTGCTGTTTGACGTCCCACAAAATCCGTCTCGGATTTACGGGACGACAAAAAAATCTTGCAAATCCCAGCCGGTTTTTGCTACTTAGTAACTTGAAAATATTATTTTTACTTAGCTCCCAACAAATCTTACAGGGGCGTTAGCAAACATTAATTAAATGGAAAAAGAAAATTCATTATCGACGGCGGTACTAGTTTTAGGAATAATTTCAGTTATTCCTGTTGTAGGATTCTTTACCGGACTAGTCGCCATAATTATGGGTATCGTTAGCATTCGGACTATAAACCAAAAAAAGCAGAAAGGAAAAAAGAAAACTATTATAGGAATATCTCTAGCAAGCTTTTTTGTTTTATTATGGTGGTTCTTACCAAATCTTATTAATTGGGATGGAATTACTCAAAGTCCTGAATATCAAAAACAACTTGAAAATGGTTCAAGAGAAAAGATGCATACAATAATTTATCATATTCGTAACTATAAAGACGAAAATGGTTTTTACCCCACTAGTCTTAATGACTTACAACTGCAAAATTCGAACTTGACAATTGATTGGTTTGGTAACGAATTCGATTACCGATTAAAAAAAGACTCCTTTATCCTAAGAAGTGCAGGTAAAGATAAAATAATAGAAACGGAAGATGATATCTACCCTGAATAAAAAACGATTTGCTAACACTCTGTATAGTACATTGTTGGTAAGGTAGTTTGGCAAGTTGAGTAGCTGTTTTTAAGCTCGCAAAATCCGCTAGCGGTTTTGAAAAAGAACAAAGAAACAAAACCGCCAAGCGGTTTTTTCTAAGTGCTAAAATGAAATTGTATCTTTATCAAAACCACAACGACACCATATATGGGCGATATCTCCGAAGCTAAGTTTGAAGAAGAGTTTGAAACTTTTTCAGAAGCATTTTTTTCAATCTACTCCAATGGCTTAATTGAAATTGAATACTTATCAAATACTGCACAATATGCTTTAACCACCCACGATGTTGGACCAATAGACCCATTTACTATTGAAAGAGTTATTTGTCGTGGTAGTGACCAAGGAACAGTTGTAAACTGTGCACAAAATTATGTTAGATTTTCTATTGAGGGATGCCCAGTAGAGATATCAGACGCAAGTGGTACTTGGGTAGCTTCAACTCAATGCTAAATTAATATACACTTGACAATCTAGATTGTCAAGTGTATATTTTATAAAAACAATTAATATGAGAGCCTTAATTCTATTGTTATTTTTAATTAAGATTGATTGTATTGCCCAAAAACCAATGAACAAAAAACTTATAGATAGTAAATTAGATTCCATTCTAGTTGAATCTAATCTACTGTATAAATATTTAAGTTCAGAAATTGAGGCAGACGCGCTAATTGATAAAGAAAAAATTCAAACTGTCAACAGGTTATCCTATCTAAGCGGAGATACATTAAGAGTAATTTACATTAATAAAGAAATAAAATGCATTTATGAAGTGGTATTTGTTGGACACTTTTCAAAACCTATCTCTCTTGACACAAGAGAACGTAGTTTAAATTTATATGAAGATAGTTTATTCAAAATTAAGGACATATTAACCTCAAATCTTATAAACGACAGTTTACCAGTTGGTTACAATTCTAAAAATATAATTATACCTGAAGATAATGGATTTAGATTATATAAAATTACGACAACTCAATTTCCAAATATCATTCCGTTCGGTAACGATTTTTTATATAGGTTTGACATAAAAGGCCGTCTTAAAGATAAAGCCATTTTTTATAACTTTAAGCCAAAGTCTTATGATTCAAAAACTTTTAAATTAATTTTAGTGTACAATAAAAATATTCCTTTTTTATTTTCAACTGACATAGTAAAGTTTAGATTATACTGTAAAGATATTGATATAAAAGAATTTACAGCATATTCACCTCGAAATAGGATATATTTTACATTCAATAAATTAACAAATAAAATCATAACACATTACTAAATAAAGCCCATAACATTAAACATATTGCATAGTGAGTCAGCAGGTTAAGAAAGTTTATTTACTGTTTGATACTCCGTAAAATTCGCTCCCGATAGCTATCGGGACGAATTTTGTAGAAAATGAAAATGCACAAAATCGCTCTGCGATTTTTACTAATTAGCCCCGAAAGCTTTCGGGGGCAAATTGTATCTTTACTTAACTCACTACGCACCATATTTGAGCGTTAGCCCTCATTTGATATAAATGACAAGAGGAAAAAGAACAGAAAAAATAGTTGCATTAATTCAGGAGTCCCTAAAAAGCTTTCCTGATGTTCAGATTTTGCCCAATTACAGGATCAAGAATAAGAGCGGACGAAAAAGAGAAATTGATGTATTGTTAATAACGGATATTAATGGCTTCGAAATTAAGATTGCTATTGAATGTAAAGATTACAAATCTTCGATACCTGTCGAAAAAATTGAAGCATTCAATTCGAAATGTGCAAGAATTGAAGGAGTTTCAAAAAAGGTTTTCGTTAGTACCAATGGTTATCAAGCTGACTCAATTGAAGCTGCCAAAGATTTTGAAATTGAATTATTTGACTTAGAAGACATTTCAACTGATGAAATCTTAAAGTGGCTTCCCGTAAAGCAATTAAAGCCAAATATCAAGATTCAATTACCGCTAAATCTTATAATTGATAAGGATGAAATACCAGAGATCCCAACTGACTCGAAAGGTAATTTAATAATTCATTTTGAAAATGGTTCTAAACCTAATTCATTAATAATATGCTTATGGAACCATATAGTTGTTATCCAACAAGACGAAATACAAGCCATTATGAGGCTAGAGTTTATGAAAGGGAAATGTAGAAATAACTCAAACCTTTCATCAATCATTCCCTGTAAATTAAATACCCCAGGTGCATTTGTTTATGATAAGTATGGTAGCAAAGTCAAATTAATTGCAGTTGAAGTGAAATTAGTTACATGGTTTGACATTATAGCACCAACCATAAGTGAAGCAAAGAAATATCATAACTCTAAAGGTATCAAAGCTAGAACACTATCGATAGACAACGGGAAAAACGGGAAAGCAGAAATTATTCAAACAAAAGATGGAATAGATTTCTTCCACACTAATAAGGGTGGTCTATCTGAGAAATTAGTTGTTTTAGGGGAGTACAATCCAAAAACAGGTAAATATCACCCGAAAAAATAACAAGAACTAACACCAACTATAGCAAATGCTACTTTTGAGAAAACCGATACTTCAACTCTATTTACTCGCCAATTCACCTGCGGCGAATTGCCTTTTAAAAAGTAAATTAGCCAATCGTCTTGGCAATTGGCTACCGATTTTGCAAACTGAAAATTGGATTAAAACCAACTTATTGAATACGTTTTAAAGGAAGATTATATTCAATTGAAGCAGATTTTGAGCAAGTTACTGAGCCTAGAACATCGCAAGCAACACACTCAATATATTCAATTGTTAACCAGTAATTTAAATTAGGCAATTTACTCTTTGATACTCCGACAAAATCGCAATTGGAAAATTCACAAGCACCAAGCCAACAGTATTTACTTTACTCCATTTTGCCTTCCCAGGTCAACTCATAAGAAAAACCGTTTTCTGTATTGATTTTCATCTCTGCATCCAATTGACTTGCTAAAGTTTCAATCAACAAGAATCCAAAAGATTCATCACTGTTAAATTTTTTGCCATCTGCTAGGCCTATTCCATCATCAGCAATGGTGAGTGCAATCTTATTGGCTACTTTTTTAAATTCAATCCGTATAGTTCCTTCCCTTCCATCAGGAAATCCATGCTTAAGCGAATTGGAAGTAATCTCATTAATAATCAATCCACAGGGTAAGGAGTCGTCTAAGGACAACTTAATGGGTTCAACATCCATTACCAACCTCACCTTTCTTTCGTCCGTGCCATAAGTTTGCACCAGCATAGGCATCAATTCTTCGATATAGCTACTAAAAAGGGCTTCCTTGTAATCTTTTTTTCGATAAAGGCTCTCATGAATCAATGACATGGAAGCAATTCTACCTCTACAATCTAAAATTATCTTCTTTAACAACTCATCTACAATATATTGACTCTGCAAGCCTAGCATACTACTAATCACTTGTAAATTGTTTTTCACTCGATGATGAATTTCGCTTAATAGCGACTCTTTAACTTTTAATTCTTCTGAAATTCGCTTTCGCTTAATAGAGAGGTTTTTATTTAGTTTTCTGTTTTTTATTAGATAATAGATCGAAAAGAATAATAATACAAGTGTAATAGCGGCGATAATCAAAGTTAACTTCAACTGATTTCGAGTCTTCTTCTCTTCTTCTGCATAAATTTTCGCACGTTCTTCAGCAAATTGTTGTTTCAACTGTGCTTCTTCTGCCTCAAGTTGATACTTTATGGCATCGCTTTGAAGTGCATTCGGATTAAAATTAAGACTATCTTTTAGCTGCACATATTGCTCAAGATGGTCGAAACTTAAAATAGAATGGTTTAACTTTTTATGGATTTTATACAATGAAAAATTTGCTTCTTCCAACAATTCAATCAGTCCATTCTTCACTGCCAAATCATACCCTTTTTGAGCACTTTCTAAAGCTTCTTGCAATTGCCTTTTGACCAAAAACACCTTTGCATCATTTAAATAAGACTCGCAAAGTCCTATTTCATAAGATGATTTTAGGAACTCTTCTTTAGCTAACTCACTATAGTAAAAACAACTATCATACTTTTGAAGTTCAAAATAGGCTGTTACTAAATAATTATAAGTCGCACCTGCATCAATTGCATAATTCTCCTTTTTCAAAAACTCCAGGGCTTCAAATTGCTTATTCATCCCCTTTCGAAATTCCTTTTGTTTTATTTCAACTAAGCCAATATTTGAAAATGCCTCATAATAGCCGTAATCGTATTTTGCATTTTTAAACAACATACTGGCTAGTTCGTAATATTTTTTGGCATCTCTGTAATTGGTTAGGTAATAAAAAGTATTGCCCAGCTGCAAGTAAGAAATAGCCATTTTTTGCTGATCGCCAGCAGCTTTATTCAATTCTAAAGCTTTAAAGGAAGATATGAGGGATTCTTCATAATTACCTAAATCGTATTCTATTCTTGCTTTTCGAATGCAAATGACTCCTAATTCTGCTTTATTATCGAGTTGTTCAAAATACTTGTAAGCTAGATCCAATTGATAATTGGTAGAATCTCTATTTCCTAAATAGTAATACAGAGAAGAAAGCATTTTATGAAAAGTAGCCATGGAAAGCGTATCTCCATTATTTTCAGCAATTGAAATCGCATCTAATAATACAGAAATCCCCCTTCTGTATTCATAGTTTCTTTGATAGAACTCCGTCCTTTTCGTTATGATTTTCCTGAAGTTTTCTCCTATCAGGTTTTTCAATTGAATTTTTTCGAAGGCTGTCGAATAATATTCATACTTCTCTTGATTCTTACCAAAATAATGATGGATTGAATCCAATAAATTTTGAGCCTTTTCAAATTCAGAGAGTCTATTATTTACCTCATTAGGAAAAACATCGGCACAAAAAAAAGACAGCACTATTAATAGAACTTTGGGGGAGTAGTTTGTAATCATTAGGAAAACTTGATATCGACGAAAATAGTGAATCTTTTCAAATTTTCACTTCAAATTTGATAACTGTCTATAAATTGATGAGCTTTCTAATTTACTTCCATAACTTTTATTCTCATGATTTCAGTAAAAATTCTACCCTGCCTTACTTTTCATAACAAATTAAACAAAGAAAGCAGGAGGATGAAATGAGTTCACACTCCTGCTATTGGTTAAACTATGTTTGTCAAGTTTCAAAGCCTAAGAATTCCAATAAATTTGATGAACAATAGTAGGAAATACTTAAATTAATTAGGTCAAAGTAATGTTAATTACCTCTTGGTCCCCGGGCTTTGAAGTGTTGAATTGAATATCTGTGGAAGCATTCTCAACTGACCAATTATTCATTCTTTCGTACAATTGAAAAGTACCTAAAGGTATATACTTACCAGTTTGTACATCCAATTTAGCTAAAACAAAGTCCAGATAACTTTCAGTATCGGAACATCCACCAAAAAAACTAGCACTTGCTTCAATATACTGTCGAGGGTAAGTATTGTTTGGAGCAAGTAATTCTTCATTCCAAGTTCCACTTGCATTCATACATTTTGAACCAGTTGTTTCAATTCTAATTAAATCGTTTGTCTTGTTAGTTATATTTACAAATCCACCGTATCCCATGATAGTAAAATTTATGTTTTCTTACTCTATTTAAAATAGGCTTTTCAGAATCCGCCTTACTAACCAAAACCAAATTGTAGCTACTCAATCGAAAGGGTTGATTTTAATTACGGTGTAAAGTTGGTGTAAAAACAAGGCCAAAGCTAGGGTACTTTTACGTGATTTATTAAAACAGGTATTACCACCATGTAAGAGGCAACTTTCGTTGAATAATATCACACGTGATTTTGGTCAAGTCAACATCTTTACTATATTTAACCTCAAAACTCTTATCATCATTTTTAATTTACTAAACTAATCTTACCACTATGGAACACACATTAGATGCATACAAATTCTCCATTAACTATTGGAATCAATGCCGGACCTCAGCTGATACGGTTACCGCACTCATAGCTGATGGTCATTACTTTCATATCACCAGAGATATGTATGACTTTTGGATCAACATAAACCCTGAGTATATTCATGCCTACGTTGGAGTGGATGCAGTGCCTTATTCTAAAATTGGTTTTATTTTAATCGATTCTACCAATGATAGTAACCCAGATACTGTAACTATAGAAAATATATTTTATGCTCCATATCGGTATGGTTTCGATTCTATGCAAACCATTCCCACATTTGCTGCAAATGGAGTTCCCAATATGAATGTTGGTATTCTTGCTGGATTGGAACGTTCATTTAGATGGAATTTAAACCGTAAAAACTGGATTGAAACTAAAATTGCAGAAGGGGCTAGTGAAACCTCGGGAATCTTTCAAGCCATCCACATCCCTATGTCCGATTTAAATTCAATCTTCGGAGAAGGAGATGCTCAAACAGCTGTTGTTGTATTTGGCCTCAAAGAAGATAATACCGTTGAACTACTAGTTTGGAGCGAAGATTTTAATGTTCAAGAAGATGTCGAAGATGTTGCCCGACCTATCCCTCCATTTGGAAATATAGATAATTATAACCTTCTAAAAATAGCTTTGGGTGTTTAGTATATGCTTCGGGAGTTAATGATTAAACTTTCTTGGATTTCTCCTTTTGTTTTATTTATTGGAATTTTAGGCATTTTCTTTAGGTGGAAAACATTCGGACTATTCGAATGGACGATTTCATTTTTTCTATTGATTTTCTGTATTATAGATTTCTGTTCTCGATATATTTTGGAGTGGTTCAATCTAGAGAGTAATTTATTATTACTTTCAATTTATACAGTAATTGAATATCTATTTTTATCGATTCTATATACCAAGTTTTTTCCAACTAAAGGTGAGAGGAAACTTCAGCTTATAGCTATTTCAGGAGGAATACTTATTTTGATTACCTTCTTTTCGAAACTAGCTCCACTAAATGTGCTGATGTTTCAACTCTACGATGGTTTGATTGCCAACCTTTTTAGTTTAATTTTTGGTCTGTTCTTCATTTATAAAATTTTAGCCGATGGGATGGAGTCTAACAAGCAACAACGATTATTGAATAGCATCATTATTATGTATTCAGGAATACAACTATTTATGGCACTCACCATCAACTTTATGGTCAATATGGATGTGGAGTTGGTCTTTTTCTTTTGGCTAATTCGCTTGATTGCGTTATCAATATTCTATCTAAAACTAGCTCAAATTATATGGCAAACTGGCAAGAAGGTAGTACAATAGCAATATGGCTAGCGGTGGGATTTTTTCTTCTAATCCTCATTATTGGTGCACTCCTTTTTTTTACTCAAATATACATCAAACGAAAAATAAAAGATGCCAACACATTGGCTAATGCAAAATTAGAACATCAAAAGACACTATTAATCAACAGTATAGAAACTCAAGAAAAAGAACGCTCAAGAGTTGCAGCCGACATCCATGATGGATTGCTATTTGAACTTAGTTTGCTTTCGATGCTCCTCAGCCAACCTAATAAAGGGGAAGAAGCAAGGAAATTATTGGACAGTTGTACTAAATTGGCCAGACAAATTTCACATGACCTTACTCCCCCTCTTATTGAAAGCTGTCATTTAAATGAAATCTTGCACGGATACCTCGATCAAATCTCAACCCATCAAACAACTCTTTACCAATCAGGGATAACAGAAATTAACTTTAACACACCCTTTAAATTAAGTTTAGTACGGATTGTTCAAGAAATATTAAATAATACGATCAAACATGCTGAAGCTAAACACATTCATCTATCCATAAGGACCTCCGAAAATTATATAGCGTTGTTATATAAAGACGACGGAAAGGGATTTGCTCCTGAAGACCTTTCTGAAGGACTAGGTCAACGAAACATGGGTATGCGCATCGATTTATTAAATGGTCGTTTTAAACTAAAATCAAGTCCTGGCAAAGGCGTACAATACACAATTTTGATCCCAACAATTAACCAGCATGAAACAAATTAAACTAGGTATTATAGACGATGAAAGTCTTATCTTAAACTTATTAGAAGATTTTTTTAATGGACAAGACGACATTGAAGTGTTAGTTACCAGTACTTCAGGAAGTGCACTTCTTAACGAATTGGAACAATCTAACACAATTCCTGATGTCTTTCTAGTAGATTTTAAAATGAATGACCTCACCGGAACCGAATTAACAGAAGCATTAAAACTTAAATATCCTGATGTGCGCGTAATATTAATCAGTTCTTATTATAAAAAATCACTGATTGGCTATATGTTACGAAATAATATTGATGCCTTTTTACCTAAGGGAATTGAACCGAATGAGCTCGCACGAATCATCAGAATTGTTGATAGACGAGGTCATTTCTTTACCAACGAACAAATTGAAGTAATGCGCACTCAAATCTCGAATAAGGTTCCTGCTCCTAAGTTTGACGACGAAATTCTCTCAGCTAGAGAAAAAGAAATTTTAATTGCCATTTGCGAGCAGTTAACCTCGAAAGAGACTGCCGAAAAGTTGTTCATTACCACAAGAACAGTAGAAGGACATCGGAATAGTTTATTGCAAAAAACTGGAGCAAAAAATAGTGCTGGACTAGTAATCTATGCCATTAAAAACAACCTTTACGACCCCAATGATTTAATCATGTAGACGTCATTTATTGCAACTTTATTCAATTGGTTTTACAACTTTCCCATTTACATTTGGTGGTATCAAGTCCAATACGGCTTCGCAAATAATCTCTTTCAAACCTCTAGCCAATTGCTTTTTTACAAAGTACTTATGGGTTAACAACCCTACAGATCGCAATGGTACAGGACGTTCAAATTCGACTAATTTCATTTTCTCTTCTTCGGAAAAATCCAGTGTGGACAGATAGGGTAAGATGGTTATTCCACTGCTCGCTTTGGTGAAACGCAATAAACTTCCCATAGAACCAGACTCAAACTTAAAATTAACTTCATTCTTTGGGTTCTGACTAGATAATTCACAGATTTGATGAACTTGCGCTCGCATGCAATGACCTTCTTCCAAAAGCCATAGTTTCGAATAATCGAGATTGTCGATACTTATTTTCGCAATTTTTTTTTCTGTTGTACAGTCATAAACCAAAAAAGGCTCCGTATATAACTCTTGCTCTTCAAGATCATTATCTTCTAGTGGTATGGCCAAAATACCAATATCTAATGTTCTAATTTTTAATGCATGCTGAATTTGTGAAGTGGTCATTTCTTTAACCACGATTTGAATTTTAGGAAATCGATTTGAAAATTGGGTCAAAAATAAGGGCAGTAAGTAGGGAGCAATAGTAGGAATAATTCCAATTTTTAACTCTCCTATCATCTCCCCTTTCAATTCTTGTACAACATTCTTTAAAGAATCTATTTCGTTTAATACAATTCTAAGTCGTTCTATAATTACCTCTCCTTCTGAGGTTACAGAAACTGGCTTTGTTTTGCGATTAAAAATTTTCACCCCTATTTCAGCCTCAAATCGACCTATCATAGTACTCAAAGTAGATTGAGTAATAAAACATCGCTCTGCTGCTGCTTCGAAATTCTTCAAATCAACCACTGCTAATACATACTGAAATTGCTGAATATTCATAGCCAGCGAAAGTAGTAATTATTGACAACATCAATAATTAAGTTGACAATATAGTTTTTATAAACAATATTAATGATGCATATTTGCAACGTTAACAATCCATTAATAAGATGAAAAGAAATTTACTAATTGGGATAAGCATACTATTGTTTGCTTCCTGCAGCAGCACAACAAATGAAGAAGGAATGGAAGCTGAAGGCGGCTGTCCATTTGGCTTTGATAAGAAAAAGTCCACAGGACAAGTCATTAAAGGAGAAGGTACCACCAACAAAGACTGGTGGCCCAATCAACTTGACCTAACGGTTCTTCGTCAACACAGTGAATTATCCGACCCTATGGGTGAAGCCTTTCATTATGAAGACGAATTTAACAGCTTAGATTACGAAGCTCTAAAAAAAGACATTGCAGCGGTTATGACGGATTCCAAAGAATGGTGGCCAGCTGATTTTGGAAACTATGGGCCATTTTTCATTAGAATGGCTTGGCACAGTGCAGGTACTTACCGAACAGGAGACGGAAGAGGAGGCTCAAGAGAAGGACAACAGCGATTTGCCCCTTTAAATAGTTGGCCCGACAATGCCAATCTAGATAAAGCCAGAAGGTTACTATGGCCAATTAAGCAAAAGTATGGTCGAAAAATATCTTGGGCAGATTTAATGATACTAACAGGTAATGTTGCACTTGAGACCATGGGTTTTCAAACCATTGGTTTTGCAGGAGGACGTGAAGATGTATGGGAACCTGCCAATAATGTTTACTGGGGATCAGAAAGTAAGTGGCTAGATGATAATCGCTACTCCAAAGACCGAGAATTGGAAGAACCTCTTGCAGCAGTGCAAATGGGACTCATTTACGTGAATCCAGAAGGTCCCAATGGAAACCCTGACCCAGTTGCAGCTGCAATTGATATTAGAGAAACCTTCGGTAGAATGGGGATGAATGATGAAGAAACTGTTGCCTTAATCGCAGGTGGCCACACATTAGGAAAAACACATGGTGCAGCAAGTGGAGATCATCTAGGAGCGTCACCAGAAGGTGCAGAAATCGAAGAACAAGGATTAGGTTGGAAAAGTGATTACGCTAGTGGAAAAGGTAAAGACGCCATTACCTCAGGTCTAGAAGTTATTTGGACTGAAACACCTGCACAATGGAGTCAAGGATTTTTTGAAAGTCTATTCGAAAATGAATGGGAATTGACAAAAAGCCCTGCCGGTGCTCACCAATGGGTAGCTAAAAACCCGAAGAAAATGTATCCAGATGCATTTGACAAAGATAAAAAGCACAAGCCCACTATGCTCACCACTGATTTATCTTTGAGAGAAGATTCTATTTATGAAAAAATTTCCAGACGTTTTTATAATAACCCTGAAGAGTTTGAAGCAGCATTTGCTAAGGCGTGGTTTAAATTGACGCATCGTGATATGGGTCCCAAAACTACTTACCTAGGACCTGAGATTCCAAAAGAAGATTTCATCTGGCAAGATCCTATTCCTGCACTAGACCATGAATTAATTAAAGAAGCAGATATTAAACTTTTAAAATCTCAAATATTAAATTCAGGATTAAGCAATAGTGAGTTAATAACCACTGCTTGGGCTTCTGCTTCAACCTATAGACAGTCAGATAGAAGAGGTGGAGCAAATGGAGCAAGAATAAGACTAGAGCCTCAAATAAATTGGGAGTGCAACAACCCTGAACAACTGAAGAAAGTACTTAAAGTTTACGAAGAGATTCAAGCGAACTTCAACTCTAAGTCAGGCAATAAAAAAGTATCTATGGCTGACTTGATTGTTTTAGGTGGATCGGCAGCAATAGAGGAAGCTGCCAAAAAAGCAGGTTTCCCAATGGATGTTCCATTTACTCCAGGAAGAATGGATGCAACACAAGCCCAAACAGATATTGAGGGCATGGCATTCCTTGAACCTATGGCTGATGGATTTAGAAATTACCAAAAGAAAGAATATACCTTTACTACTGAAGAGTTATTGGTAGATAAAGCTCAACTGCTAAACTTAACTGCTCCAGAAATGACTGTTCTTCTTGGTGGAATGAGAGTTTTAGATGCTAACTATGACCATTCAGAAAAAGGAATTTTCACCACTAATAAAGGTGCGCTTACCAATGACTTCTTTATTAATTTATTGGACATGAATACCACATGGAAAGCTACTTCTGATTCGAAATTAGAATTTGAAGGAAGAGATAGAAATACGAATCAAGTTAAATGGATGGCAACACGAGCGGATTTAATTTTCGGATCCAATTCTGAATTAAGAGCTATTGCAGAAGTCTATGCGAGTAATGATGCTAAGGAAAAATTTGTAAAAGACTTTGTTAGGACTTGGACCAAGGTGATGAATCTTGATCGTTTTGATATAAAATAAAGTGGATTTATTATCAATTGCATTTGCGCAGTTCAGCGATAGGTCTGAACTGCGCTTTTTATTAAAAAACAACATTTGAGGGTTGCTCATCAGTCGTCTATCGATTGTCATTGCTGTATAAAAAGGATATATTTGAACTTCGTTTAACGATCTTTCTAAAAAGATTACTTGCACAAGTTACTGTTAAAAAAGATTACTCTAAGATTATGGCTCAATAGCGTTCCAAAGCAATTAATTATCCATTTCAAAAATAGAACTCAGGCAACAATTGAAAATTAACCCCACCACTCCAACACTACTTACCACGATTCAAGAAAAGGTCTACTCCCCCTCTTTTCTAAAGATTACCAATTTAGAAATTAAGCAAGAAGGCCAAGAGTATCAGGCTTGCAATTTTCAACTTAACGACTATTCTATTATTTGCAGAACTGCTAAAGTAACCCCTAAAAAGGCAGGTCAGTTTGTGACTTTTTGGAAACGAGATGCTGAAGGTATTACCACACCATTTGACGAAAATGATGCTTTTGATTTTTATGTTATCAATGTAATTGCCTCCATTGAAATGGGGCAATTTGTATTTCCTAAGGCGTTACTGATTGAAAAAGGCATTATATCAACTTCAGAAAAGGAAGGCAAACGAGGATTTCGAGTCTACCCTTCTTGGGACAAAGTGAGCAGTAAACAAGCCATAAAAACTCAAAAATGGCAACTGAATTATTTTATAGTTATTGACCCGAAGTTGGATTTAAAAACAGTAAAAGAACGTTATCGCATCTAAAATGAACCACTCCATAGAATCACCCAAACCTTCAGATTATTTAGAACTCGTAGCAGTTTGGGAAGCTTCGGTTAGAGCCACTCATCATTTCCTTAAAGAAGAAGACATTCTTTACTTTAAACCACTCATCTTAAACACCTACTTAGAAGCAGTGAAATTGAGGTGCATTCGAATTGAAAATCGCATCGTAGGATTTATGGGTGTTGCAGACCACAACCTTGAAATGTTGTTCATTCATCCGGATTTTATAGGCCAAGGAGTTGGAAAGCAACTTTTGCAATATTCCATTAATCATTTGAAGGTTCAAAAAGTGGATGTGAATGAACAGAATAAACAAGCAGTTGGTTTCTACCTGCACTGCGGCTTTCAAGTAGTTAGTCGCTCAGAACTCGACGCCACAGGAAAGCCCTACCCCATTTTACACATGGAGTTGAAAAGTTAGACTGTTAAAAAACATAAAAAACAATTGCATCTTGTTCTAGCAACTATTTTATTCCTAATATTGCAAAAGTAAACCAATTTAGTTTTTTTAGTTTACTTTAAAATTTATATGAAAGTAGGAGATATCCATACAGAAGAATTAGTCGTTGAGAAAGCCAGAGAAATGCTCATTAAATATGGAGTAAAAGGATGGAACATGAACGACTTGGCTCGTGAATCGAATATGTCTAAACGCACTTTGTATAAAATCATTGGTTCCAAAGAAGACTTACTGTTTAAGATCCTCTTGAACAACATGAAGAATGAAATTACCCGTCTAAAAAAGTATCTTCAGAGCGATAAATCTTTTCCGGAATTGTTGAACAATTTGAGTCAGCAGATAACGGATGGCTTTGATGACTTCATTTTATCGAATATTAAAGCCATTCGAATAGAATATCCAAAAATTAAAGAGCGAGAAGAAAAATTCATCGCCGATCAAGGACAATTCATCACTTTATTTTTTCAAAAAGGAAAAGATGAAGGTTGCATACGGGAAGATTTAGATGTAGGTGCTTTAGTAATCATAGTGAAATCGCTAATCGAATATCAGATGATTACTTGCAATAATAAAACTGATTTTAAAACTGAAATGGGAAGAGTATTGAGCACCTTTTTTACGTGTATTTTAAAATAGGCTCTTTTTTTTACCCAAAAGTAAACCAATAAAACTAAATCGGTTTACCTAGCAAAAGATAATAAAATGAATATGGAAACAAATATTATAAATCGATCATCAGAAATGTACCTCAGGCTTGGCTTTAAGAGTGTGACGATGGATGATGTAGCTTCGGAAATGGGGATTTCAAAAAAGACTATTTACCAATATTTTAGTAATAAACGTGAGCTAGTTGAAGCAGTCATCAACTCGATATTTACTCAAGTATCCAATAAAATGAATGATATCGCCAACTCCAATTTAAATCCTATCGAAAAGCTTTTTAAAATGAATGACTTTTTAGGAGATGTTCTAAAAAATGAAAATACCTCTCCGTTTTATCAATTACAGAAGTTTTACCCCCAAATATATAAAGCTCTAACTACAAACCAACTAACTCAGATCAACGAATGTTTAATCAAAAATTTAAAGAGGGGGATAGACCAAGGACTTTATCGCAAAGAAATCAATATTCACGAAATGAGTTGGTTCTATCTAATCGGGATTAATGGCATCTATGATTTACAACTTTTTAACACATTAAAGTCTAACAAAACTAACTTACAAAGTGCTCATTTAGAATATCATTTAAGAGCAATTTGCACCACCAAAGGAATCCAAATTTTAGAATCAATAATTAAAAACAAATAAAACAACCATGAACAAAATAATCATAGCGGTTCTGCTGCTTCTGGCAATTGAGTCCAATGCACAGGAGAACAAATCGCTCACGTTGAAAGATGCCATCACCTATGCACTTCAAAACAAATCGGATGCAAAAAGAGCGAAGTACGAAATTGCAAATAGTGAATATCAAATTCAGGAAGCCCGTTCTAGAGCATTACCTCAAATCTCCATTAATGGTGGTGTGACTTACAATCCAATTCTGCAAACGACAGTAATTGATGGAAGTACTTTTGGTGCTCCTGGTACTATTCAAGCAGCTTTAGGGCAAGATTGGAATTCAATTGCAGGAATAAGTTTCAATCAAACTTTGTTTGACCAAGCAGTTTTTACCGGTCTGAAAGCGGCAAAGACGACTCGCGAATTCTATCAAATCAACGAACAGTTAACGGAAGAACAAGTGATAGAAAATGTCTCGAATAACTACTATCAGGTGTATGTATTGCGTCAGCAAATTGCATTGGTTGAAACCAATTTAGAAACTACTACTAAGGTTCGTGATATCGTTAAAGGACAACTAGAAAACGGCCTAGCCAAACAAATAGATTTAGACCGTATGAATGTAAACCTTTCAAACATTAAAACCCAAAAGCAACAACTGCTGAATGCGGTGCAACTACAGGAAAATGCATTGAAGTTTTACATGGGTATGCCGATTTCTGCTTCCATTACCATTCCCGAAGAAGAATTTGCAGTAACGCCCTTCAATAACCAAGATTCATTGAACCCCAACAACCGCAGTGAATTCCAATTATTGAAGAAGCAAGAGGAGCTGTTGACCCTTCAAAAGAAAGCTATGATTGCAGGCTACGCACCTACTCTTTCGCTTTCTGCTAATTACAATTATTTGGGCCAAGGCGATCAATTGCCATGGTTTGCAACTCCTTCTGAGGGCGTTTATTGGTCGGATTTCTCATCCATCGGTTTAAGCCTCAGAATCCCTCTATTCACTGGGTTCGGTACTCGATCAAAAGTAGGTCAAGCCAATGTTCAACTCCAAATTTTACAAGAAGATTTAAAGGACACCCAATTGGCGTTGGATTTGGATTATGAAAATGCCAGAACTCAAATAAGTAATAGCATCATTACGCTACAAAGCCAGAAAGAAAACATGGAATTAGCGGAAGAAATTCAGAGAAACATCAACAATAATTATTTACAAGGTCTTGCCTCGTTAACGGATCTTTTGGATGCTGAGAATGCATCTATAGAGGCTCAAAACAATTATACATCAGCAGTTTTAGATTATAAACTAGCCGAGATACAATTATTAAAATCTAAAGGAGAATTAAAAACATTAATCAATAACTAAAATGAATAAGTACCTAAAAGTCGGAATAATCATCATCGCATCTCTTGCCCTAATCGGTTATGTTTTATCAAAAAACAAAAAAGAGAATGAAGCAAAAATAGCTGTTGTAGCGGAAAGTAATGCTAGCGTAGCCGTGAAAGTAGCCAATGTAAAATCTGAAGTAATCTCGTTGGATTTTGTAGCTAATGGAAATTTTCAACCCATTCAAGAACTGACTTTCTCTGCTGAAAAAACAGGAAGGGTTGTTGAATTATTTGCCAAAGAAGGCGACCAAGTAACCATCGGACAAACATTAGCAATAATGAGAGGCGATGCCATTAACGTGAGTGCTGAAGCAGCAGAAGTAGCTTACCAAAATGCAAAAACAGATTACAGCCGTTTTGAGAATGCATACAAAACTGGAGGTGTTACTAAACAGCAGTTGGATCAAGCTAAAGTAGCGTTAAAAAATGCAGAAGCCAATTACGAGCAAGCCAAAATCAATTTGGGCGATACCAAAATTAAAGCGCCAATCAATGGAATCATCAATAAAAGGTTTATTGAAAAAGGTTCTATGTTGACAGCAACTCCTACTACCAACCTATTTGAAATCGTAAATGTCTCAAAACTAAAACTGAACGTTACAGTGGATGAACGTCAAGTTACAACACTAAAAGTTGGTGACGAAGTCAATATCAAGGCGAGTGTTTATCCTAACCAACAGTTTAAAGGTAAAATCACATTCATTGCTGCAAAAGCTGACAATACATTGAATTTCCCCATTGAAATTGAAATCGAAAACACTGAGGACAAACAATTGAAAGCCGGAATGTACGGAACTGCAACCTTCTCAACAAGTGAGTTACAACAGAAAATGACCATTGTACCTAGAACAGCATTTGTAGGAAGTGTGAGCAGCAATCAGATTTTCGTCGTAGAAGATGGAATTGCAAAGTTAAAAACGGTAACTGCTGGTAAAATAATCGGTGATCAAGTAGAAATTTTAAATGGATTGTCTGTCGGAGAAGTCATAGTGACAACCGGTCATATCAATCTAGAAGACGGTAACGCAGTAGAAGTTATCAATTAAGAACGTTACTAAAACAACTTAAATAAGATGAAAATAGCAGAAATATCGATAAAACGCCCCTCTATTATTATTGTATTCTTTACAATGCTAATTCTTGGGGGAGTTTTTAGCTACAAACAGCTGGGGTACGAATTGATTCCCAAGTTTGAGACGAACGTGATCTCAGTAGCAACCATATACCCTGGAGCCTCTCCGAGTGAGATTGAAAACACGGTAACCAAAAAAATAGAAGATGCAATCGCATCATTAGAGAACATTAAGAAAATTGACTCTAAGTCATACGAAAGTTTGTCCATTGTATCGATTACCTTGACTTCAGAAGCTGATGTTGATATCTCTATGAACGATGCACAACGGAAGATTAATGCCATCCTCGCAGATTTACCTGAAGATGCTGACCCTCCCTCCTTGTCTAAATTCTCATTGAGTGATTTGCCCATTATTACTTTGGGAGCCTATGGAAAGATGGATGAAGCCGCTTTTTATGACTTGATTGACAAAAAAGTATCTCCAGTATTATCCCGTGTAAATGGTGTTGCTCAGGTAAACATCATCGGGGGACAAGAGCGTGAAATTCAAGTGAATTTAGATGCAACGAAATTGCAAGCCTACGGTTTATCAATTCCTCAAGTGCAGCAAATGATTTTGGCTTCTAACTTGGACTTCCCAACAGGAAATATTCAAACGAGAGAGCAAAAAATATTGATTCGTTTAGCCGGAAAATACAAAGATGTAGACGAATTGAGAAACTTAATAGTGTTAGACAATGGCGATGTTCAGGTAAGATTGAAAAACTTAGCAGATGTTCAAGACACGCAGAAAGATGCCGAAAAAATAGCAAGAGTAGATCAAAAAAGTGCAATCATTTTGCAAATTGTAAAGCAGTCGGATGCGAATGCTGTAGCAGTAAGTGAGGATGTTTTGAAAACAATTGCAACTTTAGAAAACGATTACAAATCCAATGAATTGAAATTGGAAGTTGCTAAAAACAGCACCAACTTTACTTTAGAAGCTGCCGATTCGGTTATTCATGATTTATTAATTGCAGTGATCTTGGTGGCTTTTGTTATGTTGTTTTTCTTACACAGTATTCGAAACTCATTGATTGTAATGGTTTCCATTCCTGCTTCATTGGTCGCCACATTTATTGGAATCTATCTATTCGGATATACCTTAAACTTAATGAGTCTATTGGCTTTATCTTTAGTAGTAGGTATATTAGTGGATGATGCTATTGTGGTGCTCGAAAACATATACCGACACATGGAAATGGGCAAAAATAAGGTACGTGCCTCTTACGATGGAACAGCAGAAATTGGCGCAACCGTAACCTCTATTACCTTAGTAATTGTGGTGGTGTTCTTACCTATTGCTATGAGTTCAGGTTTGGTATCAAACATTATTACTCAATTCTGTGTCACGGTTATTATTGCTACTCTCCTATCTTTAGTGACTTCATTTACATTGATTCCATGGTTGTCTTCTCGATATGGTAAACTAGAACATATCACAGGAAAAAACCTTTTTGGACGAATTATTTTGGCCTTTGAAAGTCAATTAACCAAATTCACTAACTGGGTTTCAGGATTGTTGACATGGTGTTTAGATCACTATAAAAGTTCATTGGCTGTTGTTTTGGTCATTTTCTTCAGTTCTATCGCATTGTTACCTGCCGGATTTATTGGAGGAGAATTCTTTGCTCGATCAGACAGCGGCGAATTTTTAGTACAGATCGAAATGCCAAAAGATGCTTCTTTGGAGCAAACCAACTTTATGACTCAAAAAGCGGAAGCATTTTTAGCCGCTCAAGAGGACATTAAAAGTCAGTTTACTACGGTAGGGCAAACCAGTGAAGGAATGGGAGCTTCTCAGTCAACCGCTTACAAATCTGAGATCAACGTTAAAATGGTGGATCAAAGTGAACGAACTGACGAAGCCTATGTTTATGCGGCAAAAATAAAAAGAGAATTGCAGAAAGAGTTAGTTGGTGCCAAAGTAAAAACAGTTCCAATTGGTATCATTGGAACGGCGGAGAATGCCACATTAGAATTAATTGTCACCGGACCTAATGTAGAAAGTGCCATGGAGTTTGCAAAACAAGCCAAAAATGAACTGGCAAAAATTCCTGGAACCTCAGAAATTAAATTGTCAGTTGAAGACGGTAACCCTGAAGTGAATGTACAGGTAGACCGTGATAAAATGTCGGCATTGGGGCTGAATCTACAAACAGTAGGTATGACCATGCAAACGGCATTTAGTGGAAACACTGATGGCAAATTTAGAGCCGGAGAATACGAATACGATATCAATATAAAGTACAATGCCTTTGATCGGAAAAGCATTACTGATGTGAGTAATCTGATTTTTGTTAACAATGCTGGAGAACAAATTAGATTGGCTCAATTTGCCACTATCACTGAAGGCTCTGGTCCTAGTCAATTGGAAAGAAGAGACAAGTCTGCCTCTGTATCTGTTCAAGGACAAAATGTAGGAGTTCCTTCAGGAACTATTGTAGCGGAATGGAAAGAACGTCTAGAACAATTGGAGAAGCCAGCAGGCGTAGGTTACATATGGGGTGGTGATCAAGAAAACCAAAGCGAAGGATTTGGAACTTTGGGAATTGCAATGCTAGCCGCTATTATCTTGGTTTATTTGGTCATGGTAGGATTGTACGACAGTTTTGCTCACCCATTTGTAGTATTGTTCTCTGTTCCACTTTCATTTATTGGTGCGTTGTTAGCCTTGGCTTTAACTAACAATTCATTGAATATATTCACCATCCTTGGTATGATAATGTTAATTGGATTAGTGGCTAAAAATGCAATCATGTTGGTAGATTTCACCAATCAACGTAGAGCTGCTGGAGAATCCATTAGACGTGCATTAATTCAAGCCAACCATGCTCGTTTACGTCCAATTTTAATGACCACCATTGCCATGGTATTTGGTATGTTGCCGATTGCATTAGCTTCAGGAGCAGGTGCTGAATGGAAAAATGGATTAGCTTGGGTAATCATCGGTGGTTTGATCAGTTCTTTATTCTTGACTTTAATCGTAGTGCCTGTAATTTATGAAATCATGGAAAAATTGATTGCAAAATTCAGCAAAGGAGAAAAAGTGGATTATGCTACTGAGATGGTAGCTGAATATGAACCTAAGCACATCAGTGAGGATGGATTTAATCCGGATCATATTTAATGAATCTTTAATTGTTTGGATTAGTTGTTTGGAAAAGCGAATGCCCTGAGAGGTGTTCGCTTTTCCTATTTTGTTATAATTAGATGAAAGAAATAGAGATAGATTAGTTATTTTGGTATGCTCAAATAAAAGCTATGAAATTATATACTGCCATTCCACAGACGCTACTACCCTATTTTGAAGCAGAAATCAAGCAATACACGACGGAGTTCGATAGTGGCAACCTTTCCAAGGCATGGAATCATTTGGAGCGGGCACACATTATCGGTCAGAAATATCCTTTTGCGCATACAATGGTGCATTGGAAAATGCTTCAATTTGGCATTCGTATTAAAAATGGGAAAGAAATTATTGGACAGATTCCACGATTATTAGTGGGAGGAGTCAAATCTTTTGTTGGAAAAATACCTGTAGGAAACCCAGGTGGCGCCAATGTACCTCCGATGAAACCATTTCCTATAGACCCAGAAATCCAACATATTTTTAAGAAAGCAAATGTCTAAGCACAAGAGGTGTAGGGAATCCCTTTATTTTCTTATTTCATGACATTTATTTAGCTCAACCTTATCATTTTACAAGGATTATTCATAGTTTAGCAAATTACAAACCTACTATTACCCAACTACATGAATAAAAATGAAATAATTCAAACTATTCAAGAGTTCAGTTTTTCCGTTATTGAAGAATCCATAGAGCCTTCAAAAGCAGAAAAATACATCAAGAATATACATACCTACTTTCAACAGATTACAGAAATTACGGGATTTGAAAATAAAATTGATTACTTAGCGGCGATACCAGCAGCACAAGGCAAAGCATTGGGTCTCAATCATGCTGCTCAATGTTTGTTAGATTATAACAGAACTGTTTTATTTGTGAAAGGAATTGTACAAGCAATCCGCAAAAAACAACAGCAGTTTCCTAATACAACTATACAGGTATTTTATGCAGGCTGTGGTCCTTATGCTACTTTACTCACTCTAGTAGCGCCACTTTTTACATCTGCTGAAGTTCAGTTTACATTGCTGGAGATTAATAAAAATTCAGTAGACGCTGCCAAGAAATTGATCACTGCTATGGAGCTTACAAATCATGTCTCTGATTTTTATCTTGCTGATGCGGTTACTTTTAAAATCCCTCAACCAGAAAAATTTCATGTATTAATCAGTGAAACCCTAGACGCTGTTTTGTACAGAGAATGTTATGTCCCCATTTTGTTTAACCTTCTTCCACAATTAAATAAAGATGTTGTTGTAATCCCGGAAAATGTCCTGATTGACGTGTTTGCTTTATCCAATTCTAAAGACGAGAGTTCACTTCTTGAGTTAAATTTGGGCACTATTGTAAATGTCAAAGCTGCTTCAACTAAATATATGAACAACAAAGAACGAATCAAGCAGCTTGAAGAGTTTAAAATCAGCTTCAAAACATTGGATAAAGAACATCAAAAGACTTTATTGATTGACACGAAAGTTCATATCCATGAGTCAATCTGGCTTAAAAGAAACCAATCATCCCTAACACTACCATTAAAAATTAATCTTGACTACTCACTTCCTCATCAATCAATGGTTTTTACCTACTTTTTAGAACCAGAAGTAGAATTGAGATGTAGTTATCAATAACTCAAATCAGCACCTTTTCAATCCAAAAAAATCCGGTTTACGCTATTAATGACCACAATAAGTAAAGCCCCACCCCCGTTTTAAATAATGTAACTTATTTTTATAACAATTAGTAATTTTGGGATATGTCTGGAATGCGATTACCCTCATTTTTTAAAACTCGAAGCATTAAACAATTTGAGTTTACTCCTCGATACTACAACGAGACTAAAGAAGCAATGGAAGAGCGAAAAGCCCGTATAAAGGCTGAATTGTACAAAGAAAGAAACGCATCTAACTATAGTTCCGATCATTTAAGAGGAAGTCTTAAACAACAGTGGAAGAGCAACAAAAATACCACCCACTTCGCCCAAAAGTCGAATACGCGTATTTTAGTGATTTTAGCAGCACTAATTGGTCTGGTTTACCTGGTGTTAAAGTAAGTTAGTAAGCCGAAGAAATTATCTTTCCTCTGCCAAATAAACCCTATCGAATTTTGTATTTTTGCGCTACAATTATACACGCTTTCAATTCGATTAATTTCCATGTCAGATATCATACAGCTTCTTCCCGACTCAGTTGCCAACCAAATAGCAGCAGGTGAAGTTGTACAACGTCCTGCCTCAGCGGTAAAAGAGTTATTAGAAAATGCCATTGACGCAGGAGCAACAGATTTATGTTTGATCATTAAGAATGCAGGAAAAACCTTAATTCAAGTGATTGACAATGGAAAAGGGATGAGTCCAACTGATGCAAGAATGGCTTTTGAGCGTCATGCCACCTCCAAGATCAAATCAGCTTCCGATTTATTTGCTCTGAGAACCATGGGTTTCAGAGGAGAGGCTCTTGCTTCTATAGCAGCCATTAGTCAAGTTGAATTGAAAACCAAACAAGCAGATCAGGATTTAGGAACTTGTATCGTAATAGAAGGCAGTGTCGTTGATTCACAAGAAGCTTGCTCCACTCAATCTGGGACCAACCTTTCCGTTAAAAACTTATTTTTTAACGTACCAGCTCGACGAAACTTTTTAAAAAGTAACCCCGTTGAAACGAAACATATAATTGAGGAATTTTATAGAGTGGCCATGGTGCACCCCGAAATTTCTTTCCAGTTTCACTCTGAAGGTAATGAATTATTTAATCTGCCCAAAGGAAGCTTTAGACAGCGGATCGTCAGTATTTTCGGAGACAAATACAATCAGAGATTAGTTCCTGTAGAGGAAGAAACAGACATTGTAAGTATTAGTGGTTTCGTAGGAAAACCAGAATATGCGAAAAAAACGAGAGGAGAGCAGTATTTCTTTGTAAATGAGCGATTCATTAAAAGTCCGTATTTAAATCATGCAATTCAAATCGCTTTTGATGAATTAATTACTAAAGATCAACACCCCTCCTACTTTTTAAAATTAGAAATTGATCCTGCAAGAATTGACATCAACATACATCCCACTAAAACAGAAATTAAATTTGAAGACGAACGCTCTATTTATGCGATCATCAGAACTTCTGTAAAACAGGCATTGGGAAAGTATAACATTGCTCCAAGTTTAGATTTCGAACAAGAATCAAGCTTTAATGCTTCATTAAGAGCCCCAGATCAAATTAAAGTTCCAACGATTGAGGTGAACCCTAATTTCAATCCGTTTGAGACCACTTCAAAACCACCGCGGCCATCCACAGGTAGTGATAGTTTTAGTGCCCAACGACAAAGAATAGATACCAATTGGCAACAATTATATAGTCAAGAAGATTTCGAAAAGGACTCTCCTACTCATACGACAATTGAACCAGAAGAAAATACCACAATCTTGGCCAAATGGGATGAAACACCTGTTCAACATAATCACAAAATGGTGCAATTGCACCAGCGTTATATCATCACACAAATTAAATCAGGAGCGGTTATCATTGATCAACAACGTGCTCACGAGCGCATTCTGTATGAGCGATTCATTAAGGCTTTGAATGAAAAAAAACATGCAAGTCAACGATTATTATTTCCAGAAACTATTGAGTTTAGCCCTGATGACTATGCCATGATGGTAGGTTTGGTAGATGAAATCAATCAATTGGGATTCGAAATCAACGAATTTGGCAAAAATACGTTTGTAGTCAACGCAGTACCAGTGGAACTCACTGAAAACAACCTAAAAGGGTTATTGGAAAAACTACTGGACCAATTCAAATTAAATAGTGATGATTTGCGACTGGACAAGCGAGAAAGCCTAGCCAGATCATTGGCGCATAACACCGCTATCAAGAGAGGTAAATTATTGCATGAGGATGAAATGCAAAATTTAATAGATGAGTTATTCTCTTGTGAGATGCCAAACAATTTACCCAATGGAAAGCCAATCGTTATTACCTATAGTATTGACGAATTAGACAAAAGATTTCAACGCACATGAATTTTAGTAGACAGTCATTTTTGAGTAACATACCTGAGGTCGTTAAAAACCTTCTGATAATTAATGTCATTATGCTTTTAGCGACAATGGTATTGGAAGGCAAAGGAATTGATCTTAGAAGCATTTTAGGTATTCATCATTTTTCAAGTCCCGATTTTAGACCCTATCAATTAGTGACTTACATATTTATGCATGGTGATTTTATGCACCTCTTTTTTAATATGTTCGCTTTGTATATGTTCGGTCGAATATTAGAAACCGTTTGGGGACCCAAACGATTTTTACTGTATTACATGGTCACAGGAATTGGTGCAGCATTTATCAACATGCTGGTACAAACCTATTCGTTATATGGAATGGAAGAAGCGGTCAACTATTACATTCAAAACCCCACTCCCTCCAATTTTGAATTATTCTTAGATGAATATGGTGGTGGAAACTACATGCAATTTATCGCAGAGTTTACACAAAATGCCCAGAACCCAGAATACATTGAAGCTACCATTTCTAAAGCTAAACAAATGTTGGTGCTGTCTAGAGATGTTCCAACGGTTGGGGCATCTGGATCCGTATTTGGAATACTACTAGCCTTCGGTATGCTATTTCCAAATACTCAATTGATGTTATTAATACCACCCATTCCTATCAAAGCTAAATACTTTGTAATCATATATGGAGCAATAGAATTGTATTCAGGAATTCAAAATAACCCTGGAGACAATGTAGCTCACTTTGCTCATTTAGGCGGTATGTTATTTGGTTATTTTTTGATTCGTTATTGGAAAAAGAACACCAATCAATTCTATTAATCACATGAATAAATTTTCATTTCAACAAGTCCTAAAAGGATACAATGATGCAGATGCTGCAACTAAACTGATTTATATCAACGGTGCAGTATTTATATTCATAAAAGTTATTCTTGTCGCGTTGTGGTTATTTGCAATTCAAGGAGGTGCTGCCAATGAATGGGTTATGGACTTTATGGCTGTTCCCACATACATTGAAAAACTAATAGTACGTCCTTGGACACTTTTTACCTATATGTTTACACATACGGGATTTTTACACCTCATTTTTAATTTGCTTGCTTTGTATTTCGGTGGACAACTGTTCAGTCAATTTCTTGGACAGAAAAAAGTGTGGAGTGTATACATCAATGGAGGATTAGCAGGTGCAATATTGTACATTTTTGCCTACAATTTATTTCCTGTATTTGGCAATGTAATTCCAGTGTCAAAAGCAATAGGCGCCTCAGCGTCTATAATGGCAATTCTCGCAGCAGTAGCGACTTATGTACCTAACATGGAGGTTAGAATGTTTTTCATAGGCAACATTAAGTTAAAATGGATTGTCATATTCTTATTTGTTGTAGATGTGCTGAGTATCAGTCAAAGTAACAGTGGCGGACATATTTCTCACATTGGTGGAGCTATTTATGGCTACTTTTTTGCGTTACAATTGAAAAAGGGAAAAGACATCAGTGGATGGATTTGGCCGATTCAACGTTTTTTTAAGAAGATTTTTTCTTTTGAAAAAAAATCCAAGATAAAAGTCACTCATCGCTCTGGTGTTCCCAAATCTGACTACCAATACAATGCGAACAAAAAGCAAGAGCAAGAAAAAGTGGATGCAATATTGGATAAAATTTCAAAGTCAGGTTATGATAGTTTAACCAAAGAAGAAAAAAACTTCTTATTTAGCCAGAGTAAATAATGAAATTCAATCTTTTTCGATTTCCATATTCCAGAATAGTATACGGGGTAATTTTATTCATTTTAGGTTGTGCGTTTGCACTTTTACCTATGATTCCATTAGGCTATATATTTCTATTTGCCTCATTCTTTCTTCTAGCGAAAAAGGTGCCCATTTTTAATAAAGCCATTGAATATTTCAAAGAGCGAGATAAGAAAGGACGTCTGCGAAAAGTAGAAAAGAAAATCAATCACTTTTTTGGAGAAGATAGGTAACTCTTAAGAAAAACAATTTTATAAGCAATTAAAGCTATTTTGATTCCATCAGAAAATTCAAAACCAATTTATGAATTTAGGTTGGTTAAAGGTACTTTGAATTAAATATTATTATTTTTTGTATTCAGCTTATTATTATTATTATTATTGATTTAATACAATTCTTATATTGATTATTATATATTTCTTGCTCTAATAATAAGGATATGCCAAAAAATAATCATTTTGTTTCAATGGTATTAACATTTGTAGTGTTTACTATTATCGGAACTTTAAGCCATGAACTAGGGCATATAGCAGTCGCAAAGTATCTAGGATATAGCACCACCTTACATTTCGGATCGATGAATTATGAATCTGATTTTCCCTATTCAAAAAGTAATGAGTTGTTCATTCTACTAGGTGGCCCAATTCAAACTACGATAACTGGTTGTATAGGCCTATTTGTATTGTACAAAAATAGAAATGAATGGAAATCTATAAATTGGCTAGCTGTATTTCTATCACTTTTTTGGCTGAGACCCGTATTCAATATTGTTACTTCCATTTCAAATTACCTTATACACGGTACACCAAATCCCTTTGGAGGTGATGAACTAAAGATTTCGCAATTATTTGGATTATGGGATGGAACTTTATCCGTTTCTTTTGCAATTCTTGGCGGAAGTATTTTGTATTACCTTTTCTACAAAGTCATCCCACAATCAATAAGGTCAACATTTATAATTAGTGGAATAATTGGTAGTATAGGTGGCTATTTTACATGGTTTAAATTCATTGGCCCAAACATTCTCCCATGAACTAGAAAAAAGTAAAAATCTCAAACCTTCCATCAAAAGAGATATCTTAAAAATTTATAAAATACAATCCCATCTATTTCAAATAGATGTTCCATTTGCTGAGGGAAACTATGGAAACCATAAGCGTTTTCAATTCCTATTTACATATATTTACGGACTTTTTGTGAAAGTAAATTTACTCTTCACCATAAAACAAGAGAAAAAAGAAAACTAATATTCCAATTGGAATGTTAAATACTTCATTTACATAACACAAATTTATTGTACACGATGGCATTAAAAGACGAATTAAGAGCACAAGGAAATTTTTTATTCAGATACCGTAGTTACCTTCCGGTAATTATCATCGTAGCGGGTTTGGCTGTATTCGTGCAAACTCAAATGACCACTGAGGCTCCTAGTTGGATTCACCTTTTCAATATTGGTTGCTTTGCGGTTAGTGCTCTTGGTTTAATTATTAGAATGATTGCGGTTGGTTATTCATCAGACAATACTTCTGGTAGAAATACTGCCCAAGGTCAAATTGCAGATGATATCAATGCAACTGGTCTATACTCTATATGCCGCCACCCGCTTTATGTTGGAAATTATTTTATGTGGTTAGGAATCGCAATGCTCACCCTAAACTTTTGGTTTATAATAGCCTTTACCCTACTCTATTGGTTATATTATGAACGTATTATATTTGCAGAAGAAGCGTATTTGATTGAAAAGTATGGTGACAAATACCTTAAATTCGCTGAAAATGTACCTGCATTTGTCCCTTCTTTTTCCAAATGGAAAAAACCACAAAATACATTCAGCGCCATCAAAATTATTAGACAAGAAAAAACAGGCATTCTATACTTATTCTTAATGTTCTATGTCTTTAATTCCATCTCTGATTATCTCGTAGAGAACCAACTGTGCTTTATTGAATGTTATTGGTTCTGGGGATTAATTTTGGGTATCGTATGGTATGTAGTCATAAAAACCATACAAAAGACGACTACACTGCTCAAAGTGGATCGAAAGTAGTAAACCTAATACTGCAATGAGTAAACATTATATAACATCAATAATTTCACTTTATTTATTTGGCGGCTTCCAATCAATCGGTTTATCTTTGCGCCATGAAAAGTATACACAGTGCTGATTTTAAAATTGGTCTTTTAGGCGGTGGCCAATTGGGCAGAATGATGTTGCAAAAGGCCTATGACTACAATCTTTTTATAGCCGTATTAGACCCTACAAGGGAAGCCCCTTGTCATCAACTAGCCAACGAATTTATAGTTGGAAATTTTAAAGATTACGATACCGTTTATAATTTCGGTTTAAGTAAAGATGTAATAACTATTGAATTTGAAGACGTTAATTCAGATGCTCTCGCTGACCTAGAAGCTAAAGGAATAAAAGTATTCCCACAGCCTAAAGCACTTAAAATTATCCAAGATAAAGGACTTCAGAAAGAATTCTTTACTAAAATTGGGGTTCCTACTTCTCCTTATTTTATTGTAAAAGATAAGGTAGAAATGGCGCAAAAGGCCACTCAATTTCCATTTTTTCAAAAATTGAGAACATCAGGTTATGATGGATATGGAGTCCAAAAAATTAATTCAAAAGCAGACATTAGCGATGCCATGGAAGGCCCTTCCATGTGTGAGCTTGCGGTTCCTATGGATAAAGAATTGTCTGTTATTGTAGCTAGAAATGAAAGCGGAGAAGTTAAAAACTTCCCTGTTGTAGAATTGGAATTTAACCCTGAGGCCAATATGGTAGAATACTTGTTTTCTCCGGCCAATATTTCAGAATCAATTGAGAAACAAGCGCAAGAGTTAGCTAGAAAAATCATTATTGAGTTAGACATGGTTGGGCTATTGGCTGTTGAATTCTTCTTGAGTACATCAGGTGAATTGTTAGTCAATGAAATTGCCCCCCGGCCTCATAATAGCGGTCATCAAAGTATCGAAGGAAATTACACTTCTCAATTTGACCAACATATTCGTTCCATACTCAATTTGCCATTAGGGGATACTGCAGCGACAAAGCCTTCGGTTATGGTTAACTTATTAGGAGAAAAAGGATTTGAGGGTCCGGCCATCTACGAAGGAGTAAATGAGGCAATGGCTATGAAAGGGGTTAACATCCATTTATATGGAAAAGCGACCACCAAAAGTTTCCGAAAAATGGGACACGTTACTATCGTCGCAGAATCATTGCAAGAAGCCAAGACAATTGCTAAAAAAGTAAAAGAAACCATCAAAATTAAAGCATAATGAAAGCAGAAGTAGGAATAATAATGGGTAGTAGCTCTGATTTAAAGGTTATGAATCAAGCAGCGGAAGTATTGAAAGAATTAGGTGTTAGTTATGAAATTTCTATTGTTTCTGCTCATAGGACTCCAGAACTAATGTTTGAGTATGCTAAAAATGCTTTAAGTAAAGGAATTAAGGTTATTATAGCAGGTGCTGGCGGTGCTGCTCATCTACCAGGCATGGTTGCGTCTTTAACTCCGCTTCCTGTGATTGGCGTTCCTGTAAAATCCAGTAATTCTATAGATGGATGGGATTCTGTTTTGTCCATTTTGCAAATGCCAGGAGGTGTTCCAGTTGCCTCCGTTGCCCTAGACGGTGCTAAAAATGCTGGAATTTTAGCCGCTCAAATTATTGCCACTGCTGATGAGCAAATACTAAGAAACCTACAGAGCTACAAAGAAAGTCTGAAGTCAAAAGTGGATCAAATGAATAAAGACATCAAAGCCTAAGGCATTGCATTTTCAGGGTAACGGGCATTAATTGTCCTGTAGAATGCATATATTTTTTGTAAGTCTTTTTCAATATCACCCGTTGGATAAAACAATGGACCTATTCCTGCAATTTTTTTCTTGTAATCTAAATAGCCGAGAGCAATCGGTACTTTAGCTCCATTGGCCACGTGGTAAAATCCTTTGCGGAATTCTTTGACCAAGCTCCTTGTTCCTTCTGCTGGAATCATGGTAACAAGTTCTTTATGCTGATCAAACAAATCAATCAGTGCTTGTACTTTATTCCCTTTTGCTTTAGATCGATCCACAGGAATTGCTCCCATGGCTTTTAATATCCCACCCAAAGGGAAAAAGAAATAATCATTCTTAATGAGGAACTTAACCTTTATTCTGAGAATATAAAGCGCACAGCGCGCATATAAAAAATCCCAATTACTAGTATGTGGTGCAGCAATTAGCACACATCGTTTCACTTCAGGTGAGTCTTTCACTGCAGTTTTCCAACCTGTAATCCAAAAAATAAACTTTGAGAGTAATCGCATGGAGCAAATATAATAGTAGAGAGATTAATTATCGTGGATAATTAATTGTTTTTTAATGTCAGCGTCACCAAGCTTGTCTAAAAAGATTTGTACTTTAGAATTTTAGAATTTATTAACTTTTCAGGAATGGTTAAAACACTACTTGCTAGTTTATTATCTCTATGCTTTCTCCAAATAAGTGCTCAATTTAATGAAATGGTTGGTGGAAGAGCAGCAGCAATGGGTGGCACTTCTGTCAATCAATCTGATTTATGGTCGGTAGAGAACAATATGGGAGCACTCGCCTTTTACAATAAAACAGCCGTTGGAGCCTATTATTCCAATTCATTTTTGGTAAAAGAATTAGCCCATAAGTCAATTGTTGCAACCTACGCTCTTAAAAATTCTGGCTTTGGATTAAGTCTCTCTCAATTTGGATATTCCTTATATCAAGAAAACAAAGTGGGATTAAGTTATGGATTAAAGTTAAGTGACAATTTCGGTGCGGGAGTGCAATTGAATTATTTTAATCTAAAAATCGGAGAAGGTTATGGGAGCACTGGTGTTTTGACGGCGAAAGTTGGAGTGTACACCAAAATAACCGATGAATTAAGTTTGGCGGCGACCATTAGCAATCCAACAAGAGCGCAATTAAATGACTATAAAGATGAACGACTTCCTACGGAGATTCAGATTGGATTAAATTATGAATTTTCAAAAAAACTAAACACCAGCATACAGGTTGCAAAGGACCTAGATTTTGATCCTAGCCTTCAATTAGGATTAGAATATCAAGTGATAGAAATTCTTTATTTAAGGGCCGGAATTGCGAATAAACCTGCTGAGAGCACTTTTGGGTTTGGAATATTTTTCAAGGACTTTCAAATGGACTTCGCTTCTTGCTTTGATTCTAATTTAGGGTTCTCCCCAAAAATTTCATTGTCCTATACGTTTGAATAATGAAGAAACTACTACTCTATCTTTCTTTCCTATTATTGTTTTTTAATGTGTCAGATACGTTCTCTCAAAACTTGGACATTGAAAAGGAAAAAAATAGAATCATTGAATCTCGAATAGAGTTTTTATTGGATAACAATGAAAGTGGCGATGCTGATTATACTACATTGTTTGAGCAATTGGAATTTTACTACAGGAAACCTATCAACCTGAATAAAACATCCTATGAAGAGCTACAATCCTTGGGGTTAATAAACGATATACAAATCAATAACCTTCTAGAGCATATTGAAAAATACGGAAAGCTCATTACTTTAGAGGAATTACAAACAGTCAATGGGATGGATTTAGAGTCTATCCGACTAATCGCTCCCTTTGTCCGTGTGAATAGAAACGCGGACGCCCCCAATGCCAGTATTAAAGACATAATTTTAGATGGGGACAATCAATTTTTTATGCGCTATACCAGAACCTTGGAGCAACAACAAGGTTTTACAGATGCCACACCAGAAGAGCTAGAAGAGAATGAAAATGCTCGCTATTTAGGAAATCAAGACCGTTATTATGCAAGGTATAAGTTTACTTATAGTAACAATGTAAGTGCAGGATTTACAGCTGAGAAAGATGCAGGTGAAGAATTCTTTACCGGAACCCAGAAAAATGGATTCGATTTTTATTCAGCACATTTATACCTCCAAAATTTTGGAATAGTGAAAGAGCTCGCACTTGGAGACTTTCAAGCGCAGTTTGGGCAAGGCCTTACATTTTGGTCAGGATTAGCATTTGGTAAAACTGCCGATTTGCAAACCATAAAAAGAAGCGCTAGAGGACTCCGCCCTTACACCTCAGTTCAAGAAGATCGATTCATGAGAGGAGGAGGAATTACTCTGCAAAAAGCCAACTTTGAGTTGACCGCATTTTACTCATCTAATGAAGTAGATGCCAATGTAACGGATACACTAGAAAACCAAGAAACTTTTGTTTTTAGTTCTTTGGGAGAATCAGGATTTCATAGAACTCCTGGTGAATTAGAAAATAAAAATCGGATTAGAAGAACTTATTTAGGGGGACACCTAACCTACAAAAAACGAAATTTCAACTTTGGATTGACGGCGGTAACTAATAAATTAGATGGTGAATATCAACCTCGTACTCAAATTTATAATCAATTTAGTCAAATCGATAATGAAAACACAAATGTAGGTTTCGATTATAATTATATCTATAAAAACTTTAACTTTTTTGGAGAGATCAGCCATTCCATAGATGGTGGAATAGCTACTACAAATGGCTTATTGGTTTATTTAGATCCTAAACTCTCATTGGCGGTGCAACAGCGCAAGTATGACAGAGATTTTAAACCCTTTGAAAGCAATGCAATCGGAGATGGAGGCACAAATGTGAATGAACAAGGAATTTTTCTAGGAGTTACCGCTAAACCTTTCAAGTCCATCACCCTATCCGGTTATTTTGATCGATTTGTATTTCCATGGCTACGTTTTCAATCAGATGCACCTACCGACGGCTACAATTACTTAGCTCAAGTGACCTACTCTCCAAACAAGCAATTAAGCATGTATGCTAGAATTCGTGAAAGAGAGAGAGGAGCCAACCTAAGGGTGGAAGGTCAACCCATTGATCAAGTAGTGAATGAAAAACAAACCAACTACAGGTATAATATTAGCTATAAAATCAACAAAAAAATTGACCTTGACAATCGAATAGAAATGGTAAGATACCTTCAAGGTGAGCTACCTGCTGAGTATGGCTATGTGATTTATCAAGATATTTCGTACAGCAGCTTGAGTAACCCATTTTCCTTTTCATTAAGGTATGCATTGTTTGATACAGATTCATACAATAGTCGGATTTATGCGTACGAAAATGATGTACTCTATGCCTTTTCTATTCCTGCTTATAGTGGACGAGGAACACGATTTTATTTATCCACTAAATACCATATTTCCAGAGGAGTAGATTTGTGGGTAAGATATGCCCAAACCTATTATAACGATAGAGAAGAAATCTCCTCAGGTAAAGATTTAATTGAAGGTCGAGTAAAAAGTGAAGTAAAAGTACAATTGCGTTTAAAATTCTAATGACTATCTCTTATAGAACCATTGTTTCGAAAGATAATGAGGCATTGAGTCGCATTATAAAAGATTCGCTAATTGAATACAATTCAGCAACCGCAGGCACTGTTTTTACTGACGAAAGCACCAATCACCTCTCCACTACTTTTCAGTCAGCTAGAAGCTGTTATTTTGTGGCTATTGAGAATAAAAAAATACTAGGTGGAGCCGGAATCAACGTGCTGCCAGGAGCGGAAGATAATGTTTGTGAGTTGCAGCGTATGTTTTTGCTCCCATCAGCTCGAAACAAAGGAATTGGCAAACAATTAATGAAACTGTGTTTAGAATTCGCCAAATCAAAGCATTATGAATGGTGTTACCTAGAAACATTTTCAGCATTGAAAGAAGCCATTCAGTTGTATGAAAAAACTGGATTTAAATACATCGAACATGCTATGGGGAGTACTGGTCATTTTGCCTGCACTATTCGAATGATTTATGATTTAAAGGAAAAATAAACCTCCACTGAGTTCTCTCTAAAGCACTTTTTACTCTCCCTATTATTTATAAAAATAGTTATTCACATATTACTTAGCTTCTTAAAGACTATGTATACTTTAAAATTTAACTTTTTTAATACTTTTACAATCAACTAAAACACAATCAATATGAAAAAAAGTTACATAATTTTTAGCTTAGCTATTTTACTTTTTTCCTCCAATTCAATGCACAAAGCGCTTTAAACTTTGATGGAAATGATGATGTTGTACAAACTAGTTTTCCGGGTATTACTGGAGCTTCAGACAGAACTTTTGAAGCATGGATCAATGTAAGCACCTCTGCTCCTGCCTCTAACCTAGCCATCACTGATTATGGCATTAATCAAGCGGGAGCAAGAAATACATTCTTAGTAGATGGAAACAGAGGTTTACGATTTGTTTCAGGTGGTACAAATGCCAACATCAATTCTGCAGTTGAAGTAATTACTCCAGGTCAATGGACACACGTAGCATTTGTATTGAATAACGGTACGGGATTTATGTATGTTAACGGTGTTGAAGTGGTGACAGGTAACCTTTCTAGTGTTAACACGTCAACAACAGGAGCCAATTTGACTATCGGAGAGCGAGTATCAGGTGGATCGATTCCATTTATGGGAGAAATTGATGAAGTGAGGATTTGGAATATTGCACTAGACACCCTTCAAATAAGAGCCAATATGAACCAAACACTTTGTAATTACCCGACAGGTCTTGCAGCATATTTTCCACTTAATGAAGGAGTTGCTAATGGAACTAATACATCAGTAACCACCACTGAAGATAAAATCTCATCATCTTTTGCTACACTTTCAGGATTTGCTTTAACTGGTACCACTTCTAATTGGGTTCCTGGAGCTCCTGTAACCGGAGGTAATACTTTTGACACCTTAACTGTGACCGACTGTATATCATACCTATCTCCTAGTGGAAAATATAATTATACCACTTCAGGAACTTATTCTGACACTATTCCAAATTCGGTTGGTTGTGATAGCATTCTAAGCATTAACCTAACGTTAGTTAATAATCCAACCTTTGCAAACTTGACTATTGACACTTGTGCAAGTTATACTGTGCCTAGTGGTAAAAGAACTTTAACCATTTCTGGTAGTTATTTGGATACTATTCCAAACGCTCAAGGTTGTGATAGTATTATAGCCATTAATTTGACCGTAACCATTATCAGCAAAGCTGTAAATACATCAGGTAACAATAGACTTACTGCTGCTGAAGCAGGTGGAAAATACCAATGGTTAAATTGTACTAATGGTTATACCATCCTACAAAACGATACCAATCGATTCCTGGACCTCCTTTTAGTGGATCATTTGCCGTTCAAATCATCAAAAATGGATGTATTGACACAACAGCCTGCGTAACAGTTACTGGTGTAGGATTACACGAAGATGGATTCAAATCGAACTTCTACATTAGCAATAATCCCACAAAAAATGTATTTAATTTGTACAATAACAACAACATCACTGTAGCGACCTCTTTAATGAGCTTAAATGGGAAAGTGATGGAGGTGCCTCAAAAGTCTACCGCATCAGCTATTCAATTTGATTTATCTGAGCTACCTACAGGCGTATACATTCTAAACATTCAAGACCAAGAAGGTTCAATGGCTCATTTTAAAATAGTGAAACAATAAAGCCAAGACCTCCTATTTGTAACATGATTAAACATGAAATGAATTGAACACATCAATTCATTTCATGTTTTTTTTTTGCTCTCCTCTCTCCTCTTTATTCTACCTCATAACGTTATTAACTCCACAAAAATCGACGTACTAAAAGAGGTCTTTAATTCATTCGCTAATATCAATTCTATTGCTTAGCTTACAGGCGTCTATTGACCGAACAGTTTAACGCATACGCTTACCTAATCCTCATTTAATTCACTTCACTAACAGGCTAGCTTATGAGTCTAGAACTAAATTTGATAAAAATAGCTCATCTTGCAGAGCAAAATCAAGCAGAAAACCATTCATTTGGAAAATACCTAAAACAGCAAAACCTACAACAAATTGATCAGATTGTACATCGATTGAACAAAACTATCTCCAATTCGATAAGCTGTGTTGACTGCGGAAATTGTTGCCGGAATTTAAGACCCATTGCGACCGATGAAGCCCTGCTTCCCTTCGTGTTGCCTGAAAATATAGCTACCTACAAATACCTTAAGGAATTTACATGTAAAAATTTAGCGTGTAACCTTTGTTCAGTTTACGACGAAAGACCTGAAGAATGCAGACAATATCCATATCTGCATCGCGACAACTTTGTGAATAGAACCGGTGAGATCATTCAAAACTATGAAATCTGCCCCATCGTTTTCAATGTTGTTGAACAATTGAAAGTGGAATTAAAATGGCAGAACAAATAGTATAGCTTTATATTCAACATTTTTTTATATTACAGATTCCTTAAAGGTAAAAAACTCAAGGATTCACGAACAATGCCAATTGATGTTGCTAAAACTAAATATACCGATTACCTTTTCGATAGTACTTCTATTATTCTCCGCTACCGGAAATGGTCAAACGAATGAAATAAAAATCCGATTTATTGGAAACTGTGGATTACACCTCACTGACGGTAACACACACATCTACACTGACTTCCCCTATAAATCTGGCGCACATCATTACATGGAATATGATCCAACTGAAATTGACAACCTTCAGCAAAATGCATACTATCTATTTACGCATAAACACAGTGATCACTATTTGAGGTGGAAGATGAATGGTGTTATGAAAGCTAAAAATGGAAAGAAATATGGTAAATGGAATATTTCTCATTTGACGGAATTAAATCGTGAAATACCAGATTTCCAAATTCAACAATTCAAAACCAAACACCTATTCTCCTTTGCACATTACTCCTATTTAATTACATGGCATGGCAAAAGGATATATTTGTCAGGAGACACAGAATCAGCGACAACCATTGGTACCGTTCAAGAAATAGACTGGGCCTTTATACCTGCTTGGTTATTTATGGAGGCCTGGGAAAACAAAGTAAAAATAGATGCTCAGATGATTGGTATTTATCACATTGGTCCTAGAGATGATGTTTCCATTGTTGGCCCACAGTACAAAATGTTCAAGCAGCAAGGAGAGGAAATTTTCATTCCATATTAAATGACTTTCATTTAAGCAGTTATATAAGTAATATTTGTAATTGAATTTTTCGATATAGCTATAAAAAGGATGTCTAATACAATCAGAGTAGCAAGTATTCAATGTATTAGCTTTTACTTTCTATTATTTAGATTATCTTTAAGACCAGAATAAACGCTATACTTGAAAAAAATAAGTTACTCATGAAAATCAACGAACTAACAACTCGTTCAGATATCGAACAATCTAGTAAAGTAGAGAAAGCCTACTTCCAATTTGAAAAACTCCTTTCGATTATCAGACAAAGAAATATTCCTTTACCAGTTATCGAACGAATCAATGAAATTATTGCAGACCTCAATCAAACCCCAACAAAAGACCTTAAAAATAAGCTCCGAAAAAAACAATTTCAATTAATCAACATTCTGGAACAAGAACTAAAAATAGTGCCAATAAACCACTATCGCAATAAGTGGTTAGGGATTGGAATGGCTGCTATTGGAATTCCAATCGGAATAAGTTTAGGCATGAGTATAGGCAATATGGCATACTTTGCAATAGGCCTTCCTATAGGTATGGCGATTGGAATAGGTGTTGGCACTAAATGGGACAAAGAGGCACAAAGTGAAGGTCGACAGCTTGAAATAGAATTAAAACATTAAATAACTATACCCAACTACTTATGAAAACAAGAGATCGAATTCTACTTCCGTTTACTTATGATGTCGACCAAATGGTGGCAGAATGTAAAGCACTCGAATTGAACCAATTTGAATATTACAATGTAATTCCTTTGCGCTCCCCTGCCCATTTAGTAGACTCTTCTCTGCCCTTTCCACCTCCAGCTGATGACTTTGCAGATGGCACATGGACCGATTGGTTGGATACGCCAGAACTGCTAAAAAGCCCTTACATATTGAGTATCGTTAATGGTTTTAAGGAAAAAATAGATGTAACACTTGTGCGGTTATTACGTCTTTCTGCGGGGGCTGTGGTTAAAGAACACACCGATCCGACACTAGGTTTAGAAATTGAAAAATCGGTGATTCGGCTGACTATTCCCATTATCAAGCATGAAAAGGTAGATTTTTATTTAAACAATCGCATTGTACCTATGCAACCAGGAGAATGCTGGTATCTAAGACTTACTGACCCCCATAAAATAGAGAACAATAGCCCTATAGAGCGCATTAACCTAACGATAGATATGCGTCCGAATGAGTGGATCAAAAATATAATTGCAAAAAGTGAAGTAAAAGTGAAAGAAGCGTAAAATAACCGTAAACTATAAATGTTCAAACCTACACCATTAACACTTTATTTTTCAACAGTGTGTATAAAATAAGTTATTTCACTTATCTTCGAATGAAGAAAAAAAACTATTGCTAAATGAAAACTACCATTGATCCGTTTTTAAACGACAACAAACGACTAATAAACGTTTTTGTTATTGATTTTAAAGCAATTAGTAGTTTTATTGAAATAAATAATTAACATTTTAAAATATGGATATGACGCACAAAGTGCGTCATATTCACTTGTTAGCAACTATGTAAAAAGACAATGAGACAAATACTAATTCTTCTTTTGACGATTGGACTTTTTTCCTGTGTAAAGAATAAGGAAACGGACTCAAATACCCAACCTGAACCAGAAATTGAAACAAGCTCCGAAATCTCGGACTTTGACCTTCTTAAGGACTTTGAATCAAATAAGACAAAGTTTAATTCGGACACGCTAGAAATTCTTGACCATTCAACAGATGGCGGAGAATTAATAGTGTATCACGACAATGAATTCAATTATGTTGTTATGGACTTTTGGCTATACGGAGAAACAGGAAAACTGAATTACACCTATTGGACTGACAATGACTTCCAATTCAAGTTTGTGAAAAAAGTCAACTATGAATATGACAAACCATATTACGAAGAAGGATTTAAAGTTGACAGCGTGACAATGTACTTGACTTACTCGGAGCCTAATAATCGACTATTCGACTCAGAAAAAAAAGAAATAACAGATAAAGAATTAGTGGATTCGACTAAAAACGAATTGAACGAATTTTACAAGGACGTAACACAAGAAATCAAAATAATAAAATAAAACACAGTTGCTAACAATGGATAAGAAAACATAGGGCAGTAAAGGCTTTCAGAAGGGTTCGTCCATTTAGCAAACTTCTGTTTCGGTGGACAGTGAATCACTTCGAAAGCCCTACGTTTCTTAGCCGTGGCCGTTAGCAAACATTACCCAATCACTAATGAGATTAAAATATTTATTACTGTTAATCATTTCAGTTAATAGCCAACTCTATTCTCAAAACAGTTTGATAAACGCATTTTTGGAGCTTGCCAAGTATGAAAACGGGAATCACACTGCAAAATTTAATGGATCAAGTTTAATTTACGGTTACACAATTAAAGACAGTATAATTGATGCACCAATTAGAGCATTCAAAAAGAATGGACGACTAGTTGAATATCGTAATGTTAGAAATAACGAATTTGAGGACAGCACGATTATTTACAGTTTAAAAGGCAGAAAGGCTTTCATACAAATAATTGAAGATGACACGCTAATAAAAGAGGTTGATTCAACCTTCCACTTTTTGACCAATAAACTCTTCGCAGTTTATAAATGGGACAAGGCGAAAGACACCAATTTTCATCTCATTGATAATGAAAAGTTGAAATATTTTTATAAACCATGGAATGGCTACGGACAAGTTCCAGCGATAAATGGGACTATATCATATTTCTTCAAAAATGGAAATATTAAAAGAATAGTGAGGAATGCAAATTCCAAAAGACATGGAAAGACTGAATTTTATCGGCGTGATGGAACCTTTAAAAAAGGTAAAATATATTATTTTGGAGAGCGAGTAGCCGTTACAACTAAATAAAAACGGTTTGCTAACAATCTGTATAGCACATTGTGGTTAAAGCAGTTTGGAAAGTTGAATAGATATTTGAAATCTCACAAAATCCGCTTGCGGATTTTGTTTTGGCAAACAATTTACAAAACCGCAAAGCGGTTTTTGCTAAGTGCTAAACTGAAATTGTATCTTTATCAAAACCACAACGCACCATACAGTAAACGTTGGCGTGCATTAAAAAATGAAATTAAACCTGACCATATTAATTGTCTCACTTTTGTATTTACTCTTGGTGACAATAGGAGTATTTAATAGCTGCTTGTCATTCGGGCATGGACTTGGAGACTTGGGAATGATACTGATGTTGACATTAGTAAATTTGATTGTAATAGCGACTTACTTCATAGCAAAGCGGAAATCTAATTGGATAAAAGGCTTGATAATTTTTAACGGAATTATTGTTTCTCTTTCGATAATATACTTCACTCTAAGTTTGACTATTTGGAGAGGAGTTGAACAACCTTGGAATGGAAATCTATTTTATTGTTAACTAATCAGACAATGAAAAAACTCGCAGTCATATTGCCAATTATTGTTGTCGGTCTAACTACCTCATGGTATTTCGACTTTTGGCATAAACCAGTCGAGAAAATTGACGAACTGATTGGAGAGAATTACGACTATGCTCACAAAATCTACTTTCAGACTGATCCTGATAAACAATACAAAATGGACGTCAATGACAACCTGAACGAATTTAATGGTGGAATATTAAACAAAAAGGATATACTGACTAACTCTATTGTTCATGTCTTTACATGGGATTATACGACACATAAAAAAACCATTTGGATAGGACAGACTGAAAAATTGGAAAGTGAAATTATTGACGCAATTAGATATAACAAAAAAGTTCAATTTTAATGGACAGAAAAAATAAAAAACGACACGCCAACAAAGAACTGTGCTAAAAACCCAGTTATTTCCAATATTTTTTATGCTTTAAGGGCAAAAAATATCAGAATAACTGCTCAAGAGCTATATTCCTAATTTACTTCTATATGATTGATCAAATGGTATACCTGACTTTGCTATTGCAAATGCTTGTTTTAATAACTTATTACATATAGCAATCAATGCTAACTTTTTTACTCTTTCCTTTTGCTACTATTCTGTCATACATTTGCTTCATGCAATAATTTTTGGATACCCCAATATTTGAGTATTCTTAGAATATATATACTCAAAAATACAACAAATACGTACGTATTTACTAAATGGTTTTAACTTTTGATTAAATACTAAAGAAAATGTGACTTAAAGTTCAATTGAACATCATAATGAGAAGAAATTATATAGATAACTTTAATCATTAAGTCTTTCAAAAGTGAACAATTACATAGTTAAACAAAAAAAGGGGGAATTGTGTCCCAATTCCCCCTTTCAATTCATCCCTTTAATCTCTATTTTACTATGAATCGTTTGGTTCCGATTACTTTGTCGTCTAATCGATAAGTTAACATATACGTTCCTACGGCTAGTTGAGTTCCCTTTAATAATTCAAACTCATAAATAGTATCTAATCCATCCAAAAGAACCAAACGAGATTTTACTAACTCACCTTCAATGGTTCTAATCTCTAAATTTAACTTTCCACTCTTGTCCGAAACTAAATTAAAGTACAACTCATCACCATTGGTTGGGTTCGGGTATAATTTAGAGTTGCTCACCAAGTCAGCACCTCCAAACTCTACTGCTCTTAATTCAGAGTATGTATATTCCCCATTAAAATCTGTTTGCTTTAATCGATAATAAGAAACTCCATCATAAGGACTTGCATCGATCAATTCATAACTCAATTTTTCGATGGAGTTACCAGCTCCTTTTACATTTCCAACCAATTCAAAATTTACTCCATCCTTGGTTTTCTCTATTGTAAAGAAATCATTGTTGATTTCAGCTAAAGTTACCCACGTCAATAAAACACTGTTGAGCTTCTTTTCTGCTTCAAAACTAATCAGAGTAATGGGTAAAGTGGTTGCATTATCCGTATCTCGCCAATCTGGTTCTGAATCTGCATCCATATTCGGATAGATAGAAGCTGCACCAAAATTATCGGTGTCATATAAATCTATCAAACCATCGTTATCTGAATCATGATAAAAAGGGCTGTCCGGATCTAAGAAATTAGGCTGACCATCTAAGTCAGAATCCTCTAACCAGTTCGGTATTTGATCTCCATCACCATCTAAACTATTATTATAATAGTTTGCATTTCCTCCTGCACTGACAAATGCAGTTGATCTGATTTTTAAATCTTTCAAAGCATCTCCTTCTTCATCATCATCGAATCCTTCAATCCAGTCGGGCTGTCCATCACCATCTGTATCGAAATCCAAATAATCAGGAGCACCTGAATTTTCTTGGTTATTTAAAGTAATCGCGGTTCCTCCATTGTTGGAATCATAACGATTATCCCAACCATCACCATCCGTATCCGACCCAGTTGGTGCTCTAAAACCTGCTGTTGATTGTCCTTCAACGTTATCGATTAATCCATCGTTGTCTGAGTCAATATCCAAATAGTTTGGTAATCCATCTCCATCTGAATCTGTTAAAGGTAATCGACTACCTCCATTTTCAGTATCCACAAAATCACTCAAACCGTCAAAATCTGCATCAACTCCGTCTTGCTTTCCATCGTTATTCGAATCTTCACCACCGGCCTCTACAACGTCGGCTATTCCATCATTATCTGAATCTAAATCTAAATAATCAGGATAAGCGTCACGATCTTTATTAGGCATGGTAGGCACTATTCCATCATTGATATTAAACAATCCATCTCTATCCGAATCTGATTGTGCATCTAACTCTCCATCACCATTGTTATCAATTCCACCTGCTTCAATTGCATCAGGAATCCCGTCTCCATCACTGTCCCTATCCAAATAGTTCGGTTGAGAATCTCCATCCTTATTTGGCATATCAAACCTTACCGTCTCCTCGGCATCATCCCAACCATTTGAATTTGCATCAGTAAATCCATCAACAACTCCATCATTAGTAGCGTCAGGGCCTCCCGCTTCAAAGGTGTCGGATAAACCATCATTATCACTATCTCTATCGATATAGTCAGGATATTCATCACTATCTGAATTAGTTAATGGCAATGCTGTTCCTCCAATGGTTGGATCCACAGCATCTAACCATCCATTTTCGTTGGTATCGTTTGAATCATCAATTTTTCCATCATTATTGGCGTCTTCTCCTCCCGCTTCTACTACATCTGCAATACCATCGTTATCGGCATCTAAATCTAAGCGATTCTTAATTCCGTCACCATCTAAATCCAAATCAGCTAAAGGTGTACCTCCATTATTTGGATCAAACGTATTGGCCCAGCCATTTCCGTCTGTATCAGTCGCATTGTCTACGACTCCATCATTGTTGTTGTCAACACCACCTGCTTCTATAATATCCGAAATACCGTCGTTGTCTGAATCCAAATCTAAATAATTTGGTATTCCATCTCCATCATTGTCACAGCCACTAATAAGGTATGCCGTACCGTTAATATTATCCGGACCAGAACCGTCAATATTTACGATCGTGAATGTATTAAAACCTCCTACGAAATTAACTTGATTAAATACTGAACCATCTGCAGGCTTCATTAATTCAAGTGCATTTGAAGTCGTTGTTCTTGTACCAAAAACAGAAACTTTTCCGTTCGCATCAATAAAAATTCGGATTCGAGGCAAACCATTACTATTACTTACCCAAGCAGTTGTCATTGAAGCATTATCAGATGCAAAAACCATCAATACTTCAGTGGCAGCACTAAATGTTGCTGCATCAAACTGTAATAAGTTTTTAGGATTTAATCCAGAACCATTAATGGTGATCGACATAGAATTATCAACCGATACTAACTCAAAATATGCCAGAGTTACACCAGCTTGATTAAAGCTGGTAGTGCTTCCTCCATTTCCTCCAACGATAGAATAAGAATTAGTTGAACCACATTCATTAATGTCTAATATTCCATCGTTATCTTTATCAATATCTACTCCATCTGCGATACCATCACCATCTGAGTCTTTTTCTTCCCTCCAATCTCTTTCAGCAGTTCCCGAAGTTGTAACATTCGGGAAGAAGTTTGAATTCTGAGAAAGGTTTGATGGGTTGGTGGTGTTGTTTCGACCATTCACTCGATCAAAATTGTTATCCAATCCATCATTATCCGAATCTACACCTGAAGGTGAAGTATTTGCTGTTAAATCTCCATCAGTATCCCATCCTTCTATTAGGTCTGAAATTAAATCATTGTCAGCGTCTAAATCTAAATAATCAGGATTATCGGTACCATCTGTATTTACAGGTACTAAACCATTGGTGCTTTCAAATGCATTATCTAATCCATCGCCATCAGTATCTGTTCCTAATGCTCTAATTGGACTTCCTGTTGAGGCTTGTGCTTCGATATTATCAATAATACCATCATTGTCAGCATCAATATCAATGAAGTTTGCTAATCCATCACTATCAAAATCTTGAGGTGTAGTATTCGGAGTTCCGAAAGTGGCATCATTACTATCTGCTGAATCTAATACTCCATCACCATCCGCATCGGCCGTACCATCAACTACTCCGTTATTGTTAGCATCTACTCCTGTTCCTATTGGATTCTCTTTCAAGTCTGTGATTCCATCATTATCAGAATCAATATCCATAAAGTTTGGTTTCCCATCTTCATCTGTATCTAAAGGAACGGTATTAGGTGAACCTCTCAAGCCATCATTGCTATCTGGTGCATCAAGAATACCGTCTCCATCTGCATCCGCAGCGCCATCTATTACTCCGTTACTGTCGGCGTCATTCGCTCTGTTCACTTGATTTTCAAACAAATCAGTAATTCCATCATTATCAGAATCTAAATCAATAAAGTTTGGAACTGCATCTAAATCTGAATTAGTTGGAGCTGAGTTTGGTGAGCCAAAAGTAGCATCGTTACTATCGGCAGAATCCAAAATACCGTCCTTATCAGCATCCGCAGAACCATCAACAATTCCATCATTATTGGAATCTGTTCCTGAGCCTGTAGGATTTTCCTTCAAATCAGTAATTCCATCATTATCAGAATCTAAATCAATAAAATTGGCTTTTCCATCTCCATCTGTATCTCTTGGAGCATTATTTGGTGATCCGATTGCACCGTTATTGCTATCTGCTGAATTTAAAATTCCATCACCATCCGTATCTGAAGAACCATCTACGACTCCATCATTATTAGAATCTGTTCCTGTACCTCTATTCTCAGCTAAATCCGTAATCCCATCATTATCAGAATCCAAGTCGATGTAGTTTGGAGTTCCATCGCCATCGGTATCCGTTGGAATGGCATTCGGCGAGCCTGCAACTCCATCATTACTGTCCGCACTATCTAAAATACCGTCAGCATCTGCATCAGCAGTTCCATCAACTACTCCGTCATTGTTAGAATCTGTTCCTGTGCCACCAAGATTTTCTTTCAAATCAGTGATTCCATCGTTATCAGAATCTAAATCAATAAAATTGGCTTTTCCATCTCCATCGGTATTCGTAGGAGCAGAACCAGGAGACCCTATTGCACTGTTATTTTTATCTGCGCTATTTAGTATACCATCTCCATCGGTATCAGCAGAACCATCCACAATACCATCGTTATTGGAATCTGTTCCGGTTCCTGTTGGATTTTCCTTTAAATCAGTAATCCCATCATTATCTGAATCTAAATCCAAGAAATTTGGAAGTGTATCTGCATCTGAATTCGTCGGAATACTGTTAGGCGAACCAAAAACAGCAGTATTCAAATCTGCACTATCAATTATTCCATCTTTATCAATATCAGTAGCACCATCAACCACACCATCGGTATTTGAATCGGTCCCTCTTCCACTTTCAGCTAAATCAGTAATACCATCATTATCTGAATCTAAATCGATGTAGTTAGGTTTTCCATCCCCATCAGAATCTCTAGGTGTATTATTTGGCGAACCTTTCACTCCGGTATTACTGTCTGCAGAATCAATTATTCCATCGCCATCAGCATCAGTTGTACCATCAACAACACCATCATTGTTAGCATCTGTTCCTGTTCCTCTATTTTCAGCTAAATCAGTTATTCCATCATTATCAGAATCTAAATCTAGGAAGTTAGCATATCCATTTCCATCGGTATTAGTAGGTACTGTATTCGGTGAACCTTTAACCCCATCATTGCTATCCGCTGAATTTAAGATTCCATCACCATCAGTATCTGCCGTTCCATCTACTATACCATCATTATTGGCGTCAGTTCCTGTTCCAGCAGGATTTTCCTTTAAGTCGGTTATTCCATCGTTATCTGAATCTAAGTCTATGAAGTTTGGCAAAGCATCCCCATCTACGTTAGATACTGGAGAGTTTGGCGAACCGAATAAACCATCATTAGAATCAGCAGAATCTAAAATTCCATCACCATCAGCGTCAGATGATCCATCAATGATTCCATCGTTATTAGAATCAGTTCCAGTTGAATTAGGATTTTCAGCAAAATCAGTTATTCCGTCGTTATCTGAATCAAGATCCAAATAATTAGGAACACCATCTGCATCAGAATTTCTTGGTGCTGAGTTTGGTGAACCAAAAACTGAATTATTATTATCTGCACTGTTTAAAATTCCGTCACCGTCTGTATCTGAACTTCCATCTACCACTCCATTGTTATCAGAATCAGTCCCTTTTCCATTTTCTTGAACATCAAAAATACCATCGTTGTCAGAATCTAAATCTAAGAAGTTAGGTACAGCATCTGCATCGCTATTAGTAGGAATAGTGTTTGGCGAACCTCTTAAAGCATCATTGCTATCTGCCGAATCTAATATTCCATCTCCATCAGCATCGGCAGAACCGTCTAGCACTCCATTATTATCAGAGTCAATCCCTGTGCCCGATGGATTTTCAGCTAAATCGGTAATCCCATCATTGTCCGAATCTAAATCTATAAAGTTGGGCTTCCCATCTCCATCTGTATCTCTGGCAGGTCTGTTTGGAGAACCTAAAACTGAGGTATTACTATCTGCTGAATCAATAATACCATCCCCATCTGCATCAGTAGTTCCATCAACTATTCCATCATTATTAGTATCGGTTCCATTTCCATTTTCAGCTAAATCCATAATTCCATCATTATCTGAATCTAAGTCCAAATAGTTTGGTTTTCCATCACCATCTGTATCTCGCGGAATGCTATTTAATGATCCTCTCACCGAGGTATTGTTATCTGCGGAGTCGATGATACCGTCTTTGTCCGCATCAGTTGTTCCGTCTACTATTCCATCATTATTAGTGTCCGTTCCTTTTCCGTTTTCTGCTAAATCCGTTACACCATCATTATCTGAATCTAAATCCAAATAATTGAAAACACCATCTCCATCAGTATCTCTTGGAGTAGTATTGGGTGAGCCTGCAACTCCACTATTAGAATCAGCAGAGCTTAAAATTCCGTCACCATCTGCATCTGAACTTCCATCTACTATACCATCATTATTGGCATCTGTACCATTCCCATTTTCTGCTAAATCTGTAATACCATCATTATCTGAATCTAAATCAAATTGGTCTCTAATGCCATCACCGTCTCTATCCGCAATTGTATAGGTTTTAATACCATTGTCAGCAACCGTTTCTAGATTATTTACAAATCCATTCGAGCCGAAATTAAATGATGGATCTATTATTCCGTCATGATTTGCATCAAGGGTATTGATAGTTGCTACAGGTATTCCTGATTCATAAATATCTAAAACTCCATCGTTGTCAGAATCTAAATCCAGGTAATTCGGCACTCCATCACCATCTGTATCACAAACAGAACTTAAAATACTAAACGGAACTGCTCGCTTTGAAATAGAAGGCCCTGCATAACTTAGCGTTAAAACATCTCCTCCAAAATCTTCAAAGAAAAGAAGTGTCAATGGATATGTCCCCTTATTGAGGTAAATGTTTCCTGATCTTTCTGTATCAGCGTGAGCTCCATCGTTATCAACTACTGTAGCTCCACCAATAAACAACTTGGAACCATCATCGGATGAAGTGTAGAATGTGTAATCACCTGAAGTTGCAATAGTAATAAACCCTTTATATCGAATACTGTATTGATCTGCAGTCCCTTTGATGGAAGTAGCCAATGCATTCACATTTAAGTTACCTATAGTACCAATACTTGCAGCACCGGAGGTCGGTATGTTATTCACTGTAGAACCTGCCACCTGCGTGGAGTAAAACTCATAAGTTAAAGCACCGGTACAGCCACTTAATTCATCCGCATTTAAAATTCCGTCGTTATCTGAATCTAAATCATTCTCATCCGCAATACCATCATTATCCTTATCTACGATATCAGTTGCGATTGTAAAGTACTTCGTTCCTGAAAAAGTAACCCCTTCAAAATAAAGGGTATCATTTGAAATATACTTGTTATAGGCAGACAATGTTCCATTTGCCATGGTTGGTGTATTTCCCATGATCAAACCATACTTTTTAATATCTGTAGGAGAAGCTGTTATATTCCCTAAATAAAATGCAACCTTAACGGTACCTGTATTCCCGGTAGATTGAGCCTTCCATACCCTAGTTACACGTTCTGTAAAATAAATAGGGTTAACATCTGCTGTATTCTTGGATACTAAAGAACCATTGTCATTTCCCCAAATTAAATAATCTTGCTCATTTAAACTGCTAGAATTAGACATTTGAACCACAGCATCAGTGCTTTGGCTCATACTTTTTTGCTGATTCAATTCGATAGCACATTCTTCGAACCCTATCCCTGCAATGTCATTATCATAGACCTCAGCACCAGAACCATCTGCTGTAAAGATTACATTTCCATCACTATCTATATAATTTCTATTTAATGTTATACCATATTTGACGGCAAGGTAACTCTCAATTTTTTGAATTTCAAGAGCTGTAAGTGCCTGGTTGTATACAATAACCTCACCTAGTGCTCCTGCTAACTCTCCAGAATTATTTGAGTTATTTCCTAGAATAAAAGAAGTAGCCGGATTAATTGCTCCAAAGTCGGTATTGTAGGCAACAGTTCCATTATAAAGTACTTGTTCATTTCCGGCCCAGTTCACTTGATAAGCAGAAACGAATGCCTCATTATTGGAAACTAAAGGAGATGCGCTAACTGTGGTTCCTGTTCCTTGAAATCTGAATCTTGGATTATTAGCTGTTTCCCCATAAAATGTTCTGAAGTTATTGGTTGACCCTTCACTCAAATAAGTATTGGCGGTATTATTCGTTTTCTTAGCGACTAAGAAGACCGTTTCATTTTTTCGAGTATCGATTGAAAACGTAACTGCATCAAAATCTATATCATCATTAGAGCCAGTTTGCGGCCTAATTCTTAAATATCTTGTAGGAACTTGAGTTACTAAATTAGTTGAAGTATAGTTTACACGATCTGAAGTTTGTGGAACCAATGGGTTGGTAGAATATCCAGATCCTGAAGAAGCCGATTCCTCTACAACCATATCAGCAACCGCTGTGTTCGTATAAGCATTCTTTCTTCTCCAAACTATGGTATAAGTAGACCCTGCCGATAAGGTTGTACCCAAATCAATAACTAGTCGATCTGTTTCGTCATAAATTTGAGCAAATTGTGAATCAGGTGCTCCATTAGCGTTTGTACCATTATTTATACCTGTAGAATTCGCTCCATCATAGGTCCCATTTCCTGCTTGTAAAGAACCAAAATTGACGGGGAAAGTCATTCGTTGATTATCATTGTCAGAAAATACCAGTCCGGGGTTATTATTAAACACATTCGTGGTAAAGATTGGGCCAACTGAAACAGAAGTAGCATCATTACCTAAAGAAGCTTTATTTCTCCAAGTCTTCACTACTTGACCATTGGATGCAGCTGTGGCACTAGCGTTTCTTGGACCATCATTGGCTTTATACCACCTTAATAACCCAGTTGTCACTCCCCCAGGCCTATTTCCGAAATCTATTTTAATAGAATCCGTTGCTTCAGGACAACCGGTTCTTGGACTAATGTAAAAAGTAATAATTCCACCAAACTCTATATCTTGAGCAGAGGGTATATAATCTGCATATAAAGTAGAATCATGGGGAGTAAACGTACCGGTACCTGTCGATGACCATCTAAAACTTTTAGTACGATCACCTGCAAAATTAACTAGTGAAATCGGCCCTGGATCAACATTTGATGTAGGTACACAAGAAACATCTGAACTTGAATTTACAATATTAATCGCAAAAGTGGAATCTTTAATTGGAATCGCTATTAAGGTATCGAGTGTCGAATACCAATAGGAGTTAATTACGTTTCCGTTTCCTATTCCACTGCTAAAATCTCCAGTCCATGAGTGACATCCTACACTTGAAGAGCCAACACAACCAGTTAAATTCGTTGTTCCTCCAACGTTGGAATCATCCCAATAAACAGCAGTTGAACCGCTGATAGGCAACTCTAAAGATATTTTCAACCCGTTCGGATTGGACTCTATATCTTGCAATGGAACCTGAGTAACATTGGACTCAAAAAGTACCTGAATGTATATCGTATCTCCATCGGGCACATAATTCCCATTTCCATCTCGTCCATCCCAGGCAATACAATTGGCACCTTTAAATAAGGTTGTAGCCGAGATTAGTCGATCTGAAGAACTTGACTGGTATCCAGGAACGCCGTTTATCTCCAAATATAAATTCGCACTACTAGCCCTATTTAACTCTACTACAATACATTGATCATCACGACTACAACGTTGGATAAAAGCTGGAGATACAGATTTTGTAAGTGCCCTTGCTGGATAAATTGTAGTATCAGGTGTATTTAAGAAAATTCTATTCTTTCGATTCAACTTCGTTGCTGGACTTGTTGTCGATTTGGAATCATTAGCAAAGTTTCCTGTAGTTCCTACCCCATTCTCATTAGCAATGACGTTGAAATAGCCAGGCACCACTTTATCTAATTCAATCTTCGTAATAATACTATCTGAAGTATAAACATGGAATTTTGAGGAATTTTCTGAAAGTGTACCTGCATTGGGTGCTCTATTTACTGTGGCTAACGACCATTGACGAGACCACAATCTACCATTTATTGTAGCCGTGCCTTTTGCAACTGAAATATCAAAATAATTGAAAGCAATTGTAGCCCAAGTACAACCACTATTGTTAAACATAGTGGTATTACTATTGTAGTTAAATTCAAAGTAATAATCCCCATTCTTTGTAGGGTTATGTGTCAAAGGAGTATATCCACTCGTTCCAACACCGTTATATCCATCAGGACCATTAACTGCCTCATTATAGGAACCAATAAAACCTGCTGTTGTACTTGTTGTAGTTCCTCCATTCCAATATGGAATACCTGAAGCTCCCGATGTTGCTACCACATTACCATCTGGGTCTTTTAATCTCCAATGTACCCTTCTTCCGCCAGTATTTGAGTTCGTATAGTCGCCATTGACAGTAGGCACATTGTTACAATCAGAAAACCATAAACGACGAACATTAAATCCAAACTTGATGGATTCAGTTGTAAAATCATTGATATGAATATACAATCTTTCGTCTGAGGTGGAATTAAACGTATAAGCTGGATAGGCTCCGTTTACGGGATCGGTGATAAAATTTACTAACAATCCACCACTCTCATTTCCAGTACCTAGTCCTGTGAAGTTTTTCCAAACAGACTTGGTTCCTTCAGCATTAACATTTAAAGTAAATAAAATCACTAATAAATGAAAAAGAATGCTAAATCGAAAGCTAGCCAATAAATTGATTTTCATAAACATATAGTTAGTTGTGGTCAAATAGTCAATAGTGAGCAAATTAATAGCTATTGCACCAACTTTTACTATCCTTTTCGATAAGTTGTAATATTGGCACGATAAGTTTAATTTTTACTACAATAAGTAGCAAAAATAGCAATTTTTAGCATTGAGAATATTAAGAAATATTAACTTAAAATGTATCTAAACAAACATTCTGAAATAAACTTTTCAATGTCAATTATAGATACGACTAAACAGCTCCTTAATTTTAGAATGAAGAAATCGTTTTCCACCAATAGCACCTACCCATTGTATTCCTTTTATTGAATTGCTTGCAAATACTTCTTCAGCTTGTTGCAGAGCGTTTACATGAATAGGATCTTCATGTAATTTAAAGTGGTGTTTTTTAAAAAAATCGATAATGACTCTGCGCATCACTCCGTTAATGCATCCTTCGGTAACTGGGGGAGTAAAGATGGAATTTCCTTTCACTAAAAAAATATTGGAATTGGCAAATTCCACTATACAGTCTTTATCATTCAACAATAAAACATTATCTAATTCTTTTTGCTTCATATATTTAGAAGCCATTACATAAGGTAAAGCATTTAAAGTCTTGTATTCAGAAAATTGATGATGATTTAACCTCACTGTTGGACAAACTTCGCAAGTAAGGCCCCTTTTATTCAATTCGTATAGGTTACTCTCAATAGGTTCAATCTCTATATAAGTTTCAACCTCGTTGGATTCAGGTGCATACTTTCCACCTCCCGCCCTAAAGTAGGTATAACGAATACGAGCTCCTCCCTTTATAGCGTTTACAGCAATACACTTCTTTAGACTTTCTTCAAAGACAACTGGTGAAAATTCATTGGAGGGATGGAGATCTAAAATAGACATCGTATTAATGAGTCTTTTGTAATGCAGGTCGGTATGCATCGGCTCTCCATTTATTACCCTTATAGTCTCAAACCCTCCATCACCATACTTAAATCCACGATTATTTAAATATTTAGTCTGATTATCGGCAAACACTTTGTTATTTAAGAGTATGTACATCTCAACTAAAAACAGATAAAAGCTGATTGATAAAATTCATCAACGTTGATGGAATAGCGACGATGGTAAAAACTATTCCAAATACTGCACCCCAAAAGTGGGCATCGTGGTTGATATTGTCAGACGATTTTTTAGCCATTTGAAAGGAATACACTAAATAAATTATAGCCCAAATAATCCCTGGAAAACAAATCAATCCATATAAACAAATAGAGTTTAATGGGTTAAAAATAACACTACTCATTACTATAGCACTCACAGCTCCGGAAGCACCAACACTTCGATAAGTATAATTCTCTTTGTGTTTATTAAATGTAGGTAAAGAGGCAAATATGACAGAACCAACATAAAGTAGAATGAAATAAAATATTCCCTTTGCCCCTAAATAAGCTTGAAAATAGTATTCTGTAGTTTCTCCAAAAAACCATAACACCAACATATTAATCAGCAAATGCATCCAATCTGCATGCAAAAGAGCATGAGTAAAAAATCGGAAGTACTCCTTTTGATGGAACACCACGTATGGGGTAAACTCTAGCTTCTGGAACAACTCTCGATTCTTGAAAGCAATGGCAGAAACTATTCCCGTGGCTAATATGATGATTAACGTAATACTCATCAAAACAAACTTATTTGGTTATCAGTATCCTCATTGGGGTCAATAATTTTCCCCTTTTTAGGTGGCCTACTTTTCTCTTTTTGAGATTCAGTTTGTTCAGTGAGTTTATTTGTAGACATCGTTTCTTCCGTTGATTCTTTAGAACCTTCCTCAGGATTGGCCGCATTTGATTCACCACCTTCTACTTCTTCTTCAACTACTTCCTCTTCAGGTTCATCTTCTATACCTAATATAGCTTTTGCTTCCTCCACAGGAACAATATCTATCGCCTTTACTGAATGCGGTGTTAATTTATTTCCTAAAGCTTTAAAGCCTTTTACAGCAATAAATTCATTTAAGTTGATAATTTCAGTCGCTCGCTCGTCCTTCCCTTTTTCCTTTCTAAAAGAAACTGAAACGACAGGAAGTGTTTCAGATGAAACTATTTCCAATCGACTATCAGAATGCTCTGTTATAAAGGTTTGTTTTTTGTCGGTATCTTCTACTAAGAAACGTTTTACAAAATAATCTTTCTTTTCTCCATCATAATAAACGGCTGCTAGAGGCTTTTCAGGATTCCATTTTTCAATCAGAATAAGATCGTCTTCAAAGTGATTCGAGACATTAAAACCAACTAAACGAAGCGTACCTGACTGCATAACAGTTAAAATCTTATCTTCTGCCTTAAATGCGCCAAGCAATTCTCCTCTACCTTCGGTATTTAATCGCTGCACGGTATCATCAAACCAAATTTTACGGGCTCCTAAGGTAGAAACTCCTTCTTCTTTCAATTTGATTTTGCTGACTATATTTTTTGTAACTGTATTTCCTTTCGCTGATCGACCTTTTATCGCTAGTTCTGAGAAATCTAAATCAAATTTCAACTTCTTCAATTTCGGTCTTGGTCGCAATTGTACGTTAACCACTTCTGCTTCACCATTCGGATTTGCAGAAAAATATAAAATTTTTGATTTAGGCGAACCCGCTGTCAAATCGTATTCTTTATCTCGGGTAATTGACGTAACAGCAAAACGCTTCATCATTGCTGGACCTGTACTTCCATCTTGATATACTAGGTTATAGATGGTTCTTTTATCTCCCTTTTTCCAAACAGCAACGTGTAGAATATTCTTACCTACAAATGTTTTAGAACTAATCTTTGTCACCATCATCTTACCATCCTCGCGAAAAACAATAATATCATCGATATCAGAGCAATCCGCTACAAACTCTGCATCACTTTTCTTTAATCCATGACCTACAAACCCTTCCGCCCGCTGAACATACAGTTTGGTATTGGCTACTGCTACTTTTGTAGCATCAATCGTTTCAAATGATTTTATTTCCGTTTTTCGCTCTCTCCCTTTTCCGTATTTTTCCTTAATTCTCTTGAAATAGGCGATGGTATAATCTACTAAATTATCTAGATGATGATTAATCTCCTCTATTTCATCCTCAATTCTTTTAATCAGTTCATCGGCTTTAAAACTGTCAAATTTTGAAATCCTTTTAATTCGGATTTCTAACAAACGGTTTACATCATCATCTGTCACAGCTCTTAGCAGGTGTTTTGTAAATGGAGCTAATCCGTCGTAAACAGCTTTAATAATACCCTCCATTGTTTCTTGCTCTTCAATGTCTCGGTAGATTCTATTTTCAATAAAAATCTTTTCTAAAGAAGAGAAATGCCATTGTTCTTGTAATTCACCCTTTCTAATTTCCAACTCCATCTGAAGTAAATTCTTCGTCTGGTTAGTAGAAATTTTCAGAATCTCAGTTACTCCCAAGAACTTTGGTTTATTATTTTCTATCACACCGCTATTCGGCGATATAGATACCTCACAATCGGTAAAAGCATAAAGAGCATCAATGGTTTTGTCTGGCGACACACCTGAAGGAAGATAGATGTTAATCTCTACATTTTCTGAAGTATTATCTTCAATATTTTTGATTTTTATTTTTCCCTTGTCATTTGCCTTAATGATAGAATCAATTAAGCTAGAGGTATTGGTACCGAAAGGTATTTCACTAATCACCAAACTCTTTTTCTCAGTTTGGCTAATTTTTGCTCTCACTCTAACTTTTCCGCCTCTAATTCCATCGTTGTAATTACTGAAGTCTGCTGCACCTCCAGTTTGAAAATCAGGCAATAAAGTAAAAGGTTTGTTTTTGAGAATGGCGATAGAAGAATCTATCAATTCATTAAAATTATGCGGCAACATTTTACAAGCCAATCCTACCGCAATTCCCTCAACTCCTTGAGCCAATAACAAAGGAAATTTAACAGGAAGGGTGACCGGCTCCTTGCCTCTACTGTCGTAGGATGCAGCCCATTCTGTTGTTTTAGCATTAAAAACTACATCCAATGCGAATTTGGATAATCTAACCTCAATATATCTAGGAGCAGCTGCTCGGTCTCCAGTTAAAATATTCCCCCAGTTCCCTTGACAATCCAACAACAAATCTTTTTGCCCGATTTGCACCATTGCATCACCAATTGATGCATCACCATGGGGGTGAAATTTCATGGTATTTCCGATAACATTCGCCACTTTGTGGTAACGTCCATCATCTAATTCCTTTAAAGAATGTAAAATTCTCCTCTGAACTGGTTTTAACCCGTCATTGATATGAGGTACAGCCCTTTCTAGAATAACATAGGAAGCATAGTCGAGAAACCATTCATTATACATCCCAGAAACGTTGATTACGTTTCCTAAGTCGGAGCTATCTGTTGCCTCCAATTGTTCTTCCTCGTTTTCGTTATTCTCCTCTATTGGATCGTCTATGTCTTCGGCCATTCTTCTTCTATCAAAAAATTAGTTTACAAGATCCTTCAGTAGGTCTTGCTCCACTTTTAAGTTTTCTATTATAAATTCCTGTCTTTGAGGCGTATTTTTACCCATGTAGAATTCTAATAATTCATTTACACTCTTCCCTTTACCAATCACTACTGGCTCCAATCGCATATCTTCTCCAATGAAATTTTTAAACTCATCAGGAGAGATTTCCCCCAACCCCTTAAATCGAGTAATCTCCGCCTTACCCTTTAATTGTTCTATTGCAGATTGCTTTTCTTCTTCACTGTAACAATAAAAAGTTTTATTCTTATCACGAACTCTAAATAAAGGAGTTGCAAGAACAGAAAGGTGTCCATTTTTTACTAAATCCGGAAAGAACTGTAAGAAAAACGTAATCAACAATAATCGAATGTGCATCCCATCTACATCAGCATCAGTTGCTAACACCACCTTATTATACCTCAAGTTTTCCAACCCATCCTCTATGTTAAGTGCCGCCTGAAGAAGGTTAAACTCTTCATTCTCATAAACGATTTTCTTCGTCAGCCCATAAGAGTTTAGCGGTTTACCTTTCAAACTAAAAACAGCTTGAACATTTACGTCTCTTACCTTCGTAATGGATCCTGAAGCAGAGTCTCCCTCCGTGATAAATAGGGTGGTTTCTTCTGATCGATCTTTATCTTTGTTGAAATGAACTCTACAATCTCTCAATTTCTTGTTGTGCAAACTCACCTCTTTGGCACGTTTCTTTGCCAATTTTTTAATGCCAGCAAGATCCTTTCGCTCTCTTTCTGACTGTAATATTTTTCGCTGAAGTGCTTCTGCTACTTCGGGGTTTCTGTGCAAAAAGTTATCTAAATACTTTTTCAGAAAATCATTGACAAAAGTTCGCATTGTTGGACCATCGGGACCTACATCATTGGAACCCAATTTTGTTTTCGTCTGTGATTCGAAGACTGGCTCCATTACTTTTACAGCTACTGCTGCTACGATTGAGGAGCGAATGTCTACCGCATCGTAATCCTTTTGAAAGAATTCACGGATCGTTTTGACATAGGCTTCACGAAACGCTTGCTGGTGCGTTCCTCCTTGTGTGGTATGTTGTCCGTTGACAAATGAATAATACTCTTCTCCATATGAGCTAGTATGTGTAATAGCTACCTCTATGTCTTCCTCCATCAAATGAATAATTGGATATAATGGCTCATCAGACATATTCTTTTCCAACAAGTCATACAACCCACGTTCTGAATGGAATTTCTCTCCATTAAACAGAATAGTTAGTCCTCTGTTAAGATAGACATAGTTCCAAAGCATTCTTTCGATATACTGGGTTCTAAACTTATATCCTGCGAATATCTCTTCGTCAGGGGTAAAGATAACTTTTGTCCCTTTTCTACGTGTAGATGGCTCAATCTTCCCATCCATTAGCAGTTCTCCTTTAGAAAACTCTGCCGCTTTGGTCTTATCGTCCCGATTTGACTCTATTCTAAAATAAGAAGATAAAGCGTTCACCGCTTTTGTTCCAACCCCGTTCAATCCAACAGATTTCTTAAAAGCCTTAGAGTCGTATTTCCCTCCTGTATTGATTTTTGAAACTACATCGACCACTTTTCCCAAAGGAACTCCCCTACCGTAATCTCTAACTTTTACCGTTTTATCTTTTATAGAAACTTCAATGGTGCGACCGTTCCCCATAACGAATTCATCGATACAGTTATCTAGCACTTCTTTTAGCAAAACATAAATACCATCATCGTAAGCAGAACCATCACCTAACTTCCCGATATACATACCAGGTCGCATTCGGATGTGTTCTTTCCAATCGAGCGATCGTATATTATCTTCCGTGTATTCTACTTCTTCTGCCATAAATTCTGTTACTGAAAATTAGATAGGACTGACGATAAAAATACCTAAATATCTTCCATCAACGGAGGCTTGGTAGAGTCATTTATTAACAACTCCATTTTGAAAAAAAGAATCTGAAAAAAATAGGAGGATCTTAAAAGGCTTTCTGCATCCAATTATTCTCATCTTCAACCAACCCCAGTCTTAAATCAGTTAAATACTGGGCAACTTTTTGAGAGAACAATCCTTCCTGAAGATGTGGAACATCATAGGAAACATCGTCGATGGAAATTAAGCTAATTGGAGCTACTGTTGCTGCTGTGCCAACCCCAAAAACTTCTTCTAAAGTTCCATTTTCATGAGCATTCTTCAACTCCTCAACTCTTATTGGACGCTCCTCCACTGAAAGCCCCCATGCTCGAGCCAAAGTCAAAACAGTATCTCTCGTCTTACCTTTTAATACCGTTAACTTTTCGATAGAAGGCGTAATAATAACATTATTGATCACCGCCATAATATTCATAGTTCCGGCTTCTTCGATGTACTCGTGGGTTTTAGAATCCGTCCAAACTAATTGGTGAAACCCTTGATCTTGAGCTAATTTTGCAGGATACAATGAAGCTGCATAATTCCCTCCATTTTTTGCCATTCCGACACCACCTTCAGCTGCTCTTACATACTTCTTTTCTACCTTCACTTTCACAGCACCTGCATAATAAGTGGAGGCAGGTGAGGTAATGATTACGAATTTGTATTTGGAAGAAGGCTTTACACCCAAAAATTCTTCATCAGCAAACATGAATGGTCGGATATATAAAGACGAACCAGGTTTACGTGGAACCCATTCTTGATCTATTTTAAGTAACTGACGTAACCCTTCCATAAAGATTTCCTCAGGAATAGAAGCCATACACATTCTTGCTGCAGAATCGTTGAGTCTCTGGCAATTGTACTCAGGGCGAAAAAGTACCACTTCTTCTGCTTTATTTCTATAAGCCTTCAACCCTTCAAAAATAGTCTGTCCATAATGCAAAGCGGCACTTGCAGGACTTATTGAAAAATTCGAATATGGTTTAATTTGAAAATTCTTCCATTCACCATTTTCAAATTCGGCAACAAACATATGGTCTGAAAAAGTTCTACCAAATTGAAGATTATCAAAATCTACGCTTCCTAACTTACTCTGCTCTACCTTTGTTACTTTAATCTCCATATGGCTGCCTCATTTTTTCAACTGCGAAATTACCTATAAAAACAGATAAGAAAAAGTCTTTATTTGAAAAGAAATTGGAATTACTTTAACCCATTGTTAAAAACCATCTATCATAACAACTTCATTCAAAGACTTTCTAACTCTTTTGGAGGATTCCTTTTCAGCCAATGCTTCTGGTAATATATTTTTATCTCCTAAATAGCCCAATGCAATTACGCTTAATGGTTTCATCTCTTCTGGAATATTAAATATATCTCTCGCCATTGCGGTATCAAATCCAGACATTTGATGAACATAAACATCCAACTCTAGTGCTTGAAGACTCAAATATGCAGTAGAGGCTCCTAAGTCGTATTCAGCAGTTGAATTCAGCTTACCATTATAAGAAGAAACTATTTCTGAAACGGTTAGCACTAAAACGGGAGCATTCTCCGCCCAAACCTTGTTGGCGGGAGCTAGTGTGGAAAATATTTGTTCGTATACCGACTTATTTTGGAATTTATTACCAACAATAAACCTCCAAGGTTGTGCATTAAATGCACTTGGCGCAGTTCCTGCAGCAGTAAAAATTTCGTCTAACTTCTCCTTTTCTATGGCTTTATCTTCGAAAGCACGTGGACTCCATCTTTTCTCTATCAAGTTATTCATTATCCTCTAAATTTATCTAATAAGTTATTTAACTGAATCGCTTCTTCTGTGGTTAAGTGATTAAATTTTTCCATAATCTGAGCCTGTTGGACATCTATTTGCTTCAACAATTGCAGCCCATCATTGGTAATTTTGATATCTACTTGACGCCTATCATTCTTACACGAACTTCGTTCTACCAACCCTTTTGTTTCTAACTTATCTATTAATCGAGAAACATTGGACATCCGATCAATCATTCGTTCTGAAATCAGATTGACAGTTGCTGCCTTGGGATATTGTCCTCTCAGAATCCTTAAGACATTATACTGCTGAGAACTAATATCAAATTGCTTATGAAATTGATTCATCACATCATTAATCCACTTGCCAGAAAACAACACATTGATCGTGAGCTTATGGAACTCACTTTCAAACTTGGACTGTTTTATTTCGTCTTCTATTTTCATCTTGTTGAATTATTTTTTACAAATATATGTATATACATTTAATGTACATACATCAAATTGCATTGAATCGTTAAAAATGTAAAAAAATAGAGTAAAACTTAGAAAGGAAAGGTAGTTTTGCCCTCCAAAAAAAACATAGAATTATGAAGAAAATCACTACAATTTCGTTGCTTTTGGCAGCTGCATTAGGGCTAAAAGCTCAGTATTCAACTCCTAACACTGGTCAAAAATACAATTTGGATAGTTTAGTTGCAAATAGCGGTGGTGCTGTAACCAAGTCAGCTTCGGTTTATACATTCAATCAGGATGTCAAAATCTCCAAAACGGATACGCTTGAAATTTTGACAAATGAAACCATTGTAATGGGTGGAGCAGTAGAACTTAACCTCACTGGTTTTGCTTTTTTTAATCCATCTGATTCAATTAAAATTACCAATACTCAAGGCTTAACCTACGAGGCTATTCGTATTGATTCTTCTAATAGTATTATCAGAAAAACAATCATAGAGTTTGGTGGTGGAATCGCTATCTATGATGCCTCTCCATTGATTGACAGCTGTATTATTAGAAACAATGCTGATGGTACTAGAGGAGCAATTAACTTATTCAGAAGTAATGCAATCATCCAGAATTCTAAAATTCATGACAATAGAAGTTCTGCTATTAGCTCAGGAGCAAACATTGCTTCAGCACCAAGAATTTTGAATAATGACATCAGAAGAAATGTTACTTACAACGGTAACAAATCTCAAATCAACTTTGGAACAACAGGTTCTGACACCATCTTTATAGTTGGAAATACCATCGTTGGTAAATACACGAACGCAGGTGGTATTGCATTTTTACCAATTGGCGCTGCTCAAGTCGTTATAGAAAACAACTTTATAGATAGCAACAGATATGGTATTGGAATGTTGACAGGTGGTATTACTAGTTTAATTAAAGGCAACACCATCACCAACAACATGATTCAAGGAAACGAGAACCTAGGTGGTAGTGGGATTAATTTTGCAGGAGCAAGCACCAACACTGCAATTGTTACAGACAACTTAATTACAGGAAACCTTTGGGGTGTAACCATTCAAAATACTGCGTCTCCGAATTTGGGAGATTTGAGACCTTCCAAAAATAGCCCAGGACTGAATGTAATAAAAGACAACTTTAACAACGGAATTGAATATAATCTTTACAACAATACCCCAGATTCTATTTATGCTCAAAACAACGACTGGGGAAGATTGACACAAATTGGAAGCGATAGCACAATTGTTGACAAGAACGATGATCCATCTTTGGGAGTGGTACTTTCATCTCCATTAAATGTGATTACATCAGTGAAAGAAACAGTAGCTCAAGCAAATATTTTGACTGCTTATCCAAACCCTGCAACTAGTAACTTGACAATCAAGAATACAACTGCTAGTAATTTATCAAAAGTTAGTTTGTACAATATGTTAGGTGAGCAAATTTTGTCATTTGATTTGAAATCAAACGAATCAAAAACGATGGATGTTTCTAACCTTTCAAAAGGTATTTATTTCATCAATTACATGGATGGTGATAAAGCAACGAGTAAGAAAGTGATTGTTCAGTAAGAACAATTTCTACAAAATAAAAGGCCCAATTTGTTCATTCAAATTGGGCTTTTTTGATGTTTATTTTATTTGGTATTGTTTTTATGTTCTTTTGGCTTGAACCAAAATGAACCAAAAGTTCAAGTCTTTGAGTCTCCTTCTGCGAATTTCTTCTCAAAGCCTAAGACGTTCGTTGGATCTCCTCTATTCTTCGGAGCTAAACGAACTTTCTAAGACTTCAATTTGAAGTTCTTGAAGAATTCTCAAGGACAATTACTAATTGAACATTTGATAATTCGAGAATACTTAAAAAAAACAAACCCCAATTTGATTACTCAAATTGGGGTTAAAAACATTTATATTTTCTGTATTACAATTTAGCTAAAGCAGCCAATACATTTTCTTCAATACGTTTCGAAACATTCGAAATATCAGCTTTCACAAACTGATCACCAGTGATATGCTCGTACAACTCGATGTATCGCTCAGAAACTTCCGTTACAAACGAATCCGGCATTTCGGGCATGGTTTGTCCATCTAATCCTTGAAAACCGTTTTCTATTAACCATTCGCGGACAAACTCTTTCGACAATTGTTTCTGCTTCTCTCCCCTATCCTGACGCTCTTGATATCCATCAGCGTAAAAATAACGCGAAGAATCTGGTGTATGAATTTCATCTATCAAGTATATGGTATCTCCAATTTTTCCAAACTCATATTTGGTATCCACCAATATCAATCCTTTATCGGCAGCCATTTCGGTTCCTCTTTGAAACAAAGCTCTGGTGTAGTTTTCCAATTGAATGTACTCACTCTCCGGAACGATTCCTTGTTTGATAATTTCTTCTCTAGAAATGTCCTCGTCATGTCCTTCTTCTGCTTTAGTGGCCGGAGTGATAATAGGAGTTGGAAAACGATCGTTCTCCTTCATTCCATCTGGCATCGCTACACCGCAAATGATTCTTTTTCCTGCTTTATATTCTCTCCACGCATGTCCGCTTAAATAGCCACGAATCACCATTTCTACTTTATACGTTTCGCATAACTTACCAATGGCCACAGAAGGGTCTGGCACAGACTCTATCCAATTTGGAACAATATCGGACGTAGCTGCTAAAAACTTAGCGGCAATCTGGTTCAACACTTGACCTTTAAAAGGAATCGGCTTCGGCAAAATGTGATCAAATGCAGAAATTCGATCTGAAGCGACCATTACTAAGTGTTTATTATTGATATTGTAAACGTCTCTTACTTTTCCGCTGTAAAAGCTTTTTTGACCTGGAAATTGGAATGGTGCTACTGACTTTGTGCTCATTTTCTAGCTTCTTTTTGTTTCGCTTCTTTTTGTTGCTTTTTTAACTCTTCTATTTTTTCATCTTCTTTGTCATATGCCGAGATAATTTTCTTTACCAATTCATGACGAATCACATCTTTACCATCAAAAGTAATAAAGCCTACTCCTTTCACTTTCTTCAAAATATCCAATGCTTGAATTAATCCTGATGGCTGATTTCTTGGTAAATCCACTTGAGAGGCATCACCTGTAATCATGAATTTAGCCGACTTTCCCATCCGCGTCAAAAACATCTTAAACTGCGCTCTGGTGGTGTTTTGTGCTTCATCCAAAATCACAAAAGCATGGTCCAACGTTCGTCCACGCATAAAGGCCAATGGTGCAATTTGTATCACATTGTTCTCGAGATAATCGCGTAACTTTTCACCTGGGAGCATATCGTACAAAGCATCATACAAAGGTTGTAAAAATGGGTCTAATTTCTCTTTCAAATCTCCCGGAAGGAAACCCAAATTCTCCCCTGCTTCTACTGCTGGACGAGTCAAAATAATTCGCTTCACCTCTTTGTTTTTTAAAGCTCTAACGGCCAATGCTACGGCGGTGTAGGTTTTACCAGTTCCTGCAGGCCCAATGGCAAAAACCATATCGTTCTCGTCGATGGCTTTTACTAGCTTGCGCTGATTGGGTGTGCGAGGACGCACCATCAACCCATGATTCCCGAACACTAATATGTCGCTTGAATCTTTCAAAGTGCGCTGTGCCACTTCCAAATCTCCATCCAACAAATGATCGATATTCGATTCGGTTAACTGCTTGAATTTAATAATGTGCTGAATGAGCATTCCCAATTTCAATTCAAACTCCTCTATCGCTGTTTCTCCACCTATGGCTTTTAACTCATCGCCACGAGCTATCAGTTTTACTTTTGGAAACTTCTTCCTGATGATCTCTAATTTCTTGTCGTTTACCCCGTATAATTCTACCGGACTTACCGCACTAATATCTATGATTTTCTCCACTCAGTTTTTGGGTATTTTTAGGTTTTATACCGATTTAGTTATCTTATATCGACTACTCATGCTTCATATTCTCCTTATCCAACTGATCGGCATTTACCAATAATTACTTTTTAAATGTATCCATTTATTTTAATGAAAAAATTAAAAACTTTATTGGTTTAAGGCGTCTTTTCTATTCTTTCAGGCTTCAAAAATATTACTAATTTTGGAGACTATTGTTCGACTTTGACCAAATATAAGCAGCAAAAGTTAAATGGGTGTAATTACGTTAACTACAGATTTTCAGAAATCAGACTATTATATTGGCATCGTCAAGGGTGCGCTCTATACGCTATGTCCTGAAGCTAAAATTGTTGACATCACTCACGACATTCCTGCCTACAACATTTCCAAGGCGGCTTACATCGTTAAAAATTCCTATTCTCATTTTCCGGAAGGAACGGTTCACATTATTGGCGTTAGTTCTGAAGCAACTGTGGAATTTGCACACTTGGTAGTGAAATACGACAACCACTATTTCGTAGGATCGGACACTGGTATTTTTTCCCTCATCTTTGGCGACTTAGAACCTGAAGAAGTCATCGAACTGAATGTTTCTGCCGATTCCAATCGGTTGTCGTTTCCGACGAAGGACATCTTTGTAAAAGTGGCGGCACACATTCAAAAAGGAGGCACCATTTCGGTGTTGGGTAGAAAGATTGACGGCGTATTGAAGAAAATCGCTTACCAACCTTACATCGATAATAACCAATTGAAAGGCATGGTGATGCACATTGATAGCTTTGGAAATGCCATTACCAACATTAGTGAAATTCTGTTTAATAATTTCGTTAAAAACTATGGCTTTAGTGTGGTTTTTAGAAACTCTGATTACGACATCAACCGAATTTCATATACCTATAGCGATGTAGCAGAAGGTGAAAAATTAGCGCTATTTAATACCACTAACCATTTAGAAATTGCCATTAACAAAGGTCGAGCGGACAAACTACTTGGCTTGAGGGATAATGACTTAATTAGAATCGAACTCCATGATAGTTAGAATAGTAAAATTGACATTTCAAGAAGATAAAGTGAACGATTTCATTACCATCTTCAACGAGAGCAAAGACCTGATCCGGAATTTTGAAGGTGTTTCTCACCTAGAATTGTTGCGATGCAGTACTGATGGAACCATCTTTTTTACGCACAGCCATTGGAAAAGCGAAGAAGCTTTAGAAAACTACCGCCATTCGGAATTATTTAAAACCACTTGGGCGAAAACGAAACCTTTATTTTCTGAAAAAGCAGAGGCTTGGAGTAATTTTAAGTTGTTTTGAGTTAATGGTTAAGGGTTAATTTCAAGATTTCTACCACTTAATTAAATCAAACCAAAATCTATTTTTTGTAGAATATCCAATCAACCAATAATTAGAATTAAACTTATCTGTTGAAATTTTTACAACACTAGTGTCTATCAATTCCATTCTTATTCTTTCAATTGTTACATCTTGTTGACTGATAATCTGATAGTCATTATTGGATTCACTAAGCAATTTATATTTTACTTCCTCATCAGAAAGACCATCGTATTTTTTATACAGGGTGATTGAATCAGTATTAAAATCAATTGATTTGAAAGAGAATGTTGAATTGAAATCAATTGTAGTAAATCCTTCATGAATGGTTATCATTGGTTCTAATTCATATAAATGAAAGAACACATTTGATTCTGTTTCATCAATTGTCGTTTCTTTCCCATGAGCATTCAGATAAGACGATTTAGAAACTGAAACGCTATAAGAAGTATTTCCTTTAAGAGGAGTTTCGAATACCCCATTTTCGTTAGTTTCAATTACTATGGTTGATGAGTCTGTACCAATCACCTCTACTCTAGCATTCTGAATAGGAATAGATATTTCTTGGTCAACCACTTTACCTTTCAAAATGAATTGTAAATCTTCAGAAACTTGACAGAAACCAAAATTCATTAACAGAATGAATATGGATAATAAAGTTGATTTCATTTTCTTGGGGTTGCTTTAAAGTTACTTTAAGTGAAGTCGTGGAATGGATAAAAACACAAACTAACTAATTATCAAATTATTAAAACAAATAACACTTTTGCTGATAATCAGGAAAAGAAAACTATTAAGACATACCCACTATAGTATATAATGGGTGTTGTAGATAGCTTTTACTCTAAATTACTGGATATGCATGGTATGAATAAAATATTAATGATGTAATCGATAATATTAAAAATATATATGTCCCTATCTCAAAAAATTTCGAGGATTTACTTTTGTCTACAAGCGTTACTTGAATTGAATTTAAGTCCTTATTTGATTCACTGCTCTGTAACCCCTCTTTCTGCTCTTGGAAAGCCTTGTTTAACTTATCACCTTCTAAAAATTGAACGATTAAAGTGAAGAAAACGGTCAACGCAAGTAATATTATTGATACCAAAAAAAAACGATTTGCAACTAAGTCAATTTCAGTCTTATCTTTTAATGAGATTAAAAGCCCAAGTAATGTTATAGATATTGTAGAAATAGATCTAATGAAAAGATTAAATCTATCTTTAGATTTATAATACAAACTGTACATATTATCTAAATTATATCTTTGAGATGGTGTCAATGGTGTCATTTTTCAAAATTTAATTACTCACAATAAAAATAACTAATAAGTATGGTTTACAAAAAACAGGATGGTTTTGATTCCACCACCCTGTCACTGTTAAAATAATATCCAACAAGCTATTGCAAGCTCAACGATGGATACTTCTATCTCAACTGAATTCACTTTAAGCTTTAACGGAGTCATAATAATAATCATGGTCTCGAGTTTAAAGGGTTAAGAGCACAGCTCAATAGACTTCCATCCTTATTATTTTTACGTTGGCGGATAGTTTCACTTTATGACCAACTTTATAGTGTACAACACTAAAGGACACAGCCCTAAAAATATATAGTATTAATAACTACCTAAAACATCCAAAGAAAGCGAAAAATACATTTATTCACCATATTTGTCATTAATTATTATCTCCCTTCAATAGAAATGATTAGGATTCCGAAGATAAGTGAAATATTGAAATTAAAAAGGGTTATGGTTAAAAATTAGTGAGTTATGTTGATAACAATAAATAACTCCCGTAAACCTTCAAGATTGAGTCCTTGTCTCCTTAGTAAGCCTTGAAGTTTTTTGCAACAGCAAAGCAGAACACGGTTAGAACCAAGTAAGTCTACTCATCATTGTAAACTACCCGAAACTCTACTCGCCTATTCTTTAGTTTGTTTTCCTCACTAGAATTTTCTAACAATGGAAATAATTCTCCGTACCCTTTTACTGAAAGTCGATTAGAATCAACACCTTCAGCTATTAATAACTCCTTTATTTTATCTGCTCGCTTTACAGACAAATCCATATTAAAATCATCATCTCCATCAGAATCTGTGTGTCCCACTATTTCAATTTCAACATGTCCATACTTTTGTAAAAAGTGTTTCACTTTAGTAATTCCATTTAATGTAGAATCCACCATGACCGTGCTATTATTTAGAAATTGAATATCCGACAGATTAATTTCTTCTAACTCCTCTTCTATGTTTTGAGACAAAGTGTCTGTTTCGTTTGTTTGATTAGTCACTTTCCTTTTATAAGCTGAATAGGCATTAATTGAACTAAAATCTATAATATCTTCTTTTGAAATCAACTCATCAACTTTCTCCTTTGAGGTAATCTCCTCAAATAAGTTTCCTTCCTTACCTTTCGTTTTAGATTGGTATTTAAAGGGTTGATTTGAGAAAGACAAGGCTAAAGTATCTTTCTGTTTATCAGTAATACATACTTTCAAAATAGATTGGTGCTGATCAATAGTATCTGTCTTAAACTTTATCTCGTAATAGTTTTTAATCTTATGATTGATATCCGTAAAGATCCATTCAAAATCAGTGGTATTATAGATTTCGTAGTAGGTTCCATTTGTAGGGAATGCTATTGAACGCAAATAATCTTTATCTACAGACTGCCCAAATCCAACAACATAAACTTGAATGTCATGCTTTTTTGCTCTTCGAATTAGTTCATATTTACTTATATATGAACCATTCTCATATCCATCAGTTAGAACAATGATTGAACTTTCTTGGTAGCCATTTGAGTTTTTGAGCACTGAGATTGCTGAATTGGTGCCGTCCAAAAGAGAAGTACCTCCTCCATACCCTTCCAATCCATTAAGCTTCAATTTCCGGTTCAACTCAAACTTACTATTTGAAATGTAAGATTCTACCCCTACTCTAGTATCAAATTTTATAATAGAAATTCCATCTTCTGAAGCTTTTTTATCTACAAATCCTTTTACCTCGTTTTGAACTTTATTCGCTCGAAACTCTCCCATAGATCCACTATGATCCATAACTACCGCTACGGCATTCGGAATAGTAACATCAGCACGGTGTTCTATTACATCGAAATCTGTTACTTGAATTATCGGTTGGTTCCCCTTCTTCAATAAAACATTACACCAAATGTGTTTCCACTCTTCAGTGCCTGCACCATAATAGTAAACTCCATCATCATCTATTAGGTGTGTATTGATTGAAATCGTCGAATCGGAATACACTATATTTTTTAGAACGAGATTGATTAATGCAGCGGTATCTTTCAATTCACTAATGTGTTTAAACTGAGTGATACGATACGGTTCAAAATCAACAGGCGGTTCAACATCTTCATTAACGGGTTCAAACACTTCTGTCAACGTATCACTAAATGGTAAAAATAAAGTGCCTTTATTATTGAGTAAATCAAAAGATTTAATCACCCCTATTCCTTTTGTCTTTCTGTTTTTAACGATTAAATATTTGGATGAATCTGCAATAGCTACAAATTCATACTTATTGGTGTATATTTTCTCATTGTCTTCTATATTATTCAATGAAAAACCTTTATTAAAAAAGTTATTTTTAGGAGTTATAAAATAGCTCAAATCATCTGAAACCTCTACACCTTTATCAATCTGATACTTCTTATCAGAGATTCCAAAATCTATATTTTGGGGATTCGTTAAATCGAATAAATTCAAGAATGTAGTTGTATTGTTCTCGTGCTGTATAGAGAGAATAGAATCGTTATGCCACTCCAAATCACGAATAGGTTCATCTAACAGATGGACTTCTTTAAAATCACCTTTTTGAACCGAATACAGTAAGAGAGAATTTCTACTGTCTTGAGTAAAAGGGATAATTGTAAAATTTCCACTTTTGCTAAGAATTGGTTCTCCATATTTTATTACTGTTCTTTTATCTGCAAGTTTCTTTTCATTGACAAAACTTCTTAAAGCACTTCTTAAATCTTGAGAATACTCCAAACGCATAGTGTCTAATGAAAACGCTTTAATTCTTAAGCCACGAATAAACGTAATACGGTTGCTTTGGTAATCGAATGCAAAGTCATCCGCTGATTGTGAACTTATTCTTTTACTTTGATTGGTTCGCCATAAATTATACCTAGATTTTGATTTCTGTTGAACAATAAATTGATCATCCTTGCTAAACCAAGTTTTTCCATATCCGTTTGAATGGTTCGCTTGTAAATAGGACCTTAAAACAATTGCACTATAAGTATCATAAAGGATTAGGTTTTTGGATCCAGATATTAAAAAACTATTGTCTAAATATGGAAATATAATGTTATTGATCCCATAAGTTTCATACACGACAGCCTTAGATTGGGCATTTAACACACTAGCATTATACCCATTACTTATAGCAATCGTTTTTCCATCAGGACTTATTTTTATACTGATGTCAGATAATTTATCTGCTTTAAATTGATACTTTAAAATTGGTAGTTGAGTATCTACTCTGTAATACCTGAATTCATAGAACTTTTTATAATTGCTATTTTCTTGAACTAAATTAGAGTTAGCTTCATTTGGAGCAATCTTTACACAGTGCCCATAATACTTTCCATTTTCACTAACAGTAAAAGGGATTTCCTGGCTTTTAACAATTGAAACACTAAAAATAAAACTGAGTAATAGAAAGATTCTAATCATGGAGTTAGGTAAACTTTAATGAGCTTCGAGGGTAAATGTGTTTTAGGTTTTAAATATAAGAACACTATCAAACGGATTTATATTCAATTCATTATTATTTCTAATAACTTTTCCTTTGATTGCCTCGACTTAAGCTTAATGGAGCTCGACCTGGCACTCAGCTTAACAAAGGTTCTAAACGGATTATATTACTTGGGTTGAGTCCTTGTCACCTTAATAAACCTCGAAGTTTTTTGGCGGCAGAGCCAAGTTATTCTATGAATCAGGACACCATAAGCAAAAAAATCCCCTTGGCACCGCCAAGAGGATTCTAACTATCTGTTGAATATTCTATTTCAAATAGGCTTTTGCCTTTTCTAACGCTGAAGTAATTCCGTTCGGGTTCTTCCCTCCTGCTGTGGCAAAAAACGGTTGGCCACCACCACCACCGCCAATTTCTTTGGCTAAATCTCTCACCATATTCCCTGCGTGCAAATCGTGAGATTTTACCAATTCTTCAGCCACCAATATCGTTAAGGTTACTTTACCGTCTACATTAGAGGCCAATACCATGAACAAGTTTTCGATTTCTGCTTTCAACTGAAACGCCAAATCTTTGATGGAGCCTGCATCCAAATCTACTTCTTCGACGATCGCATTGATTCCGCCGATGTTTTGAACCTTGCCTTTCAATTCTCCTTTTACGTTTCCTGCTGCTGCTCGCTTAAACTCTTCAACTTGCTTCTGTAGTTCAGAATTTTGTCTTTGCAATGCGGTAATCGATTGTAGAACATCTTTGGGGTGTTTCAATGCTTCGTTTACTGCATCCAACAATGCTAATTTATTATCCAAGTATTGGTCTGCCTTTTCCGCAGTGATAGCTTCTATTCGTCTTACTCCTGCCGCTACTGCTGATTCGCTTACAATCTTAAATTGTCCAATTCTAGCCGTAGAAGACACATGAGTCCCTCCACACAATTCAATGGAATCACCAAACTTAATCAAACGCACTACATCGCCGTATTTCTCACCAAACAATGCCATAGCACCCATTTCTTTGGCTTCATTAATCGGTATCGCTCTTCGCTCATCCAATTGAATGTTCTCACGGATATTCTGATTCACGATGGTTTCAATTTGCTTGATTTCTTCGTCCGTAACTTTATGGAAATGAGAGAAGTCAAATCGCAAATAATCTGCATTTACCAACGAACCTTTTTGCTCCACATGCTCACCCAAAACAGTGCGCAATGCATGGTGCATCAAGTGAGTGGCTGAGTGATTATTTTCAGCTAAGATTCGTTTCTTTTGGTTAACTACTGCCTGAAATTTCAAGTTAACATTCTCAGGTAATTGGTCGGTATAATGAACGATTAAGTTATTCTCTTTCTTGGTGTTGGTGATGAAATAATCTTTTCCGTTTGCCGAAATTTTACCGGTGTCTCCTACTTGTCCACCACCCTCTGGATAAAATGGAGTCATGTTAAACACCAACTGATACAACTCTTTCCCTTTGGCAGTCAACTTTCTATATCTAGTGATTGAAACTTCTGCTTCAGTATAATCATATCCGATAAATTCTTCTACTTCGTCTTCTGTTACAATTTCCCAATCGCCAGCATCTATCTTGGTTGCTTTTCTAGAACGTGTTTTCTGCTTTTCTAGAGCTGCTTGAAATTCATTCATGTCTACTTCCAATCCAGCTTCAGATCCCATTAAATGAGTCAAGTCAATTGGAAAACCAAAGGTATCGTACAATTCAAAAGCGAATTTCCCATCAATGATTTTTCCATTCAAAGTGGAAGTGTATTCTTCAAATCGCTGAATTCCTTTCTCTAATGTTCTTAAAAAGGTATTTTCTTCTTCAAAAATCACTTGTGTAATTAGTTTCTGCTGAGATTTCAACTCTGCAAACTGCTCGCCCATCTGATTCACCAAAACTTCCACTAACTGGTTTAAGAAAGGCTCCTTCAGGTTTAGGAAACTATATCCATAACGAACCGCTCTTCTCAAAATACGACGAATCACATATCCTGCTCCAGTATTCGATGGTAGTTGACCGTCAGCAATCGCAAAAGAAATCGCACGAATATGGTCGGCTATTACGCGAATGGCAATATCTTTCTTTTCTTGGGTAGCTGTATACTCCACTCCACTAATCGAAGCTATTTTAGTAATCAACGGCATGAAAACATCGGTATCGTAATTGGACTGTTTGCCTTGCAAAGCCATGCACAAACGCTCAAACCCCATTCCAGTGTCAACATGCTGATTTGGCAATTTCACCAAGCTTCCATCTGCCATTCGATTGAATTCCATGAACACCAGGTTCCATATTTCTACTACTTGCGGATGATCTTCATTGACCAATGTTTTCCCTGCAACTTTAGCTTTTTCTTCTTTAGAACGAATGTCAACGTGAATTTCAGAACAAGGACCACAAGGGCCAACGTCTCCCATTTCCCAGAAATTATCCTTTTTAGACGCCTTTATAATTCGATCTTCTTCAATGATTGACTTCCAGATATCATACGCTTCTGTATCCTCTCCTAATTGATCGCCTTCATCGCCTCCAAAAACAGTCACATAAAGACTATCCTTGTCCATTTGATAAACCTCTGTCAATAATTCCCACGCCCATTCAATGGCTTCCTTCTTAAAATAGTTTCCAAATGACCAGTTACCCAACATTTCGAACATCGTGTGGTGATAGGTATCTACACCAACCTCCTCTAGGTCATTATGTTTACCAGAAACTCTTAAACATTTCTGAGTATCTACAATTCGAGGGTATTTTACAGCAGCATTGCCTAGGAATAAATCTTTAAACTGATTCATACCAGCGTTGGTAAACATCAATGTAGGATCATCTTTTATCACCATGGGAGCAGACTCAACTACCTGATGTTCTTTACTTTTAAAAAATTCTAAAAACTGCTGACGGATTTCTTTTGAAGTCATTTTTGTTGAAAACTTTAAACGATTATGGCTCATATCCTAACAATTTTTAACTCCTTTGTAATGTAAAATACAAAAGAATATATGGTTAAATTTGCGCCGTAAATTGGGTGCAAATTTAGCTATTTAAACCACAAAAACAATTCTCATAAATGTCAAAAATAAAGTATCGTTTCAATACCAGAACCCTTAGCTATGAGCGTGTACAGCTCTCTGCTAAAGCCAAGGTTCTTAGGATACTTTCCTTTTTATTGGTAAGTGCTATATTCGGAGTTTTATTCTTCTTTTTGGTGAACAATTACATCGACTCACCAAAGGAAAAGATGTTAAAGCGAGAACGTAATCAGCTGATTGCTCAATACGAATTATTGGATCGAAGAATGGACCAAGTGAATGAAGTATTGGAAGATATTCAAAGAAGAGACGACGAGATATATCGTATTGTATTTGAAGCAGAACCCATCGCAGACAACATCAGAAAAGCTGGTTTTGGTGGGGTGAACCGATACAAACAATTGGAAGGATTCAAAAATTCAGAATTGATTATTGAGTCTGCCAAAAAACTAGATAAGATTTCAAAGCAACTATACATTCAGACCAAGTCATACGATGAAGTCTATAAAATGGCAACCAATAAAGAAAAGATGTTGGCATCAATTCCTGCTATTCAACCAGTGGCGAATAAAGATTTGAAAAGAATGGCATCGGGTTACGGAATGCGTATGCACCCAATATACAAGCGAAGAAAGATGCATACAGGAATGGACTTTTCTGCAGAAAAAGGTACAGAAATCTATGCTACAGGAGACGGACAAGTAGCTGATGTAGAAAGCAGTAGACGTGGATATGGCAATCATGTAATCATTAACCATGGTTATGGATACCAAACACTCTATGGGCATATGTCTCAATATATTGTGCGCAAAGGTGAGAAGGTAAAGCGTGGTCAAGTTATTGGTTACGTTGGTAACACAGGAACTTCAGTAGCACCACACTTGCATTATGAAGTAATAAAGAACGGTGAAAAGGTAAATCCTGTAAACTTCTACTTCAACGACTTAACTCCTGAAGAATACGAGCGAATGATAGAATTTGCTGCTACTCCAACACAGTCATTCGATTAATCTATTTCAATTATGGAAGCAACTGAAAGCAGCTCAAAATTGTATTATACCATTGGCGAAGTCAGTAAAATTTTTGATGTAAATGCCTCATTGATTAGATTCTGGGAAAAAGAATTTGATATACTACAGCCTAAAAAGAATAAGAAAGGCAATCGTCTTTTCACAAAAAAGGATGTTGATAATTTGCACATTATCTATCACTTGGTAAAAGAAAGAGGTTATAAGTTAGATGGAGCCAAGAAGAAATTAAAGGAAAATAAAGAGGACACGCTCAATGAAATGGAGATGATTGCCTCACTGAAAAAAGTAAGATCTTTTTTAGTTGCTTTGAAAGATGAGCTTTAATTTGATTTTTTGAGTTTCTCCAAGATGTTGCTTAGAATTCGCTAAACTCTAATTCACCTCCAGGGCGTAGGAAACCGACTTTTCAAACCAAGCTTCTCCTTCTTTTAGAATATCAATAACAATAGTATAATCTCCTTTCTGAGCAGGAGCAGTTATTGAAACGCGTTGTTCAAAATTATTCTTGATATCTGTTTCAATTGGAGTACGTTCACCATCCCAATTCAATACACTACCGTCTTCATTTAAAATATGATAAGATAAGAAGAAGTTATTGGATAAATGGGAAGGAAAAATAAACCCATCCGCTATAATCTTTACCAAAGGGTATACCACCTCTCCCGCTGATACTTTTGGGGTGGGTTCTACAATTTGAAGACTAGTCTTTTCAATCATTTCGTTAGTTGACAATCTAGCCTCTTCAGAATTAACGTATTTATACTCTCCTTTATGTAATCCAAATCGAGTAGTATCTACTTCAGACATTGGATAAGGTGCAAAACCCCAAACCAAGAAATTGTCAGGTTCTAATAAATACAACGAGCTATCGTATTTCATCATTTGATTGGCAGCAAAAACAGCTGTGTTTTGAGGTCCAAATTCGGAGGAGGCCATCATCATTTCAAATGGAAATTGCATTCCCATATGTGTAAACTCTCGTTCAAAATTTTGATCATCAAATCTAAACTTACTGGACTCAGGGTACAAATCTTTAGCTTCAGAAGCCAACCGTTGCATTTGCATATACCGTTGATTCAACATGGTTCCCATGCTAGAAATCTGATAGATATTCACTGCAAACAACGTTGCTAATCCAAAAGCAAGAATTGATTCCGTTTTAATGGTAATTGATCGATTAAACTCATCCATCAATGGCAGTAAAATCGCTAATAATATGGGTGTCATCATGACTTCATAATACCATTCATAACTACCATTTTTTATGTTATACACCACAAAAGACAGCAAGAAAATATAGCCTGAAAAGACGAAAGCAGCCAACAGCAATTTTCTGGATTTAATCAGAATAAAAACTGCCAACACCAACAACAATATAGTCTGCCAATATTCCGACACAAAAGTACTACCTAACTTTTGGATTACTGAATACCAATCTATTTCATGGGATTTACCTTTCCCTAATCGACTGGTTTCGTATACTGAAAAAGTAAATATTCGGATACAAATAGCAATTCCGAAGAATAGTAATAAGGACTTATATTCTGCAGAAAACTTTCTGTCTTTAATGAAAAGGTAAACGATTTGAAAAGCGACAACCGCAAAGAAAATTGGATGCCCCATAAGCCCTACCCATAGCAGAAAGTAATACAAAACAATCCACCGCTTAAAGTGTACTTGATTAGAAAAAGCGGCAAAGAAAGTAATGACAAATGCTGCTGAATAAAACACCTCCAAATAAGGTGAAAAGTACGCCCAATGGTGCATCACCAAGAACAAACTCAACAACCAAGCCGCCGACTTATGTTTGATTACATGGAAGATCCAAGCGACTACTCCATAGAAGAACAAGGCATTATAAACCGAATTAACCAATAAAAGTTGCTTGATATTGAAACCCAACATGGTCCCAACGACAGCTCCAATTTGGGAAATGGCTAATACTAGCCTATCGTGCTGCACCTGAAAAAAGCCATTATTAATGACTTTAAACAAGAAATAAGACGTATCAGCATATGTCCGTTCGCGGTAATAAATAACGCTAAATGCCAATAGCACCAACCAAAATGCATGCAATAAAACTGCTTGTATCTTGGCGGACTTCATGCTAATATATTTTATTTGGAATCAAATAATTGGTTACATAGTCTGCTACCCCTTCTTCTAAAGTCATGAAGGATTGAGTATATCCCGCCTTCTTTAATTTGGTCATATCTGCTTCCGTAAAGTATTGGTATTTATCTCTAATATCCTCAGGTGTTGGCACAAAGGAGATATCAGCAGGCTTACCCATCGCTTTAAACGTATTCTTAGCTAAATCCAAGAAAGTGCGAGCGGTTCCAGTTCCTAAATTGTACAATGCTGATTCCGGTTGATTTTCCATCAACCATAGGCAAACATTCACAACATCTTTTACATAAACAAAATCTCTGATCTGCTCCCCATCTTTATAATCTGGATTGTGAGACTGAAACAATTTCATTTTCTCAGTCGCCTTTATTTGGTTGTAGGCATGAAATATTACCGATGCCATTCTTCCTTTATGGTATTCATTTGGTCCGTACACATTGAAAAACTTTAATCCTGCCCAAAATGGAGGCTGTTTCTCTTGCTTCAATGCCCAGATATCAAAATTATTTTTTGACTCTCCGTAAGGGTTTAGTGGTTTTAACTTCTCAACAATATTGTGATCATCTACATATCCATATTCTCCTAACCCATAGGTTGCTCCTGAAGAAGCATAAATTAATGGAATCGATGCATCGGAACAAATGTTCCAAATATCTTTGGTGTATTTCACATTCAGCTCATCAAATATGGTTTCATCAAACTCAGTTGTATCAGTCCTCGCACCTATGTGATATACTCCTTCTACTTGGTCGGCATTATTTTTAAACCAATCGATAAAAATCGAACGTTCTATTTTTTTTGCATAATGAGAATTCTCCCAATTTCTGCTTTTATCCAATTTCGTAAAATCATCTACTAAAATAAGGTTCGTTTTCCCATCTTGATTCAGTTTGGAAACCAAGCAACTACCTATAAATCCTGCTGCTCCTGTTACTACTATCATGTTAGTCTATTGTGTTATTGATAAATATCGTTGTTTCTATGGGTGGAATAATTTCTTTTTGAACAGCTAAGTTAAACAAGCTTTCTACAGCATACCGGCCTTTTGCTCCCAAATTTAGAGAATATTCATTGACATATAAGCCGATGTGCTGTCGCATTACTGATTCTTCCATTTCCTGTGCATGTGCTCTTACATAATCCATACATGACTCTGGGTTATCAAAAGCAAATTGAATGCTTCTGCGCAACACTCTGTCAATTTTCTCCTGTAGCTCTTGATCAAATTTTCGGTTGACTACTATCCCCCCTAATGGTATCAAAGCTTGGGTTTCTTGTTCCCAATATTCGCCCATGTCCATAATTTTATGCAATCCTCTCTGGTGATAGGTAAACCTATTTTCATGAATGATTAATCCTGCATCTACCTCCCCTTCAATTACCGCCTTTTCTATGTCAGAAAAAAGCATTTCTACTTTATTCTTAGCTAAAGGAAATGCAATCGACAATAAGAAATTAGCCGTAGTAAATTGACCAGGAATGGCAATTTTTAGTTGGCTCACTTCCTCTGGGCTGTATTGGTTCTTAGAAATCAGCAATGGCCCTACTCCACTACCTAATGCGCTTCCTGAATTAAGTAGAGCATAATCTTCTATCAAAAAACCATAAGCATGGTAGCTTAATTTGGTCACGTCCAATTCTTTTTTGAACGCTTTGTGATTCAACTCTTCCACATCTGCCAAAGTAACTTCGAATTCCAAACCTTCTGTATCTATTTTTTGATGAACCATCGCATCAAAAATAAAGGTATCATTGGGGCAGGGTGAATATCCTAAACTTATTTTCTCCATTAGAATTCGTTTACAATTGCAATCAATGTTTGATTTAAGTTTTTTATAGCCAATGGTATATTCCAATTCGCTTTGTTCCGGGGTTCTACTTTATTAGATATAGTTCTTATTTCAATAAAATTGATGTTTTCTTTAACACACACATACATAGCCGCTCCTCCTTCCATACTTTCCACATCGGCATCTATCATCGTTTCTAATTCTACAATTGAGTCAGTATTCCCATGCACTTTATTGACGGTTACACCTATCACTTTAGGTAATGTGTATAAATGATTAATTGGTATATTGTTAGTTGCTGCTACTTTGTTAGTTTCCCCTAACCCAAGATCATCAATCGCTATAAACCCTGAAGGACTTTCAGCACCTAGCTCAGCGAAAAATTCTTCAATTACTTGAACGGTAGCACCTATAGGATACAAAGTATTAAAGGACCCGGCGATCCCCGCATTAATAACCAAATCGTAGGAATAAGTTGACAACTTTTTACCCATTTGATATGCAGTTGCTACCATTCCAACTCCTGTCAAAAGCACTTCTACTTCATTTCCAGTATTTAGTTCGAAAATAAGAAGTGCATCCCTATCTTTATGTCCAAAATGATTTAGAAAAGGTTGTATTTCCTGAATAGTGGCAGCTACTATTAATATCCTCATGCCGATATTTCAATGTGGTAGCCCGAATACTTTCTTAGATTGATGACAACACCACCTTTAAAAATGAGGTATTGCCCCTTTATACCCATTAGTTCACCTGAAAGCACTGGCTCCTTATCTAAATTGTGGCTTTTCACTTTTGTGGGAAATTCAAGAACTGGATAGTTAATTTCTATAATTTGATTGTCCTCACAATGAAATTCATTGAACTTGTCATTCATTATTCTAAGGAGCTCTTCTTTGGTTTTCAAAATATCCAAATCCTCTGCTAGCTCATTTTTGAGCATTTTCATCCAATGCGTTTTATCAGAAACATGTTGTTTCATGTCCATTTCTATTACACCCGCTTGGTATCTATTTGGGGTTCTAGCTAATCGCACTGCTTTCCAAGCACCTTGATCAATCCATCGAGTCGGAATTTGTGTTTCACGAGTAACCCCAACTTTTATACCTGCACCAACTGCCATATAAACAATGTGGGGCTGGTTGTGATTTCTTTCTTCCCATTCAGGGTCTCTACCTTCGCCAAGGTGCGCTCGACATAGTTCTGGACGAATTATACACTCTGCATTTTGAGGGGCATTAATAAAACATGGATAGCAAAACCCTTGTCCAAAAGATTTTTTAGTCAGTTTGCCACAGTTAACACAGTTAATTACACCATTAAAAGTCAACGTTATTTGTTTACCAATAAGGGCGTTCATATCCACTACCTCCTCTTCTGAAAACTTTAACGAATAGTGAACTGGATTTCCCATCTCAACTTGCATTTTACTGATATTTCCTTCTGCCGTCATGTCCTAATTTTGAAATTACGAAGGTAAGAATTCTACAAAAGGGAAGCACTTTTGGCTTTGAGATTTAAAATCAATTGTAAAAAAAAAGCCCTCTTCAAATTAATGAGGAGAGCTGTAACTAAAAGATTAGTGAATCTCTAAATTATTTTAATTTACCAAGTCTAGCTGTAGTTTTAACAGTTGTTACTTTCGTTAAAAATCCAAGACCGAGAATAGGCTTTTTCACAGTTGTTTCATATTGAGGATAGAAAACCACATCGTAGTTTGGATTTTTCTCCATCAAATTATATAGTGCATAGTTTGCTGTTTTATCAGTTAAAACATTTCCAATTACTGGAATATTAGCAACACTAATTAATTCAATTGTTCCTCCTTCTACCGTACCGGTTTCACTTTTAAATAAACGTTCCCAATCGATACCAATAATTTTGGTTGAAGTAGCTTCAGCTGAAACTTGAGAAGAAAGTTCGAAATCAGATTTTACAAACTCTACTCTAGCGTTCGGCTCTCTCATGCTGTGATTGGTTGAAGTACAACTTGAAAATACAGCTGCAAAAGCAAATGCAATTAATGCGGTGTGTTTCATTCTTTTCATTTTTATTTAAGTTTAATTAGTTATACATATGGAGTCCATTTCATACATTCAATTGAATAATAAAAGGTGTTTATCAATTCAACCGAACTGTGACTGCGAAAATAGAAGATAATTTGAAAATACAAAACAATAAATAAGGATAATTTAACCAAAACTATCTTATTCTTATATCTATACGAACACAAACATAGAGTAATATTCCTAAAACGCAATGATAAAAAAAGCCTTCTTTATTGATAAAAAGAAGGCTTTAGATTAAAATAGATTTACCTTATTTACTTGCCATTTCAATTAAGTGATCTGCAGTATTTCTCTCAAATACTAAAGTTTCCATGTCGTTATTGTAAACAGTTGCTGTACCATTTTCAACGTGATAAGTCACACTGTTATCCGCATTTAAAGTAGCTATTGGAGTTGATTCTCCGTTCTTTTCAAAACTCCAAGTTCTTGCTTCATCTGCAAAAACAAGATTTCCCACCTCAATGGATTCGGTACCATTTAATTTTTCTACATGAAACTTGTTTTTAGTAGCAGTCATCTTGTAGACTTCTCCTTTGTACGTAACCAATTGCTCTTCTATTTGACCTTCTGTCATAGCAAGTGGGTTGGAACCTGTCCAGAATTCTACCAAATTCAAGATTACTACATCAATAAATGAGGCTATACTATAAACTGGAAGAATTGTAAAGACATAAAAAACTAATGTATTTACAAACTTACTGCTCGTAATGTTGTCATTAAAATCATACACTTTTTTAACTAGTTCAAACGAACCGAAACATCCAGTTTGAGTAATCATAATCATTGCTGCCATAGCAGAAAATACAATCTTTTTCATATTAAATTAATTTTAGTTAGAACACTTTAGTGACCTAAAAATAGTAGAATTATTGAATATATAAAATGAAAACTAGAAATAATTTCAATTTAATTCTTTCGATTTCACTCTGACAATTAACCATATAGGTTTAAACATCTAGACTAAAGTGCGTAAATAATTGTAACAGTATTTGAAGAGATTAGTATCATAGAAGGTAAACTAAAATATTCTTAACGAGATAACCATACAAAAAACTCAAATAGATATTCTATAAAATGAAATACCAGAATATTTTAAATCATTGCAACTTTTACTTCTCTATTTAGATAACTCTACAAACGAAAAAAGCCCTTCATTTCTGAAGAGCTTTTCGCGGTCTGGACGAGACTCGAACTCGCGACCCCCTGCGTGACAGGCAGGTATTCTAACCAACTGAACTACCAGACCGTTTATCTTTGGTATATTTCTTTTGCGTTGGGACGACAAAAGTAGTAATACTTTTCATTTTGAAAACACTTTTTTGAAAAAAAAATAAAATTTATTTCATTTTACTTCTTTTTACCAGATAAGGAAATAGTATCTGATTGAAGCCCTGATTAATATCCGCATCAACATAAGAAATCCCATATTGCGCACATTTTAGTTTAAGTGCCTTTTCTCGTTTTTGAACTTCCAAAATATACTTTTCTTTCACTTCCGTGGAATTAAGCTTTACTTCTTCCCCACTTTCTAAATCAACAAAACGATAAGGACGGTTATCAAAATCGAATTCAAGTTCTTTATTGCGATCCACTACATGAAATAATATGACTTCATGTTTATTGTGTTTTAAATGCTGTAAAGAGTTAAACAATTGCTCCTCTTGATCTGTATCATCTATCATGTCACTAAAAATAATGATTAGTGAACGTTTATGAACCATCTCAGCAATTTGGTGTAAAGCATTTACAGTAGCTGTTTTTACATTTTTAGTAGGCTCATTTAATAGTCTTTGCAATTCTGAAATAATCAATCGCTGGTGTCGAATATTGGATCTATTTGCTGTGTGAAAATCTAATTCTTCGTTGAATGTACTAAGACCAAATGCATCTCGTTGTTTTTTTAACAACTCCATGAGCGCTGCCGCTGCATAGATTGAAAACTTGATTTTATTAAATGAATTCTCGTCAACTTTTTCTGGGAAGTACATAGATGAACTCGTATCAATCACCATTTGACAGCGTAGATTAGTCTCCTCCTCATATCGCTTCACAAACAATTTATCTGTTTTTCCAAAAAGTTTCCAATCTATATGCTTGGTAGATTCTCCACTATTATAGAGCCGATGTTCGGCAAATTCTACTGAAAAACCATGAAATGGACTCTTATGCAAACCAGTTATAAAGCCTTCTACTACTTGCTTTGCTAAAAGTTCTAAGTGAGTATATTGCTGAAGGAGTGCTCGATTTATTGTTTCTAAGGCCATCTTGATATTTTGAAATTAAAAGTAAGTAATTTTTTAGGGGTATTCTTTTATTATACTACCCATATTATTTCCTTTTAATAAGATTGCTTAAACAAAAAAAGCCTTATTCTCTTTCAAGAATAAGGCTTCACTATTTTCTTTACTGGTATTAAACCAATGCATTTAATTTATCAGCATAAGCAGATTTTGCGGCTGCTCCCACCTGCTTATCAACTACTTCACCGTTCTTAAAAAACAATACGGTTGGAATATTTCTAATTCCAAACTTCGCTGAAATTGCAGGGTTATCGTCTACGTTTACTTTACCCACAATTGCTTTGCCATCGTATTCAGTATGTAATTCATCAACTACAGGTCCAACCATTCTACATGGTCCACACCATTCAGCCCAAAAGTCTACCAATACTGGCTTATCTGATTTCTCTACTAATTCTTCGAAATTTGCGTCTGTTAATTCTACTGCCATCTCTTTTTGTTTATTTTAATGTATAATTTATTTTCTTTCAAATGTAAGTTTACAAAGTCCTAACCAAAATCATATTCCCGACAAATTGGCATATTTAGCCAACCGAATACTCCACTCCTTGCATTTTGTCAAAAGTATTCAATACTTCATCTGTCAATGCTATTTTTTTACTTCTTGAAGTCAAAACTACTGCATTCTTCTCTTTTCGGTCGATTAAATTAAGAGAAAATTTACAGTTCCCATTACTCGAATTGACAATTGACTCTATTTGATTAATGAAATCATCGCTGACCTCATCAATATTGACATCCAAAGTAATCGATTTGGTCATTTTATCTTTGATCTCTGCCAATAATTCCACTCGTGTAAACTTAAATTCTAATTTAGTTTTATCCCATTTCCCCGGTTCAATACTTCCGACTAGATATAAGAACCAGCCCATATTTAAATAACCTTTAAACTTAACATACTCATCACCAAACATAAAAAATTTAAAAGCATCCTGGTAGTCTTCTATTGTAAGTATACCAAAGGGTTTTCCTGTTTTTGTCATCCGATGTGCAACTTCTGTAACGATTCCCGCTATCTTTATTTCTTTGCGCCCTTTTAATGCTTCAAAGTTGTGCAACTCTTTAACGGTAGCATTACAAAATTGAGAAATCTCAAATTTAAAATCGTCCAATGGGTGTCCAGACAAATATATCCCGACAACATCCTTTTCTTTTGAAAGCTTTTCCATCGTTCCCCATTCGGTTGCTTTCGGAATCTCGGGTTCCGGCATGTCAACTTCAGAAGCCTCACCAAATAAAGAAACCTGAGAGGAATTCATACCCTCCTGATGACTTGCTCCAAATTTCAATGCCTTTTCCAAAAACGTCATACCATCACCAGTATCGGAAAAATAAACGGCACGATGTATTCCTTCAAATGAATCGAAGGCACCCGCAAGAGCCATATTTTCAAATGTTCGTTTATTTGCCGCTCTTAAGTCCACACGTTTCGTCACATCAAAAATGGATGTAAATGGGCCATTTTCCTTTCTTTCATTTACAATCGCTTCAACAGCTCCCTCTCCTACTCCCTTTACTGCACCTAATCCAAAGCGGATTTCATGGTTCTTATTAACAGTGAATTTAAAAGTACTTTCATTCACATCGGGACCTAAAACAGGAGTGCCCATGCGTCTGCATTCTTCCATAAAGAAGGTAATCTTCTTTATATCATTCATATTGTTGGTCATCACCGCTGCCATATATTCAGCAGGATAATTGGCCTTAAGGTAACCGGTTTGAAAAGCTACAACGGAATATGCTGCAGAGTGTGATCGATTAAAACCATATTCGGCAAACTTCATCATGATGTCAAAAACATCCGATGATTTTTTCTTATCTACTTGATGGATTCTATATGCTCCTTCAACAAATTTCTCTTTTTGTTGCTGCATGACATCCATCTTCTTCTTACCCATTGCTCTACGTAGCAAATCTGCTTCTCCAAGTGAATAGCCTGCCATAATCTGTGCAGCTTGCATAATTTGTTCTTGGTACACCATGATTCCATTGGTGTCCTTCAAAATGTCTGTCAATAACTCATGCGGATATTCTACCTCTACATCGCCACGCTTTCGCTGAATAAACAATTCAATAAACTGCATTGGACCAGGACGATACAATGCGTTCATAGCAATTAAATCCTCTATATTAGTAGGCTTCAAGTCTTTTAGGTGCTTCTGCATTCCTCCTGACTCAAACTGAAAAGTACCATTCGTTTCTCCCCTTTGATACAATTCATAAGTTTTCTCATCATCCAAAGGAATTTCATCAGGATCGATTTCTATCCCATAATTCTCTTTAATTAACGCAATAGCATCACGAATAATGGTCAATGTTTTCAATCCTAAGAAGTCCATCTTTAACAAGCCAGCATCTTCCACTACTTTGTTATCGAACTGTGTCACCAGCAATTCCGCATCTTTAGAAGTACATACAGGAATGTAGTTGGTGATATCATCAGGAGAAATAATAACCCCACAAGCATGAATACCAGTATTTCGAACTGAACCCTCTAGTTTTTTTGCATGCTGAAGGGTTTCTGCAAAAATGTCATTTCCAGCGATGATAGTCCGCATTTGATTCGCTTGCTCTTGCTGTTCGGCATTGAGCATCTTTTTTAGCATCGCTTCATCTGAATTAAACACTTTTGCCAAAGAAATATCGGGAACCATTTTAGTCAGTTTCTCCACATCTGGCAGCGGAATATCAAGCACTCTACCCACATCCTTTATGGAAGATTTGGCTGCCATTGAACCATAAGTAATAATCTGAGCGACTTGGTTTCGCCCATACTTTTTCACAACATAGTCGATAATCTTTGATCGACCATCATCATCAAAGTCAATATCGATATCGGGCATCGACACCCTTTCAGGATTCAAGAATCGCTCAAAAAGTAATTTGTACTTAATCGGGTCAATGTTTGTAATACCCACACAATATGCAACTGCAGAACCTGCCGCAGAGCCTCGACCAGGGCCAACTGAAACTCCAAGGTCTCGAGCAATAGTGGTAAAATCTTGAACAATTAGGAAATAACCTGGGAAGCCCATTTCCTTAATAATCTTCAACTCAAAGTCTAATCGTTCTTGAACTTCTGCAGAAATCGTCCCATATCGTTTCTTAGCTCCGATATAGGTCAGGTGTTTTAAATAATCGTCTTGAGTTAAGAAACCTTCAGGAAGGGTATAGTTAGGTAATAAAATATCCCTTTTTAACTCAGGAGGAGTGATGGAGTCTACAATTCGGTTAGTGTTATCAATGGCCTCGGGAATGTCTTTAAACAATTCCTTCATTTCGGCAGTTGTCTTGAAATAGAATTCGTGATTGGGGAAACCGAAACGAAACCCTTTTCCATAACCTCTAGGAGTACTAATCTTATCACCAGTATTCACACACAATAAAATATCGTGCGCTAACCAATCTTCTTCTTCTATGTAGTGAGAGTCGTTGGTTGCAATTAACGGAACTCCATACTTTTTAGACCATTTGATTAATATTTGATTGACATCTTCCTGCGTCATTCCTGTGTTGTCAATTTCACCTAAGTCATGCCGCTGAATTTCTATGTAATAATCCTCTCCAAAAATCTCAAACCATTCTTTAAAAACTTCCTCTCCTCTCTCTTCTCCTTCATTTAAAATAGTTTGCTGAACTTCAGATGCAATACAACAAGTAGTTGCGATTAACCCTTCTTTATATTGGCTCAAAAGTTTTTTATCGATACGTGGGTATTTACCATATAGACCTTCAAGAAAACCCAAAGAACAGAGTTTTGATAAGTTTTGATATCCTGCCTGATCTTTAGCTAATAGTAATTGGTGATAACGCTTATCCTTATCTCCTTTGGTAAACTCTCGTTTAAATCGATCATCTACTAAATAAAATTCGCACCCAACTATTGGTTTAATACCAACTTTAGCTGCTTCTGCTACAAACTGAAAGGCGCCAAACATATTTCCATGATCAGTTAGCGCAATTCCTGGCATTCCATCCGCCTTCGCTTTTGCCATCATTCCGGGAATGGAGGCAGCTCCATCAAGCAATGAAAATTGAGAATGGCAATGAAGGTGAGAGAATTGACACATAATTGAGTTGGATTTTGAGGTATTACTATTATCTCAAAATTACACCTCCTTATCCAGAAAAGGTAGTGATGTTAATAATTATGGAAAACTAAATGCCCTATTATTGAATCAAATGTTTTCGCGAATAGATGGTCTACTGTATCCTATTTTTAATGAAACTGTAGTTATATATGTCCTTAGAAAATTTATCTCTAGTAGCTTTTAAAATTTTAATACCTAAAGTACCTACAATTCGGCCACTCGCCAATTCAATTAGAATGACACAGAAGCCTTCTAAAAAGGCAAAGGAAAGAATAGAGGATTTTTTAAGCATAGCGATTATTTCTATGCTACTGACGAAATTTTAAGACTTTCTGTTGCATTTAAAATACTGTCTTTTATCTTTTTATCTAAAAATCAACTATTTTGAATAGAAATTAAAAGTAAAATTCAAATTAAAGAAACATTAGATTTATTTGACCATTACTTTTTTAGCCATTATAACTTCTTTAGTTTCTTCATCAATAATTCTTATTAAATAAATACCAGACATCAAATCACCTCTTTCTAATTGAGTTTGGTTATGAATATTTTTTTTCTGAGAAAACACCTCTCTTCCACTAATATCAAAAAGGGAGACTATTACATTTTTATCAATAGGATCTTTAAAAGTTACAAACAACTCTTCAGAAAATGGAACAGGGAAAAGACTCGTTTCATATGCGTAATTAACGTTTGAAACACCTACTAAGGTTGGTGCCTCACTGATATCCATACCACTGATAACAAAGGTTGTTGTATCAATTATAGTCTGGATATTATTACCTGTCAAGTCTGACATTGAGACTTGGCTTCTATTAGTTCCATTTGTAACCCAAAACAGCTGATTTGATTGAGCGCTAACCTTTACTGTACCTAATCTTGCACCTGCAGAAATGATAGTTTGTAAGTTACCTCCTGTAGTGTCTATTGATTGAATTAAATCTCCTGTTCTATTAGTAAAATACAATAACCCATTTAAAGGATTTATATCTAAATCAAAAATTATGTCATTGGAATTAAATATCGTAGTTACATTTGATCCATCTAATCTTGCCTTTTTAATATCTCCATTATTGTATTCTGTCCAATAAATAGCATTACGACTAGCATCCACAGCAATTCCTTGAACATTATTAACAGGACTAATTAATATTTGACTATTTAATCCATTTAATGAACAAACTCTAATACTAGAATTCCCTATAATGGAATAATAAATTTTTCCATTTATTGGATCTACCTTCAGATTATTTATGTCGGAGGCATTTAGCAGAACGTCTTGTTTATTGGCTCCTGAATAGTCTGATCTTACAATCTTGTTTTGACTTCCTGCAGCCCAATAAATTTTTTTATTCAAAGTATCTACACTAAATCTTCTAATGTGAACTACTCCTGAATCAATCGCCTTTATATTATTATTTGAAAGATCTACCTTGTAAATACTTCCAGTTTGTTGTGATCCAAAAAACAGAAACTCTTGTGCATGAGTTGAACTAAAAATTGTAGCAAAAATTAACAGTAGTAATAATCTCATAATAATAATTTTATAACTGTAATAATACATAAAAAATTAAAGCCGATTCAAAAAACCAATCAACTTTTTTACAGCTAATCCTCTATGACTAATTAAGTTCTTTTCAATAATGGACATTTCCGCAAAACTTCTCTCATATCCCTTTGGCTTAAAAATAGGATCATAGCCAAAGCCATCTCTTCCAGTTTTTGTGTGAAGAATTTCACCTTCACAAACTCCTTCAAAAATATATTCTTGATTGTCTATTATCAGTGCAACTACGGTTCTAAAACGGGCTGAACGATTGACCTCTCCTCTAAGGTTTTCCAATACTAGATCCATATTGTCGTTAGCATCACAAGACTCTCCAGCATATCGAGCGGAATAAACTCCTGGTGCACCATCCAGCGCTTCTACTTCAAGTCCTGTATCATCAGCAAAGCAATTCAACCCCGTTTGCTTATGAATTGCACGAACTTTGAGCAATGCATTCCCTTCAAGCGTATTTTCAGTTTCAGGAATATCTTCTAAAAAGTTGATCTCATTGAGGCTTTTGACATTAAATCCTTCACCCAATTGATTCTTAATTTCTTTAACCTTATTCGCATTATGAGTAGCAAAAATCAACTCCATTTCTAAACCTATTTTTTTATAAAAGGCAATTTATATGTAGCCCCCTTGTATTCGACAATTAGATAGTATATTCCTGCATTTAAGACTGCACTTTGTATTTCAAATCGATAAAACCCTTCTGATCGCTCTTCATCAAATAAACGAAATTGCTCTCTGCCTTTATTGTCATATACCTTTGCAGTAACGGTTCCTTCATTAGGGATTACCATTTCTACTGTCATATTATTCTCTGTGGGGTTTGGATATCCTTTTAAAAATAACCGAGGTCCAGTCCCTTTAACACAAACCTCATCTTTTAAAAGATCTAAGTCGTTCATGTCATTAACAGCTAAGATTTCAACACATGTAAAATCATTTATTCCTGAAGCCCCTAATGAGACTGACGAAGTAAATTCTGTATAAACAAAATCATTGGGGAACAACTGCCCCTTCCAAGTTTCTTCTATTCGATAACTAGAATTTAAATTGGCACTCATTCGAACTGAGTTGATCTCATTGTTGCCTGTATTAATCAATACCACCCCAATCCTCACTAGGTTATTGGTTTGATCTACTACAATAGTATCTAACAACAGATTCAGGTTAGGGATTTTTACGTTCACTGACCTTTTCATTGAATCAATACATCCAAACTCATTCCTTAAAAACAGTTTAATTGAATATATCCCGGTATCTTGGTAGACATAAGTCGGTCGATAAACAAAAGCCGAGTCTCCATTTCCAAATGACCATTCGTAGTTATGAGAAGGTGTAATTGTATCAAACTTTAATTCAAATGGAGCCCCACCTGTATTGGTCTGAAGGTTAAATAATGCCTTAGGATTGTTCCTTACCTGTATTACTTTTGAAGCTGTATCCTTACATCCTTTGAGTGATGTTACCTGTTGAATCAATTCAAATTTATTCAAAGTTGTCAACTTAAAACTAGGGTTTTGGATGAAAGCGGAATCTTTGTAGCCACCCACTTGATTTAAATGGTATTTCCATGAACTCAAAGTGGTTCTTGTTACGGTACTTAAATCATTCACTTGCCCGAAATTTTTCAAACAAAACTCTGATGTATTAAAATTGGCTACAGGCTTATCATTCATTTCGAATTGCCGCTGAATTGTTGCCTTGCATCCTGTGTTGAGCTCAGTCTCAAGTTTCACCAAATAAATCTTAGGTGTGGAATAAAATATAGTTGGATTAATTCTAGTTGAAGTAGAATTATTTCCAAAATTCCAACTGATGGACTTTAAGGTTGTACCTTGAGGATAGGATGAATAGTTCGTAAAAGTAGTAGAATCTCCTAAACAGTTTCCGGTAAAGACATAGTCGGGTCTTGGTAAATCATTTACTTTTAAATTCTGGATTAGCGTATCCTTACAGCCTAAATCTGAGGTGACAATTAGTTGAATTGGAAAATTTTGGGCGTTACTAAAAACTGTTGCAGGATTTTGTAATCTACTAGTATCCGGACTTTGATTCAAATCATTGTACTTCCACCTCCAATACTGAATGCTTCCTGAAGTAATGGAAGATGAATCTGTAAAAAATACAGAATCTCCTTTACAGGCTAAACTATTATAAAAGCCTGCTTTAGGATTTGGGTTAATGGTTACTGTTTTTGAAATAGAATCCGAACACTGAGCGTCTGTTTCTACATACAATGAAACGGTATAGGTTTTTACAGAGTCGTATAACACTGTGGGGTTTTGAAGCTGACTACCTTGTGTATTTCCAAAACTCCATCGCCATTGATTGATAATTCCTAAAGATGGATTAATTGAAACATCTAAGAAATCAATACTATCTCCAAAACAAACATCATTGGCAATAAAATCGGCTGTTGGCGCGTCACCACGAATGGTAATAAAAATACTATCTCTCTTGGTACAACCATTTGCAGTAACTTCCAACCAATATAATCCTGTGGACTGTGGAACTATTCTAGGAATTGTTTGGTTGGTATTCCACAAATAAGAAGTAATACCAACAGGTGGATTCTGCAAGCCGATTTCATACCCTAGACAGATAGCAGTATCAGGTCCTAGTGATGCATTTGCAAGCGTAGAATCATAATTAATTGTAATTGTATCTGAATCGTAATAACAATTGTTTGTATCTGTAATACGAACAAAGTAATCGCCAGGTTGATTAATCAGCAGCACAGAATCTGTAGAAAAGTTACTCCATAAAAAACTGTAGTCCGTCTTGGAAAGCGCTGTATTCCAAATATAAGTTTCACCTAAGCACAAAGTTGCACCATTCTTAGGTTTTACCGGAGTAGTCACATAAATCTCATCGGTATAACTGCAACCAAACTTATTAATGACCGTTAATCGATAAGTATTACCTGGGGTCAATCGGGAAGCACTTGTCGTATCTCCATTGCTCCATCGGTAAGAAATAAAGTTAGTATCTACTTGAACTAATGTATCACAGAAACCATAAGGAACAAAGATATCAGCGCCAAGTGAGAGCGTATTGGAATATTTTTGGCAGAGGTATTTATTCACGATATTTCGAAGGGAATCGTTTAGGGGTGAGGAAAATCCGATAAGTGAAGCTACATCTCCCTTCCAATGAGTAGGAACAGTTCTATTTTTACCTATTTGCAAACTAGGCGCACTAATAGGATTAGATCTGAAACCATGTACTAACTTGTAATTATTCAATGGTAAAAACCCCGGACCTGCTTTCCCATTAATTCTAAAAGTAAAAAAATCTGAAACTAATGCATTCGTTGCACTAGGTCCAGTTCCAATCATGTAACTAGAATAGTTTTGAGCAGTATATAACCCAGCATAACTTTTATTAAAGGTTACAGTATTGTTTCCCCAATTGAAAACTGAATAGATTTCGGTAATAACAAATGAGGAGTCTATAAACAATACATCATTAACACCATCTAACCTAATTACAGGTTTATTATTTAGGGCTGTAATTGAATCTATAAAAAGTGGTGACAATGAAGCGTTTGTTTGATTTGCATGATTAGTAGTATCCACTAAGTTTTTCCATTGAAAAACCTGGTCATTAACATCTACGGATATTCCTGAGTCAGAGATAAAGAATAGATTTAGTCCGGATAATTTATAAATATCACTGTAAGTGAAATTATTTACTATAGAACTATCTATTTTTTGACCTAAACTATAAGTTACAATTTTCCAAAAATACTTCCCTGTATTCAATATGGTAATTGTATCTTTAGTTTTATTGTTAATAGTAGAGGCGTATACTATATTTGAGAATAATGAGTCGCTTGAAATTAAAAGCTGATTAGCATCTCCATAAAAATTATTCCAACTTAAACTTACTTTATCGGAAAAAACAACTGAGCTCTGAGTTGGAGAGATTGAAGTTAATCTATTTTGGGCATGAGATGAAAAGAAAAAGAAAATAATTATAATTAATAAAACCTCATTTAGCTTGACTCTTCTCATATTTGAATGGATATAAATCAAAAATAAGAATATTAAATTTGTGAAAGAAACTTGTTTAAAATGAATTAAAGACGTTTAATAGTCAAAAACTTTAACCGATTTAATAAATTACTAATGACCCTTTCAAAAACGAAATGAGTCCACGACTAAATTTAGAAAAACTAAACTAACTACTAATTATCGAAATAAAATTATGGGATTCTATGAAATTTGTCTTTCCTGACTCAGGAAGTGATGCAACTGTATTAAAATCCATATTCTATTGTATAAATGGTTTTCTCCATTTCTGAATCGCTTAACTAATTCACTTACCTCATTCCATTTCACAATATTTGATTTCACAACTATTTCTTCTTTCAAATAGTTATCAATTAGATAACTTAAATCAGATTTCAACCATTTAGCTAATGGAATAGAAAAGCCCTTTTTAGGTCGATTAAACAATTCTTTTGGTAGATAATCGTACAAGACCTCTTTTAGAATATACTTACTCTCTCCATTTCTATATTTTAAAGACTCGTCAATATTTACGGTATATTCTAACAAGTTATGATCAAGTAATGGCACTCTTACTTCTAAAGAATGATGCATAGATGCCCTATCAACTTTAACCAATAAATCCTCCTTAAGGTAATATTTGAAGTCAAAAAAAGCTTGAGCTTCCATTGGCTTTAGTTTTCTTGCCAATTCCCAATTTTCTTGTAGTTGACTACCTTTATTTGGCACAACAAGCAACTCTTGAATCTCCTTTTGAGAAAATAAGTACTGTTCTTGAGAAAAGATATGACTTCGTTTTGTTTGTTCATTGGGATAATCCATCACCATGCTACCACGTTTCAAACGATCATTACCGAATAATTGAATTGCTGAAATTATCGGCTTTCTTAGCTTCTTAAATATGGGTGAATCCAGTCGTTTTGACCACAAATGCATTCCGTAGCCTAGAAATTGTTCATCTCCACCATCCCCTGATAGCACAACTGTAACTTCCTTCTTTGCAATTTGAGAAACTAATAAAGTAGGAATAGCAGATGAGTCACCAAATGGTTCATCATAAATCGAAAGTAACTTCTCAACTTGATCAATTGCGTCCTTTTCTGACAAAATAAATTCAGTATGATTAGTTCCTAGATATTCTGATATCTGTTTTGCATACTTACTTTCATCAGACGCGGACTCTTTAAAACCAATAGTAAATGTTTTGACTGGCTGGTCTGCAACACTTTGAGCAATTGAAGTTACTAAACTAGAATCAATGCCACCACTCAGAAAGCAACCCAATGGCACATCTGATACCAATTGAGATTTTACTGACTGAATTAAAAGCTCTTTCAACTCCTTCTTAACAATCAATTCATTTAACTTCGTTGAAGGTTCGATAGCATTATTTATATCCCAAAAACTCAACAATTCTATTTTACCACTAAGATCTATATTAAGAACACATCCTGCAGGAACCTTTTTAATTTCATTATATATTGTTGCATTTGAAGGTGTGTAACCGTAGTGCAATACATCGGTTATTGAAGCATAATTGATGGTTAACTCCTCAGAATTCAGTATGGAAAAAATTCCTTTCATTTCTGAGCAAAATGCAAAAACACCATCTTTTATGTAGTAGTATATTGGTTTGATTCCTATACGGTCACGATAAATATTTAATTTTCTGTCGATTGTATCCCAAATCGCAATAGCGAACATCCCATTTAACTTTTCCACAAATTGCGTCCCCCACAAGGTAAAAGCCTCTAGAATAATTTCTGTGTCTGAGTTGGTGGTCGCTTTAAAACCGGCCCCCTCTTCCAATTCTAATTCTAACTCTTTAAAGTTGTAAACTTCTCCGTTATAAACCATTATAAACCGACCACACCTGCTATAGAAAGGTTGATTAGCGCTAGCTGTTACATCAAGGATACTCAAACGCCTGTGAGCTAACCCTATGCCAACTGATTTATCATAATAAATCCCTTCTGCATCAGGCCCTCTATGTGCGATAGCGTTATTCATTCTACGCAATTCCTTCTCGCTCCAACTTTTATTTATGAATCCTGCTATTCCACACATATCAAAAAAGTTTCATAAAGTAACGAGGAGCTAAAGTGAATCCCTTGATCAAATATTGAATAGCCTTCACCTTCATTCCTAGTTTAAAATAGGTTGCACCAATAATGTAATATCCCTTAGATAGAGCCTTCTTCAGTAAAGAATTGGATACTATACTATTCTGCTCCAACTCTTTGTAATATAATTCAGCATCATTTGCTAATCCAATTGATAATTGATGCGACATACTATTGTCCAGAACCCTATACAATAAGCAATTATCGCTGGTATTTATATATTTACTCCTCAATTTACATTTATTCAGTTCCAATAAAAAATAGCGGTCAGCATGACTTGATAAATTGGGATTAAATGAAATAGAGTATTTAGATAAGTCTGACTTCCTTAACATATAATTAGATGGACAAGTGCTTACAGAAGAATCGTAGAACAAAATTTCTTCTTCGAGATTGTTTCCAGCACCTCGAACCTGACTGAGTTTATCATTACGATTGAATCCTTTAAATGAAATTACATCAGAGTATACGAAGCTTACTTCATTATTTTTTTGAAGTACCTCTACTCTATCGCTCAGGAATTTTGGGGTCATTAAATCATCTGCGTCAAAAAATACTATGTAATTAGCGCTTGACTGTTCTAGTCCATTATTTCTTGCAATAGAAACACCTGAATTAGATTGATTAATTAATTTTATTCTATCATCCTTTATCTCTTCAATTATCGAAACAGTATTATCAGAAGAACCATCGTTAATCACTATTATCTCAAAGTCTTGTTCTGTCTGGATTAAAATCGACTCAAGTGTCTCTTTTATATACAACTCAGCATTAAAACAAGGTATAATTATACTAATCAGCGGTTTATTCATACTTCCACTATTAGAAAAAAGGTTTTGCATTCACTAATTTCATTTGAATTGCTCACCATTTCATAATCCAACTCTGTTGGATACATAGAGGGCTGTCCAAAAACATTCATGATTTTGTCCTGAATCTTAATAGGAATTTTTCTCACCCCGCGTTTGTATAAGATATTCTCAACCTTTTGAGCAATACCTCCATTCTTATACCTCACATATTTTTGACCATACAGCTGATAGTTATCAAAGTGATGTTGAATTAATTCTTTGAATTCATCATAATACCACTCTTGAGTATGAAATGGGTTGGTAACTATACCTGTTGGACTATTTATTAATTTGTTGGGTGTAGAAATATAGATTTTACCTCCTTTCTTTGTTACGCGCTTAAACTCAGAAATCATTTCATTAAAAGCTGTTGTATGTTCGATTGTTTCGAAAGACACCACTACATCAAAAGTATTGTCTTCAAACTTCAATTGAGTTCCATCCATTTCTTGGAATGACAGATTCTTTGCGTTCCAAGAATTCTGGCAGAGTTCAATGGTTTCTGATGACAAGTCTCCTCCTATTACACTTCCTTTAACTTTAGATGCTAACAAATTAGAGCCAAATCCAGTACCACAAGCAATATCCAAAATTTTTTCATTTCCATTCAATTGATTGATCACTTCGTTGTACCTGTGTATATGTTCGCCCCACCACGGACTTATCACATTTAATTCTTGACGTTCTGATGACATAGTTCTTGATATAGTTTTATATGATTCTGAACATATTTTTCTGCGGAAAAGTCCTGAACTGTTTTTAATCCATTTACTATTAAATTATCCCTTTTATCTTTATCCTCGGACAATTCAATTAATGCCTCAAAAATAGCATTTGAAGAACAAAAAGAAACTACAATTGAATTATAATTGTCCGTTATAATTTGATTAGCTATTCCAGATAAAGTAAAAATGGAAGGTATACCAGCTGCCAAGGCTTCAATATATGTTTGCCCAAAAGCTTCTACATTTTCATCTACAGGTACATGTATAAAAATATCAAATAATTGGTAGAAAGCATACAAATCACTCTCAAAGACTACCTCTGTATAATCACCTATTTTTAATTGAGTTCTCAACAAATACCTAACTTCATCACTATAATCTCCAATAGCATTTGCTAGAACTAGATGCGCATCTGGGTAAATAGCCTTATATTTCTTAAATGCAGGAATTATATATTGAATTCCTTTCAATTCAATATACCTAGAAATTACACCTATAAAAGGACCTTTATGGGTTTTCAAATGGTACTTTTCTTGAAGTAGGTCAATTCTTTTTTGAGGAACATTTTTAAACCGTTCCAAATGTATTCCATGTGGTATGACAGTTATTTTCTTCTCATTTACCTTTTCTTTTTCTACTAGTACATTGGTAACTACATCAGAAATTGAAATTATGTGTGTCGAGAGTAGGTTTATCAATTTATCATACTTCACCCCACTTGGATAATAGTTAAAGTTTAAGGTTGAGTGGTGTCTAGTATGTAGTCGAATAGGAATGCGTGTTAATTTTGCAGCTAAGAGTCCTAATATACTTGCTGTTCGTAGGTGTGTATGTACTATTTTTGGTTTATTCTTACTTAAAACTTTCACTATTTTAATAAATGTTTTAAGTATACCCGCTTTATTCTTAAGCCCAATTATTGTATACTCAACTCCAATACTTGATAAATACCTTGAAAATTCAGAATCCTTTTCTTGTATAAGGATGTAGTGGCATTTAATATGATTACGCTTAAATCCGTCGGCAATAATTTCAAAAGCTAGTGACTTATTAGTGTCGGAGATAATTTGCAATACCATCATCTAGTAATTTAAATTACTTCACTTGATTTCAAGAAATAACGCATTACTCCATGCCTAAACTCTTTTCTTAAAATCACCAAGTACAGTTCTTCAAAAATTTGCTCTATTTCTTCTCTATCGAATTCCGAAATATGATCATTATCTGTAAATTGAAGTACGGCTCCTACATCTTTTCTAAAAACATTATGATAGGACTTCTCATAGTCAGGGACTTCTATATATATATATTTAGAATACGGGATATAAGCTCTTAAAAATGAGATAGGGTTGTCAATATGTTCTAGAATATGGGAAAGAATAATAAGATCATATTTTTCTGAAACATTCTTAACATGCTCTAATGCGTCCCCATTAATGAATTGAATATTTGTATTACCATAATTTAACTTTGCACTCTTTATAGCATTTGTATCGTGGTCTACTCCAGTTATTCTGTATACATGTTCAGCGATCAAATTAGTTAAGTCCCCTCTATTACACCCTATATCTAAAACCTTATAATCTGGTTTTAGCTCAGAACTTAAAAAGTTTAGAGTATTTATCCTTACGGGATTCTTCGAGATTTCATAAAATGCCATAGCCTCCGAATGGGCAAATCGATCAAAAATCCACGTCAGCTCCAAGTATAATTTCAATCTCCTCTTTTGAGAAAGTGGGTTTAATTTTGCTAATCGATAGAGCAATGAAAGTAAGAAAAAATGCTCCTTTTTTCTTGTAAACTTTAATCCCATTGTTTTACAAATTTATTGCTTCTTTAATTTTAATCGCCATTTTATTTGCGATTGTGCTTCTAGAATATTCTTTAATTTTTTCTGAATTGCCATGATAGGCTACACTTCCATTACTTTTCCATTCGGAATATAGTGTTAGTAAATAGCGACTAACTTCTTCTGCTGTATTGGCAATTTCACCAGATTTAGTATCTAATATCAATCTCTCAATTACATCATTATCAGAAGGCGCTATTAAAATTGGCCTCTTTAATGCAAGATAGTCAAAGATTTTTCCTGAATACATCCCCTTGTAATTTTTCCAGCCAGGATAGAATAATAGAGTTGAGTTCTTACCAATCTCTAAAGCTTTCTTACGGTCAATTCGTTCAGTTAAATGCAAAAGTGTTGATGGAATTCGATTCTCCCATTTTTCCGCCATTTCGGGAATATTTTTCCCTCCAATAAAATTAATTTGAACATTAGCTGAATCACATTTCGTAATAAACTTATTGAATCCATCTAAAAAAATATTCACTTCTTGATTATTAAGAATAGAACCGATTATAGAAATGGTAAATTTATCAGATTGTTCATATTGAATCGAATTGAATAAATCTGGCTCAAAACCATTGGTAAATTCCAAGGCTTTTGTTGTTATTCCGTTTTTAGAAAAGTAAGTTGCGAACTCTTTGGATGCAACAGAAACTAGACTGGCCGATTTTAACCATTTCTTTAAATACCACTTTTTTATATGGAGGTTAATTCTGTCAGGAATTGATAATTTGGGTTGTTGATTTAAGACAAAATGATTCTCATAATCTCTAAAATCTACTATATATTTCAAATCAAACTCTTTAGCAATTCTATACCCTAGCTTGACCAGGCCCAAAGGTGGAGACGTAACCACAATTAAATCAGGAGTTTCCACCTTAATTTCATCTCTAATTCCTTTATAAAATTCCTTTAATTCAATTTCATAATTAAAATCTCCATTTAATAATTTTAGCACTGAGTTTATCTTCCGTAAGAGTTTGCTTTTAAGATAACTATATGACTCATATGGTAAACTCAACACTTTAAATCCGTTATCTAATGAAACCTTTATTATTTTTTCTTTAGAAGATGCAATAAATCGGGGCCATTTATTGTCAGTCTCTTCCCAATTCCGCGTAACCACAGTGACTTCATGCCCCATACTAGTCCATTCTTTCGCCCATGAAACAGGCCTTAAGCTTGCAATACTATTACAAGGTGGATAGTAATATGAAATGATAAGTATTTTCAATTAGCTATTTTAAAGTTTTTATGACTTTGGCAGGAACCCCTCCAATCACAACATTATCTGGATATTCCTTATTCACAACACTACCTGCTGCAACTGTTACATTATTTCCCAATACAGTACCTCCTAAAATAACACTATTTGCTCCTATCCAACAATTAGAACCTATAATAATATTCTTAACATGATGTTTATCTCTGTTTTCAAGATCGTGATTGGCATTATTTATTACAACGTTAGGAGCAATAATTGTACGCTCATTGATTTTTATAACTCCTCCATCAAAAGCAACTACGTATAGGCCACCAGAATTTGTAAAACTTGCAAAAACATCTTTACTAATTTGCATATTCTTATACCCTTTTATTCTGCTTGTAAAATTCACTAGGAATGGCACTTCAGAATTAATTAGAAGAATGCGTTGAAAAAACCAGTTTGCGACTAAAAGCCCGAATGGCAAGTCTTTATAGTATGGTTGTCCAAACCATTTGAAAAAAAATATTTTTAATCCCATTATCCTTTTTTCCTGAACAAAAACTTCGGAATTAACTGTTTAATAATATCCATTGAAAAAAAGTCAAATCTAAGCAAGATTAAATAGATAATTGGAAAATAAATCCCACCGAAAAATAAAAATGTATACTTACCACTACTGCTAAAAATCCACTTTAAAACTAATGCTAGTACAACACATAAAGATATCATTAATAAAAGCATCTTAAAATCGAATAAATCAGTAAGCCGCTTCTTAATTAATTGCAGTGAAATTACTAGTTGTAAAGCAGCTAAAACAAACAAACTTATCACTGTACTGATGGCCGCTCCAACAATTCCAAAAGAAACAATTAAAAGGTAATTGAGCATAATATTAATACAAAAGGTCAGAAGGTATATTTTCAAAATGACCTTTGATTTATTAGCAGAAATTAAAATATCTGAATAATTAGTTATCCTTATTAGAAGAGTTAAATTAAATACCGCAAATACAATTGCACTCTCTTTATACATTTCTCCTAAATAGGTAACAATAATATTATGTGAATTGAATAATAAAAAAATCAGTACCGGATAGGTCAACATCATTGAATTCATGACTACCTTTTTCTTTAAATCAAGAATCCTATCAAAATTGGCTTCTTGAAATAATTTAGCAACTTCAGGTAAAACTATTGCTGATATAGATGCATATAATGTTGATATAAATGGCACTTCAATCGCTCCATTTCTATATATTGCATAAGGCTTAATTCCTTCAATGCTGCTTATCATTGCACTATCCACGTATAAAATCCCTGCTCCTAACACACCTGTAAGGCCAAGTGGAAATCCTTTCTTTAATAGTTCTTTAATTAAAATAAAATCAAATTTAAATTTGATGCTTTTTCGAGAAATGATTACCCCTATTGTGAGTTGAATTATTTCACTTAATAGCACACCAAAAATTGCAATATAGACTGAATGGAAAACATGAATAGCAGTTATGACAAATCCTACTTTTAAGATATTAGTGACTACTGCAATTATCGCACTAATCTTAACTTTATTCAAAAAAATAAAATAAGAGTTAATACAATTAAAAGGAAGAATAAATAAAAGGGATAATGAATACAACTGCAATAAAATAGTTAACCCTTCATTATTAAACCATAAAGAAAAAAGAGAACTACATGAGATAAGTAAAATACCTCCAACAAGACCAATTAAAGCCGAACCATACAAGCAAGAATTAAAGACAGATATGCGTTTAGAGTCATCAGCATTAGCTAAATAAACATAGATAATTTGAGGCAATCCGAATGATAATAATGCAGCTATAAAAGAGACAATAAGCAAAACCTGACCGTAAGTTCCATACTCTTGATAATCTAGTACCCTAGCCATGTATGGTAAGAAAAGTAAGTTAACAATTATGTTAAGCCCTTGTCCGAAAGCTAAGGTGAATACTTTAGTAAGTTTTTGCATTTTCTTTGAGGAGTGAAACTATCTAAATTTATTTTTGTACGATAAAAACTTCATTTCTAAATTTCTGTAACTAATCTCACTTAACGCAAGTGTAAAAATTAAAGTTAAGAGCACAACGAATAGATGTTTTGAAAAAGTTGAGGTATAATTGTATCCAATCAATCTATAGAACACATCAATCAATGTAATACAAATAGGATGGAGCATATAGATCCCATAAGAGCGCTTTCCCCATCGGTCTGCAAACTTCCATTTAGCAAAATTAAACCAGGACTTATTTAAAGATAACGCCTGTGTCACAACAATTAACCCAACAATTACCCCCTTTATAAACCGGAAAAATGTTTCACAATTCTCGATGTAACTATCCAACACCATTATTGCAAAGAATATTAAGAGTACGGTTATATGAAACATAACTTTAGTACTTTCAAAGAACGTATAAATCTTTTTATTTATACTTATCAAATAAGCAAATAAGCTTCCTGTCAATAAATCTGGCAGTACCGATAGTGTATGATAATACAATATAATCGAGTTTGATTGATTAACATATCTAAACACTAACGATATTGTCATTAGTACTATAATACACCACCCCCACCCTTTTATGGGTAAAAAAAAGATTAATGGAAAAAATAAATAAAATTGCTCTTCGATTGAAACCGACCATGTAATGTTTTGAGACATTGCCTCTAATCCTAATGAGTTTTGGTAAACATTTATTACATCGAAATTACTGAGAAACGTCAGATGATATAAAACTTGACTCGCTAGAGGTTGATTTTGATTAATCAAAATCTTTAATCCAGGATAAAGAAAAAAAGAAAATATTACCACAGCATAATAGAGTGGCCAAATCCTCAATGTTCGCCTAATATAAAAGTTCTTCAAACTAAATTTCCCATGTTCGATTTCCGAGATTATTAAATAAGTAATCAGAAACCCACTGAGCACAAAAAATATTGATACTCCTGTACCTCCACTTGAAAATATAGACAAAATTTTATAGCTAAATGATTCTACTTCTATCCCTAGTTTAGTAAAGGAGTTTGAAATTGTATGCCCCAAAAAGACCATAAGTGCTGCCACGAATCTTATTGTATCAAGTCCGCTAAAATAAATCTTTGGTGTTGAGTTCATAATCGATCTGCATTTCTAGCACTCCCAACAATTGTATATTTCTTTTTCTTGTACTTCAAAAAAGGCTGCTCTAGATATTTGAATGATATCTGAGCAACAATAATTGTCAATAACGTGCAAAGTAGATATACAATAATAGTCCATAACACGCTCTCAGAATTACTCACAATCAACACCTTAGAAAGCAAATAAATTAATAATGGATGATACACATAAAGTCCAAAAGAGATAGTTCCCAAAAAATTAAACAATCTATTTTCCATGGACAATAGCGGGGCTTCACAAATTTGGCTCATTATTAATAACACAGCAAATATAGAAACCAATTCATTGTCTAGAAAAGATGCAATATGGAATTTATTTAATGCAATAAATATTAACCACATCCATGTTAAGAGTTGACTAAGTTTACTTGTAGTAAGCAATATAAAAAGTTTATGCTTTAAAAAGTATAACATTGCTGCAACTGCTCCTATCAAGATACAATGGAATCTACTGACATGAATAATTGTTTCTAGTAAAGAATTGGGGTGATAAATGTGTAAAAAACCTTTTGTCCATATGAGGATAATTATAATAATAACTGAAAGCATTAGCATAACTTTAACACGAAAAAGTGAAAAAAATGGCCAAAATATATAGAATTGTTCTTCGACAGCTAATGACCAGTAATGAGACAAAAACGGTAATGAAGTTCCCAAAATGAAGGGTACATTGGCTGAAAAAATTATGTAATAAAATACCGAACTACTATTTACCGAGATATCAAAATAGATAGCAATACATAACGATAAGAATAGATAACTAAAATACAATGGCCATATCCTCAACAATCTTCTCCAATAAAATTTTTTAATACTGACGGTCGAAGTTTGCTCTTTCTCTACAAGAAGTAAATATGTAATTAAAAAACCACTCAAAACAAAAAAGATTGTAACTCCGTAGCCTGCTAAATCGAGCGTTTTTGTCTCTCCTGTATCCGTGTATCCTAACAAATTTGATTTAAGGCCAAAGTTTGACAATGCTAAAGTTATATGTGATAAAAGCACACTAACTGCTGCAATCGCACGAATTCCATTTAATCCCTTAAAATAGATTACGTTCTTAGCCAATTCTCCGATTTTTTTCAGGTTTATAAAAGCTAAGCAACCATAATAGAAAAAATGGCAAAGATTGTATTTTAAATCTAGCTAGTGCTCCATAATTATATGAAGTAACTCCGATCATAGACCCAAAAATTAGTGAAAATATGATAGAAAATAGAAATATATTGTTCCTTTTGTATTTTGATATAAACCCAAATCTGTCCTTCCAAACAACTCTAATAAATAGAATAAAGAAAATATAACTTTCGAGAGCGGTAAACAACATTATTGGAGATTTAACTTGCCATGGAAATGGTCCAAAGTAAGTCACTAAAAAAGCTAAAGGAGTTTTACTAAGAATACCAAAAAAAGTATATTCAGTAATTCCTAAACTGTAGCTAGAGCCTCCTAAAACTGTATGCCATGAATGAAATCCTTGAATTATTGATAAGGCTTCTTCTTGTGCCCTAAGTATTTCACTTTGGAAAGATTGAAAACCTAAAGTAGTTAAACCAACAATAAGTCCTATAAAGCAGAAATTTATGAAGTACCCAAACACCTTATTAGATGCACTTAACGCTGAAACTCCAATTATTCGATTATAATAAGAGATAGCTAGAGAAACTATAAAACTATAAAACACATAAGCCTTTAATTTTAGCATAAATATTCCGACTATTATACATACGATGAGTATTAAAATTCCTTTAAGTTTTCCAACTTTATAGGTTGGATTAAAATAGTTTACTATTGTATTAAAAATAAATACCAGAAAAATAAAAACGAATGTATCTTTCAATATTCCTGTACCCCAAAAGAGTAATGATGGAATAAACAATAGATAATATAATTTTGGAACAATAATATTAGAAGCTAACAATGAAGAGTTTATTACTTTAAATAATTTCCAATTAGCTAAAAAACTTACGAATGAAAGAATAATACTTGCTCCAATAAAACTATTTAAACCCAATAAACAAAATATTGAAGCAAGCTTCATGGTCAAGAATGCATCCTCTCCATTCTCTCCTCCTAACCAAGTAGTGATATACTTTAAATTATCAGGTAAATCACTAATATTATATGGATATACACTTAGCGTATCTAAGGGAAACATAAAAAACATATTAACCAAACTTTCCCCACCACGGAAATAGTAATAAGAATCTCCTCCCCCATAATAGAGACCATAAACAAGACAAAACCCAATAGCTCCAAAAACGTGCACAAATAATGAGGGGAAATAAAACCGATAATTAGTGTATCCTTTTAGCAGCTGATTATTTTTATAAATCCACCCTGCTCCTAATATTATAAGAGCATAAAACAATCCAATAATTCCATCAAAAAGGGTTAACATATCGTTTCTTTAAGATTGGCAAATGTGCAAAAATAATAATGAATAATGGTATAAACTTCTAGTTTATCACCATCTCCCAGTTAATATCTAGTACCCAAAAAGTAGAAAAAAACCTTCTTATTTCTAAAAACTTGGATTACTTTTGTAGTGTTAAATATCTTTTATTTTTAAAGTAAAACAATTAACAGAAATATAAACTTAGAAATACGTTTCTGTTATTCTTAGAAATCAAAACATAAATTTTATGACAGAATTTGGATTAAAAGCCAAAAATGCTTCCATTGCTTCTTTGGGATTGACAAATGTATCAGCTGCATTTTGGAACCTAGAACCTGCTCAATTGATTGAAGACACTATTATCCGAGGAGAAGGTGCTTTAGCCTCGACAGGTGCTCTAGCCGTTGACACCGGTGAGTTCACGGGACGTTCTCCTAAGGATCGATTCATTGTTATGGATGAAATTACAAAGGATGCAGTTTGGTGGGGAGATATCAATATTAAGTTTGATGCCGATAAGTTCGATAATCTTTACAATAGAGTAACAGCTTATTTAGCGAACCGTGAAGTTTATGTTAGAGACGCATACGCTTGTGCAAGTGAAAAATATAGAATGAACCTAAGGGTTGTTACTGAATTTCCTTGGTCTAACCTATTTGCTAGCAACATGTTCCTAAGACCTTCCCATGAAGAAATTATGAATTTTGATCCAGAATGGTCAATTATTTGTGCTCCAGGATTTATGGCTGATCCAGAAATTGATGGAACAAGACAACACAATTTCGCGGTGATGAACTTCAGCAAAAAAATCCTTTTAATTGGTGGAACTGGATATACCGGTGAGATCAAAAAAGGAGTATTCTCTGCCTTGAACTTTATTTTACCACACCAAAAGAATGTACTTTCAATGCACTGTTCTGCTAACGTTGGTAAGGATGGTGATACTGCAGTATTCTTTGGACTTTCAGGAACTGGAAAAACGACTTTATCATCTGATCCAAATAGAAGATTAATCGGTGATGATGAGCATGGTTGGGACGATGATTCTGTGTTTAATTTTGAAGGTGGATGTTATGCAAAATGCATCGACTTAAAAAGAGAAAATGAACCACAAATATTTGATGCAATCAAATTTGGAGCACTTCTAGAAAACATCAATTTCGTTGATGGCACAGCTGAAGTTGACTTTTTGGACTCTTCAAAAACTGAAAATACAAGAGTTTCATACCCAATTCATCATATTGACAATATTCAAGATGGGTCGGCAGGTCCTGCCCCAAAAAATATCTTCTTTTTAACATGTGATGCATACGGAGTGTTACCTCCAATCTCCAAATTAACTCCAGGTCAGGCGATGTATCATTTTATTTCAGGATATACAGCGAAAGTAGCTGGAACTGAAGCCGGAATTACTGAGCCAACAACAGCTTTTTCTGCTTGTTTTGGAGCACCATTTATGCCATTGCATCCAACAAAATATGCTGAGATGTTGGGTAATAAAATGCGTGAAAACAATGTAAAAGTTTGGCTAATCAACACTGGTTGGTCTGGTGGTGCTTATGGTACCGGAAAACGTTTGAGTTTAAAGTATACCAGAGCGATGATTACTGCAGCTTTAGAAGGCCAACTTGACAACGTAGACTATAATACTCATGAAGTGTTTGGTTTAGCGATGCCTACTGAATGTCCAAATGTTCCAAGTGAAATCTTAAGTCCAAGAAACACCTGGGCAGATAAGGAAGCTTATGATAAAAAAGCAAACACCTTAGCTGATTCTTTTGCTAAGAACTTTACTAAATATGAAGAATATGCTAATGAAGAAATTATGGCTGGTTCTCCAAAATCTGTTGTTAGTTAAGAAATAAATTTCATTCCAATAAAAAGGGTAATTCTATTAAATAGGATTACCCTTTTTTGATTCAACAACCACTGTATCATAATTATTATAAAGGCGTAAACTTTGCCTTTTCAGGCAACAAAAACTTCATAAAAAAAATTTCTTCATCGGATAGCTTTTTAGTGTACTCACGAGTAGCTACTATAAAATAAGAAATATTATCCTCTAAAATTGCCTCACTCCTTTCTCTCACTATTTTAATCTTTGATGTATTCACCCCAGAATGAGACAGATATTCTATCATTTTTTTATACTTATCATCAACCGAAATTGTATCAAATTGATACCCTAATTTGTCAGTAACCGACATTGCAGGAACGCCTGCATAAATCGTATTAAACTCCATATCTTTAGTAATCACCGATCCTGCTAAGGCCATGGCTTTATCCTGAATATTAACTGGTGATACTACGCATTTACCACTAAAGTAGACATCATCTCCTATTGACAATGGTTTATCACTCAAAAAACGACATCCCTCCAATGTATCACCAAACTTAATATGTGACCAGAGCTGGGTTTGTGCACCTACAGCACAGTTATTTCCAATAGTCAATCCACCAATAGTATCCAATATACAATATTGACCGACCCATATATTATGCCCTATTTTACAAGGTTTATATCCGTGAATATTAGTATGGTGATGTATCTTACCGTAATCACCCATTTCAAAGTCATCACAAATAATTTGAACACTTTCCCCTATATATACATTATCTCCGATGATAATTCTTTTTGCATTTCCATTTATGCCTCTTATAACAGCGGATGGCTCTATAATTGTATTTATTCCTATTTCTAGGTAATCTGCAAGAATTTTAGGAGAAGACATATTAATTTAGCTTTTCTTTAATAATATAGGTTGGTCTATCTTTTGATGCGTCAAACACTTTCCCTAAGTATATACCTAATACACCTAGGAATAAGATAATTAATCCAGATAAAAGCCAAATAGATATGATAATACTTGCAAAACCCAAGATTAAAATCTCCCCTTCCAAATAAGAATATATGTAATAAATTCCAACGAAAAATGATAAAATAGAAATCACTATTCCTAATCTAACCATCAACATAAGAGGTTTATTCGAAAATGAAACTATTATATCGAATGCTAAAGTAAATAAGGTTTTATAAGTATATGCAGATACCCCATTTTGTCTTTTGTTATGAACTACTTCTATACTGGTTCCTTTAAAACCTACCCATTGAATGAGAATTGGGAACACCCTAATTTTGTCTTTCATCTGTATTAAAGCATGAATGACCTTTTGATGATAAATTCCAAAATTAGCTACAGTATTATCGTACTTGGTATTAGTAAGATATCCAAACAGCCAATAAAATAATTTCGAAAACATTTTTTTAATGTATGCATCCTTTCGTAAAACTCTTTTAGCGGTAACTAGGTCATATCCTTCTTGACTCTTTTTATACAAATTAGCAATTTCCTCTGGTCTATCTTGTAAATCTCCATCCATAACCACGATCCACTCCCCTTTTGCAATTTCTAGTCCAGCAGAGATCGCATAGTGTTGACCAAAGTTTCTACTAAAGTTTATGCCCTTAATACGACTGTCATTTTTAGCCATATTACTAATGATCTCCCAATCATCATCAGGACTTCCATCATTCACTAAAATAATCTCAAAATCTGCTGATAAAGGAGTAATGACATCTATTAATCTATTTTTCAATTCGATCAATGTGTTGCTACTTTTATAACAGGGTATGACAATTGAAAACTTCATCAATTCTCTTTTATAAAGTTTTTAATAATCTCAACAACCTTATTCTGCTCCATTTCGGTGAGTTCAAAAAATAAAGGCAACCTTAATAAACAATCGGAATATCTGTCACAATTGACCAATTCTCGACCATCGTGCTTACTCTTATAATAACGACTACTGTGTAATGACAAATAATGAAAAACTGAAATTACATTATATTCACGAAATTTTTTAATCAACTTTGATCGCTCAATATTTGAATTACAATTGATGTAAAATATATGAAAATTATTAGTGGCATACTTCGGAATTGTTATCAAATTAAAATAATTGTGCAATAATGAATGATACCTCTCCCATATAATTTTCCTTCGATTTTGAATGGATTCTAAATTCTCTAATTGTGCCCATAAAAAAGCTGCAATAACCTCTGAAGGTAGAAAAGAAGACCCAATATCTACCCATCCATACTTATTGACTTCTCCTCTAAAAAAAGCTGAACGATTGGTGCCTTTTTCCCAAATGATTTCAGCCCTTTTGATAAATTGCTCATCATTAATAGCAAGCATCCCTCCTTCTCCTGAAATAATATTCTTGGTCTCATGAAACGAGAAAGCTGCTAAATGGCCTATGCTTCCCAATGCTTTAGTTGTTCCATCTGAAAAAGTATAATAACTGTCAATTGCCTGTGCGGCATCTTCTACGACAAACAATCCATGCTTTTTTGCTAAACCCATGATTTTTTCCATGTCGCATGCTACACCAGCATAGTGAACCGGAACAATTGCAACGGTTTTCTCTGTAATTAATGCTTCGATGGTATTTTCATCCATACCAGGATGATCCTCTCGACTATCACAAAACACAATTTTAGCCCCTCTCAGAACAAAAGCGTTTGCTGTTGAAACAAAAGTAAATGAAGGCATTATTACTTCGTCTCCTGCTTGTAAGTTTAGCAAAATCGCAGCCATTTCTAACGCATCAGTACATGAAGTGGTTAATAGAGCCTTCTTAATCCCCCACTTACTTTCGAAGAACTGATGACACTTTTGGGTATATTCTCCATTACCTGAAATATGCCCTGACTTTACTGCAGTTTCAATATACTCCGTTTCTTTCCCTGTGAAATAGGGTTTATTGAATGGTATTCGGTCAGGCATCTGTTGTAATAATTCCTTATTGACTTACTATATTGGGTTAAAGATATTCAAATAAAAGACAATTGTTTTCATCTTTTTTCCTCATTTCGAAAGTATCATCATATAATGCTCAATCTCACATTCAGTAAACTGATCCCCAACTTTGATGAAACCCAATCGTTTATAAAAAGGTATTGCTTTTAGCTGTGCATGCAAGTAAACCCTATCAGATTTACCCTTCACATCCTTAATCAATTCACTCAATAATTCACTCCCAAAACCTTTGTTTCTATACTCTGAAAGCATTGCAAATCGCTCACACTTTATTTTGTCACCTATAAATCTCCAACGAGCAGTAGCAATTGGTTTACCATCTATTTTTAATAAATAGTGTTGGGATTCCTTTTCAAATTCATCAAATTCGTCGGCCTCAGATACCCGCTGTTCTTCAACAAAAACTTTCTTTCTAATTGAAAAAGCAGTTTTCAATTCTTGAAAATCGCTATCCATCAACCTTAAAATTTGCATTCTTTCACTCATTTCTGGTTTAACCATAATTAATGTTAAGTCAAGAGAGGTGTTAACAATATTTAACAGCCTATATTCAGTGGTTTGCGGGCTCTATATATAATTTAGTCCACATCAAAAATAAGTTGATAATATGGAAGAATCAAATAGTATGGAAACTACCGCTACGCCTGCAAACCAAGTTGCAGACATTAAATCAATTAATGAGAAAATCCAAAAGGAGAGCGCATTTGTAGATTTATTATCCCTTGAAATGAATAAGGTCATTGTTGGCCAAAAATACATGGTGGAGCGCCTTTTAGTTGGATTACTTGCTGATGGACATATATTATTGGAAGGTGTTCCAGGGCTTGCAAAAACTTTAGCTATTAATACTTTGGCTACATGCGTTGATGCACAATTTAGTAGAATTCAATTCACCCCTGATTTATTGCCTGCCGACCTTATAGGTACAATGATTTATAGTCAGAAAAAAGAAGAATTCTCCATTAAAAAAGGTCCCATCTTTGCCAACTTTGTTTTGGCTGATGAGATAAACCGAGCACCTGCCAAAGTACAAAGTGCACTATTGGAAGCTATGCAAGAGAAACAAATCACTATTGGAGAAGAAACTTTTAAGCTACCTAAACCATTTCTTGTTTTAGCCACTCAAAACCCAGTCGAGCAAGAAGGTACATACCCTTTACCAGAAGCCCAAGTTGATCGATTTATGCTAAAAGTGGTATTGGATTATCCAAAAAGGGAAGAAGAAAAAATGATTGTTAGAAGCAATTTGGCGCAAGCTGGAATGCCAAAAGCAAGTAAAGTTATTAGTCCTAATGACATCATTAGAGCCAGAGAGGCCGTTAGAGAAGTCTACATGGACGAAAAAATCGAACAATATATCATCGACATTGTATTTGCCACCAGATATCCACAAGATTATGGTTTAGAGCGCTATAAAGACTTAATAAGTTTTGGAGGTTCCCCTAGAGCTAGTATTAGTCTAGCATTGGCTGCAAAAGCTTATGCTTTTATTAAAAGAAGAGGCTATGTCATCCCTGAAGATGTTCGTGCCATTTGCAAAGATGTCTTGTGCCATAGAATTGGATTAACCTACGAAGCAGAAGCAGAAGAAATTAGCCGCGAAGATATTGTTAACGAAATATTAAATGCCGTAGAAGTTCCCTAGTAGTTAGTCCTCTCTAATTATTAATTCATCAATTTACAGCATTAATGACCGATACAAAAACTCTATTAAAGCGAGTTAGAAAGATTGAAATAAAAACGAAAGGTCTTTCTAATCAGATATTTTCTGGCGAATATCATTCGGCCTTCAAAGGGCGAGGTATGGCGTTTAGCGAGGTAAGAGAGTATCAGCCAGGCGATGAAATTAGAACCATCGACTGGAATGTAACTGCTAGATTCAATAAGCCCTATATCAAAGTATTCGAAGAAGAACGTGAAATGACTGTAATGCTGATTGTCGATGTCAGTGGATCAGGAGAATTTGGTACTCAATCTAAAACCAAGCAAGAACAAATTATTGAAATCTGTGCTGTTTTAGCATTTTCTGCTATTCAAAACAACGATAAAGTAGGCGTTATTTTCTTTAGTGATCAGATTGAAAAATTTATTCCTCCTAAGAAAGGAAAAAGCCACATTCTAATGATTATTAGAGAACTACTTGAATTCAAACCAGTAAGCTCAGGAACAAGTATCAAAGAAGCATTAAGCTATTTTAATAAAGTGATTAAACGAAAATGTACTGCATTTCTCATTTCTGACTTTATCGATAATCAATTTGAAGACAGCCTAAAGATGGCGAATAATAAACACGACTTAGTAGCCTTAAACATCTACGATATCCGCGAAGAAGAATTACCCGATGTAGGTTTAATTCAATTGAGAGATGCAGAGACAGGTATACAAAAGTGGATCAATAGCAGTGACAAAGAAGTACGATTGGATTTTAAAAAAGAAGTTCTAAGGCGTAAAAAAATGCTGGAGCAAATTTTTAGAAAAAGTGGAGTTGATGTTGCCAACATACCTGCTCACGAATCATACGTTGGTCCTTTAATGAATTTATTTAAAAGAAGAGAATTCAGAAGATAATGAGAAAGCAAGTTTTTATATTCTTTTCCTTTATGATGTTGAGCATAATTGGTTTTGCTCAATCAAGTGTTAACGACGTCTTAGCTACTATCGATACCAGCAAAATAAAAGTAGGAGAACAAACTGACATTTATCTAGAAGCTACTTTTTTAGCGGGCTCAGATATTGTATTCCCCACTCTTAAAGATACTTTATACGGAGGAATTGAAATTGTTGAAATTAAGGAGATAGATACGGCATACGAAGCAGATGTTAAATATAAAAAGCTATCTCAAAGATTGACTATTACAGCTTGGGACAGTGGCTACTACCCTATTCCTCCTTTTGAGTTTGTCATTAATGGAGAGCATTTTAAAACTAAAGCTTTAATGCTAGAAGTTTCTAATGTAACCATTGAAGCAGAAGCTGATATTAAAGACATCAAAAACATTAATGAAACACCATTTTCATTTAAAGAATTTTTCAAAATTTATTGGCCATATTTTTTGGGTGGATTACTGCTTATTGGATTGATTTTAATTTTAATATACTATTTCAAGAATAAACCCAAAGTTGAAAAAATCAAAGAAATTATCAAGCCGAGTATTCCTCCCCACATATCAGCATTAGAGGCTTTAAAACAATTAGAAAGTAAAAAGCTATGGCAGCAAGACAAAACAAAAGAGTACTACTCAGAACTGACACATATTTTGAGGGAGTATTTGGAACAACGGTTTGAGATTCATGCCTTAGAGCAAACTTCAGATGAAATTATCACTGCATTGAGATTTACAGATATTAATGAGGCTGAAAAACGACGACTGATCAAAATTTTAATGATTGCAGACATGGTAAAATTCGCCAAAGAAAAACCATTGGCATCTGAAAATGAAATGGTAATCAAAGAGGCCAATGCAATTATTGAAAATACAAAACTGATTGAACCTGAATCAAACAAAGAGGAGGAGGCGAAGTCATGATAGAGTGGATGAACAATATTCAATTTGCAAACCCAAGTTTTTTCTTATTGTTTGCTTTGTTGCCTATTGCGTTGCTATGGTATTTTTTACGTTTAAAGAAAAAGAATGCAGACTTAAAATTCTCTAGCTTAAATTGGATAAACCCTCATAATAAATCCATAAAAGTGTTAATGAGGCACACTCCATTTATTCTAGAAATCATTTGTTTATCAGCCATCATCTTTACTTTAGCACGTCCACAATCATCCTTAAGCTATCAAAATGTAGTCACAGAAGGTATTGATATCATGATTGCTTTTGACATTTCAGGCTCTATGTTGGCAGAAGATTTAAAACCCAATAGAATTGAAGCCTCCAAAGAGGTAGCAATTGATTTTATCAAAGAGAGACCTCAAGATCGAATTGGTTTGGTAGTATATAGTGGCGAAAGTTTTACACAATGTCCTTTGACCACGGATCATTCTGTGGTTATTAACCTATTTAAAGACGTTAAAAATGGAATGATTGAGGATGGAACTGCTATAGGTTTAGGATTAGCAACTGCTGTCAATCGACTGAGAGAAAGTGATGCTAAAAGTCGGGTAATTATACTATTGACAGATGGTAGCAATACTGCAGGCAGCATTCCTCCTTTAACCGCTGCCGAAATTGCAAGAGAATTTGGGGTTAGGGTTTATACAATTGGAGTGGGAACAAATGGAAAAGCGCCATTTCCTGTAACAGATGCATTTGGAAGAAGCAGATATGAAATGGTAGATGTAAAAATCGATGAAAAAACGTTAACAGATATCGCAAAAACTACAGGTGGAAAGTATTTCAGAGCTACAAATAATAGAAAATTGGCAGCCATTTATGAAGAAATAGACCAATTGGAAAAATCCAAAATAGAAGTTACTGAATACCGAAGAAAAAAGGAAGAGTTTCTTCCGTTTGCGTTAATTGCATCCATCAGTCTTTTATTAGCAATAGTGCTCAAAACAACTGTATTTAAATCCATTACTTAACATGTTTAGATTTGAACATACTTATTTCCTTTGGGGATTGGCTCTAGTGCCATTGATACTGTTGTTATTCATTCTATATCGACGCTGGCAAAAAAATGCTAGACAACGATTTGGAGAAAACCTAAGAATGCAACAATTAATTCCTAATCGTTCGCAAGTAAAGGCAAATGCCAAATTCTACTTATCTCTAATGGCTTTTATATTCATAGTCATTGGTTTAGCAAACCCACAAATTGGAACAAAACAAGAAAACGTTAAGGCAGAAGGATTAGAACTAATGGTGGCCATTGATGTTTCCAATTCTATGATGGCACAAGACCTATCTCCGGATCGATTAACTGCAGCTAAATTAGCGATGGAACGTTTGATAGAACGATTGAAAAGTGACAGAATTGGGATGATCGTTTTTGCAGGTGAAGCATATATTCAATTACCCTTGACTTCCGATTATTCAGCAGCAAAATTATTTTTACAAACTATTGATAATAATATTGTTCCAACACAAGGTACTGCTATTGGGGCAGCAATTGATTTAGCCATCAACTCCTTCCCGAAAGAAGAAGCCAAAAATAGAGCTTTAATTATTTTGACTGATGGCGAAAACCATGAAGATGATGCCATTGCAGCAGCAGAAGAAGCTAGAAAATCTGGAATCAGGGTATTTACTGTAGGAATGGGTAGTCCATCAGGTGCACCTATTCCTGTGTTTAAAAATGGACGACAAAATGGCTTTAGGCAAGATAATGAAGGAAATACGGTGGTTAGTAGTTTGAATGAAGAAATGCTTCAAGAAATAGCAATGGCTGGTGATGGGCAATATTTCAGAGCAACCAATTCCGGTGCGGGTATTCCACAAATTATGCAAGAGCTAAGTAGCTTAGAAAAAAAGGAATACGATAGTAAAATATTTACCGATTTTGAAGACCGATATCAAATTTTCTTTGGGATTGCGTTTTTCTTATTATTCATAGATGTTATTTTATCAGAACGCAAACCAAAATGGATAGAAAAAGTGAAATTATTTGAGGAAAAAGAATCATGAAAAAGCACCTCTACATACTATTTGTTGGAATAATTTCAAGCAGTGGCTTATTTGCACAAAGCGAATACTCTGCTATGCGTAAAGGAGATGAATTATTCAAACAAAACAAATACACTGAAGCTGCTGAGCAATATAAAAAAGCGCTAGAAATAAATCCATCGGCTGATAAGGCCATGTATAATTTAGGAGATGCATTATACCGTGAAGGAAAGTTTGAAGAAGCAGCTCAATATTTTGACCGATCGGCACAAGCAGCAAAAGATAAAAAGGATAAAGCTCGTGCATATCATAACTTAGGAAACACTTTCATGAAAACTGAAAAGTATAAGGAAAGCGTTGAAGCATTCAAAAGAGCTTTAATTAATCAACCTAAGGACGAAGAAACGCGTTACAATTACGCATACGCAAAACAAATGTTGCAAGAACAACAACAGCAGCAAGAAGAACAAAAAGACGAAGAAAAGAAGGAAGAGGAAAAAAAGGAAGAGGAAAAACAAGATCAGGAGCAAGAACAAAAAGATCAAGAGCAGGAACAACAGGAGCAGGAGCAGGAACAACAACAAGAACAGCAAGAACAAGAGCAGCAAGAACAGCAGCAGAAGGAAAATGAAATGTCTAAGCAAGATGCTGAACGAATGCTGGAGAACTTAAACAATAGAGAACAAGAAGTACAGCAAGAATTGCAAAAGAAGAAAAAGAAAGCGGTAAAAATAAACATTGAAAAGGACTGGTAAGAAGATGAAAAAGAGTGTTATTTATCTATTTATTCTCCTTGTTGGAGTCGCTTTTGACGCCACGGCAAGCTCTGTCAGCTTCAAAGCTACGGTGAGTAAAACAGCTATCTCATTAGGTGAACGTATTCAAGTAACTTTTACAACCAATGCTAACCTAAGAAGCTTCACACCTCCTGACTTTAGGGGTTTTCAAGTACTACAAGGCCCCATGCAATCCTATCGACAACAAAATGTTAATGGTAGAATTAGTAATGTTAGCTCTATATCATACGTTATTCAAGCCATTGAGGAAGGAGATCTAGAAATAGGTGTTGCCAAAGGTGATATTGGAGATGAAGTATTGACAACGGAGCCTATACAAATAAATGTTTCTCAAAAAAATGCAGAACAAGAGCGTAAGGAACGTGAAGCGCAACAGCGTAAAGAAGCCAATGCACTTTCTGAGTCCATGTTTATTCTGGTAGATGCCGACAAAACTTCTGCTTTTGTGGGTGAGAAAATCACCGTTCGATATGTTTTATACACCCGTCAAACATTGGCAAATTTAGCTGTTAATAAAACCCCTGATCTAAATGGATTTTGGAGCAAAGACATCAAATCTCTATATGATAGCCAATTAAAACAAGATGTTGCAACATTCAACGGAAAGCAGTATACCACCTTAGAACTAAAAAGTTCCATACTTTATCCTCAGCGCTCAGGAGAACTACAAATTGATCCAATTGAGATAAATGCTATCTATCAAGTTAGAACCGGGCAAGCGAGAAGTGTATTTGAACAAATGTTTGGTGGAGCAATTGAAAATAAAGAAGTTTTACTGAAAAGTAAACCAATAAAAATAAATGTTAAACCACTTTCAGGAAGCCAACCTGCTGACTTTAATGGTGCTGTAGGTTCATTTACCGCTGAAATGACAGTCAATAAAACAGAAGTGAAGGCCAATGAAGCAATTAACCTAAAAATCACCATTGGAGGTAAAGGAAATCTACATCTTCTCCCCTCTCCTGAACTTCCTACTCAGCCTGACATTGAAGTGTATGACCCAAAAGTAAACGATAAATTTGCCACGAATCTAAGCGGAATATCAGGTAGCAGAGAGTTTGAGTATTTAATTATCCCTAGACATGAAGGTGATTTTACAATACCAGCATTTACTTTTAGCTATTTTGATTTAGCTAGTAAGTCATACAAACAAGCATCAACCAATCCCATACAACTGAAAGTATTGAAGGGAGATGGGAAAGAAGTGGTTGCTTACACTCCTTCTAATAAAGAAGAAATTGCACTCTTAGACAATGACATTATTCATATCAAACGTTCCGCTGATGGTTTAACAGATGAAAACGAGCATTTCTTTGGATCTAGCTTATTCTATTTCTTAATGATTCTCCCTTTCTTATTATTAGGTGGTGGGATTTGGTATAAATCAAAGTTTGATGCGCTCAATAGCAATAAAGTATTATTGAAAAAAAATAAGGCCAATAAAATGGCAACTAAACGTTTGGCTAGCGCTAAAAAACACCTATCCAACAATGACTTAACTTCTTTTTATCAAGAAATTGGAGTAGCTGTGCTCAATTACTTCTCCGACAAATTGAGTATCCCAAAAGCAGACTTATCTAAAGAAAAAATACTTGACCAATTGAATGGAACCAATGTTGCCAAAGAGGACATCCAATCAGTTGCAAAATTAATTGATGATGCAGAGATGGCCAGATATGCACCAAGCTCTGACCTGAAAGCAGAAGAAATGTATCAGCTTTCGATTGAATTAATTAGTAAAATTGAAAACCAAATCAAATGAGAAAGATACTCTTCACACTAACCTTATTCGTTTCCGTGAGCTTATTTGCAGGAAATCAATTTGAAGCGCAATTTGAAAAGGCGAATGAACTCTATGAATCAGCGAACTATGAAGAAGCGTTAAAAGTCTATTATGAATTAGAGAAAGCCGGTATTAATGGGTTCAACCTGCAATTCAATATTGGGAATGCTCATTATAAATTGGATGAGATTCCTTCAGCGATACTTCACTATGAGAAAGCTTTAAAAATTGACCCGTCAAATGAAGACGTGAAACAAAACTTAAAGTTAGCATACGCCAAAACCACAGATAAAATAGAACCTGCTAGAGAATTAGTGATTAATAGATGGTGGAAGCAAATTATCAATTTAAACTCTGCCGATTCTTGGGGAATTATTGCTACTTTCTTACTATTTACTAGTTTAATGTTAGCACTTTTCTATTTATTGGCAAATAAGTCAATCATCAGAAGAATAGGCTTTTTTGGTGCTTCAGCAGTTTTGTTAATGGCCATTATTTGCTACTTCTTCGGCTATCAACAACACAATTATTCCAATGAAGCCAAAGCAGCCATCATTTTCACTCCTACTGTTAGTATTAAAAGTGCCCCAGGTGAAAGTGGAACTGTTTTATTTGTATTACACAAAGGAACAAAAGTACATTTATTGGAATCTACCAACGAATGGAGAAATGTCGCGCTTCCAAACGGGAATAAAGGATGGATCAAAGAGAATGACATTAGAGAGATCTAATTTCCCACCATCTATACCCCATAGAGGGTAGAATCAAAATACCACACAAAGGGTACACGAATACCACGAATAGGCGATTGACAGCAACTTTCTGTTGAAGCTATCTTTGCAGCACCTTATTTAGAATGAATTTAAATAAGAATAGCAGCAAACAAAATCAACATGAAAAAAATTTTACTACTAGGATCATTCGCCTTCCTATTCTCAAACACTTCAAAAGCACAATTAGCAGATGATTCAGCATCAATTGGTGCAGGATATACCAACCAAGCATGGTACAGTTTGGAAAATGGAACTGTTTCGACAAATGCTTCCGCAGATTGGGACATGGGTTTCCAAATCAATGGATTCTCTGCTCCGATCTTGTTCAACACCGCTAATGGGGCAGAACTTTATATCTATCCCAATGGTGACACCTCTGCCTGGGCAACCATGGATACAACGGGAATGTCGTCTTGGACAGCAACCTATAATGATGACAAATCATGGAATCGAGGAGCTTTCAACGGCACACTTTCAAGTGATCCATTTGATTTAGGTTGGGGAAAGTACAACCAAGTGACACATTATGTAACTGGTGATAGTCTATATATCGCCAAAATGGCAAATGGACAAATCAAGAAAATTTGGATAGAGCAACTAGCCGGTGGAAAATACTACTTTAAAGTGGCTGATTTAAATGGATCAAACATGGTCAATAAAGTATTGACCAAAGCCCACTTCACAGGAAAGAATTTCGGCTACTACTCTATTGCAAACGATAGCATTATCGACATTGAGCCGATGAGCAACAGTTGGGATTTAGTATTTACTAAATACACCACATTCATTCCAACGCCTTATGGAGTTTCAGGAATTGTTCAAAATATAGGAGTTGAAGCAGTAAAGGTTTATCCAGTTAACGATGTTTCCACCTATCAAAATTACAGCAACCATACTTTCAATACGGACTTCGCGACAATCGGATACGATTGGAAATCATTTGATTTTGCAACGTTTTCTTACTTAATCGATGACAGTACTGTATATTTTGTAAAGACACAAGATAGCGCAGTTTGGAAAGTGGTAATGACAGGATTTGGTGGAAGTGGAAATGGGAACTTCTATTTCTCGAAGCAGAAACTAACCACCACTTCTATCCAAGAGAATACAGCTCAAAACGGACAGTTTTACATCTATCCAAACCCCGCAAAAGCAGAAGGATCTATTTCTATAGTTGCTGATATGCCTTCAGGAATTTCAAATGCACAACTAAGTGTCATCTCTATGAATGGACAATTGGTTTCGGAAGAGAATATACAAATCAATTCTTCTTTTGATCAACATCAAATTTCAATACCTCGTCTGCAAACAGGTGTCTACTTTATTCGGTTAACGCACTCAAAAGGTGCTGTGACTGAAAAATTAATTGTTCAATAAAAATAGATTAATAATTAGTGTGTATCAGTCAGGTGGGAATATACTTTCCGCCTGACTTTTTAAAATTTAAAAAAATGACCTATAAAACACCCTTTCTTTTAGCAGTAATCCTTTTAATACTTGGATTCGCCTCTTGTGACTCACCAACTACTTCAACAGAAGGAAATAAGGAAGAAATAGTGCAAGTTGAAACAAAAGAATACCAACGAATAGTCACGTTAAGTGGCGTAGTAAGTGAAATAGTTGCTGAGCTAGGATTAGGCGATAAAATAGTAGGAACGGACATCACCAGTACTTATCCGGAAGCTATTCAAGGTTTGCCGAAGTTAGGTCACATCACGAGTGTTCAAGCGGAAGGTATTATCTCCATGCAGCCAGATTTAGTGATTGCAAAAAAAGACGAAATAAAAGCAGAACTCGTTCAGCAACTGGAAGCAGCAGGAGTCAAAACCTTATTAGTAGAGCAAGAATATTCTATTAACGGAACCAAAAAGCTGATTGAAACCATTGCAAAAGAATTGAACCAATTGGAAACTGCTATTCAAATCAATGCCACTATTGATGAAGACATTTCTAAATTAGAGCCACTTACATCTCAACCAACAGCTGTGTTTATTTACGCAAGAGGCGTTGGAAACATGATGGTTGGTGGAAGCAACACTTCAGTAGCTCAACTGATTCAATTGGCTGGAGGAATCAATGGAACCAATGATTTTGAAGAATACAAGCCATTAACTGCAGAATCAATGGTAGCGGCTAACCCAGACTTAATCATCCTTTTTGAATCTGGAATGAACAGCTTACAAGGTGCGGACGGAATCCAACAAATTCCATCTATTGCAGTAACAACAGCAGCTAAAAAGAATCAATTCTTCGCTTTAGAAGGTCAGTACTTAGCAGGTTTCGGCCCAAGAGTAGGAAAAGCAGCACTAGAGCTGAATCAAAAATTCAAATCAATTACCGTTGAATAAAAAGCGTATCACATCTTTAGGATTAGTTGCTGCTCTGATTGTATCGTTTTTCGTATCGATCAACATCGGATCAGTTTCTATTTCTTTTGATCAATTTATTTCATTGCTGACCAATAAATTCACCGGTCAAGAAAACCCCACTGAACTGTTTCAGCAAAATGCCATTCTTTGGGGAATTCGCCTACCTAGAGTTTTAATGAGTTTATTCATTGGCAGCTCTCTCGCATTATGCGGAGCAGCGCTTCAAGGTTTATTCAGAAACCCCTTAGCTGACCCAACCATTATTGGAATTTCTTCCGGAGCCATGTTGGCAGCAGCCATTGTAATTGTTTTAGCCGGAGACACTTTATTTTCGAGCTATTCTTTTGCAGGCTTGTCCTTGCTTTCTGTGGCTACTTTCGTTGGTGCCATTGTCGTGATCGTATTCATTTTTAGAATAGCCAAAGAAGGAAAGAAAATCAATGTAATGACCATGCTCCTTTCGGGAATTGCCATAAATGCAGTGGCTGCAGCTGGAACAGGATTATTGACTTACTTAGCAAATGATGTGCAGTTGCGAACATTGACCTTTTGGACCATGGGAAGTTTAGGCGGATCTACTTGGTACAATGTCTTGATTGTTGGAGCTTGTACTATTTTGACACTAATTTTCATACTTCCATTGCACAAGCAATTCAATGCATTGGCTCTTGGAGAACAAGAAGCAGCATACATTGGAATCAACACTGAAAAACTAAAACGAAGAGTTGTCATATTTACGGCTTTGTCCGTAGGAACTGCGGTTGCCTTTTGCGGAATGATTGGCTTTGTAGGTTTAGTGGTTCCTCATATTCTACGATTAGTTGGCGGATCTGACCATCGATTCTTATTGCCTACCTCTGCCCTAGCAGGTGCATTATTGTTGTGTTGGGCAGATAATTTCTCTAGAACAATAGTAGCGCCTGCAGAGATTCCAATCGGCATTATCACTGCATTAGCCGGTGCTCCTATCTTTCTTTACCTCTTGTTGAAACAAAAAAAATCTACGTTCTGATGTTAGCAATTAAAGACTTATCGATAGCAGTTGGCCAAAAGCAACTATTAAGCAAAATTGGTTTTGAAGTAAAGCCGGGAGAATTGATTGCCATTCTTGGACCTAACGGTGCAGGAAAATCTACGTTAATAAAAGCCATCAGTGGAACCCTCCCTTCGTCTTCAGTATTTTGGAAAGATCAATTGATCACCGATTTTCCGTCTGATGAGATGGCTTTGGAAAGAGCAGTGCTTACGCAACAAATTCAGATGAGTTATGATTTCCCCGTGCGGGAAGTAGTATTGATGGGCCGATATCCTCACTTTAACAATCAACCTAGTCGGCAAGATTTTGAAGCAGTTGAAAAGGCATTGGAGTTTACGGATATGCAAAAATTTGCAGATCGATCATACGAAACCCTTTCAGGTGGAGAGAAGCAACGGGTTCAAACCGCTAGAGTATTTGCTCAAATTCAACTCAATAACACTGAAAACACCAATAAGCTACTGCTTTTAGATGAACCTCTAAACAACTTAGACATTCATCATCAGCACTTGATGCTACAGCGAATCAAGCAATTCTCGGAAGACCGAAACGTCACCTTATTGGTATTGCATGATTTGAATATGGCTGCACAATATGCCGATAAAATTCTGTTGTTGAAAAACGGAAATCAATTGGCCTTCGGAACAGCAAAAGAAGTTTTAAACGAAGAATTAATCAGCTCTTGCTATGAATTGAGAGTAAAAATAGATCAGCATCCTTACCACAACTGCCCAGTGGTATACTTTGGATGTTATGGCAAAATGTATCAAAAATTTAATCCAACAGTGCAAGGACATGAAGTCTCTTTAACAATATAATACACACTAAATATAAAATCCATGGAAACACAAACATCTTCACTAAAAGAAAAATGGGAAGTTTTAAAACAACTTAAACCACAATTAAGAATTAGAAATGCAGCTGACGAATTAAATGTTACAGAAGTTGAGTTATTGGCTTTGAACTGTGGCGAAAATGTAACTCGATTAAAACCAGAGTTTACGGCAATTCTAGCTGAAGTAGAAGCTCTAGGCAAAGTAATGGCATTGACGAGAAATGACGATGTAGTTCATGAACGAAAAGGCGTTTACTTGAATCCCTCATTGGAGAATCCCCATGTTGGCCTGTTCGTTGGCGAAGACATTGATTTGAGAATCTTCTTTGCTAGTTGGGGTTCAGCATTCGCAGTAGTTGAAAATGCAGAAGAGAAACCAAGAAAAAGTTTACAGTTTTTTGCCAAAGACGGTGAAGCCATCCATAAAATTTACCTGACACCGTTGAGTAATGATGCAGTTTTTGATCAAATCGTTGAAAAATATAAATCAGATGATCAGTCTTCCATTATAATTACAGAGCCAAAAGCAGCTTTACCAGCAGAAAAAGCAGATAGCGAAATTGACGTCGCTTCTTTCCAGGAAGGTTGGAGAAACCTAACTGACACCCATCATTTTTTCGGTTTATTGAGAAAGAATGGATTAACTAGAACGCAAGCGTTGCGATTAGCTCCAGAAGGAAATTATGCGGTTAAAGTTTCGAATAACGCTTTGAGAGAGGTGGTAACAACGGCAGCTGAAAGAGAAACTCCAATCATGGTATTTGTTGGAAATCCAGGTATGATTCAAATCCATACAGGACCTGTGAAGAAATTAATGGATCATGGAGATTGGTTCAATGTATTGGATCCTGATTTTAATCTACATGTTAAAGAGTCTTCTATTGCTGACTCATGGATTGTTAGAAAACCTTCTGAAGATGGCACTGTAACCGCCTTAGAATGTTTCGACAAAAAAGGAAATCAAATCGCTCAACTTTTTGGAAAAAGAAAACCAGGCATTCCAGAATTGGAAGAATGGAGAGCAATCGTTCAAGAAGTTGAAAACAAATTAAAATTGAATAACTAATATGAATGGATTTCAATGGATCGTCTTTTCGTTGGCTATATTGATCAACTTGCAATTCGTTAATGCGCAAAACATTTCCATTATAGATTCCGAGAATAAGTCGCCATTGGTTGGAGCCACCATTCAAATTGAGCAAGAGGAGGCGACTCCTCTTGCCTTTTCTACCGATAATAACGGACTTTTCACCATCCCCAATTCCGTGCTCAATGGAAATTCGAATTTGATGATTCATGTCTCTTTTATTGGCTATCAAACAGTATCCGATACCATCGAATCAGGAAAAGACTATACCTATCAATTACAACCAGCCAACTACTCCATTAATGAAGTGATTGTCACGGCCCAATATGCTCCTGGAAGCCAAGACCATTCGGTACACAAAGTACATGTTATTGGTAGAGAAAAAATAGAAGGCATGGCGGCCGTTACCTTGAAAGATGTGCTGACCAATGAATTAAACATCAGAATATCTAATGACAACATTTTAGGTTCAGGCATGAGTCTTCAGGGCTTGAGCGGACAAAATGTAAAAATATTAATCGATGGCGTACCTGTGATTGGTCGCTTGGATGGAGAAATCGACTTAAGTCAGATCAATTTAAATGATGTGGAACGCATCGAGATTGTGGAAGGGCCTTTGAGTGTAAACTACGGAAGTAATGCCCTTGCCGGAACAATCAATATCATCACCAAAAAAGAATCAGCTCAAAAAATGACAGTAGGAATTACTACCTACACCGAAAATATAGGAACCTACAACTTCAATGTAAATACTGCCTTTAAAATTAAACCCAACCAACACCTGCGCATCTCTGGTGGAAGAAATTACTTTGACGGATGGAAGCCATCCGATGAATTTTTCCCTTCGTTTGATCAAGAGTTAGCGGATAGCAATCGAGTGGATCAATGGAATGCCAAAGAGCAGTACTTTGGTCGAATCCAATACCTCTATCAATTCAAAAAAATGCAACTCGGATTCAAATCCGAATACTTTAATGAAGAAATCACCAATCTTGGAATACCAAGAACAAAAGCCACAACCATCGTTGCTTTTGACGATTATTACCACACTAAACGTTGGGACAATTCCTTGTCGTTGAATGGGAAAGTGGGTCAAAATAGACGGATAAATGTAATCGCTGCGTTCAACGATTATCGCCGAGTAAAAGAAGCCTACTTGAAGGATTTAACTACGCTCGAACAACAATTGATTGAAGAAACCGCTACCAATGATTTACAAGACACCACCGATTATCAGTTGTTGATGTCGAGAGGTAGCATTACCACCACTCATGCCGATAAATGGATCAATTATGAATTGGGCTACGACCTCAACTTTGAATTGGCCACCGGTAAACGAATCGAAGACAATGAACAGCAATTAGGCGATTATGCATTTTTTGCAACAGCAGAACTTTCCCCATTTAAAGATTTTGTGATAAAACCGGGCGTTCGATACGGATACAATACCAAATACGATATGCCAGTGACCCCTTCCTTAAATCTGAAATATGTAAAAGGACCTTTTACCTTCCGAGGTTCCTACGCTCAAGGTTTCAGAGCTCCAACGTTGAAAGAATTGTATTTCAACTTTGACGATGTGAATCACAGTTTATTTGGGAATTCAGATTTAAAAGCAGAACAGTCAGATAACTATTCCTTGAGTATTTCTCATAAAAAGTTAGTTCAAAAAGTATTGATAAAAAGCTCGATCAATTTGTTTTACAACGACATCACCAACTTAATCGACTTCGCTCAAGTTTCTACCAGTGGCGACACCGCCATTTATGTGAACATTGGTAAAAACAAAACGCAAGGAGCAACTGCAAATGTTTCTTTCATCAGAAATGCGCTAAAAGTCAACCTAGGCGCTTCTTACATTGGTCGATACAATGACCTTTCAGACGACATTTCAGTGGATGAATTCAGCTATTCTGCAGAATTTATGGCCAATGCCTCTTACGTCTTTAAAAAACCTCAACTCACCCTTTCTGCCTACTTCAAGCACCAAGGAGAGTTGCCAAGCTTTGGATACAACACCGATGGAGCAATTGTAAAACAAACCATTGAAAGCTACCAATTGCTTGATGCCACTGTTTCTAAACAATTTTTCAAGAAACGTTTTCAAGTGGGCCTAGGCGTAAAAAATATATTTGATGTGCAGCAAGTGAACTCCACCTTATCGAGCAACAATGCACACGGCGGTTCAGGATCATCCATTTCTGTGGGAACAGGAAGAACGCTATTTCTTAAGTTAAACCTTCAAATTTCTAAAAATTGAGACGAATCATATTCCCGATAATTGCGCTCGTATTGATTGCCTGCGAGCAAGAAGAATTGCCTTTGGCTGCGCCAGTTACTGAAGGTGAAGTCATCATAAATTCAGTGAATATGACGGAAACCTATGCAGACCAAGTATGGTTTGACTTGGGCACAAACACAGAAGTTAGTCGAAACTTGAAGACCGATTGGGACATATCTTTTGATGCGAGCGATAGCAGTAATTTCATTTATTTAAACAGTGGATTGGCTGCAAAAGCTGCCATTAGTCCTACTTCTGATTTCAATAGCCTCACCTCTACCTCGGGACTTACCTTTAAAAGTGATCATCAAACTGGAATAAAAGATAGCTTGGCGATTGGCAATTGGGAAAACCACAATAAAGTAATTGTGATTGATAGAGGATATACGCCAAAAGGCAAATCTATGGGATTGATTAAAATCCAATTCCTCACCATCAAAGATGGAATCTATTCGTTTAAATATGCGAAACTCGATGGTTCGGATTTTCATGAAGCAACTGTTGCAAAGAATGACCTCTATAACCGAATCGCTTATTCGTTTACCAATCACACACCAATTCAAATTGAACCCTTAAAAACAGCATACGACATCTGTTTCACACAATACACCCACATTTTTTACGATCCAATCAATCCCTATTTAGTAACTGGAGTATTGTTGAATCCTTACCGAACCAAAGTAGCCGAAGACAGAACTACTGCCTTTAAAACAATTGATTTAGCATCAACCTCAGCGTATACCTTTTCTACCGATCAAGATGCCATTGGCTACGAATGGAAATACTTTGATTTGAATGACAATACCTTTACCATTTATCCAGAACATGTTTTTATTTTGAATGACAATGAAGGATATACCTACAAATTGCACTTTTTAGACTTTTATGACGACAATGGAATAAAAGGAACTCCTACCTTTGAATTCAAACGACTTTAAGAAAAATATGAAAGCGATTCTTACCAGTATTTTCACGATCCTTCTTGTTCATGCATCTGTTGCACAGAAAATGGATGCTTATCAAATTTATACCGCCAAAGGGAAAAAGACCACTTATAAAAAGTTGGTAAAAGCAGCCGATAAAAGCGACATCATCTTATTTGGAGAATTGCACAATAATGCCATTTCGCATTGGTTAGAGTTGGAAGTATTGAAAAGTATTGCTGAAACAAAAGCAGTAACTGTAGGAGCAGAAATGTTTGAAGCCGACAATCAAGAACCACTGAATCTTTACCTCTCCGATTCTATTGATGCCAAAGGATTAGATACTACTGCACGTTTGTGGAACAATTTCAGAACAGATTACCAACCGTTAGTGGACTTTGCCAAAAGCAAGCAGTTTCCATTTATAGCGACAAATGTGCCCCGCCGTTATGCTTCTAAAGTGTACAAAGGTGGTTTTGGCAGTTTGGATTCTATTTCTGATTTAGAAAAAACATGGATTGCTCCTTTGCCAATTGCTTATGATTCTTCGTTGAGTGGATACGTAGAAATGTTAAAAATGATGGGCGGACACGGCGGAGATAATCTTCCTAGAGCACAGGCGCTAAAAGATGCCACCATGGCCCATTTTATCTTAGCCAACTATAACTCAAACAGCACGTTCATTCATTACAACGGCGCTTATCATTCTGATGATTACCAAGGTATTTTGTGGTATTTGAAATTGCAAAAACCGGAATTAAACTACTTGACGATAACTACTGTAACACAAGCTAATGTTTACGAGTTATCAGCCAAAGCCAAACAAAAAGCCGACTTTATTATTGTGGTCGATGAGGATGTGACGGAGACGTATTAGAACACATAATTCTAATTTATTTTTTAGTTTAGAATTATGTGCTCTTTCCATTAAAAGTTGACACAAATCAGAAAATAATTATTTTGAGTCTATTCAGTTAATGATAAATAATCAGAATATTCAACAACATTGCATTGGATAATAGTTCTTCCCTGGATTTCATTATCGACTAAAAAGATATTTCCGTCTTCAGGATCTATAAATTTAATTTGATTTGGATTCAAAAAAAATTCGTGGTTGCTAGAATAATTTTCTTGTGGCTCAAAGTGGAGCATTACTTTAATTAGTTTCATAATATTAATTTAATAAATTTTGAATACAAAAATAAAGAAGTAACTAATTAATAATAAGAAGTATAATTATTGTTTACTTTCCACTCTACAACCTCCAGTTTTATTGAAAGGATGTTTCGAAGAAATTAGAATAAATTGAAATTCTGAAAACAAAAAATGTCCATTTTCGTCAGAAAATAGCGCTTTTTGGAGATATTCGGTGAAATGGAATGCCTTTTAGAAAGAATTAACCCTTAATCAGCCATCACCGACTTCTTAAACTGCTGTGGCGTCATCAACTCCATCTTTTTGAACTGTCGGTTAAAGTAGCTTACATTATTAAATCCTGATTTAAAAGCCACCTCAGCTATTTGCAGTTTCTTGTTTCGTTTGATCATGCTTTTTGCAAACTTGATCTTCTCTGAGTTGATGTAATCGATTGGAGAGAAACCTAAAGTGTTCTTGAACTTCTTATGAAAATGGGAAGCACTCATGCATGCCTTTTCAGCCAATTGCTCCACTGATAGGTCCTTCTTGGTTAAATTTTCACGTATGTATTTAATCACCATCCCCATTCTAGTGTCGGTCAACATATTCTCCCGATCATTCAAAATAATGGATTTCGCTTTTGTTTGTAGTAATCGCACCACCAACTCTTGAATCATCAAATCCAACAATACATCTTTTGACTTATTATTGTTGGTAAATGTATACACCAATCGTTCTACCAAATGGTTTACTGCAGTGTTATTGGTTAAGTGAGAAGCAAAATTATCCAACTGCCAATTTCCATTTTCTTCTTCTATCGCTGTATGTTGATTAAAATGGAGTACAATGTCATTGATTTTACTAGTATCAATCCCTAAGGCCAAGCACTGTGTTGGATCAGATTTAGTGGCAATAGGAAAATCGATTACCATTTCTTTTCGGGTAGGCATCACTACCGATTGACCCGGATAAAAATCAAAGCTTTCCAATCCATCAATGTGCATTATTTTTTTGCCAGTTAGCATACTTGCTATCACCGGAAAATCGAATGTCAGAGCCACTTTATCGGCTACTTCATAAGTCTCAAAGATGTTCAGTTCTGCAAATTCAGCACTATAAACTGTTCTGTTCTCTACCAACTGATTCAACTTCCTTTGGTGATGATGCAAACTTAACAACTGACTCATAAGTGTTTAAATAATTTTGATCGAAATATGATAGAACTGTTCAATTTAATAATAAATACGTTCAATTAATCAAAAAATGGTTGGACTATTTTTATTGGCAGCTTATTTCTTGAATCATTGAAGAGAATAAAGCAACAATACTAACTATTAAAAATACCATATTATGAGTTATTCAAAACCCCAATTTAAAGACACCTACCACAACTTCATCAACGGAAAGTTCGTTGCTCCAATCGGTGGTCAATATTTTGAGAATACATCGCCAATTGACAATTCATTCATTGCAAAGTATCCTCGTTCACAGAAAGAAGATGTAGAATTGGCGTTAGATGCAGCCAATGCAGCCAAAGAAGCGTGGGGAAATACATCCGTAACTGAGCGTTCCGCTTTGTTAAATAAAGTGGCCGATATTATAGAGGCGAATCTAGAAGAGTTTGCATTAGTAGAAACTTGCGACAATGGAAAACCCATTCGTGAAACATTGAATGCGGATGTACCTCTTTCAATTGATCATTGGCGCTACTTTGCATCGTGTATTCGTGCAGAAGAAGGCGGAGCGAGTGAACTCGACTCAAATACCCTTTCAATGAATATTAAAGAACCACTTGGTGTGATTGGTCAAATTATTCCATGGAATTTCCCATTATTAATGTTGTCTTGGAAACTTCCTCCAGCATTGGCTACAGGAAACTGTGTGGTCTTGAAACCAGCAGAGCAAACTCCTTCTTCAGCGACTTTATTAATGGAAAAAATTGCAGAAGTATTCCCTCCGGGAGTATTAAACATTGTTCACGGTTTTGGCCCTGAGGCAGGAAAACCATTGGCATCAAGTTCAAGAGTGGATAAAGTAGCATTTACAGGAGAAACCACCACTGGACAATTGATTATGCAGTATGCCTCTAAAAATCTAAATCCAGTTACCATGGAATTAGGTGGCAAATCACCAAACATTTTCTTTAACTCAGTAATGGACGAAGACGATGCCTTCTTAGACAAAGCCATTGAAGGAGCGGTATTGTTCGCATTCAACCAAGGAGAAGTGTGCACGTGTCCTTCTCGTATATTGGTTCAGGAAGACATTTACGATAAATTTATGGAGCGTGTAATTGCACGAACCAAAGCCATTATTCAGGACAACCCCTACGATGTAAATACACAAGTAGGTGCTCAGGCTTCAAACGACCAATACGAGAAGATTCAATCTTACTTGAAAATCGGAGTGGAAGAAGGTGCAAAAGTATTGGCAGGTGGTGCTGCGAGTAAGTTAAGCGGCAATTTAGCCAATGGCTTTTACATTCAACCTACGTTATTAGAAGGACACAACAAAATGCGTGTGTTTCAAGAAGAGATTTTTGGACCTGTAGCTTGTGTAACTAAATTTAAGGACGAAGCGGAAGCGTTAGAAATTGCAAACGATACGTTATACGGTTTAGGAGCTGGCGTTTGGACTAGAGATGCCCATCAATTGTATCAAATTCCAAGAGCCATAAAAGCTGGTAGAGTTTGGGTAAACTGTTACCATTCTTATCCTGCGCATGCTCCTTTCGGTGGATACAAGAAATCGGGTTTCGGTAGAGAAAACCATTTGATGATGATGGATCACTATCGTCAGACCAAGAACATGTTGATCTCTTACGATAAAAATAAATTAGGGTTCTTTTAATTTTTATTCAATATCCTATTTCATTGTTGTCCGATTAAAAATTTTGAATAAAAAACGAATGCTAATTTTAATGTTGTCCCTTGAATTTTTGTTTTTGGAAAATGAAATAAATTCTTAGAGAAACCGGGAAGCTCCAATCTGTGATTGGAGATCACCCGGCTGAACTTAGGATTTATAAAATTTGGAGGAAATAAAAATTCAAAGGTCGAGCTTTTTTTGTTTCGTTTTTTGGCGGACAAAAAAATGAAAAATCTAAATCAAAAAAAGTAAGTCTTATTTAACACCAATTAAATTGTATTATAATTTTAAAAGACTTATGTATTGATTAAGATACATCTTGATATCTAGTTTGTTTTTTATATTTTATCGGACACTAATCATTCAATATCCAATTTATAAATGAAGGCTGAATAGATTGTTATTCAGCCTTTATTTTAAAAGGCTATTCATTATGAAACGAATCGAAATTACAGAAGTAGCTCTTAAAGTAGTTCAACAATTGAAAGAAAAACACGGTGAGCTCATTTTCCACCAAAGTGGCGGTTGCTGCGATGGATCCGCTCCTATGATTTTTGAAAAAGAGGACATGTACCTCGATGAAAGCGATATTCTATTGGGAGAAGTTGGAGGCGTAAACTTCTACATGAACAAAGACCAATTTGAATATTGGAAACACACTCACCTTACTGTAGATGTTACCACAGGAAGAGGAGCTAGTTTTTCTTTAGAAATCCCGCTAGGTTTGCGCTTTATAATCCAATCTCGTTTATTAACCGATGAAGAAAATAAAGCCTTAGGAAACTATTGAATGAATTAATCCTCTTTCTCGTAATAGATTTTATAAAACTTACGTCCGTCGGATTCTACTCCTTTTTCAATTAAATCTTTATCTCCATGGATGTAAACATGAAAGTTTTTATCCAGTTTTAAGATACTTTTAAACAGGCGCTGCTGCTTTTTTACCGCTTGCCCCGAAATGTCAAATTCGTCTTTAATTTCCATCTCGTGCTCCGTCCGGTAATTATTATCAAACGATCGGAATGAATTGATGACATTCTCATCTTGAAAAACGGTTTCTTCAAATTCTTCTTTGTTGAAGGATTCTTTGGTTTTGAAATACTCTACAGAACGATTCAAAATATCAATCTGATCAGTTTTATCCACCGCGAATTCATCCGACATTTTATCGGTCACATAACTCTTAGCTATGTTCAAAAACTCCTTGGTATTGTGGTAATCATCGTTGCAGGTTTTAATGTTTAAAAACAAATCCTTCCAATAATGTGCCTCTTCTCCTCTATTCGCTTTATCGATAATACACACTCGATATCCTTGATCTTTGTCTCTGTTAAAAATCAAACATCCTTTGTCCAGTTTATCAATGTTTATCCCACTTTCATAATTGATGGTTAAGCTATCTTCAGTATCATTAATCTGAATAAACGAGTGCTTGTTCTCCGATTTAAAAATTCCAATTACATCTACTTCCTGATCATTTAAACGAATGCCATCCAATTTGGCAACAAACAAATCTCCTGGTTTTATATTCGGATGATTCGACACATCGTATAAGTACTGTGCTATTTTCTTGGTGTTATCATGAAATGACCGTTCTTCTTCAAAAATAGATGTCGCATAACTGTATAATGGATTCAATTCAAACTCTCCATTAGAAAAAGTAAAGTTGTAAAACTCCTCCGTTGTAAAAGGCTTTAGGAAATATTGTTGCAATAACCCTTGTAGTGTTTCATCTTCTACGTCTATCGACTCAAAAGAAAAATTTAATGGTTCTTCATTGGCTTTATTACCGACTTGGTGTACAGAAAGCTCTTTTATTTCTGAATTGATGTGATTGATCATAGTTGAATAGCGCTTGAAATTTTTTCCGAATTCAAAAGTAAGGTTTGGAAGGGGGATTTGTGAACTTTGTACATCTCTTTGTGCAATTTGTGGTTAAAAAAAGAGGCAAGAAGCTAGGTGTTAAAAGCAAGACTTAAATCAATGAATTTACTTTTCGATTCCTTTTTCCCTTTGATTAAATAGAAAATGTCAACAATCTTTTGAATGGTATTGAATGGCACAGTCCCAAATTCTCAATGTCCATCACTTTGCGAACTTTTCGAAAACCTCTGCGCCCTTTGTGGTTAAAATAAAACGATCAATACTTCTTTAAAACACCTCATTAAATTGAAACGACTCTTTAAACCGCACACCTTTCTCTGTGTTCTGAACAGTTATGATTTCGTTGGTAGCATCATGCTCCATGAACATAAAAATCTCTTCATCAGCACAACGCCCTAAAAACAACTTCTTCTCATCCAAAGTCAACAAAGGACGAGTATCGTAACCCATCACATAAGGTAAAGGCACATGACCTGCAGAAGGCAATAGATCAGCCATAAAAGCCAACTTTTTGCCTTGGTAATCAATTAATGGAATCATTTGGGCATCTGTATGTCCATTGGCATAAAAAATCTCAAAAGCATCGAATCCATCTTCTACAAACTTCAACTGCCCTAACTCTTGCATCGGCATCAAATTCTCTTTCAAGAAAGAAGCTTTTTCACGAGCATTGGGTTCAGTTGCCCACTTCCAGTGTTTGCGATTCGTCCAATAATTGGCATTTTTAAATGTCGCTTCAAATTTTGTTTTATCACGGTTCCATTTAATTCCACCACCACAATGATCAAAATGCAAGTGGGTTAAAAACACATCAGTAATTTCATCCAAACCGAAGCCCAATTTGGTAATGGAGTCCTCCAGAGTAGCACTTCCATGCAAATAATAGTGACTGAAAAACTTCTCCGACTGTTTCTCACCAATTCCATTATCGATTAATATCAATCGCTCGCCATCTTCAATGAGCATGCATCGCATGGCCCAAGTACATAAATTATTTTCATCGGCGGGATTCGTTCTCGACCACAAACTTTTGGGAACAACACCAAACATGGCTCCACCGTCTAATTTAAAATTTCCTGTCTCTATTGGATATATTTTCATGCTAACTAATTTTTATTCCGTTTTTTACTGGTCGTTCTGTTTGTAGAATCACCACTTTACCATCCTCCTCAACTGCTCCTAGTACCAAACATTCCGATTGAATATTGGCTATTTGCTTTGCTGGGAAGTTTACAACAGCTATAACTTGTTTCCCTATTAAATCATCAGTAGAATAGTGAGAAGTAATTTGTGCAGAGGATTTCTTTATTCCTAATTCACCAAAATCGATATGTAGAATATAAGCTGGCTTTCTCGCTTTTTCAAAAACTGTTGCAGATACAATTGTACCTGTTCGAATATCTACTTTTTCAAAATCATTCCAATCAATCATAATACCTCTCCTCTAACACATTGACATGATGAATTACATGCCCAATCATTATATATGCTATTGCCCTAACTGTAAACTGAACATTATTAGCTATTCCGCCTCTTTCCCATTCTAATTCAGAAAAATTTTGAAACATCGCCAAATTCGCTTTACGTATCAATTCAAACTCATTGATAAGGCCTTCCAATGATTTATTAGAAAGATCCGCATCAGCCACATAAGCATCATGATCATAACCTGCGATTGGATTTTTTTCTCCTCTAACAAAAGCGTGCACCCTATTCATCATCACCCTTTCCACATCAATAAGGTGACTCACTATCTCTTTGATGGTCCACTTCCCTTCTGCATATGCATAATCTGCTCCTTTCTTGTTTTTTGCTAACGCTTTTTTAAGCAATAAAACATTATTATTCATTAGATTATAAAAATCACCATCAGGAACCAATTTTATGTATTTATGATAGTAATCGGCAACTTGATCTAAGTTGGGTTTATTCATAATTCTCTTATATTTTGATTCCGAAAGTTAAGACCATTCCATTTATTCGACTAGTCAAAAGAGAAATTCTTTACCAAATTTTAATGCTACTCGCTATACTATGATTGCCATATTCTTAATTCTTGAAAACAGCATTAAGGAACTTTAACAACTAATTATTATGCGTGCATATTTTTTATGGTATATTTAAAAATTATAATTATATTACGACAAACAAATATATAGACATGGCGAAAGGTAAAAAAGAAAAAGTATTACAGCCAAAAATTAAAGTAAAATTAGATCGAAATACCATCATATACGTAAAAGATGAAAAGGCCTTGGAAATATGGCTCCCAAGGTATCCAGATTTAAAAATAGTACCAATGTAAAAACAAAAAGTCTCAATAATTGATATTGAGACTTTTTTTATACTTGTATTTTGGCAATTAGCTCTTATACAATTTATCTATTTCTTTATTGAATTTTTCAGCAGACTCATCTAGTTCTGACTTAATTCCTGCAAAGTATTTTTTCACTTCAGCTCGCTTTCCATTTCGTGGGTAATGATTTACTTTCGCTACCAATTCAAACCACTTATCTGCTATAGTATCTATTAATTCATCTGCTTTCTTATCATTGTCTCCGGGGTGGTTCAATGTGTATGAAAAAGCATCCTCCATCAATAAGTTGGTTCTGTATTTAATGGATTCTTTTAATTCTCTTTTACTCGACATATCTAAAGTTTTAAATGTTTAATCAATCAATTCATTCTTAAATGATAAATTTGCACAAAAATACGGATTGTTTGCCATAATTGACATAGAAACTACAGGCGGGAATGCTAGACAAGGAAAAATAACTGAGATAGCCATCTTTATACATGATGGTTTGAAAGTAATTAGAGAATTTTCTACCTTAATTAATCCTCAAATACCAATTCCTCCATTCATTCAGAAATTAACCGGGATAACTGATGATATGGTAGAAGATGCCCCCAAGTTTTATGAAGTGGCTAAAGAAATTGTTCAAATCACTCAAGGAGCCACCATTATCGCTCATAATTCTAAATTTGATTATTCCTATATCAAAGAAGAATTTAAAAGTTTAGGTTATAAATACGAACGTAAGCATTTGTGCACTGTTGTCCTCAGCAGAAAATACATACCATATAGACCATCTTATAGTTTAGGAAAGCTGTGTAAAGATCTTGGAATTGAACTTAAAGGAAGACACAGGGCCAAGGGTGATGCTGCTGCAACGGTTCAGTTATTCGAGATGATACTAAAAGAAAACCCTACTGAAATTGCTCAATTAATTTAAAAATGAAAACTGAACCTTCTACATCCCCTAAAAAATCTTGGTTAAAGCGAATAGGAGTCGCTGGTTTTTTATTTTTCTTGATCAAAGGGTTAATATGGCTAGCAGTTTTCTTTGGAATAGGAGAATTATTAGGGTGTTAATGATTAAGATAATAAGCTTATCAAGTTGGATAAAATTTATAGTTTTATAGCTAAAACCAAAAGCGATGCATCCAAAAGTTGACGATTTTATTCAGCGTGCAAATCAATGGCAAGATGAATATCTTTTACTTCAAAAGATATTACTAGAGTGCGGACTCACTGAAGAGTTAAAGTGGGGCAATCCGTGTTATACATATAAAAAGTCAAATATGATGATGATTGCTGGTTTTAAAGGTTTCATCGCATTAAGTTTTTTAAAAGGAGTGTTACTCCAAGACACTGAAAAACTTTTAGTAGCTCCTGGTGAAAACTCACAATCTGTAAGGTATTTAAAATTTACTTCGGTTCAAGAAATTACAAATCAGTTAGACACCATAAAGACTTATATTTTTGAATCTATTGAAGTAGAAAAAGCCGGCATAAAAGTCAACAAAAAGAAAAGTAGTCACCTGGATCTAATTGATGAACTAAAAGACAAGATGAATGAGAACCAGGCATTTAAAGAAGCGTTTGAAGCATTGACTCCAGGAAGGCAGAGAGGCTACCATTTGTACTTCTCCAGTGCGAAACAATCTAAAACTAGAATAGATCGAATAGAAAAATACCGACAACGTATTTTAGACGGTATCGGTATTCATGATTGTATTTGTGGTCAATCTAAACGAATGCCCAGTTGTGATGGATCACATAAATATCTATAAAAAAGGGACGAGGCGCCCCAACACCTCGTCCTAAGGACATAAACACTAGCGCGTTTTTAACTTTGTTACATCCTTTTTCTCATACGCCCAAACAAAGTTTCCATCCTCACTTAATTCTTGCTGAGAGTCCTTTTTCGCATTGTATTTAACATACGAACAGTCGTCCAAGTTAAAAGCTGCGAAATCATTGTTTTCTGTTACCATCAATAAGATGTTATCAATTTGTTTTACAGGTTCAGACCTTTTGTATTTATTTCCATATTGATATGAGCCATCTACTTGATTAAAAGCAGAAACCCCTTTCTCTCCTATAACAATAATCTTATCCTTATGTTTACGAATTTGAGTTGCATTTCCAACCCCACCATTCTTTACATCAACTTCATAATTCACAGTTCCGTCTGCACTTTTTATTGAATACAAGGCCTTACCGCTACTCACATAGATATTTTCTCCTTCTGAAAATGAGTTGGTAATACCTTTTTTAAATCGCTCTGTATCCCAAGCTAAAGTTCCATCGCTCGTATTAAATGCTTGTAAACCATTTGGTTTTACATTTTCATAATAAACTTTATCGGTATAGGTCCAAGTAGTGGTTCCTGTGTTCGCATCTTTAGACACGCTCATGTATCGACCTTGATATTCTACCACTCCTCCTATTTGAATAATCACTTTATCGTCTTTCACAAACAAGTTTGGAATACATTTCGCTCCTTTAATTTCAGGACTCTGCCAGATTAACTTTCCTGTATTTGCATCATACTTCTTGATTTTTTGATCTCTTTTTTGAGTAGTTTCTACAATGTAAACATCATTACCTACTCTTACGGGTTTGGCGGTAGTTTCATACACTCCAATTTTAACATATCCAGATACACTACCTCCATATCGAACGGTTTTAGGTTTCTTTACGTCTGGTGTTGCATCATAAGTCGCGGTCCATAAAGTAGCTCCTGTATTAAAATCAAAAACTTGAATTCCATTTAACTCTAAAAATAACTTATCTCCCTTTCTAGTCAAATCATAAACACGTTCTTTAGTAATAACTTTCTTTTCAGCTATCCCGTTATATTTGGCTGTCCATTTAATATTTCCATTGTCTAGGTCTATTCGCGCAATTTGATTTCTGAATGCTTTAAATAAAGACATTAAATGTGAAGGCGCAACATTAATTACGACGATATCTCCATTTTCATAAATATACTGTCCAATAGCCCCTACAAATTGTTTGGTTTCCCATTTCTCCTCTCCAGTCACAGCATCGACAAATACTAACCCATCAGATAAGGATAATAAAAATCCCTTTTTCTCAGGTAGATAACTAATCGCACCATCTGTAAGACCTTGATATTTTTCACTTTCCCATAAAACCTTACCTGAAGTGAGGCTTATCACTGCTAATTTATCTTTACCAACCTTCTTGTCAAATAAGAACATGGCATCTGAGGCCCAAAATGGTATCAGCTCGTCAATTTTTCTAAGGTTAGGAGTTATCTCTTTAAACTTGTTGGTCCATACAACATCCCCGTTACTCGTTTTAAACACAGTAATCTCCTTATCTGTAGCGATGTAACTTACTTCTCCTTCACCTTCTAAGCCTGTACCAACTCTTTCGGTTTTGTGATCGTATTTTTGGGTCCATGCTTCTTTCATATCTTCTTGAGCATATACACCTATGCTCATTGAGACTAATCCTGAAATGATTAATAGTTGCTTTTTCATAACAATTGGTTTATTAATTATAGTTGATTTGATTAAAAATTAAATTCATATTCAAATTGATAGCTACGATTCTTAGGCATCTTAAATGGGAATCTCATGGACTTGACATAATCCTTTAATGTATTCTGCTGTTTTACCTCTCCCGTTCTTTCTAGCGCATTGATAGTATATACTTCTCCTTTCGTACCTCCTATGGTGAGGTTAAAAGTGAAACTACCTTTCATGTTATTTTTTATTGCCCACTCTTTAAAATCTCCAGACTCCACAGCATTATTTAATGCGTTTCGAGCGGCTTCTACTACTTGTTCTTGCTCCGTGTAATAAGGTTTCTTTTGTGCATATGTGATATTAAGTGAAAGCAGAAGTAGTATGCTAAATAAGAATCTCAATATGGTTTTCATGATTGTCGATTTAGGCATTAATTATTGGGATTGTATTGGTTATATCTCCATTTTATCAATGAATTACCATAAGCTATTATGGCGTATTCTCCATCAGGAGTAAATATGAAACTTGCGTTAGTTCCCGCAAAAAAATTAAGCTTTGCACTTTTCCATATTTTATTTTGAGTATCGTACTGATCAGTGATTGAGCCACTACCAACATGATAAATATTAATTGCAGGAAACTTCTCTACAGTAGCTATCCCGAAATAATTACCACTAAAATCGTATTGAAAATCAGGTTGAGTGGTACTTCTTCCTAAATAGGATTCTCTAGTTGGTTCATAATTTGACTGAGGCAGTGCTACATTGACGTAAGAATTTTGAGCAATATTAAAGCTCAAAAGTTTTTCCCCATCAGGAGTGTATTTAAGCATGCTTATATTGTCATAAAACTCAGGCACTACACTTTTTAATTCTTGAGTTTTGAAGTCGTAGATAGCAATCAAGAACTTATATTTAGCAGCCGCCTTAATCGACTTTTTGTTCATTTTACGGTCGACTAACATTTTTATATCAGCTTTGTTAGGTTTCTGTACTACTGCTAGATCTTCTCCGTTTGGACTAATAGCGACAGCATTTGTCGCCCCCTCAGGTTTAAATTTTTGAATCGTTTTCCCACTTGAGAGTTCTTTTATTTCTAACGTTCCATTATCCAGTACAATAAGGTATTTCTCATCGAATGAGATCTTCAAATCATTAATCATTTTGTACTGATGAATTATTTTATCTGACTTCAAATCTATTACAGCATAACCTCCGGCCCGAGAATTTTTGGTGGAATAATATTCTGTAACTCTTTCTTGCAGTAATAAATAATTGCCATTAGATGAATACTCTACTCTATAACCGCTATAATCCTTATCCATTGGAATTTTTCGCAACAGCTTTCGGTTAACATGATCGTATAAGTATATCGCATCCATCTTCCCCCCGACTAAAGCCACTTCTTTTCCATTTGGGGAAAGATCAATCCCTGTGATGTTTATGACATCTTCTGTAACTGCCCATTTATCGTACTGTTCATTAATATTTTGACCAATCGAAAAGACAGGAAACAAAAGCAACAAACTATAAACTAGCTGAATTTTCATTGTATTAAAGCTATTTTGTAAGTGAATCTGTTCAGACTTCATTAATCTACAATACCTTCTTTTAAAGCGTATTTAATCATTTGTGCTAGGTTGTGCACTCCTAATTTATTTCGAATATTTGTTCGATGAGAATCTACTGTTCGATGACTAATCTGAAGTTTTTTTCCAATTTCAGTATTTGAATAACCATTAGCAATATGCTTTAAAACTTCTGTTTCCCTAGCAGTTAGAACCTCCATTTCTTGCTTTACTTCTTTCTTCATGAGATTAAAAATTTATTCTACACGAAGTACCATAGATTCTAAGTTGATTTAAATAGAGGAATCAACCGATTTTACCTACGACTTTTACCGTATTAGGCTAATGTTTAGAAATGAAAATATTGATTCAATTGATAGGAATCCGAATGGTTGCAATGGTTCCACTAGCAGGGCTTGGTGCATAATTTACCTCCCCATGAATTGTATTCAACCTACTTTTAATGTTCAACAAACCATGCCCTTTTTCAGTAGAATTTTCAGCGAAACCATTTCCATTGTCCTCTACTATGAGAATAATTTTTCCTGCATTTTTGAATAACTGAATGTGCACCATTTGAGCATTGGAGTGCTTGATAATATTATTGATTAATTCTTGAACTATGCGATAAATTGTAACTTCAATTTGCTCCTCCACACGATCTGTTACCTTATGGTGCTCGAATTCATATTCAATCCCTACCATTCCCAAGCTCTTTGAAAGCAAGTCTTCTAATGCAGAAACGATCCCAAGCTCAGTAAGAGATTTGGGCATCATCTGATGAGAAATAGATCGAACTTCATCGGCTGATTCACTTAATATTTCAGTGAGTCGATTTAATTCTTCTCGCTCTTCAGGATTATTGAAACTCCAGTTTCTTAGCATTTTTTGAAATGCCATTTTTAACCCACTTAATTGTTGACCGATTCCATCATGCAAATCTTTGGAAATGCGCTTTCGTTCTTCTTCTTGGGCTGTGATGACCGCATTTAACCCTTTTTCTTGCTCTTCAATCAGCATTCGTTGTATTTCGGCATCTTTTTTTCCTATATATCTAAGATAAAGCCCAATTGATACTACAATCACAAGAACACACAATGCTATCAATAAAAAGTTCAACCATCGATTGGAAACAATCTGAGCTTCTTGTTTTTTTAAGGTTAATTCTTGAAGTTCAATTTGCTGTTCCTTTTCTTTGGTTTCATACTTAGTGATTAGCTCTGCAATTTGTTCAGACTTCTTTAAAGTATAGAGGCTATCTTCTAACACTTTGTACCATTTAAAATAAAACAAAGCTGAATCGTATTGCTGCAGTGATTCAAACAAATCATAATAAGAATAATACCCCTCTGATTGAAATTTTAAATCGTCCAAAGCTTTTGACAAACGAATACCTTCAGAAAATAGACTCTTAGCTCTAGAAATATTACCTATTTCTTTATTGGCCCTACCAAGGTTAATCGCCGTAATACTTAGCGCCAAATTATCCCCTGTAATGTAATTGATTTCGTAAGCATCTTTTAAGTAATCCAATGCCATTTTCCAATTATTTTCTTTGAGATAGGTATTTCCAATATTAGACTTTATCATTCCAATATCTTTGATAGAGTTCTCTGCTGTAAAAAATTGTAAAGCGATTTGATTGTAGTAGTGAGCTGAATCATAATCTCCTAATTCGTCATAGGCGATTCCAATTCTGGATATCGCAAAATGTTTTTTAACGTCTTCTCCAATTAAATCAAAAAGTCCGATGCCCTTTTTTTGCCATTTTATAGATTCTGAAAAATTATTTAATCGATCGTGAATGTATCCAATATCTGAATAAAAACGAGCAATGTAATAGGTATCCTGCAGAGTTCTTGCCATTTCTAATCCTTCAAAGGCTACAGCAAGGGCTTCATCGTATCGCCCTCTCTTTTGTAATGCTACAATGATATTGTTAAATATGTAGCCATACCAATTTTGATGCTTCGTGCTTTTAGATTCTAAGAGCGCTAGGTTATAATGTTTAATAGTGCTATCTATAACTCCCTTATTTTCATAATTATTAGCTATATAAAATCGAGCCTTCGGTATTAAATCAGTAAATCCCTTTTTTACTCCCATTTGGTGTGCCCACAAAGCATAAGCTAACCCTTCTCCATTTGAATGATTTCTTACTATGAATCTTGAAACCTGAATCATACTATCTACTTTCGCACTATCAGACAATCCTTTCATCGTTGATAAAACACTATCTAAATTTGCGACATGAGTTTGACCGTATCCGACCATATACCAACAAAACAGAAGAAGAAAGTATCTTTTCATCAAGCGTAATTTTGTACTTTAGAAAGAGGTATTCTAATAGTTACCACAGTTCCATGATTTGGACTTGGAGTATAATTAACATCACCTCCCAATGAGTTTATCCGACTTTTTATATTAAGCAACCCATGTCCATCTGATTTTGAATCAGAAACAAAACCCTTTCCATTATCTTCAACCATTAAAATAATACGATCACCGTTCTTAAAAAGTTGCACATTCACTTCCGTAGCTTCTGCATGCTTTATAATATTGTTAATTAATTCTTGTAGAACACGGTATAGGCTCAATTCAATTCTTTCTTCCAATCGCCCTGAAATACCATAATGTTCGTAATCATGTTTGATATCTAAAGGCTCTAAACTTTTAGTCAACAAATCGCCTATTGCCGGCAATAACCCTTCCTCCGTTAATGCCCTTGGCATCATTTGATGAGAAATTGTCCTTACTTCATCTGCTGAATCACTAATAATCGATACCAATCTCTTAATTTCATCCTTTCGGTGAGGTATCTCTTGATTTAATCGATCCTCTAATCGTTGAAACGCCATTTTTAAACCACTCAGTTGTTGTCCAATTCCATCATGAAGTTCTTTTGAAATTCGTTTCCTTTCTTCTTCTTGTGCTTGAATAACAGCATTCACTCCTTGATCCCTTTCTTCGATTATTGCGGCATCAATTTCTGCTTGTGCTTTTCGCTTATTGTTCTGAACTATTGCTAAAAACACCATGCTCGCGGCTATCATGATTAATGCTAAAAAGATAATCCACTTGTTCCTATTTACAGTTTCAAGCTCGGCTTCAGCTTTTTCAGACCTTAATATAGCAGTCATTCCCTTTTCTTCTGCCAACAGCTTTTCTTTTTCAGCCGTTTCATATTTAGTGCGTAACTCCGCTATATTTTTGGAGTTCTCCTCATTAAGAATACTGTCTTTTAACTTGATATACATTTGCGAATATTCAAATGCCTTAGCGAAATTATTTTGCTTGGCATACAGATTGGCTAGACCATCGTATATATCCTCCTTTAGTTTTCTATATCCGGCCTCTCGGCTAATTGTCAATGCTTTTTCAAAATATTCTTTGGCTTCTTTATATCGATTTTGTTTTAAATAAAGACTTCCAATATTGTTATACTCCAATGCTAAACCGTTTTTGTTATCAAACTTCTGATTGAATACGAGTGCCTTTCTATAATACTCTTCTGATTCTTTATATCGGTGCTGCAAAGAGTAAACCTCTGCAATATTGTGCCAACTCGTATTCATGTCAGCATGATTTCCTAAAACTTCACAAATTTCTAACGCCTCATAATAATTGGATAACGCTTCATCATACTCTCCTCTATATCTGTGAATGGCACCTATATTAATCAATCCCTTCTTCAATATTTCTAAATCGCCGATTTCCTTAGAAATCTCAGAAGACTTTTTAAGGTATAACAAGGTATTCTCCATATCGGACAGGTAGTAATGAACTACTCCGATGTTGTTATATGCCTCTGCTATACCTCTTTTATGATTAATTTTCTTTTCATAATCCAATGCTTGAAAATAGGCCTCTAAAGCCTTATTAAATTCTCCTTTGTTATTATGAATTATTCCGATGTTATTTAAAATCTTAGCCAGACTAGAATCATCGTTATTCTTCAATGCCATCTTCTTAGCGACTTCATACATTTGCATGGATTCATCTAGTTTTCCCCTTCGTTGTAAAATGTTACCTTTAATGTTAAGAGTGGCAATAATTCCTTTTTCATAGTCAATATCAATTGCATTTTGATAGGCAATTTTTATATAATATTCTGAAGAGTCAATATTTACATCAATGAAAGCTTTAGAAAGAGCCACATATTGATTGATACGGTGAGCTTCTGTCATTGACGTTCTTATCAACTGTTTTATACTATCTCTTACTTGTTCATTTCCGGCTACTGCGAGCAAAGGATATAATGATAGAATAAAGTATATAATGCGTTTCATCCTCCGAAAATATAAAAATCAATCCCTTTCGAAAAACAGAAAGCTCCTATTTAAGAAAAAATACGGTAATCAACGTAGTCAAATACGTCTCTTCAATGATTTTATCAAATACTATTCCCGATACAATTGTTTTTTTGTTTCTTTGACTGAATGAAATTCATGAACGTTTCAACATCATTATACCTAGGTGTTTTTATTGTATTTACATTCTTACTTTATGGGAATACTCTAAACCATGACTTTGTGTTAGACGATTCCATTGTAATCACAGAGAATAGTTTCGTGAAGCAAGGTCTTTCCGGCATTCCTTCGATTTTTTCAACAGAATCAATGGTCGGCTTCTATGGACAACAAAAAAGCTTAGTTTCAGGTGGACGATACAGACCGCTATCTATTGCCGTTTTCGCATTGATTCATCAAGTTTTCGGAATGAATGCCAAAGTATTTCATTTATTCACTGTACTTTTTTATTTAACGAACGTCCTCCTATTGTTTAAGGTACTTTTACAACTATTTAAAGAGCGTATTCCAAAACAATCTCAGAATTTACTAGCTGCAATAATTACTTTACTATTTATTGCCCATCCTATACATACAGAAGTAGTAGCCAATATAAAAGGTAGTGATGAGATTTTATCATTTACAGGGGTGTTAGCCTCTCTTTATTTCCTTCTTAAATACATTGATTACCGAAATTGGGTTTATCTAGTTATCGCAATGGGTTGTTATTTTTTTGCACTACTAAGCAAAGAAACAGCCATCACATTTTTAGCGATAATTCCTGTTACGATTTATTTTTTTAGAACTAACAATTGGAAACTATTGTCCATTAGTTTCGGAAGCTTATTCACTATCGCCGCCATTTGGTACCTCATTAGAGGGCAGGTAATTGGTAGTATGTTTATAGATGCTGTTGCTGACAACCTAATGAATGACCCGTTTTTAGAAGCCTCTACTTCAGATAAATATGCTACAATAATCTTTACCTTGTGGAAGTATATCGCATTATTATTCTTCCCACATCCACTTACCTACGATTATTATCCGAAACATATTCCTATCGTTAGTTTCACCAACCCAATAGTAATATGGAGCGTTATTGTTTATGTCAGCTTGATACTTTTTTCAATCAAGGGGTTGATAAAGAAAAACATTTACGCCTTTGGAATAATTCTATACGGATTGAGCTTAAGTATTTCTTCCAATCTTTTCTTTTCAATTGGAGTGTTCATGAATGAACGATTTATATATGTCTCCTCTTTAGGATTTTGTATTATTTTAGCCCATTTTCTGTTATTAGACAGTCATAAACTACTCAAAAATAAAAACATAGCGATAGGTATTCTATTCGGTATACTCTTAGCATACTCAGGGAAAACCATAAGTAGAAATCAAGTTTGGAAGAGTAATTTAGTTTTGGCGACAATAGACGCAAAAACAAGTGTTAATGGTGCTAAAAGCCAAACAATGGCAGGAGGTTTATTGCTAGAGCAAGCACAATCAACCCACAACCCAGTTGAAAAACAACAATTATTAATGCAATCAATAGCTCACTTGCAGAAAGCTATTGATATTTACCCTGAATACATAGACCCTAAATTATTAATGGGGAATGCCCAATATGAATTATCTAAATCTCCTCACAAAGCACTAAAGTATTATTACGACATTCTCACAATCAATCCTTCTCATAGTAATGCTCATCAAAACATTCAATTTGTAATCGGCAAGGTGGAAGATCCTTCCACAAAAGTTAAGCTATATGAAGAGTATGTTATGCATTCAATTGAGCCCGCAGCCATCTATTTTTTAATTGGAAATATTTATGGACAACAGCTCAGCAACCTTCCAAAGGCCATAAAATATTTAGATCAAGCTAACAATTTGAAGCCAAATGATGCAGATATCATTATTAACCTAACTACTGCTTTATCATTGAATAAGCAGTTCTCCAAAAGCATTGATATTCTTGAAAATGCAATTCAATCTTCTCCGAATAATTCTCAGTATTACTTAAATTTAGGGTTAAATTATTATGAGATAGGAGAAATAGACAAATCCAAAAGCAGCTTTGATACTGCAGTTCAACTAAACCCTAATTTAAACCGCAGCCAATTTCCCGTATAATACCTTTTCATTAGGATTGTATTCATTTATCTTTTCAATTTAATAAAAACAATTGGCATGCATTTAATATTTTTTGTAGTTTTGCGCTTCGAAAATGGCCTCGTAGCATAACTGAATAGTGCACCACATTACGGCTGTGGAGGTTGAAGGTTTGAATCCTTCCGAGGTCACTCTTTTAAAATCCCAAATTGTTTACGATTTGGGATTTTTTTATGTCCCTTAATATTGACGACTCCCACTCAAGACAAAGAGATTAATAACTACTTCAATAGTGGAATAAGGGTTTCTTGCTCTTTTTTGGTTAACCCTTTAATTGACTATCTCCCCCCTTCAAATGGCTGGGTTAATCTTTTTCAGAAAATAGCTACTTTTACCCTCAATGTTTCTCAATCTTCGCTTTTCACCTATTGTCCAATTCATTTTCTTTTTAAAAGCAAGAAGAGGGCACATTTACTTTAAAAACATTCTAATCAGAGTGTTTTTAGTCCTCTTTCTATTAATAAACGCTAATCTAATTCTTGGTCAAAACCACGAGAAAATAGACTCTTTTGAAAAAGTCCTTCTTCAAACTGAAAATGACTCATTAAAAATGGAGTTGAATAAAAGTTTGGGAATTATGTGGGAAGCTTCAAATTTAGATTCTTCTATTTTTCATTACAATCAAGGAAAAGAAATAGCGAAAATGCGTTTTATAAAACAAAAGGTAAATTTATCCGAATAAATACGCATTTATCGGTATGTTAATTATTTTATAATTTCAATACTTTTGAATTCCATATCAAAATAATAGAAAATGAATAAAAAATTAGTCATAATAGCCATGCTATTAAATGTATGCTCCATAGCACAAAATAATGTTGCATTTAAATGGGCAAATGTACTGCAAGGGACGAATTCATCTAGTCTATCATATTCCATCGCAATTGATCATTTAGGCAACTCCATTTTAACCGGTTATTTTTCAGGTACAATTGATTTTGATCCTTCAACATCTGTTGCAAACTTAACCTCTACAACCAGTTATACAGGAACACCAAGCTCTGATATTTTTATAGCGAAATACGATAAAAATGGAAATTATATTTGGGCGATTAATATGGGAGGAGATAGAAGTGACCAAGCTAACGCCTTATCAGTTGATGCTTTCGGAAATATATATATTACAGGTTTCTATCAAATTTCAGCTGATTTTGACCCTTCTTCGAGTTCCCATGTTCTCACCGCTCAAGTTGGTTCCGGGGGAACTTCTGCTTTTTACAATGCATTTCTAGCTAAATACGATTCAAATGGAAATTTAGTTTGGGTCAATAATTTAGGTGGTGATAAATATGACAATAGCCATTCTATAGCATTAGATGCAATTGGTAATGTATATATAACCGGAGAATTTGTCGGATTAGCTAATTTTGACCCTTCATCCTCGCATTCAAATATTTATGATACAGGAGGTGGTAATGCCTTTCTTGCAAAATATGATTCCAATGGTCAAAATAAATGGGCTATTAGTTTAGGTGGAAATTATAGTGATGTAGGGAAAGTAGTATCAATTGACAATGCCGGATATATTTATCTGACTGGTTACTTTCATGGAATAGCAGATTTTGATCCATCCGGATCAAATACAAACTTAATATCCTCAATTAAATTAAATGGATTTCCTAGTCAAGATATTTTCTTGGCCAAATACGATTCAAATGGAAATATCATTTGGGCTAAAAGTATGGGTGGAATCGATGACGACGAAAGTAGAGACTTGGTTATAGATAACCAAGGAAATACTTATATGACAGGTCATTTTAAGGGGATTGCTGACTTTGACCCTTCGAGTAATACTAAAAATCTAACTAGTTTAGGATATATGGATGTTTTCTTGTCCAAATATGATAATAATGGAAATCTACTTTGGGCTAATAGTTTTGGTAATCCTTATAGTAATGACATTGCAAGCTCTATTGCTTTAGACAGTTCTGGCAATATTACAATTGCTGGTTCTTTCTATGGAACAGTGGATTTTGATTTTTCAAATAATTCTGCAATCATAACCTCTGCCGGTAATAACGATGCATTCATATCTAAATATAGCCCAAATGGCAACTACTTAGAAGCTTTTAGTTTGGGTGGTATGGGTAATGAGTATATCTATTCCCTAGTAATGGACAAATCAAACAATATAAACATTGTAGGATACTTTAATGGAATAAACTCTGATTTTGATCCATCTAAAGCTACTGCTTACTATTCTAGTACTGGCATAAGCGCTTTTGTTGCTAAATATAGCGAATGCTCAAGCTCAAATTCTACTGATATACAAGTTGCTTGCGATACTTACACTTGGGCGCAAAACAGCATGACTTATACTGCTACAGGATTGTATAACGATACCATCCAAAATGCTGCAGGTTGTGATTCTGTAATTACTTTGAATTTGACCATCAATAATGCGACAAGCTCGGCAACCAATGTTACTGCT
>NZ_WWNE01000005.1:0-221 GCF_009909615.1 Acidiluteibacter ferrifornacis | reverse complement strand
ACATATACTGCTACAGGATTGTATAACGATACCATCCAAAATGCTGCAGGTTGTGATTCTGTAATTACTTTGAATTTGACCATCAATAACTCGACAAGCTCCACAACCAATGTTACAGCTTGCGATACCTACACTTGGGCGCAAAACAGCATGACATATACCACTACAAGGTTGTATAACGATACCATCCAAAATGCTGCAGGTTGTGATTCTGTAATTAC
>NZ_WWNE01000004.1 GCF_009909615.1 Acidiluteibacter ferrifornacis | reverse complement strand
GTTTTATACTTTTGATTCCCAAAGAAGACCGTGTCCGTTTGTGAAGAAATATCTGTTGAAACTATTATTGTATCACCAACTACAGTTCCATTCGTAATTGGGTCATAAATATTTTGACTCACAAAGCTCCATTTGTAATGGGCATTGGAATCTATCGCCAATACAATGCCATTGGCGACATTTTGCCCATCTCGGATTATGGTATCGTTCAGTAAGAATAGAGTGTCTGTGTCGAAATAGCTGTAAAAATAATAATTACCTAGCCGATCAATACTTGATTTTAAATTGGACAAACTGTTTTGATAGTCTTTAAATGGCAGTCTTTTTGAAGAGATATAATCTCCATTTTGAGTGAACTTTGTATCGTACCAAGAATCGTCAATAGTATCGGATTTAAAAATTATCTGACTTCTGCAAGACACGAATGTGTAATGGAGGTTGTTTTGATGATCTAAATAAAGATTCCCGTTAAAAGCACAAACTACATTATTTGACAAAACAGAATCAAACCCAAATGGCCTGTGCCACAGCAACTTTCCAGAAGAATCTAATTTAGCAATAAAAGTTGTTAGACTGTCATTTGAAATTCTTTTTTTGTTAAAAGTATGTGGCAATCGAAAGGAATTATAGCTTAACCTGCCAGCGATATAAGTATTACCAATTTTATCAGTTATTGAAGCATAGATAACATCAGGGTTTCCACTTCCAGCATATTCGCTCCATAGATTTTTACCAGATGGGCTGTATTTGGCTACCCAAATATCTTCCTTACCGTAGTTGTGAAGAATAGGGAAAAAATTACTATCGTAGAGCACATTTCCTGCACTGTCGCGCTGGTAAATGTCTGTTATAGTTCCTGCAATGTAGATATTCCCCCATTGATCCGTTTGTAGACTTTTCACTGTCTCTACTGGGGGATTTTTGTCACCACCGTAATTTTTAGCCCACTGCCAACCGCCTTGGGCGGTGGCTATAGTAGGCAATAAAAAAATTAATAATAATTGGAAGTTTATTCTTGTAATGTATTTTTTGAGATTTTTCATGGGTCTAGTATTTGGAATAATTGCCCCAAACAACATCTAAAAAATTACCACTTGGCAAAAAGCTTTGTGCATTGGTAACATTCCAGTTATAAAACATTCCATTACTGACAACCGCATTGTAAAAATCAGCTTCTTCTGCACATACTGTTGTTGGTCCGTGAACAACTTGTATCCTTTGTGCAAATGTAATAATTGAAATCATTGAAAATAAAAATAGTAAAACTGACAGCTTTTTCATTTGACTTAAAATTAAGAGGTTAGTTGTTCTAAAATTAAATCAAACTTTAATACAAACCAAGACAGTTGTTTAAAAAAATAATCATTTCTAATCTTTTGTTAGTAAAACCCTTATAAAATCAGAGTTTTTACCATAGAGTAATTTTAATAATGAGTTAAAAAAATATAAATTAACGATACATTTAATGCCGATTACTCATTTTAAGAAAGAATCGTCCGGTTTTAAAAAAAATCTAAAAATAAAATTTCTTTTTCTTCTCTCTTTCCAATTTCAAAAAATCCGATATTATATGCACTTAAAATTTATTATGCGCGAATAGTATTTTTATTTCTTTCTTTTTTAAATTAGTTTTGTGACAAGAATAATCAATTGAGTTCAAGTTTGGTTTGAATCAAAAACAAATAACTACATTGATTGTCTTATTAAAAAAGAATAAATCACTCAATAACAATAAGAAGATGAAAATATTAGTATGTATAAGTAAGGCTCCGGATACTACGGCAAAGATCGCTTTCACTGACAACAATACAGCATTTGATACTAATGGCGTTCAATTCATAGTAAATCCTTACGATGAATGGTATGCATTGGTGAGAGGCTTGGAATTGAAAGAACAAAACGGTGGAAGCGTAACTGTTGTTAATGTAGGATTGGCTGAAAACGAACCAATCATCAGAAAAGCATTGGCGATTGGTGCAGACGAAGCAGTTAGAATCAATGTAAATCCAACTGACGCATTACAAACTGCTAAAGAAATTGTAGCATTCGCAAAAGCAGAAGGATTTGACATGGTACTTTTAGGAAAAGAAACGATTGATTACAATGGTTCTCAATTGGGTGGTATGATTGCTGAATTAATGGACATGCCTTATGTTTCTTTGGCTTCTAAATTAGAAATGGAAGGAACTACCGCAACTATTCATAGAGATATACAAGGTGGAACAGAAGTAGTTGAAGTAACTGCTCCATTTGTAATTAGTGCTGCAAAAGGAATGGCTGAAGCTAGAATTCCTAATATGAGAGGAATTATGGCTGCGAGAACAAAGCCTTTGAAAGTAGTGGAAGGATCAGGTGCTAATGCATCTACCACCATCGCCAATTATGAGTTACCTCCTGCAAAAGGAGAATGTCATTACATCGATGCTGATAACGCAGCTGAATTAATTGAATTGCTTCACAACGAAGCCAAAGTAATCTAAAAGAAAAATATATGTCTGTTTTAATATACGCAAACACTGCAAACGGAAAAATACATAAGTCAGCTTTTGAGGCAGTGGCTTATGGTAGTAAAATTGCAGCTGACTTAGGAACCAATGCTACTGCAATTGTAATTGGTGCTTGCTCTGACGCTGAATCATTAGGCGAATTCGGAGCTACAAAAATCCTTCATGCTAACGATTCAAAATTCAATGATTTTGACCCTTCTATCTACACACAAGTGGTAGTAAAAGGTGCTGAAGCAGAAGGTGCTGATGTCATTATTTTCTCTCACGACTTTTCAGGAAAGTCTATCGCACCAAGAGTGGCGGCGAAATTAGATGCTGGATTAGTTAGTGGAGCAGTAGATTATCCATCTACAGCAAACGGATTTACTGTTAAGAAAGCAGTATTCTCTGGAAAAGCTTTTGCCAACATTACCATCAATACGGATAAAAAAGTGATTTCTTTATTGCCTAACTCAGTAGATAAATCAGCAAAAGGTGGATCTGCATCTGTAGAGACTTTTAGCCCCGAAGTAGGTGCTGCAACTGTAAAAGTTAAAGAAGTAATTAAGGAATCGGCTGATCTTCCATTAACAGAAGCAGAAAAAGTAGTTTCTGCAGGTAGAGGATTGAAAGGTCCTGAGAACTGGGGAATGATTGAAGATTTAGCGAAGGAATTGGGAGCTGCTACAGCTTGCTCTAGACCAGTAGCTGATATGGATTGGAGACCTCACCACGAACACGTTGGTCAAACTGGTGTAGCTATTCGTCCGAACTTATATATTGCTGTTGGAATTTCGGGAGCTATTCAGCATTTAGCAGGAGTAAACCAAAGTAAGACCATTGTAGTAATCAACAATGACCCAGAAGCACCATTCTTTAAATCAGCAAATTATGGTATAGTGGGAGACGCATTTGAAGTAATTCCAAAATTGGTTGAAGCGGCTAAAGCGTTTAACGCTTCAAATCACTAATTTTACAGCCTATTTTAATATCAATAAATGGGAAGATAATTTTTGTCTTCCCATTTATTAATTTATATCTTTAGTGAAGGATTAGCTATGGGCAGAATGGAGAAAATACGGTTAGATATTATAGGATTATCTTATAGCCAAACCCAATCAGGGGCATATGCACTGGTACTTGGAGAGCAAGAAGGGAAACGAAGATTGCCAATTATTATTGGAGGTTTCGAAGCCCAAGCCATTGCCATAGAGTTGGAAGACATGACTCCTACTCGACCGCTTACCCACGACCTATTTAAGAATTTTGCAGATGTTTTTGGCATTTCAATTAAAGAAATCATTATCTACAACCTAGTAGAGGGCGTATTCTATGCTAAATTAATCTGCGACAAAGATGGAAAAGAAGTAGAAATAGACACTCGCACTTCTGATGCAGTAGCATTGGCTGTTCGTTTCAAATGCCCTATTTACACATTTGAATTTATTCTAGCATCGGCAGGTATTGTTTTGGACGATGAGAACACTGAAGGATCTACTACCTCAATTTCTCCAGAGAAAGATACAACACCTACCCCACCAAAAAAGAAAAAATCTTCATTGGCTGATTTTAGTATCAAAGAATTGAACAGCAAACTAGAGAAAGCGATAGAGAATGAAAATTATGAACTCGCTTCTCGTATTCGTGATGAAATCACCAAACGAAATAGCTCCACTAATTAAATAGATTTTGAAGATATCAAACGCTTTTAAGTGGCTTTTGCTACTTCCATTATTTCTGACTTTTGCATGCGGTGATTCCAATGCACCTAAAGCAACTACTTCTTCTGAAGGGTTATCACTCTGGATTTCTTCAACAGGGACCAATTTTGACTCACTAAAGGTAGATCAACGAAAAGAATTGACAGCATATAAATCTGGCACGGGATACCCAGGAAAATGGAATATTCTTGACGGAAACATTGTAATCAATCAATCAACCTTAGTATCTACTGATAGCAATGGAGTTGATTCTTTCCAATTAAAACCAACTACATATAGAGTAGTAGAATTGGAAAACAATGCCATCGAATTGATCCACAAAGGAAATTCTGAAAAGTATCAATTGTTCAACAGCAACTACAAAATCAAACCTTCAGAAGGCTTGACGATAGAATCATTATTGAGAGGAGTCGTAGGAATGATTGTTTTGTTACTTCTAGCATTCCTCTTCAGCGTTAATAGAAAAGCAATTTCTTGGAGTTTAGTAAGCAAAGGAATCGGACTACAGATTATATTCGCAATACTGGTTTTAAAAGTTCCTTTTGTAGCTAAAGCATTCGATATTGCCAGTGGATTCTTTGTAAAAATAATCTCCTTTACGAGTGAAGGAACGAACTTCTTATTTAGCTCATTCATCACTGAAAAAATTGAAATTGGTTTTATCAATTTCGCTATTCAAGTACTTCCAACAATAATTTTCTTCTCGGCATTAACAAGCTTACTATATTATTGGGGAATTCTTCAAAAAGTGGTTTATGCTTTTGCATGGGTGATGAAAAAACTAATGAAATTATCTGGTGCAGAAAGTTTAGCAGCAGCCGGAAACATCTTTTTAGGCCAAACTGAATCTCCTCTTTTAGTAAAACCTTACCTCAGCAAAATGACCAACTCTGAAATCATGAGTTTGATGTCTGGTGGAATGGCCACCATAGCAGGTGGGGTTTTAGCCGCATATATTGGTTTCTTGGGAGGAGATGATCCTGTTCAACAAATCTACTTTGCTAAGCACTTATTGGCTGCGTCTGTAATGTCAGCACCTGCAGCTATAGTCGCTGCCAAAATATTAGTTCCTGAAACAGAGGAGATAAATTCAACGATGGAAATCAGTAGCGATAAAATTGGCGGAAATGCTTTAGAAGCGATTGCAAATGGCACTACCGATGGGATAAAATTAGCTGTGAATGTAGGAGCAATGCTATTAGTTTTCATCGCTTTTATTACAATGGGTAACTATTTACTGTGTGATATTATTGGACATTACACCGGCCTAAATGAAATCATAGCCTCAAGTACCTCCTTCAGAGGCTTGACTTTTGAATTTCTAATTGGATATTCTTTCGCACCCATTGCATACTTAATGGGGGTTGCCAAAGAAGACATGGTATTAGTGGGACAGTTATTGGGTGAAAAAACAATCTTAAATGAGTTCGTAGCATACGTGTCATTAGGAAAAATGAAAGCTGCTCAATTATTCGCTGAGGAAAAGTCGATTACAATGGCAACTTATATTCTTTGTGGTTTTGCCAATTTCGCAAGTATTGGAATTCAGATTGGTGGAATTGGCGCATTGGCTCCAAATAAAAAAGGAATTTTATCAAAATTTGGAATTAGAGCTTTGATTGGAGGTACATTAGCTTCATTGTTTACTGCAGTAATAGTTGGTGTAATTCTATAAACCTCTCCCATTCTCATACGAGAGAATAAGACTAAAAATAAATGGCATTTCGTTGTTCGATTGTTTAAATTTGGCCAACGTCAAATCCATTTATCATGCAGCAATATCACGAACTACTTCAACACATTTTAGATCACGGTACGCAAAAAGGAGATCGGACTGGAACAGGTACGATTAGTGTATTTGGCCACCAATCTCGTTATGATTTGTCAGCTGGCTTTCCTCTAGTGACTACAAAGAAGGTGCATTTGCGTTCTATTATTCATGAGCTACTGTGGTTTCTTTCTGGTGATACCAACATCAAATATTTGAAAGATAATGGGGTTAGTATCTGGGATGAATGGGCAGATGAAGATGGCAACTTAGGACCCGTTTATGGCTACCAATGGCGTTCATGGCCGACAGCTAATGGGCGGCACATTGATCAAATTGTCGATATTATCAATCAAATAAAAAACACACCTGACTCTAGAAGAATTATTGTGAATGCATGGAACGTTGCAGAAATCGAAAATATGGCACTCCCTCCTTGTCATGCTTTTTTTCAGTTTTATGTCGCGGATGGCAAATTAAGTTGCCAATTATATCAGCGCAGTGCTGACACCTTTTTAGGCGTTCCTTTCAATATTGCCTCCTATGCTTTGTTGACAATGATGGTCGCTCAGGTTTGTAATTTAAAACCCGGAGATTTTGTGCATACTCTTGGTGACGCGCATTTATATTCTAATCATATTGATCAAGCCAAATTGCAATTGAGCCGAGAAATTCGTCCATTGCCGACAATGAAAATCAACCCTGATGTGACGGATTTATTTGATTTCAAGTTCGAAGATTTTGAATTATTGAATTATGATCCACACCCACATATTAAAGCAGCGGTAGCAGTATAATTAATTTCTTACGGAATAAATCAACCCAACTAACGAATACACATTACTTAAACAATTTTTTGATAGATGCTCAACCTTAGTAAGGCTGAGCGGAGTCGAAGCCTAGACATTACACTATGAAAATCTCTTTAATTGCAGCAGCTACAGAAAACAATGTAATCGGACGTGACAATGATTTGCCATGGTCGCTGCCAGACGATATGCGCTTTTTTGTAAGAACCACTAAAGGACATCATGTTTTAACTGGTAGAAAAAACCTAGAGTCTTTTGGAAAACTTTTACCCAATAGAGTCAACATTGTTGTTACAAGAGATACCGATTATGAATTTGAAGGCGCTGTGATTGTTCACAATTTAGAAGAAGGTATTCGAATTGCTGACAGAAATCGAGAAGAAGAATTGATGATAATTGGAGGCGGCGAAATCTATAAGCAAGCTCTTCCTATGGCAGATCGCATTTATTTGACTAGAATCCATACCGAATTAGAAGGGGATACTTTTTTTCCTGAATTCAGTTTAAATGAATGGCAATTAATTGATTCTGAAAAGCATGAAGCAGATGAAAAGCATGCGTATGCATTTACTTTTGAAACGTATGAGCGGAAGTAAGCCACTTAGGCCTTCCCCAAATACTGACTAATTGATTTAAAATAGCTTAAGTACTCTTTCTTATTTTTTGATTTTTAAATTCGATAAGCTACACTATCTTCCACATCTCTTCTAGGCGATTTTTTATTTCAACTTTATGAGCTCTGCTTATTGGCACTTTATCGTTGTTGCTTAATACAAGCGCCCCTCCATCGGTGCGCTGCAACTCCACCACCTTTTCTAAATTAATCATATAGCTCTGATGAACGCGCATAAAAGAAGCGCTTTCCAGCAATCTTTCAAATGACTTCAAGGACTTTGACACGAGTAATGGCTTACCTGTTTCTAATATAATTTCTGTATAATTATTATTCGCTCTCAGAAAAACGATTTGCTCTAAAGAGACAAACAAAGTTCCCTTACTCGTTGGAATTCCTATTCGTTCATCCTCTCCTTTTCTCCCTTTTTTAGTATTGACATAATCAGGACAAAGTTGCCTCTTAAATAAGGTTCGAATGTCTTTAACACATTTTTCAAGTGCTATAGGATCTATTGGCTTTACTAAATATTCAAACACCCTAGCTTCTTCACCAGGTATTTCACACGATTGATTTTCAAGTGTTAGTAGAACGACATAGAATTTCTTTTTAGACGCTTTCAAATCTAATAAGGCACCTGACGATTGTAGTATTTCTTCATCTAGGAAAATTAAATCGGGATCTGAGTTTTGAATAATTTTTAACCCTTCGAAGGGGTTGTCCGTAACACCAACAATATTAACATTGGTGCAAAATAAACGCAGGAGTTTGGATAACGACTCACGAGTCTCCTTCTCGTTTTCTATTATTATTACATTCATGGGGTGGGGTAGGTTTAGTAAAAAGCATGTGTATCAAATTTACAGGAAAAATTGAAAAAATACTAAATCAAAAGCTAAACAACTTTCAAAAGTTATTCAATATCAACCCTATTAAAAATCTTCTCATCGTTTGCTTCTGGTAAGTTAAGCACAAAAAAAATATCGTAATCATATAAATTACGATATTTTCCACTAATTAATTTTGAGTACTAACTCTCATTTATCGAAGTTAATAGAGGGAGATGCACTACAACTGCATTCCCCCCCTATTAATTCCATCCTTTTTTATTACTTCATAATAATAAGGGTTTCTGTTTTAATTGAATTATTACCAATAAATTGAATGTGGTATGGTCCTAGCGGAAGATCTTGTAAATTAAATTCGAAATCACGAGGAGTTTCAACATTCAATGTATGCTTAAATACTGCCTTTCCGGTAATATCAAAGATTGAGATCTCATAGTTACCAACCTCAGGAACATTCACTTTCAACAAACCACTAGATGGATTAGGATAGAAAGTAATTTCTCCTTTCTCACTATTTCCAAATCTATTTTGGCTTTCTATCCCTTTGGAAGACTTCGTTCTTGAACTAGCGTCTGCATCCCCACATTTTGGGAAGTCAATACATACAGTAAACGAACAAGTTGTTTGATCACATTCATTGGTGATAATGACCTCGAAACAAACTTTACCTCCAGGGTAGTAATTCGAACCAACAGTCCATTTTCCATGAATAAAACTTCCATATGGAGTGATTGTACTTGGTGTACTAATAACACTTCCTACTGGAGGAATAATTTGATAAGAATATTGATCACATTTTTTACCGAAAGGAGCAAAATCAATACCCATTCCAAACTCGTATACTACTCCAACAGAAGTATGAACACATTCCACATACTCAAAGTAAGCCTTACCTTCACATGGATCGCTACAAGCTGTTAACATAAGGTCTACTTCACAAGAGTATCCATCACATCCATCCAATGTTTCTACATACAAACGTATAGTATAAGCTCCAGGAGTCGTAATCGACAGATCAGCAACAGCACCTGTTCCAGATGCAATTGGATTCCAATTCACACCATCGAAGCGCTCCCATCTCCAATTCTGGAAAGTTCCTGGAATTCCTGGGAAATTATAAGCCGTTCCAGATTCTATACAGTCTGAATAACAACCGCACATGAAGCTACAGAAGTTTGGAAGCTCATGTACTTCAGTAAAGCTATAATTAGAACAACCATTAATATCCGTACCTACAGCGTAATATTTACCAGCACTAATGGCCGAAGTAGAAACACCAACATCACCAGTTGTCCATGATATACTATTGTATAATCCCGGATTAGTCACTGTTAACAACACAGGGCTATCAGGACACGCAGGAACTGGATTTGTTGTAATAACTGGTGCAGCCGGAAGGCCGAACACCTCAACTGGGAATAAAAATGACTCTTTTACACAGTTTGGTGAGGTTGTACTTAATTCAACTTTAAATACATGATTTCCTATTGGAAGACCTCCTGCCATTGTTAACTGTGGATTGGTAGATCCAGCTGAAGTAAATGGTGCTCCTCCAATAGACACCAACCATTGGTATCCATAAGAGTTTCCATAATTACATGTCAAATTGATATCATCACCAATGCAATATTCATCCAAGCCAGTTATGATTGCATCTGGAATTTCAACTACTTCTACAGTTGCAGGCCCGAAACTTTGGAAACATCCATAAGAATCTGTAACACCTAAATAATGCGTAGAGGTTTGTGTAGTAGTTGTTGCGCTTGATGCAGCTGTACCTGTAGTAGTTCCATCACTCCATAAGTAGTTATAAGGTGCTGATGAAGGTGATGTTGTATTCGTAAAAACAATACTTGCTACTGTTCCCGGACACATTGGTGAAACTGGAGTCACATTAATATTGCCTGAAATGGCATTTGCTTTAACCGTAATGGTTTGATTCACACTGGTACTTGTACATCCAAACTCATCAGTAACCATTAGGTTAGCAGAATACGTTCCAGGTGTTGTATAAGTCTTATCAGGACTTTGCGTCAATATTCCAGAACCATCTCCGAAATTCCAATCCCAACTTACAATATTACCTGCTGATAAATCTGTAAAAGAAAGAGGATTTCCTTCACATACAACAGGGTTCACTACAGAGAAATCTGCATTAGCATTCTCTGGCATCGTGAATGTATTCACATAAGTACAGGAAGCATTAATTGTTTGGCCACCCCATGTATATGTTCTTGTTTCCTGGAGTGTTACTTGAATAACATTTCCTCCTATTAATCCTGGCACTCCCATATAGTCCTGACTTGTTGACGTTCCTAAAGTGGTAGCCGCCGTCATATCATATACCGTCCATAAATGGGTGAATAGCGATAATGGTCCATGCACAACATCTGTAGTGTTAATTAAATTAACTAAGAATGTATTTCCGGAAGGACAACTAATATTCAACTCATAATTAGCTACTACTGGTACAACAACGTTAAAGGTGTAGATTTTGTCGCACAATGGCGCACCATATGAAGCAATTACAGTAACAGGGTAAACTCCACTAGCAGGAAATTGGAACGTAGGCATATAACCAGTTGCAGACCCTAAGTCAGCAAAATTCCATCTCACTTGAGTAGGAGTCAAACCAAGTGCAGTTGCATTAAACCTTACAACATCGCAACCTGGAGAAGGTGCATTTTGATATACGTTATAGGTATAAGATATAGAAGATCCATGATTGGTGCAGCTAGGAGGAGGACCACATCTTCTTACTCTAACAATATTGGTTGTAGATGAACAACCGTTGGCATCAGTAATAACAACGGAATAATTACCTGCATCAGCTGGATTATTTCCAATAGTATGGTTCGGCCCAGTTACTCCAAGAATTACAGATGCGCCATGATACCAAGTATAAGTATATGGACCTGTTCCTTGTACACTCACGAAGAAATCGACTATATTATTATCGATACAGTTTTTATCTCCAGAATAGGTTAAGTTGGCTACAGGTGCCGGATTAACCGTCACATTCTGAGTTACAGTATGAGTTGTACTACAATTTGTTGCAGTTCCAGTAATCACAAAAGATCCACTAGTAGGAAAGTTATAACTAATTACACTACCTGTACCTGGTAAAGTCACTGTCGCGCCTGTTGCTATGTTTTGTACAGTCCAAGTATGCGGTCCAGGTACTCCCATTGTAAAAGAAGAAGTCCAGGTTCCACCACTATTTTGACAAACCACAGACGGTCCACTAATACTCATTACTGGATTCGTCACATTTACATTATACGCTACAGCACTTCCTGGCACATTACACGTGGTAGGTGTTAAGACTACTGAAGCAGGACCAGAATAATTATTCCAAATCACAGAAATATTAGTCGTCCCTTGTCCACTTACTACACTACCGGCATTTGCAGGAACTATAGACCAGCTATATCCATCTAAAGAAAGTGGCATACTGTATCCTATTGGTGCGCCTGTTGGTGTGTTTGCACAAACTGTTGTTGGGCCTGTAAAGTCAGACTGCGTAATTACAGGAGGCACCTTTTCATTAATAACTACTAAATAATCATCAGAAGGACAATCATTTTGCTTTGAAACATGGCGTAAAATAATTGTTTTAACACCAGCTCCCCATGTCACACTAACGGAGTTCCCATTGGATGTGGTAACAGTTCCTCCATTATTTACTTCCCATTCTAAATAATAATCAGAAGAAATTGGACTTGCTGTGTAAATGGATGCTTCATTAATACAAACTATAATAGGGCCATTTATTACAGTCGGTGTTGGTGGTTTTGCAATTACAGTAAAACCATGAACTGCATAATCATTACAGTAATCTCTTGGGGAACTCACATCTTGTGCAGTCACAGTATATGTCCCAGGAGTGAGAGAACCTGGCACATTAAAAGAGCTTGAAACTGAACCACTAGAAGCAACGATTGTTCCTGATTGGTTAGTTACCACCCAAGTCAATTGACTACCTGCTGGTCCGTTTACAGTTAATGGACTACCCGCACATACTTTAGAGGCTCCATTAATTTCAAAAGGAGATAAAACTCTCACATTAAAATCACTAGAACTTCCACTACAACTTAAAAAATTATTGTCATATTCAACGGTTACTGTATAAGTACCAGGAGAATAAAATTGATACCATAGTTCATTACTGGTTTCCGCAACTGGATTTCCATTAACCTTCCAAGTATAAATAGTACCAGGATAACATGGAACCTCAAAGAAGCCCGCTTCTCCAACACAAACAACCTCATCTCCTTCGATGTTAATGGTATTAGGAATTATTGGGATATTAACAGTGGTCATAGCATCACAAACACTTCCGCAACCTGACAATACCAAACTAATAGTACCAACAGGCCCAGACCCCCAGTAAACATCAATTGAAGTAACGTCGACTCCGTCTGCTGTTTGTGGAGTTATAGTCGCTCCACCTGCGGCTCCTGTTATAGTTCCATTATTCGAAATAACCCATTCGTAGTATCCTCCGACACATGGAGTTGGCAAAATTGCATTATAAGTAAATGTACCATTATCACACACCACATTCTGACAAACAATCTCAGGACCTACTTCGTTTCTAACTTTTACGTTAATATAGGAAGTATCCAAACAGTGACATTCATTTTCTACAATTTGAGTCACTAAGTAATTTCCAGGAGTGGTATAGGTTTCACAAGGATTTTGAAGATTAGAAGAATTAGAATTTCCAAAATCCCACGACCAACTGCTAGCTCCGGAAGAGAGATCATTAAAACAAACGGTGCTATTCAAACAAATTTCTATTGTATTCGCCCCTACAATAGTCTGAGAAGACCCAATTGGGCCACCATGATCAACTTCAAATTTTGCAATAGGTTTATCTACAATTACAATACAAGTAGTATCTGTTTGCGTACATCCTGCCGGAGTAGTTTCAGTCACTACCACATAAGCTTGTCCTGGACTTCCCCAAGTAACAGTCGCAGAATTAGTCGTTGCTCCTGATATCGAGGTATAAGCTCCAATAACTGTCCATTGATACGTATTTCCCGCTACATTGGGTGTTGTATAAGTCACCGGACTATCCTCACAAACTGTTTCACATTCAAAAAGATCGGGCTTTTGTGGAGCTATAAATCGATTCTCCTTTTCCCTGACTGGGTCTGTGACGCAATCGCTATCAAAGTCTGAAACAATGAGCGGATTGGGAGCTACATTAACCGTTACATTCAACGTAAGGTTAGATACTAATACTCCTCCGGAGTACTCTTGCAATCCAACTGTATGCGGACCAGGGACTGCTAATCCCCAAGTAACAGTAAATGTCGCATTACCAGTACCCGCATTAATAGTTGCGATACCAGTTCCTCCGGTCGCACTCCAATTATAGACATTCCCGGCGCTGTAGGGAAACGTATAAGTAACTATATCTCCTTCACAAACAGAAACTGCCCCACTTATACTTGGAGCTGCTGCATTTACGATAAAAGGAGAAAGAAAAAACAATAAGGTTAGTACTAGGCTGGTCTTATTACGCCAACACTTTTTAATTTTTTTCATCTGATAAAGGGTTAGGTTAGTTTATAAATAATATCATTATAAATTTGACTAACTATATCAGAAATTCAATGACCCAATTGGAATCTGGTGATTTTCAATTAGAATTTAGTATAGAATTAACGGAATCAAGTAAAAACCAACTAGCGGCAATTATTCAAAATACCACGTAAATAAAAAAAGGTAGCTAAGAGGCTACCTTTAATTTTTTCAATGTTGATTGTTCCACTTTACTTTCAGCATATTCTTTGGTAATCTTCAGTTCTTTCTGCTTGCTATCACTTGGAATCTCAAACATTGCATCCAGCATTATTGCCTCACAAATAGAACGCAATCCTCTTGCGCCCAATTTATATTGGTCGGCTTTTTCAACGATGTAGTCCAAAGCTGAGGCCTCAAATGTCAAATTCACACCATCTATTTCAAACAATTTTGTAAACTGCTTCGCAATAGCATTCTTAGGCTCAGTCAGTATTCTTCTAAGCGCTGCAGCATCTAATGGATGTAAATAACTCAATACTGGAATACGTCCAATTAACTCAGGAATTAACCCAAAAGTTTTAATGTCATGAGGAGCAACGTACTTTAACAATTGATCCATATCAATTTCTTCGTCCTCATTTCGACTTTTATACCCGATGGCATTTGTTTTCAACCGTTTTGCAATCACTTTATTGATGCCATCAAAAGCTCCTCCACATATAAACAGAATATTCTTAGTGTCTACTGAAACCATTTTTTGTTCTGGGTGCTTCCTTCCTCCTTGAGGTGGTACATTAACAGTAGCACCTTCAAGTAATTTAAGTAATGCCTGTTGCACACCTTCTCCTGAAACATCTCTAGTAATGGAAGGATTGTCACTCTTACGGGCAATTTTATCTACCTCATCTATAAAGACTATACCACGCTGTGCTGCTTCAACATCATAATTGGCTGCTTGCAATAACCTGGATAAAATACTTTCAACATCCTCCCCTACATACCCGGCTTCTGTCAAAACTGTAGCATCAGCAATACAAAAAGGGACATTTAACAATTTGGCTATAGTTTTGGCCATTAACGTCTTACCTGTTCCCGTTTCTCCAACCAATAAAATATTTGATTTCTCAATTTCTATCTCATCATCAGCAACAGACTGATCTAGCCTCTTGTAATGGTTGTATACCGCAACTGCCAATACCTTCTTCGCCTCATCCTGCCCAATAATATAGTCGTCCAAATAGGTTTTAATATCCTTTGGTTTCAAATTATTATAGGCTGGTTTATTACTTTGTTTGGGTGCTAATTCTTCCTTAACGATCGCCTCCGCTTGTGAGATACAACTGTCGCATATGTGTCCTGTAATCCCTGCTATTAATACGTGCGTATCTTTTTTGTCTCTTCCACAAAAGGAACAATGTATATTTTGTTTCTCTGCCATAGTCTATTATACTGAAATTAAAAGCCGCCCCGATTTAGTCGAGGCGGCTTCAAAGTTAATTATTTTTTCTGAGGACTATTTCCTAACTAACACTTCATCAATCATTCCATATTCCTTAGCTTCATCTGCTTTCATCCAATAATCACGATCGGAATCCTTTTCAACCTTCTCAAAAGGCTGACCTGAATGCTTAGCAATAATTTCATACAACTCCTCTTTCATTTTCAACACTTCTTTCAAAGCTATCTCCATATCAGAGGCCATCCCTTGTGTTCCGGCTGAAGGCTGATGAATCATTACTCGCGAGTGAGGCAATGCTGTTCTTTTTCCATGAGCACCTGCACATAACAGCACTGCTCCCATAGATGCAGCCATTCCTGTACAAATAGTTGCTACATCTGGTGAAATATATTGCATCGTATCATATATTCCTAAACCTGCATAAACAGAACCTCCCGGAGAGTTTAAATAGATTTGAATATCCTTTTTATTGTCTACCGACTCTAAAAACAACAATTGTGCTTGAATGATATTGGCCATTTGATCATTTACTCCTGTTCCTAGAAAGATAATTCTATCCATCATCAGTCGAGAGAATACGTCCATTTGAGCAACATTTAATTGACGCTCTTCGATAATATATGGTGTCATTGAAGCATCAATATAATTATCCAAGTGCATTCCACTTATTCCTTTGCCTTTTACTGCAAATTTTCTAAACTCATTCTTATCGAACATGGTATCTCTTAATTTAACTCGTTACTATTTTCTTTTAGCTTCGGCTAATTTAACGAATTCGTCATAAGTAACAGACTTCTCTTTAATCTTAAAATTGTTATTGTACAATTGGATTAATTTCTGCTGATAAAGTTGCTCATAAATTTGGCGCGCTTCGTCCTGATTTTGCAATACTCTATTAGCAGTATCGGTTAATTCAGCCTCATCCATAAAGTTTTGTCCCATACCAGCCATCTGTTGTTGAATTAATGATTTAGTGTAATCAACTACCTCATCACGACTTACTTCTAGCTTATTATCTTTGATGATTTTATTCTCTATCAATTGCCATCTCAAACCTACTGCATACTTGTCATACTCTGACTCAATTTGCTCTTTAGTAACTGGTTTTTCATTGGCCACCATCAACCATCTTTTTAAGAACTCATCTGGAAGCTCAATTTTTGTTTTCTCAATAAGAGTATCTTGCACTTCTCTATTCAATAACTGATCTGAATTTTGACTAAAACTCTTCTCTAATTCCTCTTTAATCTTGTCTCTGAACTGTTCCTCAGAAGTAACAACATCCTTACCATAAAGCTTATCAAAAAATTCTTGATTTAAGTCTGCAGGAACCATTCGATTAATCTTTTCAACGGTAAAATTAAAATCACCATCGATTGACGCAGCTTGAGTTTCATCAATCCCTAACCACGATTTAATGTAATTGGCTCCACCCATTTTAGCAGGATTTACAACTACTGTATCTCCAGGTTTTAAACCTGTTAGTTTCTTAACAATTGACTTATCTGCAACAGAAACTATATTTAAGACACTACTATTATAAATTCCAGCTTCTTTTACTTCACCCTTTTCATTCAGCTCAACAAACTTTCCGTATAACATATCATCTGCAGCGGAAACATCTGCATTCTCCATTTTGCCATATCTTTTGGCAATCTCGTTCACATTCTGATCAATTAATTTGTCATCAATCTTTACGATTACTTTTTCAAATTTATGCTTGTCAGAAACCTCTACCTCAAACTGAGGCGCTATCCCAATTTCATAGGTAAATTCAAACTCCGTTTGAGTTGCAAAATCGATTCTATCTTGCTGCTTTGGAATGGGATTTCCAAGCATATCAATCTTATTTTCAGATATATATTTATACAACTCGTCAGATAAGAGTTTATTTATCTCATCAACCAATACGCTAATACCAACTTGCTTTTTAATTACACCCATTGGCACCATTCCTTTTCTAAATCCTGGGATAGTGGCCTTTTTTCTGTGTTCTTTCAAAACAGCATCCACCTTATCCTGATAATCAGCAGGTGTTACTTTTAAGGTTAATTCTGCATTTAATTGATCGATGTCTTTTCTTGTTACGTCCATTGTAAATAGAATAAATGTATTTAAATTAAAAATGGCATAATGCGAAGGACTTACCTTAGCTTTATACCATTCTTTGTAGTGCGGATGAAGGGACTCGAACCCCCAAGCCTCGCGGCACTAGATCCTAAGTCTAGCGTGTCTACCAATTTCACCACATCCGCCAATAAAATCTCCTTTTAAAAACGAGAGGGCAAAGATACCTTTTTTCGAATAATATACAGCGATATTGAAAAAAATATTTAATCCAATACAAATAACTTTTTAAAGCCTTAGTGATATCATTAAATTTGACCAAGAAAAAATATAATCCATGATCAAAATAAACCCCAAAGACGTCACTGTCCCAGAATTACAAAGACACCTTCAATCTGCAATTGGGCCCAGGCCGATTGCCTTCGCAAGTACCATTGATAAAGATGGAAATCCTAACTTATCTCCTTTTAGTTTTTTTAATGTATTCAGTGCCAACCCACCGATACTCGTTTTTTCTCCTGCTAGAAGTGGGCGAACCAACACCACTAAAGACACCTACAATAACGTTAAGGAAGTAGACGAAGTAGTAATCAACATCGTAAATCACGATATCGTTCACCAAATGTCTCTCTCCAGTTCTGCCTATCCCAAAGAAGTGAATGAGTTCATAAAAGCAGGCTTTACCCCAATTGAATCCGAATTAATTCGACCAGCAAGGGTTAAAGAATCTCCAGTACAAATGGAATGCAGGGTTAAACAAGTCATTGAATTAGGTGACCAAGGTGGCGCAGGGAACTTAATCATATGTGAAGTTCTATTGATGCACATAGATGAAAGCATATTAGATAGTAACGGTCAAATCGATCAGCACAAAATAGATTTAGTGGGACGAATGGGCGCTAATTGGTACGTTCGTGCGAATAACGATGCTCTTTTCGAAGTTGACAAACCCATCACCACTTTAGGTATCGGATTTGACAACATTCCTGATGCTATAAAAAATAGTGAAATCCTTTCAGGAAATGATTTGGGGATGCTTGGAAATATAGAAGCATTACCAACAGAAGAAGAGATCCGCTCTTTTGGAGAACAAAACAACTTGTCCGATTTTAAGGAAAAGGAACGACACGAAGCTGCTAAACACTTATTGAGTCAAAAAAACACCATTGATGCATGGAAAACGTTACTCTTCAAAAAATAGCAACACAAAAAAGGCTTCGAAAAAATTCGAAGCCTTTTTTACAATTATCTTATTGAAAGATTACTTCTTTTTGAAGCTCTTGTATCTGCTATTAAATTTATCAATACGACCTGCAGTATCGATTAATTGTAATTTACCAGTGTAAAATGGGTGAGATTTGTGAGAAATCTCCAATTTTACTACAGGATATTCATTTCCATCTTCCCACTCTATTGTTTCTGTTGTCTCAGCAGTTGATCTAGTAATAAAAGCATAGTCGTTAGACATGTCTTTAAATACTACCATTCTATAGTTGTCTGGGTGGATATCATTCTTCATCTTATTCCTCTTTAAAAATTTTAAGGACGCAAAGATATGAATAATCTATTTTTTACAAGTCTTTTTTAATAAAAAAATGAATTATATATATTTTATAATTATTTAATCCTTAAATGGCTTTTCTAATTCACTTTGTGCAAAATATTTTGCAATTTTGAAGGAAATATAAAAACAACTCATCATGACTAAAGTTCACAATTATAGTGCAGGACCTTGTATACTGCCACAAGAAGTATTAAAACAAGCATCTGAGGCTGTAATCAACTTCAATAATTTAAACCTATCTATTTTAGAGATATCTCACAGAAGCAAAGATTTTATTGAGGTAATGGACAATGCAATTGCATTAGTGAAGGAGTTATTAAATGTTCCTAGTGGATATAGCGTGTTATTCTTGCAAGGTGGTGCAAGTTTAGGTTTTTACATTTCCGCAATTAACGTCATGAAAAAAGATGGAAAAGGCGCCTACCTTGACACAGGTGTTTGGAGCGCGAAAGCCATTAAAGAAGCAAAAAGGCTAGGATCCGTTGAAGTGATCGCTTCTAGTAAAGACAAAAATTACAATTCTATTCCAAAATCATTTGAAGTTCCTGGAGATGCAGATTACTTGCACTATACTTCTAACAATACCATATATGGAACACAGTTCAAAACTGTTCCACAATCCAGCATTCCTTTGATTTGCGACATGTCTTCTGATATTTTCAGCAAAGAAATTGATGTCAGCAAATACGACATGATCTATGCCGGAGCACAAAAAAACATGGGTCCAGCTGGAACAACCTTATATATTGTAAAAGATGAATTGCTAGGTAAGACAGGAAGAGACATCCCTTCAATGCTAGATCTACAGGTGCACATTGAGAAAGAATCTATGTTCAACACCCCACCCGTATATCCTATTTATGTTTCTATGCTGAACTTACAGTGGTTGAAGAAAAACGGTGGTGTAAAATGGATAGAAGGAATCAATAATCAAAAAGCTGAATTACTGTACGCAGAAATCGACAGAAACCCCTTATTTAAAGGTATTGTTGAAAAAGAAGATCGTTCGAATATGAACGTAACATTTGTTTTAACTGACGAATCTAAAAGCGAGGCTTTTGATGCAGCTTGGAAAGCAGCGAACATTAGTGGTATTAAAGGTCATCGATCTGCAGGTGGTTATAGAGCATCTATGTATAATGCATTGCCACTAGAAAGTGTACAAGCATTAGTTGATGTAATGCAAGCATTTGAAAAAACTAATGGTTAATTATAAATAGACACCCAAAACTATAAAAATGAAAATTTTAGCAAACGATGGAATCGCTCCATCAGGCAAAAAATTATTAGAGGATAACGGATATACAGTCATCACTGAAACAGTTCCTCAGGATCAATTGGCAGATGCTATTAACAATGAAAACTATGAAGTAGTATTGGTTAGAAGTGCTACTACCGTTAGAAAAGAAGTGATTGATAATTGTCCAAATCTAAAAATGATTGGACGAGGTGGTGTTGGAATGGATAACATTGATGTCGCATATGCTGAAAGCAAAGGTATTTATGTATTCAATACTCCTGCAGCATCTAGTCAAAGTGTAGCTGAATTAGTTATGGCTCACTTATTTGGTGCTGTAAGATTTTTAGACGCCTCTAACCGCGCTATGCCAACTGAGGGAGCCGAAAATTTTAAAGGCTTAAAGAAAGCCTATGCTAAAGGAATAGAACTTAGAGGCAAAACAATAGGAATCATTGGGTTTGGCAGAATTGGCCAAGCGGTAGCTTCCTACGCATTAGGTTGCGGAATGAAGGTGATGGCATCAGCACCAGGACTAGAAACTACTAATGTCAGTATAGTGATTGAGGGACACGGAACAGTGTCTGTTGCAATTGCTCCTTCAACAATGGAAGAAGTTTTGAAAAACAGTGATTTCATCAGTATGCACACCCCTGCTCTAGCAAAACCAATTATTGGAAAAGCACAGTTTGACTTAATGAAAAGCGGTGCGATTCTAGTAAATGCAGCAAGAGGTGGTGTAGTTGATGAAAATGCACTAATCGAAGCACTTGACAATGGTAAATTAGCACACGCTTGCTTAGACGTTTTTGAAAACGAACCCAAACCTAGAGTTGACTTATTGCAACACAACAAAATTTCACTAAGCCCTCATATTGGAGCTGCTACAGTGGAAGCCCAAGACAGAATAGGCACTGAATTGGCAGAATTAATCATGGCTAAAAAAGCGGAACTAGTTTAATAACTAGTTCCCTTACTGTTACATTTTAATCTTCATCAATTGGCAGAAGTAATTCCTTTTCGCGCCTTCAGACCAGTGCGCGACAAAGTTCATTTAGTAGCATCACGTTCTTATGTGTCCTATAAAAAAAGTGACCTTAAGAATAAATTGGACGAAAATCCTTTTACCTTTTTACATGTTATTAATCCTGAGCACACCTTAAAAGTAGGTACAAAGGCAAATAGTGCAGCTCGCTTTAGATTAGTAAAAACAAGATTTGATCAATTTGTTGCGGAAGAAACCATAAAGCAGGATGACAAGGCCGCTTATTATTTGTATCGACAAATCAAAAATGGTCATCCTTATATTGGTATTATTGCTTGTGCCAGTGTTGCTGACTATTACAACAATGTGATAAAGAAGCATGAAGCAACCATAACCAAAAGAGAAAAACTTTTTAAAAACTACTTGGGTTATGTAGAAATTAATGCAGAGCCGGTTTGTTTTACCTATCCAAACGAACCGAAAATTGATGAAATTTCAGCTAGAAAAATGACACATACTCCTGAATATGACTTCACGACCACAAATCGTGTACGTCATACGTTTTGGGTGATTGATAACGAAAAAGAGGTTTCTGAGATTAAGTCAGCTTTCACACATTTACCCGCAGTATACATTGCCGATGGACACCATCGCTCTGCTTCATCGGCACTTCTTGGAAAGGAAAAAAGAAAAAAGCACTCGGGTGGAGCAATTCCAACCGATTATTTTATGGGAATTTTTATTCCTGAAAGCAACTTAAAGATCTACGAATTCAACCGCCTTATAACCAACATTGGAAACCATACAAAAGACACATTAATCAATGCTATTGAAAAACAGTTTATAGTTTCAGCAAAGGGATGTGAACAGTATCAACCTCAAAAGGTACATGAAATTAGCATGTACATTGAAGGCGAGTGGTATTGTTTAGAGCCTAAAGAGGGCACCTTCCAAGAGGCAAACCCTGTAGAAGTTTTGGACGTATCAATTTTATCGAATAATATTCTAGAACCAATTTTGGGTATTAATGACTTAAAAACTGACCCAAGAGTATTGTTCATGGGAGGACTGGAAGGTTTACATCGACTTCAACAAGAGGTTGATCAAAAGCGAGCCAAAGTAGCGTTTGCTCACTACCCTGTTACTATAGAACAATTAAAAGCTGTGGCAGATGCCGATCTGATAATGCCACCCAAAAGTACTTGGATCGAACCAAAACTAAGAAGCGGATTGACTGTTTATAGTATTGAAAACAGAATGGAATGAGCATAGCAGAAAATTTATCATTTTATAAAGAAGAAGTTGGTCCGGAGGTGACTTTAGTTGCCGTTTCAAAAACAAAGCCCAATGAAGACATTTTAGCAGCTTACGCAGCTGGACAGCGGATTTTTGGTGAAAACAAAGCGCAAGAAATGACAACGAAGTATGAAGCGCTGCCAAAAGACATTGAATGGCATATGATTGGCCACTTACAGCGAAATAAGGTGAAATATATAGCTCCTTACGTTTCCCTTATTCATTCTGTTGATAGTCTTCGACTTTTAAAAGAAATCAATAAAGAAGCTCAGAAAAATAATCGCACCATCCCTTGTTTGTTACAGGTCTACATTGCTAAAGAAGAAAGCAAATTTGGTTTAGACGAGACAGAGGTGGTTGAACTTCTAGACAACCACTTACTCGAGTTACCCAACATCAAAATTGTTGGTCTGATGGGTATGGCCACCAATACAGACAACGAAGCAACAATAAAAAATGAATTTATTTCGTTGAACGTTTTTTTTAACCGATTGAAACAAACCCATTTTAGTAATGATCAAGGCTTTCAAGTTCTTTCGATGGGAATGAGCGGAGATTATTCTTTAGCAATTTCTTGCGGATCTAACATGGTACGGATTGGAAGTGCTATATTTGGCAGTAGAAACTATATCAATTAAATAAGCATAACGACTATTCGTTAACTAAAAATTATCATGAAAGAAGAAAAATCAGGAAGCAAAAAGTTAGAGCATTTAAAAACTCAATTGCTTTCTAATAGTGAACACACCGTTATTGAAGCCTTAGACGAAATCAGAACGGAAGGGGAAGCAGAAATTTTGCCAACCGTATTGGAATTACTTGCTGAAACCGACAATCCAGACATAGAGGCAGGAATTATTCAGCTATTGTTTGACTTACAAAGCGAAGACGCAGTTCCTTACCTTGTGGACGGCCTCAATAATCAGCGACTAAAGTACTTTCACAATTTTCTAATCTCTGCATTTTGGCAATCTTCATTAGATGGATCTGAGCACCTTACTTTGTTTGTGAACAAAGCTGTAAAAGGCGATTATATGATTTGTCTGGAAGCTCTTACAGTCATTGAAAACTTTGATTCGGTGTTTACCGTTGAAGAAGTCCAACATTGCGCCTCTATCCTCTCTGAAGGAATTGATCGTGAGAAACAAAAGGAGAAAAAAGAGTTACTGAAAAGTATGTTGGAGGTGGTAGAACAACTTGCAACAGAATAACAATGGAGAAAGATTACGATAATTTAAAGAACAAACTCGAAAAAGACTTCAGTTGGCCAAGCGTATACATGTTCAAATTTATTGTGCCGAGTGACAATCAAAAAATAGCCTTAGTAGAGAAAGAATTTGGAGATGAAGCCACTATCAATATTCGCCAATCCTCGGGAGGAAAATTCACAAGTATCACTGTAAAAGAATTGATGCTTAACCCAGAAGAAGTTATCAAGCGCTATCAAAAATTAGATGGAATCGAAGGAATCATGTCGTTGTAAAACGATGTGATTTTTTTTTGACAGCTAAAATTATTTCAATTCTTGTGTTCTTTTGGTTTGATTGTGGGTATTTAATACCGCATCATTAAATTTTCAAAAAATATCCTCATCCAATTAAAAACTCACTCCAAATCTCGAATCTTAGATTTCAATTGTAAATTCTTCCCTTCTATGCCATTAACTCTAGCCTTAATGGAACCCACTAAAATTGGTGTATCAATTAGTAATGGAATTTTATCCGCATCATCTGTCACCCAGACCGTCATGTCTTCGCCGGCGTTAAAAATGGTTCCTTCAATTAGCAAAGGCTTAAACTTAATGGTGCGAAAGACTCCCATACCTTTTACTTCTAACTCTTCTCGACCTAAAAAACGGATATATGACGAATGTTCTTCATTGTCCAAGAAAATGGTAATGGGAATGACATCGTTTACTTTCAGGCCAGAATAATCAATGTTTCTCGCGTGATAAATCATACTCAACACATCAAATGCACACTTTGAAAAATTAACAGTGTCTTTTTGTAATTCCGATTTTTTATCTGGCTTCCTCAAAGTAATGACTTTCCCACTTTTGTGATTGAAAACATAGTCTTCATAAATTTCATTGCTCCCCTCCTTCACATCCCGCTTAAACCGAATTGGTCGAAATGGAGCAACCTCAGCAATCACTTCATAGTTATCTCTCACTTTATATAGCCAATCGTATTTTTTGAAGGTCTGACCAACTCCTGAAATTTTAAAAAATGGCTTGGAATTTATGGCGGTAGAATCCACTCTAAAAGTAACGCTCCCAGCAGCCACCCACATAGCTCCCCAATTGCAATATATGGTGTAATCTACTTTTTCTCCATATGTGAATACATTGGACTTGTTTTTACACTCAATTGTTCGCGCTTGCCCATGAGCAAAAAAACAGCACATGATTAGAATAGAAATGAGACCAACTTTTAAAGTTTGCATAGCTTTACAAAATAAACAAAACCAACTGATGGAATTTAAAATAACCACTGAATACATAGAACTCATTAAACTCTTAAAAGTTTTAGGAATTGCAGAAACTGGTGGTCACGCCAAAGCTATCGTTGACGATGGTGAAGTTAAGTACAATGGAGTTGTAGATTATAGAAAACGACTAAAAGTTAGACCAGGCGACAAAATAGAAGTGGACGGAGAAACTATCAACGTTGTTTAATGCACTAAAAACTTTTTCAACGTATTCAATTCCTTCTCGGACCAATCATTTGACAAAATCACATTTCGGATCATCAACTGATACATCGTTTGGTTGTAGAAATGTTTAACTGTTCCATTCAACGGACCTCTTAAACGCGAATTTGGACTAAACAGTCCATCAATCAAATGAGTGATACCTTGCTCATTCATCACATTCATTCGCTCTAAAGCAGCTGCTGCATTTGTTCGTGTAATAAACTCATAAGAGTTGGATAAATACGAAATCAGCTCATCCAAATGATCTTCGTTTTGAGTGGTCATATAACTCCACTCCAACCACTTTATTCGGACATTCTTACTTCTATTGCCGATCCTACTTTTTGATAATTCCAAATATTTATCGACATCCTTTAAGCGATAAAAACACAACAAATCCAATGCTTTCTCTGCTATTATATTAGAAGAACTACTCAATAATGACACATATAAATGCTCCCTCACTTCATCAATAATAATCGTATTATTCAAAATGGTTTTATGAACTTCTACATCATCCATACTAAAAGCCTTGGAGAAAACCTCATAATTCTCAGGAAACGACAAATCCATCATGGCGTGAATCACCAATTCCGATTTCACATCTGTTGACGTTTCTTTTTCGAACATTCTTGCCACTTCTGCAGGAGTCAAAACACCTCTGAGCTCAATCAATGCTTCGTATCGATCTACTGCGTTGGGAGCATTTGTAGCTTGCGCTTTCAATTGCTCTAATGGTTTGTTAAAAGTAACTGCCTTGATGATCTCATTGTTTGGATCAAATAAGACAAAATCCACTTTCTTGCTCTCCTCTTTTGGTAAAGAAATAGAATGACTTTCATTTTCGATCCATTCTGTCTTTACTACTTTAGAACCATCTTTAAAATGAACTTCAAATTGAATCGGCATCTTAAACAACCCTACCAATTCATTTCGTTCATGAATTTGCTTCACCTCAAAGCGATACTCATTTTCTAATTCTTCGAAGTTCACTTTGTAATGCGGCTCTCCACCTTTCATCACCCATTGCTCCCAAAACCAGTCTAACGACAGTCCTAAATTTTCCTGAAAAGCAATCAAAAAATCTTCCGTATCAACAGTGCCGTATGCATGCTTTTTCAGATAGTATTGAATAGTACTAAAAAATTGCTCCTCGCCTACTACATTCTTCAACATATACAGTACTAAAGCGCCCTTTGGATAATGACGAACAGTTCCTGCTTGAGAATGAGCAATAGGCCTTAAATCTTTATTAGAAGCATCCAAGGATTGTTGAATATATCCCCTTCTCACAAAATCGAAGTAATCTTTTCCAAAAGCCTCTCCTTGATAGGTCATATCAAAATGTGTAGCGAAGCTTTCTTGCAACCAAGCATGAGTAGTTGTTCTTGCCGTTACCATATCTCCAAACCATTGGTGGGCCAATTCATGAGCATTCACTCTAACATAGTTCCGATCTAAAAACTCATTGCTATCCACTAAGTAAAAATCACCAAATATGGTAGCGGTTGTATTTTCCATGGCTCCATACATAAATTCCTGAACTGGTATTTGCGCATACGTTTCCCATGGATAGGCTACACCAAATTTCTCCTCAAAAAAATCGAACATGGCTACACTGTGGCGATAGGTTGGCTCTACTTTATTTTGCTCCCCTTTGTAATAATACAAACTCATCTCAACGCCAGAGGTAGACTTTCGTTTTTCAATCTCGTATTCACCAATACCCAACATAATTAAATATGGCGCATGCGGATGTGAAATTTCATAATTCCACAACTTATTGCCACCTTTCAGGCTTTTACTTTTCTTCAATATACCATTGGATAGCACCTGATATTGCTCCGGCATCGTTACTAGCATTTCGCTAATTACCTTGTCTGTCATGTCATCAAACATCGGTATCCAGTGGCGATTATCTATCCCTTGCCCTTGCGACCAAATTTGCTTTTTACTTAAGTTGTTTGGATCATTCCAACCTACGAAATATAATCCTTTTCTTGGGGTCGCTTCATAAGTAATGCTTAGGGTATGATTTGATTTCCAAACCAAAGCAGTTTCAAACTGAATCGTAATGATTTTATCATTGTACTCGTATTTCAAATCCTCTTCGCCCATTTTTATAGATTTTATATCCATATTGATGGCGTCCAGTTCGATGTGATCTACTGATTTTTGCAGCACAGTAAATTGGTGTTCTACTTTTCCTTTTACTAGTCCTTTTTCGGGTTCAAAACTAACCTCCAACTTCAGGTGCTGCATGTCTACAAAACGTTCGCGAGGCACTCTATTTTCATCTTCTAAAAAAGTTCGCACCACTACTTGTGCAAATGCAGAAGAAATTAAAAGTACGGCAGAAAGTGTTAAAAGGAATTTTCTCATCTCATATCATTTTAAATCACTGCTGTAAACAGCTATTGCTTTATCTCTCAAATTATAGGCAGAACTCATCACTTCACCATAAGCTCCAGCACTCCTAATCGCGATCAAATCATTCCTTTTAGTTAAAGGTAGCACCACGGCTTTTCCAAAACAGTCTGAGGATTCGCAAATTGGCCCTACCACATCATACTTCTCTGAAGATTGGGCGCCTGCTTGAGTTATGTTTTCAATTTTATGATAGGATTGATAAAGCGCTGGTCGAATCAACTCTGTCATTCCTGCATCTAGAATAGCAAAGTTGGTTTTCTGTCCATTCTTGATATAAAGCACTCTAGAAATCAAGGATCCGCACTGAGCTACAACTGCTCTACCCAACTCAAAATGCACTTGTTGACTCGGTTTAACTTCTAAAAAGTCAGCAAACAATTGAAAAAAGGCAGCAAAATCTGCAATGGGATTCTCATCCACATTTTCATAATCAATTCCAAAACCACCACCTACATTGATGTGCTCAACCAAAATTTGTTTGCTAATGAACCACTCCTGAATTTCATTTACCCGCAAACACAAACTTTTAAAAACATCTAGGTCTGTAATCTGAGAACCAATGTGAAAATGCAATCCAACTAGTTTTATGTGGTTACATTCCTCAAGGACTTTCAGCACTTCTTCGAATTCCCACGGATTGATTCCAAACTTATTTTCTTCAAGCCCTGTTGTAATGTAGTGATGCGTCTTTGCATTTACATTTGGATTTATTCGCAACGCAACTCTTGCCGTTTTATCTCTTTTTTCGGCCAACTCATTGATCACAATCAACTCTTGTAATGATTCGCAGTTGAAACTAAAAATATCGTAATCTAAACCAATGTTGATTTCTTTATCACTTTTACCCACACCTGCAAATGCAATGTTGTTGGATTCAAACCCAAGCTCTACGGCCTTCAACACTTCGTTTCCGCTGACACAGTCGGCTCCTAAACCGGCTTGCTTTACTAATTCTAGAATACGATTATTGGCATTCGCCTTCAGCGCATAATGCACATGAAATTGATGCTTATCAGATTCTGATTTTATTATTTTTAGCGTTTCCTTTAGTAAGGATTCATCATAATAGAAAAATGGTGTTTCTATCTCTTTAAATTTCTGTAAATCAAACTGCGCCATCCCTTAAAATAAATGATTATTAAGCGCTTGTAACGCATTTTTAGTTTCGCTTTTATTCACCAATACCGAAATATTATGGTTACTTCCTCCATAAGAAATCATTCGAATAGGCACCTCTTTTAGTGCTTCAAAAACAGTGTGTGCAATTCCTGTTTTAGGACTTGTAAAATCTCCTACGATACAAATAATACTCTGATCTTGATCTACCTCGACAGCTCCATAATGATTCAATTCAGAAATTATTTTTTCTAAATTTTTGGTATCATCTATCGTCACAGAGACTGCTACTTCAGAAGTAGTAATCATATCGATAGGTGTTTTATAACTCTCAAAAATCTCAAATACTTTTCTTAGAAATCCATACGCCAAAAGCATTCTTCCCGATTTGATATTGATAGCGGTAATTCCATCTTTAGCAGCTACTGCTTTTATGCCCGAACCCTTAGACTCTGAAGAAATTAAAGTACCAGTATTTTCTGGCTGCATGGTACTTTTTAGTCGTACTGGAATATTCGCCTCTTTAGCAGGACGAATACTGGAAGGGTGTAAAATTTTGGCTCCAAAATAAGCCAACTCTGCAGCCTCTTCAAATGACAAGTGCTCGATTGGACGTGTTTTGTCGACCACACGAGGGTCGTTGTTGTGCATACCATCAATGTCCGTCCATATTTGAACTTCACTTGCATTGGCTGCAACACCAATAATAGAGGCTGTATAATCGCTGCCACCCCTCTTTAAATTATCAATTTCACCATATGCATTTCTGCAAATAAAACCCTGTGTAATATAGCAAGTAGCTTCAGGGTATTGATTCAACTCCCGTTGTAAATTTTCTTTGATATAGTAATTGTCAGGCTCTTCTTCCTTATCGATTCTCATAAAATTAAGAGCTGGTAATAGCACCGATTTAACTCCTATTTCAAGTAAATATAGATGAAACAAGGCGGTGGATATTAATTCACCTTGAGCCAAAACAGCCTTTTCTTCAAAAATAGTGAAAGAGTCTAATGTAAATTGTTTCAAATATTCAAAGTGAGAATCAATAAGCTCCTCACCTTTCTGTTTATAATCTGGAGTAGAGAAAAGTTCTTCCACTGTGATTTTATACTTGGCTTTCAAGCCCAACAACAAATCATTCGCTACTTCACTATTCTTCTGGTGCAAATAATTAGCAAATTCTACTAAACTGTTGGTTGTCCCACTCATAGCCGACAGCACAACTATCTTGCTCTCAGGCTGGCTAACCAACTCTGCTACCATTTTCATTCGCTCAGCAGATCCAACTGAGGTGCCTCCAAATTTTAATACTTTCATGTTAGTTTTTATTGAACGGGCAAAGGTAATGTTCTCCTTACAAAAAGTATATTTTTTTAGGCAGGCAACGCTATACTATTATTAAGGTTCTTTAACGCATGAGAATTTTTAAAATAGTTATTTTTGATGCCTTTAATCAGATTGTAATCCTACTTTTTATATGATAAGCCTATTAAAGAAAGAGATACAGAGTTTTTTAGGTTCGCTTATTGGTTACATTGTTATCTTGGTTTTCCTGACGACAATTGGATTAATGATGTGGATTTTTCCAGGAAATAATAATGTATTGGATAGTGGTTATGCAAGTATTGATACCCTTTTTGCAGTTGCACCATGGGTGTTTATGTTTTTAATTCCTGCTATTACCATGCGCTCTTTTTCAGATGAGAAAAAGGCGGGAACCATTGAGTTTCTCTTAACTCGCCCATTGACAGATGTTCAAATTATTTTAGCTAAATATCTAGCAGGAGTTATATTAGTTGTCATTGCATTATTACCAACCCTAGTTTACTTTGGAAGCGTTTATTATTTAGGTAGTCCTTCTGGTAATATTGATTTAGGTGCCATGTGGGGATCTTACCTCGGTTTAATATTCTTAGCATCAGGCTTTGTTTCAATCGGGATATTTTCATCTTCTATCACTGAGAATCAGATTGTGTCTTTCATTATCGCGATTTTTTTATGTTTCTTCATTTTTATAGGATTTGACTTTATAAGTTCATTATCACTTTTAGGAAATATTGATCTATTCATTCTTAAACTTGGTATAAGTGAGCACTATAACTCAATGAGCAGAGGTGTAATTGATACAAGAGATGCCATCTATTTTGTAGGATTGATCGCATTATTTATAGTTCTAACAAAAACTGTTTTATCTAGTCGTAAATGGTAAGTAATATGTCTAAAAAAACGTCCAATAAAACAAGAAGTAACAAAGCGACAGATCTCACCAACTTATTGATGTGGATCGTCCTAATAGTACTCTTTAATTACATAGGATCATATTTTTTCTATCGCTTTGATTTAACGTCAGAGAAACGATACTCCATTTCGGAACCATCTAAAAAGTTGGTTCAAGAACTAGATGATATTGTATACTTTAAAGTTTATTTAGAAGGTGACTTCCCTGCAGGTTTCAAACGCCTTAGGGATGAAACCAAAGAAATGTTAGATGAGTTTAGAGCCTACTCTAATGATAAAATTGAATATCAATTTATTAACCCTTCTGACAATCCTGACGAAAAAGAAAGAGACAAAATTTACAAGCTGTTGTATGAAGTAGGCTTGAGACCTACAGATTTAGAAATAAAAGAAGAAAGTGGAATTTCAAACAAACTAATTTGGCCTGGTGCATTAGTTTCATACCGGGGTAAAGAAACGCCTCTGCAGTTGCTCAAGAGCTCAACAGGTGCAAGCCCCGAAGTGATGCTCAATCAATCAATCGAAGCGTTAGAATACGAAATAGCAGCGTCTATTAAAAAGATTATTGCGATAGAAAAACCCAATATAGCATTCATCGAAGGCCATGGAGAGCTTGATAAATATCATACAGCAGACATCACAAAAACGCTAGAGGACTACTATGACATTGAGCGAGTTAATTTAAAAGGGAATTTAAATGCTTTAAGTAGTAGGTATGGAGCTGATACAGTCAATATATTCATGATGAATACTTATGATTTGTTAATCATAGCTAAACCGGACTCAACCTTTTCGGAAAAAGATAAATACTTGATTGATCAGCACATCATGCATGGAGGAAAAGTGTTGTGGGTAATTGACCAAGTGAAAGCGGAGATGGATAGCTTAAATAGTAAAAACAATCATGTTTTTATGGCCTTAGGTAATAACCTCAATTTAGATGATCAGCTGTTTAAGTATGGAGTAAGAATTAACAAAGACCTTATCCAAGATATTCAATCGGCTCCAATCCCTGTTGTAACAGGAATGATAGGCAATCAAACTAAAACCGACTTGTTTCCTTGGAATTTTTTCCCCATGTTTCTGCAGCAAAACAGGCATCCTATAGCGAAAGGTCTGGATGCAATACGCGGGAAATTTGTAAGCTCTATCGACTTAGTTGGAAACCCGGATATTAAGAAAACCGTTTTATTGGAAACTTCTCCATACACTAAATTAGTAAAAGCGCCTACACGCGTAAGCCTAGACATGGTTAAGTTTGAACCTCAGAAAGAACAATACAATAGAAGAAATGTACCGGTAGCCGTTTTATTGGAAGGTGAGTTTGAGTCAGTGTTCAAAAACAGATTAACCTCTCGTATCGCAGACAATGAACTGATGAAATACAAGGAAAAAAGCGAACCTAATAAGATGATCGTTATTTCCGATGGCGATATGATTGAAAACTACGTCAAAGAAAGCACAAAAGAATATTATGCTTTAGGATATGATCGTTTTACTAAAAAGCTCTTCGCAAATAAAGACTTTATCCTAAACTGTGTCAACTATTTAATTGATGATTCAGGACTTATGCTAACCAATTCAAGAACTTTAACCATCCGATTACTGGACAAGGAAAAAATTAAGGGTGATCGTATGATATGGCAGGTTATTAATATCGCGGGTCCAATTATTTTAATCCTGCTAATGGGCGGTGTTATTTTCTTAATTAGAAAAAGGAAATACACCAATAACTGATTGAACTATGAAAAAAACGATTCTACTTTTAAGTGCTGTAATAGTATTAGCCGGAGTGGCTTACTACATTTCATTAAATGATAAGAAATCTACTATTCGAGAAGAATTTACCGACTTTGCAGTAAAAGATACAGCTGATGTTGTGAAATTTAGGATAACCTCCTTAAATGAATCAGCAACTTTAGCTAGAGAAGGCAATCATTGGAAGGTAAACAATAAGCATATTGCACGACCCGATGCGGTAAATCTTATTTTAAAAACATTTAATCAAATTGAAGTCTTGAATCCAGTATCTGATCTTGAGATGTCTGCCATCATCAAATACCTTAGTTCATCGGCTGTTAAAGTTGAAATTTTTACGAATAAGTCAGGTGACAAGCCAGTTAAAGTATGGTATGTAGGGATGGCAACGGAAAGTAATATGGGAACATATATGCTCTTAGAAAAAGGGGGGCAAAAATCAAGTAGACCAATGGTAACACACCTCCCTAGTAATTTTGGTTATTTATCTAGCCGCTTTTTTACGAAAGAAAGCTTATGGAGAAATCCTATAGCAATGCAAATGCCTGCAAAAGAAATCAAATCAATCATTATAGAGAGCCCTTCAAAAGAGCATCCTGAATATAAATTTGAACACTTTGGAGATAATCAATTCAAATACACCGACCTCCTAACAGGAGCTGAAGTTAAGTTATCTCCTGAAAAAGCAATTCCCTATTTTAAACGCGCCTCTTCATTAGCATACGAATACGAAGATATCAATACAGAAAAAGAGATCATAGACTCTATTTTTAATTCAACTCCTCAATACTTGCTAACTCTTGAGCGTATGAATGGGGAAATTCAAACCTTGAAAACGTTCTGGATGCCTGTGAAAAAAGACGCCAAAGACCTACAAGGAAGAGCCTTACAACACCACAACGAAAGAATGTACGCTCAAAGCTCTATAAATGAGGGTCGTGCACTAGTTGTTCAAAATTATTTATTTGACCAAATTCTTAAACCGTTTGACGGAGTCGACAGCTTAGCTGTTGATAAGTAATTGTAAGTTTTCGAGGTCAATTTTACTGAAACTTATAAATTTGTATCAAGTCAATAACTATAATTTATTTACATGAAATTTATTGTTTCCAGTTCGGCATTGCTAAAACAACTCCAGATTATATCAGGAGTATTGAATAGCAATAACTCATTGCCAATTTTAGATAACTTTTTATTTGAGATTAATGAAAATGAAATTACAATTTCTGCTTCTGATCTCGAAACTACTATGACTACCAAGTTAAAAGTAGAGGCAAAAGATAGCGGGCTTATTGCAATTCCAGCGAAATTACTTTTAGATACTTTAAAAGCATTTCCGGAGCAACCATTAACTTTTTCTATTGATGAAAAATCCTTTGCGATAGAAATTAGCTCTGACTTTGGTCGTTATAACTTAACTGGACAAGACGCAATTGAATTTCCAAAGACTCCATCTATTGAAGATCCATCAGTGATGAAGTTAGAGGCTTTCATGTTGGCGAGTGCTATTGAGAAAACAATCTTTGCTTCTGGAAATGATGAATTGAGACCTGTAATGTCAGGTGTCTTTTTCCAACTTTCAAAAGATGGAAGTATTTTCGTTGCCACTGATGCTCACAAACTAGTAAAATACTCAAGAACAGATGCCATTAGTGATAAAAATGCATCGTTCATTATGCCTAAGAAATCATTGAACTTGCTGAAAAACGTACTTGGTTCAATAAATGATGAAGTTACTGTAGAGTATAACGAAACAAATGCACTATTCTCTTTTGCAAGCACGCAATTAACCTGCCGATTGATAGATGGAAAATATCCAAATTACGAAGCCGTAATTCCAAAAGAAAACCCGAACAAATTAACAGTTGAGCGAACCACTTTCTTGAATGCCATCAAAAGGGTTTCCATCTTCTCTAGCAAAACCACTCACCAAGTAAGACTAAAAGTTACTGGCAGCGAATTGAATATTTCTGCTGAAGATGTAGATTTTGCGAATTCCGCTACAGAGCGATTGACATGTCAATACGAAGGTGAGGACATGGAAATTGGATTTAACTCAAGATTTTTGATGGAAATGTTGAACAACATGAGATCAGAGCAAGTTAATCTTGAGATGTCTGCACCAAATAGAGCAGGAATTTTAACTCCTGTAGAAAAAGAAGACGACAATGAAGACGTGTTAATGTTGGTGATGCCTGTAATGCTGAACAATTAAGAATATTTTTTTTCACAATAGTCCCGTTCTGAGGTTTAACTCAAAGTTCGGGACTTTTTTATTTTGTAAAAATGTATCAACTTCTAAAAGAAATGTGTTCTGTAAGAGCAGCCTCAGGTGACGAAGCGCCAATGAAAGAATTTCTATTAAATTATATTAAAGAAAATCAATCAAATTGGAGAGTTCAACCAAAAATAATTGAAGGAGAAGATTTTCAAGATTGTCTAATCTTAGTATTTGGTCAGCCTAAAACAGCTATCTATGCACACATCGACTCTATCGGATTTACAGTAGGGTACGATAACGAATTGATAAAAATTGGTGGTCCTCGAATAATCGCTGACACGATTTTAGTTGGTAGCGACAGTCAAGGTGAAATTGAGACAAAGCTAATCATTGAAGAAACCGAGGATGAAAAAACAATTCGGTGCGATTTTGATAGAACGATTGACAGAGGCACCAACCTGACATTTAAATGTAATTTTAGAGAGTCTGAAGAATATATAGAGACTTGTTATCTAGATAACCGATTAGGCGTTTGGAATGCTTTAAAAGTAGCAGAAACATTAGAAAATGGTGCCATAGTATTTAGCTGTTGGGAAGAAACTGGTGGAGGAAGTGTCGGCTATCTTGGAAAGTTTCTTTATGAAAATTTCAATGTGAGGCAAGCCTTGATCTCAGATATTACTTGGGTAACTGATGGGGTAAAACATGGAGAAGGAGTCGCAATTTCTTTAAGAGATTCCGGACTACCTAGAAAAAAATACCTCAATCGGATATTAAAAATCGCCAGAAACACAAATATTCATTTTCAATTGGAAGTAGAAAGTGCGGGTGGTAGTGATGGAAATGCTTTGCAACGCTCGTCTTATCCCATAGACTGGTGCTTTATTGGAGCACCTGAAGATGGGGTTCACAGTCCTGATGAAAAAGTGCACAAAAATGATATCTTATCAATGCATAAAATGTATAGTGTTTTGATGAAAGAGTTATAAAAATAAACGCCGTTCAATTGATTGAACGGCGTTCTTCTTATCTTTTATATTTATCGTTTACTCTCCCATCATCATATCACCCATTGACATCACGTTGTATTCTTTTGGTGAAAACTTAGTCGATTTATTAGGATTTACTTCAACCACTTCTAACATGCTCTTATTCCCATCTTCATCTATTGAAGTGGCTTCCATAATAGTACCTTCTGGCATATCGTTAAAACCAGTATCCTTTGTTTTAAACAATTGCTGAAAAGCATCTGAAAAATTCATTTTTAAATCGTTGGCTACCCAAAATTCTGAGCTCGAATCACTTGACTTTCCAACATACTTTGTGCATGTATAACCTTGAATCACTTTTGTTTGAGAAGTTTTGGTTATGGAGCCGTTTTCATTTTCAGATGTTTCCATCCCCATCATATTTACTCCATCTTTTGGCATCTTCATAGCCACCCCAGATCGCTCCCCAGACTTATCTTCCATCAAGGTAATCATAGCCTCTCCTTTAACATCCATCAGCATGGTCATTTTTTCCTTCACAGGTTTGCCATTTTCTTCTTGTAAAACAACTCCAAACTCTTCTCCATTTTCAGAAAAAAGCATTTCCATTTTACCTGTATTCTTCTTTGCACCCGAAGTAGTTACTTCAGAAGTGGAATACACGATGGATTTAGAAAAAACATAAGTGTCCTTATATTTTACATCTCCCATCATACTGCTCATCATACTTTTTAGTTGAGCTTCTGTCATTTCATTTTGACCAAAACTTAGCAAAGTCACTAAACTAGCTAAGCAAATTCCAATCATTTTTTTCATTTCAGTTCGTTTTAAGATTTGAGACTTCTAAATTAAAACTTTAGTTTTATATTCCACTAATTTTCAAACATGACCATCCATCAAATTCTTCTTAAATATTGGGGTTATAATAGCTTCCGCGAAAAGCAAGAAGACATTATTCTGTCTGCTATAGAAGGAAAAGATACGCTTGCGTTATTGCCTACGGGTGGAGGAAAGTCCATTTGCTTTCAAGTGCCTGCCTTGTATAAAGAAGGATTGTGCATTGTAGTTTCACCTTTGATTGCCTTGATGAAAGACCAAGTGGAGAATTTGAACAGCAGAGGAATCAAAGCCATAGCATTAACTTCAGGAATGCGTAAGAGAGAGATTGACATCGCTTTGGACAATATGGTTTATGGCGATTATAAATTTCTTTACGTTTCCCCTGAGCGTCTAGAAACTGAATTATTTCAAGAGAGGGTTAAGAAGATGACGGTTAATTTAATTGCCATTGATGAAGCCCACTGCATCTCACAATGGGGTTACGATTTTAGACCATCTTATTTAAAAATTGCTGCATTAAGAGATTTATTGCCTAATGTTCCAGTTTTAGCTTTAACTGCAACTGCTACACCTGAGGTGGTTGAAGATATCCAAAAACAATTGGGCTTCAAATCTAACCACCTGATTCAAAAAAGCTTTGAACGAAAAAATGTAGCTTATATCGTTCAGATGGAAGAAGACCAATACGGTCGTTTAAAGAAAGTTCTGGAAGGAGTAAAGGGAACAGGAATAGTATACGTCAATAGCAGAAAAAGGACACAAATGATTGCTCAATACCTACAGCGCAATGGCTATTCTTCTGATTACTATCATGCAGGCTTGAGTCATCATGAAAGAAATGTAAAGCAAGAACAGTGGATGCAAAACCAAACTAGAGTAATTGTGGCAACTAATGCTTTTGGAATGGGAATCGATAAACCTGATGTTCGATTTGTAGTGCATTTAGATTTACCTGAAACGTTGGAAGCCTATTTTCAAGAGGCTGGCAGAGGGGGTAGAGATGAAAAGAAAGCCTATGCTGTTTTACTAGTAAGACCAGCTATGACGGATGAACTCCAAAAAAGAATTGCCCAAAATTATCCTGAAATACCATTTATTAAGAATTGCTATCAAGCCTTAGCAAATTATTTGCAGATTCCGATAGGCTCGGGAGAAGGAATGTCTGTCCACTTTGATATTATCAACTTTAGTCATCGATTTAATTTTAGTCCTAGCGATGCTTATCACGCTTTAAAATTTCTAGAAAAAGAGGGATACCTCATTTTATCTGAAGGATTTCACTCCCCTTCTCAAATAATGATTTCCTTATCCAAGGAAGATTTGTATCAATTTCAAGTATCCAACATTAGTTATGATGGGTTTATTCGGATGTTGCTAAGAAGCTATGAAGGGCTTTTTGATGGATATGCTAAAATCAATGAATATGATATCGCTAAAAAAGTGAAAGCCCCAGTTCAAAAAGTATTTGAGGTATTAAAAAAGTTACATCAATTAGAAGTAATAGACTATATCGAACAGAGTAGTTTGCCTCAATTAACGTTATCAATGCCAAGATTAGAACAAGCGGGATTACGTATCTCAAACGAGAACTACACCAAATTAAAAGAGAATGCTTTTAAAAAGATGAAAGCAGTCATCCATTATATAAACACACACACAGAATGCAGATCTCAGATGCTATTATCCTATTTTGGAGAAAAAAAATCTCATCGCTGTGGTGTTTGTGATGTTTGCTTGGAGCAAAACAAATTGGACCTAAGCGAGCTTCAGACTAAAGAAATTACTGCTGAAATATTTAAAATTATTCAATCAGAAAAAATATCTATTGCTCATTTAGCTGATAAAATTAAGCGGTATAAAAAAGTTGATGTGATTAAAATTGCTCAATACTTAATTGACAATGAAGAACTGGAGGTGGATGAGAATGGTTTTCTTCAAAAGTCATAATTACCCCACCATCTCAATAAAATCATCTTCCGAAATAATTGTCACGCCCAACTTTTCCGCCTTTTCCTTTTTCGCTGGCCCCATTTTATCTCCGGCTATTAAATAATTCGTTTTAGCAGAAATTGAGCCTACATTTTTTCCTCCATGGTCTTCGATAGCTTGCTTTAAATCATCTCTAGAGAATTTTTCAAAAACCCCGGAAACGACAAAGGTCTGACCTTCTAATTTATTGGAAGCTTGGGTAGATTCAGTCTCCACTATTTCAAACTGAAGTCCCTTTTCTTTTAACTTTTTAATCAATTCACGATTCTTCTCTTCCGCAAAAAAGTGGTGAACACTCTCCGCTATTTTATCGCCAATTTCATCAATGGCAACCAACTCTTCTATGGTTGCATTTTGAATATTCTCAATATTCTTCAACCCTTTTGCTAACTTTTTGGCAACCGTTTCTCCCACAAATCGAATCCCGATAGCGAATAACACGCGTTCAAAAGGAATCTTTTTAGAAGCTTCCACTCCATCCACTAAATTGTTCGCCGACTTTTCAGCCATTCGCTCTAATGGCAACAGCTGCTCTACCGTTAAATCATAAATATCACTGATGTTTTTAATCAAACCCGATTCATACAATTGCTGAATCGTTTCTTCCCCTAGACCATCGATGTCCATGGCTTTTCTAGAAATAAAATGCGCCATTTTCCCTTTAATCTGAGGCGGACAAGCCCACTCATTTGGGCAATAATGTTGCGCTCCCCCTTCCAAACGTCGAAGTTCGGTTCCACATTCAGGGCATGCTGTAATGTATTGATGTGGTTGGCTATCAGCAGGCCGTTGATCTATATCTACTCCCACTATTTTTGGAATAATTTCTCCACCTTTTTCTACTAAAACCATATCTCCTACACGCACATCTAGTTTCTCGATTTGGTCTGCATTGTGCAAAGAAGCCCGTTTTACCGTAGTTCCTGCCAACAATACCGGTGTTAAATTAGCAACTGGTGTAATAGCACCCGTCCTTCCAACTTGATAAGTAATCTCCTCCAATTTGGTTTTAGCTTGAGCCGTTTTGTATTTATATGCTATTGCCCAACGCGGACTTTTCGCAGTATATCCCAATTCTTCTTGCAAGTGATAATCATTCACTTTGATTACAATTCCATCAATTTCAAAATCTAACTGGTGTCTATTGTTTTCCCAATAATCAATAAATTCAAAAATCTCATCAATGGAATTGCACTTTGCAATCATGTTTTTTTCCTTCGGAGGCGCTTTAAATCCCCACTTCCTAGCGTTGTTTAAACTTTCAAAATGCGTTTCCATTGGCAAATTATCGCCCAACACATAATACAAATAACTGTCTAAAGTACGCTGAGCAACAACAGAAGAATCTTGCATTTTCAAAGTACCAGATGCCGCATTTCTAGGATTCGCCAAAGTAGCTTCTCCTGCTTCTTCTCGCTCCTCATTAATGCGTTGAAAAACTGAAAGTGGATAGAATATCTCCCCTCGAATTTCAAATTCCTTTGGATAATCTTCTCCTTGCAACTGCAATGGAATACTTCGAATTGTTTTTACGTTCGCAGTAATGTCATCTCCCTTGCTTCCGTCACCACGAGTAACTGCACGCTGCAACTTCCCATTTACATAAGTAATTCCAATAGCTACACCATCATATTTTAATTCACAAACATACTCAACTGCTCTGCCCGCTAACTTTTGAACCCGCTCATCAAAATCAGTCAAATCCTCACGATTGTAGCTATTGCCCAATGAAAGCATTGGATATTTATGAACAACCGTTTCAAACTTTTTCGTAATCTGTCCGCCTACCCTTTTTGTTGGAGAAAGCTCATCAGCATATTGAGGAAACGTCTCTTCCAATTCTTGCAACTCTTTCAAGAGCATATCAAAATCATAATCACTTATCGTTGGGCGATCTAACTGATAATAATTATAATTATGTTGATGCAGTACTTTAGTCAGTTCCGAAATTCTAGCTTGTGCTTCTTTTGCTTGCATGGAAAGTATATTTGAAACCACTAATTTATTCAATCCAAATTTTAGTCACTATCTTTATTCAAAATAATTCACATGCGTTTTACAGAAAAATACAGCCGATTTTTCAATTATTTTTTACCTGCACCTTTCACCATTGCAATTCTACTTTTTATAATCACCTATTTGATTGCCATTGTATTTACAACCCCTGCTGAATCAAGTAGGATTGAATATAGCCTAGAATTATTAAAATTTTTTGAATCCGGATTCTGGAACAACGGACTTTTGGTATTTGCCATTCAAATGATGCTCATTTTAGTCTTAGGACACACCTTAGCGCTTAGTCAACCTTTCGATCAATTCATTCATTTCTTTGTAAAATACTGCAACACTACAGCAAAAGCTGCACTTTTAGTAACGTTTTTCACCACTTTAATGGCGTTGTTTAATTGGGGCTTTGCACTCATCTTTGGCGCTATCTTCGCTCGGAAAGTTGGAGAATACGCCACTAAAAATAATATCTCAATTAACTACCCGCTGATTGGTGCTGCAGGCTATGTGGGTTTGATGGTATGGCACGGCGGGTTTTCAGGTTCTTCTCTAACCAAAGTTGCAGAAGTTGGGCATATCCAAGAATTAATGAAAGACATTCTTTCGCCAAATCAACTTTCAACATTACCAGACCAAATTAGCTTTAGTCAGACTGTATTTTCTGACATGAATATCTATGCCTCTATCGGTGTGTTGCTGCTTGTTCCAATAGGGATGTATTTCATTGGTAAGAAATCGAAGAAGAATAGGATTCCTGATATAGCAATTCAAAAGAACGAAGAAATTAGTAAAGAAAAAATAGAAGGAGCTGCTCGTTTTGACGAGTCCAAAATATTTGCAACGCTCATAGGTTGTATATTTATTTTCTATTCTATTTACAGTGCCATTTCAAACTTCTCAGAAACTAGTTGGGGATTTATAAATTTGAACTACATCAACTTTTTACTTTTTGGAATGTGTTTGCTTTTTCATCAAGGAATCAGCTCATTCTTGAAAGCTATAGACGAAGCCATTGGTGGTGCAGCAGCCATACTCATTCAATTTCCTGTGTACTTCGGCATTATGGGAATTATGAATAGCTCTGGATTGATCGACCAATTCTCTTCGTTTTTTATCTCCATCTCCAACCCCACCTCCTTTCCGATATTCACTTTTATTAGTGCAGGTATAGTAAACGTATTTGTTCCTAGTGGCGGTGGACAATGGGCGGTACAAGGTCCAATAATTATTCAGGCTGCACTTTCACTAGGTGTGGATCTTCCAAAAAGTATTTTGGCTTTGGCTTACGGAGATCAAATTACCAATATGTTACAGCCTTTTTGGGCGATACCCCTTTTAGGAATTACAGGATTAAAAGCCAAAGAGATTCTGCCATACACCCTAATGATGATGGTATTGGGATTGATCATTTACATTTCTGCCTTATTGATTTTCTAAGTTTAGGCCTTAGTATCAAGCGCATCGCGAAGGCCATTTCCCAAAAGAACAAATGCGAATACTAAAAAGAATATTGCAACTCCAGGTAGGATTGCCAGATAAGCATCTCCAGTAATGACATAACCTTTATGTTCACTTATCATTTTTCCCCAAGTTGCTTGAGGTGGTTGGGCTCCCAAACCTAGGAAACTCAATCCGGCTTCCACTAATATCGCAGAAGCAAAATTAGCAGCTGAAATCACGATTACTGGTCCTATTACATTAGGTAAGACATGCTTTTTAATAATCCTAGAATGGGTATATCCCAAAGCCTTTCCAGCCTCAATAAACTCCTTTTCTCTTAAACTGATTACCTGCCCTCTTACTACTCTAGCAACTTCAACCCACATGGTTAAACCTACGGCAACAAATACTTGCCAAAATCCTTTACCCAATGCCAAAGCAATAGCGATAACTAAGAGTAATGTAGGAATACTCCAAACCACATTTATCAACCAAACTAAAAGGTCATCGACTCTACCTCTATAATAACCTGCAATAGCTCCAACTACAATTCCTATAATTAATGAAATTAGAATTGAAATTGCGCCTACAGTAAAGGAAACCCATGTGCCGGCCATTAAACGACTCAATACATCACGTCCATATCGGTCTGTTCCTAACCAGAACGTAGTATTCGATATCAATTCCTTTTTTATTTGCTCCCGCAAATTAGAAGGATGTAGTTCTAATTGATTTGATGATACTAAATCATTGTAAGCATAGACTAAGAGTTCACCATTATTGACATCGTCTCCTGTATATCGCTCTACTAAAATTGAATCTGTTAATAATTCATATCTATAAATAGGAAATGATTGGGAAGTTTTCTCTCGTCCGTATAACCACTGACTCCATAATGATTGCTCAGACACCTCATTTGCTACTTGAAAAAATAGAACTTTAAATCCAGGCCTTTTGATGGACAATTCCAGATACTGATCGTTAGCCTTGGGAGTTTTATCTAATCGTATAAATGGCCCAGCTATGGCAACCATTAAATATATTAAAATCATAGTAAAGCCGGCCATCGCAATAGGATTTCTCCTCAACCGGTGGATTGATAACTTAAGCAATGATTTCGACTCCTGGTCCTTCATCAAATAGGATACGTTCTTTTTTTCCAACTAAATCGTCCGAACTGCGAACTAATGGCTACAAAAATAATGTAGAAAGGGTGAAGAATTTCAAGGATTACAAAATAGTTTAATAGATCCACTTGCTCTATAGTACGTAAATATTTCTTTAGCAATAAATAATCGACAACTCCTTTCAGTAGAATAGGAAATAACCAAGCTAGAAAATATTTCCCAAGTAATAATTGAACAAATCCATACACCACGAATACATTGGTGAAAAATACAAGTAGAGATACTAACCTTATTTCGTTATCCACATAATATTTTGATTTTGAAGCCCACCTACGTCTTTGATTGATAAAGTGAGCGAAAGTTGGTTCAGGTTGTGTTTCTACATAACTACCTTTACTATTCAAAAAATAAAATCCTCCAGGATAATACTTTAAGCAATATTGAAGTAAAAATATATCATCCCCACTTGGAGAAGGCAATGCTTTCATTTTTGAATTGACTTTAGTAAACAGTTGCTTTCGGAAGGCCATATTTGCAGCATTTAACATAATAGGCTTATTATTTTGAGCAGCAGCTATTGAACTAGCTATTAAACTTGAAAATTCTAACGCTTGAAGTTTCTCAAACCAATTACTGTATTTCATTCCTACAGTTGCACCGACAAGTTGTATTTTTTCATTTTCAAAAGGTACCGTCAGTTCATAAAGCCAACTATCATGTGCTGTACAGTCTGCATCAGTGGTCACAATGATTGAGGAATTAGACCTTGAAACACCAAACTCTAAAGCCGCTTTTTTCCCCTTCCCATTTAATAATTGATAATACTTAAATCTTGAGTCCAATTCCAATGTTTTAGCAATTGATTTATAGGTATGATCAGTAGAATCATCATCAATGAGCAATACTTCAAAGTTTAAATGGGTTTGATTTTGAAGTGACTTAATTAATTCCGGAAGGTGATGAGCTTCATTTCTAAATGGCACAATGACGGAAACCATTTCTGGTTTAATAAATGAATCGTGTTTATTGTTCTCCTGCTTGAGAACCAAATAGTTTTTAAGGGTATAGAAAACATACCAAAAAAGAATCACATAAAAGAATAGGATTCCGCTCATTATTTATCCCGATTAAATATGATGAGAGTTGTACCGATTAACGAAGGTAATACTAAATTTATACACCATACTAAGGCAGTTATTACTAGAATAATCTCTTCTGATTCAATAAAGGTTCCTAAAATCACTAAACTAATTGCACCTCTTAAAATAATATCGGAAACCGTAGAAGTAGGAACAATTGTAGTTATCAAATAAATTGTAGAAATTGAAGATATTACCAATATAAAAGAAGACTCGATAGGGAATGATATGATGATTAAATAATATTGAAGCATAAAAACACAGTATCGCAGTAATGCTAAAAAGAAAACTCGTTGAAGTACCTTTCTTTCAATTGATAGAAACCATCTAAATCGATCAGCAAAATAGGATAGAAATCGAAGACCAATTATTTGCGAAATTATCCATTTCATTCTAAAAAGAAGTAGTACAAAACCCAATGATATTATTAGTAAAATCAAATAGATTAAACTTACTTGATGGGTAGAAAGAATTTCTTGATCCAACCAATAGGCTAAACCAACCCCTCCAACCAACAAGGTAACGGCGGTTTGATATACGGAAGCTACGAAGCTAGCATGAATCGATTGCATTCGATTGGAAGGAGAGATAAATCTCAATCTACCTGCATAATCACCAATTCTATTTGGAGTTAGAAAACCGATTGATAAACCCATTAAAACCGATATTAGTTTTTTAGAGAAACTTAACGATTGAAATCTATCCACTAGAGCCCCCCATTTATAAGCCTCAAGAGACCAATTTACTAACATTAAAATAATACTAATAAGAATAAAGAATAGGTTGATAGAGGAGACTTCTAACTTGTTAAAGTCAATTGCTGACAATCTTTCAGATAGCTGAAAATAAATGACGCATGCGATGGTTAATCCGACCAAAGGAAAAATAGAGGGCAAACATATTTTATATAGCTTTGTTAATCGATACACCGAATACAAATATAGTGGAAGATAAGATTATTTTAGGGATAGACCCTGGTACAAATGTGATGGGCTATGGGATAATTCATATAAAAAATAACACCATTTCACTAGTTGCAATGGGCGTTATTCAATTGACTAAATTAGGAGATCAACAAGTACGTTTAAAAAGAATATTTGATCGTACCATTCACCTTATAGAAGAATTTAAGCCCGATGAAATGGCCATCGAAGCCCAATTCTTTGGAAAAAATGTCCAATCTATGTTAAAGTTAGGTCGTGCACAAGGAGTTGCCATTGCTGCTTCATTGTCACGAGAAATACCTGTTGAAGAGTATTTACCAAAAAAAGTGAAGAAATCAATTACTGGAAGAGGAGATGCCACCAAAGAACAAGTAGCAGCAATGCTTAAAAATCACGTACCTTATGAAATTGATCCCAAATTCTTAGATGCTACAGATGCATTAGCTGTAGCGGTTTGTCACTATTTTCAAGCAAAAAATCCAATTAAAAAAACGGGAGGTGGAGGTTCGGGTTGGGACGCATTCCTTCGTCAGAACCCTGACCGCATAGGATAGTTAAATAGACTGATTTATCAAGGAAGAGATAGCCATCATTTCATCTTGAGGTAAGTTTAATTTAGGAGCCGCAAAGTTAATATCACTTACCTTATTAATTGGTACCAAATGAATGTGAGTATGCGCCACTTCCAAACCTATAACTGCAACTCCAACTTTTTTGCAAGGAATGACTTTTTTTATAGCGATAGCTACGTCCTTTGCAAAGGCCCATAATTGAAGATAATCATCGCTTTCCATGTCAAAGATATAGTCTACCTCCTTCTTGGGAATAACTAAAGTATGTCCTTTAGCTAAAGGACTAATATCTAAAAAAGCCAAGTATCGCTCATTTTCAGCGATTTTATAACAAGGAATTTCTCCTGCCAATATCTTTGAAAAAATTGTACTCATCGTTATCTACTTATCTCAATTATTTCAAATTTCATCAATCCAGATGGAACTTGCACTTCTGCAATTTCACCAACCTTCTTACCTAACAACCCTTTACCAATTGGGGAATCAACGGAAATTTTCTTCTGTTTAATGTCAGCTTCCTTTTCGGAAACTAATGTATACTCCATCATTGCCTTATTGGCTACATTACGAATTTTTACCTTACATAATACTAATACCTTGGATGTGTCCAGTTGACTTTCATCAACAATTCTTGCATTACCGATTAAAGTTTCAAGTTTAGAAATCTTCATTTCTAATAGACCTTGAGCTTCCTTAGCTGCGTCATACTCGGCATTTTCAGATAAATCTCCTTTATCTCTTGCTTCCCCAATTTGTCGCGATATACTAGGACGCTCAACAGTTCTTAAGTGCTTTAACTCATCTTTCAACTTCTGCAATCCCTCTTCTGTAAAATAGCTAACGTTTGACATTTTTCTATGTGTTTATAAATTCAAAAAGAGAATCCCGAATAATCGAGATCCTCTTCAAAATTAAATATCTTTTTAAATAAAGTACTATAGTCCTAAACGAACTCCAATGGTATGTGTTCCGTCAAAACTTCTTGTAGCACGGTAAGAATAATCAAAACCAATCGTCGTTCCACCTTTACCTAACGGAACCTCAATTGACGCCCCACCTGCAGGTCCGATAAAAGCAGTACGAGTTAAGTCCTCATCTAAAGCTTCTTCCTCATATACATAACCACCTCTTATCATAAACATTTCTCTAAAAGCATATTCGACACCAATATTTATTTGGTCTCTTGTAAATGAATTAGAAGTAAAGTTTCCCGCAGCAGTAAGTCTATGCATAGAGGTTAATTTATCAGCTATAGTATCTACTCCCGATAAGAAAAAATCATAGGATAAACCAATCATAATTTGAGAAGGAATTTCGTAATCAGCAGACCTTTGATTTAAGGTTCTCTGAGTTTCATTCTCTGGTAAACTTGTTCTAATCGATAATCCGTTCCCTTGATATCTCATTGGGGGACCAACGTTTCTTAAAGTTATACCAAATTGAATTTGATCGTATTTACCGGTTACGTATTTAACACCTGCATCGATAGCAACACCCGTTGATTTAACGGTTGAAAGTGATTCGTTGATAACTTTTACTGTTAATCCTCCATAAATACTGTTGGAAAAGGTTTTAGAGTATGAAACTCCAATGTTTAAGTAAGAAGGACTAAATGTACCAACACCACCACTAGGTAGTTCTACTGTTGTAATATCATTATCTCCAAAGTTCATTGCTGCAACAGTCAATCCTAATACACCAGACTCACCAACCTTCTGTGCTAAACCAAAGGAATTGATTTTAATACCAGTTCCACTAAGATAATTTGTGTTTGCAAAAAGTATCTCAGTTCTATCTATTTGAGCCAGACCTGCAACATTCATACTAACTGCTTCAAGTCCTCTCATAGAAGTAGTGTTTGCTCCTCCAAAACCTGAACTTCTAGCCCATGGATTTATTAATAAATGGGGCGATCCTGCTTCACCTGCTCTATCTTCATTTCCTGCAACTGCAATTGCAGTTACAGAAAGGAATAGGAAAGTAAAGGAAAATATTTTAGTTAACTTTTTCATAAGTATATAAATAGAAGTCATTAATGTATTAGAAATTGTTTAAATCTATTGGTCGCATTACGCCAAACCATTTTATAATCTTTTCACCAACGCCTGGAACCTCCACATGAACAATATAAACTCCACTAGCAATGGAGATGTTTGCTGCATTCTTCAAATCCCAATCTACATATTGAACATCAGAACTAGATTTTGAATAAGATCGAATTAAAGTACCCGCTAGATTATAAATCTTAATGTTGGCAACATCCGGCAGATTTGTAATCTTCACTACATTATCCAATTGACCTCTTTCGTATGCAGAGTATGCATAATAAGGGTTAGGAACAACTCTAATTTCATTTAAAGCTTCTTCCACAGCAGACTTAACACCCTTAGTTACACCAAGGCCATAAGTATTAAACTCATATACAGGTCTTCCTTGGTTTCTTAAGTACTCATAATCATTTGGCAGTCCTTCTAGTGGAGTATAATAGTTCCCAAGTGGTCTGTTAACTTGAATTGTTACAGTCGCATCAGTTGCTAACAACTCTTGACCTTCTAGCAACATAGGAATAGCAACATAGTTACAACTAGCCCACGCTAAATTCTTGTCAAATGAACTATTGCCTTTAAGTACGTTCACAATTTTTTGACCCGCATCATAAGATGGATATCTATAATTTGGAGATACATTATACAACAACTCTTCAGGTCTAGTTTTTCTAAACACATACACGTAATGTTTTCCACCCCAAACTAGGTTCTCAGCAAACTGAATACCTGTTGTTTCAGTAGAAGTAGGGTTCCACAACATATCAGAACCATTATCTCTTCCATACCAGCTATCTTCACCAAAAGCCATATTCAAACGCTCACCGGTTTCTAAATCCACTGCATAACCAGGGAACCATCCCATTCCTGTTGAACTAATATAATTAGGATCTTCTGGATTTGAAGAAACAGGATCAGAAGGATTTGCAAAATTACCGTTCTTATCAACTGAAGGAGAGGCACGTAAAGCATGTCTTTCGGCACCACCTTGTGCCTTCTGAGCTTCCTCTTGTAATTCTATCACAGGACAACGAGTCCACTTAGATTTGTCTTTGGTTAGCACTATAGAAGTTGAGCTTAAGAATCTTATTTCATTATAATCCATTACACTTTGAGAAGTAGCAGCAGGAGCATTATAAACTATCCCATCTGTTGAATTTCCTTTTCTGTATTGAGTTAATGTATAAGGAGCAATTATTCCTCCTAAGATATTTTCATAATCCTCATTAGGATCGGCAAAATCATTTCCACTCGCATTGATAATTAATTTATCACTGAAGAACCTGTTAAATGCAGGGTCATCATCTGAAGCGGCAATTTGTCCTGATAAAATCCAATTGTAAAAATTATAACCGTCTTGATCGGCAATACCACCAAGCCAAGCTTTACTTGGATCATCATAAGTCAAACTCGCTCCAATATAACCATTGGCATTACTAGTAACTAAACTTCTATCTCCCGGTATTGAACCGTAGTAGGTAGAAACTGAAATACCCCATTCTGGAATAATTTGCTCATTATTAACAGACAAAGTATTATCAGAAGTGATAGAATCATTAAAATCATTAGCATTATAAATAATCCAAGACGATTGAGCTGTCACTACAGTATCTGTTGAGTTTGGTTTCTTCATTTTTAGGAAAAACTTCTGCTCAGTTACAGATAATGGATCTATTATTTTAACTTCAATTGGAGCCTTTCCGACTTTATAAGTTAAAGTATCAGGATAATCTCCATTCATAGTTGATCCAATTCTATCTAGTGTTGATTTGGTTAACTCAATCCCAAAATCTCCATTACCCGAACCTTGAAGTCTAGAAATTTGTACTAAATCTCCATAAGATGAATTAGCAACTGTACCGCCTAGCTCTGAAAATGGTTTATGCGGAATAGCAGATACAGCTTGTATAGAACCACCTCTTCCATTCTGTCTACTAGCTAAGTATGGCTTAGTTTGACCAGTATAATCTGCTCCAAAATAGTCACCAGGAGTAGGGGCTACATCTTGAGCATAAGGTTTGAACTGATTAAAACCATAAGCTATTGCTACGAAATAATAAGTTTTAAAATTAACAAGCCTATTATCACCACTTGCGAATAAGTCTGTAGTCACTCTAAAACTATGTTTAATTCCTTGATTCTCCCCAACTACCTCAACAGTAGGAACGTTAGCCTTTATTTCTTCGTTGTATTCAAAATTTACTATGGTTGTAATATCATCTTTAATATCAACTTGGTAAATTAACCTAGCCTTACTATCATCATTAATATCACCAACCGAAACATCAACATCTTTTAGCTGATAAATTTTATACCCTTGAAAACGATATTTGTTATCATAAAATAATTGTTGATCAATCATTTCCTGTGGAGTTACTATATTCGGATCTTCCTCTTCATATAACTCTTTGTAATTGTTAGATGTAACAGGATTTGTTAAATACAATAATATTTCTCTGTCTAATTCTTGAACAGAAACATCAGGTGCATCAGGGCCATTTAAAACTTTAAAGCAGTTATCAAATAAGATTTGTGCCTTGTCATCTGCATCAAAAAGCTTTTCTACTGAAGCTAATCTACCACCTGATAGAGCACGCGCATAAACTACTCCAACAGTAATGTCATTAACGTTACCTGGTTCTAATGTAAATGGACCAGCAGATTGCAAAAATCTTCTATCACCTACACCATTTGGTTGTCCACCATCAGCATTATTCTCAGTCCAGTTAGTATTTGAAACAGGAACACCGTTCGTACCCCACAATAATGGGTCAGAATCTCCGGGGAACATAAAGTCTGTAGGAATTCCTTCTACACCAGTTCCTCTGAAACCATTTCCACCATGACTCATACGCTGTCCATTCTTCCAAATACCTCTTAAATAGTTATAGTAATGAGCAGATGCTGAAGGATCCCCATTATCTGCAGTTCCAAGATTGTAGTAAACAAATCTTCTCATCCCGAAACGCTCATTATCTGGTATAGTATCAGGTTCAGCATCGTTTGGATTGTAATAACCCAAGCCATTTAATGCCTCTCCAGGTCCTGTTCCATAATTGTTATTAATCCCATCTAGATCTTGATATGGTCCTTCAAAATAATCAATCCCAATAGCGGGTGGATTTGCACCATAACCTTGCTGCCCGGCAGCAGTTTCATCATCTTCATCACCATTATAACAGTATCCTAAACCTCGGTTAACATCACATCCCACATAATCATCTGCAGAGTAACCTAGATCAGGATCAACCCAGCTACCAAAATAAGTATTTGTTAAAGTAAACGTTGATCTGTTAATCAATTCATAATTATAGAATGTCATTGAATTAATTTCATCATTGGTAGAGAAAGCAAACGCTTGCGCATGAATTTCCATACCAATTCCGGGAGCATTAGACTCTGTATGGATATTTCCCTTATCATTAAATACCCACCATATAGTGTAATCTCCGAATAAAGGTCGACTAGAAGTCAAGCTTCTACTAGATCTTTGTGCACGACAATCTACTTTACCTGTTAAATCATAATAAGGATAATCTCCTGCAACTTCAGGTTGATATCGTTTATCTCCATCTACGTCAACAAAAGGGGCTAATCTAATGGATTGAGAAAGACTTGGATCACCATTTCCAGGCCATAACTTTATCGGCTCTGGAATTGAGTATTGAGCAAAAGCTAAATCATCATTTAAGTCCGGTGAATTTACTGCTGCCCAGTAAGCTACAAACTCTCTAACAGAAGATTTTGTAAGGGTATCAAATTTATCATACTGATCACAAACCGCAGGAGAAATCTCAGCATTTCCTGTTGTATCCAATGGTCCGGTCCAAAAATCATTACCATTTCCAAAAGTTGAAACCGCAGCTTTCAATTGACCATTCACATCTGTCCCCCCAAGCCATAAACCACCAGAATATAAAGCATAGTTTCCTGATGACGCTGGCACTTCATATCCAGCAGCACCATTCGCCCTATTTTGCCAAAGCAAACCATTTGATAGAATTGGAGTAGTAACATTGTTATACTTTAGTGAAATAACCTTTTTAGAAGGTGTACAGTTGGCGGCCAAACCCGGATTCTGTCCAACACTTTGGTTATTGTTATTCGATTTTTGACCTTCAGGTTTATACTCCCTTGCAAAAGAGGAAGTAGAAACAAAGATCGCGAATAAACCTATTCCTATATTTTTAATAATTCTTTTCATAATTCGTATATTATTATCCAATTAGAAGTCCTTTTAATTAAAAGCTAAGTGAAAGACCTAATCTTATTCTACGAGGCAACTCATAGTTATAAGCATTATTCAATTTAATATTATAATGAGTTTTGTATGACTCCGGATCAGTTGTTTCAGCAATCTGGTTGGCATATAAAGAAGACGCTAAATAACCATCATTTTCAGCATTCCCTGTGTACCCATATACGTTACTCACATTACTTCTATCTAACAAGTTTAATATTTGAATGTATACGTTTAAGTTAGATGTTTTTGCTTTACTTGCTTGAGATTCTGGCTTCCATGTAATTAAGAAATCTTTATCGATTCTTGCATCAAGACGGTAAACAAATGGTAACCTTCTACCATTTACATCACCCACAACATTAGAGTTTCCACCACCAGAAAACAGTTGTGTTCCTGTAGCTACGTTTCTACCCGTATATGGTGTTCCAGATCCTGCAATAGCAGTTAAGTTTACACCAAAATTTTCCAATATTGGGGTGCCGTTAATTACAGGACCATTGTAATTTTTACCACTTCCATATCTATAATCAATTGCTGTAGTAATGGCGTGTCTTTGGTCATAAGTATAAGGCAAAATAGTTCTAAGGTTAGGTTGACCAGTATTTACAAGGTTAAAGGCAGTAGTAGAACCTGAACCTGTACCATTAGCAAACTGTATGGTATAACTAGCTCTAAACTTCAAATTCTTGGTTCTTCTATAGTCGTATGATAAAGTTGCCCCCTTTACCGTTCCAAAATCAATATTTGCATATGTAAGGTAATCAACCGGGAATGCTCCAGTCAATCTTCTAACCTGTATCATATCTCTTTGTTCTCTATAAAACGTAGAGATTGTTAATGCAGAGTTCTTGTTCAAAGCTTGCTTAAACCCTAACTCATAGTTAATAGTCTTTTCAGGCTTCAAATTCGGGTTATTAGTAATATTAGTAGACTGGAAACTTGGTAAATACAAATAGTTTATTAATTCAATTTGATTACCTGTAGAAGGTCGTTGAGTTAAGATATCATAGTTTGCAAAGAAAGTTGCCTCATCCGATATTGGGAAAGAGAAAGAAATTCTTGGCATTACATTTACCTGAGGAGTATAATCCTTAAATGAATTTTCGTCTAAAGAACTTGAAATATTCTCCGAAAACTTTGAAGGGTCCTCTAACCAAGGAGCAATTCCTTCTACCGAATAAATTGAACGAGGATCATTAATTTCTATACCGTTTGCATTATAAAAATCATCTCCTTGTCTATACCCTGTAATGTTAGTAACATCTGGGCTATTTCCATTTGAAGTATAAACTACGAAGTCGTCTCCAATATTAGATGGTATATCATTTTCTTCAAACTCAGATCGAATTGACCCTGCCGTCCGTATTGGTATCAAAGAAAATTGGTCTTTTAAAACAGGCTGATTTGCATCAAATCGGTCAACTCTAAAACCAACTCTCAAAATCAAATCATCAAACTTAAATTTATCTTGAATATAACCAGCAACATAAATAGGTTGATATGGAGCAATCAATCTTGTTTTGAAGGGGTTTCCATCCAGAATCTCTTCTCCATTAAAAAAGTCATTCAATGTAGCCTTATTAACCTTATCTCCATATGCATCAAAACCATAATAAGACATGGAGGTACCATTTAAAGGATTGATTAACTCATCAGCACCAAACCACTTAATGTCATAAGTATTGATGTCATAAGAATCAAAATCGATAAAATCCTTACCGTCAGCAGGTAATCCTAATGCATTTCTCATGTTAATTGCAGAAGCAGTTCTACTTTCTCCGTTATAGTTTCTCTCATAAATTACTCTAGGCAAATCAGGATAACTATAATCAATGGTATAATTTAAGGTATCTATTTCAGTAATGTGAACATTTACTGCATTTCTACCTAAATTCCACAAACTGTTTGGATTAAATGAGTAAGATCGCTCTATTCGTTGTTCGTACTCAAAACCTACCAACAATTCATGGTTTTTAATTTCCGCCGAACCATAACCAGAAACTCTATACTGATCTCTTTCAGTTTTAAGATAAGTACTCTCTACATCTCCAGGGGCACTATACATAGTATAGATATTATTTGGCATTCTTCCGTTTGATAAACCTCCATTTTCCACCAAATTAATTACAGTATTAATGTTGTCTCCGTATATCCTATAGGCATCCACATTGTAGTTAGATAATATTGGATTGACATCACTAGGGGTAAACTTATATGCTAGTGGAGCTGTAAAACCATTTAAATAAAATGCTTCTAAAGGGGCTAAAGGATTTCCATTCTCATCATACAAAGTTCTAATCTCAGGTAAAGCTCCAAAAGAAGGCTCAAATTCTGACTCAAATTTCCCTACATAACCATAGTTAAAGAAGTTATCTTGATGATTCTCATTCTGTCTAACTCTATTAGCTTTAGTATAATCAATTTGAACACTAAAGAAAGCATTCTTAATCAAAGATGCAGACTCTGACTCTTCTTCAGCAGTAGCATTCTTGAAACTTTGTTGAAACCTAGCAAATGTTCTAAAATCGTTTCTAATTTCTTGGGGGTTATTTTTCCAATTGTACAATGCATATGCATCATTTGTATTTCTAACATCTAAATTTCTAGTGTTATAATCAAACGATCCACCAACAGTAATTTTAGACGTTTCAGAGGTATTAAAATCCAACTTTCCTGACAAGTTAATTCTTTTAAGGGCTGTATTTTTCATAAATCCAACCGTTTCAAAGTCATTCTTATCAAGTAGCTCAGCATTATAAATAACCCCTCCTAACTCTTGAACTTGAAAAGGGTTAGCTTCCAATCTCGCTAACACATCATCCTTTACCTTATATATATCTTGTGTAGAACCTCTTGGATCTACAATCGAGCTCAACTCTGCAGAAAGTAAATATCCAACAGGCGCTGAAACCACCTTTCCAGACTCATCCTTTTTAGGAAATAGAGGACCACCTAAAGACAATCCAACAAGATTATAACCATAATTATCCAACCCGGTAACTGTATTCTCTCCCGTTTTAAAACCGGAAGTCAAATACTCAACAGACCCAAAAGTTTGTTTGATAGCTTCTTTCGTTGTAATAATTGTCAAACCTCCAGTTACATCACCATACTGTGCAGGAACACCACCAGTAATTACAGACACCTCTCCAATAGCATCTTTAGGTAAAGAAGTAGAACCTATCACTTTCACACCATCAATATAGGTGTCAGAAGAAGATGATCTAGATCCTCTAATATTCAATCCATCAGACCCATCATCTTTTGAATATACCCCACCTACAGTTTTAGCTACATCTGCAGCAGAACGAACCGCCATACTCTTGATTTCTTCGGCACCAACTTTTGTACCTGTTGCCCCTTTATCAATTTCTACTAATGGCTCCTTGTAGGAAATTACTTGTACTTCTCCAATTTGAATACCTGGCTGAAGCTTTACATCCTGTCTCTTCAATTGATCGGAACTAATAATTACTCCCGCAATTTTTTGAGTAGTATATCCCACGTATGATATAAGAAGATCATAAGTACCAGGTGGTATTGGACGAAGAGAGTATTTTCCATCAAAATCTGCTGACCCAGCAGCAATTTGATTTCCTTTATTCTCAATCACTACATTGGCAAATGGAAGCGCCTCACCTGTTTCGGCATCAGTAATTGTACCTTGAAGAGAACCTGAGCCCACTTGCGAGTATCCATAAGAAAAGGCACCAGCCACTAAGGCAAGCGCAAAGAATAATTTTCTTAGCATAATATTGAATTTATGTTAAATCTATTGGTCTTAAAAAACTACAGTGGCGTAAAGATATGCAATAAAGAAAAACATTTCAAAATTTTATCTTGCATCTTTTTTACCATTTTTTAATACTTTCTTAAAGAACGATTGGAGATTTTCTCCTTTTATTTTCGAAACCAACGACTCAAGAATGACTCTTTTCTATTATCGTTAATTCGTTTCGACTTTCTTTTACTTCTTTTCATTCTCTTTTGAACTTCTTTGGTCTGGATATCGATGTGTTTTTGCCTCCTCGCCTCCATTTGTTCAGCCGATTTTTCCTTTTTAATTTCTTCTTGTTTTTTTAGTTGTTCTTGGCGTTTCTCAACGGTGCGATCAACTTTCTTACTTTGCGCAAAACTATTTTGAGGTAAGACACACAACAAAACAAAAGTGATGCTTCCGATTATAAAAAAATTTTTTTCCCTTCTATTCATGGGTTCCTTTTATACTATTTTTGTAGAACACTTGATTTAGGTTGACAATGATATTAAAAAGTATTCGATTAACAACACTCCTTTTTATTCTAATAGCAATTGGTTGCGATGACAACACCACCAATTCAAACATCCCAAACGTAGCAGTCAATATATATATATCACTTCAAGATCCTGAATTTATTGACTTAACTGTTCCTTCAGGATCGGTGAATGTAACAGGTGGCTCAAGAGGAATAGTGGTATACAGGGTTAATGAGGACGAATTTAAAGCTTATGATAGACATTGTACTTATGCACCAAGCAGTAGCTGCGGAATTGTGGAGATGGAAAACTCTGGCGTTTCATTGCGAGACAATTGCTGTGGCTCTGTCTTTTCAATATTTTCAGGCTATCCAAGTCAAGGACCGGCAATGGTTCCTCTAAAGGAATATAGAACCTCTTTTGATGGAAATACTTTAAGAATTTACAATTAAAAAAGGTCAGTTGAATAACAACTGACCTTCTCTTTTATTTCCTATCTACTAAATCAACTATTAGTATCTATAGTATTCAGGCTTGTATGGACCTTGAACTTCCACTCCAATATACTCTGCTTGGTCTTTTGTAAGCTCTTCTAACTCTACACCAATTTTCATTAAATGCAAGTAAGCTACTTTCTCATCCAAGTGCTTTGGAAGCATGTAAACTTTATTCTCGTAGTTTTTGCTATTCTTCCAAAGTTCAATTTGAGCTAATGTTTGATTCGTAAATGAATTTGACATTACAAATGAAGGGTGACCAGTTGCACAACCTAGGTTTACTAATCTACCTTGAGCTAACAAAATAATATCATTACCGTTTACATTATAAAGGTCAACCTGCGGCTTAATTTCATCTTTAGTATGTCCAAAGTTTTTATCTAACCAAGCAACGTCGATTTCATTATCAAAGTGACCGATATTACAAACGATTACTTTGTCCTTCATTTTTTCAAAATGCTTTCCTTGGATAATGTCTTTATTTCCGGTTGCTGTAACAACTATATCAACTTCTCCAACAATATTGTCCATTTTCTTAACCGCAAATCCATCCATTGCAGCTTGCAATGCACAAATAGGATCTACTTCAGTAACGATAACTCTTGCACCGGCACCTCTCAACGACTGTGCAGAACCCTTACCTACATCTCCGTAACCTGCAACAACTGCTACTTTACCGGCCATCATAACATCAGTAGCTCTTCTAATAGAATCTACTAAAGACTCTTTACAACCATATTTGTTATCAAACTTAGATTTGGTAACCGAATCATTTACATTAATTGCAGGCATTACTAATGTTCCGTTTTTCTCTCTTTCATATAAACGGTGAACACCAGTAGTAGTTTCTTCAGATAATCCTTTGATTGCATCAACTAATTCAGGATAGTTATCAAAAACCATATTAGTCAAGTCTCCACCATCATCCAAAATCATATTCAATGGATTTCTTTCTTCACCAAAGAATAGCGTTTGCTCAATACACCAGTCAAACTCTTCGGCAGTCATACCTTTCCAAGCATATACTTGAATTCCAGCAGCAGCAATTGCAGCAGCTGCATGATCTTGAGTTGAAAATATATTACAAGAAGACCAAGTCACTTCAGCCCCCAAAGCTACAAGCGTCTCTATTAACACTGCTGTTTGAATAGTCATGTGCAAACAACCAGCAATTCTTGCACCTTTCAAAGGCTGCTCATCTGCATACTCTTCTCTTAGTGCCATCAATCCAGGCATCTCCGCCTCAGCTAATCTAATTTCTTTTCTACCCCAATCTGCTAAAGAAATATCTTTTACTTTGTAAGGCAAGAATTCTACTTTTGTATCACTCATTCTATTATTGTTTTATTTTTAATGGAAGACAAAGTTCCTAATTAAATTCTTGAAATTCAAGAGCACCTAAATAACAATCCAAAATGGCTTTAGTTCATTCTTTCTCACCACAAAAAAACAGCATCATTGGCTATTGGAAATTTGAAGAGTCTGTTGATGATTTAATTGCTCGTGTCGAAGATCTCCATTTTAACTTAGAAAAGTTTTACCTTATTAATAGTACTAACCGAAAAATAGAATGGCTATCCACCCGACTTCTATTACACGAACTTCTTCCAGAAAATAATTGTGACATCTACTACAGTGAATTTGGCAAACCTCACTTATCTTCTACCAACAAACACATTTCTATCTCTCACTCTAAAGGAATGTGCGCCATGTACATTGGAGATCAGTCCAATGGGGTCGATTTACAAATATTAAACAACAACATTGAATCAATTGCCCACAAATACCTCGATAACAGCGAATTAAAGCTAATACAATCTCAACTTGAAGACTACCACATATTATGGTGTACCAAAGAAGCTGTATTTAAAGCCTATGGAAGAAAAAAAATTTTCTTGAAGAAAAATATTTTTGTTCAATCTATTAATAAGACCGAAAATAAAGTGGTTGCGCAATTAATAGACGAAAACTACACTCAGAATTACCTATTAAAATACCTATATTTTGAAAACTATTATCTAGTTTATACCTTGAATGTTTAATATTGCATTGAAATTCACTTTATGAATCAAGGAGAAGTATACCATACCATTATTCACAAAACAACTAAAAAGAAGAAGCAACTGGCGGTTTTAATCGATCCTGACAAGTCTACTTCCAAAAGTTTGTTGAAATTGATTCAATTGTCAAATGAGATGGAGGTGGATTACTTTTTTGTTGGCGGAAGCTTAATGACGGGCGGAGATTTAGACAAAACCATTGGATTCATTAAAAATAATTCCGTAATACCTGTCATTCTTTTTCCAGGTCACCATTCGCAGATTAACCCAAAGGCAGATGCCCTTTTATTATTGTCTTTAGTTTCAAGTAGAAATCCGGATATGTTAATTGGTCAACATGTCACTGCTGCACCATATCTGAAACAATCCAATCTAGAGATACTTTCTACTGCTTATTTATTGATAGACGGTGGAAAAATTACCACAGCTTCATACATTAGTAACTCCATGCCTATTCCTTCAGACAAGTCTGAAATTGCAGCTAGTACTGCTATGGCAGCAGAAATGCTTGGTATGAGATTAACTTATTTAGATGCTGGAAGCGGAGCGAATTCTCCAGTTCCCACTGAAATGATTCAAGCAGTAAAGTCAAACACTAATACCCCCTTAATTATAGGAGGCGGATTGACCACCACCAAAAAAGCAGTGGATGCTTTGAAAGCAGGTGCTGATATTGTTGTTGTTGGCAACGCCCTAGAAAAAAACCCTAACTTGCTCTCCGATATCGCTTCTGGAATTAGCAAACTCAACCAATAATTATCACCAATTGGCACTAAACTTCTTAGTTCCTGCGAAAGCCTAAACCTCAACATGTCCATTTTCGACAATTTTCTTTCTGAAGTTTCTAACTTCTCCATTTTAGAAATTATAGGCGTTGTCAGTTCCTTACTTTACATTTACTTTGCTACAAAAGAGAACAGACTGTGTTTCCTATTTGGGCTGATTAGCTCAACCATTTACGTTTATATCTGCTTCAGCTATCAATTGTATTTTGATACGATAATTAACCTCTACTACATTGTCATGTCATTTGTTGGATGGGCGATGTGGTCAGAAAACAAGAATAAAGTGGAGGAGAAAGTAAAATCAATCCAGAACAAAACTTTCTTACTTTATGCGACCATTGGTGGATTAGCAACTCTCGTATTTGGAGGAATTGCACTGAATTACTCCGATGCATCATTACCATTTGTTGATAGTTTCACCACAGTTTTTGCAATCATTGCGACTGTTATGGTGGTCAAGAAACAAATCGAAAACTGGCTCATTTGGATTATCGTTGACGGTGTAGGAATTGGCATGTATTTCTACAAAGAACTTTACTTCACTTCTTTTCTTTTCTTGATTTATACTATCATTGCTATCCAAGGATATCGAAAATGGAAAACACAACTGATCTAAAAATTGCAATTCTAGGTCCTGAATCAACAGGAAAGTCTGAGCTTGCCAATGCACTGGCTAATCATTTTGGTGTTACTTTCATTCCTGAATACGCCAGAACATTTTTAGCACAAAAAAGCAATTACAATTACGCTGATGTTACAACTATCGCAAAACATCAATTTAAACTGATTCAAAATCATACACCTCGCCCATTAATTGCAGACACTGAATTAATTGTGACTAAAATTTGGCAATTGTATAAATATGGTGAAGTTGACGCTTGGATTGAAGATCACATCCACCAACAAAATTTCGACTTGTATTTATTAATGGACACAGATCTTGAATGGACTTTAGACGATTTAAGGGAGAATCCATCATTGGATGAACGTCAAGAACTATTCGATCTATACAAAAAAGAGCTTCAGAAACGTAAACTCAACTATTCTATAATCAGTGGAGAAGGTAATACTAGATTATCGAATGCACTTTTAGCAATTAATACCGATTGCTTTATAAAATGTCGCATACGTCGTACCTAGTATACTCGTTTTATAATAGCTCGGCATTTACCATTTCAACAAACACAAAACATTGAATACATAATGTATTTACAACTAAATCATTAGATCTAAAATACATTAAATTGGTATAAAACCTTTAGCTAGAACTAGCTTCTTCAAATAAACTTTCTAATTTTGCAGCGTCTCGATTGGGGTGCCCAATTCCGTAAGGAAATAAGTTAGGGCTGAGATTATACCCTTTGAACCTGATACCGGTAATGCGGGCGCAGGGATTTGAAACAAACACATACCTAATTGGCCATAATGGTGTGCGTTCTATTTCTATCAAGGGTTACTTATAAATTTTTTATTGCATTGCCTCCCAGGGGAATGCTAAAACTTATTAGTAATACTTAAACAAAATGAAAAAAATGTACTGGTCATTAGTGATGCTATTTCCTAGCATATTAATGGCACAATTGAATGTCACAGGAACAGTAAAAAATTCCTCAACAAACGAACCTCTGCCCGGAGCAACCGTTCGAATCGAAAACAGCTACAAAGCGACTGCCACAGACCTCACAGGAAACTTTGCATTGCAAAATCTGAAGCAAAAAGAATACGCTATTATCATTAGTTATTTAGGTTATGAAACTCAAGAAATCGCCTTTAACTTAACCAAAGACACAACTTTATCTATTGCACTAAATGAGACATCTTTTCTTCAGGAAGAAGTGGTGGTTTCCTCTACTAGAGCGAAAAAAAATTCAGCGACGACTTATACAGAGTTAGACAAAGAAGACATTGAGAAAAATAATTTAGGTCAAGATTTACCTATTTTATTGAATCAAACACCTTCTATCGTAACCACCTCTGATGCAGGAGCAGGTGTCGGATACACAGGTTTGAGAATTAGAGGAAGCGATGGTACACGTATTAATGTAACTGTCAATGGGATTCCAATGAACGATGCAGAATCACATGGCGTATTTTGGGTAAACATGCCTGACTTGGCTTCTTCAACAGAAAGTATCCAAATTCAGCGTGGAGTGGGAACCTCCACTAATGGAGCGGCGGCCTTTGGTGCGAGCATTAACATGCAAACGACTACCTTAAAGCCGAAAGCTTACGGTGAAATCGCTAATTCATTTGGCTCTTTCAACACGTTTAAGCACAGTGTTCAGATGGGTTCTGGATTAATCGATGACAAATTCTCATTTGAAGGTCGTTTGTCTAAAATCCGTTCAGATGGTTACATCGATAGAGCGAGCTCAGATTTGCAATCTTATTATTTATCGGGAGCCTACTATGGAAAGAAAACCATTGTAAAAGCCATCGTATTTGGAGGAAAAGAAAAAACCTACCAATCATGGTATGGAACACCTCAATCTCGAATAGAGAACAACGTAGACGACATGTTGACCCATGCTTCTAACGAAGGTTATTCCCAAGAAAGAATCGACAATTTGTTGAATTCAGGAAGAACCTACAACAACTATTTGTACGACAATCAAACAGATAATTACAATCAAGACCATTATCAATTGTTGATCTCTCGAGAGCTTCATCCGAAGTTAAATGCGAATCTTAACTTCCACTACACTCGTGGATTGGGTTATTACGAAGAATTTAAAGACGATGAAGATTTTGTGGACTATGGATTACAAGATGCAGTTGTAGGAGCAGACACTGTAACTTCTACTGATTTAATTAGACGAAGATGGTTGGACAATCACTTTGGTGGATTGACTTATAGCTTAATCTACGATGCTACTGACAAATTAAACTTAACCCTTGGTGGTGGATTTAATAAGTATGAAGGTGGACATTATGGAGAAATAATCTGGGCAGAAGTGGCAACCAACAGCTCTATTAGAGAGCGATATTATGACAACGTTGGTAAGAAATCAGACTTCAATAGTTATTTGAAAGCTGAGTATAAATTCACCGATAAATTGACTGCTTTTGGAGATATCCAAGTTCGATTGATTGACTACAGCACTTATGGAATTGATAACGATCAACGACCAATTGATGTAGAAGAAGACTTTCAGTTTATCAACCCTAAAGCGGGATTGAACTACCAATTCAATGACATTACGTCTACTTATGTTTCTTATTCGGTTAGCAATAGAGAACCCGTAAGGAATGACTTTATTGATGCAAAGGTTGGAGAAAAACCAAAGCACGAACAGCTAAACAACATTGAGTTGGGCTACCGTGTGAATACAGAAGACTTCTTTGTTCACACCAACTTTTTCCACATGGATTATAAAAACCAATTGGTACTAACAGGTGCTTTGAACGATGTAGGTTCTTCAATCAGACAGAACGTAAAGGAAAGTTACCGAACAGGTATTGAAGTAGTCATTGGGATGAAGTTGAGCAAAAAAGTGACTTGGAATGGAAATGTAACGTTCAGTAAAAACAAGATCAAAAGCTTTGAAGACAATGTTGCAGACTACCTAACCGGAGAAACCATTGTTACTCCTATTGAAGATGCAGACATTTCTTTTTCTCCAAATATGATCGCAGGTTCTGAGTTGCAATACGAGCCAATAAAGAACCTTAAGATTGCTTTATTGAGTAAATATGTGGGTCGTCAATTTTTAGACAACACCTCTAACCCTGATCGAGTGATCAATGAATATTTCGTAAATGACATTCGATTGAGCTACAGCCTGAAGAATGTATTGTTCAAAGAAATGAACTTTAGCTTATTAGTGAACAATGTATTGGATGTAAAGTATAGCTCTAACGGATATACCTACTCATACGCTTATGGTGATGTAACCACTGAAAATTTCTATTACCCTCAAGCAGGAATTAACTTCTTAGGTGGTGTGACCTTGAAATTTTAAGATTTAAAAACTACTTCTAAAAACGCCAGAGGAGAAATCTTCTGGCGTTTTTTTGTTTGCTTGATTGTTCGACCACCTACGGGGTCGATTTGTTTTACATTACTCTCTGCTAATAATCTCTCACCCATACAGGGTGAGAGATGGAAGAAATAATACATTCTAAATTTGATTCAGTCACCACACAATGAACCTGTAGGGTTCACACATCATTAATAACATGGATTAATGAATTAATTCCGACCCCGTCGGGGTCGCACATGATTTATAACAATCTACCTATTAGATTCATCACTTCTTAATCAACTTCCCACTTGCGTAATTGCCTTTTTGATCGGTTAAATGATAGATAAAGGTTCCTGAACTAAGATTAGCGGTATTAATGGTTTCATCACTTGAAAACAACTTCCTCTCTAGCACTTTCTTTCCTGAGATATCAAACAACTCCAGATTGTAGTTTCTCAACTGATTAACTTGACGAAAGTGCACCTCACCGCCAACAGGATTGGGATAAAATACAAAATCAGTTGATGGAATTTGTTGATCAGCAATTCCTGTTGTTTGATAGTTACCATTGCTGTCTACTTTAACTATCCAAACATCTTGCTCAAAACCATCAGGCCCGGCAGGATCATAAGAAGAACCGAACATAATGGCTCCGCCATCAGAAGTGGCCAACACTTTATACATAAACAAATAAGTATTGTTACTGTAATAACGGGTCCAAATTTCATTGCCCATTAAATCAGCCTTAGTCAGCATAAATAAGGTAGTATCTTGTCCATATCCTCCGAATGTAACTACAAAATTTTCTGTTCCGCCAACAAATACATAAGGAAGGGTATCATACCTGGATAAATTACGATTTGCTTCTACCGCGTTAGAATCAGGTAAGCCATAAAAATTTAGGGATAGCTCATTGTAATTGGTATCCATTAAAATTACAGCTAAATCTTCTGCATTTTGCATTGAAGTACCTCTGGGGTTTCCTGCTCTTGAAGCAACCATGAATTTTTCTTCGTCGATTTTAGCTAAGGAAGCATTAAATGAAAACATCCGATAGCCAGGAGTATAATGTGAATGTGAAATATCAAAAGCAGTATCCACTTGAAAATTGTGATCTAATTGTATTATTTCTGCAGAACTACCCCAAGAAACAGGGGGTCCCGCATAAGTACCAATTGCAGTAACTATGTATTTATTGTTGAGTTGAATGATGTCAAAGACATTTTCATAACCAGGACTTTGTGGATCTGATAAATTGACAAACTTATTCATTGATGTATCGAGCATATTCACCACCCATAATCCCGCATTTGGAAATGGTGTACTATCATAAAAATATCCCAATGCAACAAAAATGGAATCATCCAATTGCCTAAAATGCTCTGCAAAGAATTGTTTATCTCCATCTTTCAATTGTATAATTCTATTGTAACCCAAGCTATCCACCAATATAACACAAGAAGAATCTCCTTTCCTCACCCCTGCTTGAGTTACCAATTCATAATCCTTCCAATTAATAATTCCGGTAAACATTGAATTTAAATTACTAGAATATAAACTATCTGAGATAAACACTCCCGTTTTAGAAATCTTTAGTCGATAGGGAACCTCTAAATTATTTACTCGTTGACGACCAACAAAATCATAACTATTGGCATTCTCAAATACATCCACCAGGTTTTGTTCTGAAGAATTATTCAAATAAAAATCAAACTGCTGTGAAAAAACCCCAATGCTAAAAAGCATTGAGGTCATTGTGAATATCAGGTGTTTCATAGGTTGGTTATAAATTTTCATGAGAACGTAAACAAATAACTACATATTGTACGTTATAAGCAACTTAAACCTAAAACGGTCCGCAATTACACCCGTTTGTAAAATAGATTTTAGAATTGGGAAGGTATTCTTCAATCAATTTCTTTTGTTCGTCTTCAATTTTGATACCTCTCAACTCTAACAACTGCAAATTTTTCAACTCCTTCAACTCCGAAGGAAAAATTCGAATCTCTGTATGAATCAAGTCCAACTGAACTAAGTTTTCTGCACCTTTTATGGTGTATGGTATACTTTGCAATGGATTATTCCCGGCCTTCAACACTTTTAAGTTGCTAGCTTTTTCAACAGAAAATGGCAAATCAATCAGCTTGTTCTGAGAAACATCTAATTCTAATAGGAAAGGCAATTCAAAAACAAAATCAGGAATTTCTTCCAACTTATTTCCCGAAAGGTCGAGGTATTTTAGATTTTTGAATTGTGCTAAATCAGATGGCACTTCCTTTAATTTAGATCGACTTAAATCCAATCGAACAACTGCCATTGGATTACTTAATGCTGAGGATAAGGAGGAATAAGTCGTAAAGCGATCCACTTCTGAATTATAAACACCACTTTGAGCCAACACAACAGTAGAATAAATAAAAAAGAAGATTAGCCCCCACTTTTTCATTGTAGTATTTTAAGGGTATTCACTTTATCCTTTCCCATATTCTCAATTAACTCATCCAAAGAGTTGAATTTTTTCTCTTCTCTAATTCGCTCTATTAGCTGAATAGTGATGGTTTCACCATAAATCTCTTCATTGAAATCAAAAATATTGACTTCTATAGTTCTGCTTCCGTCTGCATTTTCAATGGTAGGACGAACCCCGATATTGAGCATCCCTTTATAAGTTCCTAGAGCGGTTATTATTCGGGCAGCATAAATTCCATTTGCTGGAATCAATTTAAACGATTCTTCAATTTTGATGTTTGCTGTGGGATAACCTAACTTCCGACCTAACTTTTCTCCATCCACCACCACTCCACTTAGTGAAAAGGGGTGGCTTAGGTATTCGTTTGCTGTTTTTAAATCGCCATTTTCCAACGCTCTCCGAATTTTCGTAGAACTTACATTTACATCGTCAATGTCTTGAGCCGGAATCTCTTCCACTTCGAAACCATACAATGGACCAAATTCCATTAAATGCTCGAAAGATCCTTCTCGGTTTCTTCCAAAATGGTGATCGTAACCGATTACCAGCTTCTTTGTTCCAATTTTATTGACGATTAAATCTCGCACAAACTCTAATGAAGTCATTCTAGAAAAAGCCTTAGTAAATGGTTGGATAATTAAATGGTCAACACCAGCTTTTTCGAGCAAATCGATCTTTTCTTGAAGTGTATTGATCAATTTTAAGTCATTATCTTCTTGCAAAACCATCCTTGGATGCGGGAAAAATGTTAATAACACCGTTTCACCATTTTCCTTTCTAGCAATTTCTTTCAGGCGATTAATAATGGTTAAGTGTCCTAAATGCACCCCATCAAAAGTTCCCGTAGTCACTACGGGGTATTGAACTGGCTTGAAATTTTCTATCCCTTGATATACCTTCACTCCTCTCCTCTGGTTTGTGTAAAATTTGGTTTCAATTATGAAACTCAAAATTAGCAAAATAAAAATATCAACAATGCTTCCTAAACTTGTCAATTTATTTTACTTTTGCAGCCTAAATTTCAAGGAAGAAATTTTACATTTTTAAATAACCAAATTTTAAGAAATGTCTCAGAACAGCGGAAAAATCGTTAAGATTATTGGACCAGTAGTAGATGTTAGCTTTGATGGCGAAGGAAGCGTGCTTCCTAACATTTTAGATGCTATGGAAGTAACTAAAACTAATGGCGAGAAAGTTATTTTAGAAGTTCAAACTCACATTGGTGAAGGAGTGGTGAGAGCCGTTTCCATGGATTCTACTGAAGGTTTGCAAAGAGGTGCGGTAGTAACTGCAACTGGAGCAGCAATCAAAATGCCAATCGGGGATGAAATCAAAGGACGTCTTTTCAACGTAGTTGGAGATGCCATTGATGGATTGGGTAACCTTGACAAAAGTAACGGATTAGGTATTCACCGAAATCCTCCAAAGTTCGAAGATTTATCTACAGCAACTGAAGTTTTATTTACAGGAATCAAAGTAATTGACCTTATTGAGCCTTATGCAAAAGGTGGTAAAATTGGTTTGTTCGGTGGTGCTGGTGTTGGTAAAACGGTATTGATTCAGGAGTTGATTAACAACATTGCAAAAGGACACGGTGGTTTGTCAGTATTTGCTGGTGTTGGTGAAAGAACTCGTGAAGGAAATGACTTGTTGCGTGAAATGTTGGAGTCAGGAATTATCAAGTATGGTGACGCCTTTATGCATTCTATGGAAGAAGGTGGATGGGATTTATCTAAAGTTGATAAAGAATTGATGAAAGATTCGAAAGCAACTTTCGTATTTGGTCAGATGAATGAGCCTCCTGGTGCAAGAGCTAGAGTAGCACTTTCAGGATTAACATTGGCTGAATACTACAGAGATGGAAACAAAGAAGAAGGAGAAGCTGGAAAAGACATCCTTTTCTTTATCGATAATATTTTTAGATTTACACAAGCAGGTTCTGAAGTATCAGCTTTATTAGGTCGTATGCCTTCTGCGGTAGGTTACCAACCTACATTAGCAACTGAGATGGGTGTGATGCAAGAGCGTATTACTTCTACAAAATCAGGATCTATTACCTCTGTACAAGCGGTATACGTTCCTGCGGATGATTTAACTGACCCTGCTCCTGCAACTACGTTTGCTCACTTGGATGCAACTACAGTATTGTCAAGAAAAATTGCTGAATTAGGTATTTATCCAGCGGTGGATCCTTTGGATTCTACTTCAAGAATTTTAACTCCTGAAATTGTTGGAAAAGAGCACTACGATACAGCTCAAAGAGTAAAAGAAATCCTACAACGATACAAAGAATTGCAAGACATTATTGCTATCCTTGGTATGGACGAATTGTCTGAAGAGGACAAATTGGTTGTTTCTAGAGCAAGACGTGTACAGCGTTTCTTATCTCAGCCATTCCACGTAGCAGAGCAATTTACAGGTTTAAAAGGTGTATTGGTTGATATTAATGACACTATCAAAGGATTTAATATGATCTTAGATGGTAAAGTTGACCAGTATCCTGAATCAGCATTTAACTTAAAAGGAACCATCGAAGAAGCAATTGAAGCAGGAGAAAAAATCCTTGCTGAGAGCAAATAATTATTTTTGTTTCGACGATCGTTATAACTAAAAATTATGCAATTAGAAATAGTAACACCAGATAAACAAGTCTATAAAGGAGACATCACTTCCGCCTCATTTCCAGGTACTGATGGTTCTTTTGGGATTTTACATCGTCACGCTCCTATGGTAGCTGTACTAAAAAAAGGTAGTATTAAAGTATTGGAAGTTAATTCCAAAGAAGAACTATTTTTTGAAGTAGATGGTGGAGTTTTAGAGGTAAAACACGATAAAATAATTGTGTTAGCTGAGTAAAATTAGCTTGCATTAAAGTACAAAGGCCCTTGTTAGTTTTTCTAGCAAGGGCTTTTTTTATGCTCAAAAAACAATAAGACTTTACATTTCATCGGCAAATCCGATTTCTTCATTTGCTTTTAAGCCAAATTTCTTCCGGAATAGATAAACCGATAAATACAACAGTGGTGTATCGAATAAAGCAATCAATACCTTGTATAAAAATCCATTGATCAATAAATCTCCAAATCGGATCCACTCGATGGACCCAAACAAACAAAGTAGCGCCAATACACTAGCCGTATCCACTAACTGAGAAGTAATGGTGCTGAAATTATTCCGCAGCCAAAGGTGCTTTCCATTGGTTTTCTTTTTCCAAAAATGATACACTCTAATGTCGATGAACTGTGCCAATAGGTATGCAATCATAGAAGCACTCACGGCTGCTCCTGTCAACCCAAAAACTTTGGAAAAAGTAGCATTATCCACAGGAGACCAAGAAGTAGCAGGTACGGCATCAGCAATAAGCACTAACAAGAAAATAAAAACTGTAGCAACCAAGCCAGAAACCACTACAAAATTGGCACGCTTTCGCCCATAAATTTCTGATATCAAATCAGTAATCAAGAAAGTCAGTGGATAAGGTAAAATACCAACCGACAATTCAAAGGTGTATGTATTGAAAAAATCCCAAGAAAAAAACTTCTGGAAAATTAGATTACCACTTACCAAGCAGGCGATAAAAATCCCACCAAAAATAAAATACCACTTTTCGGCTTTTATGGTTTGTTGGATATTCATTTTACGTTCACCCTCCAAACTCGCTCTGTGTTCTCTTCTACTTTAAATCGATTATCTACTCGATGTCCAACCACCCAAATGATAGCATCAACGGACCTTAATATTTGAACTTTCTCTTTTTGAAATAGCGATAATTTCTCATCGATAAAAAAATCACTCAGCTTTTTAAACGTTTTCATTCCAAAGGGCTGAAAAGCATCTCCTTTCTTCCAACCATCGAGCACAACAGGCAACGCTATTTTATCGGCATCGAAAACAGCTGTATTTTTCCCATCAGGAAAAGAATTTAATTCTTCCCGAGCAATAACTTCTCCTTTCAGCCATCGATTTTCAAATATTAAAGATTGAATGGTTTCTCGCGCTACCGACCGATCGCTTTTAGGTGCAATCACTAACTCTTGACGATTGACCAAAAGGGTGTGTGTTTCTGACTCTAAAATGCTTCCTGTAGTTATTTCAGGCGAATTAATGATGGATTCTATCTGAGCACCATTAAAACCAAAAGGCTTGAGCAATTCAAATGCTAGTAATTGAGGTGAAATAGACTGCTGCAACTTTTTCCAATCAATCTTACTTTCGTTACCCTTTACCTCCACTCCGATCGCCGTAAACCGCTTTACTTCTGCATCCAACAAACTCAGAGATTCCTGAATCAAGCTCATGCTCTTTTGTGCATTTTGTATAAAAGTAGGATTCAATTCTTCCAATTCAGGGATAATATCCAATCGAATCTTATTTCTTAAATATTTATCATCCTGATTAGATGCATCTTCTCTAAACTTGATATTCTTCTGGGCTGCATACTCCCGAACTTCTGCTTTTGTACTAAAACTCAAGGGTCGAGCGATCCACTCCGTTTTGATGGGAATGCCACTTAATCCCCTCAATCCACTTCCTCTAATTAGATGAATAAAAAAAGTTTCCACCTGATCATTCAAATGGTGGGCAGTTATCAATCGATCTAAACCATGCTCTTTTTGTAATTCCGCAAACCACTCATATCGCAACTCTCTTGCAGCCATCTGAATAGAAATCTTTCTTTCTGCTGCTATTTCTTTAGTTTCAAAAGAAGTTACAAAAAATGGGATCTGATGTGTCTCACAATACTCTTTTACAAATTCTTCGTCTAAATCACTTTCTCGAGCACGTAGATTAAAATTACAATGGGCTACATGGATGGAATAGTTTAATTGCCTCATTAAATCCAATAGCACCATAGAATCTACTCCACCACTTACTGCAATGAGTAATTTTTCGGAGTGGTTAAAAAGATTCTTCTCCTCAATATAACCTTTCAGTCTGTCTAACATGTTAATCTTGTTTTAAAACATTGAATACGGCTTTAGCTTTTAGCAAGCATTCCTGATATTCTTTATCTGCATCGGCTTTGGCGGTTATGGCCCCTCCAACTGTTAGTGATAAATAGTGAGTTGAAGCATTATACTGCAAACTACGAATTATCACATTGAAATCGAAATCTCCTTCAGGAGAAAAATACCCTACCGATCCTGAATACCATCCTCGCCTAGACTCCTCCAGTTCATCAATTAATTCCATCGCTCTAACCTTGGGGGCTCCTGTCATAGAACCCATCGGAAAAGCGGCCTGAATGACCTCTAAGGAGGAATAATCAATACTGACATCAGCGACAACTGTGCTAATCATTTGATGAACCTGAGGGAAAGTATAAATCCCAAATAACTCTTCCACCTCCACACTGCCCCTTTTTGCAATTTTAGAAAGATCATTACGCATTAAGTCTACAATCATTACATTCTCATTCTGTTCTTTCAGGTCTGTCTTTAAATTGGATTTAATCTGAATATCTTCTACTTCTGTTTTCCCTCTTCTAGCCGTACCTTTTATGGGTTGAGCAATAATTTTTTCTCCTCGTTTGCATAGGAATCGCTCTGGAGTTGCTCCCATTAAGTAAACAGAATTCCATTTAAAAAAAGTCGCAAAGGGCATAGGAGATTGACTGTTCAATGTCCGCATTACTTGTGAGGGCTCAATTAAAGCTTCATCGTCATAAAATTCTTGACAAAAATTGACTTCGTAGATATTCCCTAATTGTATATGACGTTGTAATGCTTTTATTTTGTCTAAGTAAGCAGATTTTTCTATACGAGGCCTTAAGTTTACAGCTTGACTTACTGATTGATTTTCAATGAGTGAACAACTCAACAATTCATCCAACTGCTTTTTACTCATTTTAGAACTAGACCATAACTTCACCTTTTGAGTATCCCTTTCTTTAAGGAGAATATATCGAGGTGTAAAAAAGTACAGTTCAGGAAAACCAATAGGGTTTGGGTGCCTCGAACTTAAATTTTCCAACTGATTTTTTAAATCATAAGAAAGTCCACCAAAAACCCAGCTATTCTCATTTATAAATACGGCTAGCTTCTCAAATGACGATTCATTGGCTTCCAACTCCTTTTCTACGCCATAAGCTGCAACCCACTCAAACTTTCCATACTTATCAGGGTAATCATTTGAATTAAAAACCAACGATACATCAAATTGATCTGCAATGCCAATTAATTGATCAAATGTAATTGCAGAAAGCGAGCTATTTTGGTAACACTGATACATGCAACAAATTTAAGGCGATATTAAGCGAGAAGAACAACAAAATAGATGAAATAGTTTAAAATAAATCAATTCTACGGCTTAATGGCTTATAAAATTGAAAGTGAATGAGTGCCGAATAATCATTTTAGTTTAGTTTTGTCGCGAGAATCAATTAACAACAGGTCAATGCTAAGTAGACTTTTATATTATCTAATCATTAAGCCCATTTCCTTATTGCCTTTCTGGGTAATCTACCGAATATCGGACTTGGTGTTCGTTATCATTTACTTTGTTGTAGGCTATCGCAAAAAAGTAGTTTTTGGAAATATTCAAAGATCATTTCCCGAAAAGAGTCCTAAAGAAGTAAAAGCCATTATGTTTAAGTTTTATCGTCACTTCTGCGATTTGATTTTAGAAAGCATTAAAGGATTTAGCATTTCCTCCAAAGAAGCACAAAAAAGAATGGGTTCTGAACATGTTGAGATTATTAACAATTTTGGCAAACAAGGTAAAGATGTTGTTCTTATTGGAGGTCATTACGGGAATTGGGAATTGTTTGCTATTGCCGTTGGGCCCACTATTAATATTAAACCCATAGCCCTTTTCACCCCTCTTTTGAATAAGTTTTTCGACAAAAAAGTAAAAGCAAGTCGATCTCGATTTGGCTTAAATTTGTTGCCCAGCAACGAAGTTAAAGTATTGATGAACAAGGATAACGACGGTAATAAAATGGTAATTTTCGGCTCTGACCAATCACCTAGAAAAACGCAACGAGCTTATTGGATGACCTTTTTAAATCAAGAAACAGGGGTACAGTTTGGGGCTGAAAAATTTGCAGTAACTCACAATTGCGCGGTGGTATACGGACATATCTATCGACTAAAAAGAGGTCATTATAAAATTTCTTATCAAACCATTTGTGACGATGCCAGCATGATGGAATATGGTGAGATTACAAAAGCACATACTAGATTGCTAGAAGCGGAAATCATCAAAGAACCAGCCTATTGGTTGTGGAGCCACAAACGATGGAAGCATACTCGTCCGGAAGGAGAGGTATTGCATGATTAGTTTCCCTTGGTGGATAACTGTTCCATCTTGCAATACTTCATAAAGATAAGGTAATTTTCGTTCTTTTGGTTTCCCGCCGTGTGAACTGGGACGGACAGGGTCCAAAATGAATCAACCTGTCTCGCCTCAGGCGAAAAATTCAAGGCTTTGACCAATTTATTTTAATAAGTCACTCGTTTTTTGTCCTGAGCTTTTTAAGTTTATACTGAGCCTTGCCGAAGTAAAGGGCTTCGGAGCTAGACGAATTTACTAAGGCTCTACTTCGAAAATCTCGAGAATCACTCAAGGCCAATCACACCAATTAACCATGATTAAAAAATGAACATGTGTTTTCGCATAGACGTTTTTGTCACATGGAGCAGAGAGTTCACACTGAGATTTGCCGAAGTAAAATTTATTAAAGTTTTGTCACATTGAGCGGAGTCGAAATGTAGGACAAAACCACAATTTACATTACTTCCCTACCACCACTTTCTCCGTACTCACCCCATGCTCTGAAATCACTTTCAGAAAGTAAATGCCGTTTTTTAAGCCATTGACAGAAATCGAATTCACCTTTTGATGAAACGATTGAACCACTTTACCTTGTAAATCGTAAAATAAAATAGAAGTAATGCGTGCATTGGGCAAAAACTCCAAATACAACTGCTCTTGCACAGGATTAGGATACACTTTTAGTAATACTGACTCTTGCTCGTTCTTCTTCAAACCAACGGTTTGCATTTCATGAATGCGAATAATGGGTTGGGTAGGCACTCCGTCCCAATGGGTCCAATCGCCCATTACATAATACCCTCCAAATTTTGATTCAACAATATTAGAAATACCTCCTTGAAATTGAAAAAGGATGGTGGTGTCAGGACCTCTTGAGGTAAAATACTGCGGCTCTATGTTGCCATTGGAATCCAACTTCACAATTGCATTCTTAACATATCCTTGTACTTGATTAAAAACACCTCCAACTAAATACCCATTGTCAGGAGTTTTGACCACACTTCCTATTTGTGATCCATTTGAGGCTGAATCTATTGGTCTTCCCATATTATTAAAGGTGGTATCCAGGCTTCCATCGGCATTGAGTTTCAGCATAGAAAACCATTCACTAGGGTGATTATACACCTGAAAATTTCCGATAATGAAGAATTTGCCGTCTTCCTCTACCAAATTAGGCCGAAACCCTCCGTTACCGGGAATAATAGGACTGTGGAAGGTAGTATCTAATGTGCCATCCAAATAAATGCGGCACAATCCATTAACGATATGTCCATCGTACTGCGTAAAAAGTCTTGGCAAACCAAACACCAAAATTCGGGTACTGTCGTAAGGCCAAAACCCGGAAACGGTGCCATCAGTGGTGTGCTGAAAAGTGGAATCATAATACCCTAAAGAATCTACCTTTACTATGGATTGTCCAAGATAAGTGTTGGGAGGGTTACTAATTAAACATCGGTTGGGGTTTCCATTCCAACTGTTGGTCATTAAAGAAGAGCCATTCGGAAAAAAGTAGGGCCAGTAAGCACGTGAGCAACTCACCGTTTGTTGATACATTTGCAACCAATTTTGCCACACAGGATTTCCGTCTATATCCATGGGAAAATAAAACCCACTCGAACTTGATATAAAAACACTGTCGTTTATCGGATAAAAGAACGAATGATTCTGAACATTAAACCCCTGAAAGCCAAAATTTCGACTTCCATCTCTGTGCATACTCATTAAAGAATAGAAGGGGTCGTTGCCTAAAAACTTTCTAAAACTGCCTGCTACATGCAACGTCCCTGTTACGGGGTTTTCCCATATCATTGAAACATACCCCTTTCCGTGGCCTTGATTAAAATTGAAAAATGGTTGAAAAGTGGTGTCCATTGCAAAAGAAGGCTGAGCACACAGCTCAGCCTTCGTTCCAATAAATTGGAAATTAAATAATATAAAAATAACGGTTAATCCCTTTTTCATTTTTGAATGATCAATTTTACTTTGTGAATAGCTGTTCCATCTTGCAATACTTCATAAAGATAAGGTAATTTCTTAATAATCCAACTATCCTTCTAATATCGAGTGCAATACAAACAAATTACTAGGTCTTCATTAGAATCAATCCAAAAAAAAGCGAGTATTAAACTCGCTCTATAATCATATCTTTTATGGCATCAACCCATACAGGGTGAGCATTTAAGCTTTCTACTAGCTGTAGTTTCTCGCCACCATGCTCCTCCCAAATTTCTTGATATTCTATTCCTATTTCTACCGTAGTTTCTAAGCAATCAGCGACGAAAGCTGGGCTGAAGGCTAACATCTTTTTCATACCTGACTTTGCCTTTTCTTCCACTACTTTATCAGAAAATGGCGTTAGCCACTTATTATCTAAACGAGATTGGAAAGCTACTGTATACTTCTCTTCAGGGATACCTAAACGCTCCGCAATTAATCGTGTAGTTGCAAAACAAGTCGCTTTATAGCAATATTTATTCGTGTCTGTCAGTTCATTTTCACAATTGTGGTCTGAACAAGGAGAGCCATCTAAATATACTTTATCGACATGCCTTTCAGGCACTCCGTGATAAGAAAATAAGAAATGTTCGTATTCATTCAGATCGTATTGCTTGGCTCGCTCTACACAAGCATTAATAAACCCCGGATGATCCCAATATTGGCTTATGAAAGTAACTTCGGGTATCACCCACCATTTGCTCATAATTTTCATTGCCTTTTCTATTGCAGACCCTGTACTGGCCGAAGCATAGTGCGGAAACATTGGGAACACGATTATCTTGGTATAATTCTGCATTCGCATTTCAGCTAACACATCGTCCATACTCGGATTCTTGTAGCGCATAGCTAAATGAACTCCAAATTGATCTCCTAGCCTCTCCTGAAGCATGTTTTTTACTTCCTCTCCATAATACAACAACGGTGACCCTTTTTCTGTCCACAGTTCTTTATAAATTTTGGAGGAGCTAAACGATCGGAAAGGAACAATGATAAGGTTCACTAGAATTTTTCGAGCCAACCATGGGATATCAATCACCCGTGGGTCGTTCAAAAACTCACTTAAATATGGTCGAACATCTTTTACTTTTGGGCTATCTGGAGTTCCCAAATTAACTACCAATACTCCTGTCTTATCCATTTTGTTATTTTTAAAAATTGAAAGCGTTGTAAATTTTCACTCACAACGCTTTTCAAACATTCTTTTAGAAAAATAGTTCGCTTAAATATGTATTGCTCTGTTGTCAGTTGCTGCTAATGCTGCTTCTTTTAATGCTTCTGTAAAAGTTGGGTGAGCATGACTCATTCTTGAAATATCTTCAGCTGTCGCTCTATACTCCATGGCTACAACAGCCTCAGCAATCATATCTGCAGCTCGTGGACCAATCATATGGACACCTAAAATTTCATCAGTGGTTTTATCTGCCAAAACTTTCACCAAACCATCAATATCCATACTTGCCCTAGCTCTTCCACTTGCTTTAAATGGAAATGAACCTACTTTGTAGTCTACTTTTTTCTCTTTCAACTGCTCTTCCGTTTGTCCAACACTAGCCACCTCTGGCCAAGTATAAACTACTCCCGGAATTAAATTGTAATCGATATGAGGATGTTCGCCATTCATATGCTCGGCTACAAACATTCCTTCTTCTTCAGCCTTGTGAGCCAACATTGCTCCTTTCACTACATCTCCAATGGCATAGATATTATCGACATTGGTCTTCAAATGTCCGTCTACTTCTACTCTACCTCTATCGTCTAATTTTACACCTGCTTTCTCTAATCCTAAGCCTTTTGTATACGGAATTCTACCTACAGATACTAGGCAATAATCCGCATCAAGTGTTACTTCTTCTCCTTTTTTATTGTCAGCCTTTACTGTAACTGATTTCCCTTCGTTTTTAACCGACTTAACTTTGTGACTCAAATAGAATTCAACACCAATTTTCTTCATCGATTTTTGTAATTCCTTACCCATGGTTTTATCCATAGTAGGAATTATTCCATCCATGTATTCAATAACGGATACTTCTGTACCTAAACGAGCATAAACAGAACCCAATTCCAATCCGATTACTCCACCACCGATTACAATCATCTTTTTAGGAATTTCTTTCAATTCCAACGCTTCTGTAGATGTAATCACTCTTTCTTTATCTAATTCGATGAAAGGAAGAGAACCAGGTTTAGAACCTGTAGCAATTACAATCTTTTTTGCTTCGATCTTTTTGATATCCTTCCCTTCGATATTGATAACCGTATTGCTTTCCAAAGAACCTGTACCATGCAACACATCAATCTTATTCTTTTTCATTAAAAAGTCGATACCACCAACTGTTTGCTCAACTACACTTCTCTTCCGAGCTACCATCTGCTTGAAATCCACTTTCAAATCTTTCAGGTTGATTCCATGCTCAGGAAATTGATGTTTAGCTTGATGATAATGCTCAGATGAATCTAATAAAGCCTTAGACGGTATACACCCTACATTTAAGCAAGTCCCACCTAACGAATCATATTTTTCGATGAGTGCTGTTTTCATACCTAGTTGAGCGCATCTTATGGCACACACATATCCACCAGGTCCTGATCCAATAATTGCTACATCGTACTTTTCCATTTTCTTTATATTGAAATTATAGTTCTATAAATTATATTCTTCGTTTCAAATCCATTGCAAAATTAATGAAAGTTCAATGGAATCATTATTTAATTCAAGTCTTATTTCGCGCTAAGCTTCCTAACAAAGGCTAACAACAATAACAAGGGAGCGATAAAAGCAGCTGACCTACCAATAATGTCTCCATAGTCGGCATAAACTGTAATTGTATCGTTCTTATTCAACTGCGCCTTAATTACTGCTTGTTCCCACCAAGCAGTCTTTTGAAATACTTCTCCCTTTTGATTAATAAATGCAGAAATTCCGGTATTGGCGCTTCTTGCAATACTCCTTCTGTAGGATATGGCTAAAATTCGAGCATAGGCCAAGTGCTGTCTATAACCAGCTGTATTGTCCCACCACCCATCGTTGGTGATGATAAAAATCAATTCTGCTCCTTGACTAATGTATTCTCCCACATATTCTGGATAAACAGATTCATAACAAATCACTGGAGCTATAACTGTATGTTCCGTACTTTCAAAATTAGTTGGATGTTCTTGATAGCCTAAAGATCCAGTTGCGCCACCTAGCTTTATAGAAAATTTATCGATAAAGCTAAGGTATTTTCTAAAGGGTAATTTCTCTACTCCTAAAACCAATTTAGATTTCCGATGCAATGGAATATTTGGTGTACTATCAATCTGGAGAGCTGCATTGTATATATCGTATCTACCAGGACTATCCTTTCCAAAACTTCTTGCAGTGTAGGGATATTCTTCTCCTTCCGTATACAACTTTGCAGTAGACAAACCTCCAACAAATGTTACTCTTGGAAACTTTTTAATGGTTTCTCGTGCACGCTCAGTCCCATAAATAAAGTCCAACTCATGTTCCCAATAGTTGGCAGGAAAAGAGGTCTCAGGTGCTACAATATAGTCTGTATTTTCATCCACTTCTCTTTCTGCTAAATCAAAAATTCGGTCGATTTGTTCAGACTCTGAAATTCCACCAAACTTTTCGTTGTAGGGATCAATATTGGGCTGAACTACAACTACCTCAACAGGATCTACCGACTCAGCGTATTTATCAAATAGTTGTAGCGACCAAATCATCGGTCCAACTAGAATCATCAATAAAAACACAATTAAGCCCACTTGTTGCATCATATTCTGTTTGAGTAAGGCAATGTTTCTGAAGATAAAGAACACGACTAAATTGACTACTAAAATCCATAGTGAACCACCCAAATGACCAGTATACTCATACCATTGTATCCAATCAGGTGTATTTGCAAAAGCATTTCCAAAAGTTAACCAAGACCATGACAACTCCCAGTTCAGATGTAAATATTCAAAAGCAATCCATAAAATAACCAATCCTATGTAGCCTTCTTTTTTCCCTACCCTGGTTTTCACCAAATGGAAAAAGAAAAACACAGCAGCCATAAAAAATGAATTGAACACTATGGCCATTATAGCTCCTGGAAGGGATGCATAATAAATCCACCACGTAGTGATGAGATTGAAAACAAAAAAAGTTAAGTAGCTGTGTAAAAAGACCGAAACTGAGTTGTTTTGAGACGCTTTAGAAAGATTATGCTCTACAATTAATAATGGAACAAGCGCAAAAAAGATTAAGAATGTGATACCTGGAGTTTCTGGCCAAGCGAATGCCAATAATAAACCGCTTAAAGTAGATAGTAACGTATTCTTAATCCTTGTCATTTGGCATTTGAAGTTTTGTAAAGTTATTAATATTTACTTTTGTGGTAAATTAAAATAACAAAATGAAACAATTATTACTTCTAGCAATCTGTATCCCTTTATTTTCAACGGCTCAAGTTTTGACAGTAGATCAAACTCAATTAAATTTTGGAACCGTAAATGAAATTACTCCAGACAGCCTTCAGTTGACGATTACTAATACTTCTGCCACTCCGATAACCGTTAATCAGATCAAATTTTACAACACCTATAACACCACTCCGTTTTCTGTGAATGAAAGCAACTTTACCATTGCTGCAAATGGAAACAAAACGGTTTGGGTGAAGTTTAGTCCCCAACATAACATCATGCACAACTCAGAGATGATTATAAAGCATACTGCTAATAGCGGTTATACAAGAGTGGACTTAATGGGTCAAGGAACGTATTCTAAAACCTATTATTCTTCGACAGAGAACACTTCAGAAGAGGCATTGAAAACGGCTTTAAATACTCGGTTGGGTCAAGGATACATCTCTTTGGGATATAATTCGGCAAGAGATGCCATGTTTATGACCATTGACAACGAAAAAACGAATGGACAAAATGCGACTGTAAACACCTTAGAATGTGTATATACCGGAACAAAAATTACAGGTTATAGCAGCCGATCTGCCGCGCAAAACGGTTCACCACAGTTCAACACTGAGCATACCTATCCGCAAAGTACATTTAGCTCGGCAGAACCAATGAAAAGCGACTTGTTCCATCTATTTCCAACTACAAACACATCCAATAGTAATAGAGGAAACAATCCATTTGGAGTTGTTTCTAATGGTACTGCAACAGGAGGAGGATCTTTTTACAATAGCTCCATGTTTGAGCCTCGAGATGCCCAAAAGGGAACTACAGCTAGAGCTTTAATGTATTTTGTATTAAGGTATCAGAATTATGGGAATCATTTCACCTCTCAAGAAAACATTTTAAAACAATGGCATGCTACTTTCGCTCCAGATGCGATTGAGCAAAGAAGAAATGACGATATTTTTGCGGTTCAAGGCAATAGAAACCCATTTATTGATTACCCTCAATTCGCTGACCGAATCACCAATTTTGTAACCACCTCATCCGCTCCAACAATTAAAAGTATAGACATTACTCAACCTACTATTAGTTTTGGAACTGTAAATTCGGATACACTTTTCAACTATATCATTGTAAACACCGGAAATACTGCTCTGAATTTAACTAACATCACATTGTCTAATACCACTGATTTAAGTTTCTCTCCTGCTATTGGTGCATCAGCCACGTTAAATGTAGGTGAAGCCTTTGTGTTTCCAATTAAGCTTTCAGCCAACACTTTTGGGACCTTGTCAGAAACTCTATCATTCAATACAGGGCTTCCAGGCTCTCAAGGATCAATCTCAGTTCCAATTACCGCAAATGTGGTTACTTCTTTAGGAGAAATTACATGGGAGCAATCCATCAGTATTTTCCCAAATCCTGTAAATAATCAATTGAATATTAACAGTTCCTATAGTGGAAAGCTAGATGTTAAATTGTATAATTTATTGGGACAACCAACTGCAGTTGATCAAATTAACAGCAATGGCAATATTCAGATAAACACCACTGAATTACCTGAAGGCGTTTATTTATTAGAATTGACCAATGGAAATGAGCGAATTCTTAAAAAAATTATGAAATAGTCTTTTTGAACGGTAAAATAAAAAAGGAGCTTCAAAATTTGAAGCTCCTTTTTTTATCATTTATCTCAATTTATCTGAATTCATATTTATAACCTAATGTCCATATTCTCGCTGTAGTTATCGTACTTGTGCTGGCTTCAGGTATATTATAAAAATAAACACTTGGCTGGTAATCGAAAACAATATGGCTATTCATCCAAAAGGGCGTGCTTTTCCCAATCCTAAAATCTACTCCCAATGGTAGGGAAGCTATAAAAGAAAAGCTAGGGTCATTTTGGTAATATTCATCCTTGGATAGAGATTCATAATTTCTCCAAGGATCATCTATAGAAGCATTTGAATTACTGTTGTACGAACTATTATATTTTGATATAAAAGTATATGAATCAATTGCAAATCCTAGCATAATACTACCTCCTCCAAAAAATGACCATCGTTTAGCAGGATGGGTACTAATCAAGTAGGCTCCATTTAAAAAGACTTCAGTCTGACCATAATCCATATACACTCCACTACTCGCCGTTGAGTCTACATAATAAACTCTATTAGTAGTAGAAGAGTATAACGTGTCAATTCTAAATTTCTCAGATTTTGAATACCCTCTGGACAGCTTTCTTGTATCGGAGAAGGAAATTCCCAACCTAAGCGAACTAAAAAGTTTTTGGTCTTTCTTTTGTTCATTAATAAACTTGAAATGAATATTTATACCGGTCATAGATGCCGATTCATAGTTATCAAAAAGTGCATTTTTATCATAGGAAGAAAAGTCCTCCTTTAGAATATCTGATTCAGGTGCAAGCATTCTAAAATTTTGCATTGTACCAATACTTCCTTGATGTGAAAGTACTCCAGAGTATACAGAGACGCCTGAGAAAACTAGCTTTGATTGATCACTATTCTGAGCAATACTCGTCAAAACTGAGAAAAAAACAATTCCAATTAACCCAACCTTTATATTCATACAATTAATTCTGATTAGTTCCCTTCAAACGATATTAATGCTTACAAATTATCGCATTAGATACATTTTGCCAAAATCTTCTTTAAAATATTTATCAGCACCAGAAGCTCTATGCTCAATTGACTGACCATCGAGGTTAGTTCTTACTCGGTATAAATAAACACCATTTGCCAATCGATCTCCAAATTCATCTGTACCGTCCCATGCATAATCCGTAATATTTTGACCAATGTGAATATTTCCAAGCTCAGCCAAATCAATCTCTCTCACTATTTTACCTGTAATAGTCATTATTTGTATTTGCATAAAATCTGGAATCCTTGTTCCACTTAGTGTGAATACGAATCTCGTAGAGGTAGTAAAAGGGTTAGGGTAATTCATCAATCGAGAAATCGAAGCTTTAGTCTCAATTTGGAAGCTAATTAAATAGTCGTTGCTACCTGATAAATTTCCACTTTTATCATTTGCCTGAGCCCTCAATTGATAAGTCCCGTCTTCATAAAGCTTTGGTCGATATACGATTCTTGCCTTATTCTGTGGTAAAGTCCCTTCTCTAAACTCCATCTGACTTCCATCGGATTGAACTCCAAAATATACCCGCTTTTCATTTTGATTGGGTGTTTTCAAATAAATAGCAAAATCAGAGGTATCGTTTAAAAGCAAGTACTTATTTTCATCCATTAATTGAATAACAATCTCAGGCTCTGGCCCAATCAACTCTCCATTTATTATTCTTCGTCCATCAAATGTTACATCCATTAACGGATTGATATTATCCTTTAAAACATAAAAACTGTATTGACCAATATTGTTAAAGTGAAATTGTTCAGGCTGATCATTCAAAGGATTAACCTCAATAATGAGGGTATTACTCCCTGGTAAACCCAATGTAGGAACCGATACTTCAAGCTGATAATTTTCTCCAGATAACAAGGGTTTTATTCGAGTTTGAGGCAATCCTATTACTTTATTCTGGGAATTAACAATTTGATATTTTATCAAAACACTATCCATATCAAACTCACTGACATTAGTCAAATCTACAGCCAACTGAAAGGTTTCTCCTTCCATTAAGGTATCCTTGTTGACGCTAAAATAATTTTGGGGATTTAGAGCCGCTTCAGGGACTGGGTCATAGTACACATGCCACAAATCCAACTGCGGAGGAGTTTGAAACTGCTCATCATTGGCAGACATTTGTAATCTTAAATAAGGTTTTGTAACAGCGTCAATTGCGGCACTCACATCCAATCGACTCATAGACTTGGGAAGTTTTGTAAATATTTCTGTACCGTTTACCTCTGAATTTACAAATGAACTAATTGTCAGTGCTGAACTATCTTGAGAGTTTAATTCCAAACTTTTCGTTACCCAAACTACAGTATCCCATGCCATAGCCGGACCCACAAACCTTGAGGTAATATCTCCGAAAGTAGAACTAGAAACTAATGTCATCTTCAATTCTATCTGTTGGTTAATACTATCCCCTACCACTTCTTTAATAGTGGATGGCTTCCCTTTTTTTACCGCAAGAATAAAAGGAATAGAGTCAGATATTCCTGTCACCTTAGTTGCCCCTAAAGTTGTAAACGTTTGCATAATAGCTGGGTCGATAACATTTATATCCGTATACTTTATATTGTACCATGAATAAACCAATATATAATTTCCATCGGGCACACTGTCTAAGAGCATTGTTCGCATCGACTGCAATTGTGTTGGTGAATTAGCCCTGAACATGAAGTAACCTTCTGATCGAGAACGACAACTGCCATTAATATTTGCTTGACCATAGTTTCTATTGGCATTCTGTCCATTATAAGGGGTCTGCCAAGATTCAAAAGAAAGGGAGTCTAACACTGCAACCATAAATGTTGGCGAAACTGTACATCCATTCTTCTCCCTCAGCTCGCTATCTACTGAATACTTAATGTTTCCTAAGATGGTAGTGGTTGGTGGATTTCCTATATTCACACATGACAATTGACGAACATTATCAACGAAATCAAATCGTTGACTGGAAATATTCGGCTCCATAAATTGAAAATCGTTCAACTTTAATTGATCGAAATGATCTTGCCCCCACCCTCTTTTGTTAGGAATATACTGAAATGAGAATGTCTTCCAGAAATACCTTCCTTGACTATCAGGTGTCTTACTTACTCTCCAAAAGTAAACCGCACTATCTGGCATATTTGTAAGTATCGACGGTGCCCATTCGACAACCCCTCCAGCTGAAAACACCGATGCAGATTGACGAGATGGCGAATTAAAATCTGCGTTCACATCAATTTCCAATAAGTAGTTTTTACCAGTTTCGAATGCAAATGCAGTAGATGCTTTTAAAGTAATTCCTTGATTAGGCACAACAGCATAATTGTATGGATAAATTGGAATCAAATCTCCAGAACGAATAATGATAGTATTTGAGGCTTGATTATTTAATTCGCTCAACTCTTCTATTTCGCTGTACCTATCAAGTATTACCGTAAACACGTTCTCCCCTATTCCTCTCAATACATCTATCGGCACTTTCAATTTAAAGTTAGATTGATATAAGAGCGGCGCTAACTTAAAAATGTATGATGTATCTCCATTTGTTCCTGGAAATCTTCTATTCAATTCGATGGTGAGTGAGTCAGGGACCGCTTTTCCTAAATTTTCTATCACTACGTTCACAAAAAAAGAATCCACTTCAGTTGTTACTTCTCTTGGATTGAATGAAATATTTGACTTTAGTATTCTAAAATCAGGTTTCAATGGCGAATTCATTACTAGAGCTGGATCACCATGTAAACTCATTTCCAACAAAACACTTTCTAGGCTAGGATCAGGATTCGGACCTACTGTCTTAACAGCTTGTTGCATACAATAAGCCATACTTTTTCCGTAATTCTTATCTGAAAACTGGCGATAAAATTCACTAGAAAAAACATTAAGGCTTGCTGAATAGCTCAAGTCTACAGTAGCTATAAACCCTATTGCTCCCTTATCCGCAATGAGCACAAAATCCTCTGAAGTGCTCAAATTACCTTCCTGATGCACATCACCTGTGTAACAAGCATTTCCCAAAATAAACGGATACTTTCCTTTATTCTTTAAGTTTTGAGGCTCATCTATATTGATATCAAAACCACCCGTATTAGAAGCATGACCGAAAAAAGTCATCAAACTAGCACCCGAATTGATTAAGTTCTGAATAGAATCCGACAAGGTGGTTTGGATAGGGGCCGAAGTTGTTTTTTTAAATGTACTAACCTTACCTCCAAATTGAACATCCGTGAAGGTATTGGCATATTGAATCATATAATTTTCTAGTTGCTGTGTTTCAAACAAACTAGTGCCTCCCACAAAATGTAGTGCATTTTTCATCCAATTGGCTGTAGTGGCAGACTCATACTCAACCACCTTATTAAGATACATTTTAAGTTCTTCAGTATTTCTGGCTGCTATTCTACCTGTAGGAATTGCGACTTCTAATCCAGAGGTCCCTAAACCTGAAGAAAATAAATTATCTGTTGCGGGATTACCCATAGTTGGAACTAGGTTATTCGCAAACAAGGATGGTTTACCACGAACAAACTTTGCCCTAACCGACTTACCAATGAAGTATAAATATTTAGGTGGAGCACTCTTTTTTAAAACCAACTCATTCAAAAAATTACGAATTGCCAATGGATGCTGAGCAATACCAAATCCATATTGCTTATACAATTGATTCACATCTACGACAAATGGCCTAAATCCTTTAGCCTGTCTGTAATTAAAATAATTGAATACTTCGTTAGCTAAAATCGGATTGCTCACCATTAAATAGGCCGAATCAGGTATAGTAGAGAAATAATCATTAAAAAAACCATTTTCTCCAGCAGGTCGGATACCACCAACCGATTGCACCGCATTTTCAGAAAAAATAATACATGACTTTAATCCGCCGTTAGGAATCAAAAAACGATATTCATTACCAACTTGAGTAACTTCAATTCTTCTATTATTAGTTTCGTCGATTACAAAATTATTGGTTGAACCAGCAAAATTATTGAGTCTTAGATAACTTTTATTTCCAACGGAAACATCATTCACGGCGAATTCAAAAAAGGACTTTCCTTCCGCATCAGGCAGATGATCGTATTGAATTTTTACATAGCCAATTGACATTCGATCGCTACCAGCACCTAGGTCGTCTATTTGATTAAATGAAAAAGCTGAAGTAAGCTGCCCTAAATTACTGGTTGAAATCAGCTTCCTTTTCCTTATTAACTGATAACCTTCAAATATAGTATCAAATGATTGATTGGAATAATTCACCACTAAATGGTGGTCTCCATTTTGAATTGGACCATAATTAGATTGACCTGTCACTAAAAACTCTATAGCAGCGAAACCATTAGAAGCAGCTTTCTCGCTGTTAACATTGGTTGTAAACGTTCGTTGTCCTGAATTACTAATAACAGGGCTCATCCAACCTTCAGAAGGAACATATTCTGGACTCGTTAAATCCCCTTGAACAGTTTCTCCATCATAATAGTTAGATTGAAAAGAATTTCTTTTCTCCACCAGAATAGAAGGAACGGGTGTGTATCCAGTAAAATTATTATCCGTTTCTATTTGATACCTCAAGTTATTCCCACTAGTATTCCAAGTTAGGTAATAGGACGCAGTATCAGTGATTAAACTATAGTATGGATTCGGTTGGTTTTTAAACCCTTTGTATAAATTAGAATCTAACCAACCATCATTTTTTCTAGCAACAAATTCTATAAAATCTGTAGGATTGAAAGTATTATCTCCCTCTCCTTGAATATATAAAGGAATTTCAGTTCCTCTTCCAAATACTTGGATGTTCTTTGGATTAATAGTGTTAATTGGGATTCCTGCACTTGCTAAATCTGCATAAGTAACTCTATAAATTCCGTCCTTAACTATCTTAAATTCGTAATATTTTTGATTATAGTTGATCCACTCATTGCCAAACGATTGAGCAATAATGCCTGAAACTGAAAAGATTAAAATACAAAACAGTAAAAGTTTCTTCACTAGCTACCTTTTTTATTCAATTCTATTCTCAAAGAGAAAACGTTGGAATATAAAGATGCAGATTGATCTCCGACATCTGTTAAAGCATAATCTATCGAAAAACCTTTAAATTGAACACCTACACCGAAATTAGGTTGAAAAGTTGTTTGACTTAAACCCAAAACTGTTTGTTCTTTCTGAAAGTTTCCGACTCCTCCTCTCAAAAATATAAACTTTTGGTAGGCCAACTCCAATCCAAACCTTGGGCTTATGGATATAGGGTCAGCACTAATTAAGTCATTCCTTTCTCCATCGAAGGTAACTCCAAGATCCAATTCCGTGAAGGCAGAAAATTTTTCTCCAAAATTAATTAATCGCCCTGCCCCTAAAATCAACTGTGGTAGAGTTATTTCTAAACCATTCTCAGGAATTTCATTACCTGTGTTAATAAAAACAGATTCGGTTTCGTCGTCTAAAGTATAACTCCACGCATTAAAAGTACTAGTTACATCCTTTCCTACTGCTGAAAAAGCCCAATTGTCCTTTTTATACAATGCTGAGAAATCTACACCAAAACCATATGCATTGGCAAAATCTCCTACATTTCTATAAATCACCTTTGCGTTTCCACCCAAGCTCAATCCTGTAATATTTGTCTCCCTAGCATATGAAATCAAGAATGCATAATCTGCAGCAGTAAATGATTTGATATTATCATAATTAACATTCCCGTTTTGATCTATCAATTGGGTAGTGTTGGGAATATCGTCTACTCCAAAACGCAAAACAGAAAATCCAATTACACTTTTTTCATCAATACGAGTGGCAAAACCACCATAATCATACTTGGCTATTCCTGCAAAATACTCGGAATGCATCAAACCTACTTGAAAATCACCTTCTATCTGAGTTAGACCAGCTGGATTCCAATATCCTGCAGTAACATCATTTGCTCTAGCGGAAAAAGCATTCGACATTCCAAGTGCTCTTGCGCCCACACCAATGTTTAAAAATTCATTACTGTATTTTCGTGTTTGAGCAAATAAACTACTCGAAAAAACGAATGCGGCTAATATTAAATAGGCTTTATTATTCATAGACTTAAATAGCGTGTAAAACAATTGAATGCTCTAATAACTGCAATTTCATTATTTTATTACCCAAAAATAAGTAATTCTAAAGACAGGCAAGTTATTTATTCGGTGATTGGTCATTATATCGCCACAAAAGCATTCATAAAAATATACTAAGGCATTAATATATCCTTACTTTTGCAGCCACAGAATCATAAGATGAAAAAGAGTGTCCCAAATATTATAACATCAGCCAACTTATTCTCTGGTTGCTTATCCGTAGTAATGGCCTTCAATGGTAAACTAGCGGAGGCGGGGATATTAATATTAGTAGCCGCGTTTTTAGACTTTTTCGATGGACTTTCTGCCCGATTATTGAATGTTGCCTCACCTATCGGTAAAGAACTAGATAGTTTAGCGGATGTCGTTTCTTTCGGATTTGCACCTTCAGTAATTGTTTATCAGTTGTTACTTCGCTCAAGCCTAGATTTTCCCTATTTAGAATATTCAGCATTCCTTATGACTATCTTCTCTGCTTATCGATTAGCAAAATTTAATCTAGACGAAAGACAAACTTCTTCATTTATAGGAGTACCCACTCCTGCCAACGCACTTTTTTGGTTATCCATTCCATTAATAGCTTGGCAGAAAGACACATTTGATGATGTTTTTGCTCGTGAAGTTTTAAGTCTGCTGACGAACTCCTACTTTATTCTAATCGGGATCTTGGTTTGGAGTTTATTAATGGTTAGTGAAATCCCATTATTTGCTTTAAAATTTAAATCCTTGAAATGGAAGGAGAACAAACTTAAATTTAGTTTTATTGCCGTTTCTGTTGCACTTATTGCATCATTTTATTTTATTGCTGTCCCAATTATTTTAATTTTGTACATCATTTTATCAGTTATTAATAACTCCATCTCAAAAAATCATGAAATTTAGAGCCGAAATAGACATTATGCCATTGAAAGCACTTTTAGACCCACAAGGTAAAGCTGTAACTTCTAGCCTAAAAAACCTAAACCTTAGTGAAATCGAAAATGTAAGAATTGGCAAACATATTTCATTAGAAATAGAAGCAACTGATAAAGCTACGGCATCCTTAAAAGTTGAAGAAGCGTGTAAGAAATTACTAGCTAATCAGCTAATGGAAAGCTATGAATTCGAATTAATAGAAGCCTAATCCAATTTAGGTTTCTTCAATTCAAAATTCTTACCCAAATATACCTTTCTTACTTGTTCATCGGCAGCCAGCTCTTCAGCTGTGCCTGCCTTCAGAATGTTACCTTCAAAAAGTAAGTAGGCCCTATCTGTAATTGCTAAGGTTTCTTGCACATTGTGGTCGGTAATCAAAATGCCTATATTACGTTTTTTCAAACCTGCTACAATACCTTGAATATCCTCTACAGCAATAGGGTCTACTCCCGCGAAAGGTTCATCCAATAAAATAAATTTAGGATCTGTAGCCAAACATCTGGCGATTTCACACCTTCTTCTCTCTCCACCAGATAATAAATCACCTCTGTTTTTTCTTACGTGATGCAAACTAAATTCATCTAAAAGACTCTCTAACTTATCGGACTGCTCCTTTTTGCTGAGCTTTGTCATTTGAAGGATTGCGCGAATATTATCTTCTACAGACAGTTTACGAAACACCGAGGCCTCTTGCGCTAAATAACCAACACCTCTTTGAGCTCTTTTGTACATTGGCAAACTAGTTATATCTTCATGATCTAAAAATATCTTCCCTTCATTCGGAGTCACCAAGCCAACCATCATATAAAATGAAGTAGTTTTACCAGCACCATTAGGCCCTAATAATCCAACGATTTCTCCTTGTTCTACTTCAACAGAAACGCCTTTTACAACGACTCTCTTTTTGTATTTCTTTATTATATTCTCAGCGCGTAACTTCATAGTATATTTTCTAGAACTGTATTTCAAAAGTTGCTCTAATTCCAAATTTAGCAATATCTGGATGATCCAAATACGTTAATCGCCAAAGTGCGTCCACTCGAATTATTTTGAAAATGTTTTCTATTCCAACAGCAGCTTCTGCATATGGCCCTGTTAACTCGTACATATTATTTGGCAACTCCAATACTGCCTTATTCTTATCTTGGAGACTCCCAACAACCGCTCTTCCTGTTACAACCTCTCTCCATTTTAATTTTCGCATTAAAGGTATTTTATTCAAGAAGAAACCTTCAAAATGATGGGTCATCATTAAACTGGCATACTCATCACTAATAAACTCAAAAAAGTTCATGAGGTTAAATGCCGCATTGTCGAAAAAGTAGGTTTCATTCCCATTGTGAATTTCTAATAATGTAAAGGGTAATGTACCAAAGTATTTTCCTGCCTGGGCTTTTACTTCAGTTCTTCCAAAAGTTCCCAATTTAATATTATCAGAAACTGAAAGAGCTACTTTTGTGTAGTTATAATCTCCACCAAACACATCTTTCAAACCAAACCCCATATTGAGTTCTAATATAGGGTACTCGGTTCCTAAACTAATCCGATCAAACTCTCCTGCGACAAAGGCTTCTTGGTAAGCAAATCGAGTTTTTAATCCAACTTCTGTGGTTCGAATACTAGACACAGAAGACAATGAACCGTCGTCTAGAGATTTATTATATCGAATACTTCCTAGCGGCTTCATTGTTCTATTGGTGATCGAAAGTGTATTGGAAAACCCATTGAACCAAAAACGTTCAGTACCCAACTTAAACTCTTCTACGCCTGTCAGTTTATCATTGGGATTTCTTCTTAATACTGAAGATAATATATTGTCTTCACTGAATGCGTTCTGACTAAGCCCTAGCTGCTCTACATCCAAGGAGTAGTTAAAACTAACCGAATGTCGTGGTTCCTTCGATAGAAAATATAAAACTCCACCACCATATTTAAAACGTTCATCTTTGAGACCATAAGCCAAATAACCATCAAACATAACCTGCGTACTGAAGTTATTACTAGTTCTGCCTCCCACTCTAAATCGATGTCCTTCTACTTTATTAAAACTGTATGCATTAAAGTAAGGGCCAATTTCGAAAAGTCCCACCTCCTTATAACCTGTGAACACCAATTGAACCACATCAATAAATGTTCTAAAAGCGGGTACATTCTTTACAGAATCCACCATTAGGTATATATTCTTTTCGTTCTCTGATAAAGAATCATGTCGGTTTTTATCCCAAAATTCCTCATCCTTTTCATTGGCGCCCTTTTGTACCACAACCTTCTCAACTCCTTCAAAAGTTGCATCAGGTCGAGGTTTATTCATGACGAAATCTTTGTAGGTTGTCGTTTTACGGCCATACAAACCCATGGAGTTCTTTGTAATGGTAAAGTCCACTACCAAATTATCTTTGGATAACATCCAGAACTCACCATCTACTTTTTTATAGCGCTGCTCTACAGTAAATCCATTAATAAAGTTGATGTTGGCTTGTTCATTTATTCCTGCTTCAATTCGTTTAATTGCATAGGTAGTATCATTGATCCACATAGTTCCAGAAAAAACAGGTTCTTGAGCTTGCTTAGGCACAAATTCTATTTGATAGCAAAAATTACCATCAACAACCATTGAATCAATTAAGTAGTATTTATAAAATCGCTTACCAAAATCAGCTATAGGGCTAACGAATGACTTCCCAAAAACCCCAATATGATTCTCATATACATTAACATTCTGATACATATCTCCCAAAAACTGAGAAATACTTTCATTCGAAACACCTGAGACCTTCGTTCCTTTTATTACTTCCCTTTCAGCTTTTGGATCTCGACGATAATAATAATCAGACAATGATTCTGTCATAAACATTGGTAAATATTCCTTATCACTTGATGTGCTGTCGATATAATCAAAAATAAATTGGAGGCTATTGAAGACCCTTCTATCTTTAAACTCATCGGAGATGTTATTCAAGTCAAATTCTACCTTATTGTATACTTCGTATTCATATGCATCATACTTTTCTCGATTATTGATTGCTTTGTTATCAATAACTCTATCTAGAATTTTGTGGGCCGGATTACCAGTATAAGTCACCACTACTTCGCCCAATTCAACACCTCCACCAATTGACATTTCAAAGTTCACCACTTGACTTTGATCCTGTCGTACTTTTTTGGTTTGAGAATTATAACCAATAAAACTTACTGTTAATGAATCGGAGGCATAGTAGGTTTCTATTCGGTAGTTTCCATCGATATCAGTTGTTGTTCCCGATTTAGTATTTTTAAATATAACGTTAACAAAGGGCATCGGCTCCTTCGTTTTGGCGTCAATCACAGAGCCACTAACAATCGTTTTCTGAGCAAAAAGCAGCTGTGAACACAGAATTGTAATTGATGTAAGAAAAAATAATTTGAATATATTCCGTGACATTTACTTTTTGAAAACGGTAAAAATAAGAAATTAAAGTAGTTGAAATTTATTTCAAGGATTCCAATTCATCCCAATACTCAGCAGCTCTTCTGGTATGTGGAATAACAATAGTACCTCCAACTATATTCGCTATTGCAAAAACTTCATATACCTCTTCTTTAGTCACTCCATTTTCAAATGATTTACCTAGATGATACTTTATGCAATCATCACACCTTAGAACCATTGAAGCTACTAATCCGAGCATTTCTTTTGTTTTTACATCTAAAGCCCCTTCAGCGTAGGTATTGGTATCCAAATTAAAAAGACGTTTAATCACCTTGTTATCGGCAGCTAAGATCTTTTCATTCATTTTTTCGCGATAAGTATTGAATTCATTAACCAAATCACTCATAATTGCAAGAAGTTTAAATTAAGTAGCTTGTTTTCTAACCACCATTCTAGATATTATAATACTAACCTCATATAAAAACACCAAAGGAATAGCCACTAAAATCTGACTAGTAATATCAGGAGGTGTTATGATTGCAGCTAAAATAAGTACAACAACAATGGAATGCTTTCTATAAGCTTTCATTAACTGCGGAGTCAAGATTCCCACTTTTGACAAGAAATATACAATGATTGGCAACTGAAAAACAATAGCACAAGCCAAAGTAATAGATGTTAAAGTGCTAATATACGAGTTCAGACTGATGGAATTTGAAACGGTACTACTAACTGTGTAATTCCCTAAAAATTGAACAGATAAAGGACTAATCACATAATAGCCAAACAGCACTCCCCCCATAAAAAGAAGAGAGCCAAAAAATACCAAAGCCATAGCAGATTTCTTCTCTGACTGTTTTAACCCAGGCAATATAAACCGCCATACTTCTATTAGAATATAGGGGAACGCTAATATAATTCCAGCCACTGCAGAAACCAAGATATGAGTGGTAAACTGCCCCGACATAGTAATATTAATTAAACTGAAGGAAATATCATTGAAGCACAATTTATCTCCTAAGTCTAAATAATGTGACAAATCACAAAATAATCTATAAGTTAAAAAATTACTTTTTTGTGGAGCAAGAATAATTTGATCAAAAACGAACTCTTTAAAAATAAAGGCAAGGGTCATGAACAACAATACAGCTATTACTGATCGCACTAAATGCCATCTTAATACCTCTAAGTGATCAAGAAATGACATTTCACCTTGGTTAGAAAATTCTTCGTCGTATGGGGATTGGTTGCCTTTCATAGAAGCGGCAAATTTAATGGTAATCTATTAACTAAAGTATCCCTTCACGAATCAAATCGTGAATATGTATTAAACCCGCGTATTGTCCTTCTTTTAGCACAATCAACTGAGAAATGTTGTGCATCTTCATAACCTTTAAAGCTTCTACAGCCAAACTATCATAATCTATTGATTTTGGGGATTTAGACATAATATCCGCCGCCGTAATAGTATCAAAATCAACAGACCCAGAAAGCATTCTCCTTAAGTCTCCATCGGTAATCACCCCTTTCAAACCTCCATTCTCCACTACAGCTGCAGCTCCCAATCGATTGGCAGATATTTCAACAATCACGGCTTTTAAATTATCTGTTAACTTGACAGAAGGCTTCTCGTTTCGATCTGCGACCTCTCCAACTCTTAAGTACAATTTTTTGCCTAAAGCCCCTCCGGGATGATACTTTGCAAAATCCGTAGAACTAAATGACTTTAAATTCAATAGACAAACTGCCAAAGCATCACCAATGGCCAATTGAGCTGTTGTGCTGGTGGTTGGAGCTAAATTGTTGGGACAAGCCTCCACATCTATAGTGGCATTCAAAACAAAATCAGCTGAGGTAGCTAAATTAGAAGTCATATTTCCGGTAATCGCAATAATTTTATTTCCAAAATTCTTAATTAAAGGGATAAGCACCTTTACTTCCGGTGTTGTTCCACTTTTAGAAATACAGATTACCACATCATCTTGCTGAATATTCCCAAGATCTCCATGAATAGCATCCGCCGCATGCATATAAATGGAGGGAGTACCTGTAGAATTCATGGTGGCCACAATTTTTTGTGCAATTATTGCACTTTTACCTACACCTGTAATAACTACTCTGCCCTTTGACTCAAAAATCAATTGAACACTTTTAACAAAGTCGTCGTCAATGTAGTCTATTAACTTAAGTAGCGCATCAGCTTCATTTTTTAAAACTTCTTTTGCAATTCTTTTTACTTCTATGTCAGATTTCAAGCCCTTATTTTTTTTATTATTTCAATTTTTGCTAAATTACACTGTAAATGATAGTAAATTAGTAAAGCAAAAGTAATTTAAAATAGCTAAATAGATATTTCATGCAAACCCTTGAGGAATTGAACTTAAACAAGGAGCTGAAAAAGTTTTTCGGATTCAATAAATTTAAAGGCAAACAAGAATCGATCATTTCTAACATACTAAATGGAAATGACACCTTCGTTATCATGCCTACAGGTGGTGGAAAATCCATGTGTTACCAACTTCCAGCATTAATGTCAGAGGGAACTGCAATAATAGTCTCTCCTCTAATTGCGTTAATGAAAAATCAAGTGGATGCGCTAAGGGGCTTTTCTTCAGATGATAGAATTGTTCACTTTATGAATTCATCATTGAACAAAACAGATACTGCCAAAGTTAAAAATGATTTAATGGAAGGCGTTACGAAGCTACTTTATGTAGCACCTGAGACTCTAACTAAAGAAGAGAACATTGATTTTTTAAAGCAAATAAAACTTTCATTTGTTGCTATAGATGAAGCTCACTGTATCTCAGAATGGGGACATGATTTTAGACCTGAATATAGGAAACTAAGAAGCATAATTGAGGCAATTGATAGGGTTCCTATCGTTGCGCTTACTGCAACTGCAACACCAAAAGTTCAGCAAGACATACAAAAAAACTTAGGCATGCAGGATGCAAAAGTTTTTAAGGATTCATTCAATAGAAAGAATCTTTACTACGAAGTACAGCCAAAGAGAGACGTAGGAAGTCAGATCGTACGATTTATTAAGAATAACTCAAATAAATCTGGGATTGTTTATTGTTTAAGTAGAAAAAAGGTAGAAGAAATCTCACAAACTTTACAGGTTAATGGGATTAAAGCTCTACCTTATCATGCAGGACTAGATGCGAACACAAGAGCAAAGCATCAAGATATGTTCCTGATGGAAGAAGCGGATGTGATAGTGGCCACTATAGCATTTGGAATGGGAATCGACAAACCTGATGTTCGATTTGTGATTCATCACGATATTCCCAAAAGTTTAGAAGGCTATTACCAAGAAACTGGAAGAGCTGGAAGAGATGATGGAGAAGGGAAATGTATTGCATTTTACCGTTATAAAGACATCGAAAAACTAGAAAAATTTTTACAAGGAAAACCAATAGCCGAGCAAGAAATTGGTCGTCAATTAATATTTGAAACAGTATCTTATGCAGAGACGGCTGTTTGTAGAAGAAAACAACTTTTACATTACTTTGGTGAGGAATTTACTGAAGAAAACTGTGGAAGCTGTGACAATTGTTTGAACCCAAAAGAAAAGTATGACGGACAAGTAGAAGTCACTCTATTATTACAAACAATTTTTGCACTAAAAGAGAAATTTAAAGCAAAATATATCTCTAATTTTATCGCGGGAAAAGAGACTAGTGAAATCAAAACTTATAACCATTTAACGCATGAATTATTTGGCAAAGGAGACAACATTAGTAGTGACCCTAAGCATTGGGAATCAATTATTCGACAATGTATTATAGATGGTTTTTTAATAAAAGAAATAGAAAATTACGGCGTTTTAAAAGTGAGTAAAAAAGGAAAAGAATTTGCAAAGAAACCTGGTAAGGTTGACTTAGTAAAACCTCACGATTATAGTGAGGATGAAAATGACAAAGAAATAGATAATGGCTCCAAAGGTGGAGGTGCTGGAGATGATCAGCTATATTCTATCTTAAAAGATTTAAGAAAGAAAGTCGCAAAAGAGAAGGACTTACCACCTTATGTACTTTTTCAAGATGTATCTCTTGAAGATATGGCCACTCGGTACCCTATAACCATTGAAGAGTTAACAAACATCACAGGTGTAGGTCAGGGTAAAGCTGAGAAGTTTGGAAAACCTTTTATTGATGCTATCAGAAAGTATGTGGACGAGAATGAAATCGACCGTCCTGATGATATGGTAGTAAAGTCTGTAGTCAACAAATCCGGTTTAAAAGTATACATAATACAAAGTGTAGACCGAAAACTTCCATTGGAAGATATTGCCTCTGCTAAAGGAAAAACTGTCGATGAAATTTTAGAGGATATTGAACATATTGTCCATTCTGGAACTAGAGTTAACCTAGACTATTGCATTGGAGAGCTACTTGACGAAGAATATCAAGATGAAATATTCGATTATTTCAGAGAAACCTTAACTGACTCTATTGAGGATGCAGTTGATGAATTCGAAGGAATTTATTCAGAGCAAGAGTTACGATTAATGCGAATTAAATTTTTATCTGAATTAGGAAATTAACACTTAAGAGTAATATCAGCCGAGCTTTTCAAGCTCGGCTGTTTTTTTGTCGTATGCTTCTTGTGCGTCCTCCCACTTACCCATAGCAAGTTCTAGTTCAGAGTTATTCTCTTGCCATTGTTTAAGTATTTTATCATATTCTTTATCCTTATAAAACATTGGATCATGCAATTTCTCATTCAACTTTTCAGAAATCTCCTCGAACTTTGAGATATTTTTTTCTAAGTTTTGGATTGTATTTTTCAAACTTTTACATTCCCTTTTTAGTTCTTTTTTAAGTTCAAATAAATTTGGATTGCTATCTTTCTTCGGCTGCTCTTCTCTGATTGTTGGTTTTGAACTACCTACACCCTTCTCAATATCAGTAAAAGAATCTACCTTTCTTGTTCGCAAAAACTCATATACATCACCAATGTGTTGATTAACATTTCCATCTTTAAATTCATACACCTTTTCTGTTAATCCTTGAAGAAAATCCCTATCGTGTGAGATAACAATCATAGCTCCATCGTAGGCTATAAGGGCTTCTTTTAAAATTTCCTTCGATCTTAAATCCAGGTGATTAGTTGGCTCATCAAGAATTAATAAATTAATTGGCGCTAATAACAATTTACAAAAAGCCAAACGCGCCCTTTCTCCTCCAGATAACACTTTCACTTTTTTATCTACATCCTCACCACTAAATAAAAAAGATCCCAATAGACCCCTCACCTTAGTGCGCATATCTCCTTTCGCCTCGTCATCTATTGTTTGAAATAGTGTCTTCTCACCATCAAGAATATCCGACTGATTTTGGGCATAATAACCAAGCTCTACATTATGACCTATAGTAATATTACCTGTATAGTTTTCTAATCCTACCAACAATTTCACCATTGTAGATTTACCTTCACCATTCTTCCCCACGAAAGCTACCTTTTCCCCTCTTACTATACTTAGGCTAACATCATCAAATATTTGCCGCTTTCCATATGCTTTACCCACATCTTTTATATCGACAACAACTTTACCAGACCTGGGAGCCGGTGGAAAATAAAATCGCATTGCAGATGTATCTTCTTCATCAATCTCAATACGTTCTATTTTATCCAATTGCTTAATTCTAGACTGCACTTGAACAGCTTTTGTAGCCTTTGATCTAAAACGCTCAATAAACTCTTCAGTGTCCTTTATTTGCTTTTGTTGATTATTATAGGCCGCTATTTCCTGCTCTCTTCTTTCTTTCCTAAGTTGAACATACTTAGTGTACGGCGCTTTATAATCATATACCTTCCCGATTGATATTTCAATAGTTCTATTCGTAACATTATCCAAAAATGCCCTATCGTGTGAGATTAAAACAATGGCACCATCATATGTCTTCATGAAATCTTCTAACCATTGAATAGATTCAATATCTAAATGGTTGGTTGGCTCATCCAAAAGTAAAAGATCAGCATTAGTCAATAGAATTTTAGCTAATTCTATGCGCATTCTCCAGCCACCACTAAACTCAGATGTCTGACGAATAAAATCTGAACGTTTGAAGCCTAATCCAAGTAGTATTTGTTCAATTAATGCGTCAACATTTCCTGCATCCAATAAAATCAATTCCTCATTCAAATGGGTTAGATCATCTAGCAACTTTAAGTAACCGTCAGACTCATAATCTTCTCTTTCTACAAGTTGGTGATTAATTTTATCAATTTTAGACTGAATATGAGCCAATTTATCAAACACAGTAGCTGTTTCCTCCCACACCGTTCTTCCTTCTTCGAACTCCATGTCTTGAGGTAAGTAACCTAAAGAAAAGTCACTAGGGGTAGAAATGTTACCTGAATCAGGGATTTGAACTCCTGCCAAAATTTTAAGCATCGTAGACTTTCCTGCTCCATTCTTCCCTACTAAACCTATTCTTTCTTGTTTATTGATTATAAATGATACATTGTTAAACAAGAATCGATCAGCGAAACTTAACGTAATTTTATTGATTCCAACCATAGCGCAAAAGTATTAAAACTAGACTGATGATAGAAAGTATTTTAAAAGAGAAACTAATTGTAAAAACGACTGCTAATGTATATACAATGGGACAGTTGAATAAAAACACACAATCAATTTGGATAGTTTTTCATGGATATGGACAAATGGCAGAACATTTTATTCGGAAGTTTTCATTCTTAGAACAATCCTTTATTATTGCACCTGAGGCAACAAACTACTTCTATCTTCAAGGAACCTCAGGAAGAATAGGTGCCAATTGGATGACTGCATATGAACGTGAAGACGCTATTAAAGACTACATCAATTACTTAAATGAAATAGCTTATTTATACCAATTAAACCAAAAAAGTCACCTTAAAATTAATCTACTTGGCTTCTCCCAAGGGGTAGCTACATTGAGTCGCTGGTATTCTCAAATCAATTTTCAGATTAATAATATCATACTGTGGGGAGCATTAATTCCTGACAGTCTAGAATTGAAAAATCAATTTAATCCCTCCAACACGTATTGTGTTTACGGTGATGAGGACGTATATATCAAAGCCAATCAAGAATACTTCGATAAACAATTGAAAACATATGAAAATTTACAATATAAAATTATCAGATACCGGGGTGGACATCGTATTCCTATTTCTGAATTAAAGGGCTTATACACTAAATTGTGGAAATAAAAAAGGGGAATCAAATTGACTCCCCTCTTTAAAAAATATTTCATTTCTAGTATTGCCACATATCGTGTTCGAAATTAACAATCTCTTCCATGATTTTATTTGACTCTAAAAGCAAATCAATTCCAGACTTATAAGATGTTAACTTTCTGTTATCATAAACGTTTGTTTCTTGATAAATATAGCTACTAAACATTCTTTTCCAGAAATAGTCATCGAAAGTCATTCGAGCACCATCATTTCCAGAACTATACACCTCAGCATTAGCAAAAACATATCTAGCTTCCGGAAAATAAATAACAAATGGACGAACCATTGATTGATCCTTAGGGTTAACATATATAGGAGCAATACCTATAATCCTAACATCCATAACAGAGCGCTCTCTGTCAAAGAACCAGTCTTCTTTTATTTCAAATCTTACTACGTCTGCACTTGAAAATGCTACAGGTAGTTCAGTTTGAGTTTCAAATCCATTCTCATCATAATCAGTAACGATCTCAGTATACTGCATTTTATCTGAAGCCTCAGCTTGGGTTAATTTAACAGTAAAACCAGAAATCTCTGAATCATAAGCTTGAATTGTCCCCTCGTCAATACCTTGCTTAATCACATCAATCAAACTCATTCTAACGTAGCCCAATTCATTAATAGGCTCATTTGGAAATTTCATTGGATAATTCTGCTTTTCAGCCAATTCAACCATTCTCCAAACTCGCTTGGTATACAATACGTCTGCCTCACGAACATGAGTATAAGGTACTACTTTTCGTGTAGGAGTGTTCTCTTTAATATATACCCCATCCAATACTTCCTGCGCCACTGATGCACTACCAGACAGGATTAAGATTGAAACCGCAAACGACTTTAAATGAGTTTTCATAATTATAAATTTATATCATTTTAAACACAACAGGCGTTGAAAAACGGGTTGTACCATCAGGCATCTTTACCTTGATTGTTTCAAACGAAACTGTTGTATTTCTTTTTACTCTTCGTAGTTTATCTTTTACGTCTTCAGTAATGTTTCCTCCATTAACCTTGATTGTACTGGTAAAACCATCAACCACGTAGCTAAATTCATAGGATAAAACATCTACATTAACATCAAATACAAAACCTTCCATATCTAAAAATATACCAGAAACTGCAGCTAAAACTCTAGGAGATAAAGCTCCACTACTTTTACCTGAAATTAAGGCTTTTGGAGTTGGAATTTGTTTAACTCTGAAATCCATAGACCCCATCATTTTACTTCTTCCATTCATTTCAGCATTTACAGTAATCTTAACATCTCCAGGTTTAGTAACAGTAACAATCCATTCTCCGCCAGTACCTTTTTTAATACTACCGCCACCACCAGAAATTGATGGACGTATTGCTTCAGCAGGAACACCAGGTGCAGAAATAGAAACTGGATTCGGCACTCCCATGTAGAAAACATTCATTTTAGTAGCAGAAATAGTAGTACTTGGCTTTGCCACCATATAGGTTGTCTCAAAAGTTCTAGGAATAATTTTTCCGCCTGGAGCTTCAAAATTAATAGCTCCTTTCCAAGTAAACTCCCCTTCAGAACGAGTAGGAACCTTTACATATCCTTTACCGTCAACCATTTTAACATTCAATGAATCGCCAGAAGATTTAAAACCCTCACCATCAGGAAGTATATCTTTTCCAACAACAATCTTTGGATTCTTAGTAGAGTCCATAGCTGCTAAGAAAATCTCTGCTCTAAATGTGTCTCCCAACAAAATATAATTTGATGGGGAAATAACAGCAGCTTCCAGCTTGTTAAATTTAAAAGAGGCTGCATCAACTTCTGAATAAAGGTATTTTACAGCGTCCGACTCGAAGTTTCTAATGTCTGTTTGCATCTTAGACAACAATGTAATAGATGCTGCTGCTGGTACACCATAGAAGTTAAATGACTCCCATGATGAGTTTGTACCTCCGCTTTCCTTTTTATCGCTGAAGTCAAAAGTTTTCATCAATGATTGGTAAATAGCTGTTGAAGAATCAACTTTACTTGCAATCACATTTTTGAAATCTTCTAATTTACCTTTTAAAGCAGTTGCTGAAAGATCACCAGTTTTAGGCTTTCCTGGTTCACTACCAATCAATATCGAGGTTCCGATATCAGTATTGTCCTTAGAGCTAATTCTTGCTAAGTTCAAAATAGTATCGTTCCCAAATTGATCCGGTCCGATTACTGCTGCAGTATCCATCTTCTCTAATAAAGCAATAATATTTACTTTTATTCGATCAATATAGTCTGATGCCGCATCAGCAACAACCTTAATTTCTTGAGCATTATCATAATAAGGCTTAACCTTTTTCTGATTTTCTTGATATGAAGCTTCGAAATCTGCATATAAATCAGAGTTCTTGCTTTTAAAATTTACAACAGTCTTTTCCAAACCATCATTGATGATTACAAAAGAGTCTAATATTTCTTTGGAAACATTCAATGCAAGAAGTGCAGTAAGCACTAAGTACATCATTCCAATCATTTTCTGCCGTGGGGGTAATTTTCCTCCTGCCATCTTCTTTAAAGTATTTTAAATGTGTTTGTAATAATTGATTTGGCTTAATGATTATTAAGCATTCACATTCATAGCAGTAAGCATATTACCATAAACTCTATTTAAAGCACCTAGGTTTTTAGAAAGCTCAGCAATGTTCTCTTTGTATTTCTGAGTATCTTCAACTGAATTATTCAAGTTAGTAATCAAACTACTCATACCTTCAAAAGCCTTATTGGTGACCTCCATGTGCTGACTTGCTGAGTTCAATTGTAACTCATAAACATTGTTCAATTCAGATAACTTTGCAGAAATAGACATCAAATTCTCAGAATAGGAATTTCCTGCATCAGGAGAAACTGAAATACTTGTTAGGCTTTCAGAAGCTTTTAAATAAGATTCTGACAACTGACCCATATTATTTGAAGCTGCTCTAACATTGTCAACAAACTCGTTAGTTGCTACAGAAGCATCTGAAATATTATTTAAGTGAGAAGTGTGCTCAGACAAGTTTTGAAATCCTTTACCAAGACTTTCAATTAATTCAGGTCCAATCTTGGCTTCTTCTAACATTCTGTCCAATTCTTGAGAAACAGCATCTCCATTTCCACCACCAACATTTCTTCTTGAAGGTTTAGTCAATGCATCATCTTCCATTCCTGCTAATTCAGGATAAGCCAGAGTCCAATCAACTTCCATATGTGGAGGTTCAAATGCTGATACTGCAAAAATTAATGCCTCAACACTAAGACCGATAATAAGCATCGCTGATGCACCAGGCCAGTGTTGTATTTTAAATAAAGCGCCAATAATTACAACAGCAGCACCCATTCCGTACAAAAGGCCCATTACCTTTTTACCTTTCTTGGTTTCAAATAAAAACTCAACAAATCCCATAATATTTAAATAAGTAGTTTAAAAAAATTGATAAATAATAATTAGTTAGTGTAAATCTTAGCTATTTGTTACAACTGGTCGTTAGTTCCTCTTCCCAAATAAGACATAACGTTTCTAAATCCAATATAACATTTAGCAGTATCTTGATATTCGTATGTTCTAGTTCCATTCATAAGGTACATTCCTACATCCTTCCATGAACCTCCTCTAATAACTTTTCTTTTCAATGAAGGTGGATCAGATTCCTTGGCTTCATAGACATAATCCATATTTAAATCATGTGCAAAATTGTACGAAGACTCATCAAATGCATTACTTGTCCACTCAGCAACATTTCCAGCCATACAAAACAATCCATAATCATTTGGATTATAAGCATTAACTGCTACTGTTGTTAATCCACCATCATCCACATAATTCCCTCTTAATGGCTTAAAGTTTCCTAAGAAACAACCTTTGGTATTTCTGATGTAAGGACCACCCCATGGGTATTGGTTATTATCCAAACCGCCTCTTGCAGCCCATTCCCATTCAGACTCAGTCGGCAATCTAAAGTATTGTACGGTTGTCATTCCTCGCTGGTCCAGGAAATTGTTCAACAATTCACTTCTCCAAATAGAAAACGCTCTTGCTTGTTTCCAGCTAACACCTACCAATGGATAGTCATCATAAGATGGATGCCAAAAATAAGCATTGGTCATTGGCTCATTGAATGAGTATGTAAAATCATGCACCCATGCTAAAGTATCTGGATAGATGTTGATGATATCCTTTTTTATAAATACAGAACGGTCAATTTTTCCTTGCTCTCTGTTTTTTCTAGAGGCAGCTGCTTGCCAATCAATCCATGAATACTCAAACATAAGCTTTCGAGTATCAATTTCTTTTCTTCCATAAAAACGCTCATAATCAGGCAGATACATCACCTCAAGAGCTTCTCTCTCCTCATCTCCATCCCAACGGAACTTCATTTGCCAATTGATAATTGGTGGATCAATATCTTCACCGTAGATATTTACTGTGTGTAGATAATCTTCTGAAACTTCTTCTCCAAGAATTTTTCTTGCGATTGAATCTCTCACCCAATAAACAAACTGTCGATATTCATTATTTGATATTTCTGTCTGATCCATGTAAAATGCCGCAACAGAAACTACTTTTGTCTGTGCAACGGCAGAACTGGTAACATCCTGATCATCATTTCCCATAGTATAACTACCCTGAGGAATTAACAACATACCGTAAGGAACAGGCTGATAAAACATCTCCCGTCCTTGCACTCCTATAAGCTCGCCGTTCTCCTGACTACAAGAAGAAAACAAAGCTATAACCGCTCCTAATATGACTAACTTTTTCATTTTTTTCTATTTACTAATAAGGCCCTTACTACAAAGCCTTGGTTGAAGAGTTCTTTATACCTTCTTTTTTTTAAAAGGTTTCAAATGTATACTTTTTTTTATAAAAATCGAACGCTCTTATATCGCTGTATTTTTAATGGATTCTTGATTGGGTAACAATACCCTAACATAAACTCAAGTGAACCATCATTATATTCATTTAAGATCGAGGTACTGAAATCATATGAGACCCCAACTTTCAACCCATCAATCATGGGCACATTCACTCCTGCCAAAATTGCCACAGCATCTTCATATCTATAAGTAAAACCTCCCCACACCGTTTCGTTCCACTCCAACAAAGCGTTCACATCTATTTGCGTAGAAGAAACATCAGACTTGATAAAAATCGAAGGCTTCAATACAAACGGACTACTAAAGCTAATATTGTATCCCCCCATTACATAAAAGTGTCTGGCTAAACTATACTCAAACGATGACCTTGTAGCCTTGCCACTTAATGAAGGCACAGTTAGGTGAGTACTTGAAATTCCAACATAGTAATCAGTTGTTACATAATATGCACCGACTCCTAAATCAAATGACAAATCTGAAGCTTCTCCATTTGGAATCGAAGGATCTTCGGATCCATCTCCAAAAAAACCACCTGTAACCCAGTCTCCATTTATATTCTTATTATAAACTCCCCCTTCAACACCTACAGACAGCAATCCGTTTCCAATGGTCTTATGGTAAGCATATGCTAATTTTGCAGAAAAAGTTTTTTCAGGCCCAATCTCGTCTTGCATAATGGTCAAACCCACACCACTATTAAATCTATCGAACGGCCTAATTTTAGCATCTAAGCTAAATAGGTTTGTTTGAGGATTTCCTTCAAAACCCATCCATTGCTGGCGAGAAATTAAAGTACCACAATACGCATTGCTTGTTCCTGCGAAACCAGGATTGACAGCCAGCTTATTAAACATGTTTTGTGTGAATTGCGGATCTTGTTGCGCATACGACGCACCAGCAAAAAGAACTAAAGCACTAAGTAACAGTTTCTTCATAGGATGAAATTTCTTTTTAACAAAGATTTTGGTGCACTAAAATACCTAAAATTTGTAAGTTGTTAAACTTTTTTAACGAATCTCTTGAATTTTTCTTTCCAATTTTTTGACTATCGTAGCTTCTTAAATGTCTGAACCCATCTGTCTGGCAACTCGTTATTGCAAGCTACTTGATAATCCAAATAGCTACATGGAACTAACAAATGTCGTTCATATTTACTACCTGAGGCATTCGGATATGGCACATCCATAAACCAACGGTCACTTTTCTCACTTTTATAAAAAACGATATCGTCCTTTTGAGATTCCATAGCAACCGTATACTTAATATATTCTGTTTTATTACAAGCAGGAAAATCCTTTTTACGATTAAAAACACCATCCATAAAATACCAAACCATTTGAGCTAACAAGTGGCTTGTTTGTCCGTGAAAATCAAGAGAAGGATTCACCTCGTAAAAGCCAATTGATGTTAATTTGTCGCTCAAACCAGCGTATCTTGCCAATTGACAGGCTTCGTCACCAAACAGCCCATTGGGTGTAGCTGATGCACATGCAGGAGCCTCAGACTGCCTGATTGAAGAAATATCAAAACTTACGAAGTCCGCATTCCTTATAATCGGTTCATTTTCCCGAATATCAGAACGCACAAAACCAAGCCTATAGGTGTCGAAAAACAATTGATCAATCAAAGCCACTTCGTTTTGACTGACGAAATAAGTCTGGTAACCTATATTGCTAAAATTGAAAAGAAAATTAGGTTGATGAAGCACTACTTTACTCAAATAATTCGAGGCTGATATAGGCGCAGTAGTTTCCCCTATATTAAATGCAGAATCTATAGCAGTAAGATTAACCGTTTGTTCCAGTGTTTTATAAGCTTGGAAATTTGCAAAAGTCAAATCTTTGGTCCCACCAATAATTACCGGAATTATCCCTTTCTTTATTAAACCACTAACTGTTTCTGAAACTGCAAAATAAGTATCAGACAATGCATCTCCTGCTTTGATATTTCCCAGATCGACTATATTGGCAAAACCTACTCCTTTATAAAGTTGGTAAAAATATTTTCTAAATTGGTCAGGAGCATCTGCAGCACCAAGGTTAACAGCATTTCCCCGATCTTCTTCTACTCCAACAATAGCAATTTTATCAGAAGGCAACCACTCAAAGGAACCAACATCTTCAGTGGTTCTAATTCTAACAACATTTTTTAGATGATCTGCTTGATAATTTATATTGGCAAGCGCTTTATCTAATTGAACACCTTCAATAAAATCCAAAAAATCCATTTTTACTTCTTTTTAGGTGGTGTCTTTTTCGCAGTCGTCTTCTTGGCTGTAGTCTTTTTCTTTGCTGGAGCTTTTTTAGTGGTAGTTTTTTTTGCTGCAGTCTTCTTAGTAGAAGCCGCTCCTCTACCTTTTTTATCCGGCGCCTCAGCTGATAACTTTAAACATTGCTCCAATGTCAAAGAACTTGGCTCAACATCTTTGGGAATTTTAACATTTTTTTTCCCGTGTTTAATGTAAGGCCCGAATCTACCCTTTAGAACCTGAACATCCGGATCTTCTTCAAATACTTTGATGTATTTTTCTTTTTCTGCCTGAATTTTAGCCTGAACAATTTCTACTGCTCTATCGTGAGTAATTGTCATTGGGTCATCCCCATCCGCTTTCTTAATAGAAGCAAATAGTTTACCATAACGTATATAAGGTCCAAATCTTCCAATTGCTGCAAACATCTTTTCCCCTTTATATTCTCCAACTTCACGAGGCAACTTGAATAAATCCAATGCTTCTTCAAAAGTGATTGTTTCCAAATTTTGAGTTGGAAGAAGACTAGCAAACTGTGGCTTATCTTCATCTTCAGAATCTCCAATTTGAGCCATGGGTCCAAATCTTCCAATTCTAACGATTAGCTTTTTACCTGTTTTTGGATCCTTCCCCAACTCTCTTTCACCACTAGCGCGATCCGCATTTTCTAATGTATCCACAACATTGGTATGAAAAGTTTTGTAGAAGGTTTCAATCATCTTATTCCATTTCCTTTGTCCCTCTGCAATTTCATCAAACTGCTTTTCAACATTTGCAGTGAAACTATAGTCCATGATTCTTTCGAAATGCTCTAATAAAAAATCAGTTACTACCATTCCTATATCAGTAGGAAACAATTTATTTTTTTCAGCTCCTGTCGTCTCGGTTCGCTCTTCTTTATTTATCCCTTTCGCATCTAGTGTTAATTGCATGTATTTTCGTTCAACACCTTCTCTTGCCTCTTTGATTACATACCCCCTCTTTTGAACCGTTGATATAGTTGGTGCATATGTAGACGGACGACCTATACCTAACTCTTCTAGCTTTCGAACTAAACTTGCCTCTTGATATCTTGGTGGATGTTGTGTAAAACGCTGCGTAGCCGAAATTTCCTTCAATCCCAACTTCTCACCAACTTTCATTGGAGGAAGCACTCCTTCTTTTTCCTCTTCAGATTCATCATCTGTTGATTCAAGATAGACTTTCAAGAATCCTTCAAATTTGATAACCTCTCCTTTTGCAACGAAATCTTGATCAGCTTTAGAAACATCAATTTTAACAGTCGTTTTTTCCAATTGAGCATCACTCATTTGGGAAGCAATAGACCGTTTCCAAATCAAGTCATACAATCTTGACTCTTGAGAGGAACCTCCAATTTCATGTACAGCAAAGTCTGTCGGTCGAATGGCCTCGTGAGCTTCTTGCGCTCCCTTTGACTTAGTCGCATACTTCCTAGTTTGTGCATACTCTTTACCGTAAGCCGAAATAATCTCATTACGTGCACCATTCAATGCCGTTTCTGATAAGTTAACAGAATCTGTTCTCATGTATGTAATCTTTCCAGATTCATACAATCGTTGAGCGATCATCATTGTTTGGCTAACAGAATACCCTAACTTCCTACTTGCTTCCTGCTGAAGAGTAGAGGTAGTAAAAGGAGCCGTAGGTGATTTTTTGGCAGGCTTAGTCTCTAGGTCTGCAATCGAGAATTCAGACTTAGCACATGCTTCTAAAAAATCTTGCGCTTCTTCCATTGAAGGAAATCGCTTTGGCAACTCTGCTTTTAAAATGGTTTTTCCACCAATTACAAAATTCCCAATAACTCGATAAGAGGAAGAAGCATTAAAATTCATGATTTCACGCTCCCTTTCAACAATTAAGCGAACTGCAACAGATTGCACCCTACCAGCAGAGAGAGAAGGTTTAATTTTCTTCCAAAGAATAGGAGACAATTCATAGCCTACTAGTCGGTCTAATACTCTTCTTGCTTGTTGCGCATCCACCAAATTTTTATCTAATGCTCTTGGGGTTTCAATAGCGTGAGTTATAGCACCCTTTGTAATCTCATGAAAAACAATTCGTTTAGTCTTTTTCTCATCTAACCCAAGCGCTTCTAATAAATGCCATGAGATGGCCTCTCCTTCGCGATCCTCATCCGTCGCTAACCACACCATATCTGAGGATTTCGAAAGTTTTTTTAATTCAGCGACCACTTTTTTCTTGTCATCGGAGATAACATATTTGGGTTCGAAATTATTTTCTATATCAATGGAAATATCTTTTCCTGGAAGATCTCGAATGTGACCAAAACTCGATTTCACAACAAAGTCCTTCCCTAAAAATCCTTCAATTGTCTTTGCTTTTGCTGGTGATTCTACTATTACTAAGTTTTTGGCCATTCTTGATTTTTTAAATCTATTAAGTGAAAAATTCGATACAAATAAAATGATAAAACAATTAGCTAACAAAAGTATTCACAAATATCATTTTAAAACTCATTCCCAACACACTGCTTTCTAGGACGCTAAAATCACAATATCCACTTAAATTAAATTATCTTAAAAAATATGTCATTTTGTCACACTTTTAAAAAATGGCTAATTTTGAAATTCGAAAAAGTACAATTAAACAAAAATGCTGAAAGAAGGAATAAAAGTAGTGGATGAGAATAGACAAGGAGAGGCTTTGGCTCCTCCCTCAGCAATCAAAAGTAGCTCTGAGCGAAAAGTATACATTGAAAGCTATGGTTGTCAAATGAATTTTGCGGATAGCGAAGTAGTAGCTTCTATTCTTTCGCAGGATGGATTTGGCACGACCAAAGAATTAGCTGAAGCGGACTTGGTGTTATTGAACACTTGTTCTATCCGTGACAAAGCTGAACAAACTATTCGGAAGAGACTTTCAAATTTTAATACTATCAAAAAAAACAAACCCGAAATGATAATCGGGGTTTTAGGATGTATGGCTGAGCGCCTAAAGTCTCAACTAATCGACCAAGAAAAGTTGGTTGATTTAGTTGTGGGTCCTGATGCATACAGAGATCTTCCGAACTTAGTGAATGAAGTAGACAATGGTCAAAAAGCGGTAAATGTAATTTTATCCAAGGAGGAAACCTACGGAGATATTGTTCCAAAAAGAACCAACGAAAACGGCGTAACAGCCTTTGTTTCTATTACTAGAGGTTGCGACAATATGTGTACCTTTTGCGTTGTCCCTTTTACCAGAGGAAGAGAACGAAGTAGAGATCCAGAGAGTGTTTATAATGAAGCAAAACAATTGTTTGAAAGCGGATATAGGGAGGTTACTTTATTGGGACAAAACGTAGACTCCTATCTATGGTATGGAGGCGGCTTAAAGAAAGAATTTAAAAATCTTTCTGAAGAAGAAAAAGCTAAAAGTGTCAATTTTGCTCAATTACTAGAGAAGGTTGCACAGATTAGTCCGCTCTTAAGGGTTCGTTTTTCAACTTCACACCCTCAGGATTTGACAGATGATGTATTACATGTTATTGCAAAGTATCATCATGTTTGTAGCTACATACACTTACCAGTGCAGTCAGGAAGCTCAAGAATACTCAAATTAATGAATCGAGGTTATACCAAAGAATGGTATAAAGAACGAATCGATGCAATAAATAGAATTATACCCGGTTGTGCTATTTCTACTGATATTATTGTTGGTTTTTGTACCGAAACGGAAGATGATCATCAAGAAACCTTAGAAATGATGCGTTATGTTAAATACGGCTTGGGATATATGTTTAAGTACTCCGAGAGACCAAACACTGTCGCTCAGAGAAAGTTTAAGGACGATGTACCAGAGGATACTAAACAACGAAGATTAGAAGAGATAATCCGACTGCATAGAGAAAACGCTGCATTTAGAAATAGTGAAATGGTAGGCAAAACCTTTGAAGTACTAATTGAAGGGGTCTCTAAAAAGTCTGACCAGGAGTTATTTGGCAGAACTCCCCAAAATGCAGTAGCGGTTTTCCCAAAAGAAAATCACAAAATTGGCACATATGTAAATGTGCTAATAGAAGATTGCACAACCGGCACTTTATTAGGAAAAGTCGTAAATTAAACAGAAATGACAGTAGATCAAATAAAACAACGTTTTGGGATTATCGGAAACTCCCCGGTACTATTAAGAGCTATTGATATTGCTGTTCAAGTAGCCCCTACCGACCTATCTGTGTTAGTAGGTGGTGAAAGTGGAGTTGGAAAAGAAAATATGCCTCAGATTATCCATCAACTAAGTGCGAGAAAACACAATAAATACATTGCAGTAAACTGTGGGGCTATTCCAGAAGGCACTATTGATTCCGAATTATTTGGACATGAAAAAGGTTCATTTACAGGGGCTAATGAGGCGAGAAAAGGATACTTCGAAGTCGCAGACGGCGGAACTATCTTTTTGGATGAGGTTGCTGAACTACCTTTACAGACTCAGGTTCGATTGTTAAGAGTTTTAGAAACCGGTGAATTCTTAAAAGTAGGATCTTCGAAAACTCAAAAAACAAACGTTAGAATAGTAGCAGCGACCAACGTTAATATTCCAGAAGCAATAAAGAACAATAAATTTCGGGAAGATTTATACTACCGATTAAATACCGTTCCAATCTTAATTCCACCTTTGCGGGAGCGAAAAGAAGACATCTACCTATTATTTAGAAAGTTTGCTTCAGATTTCGCTGCTAAATACCGAATGCCTGTCGTTCAGTTAACTGATAGAGCAAGAATTTTATTAGAGAACTTCAGATGGCCAGGTAATATTCGTCAATTAAAAAATGTAACTGAGCAAATTTCTGTAATTGAGAAAAAAAAGGAGATTGATGAATCTATATTAAAAAATTACTTACCAACTATTGACAATCACCATCTACCTGCAATTTATAAAAGCGATGAAGGTGAAGCCGGAATGAATGAAAGAGAAATTTTGTATAAAGTATTATTTGATTTAAAACGAGACGTCACTGACTTAAAAACTCTTGTTTTCAAAGCACTTAACTCTGACAATGGTTTTGTAAATAGTAAAGAAGGTGCTCAAATTATTCAGCGATTGTACGATGATGAACATGATGTTGAAAAAAATGAATTACCAGTAAGAATCCAGCAATACAGTCAACCAATCGAAAATAACTCCGCTGCTAATTATGAAGAGGACGAGACTGAAGAGCCTAACCATGAAATTGTAGAAGACACCTTATCCATAGCTGACACAGAGAAAGAATTGATTAAACGTGCCTTAAAGAAATACGATGGCAAACGAAAAAATGCCTCCAAAGAATTAGGAATTTCTGAGCGAACGTTATATCGTAAGATAAAAGAATATAATATTGCAGACTTATGAAAATGACGATCAAATCCATACTCATCAGTTGTGTTATCGCAACACTGTTCTGTTTCAATGGGTGCTACTCGTTTACTGGCGCCTCAATTGATCCTAAAGTAAAAACTGTTTCTGTTGCACTATTTCCCAACTATGCACCAATTGCTCAGGTTACGGTGAGTCAAAAATTTACTGAAGCATTAAAAGATGTTTTTATCTCTCAAACTAACTTAACGTTAGTAAGAGAATCAGGTGACCTTAGATTTGAAGGTGCCATTACGCGGTATGAAGCAGTTCCTTTAGCTATCCAAGGAAATGAAGTTGCTGCACAAACCCGTTTAAATATGACAGTAAATGTTAAGTTTACCAACACTGTGGACGAAACACAAAGCTTTGAACGCTCATTTACTCAGTTTGAAGACTTCTCTTCTACAGAAAATTTATCTGCAGTAGAAGATCAATTGATTGAATCAATTAATGAAAAACTGACACAAGATATTTTTAATGCATCAGTTAGCAATTGGTAATGAATAAAAATGAATTCATATCATTTATAAAACACCCTGAAAATGTTCAGCAGGATGCAATTGCGGCATTACAACAGTTCACGATAGATTTCCCGTATTGCCAAACTGGACAAATAGTATTAGCCAAGGCTTTTCACAATTCAGATGATATAGCGTTCGAGAATCAATTGCGCTTAGCTGCAGCATACGCAGCAGATAGAAAAGTTTTGCATCGATTAATATTAGAGAGAAAAACAGTTTCAATATCTGAAAAAGTGACTGAATTAGATGAAACGCAATTTCCTTCTGATGCAGAAACAACGTCAGGAGATATTAGCACTTTTCCTAATAATTCAGAATCGCATTTAAACGAAAGTAAGAAAAGCTTAGAGGACAATCAAAAGGCACCTGATACGATAGATGTTACCCCTACGAGCTCTATTAATAACGATATAGCATCAGCTCACAATCAATCGGAGAACACTCCAGCTTCTACTATCGTTGAAACTAACTCTACTACTGAATCCATAAAACCGGTAAAAACGGAAGAAGACATCTTCTTAGAACAACAAATATTAAGTTCCGCTATTAGTAGTTCCTTACTTTTAGAAGTAGATGAAATAGATTCGGAAGACAATACGCAGAATGATGAACAACCAACTGTAAGTGCAGCGTCAGTAATAGAGGCTGGAGAACACAGCTTTAATGAATGGTTGGGGATATATGCCAACGATGCACCTCAAAAAAAGGAAGAAACAAAACCAACTGCTGCAAAAACTGATTTAATCAATAAGTTTATTAAATCGGAACCTCAAATACGTCCTAAGCGAGAATTTTACTCTCCGGCCAACATGGCTAGGCTAAGTGTAAAGGAAGATGATGACTTGGTAACTGAAACATTAGCAAAAATTTATGCTCAACAAGGCAATAAAGAGAAAGCAATTTCAGCTTATGAGAAATTAGCCTTGAAATATCCAGAAAAAAGAATTTATTTTGCAAACCAAATTAATAAACTGGGTGAAGAACCTAAATAAATAAAAATAGAATGGGCACAATTATATCCGTATTGATTTTAATCATCGCCATCTTATTGATTCTAGTAGTACTAGTTCAAAATCCAAAAGGTGGTCTTGCTTCTAACTTTTCATCATCCAACCAAGTAATGGGAGTTAGAAAGACAACCGACTTTATAGAGAAAGCGACTTGGACATTAGCGATTGCATTGGTAGTACTAAGCGTTGTCTCGGCGACTTTTAATGAGAACACTACTGTTTCGGTAGAGCCTACAGAGTCTGAATTGACCAACGAAGCCAACCAAATTATCATTCCAACAGAGCAAGCTCCATTGTTGCAAGACGATATTGCTACTCCTGATAATGCAGAAGATGTTCCTGCTGAAGAAGCAGAATAAAAAAATAGAAAATAAATCTTATTTTAAAGTGTCAGAATGTCATATTCTGACACTTTTTTTGTGTCCAAAATTCATTTATTCTGTCAATTTTTAACAAAAACAGCATTGGCATAAAATATGACAATTGCTCTCTCGTAAAAATTAAATTCATTTTTAAAATTTAGTAAATATATGTCAGTAAACATTAAACCACTTGCAGATAGAGTTCTGGTAGAACCAGCTGCAGCAGAAGAGAAAACGGCAGGAGGTATTTTTATTCCTGATACCGCTAAAGAGAAACCACAGAGAGGCGTTGTAGTAGCCGTGGGTAATGGCAAACCTGATGAACCAATGACTGTAAAAGTTGGAGACAAGGTTCTTTATGGAAAATACTCAGGATCAGAGTTGGCATTAGAAGGAAAAGACTATTTGATCATGAGAGAGTCTGATATTTTAGCAATTGTTTAAATCTAAAAATTAAAAGAAAATGGCAAAGGAAATAACATTCGACTTAGAAGCACGTGATGCACTGAAAAGAGGTGTAGACATTTTAGCGAACGCAGTAAAAGTAACGCTAGGCCCTAAAGGTAGAAATGTAATTATAGATAAAAAATTTGGAGCTCCATCAGTTACTAAGGATGGTGTATCAGTAGCGAAAGAAATCGAACTGAAAGACACTGTTGAGAACATGGGTGCTCAGATGCTAAAAGAAGTAGCTTCTAAAACTGCAGACGATGCAGGTGATGGCACAACTACGGCGACTATTCTGGCGCAAGCAATTGTTACTGCGGGTTTGAAAAACGTAGCAGCTGGAGCTAATCCAATGGATTTAAAGAGAGGTATAGACAAAGCAGTATCGGCTATCGTTGCTGAATTGAAGAAAGTATCTAAAACTGTTGGTGACGATAATCAAAAAATTGAGCAAGTTGCTACTATTTCTGCAAACAATGACAATTCCATTGGTAAGTTGATTGCTGAGGCAATGGCAAAAGTGAAAAAAGAAGGTGTAATCACTGTAGAAGAGGCAAAAGGAACTGAAACTACTGTAGAAGTAGTAGAAGGAATGCAATTCGACAGAGGATACTTATCTCCTTATTTCGTGACAGATACAGAAAAAATGATTGCTGATTTGGATAATCCTTACGTATTGATTTACGACAAGAAGGTTTCTAACATGAAGGATTTATTACCTGTACTTGAAAAATCTGCACAATCAGGAAGACCTTTATTAATTATTGCTGAAGATGTAGAAGGTGAAGCTCTAGCTACCTTGGTAGTAAACAAAATCAGAGGATCATTAAAAATTGCTGCTGTTAAGGCTCCAGGATTTGGTGACAGAAGAAAAGAGATGTTGGAAGACATCGCTATCTTAACTGGTGGTACTGTGATTTCCGAAGAAAGAGGTTACAAATTAGAAAATGCTGATTTATCTTACTTAGGTCAAGCAGAAAAAATCACTATCGATAAAGACAATACGACTATCGTAAATGGTTCTGGAAACAAAGAAGATATTCAGTCTAGAGTAGCTCAGATTAAGGCTCAGATGGAGAATACTACTTCTGATTACGATAGAGAGAAGCTACAAGAGCGTTTAGCTAAATTAGCTGGTGGTGTAGCTGTTCTTTATGTAGGTGCTGCTTCTGAAGTAGAAATGAAAGAAAAGAAAGATAGAGTGGATGATGCTTTAGCTGCAACAAGAGCTGCAGTAGAAGAAGGAATCGTTCCTGGTGGTGGTGTTGCTTACATTCGTGCTTTGGTGGCATTAGATGGCTTAGAAGGCGAAAATGCAGACGAAAAAACAGGCATTCAAATTATCCGAAGAGCTGTAGAAGAGCCATTGAGACAAATTGTGGCTAACTGCGGTGGTGAAGGTTCAATCGTGATTCAGAAAGTAAGAGAAGGAAAAGGGGATTACGGTTACAACGCAAGAACTGAGGTTTACGAGAACTTATTCGATGCAGGTGTAATTGACCCAACTAAAGTATCTCGTGTAGCTTTAGAAAATGCTGCGTCTATCGCAAGTATGCTATTGACTACTGAGTGTGTAATTGCTGACATCCCTGAAGAAGGTGGTGCTCCAGCTATGCCAGGTGGTATGGGCGGAATGGGTGGAATGATGTAATCATCCTCTCAATCGACTTAATTTATATAGAAAGAGCTCCAATGTATTGGGGCTCTTTTATTTTGTTAATGCTCTAATTAATTTTTAGGGGATTTATTAATAGAATAAATAAAGGTTTATCTAAATAGATAAAAACTCAAAAAAAAGACCTTGGATACTCCAAGGTCTTTTAAATATATAGATCGAACTAAAAAAGCTAGTTCTAGATAACCCCCAATAATCTTAGTATTAATAAAATTAACAAAACGGCGACTAGAGTTCCAATTACTCCACCTCCCAATTCTGCTAGAATACTTAAAATTACAAGAACAAGTAATATCACTAACAATAGCCAAATGAGTCCTCCGATTGCCGAATCGTCGTCAACGGCGGGGGTAGCAAGCATAGTTCCATTAGAAGGCATCAAATCATTCCAATTGCTTAGCCCACTTAGTCCAAGAAATGGAGGAAATTCATTCAACTTACTCTTTTCATGCTGAACCTCTTTCTCTGTTCTTAGCTTGATTGACTTCAACCTTTCAGGTTTTCTATTCTGTAGCTTTGGACTTGAAACTTCATTCGCTATCAGATCAGATTCAATAACAGTTCGCTCTAATTTTTCGGTTTCATATTTTTCAATGTCACCTTGACTCAACTCAGTAGCCTCCGACCTTTCAACTTTATCCGTTTTGGTCAATTTTACCCCCTTTAAATGCGGGTGATATTTCACTCGATTGAAATTATTAACATCACCAGATTTCACCATTGAGCAAGAAGAAAAAACAACGGCAATAATTAAGGCTAGTAAAGTTGATTTGTGATTAAGTATGTTAGCTTGTTTCATAATAAATGTTTTATTGGTTTGGAAACATCATAAGCAAACGCAAGACCTTTTTATAAATCCTTAATTTTATAGGAAAATAGACTCTAGTAGACAAAAAACCGTTACGATATGTCTATATTATTGTAGAAAATAAACACCATGAAATATTATCTTATACTATTCCTACTTCTACTTTTTGGCATGAATACAATTGCTCAAGAGGACCATTTGATATATGGAGAGGAAATCGCGATGAAAAGAAAAGAAATCGCCTCCAATGCTTTAGTAAATTTAAGGAATGGAACTCTTTTAGTGAGATTAAATACTTCTAGTAAACAATTGGAATTGCTTCAAAAAATGGGGCTAACTGAAAAGTTAGAAGAAGTCAAAAAAGAACAACAGAATGAGAATAAAAGCATTGTTGAGGCTTTTCAGAATCAATTAACCTTTACTAAGCAGGTTTATTATTTTTATAGTGAAAACACGCCAGAAGTTATTGATGGCAGGTTTATTGGAATCCTCTTGGACACCAATTTAAACCCAATTAAAGAAAGCATCAATATAGATTATTTTCTCATTGCAGATTTCAACCGAACAGAAAATTTGGGAATTCCCGCATTGGTCATTTACGACTCTAGCCTCAATCAAATGCCACCACCCTTCCCCTATTTCACTAGAACTTATGAATCATTACCCATATTCAACAGAGGTCATGACCGCACGGTAGAGTTATTTAATGAAAAACTATTTTTCGAGTACAATAAACCCAATTAAATAAAAAAAGGGGAGCAAAATGCCCCCCTTTTTAATATTGCTTTGAATAGTTGAATTGGCCTCAACTAACTCAACATTCCTTTTACAATTCTTGAAATATCTTTCCCGTCTGCTTTACCAGCTAACTTTTTTGTAGCAGCTCCCATTACCTTACCCATATCAGCAGGACTAGTAGCACCTACTTCACTTATAATTGCAGTAATCTCCTTTACCAACTCCTCCTCACTCATTTGTTTTGGAAGGTATTGTTCTATTATAATAGCCTGATCAATTTCATCATTTGCCAAATCTTCTCTCCCTTGGGTTTTGTATATTTCAGCAGCTTCACGGCGTTGCTTCACTTGCTTTTGCAACATTCTCACCTCTTCTGCTTCAGCATTTGAACCTCCACCCTTTTCGGTTGCTGCTAATAACAATGCAGATTTTATTGCTCTTAAAGCAGCTAACTTAGGCTGATTACGCTCTTTCATTGCCGTTTTTATATCGTTATTGATTTGTTCTGTTAAAGTCATTTCAATCTATTTTTTTATGAGAAACAAAGATAAAAAAAAGCCATCCCATCTCAACAAAAATGAGACAGAATGGCTTCTAAATTTAAAAAGTAATAAAAGTTAATCAATCCACATTATCGTGTAAGAAAGAATTGTTCTGTCTTAACGTTGTCTTTTTATCATCATCTTCGGAGAGCGTATATCTAGAGACATTAGATTCTGAACTATGTGGAGTAGAATCCAAACGAATGTTTCGGCGTTTGTAGGCCGGCTCATTTTCTAAATCATTAATTCCTCCAGGAGTCTTCATTTTCAAATTCAAACTCTTTAGTTTCAAAATACGCTCATGCGCTCTTCGCATCTGCTCTTCATCACTAATTGTTTTTCGTTGCATCGTTTCTTCGTGAGAAGAATCGTCGTTTGCGCTATCGATCTCCTCGTCTAGCGTATGACGTATTATTTCTGGCTCAGGTTTTTTCTTCATTTCTGGCTCAGGAGATGGCATTTGTCTTGGCTCAGGCTTTTTGATTTCAAACTCAAAACTAACTTGACTCTCAGAAGATTTTAAATAGGGCTCATTAGGGGCCTTTTTAGGCTCCTCTTCTTTTTTATCATCTCCGTTTACTTGCTGAGTGATATTGGTTGGCACTTCGTCCGTCAAGTTTCTAACAATCTTCTTAGGTTCAGCATTAAAGTTTACATCAATGGCATTCTTTGACCCAAAACCAGTAGCAACTATCGTCACACTTACTTTATTCCCTAAAGATTCGTCAATTCCGTTACCCCAAATAATATCAGCTGTATTACCAGCTTCTTCTTGAATATATTCAGTGATGGAATCGATCTCATCCATAGAAATTTCATCCTCGCCAGAAGTAATATTTAGCAGAATATACTTGGCACCTTTAATTTCATTATCGTTCAACAATGGAGACGCCATAGCCTTCGTCACCGCTGTTATCGCTCGATCAGTTCCCTCAGCACTTGCTGACCCCATAATGGCGGTTCCACCATCTTTCATTACAGTTTTTACATCTTCAAAATCGACGTTGATATAACCTGCTACTGTAATTATTTCAGCAATTCCTTTTGCTGCAACAGTTAGAATATCATCAGCTTTTGAAAAAGCTTCAGACATTTTTAAGTTTCCATACATCTCACGCAATTTATCGTTGCAGATAATTAGCAATGTATCCACATTATTTCTCAAAGACTCCAAACCTTCATCAGCTTGCAATTTTCTTCTTCTCCCTTCAAAAGAAAAAGGAATTGTAACAATACCAACTGTCAAAATACCCATTTCACGGGCAGTCTGAGCAATAATTGGCGCCGCACCTGTACCAGTTCCACCACCCATACCAGCGGTAATGAATACCATTTGTGTATTGGTCGCAAACAATTCTTTCAATTCGTCAACATTCTCAATAGCAGAATTTTTACCTACTTCTGGATTAGATCCTGCTCCTCTACCTTCGGTAAGTGTTGCCCCCAACTGAATTTTATTAGGAATAGGGCTTAAATCTAAAGCTTGCTGATCAGTGTTGCAGATGATGAAATCTACACCAGTAATCCCTTGATTATACATATGGTTCACTGCGTTGCTTCCGCCGCCGCCTACACCAATTACTTTGATGATCGATGATTGATCTTTTGGTAAGTCAAAATTCATAATGCTATGGTTTTTATTGTTCTGCTAAAATTCTTTTTCTAAATAATTAATCTTCTTCCTCAAAAAACTGCTTCCCCTTATTCAAAATATTTTGGAAGAAGCCTCCTTTGATTTTATCGCCCTGACGAACAGTGCCCGATTCAGGCTCTTGTTGCGAAGAACGATTTATTCTATTTTTTTGTTTTTCTAACTTTTGGAAACCTTTAATCACCAATCCAACACTTGTCGCAAACATTGGACTCGTTACTTCATCAGCATTTCCTTTTGCTAAATATTCATTCGGATAACCAATTCTAGTATCCATTCCTGTAACATACTCAAAAAGCTGTCCCACATGTCTCAACTGAGCTCCACCACCTGTGATTACCATACCGGCAATCAGCTTATTCTCATATCCAGAATTCTTTATTTCGTAATATATATTCTCAATAATTTCTTCCAGTCTAGCCTGAATAATACTTGCTAGGTTTTTGATTGAAATTTCTTTTGGCTCTCTTCCTCTTAATCCAGGAATAGAAACAATCTCATTATCCTGACTCTCGTTCGACAATGCAGAACCAAACTTAATCTTCAACAATTCGGCTTGGTTTTTAATAATGCTACAGCCTTCTTTAATGTCTTCTGTAATCACATTTCCACCAAAAGGAATCACTGCCGTATGACGAATAATTCCATCTTGAAAAATGGCTACATCAGTAGTACCACCTCCTATATCCACTAAAACTACTCCGGCTTCTTTTTCTTCCTGGCTTAAAACAGCCTCAGAAGATGCTAAAGGTTCTAATATCAAATCCTGAACTTCTAAGCCTGCCTTGTGAATACATTTATAAATGTTCTTCGCTGCTGCAACTTGTCCGGTAATGATGTGAAAATTCGCTTCCAATCGAATTCCAGACATCCCAACAGGATCTTTAATTCCTTGCTCGTTATCTACTATAAATTCTTGTGGCAATACATCGATAATTTCTTCTCCTGGAAGCATTACCAATTTATGCATATCGTTAATCAATAAATCAATGTCGTCTTGACTAATCTCATCATCTAATGAGTTTCTCACACGGATTCCTCTATGCTGTAAACTTTTAATATGCTGACCTGCAATCCCTACATTTACGACCTTGATGTCTACTCCACTTTTTTGCTCAGCTTCATCAACCGCCATACGAATAGATTGAACTGTTTTTTCAATATTGGCTACTACTCCTCTTGTAACTCCAAGAGATTCAGACTTACCCATACCCAAAACCTCCAACTTTCCATGTTCATTTTTGCGCCCAACCATGACCACAATTTTGGTAGTTCCAATGTCCAACCCTACAACTATGTCAGAAGAATCCATACTATTATCGTTTTGTGCAGACCACTTGGTCTTTAAATTTTAAATTAATGACGCTATACTCATTCCATCCAGTATTACTCAACCCCTTGTTATAAAACACAATGAGCTTTTCAAATTTACTTTCGATGTTATCTGCGTCCCCAAATACAATTCTATGATTTCCAACACGTGGAATCAACTCTATATCCATATCTTTATTAACATGCAACTGTTCAATCTGAGCTTTCCAGAACGGATGATTATTGATAAAAGTGGCATATTTGTACACTTCATCTACCATGGTTCTTTTAGCGATAGAATCTGGTAACTTTTTCGAAAAATCAACACCTACAAAAGTGCTGTAGGGACTATAAACAAATCCATTTGCGACAAGCACTCTGGCAGTGTATTTATCAGACAATGGCATCATTCTACCCAACTTATCGATGTAATAACTATCACCATTACTGGAATAAACACGGACTATTGGCTCTCTTTGCTTTACTTTAACCGACAGCTTTCCATCCAATGTTTTAAAAACCTCTGCATTCTGAATCGCTGGATGACTGTTCAATTGAAATTCCATCTGATGGCTATTCAAATCCACTAAAGGACGATTAATCACAGACGAAACTTCCTCATGAATCATGGCTTCAACATCCTCTTCATCAATAAAAAAGTTCTGTTCACTTCTATCGATTTGAATTTTTACAGCAGTGCAAGTTTGTTGGTCTCTAGCTTTTTCAACAAAACCAAGCAATACTATCATTGAAATACCCATCAATGACCACAATACAAATTTTAATGTTTTATTCATTGCTAATCCATGTTTTTATGGGTTGAACAAAACGGTCAATGTCACCTGCTCCGATAGTTAATAAAACCTCTATTTCTTTATTTTTTAAAGTGTCCATCAATTGCTCTTTCAAACACACTTCTTTATTCTTTATAGTTATGTTTTTCAACAAATTTCTTGAAGTCACCCCTTCAATTGGTAATTCTCTTGCAGGATAAATATCCAACAAAATCAACTCATCTACTTGGGAAAGACTCTCTGCAAATTCATCAGCAAAATCTCTAGTCCTACTATACAAATGCGGTTGAAAAATGGCTGTTAATTTTTTGTTTGGAAACAACTCCCTAACCGATTTAACGCAAGCATTGATTTCACTCGGATGGTGTGCATAATCATCGATATACACCTTTTCACCATCGTTAAATTGCACATCAAAACGGCGCTGAACACCTCTAAAGCTATTTAACGACGCTTTCAAACTTTCTTCTTTCACACCCAACAAATGCGCAATAGCAATCACAGAAACAGCATTATCTACATTATGCCGGCCGGGCAATCCTAACGACAAATCGGTATAACTTCCTTCCGGTGTAATCACATCAAAATGATACTTTGCATCCTTAACTTCTATCTGATGGGCAGTGTATTCTTCATCACCTTCCAAGCCGTAAGTGATGACTTGTATATCATCTCTAAAACTCAAAACAGGTGCAAAAGCCAGTTTGGTTATGAGCGTCCCTCCAGGCTTAATCTTTCGAACAAAATCTTGGTAATTTTTTATCATTTCATCTGGTGTACCATAAATATCTAAATGATCGGCATCCAATGAAGTGATTATGGCGATATCTGGTGACAACTGCAAAAATGAACGATCGTACTCATCCGCTTCTGTTACAAAATATCGGGCGTCATCGTTTAAAACTAGATTGCTATCAAAATCGCGAGAAATGCCTCCTAAAAAAGCATTAATGGCAACTGCAGAATCATTTAATACATGCGCCAATAAACAAGAAGTCGTTGTTTTTCCATGCGTACCAGCAACAGCTAATGTTTTATAAGCACTAGAAATCAACCCTAACACTTGTGACCGCTTGAACATCCTAAATCCATTAGACTCAAAATAATCCAATTGAGCATTCCCTGTTTTTACTGCAGGGGTATAGACCACCAAAGTGCTGTTTTTATCCAGTTTTTCAATCTCAGTTAAATCAGCATCAAACCAAATTTTAATCCCTTCTTCTTCCAAGCGATTAGTTAAGGCAGAAGGTGTTTTATCATAACCCCATACTGCTTTGTCTTGTGTCAGAAAATAGCGCGCTAAAGCACTCATGCCGATGCCGCCAACTCCTACAAAATAAACAGTATGTATATTATTCATTTCCATTACTTCTTCACCAGTTTTAAAACTTCATTGGCGATAATATCTGCAGAGTTATTCATTCCCAGCTTGGCAATATTGAAACTTAATCGCCCCAACTCCTCTTCATTCGAAATCAACCGAAAAACTTTTGATTCTAATTCATTATTTATTTCTCCATCTGCAACTAATTCAGCTGCCTTATGGTTCACAAGAGCCATCGCATTTTTGGTTTGATGGTCTTCGGCTGCCGATGGAAGTGGTACAAGAATAGCTGGCTTTTTCACCAAACATAATTCTGATACCGCAATAGCTCCTGCTCTAGAAATTACCAAATCTGCAGCAGCATATCCCAAATCCATTTTTGTAATGAATTCCATGGTTTTTATTCCTGCACCTTCTTTTCCTGCAACTGCCTTTGCAGCCCTCTCGGCAAACAACTTTCCTGTTTGCCAAATCAACTGCACCCCTTCTTTTTCAAACCGATCAATCATTTTTTCTATGGCATGATTGATGCTTCTTGCGCCTAAGCTACCTCCAACAACCAATACCGTCTTTTTCTCCGGATCTAATCCGAAAAACTCCATGGCTCTTTCTCTTTTTCCTTCCAACTTCACCACCTCTTGTCTCACAGGATTTCCTGTCAAAATAATCTTCTCTTTAGGAAAAAATGCTGCCATTCCATCATAAGCTACACAAATAGTCTTGGCTTTCTGCCCAAGAATTTTATTAGTAACTCCTGCAAATGAATTCTGCTCTTGAATTAAACAAGGAATATTTCTATTCATCGCTGCTTTTAAAGTAGGTCCACTGGCGTACCCACCAACACCTACTGCAACATCAGGTACAAAATCTTTAACTACTTTTCGGGCTTTAAGCATACTTGCTAACAGCTTAAAAGGAAACTTTAAATTTTGAGCAGTCAACCTTCTATGCAGTCCCATAATTGGTAGCCCAACAATAGTGTAGCCAGCTTGAGGAACTTTCTCCATTTCCATTTTTCCTTCAGCTCCTACGAATAGGATTTCTACTGATGGATTTATTTTTTTTAGTGCATTAGCAATAGCAATAGCAGGAAAGACATGCCCCCCTGTACCACCACCACTAATGATTACTTTTGGATTATGCATTTGCGACCTCCTTTTCTTCTTCATAAACACTTCGGCTCACGCTGAGAATAATTCCTACAGCAAGGCAAGTAAACCAAATAGAAGTTCCACCCATACTTACCATGGGGAGTGGCTGACCAGTCACAGGAAATAAGTTCACAGCGACGGCCATATTTATCATGGCTTGAAAGACAAGACTAAAACTGAGCCCAACTGCCAGTAACGACCCGAATGTTCGAGGCGCTTTTATCGAAATTATTATACCTCGATATAGGAGAATTAAATACAGTAGCAACAAGGTGAATCCACCTAGAATCCCATATTCTTCTATTACAATTGCATAAATAAAATCCGAATAAGGATGTGGCAAGAAATTTCGTTGAGTGCTTCCTCCAGGTCCTTTCCCTAAAGGACCACCAGTGGCAATTGCAATTTTTGATTGTTCTGCCTGATAATTACTTTCCGAATCATCAGACATAAAATTTTCAATCCTATTCTTCCACGTTTCCACCCTTCCGGTATAATTGGAATTAACCACTATGGCAATAAAAACAGAAAGCAATACAACACCAATACCTATCATAGATATGATGTATTTAAGATTGATTCGGCCAATAAACATAATGACAACAGATGTTGTAAACAACATAGCAGCAGTAGAAAAATTAGCAGGCAAAATTAACCCACAAACTGCTAATATTGGTATCATTATGGGAACGAATGCCGAGTTAAAATCCTTAATCACCTCTTGTTTTTTGGACAACATTCTCGCTAAAAACATGATCAATGCTAACTTGGCTAAATCCGATGTCTGAAAGGTTTGGTTAATCACAGGAATGACCAACCATCTACTAGCATCATTGATACTAGCACCAGTCAGTAACGTAAATAGCAGCAAGGGTACTGCTATAAAAATCGCTAACTGAGATATTCTTGAATAGTATTTATAATTTAATTTATGAGCAGCATACATCAGTCCGAAACCTACAATTAAAATGAAACCATGTTTGAATAAAAAATATTCAGTGTTTCCATCCTGGTATTTGTAGGCCAGAGAAACGATAGAGCTGTATACAGCCAATATCGACAAGATGCCTAAAAATAGCACCACTGCCCATATTACTCGATCGCCTTTCAGATTTTTGAATAATGCCTGCATAAAATTATAAGCTTCTTACTGCTGTTTTAAATTGATGACCACGATCTTCATAGTTTTCAAACAAATCAAAACTTGCACATGCTGGTGACAATAAAACTGCATCGCCTTTAGTCGCTAACTCATAAGCCTTTGTTACAGCTTCTCTAGCCGTTTTAGCTTGTTGAATTGCTCCTACCTTGTCGCCAAAAGCATCTACAATTTTTTGATTATCATTCCCAAGACAGATGATTGCTTTCACCTTATCTTTCACAAGCTCAAAAAGCATGGAATAATCATTTCCTTTATCTACTCCTCCAACTATCCATACAGTTGGCTTTCCCATGCTTTCTAAGGCATACCATGTAGAGTTGACATTAGTCGCTTTGGAGTCGTTAATAAATTCAATTCCGTGAACATTGGTCACATGCTCTAAGCGGTGCTCAATGTTTTGAAAGTCTGACAATGACTCTCGAATCAACTCTTTCCGTAAATCAAGAATTCTTCCTGAAATTCCTGAAGCCATCGAATTGTACAGATTGTGTTTCCCTTGTAGTGCTAAATCGTGTATTGACATCTCGAATGTTTGGTTATTAATGTTTATTTGTAGTTTCTCTTTTATTTTATTGAGGCTTGCGCCCTCTTTAAGTTCTTGTGTGTCGCTGAATGGATAACATTTCGCTTCAATGGAATAATTTTTCATCGCATTGGGGATAAACTCATCATCTGCCCAATAAATGAAAGCTCCATTTTTGTCCATGTTTTGAAGGATTCTCATTTTGGAAGCCACATAATTTTCCATTTTGTACTCGTATCTATCCAAATGGTCGGGAGTAATATTCAATAAGACTGCGATATCAGCTTTAAAATCAAACATCCCATCTAACTGAAAACTACTGAGCTCAAGAACAAAATATTCTCGGTCTCCTTCTGCAACTTGTTTAGCAAAGCTTTGCCCGATATTACCAGCTAACCCTACATCTAACCCAGCCTTTTGATACAAATGATATATCATCAAAGTGGTGGTAGTCTTTCCATTACTTCCTGTAATACAAGTAAAATGCGCTTTAGAATACCTCGCGGCAAATTCAATCTCAGAAATGACTGGAGTCCCTTTTTCATGCGCTTTTTTAATCAAAGGCGCGGTATCTGGTATGCCAGGACTTTTGATAATTTCATCGCTCGATAGAATTCTATCTTCCGAATGAGTTTCCTCTTCCCATTCAACTTTCAAACCTGTAAGAACGCTCTTGTACTTTTCCTTTATCTTACTTCTATCGGATACAAAAACATCATATCCTTCTTTTAGTGCTAACTGTGCAGCTCCAACTCCACTTTCTCCTGCTCCTAATATGGCTAGCCGCTTTTTCATTCTACCTCAACTTCAGTGTTACGATAGATAGAATAGCCAGCATAATTCCCACAATCCAAAAACGTGAAACAATCTTGGCTTCGTGGTAGCCCTTCTTTTGATAATGATGATGCAGTGGTGCCATCAAAAACACCCTTCTCCCTTCACCAAACTTTTTCTTAGTGTATTTGAAATAGGCCACCTGTATCATTACTGATAAATTCTCTACTAAGAAGATTCCACAGAATACAGGAATTAACAATTCTTTACGAATCGCTAGAGCGAATACAGCGATTATTCCACCTAAAGCCAAACTACCAGTATCACCCATAAAAACCTGAGCAGGGTATGAGTTGTACCACAAGAAGCCTATACACGCTCCTACAAAAGCACCAATAAATATTACTAATTCACCTGAATCAGGGATGTACATAATATTGAGGTAGTCCGCAAAGATGGTATTACCCGATACGTATGCGAAGATGGCGAGCACAACGCCTATAATCGCAGAAGTCCCAGTAGCTAGTCCGTCCAAGCCATCCGTCATATTGGCTCCATTCGAAACAGCCGTAACGATGACAATGACAATCGGAATAAAGACTAACCAGGCATAATCCATAGCATTTTCTCCTGCCCAATCTACCAACCAAGCGTAATCAAATTCATTGTCCTTCACGAAAGGAATGGTTGTTACAAAGGACTTCGTCTCCTTCCAGTAATAATTTGCACTGGTTGTTTTATCAACATCGTTGTGAATTAATTCCTGAACATGAATCGGTGCATTTTCATCAAATACCTTCTCCTTTACGACTACGTCCTCATGGAAATATAATATGCATCCAACAATCAGCCCAACAATCACTTGCCCTACTACTTTAAATTTTCCGGCAAGGCCTTGTTTGTTCTTTTTGAAAACTTTGATGTAATCATCCGCAAATCCAATCGCACCCAACAAAACAGTTGACACTAGCATCAAGATCACATAAATATTATGCAATTTGGCAAACAACAAAGTAGGAATAAGAATAGATGCTAAAATAATTAGCCCCCCCATGGTTGGAGTTCCTGCCTTTTGATTTTGACCTTCTAACCCCAAATCGCGGATGGTTTCACCCACTTGCTGCACTTTTATGAACTCGATAATCCGCTTACCGAATACCATGGAAATCAATAAAGAGACTATGACAGAAGCCGCCGCCCTAAATGTGATGTACTGAAACACACCTGCTCCAGGAACATCCAATTCATTTAAATACTGAAATAAATAGTACAACATAGTTTAAGCGTTTAATTCGTTTAGCGTCTCTTGTAAAATTTCCATATCGTCGAAGTGATTTCTCACCCCATTAATCTCTTGATAGTTCTCATGACCTTTACCAGCTACTAAAATGATATCACCACTTTTTGCTAAAGCACATGCCATTCGTATCGCTTCTTTTCGGTCTGTGATTGCATTTGCCTTTTTCTTATTTACTGGGTCCAATCCGACCTTCATTTCTTCTATAATTTGTTGTGGGTCTTCCGTTCTAGGATTATCAGAAGTCAATATCACTCGGTCCGATAATTCAGCCGCAATACCCGCCATCAATGGACGCTTGGTCGTATCTCTATCGCCACCACAGCCAACAACGGTTATCACTTGCTCATTACCTGTTCGGATTTCTTTGATGGTTTTTAGGACATTTTCCAGCGCATCAGGGGTATGTGCATAATCTACAATTCCAGAAATATCATTTACACGGATGTATTCAAACCTTCCTTCTACAGGTCGCAAACTGCTCAATGCTGTCAACACCTCTATTTTATTTTGTCCCAGCAAGATCGCTGTAGCATATACAGCAGTTAAGTTATATGCATTAAACTTCCCTATGATTGGGCACCACACCTCTTGGTCATCAATCTTTAGAAGCAATCCAGTAAAATTGCTTTCCATGATTTTGCATTTAAAGTCTGCAGCAGCTTTCACCGCATAATAATTCTTCTTAGCCTTAGACTCTTGTAACATTACCTCAGCACGCTTATCATCCTTATTGGATAAAGCAAAAGAATCCTTCCCTAACTGAGTAAAAAAGCCTCGTTTTGCAGCGATATACTCATCAAAAGTTTTATGATAGTCGAGGTGGTCGTGAGAGATATTAGTAAAGACCCCACCTTTAAAGTGAAGCCCTAAAACTCTATTCTGAACTACCGCATGTGAACTCACTTCCATAAAACAGTATTCACATCCCGCGGCCACCATTTGAGACAGTAGCTTATTTACACTCAAGGAGTCTGGAGTCGTGTGCGTAGCTTTTACTTCCTTTTCGTCAATATAGTTTACAACCGTTGAAAGTAAACCTACTTTATACCCCAACTTTTTAAATAAATTATATAAAAGCGTTACAGTAGTAGTTTTTCCATTTGTTCCAGTCACCCCTACTAACTGTATATCTTCTGATGGATTATCATAAAAATTGGCAGCCATAAAAGCTAAGGCTTCATGTGTACTCTTCACTTTCACAAAAGTGATTGCAGTAGACATCTCTTGAGGCAAGTCCTCACATATTATTGCAACAGCACCTTTTGCTATAGCACCTTCTATAAAATCATGACCGTCTACTTTTAGTCCTTTTTGAGCAACATAAACTCCCCCTTCAATAACACTGCGAGAATCGAAGGAAATATCAGACACCTCAACATTAGTGGTACCATGGACCTCTAAAATTGCAACTTTATATAATATGTCTTTCAGTAATTTCATTTATGTCAGTTCTAATACGATTACACTTCCTTTATGCGCTCTTGTTCCTGCTTGAATAGATTGACTTTTCACTGCCCCACGACCTACAAAACGCACCTTTAACCCAGCGTTCTCTAACAGATATACCGCATCCATCACTCCCATCCCTTTCACATTCGGAACTAAATTTTCAATCACTTTTCTACTTTCTAATGTCACTGATTTCTCTTGGGTTGAAGTAGTAACCCATTCTGGATTAGCAGCAGCAGTTTTCATTTCCACCCCCATGGTTTGGAAGACACGCTTCACATCCTCTCCATAACCACTTTTAGAATAAGGAATAGCAGATGCCGCTAGGAACTTCTGCGGTCCTAGTGGCTTATGAATCTCCAAACTATTGGCATAAACCTTATCAGCTACTTCTTTAAATATTGGACCTGCCACTAAGTTTCCATAATACACATTTCTAGAAGGTGCATTCACCACCACAATGCAGCTATACTTCGGATCTTCCGCAGGGAAATACCCTACAAATGAAGCCTGGTGACTTACCTTCGACTCATACTTATATCCATAACTCTCATTCGCAATTTGAGCTGTCCCAGTTTTTCCAGCAATTTTATAATTGGCATTGCCTAAATTTCTTGCAGTACCATTTTCAATTACCCCTTCTAAAGCTTGCTTCACTTTATCAATTGTACTTTTCGAACAAATTGCAGGATTAATCACCTGCGTTTCAATTTCTCGAACTATCGATCTACCTTTCGTGATTTTATCGGCAAACTTTGGACGAACCATCTTACCATTATTAGCAACCGCGTTGTAATAGGTTAAAATCTGTAAAGGAGTTTGTAAAACTTCATATCCATGCGCCATCCATTCTAAAGTAATTCCAGACCACGAATTATTATCGGTATTCTTGATATTTGGACTTCCTTCTCCAGCAATTGAAATTCCAAGCGGCTCCGCCAAACTCATCGACTTCAAATGATCAACAAATTTTTGAGGATTCTTTGAATAAGCCCCACGAATAATTTTTGCCATTCCTATATTGGAAGAAACCTCAAATACTCGCTTCACCGAAATTTTCCCCCAACCACCTTCATCATAATTAGAGTCATACATGGTACGATCATAAAGATTTAGCTTTCCATTACCGCAATCTACTATGTCATCTAAATCCACATATCCATCTTCTATTGCAGCAATCAACGCTGGCAATTTAAAGGTAGAGCCTGGCTCCGTACTCTCCCCAATTGCGTAATTATAACCTTCATAATAATTACCGTTTGCATTTCTTTTAAGATTTGCAATTGCCTTAATATTACCCGTCTGCACTTCCATCAACACTACACAACCGTGATCAGCCTGTTGCTTTACTAACTGTTTTAACAAAGCACTTTCTGCTACATCTTGAATATTGATATCTATGGTTGAATAAACGTCGTAACCATCTAAAGGCTCTGTCTCGTTTTCATCACCAACTGGCATCCAAACGCCACCAGCAATTTTTTGCATCAATCGTTGCCCATTGATACCTGACAACTCTTTTGAATAAGCTCCTTCTAATCCAACAGGAGTAACACCATCTTTTTCATAACCAATAGTTCTAGCCGCCAACACTTGAAACGGAAGCTCTCTTTTGTTTTTCTGAATAGTTAAAAACCCACCTTTATATCGCCCTCTTCTCATTATCGCAAATGTTTTCATCTGCTTTAACTCGGTATACCTCACATTCCTTTTGATCAAATGATATCTTGCACCTTTTGCTCTCGCTCTGACTAATTCCTGCTTCCATGAAGAAGGGCTTCTGTCTTTAAAGAGGTGACTCAATTGATAAGACAAAGAATCAATACCAGCATTAAAAATCTCATCGGTTAACGCTTCTGTATTTAAATCCATTCGTATTTCATATATCGGAATAGAAGTAGCTAACAAACTCCCATCTGATGCATAAATATTACCACGAACAGCCTCAATACTTTTATCCACCAAAGTCAGACTCTCTACTTTCTTTTTCAACTCAGCCCCTTCTACAATCTGAATAGTTAAAGCCTTGCCAATTATGACTAAACCAAATAGACATATAGCAAAGTAGACGAGGTAGGCTCGCCACTTGATATCTTTTTGTATGTCTTTCTCGCTAGTCAATCTTCTTTATTTTTTTATCTTTCTTTTCTACAATTATTTTTTTAGGAGGCTCCGTCAATTCTTTCAACCCAATAATTTCAGTCGCCCTAGCCACTTGTGACTGTTTACTGATGTACATCAATTCTGATTTTGTAGTGATGTACTCAGAGCGCAATTCTTTTATTTCATTATTCGTTTTGTACAACTCGCGAATTGTCTTTTCTGCATGATAGCCATTACCGATATAACATATTCCCAAGAATGTCAAGAAGAAAATATAAGGAAGAGATGATACCACGTTTGTTCCAGAAAGAAAATTTCCGGACATCACTCCTCTCACCCCCTTTACTCCTTCTGAAGTAGGCGCTTTAGACTTTTCAGCCTTCTCCGTCTCTTTTTTCTTAAACCGATTCATTCTCTATCTTTTTTGCAACTCTTAATTTTGCACTCCTCGACCTATTATTCTCCCCTAACTCCTCCATGCTTGGCATAATTGGCTTTCGATTCACCAACTCAAATGGAGTTAATTTATTTCCAAAGAAATCCTTCTCCACCTCTCCTTCAAACTTCCCTTTCTGCATAAAATTCTTTACCAATCGATCTTCTAAAGAGTGGTAAGTAATCACTGACAATCGACCACCTGGTTTCAACATTTCTAACGACTGCTCTAGTAGCGCCTTTAAAGAATCCAATTCTCCATTCACTTCAATTCTCAATGCTTGAAAAACCTGCGCTAAAAACCGATTCTCCTTTCCCCAAGGAGTTAAAGGCTGCAGCACACTTTTAAGCTGCTCAATAGTTTTTATTGGTTTTTCAGATCTCGCAGCAACTATAACCTGGGCAATCTTTCGAGAATTTCTCAACTCCCCATATTGAAAAAGAATATCTGCTATAACCGATTCCTCGTATTCATTAACAATTGTGGCAGCGGTCAATGGAGACTTTTGATCCATTCGCATATCTAGTGGACCATCAAATCGGATGGAAAAACCACGACTTCCCTCATTGAACTGATGAGAAGAAACACCCAAATCGGCTAATATGCCATCCAACTCGCTTACTCTGTAAAATCGCAGATAATTCTTCAAAAACTTAAAATCTTGAGCAATCAACTCAAAACGATCATCCTCAATCTTATTATTGGCCGCATCCGGGTCTCGATCAAAAGCAAACAATCTCCCACCTTCACCCAAGCGCTCTAATATTGCTTTAGAATGTCCACCTCCTCCGAAAGTAACGTCGATATAAACACCGTCTGGCTTGATATCTAAACCATCAATACTCTCGTGAAGCATAACTGGCTTATGATATTCCCCCATCATCCTCCTGCTTTTTAGTATTTCCCATCACCTCTTCTGCGAGTGTTGCAAAATCCTCAGGTTCATCCGTCAACAACCCATCGTACACCTCTTTATTCCAAACTTCAATTCGATTAGAGTAAGCAAACAGAACCACTTCCTTAGCAACATCTGCATATTCCAAGAGTCGCTTTGGAAACAAAACTCTCCCAGTGCTATCCAACCCCAATTCCGTGGCTCCTCTATAGAAATAGCGGATGAAATCGCGATTTTTCTTCACATATTGATTCAGCTGATTGATTTCTGTACTGATTATTTCCCACTCATTTTTGGGATACAACACCAGGCATTTTTCAAACCCTCGATTTAGAACAAACTTCTCCTGGGCGGCGGGATCCAACTGTTTACGAAGGCCTGCCGGCAACATCAAACGCCCTTTCGGGTCGAGCTTACACTCAAATTCGCCAATGAAGTTTGCCATTAAATGCTATTAATTAAAGCTATTGCGGTTCAATGTGTAAAAATAAAAAAGATTTTACCACAATCTACCACTTCCTACCACTTTGTTGATAACTTTCACCCAAAATAGCCTTAAGAATCGCTTAGAAGCCCCGTAAATACTGAAACAGCAAAGGTGTGTTAAAAGTGGTAACTCTATAAAATTGGCGTTTTTTATTTTCAACAGTTCTTTGTTAAATACCTCATCATTTTTGCGGTCCTCAGGAAATTAAATTATATTACATTTGAAAAAATAGAAAGCGCTATGAGTCACGAAAACGCCATCACTAAAGAAGGGAAGTTCGAATTTTTAGAAAAGGGTGAAGGCCATACTATAATTATCTTGCATGGTTTATTTGGTGCGTTGAGCAACTTCAATGAAGTAATTGACCAATTTTCCCAAAAGTATAAAGTCGTTGTTCCTTTAATGCCACTTTACGATTCTCCTCTCTTAAAAACTAGCGTGGGTGCAATGGCTGAATTCATCAACGAATTCATAAAATTCAAGAACTACAACAATGTCACTCTTTTAGGAAATTCATTAGGAGGTCACATTGCATTAGTATATGCCCTAAAACACCCAGAAAGAGTTCACTCTATGGTATTGACAGGCAGCTCTGGATTATACGAAAATGCCTTTGGAGGTTCATTTCCAAGACGAGAAGACAAAGAGTATTTGAGACAAAAAATTGCTGTTACCTTTTACGACCCAGCTGTAGCAACTGACGACTTAGTAGACGAAGTTCACAAAATAGTGAACGATAGAAATAAGCTGGTGCGAATTTTAGCATTGGCTAAATCAGCAATTCGACACAACATGGAGAAAGACTTGGTAAAATTCAAAATGCCTGCTTGCTTAATTTGGGGTAAAAATGACTCGATTACACCTCCAAATGTAGCTGAAGAATTTCATGCTAAATTACCTGATTCAGAATTATTTTGGATTGACAAGTGTGGACATGCAGCAATGATGGAACACCCAGAAGAATTCAACCAGCTTTTAGATGCGTGGTTAAGTCGCAAAGTGTAGCTACTTGCTTTAACATTTAAAATCTGTATCAAAATGACCATTCAGCTTAATTTAAAGGCTACTTAATTCTGTAACTTTGCGCCATGCAAGTAAAAACAGCCGAATTTGTAATGAGCAACACTCGTGTTGACTTATGTCCAGAACCTACCAAACCGGAATACGCGTTTATAGGTCGATCTAATGTTGGAAAATCATCGTTGATTAACATGATAACCAACCACAAGAACTTGGCTAAAACTTCAGGAAAACCAGGGAAAACTCAACTAATCAACCACTTCATAATCAATGAAGAATGGTATTTAGTAGATTTGCCTGGATATGGCTATGCAAAGGCTTCAAAAAAGTCTAGAGCCCAATGGGATCAATTCATCACACGATACATGCTTGAAAGAGAAAATCTACTGTATGTATTCCTATTGATCGATTGCAGGATTCCTGCTCAAAAAATAGACCTAGAATTCATGGAATTTTTAGGCACCAAGGGCATCCCCTTCATCATAGTTTTTACCAAAATGGATAAGCTCTCGGGCTCAGCTTTTGGAAAAAATATTGCGGCCTACAAAAAAACACTTCTTGAAACGTGGGATGAACTTCCCATTATGGTATTTTCTTCTGCTACTGCTGCAAAAGGACGTGAAGAAGTCTTAGACATTATCGAACAAACGAATACGGATTTTGTGGAGAGGTAGCTTAATAATTCACCAACTTCCCACTCGAAGAAGAAGTCTCCATTTCATAAATTTCAGCAGGATTGCCATATAGATTAATATTGCCTTTATTATGAATACTATAATCAAGTCTATCATTGATTAGAACATAAATATCTCCTATGGAACGATTAGTAATATTTCCATAATCTGCTTTTAAGCACTTAGCATCAACCACATACAATGCATCCGTCCATAACTTTAACTGATTAGTCTTACCAAACAACTCTAGTTCGCCACCGCAAGGGAAGTTATTCCAAAAATAAAATACATTACAATTCAACTCCAGCCGAGCATTATTTAATTTCCCTCCAACTACTAACCCAAACTCATCAGAAGTTATTGGATTAATTGTAGTTATATTACAAGCTTCATTGGCTTCTACTTGTGACAAAGGCAGCGAATGAATGATGATTTGAATCTTATTTTTAGTTGGTTGCAACCACTTCAACTTTTTAGAATTCGACAATTTCAACACTTCTTCTTCTACTCGGTATTCCACATAATCTAATAGCTCTTCATCTCCAACCAATTCGATATAGTAAACGGAATCCTCCTGTAAACCTATCTCAAAAGTACTGTTTAGCTGAACTTCAGTAAATGGTTGCAATGGTATGATCTTCGTATCAATTTCCTCCTTTTGGCAAGAAAACAAGGCACTTAAAAACAGAGTGAAGATTACGATCTTTTTCATTATTTCAACTTTATACCAATTCCGATTTCAGGGTAATCCAAGATGTGCAAGTGAGATTTCATCGCTAACCGAACACTAAAATTGTCGGTTAAATTATACTTGATGATTCCTCGATTATACATCACTTTTTGCACCACTTCATTCTTCAATCCGACATAAATCCCTTCCTGCAAACTCAGGCTAAAACGATTATATCTCAAGGTTTGAGAAATATGAATTCCAGTTTGAAAATAATCTTGCTGCCGAAACTCTCGACCGTCTTTTTCTAAAAATGCTGGTACGGAAGAGTCATAGAAAAAATCAACACCTGCTCCGAAATGTAAAATTCTGAATGTCTCCCGCACATATTCTAACGAAAGAGAATTGACTACAAAATACTTGGTCGATAAAGATTGTAAATGCTTCCCCCCAACACTTCCAAACAAATACCAGTTGCTTTTAGGTTCGTGCTCTGGCAACTCCACTCTTCTCTTTTCTGTTTTATTTCCTAAATAATAAGAAAATCCCGTAAAGGCCGTCAGGTAATTGATTCCTAAGTTGGGCTCTGCAGTGTTGGCGTTAGATAAATGATCAAAAGAAAGACCCGCATTAAAGTTTAGTTTTTCCGACAAAGCATAAGTCCCACCAAACCGGCAATTGAAGTGAATGTTTACATGCGACCCAACTGCTACGTTTGATGGATTAGTTTCCAAATCAAATCGCTTAGTGACATAATCCAACCCGATACCTATTCGATTATACAGCTGAAGTTTATCACGATTTAAAATATAGATTTTAAAAAAGTAGGTCAGCGCCAATTCATTCCCAAAAATCTCCTTATTACCCAAAGTGGAATAAAAGAGCGACAAGCCATATTCCGGATATTTAAAGACTTGCTCCCATGAAGTCTTTCCGATTGTTTGCTTAGACAAAGTCAAATCAAACGACTGAATTGGTCGATTAACAATCAATAAAAAATTAGAATATTCCGGCAAACTATAACCTTTATGGTAGCTTGCACTCAATTTCAAATTGTCGGAAAATTTATCTTGCGAAAAAGCTCCTCCTAGAGTTAGAAAACAACATAAAAAAAATATGAAATGATTACTGTTGCTCACTTAGAGATTTTGTTAATTTTTTAGAAAAATAAATATAGTAGTTATTTACTGGATTCAAGTCAAAGCTCTTGACAAACTATCAAATAAAACAAGAATGGACTCGTCGCTTAGATTACATTTTAGCTCTAAAATTCATCTTAATTTTGTAGCACATTTTAACTGAAAGAATTATGGAAATTAATATATGGTCGGACATTAGATGTCCTTTTTGCTACATTGGAAAAAGAAAATTTGAAGCTGCAATGAAGCAATTCCCAAACTCTGAAAACGTAAAAGTAACTTGGAAAAGTTTCCAATTGGATCCAAGCATAGTTACTCAACCCAACACCAATGCTATCGAACACTTGGCGCAAGCCAAACAAATGCCATTAGAACAAGCAAAAAGCATGGTAGAACACGTGGTAAATATGGCGAATGAAGAAGGATTGCAATTTGACTTCGAGAAAGCTGTTGTGGCTAATTCTTTCAACGCACACCGTCTGTTGCACTTTGCAAAAAGCAAAGGACTAGGCGACCAACTAAAAGAAGCATTGTTAAAAGCGCATTTCGTAGAAGGTAAAAACATAGATGATAACGCTACATTGATTGCAATTGCTAAAGAAAACGGACTAGACAAAAATGCAACTGAAGCCATGCTCAACTCCGACGACTTTTCTTACAATGTGAAACAAGACGAAATGGAAGCTCAAAACATAGGAGTTAGAGGTGTTCCTTTCTTTGTATTTGATAATAAATATGCCGTTTCTGGTGCTCAGCCAACAGAAGTATTTTTAGAAACCCTAAACAAAGCTTGGAGCGAATTTGAAACAGAAAAACCAGAGCTGATTGTTTCTAAAGGAGACAGTTGTGACGTTGATGGGAATTGTGATTGATCCAATATAAAAAAAGCGAAGAGATTACTCTTCGCTTTCATTTTGTTTCTTAGATTTTAGCCGTTTAGCATCTTTTAAACTTTTGCTAATCATCCATTCTATTTGGCCGTTTACACTACGAAACTCATCGTCGGCCCACTTTTCAATTTGCTTGAAAAGCTCCGGATCTATCCGCAGTGCAAAAGTTTTTTTCTTACTCATTCAATCCTTGTTTTGATCTTAGCAGTTCACTTCTAGTTTAAACTACCCGTATTCACTACTGGTATTACTTCTTTATCTCCGCACAAAACTACCATCAAATTACTCACCATTGATGCTTTCTTATCATCGTCAAACTCAATAATATTATCTCGAGATAATTGTTCTAACGCATCTTCTACCATTCCAACAGCTCCTTCTACTATTTTCTTTCTCGCAGCAACAATTGCCACTGCTTGCTGACGCTTCAGCATGGCACTTGCAATTTCAGGCGCATAAGCCAAATAACCAATTCGAGCCTCCATCACCTCTATTCCTGCCATCGCCAAACGCTCCGTTATTTCATTTTCCAAGGCATCATTCACCTCATCCATTCCTGAACGTAAAGTTAGCTCAGCACGTTCATCATCAAAATTATCATATGGGTAAGATCCTGCTAACTTTCTCACTGCTGCATCTGTTTGAACTCGTACAAACTCCTCATACTTATCTACTTCAAAAGCTGCTTTAAAAGTATCACGTACCCGCCATACTGCAATTACATTAATCAAAATTGGGTTTCCAACTTTGTCATTCACCTTTACTCGTTCACTATCGAAATTCCTTGCTCGAAGTGAGATCCGTTGTTTACTGTAAAAAGGATTTGCCCAATGAAAACCATTTTCTCTTACCGTCCCTTTATAAGCTCCAAACAAAACTAAAACCTTAGAGCCATTAGGATTCACAGTGAAGAAACCCGGCGCAATGAATAAAATTACTACCAACAATCCTAAAAAAAATGGGTTCTTGAATAATGCTATTCCCAAAATCATGGTCAATAAGAAAACCCCTAAAACTGATAGTGCTACATAACCATTGGTTACTTTAACATTCTTTTCTTCTTTCATAATAATATCATTTTGATATCACAATGATAATAAAAAAATTTCAGTAATACTAATCCCCTAATTTGTTCAAAAGATCTGAGAAACCTAAGAGCATGCAATACCACTCACCCTTGCTTGACCACTTGACCAGAGTGATCCATTGGCTTTGTATTGTGTAAAAACCCAACTGAATGAAATTATGTAATAAAAAACAAGATGACGATTTCCATAAGGTACCTCCAGAAAAACTGCTTACATTTTATTGAAAATAAAATCACTTTTTTCCAGAAATTACTTTTCCAAATAGAATTCATTGAATTGGATATTGCATGCATCTTAGATTATAATCAGTAGTTTCTACAAATTTGATCTTTTGCTATTCTATTACTTTCACGACAAAAAGGTAATTTACTCTACCTATTTACTGGTATTTTTTAATTTCTAGTTCAGGTCATTATTGATACTTTTGCAGCTTCAAAAAGCATAATAACTGATGGATTATAATTTTAGAGCGATAGAAGCCAAATGGAGAACCTTTTGGCAAGAAAACAAGACGTACAAAACCGAAATAGACAATTCGAAAGAGAAATTTTATGTGCTGGACATGTTCCCTTATCCATCCGGAGCAGGACTGCACGTAGGACATCCACTCGGTTATATCGCTTCTGATATTTATGCGCGTTACAAAAAACACAAAGGATTTAATGTATTGCACCCTATGGGTTACGATGCGTTTGGTTTACCTGCTGAGCAATACGCCATTCAAACGGGGCAACATCCTGCTATTACAACAGCGGCAAACCTTAAAAGGTACCGTGAGCAGTTGGATCAAATTGGATTTTCATACGATTGGGACAGAGAAGTGAGAACTTCTGACCCCAACTATTACAAATGGACGCAGTGGATATTCTTACAGTTATTCCATTCGTATTACAATACGGAATTAGATAAAGCAGACGATATCAAAAACTTAGTGGCTTTATTTGAAAAAGAAGGAAATGCAGCCGCAAAAGCGCATGGCGACCAAGAGACGGTGTTTACAGCAGCAGAATGGAATGCAATGAATGAGAAAGAGCAGCAAGCCATTTTGATGAATTATCGATTGACTTATCTTTCAGATTCATTTGTGAACTGGTGCCCTGCTTTAGGAACTGTATTGGCAAACGACGAAATCAAAGACGGTGTTTCTGAAAGAGGTGGCCACCCTGTGGAGCGTAAAAAAATGCAACAATGGAGCATGCGAATTACGGCTTATGCAGAGCGCTTATTGACCGGATTAGATCAATTAGATTGGACAGATGCTATTAAAGAAATTCAGCGCAACTGGATTGGGAAATCGGTTGGTGCTTTAGTTTCCTTTGAAATTGATCAACACAAAGAAAAGATAGATGTATTTACGACTCGCCCTGACACCATTTTTGGGGTAAGTTTTATGGTGATAGCGCCAGAGCATGAGTTAGTCAATCACATTACAACAGCTGAACAAAAAAAAGCCATAGAAGCATACCAAGTAAAAGCTGCTGCCCGTTCTGAACGAGAAAGAATGGCAGATGTAAAACAAGTAAGCGGTGAATTTACTGGCGCATATGCCAAGCATCCTTTTTCAGGGAATTTGATTCCAATTTGGATTGCCGATTATGTATTGGCAAGCTACGGAACCGGGGCTGTAATGGCCGTTCCTGGTGGCGATCAGCGGGACTGGGATTTTGCACATAAATTCGGTTTAACTATTCCTGTTATTATAGAAGGACAAAATATTTCTGAAGGAGCTGATGCCAACAAAGAAGGTATTATTTGCAATTCAGATTTCTTGAACGGATTGAAAGTAAAAGACGCCATAGTAAAAGCCATTGAAGCAATGGAAGCAAAAGGAATTGGGAAAGGAAAAACCAACTACCGATTGAGAGATGCGGTTTTTAGCAGACAACGGTATTGGGGTGAACCGATTCCAATTTATTACAAGAATGGAATTGCGACAGCGATGGACGAAAGTGAATTACCATTGGAGTTACCAGAAGTAGATAAATATTTACCAACCGAAGATGGGGAGCCACCTTTGGCAAGAGCAGAAAATTGGAAAACTGCTGAAGGACATCCCATTGAAACGAACACCATGCCAGGTTGGGCAGGCTCTTCGTGGTATTTTGCACGTTATTTAGACCCAAATAATACAGGTGAGTTTGCTAGCCAAGACGCCTTGAATTATTGGAAAAATGTAGATTTATACATGGGTGGAGCTGAGCATGCGACTGGTCATTTATTGTATGCTCGATTTTGGACTAAATTCTTAAACGACAAAGGATTTTTGCCGTTTGATGAGCCGTTTAAGAAAATGATTAATCAGGGGATGATTACTGGGAATAGTAGATTTATTTATAGGATTTTATTCTCAATAGACCAGTCAGGAATAAACGACAATGACATCATCAAAAACATAGAGTTTGATGGAAAGCTAATCCACATCTCAAAAGAATACTACGAAGCTTGGACTAATTCATCAATTACAAAACCGGATGAAAAAAATCTCTCTGAGCAACTAAAATTGCTAATCAAAGAACATGAAGCATCTGAGACAGAACGATTAAAAGCTATTTATCCAAACTTTAAAGGAAAAGTTTCCTATTGGGCTACCCCATCTAGTATTATAAAAGCCCAAATCCCAATCAAGCATGTGGATGGATATTCATTAAATGTTGAAGCTTTAAAAAATGACAAAGAATTTTCTAACTATATGAATTCAACTTTTCTATTCCAGAACCAATTTATATGTTTAGGGGAAATTGAAAAGATGTCAAAATCTAAATTCAATGTGGTGAACCCTGATAATATTATCGAAAGCTACGGAGCCGACACCTTGCGTTTATTTGAAATGTTCTTAGGCCCATTAGAGCAATCAAAGCCCTGGGACACGGACAGTATTGAAGGCGTTCATCGATTTTTGCGGAAATTCTGGCGTTTGTTTCACGACGGAGAAAATAACTTCAGTGTAACGAATGCAGAGCCAACCAAAGAAGAATTGAAAGTATTGCATAAAACCATTAAAAAAGTAGAAGACGACATTGAACGCTTTTCTTTTAATACAGTGGTCAGTGCCTTCATGATTTGTGTGAATGAGTTGAACGATTTAAAATCGAACAACAAAACCATATTGGAACAATTGGTGATTTTAATTACTCCTTATGCTCCTCACATTGCTGAAGAGTTGTGGCATAAATTAGGAAATACTGAAAGTGTAACCTTACAAGCATTTCCAAAATTTGAAGCCAAATATTTAGTGGAGTCTTCTCATAAATACCCAGTTTCATTCAATGGAAAAATGAGGTTCATGTTAGAAATGCCATTGGATTTATCGAAAGAAGAAATAGAAAAAACGGTAATGGAGCATGAAGAATCTCAAAAATGGCTGGATGGGAAAACCCCTAAAAAAGTAATTATTGTACCGAAGAAGATTGTGAACATTGTTATCTAATGGTTGATTATTAATTAAAAATGGCTTCGATTAATCAACAAGAAGCAAAACAAAAAAAAGGGCATTTACAAATTCTGTAAAAGCCCTTTCTGTTTTTTAGTTTAACCAATCAACTAAAAATAGGAGCCATCCGTAAAAACTCCATTTTTGACAAATAGCACCTCTCCATTCGGGCTACCATTTACTAATTTTTGTAATCTACCATTAAAAGTTGCTGATACTTTATTCCCTTCGTGCTTTGTAATGTTGACTTCCCCACTATCGCTCATCCAATAAGTTGAAGAAGCATCAGGAAACCAATAAATCCTAGACTTGCCTTTCATTTTAACATTGCCTGCAGGGAAGGAACCTACCATTGGATCCTGAGTAAACCAATCAATGGATAGCTGCTTTCCATTGCTTTCATATTTAGCGAAATAGGAAGTATCATCCAAGTGATACATTCCAACATTACTTGTATACGAAGAATCCTCTATATCAAAACAGATCTTACGTTCTCCACAACTGACAGTTGGATTTTTAACTTCTGGAATTTCTGGCTTTACTTCATCATCCTTTTTACAAGCCATAAATGCTGCACTGATGAATACACTTATGATTATCCTTTTCATATTTACTTGTTTTCAACAAAAGTCTACTTGTTCCTCTCTGAAGTAAATACGGTAATCAGCGTATTTCTAACTTTTATTACTACCAGATTTTTCGAATTTTTATGATTCCAAACATTACATTAAAATCAAACCCTTAATTTTATAGTGAATACTATTCATAAGTGACTTAATCGACTATAAATATCATCCACGAAATGAATTCTATAAGCATCTGGCATAAATATTGGAATACAGTTACAAAATATATAACTATGAAAAAGCTTATTGGATTTACAGCGATTTACATCTTGGGTAGTCTTGCTGGCTATACCACAGATCAGCATCAAGGTCTTTTTCAAGAAGATTTAGATAGCGCACAATTTAGAACAATAAAACATCAAACTTTCCAACCGGGAGAGAAACTTAAATATTCTGTTAATTACGGTTGGATGACCGCGGGAGAAGCTACCTTAGAAGTTAAAAAAGCTCCCCAAAAAATTAATGGTAGAGAAATTTACCACATGGTAGGCACAGGAATTAGCGTAAACACCTTTGATTGGTTCTTTAAAGTGAGAGATAAGTATGAAACTTACATGGATGCAGATGGAGTTTTTCCTTGGGTTTTTGTAAGGAGAATAAACGAGGGAGGCTACAGTAAAGCTCAAGACTATCAATTTTTTCAGCATAAGAAAATGGTGAGAAATCAAAAGGCTCAAGAATTTAATGTGCCGGTTGGAGTGCAAGACATGCTATCTGCCTTTTACTATGCAAGAACTTTAGATTTTAGTAAAGCTAAAAAAGGCGACATTTTCACCATTCCTGCATTTGTGGATGAAGAGTACTATGATTTAAAAATAAAGTATGCGGGTACTGATAAAATCAAAGTTAACAAAGGAAAATTTGATTGTATGGTATTTCATCCAGTCGTCCAAACTGGTAGAATATTCAACGACGAAGAAGATTTAACTGTCTACATTACTAATGATAAAAACAAAATTCCTGTTTTGGCAAAAGCTAAAATATTAGTCGGGTCTATCCGAATGGAGTTAGAAGACTACAGCGGATTAGCCAACCCAGTTGCCAAATTAGATTAATTGAAAAGAACCTTCAACAAAACAGTTGAAGGTTCTTTTTTGCTCCACATTACATTGTTTATAATTGCGATAAAAAAGCAACGTACTCTCACTTAAAGCCATTATTTTTGCTGAAACAAAGTGTGCGAAATGGATTCGAATAACCCTCAACAATCATCAGAATTTAGCGAAGAAATAATCAAACAGTTACAGCAATTAAAAGACAAATATGCTGTTATGGGGCAAGATTTGGGCGCCTATTTGGATGGGTTGATTTACTCCGATTATCTGACTTATTGGGACTACATTCATTTGGACACTTTATTGAGTCTACAATCACCAAGAACAGCCTTTCCTGATGAAGAAATTTTCATCATGTACCATCAAATTACCGAGTTGTATTTCAAGCTTAGTTTACACGAATACAACCAGCTAGCAGAAAAAGAAAATATTGATGTAAAATTCCTGACAGCTAGAATTAGAAGAATCAATAACTACTTCAAAGCCTTGACCGCTTCTTTTGAAATCATGATTGACGGAATGGAAAAAGAGCAATTCTTAAAGTTTAGAATGGCTTTACTGCCTGCTAGCGGCTTTCAATCAGGACAATACAGAAAAATAGAAATCTGCTCTACGGATTTTAGGAATTTAGTTGACAAAGATTTTAGAGATCAATTTACCGATAGCGAATTAACTGACGAAAACATTGAAAAGATGTATGAAAACATCTATTGGTTAAAAGGAGCTACTGAATTGGCCACAGGAAAGAAAACATTGACTTTGCTGCAGTTTGAAAAGAAATACAACAAAGAATTTAAAGAACTAGCAAAAGACTTCAAGCATACCAACCTTTGGCATTTATTTCAAAAACTAACGCCCGAAGAGCAAAAGGATGAAGCATTGAGAAACGAGTTACGTTTCCTAGATGTGAACATAAATATCAATTGGCCATTAATGCATTATAAGTCTGCAGTACGTTATTTGCATAAGACCCCAGAAGACATTGCAGCTACTGGTGGTACTAATTGGCAAAAATACTTACCTCCTCGTTTTCAGAAACGTATTTTTTATCCAGAATTGTGGTCTGCTGAAGAGCACGAAAATTGGGGTAAAGCCTGGGTTGAAGAAAACGTATTCTTAAAAAAAGGAAACTAGTCGATGAAAAAGAAGTTCCGCATCATTTCGCGTATTCTAACTCTTTTATTGGCAATCACTGTTGCTCTTTTTATCTATCAAAGTAGAACAGTCGATTTTGAAGAAGGGACGGTGGAAATCGCCCCATTAGACACATTACAGCCAGAACCAATCATAGAGTTTGGGTTACTAGCCGACTCGTTTGATATTGTAAGAGGAGAAGTTCAGCGAAATGAATTTTTGTCCAATATCCTGTTAAAGTACAATGTTCCATATGTGGAGATTGATGCATTGGCAAAAGCTTCGCGAGAGGTATTTGATGTTAGAAAAATTGCAGTTGGCAAACCATACACCATCCTGCAGCGCAGAGACAGTTCAGCGAAGGCAGAATACTTCATCTACCAGCCTAACGCCATAGATTATGTAATTTATCACCTAGGAGATTCTATTTCCATAAAAATGGAGCAAAAACCGGTAGAAATTGTAGAAAAAACAATGGGTGGAGTGATCAACTCATCATTATACGAAAGTTTACAAGAGAATGGAGGAAGCCCTTCACTGGCCATTGAGCTGGCCGAAGTTTATGCATGGTCTATTGACTTCTATCGCATTCAAAAAGGAGATTATTTTAAAGTCGTGTACGAAGAAAAAATGGTAGATGGCGAAGTAATCGGAATAGGGAAAGTAAAAGCCGCCCAATTTCACCACTTCAATGATGATTTTTACGGATACTTTTTCGAAACTGAGGATGGAGGAGATTATTACGATGAAAATGCAAAGAGTTTGAGAAAGGCTTTTTTAAAGTCTCCATTAAAATTTAGCCGACTAAGTTCTAGGTATACTCAACGGAGGTTTCATCCAGTACAAAAACGTTGGAAAGCGCATTTAGGAACAGACTACGCAGCACCAACGGGAACTCCAATTATGAGCACAGGAACAGGTGTGGTTATAGAATCTGCCTATTCAAGATTTAATGGAAATTATGTGAAAGTGAAACACAACAGTGTTTATACCACACAATATCTCCACATGAGTAAAAGAAATGTAAAAGTGGGTCAGCGAGTTCGTCAAGGTGATATTTTAGGTTATGTTGGAAGTACTGGTTTGGCAACAGGGCCTCACGTATGTTATCGATTTTGGAAAAACGGAAAACAAGTGGATCACTTGGCAGAAAAATTTCCACCAGCAAAACCCATCGAAGAATCGCACAAAGCTGCTTTCCTGGCATTTCAAACTGCCATGAATGCAAAATTGGTGAAAGTGCAATTAAATAAAAAGCCCAAACTAGAGCAGTTATCAGCAAGTAAATAATTTAAGATGATGGATTCAAATAATTTTCGCACTATCCTTCCCCATATTGAGTCGAAAGTTTCTATCCAACATGAAGATAAGATTGTGCTGTTTGGCTCATGTTTTTCTGAACATATCGCGGAAAGATTAGGGTTACATAAATTTCAGATCTTAAAAAACCCATTTGGGATATTGTATCATCCCGCGGCAATCGCAAATGCGGTTCATGAAACGATAACAAAAAAAGTTTATTCAATAGAAGATTTAACTCAACACAATGAACTATTTCATAGTTGGAATCACCACAGTCAATTTTCTGGCTTAGACCAAGATTTAGTATTAGATAAAATTAACATTGAGATAAAAAAGGCTCATGTACATTTAAAAAAAGCAAAATATTTAGTGGTTACATTCGGCAGTGCTTGGGCTTATCAATTAATCTCTAACCATCGTTTGGTAGCCAATTGTCATAAATATCCCAATACTCAATTTCAAAAACGACTCACCTCAGTAGACGCAATTGTTGAACAATGGAGCAACTTGCTCATTAGTTTAAATCAATTTAACTCGAATTTAAACATCATTTTTACCATTAGTCCCGTACGTCACTTAAGAGATGGATTTAGAGAAAATCAATGGAGTAAAAGCGTGCTGCATATTGCTGTTCAACAATTACAACAACAGCATCACCAATTAAATTATTTTCCTGCTTACGAATTAATCATAGACGACTTAAGGGATTATCGTTTTTTTGAACAAGATATGGTTCATCCTAATTCTCTAGCTATAGACTATGTGTGGGAGCGCTTCAGCAGCACCTATTTTAATAACACAACCAAAGAGCTAAATAAACAAATTATTCAATTTATCCGAGCAAGTTCTCATCGGCCGTTCCAACCAAAATCTGAAGCACATCAAAAGTTTGTAAAAAAACAGATCGCATTAATTAGTCAACTTGTACAGACTAAAAAATTCTTAGATTTTGGCTTTGAATTAGAAAAACTGCAGAGCCAACTAGTTCAGTAAAATTACTTATTGATGTAAACAGAGGAAGCCTGAACTGTAGGCATTACAATCATATCATTAATATTGACGTGTGCAGGACGTGAAACAACAAACCAAATAGTTTCAGCAATATCTTCTGCATTAAGCGGCTCAAACCCTTTGTATACTGCAGCGGCTCTTTCGGTATCTCCATGAAATCGTACTTGAGAAAACTCTGTCTCTACCAAACCTGGACTTATTGAAGTCACTTTTATTCCCTCTTTCAGCAAATCTATACGCATAGACTTAGTTAGTGCTTCTACTGCATGCTTTGACGCACAATAAACATTTCCATTCGCGTAGACTTCCTTTCCTGCTATAGATCCAATGTTAACAATATGACCTTTTTTTCGTTCAATCATCAATGGAATCACACACTTCGAAACATAAAGCAACCCTTTAACATTAGTGTCAATCATCTTCTCCCAATCTTCCACATCTCCATCTTGAATTGGATCCAATCCGCTTGCTAGGCCAGCATTATTGACCAGCACATCTATTTTCTTCCACTCTTCTGATAATGCATTAATGGAGTCATTTACAGACTCACGAACCCGAACATCAAAAACTAAAGTTTGCACTTTAATTCCGTACTCAGAAGTAAGTCGTTTGGATAATTCCACTAATCGACCCGCTCTTCTACCCGAAATAATAAGATTATAATCATGCTTTGCTAACTCAATTGCTGTGGCTTCTCCAATCCCTGAAGTGGCTCCAGTTATAAATGCTATTTTTGACATCTTTCTATTCTATTTTTTTGTCTTTCGAGCTAAATAATAAATGACAACTCCGACCAAAAATAGCCCTATTTTAAAAGAATAACCACTATCGATATTCCATTCTCCACCATTTGAAGAAATTTTAACAAACACCCCACTAACGATTGCAAATCCCATCATAACGAGACCTATTATTCGCAATAATTTATCTAACTCCATAATAACAAACAATATATATAACACTTCTGAATAATCAAAATAATAAAAAAAAGGATCACTATTGGCTAATCGAAAACTCTATATATAATAACATTGAAGTTGAGAAGAAATTCCTTTTTTTTTTATAAAAGATATTTCACTTATCGACTATAGGGATTGGGGTAATTTTTCGCATTTTTAATGGTGGATTAAAACAAAAACACCTAATTTAGCTATTTAGAATCAATCTAAATAAATGAGCAATTTCATTCACCTATCCGAAGCAAAAAAAGGAGATTTTGTACGAATTGAATCCATTGATAATGAAAAACTTTCAGTACAATTACTTTGTATGGGCTGTATGGTTGGCGAAATCGCACATATTGAGCAAATCGCACCTTTGGGTGATCCAATGATGATAAGCATTGACGGCTCTTTATTGAGCCTAAGAAAGTCAGATGCAAGAGAGGTAATCGTTTCACAACTGAAGAAATAAAAGTGGGTAGAAAAAACGTGGGATCAAATCAGAAAAAGAAAATTCGCTTATTACTTGTAGGAAATCCAAATGCTGGGAAAAGCTCACTATTCAATGAGTTAACAGGACTCAATCAACAAGTCGGTAATTTTCCTGGAGTGACAGTAGAAAAGAAAAGTGGAAATGCTAAAATAGCTGAACATTTATCTGCCGAAGTTATTGACCTTCCAGGAACATATAGCCTTAGCCCGAGATCCGAGGATGAGAGAGTTACTTTTGATTACCTCAATCAGAAACGACCTGATAACAAAGAGGAAATCATTGTGGTTATCGCTGACGCCAGCAATTTAAGAAGAAACCTCTTGTTATGCTCGCAATTGATTGATTTGAATTTACCCGTCATATTGGCTTTAAATATGATGGATATCGTTCAAAAAAACAAACAGTCCATTGATATAAAATACCTTTCAGAAACTTTAAGCATTCCTGTAGTACCGATGAATGCCAGGTTAGGGAAAGGGATAACCGAATTAAAAGCAAACATCACAAAATTTGCTCGCAAGGACAGACCTCCATTCATTAGTATAATCGAAGGAGAAAAGCCCATCGACAATGCGCAAAGAAGAAACCAACGAATTAGAGAAATTGTAGCCAAAGCGGTAACTGCAGAAGGCGAGATGAAAGTAAATGACTTGACTCGTAAACTTGATGCTATTCTTACTCACAAGGTATGGGGCTATGCTATTTTTCTATTTATTCTTTTTTTAATTTTTCAAGCCGTCTTCTCTTGGTCAGAGTTTCCAATGCAAATGATAGAGGAAGGCTTTTTGTTCTTCGGTAATTTTGTTGCTGAAAGCTTACCTCCTGGTGTTTTAAACGACCTACTAGTGGATGGAATCATTGCAGGCTTGGGTGGTATCATCATCTTTATTCCGCAAATTGCTGCTCTATTCGCTTTCATCTCCATTTTAGAAGATACAGGATATCTCTCAAGGATTAGTTTTATGATGGATGGACTTCTTAAAAAGTTTGGTCTAAACGGAAGGTCAATCATCCCATTGCTAAGCGGAGCCGCTTGTGCTGTACCAGCCATTATGAGTGCAAGAACAATCAGCAATAAAAAAGAGCGATTACTGACCATTTTTATCACTCCGTTAATTAGTTGTTCTGCACGAATTCCTGTTTACACCTTGATTATCGCCTTAATCATTCCGGCAGAAGCATCCATAGGAATATTCAATTTACAGGGAATAGTCATGATGGCATTATACCTATTCGGATTCCTTGCAGCAATAGGAACATCCTTTTTTATGAAATTCTTTGTAAAAACAAATGAATCCAGTCACTTTATCATGGAGATGCCAATTTACAGAGCACCTCGTTGGAAAAATGTAGGTTACACCATTGTCAATAAGGTAAAGGTATTCTTATTTGAGGCAGGTAAAATTATTATAGCTATATCAATCATTCTTTGGATTTTATCATCATATGGCCCTGGAGACTCTTTTGAGAAAATCGATGAAAAATATGCAAGCGGTTTATTGGAACCCAACATCAATAATGAAACCATGGAAGAACAGCGAGCTAGTGCAAAACTCCAAGCTAGTTACGCAGGTCAACTAGGGAAATTTATTGAACCTGCTATAAAACCATTAGGATTTGATTGGAAAATCGGAATTTCAATTATCACTTCTTTTGCTGCTCGAGAAGTATTTGTTGGAACTATGGCAACAATATACTCAGTAGGTGATGCTGATAATACCACATCATTGAAAGAAAAAATGAATCAAGCAAAAGACCCCGTTACAGGAGAAAAAATATATACTAAAGCTACAGGTTACTCACTTTTAATTTTTTATGCATTTGCATTGCAATGCATGGCCACAGTAGCAATAGTTGCCAGAGAAACAGCCTCGTGGAAATGGCCAGTAATTCAGATTATTTACATGGGCGCCTTGGCCTATTTTGCAAGCTTAATTACCTACAATTTATTTAGTTAATGACCAAACTTTCAGCTACCGAAGTACTAAAAAAGTATATTCCTGAAAGCTCTATTGCCCCATGCTTGAAGTGGATTAATGATTATCGACTTCAATTAACCATCAAGAAAAGTAGGTCCACGAAACTTGGTGATTTTCGACCCGCTTTTAATGGCAAGCCTGCAAAAATCACTGTAAACGGAGATCTTAACAAATATGGCTTTCTAATCACATTAGTTCACGAAATAGCACATGGCGTTTGTTGGATAAAATATCAACATAAAGTAAAACCACATGGAAAAGAATGGAAAGACATATACACTACTATGCTAGCGTTGTTTATTGGAAACAATACTTTCCCAGTGGAACTAGAACAATTCATCGTGGCTCATATTAACAATCCCAAAGCCTCTAGCTGTAGCGACATACACCTTTTAAAAGCACTGAGAGCTTATGATAAGAATCCAGTCACTTTTTTAGAAGATTTGCCTTTAGAGTCCAAATTTGAATTAGGTTCGGGACGAAAATTTATCAAGAAAGAACAAAAGCGAAAAAGATTTTTATGTCTAGAAATCTCTAGCAATAGAATGTATCTGGTAAGTCCAATGGCAGAAGTAAAACCCATTGAATAACCGATCATTTTAACATTTAACCGTTTTTACTTTTTATGGAAAAGCAAGGCTATATAATTGGTAATTTAGCCACTTAAAATGAACAGAAATAATGAACAAGAATAACTATTGCGTTATTATGGCGGGCGGTATCGGAAGTCGCTTTTGGCCAATGAGCAGAACTTCATATCCCAAACAATTTATAGATATCTTAGGAACGGGAAGAACTTTAATTCAGCAAACATACGATAGATTACAACGAATTGCACCAAAAGAAAACATCTTAGTTGTCACCAACGAAGATTATAGAGAGCTTGTATTACAACAGTGTGAAGAGATGAACCCTTCTCAAGTATTATGTGAACCTACAAGAAGAAACACTGCACCATGTATAGCCTATGCTAGTTATAAAATTAAGGCACTTAATCCAGATGCCAATGTACTTGTAGCTCCTGCTGATCATCTGATCTTAAAAGAAGATAAATTTATAGAAAGTGTTAACGTGGCATTGGACTATGTCAGCAATAATGATGCTTTACTAACTTTAGGAATCGAGCCATCGCGTCCTGATACAGGATATGGCTACATTCAGTTTGACAGTACAGACAAAAAGAGTAGGGTTAAAAAAGTGAAAACATTTACTGAAAAACCTAATATTGAATTGGCAAAACAGTTTGTTGAAAGTGGAGAATTTAGTTGGAATTCGGGAATGTTTATTTGGAGCAACAAAAGTATACTTAAAGCATTCGAAAACAATTTAAGCGAAGTAAATTCCCTATTTGTAGATGGCTTTTCTAAACTAAACACTCCTGATGAAGAAAACTTCATAAAGGATACATATGCTGTCTGCAAAAGCATTTCGATAGATTATGGAATAATGGAGAAAGCTCCAAATGTCTATGTTATATCAGCTGATATTGGTTGGTCCGACCTAGGAACGTGGGGTTCTATATATACTCACCTTAAGCACGACGAGAACTTAAATGCTACAATTGGAAAAAATGTGATGATGTATGAAAGCCAGAACTGCATTGTAAGCATGCCAAAAGAAAAATTAGTAGTTCTGCAAGGTTTGGACGGATACATTGTTGTAGAATCCAATAACACACTTCTAATATGCAAAAAAGAAGATGAGCAAAAAATAAAAGAATTTGTAACCGATATTAGAATAGAAAAAGGAGAAAAATTCGTTTAATCTATTAAAAATAGACAAACTCTTAAAAGGAAACTTATTAGCTATAAGTTTCCTTTTTTTCTTTTAATAAATAGTGATTTTATAGATTTCTCCTTTACTACCTATCATATAACCGAAATTTCTATTTTCCACGAATTGTATTGAGTTTAACCCTTTTTCAAAATTGGAAATCCTAGTCCAATTCACTCCGTTATCCTTACTGATGTCGATTCCATTTGTACCAATTGCTACAAAAGTATTCGCGGGTCCACAGTAAGCCACACAAGATCGATATCCGCTTAACGGTGTTTGAGGATTAAGCCATGTTTTCCCTCCATCTTGCGTGTATATTGAATTCTCTACCATCATAGAATCAGGTAGTGTATAATCTCCTCCAACAGCAACACCTATGGAATCATTCTTGAAAGTAATAGAGTATATCCCTCTGGTAGGAGCACCTTGGAAGATTGGAGTCTGTATGGCGACCCAGTCTTTGTAAGGAGGCTGTGAAGTAAGTATTCGACCCTTAAAACTTAGCCCAATAAAAACACGATTGTCAGGTGTAAATGATATACTGGAACCACTCGCCGCAAAAGCGGCTTCTCCTTCTAAAGATTCAACTGGAAATTCTTCTGATAGAACGTCCCAAGTTAAGCCGTTATTTCGAGTAGACAGCATATAATGATGTCCTTCAATAGGATCCCCGTATGCTAAACCAAATCCTACAGAATTAAAATTGATTGCATCTAGAAAGAGGTCCTTGTGTGGTGACGAAAACAATTCGATCCAGTTTGTACCGCCATCGCTAGATTTATAAATTCGGCTAGGATTTCCAGAACTCATTAGTACAATTTCAGATGTGCTTTTTATAAAAACATCTCTAAAATCAAAACTATCTGCCTTTTTTGGGGGAGGGATTATCGAAAGTATTTGTCCACCATTAAGTGTTGCAACAATACTACCTTCCGCACCACTAAACCAAGCTACGGAATCATTCAAAATTGAAATTCCTCTTAAACTAGAATTTATAGGACTATTTAGTTTAACAATTTCTAATCCAACATCTTTATCTCCAAACACAAATTCATCCACTTTGTCTACCCTCCCGCACGAAGATATGAGAAGATATAAAAGAGAAAAACAAAGAAGTTTCATTCCTTCAAAAACTATTTAATTCAACAAAAAAAGCCGTTCAACTTAATAGTTAAACGGCTTTCAATTTACTAGATTTTTATTAATCTACTATCTTATCTGTTTTACCAGTTGAATAGTTAATTTTCAAAGCATTCGCTTTTCTTAATTCTTGTTTAACATCGGTAACAATTCCCATTTTTACATCATTATCTACTTTCATAGAAAATGTCATAAAAGGTCGTTCTGCTTCTGATGTATTCTCTCTTTCGATTTCAATAAACTGAATGATATCTCTTTTTGTGGCGAAAGCATCGTTTAATTGAATTCTTGGTTCAGTTCCAAAAGTTCCTTGAAGAGCTTTAATTGGTTCTCCAATATAGATGTAACTCACTAACGATTTACGTTCCAACTTATCAACTTCAGTTGCTTTCGGAGTTTGTATTTCAACCTTCAATGTTACTTCTCTCATTACGGTTGTCACCATAAAGAAAAATAGTAGCATAAAAACGATATCAGGCAATGAAGCCGTAGATATAGCAGGTTGTCCGTCTGATTTTTTCTTCTTAAACTTTGACATTTTATTGGTCTCCTATATTCTTTGGTTCAGCTTCAGAAATTCTTTGCGGATAAACATCTTTAACAGCATCAGCTTGAGCAGCTGCAGTTTCAGAGGTTTCTGCTAACTTTTCTAAATCAACATAACTTTTCCCAAATTTCTGCATTGCAAACTCATTTCTTACCTCGTTGTATGCACCTACTAATTCATTTTGAACCTTAATGTACATTTCATACGAAGTACCTCTATCATTCTGCAATGAGATGATTTGCTTTGAAACTGGGATGTTTCCCAATACAGGTACTTGTGTTAATTTGAATTCAGGCATATTGGGATTGTTCGCATCTCCAATTATAAATTCTTTTGCCTTCTTTCTTAATTCACTTACCAACATTGGCTCTCCTTCCACCAATAAATCGTCATTCGCATTTACCAAAACTTGAAAAACATTTCTCATTTTAACTTCTGGTGGATTCTCAATATCCTCTGGAATTGGTGGCAACTTTCTAGTTAAACCAGTATCCACATCCATGGTTGTTGTCACCAAGAAGAAAATAAGCAACAAGAATGCGATGTCTGCCATCGACCCTGCGTTAATTTCTGGTGCGTTTCTTCTAGCCATAATTATTTAACTATTATCTTGAATGAATATTGTTGCCTATTTAAAAGCTCTTGACACTTCTGCAAATACTGCTGCAGCAATTGCTCCTGCTCCAAGTATGTAAAAAGCGATTAAGCCCATACTCACTTGTTTAGACGCAGAAGGATCAGAAATAAATCCTGCGTATTCAGGTAAAATTTCATCACCACCTAATGCATAAGCAATTCCAAAAACAACAATTAGCGCAACTAATCCAATTACTGAGCTCTTTGCTCTCTTTGGATTACCTACCATATTTGCGATTGAAAAACCAAGTGCAGCTAAGGCAGCAACTACTAAAAGTGCATAGCACCAATAGATTATAGTATCTTCAGAAATACCACCCATCAAGAATACAAATCCTAGGATAGCACTAATACCTAATAATCCGTACTGTACTATTTGTAATATTTTATTTAGTCCTGCTGACATAATTTCTTATTTTTTAAGTTCGTGCTTTACTAAAAGGTCTACCAAAGAGATAGATGCATCTTCCATATCATTTACGATACTATCTACTTTCGCTACGATGTAGTTGTAAAATACTTGCAAAATCATCGCTACGATCAAACCAAATACAGTAGTCAAAAGTGCTACTTTAATACCTCCTGCAACCAAAGATGGAGAGATATCACCTGCAGCTTCAATTGCATCAAATGCCCCAATCATACCAATTACTGTTCCCATGAAACCAAGCATTGGAGCCAATGCAATAAACAATGAAATCCAAGAAACTCCTTTTTCTAATAAGCCCATTTGAACGCTACCATAAGAAACTACTGTTTTTTCAACCATTTCTACGCCTTCATGACTTCTATCTAAACCTTGGTAAAAGATAGATGCTACTGGACCTGCAGTATTTCTACATACTTCTTTTGCAGCATCAACACCACCTGAATTCAATGCATTTTCAACATTCTTCAGTAATTTATCTGTATTTGTAGTAGCCATATTCAAATAAATGATACGCTCAATTACTATCGCTAAACCTAAGATTAGACATAATAATACGATACCCATAAACTCAGGACCACCCTCGATAAACTTGGTCTTTAATATTTGGTGAAAAGATTGCTCAGCTTTTACTACTTCCGGCTCTTGAACTTCTTCTTTTACTGGTTCTTTTACCTCTTCTACTGCAGCTTCTTCAGCCATTGCAGAATCGGTTGTCATTTCTGTTGTGTCAGCTGCAGTCTCTTCTTGAGCAAATGTTTTGTTAAATGCTCCAAACGATAAAAGACCCGTTACGGCTACTAAAGCAAATAGTTTTTTCATGATTTGAATTGTTAAAATCTAGTTTAATTGACTAATTTATTATCTATTGAATTGATTAATTACTTATTAAAAAATAAAACTTCTGCGGAGAGAGGGGGATTCGAACCCCCGAAACGGTCACCCGTTTACACGCTTTCCAGGCGTGCGCCTTCAGCCACTCGGCCACCTCTCCTACTTACGTTTTAAATCAAGAACGCTTATTACAGCTCGCCAAATTACAAAAAAATCTCGTTGTCATAAAAATATTTCGAGATTATCATTTTGTTAACAAACCCACCTAAATACTAATCTCCCCTCTTATATTCTCATTCAAGAACTGTTTAATCTCAGTGTGTGATAGTGTTTCGTCTCCTAATAGAACCATCAATTTTGTAATTGCTGCCTCAAATGTCAGATCTTTTCCACTAATAACTCCAACTTTCTTTAAGTGCGAACCAGTTTCATACTTTTCTTGATCCACCTTTCCGCTTATACATTGAGTAACGTTCAAAATGATTATTCTATTGTCAATAGCTTCCTTTAGAATTTGTGTCAACCATTCCTCAGTAGGAGCGTTCCCTGCACCATAAGTCTCCATAACAATGGCGCGCAATCCTTTCTGATGAAATACATTTCGAATAAAACCTTCTGTAATTCCTGGAAACATTTTCAAAAACCCAACTTCTGAGCACAAAGTGTCTTTAACAACCAACTTAGAGTTTGGGCTATAAGTTGCAATTGCTTGAAGGTTGAACTTAAGATGAACCCCTGCTTCAGCCAAATTAGGATAGTTGGGCGAAGAAAAAGCCTCAAAATTTTCTGCACTTATTTTCTTAGTTCGATTTCCTCTATATAAGGTATACTCAAAATAAATTGCTACCTCAGGAACCACTGGCACCTCTCCATAATATGAAGTAGCGACCTCTATAGCCGTGATAAGGTTTTCCTTTCCATCTGTTCGAATAGTGCCTATTGGCAATTGCGAACCAGTAAAAATAACAGGCTTATTCAACCCTTCCAACATAAAACTTAATGCTGAGGCGGAGTAAGCCATTGTATCCGAACCATGTAAAATTACAAACCCATCATAATTATTATAATTCTTCTCAATAATACGAGCCAACTTCACCCATACAGATGGGTTCATATTTGAAGAATCTATCGGGTTTTCAAATGAATAAGATTCAATTCGAATATCAAACTTTTTTAATTCAGGAACCTCTGCAAACAGTTGTTTAAAGTTGAACGGCTTCAATAACCCGGAACTTGGGTCGTTAATCATACCTATTGTCCCACCAGTATAGATTAATAAGACCGAACGTTGATCACTCATTTCCCAAATATTTTAATTGAATTTTTAGTTGTTATAGCAGCAACCTCCTCTATTGGCAGATGTAATAATTCTGCCACTTTTACTGCCACATTTAATAAATAAGCACTTTCATTTCTTTTACCTCTATATGGAGAAGGAGCCAAATAAGGAGAATCCGTTTCTAAAACCAAATGATTTATACTCAATTGTTCTACCACTTTATCCAAACCAGCCTTTTTGAAAGTAACTACACCTCCAATTCCTAGATAAAAATCTTCATAGCCAATGATATGCTTTGCTTGTTCTATATTACCTGTAAAACAATGAAAAATCCCCTTTAGATTATCATCATTTACTTCATCCAAAATCGCAAGAATTTCATCGAAAGCCTCTCTACAATGTATGACAATTGGCAAGTTTAATTCTTTAGCCCATTCAATTTGTTTTCGAAAAGCAAATTCCTGCTGGGATAAAAAGGTTTTATCCCAATATAAATCGATTCCTATTTCTCCAACAGCACAAAACGAATGATCAGCTAATTGTTGCTTTACTATATTCAACTCATTCTCCACATTGGCGTCAACAGAACAGGGGTGAAGTCCCATCATTGGAAAACAATGATTTGGATACTTTTCAACAAGCTGCATCATTCCTTCAATTGAACTATTATCTATGTTAGGCATAAAAAGTCTGTGGACTCCTTTAGCAACTGCTCTTTCAATCATTTGAATTCGATCATCCGCAAATTTATCTGAATACAAGTGGGTATGAGTGTCCGTTAAAATCATGTGAACAAATTTAGCGTTTTGATAAAGATTGAGTCCATCAAAACAGAATAAATAATTTAATTTGGCACTTTCAAAGATGGCAGAAAAAACCAAAATATTAATCATCCGCTTCAGCTCTATTGGAGATATTGTCTTAACAACGCCAGTAATTCGCTGCTTAAAGCAGCAAATTGAAGGAGAAGTAGAGGTACACTACATTACTAAACAAGCGTATGCTGTAATTTTAGAGTCTAATCCTTATATTGACAAAGTATATAGCATTAAGAAAAAGGTATCTGAAGTTGCTAGTGATTTGAGGAAAGAAAAATACAATTTCATTATCGATCTTCATAAGAACATCCGATCTTCAAGGGTAAAGTCCAGTATTTCAGGCAAATCGTTCTCCTTCGATAAATTAAACTATGAAAAATGGATGATGGTAAATTTTAAAAAAAATCTTTTACCAGACTTCCATATTGTCGATCGATATTTAGCCAGTGCAAAAAGCCTAGGTATAAAAAACGATGATAAAGGATTAGACTATTTTATCCCTAATGAGGAAAAAATTAATGTATCGGACTTGCCGATCAATTTTCAACAAGGATATATTGCATTCGCTATAGGAGGGCAACACGCCACAAAATGCTTACCTGTCGATAAGATCATCGATATCTGTCGAAAAGTGGAGCTTCCTATTGTATTATTAGGTGGAAAGAATGATCAGCGAGTCGCTAAGTTCATAGAAGATAAATTGGATCAAAAAATTCTTAACGGTTGTGGAATTTTTAGTCTCCACCAGTCGGCATCCTTAGTAGAGCAAGCTTCTTTGATCATCTCCCACGATACCGGATTAATGCATATAGCTGCTGCATTTAAGAAGAAAATTGTATCAATTTGGGGAAACACAATACCAGAGTTTGGCATGTACCCTTACCTACCATCGGCGCTTAAGCATTATAGCCAGATGATTCAAGTTGACCAGCTATCTTGCAGGCCCTGCTCAAAAATTGGTTTTGAACAATGCCCAAAGGGTCATTTCAAATGCATGAAACTAATAGATGAAGATACCGTTGTTGAGCATGTTTACGACTTACTCAAACTGGATTAAACTATTTTTCGGAATGCTCTATAGTTGCAGGTACGAAAAGCGCTTTTAATTCAGTCGCCTTTTCCGGATCCATTTTTCCTGCTAAAATCAAACTAAGTTGTTTTCTACGAAGAGCTGCATCGTATCGCTTTTTCTCTAATTCAGTTTCTGGTATGAGTTCAGGCACCTCAATTGGACTACCATTTTGATCAACTGCAACAAACGTATATATCGCTTCATTACTTTTTACCTTTTTTCTGCTCAACCCACTTTCTACCCAAACATCCAAGAATACTTCCATAGACGAAGTGAAAGCTCTACTGACTTTGGCCTCAATAGTAACTACTTCCCCTAATTTTATGGGCTGATTAAAAGAAACTGAATTAACAGATGCAGTCACTACCACACGATTACAGTGACGTTGGGCAGAAATTCCTGCAGTAATATCCATCCAATTGAGCAACTGTCCCCCCATTAGATTCCCTAAGGTATTTGTATCGTTAGGTAGAACAATTTTTGATGTTTGTGCGAATGTATCTTTTGAAAAACGACCTTTCATACTTCCTAATTTTTGGAAGGCAAAGGTACATATAGTAAGCTTAAAAAGCAGCGGTTAGCATGGACTACTTTTCCAACAACCAGGCAGAAGTATTCTCTGTATTTTTCACTTCGTCCAGCATGGCAACGGCTTCCTCTCGAGTCTTGAAGCTTGAATAACTAACCGTGTGTAAATTCTTAAATGTCCCTACCATTCTAGCTGCATATCCTTTTTTTTGCAATCTCTTGTAGAGCTTCTCGGCATTTTCTTCACTTGAAAAACAACCACCTACCACATGATAACGGAGTTCATCCTCCTCCAATAGAGCAACTTTACTTTTTTCATTACTCGATACTTTCTCGCTTACTTCGGTCGATAACTTCCATTTAAAATCATCTTCAAAATCTTGATCTACTACCCTTTCGACTGGCTGATAAGTGTATGTAGGAGTAGCATATTTCAAACCCAATGAAGCATAGGAAACTGGTGAATCATTATTAATTTGATATTTATACGACATGTAACCAATTCCCATAAATATGAAAACAGAGGCTGCAGCCGCCCAGTAAAATCCAAATCGCTTCTTATTTTCCTCTTCAGTAGGGGCTTTAACTACTACTAATCGCTCTTTAATTTCTTTTTGGATACGTTCTTCTAATGCAGGTCTTTCTATCGGAATAGCCTTAAAATTGGACATCCCAAAAGTGTCTAACAAATAGTTGGTTCCATAATCAGGTAAAAACTGAAGGTTTTTTTCTACATCAAGATACAACATCCCAATTTTCTCCAATTTCACTTTCTCTCCTCGGCCCAATGAAGCAACAGTTGCATTCACGAACTCATCAATTGCTTTTCTTGCTTCAATAAATGAGACATTATGCTGGTTGGCCAAGTAATTAGCCAGCAATCCGTCATTAACGGTCAAATTTCTGTTGAATGAAATTCTTTTAGATGGCGGCGAAAAAGTATTCTGCACTGATTGGATTCTTGCACCAGAATAATTGGTGACAAATCCACCAAAATCAGGTATTATCACACAATCAAATTGATATAACAATTCAGAAATACTTTGTTCTATATGGCCTTTGTTCATAAATACGAAAGTAAAAAAAATACTTAAAATTTGACTATAAAATTTGATTTAAATCTTCAGGAGAATCAATGGAAATTGATTCTGTCTCGGTTATTGCAATCTTAATTTTATACCCATTCTCAATCCATCTTAGCTGCTCTAAACCTTCAGCTAGCTCTAATCTTGATGGACTAATTTTAGTAATTTCATTTAATACTTCACATCTATAAGCATACAAACCAATGTGTTTATAGTAGTTAAACTTTTCTATCCAATCTTTTTGATCGACACCTCGCTGATAGGGTAAAACAGCTCTGCTAAAATAGATAGCAAAATCATTTTCATCAATAAGCACCTTTGGTTTATTCGGATTAAACAGTTCTTCAGTATTCTCAATTAACTTGACCAGTGTAGCGATTTCAGTATTCTCATCACTAAAAGCTCTAATCACTTGATTAATCTGCTCTGGGTCTATAAATGGTTCATCTCCTTGTATATTAACTACAATATCAAAAGTTCCATCACAGTTATCAATCGCTTCTTTACACCTATCTGTTCCGCTTTGGTGTTCTTCTGAAGTCATAACCACTTCACCCCCAAAAGCCAAAACCGCATCAAAAATACGTTGATCATCTGTAGCTACAATTACTTTCGTTAAAGTCCCTACTTGTTTTGCTTGCTCATAAACTCGCTGAATCATGGATTTTCCTTGAATTTCAACCAATGGTTTACCTGGGAATCTTGTTGAACCGTACCTTGCAGGTATCACACCAATTGCAGTTTTATTCATAATTTCAATTTTATGTTTACATGAATACTTTCATTCTCAAATTTTTAGTAGCTTACAACCTCTAAATTCAAATCTGTAGAAACATTTAGCAAATTAAAAAAAATTACCCGAACGAATGCCTAATGATGAATTGAAATATAAAGTTGCTGTTACAATCTTAAGTGGAATTGGAGCTATCAATGCAAAAAAACTCATCGCCTACTGTGGGGGAGCTGAGGCAGTTTTTAAGGAAAGTAAAAAAGCATTGTATAAAATACCAGGTCTTGGCGAGAAATTGGTCAATGCCATCAAGGATTCAGATGCCATTAAACAAGCGGAAGAGGAGATCCGTTTTATGGAGGAGAATGATATCGAAGCTTTATATTTCTTGGATAAAGATTACCCAAGGAGATTAATTCACTGCGAAGACAGCCCCGTGATTCTATACACCAAAGGCAAAGTAGACTTTAATCGAGAAAAAGTAATCAGTATAATCGGAACCCGAAAAGCAACCATCAATGGAAAAGCGTTTACTGAAAAACTAATAGAAGAATTAGCTCCACACAAGCCTCTTATTATTAGTGGACTTGCATACGGAATAGACATCACAGCGCATAAAGCAGCATTAAACAATCACTTACAAACGGTGGGAATTTTAGCTCACGGATTGGACAAAATTTATCCCACAGCACACCATAATGTTGCGCAAAAAATGATGCAAAATGGAGGCATTGCAAGTGATTATAGGCATGGTGGACCTATTTTTAATAAACAATTTGCAGAAAGAAATAGGATTGTAGCAGGCTTATCAGACGTTACTGTAGTTGTAGAATCGGCTGAGAAAGGTGGGTCATTAATCACAGCAGAATTAGCCAACGGGTACAATAGAGATGTTTTTGCAGTACCAGGCAGAATAAATGATGAGCACTCAATGGGGTGCAATAAGTTAATAAAAGCCAATAAGGCCGCACTAATTGAATCGGTAAAAGACATTGAATATATAATGGGATGGCAAATAGAAGAAAACCGTCCGAACCAACAAACCATTTTATTTCAAGAACTAAATGAACCAGAAACTGTTATTGTAAATATTTTGAAAGAAGGGCCTGAAATAGTAGATCTTATCAGTACAAAAGCTGAGTTTCCTATGAGTAAAACGACAACAACGCTTCTGAATCTTGAATTCAAGGGAGTTGTAAAGTCATTACCAGGAAAAATATATCAGTTGATTTAAAAGACTTGGAGATAAAGAACAAGCTAGGTATAGCTACGTAAAGGTACAATTAGCACTTCCAATTGAAATTTTCTACATTTGATTTTTAAAACCCGTTTAAACGCAATAAATTAATTTAATGAGCACAAGCCAAACTCACAAAAAAGCAATTGATGCATTCGTACAAAATGTATCGGCTAAGAACCCTCATGAACCAGAGTTCATGCAAGCGGTTCACGAAGTAGCGGAAACTGTTATTCCATTTATAGAAAGCAATCCGAAATACAAACAAGGTAACCTATTAGAGCGCATGGTAGAAGCCGAACGTGTTTTAATGTTTAGGGTTCCATGGTTGAACGATAAAGGTGAAATACAAGTCAATAGAGGCTTTAGAATTGAAATGAATAGTGCCATTGGCCCTTACAAAGGTGGATTGAGATTCCACCCATCCGTTAATCTAAGCGTTTTAAAATTCTTAGCCTTCGAGCAGGTTTTTAAAAATAGTTTAACAACGCTACCTATGGGTGGTGGTAAAGGAGGCTCTGATTTTGACCCAAAAGGAAAGTCGGACAATGAAGTTATGAAGTTCTGTCAAAGTTTTATGACCGAATTATGTCGTCATATTGGACCAAATACTGATGTACCAGCAGGTGACATTGGTGTAGGCGGACGTGAAATTGGATACATGTTTGGTCAATACAAAAGGATACGAAATGAATTCACAGGAGTACTGACAGGAAAAGGGCTTTCGTATGGAGGCTCTCTAATTCGTCCTGAAGCTACAGGATATGGATGCGTCTACTTTTTACAAGAAATGCTTAGCTCAAGAGGTGAAGATTTGCAAGGAAAAGTAGTAACTATTTCTGGGTCCGGAAATGTGGCCCAATATGCGTGTGAAAAAGCAACACAATTGGGAGCTAAAGTGGTAACCATGTCTGACTCCTCAGGGTATATTTATGACCAAGATGGCATTAATGCTGAGAAATTAGCGTTCATCATGGAATTGAAAAACGTAAAAAGAGGTAGAATTCAAGAATATGCCGATAAGTATGGTGTAGATTTTATCGCTGGAAAACGACCATGGGGAACTAAATGCGACGTAGCCTTACCTTGTGCCACTCAAAATGAGCTCAACGACAAAGAAGCTGCTGAATTGGTTAAGAATGGTTGTATTGCCGTAGCAGAGGGTGCTAATATGCCATGTACTCCCGAAGCGGTAGAGAAATTTCATAAAGCAAAAATATTCTTTGCCCCAGGTAAAGCTTCTAATGCGGGTGGTGTAGCGACATCTGGCCTAGAGATGAGCCAAAACTCATTGAGATACAATTGGACTTCCGAAGAAGTAGACGAAAAATTACACAACATCATGAAAGACATTCATCAACAGTGTGTAAAATACGGTTGTGATGAAAAGGGATTTGTAGACTATGTAAAAGGAGCAAATATTGCGGGTTTTGTAAAAGTTGCCGATGCCATGATAGCTCAAGGAGCAGTATAAAGACCAACAAAAAACAAGATTAAAAAATCGCCAATTCAAGAATTTGAGTTGGCGATTTTTATTGTATAATTTTGGAACGCACGTAAAACAAAAAACATGTACGGAAAAATACAACAATACTTAGAAACCGAATTAGAGAATATAAAAGAAGCAGGTCTATTTAAGAAAGAACGAATAATCGCTTCACCTCAGGACGCTGTAATTAAGCTTACTAGTGGAGAAGAAGTTATTAATTTCTGCGCTAACAACTATTTGGGGTTATCTTCTCACCCCAAAGTAATCGAAGCGGCAAAAAACACTTTAGATACGCATGGTTTTGGAATGTCATCAGTTCGATTTATTTGTGGAACTCAGGATATACATAAAGAATTAGAGGCTCGTATTGCAAAGTTCTGTGGAACTGAAGATACTATTTTATATGCCGCGGCATTTGATGCCAATGGAGGTGTTTTTGAACCACTACTTGGACCAGAAGATGCAATTATTTCAGACTCATTGAATCATGCTTCAATTATAGATGGTGTTCGATTGTGTAAAGCCGCAAGATATCGTTATGAAAATAACAATATGGCTGATTTAGAAGAACAATTAAAGAAAGCACAAGAGCAACGCTTCCGTATTATTGTTACTGACGGAGTATTCTCAATGGATGGATACGTAGCTCAATTGGATAAAATTTGTGACTTAGCCGATAAATATGATGCTTTGGTAATGGTAGATGATTGCCACTCGCATGGTTTTATTGGTAAGACAGGAAGAGGAACTGCCGAATTTAGAAATGTGCTAGGTAGAATCGATATCATCACAGGAACTTTAGGAAAAGCTTTAGGTGGTGCAATGGGAGGGTTCACAACTGGGAAAAAAGAAATTATTGAAATGCTTCGTCAACGTTCAAGACCTTATTTATTCTCAAACTCTTTAGCTCCTTCTATCGTTGGAGCTTCCATTGCTGTTTTTGATATTTTGGAAGAAACCACTTCTTTTAGAGACAAATTGATGGACAATGTAGACTATTTTAAAGCTGGTGTAAAAGCAGCAGGATTTGACTATAAGGATGGCGAATCTGCAATCGTTCCTATCATGCTCTATGACGCAAAATTATCACAAGTTTTTGCAGACAAATTACTAGAAAATGGAATTTATGTTATTGGATTCTTCTATCCAGTAGTGCCAAAAGGACAAGCTCGAATTCGAGTACAACTATCAGCTGCACATGAAAAAGAACATTTAGACAAAGCAATTTCAGCTTTCACAAAAGTAGGAAAGGAATTAGGCGTAATTAAATAGACATAAAAAGGAGGAAGCTTGAAGCTTCCTCCTTTTTTATGTTATTGATCTGTTAATGTTTTCATAAAAGCAATAATATTTTCTTCTTCCTCTTCGGTCAGGTTCAGAGCATCAGCTGGTAGGGTTTGATGCTCCAATTTGATTCCTATTCCGTCACCACCACCCAAATCATAAAACTCCATTACTTGCACCAAAGTTTGAAAAGCTCCATTATGCATATATGGCGCTGTTAAAGCAATGTTTCTGATCGTAGGGGTTTTAAAAAAGTGCTTTCTTTCTTCCGTTTTAAAAATATTATATCTCCCCAAATCATCATCTATAATTGCATTTGAAGTAGCATATTTCTCAGGCACACCAAGTAACTCTATTTCTGATTCAGAAAAATTGGGTGGAACAGTTCCATTAAACAAAGGTGGAAAATGACATGTGGCACATTGAGCTTTCCCCATGAACAAATTAAATCCATTAATTTCTTTTGCTGATAGCATTTCTTTTTTTCCGGAAATAGATAAATCAAATTTTGAGTTAAAAGGAGATAGACTTCTAATGTATGCTGCAATTGCATTTCTAATCGATAAGTCAGTAGGCTCTGAACCGTAAACAGTGAGAAAATGAGAGATATAAATAGAATCACCTTTTACCGTTTGGACCAAATCATCTATAGAAGAATGAAATTCAGTTTCATTAAGGATCACATCAACGATTTGACCTTCTAAACTACCAGTTCTCGCATCATAAAAAAATGCCTTTTGGAGACCCGCATACTTCATAGTAGGGCTGTTTCGAGTTTGGTTTTTAGAAATAGCCAACCCATCTGTAAATGCAATTTCACTTTGATGACAACTACTGCAACTTAAACTACCATCAATTGAAAATGAACTATCGTTAAATAGCTTTTTACCTAAAGAAATCTTCTCCTTGGAAATCTCAGACCATATCTTATCTGAGAAATAACCAAGATTGAATGTAGCAGAATCAAATAAAGATGGAGCAGAATTAGAAATCGCTAACTCAAACGGAAACTCAACGTCCCATTCTTTCACTGTTTGATTCCACAATTCAAACTGCCGGTTGGTATGCTTTTGAATAAATCGATATCGATCAAACAAATCAAAATCAGCCTTCATAATTTTACTACTTGTGTCAAATTCGGCTACCCACTTGGTATATAACTCATTCTTATTAAAATCGGACTCATACCACGATAAGTAGGTTTTTAGTTCTTGATAAATTATAGAAGACTCTACAAGAGACTGTCCTAATACTGGAGAATCAAATCCAGATATGCCTGTGGTTGAAATTCTAATAATCTCATCCCTAAGTAGCCATAAAAAATGATACTTTTTAAGATAATCAAGAGAAGTATTCGCCTGAATCAAACGAAGCCGATTCTTTAAAAATCTTGTTTGTTTGGAAACTTCTATCCAATCAATAGAATCTGAGAATAGAACCTCTTCTAGAACCTGAAAGCCCATTGGAGAAATCCTCTTAATATTTGTTGCATCTTCTTCTACTATCTTCAAAATATGAGGTTGAAAAAGTGTCTTGTAATGCTGATTGTCGGTAAAAGACAAAATGGGTTCTACCTTTTTTACTGCGATTCTGGCATTGATAAAACTCATTTGTGCCTTCGATAAAGTAACTGAGTCATTCACTGTTTTCAAAAAATAATTCGCGCTATCCAACTGGGTGATTAGATACTGTTCTAATCTTTCATTTGGAGTTACCGCTTTTGTATCCTCTTTCTTATTGCAGGCTATTAACAACAAAGAAAGGCTTATTAAAAAATAAGCCCTTCTTGCAATAGTTTTATAATCACTATGAATCATAATCTTTCTATTTATCTAGCTAATCCTTTTACTATATAAAGTACACTTCCTTCCTTTGCACTATTAGCAACATCAGAATTAGCCAATGGGTCTGTATATGCAGTGCCATCTTTTTTCTCCCAACCGTGATTCTGGGTTATCATTAAAAATGTTTGATCAATACCAACAGTTTCAGAAATATCTATCATTCCTGTAATTTCCCAAGTTGAGGTCGCAACACCATAACCCAACGTTTCTGCTTTCACCTGGTCACATTCCATCACCGTTTTAATTTCACCTGTATTTAAATTATACTGATACAATCTAGCAAAATGTGTCTTATCTGCATTATCTGGATATCCATTTGGATCTTCTTGGATATAGGCATAATTCTCAGTTACAACAATATTATCAGGAGAGTGAAACATTTTTGCCTTACCATTAACCTTATCGCCATCAAGTACACAAGTAATTTTACCACCTTTTGTTGGATCACTATCATTTAGTTCAAGCTTATACACTCTTCCATAAATGGTTCCTTTCCCGATTAAATCATTACTTTTTCTGCCAGTCACTGCAAAGTATATCTCTCTTTGAGCTTCAGCATTACCCCTTCTCCAATCAATATCTTCTAACCTTGAAAAGCCCATTACTCCCTTTTGTTTGGCTTCAGCATCTAATAGATTAAGGTCTTTCTCTAAGAGCTCTACAAACTCCATGTCATATGAAGTTCCTTCCACCATATCCATTTCATAGTTAATATTAGAAGAAGTCACTTTTAGTCCATAAAGTTTTCCACCGTTCAGGTCTCCTCTATTTCCAACATACATTCCCAGCTGACCTGAAGGAACCGTATTGTCTGCATGATCGTCACCAATAAAAACAACAGTTTTATCAGGATAAGCATCTTTACCAATAACAACTGCATTTTCTGTAGACCACTCGCCCATAGCGTTTAACATTTCTGGGGAGGAAGCATTACCGGAACTTTTAAAAGGATCTAACACAAATACACCATTGGAAGACCCACCCCATTCTCCACCAGAAAGATAAAGTGGTCCGAACCCATGCTCATTTGGCGTAATAAGCGAACCTGAGCACTGTGCAGTATTTGATGTAGCCACTGCATTTAATATATATTCTCCTGCTATCGGCTTGAATGTTTTGTCAAGTGATATTCTGGCAATGGAATAATCGGCTTCTATATTATTGATTAAAGTGAATGTCCCATCAGCATTTCTAATTAACCCTGCTCCATCGGCCATAGAGCCATAAATAAAGTTGGGAGTATTTAATAACTTATCCTCAGAAGACAATAGCGGATATACTTTAACAGCAGAAAATTCTGGTGACAGCTTCATTAAAGATGGTGTAACAGAATGACTTTTTAACTCGATTGGATTCCCAGCTACTACTGGTTCTTCTTTGTCGTCATCTTTGCAGCCGTAAAAAGTTAGGACTAAAGCAGAAAGAGCAATTCCTTTAATTAATTTCATTTTAGTTTGGTTTTACAATTATTGATTGAACATCAAAACTATAAACACAATACTTCTTTCAACCACATTTGATTTTATAGTTATTTTAAGAAAGTTTTAACTATCATGATCAATAAGAACAAACATAAGAGACTTGCTTTTAGCATTATGATTTAGAATCTACATTAAAGCTAATGAGTATTAATTGTTATATTAAAATTAACCATTTGTTTTTTTCAAGTATTTGTAACTTTTATGTTACGTCACAAAAAAAGGGCCGGTCCAATAAATGAACCAGCCCTTTAGTATTTCATATTTCCTTTATTAGAAAAACTTCGATCTATTGTCTTTTATTGTTGCTTTAGCTTTTAGAGCTTCAATACCTTGTCTATTTGAGACTCTAGTAGCATACCCTCTTTCAACTGAACTCCTCATCGATCTAACATCAGCTTCACCAGGCTCATTAACTGCAGTAACCTGCACCATAAACACCCCATTCTTACCTTTAATTGGAGTAGCGGTCATCTGACCTTGCTGCAACGTAGTGATTTTGGCGACAACAACTGGCTCATTTCCTGCGCCGGCTATATTTCCACTTTCAAAAGTAACATTGGTAGCTTCTTGTACCTGAACTCCTACTTTACCAGCCGCCTCTGTTAAGTTTTGGGAACCTTTCATTTCTGCTATGAATTTCTCTGCTTTCTTGTCTCTTTTTGCTTCGTACTCCACTCTAGCTCTCACCTTTTCAAAAGGAGCTACTCCCTTCTCATTGACTTCAACTAGTTTGGCTACCACATAAGCATCTTTTACATCAAATGGCTCGGAAATAGCCCCTTCTTCTGCTTCATTTGCCCAATTTACAACATTCCTAGATCCTTCAATACCTCTAACCTCTCTGTCATTAAGACCTATAATACCCGCTCTTCTCAACATATTGTCTGCATTAATAACATCATTCCATTGCTCAGATGAAGTGTTAATAGAAAAAGCGTTAGCCTTTTGGAATACATTTGCATAAGTTTCTTTTCCAGGCTCAGCAGAACGACTAAGTACACCCACTTTTATCTTTTTAACCTCTGCCGTTTTATCCGTCACTTCAATTAAATGAACACCGAATTGGGTTTCAACTTTCTGAACCTTTCCAACTGGAGAATTGAAGGCTGCTTCATCAAATGGCTTTACCATCATTCCTTCTGTAAACCATCCTAAATCGCCACCCTTTGCACCAGAACCAACATCATCAGAACTGTTAATAGCTAAAGTATCAAAAGGAGTACCTGCATTAAGAACAGTTAATAAACTATCAGCGATCACTCTAGCTTCTTCGATAGTTCTATCTTGTAAACCAACTAAGATATGTCTTGCTTTCACAGAGTCTGCACCTACTTTAATATCCAACAATTTTTGAATCCTTGTAGCATCATCCCTTTCAAAAGGAGGGGTTACATAACCAGGCTCTTGAGTAAATAAATTAGTATCAATATCTACAGGCACTGTTTTCATTGAATAATATCTTGGGTCATACCCATTATCAGAATTATTCATTAAAAATAATGAGTCATTTTTAGTATTCTTAAATTCATGATACATGTCATTCGCCCACTTTCTTACCAACTCTTCATCTTGCTCAGATGGCTGTATATTAAAAGTAATGTACTCGATTTTTTTAGATGCCTCTTGCTTATATTCATCCTTGTGATCATTGTAATAATCCTTCAACTCGTTTTCAGTAAGCACAATAGATGTATCACTCAATTCATTATAACGCTTTAGTACATATTTAATACTGTAATTTTTATTAGCTGCGATATGCTTTGATTTTGCAGCATCAGCAGTAACATACAATCCCTTTGTAACTAAAGTATTGTATTTCTCCAATTCTCGATCCTTTTTCAACGCTTGTTCAAACTGAATCCATTGCCCTTTTACTTCAGGGTTTTGATCTAACGTCTGAATAAATCGAACAACATCTGTTGGATTAAATTGTCCCGTTTCAGGATTGGTAAAGGATTGACGAACTTGAGGGTGCGGATTATTTCCTTGCACCATATCAAACAACTCTTTGGTAGTTACTTCAAGTCCTAACTGATCAAACTCTTTTGTCAATACAATTTGATTGACCATTTGGTCATAAACCTGCTGTCTAATTGCATCTCTTGTATTTTCGTCAATTTGTTCTTCAGGTTGATTTTTTTGATAGTTCTCTGTAGCTATCTGTACCTGATTTTGGAACTCTTGAGCCGAAACATTAACTCCGTCTACTACTGCAACATTTCTTGTTTGATCAAAAACTGATGCTCCTGAACCAAACAAATCACTCAATACGAAAGCAACGATTGCTCCTCCGATAAGTATTAAAACGAGAGTTGATTGCTCTCTAATTTTTCCAATTACTGCCATTTCTTAACGTTAAAAAATTATGGGATGCGAATATACGATTGATTATGGAATTTATAAAAAGAAATTAATCCTCACTTTTCGCAGTTTCTAATCGAATTAACTCAATCCGATTATCACTGACTTTCAGAACAGTTAACTCATAATTATCAATTCTACATTTGGTATCTGCTTTAGGTATACTTTCGTAATGAGAGATGATTAAACCAGCCAAAGTTTCGTAATTATCCGCTTCAGGTAAATTTAGTTTATAGGCATCATTCAAATAATCGATTTCTAAGCGAGCAGAGAATAAATACTCTGTTTCTGAGATAACCTCTTCAATCAGCTCTTCTTTATCATGCTCATCTTCGATCTCTCCAAAAATTTCTTCAATTACATCTTCAATGGTTAGTATTCCAGAAGTCCCTCCAAATTCATCCACCACCACTGCCACACTCTTCCGTTGTTTAATAAATAACTCCAGAATCTCATTAGCAGACATCGATTGTGGAATAATCAAAACTGGTAATAAGATTGACTTTATTGAGTCAGGTCGTTTAAACAATTCAAAAGAATGCACATACCCAATGATATTATCAATATTGTCTCTATAGATCAAAATCTTAGAATAACCTGACTCTATAAAAGTTTCTCTTAATACCTCCATCGATTCATTTACCTCAAGGGCTGTAATTTCAGTCCTCGGTATCATGCATTCTCGAGCCTTAACCTTGGAAAAATCCAATGCATTTTGGAAGATTTGAATTTCATGATCCATCTCGTCTTGTTCCAAATCATTTCTTTCCGTTGCGTCTCTTAGATAGTGCTCCAAATCAATTCTTCCAAAATTCAAATCTTCAGTAACATTTTCCATCCTAAAGACATACTTTAATATAAATTCAGACAAACCAATAATTAGAAACATTGGTATTAAAAGAATATAATACAGCAGACCTATAGGAATTGCGAAGAAACGAAGTATGGAGTTTGGATTAATTCTAAATACAGCTTTTGGTAAAAACTCTGCGGTAATTAAAATAATAAGCGTAGATATAATGGTCTGAACCAACAAAATAACGCTTTCACTCTTAACATAAATTGCAATAACCGGCTCTAATATTTGAGCCATAAAAATACCATAAACCACTAATGCAATATTATTGCCTACTAACATTGCACCGATAAAACGTGATGGGTGTTTTAAAAATTTTGATAAAATGGCAGATAAGACATCCCCTTGCTTGGTGTCTAACTCTATTTTAAATTTATTTGCGGTTACAAACGCTATCTCCATTCCTGAAAAGAATGCCGACAACAATAAAGTAAGAAATATAATTCCCCAGACGTAACTATCCATGTTGGTTGTTGAAGCTATTCAAATATAGCAATTATTGTTCGGAATTAGATTTGTTGTTTTCTTGAGAATTAAAGAACACTCGTTGTCTTTTTCTCAAAAAATAAAAGATGATTGAAACTACACAGAATACATAAAAGTATGCGGCATCTTCCATGGTACTCGTAAAAGTTTTATAGATGGCTATAACTAAAGTCACCGCGGCTAACATTAACCACATCTTCTCTAAAAAGTTAATTATCTTCAGCATCGTCTAAACTAATTATTCCTCTAATTTTTTTAATTCTATATTCTGAAAAATCCTCATTTGATAACAAGCCATCTCCTTCAATTATCTCATCTTGAGTAGTTATCTTAACATATTTCTCAGTGTAGATGGAACCTTCTTTACTATCCCAAAACAGCTCTTCTGTATTTAAAATCTCTCCTTTTTCGTTGATTACTTTAACATTCCCTTTGGCTTCCATTAATCCTACTTTAGGAAGATTCTTACCATAATCAGCTTTTATACTCGATGTCACATTCATTAAAGAATCATATGTCTCTACATACAAACCTTCATTCATAACTGTATACTCCTCTTCATTTGCATATCGCTCCATCAAAGGAGCTGTAAGTAGAGCCGCAACCTCTCCGTTTTGGCTATAATACATTTTAACATCCTTCCTGATCTCTATCGGAAGACCATCCATCTCTGTATATGCAGCTACATCATCGATGTTGTTTTTACAACCAGCAAACATCCCGATGGCGAATACCATCGGGATAATAATATGCAAAACTTTTAGGTTATTTTTCACTTAGAATTTAGCCGTTGTAGTAGCGTTAATCCAACATCCAATTTCAATTGAGTCTCCTTCTTTAACACCTATAAAAAAGCATTCTTCTTTATTTGGCGTGTATTTACTGTAGGTCGCAATTTTACTATTTGCTGTTTGAGCTAAACTTGGATCTACAGATTTTGCTTTGGCATAAGTCTCTATTGCTAACCAATAAACCGCCTTTTGTTTACAAGCATCTCCTTCTCCGCAAGAAGTACTAGAAGCATACATATCTCCAATAATAATATAAGGTAAACCAAATCCACTTCTTGCGTTTGCAGCTTTTAAAGCCATTGATCTTGCTTGTGCGTATTGTCCCATACTAGAATAGGTTTGAGCCAATTCAATATAGTAATCTGCATTTTTATTCTGATCTGCAGACAACTCCAATGCTTGATTGAAAAACTTCAACGCATCATTGTATTGTTTTCCTTTCAAAGACATAATACCCATTTTCTCTGCAGAAACAGCATTAGGATTTGTTGCATGCATCTTTTTTGCGATTGTAAAAAAGATCTCACTATCAGTACAACCCTTTCTATCCAAAAGGTTAGCAGTACTTTCCAACCAAGTAGTATTTTCTTTATTTGCTTCAAAGTTCTTTTTAGCCATATCTACTAAGACCTCACAGCTAAGGTATGGAGCAGCTATGCTAGCAATACTCTCTTCAGCTTGAGCGTAATATTTACCCGTTTTGGGATTACTAGCATTCTTAGAAATAATATTATTTACAGCTGTAAACGCTGTTACTATGTCAGCAGGCGTCTTCTCTCCCTTTTTTTCCAATAAAACAGCAGCTTGCATGTAAGTCACCAATGTACCAGCTTCAGTTCTATCGCCCTGAAGTTCTAACGATTTTTGAGCAGTTGCATAAATTGCCGCCACATCATCTGGTCGATACTTCAACATATCTGTTGCTTTTCTACCTAACACATATCCTTCCTTCCCAAAATTAGCTATTCTATTATCGTATAAAAGAAATAATGAATCAATTAACAATTCTTTCTGGGTTGCATCCTTTTCATTCTTGATTAAGAATTCAATCAAATTAGAACCATCAACGTAACTTCTTTCACTAGCTCCTGGGCAAATCTTATAAACAACTTTCCAATATTTTACAGCGTCTGCATAGGATTTTTGCGTATAGTAACTTCTATACAATGAAATATTCTCTTTACACTTATCAGGTGTAGCACCATAATCTTGAGCAATAGCCATGTTCAATCCAAAAATTGTGGCTACGAGAAATATAATTGCCTTTTTCATTTTTCTTGTATTGGGTTTTAATCGTATTTGCGTTTTATAAACCATCGGTCGTTAATTGTTATTCCTAAGTTAAAATTTAAAAAGTCTTCTTGTACTAATCCATTGGAATTCTCTCCTCTTCTCAGAGCTTCAAGTCCAAATGTAAGTGATGAGATACTTTTCTTGAACGGTAGGCTTATTCCAAAATTGATGCCATACTCATTTAATTCTTGATTATTTAGTTTGATATAGGAGTTTGAATAACTAGCTCCAAAACTGTAAGTAATTCTTTTGAAGTAGTCTGAATAGGCATTTTCATTGGGCAAAATCCTAAAAGCAGCAATGAAAGTTTGACTATTTACAAACTCTTCTTGTCCTTCAGGTTCTATTGAAGACCAGGCCGCATTCAAATAATTCAATTCAAATCCCCAAGACTCCTTTTTTTCTATACTAACGCCAAGTCCAATAGTGGATGGCAATTTAATATTGGTCTTAATAGCATCAACGAATTTAGACGTATCTAGATAACTAATTGACAAATTTGAGCCTCTATATGACCTAATTAACTGAGTCCTTCTTCCAGACAACTTATTTCCCACATCATAAGTCACACCCCCGATGAATGTATATTCTTCTGAAAGTGCTTTTTCATATTGAATCCCCAAATCAAAACTTACATCACTTACCGTAATTCTATCCTTATCAGAACTATTAAAAGCGTAGGTCGTATCCAAAAACTCAATTTGTTTTTCTCTTTCTATTCCTCCAAATAAAAATGAAGTTGTAAACCCAAAAGACAAACCCTCTGCAATATCGAAACCATTTGCTACAAAAACTTTATTGATTCCTCCACTCCCAATATAACTGTAATCTATTCGTCCTTTGTTCTGATTATATTCACTGTAGGAATAATCATAACCGATAGTACTAAGAGGAGTAATACCAAATGTCAGTCCCCACCAATCCTTAATTGGCATAGAGAGTGATAGGTGGTTAAAATAAGTATTATTCCCTTGGGATTTTTGAGTTCCACTAATCGCTTGATAGTTGTCACTTTTAACTGCGACTTCAAATGCAATCATTTTCAGACTAGTCAATGAGGCAGGATTTGCAAAATTTGCGAACCTATCAGATTTTAGTGCGATACCTGCTCCACCTATTCCGAAATTAGTGTTGAATTGAGGTTTTCTAATTTCACCTATTCCATATCTAGAATAAATAGAATTTGTAGTGGTTTGCGCAAAAACCTGACTACATAGTCCAATCAGAATTGCAAATAGGAAATTTTTAAGAATTATATTGGAGTATTTCATTGAGTCCGTAAAGCACAAAATTTGAGTCCGCAAAGATGCTATTTTTTAGTTCTTTTTCAAAGAATTTAGCATCTCCACCACATAAAATAATGTTAAGTTCACGTGTAAACGTTTGTCTGTAACGATTTATTACTTCCGTTAATTCACATAATGCACCATTTACTGCACCAGACAACATCGCATCTCGAGTATTTTTAGGCAATAATATAGATTTTAAATGTCCATCCCAATCAATTTGAGGAAGCTTATCTGTAAAATGATGCATCGCTTTTAAACGCATGTGGACACCGGGTGAAATTGCCCCTCCAACGAACTTTCTGTCGTGAGTTATTAAGTTATAAGTTATACATGTTCCACACGAAATTACCAAAGTGTTGCTGTTAGGGAATTTATATACTGCGGCAACAGCAAGTGCCAACCTATCTATTCCAAGAGTTTCAGGTGTTTCGTAATCAATTGTAAGGGGCAGCAATGATTGATTACTCAACACCATTCCTCTTTCGCATTCATTTTGAAGAAAATTTAAGATATCATCATAATTTCCTTTTACAGAAGAAATAATATAGGCATCAATTGGGAATGTTTGAAACAACTTTTTCCACTCTGCTAACTGAAATGCTTTACTTTCAGATTTATATTCTAGCTTTTGGTCTTCAAAGACTGCAAACTTTAATTTAGTATTTCCTATATCAACAATGATTTTCATCCAACAAATATAATTGAAGTAAAAATAGTTGAAATTAAATTTTTATCAATTAGAATTTTATTAATACATTTGCCACCGCTAACGCGAAAAGGTGCCATAGCTCAGTCGGTAGAGCAAAGGACTGAAAATCCTTGTGTCGCTGGTTCGATTCCAGCTGGCACCACCCAGAAAGCCTCAACTAATTTAGTTGAGGCTTTTTTGTTTCTTGCTCCTGGTAAAACTCTATTTTCAGCCACCAACATCTTATCACCTAATAGATAATCAGCAGTTTTAAACCCTTACGTAAGAATACTTCTTTATTTTAAGTAATTATCATCTATTTGTTAATAGATAATTCCAGAACCTAGAAAGAGTCTGAGGTTAAACCACCATTTTCTTCAGGTAAGCTGAAATTAAAATTGGATATTCAACCTTTTTTATACATTTGTACCTTCCTTAAAACAAAACATCCTCAAAACAGAAATATGAATGCCCTACCAAAGTTCGTTGCAGTCTTATTTTTACTGATTTCCGTAGCTGCTTTCTCAAAAACACCTAACACCTCCACAAGTTTTGAATATCCAACTGTACTGAAACAAGACAGTATTAAGATCGTCGGACTTATATACAACAATCGAAACAAGTTAAGAAAATATACCATTAACATCTACATCAGAAATAGATTATTTAAAACCGTTGAAAGCTCTGCTCGGTATAATTTTGAAACTAATGTTCCAATTAATTCCTATTGCACTATTGAAATTAATGCAAAAGGCTATTACACCAAAAGATTCATTTTCGATACATCTATTCCAGAAAATTACACCAAGCAGATTCCTGAATTCAGTTTTGATATGGATGTTTTTGCCGAAAAAGAATTGGATGGTGTTAATACATCAGCTCTAGATCTCCCTGTTGGAATTGTAAAATATAATAATAAGAAGGAAGAGTTCGAACACAACAAGTCTTACACGAAAAAGATGAAGAAAGTATACAAAGACTTACTAATCGAATCCCAGATGCAAGATCGAATGCAACTCACCAACTAAAAAAGGGGTAGAAAATATTTTCTACCCCTTTTTTTATAACCCTAACATTATTTTTGTTCTAATTACTTGCCTTAGATTTACTTTTAATTCGATCATATAGTTTCAACATTTCTTTGGTATATGATTTATCGAAGGTAAATGCATTTGCCTTTTCGTCAAAGTAAACCTTAGCTACAGGAAGTAGGCAGAATTCATCGGTAAGAAAGTCCTGAACGCTTACTAAATCAATATCCATCTGAAAAGTGGTCCTATTAATATTTAATGTACTATCTATCATCCCATTTAGAATAATCGATTTCGTTAAGTACCCACTTTTTTCAAACGTAATGGAATAAATCCCATCTAATGTAAGATCTAAACGATACCCTTTTTTATGATCGATATCATTCATGCTTAAAACTTTATTATTCTTAACTACGGTAATTGTGTATTCATCCATTTGAGACTCATTTGAGACCACTTTACCATATATTGTAACGACTCCTGCTATGCTTGACTGCGCATATGTATTAAAACTAAAAATTGAGATAGAAAATAAGAACAGGGCTACAAGTATCTTTTTCATTTTTTAAAAAGGTATATTTTTTGACAAATCTAAATATAAATTAAAGAACTAAGATATGTTTTTACTTAATCACTCTCTATCATAGAGTTAAAAGACACTCATTAATTGAGGCTGAACATAAAATTATATATATTGTAGAAATATTACACACAAAAATGGATATAAAAAAAGTACTAATCATTGATGACGAAATTGACATTTGTTTACTCGTTAGCAGCATTTTAAGAAAAGAGGGCTACGAAACAACAGTAGCCAACACACTGGCCGAGGGAGAACAAAAATTTGTAGAATTTAATCCACAAGTTGTTTTTCTAGATTTAAATTTACCAGATGGAGTTGGTTTTTCAATTATCCCTAAGTTAAAAAAGCTCAATGCAGAAATTCGAATAAATATTGTTAGTGCATATGACGGGATTACAGAGCGATCGGAAGCTAAAAAACATGGCATCCAACACTTTATTAGCAAACCATTAAACAGAGATGCTGTAATTCAAGCGATAAAACCTATTTAATATAACTTGTAAATCAATATACTTAAAATCACCAAACATGAAAGAGAAAATTTTAGTAATTGACGATGATACAGACATCTGTATGTTGTTAAAGAAATATCTATCAAAAAATGGATATGAAGTTGAGTTGGCATATACAGGAAAAAGTGCTTTAAATTATATAGAATCAAATGAGGTCGATTTAGCCCTTTGTGATTTTCGATTACCTGACATGGATGGAACAGAGGCTTTGAAGTCTATCAAATCTATTAGACCGAACACAAAAGTTATCATCATAACAGGGTACTCTGATGTTAAGACCGCTGTGCAATGCATTAAAATGGGTGCGGTTGAGTATGTAACAAAACCCATTTTTCATGAAGAAATTCTTCATGCTATAAAAAAAGCATTATTAACGAAAGAAGAAATTCCTGCTGAGAAACCTTCAGCTCCAACTAAAACTAAGTCTACAAAGAAAAACACTCCAAACACGATAAATAGAGAGTTTGTAACCGGAACAAGTGCTCAATCAAAACGGATTGAACAACTAACCAACCTACTTGCACCAACAGACATGAGCGTAGTCATACAAGGCGAAAGTGGAACTGGGAAAGAGTTTATTGCCAAATCCATACATCAAAAAAGCAAAAGAGCAGAATACCCATTTGTTGCCATAGACTGTGGTGCATTGCCCAAAGAGTTGGCCGCTAGCGAATTATTTGGACACATAAAAGGATCTTTTACCGGAGCAGTAAATAATAAGGTTGGTCATTTCGAATATGCCAATGGTGGAACGATATTTTTAGATGAGATTGGAAATTTATCCTACGACAATCAAGTCAAATTATTGCGTGTACTCCAAGAGAGAAAAGTTAGAAAAATCGGTGACAATAAAGATTTTGACATAGATGTTAGGATAATTGCGGCTAGTAATGAAGATTTGACCGCAGCATCCAAAGAGGGTAAGTTTAGAGAAGATCTATTTTACCGACTTAACGAATTTATGGTTGACCTTTCTCCTTTGAGAGAACGAAAAGAGGATATTGAAGTTTATGCCAAGCACTTTTTAAATATTGCAAATGAAGAGTTAGAGAAATCTATCAAAGGTTTTGAAAAAACTGCATTATACAAGCTAAAAAATTACTACTGGCATGGAAATTTGAGAGAACTTAAAAACGTAATAAAAAGAGCCGTTTTGCTCAGCCCAGGTGAGTATATAGAAGAAATTGCTTTGCCAGCTGAGATCATCTCTCCCACATACGATTTCACACCAGACGAAAGTGATGAGGAAACGTTTTCAGATTTAAAATCAGTAGCTGAAGCAGCTGAAAGGAAAGCCATAATAAAAGTTTTAGAACAAGTAGGTTATAATAAAACTAAAGCTGCAAATGTGCTTCAGATCGATAGAAAAACTCTTTACAACAAAATGGAAAGCTATCAAATTGATTTGAAAAATTAATCCAAGTATAAAATTATATTCAGAAAAATATTCAACTAGCAGTATGGTAAACAATGTAAAGCTAACGATAATCGATGATGATGAGGATGACTTTATCCTAACCGAAGATCTATTATCAGATATTGAAGGGTTTCAATTTGAGGTCGATTGGGTAAATGACTTTGAACTTGCAGAAAATCTACTGACTAAGTCTGAATCAGACATTTACCTAATTGATTATCGACTAGGAAAACTATCGGGTTTGGACTTACTAATACACGCAAGAAAAACAGGCTGTAAAAAGCCTATTATCATTTTAACTGGTCAAGGCGATCGAGAGATAGATATGCAAGCCATGAAAAATGGAGCTGACGATTATATAGTGAAATCAGCAATTGATGTCGAAAAACTCGAACGTTCAATTCGTTATGCATTAGAAAGATATCACACTTTAGAGAAATTAAACCACAGTGAAGTCAAGTACAAAAGTCTCTTTCAAAGGTCCATTGACCCTATTTACATCGTAGACAAAAACCTTAATTTCATTGAAGTAAATCAAGCATTAACCACTTTGTTTGGATACCAAAAGGATGATGTAACCTCACATGACTTAAGTTTTCTATTTGAAAAAGAAAAAACATATGAACGCTTTAAAACTTCCCTCTTAAACAAAGGCCTGATCAAAGATTTTGAAGTCACTCTTCTTCGTTCTGATGGGAAGCAATTGAACTGCTCAATAACTACTATTGTCCTCTTCGACATTAACAATGAAGTAGAAGGTTATCAAGGTATAATTAGAGACAACACTAAACAAAAAGAAAATGAACAACAACTTCTGAGAGCCGAGAAGTTAGGAATGACAGGTAGATTAGCAAGAAGCATTGCTCATGAAGTCAGAAATCCATTAACCAACATCAACCTTTCCCTCGAGCAACTAATGGCGGAATTTCAAGATAACGAAGATGCTTTAATGTACAGCGAAATCATTAAAAGAAACTCTGATCGAATTAATAATTTAATCACTGAGTTGTTAAATTCGGCAAAGCCCACAAGCGTGGTAATGGATTCCATTGAAATTGACGATTTAATTCCTAAAGTAATCGAATTAGCTGCCGACCGCATTAAATTGCAGAAAATCTCTTTAAAAACAGAATTAAATTGCAATAAAATAACGGCCAATATTGACGAAGAGCAGATGAAAATTGCCTTGCTTAATATTATTATTAATGCGATTGAGGCAATGCCTCCGGACAGACAAGGTGAACTTACCATATCGACTTGTATGGAAAATAATCAAATTTCAATCTCAATCGCTGACAACGGTGAAGGAATAGAGAAAGATAAGCTGAATAATTTGTTTGATGCCTTTTACACTGGAAAACGCACTGGAATGGGGTTAGGCCTTACTACAACTCAGAATATCATTAACGCACATGAGGCAAAAATAGTTGTAGAGAGTGAAAAAGGAGTAGGAACAAAGTTCACTATACTCATTAAACCAAACTAAATAATATGAAAGATATAAGCATAACAGATGCCTACGAAATAATAAGTGAAAAGCTCATTACCTGGGCAACCAATTTTATCGATATGCTGCCCAACATTTTAGTGGCAGTAATCATTCTAATCCTATTTTACTTTTTATCCAAACTTGCTCGAAAAATTACAGGAAAAGTGTTTGGAAAAGTTTCAAGTAACGTATCCTTAGTTAAATTACTTGGCAATACCATCTCCTTAGCCATAGTTGTTATCGGTCTATTCTTCGCCTTGGGCGTTTTAAATTTAGACAAAACGGTTACTTCATTGTTAGCAGGAGTTGGAGTAATAGGCTTGGCCTTAGGTTTTGCTTTTCAAGATACGGCAGCCAATTTCATGTCAGGAATATTTCTTGCTATACAAAAAACCTTCAAGGTTGGTGAAATCATTCAATCTAACGGATATATGGGTGTAGTTAAATACATTAACCTGAGGGCTACTATAATTCACACTTTTCAAGGGCAAGAAGTCATCCTTCCAAATAAAATGGTCTTTCAGAATGCCATTGAAAACTTTTCAGACACCAACAGAAGAAGAGTGGACCTTTCCTGCGGCATCTCATATGGAGACGATTTGGATAAAGTAAAAGAGATCGCCACTAAGGCTATTCAAGGCAGTGACTTTTTATCGAAAGAAGATCAAGTAGACTTTGTTTACACAGAATTTGGAGATAGTTCTATCAATTTTGATTTAAGGTTTTGGTTGAAAGACACATCTCAAAGTACCTATATGCACGCCAGAAGTGAAGCAATTGTAAAATTGAAAAAAGCGTTCGATGAAAACGACATTATGATTCCATTTCCTATACGCACTTTGGATTTTGGAATTAAAGGAGGTGAAAAACTAAACACCATGCTAAAAAGTAAGATGGATTAAATTTTAACTCAATCTCTTTTTCAAGGTGAATGATTAGGAGTAATTTTACAAAAAACACTAGTTATGTCAAATCAAAAAGTAGCCCTGCTCATACTAGACGGATGGGGAATAGGAGACCAATCAAATGCAGATACAATCCACCATGCAAAAACTCCCTTTATTGATAGTCTATATAAAAAATATCCTCATGCTGAACTTAGAACAGACGGGTTACATGTAGGTCTCCCAGATGGACAAATGGGAAATTCTGAAGTAGGTCACCTCAATATAGGAGCTGGACGGGTTATTTTCCAAGATTTAGTCAAAATTAATAAGGCCATTGACGATAATAGTATAAGTGATAACCTCGTTTTAAAAGAAGCTTTATTTTATGCAAAAGCGGAAAACAAAAAAATACATTTAATTGGATTGGTTTCTGATGGAGGTATCCATTCTCATAGTAAACACTTGAATAAACTAATTGACATCACTGATGCACATGGATTAAAAGATGTTTTTGTGCATGCATTTACAGATGGAAGAGATTGTAAACCAACTAGTGGCATTGACCACATTAGTCGTCTACTAGAAAAACTCAAATCCTCAAATGCTCAATTAGCTAGTATGGTGGGCAGATACTATGCGATGGATCGAGATAACCGTTGGGAACGCATCAAAGCAGCTTACGACCTTCTGACAGCTGGCGTAGGAGCCAAATACAAAGATCCTATAAAAGCCATCACAAATTCCTATGAAAATGGCATTACCGATGAATTTATCAAACCTATAGTTTTTACAAATTCTGATGACGAACCAATTGCCAAGATTGAAAGAGACGATGTAGTCATTTGCTTTAATTATCGTACTGATCGATGTAGAGAAATCACTTTCGCCCTTACCCAAAAGGATATGCCTGAATATGGTATGATGAGTATTCCGCTTCATTATGTGACCATGACCAATTACGACAGTAGCTTTAATCGAATTAATATCTTATTTGATAAAGACAATTTAAAAAATACCTTGGGAGAAGTAATCTCAAATGCCCAAAAGAAACAGATAAGGATAGCAGAAACAGAAAAATATCCTCATGTTACTTTTTTCTTCTCTGGTGGACAAGAAACTCCTTTCGAAGGTGAAAGTCGAATTATGATACCTTCGCCTAAAGTGGGAACTTATGACCAACAGCCCGAAATGAGCGCACCAGAAATAACAAACAGTATCATCAAAGAAATACAGAAAGAATCGGCTGATTTCATCTGCCTGAACTTTGCAAATCCAGATATGGTTGGGCATACTGGAGTATTTGATGCAATTGTTAAAGCAGTAGAAACTGTCGATGGGTTAACTAAGCAAATCGTAGAAGAAGGAATCAAACATGGATATAGCTTTATAATTATTGCTGATCATGGTAATGCTGATTATGCCATAAATGCTGATGGTTCTCCTAATACAGCGCATACAACCAACCCTGTACCAGTATTTCTAATTGATAAAAAATATACCGCAATAAGAAATGGTATTTTAGCAGATGTTGCGCCAACAATTCTTAAACTAATGGGAATTGAATGTCCGCCAGAAATGACTGGAAAAATATTAATCCACTAAATTGATTTTTAAATACAATGAAAAACGTTAAAGAATACATAGAAGAACATAAAGATCGCTTTATAAACGAATTAATAGAACTACTTAAAATTCCTTCCATTAGTGCAGACTCAGCCTACAAAAAAGACACAATGGAAGCTGCAGAAGCAGTTCGTAAAACACTGGAATTGGCTGGAGCAGAGAATACAGAATTATGTCCTACCAACGGATACCCTGTAGTATATGGGGAAAAAGTGATTAACCCTTCGCTTCCAACTATACTAGTATATGGTCATTATGATGTTCAACCTGCTGATCCCATTGAGCTATGGGACTCTCCACCCTTCGAACCAGTTATAAAAGATGGAAAAATTTATGCACGAGGAGCAGCAGATGACAAAGGTCAAATGTATATGCATGTTAAGGCCTTAGAAATGATGGTTAAAACAAATCAGTTACCTTGTAATGTTAAGTTCATTATTGAAGGAGAGGAAGAAGTAGGTTCTGTAAACTTAGGAGCCTTCATCAAAGAAAATAAGGATCGGCTAAAGGCGGATATTATTCTTATATCTGACACTTCTATGCTTTCTATGGAGCATCCATCCATCACCACTGGATTGAAAGGGCTGTCCTACTTAGAAGTGGAAGTAACTGGACCTAATAGAGACCTGCACTCGGGAGTATATGGTGGTGCAGTTGCTAACCCAATCAATATTCTCAGCAAAATGATTGCTTCATTGACGGATGAGAATAATCGAATTACGATTCCAGGTTTCTACGATAAAGTAGAAGAAGTAAGCGCTGAAGAAAGAGCTGAAATGGCCAAAACTCCATTTGATTTAGAGGATTATAAAGATCATTTAAAAATAAAAGACATTCATGGAGAAAAAGGGTACAGTACCATAGAACGGACCTCAATTCGACCAACATTGGATGTCAATGGTATTTGGGGTGGATATATCGGTGAAGGTGCAAAAACAGTTCTACCCTCTAAGGCTTACGCGAAAATTTCTATGCGATTAGTCCCTCACCAATCTAGTGAAGAAATTACTGCCTTATTTAAAAATCATTTTGAATCTATAGCTCCAGACAGCGTAAAGGTGGTTGTTAAACCTCATCACGGTGGTGAGCCATACGTAACTCCAATTGATATCCCCGCTTATCAAGCGGCTGCAAAAGCAATTGAAACCACATTCGGAAAGCCGTCAATACCTGTTCGTGCTGGAGGTAGCATACCTATAGTAGCTCTATTTGAAAAAGAATTAGGTTTAAAGTCAATTCTACTTGGTTTTGGATTGAATTCTGATGCTATTCACTCACCAAACGAACATTACGGAATATTTAATTTCCTAAAAGGGATAGAAACAATTCCTTACTTCTTTGAAAACTTTTCACAATTAAAAGATTAAAAATTGAAAAATAACTCCTCTAATGTAGCCTTAATGATTGTATTCATTTTGGCTACATTCTTTACCTCTTGTTCAGGATTTGAAGAAGTTGAACTTTCGTCTATCCAATCTGTAAAAATGGCTGGAATGACCGGAAATAAAGTTGATTTCGTGGTCAATGCAGAGATATACAATCCCAATTCATTTGGAGTCTCAGTTGTTGGTGCTGATTTAAATATACAAGTGGAAGGAATCGACCTTGGCTCTACGTCATTGGGAGATTCCTTTAAAATTGATAAAAAAAGTAAAGAAGTGCATGAAATTCAATTCAGTTTAAACATTTCTAAACTTCCACTTTCAGCAATCCCTAAATTACTAAGTTTGGCTTCTTCAGGACGTTCAGATGTCAAAGTAAAAGTAGATGGCAATATAAAAGGACGGGCCTTTTTAATCACTAAAAAATTTCCTGTCGCTGAAGAAGAAAGAGTTCCACTAAAATTTTAACGATATAGGCTTACAGTACCTTTAAAAACATGAGATTTTCCGGTAAAATCTTTTAATTCAGCGATGTAAAAATAAGTTCCTGAATCTGACTTTTGACCATCCACTCGTCCATCCCACCCTAGTTCTAATGCATTGGATGTAAATATGGTTAGCCCCCACCGATTTAATATGGAAACTTTATAATCAATTACCCCACAAGCGATTGGCCGAAGCATATCGTTTATTCCATCTCCATTGGGTGTAAAAATATTCGGAAAAACAAATTCAAATACGTCATACACTTCAATCAATTTGATGGTAGTATCTGAACAAGAAAATTGATTTTGAACAATTTGAGTCACAGGATAAAACCCTACATCTGAGTATCTATGATTAACAATACTATCGTAACTTACAAATCCATCACCTAAAGATAAATACCTTTTAGTCCAAGACGATGAAGTGTCTATAAATTCAAATTGGGCATCTTTTATAGAACGTGACGTATCTGAGGATATGAACCCAGAATTCGGTCTTGGAAACACAACAACTGCAGAGTCCAAAGATTTATACAACGTATCAATGCATTTTTCAGAAGTTCTGATTTGAAGGAACACATTAAAAATACCGGTAGTATCATATTGAACAATAGGACTTGGCAAAGATGAAGTATCACCATTCCCAAAAAACCATAAATAAGAAATATCTGAAACTGCTGTCGATTGGTCTATGAATTGAACTTGGTCTGGAAAGCAAATAGTATCATCTAAAACAACAAAATCTATAGTTGGATTTGGATAAACCTCTGCATATAATTCTAAACTATCAGCACACCCACTCTCCTCCACAATTAACTGAACTGGAAAACGTCCAGTTGTGTCATAAGAAATGGTATTACTTTGACTATTACTTTGACTTATAGATGATCTGTCACCAAACTGCCAACTGAATGTGGCTTGACTATTAAAATTTCCAGTGGCAGCAAAGTTAAACTTATTGCCGTTGAAGCATTGTGGATCACCAACAATAAAATACGCCTCCGGTTTTGGCACTACATCAATTGGTTGGAGAGCTATCTTAAAAGAAGTGTCAATACATCTGTCCTTCTGATCTATCCTTAAAGAGATAGAATAACTCCCTGGTGTTGTATACTGCTTAGTTGGATTTTTTAACGTTGAAGTCGTTCCATCACCAAAATCCCACAAATATCCCACATTAACGGCATCTGTGATAGAGCTATCAGTCAGTATTACATTTACAGGAGTACAATTATTGATTGCGCTAGCTCCAAAGTTGGCAATGGCATTTCCGCCCAAGTCAATTGTTTTCTCGACACTATCCACACATTTACCTTGGGTGGTGATAAGTTTTATATTTTTTAACCCTGAGGAGTTATAACTAATATTGTTGACTGTTTGACTAGTAGAAGATTGTATGGAAGCAGAACTCCCAAAGTCCCAATTAAAAGTGGCGTAGTTTTCAAAAACTCCTTTCACAGCAACATCAATATTATTGGTATCTGTACATTGAAATGGATCTAAATCAAAATCAACAGCTAACGAACCGTATACTTTATAGGTTACAATAGATGTATCATCACACAAAGCTCCTGGACCCGCTATTAACGTGATGTTATAAGTCCCAGTATCAGGATAAGTAAATGTAGGTGAAGTTAGATTGGAGGTATCACTTAAAATACCAGGCACTCCAAAATCCCAATGAAAGCGATTAGAACCTGAACTTAAATTATTAAAAGTAATCGTTAATCCATCACACGCCGCAGTTTGAGATTGGACTGCAGATATAATCAATGGATCACAAGGAGCAGTGTTAATGGTAAAATCACGCTTAACCGTACTCAAGATTATCCCATTACGATATTCAGTTACACAGACACCTACCACATAATTACCAATCTGCGTAGGTGTTCCAGTAATTAATCCAGTAGCTGAATCAATTTTAAAAGTTGGGTTAGCAGGAAGAGGATTTTGAGCATTGAAACCATTGACATAGGCCACATTAAAGTATGGAGGTGGTGGCGAGTAATCAGCCACATTGGTATTGCTCAACCCACTGAAAGGGCTACAAAATTCATACACCAAGGAATCTCCATCAATGTCAATTGCACTGTGATCAAATACAAATGGTCGATTCGCACACACTCCTACAGGAGGAAAATCTATAAATTGTGGAGAGTTATTACAAATTATTGAATTGCTTGATGGAATTTGTGTAGTTAATGTAATCCCTTGTGTCCCTGGTTGACTTAAATTGTCTAATATCGGCGAGCGACAACATCTGGCATAACTCACAGTATATCCTGAACTATTATTTCTTAACGTGAGTGTGGTTCTATAAATTCCTTCTTCTACGCAAACAGTTGGTAATGTCACCAAACAGGGGTCTGAAATAGCCAAGGGAATAGTATCCCTTGAAATTAATGATAAATCTTCTTGTTCAAGTATTAGGGTATTATTATCGTATACAGCAAGTCTTAACGGATCGTCAAAATCTGCTCTATTTGTTCCAACCGGAAATTCACAATCTCGGTATACCTTAATTATTACTTCATACTCGGTAAAAGCTGACCCTGAAGGACCTATACAATTATACATGATTTCTCCACCAATAATGTGACCAGCTTTTAACTTTAAGAATGGGCTTAATATAAAAGTGAACAAAAAGAGATAATAGAGCTTTTTCATCAATTGATAGTGCATTTCAATTGGTAAAGTTAAATAATTAACCCCATTCAAAAATCATAAGGTGAAAGGGATACGTAACTTTGTAAAATCAAAAAACATTTAATCATGGAAGAGGCAAGGATGCATAACAATCAACTTATCAACGAAACAAGTCCGTACTTGTTGCAGCATGCCCACAATCCTGTAGACTGGAGACCTTGGAATGCTGAGACATTGTCCCTAGCAAAACGTACAAACAAACCTATCATTATCAGCATTGGCTATTCTGCTTGCCATTGGTGTCATGTGATGGAACATGAATCTTTTGAAGATGAATTAGTAGCCGAGCTAATGAATCGTCATTTCATTTGTATTAAAGTTGATCGAGAGGAACGTCCTGATATTGATCAAGTATACATGAGCGCTGTTCAATTAATGACTGGTCAAGGTGGGTGGCCACTCAACTGTGTCGCCTTACCTGATGGCAGACCTTTTTATGGTGGAACTTATTTCAAGAGAGATCAATGGATGAATGTATTGAATCAATTGGCTGACTTATTCAAAAATAACTACCCAAAAGTATTAGAGTATGCAGAGAAGTTGACCAAAGGAATGCATCAATCAGAATTGATTGAAAAGGTGGAAGAAGCTCCAACTTTTAAGCGGGAAGACATTATTTCCACAATAGAAGAATGGTCTAAATCTTTCGATCCAGAAAACGGTGGCCCCAATAGAGCTCCAAAATTCCCAATGCCTAGCAATCTTGAATTTCTGATGTATGCCAACTACTATGCTCCAAATGCTAAACTAGAGGCTCATATCGACTTAACCCTAGAAAAAATGGCAAAAGGAGGAATATACGACCAAATCGGTGGTGGATTTGCCCGCTATTCGGTTGATCCGATATGGAAAATACCCCACTTTGAAAAGATGCTTTACGACAATGCTCAATTAATTAGTGTTTATTCCAAGGCCTATCAACTCAAACAAAACCCTTTATACAAACAAGTTGTCAATCAAACCATACATTTTATAACTACAACTCTTATGCACCCTGAGGGTTATTTTTACTCTGCGCTAGACGCTGATAGCGAAGGTAAAGAAGGCAAATATTACATCTGGACAAAGGAGGAGTTAAAACAAGTGGCTGGAGAAGATTTTAAAATAATTGAACAATACTACCACATCAACTCCCATGGATATTGGGAAAACGGTAATTACATTTTGATGCGAAACCTATCAATTGATGAAATTTCAAACTCCCTCAACCTTACAAAAAAGACCATCGAAGAAAAGGTAAATTCCTTTAATCAACGACTATTAATTGAACGAAAAAAAAGAGTGGCACCAGGTTTAGATGACAAAACGTTAACCTCTTGGAACGCTTTAACCATATCGGGTCTATTGGATGCCTATAACGCACTTGGTGAAAGTCGCTACCTAGAATTAGCTATCAATTGTGGTAAATTTATCATTTCTAAATTACTTAAAGTTGATGGAAGCCTATGGCATAGTTTTAAAAATGGTCAATCTACCATTCAAGGCTTTTTAGAAGATTACGCTTTTACAAGCCAGGCATTCCTACAACTTTTTGAAAACACTGGAAATCAAAAGTGGTTGACTCATGCTAAATCATTGACCAATTACTGCTACACTAATTTTTATGACTCTTCAAATGGAATGTTCTTTTTCACCGATTTGCAAGACGACCCACTTATCTCAAGAAAAATTGAATATATGGACAATGTAATTCCAGCTTCCAATTCTGCTTTAGCACTAACACTTTTCAAATTAGGACATGTTTTAGCAGAGGAGAAACATTTAATAACTTCGAAACAAATGTTAGAAAACGTTCATCATCAAATTAATCAGTTTGGAAGCGCTTTTTCCAATTGGGGAATTCTATTGATACATCACTTAAAACCATTCTATGAAGTGGCGATAATTGGCAAAGACAGTAAGACAAAATATGCCTCATTGATGAAAGAGTACATACCGAACAAAGTTGTAGTAATAGCAGATACAGCATCAAACTTAGAACTACTTAAAAATAGATTTGTAGAAAATAAAACCTACCTCTACGTTTGTACGAACAAAACCTGTAACCAACCAACGGAATCTGTTAAAACAGCTATTGAACAACTTAAAAAATAAAAGCCCTCTGAAAACGATTTTTGCCTTCATTTTAACTTCAATCATTCAACTTGGATACTCACAATTGGTACTACCGGATGAACATTTTTTTAAAGACTATAACTCATTTAACGTTGATTTTATTAAAAAAAATAAAATACGTTCCATCCAACTTACCTACTCCGAAAAGATGGATGGTGAAATAATCGTCAGTAAACCTGCAATCAAGCGATTTTACTTTAACCAAGAAGGTCGACCTACTAAAGAGGTATATATTGAATCTAGAGGAATATATAAAGATAGCAGCACCATTTATTTTAAATTTAATGCCTCAAATCTATTGCACGAGGAACTGATAACATATCAAAGTGAAACGATTAAAAGAGCATTTAATTACAATGCTAAGAATAGAGTTCAATCAATCGTCACAACAAAGCACTATAAAGGGAAGGAAGACACGGTTTCAATCGAGCGATATAAGGAACCATATAGTGATGAGTCGTTTGCCAAACGCATTTATTTAAATTCTGAAAACAGACCTTACCTGGAGGAGCGACTGTATTATGAAAACAATCGTATTATTCGTGAAGAAAAGGATCTAATTATAACTTCAAAGTCTTCTACTAAATCATGGTCCTACAAGGGTCATCTAATCGATAAAATCGAGTATTCAAATTACATTAACCGCAATGAAAAAGGAGTTTATCAATTTGAATACGTCAATCAAAACCACTTAGAATATGCCTATCTATTTATCGAAGGTGAACTAGAAAAAAAGTTAGCTTTTGTTTACTCACCTGACGATTCCGACCATTTGGAAGCATTGGTAATTCGTTATGAGCAAGAAGGAAAGATTGAAATTATTCAACTGGAGTATACCTATTATTGATCATTTTTAAGTCCAAGGGTCAGTTCAGTGTATTTGTAGGCATCATACTTTTCTAGCTCTTCTGCTACTTCATTGTTCCATTCTATCTGTTTACTTATAAAACGAGAAAAATTACTTTCAGCATCATAGCGTTCCTGCATTTTCTTGTACTCCCCTGCCCAGTAGTGTTTCATTATCGACTTCATTACTGCTTCAGCATTGTCTACAGTAACATCTGCCTCAATAAGTGCTTTCACTATCTTCCTCCGGATTAACTCCGCAATATCAAAGTGAAGCTGTTCATGCTGTAGGAGCAAGTTGTTTTTGAATTTTGGGACAACCCACGACTTTGAACGAATAAAACAAGCATTTATATTAACCGTTACTCTTCCATCGCTATAGGTTTCGAATCCATAGGGTATAGCAATATTTGAGAGAGCGGCAGATTCTTGTGACTCAGGTGGTGTTCCCTGAAAATCTGACCATTCTAGCGTAAAAGTCTTGTTCCAATAGATATGATCATTCTTCTCATCATTTTCCTGAGAAAATGCAGAATAAGAGATGATTATAAAAGAAAACAAGGTTAATAGTTTCATCTTAAGTGTAGCTTTAGCTATCAAATATAACGAATTGTCCTTTTGTATGGTTTAAAAATAAATCCTGTCTAGAGGAGTTTTTTGGGAGTAGTTGCCAAAAAGTCTTTCAAATAAAACGGTTCAAAATACGCAACATCTTCAAATTCGGACAATTCAAACTTCAGTTTCGCTAACATTCCTAATTCTATCGCAGATGGGAAAATCGCCTCTAAACGTATAAAACTAGGATGAGTAAGAACCCCTTGACACTTTTCTGCACCATCTCCAAAATAGAACACTTCTTTACTATGCAATTCACCGAAACTTTCTTCACCTATAATTTGGGCTGAAACAGGGACAATTAGATTCAAATCGAAATCATAAACCCCACAATAAACCTCCATTCTTCTGGCATCAATCATAGGAAGATAGTAAGCGTCTTCATTTTTTACAGAACGATAAGCTCTTAAACTCATCGCCTTTAGCGTATCCACAGCAATTAATGGAATACTTAGAGCATAACAAAAGCCCTTAGCAGTAGAAACTCCAATTCTCAACCCAGTATAGGATCCAGGGCCTTTACTAACGGCGATAGCCTCTAATTGATTAAATTCAATAGCAGTTTCCTCTAATAATTCTGCGATAAACTGATTGAGTAATTCAGAGTGTGAATAGGCACCCGATTGCTCCTTCACTCCTAACAATTCCCCATCTTTATGCAATGCTACAGAACACACCTTCGTGGCTGTCTCCAGAGATAATATTAATGCCATAATTAATCTTCCTTTCGTTCAAAAAGTTGCTCTTTTGAAACCTTCCTTACCTTACTTTTATTCTTTAATGACTTAGAAATAGCGGTGTAAGGTCCTGTAATAACATCAGCGTTTTCATCTAGTTCTGACTTTATTTGAATGTATTTTGTGTCTTGAATTCCTGTTTTCACATTCATTTGAATGGCTTCTCCATTTTTTATTACGAAAATACACTCTACCAGTTCTTTATCTCCATTTTTATCCTCCTTTGTTGAATCCTCTCTTGTAGTAACAGATTGGATAGGAAGCGAAAGAACATTGTTTGCTCGTTTGGTTTGAATCTCCACATTAGCAGACATACCGGGTCGAAAAGGTGAGGAGTTTGAATCGGCATTTTGAATTAAGTCTGAATAACTATTACTAAGTATTCTAATTTTTACATCAAAATTGGTCACTTGATCTATACTTGATCCTACTGTATTGGCGGAATTAGCTATTTCCGTAACTACACCTTTGAACTTCCGATCTAGATAAGCATCTACTTCAATAAGCACCGTATCTTCTCTACTTACACGAACAATATCATTTTCATTGACATCCACATCAACCTCCATGGTAGATAGGTTAGCCACAGTTAAAATTTCTGTACCAGCCATTTGAGCTGTACCTACAACTCTTTCTCCCTTTTCTTTACTTAAGTTGATGATAGTCCCGTCCATTGGCGCATATATTGAAGTTCTTCCTAAGTTCTCCCTAGCTTCCTTTAAACTTGCTTCTGCACTTTTTATATTGTACAATGCAGCTTGAGCACTCTGCTCTGCTGCTAGGACTTCTGCCTCACTTACTTCAAAAGACGATTTTGCATTATCGTATTCAGCTTGAGAAATTACCTTGTCTTTAAATAACTTCTCATTACGTTCGTAACTAGCCTTAGCGTTGACAAATTGAGACTTAGACTGAGTTAATCTCGCTTTAGAGCTAGAATAGTTTGCTTTAGCGGTATTAACGGCTGCTTCTGCCCTTCCCAAAGCAGACTCTACCAAGTCCGGGTTAATTTTTAAAAGCAAATCGCCCTGCTTTACATAATCTCCTTCCTTAACTGCCATTTCAATAATTTCTCCAGAAACATCAGAACTAATGATTACCTCAACTTCTGGTTGGATTCTTCCACTTGCTGAAACCGTCTCTATAATGGTTCTATAAGATGGATTTTCAGCAGTCACTTTATACTCAATTCCTTTTCCTTTTTTCATTACAACAGCAATCACCAATAAAACTGAAACTGCAGCAACTAAAATCCATATTATTTTCTTCGATTTCATTTTCTTATAAATTCTTTAAACTAATGGTTTTTCCTTGATAAAATTCAAGCACTTGAGTTTTAAATATATATTCATATTTGGCTTGTAAGAGATTAGACTGAGACTGAATTAGTCTATTCTTTTCGTTGCTAAAATCGAATGAATTTAACAATCCAACATTAAATCTTTCCTGTGTGTATTTAAAGGACTCTGTTAAGGCTTTTACCGATGCACTTGCAGACTCATAACGCTTTGAGGCTGCTGCTGCATCAAGGTAAGCCGATTCTATTTGTTGTCTCAATTGCAACTTAGTATCTGTTAAATCAAGCTCTGCTTGCTCTAACCTAATTTTAGATCTAGATACATTACTTCTTGCTGCCATTCCATTGAATATAGGAACGGTTAAACTCACGCCAATAGAGCTATTAATATTATCACGAAGTTGATCATTAAAGGATTTATCTTGAAACTGAGGAATTGTGGTTGGAGACAGTACAGGTGTGTTTGAACCTTGAACTACATCTCCATTGGGTTGAAGACCTAAATCAGTAATACCAACTAATTCTTGGCTCACACCAGAATAACCTGTTCCATATGATCCGCTTAATGTAACTCTTGGCGAATAAGCCCCACGAGAAGCTTTTAAAGTTTGCTCGGCTGCTACAAGTCGATACTGTGAGCTTTTAACTTCAGGCATTATTGTTAACGAATTTTCGTAGATAGCACCAGGAGTACTCAACATTTTGCCTTTATCTATATTATCAATAGAAGGTTCAACTACTTCAAAATCCTCAGAAGATTCGATTAATAACAATTGTCTTAGATTTAACAGCGATAGGTCGAGCTGATTTTTAGCATTGATTCGGTTTAATTCTTCTTGAGCTAACTGCGCTTCAATATCATATTGGGCTCCTTGTGGCTGACTACCTGCAGCAACTAACTTCTCAATTCGCTGAGCTTGAATCTTAGTTACTTCTAGTTGGCTCTCAGCGTTTCGAAGCAATTCTTTGTTGAATAAAATCTGTAAGTAGAGATTTGCAACATTCAATGAAATATCATTCTTCATCTTTTGAAGATCCGATTCAGCGGCTTGCAGTTCAGTTTTATTTGCTTTGACTGTATTTAATGTTTGAAAGCCATTGAATACCGTAACCTGTGCGTTCAAAAAGAAACTATTTGAGCGAACTGTTGTAGTAGCAAACTGGTTAGTAAAGGGGTCAATTGTTTGCCCAAAGTTATAGGTATTGCTTGCGGATCCGTTTAATGAAGGCAAACGCCCATACTGAGACTGAGACAAATTCACCGCTGAATTTTCTAGATTAAGACTGGTCCGCTTGATGGAAATATTTTGTTCTACCGCATAGCTAATGCACTCTTCCAGCGTCCATTTTTTTTGGGCGTTTACCGTTGAAGTTAGCACAAAAGCCAATACAAATACAGCAACAGAACGCATATGATTCAGATGTTTCATTCAACAAGATTTTAAAATTCTGAATATAAAAGTAGTCCAAAAAAGCTGTAATCATAGAATACTTTTACAATCGGCAAATCGACAAATTAAATGGTATTGAGACCATTTAAACGCATTCTACTTAAATCGTCTTGCCACTAGCAATTTTAAAGAAGTGACTAGTTCATTTTCTAAATCCCATGCGTATTTTGAGGCCAAATCACCATTAAAATAATTAAAAGCTTCCTCAGCATTAGATTTAGAATTCAATTCTTTTAAGGCAGTTCTAAAGTCTTCCATATTGCCTCCAAACAATTCATTGGAGTATAAGTATCGCTCATTTAGACCAATTGCAGTCGTTAAATCAGATATTGGCTGTCTTTGTAATTGGTCTACCACACTATTCTCCTCCTTACCTGATAGCTTTGTGTTTAAGTCTTGGAAGTCAACTTCGTATGGAGTAGGAGTTTTTACAGCTTCAACTGCTTCTTTAGGCAATTCTTCATCCTTCGGAATTTCAATGGGTTCATCTATTTCATCCACTATTTGATCTTCTACAAATGATTCAAATGTCTTTGTTTCTTCTTTTTCAAATTCTCCTTCTTCAGGTGCAATAATTTCAACCGTCTTTTCCATTCTTTCAGTTCGACTTTCCTCTGCATGCTTCGCCTTTTCTACTACTTGCTCAGAAAATTCAGATTGCCCCTCTACTTCTAATAGGCTTTCTATTGAGTCGTATTCAACTTTAGACAATTCATGTTTGAGCACAATCATCTCCTCATATAGCTTTGAAATCTTTGACAACAGAACGCTTAATTCTAAGGTTGGCAATGTATGACTGACTGTCAACCGGTCAGAATGCTCTTTAATATTGTCCACTAGGGCGGTTAATTCCTTACGCTTACCTTGAATATCCATAGTTGTTTTTAATCTTGAAGAAAATAAAAGTTTAATGATACTTTTGCAAAAGTAATCAATAGCTATTATCTCATATAATTTGACTGCATGTTTCTTGAAAACACAATAAATCCGAAGAAAAAAAAGGGCTGGATAGAAGTTATTTGTGGTTCTATGTTTTCTGGAAAAACCGAAGAATTAATTCGACGATTAAAACGCGCAAAAATCGCAAAACAAAAAGTAGAGATTTTTAAACCAGAGATAGACACCCGATACGACGAGATTGCAGTAGTTTCTCACGACTACAATCAAATACACTCCACCCCTGTACCTGCTTCAGCAAACATCCCACTATTGATTAATGATGAAGATGTTGTGGGAATAGATGAAGCCCAGTTTTTTGATATGGGATTAGTCGCTGTTTGCAATCAATTAGCGAACAATGGCATTAGAGTAATTGTTGCAGGATTAGATATGGATTATACTGGAAAGCCATTTGGCCCAATTCCCGCTTTGCTTGCAACTGCAGAGTATGTCACTAAGGTTCATGCCATTTGTGTCAATTGCGGAAATTTGGCCAACCATTCTCATCGAATCACAGACAACAACAAACTTGTAATGCTTGGTGAAACCGATAGCTACCAGCCGCTATGTAGGGATTGTTTTACGCTTGAAAACAATTTTAAGAACAAGAAAGAATAGAGACAAAATAATATGAAACCCAAAGGTTACAGTAGTATAGAATTGAGTAATATTTGTAAGGGCACTCACGAAGGAGTCACTACAGTAGTAACTCATATACTAATTGATAGCCGTGCGCAACAAGAGTATTCCGACTCCATGTTTGTTGCTTTAATTGGTCAACGACAAGACGGACATCAATACATTGAGGAAGCTTACCAAAAGGGAGTTCGTTCATTTTTGATTTCTAGATCTCAGATTATATCCGATCAATACGAAGACGCTAATTTTATTGTTGTACCTGACACATTGAAAGCTCTTCATCAAATTGCAAGTTTTCACAGAAGTCAATTCAAGCTTCCAGTAATCGGAATTACAGGAAGTAATGGCAAGACAATTGTCAAAGAATGGACATTTCAAGTTTTAAAAGAAGTATATCAGATTTGTAGAAGTCCAAAAAGTTATAATTCTCAAGTAGGGGTTCCTTTGTCGGTTTGGCAACTCACCAGTAGCCATGATTTAGCTATTTTTGAAGCAGGAGTATCTCAATCAAATGAGATGGAGTGTCTAGAGCGGATGATTCAACCCAACATTGGTATTTTCACCAATATTGGAAACGCTCACGCACAAAATTTCGAATCGCAAGAGAAGCAGATAATAGAGAAGATTCAATTATTTAAAAACTGTAATCAATTAATCTACTGCAAGGATCATCATGCTATTGATATACAGATTGCGAAGACAATTTTTAGCCAACCTATTGAGTTAATCACTTGGTCAAGAGAAAAAAGTACAGTGAGTTTACAAATAACTTCCATCACCCATTCGAATAAAAAATCATTAATCAAAGGAATTTATAAAGGAGAAGACGTAGAGATCAATCTGCCTTTCAAAGACAGTGCATCGCTGGAGGACGCAATACATGTTTGGCTATTGTGCCTTACCTTTTCAATAGATACAGCCATTATCTCAGAAGGAATGAAGTCCCTCACTTCCATTGCAATGCGGTTGGAACTAAAAAAAGGCATTCATTCTTGTACGTTAATTAACGACAGTTATAATTCTGATATTACCTCTCTTAAAATCGCCATCACCTATTTAAAACAACAGCAACAACATCCACAACACACCCTTATACTATCTGATATACTTCAGCATTCTGAGTCAACAGAAAAGCTATATGCAGAAATCTCAGACTTACTTAATCGAAACAAAATAGACCGTCTGATTGGTATTGGACCCAACATCCAAGCGCAGAAACATTTATTCCAAATTCCGACGGAGTGCTACCCTGATACTATAAGCTTCTTAAATTCTATTGATCAAATCAAATTTTACAACGAAGCAATATTGATCAAAGGCGCGCGAAAGTTTGAATTTGAAAAAATTACCGAAAGATTACAAGAGAAAGGACATAACTCTACACTAGAGGTCAACTTGAATTACTTAATTGATAATCTCAATTATTTTAAGTCTATTCTGAATAGCAACACCAAGCTAATGATAATGGTGAAAGCTTTTTCTTATGGAAATGGCACACATGAAATCGCAAATATCTTAGAATATTATCGTGCTGACTATCTTGCTGTAGCCTATACCGATGAAGGGATCGCATTACGCAATCAAGGAATAGCCTTACCAATAATGGTTTTAAATCCTGAACCACAAAGCTTCGACAGCCTAATCAGACATCAACTTGAAGCAGAAATATACAGCTTGAGAAACTTAAGACTTTTCTTGGAAAACCTTGACCGCAACACCTACTTTCAAGATCCGAACCAAGCAGTTAAAATTCATTTAAAAATGGATACAGGTATGCGTCGATTAGGTTTTGAACAAGAACAGTTAGATGAGTTAGTTGAACTTTTAAAAGCAAATCCTCAAGTCAAAGTAGCCTCTGTATTTTCTCATTTAGCAGCAAGCGATGAACAAGAGAAGGATGACTTTACGCAGCTTCAATTTGAACGATTCAATACAATGACTGCAAAAATAGAGCGATCGCTTGGATATTCATTCTTAAAACACATCCTCAATTCCAGTGGAATTTTAAGATTTCCAGATCAACAATTTGATATGGTTCGATTAGGTATTGGGTTATATGGTATTAGCAACACTCCAGAACATAAAGCAATTCTTAAACCTGTCAATAGATTAATAGCACATATTTCTCAAATTAAACACCTAAAGAAAGGAGAGACAGTGGGCTACGGACGACGAGGAGTCATGCCAACAGATGGAACAACAGCCACCATTCCTATAGGCTATGCAGATGGATTTAGTAGACTGTTGGGAAATGGCAATTGGCAAATAGAAGTGAACGGTAAGCTCGCTCCAACAATAGGCTCAATTTGTATGGACATGTTAATGATAGACATTACGGGTATAGAAGCTGAAGAAGGCGATGAAGTAGTCATTTTTGGCGAAAACAATACCATTTATGACTTGGCTAAAGCCAGAAATACCATACCCTATGAGGTTTTGACAGATATAGGAAGTAGATTGAAACGCGTTTTTTACTTGGAGTGATTAAGCCGATCTGCTAGCGCTTTAATTCTATTTCTTAAGTCGGATCTATCTAGTTTATATTTTACTCCAGTATAATCTTTAGAAGCCTCTATGGCTCTCATTAAATTAAATTCGTGTTGATGTTCGAAATAATATTTCTTCTCAGATTTTAACTTTTCAGCAAGGTATTCTTGTTCCGTCTGACCTGGGGTAGGCACCAAAATAGCATTCTTACCTAAGGCGGCTAGATCCATTATGGAACTGTAACCACTTCTGCAAACAATATGCTTCGAGTTGGCCATTTCAACTTCTAATTCTTTCGCCGGCAAAAAGGATTTTACTTCGATATTAGCTTGAAGCCTTAACGGGTTTATAGTTTCAGGAAGCCCTCTCACTAACAGCACATTTCCTTCATAATTTTGGATTTGGTTTAAAACAATTTCTTCAAACTGTGTTCTAGTGGGCTCCGGACCGGATAACACAATAGTTAAATCTCTCGTATAGTTTTGATTGGCTGTGGCAAATCCAGAGAATCTTGAAATAGGCTGAATATAATGTACATTTTCTAGGTCAGTATCTCCATGAGACAAGTTACCTGAAAGATTATCTTTAGAATCGAAATCAGGTACCCAAGTTTCCTGAAAATTTTTTACTCTTCCAGCAGTGAAAGCCTTCAAAGCACGCTTGCCCATTGGAGCTTGAATAAAGAGCTGATGAGTGATCAAAATAGAAGGAATCCTTTCGGAATAGGCACCGTATCTATTGTCAGAAATAATAGCATCTATCTGATAACTATCGATAAAACTTTCTAACAACAAATGCTCCTCTTTTAACCATCTAATTAAATTTGGCGCTTTAAGTAACATGAATAAAGCCATCCCGATACGTTTAGGATACTTAATTTCAGGACCTGGATAGGAAAGAAATTCTTTATCGGGAAATTGATTCTTTAGTAATTGGAGCGGAGCTCGATCTGCAGCTATAACGACTTCAAATCCCATTCGATCCAACTCATGAATAACAGGAATACACCGAGAGGCATGACCCAAGCCCCAATCTAAAGGGCAAACCAAAATACGTTTCTTAAGAGAATCTACTTTCATGTGCGAGTTTCAAATTTAAGAATTAGAATTTACCTTTGCTAGATGTTAGCATTGATTACTGGAGCAACAAAAGGTATCGGCAAGGCTATTGTAGAATCACTCTCTAAAGAGGGCTATGACATCATTGCAATTTCTTCTTCCAAAGAAAACCTAGAGACATTAAAAAACGAGATTGAATTAAAGTATAGAAATCAATGTTATGTAATAGCAGGAGATCTAACATCCTCTGCATCAAGAACACAATTGATTAAAAACCTGTCTCCACATCTAGAAAATATTCATGTATTAGTGAATAATTTTGGAAAATATAGTGTTGGTAATCTAGAAGATGAATCATCCAACTCCATTCAAGAATTATTTAATGCAAACTTTTTGAGTGCTTTCGAGATTAGCCAAGCACTAATTCCTTCTTTTAAAAAGAAAAAGAAAGGATACATCTTCAACATATTATCTGTTCTAGCCAAAGAAGTAAGAACTACCGCTGCAGCCTATACGATCAGTAAACATGCATTGAAAGCTTTGAATGACTTATTACGAGAAGAGCTTCGTCCCTATTCTATTAAAGTTTGTGCCATCTATCCAGGCTCTGTGAATACCCCTTCATGGGACGGTATTTCTGCGAATCGGGAAAGTATGGTTCAACCAAATGACATTGCCGATTTTATTAAAAATAGTGTCGCTGGAAGTAAGCACTCTTTTGTAGAAGAAATCACCTTCCGGCCATTAGACCCTTCACTTTAAGCATGTAATCTATAGCCTACACCTTTTATGGTTTGGATATATCGCTTTCCTATTTTTTCTCGAATTTTTCGAATGTGAACATCAATGGTTCTACCTTGAACAATGGCACCCATCCCCCAAACCGAATGCGTAATTTCTTGCCTTGTAAAAATTTTCTGTGGCTTTGCCGATAACAAAGAAAGTAGTTCAAACTCTTTTTTGGGTAAATAGATTTCACGATCGTTCTGAATAACAACATATCGCTCTCTATCGATAACAAAGTCCTCTGTTCTCAACTCATCCCTTTCGTTGTGCAGCCCAATTTCATTTCCCTTTCTCCGGAGTAAAGCTTTTAACTTTAAAGCTAATATTCTAGCTTGAACAGGACTCACTAAAAAATCGTCTGCCCCAGAATCTAACCCAGCAATTTGGGTAAAATCTTCCTTTTTCTTTGAAATTAAAACCACAAAAACAGAACTCAATTCCTGATGATTTTTTATCTCATAACACATTTCTATCCCATCTCCTTCAGCCAACTCTACTGGGATAAAAATAATATCAGGTGGTTTAGCGACAGCCTGATTCAATAAATCTTCATGATCTTCTACAAAGGTAACTTCAAATCCAGCTTCTACCAGAGATTTTTCAATCGAAGTGGTGGAATGAAATGGGCTTTTTACAATTAATATGGAGGACTCAGACTTGCTCATAATACAATTACAAACCTATATTTTAATCCTACTCTTTACGTTAATTTAGTTTTACTATAATTAAAAGGTGTCATTAATAAAAAGTTATCATTAGCAGTCACTCACAACACTCTACCAAATGATTCTCCAATTAGGATTTGAAGTCCTTTAATTCGGTTGGATAAATATTAAGGATTATGTTATATCTTAACATTAAATTAACACACAGTGATTAAAAACGTGGTCTCTTTGAAGTTTGAATAAAAGAGCTACTTTTTAATATTAAAAAACTAATTAATAGCTCATTACAAAAACACAAATATGGATTTTGGACTGTTAGAATCATTAAATCTGCTAGGAGCTTTGGGTTTTTTCATTTTTGGAATGAAAATCATGAGCGAAGGAATACAAAAAGCTGCAGGAAATAAACTCCGCCAAATATTAAGCAGTATGACCAGAAACCGTTTTCTGGGTGTATTCACTGGCTTTTTAATCACATTATTGATCCAGTCATCTTCTGCAACCACGGTAATGGTAGTTAGTTTTGCCAACGCAGGATTACTTAGTCTTGTTGAGTCTATTGGAGTAATTATGGGAGCCAATATAGGTACCACTGTTACCGCTTGGTTGATTGCTTTTTTTGGTTTTAAAATTAAAATTTCCTCTTTTGCCTTGCCGATTATTGCGATTGGCTTTCCCATGATGTTTGCTAAAAAAAGCACTCTAAAATCAGTTGCTGAAGTACTCATCGGATTTGCCCTTTTATTTCTAGGACTTGATGCACTAAAAAATTCGGTTCCAGATCTCAATCAAAACCCTGAAGTTCTAAGCTTCCTAGCTACTTTTACTGATTACGGAATTTTATCTACCATTTTATTCGTTTTGGTAGGAACCATTATAACCATTATCATTCAGTCTTCTTCTGCGGCAATGGCCTTGACTCTCACTTTACTTTATACTGATGTCATCACATTTGAAGTAGCAGCAGCAATGGTATTAGGTGAAAATATTGGAACTACGATAACGGCCAACCTTGCAGCTATCGTAGCAAATGTACACGCCAAAAGAGCAGCAAGAGCTCATCTTATCTTCAATGTTGTTGGGGTTATCTGGATGATATTATTGTTCTCATTTTTTATTGATTTAGTAAAATGGCTTTGGGTTCCATTTCAAAATGGTTTAACTGCGGCTATCCCAGATATAGGAAGCAGTCAAGAGGAATTACAATTATCGCTTTTCCATACAGTATTTAACATCATCAATACTTTATTGATGGTAGGATTTGTTCCACTGATTGCTAGAGTTGTTACCAAAATGGTTCCCTCAAAAGGCGATATGGATGAAGAGTTTCATTTGGAATATATTGGAACCGGTATGATGTTAACTACTGAAGCTGCAATATTAGAAGCAAAAAAAGAAGTAGCTAAGTTTGGTAAGCTGACTAAAAAAATGATTCGTTTTATCCCTAAATTATTGGTTGAAACAGACAAAAAGGAATTCAAGCATTTATTGGCTAGGATTAAAAAATATGAGGAAATTACAGATAGAATAGAATCTGAAGTTTCTAACTATTTGGCCAAAGTTTCTGAAGGCGAATTAAATTCTTCTGCATCTGAGCGAATTAGAAGTATGCTATCCATCATTAATGACTTAGAGCGAATTGGAGACGTTTGTTACCAAATGTCAAAAGCCATTGAACGAAAGTCTGACAAAAAAGTGTGGTTTACACCAGAGCAGCGTCAAAATCTAAAAGAGATGTTTGATAAAGTTGATCAAGCTTCTGATTTGATGGTAAAAAATTTAGAACAAGATTATGATCTAGTTCAACTTGCCAAGGCAAATGAATTAGAGAAAGAAATCAATAAACTGAGAAACAAGATTAGAAAAGAGCACTTAGTCAATATTGAGACTGGAGAATACAATTTCGCTAGTGGAATTATCTACAATGATTTATTCTCTTCTGTAGAGCGATTAGGTGACCATATCATCAATGTTAGCGAAGCTGTTGCAGGAGAAGTATAATTACTCATTAGAGAAAATTATAATGGGATCCTCTTTAAATGCCGGAGTACGAATGAGATTACTTCTGTTTCCCGCATTATCTACAATGTAAGTAGTAAAGTATACAGTGTCCTGCTTAGTATATCCCCCTGTACCTATTAATTGTAATTGGGCTAGGTTTGTGCTCTTTGTAATCTCTCCTTCTATTCCTTTTGACCCTCCAACAATCTCGATTGCAGGGATTCTTTCTCCAACAAAGGCTATTGTAGTATCTTTTGATAAATTAACTATGGATTGGAAGAAATTAGTGTCTGTTTCTAAAGAGGAGCCTAAATTCCCATCCCCATCTTTGAAAGAAAACTTCCAGTAAGCCTCACCATCTATTATTTGAAAGGAAACAGTTTCAATTTGAGGCACATTTGGGAAGTCAGGATCTTCTTTACAACCAAAAAGCACTGCAAATAAAGCAGCAGCTACAGCTATTTTCTTCATGACTTAAAAATTTCAATACCAAATTAATCTAAAATTACTGATTTAAGCGGCTAATCATTGGTAATTTTCTATTTTGAAAACACCATAAGGTTGAGAAAGCTAATCGAAGATATATTCAATGTCACTTCTAACTCCTTCGAGGAAGTTGCTTTAAAAGTATTTACCCATCAATATGAAAACGTTGATATCTATAAAGCATATTGTAATTTATTGAATAAAAACCCAACCAATGTCCAATCAATCGATTCGATACCGTTCTTACCCATCTCGTTTTTTAAAACTCACCGCATTTCAGATTCCACCGATTGTCAATCCACATTCACCAGTAGTGGAACAAGCGGAAGTCAAACCTCAAAGCATTTTGTGAACGACTTAGCTATTTATGAACGAAGTTTTCAGACAGCATTTGAGATGTTTTATGGCCCTATCAATCAATACACTTATTTCGCTTTATTGCCTTCATACCTAGAACGCGAAGGCTCCTCATTAATTTACATGGTGAATCACTTGATTCAAAACGGAAACCCTTCAAGTGGCTTTTATCTGCACAACCATTTAGAAATGATTAATAACATCAAGCAATCTATTTCTAAGGGAGAAAAAGTAATCCTCTTCGGAGTTTCATTTGCTTTATTGGATTTAGCAGAGCAATTCCATTTTGATTTTTCAGCAATCACGATTATAGAAACAGGTGGAATGAAGGGAAGAAAAAAAGAAATGATTCGTTCAGAGTTACACGCTATTTTGATGCAGCAGCTAAACTGCAAAAACATTCACTCAGAGTATGGTATGACGGAGTTGTTATCTCAAGCCTATTCCATTAGCGACGAAAAGTTTAACACTCCACCTTGGATGAAAATTATAATTAGAAGTCACAATGACCCGTTTAGTACAGAAAAATTTGGGAAAACTGGTGGTGTAAATGTGATTGATTTGGCCAATATACATTCCTGTTCATTTATTGAAACACAAGACCTAGGCAAGTCCCATGAAAATGGACAATTCGAAATATTAGGCAGATTTGACCTTAGCGATATTAGAGGTTGTAATCTTTTAGTTGAATAACTAATTTGAAATTGCTACGCTGCTTATTTCATTTGCAATCCAAGTAGAATAACGAAGATATCCCATTTTTATCGAGGCGACATCTTTTCCTTCATACGTGTAGTTTTTAACATTTATTCCTGGCATCGGGAGTTCATATCGCCCTTTAGCCATTACCCTCTTTTTATCTTTTGTATATACTTCAAAGTCCAATAAATGTCTACTATAAAAGAGTCGTCCTTCAATTGATCCGGAATTTTGTGTTTCCAATAATTTTCGTACCAATCCTTCTTTTTCATCTTCAGGAACACGTACTTTTTCAAACTGATAATAATTTATAAACAATACAAAATCAGCACTATTCTTAGACAACAAATAATTAAACTCCTTATTTGAGATGTTATCAAGCACCACCCCTTGCCTAGATGGTTTCTTCATGGCGACCTTTGTAATTTGGGATTGTATAAACTGATATTCACCTTCTGAAACCTGACTAAAAGAAATGTTCCCATTATCAATAGCCTCCAAAACATTCAGTAATGAATTAATCAGTGTATCATATACTTCATCTCCTCTAATAGAATTAGCCCTTGCAATTTCATTAAGACTGTAATCAGTGCTAAAATCAATTCGATCATAAACCACTACCAACACCTTTTTTTTGTCAAATTGGCCAAAAGAAACCAATTGCATCGACACTAAAAGAAATGTAATTAATCCTTTCATTTATGAAACGCTAATTAAGTAGTAATTCTTTTTACCTTTTTGTAAAATCAAGTATTTACCAAATAACAAGTCTTCAGAATTAACAACCTTAGATTCATCTACCTTCTCTTTATTTAAACTAACCGCATTACTTTTAAGCATCCTTCTTGCTTCACCATTCGAAGAAAACAAATCTGATTTCTCCGCGGTCAATTCAATAATCCCAAGTCCATCCTTAATAACCGACAAATCTACATCTGATTGTGGAACCCCTTCAAAAATAGACAAGAAATCCCTTTCTGAAAGTTTCTTTAAATCCTGTGTTGTGGATTTCCCAAATAAGATATTAGATGCAGCAACTGCGTTATTGTAGTCTTCTTCTGAATGAACCCGTATAGTAACATCTTTCGCCAAAGCACTCTGAAGAGCTCTCAAATGTGGGGCTTCTGCGTGTTTTTTTATTAATTCTTCGATTTCATCCTTAGAAAACAAAGTAAAAATTCGCATATATTTAGCAGCATCCTCATCTGACACATTCATCCAGAATTGATAAAACACGTAAGGAGATGTTCTATCAGCATCCAACCATATATTCCCACTTTCTGTTTTACCAAATTTTCCACCGTCAGACTTAGTAATCAATGGGCACGTAATTGCAAATGCTTTACCATTTCCAATTCGACGTATCATTTCTGTACCAGTAGTGATATTCCCCCATTGGTCTGAACCTCCCATCTGCAAAGTACAACCTTCATGATTAAACAAATGCAAAAAGTCATATCCTTGAACCAATTGGTAGGTAAATTCCGTAAAAGACATCCCTTCCGAATCTTCTGCTGTCAACCTTTTCTTGACAGAGTCTTTGGCCATCATATAATTGACCGTAATGTGCTTCCCAACATCTCGTATAAAACCAAGAAAGGAAAAATCTTTCATCCAATCAAAGTTATTGACCACTTTAGCCGCATTTTCAGCATCAGAATCAAAGTCTAAGAATCTAGCAAGTTGTTGCTTTATGCTCTCTTGATTGTGTCTCAGAGTTTCCTCATCTAATAAATTTCGTTCTTTAGACTTACCAGAAGGATCTCCAATCATGCCTGTTGCACCACCAATCAATGCAATAGGACGGTGTCCAGCAGCCTGAAAATGTTTCAACATCATAACACTTACTAAGTGACCTATATGCAAAGAGTCTGCTGTCGGATCTATTCCAACATAAGCTGACCGCATTCCTTCCTTTAAATGTTCCTCCACTCCCGGCATAGAAGTATGCAACATTTCTCTCCACTCTAGTTCCTTGACGAAATTCATATCTCCAAAAATTTATGCAAATGTAACCTTTAGCATGCATAAATGACAAGCCAAACAACGGCTATTTTTTATAGCGATTTGCCTATTATTATCATTAAATTTGAAACATGATTTTGGTTACAGGAGGAAGCGGATTAGTTGGAGCACACACATTATTAGAACTTATAAATCAGTCGAAAGGTCCTATTTCTGCAATTTATAGAAACGAAGAAAGCCTGAAAAAGACCAAACATATTTTTGCGTTTTACGGAAAGGAGGCTTACTATAATCGCATTGAATGGCGGCAAGCTGACATATTAGATATTTTTTCTCTGGATGATGCATTTCAAGGGGTAACCACCATTATTCATTCTGCTGGATATGTTTCTTTCAATCCAAAAGATGGGAATAAATTAAAAAAAATCAATATTGAAGGCACAGCAAATGTTGTGAATGCCGCGATAGATGCAGGAGTCAATCGATTGATTCATGTCAGTTCAGTTGCTGCATTGGGGGAAAATAAAAAAGGAAACCCAATTGATGAATCTACCAATTGGGAGAAGTCAGAAAAAACCTCCAACTATTCCATTAGCAAACACTACGCTGAAAACGAAGTATGGAGAGCCTCTGCAGAAGGGATAGAAGTTTTAGTTTTAAACCCTTCCACGATTATAGGTCCTGGCGATTGGAACAATGGCAGTCCTGCCCTTTTCAGAAGAATTAATGAAGGTTTAAATTACTATAGCCCAGGGTCAAATGGTTTTGTTGCCATAAGTGACGTTGCTCAATTATTAATCAAACTAGTAGAACATCGAGAAGTCAATCAACGATTTATAGCGAATGGCGCTAACCTTAGTTTTCAAGAACTATTTACCCAAATTGCGAAAGGAATTGGAAAAAAAGCTCCCTCTAAAAAAGCCAAACGATGGCAAGGCAAGCTGGTCCAACTATTAGATAAGATAAAAACGAGTTTAAATGGGAAAGCCCCAGTTTTAACTAAAGAAAGCCTTGAAGCTGCTTTCAGCAACAAATCTTTTAATAATAACAAATCAGTCAATCAACTGAATCATACCTATAGCGACTTAGGGAAGGCAATTCAAGAAACTGCTGAATTATACTTATCAGATAGCCGGGTTCACCGGTAAAGTATCACGAACTTGTTTTTTTTGTTTTTCCCCTTCGTTCTTAGCATCCAGTGTACTAAGGTTTATGATAGCAGCTTCGTATATTTCTTGCAGAATTTCAGGCCTATTAACGTAATAAGAAAAACTACTATCATAGGCTTCTTTTGTCAAATTATGCTTCCTGTAGATAGCATTATAAATACTATCTGTGAGCTGAACACTATCGTTTCGAACTGCAAACTTTAACTTAATGTATGATTCTGCGATCTGTACATCTGTTATAATCTCAATCATTTCATCTTTAGAAACAACGAATTGAGGCAACTTATCAGAGGATTCGCAACCAAAACATAAAATCAACAAGAAAAAAGCAACTAAATCATTTCTCATTTATCGCTCAAAGGTTAATCGTTGACCTCTAACAGAAGTATTAACTCGCCCATTTTCATAAGCGATTTCACCGCTCACAAAGGTTGTATCAATAGAAGAACTAAAAGTGGTTCCTTCGAATGGGGACCATTGGCATTTACTTAAAATATTTGACGAGTTAACCTCCCAAGAACTATCCAGATTAATCAACACTAAATCTGCAAAATACCCTTCTCGAATATATCCTCGTTTTTCTATTTGAAAACACTCTGCTGGCGCATGACTTGTTTTATAAACTAAATGCTCTAGTGTAATTCTCCCATTTTTATATTGTTCTAATAACGCCACCAAAGCATGTTGAACTAATGGACCTCCAGAGGGAGCTTTGAAATAGCTATTTGCCTTCTCTTCTTTAGTATGAGGAGCGTGATCAGTTGCTATAATATCAATGCGATTATCATTGACCGCTTTCCATATTGCGTCACGATCTTTTGCCGTCTTAACAGCAGGATTCCACTTAATATTCGATCCATATCGTTCGTAATCTTCGTCTGAAAACCACAAATGATGTACACAAGCTTCTGCGGTAATTCTTTTTTCACTTAAAGGAATGTCATTCCTAAAGAGTTCAGTTTCCTTGGCTGTAGAAATATGTAAAATATGTAAGCGGGTATTATACTTTTCGGCCAAATCAATTGCCATTGAAGAAGATTTATAACATGCTTCAACGCTTCGAATAACAGGATGCATTTTCATTGGTAAATCTTCTCCATACAAATTCCTATAATACTCGGTATTCGCACGTATGGTTGCCTCATCCTCGCAATGAGTAGCGATAAGCATTCCACATTCTTGGAATAAATGATTTAACACCTCTTTACTATCAACTAGCATATTTCCAGTTGAGGAGCCCATAAACACTTTAACCCCACACACTTTCCTGGGGTCAGTTTTTAACACCTCTTTTAAATTGTCATTAGAAGCTCCCATAAAAAAGGAGTAGTTTGCAACAGAATTAGCAGCAGCAATGTCGTACTTGTCTTGCAACAATTCCTGAGTCAAGGTATTGGGTACCGTATTTGGCATTTCCATAAAAGTGGTAATTCCACCAGCAACAGCAGCTCTAGCTTCTGTTTTAATTTCAGCCTTGTGAGTCAAACCAGGCTCCCTAAAATGAACCTGATCATCTATCATTCCAGGAATTAAGAGTTTTCCAGTAGCGTCAATTTCTCGGTTGGCTTTTATTGCAATTTCCGTTTCTGATACCGTTTTAATTTTATCTCCTTCTATTAAGACATGTCCAACAAATTGTTTTCCTTCATTAACAATTGTCGCATTTTTTATTAAAATCGTATTCGCCATTAGGCCGCTTTTTTATAATTTGTAAACCAACTTTTGATTTTCATCTGAATCACTCCGAAAAGCGCCTCTTTAAAAATTCCACCACTCATTTTAGAGTTTCCTTCTCTTCGATCCGTAAAAATGATAGGGAATTCTTCGATTTTAAAACCATGTTTCCAAGTTTTGAATTTCATTTCAATTTGGAAGGCATATCCTTTAAAAGAAATATTATCAATCCCGATAGTCTCCAACACTTTTCTTCGGTAACAAACAAATCCTGCAGTGGAATCATGAATAGGCATAGAAGTAATTAATCGCACATAAACAGAGGCGTAGTATGACATTAACACCCTACCTATAGGCCAGTTAACTACATTCACCCCTTTAACATAACGACTACCAATCACTAAGTCTGCTGACGTTTCTATCGCATGATTATACAAGTTGACCAGATCTTCAGGATTATGCGAAAAGTCAGCATCCATCTCAAAAATGAACTCATAGTCTCTAGCAAGGCCCCAATGAAAAGAATGGATATAAGCAGTACCTAAACCCAACTTCCCAGTTCTCTCCTCAATAAACAATCGATTAAGGAATTCTGCCTGTAAGCGTTTTACTATTGTTGCTGTTCCATCGGGAGATCCGTCATCAACGATTAGCACGTGAAAGTCTTTAGAAAGAGAAAATACTTTACGAATGATTTTCTCAATATTTTCCTTCTCGTTGTAGGTGGGGATTACAACTAAACTATCCGACATATTTTTGCGCGCTTAACGGGTTGAATAACCAAAAATAACAATAAAATGGTTTTGTCCTAATTTACTACTATTTCTCCATAAAATCTTTAACTATTGTTATGAATTCTTCTGGAGCTTCCGCATGCACCCAATGTCCTGCGTGAGCGATTGTTTTTATGGTAGCTTTAGGAAAATATTCAAATATTTTTGAATGATATTGCTCAGTAATATAATTAGAAGTCCCTCCTGCTATAAAAAGTGTTTCACCATCGTAAGCACCCTCAATTCTAACACCTGCACTTATTTCTTCAATTGTCTTAGTTAATACAGGAAGATTAAACCTCCAAGCTAGTTCAGTTTTAGTTTTCCAGTAAATATTTTTTAGTAAAAATTGACGTACAGACGCTTCTTCTATACCTTCCGCCAAAATTTCATCTACATCCCCTCTCCTATTTATTTTAGAAAAGTCAACTTGATTCATGGCTTTTAAAATAGCTTCATGATGAACCGGATAACTAACTGGAGCAATATCGACTACTATTAATTTTTGTACCAATTTTGGATATTGGGTAGCAAAATGCATCACCGTCTTTCCACCCATACTATGCCCTAAAACAAATGGGTTTTTAATCTGATGGGTTTCAATAAATTCACTTAGATCCCTAGCCAGCACTAAATAATCAAACTCTTCGCTATGCGGTGATTGACCGTGATTTCTTTGATCTACTAGCCATACTTGATAATCTTGTGACAAATATTTCCCTAGTGTTAGCCAGTTATCTAATGAACCAAATAGGCCATGAAGAATAATTAAATGTTCTCCAGTATCTCCAATCTTTTTAAAATTTAACTCCATTTAAAATTTAGATGTCTTGATGTGAAAAATTTAATTCTGCCAAATAAGTTTGAATGGTTTTTTCTAATCCCCAGTATAACGCATCTGAAATCAACGCATGTCCGATGGAGACCTCTAAAAGCCCCTTTATATTGGCTCTAAAAAAATGCAAATTATTCGTATCCAGATCGTGCCCCGCATTAATTCCCAATCCTAAATTGTTTGCCAAATTCGCTGCCTCTATATAAGGCGCTATTGCTTCATTTGGATGATGAGGAAATTGCTCTGCGTATGGACCGGTATAAAATTCTATTCGTTCTGTAAACGTATTTGCAGCATGTTCTATATTTTTTAAATTGGTGTCCACGAAAATACTGGTTCGGATATTATTTCGATTTAACTCAGAAATTACCTCTCTCAAAAAATCGCCCTCTTTTAGAGTATCCCATCCTTCACTAGAAGTCAAAGCCTCGGGCGGATCGGGAACCAAGGTCACTTGATCAGGTTTAGTTTTTAATACTAAATCAATAAATGAAGAAGTCGGATACCCTTCCACATTAAACTCAGTAGTGACTACCTTTTTTAATTCCAAAACATCATTATAACGTATATGACGTTGGTCAGGGCGTGGATGAACGGTGATTCCTTGGGCACCAAAACGCTCACAATCTTTCGCAACTTGTATTAAATCAGGCACATTTCCACCTCTTGCATTTCTTAGGGTGGCAATTTTATTAATATTTACACTTAAACGGGTCATGGATTAATAGTAATATTGTATTATTATAACTACAAAATTAAGGGTTATATACTTAGTATTTTAGCTTGGTTGCAACTGAATTGATATTATGCTAGCAATAGATTTGATCACAGACGAAATTCCTCCATTAAAAACTTCAGACACTGGAGAAAAGGCGTTACTATGGATGGAAGAATTTAAAGTAAATGAACTGCCAATTGTAAACCACAATGAATTCTTAGGTTTAGTTACTGAAAATGACATTCTTGATGCTAACACCCCAAAAGAAGCATTAGGAAATCACGAACTATCTATTGAAAAGCCCATGGTTTATGCTCATGAGCACATTTACGCAGTAATAGGAAAAGTAAGCGAACTAAAACTTAGTCTTATTCCTGTGCTTGATGCTCAAAACAATTACTTGGGAACAATAACGCTATCAAAGTTGATTGATAGAATTTCACATATTGCGGCAATTGATGAACCAGGAGGAATAGTGGAATTAGAGCTCAATAGCAACGATTACTCAATGATAGAAATTGCAAACATTATAGAAAGCAATGATGCTAAGATATTAAGTAGCTATATCACCCAAGTTCCAGATTCTACTAAACTGGAAGTTACTATAAAAACAAACCAAGAAGACCTTAGCGGAATCCTTCAAACTTTCAATAGATACCAATATACCATTGTGGCCTCCTTCCATAAAAGTAGTGCTGATGACGAGCTCCGACAGCGATATGATGCATTTATGCATTACTTAAACATATAAATGAAGCAATTTCTTCTTCTCATAATACTATCGTGCTGTTTTCAGTTTACCTATGGACAAGCCACTGAATTGAACGAACTAAAAACAGATAGTGTTCAGTTAGACACCAATCAAACTTATGTAATCAACTCCATAGTTTTAATAGGCAATAAAAAGACTAGGGACTATATCATTCTGAGAGAAATTCCAGTAAAAAAGGGTGACACCTTATCCGGAAAGAAATTAACCAAAGAACTAGAACAAGCAAGGAAAAACATTCTTAACACAACTCTTTTTCATTTTGCTTCTATCAATTTGGTGGAAGAAAAAAATCAAATATCCATTTATGTTATTGTAAATGAAAGGTGGTATTTTTTCCCATTTCCTATACTGGAAATTGATGACACCAATTTCAACACTTGGTTTGAAACTAAAGATTGGAACCGGATCAATTATGGAATATACTTAACTCAGAGAAATATTGGGGGAAGAGATGAGACCATGCGTTTCACATTTCAACTCGGCTTTAGAGAACGAATAAAACTTTCATACTCCATACCGTACATCAATAAAAAGAAAACCATTGGACTTAATCTATCTTCGAGTTTTCTTAGAAGACATGAGATTGCCTATATCAGCTCCAACAATAAACGTCTTCAAGTTAGAGATGAAGACGATTATTTGTATAAAAATCAAACCTATGGAGCAGCTATCCATTATCGAAAGAAAATTTTCAACAAACATACACTTATACTAAATTACAATAACATTCATGTTACAGACACCGTAGTTAACCTTAATCCTGATTACTTATCTGAAAATAAAAACAGGAATGAATTTTTAACACTATCTTACAACTTTACTCGAGATAGAAGAGATTCCAAAAACTACCCTTTAAGCGGACATTATTTATCTGCTAACATTCAAAAAATAGGACTTGGAGTTTTTGATCATTCAATGAATTACATCAATACGACATTACAAGTTAAAAAATTCGGTAAATTATCAGACCGATTTTCTTTAGCAGGGTCCCTCTCATCTACTTTTTCCTACAATAAAAAGACCCCTTACTTTTTAGAAAATGGAATAGGGTATGGCGTAGGTGTAAGAGGATACGAATACTATGTCATCGATGGACAAAATGTCGGATTAGCGAAACTACAATTTAGATTTAGCTTATTACAGCCACGAGTTTATAGGATTGGATTTATACCTAGTGATAAATTTAGTAAAATGCACTTCGCTATTTACTCCAGTATATTCTCAGATTTAGGTTATGTTGATGATCGAATTGGGTACCCTTCTAATAACTTGGCAAATACATGGCTCTTCGGATCTGGGATATCTTTAGATTTTGTAACATATTATGATTTGGTGTTGCGAACAGAATTTTCATTTAATAAATTGGGAGAGTCGGGATTATTTATTCACTTTGTAGCACCAATATAAGCAATATGAAAATAGCTATTTATGGCCGAAAATTGGCAGATGGGAACAAGGAAAGCGTATCAATGCTTTTCCAATGTTTAAAAAATAAATCTGCTGATATTTATGTCTTTTCTAATTTTCAAAATGAAGTTGTTGGATTAACCAATGACGAGGCTATTATTCCTTTTAGTAGTTACGCTGAGCTCGACCAATCCTTTGATGCCTTTATCTCTATAGGAGGAGATGGAACAATATTGGAGTCTGTAACACTAGTCCGTGATCTAAACATCCCCATTTTAGGAATAAACACCGGCAGACTTGGCTTTTTATCGAACACTAAACCAGGAGAAATAGAATATGCCATTGAATGCATCAGTAATAAAGACTACCAACTAGATCACCGAACATTATTGGAAGTAAATACGGAAAGTAACCTTTTTGGTGATACCAATTTTGCGCTAAACGAATTGAGTATACTTAAAAGAGATTCTTCAAGTATGATTACCATTCATACATATATCGATGATTGTCATTTAAATTCCTATTGGGCAGATGGACTTATTATTTCTACTGCAACGGGCTCCACAGCCTATTCATTGAGTTGCGGAGGTCCAATAATAATGCCTGGCACAGGAAACTTTACACTAACACCAATTGCTCCCCACAATTTAAATGTTCGGCCTATAGTAATTGCCGATTCCTCTGTCCTACGGTTTACTGTTGAAAGTAGGGCTAAGCAAAGTTTACTGGCATTGGATTTTAGGTCAAAAGTTATAACTGCCAAAGAATCTATCGTTGTTCAAAAAGCTAAATTCACTATTTCCTTGATTCAACTTCCAAATCAGTCGTTTATTTCTAGCTTGCGCAACAAATTAAATTGGGGGTTAGACCAACGCAATAAATAACATAACTACTTAATATTACCATTAATCGAAAAATGGGGTAAAATTCACATTGATTTTTTATATTTGCGCAGACTTAGAGTTATGAAAAAGTATTCCATCATTTTATTATTTCTTTTTATCCCAACACTTGTTAGCGCTCAGCTATGGAAAAGATATCGTAAACAAGTATACGGTGGTGTCGGGGTTACGAACTTTTTAGGAGACCTTGGAGGCGGCAATGATATCGGAGCCCATGACTTTACAGACCTTGACATCGCAGCTACAAGAATGACTGTAAATGCTGGAGTTAAATATCAGTTGAATCAATTCATAAGTGCCAGAGGTAGTTTAACTTGGGGTCTTCTAAAAGGTGATGATAAGAATACCAAACAAGAGCAAAGAAGAAGGAGAGATTTAAACTTTAGATCTCATTTTTGGGAAGCAAGCCTAATGGCCGAATTCTACTTTTTACAAAACTCTAGAAATGGTGCTTATCGATTAAGAGGAGTTAGAGGGAACAAAGGTTTAAAAATGGACTTTTACCTTTTAGGTGGTATTGGGTTTATGTATTTTAATCCCAAAGCTGAATTGAATGGCAAATATGTTGCTCTTCAACCAATCGGAACCGAAGGCCAAGGACTACCAGGACAAAAAAGCAAATACAAACGCACCACATTGACTATACCTCTCGGAATAGGTGTTGCAAAATCGATTGATCGTTATTGGACAATTGGTTTAGAATTTATGTATCGCATTACATATTCAGATTACATCGATGATGTAAGTGGAAAATTCTATGATACAGAAGCAATTATAGCTGCTAATGGAGGCAATAGAGATATTGAAAAATTAATCTCTAGTGGCGAACTAGGGAATGGTGCGCAAGGTGAAACAAGAGGTGATCCTTCCCAAAATGACGCCTTCATGACAGGAACGGTTACTGTCACAAAGAAGATTTTGGCTAGAAGAAGAAGTCGACCAAAATTCTAAATACACTATTTATTTCTTTACTACGTTAATTGCTTTTACGAACTTTAGCGCATGAAATATTTCTTTAGTGTTTTTCTACTTTTATTGAGTGTCTTTTGTAATGGACAGAAAATTCCAGAAATGGGAATTTTATTAGGAAAAGGCAATTATAACGGAGAATTAAACCCAACGCAGCAGTTTAGTTCTGATGGTGGAGGACTCGCTTTTGGAGGAGTTTTTAGATACAACTTAAATCCTAGATATGCTTTAAAAGCAACCGCTATTTATACTAAGATCAGGGGCAATGATGACATTGCAGATTTAGAGTTTGGTCAAATCAGAAATGCAGAATTTGAATCCAACCTTCTAGAATTATCCACCCAAATCGAATTTAATTTCATGAAGTATACGATCGGAGACTGGAGTCAACCGTTTTCTCCATTTTTATTCGTGGGACTATCTGCATTTCAATACAATCCTCAAACCACTCAAGATGGAGTAGATGTGAGATCAGAAGACATCAAACAATGGGGAGTGGCTATCCCTTTTGGAGTCGGATTTAAAGTTAACTTATTCTCAAGGTTTGGGCTTTCTGCCGAGTGGGGCTTCAGAAAAACAGGAAGAGACAACATCGACGGCTTAATCAACAATAATTTAGAACTACCAGATTTTGAAAATGGAAAAGATTATGACAACGATTGGTATTCAATAATTGGTGTCTCTTTAAACTATAGATTAACGAAGAAAAACGTCTGTCCCTCCAATTTTTAATTGCCAACTATTAATTGGATATTTGTAAGCATTTTTAGCAGGAAAATATTAATGAGTAATATCGATAAAAGTAAACTCCCTAGTCATATTGCAATTATCATGGATGGTAATGGTAGGTGGGCCAAAAACAAAGGCAAGGCAAGAGTTTTTGGACATAAAAATGGAGTTGAATCTGTTAGACAAGTAACAGAAGGTGCTGCGGAACTTGGCATTCAACACCTTACTCTCTATGCCTTTTCAACAGAAAACTGGAATCGTCCAAAAGCTGAGGTGACAGCATTAATGACTTTGTTAGTTACTACAATAAGTAAAGAAACAAAGACACTAAATAAGAATAATATCCGTTTACATGCCATCGGAAATTTAGACAACTTGCCAAACTTAGCCAAGAAAGAGCTTTTGAGCTCGATAGAGAAAACTTCTAACAATACAGGACTGAACCTAATATTAGCCTTGTCTTATAGTTCTAAATGGGAAATTACCCAAGCAATGAAAACGATTGCTAACAAAGTCAAAAATGGCGAATTAAATCCTGAAGAAATTAATGAAGGCACCATACAGTCTAATTTATGTACAGCTCAATTTCCTGATCCTGAATTATTAATTCGCACAAGTGGCGAACATAGAATTAGCAATTTTCTTTTATGGCAAATTGCCTATTCTGAACTCTATTTCACTCCTACCCTTTGGCCAGATTTTAGAAAAGCAGATTTAGAAGAGGCTATTCTCAGTTACCAACAGAGAGAAAGAAGATTTGGAAAAACGAGTGAGCAACTAGAAACCCCAACCAACGCATGAAGAATATTTTAATCCTTGTAGCTCTGCTATCAATAGGACTGACTGGCTATGGTCAAATTTCAACTAGTCCAGGATTGGATTTAATCGATTACTCCACTCCTAGAACTTTTACCATAGGTGGTGTAACAGTTTCTGGAGTACAAAGTTTTGATAATAATGCATTAAGAGCTATTTCAGGATTAGAGATTGGAAAAGAAATAAAAGTTCCAGGAGATGAAATCACTAAAGCGATTACAAACCTTTGGAAACAAGATTTGTTTACAGATATTCAAATTTCCGCTACGGAAATTATCGGAGATAAAATTTTCTTAGACATTTATATTCAAGAGCGACCTAGGTTGTCAAAATTTAAATTTGTAGGGGTCAAGAAAGGAAAACAAGAAACGTTAAGAGAAGAGATTAAATTAGTTAGAGGAAAATTAATTACCCAAAGCCTAATAGAAAGTACAGAATATAAAGTAAAGAAGTATTATACCGATAAAGGTTATTTAAATACAACAGTGAATTTAGTGCAAGAAGTTGATACACTTATCAACAACAGTATCATTCTTACCATTAAAGTCGACAAAGGGGAACGAGTTAAAATAAAAGAAATTTTTATAGAAGGTAACGAAGCACTTTCAGACAAAAAAGTGCGCCGATTAATGAAAGACACTAAACAAAAGAGGTTCTACAATATTTTTAAAACATCAAAGCTTGTAAAACCAGCCTTCAAAAAAGACAAACAAGCCATCATCGACAAATACAATGCAAAAGGTTATCGGGATGCCAAAATCATTTCTGATTCCATCCAAAAAATTGATGAAAAAAACATCCAACTATTCTTAAAAATTTCAGAAGGGAAACAATACTATTTTGGAAAAATAAAATGGGTTGGTAATACGAAGTACACTAACGAAGAGTTAGATAGAATCCTCAACATAGATGAGGGAGAGGTTTTTAATCAAGAGTTAATGGATCAACGCATTTTCATGGATCCTAATGGACGAGACATAAGTTCTCTTTATTTAGATCAAGGATACTTATTTTTTCAACCTGATGTCGTAGAAGTAGGAGTTAGAAATGATTCTATTGATTTTGAAATTAGATTGAGAGAAGGCAAACAGGCGACCATCAATAGTATTACCATAACAGGAAATACAAAAACGAATGACCACGTAATTCTAAGAGAAATTAGGACTCGTCCAGGAGAACTATTTAGTAGAGCTGACATCATTAGAACACAAAGAGAATTAGCCCAGTTAGGATACTTTAACCAAGAAACCTTGGGAGTAAACCCAATTCCTAATCAAGAAAATGGGACCGTAGACATTGAGTATGTTGTTGAGGAACGTCCATCCGACCAAATTGAGCTTTCCGGAGGATGGGGAGCAGGAAGAGTGGTTGGAAGTTTAGGAGTATCATTCAATAACTTTTCTGCGCGTAACTTCTTTAAAAAAGGGGCTTGGCAGCCATTACCCGCCGGAGATGGACAAAAGTTAAGTTTGCGAGCGCAATCTAATGGGCGTTATTTTCAATCTTATAATGCTTCATTTACAGAACCATGGCTGGGAGGAAGAAAACCAAACTCTCTAAGTGTTAGTGTTTATCACTCTAATCAAACTAATGGACTTGACAAGAAAGTTTTGGATTCCGAAGGGGAAATGGTTGACAATCCTTTGAGGTATGCCATTCAAACTTCTGGAGCATCAGTAGGTCTTGGAAGAAGATTAGAAGTACCTGATGACTTTTTTACGCTTTACAATGAAGTCTCTTATCAATACTATACTCTTCAAAATGCTGGATCGAATTTTATTTTCTCCAATGGATTTGCTAACAGCTTAAGCTTTAAAACAGTACTTGCTAGGAACTCTATTGATGCGCCAATTTATCCTCGATCAGGGTCACAAACCTCATTGAGTGTCCAATTTACCCCTCCGTACTCACTATTCCAACCTGATAAAGATTATGATGCTATTTCAGCTCAAGAAAAGTATAAGTATATTGAATACCACAAATGGAAATTTAATACTTCTTGGTTTACCAGTATTGCCGGAGACTTAGTTTTAAACACTAAAATGGGTTTTGGTGTATTAGGTCAATATAATCAAAGTTTAGGTCAATCACCTTTTGAAAGATTCTATTTGGGTGGTGATGGTCTTAGCGGATTCGCATTAGATGGTAGAGAAATTATTGCATTACGTGGTTATGGAAATGGAGATCTTTCCCCTTCTACTGGTGCAACTATTGTTAACAAGTATACGATGGAACTCAGATACCCTGTATCGTTAAATCCATCAGCTACAATTTATGGCCTAGCTTTTGCAGAAGCAGGAAATTCATGGGCAGCCTTCAATGACTTTAATCCTTTTGAGGTGAAAAGAGCAGCAGGAGTTGGAGTCAGAATTTTTATGCCAATGTTTGGATTGCTTGGGCTTGATTGGGGCTATCGTTTTGACGATGTTCCAGGTTCTAATCCAGATAAAAGAACTGAAATTCACTTCACGATTGGAGGTAGCTTAAATGGGTGGTAGAAAAAAGTTAAATTCGCACACCCTTTTAATTTAAGTCGAACTAAAATTGAAAAAAATGAAAAGAATTGTAGTACTATTAGCCTTTATTTTAATTGCAGCAACTTCTGCTTTTGCTCAAAAGTTTGCATACATTGATACCGAGTATATTTTAAGTAATATTCCTGAGTACAAAACTGCACAAACCGATTTAGATAATTTGTCAAAACAATGGCAAGAGCAAGTGGAACGTAAATATTCTGAAATTGATAAAATGTACAAAGATTATCAAGCAGAAGAAATTTTGTTGACAGAAGAGATGAAGACCAAACGAAGAGAAGACATCATCAAAGCTGAGCAAGCAGCAAAAGATTTTCAAAAGTCAAAATTTGGAGTTGACGGAGAGTTATTCAAAAAAAGACAAGAGTTAATTAAGCCAATACAAGATGAAATATACAAAGCTGTTAAAGAAATTTCATCTATTGGTCAATATGCCATTATCTTTGATAAATCTAGTGCATTAACATTAATTTATACCAACCCTAAATACGACAAAAGTGACGATGTCATTAAACGATTAGGATACAGTCCAAGCCAATCTAAGTAATCCACTATTAAAACCAATAATAACATTTCAAACAATCTATCAATGAAGTTCATTAAAATTTTCACACTTATAGCATTATTAGCAACTACAACTGTAGGTTTTGCACAAAAGTTTGGACACGTAAATTCAAACGAATTGCTTTCGATAATGCCCGAGAAGGTGCAAGCAGAAAAAGATTTTCAAGCTTATACTCAGCAATTAGAAGAACAATTGCAAAAAATGTCGAAGGAACTACAGGCTAAATATGCAGATTACCAGGCAAACCAGTCAAATATGTCAGAGCCGATAAAAAAGGCAAAGGAAAATGAAATTCGTGACATGGAAGGAAGAATTCAAGAATTTAGAGCAGGGGCTGAAGAGGACTTAGCGAAGAAAGAAACAGAACTTTTGGAGCCTATCATCACTAAAGTTAAAAATGCAATCGAAGAAGTAGCAAAAGAAGGACAATATACTTATGTATTTGATTCAAGTGCAGGCTTTCTATTGTATGCGAAAGATTCAGAAGATATTATGAGCAAGGTAAAGAAGAAGCTTGGCTTAATATAACATTTTAAAAGGCAGTTCTAATTGAGCTGCCTTTTTTGATTTCCCCTATCAATACTCACTAGTGCTTTCTTCTTTATTTGAACCAGGAAGAATACTTCACATAATTTTGTGCAATCCGATTGATTTCACCATCAATTAAGGCACGATCAGCTTGTTTTACCAGTTTTGCAGGAACACCAGCATACACACTTCCCTCCTTCACATGAGTCCCTTCTAATAATACAGCACCAGCTGCAATAATGGAGTTACTCTCTACAATGCAATTATCCATCACTATTGATCCCATACCAATTAATACGTTATCATGAATAGTACATCCATGCACTAATGCATTGTGACCAATCGAAACATTATTTCCTATGGTAGTTCCAGCCTTTTGATACGTACAATGGATTACAGCACCATCTTGTACATTCACCCTATCTCCCATTCGAATAAAGTTGACATCTCCTCTAATGACAGCATTGAACCAAATGCTACATTCTTTGCCAATAATAACCTCTCCAACTATTGTAGCATTTTCTGCTATAAAACTATTCTCTCCTATTTGGGGTGCTTTTCCTTGTACCGCTTTTATTAATGCCATAATACGTTGTTAATGTAGACTCAAATTTCGGAAGAAAGCCGCACAATTCTTAATACCTTTGTAAAAAATAAAAGAACATGGAAGTAAAACTTGCACCACATAGTATATACGCTGAAAGCACACCGAACCCCGCTACAATGAAATTTGTATCGAATAGATATTTGATAGTGGATGGTGAAGTATATGAATTCAACAATAAGACGGAAGCGGAAGTATCAGACTTAGCCAAAGAATTATTTACTTTCCCATTTATTACGGGTGTTTTTATTGCTAGTAACTTTATAAGTATCTCTAAGTCTAGTCTAGTAGATTGGGATGATGTCTTACTTGAATTAAAAGCATTTATTGGAGATTTTTTAAATGCTGAAGGTTCAAAAATTATAGATAAAGAGAAATTAGCCGAATCCAAAGCAGTTCATAAACGCGAACCTAATCCTGAAAAAACAACTATAAACTCGCCTAGAAAGGAAGATTTAACCCCTATTGAAATTAAAATCACAGAGATTTTAGACGAATATGTTCGCCCGGCAGTAGAAAGTGACGGAGGGGCTATTCATTTTCATGAGTTTAAGGATGGGGTGGTAAGTGTAGTTCTAAAAGGAGCATGCAGCGGTTGTCCTTCATCTACTATGACATTAAAAACCGGAATCCAGAATCTTTTAATGGATATGCTTCCTGAAGTAAAACAAGTCGAAGCCATTAATGGATAGCTTTTTATTTAGTTTATAATTAACTTGGTACAAAATCTATCATAATGAAACGACAACTCGCTTTAATTTCGCTAATTATTCTGACAAAGTGTAGCTTTGGCCAAATTACTATTACCAGTACAGACTTACCTGTTAGCGGAGATACACTTAGATATAGTGCCGCTATTTTAGATTCAGCATCTGAAGTAACTTTTAATATTTCGGGAGCAAATGTAAACTGGGACTTTTCTCATATTGAGCCCGAAGTTCAGGGTGTTGTAAGCTATTTACCAAAAGGGCAAACACCCTATAATTCAGACTTTAGCAATAATAGTTATTTTGGACGGAAGGCAACAGATACATTAAAAATTGAAGGTAACGTAGTTACAAAAGTTTACGAGTTCTATCAAAATACAACTCAAGGATTTACTCGGGTTGGATTAGCAGCCAAATACAGTGTACTTACGATTGCCAACACGTTTTCTAATCCAGACGAGATTTATCAATTTCCTTTAAATTATGGAGATGTTGACAGTTCTAACTTCTATTTTTCCAAGAGTATATTGTTTGTTGGCTCATATATAAGTAAAGGATATCGTAAAAACACGGTAGATTCATATGGTAGTATTACAACCCCATTTGGAACTTTTAATAGTATTAGAGTAAAAACTGAAGTTTTTACTAGAGATTCTGTTAACGTAAATGGTCAGCCTTCTGCAGCAAATACTCACACTATAGAATACAAGTGGTTAGCGCCTGGATCTAAAATCCCGATTATGCAAATAAACGGAACTGAAATCAACGGTGAATTTGTTCCAACTACTATGATTTATAAAGATAGCTATCGACCAGTTTCTAAAGACCTTAGTCCAAAAGCACACTTTACCACTTCTTCAATTTTCCCTGAAATAAACGAAGACACAGTCCAACTAATTAGTCAGACTATTGATATTGAAAGAACTAATTACAACTATAGCATTACACCGTCAACTTTTTACTTTGTCAATAATTCTAATAGATATTCTCCTCGACCTGAAATTGTATTTCAGAATGTTGGTTATTACACTATAAAATTTACCGTTTCTAATAGTTTTGGCTCTGCAGAAACTACATATGTAGATCATATATATGGTTCCTTAAATTCAAGTGTTAGAGAGAATAATCTACTTTCAGACAACCTTCAAGTGTATCCAAATCCTATTGAGACAAATGAGATTTCACTATCTTTTGATTTAACCTCAAATGGCCCTGTTTATATAGAAATACTCGATGTTTTAGGAAAGAGATTACATTACGAGAATAAAGGTTTTTTCTCTAGCGGCAAAAGTACCATTCTACAAAAGATTCCAACAAATGGCAGTACCGGTTCTTTAATAATTAGAGTTATCTCACCAGATGGAATAGCAACGCAAAAAGTGATTCGTAAATAGGTTAAAAAAAGTGAAATACTAACCTTGTTTAACAGAGATTTCTAAGAGTAAAGTTTTAAAGGAATGATCTTTGCGATTATTTCTGAAAAAATATTACAACTGTGAACTTTCTCAAGCCAAACCGCCGATCACCAATTGACATTTTATTAAAACCAGTAGACAATTTACTGAAAAACAAAGCATCATCTGGAATTTTACTGTTCCTAGCAGTAATAATTGCCCTAATTTGGGTTAACTTCATTGATGCAGAAGGATATCATCACCTGTGGGAAAATGTCATCGGTTTTAGTGTAGGTAGTTTCTCAATTGAAAAATCATTGCATTATTGGATTAATGATGGATTAATGACCATCTTTTTCTTTACGGTAGGATTAGAGATTAAAAGAGAGATTATGGCTGGGGATTTATCATCTCCTAAAAAAGCTGCATTACCGATCGCTGCCGCAATTGGAGGTATGGTTTTTCCTGCCATCATCTATTTATTCTTTAATAACGGCACAGCAGGAGAATCAGGTTGGGGAGTTCCTATGGCGACTGATATTGCATTTTCTTTAGGAGTTCTAAGCTTATTGGGCAAACGTGTTCCTATAGCACTAAAAGTTTTTCTAACGGCATTAGCGATTGTAGACGATTTAGGTGCCGTATTAGTAATTGCATTTTTTTATACCGAAAATCTATACATAAATTTTTTAGAATGGGGAGGCTTATTCTTTGCCATCCTAGTGATTGGCAACCTCATCGGTATTCGTAAAAGTGGATTCTATGTTATCATTGGGGCTTGTGGTTTATGGATTGCCTTTTTACTTTCAGGGGTGCATGCTACGCTCGCAGGTGTTCTTATCGCAGCAGCTATTCCTGCAAGAGTAAAAATTGACGAAGGTCTTTTTTTAAAAAAATTGCAATTTTTAATCGATAAGTTTAAACACGCAAAGCGGACCGACAGCACCTTTGTAACGGAAGAACAACAAGACATTCTAGAGCAGATGAAAGAAACCAGGGCAATGGCGGAGACACCTTTACAAAAAATGGAACATGCTTTGAATCCAATTGTAGCTTATTTGATATTACCGCTCTTTGCATTGAGTAATGCTGGCTTAATTATCAATCAAGAAATAATCGGTTCTCTATTCAGTAATGTTTCTTTAGGTATAGCACTTGGACTGATCCTAGGAAAAACAATCGGTATTGTGTTTTTATCTTACCTACTAGTCAAACTCAAAGTATCAATACTTCCTCCCAATACTACATGGACGCAAATGATTGGGATTGGGTTAATGGCAGGTATAGGTTTCACGATGTCTATTTTTATCTCAGAATTAGCTTTTACAGATGCATTAATGAAAGAGCAAGCCAAAATGGCTATACTAGTTGCTTCGTTGATTTCAGGGTTTGGAGGATACCTTGTACTAAGATTCTCTGCTCATAATATCAAATAAAAAAGGCTGAAAGTATAATACTTTCAGCCACAATCTTTCTAGTTTGTATTCTGATTTACAATCCCAACAACACTTCTTCTGGATTCTTACCACCAAAAATCATTCTAGCAGGATTTTCGATCATTTCTTTCACTTTTACCAAGAAACTAACTGATTCCTTCCCATCAATAATTCTATGATCGTATGATAATGCGAGATACATCATTGGACGAATCTCTACCTTTCCATCAATTGCAACAGGTCGTTCAACTATATTGTGCATCCCAAGTATTGCACTTTGCGGAGGATTAATAATAGGCGTACTCATCATTGAACCAAAAACCCCACCATTGGTGATAGTAAACGTTCCACCTGTCATCTCATCTATTGAGATTTTACCATCTCTAGCTTTTATGGCCAATCTCTTAATCTCTGCTTCAATTTCTGCCAAGCTCATTTGCTCCGCATTTCTTACAACAGGAACCATCAGTCCTTTTGGTGAACTCACAGCAATTCCTATATCAGCATAATCATGGAATACCACTTCTTGTCCGTCTATCATAGCATTAACAGCAGGGTAATGATTTAAAGCTTCTGTTACAGCCTTTGTGAAAAAAGACATAAATCCTAAATTCACGCCTAACTTCTCTTTAAATTGTTCTTTATATCGAGCCCTTAAATCCATAATAGGTTTCATATCTACCTCATTAAAGGTAGTTAACATTGCTGTTTCATTCTTCACAGAAACCAATCTTTCAGCGATTTTGCGACGAAGAGTACTCATTTTTTCGTTACGCTTATCTCGAGTTCCTCCCCATCCTTGTGCAGCGTCAGCTGAAATTCCTGCAGCCATTGCACTCAACACATCTTGCTTCGTAATTCTTCCGCCTTTTCCTGAACCAGACACCTTATTTGGTGCGATTCCATTCTCGCTCATTGATTTTCTTGCAGCAGGAGAAGGATGACCCACAGCGTGACTACTTGTATTACTGCTCTCTACTTTCTGTGGCGCAGGCTCTGCTGCCTTTGAAATTTCCTTTTTCTCCTCTTTAGGTGCAGTATCTGCAGATTTCGCAGGCGCTTTAGCATCTGTATCAATTTCTGCAACCACATCCCCTACAGCAACAGTATCACCTTCCTCTGCCTTGAAAGTAATGGTTCCTGCTTCGGGAGCTGTTAATTCTAATGTTGCTTTATCCGAGTCTACCTCAGCAATTACATCATCTTTTTCTACATAATCTCCTTCTGCAACCATCCATGTTGCTATTTCTACTTCTGAAATGGACTCTCCTGGTGAAGGAACTTTTACTTCGTATGCCATAATATAAATTGACTATGATAAAATTTTTATTTTTTTACTTCGCTGTATTCAAATACTCCATTAATAACAGCAGCTTGTCTTTTCGCAAAAACTTTAGACGAGCCAGCTGCAGGACTTGCACTTTCTCTTCTCGAAATTAATTTAATCACCTTTGATTTAAAATTTCTTAAGATAAAAGACCATGCTCCCATATTCTCAGGCTCCTCTTGAACCCACAGTGTATTCTTAGCTTGTTTATACTTTTCTAAAATTGCATCAACCTGTTTTTGAGGAAATGGATAGAATTGCTCCATTCTAACAACTGCAACATCGTTAGCTCCTAACTCTTCTCTTTTTTCAATTAATTCATAATAGATTTTACCCGAACAGAATGCGATAGTATTCACTTCTTGTGCCTTTACCTCAACATCGTCAATCACCTCTTGGAATTTTCCAGTGGCTAGCTCATCCAGCGTAGAAACACATTTCGCATGACGCAACAAACTTTTCGGAGTCATCATTACTAGGGGCTTTCTAAATTCACGCTTTAGTTGCCTTCTTAATATATGAAAGTAGTTTGCTGGAGTAGTACAATTTGCAACTTGCATATTATAATCTCCACATAAAGTCAAGAATCTTTCTAAGCGAGCACTTGAATGTTCTGCACCTTGACCTTCATAACCATGAGGCAACAACATAACTAACCCATTCTGACTTTTCCATTTATCTTCTGCACTGCTTAAAAACTGATCTATAATAATTTGAGCACCATTATTAAAATCACCAAACTGAGCTTCCCAAATGGTTAGCCCATATGGAGTAGCCATGGCGTAGCCATACTCAAACCCTAAAACAGCATACTCTGATAATAATGAATTATAGATTTCAAATTTCTCTTTAGTATCGGGAATATGATTTAGTGGAATATACTCTTCTTCTGAGTCTTCTACCTTTAATACAGCGTGTCTGTGTGAAAAAGTTCCTCTTTCCACATCTTGACCAGTCATTCTTACTGGGAAACCCTCTGTTAGTAAAGTTGAGTAGGCAAGTAATTCTGCCATTCCCCAATCTATGACTTCTGACTCAATCATTTTCAATCGTTCACTGAACAATTTCTCCGACTTTTTGAAAAAATTCATATCCGATGGAAGTGTACTGATACTTTTACCTACTTCTATCAATTTCTTCTTATCATATGATGTATCAACAGAAAGTTGCATATCCGCATCTGTAGATTCTCTAAGACCTTTCCAAGTTTCAGCTAAAAATGGAGTGATAACAGCTTTTTCGATTTGTTTGGCCTCTGTCAAACGATCTTGAAGCATGTCATTGAACTTCTTCTCCATTTGCTTGGCAGCTTCTTTATTCAAAACCTCTAACGAAATTAGATTATCCAAATAAATCTCTCTTGGGTTCTTATGTTTAGCGATGGCCTTGTATAATAAAGGTTGCGTAAACCTTGGCTCATCTCCTTCATTATGACCATATTTTCTATAGCACAACAAGTCAACAAAAACGTCCTTTTTATATTTCTGTCTAAACTCTAATGCTAATTTAATGGTATAAACCACAGCTTCAGGGTCATCTCCATTTACATGAAAAATAGGGGACAAAGTTACTTTACCTACATCTGTACAATACGTACTAGACCTTGCATCTAAATAGTTGGTAGTAAAACCAATTTGGTTATTAATTACGATATGGATAGCTCCCCCTGTTTTATAAGCATCAAGAGATGCCATTTGAATCAACTCATACACAACCCCTTGCCCTGCAATTGAGGCATCACCGTGGATGATAATTGGAACAATTTTTTGGTCGTCATGCAAATACTGGTCAACTTTTGAACGGGCAATCCCTGCTACAACAGGACCTACAGCCTCCAGGTGAGATGGGTTAGGAGAAAGTGTTAGCTTCACATCTTTTCCAGAATCAGTTTTAATATCACAAGAGTAACCTAAGTGATACTTTACATCCCCATCAAATAGATTGTCTTCGTATTCCTTTCCCTCAAACTCACTAAAGATATCTTTGTAAGTCTTATTGAATATATTAGCTAAAACGTTCAATCGCCCTCTATGTGCCATTCCAACGACAAACTCTTCAACACCCTCTTTTGCTCCAAGTTCAATAGCTGCATCTAAGGCAGGAATCAATGACTCACCACCTTCTAAAGAAAATCGTTTTTGACCAACAAATTTCTTATGCAGGAATTGTTCGAATACTACGGCTTGATTTAGTTTATGCAATATATGCTTCTTCTCTTCATTAGTAAAAGTTCCTTTATTTTTAGAACCTTCCATTTTATTCTTCAACCAATCTACCTTATCTGGCTTTCGGATGTACATATATTCTACTCCAATGGAGTGACAATAGGTCTCTTTCAAAAAGTCTATTACTTGCTGTAATGTTGCATCTTTTAGACCGATTTCAGTTCCTGCTTGAAACACTTTAGAAAGATCTTCTTGGGTTAACCCGAAATTTTCAACATCCAAAGTAGGAGTATACTTTCTTCGTTCTCTAACTGGATTTGTTTTTGTAAACAAATGGCCTCTAGATCGATATGCATTAATTAGGTTGATAACTTTAAACTCTTTATCAAAATTTAAAGAACCTGAAGGTGCACTAACTTCTTGCTCGTAGTTTTTTCTTGCGAATTCAAACCCGTCAAAAAATTTGCTCCATCCTTCGTCTACAGACTTTGGATCTTTAAGATATTGTTGATAAACAGTGTCGATTGCAGTTACGTCTGCATTGCTCAGATAGGAAAATTTATCCATTATAGTCTTTACATGGTTGAACACTTCAAAATTAAAGAAATATTACCTACCAACGTTGGTATATTCATTTTCTAAAAGATGAAATTTACGGCTTCTTCAGCTTATTGCTAAAATATGCTCTTGTGAGCACTTTTAACAGTTCTCGTTCGATGATGAGTTTTGTTACAGCATGCGACACCCCTCCTTCGGTTTGATCATCTAAAGCCGCCTTAATAGCCTTTTCTGGAATATCAATTAAATAAAAAAGAGCAAAAATTTTTTCAGATTGGCATTCGAATTGTCGATTAACGATTGGCAACAGTAATTCACACAAACCTTGAAAACTCCAGTTTTGGTTGCCCTCAACCTCCAAATCTATTCCAGCTCGATCTGTATCTTTCTTTAATTGAAGAAAAGTTTCATTCAAGAATACTTGTTCATTTTTATAATTTTCAATTTGTTGGATTGTTGGTATCATTTTCGGAGGTTCTATTCATTAAATTTGAACATCAAACAAAGATGCGTGTTTTAAAATAAAACATCAAAATTATGGCAGAATCAGTATTAATCAGTGGAGGGAGTGGTTTAGTTGGAAAAGTTCTCACAACGCTTTTAATCGAAAAGGGTTACAAAGTAGGTCACATTAGCAGAAGCGCCTCAAGCAATCCAAATGTAGAAACTATTGTATGGGACTTGAAGAAAAAAACGATTGATATTGAACAGGTAAAAAAATATGATTATCTGATTAATTTAGTAGGAGCAGGAATTGCAGACAAAAAATGGACAGAAGAAAGAAAAGAAGAAATTGTGCGAAGCAGAGTAGAGTCCTTAAACTTTCTATTTAATATAACGAAAGAACACAACCTTCCCTTTAAATCTGCAGTATCTGCCTCAGCCGTTGGATACTATGGATTTAACACTTCTGACCACATCTACAATGAAACAGATCCGCCAAGTGAAGATTTTTTAGGAAACACTTGTCAAAAATGGGAAAAAGCTCTTTTTCAGTTTAATGAAATAAACATTCCCGCATCAGCAGTTCGAATTGGATTAGTATTATCCACGGAAGGAGGAGCGCTTAAAGAATTAGCTTTCCCTATAAAATTGTATGCAGGAGCTCCTCTTGGTAATGGCAAACAGTACATGCCATGGGTTCACATTAGGGATATTTGCAATCAATTCATTTTTCAAATGGAGCATAAACTAAAAGGCAGTTATAATGGTTGTGCTGATGAGCATGTTACCAATAAAGAATTTACAGAAGCGGTTGCACAGGTTCTGAAAAAGCCACTTATATTGCCAAACGTTCCAGCATTTGTTATGAAAGTTATTCTCGGCCAAAGATCGCTCATGGTACTAAATGGAAGTAGAGTTTCAAACGAAAAAATTAAGAAAGCTGGATTCAAGTACGATTTCTCCAAACTCAATTCTGCTTTGCAAGAACTTTATAACGGCTAAATATTTCTATACATCAATTCTTCTGCGATGTCCATTAGAGGCTGTTTCTTTTCTTGAGCAACATTCACTTTTGTTAATGCCTCCATCCCTCTATCGAAATACGTTTTCATCTTTAACTGACTCAATTGAGGTATTTTCAACTGGTCGTAGACTGCTTTTACTCTATTTACTTTATCGTCGTCACTTAACTCTCCATCCAAGCAAGATTTTAACTCCAATTTCTGCTCTTCATTGGCTAAGTTCATTGCTTCTAGTAACAAATATGTTTTTTTATTTGCGATGATATCCCCTCCAACTCGCTTACCAAAACTCCGAGGGTCAGCATAAGCATCTAAGTAATCATCTTGTAGTTGGAACGCAATCCCGACATTCTTTCCAAATTCATAAATGTTATCAGCATCTTCCTCAGAGGCTTTACCAATTATTGCTCCTATTTTTAAACTAGCAGCCAACAAAACTGCGGTTTTCAGCTCTATCATTCTCAGATATTGCGGAATTGAAACCTCTTCTGTAGTTTCAAAGTTCATGTCCATTTGTTGTCCATCACAAACCTCAGCAGCTGTTTTATTAAAAACACGAAGAACCCTCCCCATCTTTTCAGCCGGTTGTAATTTTAGAAAATAATCTACCGCTTTAACAAACATTACATCTCCAGATAGAATAGCAATATCTCTATTCCATTTTTTGTAAACGGTATCTTGTCCTCTTCTCAAAGGGGCTTCGTCCATGATATCATCGTGAACCAAGGTAAAATTATGAAACACTTCTACTCCCATTGCTGCATGAAGCGCATCTAGTTTATTCGCTTCAAAGATATCGGCAACCATTAACAAAGTAGCAGGTCGAACCCTTTTACCTCCTAAGTTCATGCTATACGAAATTGGATCATACAACTCAGTGGGATTTCCACTAAAATCAGCTTCCGCTATAAATTTTTCAACCTCTAAAAAAGCCTGTTTGAAAGAAAGCATTTAAAGTATAAATGAAGGATTATTAATAACATTAGTTAAGCCGGTTTCGATATCCGTCAATTCCCGACCAAGCAACTTCCTCATTTTAGATATGTCAGGGTTTCTTCTACTCATATCCCCCTCCTCTAATGGAGGTAAATGCACTATTTTAGAGGAAGAGCCTGATAACTTTATAATTGTTTTAGCCAAATCCAAAACAGTCATTTCGTTGTCATTCCCAATATTTATCACATCATTCATTACTTCATCATTCTTGAATGCATTGTAGCAAGCCTGAATATTATCTTCAACATAACAAAAAGTTCTAGTCTGCATCCCATCACCAAAAATGGTAATATCTTCACCCTTCAATGCTTTTGCAACAAATTTGCTGATTACAAAATCTTTACTTTGCTTCGGCCCATAGGTATTGAAGAACCTAAATATGGTATAATCTAAATCAAATTCTTTTTTATATGATTTCAAGAAAGCCTCACCAACATTCTTTACGATTGCATACGGCAACCTAGAGTTCAGCGGGGTAGTATGCTCGTTCTGTGGCATTTCTACAGGCTCGCCATAAACTTCAGAAGAAGAAGAAAAGAAAACTCTCTTCACTCCAGTATTTTTGGATAAACTTAATACATTCTTAACACCTGTTATATCATCTAAAACCATCACAGGATTATCAATCGTTCTCTTAACCCCTACCACCGCAGCATAATGAAATACATAATCGAAAGAAAAAGCATAGAATACTCCTGATATATCTTCCAATCGATTGACATCAGCCTTTATAAACTTGACATTATCTTTTTTTGGAACTCGAGCTATATCTCCCGTTAGTAGGTTATCAACAATTACAATAGTATTGGAAACGTCTTGTGCCAATTTTTCTGCCATTGCACTAGCGACAAATCCGGCTCCTCCAGTAATTAAAATATTTTTTTGGGTCATTATTAATCTTTGGTCAAATTCATTAAGTATTTTCCATAACCACTTTTTACAAGTGGTTCAGCTAGTTTGTGCAACTGTTTCTGGTCGATATAACCCATTCTAAAAGCAATTTCTTCCAAACAACCAACTTTTAATCCTTGTCGCTGCTCAATCACTTCAACAAACTGGGCCGCTTGCATTAATGAATCAAAAGTACCGGTATCTAACCAAGCAGTACCCCTATCCAAAATTGCTACCTTCAACTCTTTCCTTTTCAAGTATTCTTTATTTACATCAGTAATTTCATACTCTCCTCTTGCACTAGGCTTTAGCTCCTTTGCGATCGAAATCACAGAATTATCGTAGAAATACAAACCTGGTACAGCATAATTAGACTTAGGCACATCTGGCTTTTCTTCTATAGAAAGAGCGTTTTTATTTTTATCAAATTCAACAACTCCATACCTTTCTGGGTCAGAAACATGGTAAGCAAAAACGACTCCGCCCTTCGGATCAAGGTGTTGTTGCAGATTTTCTTCTAAACCAGTTCCATAAAATATATTATCTCCCAACACTAAAGCAACACTATCCTTTCCAATGAAAGATTCTCCAATTATAAAGGCCTGAGCTAATCCATTGGGAACTTCTTGTATAGCAAATTCGAATCTACATCCAAATTGACTCCCGTCACCCAATAACTTTTTAAAACTGCCGCTATCATGTGGAGTTGTAATAATTAGTATTTCATTAATACCCGCACTCATTAGCGTTGAGAGCGGATAATAAATCATTGGTTTATCATAAACTGGCATCAATTGCTTACTCACAGCTAAAGTTAATGGATGTAAACGTGTACCAGACCCACCGGCTAAAATTATTCCTTTCATACTTTTATTCGTTTTTATCGGATTGAGATTCTATTTCTAACCCTTCTAAATCAATATCTTCTTCTTCGTCAACTAATTCTATTAAAGACTCTTTTTCGAAAGCTTTGGTTGTTACCCACTTGTCTAAACTAAGAATTAAAGATGGCAATAGCAACAAGTTAGAGCACATCGCAACTAGTAAAGTAAGCGACACCAACATACCAAGAGCTACAGTACCTCCAAATTCTGAAGCTGCGAAAACACCAAAGCCAAAGAAAAGCACAATAGAAGTATAAATCATACTGACACCAGTTTCTTTTAAAGCCAAGAGAGCAGCCTCTTTAATATTCCAGGAGTGAGCTTTCAACTCCTGTCGATACTTAGCTAAAAAGTGAATCGTATCATCTACAGATATTCCAAAAGCAATACTAAAGATTAGAATAGTTGAGGGTTTTATGGAGATTCCGAAGTATCCCATAATCGCAGCAGTGGTCAAAAGTGGAAGCAAATTTGGAACTAAACTCATAAACACCATACGAACCGAAGAGAATAGAATCGACATAATGATAGCAATCAAAAGAATAGCAATCCCCAAACTAATGAATAGGTTTTTGACCAAATACTCGGTTCCTTTTAACCAAACAATACTAGTCCCTGTTAAGGATACTTTATATTTATCAGGAGGAAAAATAGAATCTACTCGAGGTTTCAAATCAGTCATTATGGCCTCCATCCTATTGGTTCCCACATCTGCCACTTGAGCAGTAATACGAGTAATTTGGTTGGTGCTATCAACATAAGACTTCAGTAAATTCTTACTGGTTTCATCTGCACCTCTAAAATATGGTCCAATAAAAGATTGTTCTTGACTATTAAACAAGGTATATTTTGAGGGATCTCCACCGTAAAATGCCTGCTTGGCAAATTTCAATCCTTCTACCACTGAAAGTGGTTTAGAAAATTCTGGATACTCATGCAGTAAGTCTTGAAGTTTGTCAATCTTTTTAAGATTTGAAAGTTTAAATACTCCTCCCTTCTTTTTAGTATCTATCGTTACTTCCAATGGGAGCACTCCTTTTACTTCACCTTCAAAGAATTTCAAGTCCAAAAATACAGGATCATGTCGAGGTAAATCGTCTGCAATATTTCCAGTTACTTTTATCTTAGTGACTCCATAAATGGAGACTACTATAATAAGCGCTGTCACCAAATAAACTACCTTACGGTGTTTCATTACAATAGTCATCAAATGATTAACTACCATAAAAACCCACTTTCTTTCCAAGTGCTTAATATGCCTTTGACTTGGAGGCTTTAAAAAGCTTTGAAGTATTGGCATTAAGGTTATTGACAAAATAAATACAGAAAGAATGCCTAATGATGCTATAATTCCAAATTCAACTAGGATAGCACTCTGAGTAAATATAAAAGTGGCAAAACCTAAACCAGTTGTAGTGTTGGTTAAAAAAATAGCATTCCCAATTTTATAAATAACACGGTTGAGAGCTTTCATTTGATTCCCGTGATAACTATATTCTTGATGGTACTTATTAATGATGAAAATACAGTTGGGAATTCCAATTACGATAATCAAAGGAGGGATTAAGGCAGTTAAAATACTTATTTGAAATCCAAAAATTCCTAGAAATCCGACGGACCAGACCACACCTATCATCACTATAAGCATTGAGAAGAACATGGCTTTAAACGACCTAAAGAACAGCAACAAAATGGTTGCCGTCACCAAAATTGCGAGAACTATAAACAACTTTATCTCTTCACTAATCTTGGTCGTATTGTTGGATCGAATATAGGGAAGTCCAGAAGAACGAACAGTTAATCCTGTCTCATCTTCAAACTGATGAATTAGGCTATACATTTCATCAATTAAAACTTTTCTGTCCTTTGAATCTAAATACTTTCGATCAAGAGTTAAGGCCATTAAAGTGAATTCGTCCTCGTTATTGAAAAGATATCCGTTATAGAATGGCAGATTCCTGACTACATTCATGAGGCTATCCAGCTCTTCTTGTGACTCAGGCCGGGACTTAAAAACCCTTTCGGGAATAAATTTCTTTGCTTTAGAATCCTTTGTAAGATCAACAATAGCAGGAATTGACAAAACCTCATCTATTCCTATTACCTCCCTTAAATCATTACTTAAGTCATACCATTTATTAAAATTATCCAGCTCAAACAGCCGTTCATCTTTCATTCCGATGACCAAGATACTGCCTTCTTGACCAAATTGCGCCTTAAAAGATTCAAACTCTTGAAAAGTAGAGTCGGTTTCAGGAAGCATTTGTGCCATTTCGTAGGACATCTTAACCTTGGAGGCGAAGAACCCCATAATCAGGGTTATGACAATTAATAAAGCAATAATGTAATACCTCTTTCTAAGAATATGACCTGCAAACTTGGTCCACATAAAGTACAGCTTAAGCGTTAAAAATGTTTTTTGAAAAACTCTTTCCAAAAAAGTTTGACAAATATCGTTAAATATAACAAAAACGTGACTTCCTATCGATTAAATAAGACAGAAAACAAAAAGGAGATGAGTTACAACCCATCTCCTTTTTTGTGCTATTGAAATATCATTTTATCTATTCTCCAGTTTTTTCATTTCTTCTTCGAAAGTCTTTTTGAATTTCTCGTAATCATAATCAACCTTTAATATCTCATCTTTAGAAAGACGCTCATTCATCTTAGAAACCATTTCGTCTCCAGACAACTCAATTGCGATATACGTTTTATAGTTTCCAGAAGAAGTTTTAGTCACCTTTTCGCAAATAGTTTTTGTACCAACAAGCTCTTGGTTAATCACTTCTCTTGTTAAACCTTCAAAACGCTCTTCCAACTGCTCTACATTATTTACTTCAGTAGAGTTTACATAATTATCGATTGTTCCTTTTATTGTAGTTTGAATTGCAGAAGCCAAATCTGCTTTTGCGTTACTCATCGCCTTCTTTTTAGAAGTAGATTGGTCCATACTCTCCCCTACTGAATTTGCTCTAAAAAACTTACTATTACTAAAATAGTCTTCTCCTGAGCAGTATACATTTACTAATACTTCATCAGCAGGACGTTCTCTTTCAGCTATCTTCTCCTTATTCTTACAAGCACTTACACTCGCCATTAGAGCTAATGCCGTAATCGCCATCACTCCTACTTTTTTGATTTTCATTTTCATGGTTATTAGATTTATAATTGTGTTTTTATCTTTTCAGAAACTGTGCCAAAATTGAATTATAATTTTGAAACTTACAATATGGCTTCTTTTAATTTTGGCACCAACTTTCTATACATTTCAGCTTCAGCTTTTTCATATGCCTTTACAGATGCCCTCGCCTCATCAAGGTTGACACCTTTTATTGGACCGTCTGCACCGGAATAAATTGACTTCTTAGACTTCACCTCAGATAAATTAATGTTGTAATTTAATACTACCACCGTAAAGTTTTCATCCTTACTTTGAAATTTTGTATCTGAAACCAGCTCTAGTAAAAGATCAGCTTTTTCCTTTTTATCTACAATTTGAATTCCCTCCTTTACCAATTCTGACACTAGTATTCCAGAAAGCTGCTCTCCACTTCTCCTTTTCCCAAACTCCTTCTCTGTTGCATCAACAAATAATTTTGGACGTTCTACGTTTACGATTAGCTCCATTCTTGGATACACCAAATTGGCAAGTTTTGCGTTTAAAAATTCTGCATCAACTCTATTCTTAGCAATTGCGAAAATGTTAACCTTAACCACATTGCTCACGTTTGGTACTTTTATATCAGTAGCTGCTAAACTTACATTGGCTTTCCCATATTCATTCGTAACATATTGTTCAGTAATCTCACCATATTGATTAAAATAGGTAGACTCCAATGGAAGCCCAGTGATCATTCTCCCTTTTCTTTTAATTAGCAATGGATAATACGTTTTAAATCCATTAAAATAACTTAACGCAGCAGGCCGCTCACTATTATCTATTTCGATATCAACTAACAAACTCTGCAGAGCAGACATTATTAAATGGTCAAGAAACACGAATTGACCACCACTCAACACTTCAATTGCACTAGGCCCATAATTCTTTATTGCAGAAATCGCGTCAAAGTAATGATTAATTGAAAGAATCACATCTCCCTTCTCGGCTGCTTCAATTCCTAGTCTGTAAAACTCCTCCCCTGCCTTTTTAGCTGCCAATCTCTTTCTTTCAACTTGCTCAAAATACTCAGCTTTAGACAACCTATAATACACCCAGTACTTATTTTGACCTTGCCATGAATCAATTAATGAATAGCCCTCTAAATCGGCTGCAATAGAAGTCTTAATCGTCGACCTAAAATCCTCATTAAAGGTCTTATTAGATTCATTCTGATAGTAAACCGTATTTGACTCTAAACTAACCTTAATCTCTGAGGCTAAATCATTTAATGCATTATTCTTTGCAGATTCAATAAAATTAGTCCCTTCCTCCATTGTCGCAGAACCAATGCCTATATAATACATATCAGTAATCGGGCGATCGCTAATCCACGAAGGTTTGGGTAGAGTAGTCTCCTCAACCACCTTCTTTTTATTATTACAAGCGATTAGCATAAAAAAAGTTAAAGAATAAAATAAATACTTTTTCATTCGCTTATATATTTCTGAAGGTTTGTAATTATATCTCTTGAAAAAACCGAGGTAGAACTATTTAGCAAACTATTCGTCAACTCATTTGTTCCACTAATCTCTCTTTTAGCATTCAATAGTTGATTCAATTGATTTCGCTCATTTTTATTAAAACTTACTGCACCGTTGGCCTCAGGATATAAGTTCCTGGAGTCCCCTTCGTATACTGCAAAGTGCATTGCATCCCCAGTGGTTTGATCAAAAAATTTAGAAAACAATATCTCTCCTGTTTGAAGTGAAGTTAATTGAACTTGATATGCCAACTTTACTTCATTCTTTTGATAATACTCTGTATATGAAGTCTTTTTATACTTGGTCACCACCTCATCTTTTTGAGTTACTTTATTGAATTGTTTTACACCGTATGCTTCAAAACCTGAACGGTCGTATACTTGCATCTTTCCAGGATTAGCTGAATATTCAATCACTTTACCTGTTAAAACCGCCTTTGCTCCTAATAAATCTCCTGCAGTTGCAGCCGTCTTTTCATCAATTGCTCCAGATAAGTTTAGTTTTTGTTGAGCCAATAAAGCTTCCATGTTCTCTCGATCAATAATTTTAATAAACGGATTATTGTTATTGGCTAAAGATGACAATAAATTGGCTTGAATTTTATGACTTATAGCCTGATCAGTAGTAGCATTACTAAAAGACAATAGCGCAACTGTATAAGTTCCTAATTCTAGGCATTGCTCTTTTATATGAATACTTTCCTTATAGGAATTATCATACACTCCAACTTGGTTTAAGAGGTTATACGCTTTCACAAACTTATCTTGCTGAAATGCCTGCTCAGCTTGGAGATATAATGGTTCAATAATAGCAATTTTCTCAAGCTCCTTTGCATCTTTGTATTCTTCATCGATACTAGTTATCTCACTCAACTTACTCTTAGCTGCATTAAAATCTCCCTTTCCTAACAGCATTTTTCCATCATTGTAAAGACCAGTTAAATACTCCTCTTTTAAACTTTCAAAATCACTTTTTATATAACTCGGTTCATCCACCTGAATGTTATACATCCCAAGCGTTTCTGCATATCTTTTGGCCTCAATGTATGTATATACAGCCTTACGAGTATCTCCTATCGCCTTAGCTTTAAAAAAATCATCTAAATAATCTCCAAATACTCTGGCTCCATTTAGCCTTAAACCCACCCGAGCATCTAGATTAGTTGGATCTCTACGAAGAGACTCTAAATAACTAGCTGCAGCATCTTTGTACAAACCTGCCTCTTGATAAGCCTGAGCCTGCTTCGCATACTTTTTGGTCCCAGAGCAAGCCTGCGTAAATAAAAAGCAACTGATTAATGTGGTGTATAGAAATTGTTTGGTCATTCAGGTTGTGAATTTACTTGCAATATTATAAAAATTGTGCCAAGCATTAAAAATGTTCTACTTCGATTGCATTTTATTAATTTTAAACATGATTAAATCGCTCCTTTTTTCACTGATAGTAATTTGCTTAAACGCTTGTATCAAAAATAATAAGCCCATAATCGAACGATTTAACGGAATTAGCTTTGTTGCTCCTCCAGTTAAAATTGACAGTTTACCCATCAAAATCCTAATTGAAGAAACAGGGTCAAATTCCTTAGCCATAATGCCCTTTGCTTTTTGTTATGGAAACTCCAACCCTTCCTTATATTTTAATCACGAGAAGCAATGGTGGGGAGAAAAAAGCGAAGGTGTAATATCCACCATTCGGATGGCAAAATTTCAGAACCAAAAGGTTCTCTTAAAACCACAAATTTGGATTAAACGAGGGGAATACACCGGGGATCTAGTTTTCAAATCAGCAGCTGAGTGGTCAAAATTTGAATCAGATTACCAGAATTTTGTGTTAAGTTTTGCAACCATTGCTGCCCAAGAAAAAGTAGATATTTTTTGCATAGGCACCGAACTTCAAAATTTCATTAATAAACGACCCGCCTTCTGGGAACAACTCATACAATCAATTAAAAAAATTTATAAGGGCAAACTCACCTATGCAGCCAATTGGGATGAGTATCAAAACACCCCATTTTGGAACCAACTTGATTACATTGGCATAGACGCCTATTTCCCTGCTTCAGCAGAACGTCAACCAAGCATTGAGGAACTCATGAATGGCATGAAGGTGACTCAATCAAAATTGAAAACATTTTCAGCAAGATATAAACTTCCGATACTATTCACCGAATATGGTTACAGAAGTATGAATTATGCTGCTCATAAACCATGGGAATCTTCTTCAGAAAAAGGAATAAACTTTAAAGTTCAAAGCAATGCACTGAGTGCATTCTACGAAACCTTTTGGTCCGAAGATTACGTCGCTGGTGGTTTTCTATGGAAGTGGTTTTATAACAACGAAAAAGCCGGCGGAATTGAAAATAGTGGATTCACTCCTCAAAACAAGCCGGCTATATCGGTAATCAAACAATATTATAGAGAATAATATCTAACCTCTTTTTATCAATTCTACATATAGTTTCGTAAGGTCTTTTTCTGCCTTACCTGCAATTTCTAATATTTCAGCAATTGAAACTGGGTGCAAATTATCAGGATCGCACTCATCTGTTAATACAGAGATTGCTACACATGGTAATCCCATGTGATTGGCTACAATAACTTCAGGTACCGTAGACATTCCAACAGCATCGCTTCCAATAGTTCTTAAAAATCTATATTCTGCTCTAGTTTCTAGATTTGGACCAGCTACTGGGGTATAGACCCCCTTGTGAAGTGTAATTCCTAAGTCTTTCGCAATACGTTCCAATTCTCCATTCATTTTTGAGTCATATGGTTGGCTCATATCCGGAAATCTTGGCCCTAAATCATCCAAGTTTTTTCCAGTTAATGGATTCGCAGGCAACATATTAATATGATCATCAATTAACATTAAAGTTCCCTTTTTAAAGTCTGGGTTTACAGTTCCTGCAGCATTAGAAATCAATAGACGCTCCACTTCTAAAAGCTTCATTACCCGAATTGGAAAGGTAATTTGCTGCATGGTATATCCTTCATAAAAATGAAAACGACCTTGCATAGCTAGCACTTTTTTTCCTTCAATCAAACCATAGATTAATTTTCCATGATGAGATTCTACTGTTGAAACTGGGAAATGTGGTATGTCTGCATAATCAATCTCGAAAATTTTCTCGATTTTAGTTACTAAATTTCCTAAACCAGTTCCTAAAACAATCCCATATTGCGGCTGATCTACTCCCTTACTTTTAATATAGTTAGCTGCTTCTTTGATTTGATCCAATGTCATTCTCTTTCTTTTTTTAAATAAAATAGGGAGCAAAGTTAATACAAATTAATAGCTTAAGTCAACGAAAGAAGCCTCAGATTAAAGGAGGAAGCCTTCAAATCATCTTCTGTATCTATATCAATTAGCGTAGGAAGCGTTTCATAAGTAAACGCTGCTTTTTTTACCTTTGATACGGTATCTCGAAAAACTGACTCTGTGCTCCATTCTATATCTTGAAACAATCCGACATCTACATTTTTCATTCCAATTAAATAATAGCCTCCATCATTTGCTGGACCTATTACAACATCGGCATTATTTAATTTTTGATAAGCCAATTCTATTAATTCAGGAGTAATATCAAAGCAATCGCTTCCAATAATTATTGCTTTTTCCATACCAGCGGCAAACGCAGCACGAAAGGCATCAATCATTCGCTCTCCTAAATTACCGTCTGCTTGTAGCAACTTTTCAAACTCTTGTTCAATCCATCCATCGTTTTGAGCAATTGAATTAGAATAAAATAAAAATCGTCGGGCATTTACACCCAACGATACTTTTTTAGTTCTTTCTTGAAGAAGCTGGTATACCTCCAACGCCTTTTGATTTCCTATTGTTTTTGCAAGTCTCGTTTTAACTTTACCTATTTCAGGATTTTTTATAAAAATAATTAAGCCGTTACTCATTTTATTCGTTGAGATTCCAATTATATTCTTTGTACTTTACCTTTGCATCAGGACTCACTTTAACAGAAGCAAATTTGTTAATAAACGGAATTACTCCACCATAAGTTCTAAAATCATCGGCAAACCAATCAAATATTTTTGAAATATCAATCGCACCAGGAGTAAGGCGATTTTTCTGCTCATTATTAATAAAGTTTTTTGCAGAAGCATCTAACTGTATGGAGAGCGTCGTTGCTTCATAAGCAACATTTAGGAGTTTAGGACAAGAAACAGATGCACAGTTGACAGCAAAATGAATTCTCGGGTCATTGAAATCTTTTCTTAATATTTCATGTTCAATATGATTCAATGAATACTTGACATTTCCTATTGTTATAAAATTTAAATCCCAAGGTTTACCATTATTTATTTCCATGATACTCTTTAATGGATAATGTTGAAGAATAAGATCGATAGTGAAAGCGTTATACGCATTAATCCAATACGCCATTTTTTCATTCTTGGCCCAGCTTTCTTTTGGAGGATTAGCCTGAAGAAACTTTAAATAATTATCCAAATCTGACCTATTCGACGACAAAGCTTTATAGTTGACGTCTCCATTAACAGTAACATACTTAGCAAGCACTTTACTAAAGCTACTGTGGTTAATTGAATAGCTTCCTTTAACAAGAAAGATCATTAATACAAAAAGCAAAAGACTTCCGGAAAATTTTTTCATGAGAAATAATGGTTTAAATTTGCTCAAATCAAGAAATAAACATTTCTTTCCGCAATTTACGTAAAATTTGCAATTGCAGTTAAAAACCTAATGTATGAATTGCCTAATACTAGATGACGACCAAGTTTCGAGACTCGCGCTCGAAAAATTAATAGAAAAAACAGGAACTTTGGAGCTAGTTGCTTCATGTGAGCATGTGACCGATGCTCTGCAAGTTTTGAGTAACAATGAGATTGACCTTTTGTTTTTAGACATTGAAATGCCTGAAATGACAGGGTTTGAATTTTTAGAGGCGATTAATGATGACCCTTACATCATTTTTGTAAGCTCAAGACAAGACTATGCTTTGAAAGCATACGAAACCACTGCAACAGACTATTTATTAAAACCATTCTCTCTTGACCGATTGCTAAAAGCAATCAATAAAGTAAGTGCTTCAGGAAGCAGAAAATCAAAAAAGGCCAACGAATCCTCTTCCAAAAGCATCTTTGTTAAAGCCGACTCTGCTTTCGTAAAACTAGAGCTAGACACTATCAATTGGATTGAATCGTTGGGCGATTATGTAACTATCCACACCAATGAAAAAAGGTATGTAGTAAATATTACTATGAAAAAGGTAGAAGAGAAGTTAGCTTCACAAAACTTTTGTAGAATACACCGTTCATACATCGTGAACTTAAACCAGATAGATAAAATTGAAGAAAATATTGTTGTAATTAAAAACAAAACATTCCCCATTAGTCGATCTAATAAGAAAGACTTGTATGAAAGAATTAATTTGCTATAAATGAACAAACTAAAAAGAATTTTACTTATTGATGATGATTTTGTGACTAATTTTATCAATGAAAATTTAATCAAAGAAATGGGGATTGCGGAAGAAATTCTTTGCTTCAAGAATGGAAAAGAAGCAATCGATTTTTTCAAAAATAGAGATTCGTCACAACCGCCGATAGATTTAGTTTTCTTAGATTTAAATATGCCCGTTATGGATGGTTTTCAATTTATGGAAGCTTACCATAAGCTAGAAAAAAAATCGACTTCTGAGGTGATAGTAGCAATGTTAACTTCTAGTTCTCTCGAAAAAGAAAAAGAAATAGCCGACCAATTAGGAGTACAAGAACACCTAAACAAACCGCTTACAAAAGAAAAAATCAATCAGTTATTTTTAAAATATTACTCTTAACTCCAAAAAGTGCCTATACTAAACCTATACAACCTCAAAGAATTTGACAGCGCATTAATCAGTCAGATTTTATCCATTTATATTACAGATGTGACCAAAGACATAGAGCGACTAAGTGAATTACTTAAAAGTAACCAACATGAAGAAATAAGAAGGTTGGCGCACAAAATTGTTGGTGCTTCTAAAACTGTTGGCGCAACTAAGGTTGCTGAAATTGCTGAAGAAATTGAAGATAAAGCTGAGAAAAAAGCTCCTATTAACGACATTCAATTTATTAAAAGCCTCAATGGTGCATTCAACGAAGTGAAAGAGCACATCTACAAAAACGATTTGATCCACTAACTCTCTTTGAGGAAAATGGTAAACTTTGTACCTATTCTTAGCTGACTTTCTACTTCAATATAACCACCAGAATTTTCTACCATTTCCTTTATTAGATGCAGTCCAACCCCTGTTCCTTCAACATGATCATGAAAACGCTGAAACATCTTAAATAACTTGTCTCTATTCTCATCTAAATCCATCCCTAATCCTGTATCCTCAATCTCTAGTACTACAAAATCTTTATGCTTTTTTGTACTGATACTGATTTCCAGATCCCTATAAGGGTCTCTATACTTAACCGCATTAGAAACTAGATTATAGATAATACTGTATAGATAAGTATGGTTATATAAAATTTCGTCCACCTGAATATCTTCTTTAAAGACCGCCTTACTGTCTAAAATCTGTAACGATATGGCATTCTTAACTTCTTCCAATACTTTTGAAACATATACTTTACTTATCTCAACAGATTCGTTTCTAACTTTGAGCAATTCAACTAACCCTTTAACTAGGCGATCTAACTGACTAGAAGAATGGGTGAGCATATCGAAAATTTTTCTCGACTCTCTATCTTTAATAGCATCCTTCTCATTTAGAAGATCAATTAATCCGATGATATTTATAACCGGATTCTTTAAATCATGGGAAACTGCGTAAGCAAATTGCTCTAATCTTTTATTTTTTAGCGTAATCTCTCTAGTTCTTAAATCCACTAATTCAGTTAGCTGCACATTCCTTAGCTTTAATTGCTTTATCCTATATTGAACGATTATATAAAGATTAACACTCAGGATTAAGAACAAAATAACATAAAACCAAATTTGCAGCCAGAAGGGTTTATTGATAGAAAGGTTGATGGTTTGTTGTCTAAATAAAATTCCACCTTCAGTTAATGCTCTTATTCGTACGGTAAAATCTCCATAACCTAAATTAGCATATTCAATTACATTCTTTTCCGCTTTTCGCCAGGAGGTATCTCGATCATCTACTTTAAAATAATAATTCAAATGATTATTATTAACCATATCATCGTACCTAAACTGCAGTTTGATACTTTCGGAATAACTTAAGTTAACAACCTCTTCTCCATCTATGTTGACCCCATTAATACTGGAATAAAATTTTACTTTCTTAATATTCTTACCAAGTTGAGAGTCAAAATACAATACTCCTCCTTCAGTTCCATAGTACAACCATTTACTGGATTTTAAGTTGTAATTAGACAATTGACGAAAACCACTAGAAAAGTATTCAGTAGCAAGCGATGCAACAACACCAGCAGTTGGACTCCAATAAAAAAGCGCCTTCTGATTCGAAAACCAAAAACCACCGCCATCATCTGTAATTATTGAAAAGCATTGGTTACTATTGGTCACCTTTTTGATATCAATAAATGACACTTGCTCATTTTTGACATAAATTATCCCTTCATTTTCTGTTGCAGCAAAAAACTCACCCGAAGAATTAATATCAAAATCCAACATCTTAATGGAAGGAAAGGTTTTAGGAGTATGAACAGTGCTATCTTTTAAATCAACATATGCAACACCTTCGTCTCCATTAATGAACCATAGCTTTCCCTTATTCCATAGTATTTTGCTTAAATCATTTCTATTGAACATTTTTTTGTCAGAAAAATGAATTACTTGTTGATTTGAATAAACAAACAATCCTTCATAAGCGGTACTTATCCAAAGATTTCCAATTGAATCTGCTTCAATATCCTGAATTGACCTAATGTTGTTAGTTAATTGCTTTAAAGACTTATCTGGTGCAAGCAGCCATACACCATCATTTTCAGTTCCTATATAAACCCCCTTCTTAGTTTTTTGAAAGGTGTTTATTTCAGACTCCTTTAATGAATTTAATTCCTCAAAATCGTCCGAGACATTCTTACCATTTAAATAAAAACTTACCCCCTTTTTCCCTCCAAACATGAAAATATTTTCAGAGAATCGATCGATACAATTTATATCAGAATTCTGCAATATTTCATTTGGAAGGTAGTAGAAGGTTGGAGATGAAATCCCCCAAAGTCCATTCCCCTTTGTCCCCACATAAATTGATTTATCTGGACCATAACATAATTTAGAAACAGAAAACTCAGAATCATCTTCAAATTCCTTTTTAGCAGACAAGAAATAATTAGGCCCAGTAATATAAAGATCATAAATCCCTCTCGAGGTACCGACTACCAGCCTGGTATCATCTACCAAAATTGACTTTATATCTCCTTTTAATAGTGGTGACAAATCTAACTCCACTAATTCACCTACTATTAAACTTATGTGTCTAACTTGCTTTTCTGTAGCAACAAAAATTCTTTTGTCTGCAAAAACTACTTTGATATTTTCGCCTTGAAAAATATGTTTCTTTAATTCTAACTCCTGCTTTTTAGAAGAATAAATGTAAAGTCCATTTGTCGTAGCGATATAAATTAATCCATTTTTATATTGGACATCGTTCACTACCAGGTTGGTTCCAATTGAGTACTCTCTGTTGAAAACAAGGTCTTGATTTAACTCTTGCAATTGCCCTTTTTGTCCTACCACATAAGTATGATATAACCCACTAACGATGGCAACTACCTTCATGGAATATTTTAAATCAATCAGTCTTTCTTGACTACTAATCTTACCTTCAAAATTAGCATACAATAGAGCTGAATCTCCTTTTTCAATAGCAGAAATAAAAGGATTTTCATCAGCATACTTCAACCCTAACTTATTGAATCCAAATCCGTCATATAAAAAAAGACCCTTATCAGAGGCAATGTGCAATCCGCCATTAACATCAACTTTAAGGTCATATATAAATTTCAAGTCAGACTCATTGTCTGAAAGTTTATTAATAGACATCTCTTGTCCAGAAAGACCAAAAACTAGAAAAAAGGAAAAGAGAATGAGTGTTATTTTATTCATATTAACTCTGTAGTATATAACAAAGATGCCATTTCGTTTTTAATTTAATTGAAAAAACTCAGCACCTTATCCTTAATATATTCCAATCAAACCTTTTGCTGTTTCATTTAACCTCCAAAAATACGCTCTCATCGAATTAAAGCCCTCTGTCGTTTACATGCAACTTATCTTTGAATCATACATTTAGACATATGAAAAAGAAGTGGGTAATAAAGCAAATAGATGATGACAAAGTATTGCATTTTTTATTGAAGAAAAAAATCTTTGATCATAGAGCAGATTGCACCTTTTTACCATTAGATGAAAACGTCGACTCCATACAAAAGCATGATGCAGACATCTTTTTAGTAAACTTTGGGTTAGCGGACAACGAATCATCTTTAAGTCACTTAAGTAAATCAGAGTCTAATCGAGCAATAATTGCACTGGTAAATTCAAAAAAACAACTGAATCAATTGAGTGCTGAGATTAATTTACCCTACATCGAAAAAGGAAAAGACTCGATTTCAAAAATTACAGACATCATCGAAAGCACCATTTTCAATTTGTATGAAAGAGAAAGGAGAATTACGATGAGTATATAGAAGACAATCCACCCAATGATTAAAGAAAAAAGGAAAGCATTCAATTCATGAATCTCTCCTTTTTTTTATGGTCCTCTATACAGCTCTTCACATGAAAGAAGTTGAAGTTGCTCTCTGAAAAAGTTTCTAAAATAAAAAAACCTCCTAGCTGAAATCACTAAGAGGTTAAAAAAAATGTTGCCCGACTAGGGCTCGAACCTAGACTCTTCTGTACCAAAAACAGACGTGTTGCCAGTTACACCATCGGGCAATCTTTCTTAAGAGTTGACAAAATTATGAATATTTTCTATTTCTCAAAATAAAATGGATAACATTTTGTTCGAATTTCTTTCTATTCCCTAAATATCTTTAAATTCGCATTTGTTTGAACCTAATTATATCATTTCAGAAGCATGGATACTTTTAAGAAATTAAATCTAACATTTGGATGGGGAACTTGGCTAGTTGCAACTATAGTTTACTTATCTACCATTGAACCAACAACAAGCTTTTGGGATTGTGGTGAATTTATCGCTACAGCCTATAAGTTACAAGTTGGTCACCCTCCAGGAGCACCTTTATTTTCGATGATTGCGCGATTCTTTATGATTTTTTCAACTCCGGACAATGCTGCAATGATGGTTAATATTCAATCAGCGCTTTCCAGTTCGTTTACGATTTTGTTCTTATTCTGGACCATTACCTATTTTGCTCATAAAATCGCTATGAAGTCAGGCGAATTAACCCCAACCAAGATAAATGCAATTATTGGTAGTGGGGTAGTTGGTGCACTAGCATATACTTTTAGTGATTCTTTCTGGTTTTCAGCAGTAGAAGGTGAAGTGTACGCCATGTCTTCTTTATTTACAGCCATTGTTTTTTGGGCCATTTTGAAATGGGAAAGCGTAGCACATGAAAAACATAATTTAAGATGGATAGTACTTATTGCCTACCTAATGGGATTGTCAATCGGCGTCCACTTATTGAACTTATTGGCTATTCCAGCAATAGTATTTGTCTACTATTTCAAAAACTTTAAAGTTACCAAACCAGGAATAGTAAAAGCTTCTATCATTGCTGTATTAATCTTAGGATTTGTACAATATGGAATTATACCAGGATTAATCAAAGGAGCAACCATCTTTGAAAGAATTTTTACGAATGGTATGGGAATGCCTTTCAATACTGGCTTCTTTGTATACCTCCTGCTTATTGTTGCGGCAATAGTTTTCGGACTATACTACACTCAAAAGAACAACAAACCAGTATGGAATACAGCTATTTTATGCTTTACCGTTATCGTTTTAGGTTATTCATCATTTGCAGCTATTGTGATTCGTTCAAATGCGAATCCTCCAATGGATGAAAATAATCCCGAAAATGCATTCACCCTGTTGTCATACTTAAATCGTGAACAATATGGTGATCGCCCTTTATTTAATGGTCCTTCATTCAATAGTCCATTAGATAGACAACAGCCTTATACAGACGGAAGCCCTTCCTACGTAAAAGATGAAGAATTAGGAAAATATGTTATTTCTGATGATAAGAAAAACTCAGTACCTAATTACGACTCTCGATTCAAGACCCTTTTACCTAGAATGTGGAACACCGAAGCACCAAGAGTTAAACAATACAAACGTTGGTCGAGATTTGAAGGCAAACCAATACAAACTGTTGACAATTCAGGTAAACAGGTGGTAATAAACACCCCAACCTTAGGAGAAAATTTAAGGTATCTATTCAGCTACCAAATTGATTGGATGTATTTTAGGTATTTCATGTGGAACTTCTCGGGTCGTCAGAACGACATCCAAGGACATGGAAACGTGAGAGATGGAAACTGGATTACAGGAATCAAATTTATTGATGAATTCCGATTAGGAAATCAGGATTTTCTACCAGAGTCTGTTACAGAAAATAGAGCCAATAATAAATACTATATGTTCCCATTTATATTAGGACTGATTGGTTTATTCTTTCAATTTAAAACCAATAGAAACAATGGGGTGATTGTACTTCTTCTATTCTTCTTTACTGGTTTAGCAATTGTATTGTACTTGAATCAATACCCTTTACAACCCAGAGAACGAGACTATGCTTATGCTGCATCTTTCTATGCTTTTGCAATTTGGATAGGACTTGGAGTAATGGCTATTTCAGACCTGTTATCAAAAAAATTATCCGGTAAAATCGCTCCAGTTATTGCTACGGTTCTTTGCTTTGCCTTAGTTCCAGGTATAATGGCTAAAGAAAACTGGGATGACCACACCAGAGCTGAAAGGTATACGGGTAGAGACTTTGCTAAAAATTATCTAGATTCTTGTGCTCCAAACGCGATCTTGTTTACAAATGGCGATAATGACACCTTCCCTCTTTGGTATGTTCAAGAAGTAGAAGAATATAGAACGGATGTGCGTGTCGTTAATCTAAGCTTATTAAATACCGATTGGTACGTTGAACAAATTAGAAGAAAAGCATACGATAGCGATGCCATTCCATTAAGTATTCCTCAAAACAAGTACCGTCAAGGAACTAATGATTATCTGCCTGTAGTAGATAGAAAAGAGCTAACAGGCTACACCGATGTTGAGAAAATTATAGACTTCGTAAATTCCGATAGCCCACAAACAAAAGTGCCTGTAGGAAGTGGCCAAAGCATAAATTTTGTACCTACTAAGCGTCTTAGAATAAAAGTGGACAAGCAAAAAATGGTGGATAATGGAACCATCAAGAAAGAAGATGCAGATAAAATCGTTGATTACATCGAGTGGAATATAAAAGGAAACTATGTACTGAAAAATGATTTAGCTGTACTTGACTTATTGGCCACATTTGAATGGGATCGTCCAATATACTTTGCAAGCACTACTGGACCAGATAGCTATATTGGACTTGAAAACTATTTCCGTCAAGAAGGAATGGCTTACCGACTTGTTCCAATTAAGGCAGAAAATACAGATGGAAACCCAGGGTTTGTTGAAACAGACATATTATATGACAACGTAATGAATAAGTTCCAATGGGGCGGAATGGAAAGCAGCGACATTTATATGGATGAGACCAATAGAAGAATGACCATGAGTCTTCGTATTCTATTTAATCGATTGGCAAGCAAATTAATTGAAGAAGGCAATAATGCAGATGCATTGAAAGCAATGGATAAAGCTTTTGAGGTCATGCCTGATAAAACGGTCCCTTATGACATCTTTGTAATGTTCCTAGTAGAAAACTATTACAAATTGGGCGAGTTTGAAAAAGCTAATGCCATCACTAGCAGATTGGTAGAAATCTTCTCAAAAGACGCTGCATATTACAGATCGTTGAGTCCTGAACTACAACGTTCATTTAACAGTGACAACCAACAAGCTCTAGGAATATTGCAACGACTAAATCAAATGATTAGTCAACAGTATCCACAAAGCCCAGAATATCAAAAAGAGATAGAGAATAGGATTGCTCCTTATTTTAATGCTGGTATACGCCCTCAAGACAGATAAAAGTTAATTATCTATAAAGAGTCCTCATCCATAGTCAATTGACATTGGTGAGGACTTTTTTTATGGATTAAACTGAATACACTTCTATTGAACTGCTCAAAATATTATAGTGCAAAGCTCATAGATAATTTAAACGTGAAGTTATCCAACTCATCAGGAGTGGAATAATAACCATAACGATAAAAAGTTCCAACTCCGAAGGTTAAAAATTGCATTCTGTATAAATCGTTTACAATTACGCCTGACTCAAAGTATCCCTTTTCCATAGTCTTAAATTCGATATTTTGGTGGCTAGTAGTTTGTTTCATTTGCCCAAATCCTACTGCAGTATGTATCACAAATTCAGGATGAAACTTTTCTCCTTTGTATAATAGTTGTTTGAAGTTATGACGGATAAATAAACTTGCAAAACGATCATGAAAAAACTCATTAGGACGAGCAGTTTCAAAAGTATTGGCAACAGATATTCCAAACCCTTTATTGACACCTGTGGGCGTAAAATTGAACATTAATGGAACATTTGCATCCACATAACCTGCTAGCATTCGTACATTCAACTCTCCTCCATTCCGAATAACAAATAGTTTTTCAATCCTTCCTTCATACTTATTAAAATCAAATTGTGACTCATTCTGCTCAAGACCTTTGGTGTATTTAAAGTGAACGATTGGAAACTTAGTCCCAGATGAAATTTTCATTCCAAATAGTTCTACAAATTTTTCACCATAGGCAAAACGAGCTTCTAGTCCCAATTCGGTTTGTTGAAACGGATTTAACCTTAAAGCTACCTCATTGGTAATCGGCTTTAAGAATCGATAATCATCACCTGACTGGATCCAATTTTGTTGACCAAACACATTAAATTGCCAACTTTTTAAAAGACTAAACCTGCTCTCCAATCTTACCCGCTCTATCAAATCCATTTGATAGATAAAAAGATCTTTATAGTTTTCAGAGGTTAGTGAGGATTTTTTTAACAACGTATACTGAACTCCTCCTCTCTCTTGCACATCATTTGAATAACTCAATTTAAAATGAATGGCTCTATCTTGAAATGGTTTATAGCTTAAGTCTCCTCCATATTTCCAGTTTTTATCTTTGAATCCGTATGCAAAATACCCACCTAGTGAAAGGGATTTAGAAATTTTATCATTCGTATGAACGCCCAATCCTAATCTGAACCCTTCATAATTATTATAGCCTCCTAGTTTATTTAAATCGACATTTATCGGGCCTAGCGGAATATTACCAGTAGTAATTATTTTTAGTAGTCGTAGTTTCTCATCAAATTTTTCAGCTTCCCCTATCGAATCCATCATATGATAGGTTTTCGCCTCCTTCGCATCTAAAGTATCTAATCGAAAAGCATTCAATAAACTATCCGTATTGCTTTTAATCTTTCGATCCATTTCCAACACAACATTGTCAAACTCATTTTTGGGCCTTAAAGAAGTCAGTTGGATGTTCTGCAAATAGGATCGACCAATACCATACAACGGGAATTGATCGATAATTATGGTATTAAATGTCAAATTACTATTTAGCTGAACAGGGAACCACTGACCATCGACTTTTTCATACAATTGCTGAATCTTCATCTCAATTCCTCCTCCTTCAGCTGCGGGGCTTGCAGAGACACTTTTTATGGCGAAGTCCTTTTTGTGAATAAATAACTGACCTTTCAAACCTTCAAAATTCTTTCCCTTTTTCGGTTGAAAACTAATGGTGTAAAATAGTTCTCCATTTTCAATAATGCTATCTTCTAAAATGAATAAATACTGACTAGTTGCACCTTTTGAAATAGGACTCAACAATCTATAATCCATCAGTTCTACATAATCCTTGTAAAATGAAAAAGACTGCAACTGAGTTCCAATCAATGAAAACTCAGGAGACTTTAATCCACTCACTCTACTTGCTAGTATCACTTCTTTGTCTTTTGTAGGAGACATGAAATCACGGTGACTCACTGACTCCATCATCACCAAATGTTGTTTCGAAATATAGTCTGCAGTATATAATAAAGAAGAATCTTTGTTGACAGAGTCCTTTTGCATTTCCATTTTTTTAGAAATACTGTCTGGGTTAACTGTAAAAACCAACTTATTATAAGAATCATAAGAAAACTGAGTAGCTTCCTCAGGATTATTTAATTTACGATTTTCAATTACTTGATTCATGATAATATCTGCCGGATTTATTCCAGGAACAACACGTACCTCAGAAACTTCCACAGCCCGTTGGTTTAACAATATTATGGGATTAGCCTTAAGCTCTTTTACCTCAATTACTTTTCGCTCATACCCAATAAAGCTGAACGTTAGTGATTGGGACTGTTCGCTTATTGAAGAATTAAATCGACCATCAATATCGGTTATAAATCCTGTATTCGTACCTTCTATTCCAATAGTTACAAATGCCAATGGACTCTTAGATTGAGCATCTAAAACTTGTCCTGAAATTTGAATGGTTTGACCATAAGTAACAATACTGATGAATAGATTCAATAGTAGAAAAGTCAGTTTTTTAGTAATCATAAATGAAAGATAGTGATATTTTGAATGTGTAACTTCGTTGCATGTTAATTGATACAAAAGACGCCTTTAACCTTATTTCTAAACTGAGTGCTAGAAAACTGGTGAACATCACCAAGGTTTGGGGCAGTTTTTTCTGGAGCAAATGGCAAAGTAAACCCATACAAAAGGGATTACCAATTAGCATTTCCATGGAACCGACGACAGCATGTAACTTAGGTTGCCCAGAATGCCCAAGCGGATTGAAATTCTTTACTCGTCCAACAGGAAATTTGAAACCTCGGTTTTACGAAAGCATCATCGATCAACTAGAAAAAGACTTGCTTTACCTTACTTTTTATTTTCAAGGAGAGCCTTACATCAACCCTTCTTTTTTGGAAATGGTAAAATATGCCTCAGACCGAAAAATATACACCGCGACATCTACTAATGCGCACTTTTTGAATGATGAAAATGCACGAAAAACAGTAGAATCTGGTTTAGACCGTATTATTATTTCCATTGATGGTACCACACAAGAGGTATATGAGAGTTACCGGAAGAATGGCGATTTAAGTAAAGTAATCGAAGGAACTAAAAACATCATCAAATGGAAGAAGAAGCTAAAGTCTTCTACTCCAAATGTAATGTTTCAGTTTTTGGTCGTTAAGCCCAATGAGCACCAAATAGCCGATGTAAAAAAACTCGGAAAGGAATTAGGTGTTGATTCAGTAAAATTAAAGACAGCGCAAGTCTACGAATACGAAAACGGAAATGAGTTAATACCGGAACAACAGCAATATTCTCGTTACCAAAAGGAAGCAAATGGAAAATACAGCATCAAAAACAGCTTGGAAGACCAATGTTGGAAAATGTGGAGTTCTTGTGTGATTACTTGGGATGGAAAAGTAGTTCCATGTTGTTTTGATAAAGATGCTACCCATCGTTTAGGCGAATTGAAAGACTTGAGTTTTCAGGAAATCTGGCAAGGAGAAGCCTACCAAAAATTTAGAGGGCAATTGTTGAATGGCAGAAAGAACATTGATATCTGTAAGAATTGTTCTGAAGGTACAAAAGTGTGGGCTTAAAGACGAGACTAGACCGCTGCTCTGTTAGAAGTTAGACTAGTTGTTGATAACAATCTTATTCAACAGAAATTTGGATCTAAGTTGCATTTTCTTTGTGTTCTTTGCGAAAAACTTTGTGTACTTTGTGGTTAAGAGTTTCATCCAACATTCTTGATTGGAAACTTGGCTCGCTCTTCCCAACCGCTTTCTTTTTTCTCAAACAAAACCAATTCATCCAACAGCATTGTTGCTTGAAATTCCTCTTTTGAATATAGGTTAGTCAACGCTTTAAAATGCGACTTTCTTGTAAATTTATTGCGAATGGTAATGTGAGGCGCGTAAAAGTACTTTTCTCGCTTCTGAGGCGTTATTTTTAAACCAATCAACCATAATTTCAATCCTCTTCTTAATTCCTCCAATGCTTCGTTCTTTACGATATCAATACTCAGGTTAGTATTGGGCAATGCAATGAAACCAGTGGTCTCGATTTCGATGGTGGCTGACCTCAGCTGACTTAAATAACTTTCTAGTTCCTTAATAAACGTCTGAATTCCTCTTTCATCGGTTTTGAAGCTCGGTAGAATCGTAATGTGTGGTGGCAATGAACCAATTTTTACCGTTGGGTAAACTTCATTGATAGCCGATTGTATTTCGTGAATACGGGTGGTTATTTCTTTCGGAGGAAGAAAGAGAAGAATGTAGGGAGATTTCATGAATGGGAAACAAAAAAGCTTCAATTAAAAATTGAAGCTTAAATTACTAGTTTATAAACGTTACACCGTCATAATGTCTTTCTCTTTCGCAACTAAAAATTCATCAATTCGTTTACTAGTAGCATCTGTTAATTGCTGTACTTCATCGATCAACCCTTTTACTGCATCCTCTGCTAGTCCTTCCTTTTCCAATCTTTTAAACTCGTCATTGGCTTCACGTCTAGCATTTCTCACTCCCACTTTTGCATCTTCTGCCTCAGCTTTCGCTTGCTTTACTAAATCACGTCTTCTTTCCTCTGTCAATACTGGCACATTGATCATAATGTTGGTTCCATTGTTCTGAGGGTTCAAACCTAAGTTCGAATTAATGATTGCGCGTTCTATAGGCTCAATCATACCCTTTTCCCATGGTTGTACATTGATTGTACGAGCATCCAACGTACTTACGTTAGCCACTTGTGCCAATGGAGTCATCGCTCCATAGTATTCCACCATCACGCTGTCTAACATTGAAGGTGTTGCTTTCCCTGCTCTAATTTTCAACAATGACACTTCCAAGTGAGCTAATGATTTTTGCATTAACTCTTTCGCATTATCTAATATTAATTCAATTTCTTCTTCCATGATTAATTGATTCTAAAACTCTACTAAAGTACCTACTTTTTCTTGACCTGCTAATACCTTCTTTAAATTTCCTGGAGTATCCATATCGAACACGATTATGGGTAGCTTGTTTTCATTACACAAAGTAAATGCTGTCATATCCATAATATTCAACCCTTTCTCGTACACTTCACTGAAAGAAACTTTATCATATTTAATCGCATCGGGATTTTTTTCAGGATCAGAATCATAAATCCCATCTACTCTTGTTCCTTTCAGAATCACGTCTGCTTCTATCTCTATAGCACGCAAACTAGCTGCTGTATCAGTGGTAAAATAAGGGTTACCTGTACCAGCGCCAAATATGACAACTCTTCCTTTTTCTAAATGTCGAACCGCTCGTCTTCTAATAAAAGGTTCAGCAATTTGTTCCATTTTTATAGCTGTCAACAGTCGTGTATACACATCGGCTTCTTCTAGTGCAGATTGCAAAGCCATACTATTAATTACTGTGGCTAACATTCCCATGTAATCTCCTTGCACTCGGTCCATACCACCTTCTGCTGCTTGGATTCCTCTAAAAATATTTCCACCGCCAATCACTATGGCTACTTCTACTCCCGACTCTACTATTTCCTTAATTTCTTTTGCATATTGAGCCAATCTATTGTGATCGATACCAAATTGCTTATCTCCCATAAGAGATTCACCACTTAATTTTAGAAGAATTCTTTTATAAATCATCATCAAAATTTTTACAAACTTAATAAAAAGTAAAAAGCTAATTTTTGGGCAAAAAAAAGAGAGAAATAAATTTCTCTCTTTTAAAATGATGTATTGATTAGCTCAATGAAATACGCTTAAATCCTGTAGCTACTAACTCTTTGTTTACACTCTTTAAGTAAGCTTCAACAGTTAGGCTGTTATCTTTAATGTATTGTTGTTTAACCAATGTATTCTCTTTGTAGAATTTACCCAATTTACCTTGAGCAATTTTATCAATCATTTCTTCAGGTTTCCCTTCTTGACGTGCCTGATCTCTACCAATTTCTAATTCTCTTTCGATAGTTTCTGCATCAACTCCTTCGTCATTTAATGCGATAGGATTCATAGCAGCAACTTGCATTGCTACATTCTTAGCAGCCTCTGCCTCAGCATCGCCAGCCTTAGATACAGCAACCATAGAAGCTAAACTATTTCCTGGGTGATTGTAAGCAACAACTAATTCACTTTCGATAATTTCTACAGCTGAAAGATCGATTTTCTCACCAATTTTACCTACTTCTTCAATAATTCTATCAGCGATAGTTAAAGAAGTTCCAGGATAAGTCAATGCTTTAGCAGCATCTACAGTAGAAACTCCATTTTCAATTACTGCATCCAAAATGTTGTTTGCAAATGCTGCAAAATCATCATTTTTAGCAACGAAATCAGTTTCACAGTTAACTACAACCATTACACCTTTTTTGTTGTCAGCAGTAGTTTTAGCTAATACTAAACCTTCTTTAGCATCTCTATCACCTCTGTTTGCAGCAATTTTTTGACCTTTCTTTCTCAACAAGTCAATTGCTTGCTCGAAATCTCCGTTTGCTTCAACTAATGCCTTTTTACAGTCCATCATTCCAGCTCCGGTTTGCTTTCTTAATTTATTTACCTCAGCAGCAGTTATTGTAGCCATGGTTACGCTTTATTTTAAGTTACTATTGTTATAAATTATGCTTCTTCAGAAGATGCTTCTTTCTTGTCAGCCTCTTTCTCTTTCTTAGGTTTTGTTTTTTCTTTGTCTGCAGTACGCTCAGCTAAACCTTCATTTACAGCTTTAGTTACATACTCCATAATTTTTCCAATTGACTTAGAAGCGTCGTCGTTTGCAGGAATTGGGAAATCCACTAATCCTGGGTTAGAGTTGGTATCTACGATAGCGAAAGTTGGAATATTTAATTTTCTAGCTTCAGCTACAGCGATGTGTTCTTTTTTAATATCAACGATAAACAAAGCAGAAGGCAATCTATTCAAATCAGAAATAGAACCTAAATCTCTTTCTAATTTAGCTCTTTGACGGCTAATTTGAAGACGCTCTCTTTTAGATAATACATCAAAAGTACCATCCTTCATCATGTTATCGATAGTTGCCATTTTACGAACTGCCTTACGAATTGTCGCAAAGTTCGTTAACATACCTCCAGGCCATCTTTCAGTAACGTAAGGCATTCCAGTAGATTTTACTGCTTCAGCTACTGTATCTTTCGCTTGTTTTTTTGTTGCAACGAAAAGGATTTTCTTTCCTGACTTCGCGATTTGTTTCATAGCAGCAGTAGCTTCATCTAATTTTACTACTGTTTTGTTCAAATCGATAATGTGGATTCCATTCTTCTCCATAAAAATGTACGGAGCCATTTTTGGGTGCCACTTTCTTTTAAGGTGACCAAAATGTGCACCTGCCTCTAATAATTCTTTGTAATCTGTCTTAGACATTTGTTAAATTTTTATAGTGTTTACATTCATTTAAAGCAATTGCAGAGTAGCGCCCAAAGGGAACAGTCTCTGCAATTTAGATACTAAACACCTCTTTAAAGGTGAATTGAATATGTTGAAAACTCCAACAAGAAACGGAATATTAACGTTTCGAGAATTGGAATTTCTTTCTTGCTTTTTTCTGACCTGGCTTCTTTCTTTCTACCATTCTTGGGTCTCTTGTCATCAAACCTTCTGCTTTCAATGCAGGCTTGTTTTCGGCGTTGATTTCAACCAATGCTCTTGAGATACCCAAACGAATAGCTTCAGCTTGACCAGTGATACCACCACCTTGCACATTCACTTTTACATCATATTGACCAGTTGTTTCGGTCAAAGCAAAAGCTTGTGACAAACGGTACTGTAAACCGATAGTTGGAAAATAGGTTTTCATATCTTTTCCGTTTACAGTAATCTCACCTTTACCTGCTGAAAGGTAAACTCTAGCGATTGATTTTTTTCTTCTACCTAGTGTATTTACTACTTCCATAGGATTATTTAATTGTGTTCAATTTAATTTCTCTTGGCTTTTGAGCTTCGTGATTATGCTCAGTACCTGCAACAACAGTTAAGTTACCAAACAATGACTTACCCAATCTGTTTTTTGGAAGCATACCTCTAACAGCGTTTTCAACAACTGCTACTGGCTTTTTATCCAACATTTCTCTTACAGATCTTACTTTTTGTCCACCTGGGTGTAAACTATAAGTGATATACACTTTTTCGTCCATTTTATTTCCAGTCAACTTGATTTTCTCAGCGTTGATAACAATTACGTTATCACCACAATCAACATGCGGAGTAAAATTAACTTTGTGTTTTCCTCTTATTAATTTAGCAACCTTTGATGCTAACCTTCCCAATGTTTCATTCTCAGCGTCAACAAGTAACCATTCTTTGTTTACTGTTGCACTGTTTGCAGAAACTGTTTTATAACTTAACGTATTCACCTTAATTTATCTTTTAACTGTTTATTAAGCGCACTTATCCCAAAAGGGGCTGCGAAGTTAGAACTATTTTTTTTCTTCAACAAACTTTATTAACAAATAAATTGTGAATTATTACACTTTGCCAATATTCACCAACTTACCTTGCTTGTTGATGTTGCGAAAGAAACTTTATACTTTCTAACAATATTCGTTGAATGCCATGTTCAAATTCTCTGCAATCATTTCGGCAGGACGTCCTTCAATGTGGTGACGTTCGATAAAATGAACCAACTTTCCATCTTTAAATAAAGCAATAGATGGAGAAGATGGAGGATAAGGCAACATGTGTTTTCTTGCTTGTGCAACCGCTGCTGCATCTACACCTGCAAAAACTGTAGTTAAATGATCTGGTCTTTTAGCATTCTCTGCTGCCATTCTTACAGCAGGGCGTGCATTTGCTGCAGCACAACCGCAAACAGAATTAATCATGACTAATGTGGTTCCAGATGCATTTATCGCATTGTCTACATCTTCTGGACTTAATAATTCTTTAAATCCAACTGAAGTTAATTCAGCTTTCATTGGGGCTACCATTTCTTCTGGATACATGGTTCTATATTTTTGAGTTTATACTTGTATGAATTGGAAGGACAAAATTACCAATAAAGGATTTTATAACAGCTTTTTTAGACAGTTGTTCTTTACCTTATATAAAGAGTAGATTTTAGACCGCTTCGATGTTAGAAATTAAAATGTCACCACTAAATGGCTGTTACCTTTTGATACTATTACTTTCTATTCAAATTTCACCCCGAAGAAGCTTGAAGAACCTCCCAAAAGTGAATTTTGACTATAGTATTCTCTATCCTTTGTTGTATTGAGCACTTCGATAATATCAGCACAGACTTTCTCGTTATATAGATAGAGGAGCACTAAGATACTTGGATGAAAATTATCTTTTACTTTTAAAGAAGTTCTTTACCAAAGCTCCACACTCTTCTGCCATTATTCCATTCACTACTTCCGTTTTGGGATGTAAAATGGATTTTTCTGCTGCAGCACGATATCCTCTTCGTTCGTCGGCAGCACCAAACACTACTTTTCCAATTTGTGTCCAAAAAGCTGCTCCGGCGCACATGACACACGGCTCCAAGGTTACATACAAAGTGCATTCATCCAGATATTTACTGCCTAAATAATCCGCAGCAGCAGTGAAGGCTTGCATTTCTGCATGAGCTGTCACATCATTCAAATGCTCTGTATAATTATGCGCACGAGCTATAATGGTATTCTTATGAACTACAACAGCTCCAACCGGCACCTCGTCAGCTTCGAATGCTTTTTGTGCCTCTTTTAACGCTTCTTTCATAAATCGTTCGTCGGAAAATACTGTTAATTCCATGGTCGTCTTATTTTCGACAAAGCTAATTAAAGTCCATCTTATGTAGCTTAAAACATACCGATTCACTAATTTCGCAGCTTAAATTATATTGAAGAATATGTTACGATCAAACACTTGCGGAGAATTAACTATTTCCGATTTAAATAAAGAAGTAACCCTTTGTGGATGGGTACAAAAATCAAGAGATTTAGGAGGTATGACCTTTATTGATTTAAGAGATCGGTATGGCATAACGCAGTTAGTATTTAATATGGAAACTAATGCTGACTTGTGTGAAAAAGCAAGAAAATTAGGTCGTGAGTTTGTAATTTCTATTTCAGGAAAAGTAATAGAAAGAAGTAGCAAAAACAAAAACATGAAGACTGGTGAAGTAGAAATTGAAGTGACTTCAATGACTATTTTAAATGCTTCAAAAACACCCCCATTCACAATTGAAGACGAAACGGATGGCGGTGAAGATTTGAGGATGAAATACCGCTACTTGGACTTGAGAAGAAAGCCGGTAGCTTCAAAACTGATGCTTAGACATCAAATCAATAAAGAAGTAAGAAACTTCTTAAACAACGAAGATTTTATTGAAGTAGAAACTCCTTATTTAATTAAATCTACTCCTGAAGGTGCTCGTGACTTTGTGGTACCTTCAAGAATGAACCCGAATGAATTTTATGCTCTTCCACAATCACCACAAACATTTAAACAGTTATTGATGGTAGCGGGTTACGACCGCTACTACCAAATTGTTAAGTGTTTTAGAGATGAAGATTTAAGAGCCGACCGTCAGCCAGAGTTTACTCAGATTGACTGTGAGATGACTTTTATCGAGCAAGAAGACATCTTGAATACGTTTGAAGGCATGATGAAACATTTATTCAAAACTGTAAAAGGTGTTGAATTAACAGACTTCCCTCGTATGACTTTTGATGACGCTATGCGTCTGTATGGAAACGACAAACCAGACATTCGATTCGGAATGCCTTTCGTTGAACTAAACGACGTAGCACAAAACCAAGGATTCAAAGTTTTTGATGACGCTGAATTAGTGGTTGGAATTTGCGCTGAAGGTTGTTCAGAATACACAAGAAAACAATTGGATGCATTAACTGACTTTGTAAAGAAACCACAAATTGGAGCTACAGGATTGGTATATGTGAAAGTAAATGCTGATGGTTCATTCAAATCGTCAGTAGATAAATTCTTTGATACCCAGAAGTTGAAAACTTGGGCTGACAAAATGAATGCGAAGCCTGGCGACCTACTATTGGTAATTTCTGGTGAAGTGAATAAATCAAGAAAAGCGCTAAGCGAATTGCGTTTGGAAATGGGAAAACAATTGGGTTTAAGAGATAACAATACATTTGCTCCACTTTGGGTAATCGACTTTCCACTATTAGAGTGGGATGAAGATAGTAAGCGTTTCCATGCAATGCACCACCCATTTACCTCCCCAAAATTAGCTGATTTAGATAAGATGAATACTGCTCCAGGAGACATTAGAGCCAATGCTTACGACATGGTAATTAACGGTGTTGAGATTGGTGGCGGTTCTATTAGAATCCATGACCGAGATTTACAAAAGAAAATGTTCGACCTACTAGGATTCACAGAAGAAGAAGCTAAAGCTCAATTTGGTTTCTTGATGAATGCTTTTGAATATGGTGCGCCTCCACATGGCGGAATTGCTTTAGGCTTTGATCGACTTTGTGCTTTATTTGGTGGCTCTGAGTCCATCCGAGATTACATAGCATTCCCAAAGAACAATAGTGGTAGAGATGTCATGATTGATGCGCCTGCAACGATTGCTGATGCGCAATTAGAGGAATTGTTTTTGAATACGGTAAAGCCGGTTGCTAAAGGATAAACATAGAATATAAAATAACAAAAACGCCCGAACCAAATATTTGATTCGGGCGTTTTTTTTGGTCAAACTAACTCTTTAGTATTTCACTACTTTTTCCACTTTTTGACCTGCATCCGAACTAAATCGGATGTAGTAAACTCCTTGAGCAATCTCTTTGCTTCCTGCAATTTTACTCCAGTTCAATAAGCTGCCTTGCGCTGATTTTTCTTGATGTAATACTCTGCCATAACTGTCGATTAGGCTCACTTCTATTGCTTCACCTAGGTCTGTTGGCACAGTGATATTCAAAGTATTTCGGAAAGGATTTGGATACACCAAATTCATTGCTTCTATTGGACTAACTTCTACCTTAAACTCATCACAATCTACTTTTGTAGTTGGATGTACCACTATAGGTTTGTTGGGTGTTCCTTGTAAACCATTCTTTTCAAAAACTAGATTACCTAATAATGCAATTTTCTTATTCGTAACCGTATCAATCAAGATATATTCAAATTGATCATTCCCTTCACCATAAGCAGTCAAAAAGTATTGGTAACCCAACACGTCATTCACTTTTGTTGCCGACTCAGACCAACCTCTCAATTCTTCTCCTAGGAACGCAGTTAAGATGACATTTTCATTCTGAACCACTTCTTCACACACCTCCACTTTTACTATGGCACTAACTCCTGCCTCATAATTATAGGGGTTCAAACTGTAGCGTTCAGTTAACATATCTTCCAACTCCATTTGTGCAGGCAACTCTGTTCGTTGACGCAATAATCCTTGACGAGGATAAACAAAGCTGGTGTTTGCAGTGCTTTTTAACAAGTATCCTTTAGTAGGTTCTAATGTTTGTAAACTACCAATCCAGCCAAGGTTAGAGTCGAAATAAGAGAAGCGCTCTTGACTCTTGATAATATCGCCATCTTGTGCATTAAAATTAGCTAGTGCGGTAGATACTTGCATATTTCTCAAAGAAACGAATCCAATTCTGTTCCAACCATTTACTACATCAATCTGCACGGTATCAGGATCTATTGCCAACCCTTTGTAATTTAATGTATCCCTCACTGACATTTTAATCAAATAGGAAATCTCATTCTTTAAACCTTGGTTGACCAAATTACCACTCCAGCCAATCGCCGTACCTCCGTATTGCGCATTCGCATTATTACCAATAGTTTTTACCATATCACCATCACGAAGATTCAATTCTTCGAAGAAGTTGTGAAAACTATTCATCTTATTATCCATTAACGGGAAGGACACCCAGTTCCAACCGCTCTTCAGGATAATCGGCTTAGAAATATTATTAACCGCATCAAAATATTGAGGACTTACTGGCGAACCTACCAAATCATTATTATTAAAAAATAAAACAGGGTTGATGTCAGTGTGAATTTGTCCTTGGGATGCATTCCATACTTGGAAATAAATACTGTCAGAAGTATTACTATAAACATCTAGAAAAGCCACATACTTATCATAAGTAGGAACATATTGCAAATTGGCTACTCCCCTTACTTCTCCATTTATAAAGGCCACTAGTTTATCATCAGGGTTCGTAGAAACCTGTCCGTTGATTCTAATCTGACCAATAACTGACATACTTTGCTGATACAATGATGGATCTAAATGGAAGTTAGGTGAAGTTTTAGCTACTTTTAGTTTCACTAACAATTTTTCGTTAAAGCCAAAATCAGTGGTTAGAAGTACATCTTCAGTAAAATCACCAATATTAACTCCTTGATTCACCGTAAACTTAATGGTTTTAGTACTCAATGGGTTAATTGTTCCACTAGCAGGAGTAGCAGTCAACCATGATGGAATGTTGGAAATGGTAAAATTCTTTACTTCCCCTCCACTATTAATCACTTTTGAAGTAAATGTCAATGTATCGTTTAACTCCTTGCTCAGATTCTTCTCAGCATCTTGCCACAACACTTGATTTTTGTTGACGAATGCAATCCATGTTTTTGGCGATTGCATTTCATTTCCATGAAGATCTTTAACCCCTTTTACTGAAATATTAAGCGTTACGTTTTCAATATTTGCTGCTTGTTCGTTTGGAGTGATAACAATTTCATCTCCATTCACACTCCAAGAATACTTAATCTTTTCAACCGGTCTTTGAAGAGCTATTGCAGGTGTTTCAATAGAGTAAATAGATCCATTGGCAGCTCTTAAATTAAGGCGACTAGCATTAGGCAATACACCAGATTGGTTACCCAAAGAAACGTCCAAAACAGGAGTACCCAACTCTAAACGGTAGCTTTCAAATGGGTAATATGCCAGTAATCCGAATTCATCTCCTTTCATCCTGTTGTAACGATTCAGCTCAATATTGTCTCTTAACAATGCCGTATTCCAGATACGAACTTCATCCATAAATCCAGTAAAATATTGATCGAAAACCTCTTGGTTTGCAATAACACTGAACCTAGCTCCTATTGCTAATTTGGCTGCTCCAAAGCCCCAGAAATTGGTACTTGAAGTGGATTTCTGCTGCACCCCGTCGATATAAGCGGTTGTATTTGCTAATCGATTAACGACTAAGGCAAAATGATGCCATTTATTATCTGCATAATTGGTTTGTACAGCTTTAAATGCAAAAGAATCATTCTTTACCCAAATTTCATTTTGAGCATTCATCTCAATGTTCCAGCCATTTCTATTGGCATCATTAGCTACCAATCGACCACTTCCATTGGAAAGGAAAGTTTGCAATCGACCACCAACTGTCTTAAACCAGAATTCGATACTCATATCCATTTCTTGTGTGATGGCTAAAGTTCCTGCAGAATCTACTACTGCATATTTTGTCAAACCATCAAATTGGGCCGCTGTTCCTTTAGGATTAATTTCCCAGTTGGCATTCATTTCCGCATGACGGAATCTTGCTTTATCCTCAGCCAGCATCCCTTTACCTTCATCCATTGGCCAATAGCCGATCAAACCAGCTTCTCTTCCGTGTAAATTTTGATTGATTCTACTACTTACCTCTCCAGAAGTTAAAGCTTTATTCCATATTCTTAATTGGTGCATAGATCCATTGAAGAAATGTGCATTTGAAACAGAACTCTTTCCTACAAAGGTTTTACCTCCGCTTGTAAAATTGGCAAAAAAGTTATTGTTAGTGCTCAACTGGGACGTTTGAGCATCTCGCTCGGTAATTTCTAAGACTAAATTATCCTTATCATACGTAACCGTATAATGGTGCCAATATGCCGTATCAGTAATTGCGAATGTTGACATATAGTTTTGGTTACCCAACTTCACATCTATTTGATTTGCCGCATTAAATCCAATAGCAAACACATTATTATTACTTGCTCCTTGAGAAATAATGGTTTGATCGGTTCCTATAACATCTCGTTTTGCCCAAAACTCAATAGTAAAACTACCAGAGGCAAAATCGAATCCATTTGCGATTTGCAGAAAACCTGTAGCACCGTCAAATGCTACCGCCTTGTCATGTCTTAATTCCTGACCATTTAACACTCCTGTAATTTGGAAATTATCGGGAGTGAGAGACCCGGCTTCTATCACTTCATTGAATCGGATTGCGATATCGTCATTGGGGTCTAAAACACCATCTGCAGGAGATGGGCTACCAAATGGATGAGGATTCACTCGATCAAAAACACCTGAAACCACTTTAGACTCTTGGCTAAAATCAGGATTAAAAGGAATCTTACAAGTAGCGATAGCACGCAAGTCATAATTTCTATCTATTAATTGATCCATTTCAAATGAATAATTAATGTATGATTGATTCCTTGGAATCAATTGTGGGTCAACATGATTAGGATATCGTGTATCAATATCGTTCGTATCCTTAAACCACTCTCTACCCAAAGGAACCCAAGAAGCTTGATTAGAAGGCTTGTATTGCAATTGAATTTTTTCTAAGCCTCCATAGTTTATATCATAACCCGAAATAATAACCGGTAAAACATTTGAATAGGTATTATTGGCTACAAATTGATTTTGTGGGCTTTGAACATCTAACTCAGTACACGATGGCAAGAAGTAAACTGAAAAATAAACCGTGTCCGCAATATCCTTATATCCCGCAGTTCCAAACGCATACTGACATCTCGAATGAAATACTAAACCAATACTATCATATGCAATATGGTTAGGACCTTTTTCCACCACCAATGTCTTATTAATAGAAGTAGAGGCTGGTACAGCAAAATCTCTATTGGGACTAATTCCATCAATTTTTAATATGGCTCCATTGGGATTGGTATTTTCAAGTACTTTCAATGAATAAACCACATCCTCTAATCCATTATTGATTAGAGAAAGGTTAATGTTTCCTTGTCCATTCGCGGGAATATTGAATAAAACAGAAGGGCTTGCAGTAATCCCAGGATCCTCAAGTTGAATGGTAGCCTGATCTATTATTGTTCCAGGTTGGTAATACTTAGTTTTAACCTCTCCTTGATAAGGACAAGATGTCTGTCCTCCACGAGTTTTGAAAATTGGACCAAAACCATCACGTGCTTTAAATACATCTACACTAAATTCATCCAATGCATCTGGGTCGTCCAAGGTATAAGAAAAAGTGGTAGAAGTTTCCTCTTTAGTACCAATGGTAGCATTAGTTTGCATCGACAAACTAGTACTTTGTTCGACTTTAGCGCCTGTACCTCCAATTTCTGCACCTACGGCCAAAGTCATTTCTTTAGATAAATTAAACCCAATCGTAATTGCCCCCCCTAATGACTTGGTAGTGGTATTAGTATGAGTTTGTGTACTACCGCCTTGATAGGAAATGTTTTTATCTAAATTACTTTGATTAGCGGTTACTTTAGCTCTTTCATTCTCAGCTAAAGCATCTTTCCACAATGTTATTTGTTTATTGTACCACCACACACTGTCTACTCCTTCATACATTGTCATTGTTCTGGAAACTCCAGTAAATGGACTTGTATAAGTGGTATCAACTCTAATGTATCCTTTAAAAGTATAGCTTTCTCCAGTCGAATCTTCTAATGAGTTCGATTCAGGATCAGGAGTCGGATTGGTCAATGTAATATCATCGTTACTCTTTCCAAAATTAGGGTGAGAAGCAGGCACCGAAGTATACTTTGAACTGTTCAGTAAAAATTGATTTCTTAAAGCTTCCAATTTGGGGATGACAGAATTCTCTATACCCGCTTGAGTAAATACAAATTCCGTTTGATAGCCCTTTGGTATGGCATACATGCTAACATAAGTTCCTATTTTGTAATCAACACCATTGTATCGATATGTGGTGGAAGCACAGTTTCCGTTACAATGATTGGCATCAATTAAGGATAATACTTGTGACAAACCGAAGTCCATATTCATAGATCTACCAAAAAACAAATCTGCATTCCCTCCTACAAACTCATCACCTGTTCCTGTGCTAATTCCCAGAGAATTAGTTGTTGACTCTATCAATTCTCCATTTGCCCCAATACTCGCTTCTACAGAAATATCATTCTTAGCTGAGGCCTCAATTTTAGTTGGAGTAGTATATCCTAACCCAACGTCAAATTCTGTCCCAAGCGATATTTCACTACTTAAATTACTTGCAACTCCCGCTTGCACTCCAAACGAATAAGAATTTGTAACTGTTGAGGCTCTTTCCCAGCTAGCTTTACTTCTTGTTCCTGGGGGGTCTCTAAGAACCATAGTAACCACCTGAGGACCTGCAGTCGCAAAAGAGTTCCCCAATGCTTTTCCTCCAAAAACAATTCCTCTAAAAAATTGACTTTTAGTATCATTAACATTAGGTTTCCATGAAACTGCATTACCATTTTGAGGCGCTAAAGTAATTTCACAAGTTTTAGAGAACGAGTATTCAGGATTGGTTTGATCTGCAGCTGTATTGGACTGACCTCCTGTAAAAGTATACTCTTGAACTCCGGAAAACTTCGTGGTATCTGTTATCCTAAATTTAAATTCTTGACGAGGCTCACTAGCCAAATTATTCACGATAATGATGTTTCCTTCAGTCATAGGAACCGAATCTAACACAGTCATTCCATTGTCCTTATTGGTATATATTTGAAATGCTGAAATATTCCAGGTATACTCTTTATTTTCTTCAAAGATGGGGTAATTCAACCCTAAAGAATCTGAAGGAATTAAGATTTTTACCCCTGAATTACTATAAGTAACGGTATCTGAACCATACTTATTAACAGGTCTGTTTGCTGATCTTACATCAATTGATGGACTAACGGTCTGGATAAAATCACGCTGTCTTTGATAGTGAGCAGAATCTACTCTAACTAATTGTTTAATTCCCAAAGAGTCTCTAAAAACAGAATCTATTGATGTAACTACTGGAGGAACATTTGTAATATCAAGCAATGCATTGTTATTAAACTGAATAGATGCATTACTTATTACATTAAAGTTTGGGATTTCAAAACGCATAGGTGGCAAATCAATAGCATATTCACCAGTATTTGAATCCGTTGTAGTTTGAGTAGTTAAACAACCGTTTCCTTGTTGAGCTTTAAAAGGAATTGAAGCAACTCCTATATTATTTTTACCCTTACCAAGTGCCGGAGGCAAAGCTTTTTGAATACTTCCACCTGCGACTCTTCCAACTACCCTCACAAGTGTGCTATCAATAAACTCAATACCAGTAACGTTTTGCTGAAAATTCCTTGTTCCAACTGCTGGATAACGACCGGCAGAGTAAACGTGGCTGGTTTGCTCAACAGTAACAACGTGTGGGCCAATAGGTACTTGAATCGTAAATTTACCTGAATCGTTTGTTGTGGCTACTTCACCATTTCGAATGACCACCTCTCCATCGATTTTTATTCTCGCATCTTTTACAAAACAACTAGTATTTTTAAACTTCACTGTACCGGATACAGTAAAGGATGAGTTGTCTGTGAAATTTTGTCCTGTATAGTTCGCGGATCCGGTACCTATTAACAAAGTAGTAGTAGCGGGGGTAAATGTATGTGTTCCAAATTCAGGTCGGATAGTGTAATTATCGCCGCTTCCTAAGTATGGTACAAATGGAATAAAATAACTTCCTAAGGAATCTGTATAAGCACCCGCAGTCAACTGAGAGGTAGAAGGCTTAGCGTTACTCCAAGTTACATTTGATAAAGTTGCATGATTTTTATTGGTTGTTAGTAATGTTTTAGAGTAATCATAAGCTGTAACTCCGAAACCTTCATCAAATCTCCAATACCCTACTAGTCCATCCATTGATGGATTAATGTATACGTCAAAACTTCTTTCATATTCTTGTTTAGACAACGGCTTATTGTATAGTCTTACTTCATCTATTTCTCCTTTAAAGTAATTTGTGGTCCCATTCCTTCCAATTTCAATGGAAGAAGTGTTTTTAATATTCGCACCCTCACTGTGTGCAAAGACTCCTAAATATTTTCCATTATGGAGCAATTTAACACTATCACTAGACACAATAGTTCCTACAGAAATCCAATTCCCTGCTGTGAAGTTCGGTATAGAAACTTGCTTGGTAGTTGTACCAATTTTCACTTTAAGTTGGCCACCTTCGATAAACAATTGGTATCCTTTTGTTCCACTTATTTTACTTATAACAGTCTGAATACCTGAAGTAGTAGATGGTCGCACATACGCTAAAACAGAAACTAAGCTATCTGACAACTTAGCTGAATTTGAAATAGTTGCGTAAGAACTAGTTCCGTTAAACCCTCCAGACTTTCCACTTGCACCAGATGCAGCTAAAGCGGTAACCTTAACTCCCTTCACCGCAGAGCCTCCAGAATAGGTAATTTGTCCGTTGATGGTTCCAAAGGCCAATCTAAATCCAAAATCACTTGTGGTATCTGAGTAAACTACGTTACCAGCACAATTTGATTCTCCTGAGATTAAATACTTATACAAGGTATTTGCGTCAGCAGTATTATCAGTAAATGATTTCACTCTACCATCTAAATTTGCAATTGGAACGGTATCATTTGTAATTGGATTTATTCTGAGAATACTCCAGTCATCATTTTGTTTATTTGGCGTAGACCACTTAATATCAATACGCTCTCCAAACTCGCCATCTGTAGCCTCAAGTTTACCGTTATTGCTGAATGTTTGAGAAATATCTGAAGGGATATATGCAGAAAGCGAATTAGTAGAAATCACTCCAGTTGTTTTGCAACTGTTATAGGTTTTAACTAAGTATGTATAATTGGTGCAATTATCTGCGGTATTATCCGTATAACTAGTATCATTGGCTGCTACATCAAATTCTACTTGGCCGCTTCCTGACTGACGAACAACCTTAAAACCATCTTCTAAATTAGTATTATCTGTCCAAGTTAGTGTAACTGACTTGTTAACCGAATTTACTGAAATGTTTTTCACTGCAGGTTTTGTTGGAATACCTAATCCGACTTCAGTTGCACGAGTAGATACTTCAGATTTCGTTTTTAACGTTGTACTATTGGGGCAATTATCTTGAGCAAAAACTCTATAATAATAAACTTGACCTATCATAGTATTAGCATCTCTAACACTTCGATCAGAACCTGAAACGGTTAAAGTGGTGAAGGTGGTAAAGCTAGAATCAGTAGAACGCTCGATCAAAAAATTACTAGGATTGGTAGAATTGCTCCAATTCCAATTGACTTGAATCTGTCCATTACAATTGGCTTGCTCTAAATAAACTCCTTCAGCTTTACCAGGTGGTCCGTATTTTTTACCAGTAACATTTACAGTTCCGCCATATGCAAATCTAGTTTGTCCATCGTTAGTCCATTCTAAATAGGTTTGCACGCTTAAATTTAAATCTACAGCGGTTGGACCCTCGGTATAATCGGCCAAATTAGTGCTACTATACACATAGTTAGAACTAGCGACTCCATTCCTAATAATCCTAACGCGAGTAGGATTCAATCCATTTACATTTGAACCATCATCCCAAGTTAACCTTACCTTATCACAATAGGAATTACTAGACGCTGTTACGTTTCTTGGTGCATCAATAGTGTTGTTAAGAGTATATGTAAAGTCCTTGCCATTTGTGTTTCCATCGCAAAAGAAACCATCTTCCTCTTTCCAGCTACCTGTAAATCGAACTTGTACAGTTTGCTCAAAAAAAGTGGCCGGCATTGTTCGAAAAATAGTTGTTCTTCGTTCGTTTGCAGCTGAAGAAGAATGAGCAACAGCTGCTATTGTACTATTTTGATCGTAAATCTGAATCCAAGTGCCAGACTGGCCAATGCGATAATAGACCCTTGCACTATGCATGTAATCATCACAAGTAGAATTGGTGCGGTAATCTCTCCAATTCACGTTCAAATACCCTGATGAATAATCAACACTAACAGACACTTCTTCGCTTCCATAACCTGAAACAGATGCTTGAATCGTTCCAGATGCAAAACACATCACGGATAATATCGCTAAACGCAAACAAATGTTTTGCAGAAAGGTAGCATTAATTGGATGGTAAAAATTAATTCTCATAAAGTTCGTTGTTATGATGTATTGGTATCTTATTCAATAAAATCAGAATTACGGTCATTCATTCTCATGGTTTCATTAGTGATGCGAATAGCATTTTTTTGTTGTGAATGGACAAAATTTCCATTAGCTATTCTTACTTACACCAAGAAAACAATCACGATGAAGACCACGCAAAGATTTTCTAAATAAAAGTAGAAAAGGAAACATCAACTCCATAATAATTGTGTTGAGCGACCATTTTTTGTTGTGAACGCCTTGACCCAATCTACATTTCCTAAGAAAGTATTACTTATTTTGTTCTCACAAACTTAAATGAAAGGACATAAAACAGTTACTCCATATATTAGCCCTTGTAGCCCTTTTACTTTGCTACTCCAATAATACAATAGGAGCAGAAAAGAAATATGGTTTCAATAAAGACAGTTTAAACCATTTAAACTCAATTGGTAATTTCCAAGCTGCTAGAAATTATCTATTGAAGTTTCATGAACAATTCATGTCTTCAACTGATTCTATAAAAATTGAATATTTAATTGAACTTGGAAAAACTACCACTAATGCAGACGAGTCAAGCGAAGGGTACCAATTATTAAAGAAAGCAGCTCACCTTTCTCAGGAAATTAAAAATCAATTTTTAATCAACAAGTCCAATATTCAAATTATTGAATTTTATAGAAAAATCAGAGATTATTCTTCTGCGTTATCTCTCATAAAAAAAATGCAACAAGATGTTCCAAAAGACCCAGAGCTTCTGTGCCGTTTTTATCATCGTGCAGCTGCAGTATATTGTGAACTTTATGATGCCAAAAATGGAGCTTTCCCCAAAAGACTAGACACCTCCCTTGCTTATTCCAACTTATCCTTGCAAATTTCTAGGAAGCACAACTACTTAGACCATCAGTACACCTCCTATTTGGAAATTAGTGGATTATACAATTCAAAATCTAAATACAACTCTCCAACTAAAGCTCAGAGATATATAGATAGTGCATTAAGAACCCTTTCCAATAAGAAAGACCTGAATTACTACTCTCTTTTGAAGACCAAATCACATATGTTTTTAAACAGTAAAGAATTTGACTCTACGATACTATACGCAAAGAAGGTTCTCCCTTACATGGACAGCTTGAAGTATTACAGACAAGTAATGGAAACCTATTGGCTATTAACGAATTCATATTTTGAGTTGAAAGATACCTTAACAGCATTAAAATATCAAATAAAGGAGTCTCAAGCGGACGTGATGTATAGAGAGGTTCAATCTAAAAATAAACTAGAAGAGTTGACTACGCTCTATAAGTTGGAAGAAAAAGATAAATTACTCGCCAAAAATCAAGAAGAGTTGCTAAGGGCTAATGATGAGAAGAAATTCTATTCCTTCATTGGGGTTTTACTCTCGATAATTATACTACTGATTGTGACCTACTCCTACATAACTAGTCGTAAAAACAAACAACTTGCTAAACTCATTAAGGAAAATGAATTCTTAATTGGTGAATCCAATCACCGTATAAAAAACAACCTACAATTGATTATTTCATTGATAGGCCGGGAAATCTATAAATCAGACACGGCAAAGAGTGAACTCCAAGGGATTTCGGAAAAGATAAATTCGATAGCTGCTTTGCATCAGCAACTCTATATTAATGAAAGTAAAAAAAGCATCTCAGTTAAAGATTATTTAAAAAGTATTGAAAACAACTTTAAGTCAGGGCTTATTCAAGAAGGTGTTCAATTGACACTTGAAGTAGAGGATTTTGAAATGCCTGTAGACAAGTCTGTTTATCTCGGGCTGTTGGTTACAGAATTAATAATTAATTCCCTAAAACATGGTTTTAAAACTACTAAGGCTAAAATAATTAAAATCTCTACTTGGAAAGCGGCTGACAATGTCGTCCATTTTAATTATCAAGACAATGGGTCAGGGTTAAAAGAAGGGGAGTCTCCTTCACTTGTAAACTTATTGTTGAAACAATTGAAAGCTTCAATAACTTTGAACAACACAATCGGCTATAGCCTAAATATAAAATTTAACAAATGAATGTAATTATAGTTGAAGATGACTTTATCGTTGCAGACCATTTGCGGCTAATACTTGAGAAACACCAAGTGACCGTTATCGGTATTTTGGATAATGTCGATGAAGTCATTCAAAATACTTCGCTTAACCCAGACTTATATTTTGTCGATATTCGTTTGACAGGAGATAAAACGGGAATAGATTTAGGCATTTATTTAAATGAAATTAAACAACCATTTGTTTACCTCACAGCTAACAACGAGATTCCAACTGTAAAACAGGCAGCACTCACTAAGCCAATATCATACATTACCAAACCTTATAAAGAGAGTGATATAGTTGCGCTGTTAGAAATTTTCAAAACGAATAATCAGAAGACTATTCAGATTCGAACAAGTTATGGTAAGAAATCTATTGAACAATCAAAAATACTATATCTTGAAGCTAGTGGATCTTATGTTAAAATTGTAACAGCCAATTCTACCTTTCTTGAAAGAGCTAGTTTATCTCTCTATGAGGAAGAACTAAATGACCAATTCATTAGAATACATAGAAGTTTTATTATCAATAAGTCACACATCGAACAGTACAATGCAACGACAGTCTATATTAACAATACAGAACTGCCGATTTCCAGAAGTTATAAGGATGGATTGAAGAATGTGCTATAAATACCTAATAAAAAAGCGCTGAACCGATTCGATCGATAACAGCGCTTTATAGCAAAAAACCAATTAACTAATCTTTTAAAATTCTAGTAGATGATGTCCACCAAGCATCTTGGAATTCACCTTTTCTCAACTCTATCATTTTAGTAGTTGCTTCTTCTTTGGTATACGGAGTGCTCAAAATAATATGATTCCATGTTTTCTTACTATTTTTTACTAGAATTACGTCTTGTGTTTGCTTTAATTCGTTCAACAAGGCGATAGCAAGAGCTGGATTTCTTCTAGAACCTATCACTACATAAAATTTTCCATTTTCTACATTGATGTCTTGTCGATTTGACCCGTTATTTAGTTCTTCAAAAGCCTGACGATTCTCCTCTGACATGGTATTCATGGCAGTTTTAATGGTAGAAATCTCCTGTTTTACCTCAGCCATTTGTTTTAGCAATAAGTTCAACTTAATCTCAACACTATCTTCCTTTCCAATTGAGGAGGTATTTTTAACTAAATTGTCCAATCGTTGGTTTAACTCATCAATCTTCGTTTTATTTTGACCCACTTTTGCAGTATCCGATTGGGCCAACAATAACTGAAAACAACCCATCATAAAAATGGAAAGTATTGTTCTCAAAAGGTATTTTTCAATTTCCGATCGTTGCATTATTTACCGTATTTGTTTTCCAGTTGCTCAATTTGTTCCTCTATGGTTTGCAGGCGTTTATCTACAATTTTAGCAGTAGACTTATCGTTACTTGCCTCCAACTTGGACAACTCCACTCTAATTTGCTGTATTTCACTAACTACCTGACCTCTGTTATACTGGTTGGAATTATCATTAATCATAGCATCAAATCGAGCAACATACTCATCCAGTGTTTTCACTAATTCATCTTTTCGCTTTAGTTTGGCAGATTTAAAAGCGACTTGAATTAAAATCTCATGTGAGCCTCCAGCAATAGTAGACAACTCCGAATTCGTCATTTCATAAGCATATCCCACTCCAAAAGGGCCCAAATCAAACCCCAATCCAAAAGTTAGGTTGTTGTTTGATCGATAGCCTGCCATCGCCCACACTTTTTCCTGATATTCACCTTTTAAGAGAATATCAAATTGGTTGTCAACTACTGGTAAGTTTTGATAGATGACAGTTGGTTTTAATACAAAATCTTCATTGCTTAACTTATAGTTATAAGAAACAGAACCAACGATAAAGTCACTAATTTCATCACTTCCGTCAATTAAATTGGGTGCACTTAACCCTATTTGTAAATTTTCAAAGTCGTAGACCAAACCAACTCCTGCTATGAAATTGGTCTCATCAAAATAGCCGCCAACCAGTGTAGGATCGTTTTGATTTAAGAATTCCGAATTATCAATACTTGTCGGGTTCAACTTTCTATTGACTGCACCAGCAGAAACACCAAACCTTAGATCCGATCGATCGTCTAATTGTATCTGGTAACTGTATACAGCATCGTATTTATCCACTTGATAGGCCCCTCTTCTATCGGAAACCACTCTTGCTCCAACTCCTTGGCTCAAATTAATGGGGGCATGCATCCCAAACATAGTGTTTCGAGGTGAATTATTGAACCCAGCCATATGCGTTTTTGTGTTCAACATGGCGGAAATGTTTCCATTATTCCCCGCAAAAGCAGGGTTTAAATTGAATCGGTTCATTACATAGTTATAGTAACTGTATGAAAGATCTTGACCATAACTTAAACTTGAAATTGCTATTGCTGCAATAAATATAACTTTTTTCATTGGGCTTATCTTTTTAATGTTATGGTTCCTTTATAGGTATTTTTGCTATTATTATTGTCTTGTAAGAAGTAGTAATAGACACCTTCAGGCAGCTGGCTACCTCCTAAAGTTCCATCCCAGTCATTATTATAGTTGGCACTTTGTTCAAACACGATTCCCCCAGTAGTTGAGAAAATCACCAATTTATAATTGGAGTACAAATCCACATTTTGAATCTGCCAAGTATCATTGTAACCATCACTGTTTGGAGAAAAGTAGGCGGCTGCAGGCAAACTTCCTTCTATTTGGTCATTTATATAAATAATAACCTCTGTGGTATCTTTGAGCCCTCCTGCATCAGTAGTTAATACCATGATAGTATAGGATCGGTTACTTTCATAATCGAAACCTATTAGTGACTTTAACTCTGCATTAGTGGGGTCTATTGATACAACATTTCCACCTTGGATTAATTGATAAGTTAAAGCATCATTCTCATCAATATCATTGACAATTACAGTTCCAATTGATGTTCCTATTGGAGAATTTTCAAGAATACTAAACTCTTGAGCGGAACTTGTTGGAGACTCATTCTGATTCAGCACTGCTATTAAAAATGCACGATCAAATGTAGCTCCTTGGCTATCTGTCGTTCTAATTCTAATTCGATATTCATTCTTGGTCTCAAAATCAAAGGTGGAAGCTGTAAACAACTCATCAGACTGAATATTAAACTGATTATTGTCTGCATCTCCGAAACCATTCACCAGTCTGTAAGTAAATGATTCACCATTATCATCATCTATAGTGATTAAACTAGCAATACGCGTTCCTATTGGACTATTTTCAAGAATAGTGGTATCTGAAATTAAAATATTAGTTGGAGAATCATTCTTATTAGTTATTCTGATGGTAAAGTTCTTCTCAAAAGTTTTACCGTTAGCATCTGTACTTCTTATGCGAATACTTCTAGTACGTTGATTATTATAATTGAAAATAGTATCTGTTTCTAATAATTGACCATTGATTCTAAACGAACCATTATCGGTTGCTCCTTGTCCAGCAACAAGGCTGTATGTAAATGAATCATTGGCGTCAGGATCTACTGTTGTTATGTTAGCCACAAACGTTCCTTTAGGCTGTAATTCTGAAACACTATCGTTTGAGAGAAGAATTGCAGCAGGAGCATCATTGCTATCTAAAACACTTACAGTCAACTGCCTTGTATAATTCAACCCTTGTGAATCTGTACTTTTTACTTCAATAATGTATAAGCTCTTTGTTTCAAAGTCAAACTGCCCTTGAGTTTTCAATTGATCCCCTGAAATAAGAAAAGCACCATTGTCATTCGTACCTTGAACAAAACTATAACTGTGCGTATCGCCTTGATCTGGATCAACTGATGAAAGGAGACCAACTGTAGTATTCTGCGCTACCATTTCCTTAAAGCTTGCAGGAGAAAGTACAATATTGGTAGGTGCATCATTCGTATTGGTGATGCTGATATTAAAAGTGTCTTGATAAGTCCCTCCAAACCCATCGTTGGTTTCTACCCGAATTCTATACAAGTCCTTTACATTATAATTGAAAGCTACTTTGGTCTGTAACTTGTCTCCAGCTATCTGAAAACTATTATTATCGTTACTCCCAACTCCTGCAACCAATTTATAAGTATGCACATCTCCCAAATCTGCATCAGTAGTATTAAAGGCACCTACTTGCCCCCCAATTGGAGTGTTTTCAGGAATAATTGAATTGGATAATGTGATGCTTGTAGGAATATTATTCACATCTTTAACAAAGATGGTAAATGTCTTACTGAAAATTCCTCCATTTTGGTCATCGGTTGCTACTCTAATGCTATGTTGTGGCTTTAGATTCTTATCCAGAATAATTGCAGTAAAAAGGGAATCATTTCGGACCGTAAAATTGGCGTTATCAGCATCTCCTACTCCACTTACTGTGCTATAGGTATGAATTTGAAAAGTATCTTGATCTAAAGAGTTGAATTTCCCAACGAAGAGCCCCGCGGGGAAATTCTCATTCGCACTGGCGTTAGAGATTAAAATATCCGAGGGAATATCATTTGCATCCAACACTCGGACAACAATCAACTTGGTGAATAGCCCACCATTTAAATCATTGGTTTGAACATAAATAAAGTAATCCTTTCGACCTTCGTAATCAAAAACAGTATTGGTCCGCAACTGATTTCCTACTATATTAAAACTAGCATTATCATTGCCTGGAATATTATTGAAAGAGTAAGAATGGCTTTGCGCGGCATCTTCATCTATAGTAGAAAATGTACCTACAAGCGTATTGACTGCCAAGTTTTCAAATAGGCTATCCTTTGAAATCAAAATATCTGTTGGAACATCATTTAAATCATTGACAGATATCGTCAAACTATCTTCGAAAGTATTAGAAGCTTTATCAGTTACTCTTACTCTAATTTTAAAGGTAGATTGCACCTCAAAGTTAAACGACTGATTGGCCCTTAATGTAGCATTAACAATATTGAACATATTGTTATCAACACTACCTGCACCACTAACCAAGGTAAAAACAAAAGACTCATTAGCATCCTGATCAGTAGCAGTTAAACTCCCGATGGTCGCATTAATAGCATTACCCTCATTAATATTGGAACTACTAAGACTAATAGCTGTAGGGGCATCATTCAAGTTTTTAACATAGAGCATCAACACCCTTTCAAGCGAACAACCTTGAGAATCTGTGGATCTTATCCGTATACTGTAGGAAGACTTGTTCTCAAAATCGGCAGTAAAATTGGCTATTAATTGACTTCCCGAAATGGAAAAAATAAGATTATTTGTAGCTCCCACACCACTCACTAAGGAATAAGTATGAGACTGATTAGCATCTACATCAGCAGTTGTAAATGATCCTACCACCTGCCCACTCACTTGATTTTCCGTAATGCTATCATTACTGATTGAAATTGCAGTTGGTGCATTATTGGTTTTCACAATAAATGGAGCACTGAGAGTTCCATAAATGGCATTGTCTTGAAAGACCACATTATCGACACTTTGATAAATAGAGTCAGTAGTTATATTATAAAATCGAAACGAAACGTTTTCACCACTACTCACATTGCTATACACAGACATGGTAGCGAGGTATTTTCCGTTGATTACATTAGAGGTATTGGCAGTTCCCCTCAAAACTCCTCCGACAAATGCTCCTAACTTATTCGAGGGGTTAGTCAATTCAACACAATTAACATCTAATGTGGCAGTAACTGTCATATCATACTGGAATGCATTGGCATTCACACTCCACGTTGGAGCTTGTGCAAATAGGCTGCTACTTGCCAATAGGATCCAACCGCTAATTAAATTTCGTATTTGCTTCATATTGATGATTTGTCCTTAGTATTTTAATTCTTTGTTCTTATCCTAACACTACTTTACTAGTGTAAATGCATCTTACAGCATATTTCAACCAAATGTAGCTGATGAAAGCACATGTACTAAATTTATGTTGTGAGCAACCAAAATTTGTTGTTAATGACAATTATCGTGACTAGCTAAAAAAGTTATAACTGTATATATTTCGACTGTAACAAAATCGAGATCAAGAGCAAACCCAATAAAAAAATTGAATAAAAAAAGCCCGAGTCGATTAAACGACTCGGGCCAATATATAGAACATCAGTTATTACTCCACTTTCTTTACTTCCCCACTTCCTTTTATGTTAATATCCGTCTTAGCTGGATTTCCTTTGTATTGTACATCCCCACTTCCATAAATACCTACTTCTAAACTTTCGCTAACATTTACCTTAACATCCCCAGATCCTTTTATCTCCACTTCGGATTCTTTAGTCTCCAACTTGAAGGCTTGAACATCTCCAGAACCCATTACACTAATGTCCGTTTCATTAGCTACCCCGGCTAGTAGGATATCTCCTGAACCCTTTATATTAATTTCAACCTCATCAGCATTCATCTCCATCTTGACATCTCCAGATCCATTAATGGTTATCTCTAAATCACTTAGAATAAAATCACTCTTTCCTATTATACTTCCTGACCCGTTAACAGTCAATTGCTCAATATGAGGTAAAGCGATGTATACTGCTACTTTTGATTGGGTATTAAAACATTCATCAAACTCTATCTCCCACTGATCCGCCACCACTTCTTTACTTAACAAATCTATAATTTCTTGTGGAGCCTTTATGGACACAGATTGAGTAGTGGCCTGAGTTAAATAAACTTCAATTGAACTGGATAGCTTAATTTTCCTAAAACTGGGTAAATCAATTGTTTTTTCTACCGTTGACCCTTCAGGACTAATACAGTTACTGGTCCAAATACATGAGGTTAAAACCATGGATATTAAACCGATTGTTAAAAAGCGTGTCATATTTTTCATCGCAAAAAAGATTTGATGCAATTTATCAAAAAACAGCGAGATTCCTATTTTTTGCAATACCTCAAGATTATATTATATGCTTCCTTAATCCCTAACTCCCCTGCCTTACCTAAGTCCGTACATCCTTGATCTGTCCGTTTTAAATAAAGATAGGTTAACCCTCTATTAAAATAAGCTTGACCAAAATTAGGCTTCAAAGCAATGGCTTTATGAAGGGATTCTAAAGAAGCATTGTATTCTTCATTCTTATTCTGAACAAAGGACATATTGTAATAGGCATAAGAGAACTGAGGGTCTAATGAAACGGCTTTCTTATAATCGCTAATGATATTGGTATAATTATAATCTAAGTACTCTTCTTCAATACGATTCGATGTAATTTTATCTCCCTCTTTTTTAAACTCTTGAACATTGGGAAAAGTATGCAATAATTCACGTAATTTCAATGAAGTATTGGCTCGCCCAAAATAGGCCAAAACATTATTAGGATCAAGAGATAAAGTGGAATCATAATCTAAAAAAGCTTGGTTATACCACTCCATTTGGGAGTATAAAATTGCTCTATTTAAATAGAAAGCTGCACTTTTGTCGCTTTTTTGTTTGTTTAATGAATCCAATTGCTGCTTTAGTTGTTCCATGTCCCAATCTCCATCCTCTGACATTAAACCAATGAGCTGGCTATTTATAGCTAGTTCTGAAGGTTGGTAATAGTCTTCAGCCACTTTTGTAGACAAAACCGGGGTTAAATAATAATATGGCCTTAACCTCGCTTCAGCATATTGATATTGAAGTTTCTCACTATTTTCGGCGACAGCACTACCATCAGAGGACAACTTTATAGTTTCCATAGCTTCTTGAACTTCTTCACTACTCAAACCTTTGTCGAGAGCTGCAATATTATTTGCTCTGACTTGAGCAGCGAGTTGTTGATCGTCAGCTGCCCCTTTTAGATCTTTCATTTGTCTTTTTAGTTGAGCTCTGGCTCCGTATGCATCCACATAGTTGGGTTGTATTTCAATCAACTGATTAAAGTCAGCCAATGCACCTTTTAAATCTCCCAACTCTTGTTTTAGTAGCGCCCTATTAAAGTAGGATGAAATATGCTTAGGATTAGAAACTATTACCGCATCATAATCAACTAAGGCGCCTTTTAAATCTTTTTGTTTTGTTTTAGTAATCGCTCTATTGAATAATGCTAAGGTATTGTACGGAGACAACTTCAAGACTTTATCCAACAGTTTTAATGCTTTTTCGAGTTGGTTCTCCTCCAATTCTAAAATAGCCAATTGGTACAATCCATCCACATTATTCGAATCTCTTTGCAAAACCGTCTTTAAATCAGCCCTTGCTTCCTCAAAACTTTCCATTTTTCGGTAACATTCCGCTCGGTATACCATTGCAAAACTATTGTCCGTTTTATGGTTGATGGCAAAATTAAAATCAGAAAGAGCGGCCTCAAACTGCTCCAATTCCGTTTTGGCAATTCCTCTAATCACATAACTAGCAGCATCTCCCTTTTTAAGGCGTATAGCCTGATTGCAATCTGCTATTGTAGCTTCAAACTTTTCTAATGAAAGTAAAGTAATAGCTCTACTCAAATAGATTTTAGAGTTGAGAGAATCTGCATGTAATGCCCTTTCATAATCTTTAAATGCTCCTTCAAAATTGGACAATTGATCGCGTACAATGGCTCTGTAAAAAAGGGCATCTTGGTGATTTGGAATTTCTTTCAGGCAGGCTGTATAATCGGCCTCTGCTCCTATCAGGTCTCCTAAATTATATTTGGCATATCCTCTAAAAAAATAAGCTTGAAAATAACTGCGATCGTCTAACGAATAATTGAAATTTTCTAGCGCCAATGCATAATCTCCTGCTGCTATAGCTCGTTTACCTTTCTCGAAATAGGTTTCTTTAAACTGTGCCTTCCCATCCAAATAATTAATAGTAAGCAAAATAAAAAGGAGAATGACTTTTTTCAATGGGAGACTATTGGTAGATTAAATTTAACTAGTTAGCATACTTAACGACAAACTTCCGATTTTAGTTAATCCTATCGAACAATTCTTGTTTTTTTCTTCAGGATATTGGAACATTCAATACTCACAAAAGCTATTATCCCTATCCCTTTCTGAATTATATCATTTAAGAGACAATGAAACTAAATAATTTGGATGTCGAAGTTTTTTTTGTGTCCGTTTATAATCAAGTGAAAGCAACTCATTTAAATTTCATTCGTCACGAAAAAATAATATTAATCCTAAATTATTCTCATGAAAAAATTACTACTTTCAATCGCCTTTCTTCAATTGTTTGCTGCAGTTAGTGCCCAAAACTTATTAGAAAAAACAAATCTTACATTTTATGAACACCACAGTCCTGCAATTGCAGGATCAAGCGGTGCAAATGGATCTCAATCAGGTTATGATTTTGTAAATCACACCTACTTTAACAGTTTTAACACAGCCAACTTTGGAAAGTATCTGAATGGAGAAGAATCCAACATTGATATGGTGGAGCACAATGGACCCTATGGAAATAGAAGTAAATTCGGCTTTACCTCCGCTGTCAGTTCTATCTGGTTTGGAGATATTAAAGGAAACGGAACGAGCTTATGGGTAAAAGCCTCCAATAATTTCAACTATAACACAGCTACTACCGTTTTAGAACTCGAAACAGAATATAATGCTGGAACACCAAGCGCAAATATTGACACGGTATTAGAGAATGGAATTTATATTTCGAAAATTAGAAACTCCAATCTATTCGTAGCTATTAAATGCTATAACGTAACCAATAAGACTCCAGGAAATAATAACATCTACTTCAATTTTGACTACAAATATGGCTCCTTATCAGTAAGTATTAAAGAGCTTACTAAAGACCAAATCGCCATATTTCCTAACCCTTCATCGGACTATATTTCTATTGTGAATAATGCTATAAGTGATGTCCAATCTATCGCTATTTATTCTTTAAACGGACAAGCGTTGCTCCATCAAACTTTAAAAAATAAGAATGAAAGAATAGCTATTAGTAATCTTCCAAATAGCGCTTACATACTTGTTCTAGTAGATAAAAATGGAGCAAGATATACCAAAAAATGGGTGAAGAATTAGAACAATTCAGTTGGACTTGCAGTCAGTGAAATTTATTAAATAATAGGCTCTGAACTATAAATTATTATATGGCTGCAAGTCCGATTTAAAGACTAACTCTAAACTAAATATCTAACTTTCAAAACTATTATTTCTAACCAGAGACTCTTTACTTCACTACCAGTCTGCGAGTAGTTACTCTATCTGTTTGACTCAACTGAATAATATAAACTCCTTTCTCATAATTATTAGTCATCAACTCCAACCGTTGTTGCCCCTCAATTAAATCTACAGTCCTTTGCTCTACTTGACGACCTCGAACATCAGAAATAGTAAGCACAATTTTCTGTGAATACATTGTATTAATATTAATAAACGCATTTCCATTGGTCGGATTAGGATAGATAGCACTAATTTTTACCTCCTCTCCTTGCTCGTTTATTCCAATTGGCAATTCAGAAATCAACACATCATCAATGGCAATATCACCTCTAATGGTCCCACTGCTGAATGGTACTTCCCCATTAAAAACCACTCGAACTTGCCCAGTGTAACCTGCTAAACTAACTGATTTACTATGCCAACCAGCTCCTTGATTTCCAACAATTGGTGGAATAATGTCTCGAATATAGCTACCATTGTTCATTAAATCTACACGTAACTTTCCAACATCCGTCCCGTTCATATTGTACCAAAATTCTAAGTTTGGAGTTAACGCATTTGTTAAGTCGATACACGGACTCATTAGCATCGAGTAGGTATTTTTATACCCATCTGATTGGATGTAAAAGTACTTTCCATTGCCTGAGGTATGGTCTCCTGCAGGACCTGTAAGTGCTGTTGGGGTAGTATCAGAATGAATCCACCAATTGTGTAAATCGAGGTTCAAATTGTTTTCCCAACCGAAATTGTACATTTCTTTTGCTCCCATAGTAAATGAATCAAAATTCTCGAAATACGGCAATTGAGTAATTAAACTATTGGTTGTTATTGTTTGATATAAAGTGTCATTGGTTGGAATAGAATCCAAATGATGTTCCACCCAAAATTTCAATTGATTATTATAATTATTTAAAAATGAAACACTCTGAGGTAATGTATATGAATAAGTTGCTTGTATCGCTAAAGGCCCTGAAATTGTATCTCTTATGATAGTTCCATTATTTAATGTATAAGCTAGTGGAATATCGTGAATAATTAAATTACTATTGTTCTTAATGTCAAATGAAACAGTTTGACCAGGATTAGGAACACATGCCTGAAAATTAGAGATATTAATTTTTTCTAAAGCCAAGTCTACAATGGCATCATTGGTGATTGTTAAATTATCGATTGCCATATCACTATAGGAAAGACCATCTTTAAGTGCTCCTCGAAACCTTAGTACAATTGCTTGATTCTGAAAAGCTGAAAGATCTACTGTTTGTTTGAACCATTGGTCTCCTTTGTCCCCACTTAACTTCGGCATTACATCCAACACCCAATTTCCATTGGAGTAGACATCTAAACTTAAACTTCCCATGTAATGGCCATACATGTGGTACCAAAAAGTCAAAATCGGCTTTAATTTATTCGTTAGGTCAATACATGGACTCACCAAAGTAGCTAAGGTGTCATTCCTAGTACCATTCGGAGATGATTCTATATAAATATAATTACCATTCCCAGTAGAATTTTGATCTTGAGAAGGGCCTGTGCCACCAGAAGCAGTGCTACCTGAATATACAACCCAATTGAGTTGTTTGTTACTAGTATTAAATATACTTCCTTCATTGTGCCAACCATCATAAAACACACCTGGATCCATAATTCCTCGATACCAGGGGTAGCCATTAGACTTTACAAAATGATCGAAATTATTGTTGTACGGGTAATTTGAAACAATAGGATTCTCTATTAATGCAATCTTTAAGGTATCATTGGTTGGGTCATAATCATTGCGTACTTCTGTCCACGCTAGTATTTCATTCTTTATATTTCGGTCAATTAAAGCCGATTGAGAAAAGATAAATGTTTGTTTACCAAAATACCCTATATTTCCAAACAAGGTATCTCTAATAATCGGCCCCGTATTTACCTGATAAGCCATGGGAATGGTATCTGTTTGTATCACTCCATTGTTAACCACCACTACCGAAACATCCTGAAAAGAAGCAGTTATACATTCGGGTTGAATTGGAGTGATAAATGACTCGATTGAGGTATTGGCAAAAGGGTATTCTGTAATCCTAAAATCATCTACAGCCATTCCACCCCCACCAGCAGTAAGCAGAGATTTTGCTCTAAACCTAATTTTTATCGTTTGTCCTGAATAGGCGGACAAATTAATTGTTCTCTTATTCCAATTACTTCCTTGGTTCCCAACAATGGAATCTAAAACATTTAAAATCCATGTATTATTTGCAAAAACATCAATATTGAAAGATTTGTTTGGGTATCCCCACTGATGTAAATAGAATTCTAATAAATAATCTCTATTTACCTTTAAATCAAAACAAGGTGAAATTATATTGGCAGTTGAATTTGTTGTTGTAAGTGTATTGTCTACGTACAAATACTTTTGATTTCCACCTCCAGTATTATCAGTAAGTGGCCTATAGGATCCACTAAGAACAGTATCTACATACCAATCTCGATCATCAGTAGTTTCATTTTCCCAACCGTTTGGCGCTAAATCAGAAACTCCACGAATTAAATTACTGAATGATTGTATGTAGGGGTACGTATTGACTGGTGGAGTAATGCAAGATATGGTAGGAAACAAAACGACAAACTGATAACATTGCGAACTTGGCAATTGTATCTTATTTCCACAAGAGGTATTATCTGTGGCTTGGAAATAGTAGCAAACCGTATCCCCTGAATTAAACAATGGAAAGTTACCCACCCAATGATCAAACAATGGATTTTTTAAGGAAATCGAGTCCAATGCGCTTCCATTCACGGTATAAAACACTTTCGCGCTTTGAACGCCTGTAGAGTCAAAAATATCAACTGCTAATTGGATGGGGTATGTTTGAGAAGTATCTCCGGTAATAGTGGTTGCATTGGTTAGAATTGGTGGATCTAATTCACAGTTAGCTCCTTTTATTGTTACATTATCTAATAACCAGCCATAATTTCCTGATGGACCATTAAAATCTCCATCGGTCAATACAAATCTAATTTTGGCATGGGGCACATTCGCGATACTCGAAATATTGAACTCTTCATTCATCCACCAAGTATTTGTTGGAGTTAATGTTGGTTGAGACGCTGTCCAAATGGGGTAAGAAGTAGCATTAAAAGCATATTGATTAAAAGTAGATTGTCCTCTATACTCGGCGTTATTTACATAAATCCAGGTCCTTCCACTATCCAATGAATACTGTAATCTAGCTTTATCTAAATTGCCGACTTTACAAATCTGACTAAAATATAAGTTGACTCCTGTATAACCTACCGTAGAAAAAGTATTGGACTCCAAAAATAATGTATCGTTAAAAGTAACAACTCCTCTGTAGCTTTTTTGTCCCGATTTATATAAACTTGAATTACTACTCCAGCTTGCCACCTGATTGACTGCTGCATAACTACGAAACTTAACGGAAGAACCTTCGAAATCTTCACTAAAAAGCGTGGTCTGTGAAAAGCAAATATTGCTTATTAGAACTAATAATAGAGTTAAAGTAAAAGCCCTCATAAGGATAGGTTTAGTTATTGATTATCTAAAAGTAATAAAAAAATGAATTTATACTAACAACAAATTGAATTTCATCTCTTTTAATAATCCATTGAAACTGGTATACGCAGGTTTGCAGTTCGTGTGAAATGTTTAAATCGAGACACTAAATCAACTTGTAGTAATTAGCATCTGTTTTGCAGCAGGGTTGAAAACCACTGCGGAGCACATCCTGTTTTCCCGCTCGCGCGGACTTGCAGTCCGTGTGCACTCTTTTATGGACTTGCAGTCCACAATATAATACATTAACTAAAAAACTTCCAACTTCTACTCAAAATTTCTACTGCGAGTAAACCTTCCATTTCTGCATAATTTCTTGCACTTGAATAGATATAATGCTCAGGAAACTCAACAATTCTTGCTTTAACAGGATTATAATTAATGTAGTCTATTTTTTGTTCTAAAAACTTTTGAGTACGTATTTCTTCAGCATGAAAGCCAGTCTGCCAAACTTTGTATTTCTGATTACGTTTCAACTTCTCACAAGACTTTTTAAAAAAATCGAGCATCCACTCTCGACGACTTTCAGGCTCTTCTTCTATTGTAATAAGTATTTGCTTACTTGTAAATCTTTTAAAATCTCTAATAATATCTGATAATGGAACTTCTTCATCGGAACTTTGACAGATCATATGCAGATGATTGGTCATTAAGCACCAAGCATATATAATCAAACCTTTACTTTCTTGACAGTATTTCAAAGATTCAACTAGCCTTTCTTTTTGTACTTCTCTCGTAAAAACATCTACCCATCCAACAATTGTTGTAGTTATATAGTATGGCTTCGAGTTATCATTTACTTTATACTTAGTTGACATATCACTAAAGTAATAAACACTTTAACTACATAATCTTGAGCGAATGCAATTTATAAGCTTTTGAATAAAAATTAAGTGAGACACTGCTTATACGGACTGCAAGTCCTCTCCTCTTTCATGCTTATTTTCACGGACTACAAGTCCGCGCGAACAGGAAGAGATAGCAGCGATTTTAGGGGATTGTTGATAACTTTTCTGTTTTACCCACTTTGAGCGGAGCGAACAGGACAAAAAAGAAGCCCAAGCGGTGAACTTGGGCTTTGGATTATTTATTCAAAAGGCTTTTTCTCTAACTCAATTTGCTTTTGGTCGGGACATTCCACCTTGACAGTTCTTATCTTGGAAATTTGCTCCCCGAATACGAAATAAGAAGTGAAATTATCTTGTGGCTTTCCGTTATACCTTGGGTATCTTGTCCATTGGTAAACTCCTTGGTGATTGTCTGTTTTCCTGATGATAATACTATCAGTTAATTCACCATCATTCCACTTATACGACAGTTGTAACAACTGCCTATCTGAATCGAGATTACGAAGCTCTTGAACCTGATACGTTATTGGCTCATCCATTCCCCGATCATCAACCAAAGTAGTTTTTGTGAGTTTAATATTTGGGATATGACCATCACAAGGTTTTTCGATGTAATAATCTCCTTTTTCTTTATCGTACTCAACCCCAACCCACATATTTTCCTTGTCAACAATAGGTCGTTCACTTTCCATCTGTTTTAATGGACTATTCTTTCTTTGCACCGAATCTTGAATTACTTTTTGTTTTTTGTTATCAACTCGATTAGCCCCATTTTCACAAGAAAAAAGAACCACAACACAAAGCATTATTCCAAATACTGCTCTCATTCGTCTTCCTTGTTTGGTCTGACTTGTGTAACGGTAAATGTAATATTGCTACCCCAAGATGTATTGCCTTTTAAAGTTCCATCACTCTGTATGTAAAGCCTATTTGTAGAAACATCTGTTCCTTTATCTTTATCATTTACAGCATTTTCATAGAAAGTAAAAAACTCTCCATTGTCATCACTTCCACGCCCTACGATTGTGATAAAATGGTCTGTTGTCTTATCCAAATTTTTATCATCAGAAGTTGTCGCACCATAATCAACCCCAACCATAATACCGCCTCCACCTTCAACAGCCCGATGTAAAGCATCTAATCCCGCAAGTTTTGAAGCATCTGTAACCCCTTTTCCTGAATTACCTTGCTTAAACATTTGGAAAGCTGATGGCCAATAGGCATCTGAAGAATTACCTTGCTTGCCTAATTGCTCTTGGCAATTAGCGTAACAATCATTTTTGGTTGACCAATTGACAAAATTATCTTTCGGTATAACGGGAGTGATTGGGGTGTAAACCCATTCTGTGATTTGTTCAGAATTGGGGTTCTTTAAATGAAATCCGAGATTGTAATATTTATTCCCTTTGTACTCAACAACGGGGAAACCTAAGCCGCCATTGTTATGATAATAGGTTAGAAGGCTGTTACCAATGTCTGCAACCTTATCAAATCTAATATACTCTCGACCTTCTAAATCAAGTCCATCTATTACCCTGTTTTCTGCATAGGCAAAAGGGCTATTCCAAGGGAAAGAAGCAGCAAGCGGGTCTAAACTTTTGTAGCGTCCTAACCTTGGGGTCATAACTTCTAAATTTGTGGTCTTGGCTATTTCCCTGCCCCGAAATCTCATTATCGTTTTCCATTCCGATAAATCCATACTTATACCCTGCTCCAATTCTAATTGCCAATTGTTGGCTACTGTTCGCTACGTATTGGTTTATCTTAATGTTCTCTATTCTAATGCTATTGCTCGCAAAACCAACCGCATTACCCACGGCAATAGAGAGGGTAGCTTTGCCATTTACGGCCATTGCTTGTAATGCGGCTCCTGTCATATTAAAGGTTATTATTTTTACTGCTGCGGCTTTCACAGTTGCAGGCGTTTGATTTCCATTTTGGTCGGCTATCACCAAACTTGCAGTATCCATAGAGGCGGTTATTGCCCTTCCACTGCTGCCTTCAATTCTTACTTCAAACGAGTAAATAGCCGTTGGATCCAAATTAGGAATTATTTCTGATAGACGCATATTTATACTCAAACGGACTAAAAGTCCTCTCCTCTTTAACGCTTGTTTTCAAGGTAAAAGACTTGAATCATAAAAATTTCCCTGCTCAAAATGAACAGAGGATTTAATATCAGTGGGGCCAGCTGGACTTACTTTCGACTCGTCCCTCGCTCAGCATAAACCCTTCGACGAAATGCTCAGGGCATCGCTTCTCGCCCATCAGGGCAAAAAAAAGACCCAATCTTTCGATTGAGTCTTTTTGTGGGCCCAGCTGGGCTCGAACCAGCGACCACCTGATTATGAGTCAGGTGCTCTAACCAACTGAGCTATGGGCCCGCAAAGAGAACAAAGTCTCTTTTTATATATTGTAATGCCCAATCACATTGGAACATTGAGGGCCAAAACTGATTACTCAATTTTGGGTGTGCAATATTACAAAAAAAATGATTGAATTATCCAACCCTTTCGCCTTTTTGTTTCTCACTATTTATCCCTCTACATGATAACAATCCTTAATTTTGGCTCCTCAATTTTTTTAATGGGAAAAGTCAATCCATATGCGGCACTAAAATTTAAAGAATTTCGAATCTTCGTCATTCTTCGCTTTGCCTTAGTTTTTGCTTGGGCCATGCAATTTATTGTCATTGAATGGGAGATATATAGTCTAACTAAAGACCCTCTTTCTCTGGGCCTAATTGGTTTAATGGAAGTCATCCCTGCTGTATCGCTATCGCTTTTCGCCGGACACTTTGTAGATCAATTAGAAAAAAGAAATCTATTTGCAGTTTGTATCACTGCCTTTTTGTGCATCAGTTTTGGATTATTTTTATTGACGTGGCCCATAATTACAGAGCACCTCACCCACTCGTGGCACATTGGGCTCATCTATGGACTTGTATTTTGTGGAGGAATAACTCGAGCATTTTTTGGTCCAACCATCTTTTCCTTGTTTTCTCAATTAATTCCAAGAGAATTTTATGAGAATGCCGCCACCTGGAGCAGCTCAGCTTGGCAAATGGGTTCCATGTTAGGTCCTGCATTGGGAGGTTTGTTTATCGTTTGGATTGGCGTTCATTGGAGTATGCTCATTATTGCTGGCTTTGCTCTTACTTCTTTAATCCTTTTGTTTCAAATTAAACGCAAACCAATTCTAAACACGAAAAAAGGAGAACCAATTGTAAAGAGTCTCAAAGAAGGATTAAACTTTGTTTTCACCAATAAGTTGGTTTTAGGAACCATCTCTCTCGATATGTTTGCAGTACTTTTTGGAGGTGCTGTTGCCTTATTGCCTGTGTTTGCTCAAGATATTTTAAAAGTTGGTTCCACTGGCTTTGGAATTTTGAGAGCAGCGCCTGCTGTTGGCTCCTTCCTAACCATGATGGTAGTAGCTTATTTTCCATTAAATAAAAACGCCGGCAAAAAATTATTGTGGGCTATCTTTGGTTTCGGCGTTTGCATCATCATATTTGGGTTATCTGAAATATTCTGGATTTCATTAGTAGCTCTCTTCTTTAGCGGAGTAACTGATGGAGTAAGCGTTGTCATCCGACAAACAATTTTACAACTGAAAACTCCAGATGCTATGCGAGGTAGAGTAGCCTCAGTTAATTCTATGTTTGTGGGTTCTTCTAACGAGCTAGGCGCGTTTGAAAGTGGGGTAACTGCTAAATTAATGGGTACTGTTACTGCAGTCGTATTTGGTGGAATGATGACTTTAGGAATTGTTGGAGCTACCGCAATTTTATCCCCACCTCTGAGAAAATTAGACATCAAAAGAGACCTTATTGATTAGATTTAGCTTTAGCTTCACCTATTTTTAACACTCGAGAAGCATCAACTATTTAATTTAGTTGGTTATTTTAGTGGATAAATAGCAACAGACGCATTGTCCCCAAACTATGCTCTTATGAGAAAAGACTTAATCGAAAAAGAAAGTATTTCTAAACTTCTTCACTTAACAAATTTAACTGCAGAAGTCGTTTCCTCATTAATAATGAAAATCTTGAGGTACGATGCTTTCAATCAATTGTATCAAGAAGCCTACTCCGACCAACCCATTGAATTCATCGACAAGGTCCTTGAAATTCTAAAAATAGATTTAAAATTCAATGAAGAAGCATTGGAGAAACTTCCGTTAGATACTTCTTTCATCACCATCAGCAATCACCCTTATGGAGGAATTGACGGTATTATTTTATTAAAAATATTTAGAACCAAATTTCCGGACTACAAACTATTAGCCAACTTCTTACTGCAAAAAATTGATCCGCTTAAAGATTGTTTTATTGAAGTAAACCCGTTTGAAGAGCTAAAAGATGAAGTGAGCAACTTATCAGGTGTGCGAAAGGCGATAGCCCACAAAAACAACAATAATCCGATTGGGATTTTCCCAGCAGGCGAAGTATCGACTTATAAAAGTAGAAAGATCCAAGATAAAGCATGGGAAACAAATAGTCTTCGCTTTATTAAAAGCATGAAAATCCCTGTTGTTCCAGTTTATTTTAAAGGTTCTAATTCTAATCTATTTCATCTTTTAGGTGCGGTGGCTCCAAAAATCAGGACTGCCAAATTACCTAGCGAATTATTAAATAAAAAAAATAAGACCATTGAAGTTCGAATCGGCAACCCTATTTCGGTAAAAGAACAATCTAGCTTTGAGGACATCAACCAATATGGCCGTTTTTTAAGAACCAAAACCTATAGCCTTGGATCTTCTCTTCAAGTAAAACGATTTTTTAACTACAGCCTAAAAAGAACACAAAAGCAAGAAGAAATAATTCCAGCGATTCCGACTGAACTAATAGAAAAAGAACTTTCTAGGCTGTCTGAAAATCAACACCTATTCGACTCAAGCAATTTTGCAGTTTACTGCGCTGCAGCCAATTTTATACCCTCTACATTAAGAGAAATTGGTCGATTGAGAGAAATCACCTATCGAGAGGTTGGAGAAGGAACCAACAAAGAAATAGACACTGATGAGTTTGATTTATATTACAATCACTTGATCATATGGGATAAAGATGAAAAGAAAATTGTTGGAGGTTATCGGTTAGGGAGAGGCGCAGACATTATGACCCGCTACGGCCGTAAAGGATTTTACATTAATGAATTGTTCCGATTTAGTAATGAGTTTAATCCGATTTTAAAACAATCTATCGATTTGGGACGATCTTTTATTACGTCAGAATACCAGAAAAAACCACTCCCTCTCTTCTTGCTTTGGAAGGGTATCTTTTTCTTTTTACTACAAAATGAGGAATACCGCTACTTGACTGGTCCTGTAAGTATCAGCAATGAATTTTCTACTTTTTCCAAAAGCTTGATCATCTCTTTTCTAAAAAAATACTATTACGACGAAGAGATTGCAAGTTGGGTTAAACCCCGCAACGAATTTCGAATTAAAATTGATCCATCGGAAATTGAAAACGTGATGGAAATAACAGCAGATGACCTTCAAAAGTTGGACAAGTTCATAGAAGAAATAGAACCTCAACACCTTAAAATACCTGTACTTTTCAAAAAGTATTTAAAACAAAATGCCAAAGTGCTTTGCTTTAATGTAGACCCAAAATTTTCAGATGCCCTAGATGGATTGATGTTGTTGGATGTATTCCAAATACCAGAAGACACTATTCAAGGATTAATGAAAGAATTCAATGCATTAGAAAAGAAAGCTTCATTTGATGAGCGAAAAAACAGAGTATTAAAAGAAGAAAACTCTGATAATCAATAAGAGAACCAGAGTTTTCATATCCTTTATTTTCAAAGACAAATTCTTTTAGAGTTTTGCTTTTACCCCTATAATGAAATTCCGGCCTGGAGCAGAAATTCCTGAACTATAGGGTCGGTATCGCTGATCGGTTATGTTTTCCAACCCTGCCGTTAAGTGCAGAGTCTCATTTACTCGATACATGGTTTTAAAATTCAACGTATACCATGCCGGTGAATACGGTTCTCCGTTGACATCCAACGCATAGAATTCCGTTTTGCCTAACTCTTCTTCGGGCATGTATTTTGCCTTTCGTTCCGCATTGTAAACAGCATAGAACTGAAGATCTAAGTTTTTATAATGGTACGTCAATTTCGTATTTCCAAAAAGCGGTGCAGCATGTCTTGATGGACTTTTGTCTCCGTTGTCCAATTCTTCTTCTCCCTTTTGGTAATTGATTCTTGACGACAATCCGAACCCACTTCCAAAATCAAATTGAATTCCTGCCTGCACTCCGTAGACTGTAGATTGAGCCGCATTCTGAATCGCTTGAACTTGGCTCAAGTCTCCTTCATAAATCACACTATCCATTCCATTGAGAGTGTAATCTCGACGAACCATTGCATTGTCCAAAAGAGTGTAATATCCAGTTGCATCAATTTTTACAAAATCCAGAATGGTAGCAGCAAAACCAACATCTACACTATAAGCATACTCAGCTTGTAAGTTTTTATTAGGAACAACTACACTTCCTGCTTCAGAATCAAATAGTTTTCCCATATCATCAATATTCGGAGAACGAAAACCAGTAGCGGCATTTGCAGTCAATACCAAACGATCTGTAGGTCGAACAACTACACCAAAACTACCTGTGACGGCATCGTTATTCAAAGAAGTAGAGGTAAAAGGATAAGGAAATAACGAAGTATCAAAGTCCGCCTGGATTTGATAATTGCTATACCTCAATCCACCTTGTAACATTACTTTTTCCGTCGCCTGAAACTGATTATTGACATATGCAGCATAGCTTCCCCAATTAGATTTAGGATATCTAGGGGCTCCTTCAATGGAGCTTCCTGTAATAATATCCTCATCAATGCCTTTAGAAGTTACATCATTATAAACCCCTTCTATTCCGTAAAAGAAATCATTTCTGGCACTTAACTTTTTATTGAAATCCATATTGAATGAATACGCTTCCACTTCCTCCATTCGAGTTTCCCGAATGGCATCATTAAAATCTCTACTAATTCTGCTTTCTTCAAAAGATTGTTGAGCCAGTCGAATGGTAAACTCATCATATACAGTTGTTTTATTTTGATGCATAATGTTCAAGTTATTCATCATCCACTTTTGTGGCCCATACGCCCATTCTCCATATTGTGGCAAACCATTTTTAGTCCGCTGATGCCTGTCATAACGACTATAGTCTGATGTTTCAGAATAATGAAAACCATATTGAAAATCCCATTTTTCATTCGGTTTAAACCGGATTTTCTGCATCATGTTAATTTGATCGTAACCAGATGGATTCTGAATTTTTGGATCTTCGTTGGCGACAACAACATCCATACTATCCTGACGAATTACATAATTGGGGCGCAAATAATCATCCGGTCCATTACTCCCCATTTTTAAGTCGCCATATTTATTTGCAGTGATGCTTGTCAACACCGACCATTTTTTCCAACCTACGTTGACATTAAAATGACCAGTATTTTCTTGGTTGGCACTTGAATATCTGCCAGCAGCGACACCACTCACTAAAGGTTCATCATCCAAAGACAATTGAGGTGTTAAAGTCTGAAAACTCATTACCCCACCAATAGCATCACTTCCGTAAATATTAGACCCGGGCCCAAAGAGAACCTCTGTTTTCTCAATGGCGAATGGATCCAAAGAAATCACATTTTGTAGGTTTCCACTTCTAAAAATGGCATTATTCATTCGAACTCCATCAACAGTATACAGCAAACGATTTGTAGAAAAACCTCGAATCATTGGGCTTCCGCCACCTTGCTGACTTTTCTGTATGTATACTTCACCAGAAACATTTAAAAGATCTGCTGCAGTTTGTGGATTTTGTAAACTCACTTCTTTGGAAGAAATCACACTAATCCTCTCAGGAACAGCAGCCGTTACTTGCTTAGATCGACTAGCTGATATCACCACCTGATCCAGATTCATCGCCGAAACCTTTAGTGGAATCAAAAACGATTGTTGTTTTAATTCTTCATATGATTTTACAATTATTTCATAGCCAATCATCCTGATTTGAATCTGTTCAGACCCTTTAAAATCAGAAATATCAGCTTGACCTCTGGTGTTTGTTGTTGTAAATGAACTCGGAGTTTCGCTTATAATTGCAGCAGCCTCTAAAGGTTCATTATTTTGAGCATCGACTATTGTCAATACCTGCGAAGAGCTAACATGACATAGCAATACCATGCAACTCCATAAAATAATTTTTCTCATTATTCAATTTTATAGTTTTAATTAACAATTGGTTAAAATTCAATTCAACCCTATTTATAATCTAAAAACTATACTAGCTCCGGAGGTGGAGTGATGTTGGAAAGGTAAATTAGAGAGGCACTTAAATCAACAATCACCCATTTAATAACAGTTGTATTCAATAGCAATAATTGCTTCTCCATAGCATGCCAATACTGCTTGCTAAAAAAGGAACTGATGGTCTCTTTAGTGTCTTTCTTAGTGGGATTCTCTGCTATAAATTCTCTTGTATGCCGGTCTAATCCAATAGAAAGTGCTGTTTCCTTGGTATCCTTATAGCAATAGAAGTAAAAGTCGCCCTCTTTTTCTACACTTCGTACGATGTCGTAATACACTCCATTTAAAACAAATTCCTTGCTATGTTCCCATTCTATATTCGATGGAGGAGTTTCCACCCATTCTTTGGGCATCTTGATTAACTCTAAGTCCTCGTTAGACATCCCAGCACGAATCATTCGCTTCACTTCCTTTTTCACGCGGTACTCCCAAAATTGATATACGGGCATATACCCGATACATTGGTATAGGAATAAAACAAGAAAGAAAATTCCAAAAACCTTTTTCAAATGGAGAGTGAATTAATTAATGCGTCAAAAATAAGGCATTTTTAAGGCAAAAACGTTGATTTCATTGATAAATACCGTTTATCTCTAAATCAAGTAAAACAATCAATTAATAATTAACTTTGTATCAAATTAGCAATTAAGATGAGAGAACAGTCAAATAGAGGCGAAGGCAAAAAAGACGGGAAAGGTAAATTTGAAAACAAGCGAGGCGGAGGAAAATCGACTCGTTCTAAGTCGGGTGATGCGAAAAAATCAGATCGATCATTTTCACCAAGAAGCGAAAAGAAACCTTTCGTTAAAGGAAAATTTGAAGGAAAGAAATCTTCTTCAAAGTCAGAGTTCGAAGAGTCATTCGATGGAGAAAAATCAACGAAATCTTTTACCAATAAGCCAGAGAAAAAAACTGGGAAATTTGGTGCTAAAAAAGGAGATCAGAAATTTCAGGACAGGGGAAAATTCAATAAAGAAGGTGGTTACAAAAAATCAAGTCCTAATCGTCCCAGAACGGAAGCAGAAGGAATTAGAATCAACCGCTATTTATCGAATGCAGGTGTTGCTACTAGAAGAGATGCTGATGATTTAATTCTGGCAGGAACAGTGACCATTAATGGTAAAGTAGTTACTCAATTGGGAGTAAAAGTAATGCCTGGAGATGAAGTCACTTTCGAAGGAACTAAGCTTAAGAAAGACACCAAACGCTATATTTTACTCAACAAACCTAAAGATTTTGTCGCTGCTACATTTGACCCAAAAGGCAGAAAAACAGTTATGAATTTAATTGCAAAGGCCTGTAAAGAGCCTGTTGCTCCTGTTGGCAAAATGGAACGAATGGCTACAGGAGTTTTATTATTAACCAACGACAGTGACTTATCTCGGAAACTATCTAACCCTAACCATGCAGTAAAGAGAATTTTCCATATTGGCTTGGATAAAAAGGTATCATCAGACCACCTTCAGTTATTAGAAACTGGTGTTCAATTGGAAGAAGGGGTTGTGAAATTTGATGAAGTTTCACTAGTTGGTCAGGACAAAAAAGAGGTAGGATTAGAATTAAATTTGGGTAAAAATAGTGCTGTCAAAAGAGCTTTTGAAAGTTTAGGGTATGAAGTGAGTAAAATTGACTGTGTTTACTTTGCAGGATTAACAAAGAAAGATTTACCAAGAGGTAATTGGAAACATTTAGATCAAGAAGAATTGAGTCTTTTAATGCGATTACCTTCCGGAAAAAATAAAACAACATCAAAACCAGATTTTCGTTAAAGCTTTCATGCAAAGGCTAAAGAAATTTTTCTTCCGTTTTACAATTATTTTCTTAGTGCTTCTAGGAAGTGCAATTGGATTGGCCTTTTTCTTTGAGGACGACGTAAAGCAATTCGCTGTAAAAACCATTAATACTTATATCAAGTCTGAGGTAAAAGTGGGCGAAATAGAATTTAGTTTCATCAAGAAATTTCCTTCCGCCTCATTGGAGTTTAAAAATGTTTTGGCATACGGAACTACTGAATCCACAAATACCGATACTTTATTTCAATTTGGATCCATTTTTATGGAATTCAACATTTGGAGTATTCTCAACAAAAACTACACGGTTAACAAGCTGAGCTTCGAAGAAGGTGCCGTGAATCTTTTAATCGATGAAGATGGAAAAGAAAATTTCATCATTTGGAAAGAATCTGAAGAAACTACAGATGTGCAGACTGACCTGAAACTATCATTAAGTTCGGTACATTTTGAAAATGTCGCTTTTCAATTCGAGAATCAAATCAAACAATTATTCTTCTCCAATTATATCCATCAGTTAGAATTAAATGGTGCTTTTACGAGCAACAACTACGATTTAGATTTTGACACCAAATTTCAATTAATCAACTATCAGCAAGGAAGCACAACCTATGTTGAAAATCGAACTGTTGAACTTAGTGCTGTTTTTAAAATTGATAGAACTACTAATGTTTATACCATCAAAAATGCACAACTGACTTATGATAGGCTGCCTTTTAAAATTGATGGAAGCATCAAAAACCTAGAATCTGGAATGGATTTAGACCTTTCCATTGCTAGTGATAATGTCAGTATTCCTGCTATCATTCAGTTATTACCAGATGAACAAAAAAACACTTTAACGGCTTATCAAATCGATGGAAATGCATTGTTCAATGGGATTATAAAGGGTCTAGTGACGGATAGTCAATCTCCTTCCATCAATTTCAACTTTCAAGTAGAAAAAGCTTCGTTTATTCATCAAGAATCTGATGTAGCACTGCACAACATCTCATTGAACGGAAGCTATGACAACGGAAGTGAGAACGCACTACGAACAAGCAAGCTGGCGTTAGAAAACATCAATGCCAAATTTGGTAAAGGAAGTATAAATGGAGGTCTTACCTTGACAGATTTTAACGACCCCAGCTATATTTTCAACGGAAATTTGACCTTATTTCTAGAAGAATTAATTCCATTTATGAACGTCACTGCTCTCACCGATGTGAAAGGACAGCTCGATATTCATTTGCAGACAAAAGGTCGGATAGCTAAACTTAAAGAATTTACATTAGACGATTGGAAAAAAGCACAAACTAAAGGTGAAGTAGTATTGACCAACGTTAATTTCAAACTGAAAGACAAACCTCAGGAATATAAAAATATATCAGGTAATCTAGAATTAAGAAATAACGACATAAAAGCAAGTAACTTCAAAGGCCAAATAAGTAGAAGTGATTTTAACTTTAATGGAACGCTTAACAATTTAATTGGATTTTTATTTTCAGAGGAGCAATCACTTAAGATGGATGCTAGTCTCAGGTCCAAACGCATCTTCTTAGATGAGTTACTTCTTAGTGATAAAAGTACTCCAACTGATTCCGCCTATCAATTGGCTTTTTCAGAGCGAATAAGTTTCTATTTGGATTGTAAAATAGATAGCTTATCATTCAGCAAGTTTAGTTTTTCTTCTGCACAGGCATTTGTTAGTCTGCAAAGCAAAGTATTAAAGGCTAGTGGTGTTTCATTTAAAACAATGCAAGGAGAAGCAACAGGAAACTTGGTTGTGAATACAGCCACTAAAGGCAAAGTAGTCATGACCTCAGAGGCGCAATTGAAACACATATCCATCACTGACCTATTTAATGATTTTGGAAATTTTGGACAACAAACCATAACTGCTCAAAACTTAAAAGGTATCGCTGATTGCGATATTGAATTATACTCAGAATGGACTCCACAGTTGATTTTGGATAAAAAATCATTAGAAGTACATGCTGATTTAAAAATTGAGAAAGGAGAACTTATAAACTTTGCGTCATTAGAAGCTTTATCAGATTACATTGCATTGAGCGATTTGAAGCACATCAAGTTTGCTACCTTAAGCAATCAAATCATTATTAAAGACGAACGGATTTTCATTCCTTCCTTCGACATTAATTCTTCTGCACTGAATTTAAAATTAGAAGGAAGCCACTCGTTTGAAAATGACATCAATTACAAATTCCAGCTTTTACTCAATGATATTTTAGGAAACAAAGCTAAAGCAGCTCGGAAAAAGCAATCAGAATTTGGGCAAATCGAAGACGATGGATTAGGTAAAACTCAATTATTCATTAAAATGACCGGCAACTTAAGTGACCCCAAAATTAGCTACGATACAGATGCCCTCAGAAGTTATTGGAAAGAGGGCTTACAGAATGAAAAAAAGGTGGTAAAGTCGATGTTGAAAGAAGAATTCGGTTTGTTTAAAAAAGATACTACACTAAAAAGCATTCCAGATCGATCGACGAAAAAACAAACATTTGAGATGGAATGGGATGAAGAAGAAAACCAATCACGACCTAAAGACGTAAAAGAGACAGAAACGGAGAAGAAAAAAAGTAAAAAGTCGGGATTTGGAAAATTTATTGATAAAATTGCACAACCCAACGAAAATGAATTTGAAGAATAAAGGTTCAAATTTAGAGTAACAGCAACTAATGCGAAGGATTATTCGTCATTATTATAGATTTAAAGCGGAGAAAGTTTGAACATATATTCAAAAAAGCAGCGGTGGAAATTTGGTCTAGCAATTGTTGCAGCTCTCATTATTTTAGTGTCTTTATGGTACACAAATGTGCTAGTGAATAAAATAGCTGCGGAAGAAAAGTTAAAAGTAAAATCCTGGGCAGAAGCTATTGTAAAAAAAGCAGAATTGGTAAATTATACCAACACTCTTTTTAATACCATCTCTGAAGAAGAACGAAAACGAGTTGAAATTTGGGCAGAAGCAAACAGAAGAGTAGTCACCTCTGGAGTACAAGATGATTTAAGTTTCTACACCCAGATTTTATTTTCCAATACAACTATTCCCATAATTCTCACCGATAAGAAAGGAAAAATTGTTTCTCATCGAAACTTTCCAGAATCCATCAGTAAAGACACTGCTCTCTTAAGAGCTGAATTAAAAAGACTCCAAGAGCAGAATACTCCAATAGAAATTGCTTATTACAAAACGGAGAAGAATTTTCTCTATTACAAAGAGTCAAATATCTTTTCTGAGCTTCGAAAGGTGCTTCAAAATCAAATAGAGGCGCTGAATAACGACATTATTATAAATTCAGCTTCTGTACCTGTTATTTACACAGATAGCTCTCACTCTGACGTCATTGCTTTTGGAAACATCGATACCAATAAAACAAAGGATACGGCCTATATCGCTCAACAAATTTTTGAAATGGAGGCTCAAAATAAGCCCATCCAAATTGACATTGGCAATGGAGATATCAATTACATTTATTATGCAGACTCTCCCCTTTTAAAACAATTGAAGATTTATCCTTTCATCCAATTCGGAATAATCGCTTTGTTTCTAATCATAGCCTATTATTTGTTTAGCACTGCACGAAATGTTGAGCAAAATCAAGTTTGGGTAGGAATGGCAAAAGAGACTGCTCACCAATTGGGAACTCCACTTTCTTCTCTTTTAGCTTGGCTAGAAGTGTTGAAAATGAAAAATGTTGATGCTAAAACCATTGAAGAAATGGGGAATGATGTGCAACGTTTGGAAACCATTACCGAGCGATTTTCTAAAATTGGTTCTGTTCCATCTCTTCAACAAGAAGACATCAATAAGGTGATCCAACATTCTCTCGATTACTTCAGAGCTCGCATTTCACAGAAAGTACAATTTACTTATCAAACTTCAGATGCTGATGAAGTGATAGCAAGTGTAAATATTCCTTTATTTGAATGGGTATTGGAAAATATCATTAAAAATGCAGTAGATGCAATGGAAGGTGATGGAAAAATTGATATTCAAGTTATTGACCAAACCCAATACGTGTATATCGACATTACTGACAATGGGAAAGGAATGCCAAAAAGCAAAAAGAAAACCATTTTTGAACCAGGATTTACTACTAAAAAACGAGGGTGGGGATTAGGGCTTTCATTGACTAAGCGAATAGTAGAAAACTACCATGCTGGTAAAATATTTGTCAAATCCACTGAAATAGATAAAGGAACTACTTTTAGAATAGTACTCAACAAACTCACCGACCAAAATGGCAGGAATCTACATTCACGTTCCTTTTTGTAAACAAGCTTGTCATTATTGCGACTTTCACTTTTCTACCTCCCTCAAGAATAAAAAACCCTTGATTGATGGAATTTTAAAAGAATTAGAACTGAGAAAAGCGTATTTACACTCGAAAAAAATTGATACGATCTACTTTGGAGGAGGAACTCCATCCCTATTGGATACGGAAGAAATTCAGCAAATATTAGCGCAAATAAACACACTCTTTAAGGTAGCAACTGACGCTGAGATTACTTTAGAAGCCAACCCTGACGATTTAACAATCCCTAAAATAAAGAGCTTAAAGGCAGCTGGAATTAATCGATTGAGCATAGGTATTCAATCTTTTTATGACGAAGACCTCAGCGATATGAACCGGGCTCACAATGCTAACGAAGCAAAAGTGGTAGTTCAGAATTGCTTGAATCAAGGATTCGAGCACCTCAGCATCGATTTGATTTACGGTGGCACTACCCTTTCGGATGAGAATTGGATTCAGAATTTAAAAACGGCATTTAACTCAGGCATCAATCATTTATCTGCTTATTCCTTAACAGTAGAACCAAAAACCGCTTTAAGCAGCTTTATAGCAAAAGGGAAAAAAGCCCCATTGGAAGATGAAAAATCGATCCGTCATTTTGAGCTCTTGAAGTCCATGGCAAAAGAGCACGGTTTTGAGCATTATGAAATTTCCAATTTAGCCAAACCAGGGCATTATTCCACCCACAACACCAACTACTGGAAAGGGGAGCCATATTTAGGCGTTGGACCTTCTGCTCACTCTTTTGTTGGCAATAGCCGACAATGGAATGTTCGAAATAACGCTCAATACATAAAACTAGTAAGCGAGAAAGGTGACTACTTTAAGCAAGAACAACTCTCCCCTTATGATCAGTATAATGAATACATTATGACTGCACTTCGTACTACTTGGGGTGTAGATTTCAATAGAATTCAAGAACGGTTTGGAGCTGAATTATTGTCCTACTTGGAAGAACAAATTCAACAGATTTCTAATAATCTAATCGAAGAAACAGCAATTGGCTTTAAGCTTTCTACAGCAGGCATGAATGTGGCGGATACGGTTATTTCGGAGTGCTTTTGGGTTGAGAATTAACTATACTTTTTAAAATTCACGGTTCCCACGGTTCCCGCGCGATTACATCGCGTGATTAGATACTACTAAAAAATACCACAAAAGCTTTTATTACAAAACAAAATTCATTTTTCTACCCCGTTTCACGGTTCCCGCGCGATTGTATCGCGTGATCAGTTGCTACTTAAATGTACAACAAAAGCTTTTATTATAAAGACACTTATTTTAATCCCTTGAATTTGTTATTTTTAGAAAACAAATTAAATTGTAATGAGTAGAAATTATAAATTCAAAAATCCTGAAGGACTTTATTTTGTGAGTTTCGCGGTTGTTGAGTGGTTGGATGTTTTTACAAGAAATGAGTACAAAGATATAGTATTAGACAGTTTAAGATTTTGCCAAAAAGAAAAAGGATTAGAATTAGTTGCCTGGTGTATTATGACTAATCATATTCACTTAATATTTAGAACCACTGAAGGGTTTAAACCAGAACAAGTTTTAGGTGACTTTAAAAGGTTTACAAGTAAACAAATTGTTCGTGCAATTAGAGATAACCCTCGAGAAAGTAGAAAGGAAAACTTATTAAAAGTATTTAAAGCAGCAGCCAATAAATCGTCTAATGTAAAGGATTATCAATTTTGGAGGCATGATAATCAACCTATAGAATTATGGAGCAATAAAGTAATAGCCCAAAAAGTAAATTACATTCATCAAAATCCGGTAGAGGCAGGTTATGTATATTATG
>NZ_WWNE01000003.1:433247-643073 GCF_009909615.1 Acidiluteibacter ferrifornacis | reverse complement strand
TCTAAGATGTCATTGTTGATTGCCAAGCTGTCGATTAACTCGTTCATGGAGTCGTTGTCGTTGTTGATTATTCCATTATATCGAGACATATCGATGTAAAAAATAGAATCGTTCTCAATAATTACAATACTATCCCCGATTAAAGCGGCGGAGGTAATTCGCTCATTTAATGAGTCCAAATCTTTATCTGATAGGTAGTGCCCACCAATACTATCTAAAGCAATTCTTAAACTATCTCTATTTTGATTGATTTGACTTTGCAACTGACTCCTTTCATAATTACCAATGCTATCCAAGTCTACACCCCTAGAATATATTCCTTTAACAAATAGTTTTAGTGTATCATTATCAATAGACAAACTATCTACTAATTCATTGGTGGGATCATTATCTAAACTTCCACCTCCTTTAAGAGCACTGACATCAATATAAAATGTAGAATCATTTTCTACAATTATTATACTGTCTCCAACTAAGCTAGCGCTTGAAATACGCTCATTTGTAGTGTCTGTATCAAAATCGAGATTCAGGTGATTGTTCAAAACATTCACTACGGCATCAATAGAATCTTTATTTTGAGCGGTAAGAGTAGAGTCTACTATCAACCTACTCTCTATATTCAAAAGGTTAGCTCTATTACCTAAAATTTGATCTTGGAGAATACTTCTTTTGTAATCACCTAGAGTATCCAAAATAATGAAAGCGCTTACCGTACCTTGTTGGTAGATTGATAAAGTCCCATTTTCTAAAGTCAGGCTATCAACCAACTCATTAGTTGAATCATTATCTAAGCTTGCTGCTCCTTTAAAGGAAGTTAAATCAATATAAAAAGTAGAATCTCTTTCTACGATAACAATACTATCCCCAACAACCCCAGCAGACGTTATTCTTTCATTCAAACTGTCCAAATCTCCGCTCCCAGAAGATTTTGCGTAAAGTGCATATGGTACTGATAATAATTGTGTAGTTCCCATGTCTTCATATACTCCTCCAGAAGACCTTAACTCCACCTTTAAAAAATATGCACTTTCACCCCATTGAATGTCCGAAAAGGAAATCAAAGCACCATTTCCTGTCTGCGCACCACTACCAATTTGAATATTGAACCCTCCAAAAGGAGTAGTAGTAACCGTGAACTCTTCTTCGTATTGAAGTACCCCTGATGCACTTGATGAAAGTATACCAACTCGAACATCTACCTGTTGATTTGTAATTAACTGCCCTGCTGCATCTCTAGCAACAGCTTGATAATTTATGTTTTCTGGAGATTGTGCCCTTAGAATTGAAGGCAAAAATATTAAGGCTGTGCAAATAAAAATTACACAACAAAAAGTGATTCTTTTTGCAAATATCATGGGATTATATTTGGTTATTGTTTGGAGTAAAACCTTTTAACTTCGATGAAATAATTGAACGAAATTAATAATTATTAACATTAATAGAAATTAATGTCTTCTACGTCGATTAAAAATAAAGGTTTAAAGAAATTTTACTTTCTATATATCCAAAGTTCAGGGTTTAATTTGGTAGTATTTTTCCAAATCTCCAAGTGTAGATTTGTTTTGTTATCATCATCTGTAACTACTATTCCAAGATCTTGTTTTGTACTTACTTTGTCTCCTTTTTTTACAAATAGTTCTTGGAAGTAGGTGTAAACGGAAAGGTATTCTCCGTGTCTAATCATAACACCTTTACCTCCACCAGGAATGATAATAACAGCGGTAACTTCTCCTTCAAAAATACTACGTATTACAGATCCCTTAGTTGTAGAGATGTCTATTCCATTATTCTGAACTTTTACCCCAGGCAGCGCTGGGTGAGGGTGTTCACCAAATTTTTCAGTAATTAACCCTTCTACTACTGGCCAAGGTAATTTCCCTTGATTAGCTGTAAAAGAATTCGAAAGCTCTTTTGCTTCAGGGGTTAGTGGATATCCTTTAGAATCTTTTCCAGCCTTTTTAGCAGCCTCTTTAGCCTTTCTAATCTCTTCTTCAATAATTCGCTCAATAGCCTTTTCTAGCTTTTGACTAGCTTTCTTCTTTTCAGCTAGTTGCGCTTTTAACTCTTTTTCTTTCCCTTGAAGTTGATTAACTACATTTTGTTTTTGATTCTTCTCACTTCCTAGCTTTTGATATTCGTTTTGGATGGATGCTAGTAAATTCTTCTTGCTTAATCTAATGGCTTCCAATTGAGTTATTTTTTCATTGATTTCTCCTTGAGTAAACTCAATTTTTAAAACCTGATTCTTTCTGTACCTCGTGAATTGCTGTAAGTATTTTAAACGTTTAAAGGCCTGATTAAAATCTTCGGATGAAAAGACAAACATCAATTGATCGTAGGCACTCCTATTTTTATATGCACTTTGAAGAATTTTAGCATATTCATCTTTCAATAACTTCATTGTATTGGTCAATGAATCCAACACTACTTGATTGCTATCTATTGATTTGTCAATCAACACAATTTCTTGATTCATCGTTTGGATCAACTCTTCTCTAGCGCTTATTTTTTTACTTAACTGCAACAATTGACTAATAGATGCCTTTTTGTTTTCAGCAGTTTCATCTAGTAATTTATTGGTATATATAATTTCTTTTTGCAGTTCCTTCTTTTTTTGCTGCAATTCTGATTTCCCCTGCGCCATCAAAATAATAGGCGCAATCAAAACACATATAAAAAAACAAGAATTAATAAAATACCTGTTCATACTTCGATGGGATATTAAATGAAAAAGAAATCGGTTGGTCCAAAGTTATTTTTGAGTATTCAATGTCTACCCTATCATTAACAGATTCATTTAAGTAATAAGTCAATTGAGTAGGAAATAGTTTTCCATCAATCTCTTGATGTTGCATAAAAAGTGCTCGCACAAATCTAGAAGCTGTTAAATCACTGATTAGCATTTCTTCAATTTTAAATGTTGTAGGGTTCAACCATAAACTAACCAATTCATTATCGTCTATTTTCTTTGGTTTTTTTTCAGCCTTCACCACTTTTCGACGCTTTATATTTCCAAGATAATACTTTTCCTTGTCAATGCTAAACTTAAGTTTTTCATCTCGTTCGAAATCTACTTTATTTCCGATTAACAATGCTTGTACTGTTTCAAATTCTAGAGCAATGTCATACTTCTTATAGAAATATTCATAATCCCCAATAAAGTATTCAGCATTAATTCTATTGATTACTTTTAAGGAGTCTTTTGTTAGTAAAATTCGAGCTAATTCTATTCCAAATAAAGGGGTGATAGAAACCCATATCGCACTGTCTTTCTGGATTCGAATCGTACTCTTAAAAGAGTTTTTCTTCTCTTCATTCTGAACGGTAATTGCAGATCTTCCAGAGAAAGTTTTAAAATCCACCTCATTTTTCTCTAACTTTTCCAATAGAAAGTCTTTATTCTTTCCTTCTAATGGCTTTCGAGAAATCTTCTCCGTTTTACAAGCTACTAACAATATCAGAATAGAGATAATCAAATACCCAACTCTTTTACTCATAATAAACCCCTTCCTTAATTTTTCTATCAATCTGATCTGAAGTATCACCTATCTTTTTAGCCTTTTCCCAATACTCTATCGCCTCTTCCTTGTTACCTAATTGCGCAGCAACATCACCTAAATGTTCCACTATTACACCACTACTAGAACCTCCATTGGCATAGGCCTTTTCAATCCATTCCTTGGCTTCCTCATATTTGCCCTGTTGAAACAAAACCCAGCCGTAAGTATCTTCAAATGAGGATTGATTCGGAGCTATCTTATTGGCCAATGCTGCCATTTCCGCCGCTTTCTCCAGTTGCTTTTTATCCAATGATAAATAATAGCTATAATTGTTCAAAACATATACGTTAGAAGGTTCTATCTTCAATGACTTCTCGTAACTATCGTAGGCTTTTTCTTTTTCTTTCTTTTCGAAATACACGTCGCCTAGACTTGCATAGATTTGAGCCTTTAATGCCTTATTTTCAACCGCATAATCCTTTCCAGTTAGCAAGTAATTTATTGCCTTGTCATATTCTTTAAGTTGGGAAGATGAGATACCTGCAAAAAAATAAGCAACAGCTTGGTTTGGAAATAAGTTCAACGCTCTTTCACTTACTTGCTGCAATGATTTATTGTCACCCCTTTCTGACTCTACAATAATTAATTGATTCCAAATAGCATACCGACTACTATCCAACTCTAATGTCCTTTTATATTGTATGGAAGCCTTATCTAATTGCTTATCCCTATACAAATAATCTGCATACATGGCATGTGACTTTGCCTCATTTGGGTGAACTTTTACTAGAATTTCACACAACTCCAATGCCTCATTTTTGGTATTTTCATTCGACTCTGCTGCAACAAAATAATCAAGTAAGACTTTAATCTTACTGTCAATATCCATTTTTTCACTCTCAAAGGCTTTAATAACATAGGCTTTAGCCTTCTCATCTTCTCCTTTTTGTCGATAAAAATTGGCTAAAGCAAAACTCAATTTAGGATCCTCTGGATTAATGGATTCCATCTCTTTATAGACTTCAAGCGCCTCTTTTTCCATTCCATTCACCATATAGGTATCGGCAAGAATGTTGAAATATGTCATGTTACCAGGGTTTTCTAAGATTAACTTTCTAACCTCCGCAGCAGCTTTAGATACATCACCCATCTTGAGATATATCTTTTGCTTTTGAAGTGAAATCTCCTCCGTAACTCCCATTTCTTCCTCAATACTATTCAGCTCAGCAATCCCTTCTTTATACTTACCGTTATACAAATACATTCCTGCTAATTCATATCGTAACTCCAAATCATTGGGCTTCATTTTTGAAAGCTTCTGATAGATTTTTTGGGCTGTTTCAATTTCTTGTAATTCTATGGCAATTTTTGCCTTTAGAAAAGAATACCAAAAATTTTCGTCATCAATTTCAACTGCCTTTTTAATAGCTTCGTAGGCTTTTGTTGTTTGACCTGATTCTATCAGCAATTGAGCTTTTTCATAATAAGGTGCTGCTTGAGAAGGGTCTATAGCGATAGATTTATCAAGAAGGTCCAGAGCTGCATTTCTATTTCCTAAAATCTTCTCCTTATTGGCGTCCACAAAAGTCTGCTCAAAACGTATTTTATCCTTTTCAGATAACCCTCCATTACTTTTTGATTCAGAGTCAACAGCATCTTGTCCGGCCTTACAGCCAAATAAGAGAACTCCTAATAGAAGGGTAGTAAATAAAAAATGGATGGTTAATTTACAATTCATTATAGTCACCTATGCTACAATCGGTTAATTCTTTTGAAATAGAAACATGATTCCCAATCATTGAGTTGGTATAACTCACCCCTTTCAATGTTGTATTGGTCTGGATAATTGTATTCTTAATAACTGCATTCTCAATAGAAGAATTGTCTCCCACAGAAACATGTGGACCTACAACCGAATTTTTTATCGTTACGTTCTCTCCAATGTAGCAAGGTTCTATAATAATAGATTGGTCAACTTTAGCGGAATCTGCAACAATCTTTTGGCCTTTTAGAAACTCCAATACTCTTTGATTAGTATAGACTGTTGCATTCTTATTTCCACAATCTAACCACTCATCCACTTTACCAGGAGAAAACTTAACTCCTTTTTGCTTCATGTTTTCCAAGGCATTGGTCAATTGATATTCCCCTTTGTCTTTAATATCGTTATCAATCAGATACTGTAATTCGTTTTTTAAATTAGCACCATCTTTAAAGTAATAGATTCCAATAATAGCCATGTCCGAAACAAACTCTTGAGGCTTCTCAACAAAATCAGTAATAACATTATTCTGATCTACTTTAATCACACCAAAAGCTTTTGGGTCTTCAACACTTTGCACCCAAATGATACCATCTTTAGAATCGTCTAAAGTAAAATCAGCTCTAAAAAGAGTGTCCGCAAAAGCTACTACCACTTTACCTTCTAATAAATCTTGAGCACATAGAATGGCGTGAGCTGTACCTAATGCCTGCTCTTGATGAAATATTCTACCTTTAGCTCCTAATCCTTCTGCTACACCAATCAAATGTTTCTCTACTTCTGTACCAAAATCGCCAATAATAAATCCAATTTCTTCAATTGGTTCTGCACATACTTTTGCAATATCTTCTACCAACCTTTGAACTATTGGTTTTCCTGCAATAGGCAACAATGGTTTAGGAATAGTTAGTGTATGCGGACGCATTCTTTTCCCAATGCCCGCCATAGGAACAATAATTTTCATAAAATATACTTTTTAACTTCTTAAATGTCTTTACTTAACGCCAGTACTACCAAAACCACCAGCACCTCTTGCGGTTTCCTCCAATGAATCTACTTCTACCCAATCTGCTTGTTCGTGAGCAGCAATAACCATTTGAGCTATTCTTTCTCCATCCTCAATAACAAATGCTTCATTGGATAAATTAATTAAAATTACTCGTAGTTCACCTCGATAATCAGCGTCAATTGTTCCTGGAGAGTTTAAGACAGTAATTCCTTTTTTCAGGGCTAACCCACTTCGAGGTCGAACTTGTGCTTCATAACCAACAGGAATTTCCATAAATAAACCAGTGGGAACTAAAGTTCTTTCTAGAGGTTTTAGCGTAATTGGAGAATCTATATTAGCTCTTAAATCTACACCAGCAGCAGCTATCGTACCATATTCTGGGAGTGGGTGTTTGGACTGATTAACAATTTTTATTTTCATCCACCTGAGGAATTGAGTGATTTTTTCCTTCGAATTAATATCGAAAGATTTGCCTACGAAATTAGAACTTTTTTAGGTTTTTCTAAAATGTAGACAACAGCCACAAAGAGCAACATGAAAAAGGAATGAATCATATATTTAAACAATGATGTTTCCATATCCAATAGTATTGTAATCCCATAAAAACCAATGGCTAGAACCAAATACATAAAAATTCGCTTCAGTGGATAATTAACAGGATAATACTTTTGCCCTAACCAATAAGATATCAATACCATAGAAAAATAACAAACCAAAGTGGTGATGGCAGATCCCAAATATCCAATGAATGGAATTAGAATATAGTTCATGGTAATTGTAATGATCGCCCCAACTATTGCAATTCCGGCTCCATACCTAGTTTTACCGCTTAATTTATACCAGATAGATAAGTTATAAAATATACCTAGACATATATTTGCCAACAATAAATATGGAACCACATTTAAACCTACCCAATACTCTTCCTTTCGGACAAAATATTTGATTACATCCATATATAGCATTACTCCCAAAAAAATAAATGAGCAAACAATTACAAAATACTTCATTACCATCGCATAAGACTTGGTTGCATCTTGCTCTTTTGCTTGATTAAAAAAGAAAGGTTCTGCCGCATATCTAAATGCCTGAATGAAAATACTAATTATGATGGATATTTTATAACACGCTCCGTAAATACCTACCATACCAGTTGCACCATCTACGCCTAATGTATCTTTTAGCATCCATTTTAGCATAATTTTATCGGCATTTTCGTTAACTATAATCGCTAAACTAGCTACCAATAATGGCCAACCATAGCTCAACATTTTCTTAAGCAATGGGATATTTATCGAGTACTTGATCTTGTATAAATAAGGCGATAGAAGCACAAACTTAAATGCCGTTGCAAACAGGTTAGCGATAAAAACATAGCCAACACCTATGGTAGGTGTAAACAAATATTCTGTGAAGAAATTAGATACTCCATCTTGATAAGCAGGAATACAGTAGCCAATCCAAAATAAGTTTAATCCTATATTAATTGCAATGGAACCTAAATTAACTGCCGCAAACGTTTTGGCCTTATTCTCAACTCTAAGCTTGGCCAAAGGGATAGACGATATCGCATCCAAACCAACAATAAATGCGAACCAAACTACATACTCTTGATTATTAGGATAACTGATAAAGTTGGCAATCGGCTGAGCAAAGATGGACGCTAGAAGTATAAATATAGATGTAGTAACCAAAAGGGCAATTATGGTAGTACTAAAAACCTCGTCTTTATTGTTTTCTTCTTTAGAGTTGAATCTGAAAAAAGCAGTTTCCATTCCATAAGTCAATAAAACTACTAGGAATGAAACATAGGCATACATTTCGGTAATCACCCCAAACTGCTCTTTTAAAAAAATCGCTGTATGAATGGGCACAAGTAGGTAATTGAGTAATCTACCAACGATACTCGGAAGTCCATATATGGCTGTTTGACCGACTAATTTTTTTAACGGATTCATTTTAAAACAGCACTAAGAGAGGTTAATATTCTCAATTATTTGCCAGGAAAGTTGGGCTTTCTTTTTTCTAAAAAGGCTGTAGTTCCCTCTTTAAAGTCTGCCGTTTCAAAGCACGCACCAAATTCGTTCATTTCTGACTCAAATCCATTCACTCCATCTTTATAACCATCATTGATAGCTTTTATCGCCTTGCTTATCGCAACACTAGAGTTCCTAGATATCTTATGTGCTATTTTCTTTGCTCGATCTAATAGTTCGTTTTGTGTGGTGACATGATTCACTAATCCAATCCGATGTGCTTCATTGGCATCAATCATTTCAGCTGTAGTAATCAATTCCATGGCCTTACCCTTTCCAGCTAATTGAGCTAATCGCTGAGTACCTCCATATCCAGGAATTACTCCTAGGGTAACCTCGGGCAATCCCATTTTAGCGTTATCTGATGCTAATCTGATGTGACAACTCATGGCCAACTCTAATCCGCCACCTAGCGCAAAGCCATTAACTGCAGCGATAACAGGTTTTCCACAATTCTCAACAACATCAAACATAGAATGTTGACCTTGTTGGCTTAAAGCAAATGCTTCCTTACTATTAAAATTGGCAAATTCCGAAATATCTGCACCTGCTACAAAAGCTTTAGTTCCAGAACCTGTTATAATTATTGCGGTCACCTCTTGACTTGCATCTGCTTCTCGAATGGCATCTCCAATTTCTTGAATGGTTTGCTTGTTTAATGCATTTAATTTATCCGGACGATTGATGGTAATGATCTCAACTGTACCATCTTTTTCAATTAAAATATTTTCAGGCATTGTCTATCAATTTTACTTCAAAAGTATTATTTATTCTTGAGCTAAGGAGGGCAATGTAAGTATAAAAGTAGTTCCTTGATTCACTGTGCTTTCAAATCGAACAGTCCCGCCGGAGTTTTCTATGCTATTTTTTACAATGGCCAATCCTAGGCCCATTCCACTAGATTTACTCGTAAAATTAGGAACAAAAATTCTGCTATAGTCTTCCTTAGCTATTCCGACCCCATTATCTTTAAAAGCAATCACAAAATCGTTTTCTATTCGATTGACTTCAATTACTATTGCAGCTTCTCTTCCTTCAGGTATTGCCTGTAGTCCATTTTTTATAATGTTGTTGAACACTCTTATCAATTGGTCTTGGTCTGCTTTCACTAAAGCATGCTCACAATTTAGGTTGAGTTTGATATTGCCTTTTTCACTTTCATCAAACAAACTGACAGCATTTCTCAGAACCGGAATAAAATCCATCTCTACTTTCTGTGGCTCAGGCATTTTGGCAAAATTAGAAAACTCATCTGCTATATGAGCAAGCGCATCTATTTGCTGAATTAGCACCTGAGATGTTCGATTAATTCGATCATCTAAATCAGCAGCTTCATCATCTGCAGCCCTTTTCAAATGCTGAATGCTCAGTTTCATTGGAGTTAGCGGATTTTTTATTTCGTGGGCAACTTGCTTCGCCATTTCTTTCCAAGCTCCTGCTCTTTCTGTTCGGGCTAAAAGGTCCGCACTATCTGCCAATTTAACCACCATTCGATTATACTCTTTAACCAAACTACTAATTTCGTCGCTACCTTCCCATTCAATTATCTCATTGGAGGAACCAATATTTACTTTAGAAATGTTTTCTCGTAAGAGTTGAAGAGGTTTAGAAATATAATTGGCAAAAATCACCGATAAGATGATCGAAAAACAAAAAATCACAACGTATATGTTGATACTGCTTACCAAAAAGCTAGAAATCTCTTCTTCCAGCTCATTTTGCTTAGCAAAGTAAGGTAAATTTAAATAGGCTAAAAATTGCCCATCATTATTGAAAAAGGGAACATATGCAGAAAGGTAGCTTAATTGTCCAATGTGTTCATTATTAATAAAAATTCGTTTCTTTTCTTTGGCCATCATTCGATAAGCTTGAGCATCCATCAATGGTGCTTTCAAACCGATATCAAAAATCTCAGGTCGCGAGGTTGCAATCAAATCTCCTTCTGAGCTATAAAGATTTATATCCGTATAGAACACATTTGAAAACTTCACAAGAACCTGTGTCATATACTCCGAGAGATTATCGCTCAACACCTCTTCATCCCCAAGTTTTTGATTGACTTCAATTAGAACGGAACGCAACTTCTCTGTAATGTTCTTATCGTTTTTTGACCGATACTGTTTCTTGATGTAATAAGTAGAGGCAATACTGAACATTCCTATTGAAAGCAATAGTATTCCAATGATAAATAACTGGATCTTGGTGGTAAAATCCCTAATTCTCCATTCTACTCGAAATGGAAATTCCTTTAGTGTTAATGCAATTATAACAATCAATAATGCCATGAATGTAAAAACATAAGAAAAAGTAGTGAACGCACTCAACCAGTCATTTCTTTGACCTACAATTTCTAATAAAGTAGTAGGATTTAATCTATAATACAAATGATTGTGTTCACGATCTTTAACCTTTAATACTGAACCAACTTTCACATCTATAGAGTCAATAATAGAAGAAAAAGAGTAAGGTCCTGCACTTGCTACCAATTCTTGTTGCTCATACTTTGCAAAAGAAAGCTCCCCTAAATTTATTGACCTACTAATCTCCTTTTGATCCAATAACAATTCAGGATAACCTTCATTCTCAATCAGTCGTTTATTATTGAATTCGGCAAATAAATAAACAATAGAGGAGTCTATTTGAAATGAAATGCGACTCAGGTAGGAGATTCGGCCTGTTTCTGATTGCATTAAATAAAGTGGATAACTGCCTGTTGGGGTTCCCTCTTTTTCAATACGTTCATCAAAAAAATGTAAACAGTTTACCTCTAAATTGTCGGGTTGTACCAGTAATCGATCTTCGGGTGCACAAAATGTAAATTGTAACTGATAACCCTGCCAAAATCCCTTAAAATAATTGGAACTAATGTAGTCATTTACTTCAATTGGCTGATCCCAATATTGCTCAAGCATAGACAATAACAACGTATCCATTTTCATTTTTTCCACACTCTTCGAAAACAAATACTCTGCAATAGCATCCTTTTCTTCGGACAACTTTTGAGCCATAACAGTCATGTTTCTTCGTTCTTTAAGCGCGGTTTGATGAAGTATAATGTACGATGAAATTAGGCTCAACAACACTATCAGAAACAAAGACCTCGTTAGGTTATACCTTCCATTGTAATACCTTTGAATAGTAGCAACAAAAAGAATTAAAACTAAAGGCCAATTAATGAAAGTAATATTCCTTTCTCCCCAATAATACTGTAAAGCATAATTGAATATGCCGAATAAGAATATGAACCAAACGGTTCGACTCTTCGCTACCTTATTCTGACTAAAGGTTTTGAAAACCAATAAGAAAATAGAACAAAGCAAGAAACACATTACCAATAATCCCAAATAACTATAAGGGTTTAGAGAATATAAATTGCTTAAATCAAAACTAATTGTAGAACTAATTACGAGTCCTCGAAATAGTTGAGTAATCAATGCTCCGAGTAAAAATATACTACTCAACATGAGAATTAGTCCTAGCGTATGAATTTTATTCTGGACCATTCTTTTTACAATAAGCCACAATATGGCAAAAGCAAAAAGAAGATGAAGAATAGTATCCCCCAGATTAGGTAGCCACTCATTTAAGGCAAAAACTTTGGGACTAAATAGTTCTGAATAATATAAAAATTCAGGAAATTGAAAATAAAAGCCTAGGAATCTTATCAAGCTTAAAACAATAAATGCAAGCACATTCGAAACTATAGACCTATTTTGTATCCATTGAACGATAAGGTATAAAAACAATACAACAGAGAGAAAATAGATCGCAACTTGCCAGTTGGTTATAGTTGGGTAAAGTAGTTTAGTGGAATAAGGCTGAAGTGAAAAAACGACTGTTTTATTAGAGTTTACAAACTCGATATCACCCGAATCATCCCAATTTAAAGAATACTTACTCGTGAGCTTTTCGTTTAACGTAAATACATTCTGTAAATATGTATTATTATGAAAATACTTCTGTTGAAGCAATATGGCAGCAAAAGCATTATGATTTCTATTGGATGCCTTGAGTATATAATAATACCCATCTCCTAGCAAGTGAACCTTTTTGTCAACATCAGCAGTATGCAATAGATCACTTACACTTGCATTGTTATTCGTCCATAAAACCAATGAGTCCTCCTCAAATAAATAATAACTTATTAATTCAGAATTATATCTGTCATCTAACTTTTTGGTGTTTAATACCGATTCGAGATTTACTTTAGCCTCGTCCTCTAATTTTATAAAATTGTCCTTTGCAGCCTCTATCTGAGAATCACCATATTGTTGATTCAACCAATCAGTCGGAACAACGAGCAGTACGCATAGTAGCAACTCAAATAATATGACCCACTTTAGTATAAAAGATTTTTTTCTCATCACATCAAATTTATGATTTTATAGGAGGAAAGTATATATTCTTAATCGATAGTCTTTTAGTAAGAATTATTGCTTGAAGTTTGATTAATCCTGCTTTTATCTTCATCAAATTGAATCATAAACTCAACCCTACATTGAAACTTATTTGGGTAGATATAAAGCATTAATAGTCTTAAAAAAGATGTGTTTAAGGACAATTATGTTTACTCATAACCGTGTAAACGATCTGTCAGCCTTATCACTAATCTTGCTATAAACTAAGACACCTATATGCCAAACGAAAAAAGGCTCTAAAGTTATACTTTAGAGCCTTTTCAAATTTATCTAGTTCTTCTATCAATCATCTAATGCTGCTGCACCACCAACAATCTCTAAAATTTCATTAGTAATTGCAGCTTGACGAGCTTTGTTATAAACCAATTTAAGATCGTGAATCAATGTACCTGCATTGTCAGTTGCTTTATGCATTGCTGTCATACGTGCACCATGCTCAGATGCAAAACTGTCTAACATGGCTTTGTAGAACTGAATTTTTAAAGATTTTGGAATCAATTCAGTTACAATCATTTCCTTATTTGGCTCAAAGATATAATCTGTATTCTTAGTTGACACAGTATCTTCCGTTTCAGCAGGAACAATTGGCAAGAACTGTTCTACCTTTACGTTTTGAACTGCAGCATTAACAAATTCGTTATAAACCACTAAAACACGATCAAACTGCTTGTATGTGAATGATCTCATAATTGCTTCAGAAACCTTACTAACATTTTCAAAAGAAAGATCATCATAAAGCTCATTCAACTTGTTAGGTAGAGTTGTTCCTTTGATGTTGTATTCTGTTCTTTTGTAAAAGTCATCAGCTTTTTTCCCAATAGCTAATACAGTGATATTCTTTCCAGAAAGCTCATTGTTGATTAGATTGTTAGTAGCCTTTATGATGTTTGCATTAAATGCTCCAGCCAAACCTCTGTTAGAGGTTATTGCCACCACCAACACATTGTTTACATCACGTTGAACTCCATATGGGCTATTGTTATCATCGTCATTACTAGATGATAAATCTTGTAATAGCTCCTTTAGTTTCTCCGCATAAGGCTTCATTTGTGTAATCGCATCCTGAGCTCTTTTCAACTTTGCAGCCGAAACCATCTTCATCGCAGAAGTAATCTGACGTGTCGATGATACTGAGGTGATCCTACTTCGTATTTCTTTTAAATTGGCCATAATCCTTATTAGAATTCAATTTCACTATTTCTGTTTGCTAGAAGTAGTGGAAAAATATGCACTTACTTCTTGTACTTTGAACTTAATTCTTTAGCTACAGACTCCAAAACAGAAATTTCAGCTTCAGTATACTTTCCTGCTTTTAATGCGTTTAAAGTATCTTTATGCTTCGCATCTAAGAAATCTAAGAATTCAGTTTCAAAAGCTCTTACTTGATCCAAAGGAACTTCTTTTAAAAGACCTTTCGTTCCAAGGTGTATAATCGCAACTTGCTTCTCTACAGTCATTGGAGAGTTTAACCCTTGCTTCAAGATCTCCACGTTTCTAGCTCCCTTGTCAATTACAGATTTTGTAGTTGCATCCAAATCAGAACCAAACTTAGAGAAAGCCTCTAATTCACGGTAAGCAGCTTGATCTAATTTCAATGTACCTGCTACTTTCTTCATTGATTTAATTTGAGCAGCACCTCCTACACGTGATACCGAAATACCTACGTTAATTGCAGGACGAACACCCGAAAGGAATAAGTTAGACTCTAAGAAAATCTGACCATCCGTAATAGAAATTACGTTGGTTGGAATATATGCAGAAACGTCACCCGCTTGAGTTTCAATAATCGGTAATGCAGTAATAGAACCACCACCTTTTACCTTTCCTACTAATGAAGGAGGCAAATCGTTCATTTGAGATGCAATCTCATCAGAAGAGTTCAATTTTGCAGAACGCTCTAACAGCCTAGAGTGCAAGTAAAATACATCACCAGGATAAGCCTCACGACCTGGAGGACGTCTCAATAGAAGAGATACCTCACGATAAGCTACCGCTTGCTTAGACAAATCATCAAATACAATTAAAGCTGGACGTCCAGTATCTCTGAAGTATTCAGCAATAGCCATCCCTGTAAAAGGAGCGTAAAATTGCATTGGAGCTGGATCAGAAGCATTTGCAGCAACAATTGTTGTGTACGCCATGGCACCTGCATCTTGCAGAGTCTTCACTATACCTGCTACAGTAGAACCTTTTTGGCCGATAGCTACATAAACACAGTAAACTGGCTCACCTCTATCGTAAAATTCTTTTTGGTTGATAATAGTATCGATCGCAACAGAAGTTTTTCCAGTTTGACGGTCACCAATGATCAACTCTCGTTGACCTCTACCTACTGGAATCATTGAATCAATAGCTTTAATACCTGTTTGAAGAGGTTCGCTTACCGGCTGACGATAAATTACACCAGGAGCTTTACGCTCAATAGGCATTTCAAAAGTTTCTCCTTCTATTGGTCCACGACCATCAATTGGAGCACCTAATGTATCTACAACTCTACCTAGCATACCTTCACCTGTTTTGATAGAAGCAATTCTACCAGTACGCTTTACAGTATCGCCTTCCTTTACTAATGTAGATGAACCTAAAAGTACAGCACCAATATTGTCCTCTTCCAAGTTCAATACTATACCCATTAATCCATTTTCGAATTCAATTAGCTCTCCAGATTGAACTTGAGACATACCGTAAATTCTAGCAATACCATCTCCTACTTGAAGAACAGTACCTACTTCTTGAAGATCAGCTTCGGATTTAAATCCTGCTAATTGTTGCTTTAAGATTGCAGAAACTTCTGCTGGTTTAACTTCAGCCATGTTATAATGTATTTATAATATTCTAATTATGCGTTTAGAAATTCTCTTTCTATTCTATTAATTTTTGCCTTCACACTTTCATCCAACTGTATATCGCCCATTCTAATGATTGCTCCACCTATAATGGAAGGGTCTAAGTGCTCAACAACTTCTACTTCTTTTAACTGATTTGCCGATTTTAAGTCAGCAGCTATTTTACTTTTCATTTCTGAAGAAAGGACTTCTGCAGTCGTCACATGAACTGTAGCAATTCCTTTTTCAGCCTTGTAAACATTTACAAATGCTTCAGCAATTTCACCTAAAACAGTTGCTCTATTCTGACGAATAACCAATCCCATAAAGTTCATCGTCAACTCGTCCACATGCCCGTTGAAAATAGCGTTAACAGCCTCTAATTTTTTCTCATCCGTTAAAATTGGGCTCTTTAACATAAGTGAAAGATCTTTACTCTCACCGATTAGTTGATGCAACATTACCATATCTGCATACACTTTCTCAAGCAAAGCTTTTTCCTTGGCTAAAAGCATAATCGACTTAGCATAACGTGCAGCTACTCTTGGCTCTTTCATCTTCTATTCAGATTAGTTTAATTTTGCATTCTTCATTGCTTCTTCAACAAATGCATTTTGCTGATCTTTTGAAGACAACTCTGCCTTTAAAATTTTCTCTGCAACTAGAACAGATAATTCCGCTACTTGAGTTTTTATTTCGGCAATCGCAGCTGCTTTTTCATTACGAATCGCTTCTCTAGAGGCAGCCATAACTTTCTCAGCTTCTACTATCGCTTTTTCTTTCGCTTCCGCAATAATATTTTCTTTTACTTCGCGAGCATCTTTCAAAAGGTTGTCTCTCTCTTGACGTGTTTCCGCCATCAACTTTTCATTCCCTTCTTTCAATTGTCTCATTTGCTCTTTCGCTTTCTCAGCATCTTTCAATGCATGTTCGATAGAGTCTTCTCTTTCTTTAATAGACTTTAAAATTGAAGGCCAAGCAAATTTACCAAGCACAAATACTACCACTAAAAAAGCGATAGTTGTCCAAATTACAGTTCCAAAACTTACTGATAACATATCTTGTGTTTATAAGTGTTCTTTCTTTTTTTACTAAATAAAAGTGAGCCTTAGCCAACCGCTAAGTACTCACTTCAATTCTTCTTAACCTAATACTACTAATAGGCAAACGATAACTGCAAATAACGCAACACCTTCAACAAGTGCAGCCGCTACGATCATTCCCGCTCTGATATCACCAGTTGACTCAGGCTGACGTGCCATAGACTCTAGTGCAGCAGCACCGATTTTACCGATACCCATTCCTGCAGCAATTGCAGATACACCCGCGCCTAAAGCTGCTAAACCTGCAGCAGACATCGCTTCTAATAAGATTGCTAATAATTCCATTTTGTAGGATTTATATAATTAATAAAAAAAATACATTTTAATGATGTGGCTCTTCTACTGCAGCACCAAAATAAATGGCTGCCAATAGAGTAAACACATATGCTTGCAAAAATGCCACAAGCAATTCAATAAAGTTCATAAAAATCATGAACAAGGTCGCACCCACTCCAATTCCATATCCTGCTCCAGCACTTTGCTGACCAAATATAAAAATCAATGAGACAAACGACAAAATAATAATATGACCCGCTGTGATGTTCGCTGTCAAACGCACCATTAATACCAATGGCTTAATGAATATACCTGCGATTTCAATAGGAACTAGAATTAATTTTACAAAGGCTGGAACTCCAGGAGGCCATAGAATGTGCATCCAATAATGCTTATTACCTCTAAAAGAGACAATAATAAAAACGAATGCTGCCAAAACCATAGTAATACTCAAAGTCCCGGTTATATTCAATCCACCTAAAAATGGAACTAAACCTAATAAGTTACTAATCCATATAAAAAAGAATACGGTTAGTAAAAATGGCATAAAACGATCAGCGTGCTTTCCAATTGAAGGACGTGCAACCTCATCTCTAATAAACAAAATCAATGGTTCCATAAAAGATTGTATCCCTTTTGGTGCACCAATCCCTCTTTTCTTATATCCCTTAGCAACTGTAAAAAAGATCAAACACATTAAAAATATAGTAAAGAAAATACCTACTACATTTTTTGTCAATGACAAATCTAAAGTCACTGCTCTGTTAGCAATTTTACCATTTTCATCAAAAATAACCCCTCCATTATCCGCCGCATAATAAATGTGCTCGTGAGACATTATAAATCCATCATATTCGTAATAATGAACGGACGTATTGTTTACTGTATCTTCAGCGTGCTTCTCATTATGATAAAAATGAGAAGAAGAGAACATTTTGAAGCCATCGTCTGTTTTTAAAATAACAGGCAAATAAATAGCAAAATCTCCAATAATGTGGATTTCGTGTGCATCTGCAATGTGATGCATGATCATCTCTCCTGCCTTAAAACCTCCTTCTTCGCCCTCTGAAGAACTCGCCTTAACAGAATTTAAAGTTAGGAAACCAACTAAAACTAGGATGCTTTTCTGAATTAAAAGCTTGATTTTATTAGACTTAAACTCCATTTTTTATAAACGTTTACAGGTCTTGATTTTTCGACTGCAAAAGTAGTGAATAAAAAAAGATTTTAAAAAATAATAATAGTCATTTTATGCATTATCTGTGTTCTTCCCATTTTTCAGATAAGGAAGAATAGATGAAATGCTAAGGAAAGTATAACCAAAATAGAGCAGCATAAAAGTGATAGCCAATGGGAATTTATCTTCCCGATTGAACCAAATGGCAACCAACATAATTCCTAAAGCGATAAACAACTTAATGGTCATCAACCCCATAAAATAGGTAACAAAAAGTTGTGGTCGCTTATTAATTTGCTTCATTATTAAGTAATGCGATAGAAGTGTAATCACAATTAAAAAGGTATAAAAAACACCATAGATAGTTGAAAGTTCAACACTTAATTGCTGAAAAGTAATGTATTGAATTGAAAAAAGCAGCGCACTAAGCACTGCTATTTTGAGAATAAATTTATTCATTTTCGAATAAAGTCTTTTATTAAAAAGTAAAGTGCGGCTCCAACGCCTAAGAGAGAACCTATTATGGTAAAAACTGGTGCCTCCATTTCGAGGTGAGCATCTAATTTCTGTCCACCAAACACTCCTGCCAATATTGTAATGGCCATTTGAGTGGCCATTCCTGAATATTTTATAAAATCGTTAGGCTGTTTTTTCTTGCCCTTTTCTATCATTTGAACTTTCTATGCCCTTTACAACTGCTCCCATTTTACAATTTCCAGAAAAGTTTGCACCAGGCTCTATTTGCAGTTTGTTGGTGTTAATATCTCCAACCAAATTAGAAGTACTCTTAAGGGTCAATAATTCTTTTACCGAAATACTAACTTTTACAGAACCAGAGATGTCTGCATTTTTACAAGTAATCGTTCCTTCTATCAAACCGCCTTCTCCAACCACAACCTTTCCATCGCAATTTAAAGTACCTTTCAATTTACCATCTATCCTTATATCTCCTTTACAAGTGATGTCTCCCACGATATCCGTTCCTTGACGAATTATATTAATCGCCGAGGTATCGGTTTCATTATTTCTAGCCATATTTCCTATTGATTTTTTAAACATTGCTAATCGTATTGTTGCAAATATATGATAATTGATATGTATTTAAGTCCCTTTTACTTTTTGTAGTTCGCGTTAAAGAATGTTATATATTCAGATAAGTTCTTTTCTTTAAAAAGAGTCCTTAAATTTTCGTTCGTAATCACATAAGTAATTCCGTTTACAATTTCTGCTAAATCTGATGTGCGTGTTAGTAAACTATAATAGTTCATGGCTTGAGCTTTGTTATCAAAGCTTCTAATCATCAACATGTTTTGATTCCCACCAATTAGTATTTTAGATACATCAAATTTATCATTCCTGAAAAATTGTTGGTTAAAAATTGCAATTTGATTCTTTAAGTTATCGTTCTTGTTGTTTGAAGAATTAACTTCTACTAATACTATATGTCCATCTTCAGGATTTACTACGTAACTGTTTTTAATCGAGGTAGCAACAGGAGTAGAACTGTTTTTATTAATATAATCCAGAATACTTTGAGCCTGCTCTTTAACTGGGTCATCTGGATGATCAGCAATTACAGATTTTAATGCTGTTTTGAATTCATCAATAGATCGGACTTTTCCTATGGCTTTAGCCCTTAAGTAATCAAACTTCGCCTTTAGGTGATCACTATTAAAAACAGAATCTGCTTTCTCACAACTACTTATTACATCTCTATATAAACCATATTCATACAGTCGATACGTAGCAGTATAAAAAGACTCTACCTTTTCTTTTGTTGCCTTAGTCTGTTTGTTATAGTTGGGGTTTTTGATAATATAGGCATATTCACTAAATGGGTGGTTCTCCAGAACCCAATCTTTGTGCTTCTCCGCCAAAACCTTCTCTTCCTGCTTCAAATAAATTCGATACAGTTGATAATGCGCTGGTAAAGCCAATTGGCTGGTGTCATATTGCTCTACAATTCTTTCAAAAGCATTTATTCCACTCGGAAAATCCTCAAATGATTCTTTAAATATTAGCCCAATATTGTATAACGCTTCAACAACTTTACCATGGGCAATTAACTTTTCATTATAATCTTTTGGAATATTTTTTAGATAGGTATCTTGATCTAAATTTGGATCGGCATCTTTAGCTGCAACACCTGCCGAGGCAACATCACTACCACTATTTCCACCGTCATCCCCAGGCTCTGGAAAAGCAGATTGTTTGTTGGATCGTCTCCAATCATCCTGCAATTTCCGATCGCCCCACTGTCGTTTAAACTCAGACATTCCAAATGCCATAGAAGTTGGGTTATAAAAATACCAACTACTAGAACCTCCCGGAATATTAATCGTAGACCCACCGCCATTTTGAGCAGCAAACTGAGCAGCTTCTTCAGCCAACCGCTCCCTTTCTTTCTTTGATTTATACTCAGCTATTAAATCGTTAACTAAACGCTTCTGCTCCTTTTCACTCAAATTAGATATTTTGAGTAAGCTATCTTGTAATTGTACAATCTTTAGATTCTTAACCAGCTCCAATAAGCTCTTATTCTTTTCATCAGCTAAAAAATAGGCTTCATGGTCTTTAGGGAGATAAATGGTAGTACTATCATAATAAGCCTGAGCATTAATGTAATCTGGCCTGTTAAAATAAATACCAGCCAACTTGTAATATGACAAAGCCTTTTGTTTCACATTTACTGTACTAACCTGAGCCGATTTTTTAAGGTACTGAACAGCTAAAGGTTCATCCTTTTGTGTAATCGCCAATTCTGCTAAAGCATAGTATATCTGATCAAAGAACTCTTCATTCTTAGAGTCCTTTAACATCTTCTTTAATTGCTTTTTGATATCCTCCGCATTATTCGAAGCTACATCATAGGCAATAGCTCTATTAATTTTACAATTAAAAGCCATCACATAATCAGGTCGTAGTTTCAATACATCAGCATAGAGATCATTGGCCTTTTTCAAATAGCCCTTTTTTTGATAAAGCTGGGCTAATATATACGTATAACGCCTCTTACTTCTTTTATCATCTGTCAACTTTACTGCCTCTTCCAATCGTGGAATCGCTTTTTCTACATCCTTATCTTTTTTTAACAAGTAGTCGGCATAAATCGCATTGTATAGGCCTTCCTTTTCTTTTGGAAAATTGACGTCGTCTTCTAAAAGTCGAGTGTAAGTATCGACCTTTTCCCAATCTTTTTGCTGAATTAAAGTTCTGATTAACCACAACAAGCCATCATATCTAATCGGCTCTTTTTTAAAGGCTTGATACAGGTATAAAAATGTTTCCTCTGCGGACACTAATAACCCCTTGTTAAACTGTGCTTGTCCTACTAAATAGTATGTATCATCAATCCACTTTACATGCTCTTTTTTTCGGTGATAAATAGAGTGTCGCTCAATTACTTTAGATGACTTCTCAATCACTATATCCATCTGAGGAATTAAGGCTTTTGATTGTTCTTCTGTAGGATATATAAAAATGGGTAATACCTGAGAGTAATCATCTTTATGGTTTTCTATCAACTTTTTATTTTCTGCCTTTAAGATTTCTCTGGCATTAAAATATCCGTTATAATGGGAAACTAAATTATGATAGTTCCTGCTCATAAACGTATTCTTTTTAGTAGAACACGATGCTAAAACTGTCAAAAACAGAACTGCCGTAATAATTTTAAATGAAAAAATTGAATTCGTATTTCTCAATTTATATAAGTTGAATAAGGGCAACGATTATAACTCTAAATCAGCAATTTTATTACCTCTTTGCAAAAAGAGGGCTAAATTAATTATAATCATTCTATTTTATGGAATCCAACTTTTACCAATCCACGCATTTATTCGGATATTTGCGATAATTGATAAAAAATGGCTGAAAAGAAAGATAAAAAGAAGCGACTAATTAAGCGGCTTAAGAATAAGTTTCGCTTAGTTATACTTAATGATACGACTTTTGAAGAGAAACTATCCTTTCGTTTATCTCCAATGAATGTATTTATATTATTTATCTCAGGATCTTTTTTACTCATTTCATTAATTACTATTCTAATAGCCTTTACCCCTTTAAGGGAGTTTATTCCGGGTTACACAGATGTTTCTTTACGTCAAAATTTAACCAACATGGTTTTAAAAGTTGATTCGCTAGAGAACGATTTAACTGTAAAACAACATTATTTAAATAATTTAAGACTAATAATTCAAGGTAAACTGCCAAGCGACACTCTATTAAACGACAGTGCTCTAGTTCCCCAGTATGATCAGGAGGCTAGAAAAATTTCAAAAGAAGATTCGTTATTTAGAGATTTTGTAGAAAAAGAAGATGCTTTTAATATTTCTAACGAAAAAGCAGGAAAGAGCTTTGGCTTATTAAGTGGTACTTATTTTTTTACTCCGCTTAATGGGTTAGTAACCGGTCATTTTGAACCCAAAAAAGACCATTATGGAGTCGATATAGTGGCACCAGAAAATGAAGCCATTAAAGCTACACTAAAAGGAGTGGTTATTTTTGCAGGATGGACCTCTGAGACTGGACATGTAATTAGTTTACAGCATGACAATAACTTGATCTCTACTTATAAACACAACTCCGTTTTGATGAAAGAAGTAGGTGATGTAGTGAAGGCTGGCGACGCTATCGCGATTATTGGAAATTCTGGTGAATTGACTGATGGTCCTCATCTTCATTTTGAGTTGTGGTACAATGGAACTGCCCTGAACCCTGAAGAATATATAAACCTGAAATAAAATGGGATTCAAATCATTGTTGAGCAAACCCTTTGCTAAGATTGAGGTTAATAAAATAAAAAAGTGGAGTGCTGATCCCATAAAAACACAAGAAAAGCAACTTAAGCAATTGGTTGAAGGGGCTAAAAACACCAAATTTGGTAAAGATCATGGATTTGATAGCATCAAAACCTATCAAGACTTTAAAAGGCAAGTACCCATTACTGACTATGAAGGTTTAAAAAAGTATATTGATGCAATAAAGTCTGGTGAGTCTAACGTATTATGGAAAGGTATCCCCATATACTTCTGTAAAACTTCAGGAACAACTTCAGGGACTAAATACATACCCATTACCAAAGAGTCTATTTCAAATCATATTGATGCCGCTAGAAATGCCATTCTTTGTTATATTGAGGAAACAGGCAAAGCCGACTTTGTCGATCATAAGATGATTTTTCTCCAAGGCAGTCCTGAATTAGACACTTCAGGAAAAATACCAACTGGGCGACTTTCAGGAATCGTAGCACACCATGTTCCTAACTACCTTCAAAAAAATAGAATGCCCTCATTTAAAGTAAATTGTATTGAAGATTGGGAGACAAAAGTAGATGCAATATCCAAAGAAACTTTGAAGGAAAACATGGCATTAATTAGCGGTATTCCACCGTGGGTTCAAATGTACTTTGAACGTTTAATACAGTTATCAGGAAAAAAGGAAGTTAAAGATATTTTTCCAAAATTTTCGCTATTCATTTATGGTGGAGTTAACTTTGCCCCTTACCAATCGGTGTTTAAAAAACTGATTGGAAAAACAGTTGATTCTATCGAACTCTATCCTGCTTCTGAAGGCTTTATTGCTTTTCAAGATTCTCAGAGAGAAGAAGGAATGTTGCTCAATTTGAATGCAGGAATCTTTTATGAATTTATTCCAGCTGATGAGTTTTTCGATGAAAATCCGAGCCGAATAAATTTAGAAGATGTACAAATTGGTATTAACTACGCCTTGATTTTAAATACAAACGCCGGATTATGGGGTTATAACATCGGCGATACTGTAAAGTTCGTATCTACTAATCCTTATCGAATAATTGTATCAGGCAGAATCAAACACTTTACTTCTGCCTTTGGTGAACACGTAATTGCAGAAGAGGTAGAAAGTGCTATCAATGCGACTTCCCAGATTCACCAATGCTCCATCAATGATTTTCATTTAGCGCCGCAAGTCAATCCAAAAGAAGGAGAGCTGCCTTACCATGAATGGTTTATTGAGTTTAATCAAGAGCCAATGGATCTGATAAAATTTAATGCGGATTTAGATCTACAACTTCAAAAAAGAAACAGCTATTATGCCGATTTGATTCAAGGAAATATACTCCGTCCATTGGTGATTAGAAAGATGAAAAAAAATGCCTTTCAAGATTACATGAAATCAATTGGCAAATTAGGAGGACAAAACAAATTGCCAAGATTAGCAAATGATCGAAATATCGCTGATCAACTAATTAACCACAACTTGTCATAAGTTTTCACACTAAACTTAAAGCAAAAGTTTGTGGTACACTATTTGAAATATTAAAGTGCATGAGAGCCATTTATACCTTTATATTATTTTACATCCCTTTCCTAACTCTTGCTCAAGACTTTATCAATAAAACTGTTTTTGACCTGGGTGAAATTGAGAAATTAAATCAGGAAATTATTGATCTTAATATCACTAATAGTACGGATTCGAAGATGTATTTATTGCGAATTGATGGGGTTGATAATTTTGAAGTAAAATACACCTCAAAAACCTTCGAAGTGGGTGAAGCACAAGTCATCCGATTTAAATATAAACCCAAAAAGAAAGGAAAATTTTCAGAAAATATCCATTTATATTTTAGCTCCAACACCGATCCTACTTCAATTACTATAAAGGGTGAAGTTCTCATTGTTCCCAAAAACTTATTGCAAGCATGCCCAGATTTTAGGCAAATAGCTACTGCCACTACCAACAGTTTTCCTCAAGAAAAAGCTGAAATAAAGATTTCATACGTTAACTTTTTAGATAATAATTCTTTTGCAGTAAAATCAATAGAAAAGCCTATTCTGATGGCTAAAAACCAACAAGAAGTAATGGTTCAAAAAACTACGCCAGTAGAACTTGTGCCTCCTAAAACCATCACTTTAAAATCACCCAGACAAGATTCAATAATACACATAGCCTCTGTAGAGCCCGAAATAATAATACCTATTTCAACTCCACCAAATGAGTTGTCTAGAAATGAGTTTAAGCCCAATAATATTATCTTCTTGATAGATGCATCAATGTCTATGGGAAAAAATCAAAAGTTGGAATTACTTAAAGCGTCCATGAAAGAATTGCTAATTCCGTTAAGAGAAATAGATAAAATAGCCATCGTATCCTATAACGATGAAGCAAAAGTAGTTTTACCGTCTACCACTGCGAACAATAAACCTTTTATAGAAGCTAGTTTAGATAGCGTAGTTGCCGGAGGTTTCACTTCAGGTAATAAAGGGCTAATAAAAGCCTACGAGGTAGCTTATACCTCTTTTATTGAAGGTGGAAATAACCAAATTTACTTAGTGACAGATGGGGCTTTTAAAATTGGAGAGAAAAATGAAAGCATTCCACGCTTGATAAAAGATGCTGCTGAAAAGGAAATTTTCATAACAACCGTAGGAATCAAAAATGAAAGGTGGACAGAGAAAACACTCAAAGAAATAGCGAAAAATGGAGAAGGAAGCTACCTAAGAATTGAGGATTTCAAAGATATAAATGCGCTACTGAATAGAATAAAAGAACAGTCCTTAGTAGAAAAGAAATAAGTGTATACTAAAACTCATATTTCAAATACAGTTTAAAAGCAACAAACCCATCATTATCAACAATCTTGGTAGATACTAATCGCTTTTCTTCATCATAAGGATAAAAAAGTGCTCCACCCATAAATTCATCCACTTTACTACCGTCATCATCGTACAAACTGATTGTATACCTCAAATCCATCTCATCCAACCTCGCTAATGGACTGACATTAAATGAATGCGTTATTGAAGAATCAGCGTTTTGAATACTAGTGCTACTGATCCAAATTTTATTAAATGATTGGTAAATGGTCAAATGCAAATCGGGATTGTCCAAACTATCCCAAGCGGTATAGTCTACCCTTTTATTAGGAAACCTAATCACCTCAACTTTTTCAACCAATACTGCTTTAGGAGCATGATTCTGTATACACCGCTCTCCATAGAAACCCTTTGGACATTGACATCTTCCATCAGCACAATATCCAACTCCACAATCAAGTACTTCACATGCGTCATAATTGTCTTTATTACAACTAGAAATTATCAAAGAGAAAAAGAGAACATTGATTAACAATCTAAACATTTTCATAAATTAAGGCTTTGATTTCAAACATAATAAATTCAATCGTATAAAATCATAATTTTTTCAAATCCACAAATTTTATCTTAGTGTAACTGCTCTTTTTGATCTTCAAAGAACACCTTCGACCATTATAACACGATGAAAAGAGCCCCCGCTATCATAGTGGTTGTTGTATTGTGGATATGGCAGTACCAAACAAATAAATGAAATGGCGAAAAATGATGAATAAATTAAGAAACAACCGAAATAGCAAATAGGAAGTTTCTTAATTAGAAAAACTTAACAACAACTCTTTTAAGTCATTCAAAACAATAAACATAATCAACAAAAAGCCCTTTGCTCGTTTCGAGCAAAGGGCTTTAAAAGTATTAAAATAGAATGAGTCTAGTGAACAATCACCTTCTTCATTACTCTTCCATTCTCACCTTGAATAGCGATAAAGTATATCCCTTTTTCTTGTTGACCTAAGTCGATAGATTGCATTGGTTTGAAAACATTTGTTGTAAACACTTCTTTTCCTGTAATGTCCATTACAGTTACTTGATTATACTTAGCAAATGTCTCAATTGTAAATGCTCCTTTAGTTGGGTTAGGGAATATGTTCACTGAGCTGTTATTCAATACAACCTTATTCAACCCTACAGAAAAAGCCACTATAGCTGAATCAACAAATGTACAGTTGTTAGCATCAGTAATTGTTACTGTGTAGGTTCCCGCAGCCAATCCAGTGATATCTTCAGTAGTTGCAGCATTACTCCAATTAAATGTGTAAGGACTAGTTCCTCCTGAAACAGTAATATCAACTGATCCATCATTCATAGCAGAAGTTTCATCCACTATAGTAGAAGTAAATGATATAGCAGCAGGTTCAGTAATTACCGCACTATCAATTATTGTTGTTGATGCAGCATCAGTTATAGTAACTGTATAGGTACCTGCAGCTACACCAGTTATAGAAGCCGTAGTAGCAGTATTACTCCATGCGAAAGAATAGGGTGCTGTTCCTCCAGTAGCAGAAACAGTTGCTCCACCGTTAGACAATCCGTTACAAGTAACATTTGAATCAATGACTACTGTTGGTACTATAGCTTGAATACATGGAGCTCCAACACCTGGATTAGCATAAACTTGGAATCCATTAATAATTTGACCTACTACAGGTGATGTTGCTGCAAACCAATTTGAGCCCACATTATTATCAGCTGTAGAGTCACACAATACGATTGAAGAACCACCACCATCAGGTAATCCTGCTGCAGAACCAGATGGCCATGGGGCTACATCTTTAAAATCTACTGAATCAACAGTTCTACCAAAATTATCAACAATAGTGATGTCCTCTCCACCGTTACTTAATCCTCCTGAAGTCCATACAAAATCAGCGTCGAAGCCAAATCTATTTCTAAAACCTGAAGAATCTACTGTTCCAACAACATATTGACCAGGTGCAACAACTAAGTTATTGAAAGCATACACTACACCTTCAACGATATTGTATCCTGTCATATCAACTGGGGTTGAACCAACATTCACAAATTCAATAAACTCCGTTGTATCCGTTCCTGACTCAGCAGGGTTATACATAATCTCGGTAATAACCAAACTAGCTATAGCTCCTGCAGGTTGTCCTACAACAAAAGAATCAACCTTTGTACATAAGTTAGCATCAGTAACTGTTAAGTAATACTTCGCTGCTGACAAACTAGAAGCTGTTGCAGTAGTTGCTGCATTACTCCATAAATAAGTGTAAGGACTCGTACCCCCGGTTACAGTAGTTGAAACAGAACCGTCTGAACCACCAAAAGTAGTTGCATTAGTTACGTTACCTGAAATAGCAAGTGCGGTTGGTTCTGTAACTGTATAAGAAGCGGTAACTGTAGCTGAATTCGCATCTGTTACAGTTACATTATAAGCCCCAGCTGTTAAACTAGAAATATTCGCTGTTGTTGCTGCATTACTCCAAACGAAAGTGTAAGGAGATACACCACCAGAAGTAGTCAAAGCAATAGAGCCATCTGCTCCTCCATTACATGAAACATTTGTTATAACATCAACTAATGTAATAGTTGTAGGTTGAGTTACACTATAAGTGTTTGCAGAAGTACAAGCATTTGCGTCAGTAACAGTCACAGTATAAGAACCTGCTCCGATTCCTGAAATATCTTCAGTAGTAGCAGAGTTACTCCAAACAAAAGTGTAAGGAGTTGTTCCACCTGTAACGGTAATGTCAATTGCACCATCAGTCAATCCATTTGCTGAAGCATTGGTAATTGCATCTGTTACTACGATTGCAGTAGGCTCTGTGATTGTCACACTGTCATTTAAGCTAGTACTTAATGCATCTGTAACCGTTACATAATATTTACCTGCAGCTACACCTGTAATTGATGCAGTTGTTGCAGAATTAGACCATGCATATGTAAATGGTGCTAAGCCTCCTGTTACATTAACAGTAGCTCCACCATTCATACCGGCATTACAAGTCACATTTGAATCTAAAGCTACTGCTATAGACATTGGTGCAGCACAAAGGCCTTTCATACCAGGATTAGCAAATACTTGAAGTCCATTTACAATCACACCAGATACTGGAGAAATTGCTGCGCTCCAGTTAGATCCAATACTATTATCGGCAAGTGAATCACACAATATAATGGAAGCACCGCCTCCATCAGGATTCCCTGCAGCAGAACCCGAAGGCCAAGGAGTGCTATCATCATAGTCTACAGAATCAACTGTTCTACCAAAATCATCTTTTAATACTATTAATTCTCCTCCATTTGATAAACCACCAGACGCCCAAATAGCATCAGCATTCATTCCAAATGTATTTCTAAATCCAGAGGAATCAAATGCAATTACAAAATAAGCACCTGGAGCAACTGTACCTCCTGAAAAAGTATGCGTAATTCCTGATGTAAAACTATAACCATTTAAGCTCACCGAAGTATTACCAATATTTTGAAGCTCAATAAACTCAGTAGAGTCTGTGCCTGATTCAGGACCATTGTAATAAATTTCAGTAATTATCATATTGGCCAAAGATCCAGCGGGTTGAGTTACTGTATAATTTGCAGTTGCTGAGCAAGTATTTGCATCAGTAATTGTCACAGAATAAGAGCCTGCGGCTAACCCTGATAAATCTTCCGTTGTAGATGTATTGCTCCACACAAATACATATGGAGAAGTTCCTCCACTTACAGTAATATCTATAGCTCCATCAGATAAACCATTTGCCGAAACATTCGTGATTGCATCTACAATAGCAATTGCTGTTGGCTCAGTAATCGTTGTGCTAGCTGTACTTGTTGTGTTATTTGCATCAGATACGATAACATTATAAGTCCCTGCAGCTAAACCTGAAAGATCTTCAGTTGTTGCTGAATTATTCCATGTATATGTATATGGTGATACTCCACCAGAAACACTTAAATCAATAGCACCATTTGCCCCTCCATTACATGAAACATTTGTCTGAGATGTAATAGACGCTACTAATGCTGCTGGTTGAGTTACGATATATGGAGAAACAGAAGTACAACCATTTGCATCGGTAACTGTTTGGGAGTATGAACCTGAAATTAATCCCATCACATCCTCGGTTGTCGCACCATTACTCCAAGAATAAGCATATGGAGTTACTCCTCCAGAAACTGAAACGTCTACAGCTCCATTACTTCCACCGTTTGAAGAAACATTGGTTATTATTCCTGAGGCAACAATTGCAGTTGGCTCAGTAATGGTATAACTTGAAACAGCGGTAGTGCTACTGGCATCTGTAACTGTAATGTTATAGTTTCCCGCTGTGATTCCTGAAAGATCCTCTGTTGTAGCAGCATTACTCCAAACATAAGTATAAGGAGTAGTTCCTCCAGATATGGTTAAATCTATTGCACCTGTAGCATCAGCATTACAAAGCACATCTGTTTGAGATGTTTTAGTAATAGTAATTGATGAAGGCTGAGTCACAGTGAAAGACTCAGAATTAATACAGTTTCCATTATCTGTAACCTGAACTGTATAGGTGCCTGCAGCTAAACCTGAAATATCTTTAGTTGTTGCTGAGTTACTCCAAGAATAGGTAAAAGGAGCATTTCCATTTGTTATAGTCAATGTAATTGATCCATCAGAACCGCCATTTGTAGTAACGTTATTAATATTTCCTGCTATTCCAATTGCTGCAGGGTCTGATAACAAATAGGAAACAGTATCTGAACAAGACGAATTATCTGTAACTGTAACTGTATATCTTCCTGCCCCAATATTTAAGTTGGTAGTTCCAGAAACTGCATTACTCCAAGCGTAGGAATAACCACCCGAACCTCCAGTTGCGCCTGCTACTAAAATTCCATCTGTATTTCCATTACATGAAATAGAATTTAAAACAGTTATTGTAGGCATGATAGCAGAAGGCTGTGTTAAAGTTGCTGAAGCAGTAGTCGTAGCTGAAGCAGCATCAGTAACTGTTACATTATAAGTTCCTGCTGCTAAACCTGAAAGATCTTCAGTTGTTGCAGCATTACTCCATGCGTATGTATATGGAGCTGTTCCTCCAGTTGCAGTTAAGTCAATTGCTCCATCATTTGCACCATTACAAGAAACGTTCGTTCCAACAGCTGAAGCTGAAAGAGGCGCTGCAGCAGCAGCACAAGTAGATGTATGAGCTCCTAATGAATCAGCCATATTTTGCGGAAACACTAACCATTCAGAAGTAGATGTTGCCCAATTCTTTTGACCATTATCAATAGAAAATTTCCTCACTAATGTATTTTCTGAAGTAGCGCCAGTTCCTACAGTCCAATTTGCACCAGGATCATTTCCTATAATTCCAATTATATCTAAAGTATCACCAGTTGATTTTTTCTTAAGCCAGATAGCATCATCACCATTGTAAAAAGTTAATGTATGTGTTGTATCCATAACAGCCAAAATACTTGCTATAGCAGAAGGATTTGCAATCACAAAAACACCCTTTGAGGAAACTACACCTTGAGGGTGAAGGCTATCAGAAGGAGAACTTGAACCGTTATTATGCCTGTAAAGAACATAATCTCCTAAATTAATTGAGGCTGATGTCGGATTGTAAATTTCAATCGCTTTGTTATTACTACTTCCTTCCAAGTATTCTGAAAAGAAGAGGTCGGTGCACTGTGCTTTTAACTGGCTGCTAAATAACGTACCAGCAATGACCAAAGCTGAGAGTAGAATTTTCTTCATAATTATTTAATTTAATTCGTAATTTCTGTTTTATATGGAGGGGCAAAAGTATTATCCCTCTTTAGATTGTATATTAACTCTATATTATGATTGGCGTTAATTAATTTAAGCCCAAAGCTTCAACTCCTTGTTCAAAATAGATGTCTACAGGTATTCCTGCATCATTCAATTTTTGTAGGTCAGTCTTCAGTTGATCATCAATTCCACCTTTTGTTTCCAACAACTTCACCACTCCATCGTAATCTCCGTCACCTTGTAATTTCAATATAATGGCAGACAATTCATTCATTGCATCAGTCATTTTGTCAAAGTCTACTGAATAAGTTTTATCCTCATTAAATACAAAAGCACCCTTTTCCTTAAAGAAGTTGAATCGAACCATATTGGCCTGCCCATGAGCAGAAGCAGCCCCAAATCGAACTGACCTGAAAATACTTGCCATGAACGTTACATAATTGTCCATCAACTCCCCATCTGTATATACCTGCTTGCCATGCAATTGATGAATCATGTATAAACCTAGAATATCAGCCTTCCCTTCTTCTAAAGCCGAATATTTTTCTTTTAAGGCCTCACGGACCGTTTGTTTTCCATCGATTGTATTTTTTACGCCTAAACCGTGAGCCACTTCATGAAACATAGTATTTGCAAAAAAAGCGTCAAACGTGATGTTCTTCCTCTGAGATTCATGTATCAACACTTCAGAAATAGGAATTAGAATTTGATCAAATTTTGCACGCATCGCATTTTTCAATTGTGAACGTCTAGTTCCTACACTTTTTTGAATTGCTTCGTCGTTTGGTAAATTAACAGCAATAGTTTTACTACCACCATTGCAATCCCCAGCATAATAAACCACATCATAAGCATTCAGTTGCGCATCAGTTCCTGGCTTTTCCGATTTGTACGTGGCATCCACTGGAAGGTTTTCCTGTAACTCTTGCAAATAAGTCACATACTTCTTTAACTTTTCACTCCACACTTTGTCTTTCACCAACACATAAGCTTCGTGTGTTGCTTTATAGCCATATAATCTATCTTCATAGTTTTCAATTGGTCCAATAATTAAATCCAAAGTATTGTTTTGCATATTCAACCAAGCGATATCAGAAGGATCATATTTATCGGTTCTTAATGCCTCAGCTCTTAAAGTCAAGTACTTTTTTAATTCTTTGTCTTCTGTCAACTTAGCCGCTTTTTCCAATACATCAGCAGCCATGACTTGTTCTTTAAAAAATTGATGATAAGGTATAGTTATCAAATTATTCGAGGAATCTCTTCTCACAATTGTATATAAACTTGCTTTGTCTGGAGCGCTCATTGCCTCAAACTCCGCCTTAGTAATATCCGCTGGATAAAAATTAGCACCTAATGGTTTTTCACCAACTCCTTCTACGAAGGATTTGAAGTTATCCAATCGATCCCATGGACCATAGTTCAATTGATAAAATAATTTTTGGTCAGGGGTCAAGGTTGACAAATCAACATTAATATTTTCAGGAATAGATTCTTTCCAGAAAATTTCATCCATTAATCTAGCTGCTTCAATCAATAAAGGAATCACTTGTTTCTCGTTTTCTGTCAACTGATTTATATCAGTTGTTAAAGCAACTTTTGCATAAATCTCGGGACGCGCCTTTACCACTTTAGAAAGGGTGTCATTTTTGATCTCTTTTGGTTCTTCATTTTGAGGAGTTTTAGGCGCTCCGCATGATGCTTGAATAGCAACCACAGAGGCAATTGCTAAGTAAAATGGAATCTTCTTCATGGTTAATTCTGTAACTAACTGGTTAAGAGTGTAAATTTAGCTATTATAATTTAATCCATTTGCAACTCGATAATACTGCTCATTTTATTCCCAATACCCTTACCGGGAGGCAATAAGCCTAATATTAACATACAAAGCAGTGCTAAAATTAAAAGACAACTTACCACTCTGATATTCTGTTCTGATGCTTTCATATCAACTTTTTATCACAAATACGGAAATCTATCATCTTTTGGATTGATTCATCATTTCCATTTTTTAAAACGGATTGAAGTTGAAATAAAAATTCAAAAGAAAATAGTTGAATCATTTTTATCAAATTTGCAAACTATGGTAAATCAAGAGGAGGAAATAAAGAAAAAACACATCGCCATATTAGGATCTACCGGCTCCATTGGAACTCAGGCATTGGAAGTTATAAAAAGTCATGCAGACAAATTTGTAGTAGAAGTACTCACAAGCAATACCAATGCAGAATTATTAATCCAACAAGCGATAGAGTTTAAGCCTAATGCTGTGGTTATTTGCGATGAAAGTAAGTATAAAATGGTTGCTGATGCTTTATGGAACCATGACATCAAAACCTATGCAGGTTCGGCGGCACTGGAGCAAGTAGTGGAAATGAATGAAATAGATATCGTTTTGACCGCTTTAGTTGGTTATGCTGGATTGAAGCCCACTCTAAAAGCCATTGAAGCGAAAAAAGCAATTGCTTTAGCTAATAAAGAAACATTGGTAGTAGCCGGTGATATTGTCACACAATTGGCAGCAAAAAACCGTGTTCCCTTATTGCCTGTTGATTCAGAACACTCTGCTATTTTTCAATGCTTGACTGGTGAATTCCATAATCCAATCGAAAAAATTTACCTCACTGCCTCTGGTGGACCATTTAGAGGATGGAATGCTGAAAAGTTAGCATCCGTCACTCGTGCACAAGCTTTGAAACACCCCAATTGGGAGATGGGAGCCAAAATAACCATCGATTCTGCCACTTTAATGAATAAAGGATTAGAAGTAATTGAAGCTAAGTGGCTATTTCAATTAGCACCCGAACAGATCGACGTAATCGTTCATCCACAATCCATTATACACAGTATTGTTCAGTTTACTGATGGAAGTATGAAAGCACAAATGGGATTACCAGATATGAAATTACCCATTCAATATGCTTTAGCTTATCCAGAAAGAATCCCTGCAGACTTTCCTCGTTTTAACTTTCTAGATTATCCTCAATTGACTTTTGAAAAAGCGGACACTGAAACTTTTTTAAATCTGAATTTAGCCTATGAGGCAATGAAGCGTGGAGGAAATGCCGCTTGTATTATTAACGCAGCCAATGAAATCACTAACCGTGCCTTTTTAGAAGAGAAAATTGGATTTTTAGAGATTGCTGAAATAAATTCAAAATGCTTAGAGTCAGCTACTTTTATTGAAAAACCCACCTTAGAAGACTACATGAATAGCGACGAAGAAAGTCGAAGATTAGCAGCTAACTTTGTAGGTTGAAACTAACTGTTTAATCAAATTTAACACTGATTTGAACCTAGGTTGGTAGAAAAGTGTTGATTATGCTTAATTTCGCGGTTGATTTATATTAAAAATGGAAGTACTTATTCAAGCTGCACAGCTTATTCTTAGTTTATCGATTCTTGTAATTCTTCACGAATTAGGACACTTTATACCTGCCAAACTATTTAAAACTAGAGTTGAGAAATTTTATTTATTTTTCGATCCATGGTTTTCTCTTTTCAAATTCAAAAAAGGAGAAACTGAATATGGAGTAGGCTGGTTACCTCTGGGAGGATATGTAAAAATTTCCGGAATGATCGATGAGTCGATGGACAAAGAGCAAATGAAGGAAGATCCCAAACCATGGGAATTCCGCTCTAAACCAGCATGGCAACGATTAATCATAATGCTAGGTGGTGTAATTGTAAACGTTATTCTTGGAATTGTAATTTATACCGGGATTTTATTTACTTGGGGTAACGAATACATCCCAACTGATGGACTAACTTATGGTGTTTATGCCGATACTACAGCCATAGAAATGGGGATAAAAAGTGGCGATAAAATATTGGCCGTTGATGGAGAAAAAGTAACCAAATTCAGCGATATTCAAATGAATATACTGATCAATAATGCCAAAAAAGTTTCCATTGAAAGAGAAGGTAGAAAAGAAGAAATCACTTTACCAGAAGGCACCATTTCTAAATTGATTAAAAACCAAAAAAGTTTTATTGAACCAGCTGTGATTGCTGAAGTCAATGAAATTGTACCCAATTCTCCGGCAGATTCTGCAGGCTTAAAAGTAGGTGATCGCATTACAGCAATAAATAATACTGCTACTCCATATTTTCAAGATGTAGTGAAATATTTAAAGGCACACCCTTCTAGTCAGGTTGAGCTAGAACTAATAAGAGAGGGTGCAACGCAAAACCTATCGGCTAGAGTGAGTAAAAATGGTACTTTAGGATTTGCAATCACCCCAATTGACGAACAAATTACATTCTCTACCGAAAAATATACTCTAATCGAATCGGTACCAGCAGGAATCAATAAAGCCTATGACTCCTTTGATAACTATATCAAGCAAATGAAGCTAGTATTTGAACCAGAAACTGAAGCTTACAAGTCGTTAGGAGGATTTATTAGTATTGGAAAAGCCTTTTCTCCTGAATGGGACTGGCAGCGTTTCTGGAGCTTTACCGCCTTTTTATCGATTATATTAGCCATTATGAATATACTTCCTATTCCTGCGTTGGATGGAGGACATGTTTTGTTTTTATTAGTGGAAATCATTAGCGGTAAAAAACCTTCAGATAAATTCCTAGAAAATGCTCAAGTTGTGGGATTTGTAATCTTATTAGCATTGATGCTATTGGCCAATGGAAACGACATCATCAGGCTATTTCAGTAAAAGTAGCTTGTTAACATCACGTTGTTTTTAACATCTCCTTTGGAATAAGGCTAGCGTTTTATTGTGTGCTATTTTTGCAATGAATAAAATTCCCTTTATGAGAAAACTGAGTTTATTATTTTCGATTTCCTTCTTTTCACTTTATTCCTTTTCTCAAAGTGGAACAATGCAGTATAGTGGTGGAAAATCCGCAGATAAAGCGGCTGTGTTAATAGTCCCTTTTGAACCCTTTATGTACATTTCTGAAATCGATCGGCAAGTTGGTTTAGAGAATAACTTAGACGGCAAAGCAGTGAAAAGTGAATTTGCCAAAGCGCTAGATTTATACTTATATCAAACGTTCAACGAACAATTTCAAGTGCTTTCTTTCTATTTCATGGAGGACGATGTAGAACAAGACTTAACCTATGTTTATAGATCTCGAAAGCTTGAATACGAAGTATTACCCGAAGAAAGCACTCCTAAAGCAGAAGAAAAATTAAAAGGCATTCAGACGAAGCTGTCGAAGACCTTCAAAAAGGAAGAGGACGAATCGGCTTACGGTGGACAAATCGTAACTGAGCGTGATGAAAAGAATAAATTTATGAATGCCATTATTTCTGACCAAAAAGTAGTCGATAGTTTGAATAATAGATACAATGCCTCATTGTATTTACTTATTAACCAGCTTGAATTTAGAAACGTATATGGCGACTTCACTCAAATGGAAGGCAATACCTATGACCGAATAGCCAAAGTACATTATACTTTGTATTCCAGAAGAGGTACAGTAGTTTCAAAAGGCTTAGCTACCACTCCATTTCCGGCCTCTGACAATAATTTGGAGTCCATTACTTCCACATATTTCCCTATTTTAGCAGAACAAATCTTCAATGCGGTAAATATGGATATTACCTCAACCAAGAATTAACTCCATAACCATGCAAATAATCGGACCATATACTGCCATCATAGGAATTAGCTTAGTCATTATTCTGTCCTACTTTTTTAATATTATTTCACAGAAAACCAACATTCCCAGTGTGTTATTGCTGATTGTTTTAGGTATTCTGACCAAACAAGGAATGAATGTTATAGACTTAAAAGTTCCTGAAGGACAACTTTTTAACATATTAGAGTTGTTAGGGATTGTAGGTTTAATTATGATTGTGTTAGAAGCTGCATTAGATCTAGAATTAACAAAGGAAAAGTGGCCTACCATCTGGAAATCCTTTTCTGTGGCCTTGATTTCTTTGCTCGGTTCTACTTTTGTTTTGGCTTATATTATCAACTTTTTTTTAATCAAAGATGTCTTCACTTGCATCCTTTATGCTGTTCCATTATCAGTGATGAGTAGCGCCATAATTATTCCGAGTGTAGGTGGACTAAGCTCTGAAAAAAAGGAATTTATGGTTTATGAAGGCACTTTTTCTGATATCCTAGGGATTATGTTATTTTACTTCCTAACAGGAAATGCCGAAACAGAAAGCACTCAACTAATCGTTTTTGATGTCATTAGTAACATTGCTATTACCGTAGGTTTATCCTTAGTTATTAGCTACTTACTTGTGCTCATATTCCAAAAACTCAACTCACAAGTAAAACTATTTTTACTTATCGCTGTGTTGTTAATGTTGTACTCCGTTGGTAAATTATTCCACCTTTCTTCATTAATTATCATACTTGTATTTGGTTTAGTACTTAATAATTATAAAATCTTCTTCCGAGGATTCATGAAGAAGTGGATCAATAAAAGTTCATTAAAGAAAGTGTCTCATGAGTTTCATTTAGTTACGATAGAAAGTGCATTTGTAGTGCGCACATTTTTCTTTGTACTTTTTGGAATCACTATTACGTTGCAGTCGTTATTCAATGTAAAAGTGGCCATCATTAGCGGATTGATTTTACTTGGATTGTATATCATTCGTTTTATTGTTTTGAAAGTATTTGTACAGAAGGATATCCTACCCCAATTGTTTCTTGCGCCACGAGGATTGATCACTATTCTTTTGTTCTTTGCTATTCCTGATGAATATCAAGTAGAGAACTTTGACTCCGGAATTCTCTTGTATACCATTATTATCAGTTGTATTATTATGGCTGTATCCTTAGTAGCAAGTGGTAAAAAGGTAGAACCAGTAGAAGACATGTCGTTTATATATGGTCCTAAATCCATGAACGAGGTCGAAACTATGCCGATTGTAGAACAAAATTCTGAAGACAAGGACGATTTAATTAGCGAAAAGTAGATTGAACTTTTTGTTCTTTTGGCTTGAACCAAAATGAACCAAAAATTCAAGGCTTTGACCAATTTATTTTATGAAGTCATTCGTTTTTTGTCCTGAGCTTTTTAAGTTTATACTGAGCCTTGCCGAAGTAAAGGGCTTCGGAGCTAGACGAATTTACTAAGGCTCTACTTCGAAAACCTCGAGAATCACTCAAGGCCAATCGCACCAATTAATCTTACTTGAAAATTAGCTTTTGTTTTCGCTTAGACGTTTCTGTCACATTGAGCATTTTCATATTAAAGACCTCCAAGGTTTTGAAAACCTTGGAGGTCTGATAAGCTTATTTAGCTACCACCACTTTCTCCGTACTCACCCCGTTCTCTGAAATGACTTTTAGAAAGTAAATGCCATTTTTTAAGCCATTGACAGCAATCGAATTGACTTTCTGATTAACCGATTGCACCATTTTACCTTGTAAATCATACAATTGAATAGAACTAACGCGCACATTGGGCAAATACTCCAAATACAACTGTTCCTGCACCGGATTGGGATATACCTTAAGCAATGTTCCTGATTGCTGCTGCTCTTTTAGGCCTACCACTTGCATTTCATGGAGGCGAATAATGGGCTGTGCTGGTACGCCATCCCAATACGTCCAATCGCCTAATACATAATACCCTCCAAATTTGGACTCTACAATTTTTGAAATTCCGCCTTGCATTTTCCAAGCATGCGTAGTATCAGGCCCTCGAGAAGTAAAATACTGCGGCTCTATGTTTCCTAAAGAATCTAACTTTACTAAACTGTTTTTTGCATATCCTTGTACTTGATTAAAACCGCCTCCCAATATATATCCATTATCAGGGGTTTTAATCACGCTTCCAACACTTCCTATTCCTGCTGTCCCAATACGGTTAGAATCAACCGGACAACCCAAATTATTAAAAGTAGTGTCTACACTACCATCCACATTTAAACGACACAGTGAAAACCATCGATTGGGATAATCTACCAATTGGAAGTTACCCACAATAAAGGTTTTTCCATCCGGCTCTACTAATTCCGCCCTTACTCGTCCATTCCCTGGCAATATTGGACTCTTAAATGTAGTATCCAAGGTGCCATCCGTATAGATTCTACAAATTCCATTAACTGTTTGCCCATCGTACTCAGTAAACTCTCGGAGGAGACCAAATGCAAATAAACGAGTGCTATCGTATTGCTTAAACCCGTCAACTGTACCATTGGTTGTATGCTTGAAGGTAGAATCGTAAAAACCCAAAGAGTCTACTTTAATAATAGGCTGAGACGGAAAAGTATCGGGTGGATTTTTAATGGGGCAAACACTGGTATTGGCATACCAAACATTGGTCATTAATGAAGACCCATTCGGAAAAAAATAGGGCCAGTAAGCATGTGAGCAACTCACCGTTTGGCGGTAGTTCTGAAACCAATTCGTCCAAATGGGATTTCCTTTGAGGTCCATAGGGCTATACCCACCCCCCCCTCCTGTACCTAAAATCAGAACGGAATCGTTAAAAGGGTATATAAAAGTATATCCAGAACCTCCAAACCCTATATAATTAAAATTACGACTACCATCGCGATGAGTACTTAAAATGGAATAATAGGGGTCATTGCCAATAAAATAACGGAAATCTCCTGCTATGTGAAGGTTCCCATTGGAGGGGTTCTCCCATAAATCATAAGTAGGTCCTCCTCTAGGTTGTGGACGCAAATCGAAGAATGGCTGAAAGGTGGTATCCATGGAAAAAGAAGGCTGAGCCAAAAGCTCAGCCCTCTTTCCAACTATTTGGAATATTACTAAAATAATGAAATAAGTTAATCCATTTTTCATTTTTGAATAATTAGTTTACCTTGGTGAATGCTAGTTCCATCTTGCAACACTTCATAAAGGTAAGCGATTTTTTATAAATGGTTATCAAATAAAGATCTAACAAAATATTCCTTAACAAAATAGTGATTTAAAAAATTTGGAGCAGTTGTAAATACAGCGTATTCTTGTAAAAAAAGAACATGAACAAGCTCTTCGTCACTCTATTCACACTACTAGCTTCAACAATGCTCTCCGCTCAAATAAAGTCGGGCCCTATGCTCGGCTACAACACTATGAGAGAAGTGCTCGTTTGGGTGGAATTAGAAGAATCTGAGTTCGCTGAGATTATTTACTGGAAAGAAGGTAGCGAAGACAGTATTCGATTGAATAAAGAAGCGCTAATTGAAAATCACAACACCATTAAGTTCATCACTCAATTATTGGAACCGGGAACAACTTATCATTACCAAATCCGCCTTCCCAACTTGAAATACAGCACTAAAATCTATCGTTTTAAAACACAAACCAACTGGCAATTCCGAACTGATCCACCAACATTTAAAATGGCATTGGGCAGCTGCGCCTATTTCAACGAATCTCAATACGACCGACCAGGAGAACCTTATGGTAGAAACTATGGGATTTTTAACCAGATTGTCGCTCAACAACCAGAACTAATGCTTTGGTTAGGTGATAATTTTTACCTGCGAGACGCTGACTTGTATTCTAAAGCTGCTACTTTCTATCGCTACTCCACCGATAGAGCCACACCAGAGTTGCAAACCTTACTTTCAGTCACTCATCATTATGCCATTTGGGACGATCATGACTTCGGACCCAACGACGCAGACGGAAGCTACGTCGGGAAAGAAAATAGCTTAGCCGCTTTTAAAGCCTATTGGGGAAACCCATTTTACGGAGTAAGTAATCTTCCCGGAATTACCTCAGCCTTTGAATACAACGACGTTGATTTTTTCTTACTAGATAATCGATTCGAACGTAATGCCAACAATAGAAAAACAGGCACAAAACAGATGCTGGGTAAAGCCCAAATTGAATGGTTGATTGACGGATTAAAAAGTAGTGATGCTCCTTTCAAAATAGTAGCAGTTGGTGGTCAAGTATTGAATACGGCTGCAGTTTATGAGAATTATTCCAATTTCCCTGAAGAAAGAGCCTATTTACTGCAAAGAATCGAAGAAGAAGGAATAAAAGGAGTAGTGTTTGTTACTGGAGACCGGCACAAAACAGAATTGAGTCATTTAAACATCGGTAATGAAATAAACATCTACGATTTGACGGTTTCTCCGTTAACTGCTAAATATTACAACACCATTGAAGAAGCCAATACACTGAGAGTAGAAGGAACACACACCGCAACGAATAACTTTGCTATTCTAGAATTTTCGGGTAGTTTGAAAGAAAGAGTGATGAAGATTATGATCTACAATAGTGAAGGAAAACAAGAATGGGAGAAAACAATTCAACGAGATTAAATTTCTTTCATTTCAATGAGCAGTCGTTTAGTGGGTTTATTAAATGTGAAAGAAACCTCTTCAAAATCAGGCACCCCGAAGGTAATTTTCGGATAGTTTGAAAAACCAAATGGTTCAGTTGGAATTCCAATAATTGATTTATCTGCCTTTTCATTTAGGTTAATATCATGCAACACTGCAATTGCATAATCTCCATATTTCAGATCCTTTATCTCTAAATTAATCTCAGACTGATCAACTGTAATGGATTTAATATAAACTGCTTTGGTGGGGTCATTTGGCCATCCTTCTTTTCCATTAAACATCAAAATACGAATAGCGCCTTCAAGAGGTTTAATTTGATTAATTGTCAAAGCAAGAGTTCCTGTATTATGCCCCTTAAAAGCAAACAGCGTTATTGCGATACTAATCAAAACCAGACTAAACTTTAGTATTCTTATCATGATTTTTTACCCTCGAGTTAATTCAATTGTAGTAATTTCTGGTGGCATGCCAATTCTTCCAGGGTAGCCAATATATCCGAATCCTCTATTGACATACAAGTATCGATTATCTTGCCGATAAAGACCCGCCCACTCATCATAAACATACTGAACTGGACTCCATTTGAAGCCTGGAATATCAACCCCCATCTGCATTCCATGTGTATGCCCTGAAAACATGGCATCAATATCTGGATACATTGGCAACACTTCAGCTTGCCAATGACTTGGGTCGTGAGATAGCAATAATTTGGTAGAAACATTTTCAGTTCCCTTTATGGCTTCACTTAACTTTCCGTATTTCGGAAAACGAGCTTTAGCCCCCCAGTTTTCTACTCCAACAATGGCAATTTGTTCTCCATCTACTTCTAGAATATGGTTCTGATTGACCAACAAATTCCAGCCCATGCCCTTTTGTATATTCACCAGATCAATTAAGTTTTGGCGTTTTTCTTGCGCAGATCCCCAATTGACATAATCGCCATAATCGTGATTCCCTAAGACTGAGAACACTCCTAATGGAGCTTTCACTTTTGAGAAAGTAGAAATCCATTCTTTCATTTCTACCGCTTGATTGTTGACCAAGTCACCAGTAAAAAATACGACGTCTGGTTTTTCATTTAGTAACATTTCGATACCTCCTTGCACGGCTGTTTTATTCCAAAAACTACCAGCGTGGATATCTGAAACCTGAACTATTTTGAGCCCTTCAAAAGCTTTAGGCAAGTTGGGCAATGGCAATTTAATTCGCCTCACTCTATAGTCATGAGCACCAGATAATATTCCCCACGACATAGCCACCAAAGGAGCTGCTCCAACAACTACTGCCGTTTTTAATATAAATTGAGAACGAGGAATGTGACTTTCTTTATCGGAAACTATAGCAGGAGTAGGGTTGGAAAATTTCTGAACTAAGTACTGAATTCCTCTGCTAATGTCATCTATCAATAGAAATACAGCGAAGAATACTTTAGCTAAGTAATTCATAAAGATTCCTACTAGAATAAACATACGAACTGACTTCCCTAACAAGTCCACATTACTGAAGTGATACAGAAAAAATGCGAACAAAGACAAGGCAGTAATTGACCAAAAGGCAATTTTTACAGACTTTTGCGTCAGTTCTGAACTGTTTTGAATTAGCGCTTTAACACCCTGAAATACATACCAATCAATCAGTATAAAGAAAAGGGCGAATAGTGGAATAATGATAATTTTATTCATAGATTTCTATTGATATCCCAATTGATACCATTTAAATAAAGAATTGTTCCAATTAGATGTGATTTATAACAATTGGGCGAATTTACTGATAGGAAGAAGTACATTTTCTGTTATTTCGCAGATTCAAATACATTTAGTGTTTTTTAACACACCTAAACAAGTAAAACAAAAATTAAAAATAACACGCATGAAAATTAAAACATCTCACATTTTAAGTTTTTTTGTTGCCAGTTTGTTGTTTGTTTCGACAGCTTCAGCTCAAAACACACCTGCACCAACTCCAGCTGCTGATACTAGCTATTGGACAAAAGGTGGATTAGTTTCTTTCAATTTCTCACAAGTAGCATTGAGCAACTGGGCCGGTGGTGGTCAGAGTTCAGTTGCTTTAAATGGGTTTTTGAATGTATTTGCTAAGTACAAAAAAGGAATTCACTCTTGGGACAATACATTAGACCTTGGATATGGTATCTTTCAACAAGGAGATGATGCTTTCAGAAAAAGTGATGATAAAATCGACTTTACTTCTAAGTATGGTAGACAAGCTTCTAAGGTTTGGTATTATTCAGCTTTAGTAAACTTTAAGTCTCAATTTGCACCAGGTTATAACTATCCAGATGATTCAACAAAAATTTCAAATTTGTTCGCTCCTGCTTATGTTTTAGCATCTATTGGTATGGACTACAAACCGAATAGTAATTTCTCACTATACCTATCTCCCGCTACAGGTAAATTCACGATTGTAAATGACAACGATTTGTCAAATGCAGGTGCCTTTGGAGTTGATACAGGTGATGTTTTTAGAGCAGAAATCGGGGGATACTTGAAAGCACAATACAATAAGGACATTATGGAGAATGTAAATTTCCAAACTAAATTGGAATTGTTTTCAAACTACACAGAAAATCCACAAAACATTGATGTGAACTGGGAAACAATTTTATCTATGAAAGTTAATAAATTCATTACTGCTAACGTTTCTGCTACATTAGTTTATGATGATGATATCGATATTGCGATTGATAGTAATGATGATGGAATTGTTGACAAAACAGGGCCAAGAACTCAATTCAAAGAAGTGTTAAGTGTAGGATTGTCTTATAAATTCTAAACTTTTTACCGCATAATTTATTCAAAACTCCACCTTTCTCGAGGTGGAGTTTTTTTATGTCCCATATTTATACTTTCTAATCAGAATCTCTTTTAATCCAAAATTTGAAATCCTACCTTTGTTGTTAAAGCATTGAAAAATAAACAAAAAAATATGAGTCAATCACAAATCGATATCTCTCAAGACTTAAAAACGTTGGGTTTGAAAGAGATCAATCATGGAACATCAACAGGTAATCAATGGATGGAAAACGATGTTGACCCCATTTCATCTCACTCACCTGTAGACGGAGCATTAATCGGGAAAGTAGGAGTAACTACTCCTGAACAATACGAGCAAACGGTTCAGGCTGCGCAAAAAGCCTTTAAAGAATGGAGAACTACTCCTGCACCAAAACGAGGTGAAATAGTAAGACAATTCGGTGAAAAGTTAAGAGAAAAGAAAGAAGCGCTTGGGAAACTGGTTTCTTATGAAATGGGAAAATCTTACCAAGAAGGTTTGGGAGAGGTTCAAGAAATGATAGACATCTGTGATTTTGCGGTGGGTTTATCTCGACAATTACATGGATTAACCATGCACTCTGAGCGTCCAAACCACAGAATGTATGAGCAATACCACCCTTTAGGTGTAGTTGGAATTATTTCAGCATTTAATTTTCCTGTAGCAGTTTGGGCATGGAATACAGCTTTGGCGTGGGTGTGTGGAGACGTTTGCATTTGGAAACCATCTGAAAAGACACCTTTATGTGGAGTAGCTTGTCAAAACATTATTGCTGAAGTATTAGCAGAAAACAATCTTCCAGAAGGAATTAGCTGTTTAATCAATGGTGATTATAAGATCGGTGAATTAATGACTCAAGACGGCAGAGTACCATTAGTATCTGCAACTGGATCTATCAGAATGGGTAAAATAGTTGCGGAAACTGTTGGAAAACGACTTGGAAAATCTTTGCTTGAGTTAGGTGGAAACAATGCTATTATTATTACGGAATCTGCAGATTTAGAAATGTGTATTCCAGCCATGGTATTTGGAGCTGTTGGAACTTGTGGACAAAGATGTACATCAACAAGAAGATTAATCATTCACGAAAGTTTATACGATAAGGTAAAAAACCAATTGGTAAATGCTTACAAGCAGTTGAGAATTGGAAATCCGTTGGATGAAAAAAATCACGTTGGTCCTTTAATCGATCAAGACTCTGTTAATACTTATTTAGCTGCATTAGAAAAAGTGAAAGCGAGCGGTGGAAATGTGATCGTTGAAGGCGGTGTTTTTGAAGGCGAAGGATATGAGTCTGGTTGCTATGTAAAACCAGCTATTGCAGAAGCAGACAACTCTTGGGAGATTGTTCAGCATGAAACATTTGCTCCAATTCTTTACATCATGAAGTACAAAACTTTAGATGAAGCCATTGAAATTCAGAATGGAGTTGTTCAAGGATTGTCATCTGCAATAATGACAAACAATATGCGAGAAATGGAATTGTTTCTTTCAACTCAAGGCTCCGATTGTGGAATTGCCAATGTGAATATTGGTACTTCAGGTGCTGAAATTGGGGGAGCATTTGGTGGAGAAAAAGAAACCGGTGGCGGTAGAGAGTCTGGTTCTGATGCATGGAAAGTGTACATGAGGAGACAAACGAATACAATCAATTACGGGAATGATTTGCCATTAGCTCAAGGGATTAAATTTGATTTATAAATCCATTCATTATCAAATTATTAAAAAGGGGGTTAGAGAGTCTAACCCCCTTTTTTTGTGGAAAAATCCAATTTAACTTTTCTTAACCATTTTAAATACATATCATTGTACAACTAAGAAAAACGCTCTAGAGTAAAATATAGAGGGAAATTATTTATTCTAATTAACAAATATGAAAAAATTAACATTAATGGCTGCAGTGATTTTTTCGCTGTCTTCATGCGTGGTCTATGAATCACACACTGTAACTGGTAATCCTATAGGGACTAAAAAAGGAGTTGCTAAAGGTGGTGCGTTTAGTAAAGATAAAGACTTTACGATGGCTACCGCAGCAAAAAAAGGAAAAATTGATAAAATTGGAAGTGTTGACACAAAAGTAACTGTGTTCATTGTACCATTTTATAAAACAGTAGTTACTGGAGAGTAATACAGTTAATAACTTAAAAAGAAATTTAGATGAAAAAATTAAAATATATTGCAAGTGCAGCTATTTTGTCTGCAGTACTTTCTTCTTGTTCAATTACTACTCCACTAGCAGTAACTGAACTGCCAATAGGTCCTAAGAAAGGAGTAAGTGAAACAACTGTGGTTCTTGGTTATATTCAATTAAATAAAGAATACGGTATCGCAGAAGCTGCCAAGAAGGGTAAAATCACTGGTGGTGTTTCCACTGTGGATGTAAAATACACCAACTATATCATATTTGGTAAAAAAGAATTAATCATTACAGGAGAATAAAAAAATAATATTATGAAATATATAAAAACTTTAATCTTAGTTTGCTTTGTAGGAGTTTTATCCTCTTGCTCTGTTTCAGGACCATATGTAGCTCCAAAAGCATTAGTTACTAAAAACAGTGTTGGAACTAAAGTAGGAATAGCCGAAAAGAAAACTTATTTTGGAATCATGTTTGGTTCAGCAGACCTAGGTATCGTAGCAGCTGCAAAAAAAGGTGGTATTACAAAAGTTGCCACGGTTGACTCTGAAATAGTAAGCGGACTTATTGTTACAAAGTATAGAACAAAAGTGACTGGAGAATAATTTTTTTCAATAAACGCATAAAAAAAGACGTCTGCTAAATTAGCAGACGTCTTTTTTTATGTATTCATCCAATTTTTGATAATCTCTAATCCATATTCTGTTAGTATAGACTCTGGATGAAATTGAACACCAAATAACGGTAGAGATAGGTGCTGAAATGCCATCACATTGCCTTTTTCATCAGAAGACAAACAAGTTAATTCTTTCGGCAATTCCGCCTCTTTAACAACCCAAGAGTGATATCTACCGACATTAAAATGCTTAGGCAAACCTTCAAACAAGCTTTTATTGTTGCGAATATGCATTGGACAAGCCTCTCCATGCACAACCTGCTCTAAGTTGGTCAATTTAGCGTTATAGGAGCTCGCTATTGCTTGATGGCCTAAACAAACTCCTAATATTTTTTTTGACAGCTTAAATCGATTGATAAGAGGCATTAATAAACCAGCTTCTTCAGGTAATCCAGGGCCAGGAGAAAGCACAATTCTTTCGTAATTCCCAACATTATCCAATATCAATTTATCATTTCTTACAACGTCTACAGTTGTATCTGAAACCTTCTCCAAGTAATGGAGTAGGTTATAAGTAAATGAATCGTAATTGTCTACTAATAAAATTCGCATCGTTACAAAAAAATCCCACCTCAAATCTGAATAGTCAGATGGAAATGGGATTTTGAGGTCTCGAGCGGATTCGAACCGCTGTAGATGGTTTTGCAGACCACTGCCTAGCCACTCGGCCACGAGACCATATTATAATGAAGGTTCAAAATTACCAAAATGTTTTCTAAACTACTCCGCTTTCTTCTATTTCTCTAAAATGATTGAAACTGCTTTAACTTCACCACCTAATGGAGGATTTAATTTACTCACTTTGAGTCTAATATTAGAAATGTTATTAAAGGTTTTATACATCCGTTCAATGATTCTCTGCGCTAAATGCTCTAATAATTTGGAAGTAATCTTCATTTCGCCCTCTACTATGGCGTAAACTTGTTCATAATTAACCGTCCCATCTATGTTGTCTTTTTCACTTGCTTCAGATTCAAAACGTGTTTCAAACTCTAGATCAACTGAAAACTTACCGCCAATCTTGTTCTCCTCTTCATAAAAACCATGATTCGCATAAAAAACCATTCCTTCAATTGAAATTTTATTCATTGAATTATAGTTTTTTTAGAGCCTTTTCCATTCTATCTATGGTTTCTTCCTTTCCCAGTAAAGCCGCAATTTCAAACATCGAAGGGCCCATACCTAAACCAGTTACCATCAATCTAAAGTTGGGTAATGCAGCTCCAAGTCCAACATTCTTTTCTTCTAAAAATGACTTAAAAGTAGACTCTATTGATGAAGCAGAAAAATCGTTTAATTGATTTAGTACTTCTTTCCACTCCCTCATCAATGCTGGGGTTTCCTCTTTCCACTTCTTGCGATAGGTTTTATCATCGTATTCTGAAGGCTGCTCAAAGAAATAAATTCCTTCTGATAAAATATCATTTAAAAAAGTAGCTCTTTCTTTCATCATCCCACAAACACCTGCTAAAAATTCTAGGTTATTCGCTTCACTTAAGTTCATTTCCAGTGCTCTTGGTTGCAACTGTTTTGCCAGTTCTTCATTTTTAGTTCCTCGCAAATATTGTTGATTAAACCACCGTGCTTTGTCAGGGTCATATTTTGCACCTGCTTTACCAACCCGCTCTATCGTAAATGTTTCAATCAATTCTTCCATTGAAAACAACTCCTGACTAGTTCCAGGGTTCCATCCTAAAAATGCTAAAATGTTTACAAAAGCTTCAGGGAAATATCCCTTTTCTCTATATCCTGATGAAATTTCACCAGTTTCAGGGTCTTTCCACTCTATAGGAAAAACAGGAAATCCTAAACGATCACCGTCTCTCTTACTCAATTTCCCATTTCCATCTGGCTTTAAAATCAATGGTAAGTGTGCAAATTGAGGCATTTTATCCTCCCACCCTAATACTTGATATAATAACACGTGTAATGGGGCAGAAGGCAACCATTCTTCACCACGAATTACGTGCGAAATATTCATTAAATAATCATCAACAATATTTGCCAAATGATAAGTCGGCATTCCATCTGACTTATATAAAACCTTATCATCCAAATTAGTAGACTGAACCATTACCCATCCTCTAATCATGTCCTTGAACTTGATTTCTTCATTTCGTGGTATGCGAATTCTAATTACATATGGATCACCATTTGCTAACCTTTTTTCTACTTCTTCACTAGACAATGAAATTGAGTTTTTCATTGTAGTTCTCGTAATATGATTGTATTGAGGAGCAGCAACTCCAGCAGCTTTTAAATTTTCTCGCATTTGATCTAGCTCTTCAGGAGTATCAAAAGCATAATATGCATGCCCAGTCTCAATCAACTGTTCAGCGTATTTTCTATATATATCTTGTTCTTTTCTTTCTGATTGTTTATACGGACCAAAATCTCCTCCAAAACCATGTCCCTCATCAGGAACTAATCCACACCACTTTAAAGACTCAACAATAAATTCTTCTGCACCAGGAACTAATCGAGTTTGATCGGTATCTTCAATACGCAACAAAAAATCGCCATTGTGTTTTTTAGCAAAAAGGTAATTATATAACGCTGTCCTAACTCCTCCCATATGCAAAGGCCCTGTTGGACTCGGTGCAAATCTTACTCTTACTTTTCTATCCATTGAATTATTGTCTACTTGTTCTTTAAATTGGTTGGCAAAGGTAATCTATTCAGCACTTTTTTCACAACAAAACTAAAATTTGACAAAAATGCTGTTACTATTTCTAAATCGTACAATTTTGTATTGAGATAACCCACATAATTTTGCTTAATTTTCTGGGTTCTAAAAGAAGTAACCAACACCATAAGGAGCGCAAGCAAAGAATGATTCAAGATAATTATAATTTTTTATTAGAGAAATTAGATGAGTTTATACGAAAGTACTATAAAAATCAACTCATTAAGGGAAGTATTTATTCCATATCTATTCTCACCATTAGTTTCATATCCTTTACGGCTATGGAGTATTTTGGTCACTTCGGAAATACTTTTAGAACAATCCTCTTTTATTCTTTCTTGCTATTAGCCATAACTGTACTGATTAAATTTATAATCATACCTATATCAAAGCTCTATAAATTAGGATCAAATATATCACATGCACAAGCTGCTGAAATAATTGGTAAACATTTTACCACAGTTTCCGACAAACTATACAATGTACTACAACTAAAACACCTAACTAAAGATTCTTCCCAAAGTACTGCCTTGATTGAGGCTGGTATCAACCAAAAAATTATAGCACTTAAACCCATCCCTTTCACCAATGCAATTGACTTTAACTCCAACAAAAAATTTCTTAAATACTTAATAGCGCCCTTTGTTATTTTTATTGCTGTAGGGATAGTCAATCCTTCCGTCTTTACAGACGGTACACAGAGACTAGTTGCTCACAGTAGTGACTTTACTCCAATGGCTCCTTTTGAATTTGAAATATTGAATGCCGATTTAAAAGGAATAAAAAATGAAGATTTTCAACTACTTATAAAAATAAAAGGGGAGGTATTGCCTGAAAGGGCTTTTATTCAGTTAGGAGACAACTCATTTCTATTGAACAAAATAGACAAAAGCAACTTCCGTTATACCTTAAAAAATATTCAAGAAGATATTGATTTTAAGCTGTCGGCAGATGGTTTTGACTCTAGAAATTATACTATTTCCGCTCAACCAAAACCATTATTAGTCAACTTTGAAGTTGCTATAGATTATCCTGCTTATACAGGAATGAAAAACGAAGTCATTCAAGACATTGGCGACTTGACAATACCGCAGGGTAGTTTATTGAAATGGCGATTTTATACTACTTCTTCCGAAAATTTATTTTTTGCATTTCGAGACTCTATATTCCCTGTGCAACAAAACAATTTAGATGAATATGTAGTTCAAGCTAAGGCAATGTATAGCAATGGATATCAAATTGCTACATCTAATCAATTTGTTCACAATACAGACACATTGAATTATAGCCTAACTGTAATTCCTGATGTATATCCGATGATAAGCGTGGAACAAAAGGCTGATTCTAGTGTATTGAAGCGTATTTTCTTTAAGGGAGAAATAAAAGATGATTATGGATTTAACCGACTTACTTTTAATTATAAAGTTGGGGATTCTTCGAAAAGAGTAACTACTCAAATTCCAATTAATAAATCAACCACTCAAAACCAGTATTTCTATGTGTGGGACTTTGAAAATTTACCCCTAAAAGCCGGAGATGAAATAGATTACTATTTCGAGGTTTTTGATAACGATGGTGTAAATGGGAGCAAGTCCAGTAGAACTCAAAAAATGCAATTTAAAGTTCCTACGAAAGAAGAACTAGAGAAGAAATCAGATGAACGCTCTAAAGAAATTGTAAATGATCTAGAAAAAAGTTTAGCTGATGCAAAGAAATTAAAAAAAGACATTGATGAGCTAAACAAAAGTTTGATAGATAAAGAAAAGTTAGGGTGGCAAGAGAAGAAACAATTAGAAGAAATAATAGAAGCTCAGAAAAAGCTCAGAGAAAAAATTGAAAAGTCAAAAAACGAAAACAAAAAAAATAACCTTGAGCAAAAAGAGTTCAATGAATTGGATCAAGATATTCTTGAAAAACAGGAAAAATTAGAAGAACTTTTCGAGCAATTGATGACTCCTGAAATGAAAGATCTTTATGAAGAGTTGGAAAAAATGATGGAAGAGTTGAACAAGGATAAGTTAAAAGATCAGTTAGACAAAATTGAACTTTCCAATGAAGAGTTAGAGAAAGAACTTGATCGGTCGTTAGAAATATTCAAACAGTTGGAGTTTGAGCAAAAACTAAACGAGACCATAGAAAAGTTAGATGAGCTTCAAAAGAAACAAGAAGAATTAGCTAAAAAATCAGAGGATAAAAATGAAAATGCTGGAGAACTCCAAAAAGAACAAGAAGAATTAAACAAAAAATTCGATGAGTTAAAAGATAAAATGGATGAGCTCGAAAAGAAGAATGAAGCTTTAGAAAACCCCAATGAAATTCCTGAAATGAAAGAAGAGGAAGAAGCTGTTAAAAAAGAGATGGAAGAAAGTGCTGATCAGCTTGGGCAAAAAAACAAGAAAAAAGCTGCTGAATCTCAACAAAATGCCGCAGATGAAATGCAAAAAATGAAAGACAAGCTTGGAGGTCTTCAAATGGAAATGCAATCAGCTGGAAGTGCAGAAGACATGGAAGACATAAGAGCTCTTTTAGAAAACCTAATACAGTTATCATTCGATCAAGAAGCGCTAATTGATGATGTAAAAAAAGCGAATAGAACAGACCCCAAATTTGTGGATTATAGTCAAGCCCAGAAAAAACTAATAGATGATTCTAAAACGATTGAGGACTCCTTATTTGCATTAAGCAAAAGGGTAATGCAATTAGAAGCTACGGTTAATAAAGAAGTAACAGCAATTAAGTCCAACATGAAAAAAGCGTTGGGCTATTTAGCAGATCGAAATTCTAGCTATGCTGCCTCCAATCAGCAATTCGCAATGACCTCAATAAATAATTTGGCACTAATCCTTGATGAAGCGCTTCAGAATATGCAGAAACAAATGCAGTCCGGGCAAGGAAGTTGTTCAAAACCCGGTGGTAAAAACCCAAAACCTTCAGCGGCTCAGATGAAAAAAATGCAAGAGCAAATGAAAGAGCAGATGCAAAAAATGAAAGAAGCGATGGAGAATGGTAAAAATCCGGGCGACAAACCGGGCAGCAAGCCAGGAGACAAACCAGGACAGGGTCAAGGTGGCATGAGTAAAGAATTAGCACAAATGGCCGCTAAACAAGCTGCAATACGTCGAGAACTTCAAAAAATGTCAGAAGAGTTAGAAAAAAATGGTGAAAAGGGAGCGGGTGGAAATCTAAAAAAGCTTTCTGACTTAATGGAGCAAAACGAAACCGACATTGTGAACAAAAATATCACAAGGCAAACCATGATGCGCCAAGAAGAAATTTTAACTAGACTTTTGGAATCTGAAAAAGCCGAACGTGAGCGTGAAAAAGATAATAAAAGGGAATCTAAAGAAGGTATTGAAAACCTCCAACGTAACCCAAATGATTTTTTTGAGTATAATAAACAAAAAGAAAAAGAGGTAGAATTACTAAAAACATTGCCTCCCAACTATCTGCCATTTTATAAAAATAAGACAAACCTTTACTTTGAAAACATTAAATAACACTGCTATGAGTATAGATAGCATCAAGATCCCAACCCACATCAGTAGTTTATCTATTGTTGAAAAACATATTGATTCTCTTTGCCAAAACCTAAGTGTAGCTGAACGATGTTATGGCAATGTTTTAATTGCGGTTACAGAAGCAGTAAACAATGCAATTATACATGGCAATAAAAACGACGAATCAAAAGAAGTTACCCTAAACTACTACACTGAGAAAAAATCGCTTGTTTTTCAAATTAAAGATGAAGGCAATGGTTTTGATTATGAAAACTTGCCAGACCCAACTGACCCAGTGAATATTGAAAAACTTCATGGAAGAGGGGTATTTTTAATGAAAAATTTAGCTGATGACGTGGCGTTTGAAGAAAATGGGAAATCTGTCACTTTATCTTTTCACAACTTTGACAATGATTGAAGAAATAAATGATGAAATTCATTTTCATTATGAAATAGAGACAACGTATAAACATAATACGTATCTAAAAGATTGGCTAACCGCTACTGCGACCCTAGAAGGAAAATCAATTGGTGAGATCAATTACATCATATGCGATGATGCTTACCTTTTGGAAATTAATAAGAATTATCTAAATCACGATACTTTAACAGACATTATCACTTTTGACTATTGTGAGGACAATAGATTGAATGCGGATATTTATATAAGTATTGAACGTGTTGAAGACAACTCTAAAATGCTAAATAACAAATTTATAGACGAATTTGAGCGGGTCTGTGTTCATGGAATATTACACCTTAGCGGATATAAAGACAAGTCTGAAGAGGAAGCGTTGTTAATGAGACAAAAAGAGGATTTTTACCTAAATTTGCGCCCCGTTTAAAAGTGGTTTAAGTTCCACGTGAAACAAAAAAATATATGGAGAAAGAATATGATGTAATTGTAGTAGGAGGAGGTCATGCTGGTTGCGAAGCAACTGCTGCAGCAGCAAACATGGGCTCTAAAACACTACTAATTACGATGAACATGGGTACAATTGCACAAATGTCATGCAACCCTGCTATGGGTGGAGTTGCTAAGGGGCAAATTGTACGCGAGATAGATGCGATGGGAGGGTATTCTGGAATTGTTACTGATAAAACAGCAATCCAATTTAGAATGCTTAATCTATCAAAAGGACCAGCCATGTGGTCTCCAAGAGCACAGAGTGATCGTTGGTTATTTGCACAAGAATGGAGAATAATGCTAGAGCAAACTCCTAACGTAGAATTCTGGCAAGATATGGTTACTGGTTTAATAACTGAAAAGGGCGCAGTAAAGGGAGTGAAAACTTCATTAGGAATTGAATTCAAATCAAAAGCTGTTGTCTTGACAAATGGTACATTTCTAAATGGATTAATCCATATCGGAGAAAAAAATTTTGGTGGAGGAAGAGCAGCTGAAAGACATGCAACAGGAATAACAGAAGAGCTAGTAAAGCTAGGTTTTGAAGCAGGAAGAATGAAAACAGGAACACCGCCTAGAGTGGACGGTCGTTCTCTAGATTACTCCAAAATGGAAGAGCAAAAGGGTGATGAACACCCTTCAAAATTTTCCTATCATCCAACAACAAAACCATTAATTAACCAAAAGAGTTGTTATATAACATACACCAACGAAACAGTTCACAATACTCTAAGGGAAGGGTTTGATCGGTCGCCCATGTTTAGTGGAGCTATTGAAGGTACAGGCCCGAGATACTGCCCGTCCATTGAAGATAAAATTGAAAGATTTTCAGAAAGAGATAGACACCAGCTATTTGTAGAGCCAGAAGGTTGGAACACAGTAGAAATTTACGTCAATGGATTCTCAACTTCACTTCCTTTGGAGGTACAAGAAAAAGCAATAAAACAAGTTGCAGGTTTTGAGAATGCCAAAATATTTAGACCAGGATATGCTATAGAATACGACTACTTTCCACCCACTCAACTGAAGCATACACTTGAAACAAAATTAGTAGATGGACTATATTTTGCAGGTCAAATAAATGGTACAACAGGATATGAAGAAGCTGCATGTCAAGGATTGATGGCAGGAATTAATGCCCACCTTAAAATAAATGGAAAGGATGCATTAATTCTTAAAAGAGATGAGGCATACATTGGGGTATTAATTGATGACCTTATCACAAAGGGCACAAAAGAACCTTACCGCATGTTTACGTCGAGGGCAGAGTATCGAATTCTTTTGAGACAAGACAACGCAGACGTTCGATTAACTCCATTATCTCACAAAATTGGATTAGCAACAGACGTTCAATTAAGATTAGTAGAACAAAAGCAAAAGTCGTTGAAGGCCTTAATGAAAAAACTAGACAATTCTAGTGTTACCCCTGATGAGACCAATACTTATTTGAGCGAATCAGGAACTGCAAACATCAAGCAAAAAGTTAAGATTTCTAACATCCTAAGCCGACCACAAGTAAATATCAAATCCTTCGCACAAGCTGTTCCAACAATTAGTAGTCTAATTACAAATGAAGACCCCACAGTAATCGAACAAGCAGAAATTTTAATAAAATACCAAGGTTACATTGATAGGGAAAAAGAAATGGCTGAAAAAATGACGCGGCTTGAAGAGGTAAAACTAAATGAAGAAATGGACTATTTCCAATTCAAATCTCTATCGTCTGAAGCTAGAGAAAAGCTAAACTCTATAAAACCTAGAACTCTTGGACAAGCAAGTAGAATAAGCGGAGTATCTCCATCAGACATATCAGTACTAATGATTCACCTAGGAAGGTGATTTGTTCCACGTGAAACAAAACAAAAAAATGTATAAAAGAACACAATGCCCTATATGTAAAGGAGAGAAATTCTCTCCTTTTTTAATTGCAAAAGATTACACTGTAAGTAAAGAAAATTACAATATTGTCAACTGTGACAATTGCAACTTTAGGTTTACGAATCCAATACCAGAAGAAAGCCAAATTGGTGAATATTATAAATCTGAAGAGTATATTTCCCATAGTAATACAAAAAAAGGACTAATTAATAAGGTTTACCAAACTGTTCGTAATATCACATTAAATCAAAAAGAGAAACTTATTTCATCGGGAAGAACTAAAGGATTATTATTGGATATCGGATGTGGTACAGGAGAATTTCTACACCATGCACAACAAAAAGGATGGTCAACAGAAGGAATAGAACCTGATGCAAGTGCAAGAACTTTTGGTCAAAAAAACTATGACCTACAAATTTCAGATGAAAAAAGACTACAAACAATTGAAAGCAATACTGTAGATGTTATTACCATGTGGCACGTTCTAGAACATGTTTATCATCTAGATGATCGAGTAAAAGAACTCAAAAGAATCTTGAAAAATAATGGATCAATATATATTGCTGTTCCAAATTTAGAATCATTTGATGCGGAATACTATAAAGAACATTGGGCTGCCTATGATGTCCCCAGACACCTTTATCACTTTTCAAAAAACGATATGAATAATCTGATGAAAAAAAATGGACTGGTGGTGAAACAAATTATTCCGATGAAATTTGATTCTTTTTATGTTAGTATGTTAAGTGAAAAGTATAAAAATGGAAAACCTAATTTATGGAGATCTTTTAAAAATGGATGGAAATCTAATAAATTAGGTAGTAAAACCATGAATTATTCAAGTCTAATCTACAAAATTGAAATACAACCTTAAATAAACGCATTTAAGAACATTTAATTATAAAATGAATGTAGTGTCCAGCAACATAGAGAAATGCCATTAAAACCAGTCTATAGTATAAGGTATTATGTATTTGGTTTACAGCACTTAATAAATAAAAAACTTTCACCAACTAAAATTAGATTAAAATCCATTCATGGAAGAATCCTAAAGTATATCTGGAAGATAGAAGTCAACATTTTTAATACTCACTACTAAAATTAAAAAAGCCATCCTAATCAAACTAGGATGGCTTATAACATGTGACCCCGGCAGGATTCAAACCTGCAACCGTCAGAGCCGAAATCTGATATTCTATTCAGTTGAACTACGGGGCCAAAAGCGGCTGCAAATATAAACTAATTTTAGACAATAAATTTATCACGTGTTTAGTTATATTAACACCAAATTTAAACCAAAATGAAAAAAATTGTAACCGCAATACTCCCAACATTATTCATATTAAATGGAATCGCACAAGACAAACCTTTGGGCTCCTGGACAGATCATTTACCATACAGTAGTGGAGAGGTAGTAGCAATTGGGGGAGGTAAAATATATTGTAGTACGGGTTCAGCTATATTTTACATTGATAAAAATGATAATTCTGTCAATAGAAAAAGCAAAGTCAATGGACTTTCAGATGTTGGAATAAATTCATTGGCATATAATGAACAATCCCAAACCTTGGTGATAGGTTACACAAATGGAAATATTGATTTATTTAAAAATGAATCCATTTTTAATATTCCATTCCTAAAAAATAACCTTACCATTCCAAACAAAACCATTAATAATTTATTTGTAGATCAAGAATATATCTATTTATCGACAGGATTCGGAATAGTAAAAGTAAATACCAACAAGAGAGAAATATCAGACTCATATATAGTAGGAAATAATGGAACATACGACGAAGTATTTGATGTAACAGTATTGAGAGACACTATTTACGCAGCAACAAAAAATGGTGTAAAATACGCCTCGACAAAACTTAATTTAACTGATTACAGAAACTGGAAATTAATACCTGATATATCACGGTTTGAATACAGATCAATTGAAAAATTTGAAAACAACATCATTGCAATTTCAAAGAAAATATCAAATATCTCTGATAGCATCTATATAAAAAAAGGTAGTAAATGGACACAATATAAGGGTTTTCAAAAAGATGAAACTAAAGATGTAATAGCTATAAAAGACCATGCCTATTTTATATCTAACAGAGAAGTAGCAAAAATGAATTCCAACCATGAAATGATAGATACTGTATACAATTACAATGGTATCTCAAATTTTAACCCCTCGTACGTTGCTATTGATAATGAAACAAATAACCTATGGTATGCAGACCTTGATATTGGCTTAGTCAGACAAAATAATAATAACTATTCAACGTACAGTGCAAATGGTCCACGTATTAAAAATGTCTTTAAGCTAGAGGCAAATGGAGGAAAAGTATATGCAGTCCAAGGTGGATACAACTCTGCATACAATAATCTATATAAATATCCCGAAATAAGTATTTATAACTCTGGGACATGGAACTATCTTGTACCAGAAAATGAATCGAAACTCAACGGGACTTTTGACTTACTGAATATTACAATAAATCCTGCTAATAAAAATAATGCATTTATTGGTAGTTGGGGTGGAGGATTAATAGAATTACTTGACGATAGAGTAGTTAATGTATATGACAGTTCCAATTCTAGAGTACCTTCAAGGACTGCTTATAGTTGGTTTGGAATAGGAGGTAGCACATACGATGCTAATGGTAACCTATGGGTCTCGCATACCTATACCGACACATTAATTTCCGTGAAAAAAGCAAATGGGGATTGGTATAACTTTGGATTCCCAGAAGACATTTCCTCTGCAAAATCTGTAGGAGACATACTCATTTCGAATGCAGGAATAAAATGGGTACTTATACCGAGAGTAGGTTCTACCCTAGAGATTTTTGTATTCGATGATAATGGGACGATAGAAGATTTAAGTGATGATAGAAAATTATTATTAACATCTGCAACTGAGAATGGAAATATCCCCGGAGCTAGGGGATTAGTAGGTGCCGTAGATCAAGATGGAGAAATATGGATTGGGACAGATGACGGATTGGCCGTATTCTATAACCCAGATGGAGTATTTGAAGGCAATAAGAATGCACAACGGATACTAATTCAACAGGGAGCGGATGTTGAAATATTACTTGAAGCAATAAAAATATCTGACATTAAAATAGATGGCGCAAATAGAAAGTGGATTGCAACAGAAGGACAAGGTGTTTACTTACTATCGGAAGACGGATCAGAAGAAATTCTACATTTTACTATTAACAATAGCCCTCTTATTTCAAACAATGTGTTTGGGTTAGCAATTGATGATATTAACGGAGAAATATTCTTTGCTACAGAAGATGGAATTGTATCATATAAGGGAGATGCAACCAACGGTTTTAATGATTTTGAACAAGTAGAAATATATCCCAACCCAGTTAGACCTGAATATAGTGGACCAATTGCTATCCGTGGATTAGTTAATGGATCCATAGTAAAAATAACAGATATAAATGGAAAGTTAGTTAGAGAAATGAAGTCCTTGGGTGGTCAGGCTATTTGGGATGGAAATACTATCAATGGAGATAGAGCAGCAACTGGAGTATATTTGGTATTCAGTAGTTCTGGAGATGGAAACGGCAATTTAAAGACAAATGTTGGTAAGATATTGTTTATTAATTAAATGAATTTAAAAACACAAGCGATTGTTCTTAAGACGACGAAATACACCGATAAGAGTCTAATTATAAAACTATTTACAAAAGATTTTGGATTAAGATCATACATAGTATCCATTGGTAAAAAAAGTAATACAAAAGCTTCCTTTCAGGCATTAAATATGATAGAAATTGAAACCTACCAGAAAGGAAACAATCAAATGCCACGAATTAAAAACTCAAAAAACTATTATCATTTTAAAACCATTCAAACTAATATATACAAAACATCTGTTATTCAATTTCTTCAAGAACTACTGCATTCCACAGTAAAGGAAGAAAGCGCTAATGTGGATTTGTACGAATTTATTGAGGTTCATTTACAATATTTTGATGAAAGTATTGATTTTAATTCCAATTTTCATCTCTATTTTATCATAGAACTAACCAAATACTTTGGGTTCTACCCACAAGGAATATATATAAAAGGAGCTATATTTAATATAGAAGAAGGTCACTTCGAAAGGACCAACAAAGCTTCAAATATAATGAATAACAGACTCTCTGAAATTCTTTACCTCTTTACTAAAAGTAATATAGAAAACAACAGAGAAATAAAATTAAATGTACAAGATAGAAGAAGTTTACTAAACGATCTAATCGCTTTTTATCAATTTCATCTTGACGGATTCAAGGATTTAAAATCTATTGATGTCTTAGAATCAATCTTTTCTGATTAGCGTCTATTTAAAATATTCATCAATAACTCCACATTATCCGTTTGGATAAAATCCACATTATTTTTAATGGCCTTAATATGAGATCCTCGAGATTTAATATCAAAAACACTTACTTGTAGCCCATTATCATGAGCCAATTTAACTTGCTCTTTAGAGGTCTTCTCATAGTTTGCCACAATTCCTTTTCCTCCTATTTCTAATACTTTACTAACGCTTTCAGTCGTAATGTTTCCATCATACAATAATTGCACTTTTGAATTATAATCTTTTACCTTTCTCAAAAAGTCTAAATTTACAGACTCAACATAAATCCAATTATAACCATCGTATTTATGTATCAAATTAGTAACTCTAATGGCCATTTCATTCATCAAGCTATCTGTAAATGAAGTATTTTTTACAAAATAAACGCGCATATCAAGAAAGAATAATGGCTTAAGCGTATAGTGCTTAAATTCATTGATTACTATGTCTAACCGAGGTAAATACAAATCTTCGAAAAAGCGAGATGAGTTCGTTCGATAACTACAATCATCCAAATCACTGCTTAATCGCTGTCTAATCTCGCCTTGACAATTTGTTTTTGATTGTAATTGTAAATCATGATAGAGAAACAATTCACCATCACTACTCATTTGAACATCGACCTCGACGCCCTCAATTCCAAAACCATTTACGGCCCTTCTAATTGCCCGATATGAATTATCAGGTACCAAATTATCCGCATTTACAAATCCAGTACCCCCATGACCTATAATACCTACTTGATTACCATTTAAATTGTCAATTTCAAAATCATCCAATTTTTCACAACTTAAAAAGCAGAAACTGACAAATAAAACAGATAGGTATTTTATGCTATTAAAACTCATAATGAACATGTAGATCTATGAATAAATTAAATCCAAAGTTTTTCTGCTTTACTCCTAAACTGAGATTATTCAAAATTTCACGAAACATCCCAACTCCCATTTTCTCACCTATTCTAATTCGATCAGAAATTTTATAGTCAAGACCATTGCTTAAAAATATCTCATGTACACTATTCAGTTTATCTTTAAAGATACTTCTAGGATTATATGCTCTATTGTATGAATTCTGGTAATCGATGTTAACAAAAGACCTAGTTTTTTTATTCTCTGAAATAACATAATTCCAACCTAATTTTCCTCCGATAGGGCCTGTGTAATATAAATAGCTTTTAGAAAGTACATTTCTTATTCCGAGGTAAAATTGATGTCTTTTCAAGTTTACACCAAAAGTAGCATAGGTACTGTAACCAACAAAAGAATAAGTAGCTCCCACATTTACCAAATAGCAAACGGGTGTTATACTACTATCTGTTTGAGCTTTTACAGTTGAAGTGTGAAGAATGCAGTTAAAAATAAAAACGAATAGAAGCGTTTTAAGGGGTAATATTAGCTTTTTCATGGTAAGTGGTGAATAACGCTTCAAGTTCTCTTAAATACTCTCTATGATTAAATTTAGGGGCATAAACAAAGCCATATATATTAACCACTCTTTCTTCTTTAGAATCTAAAAAAGTATAATTAATAAAAGAGCCTCCCATGAATATTCCTTCCATTTTCCACAAGCCTGAAAGCTTTATAGCGTACTTTTCTTTAAAATTAATTTCTTCTTTTAAAACAGGATACTGCAACTCTACAGCCATATTTCCTTTTGGTTGCCCTTTTACATTGTAGATAAATGTCTCCATAGAATCTACAATCACTTTTGGTACAAAGGCGCTATCATTATTGTAAGAATAACTATAAACCATAACACCTTGTAGAATTTGATGCTCCCCAACAACTCTATTTTTTCGTACGAAAAAGAAATCACTAGAATCCATTGAAACAAAAAACTCTGAAGGAACCTTTAATGAGAACCCATGTTTTTCTAACAATTTGTTAGACTCATCAAGATCAACACCCTTTTCTAATTGAAGCTTCGAGCGTCGTAATTCTGCTTCATTAAACAGCTTCTGAAGTTTATCCTTATTCTTTGATAAAATAGCTGCAGCACTTTTATCATTTGGAGCAGATATCGTAACTATCATTTGATCCTGAGCCCAAACATCTTCTTTTATTTCTATTTGTGTTTTATTGGCGGAATTAATATCCAGTTCAAGTATATTACGCACTGTTTGTAACATACTCGTAAATCCTTTATGAGGTACTGTAACTACACTAAAAATAGGCTCACTACGAGGAACACCATAAACATCCTCGAGAAAAACTTGCTCCAAAGCTTCGCCAGTTAGCCCATTGGCATAGATCGTATCTAAAACAATTATAAGTTCACCAGATTTACCTGTACTCGCAGGTAAAGTTCGTTCGCTATTATCAAGTACGCACGAACCCAAAGAAAAGGTTAACAAAAAGAGGAAGAAGTAAATAATATTTTTCATACCAATTAGCTTGCCACAGGAACTTTTATTTTCATTCCAGGCTTAAGGTGCTTAAAATTCAAATGATTATTCATTTGCTTTAAATCATTTACTGTTATACCATTGTATTTCTTAGCAATATCCCATAAAGTATCCCCCGGTTGAATGACGTGGTACTTAAACTCCCCAGAAGTTGTTTTTTTTGAAACACTAGCTGTAGTAACAGGCTTAGAATCTGGAGCACCTGAGGTATAAATAGTTAATCGATCACCAGGATTTAATCGGGTAGATCTCATATTATTCCAAGCCATTAAATTACTGACACTTACTTTATACTTATTAGCTATAGAACCTAAATACTCTCCACTACGAACGCGGTGTACCACCATATTTTGTTCTACAATTTTTTCTTCTTCTCTAACATCTGCAATACTATCTGCCAACTCTTTACGTTGTAGGTCTGCATAAATATTAGTTTCATTGGTCAAATACAATCCTATTTTATCAGAAGGAAGGCAAAGAGGAAGGGGTTTATCCGAAGTGGGAATCAACTCTGCTTTATACATCGGATTAAAATAAGCAATATCCTTAACTGGCATGTCGATATAAGTAGACAAGTCCTTAAAAGTAAAACCTTTAGTTATCATTACAGTATCATACTTGATACAAGTATATTGTGGGTTTGTTGGAAAAATTTGATGTTCCAACGAATAATTCATAATATAATTTACCGCAATAAAAGCTGGAACATAGCCTCTTGTTTCACGTGGTAAGTAGTTGATTATTTCCCAATAATCGCGTTTTCCACCTGATCTTCTAATTGCTTTATTCACATTTCCAGCTCCTGAATTATATGCTGCTAAAACCAGGTTCCAATCACCATACATTTTATACATATCCGTCATGAACTCACAAGCAGCCACAGTAGATTTGTATGGATCCATACGTTCATCATAGTATGAAGTAATATTTAAATCATACATTTTACCCGTACGATACATGAACTGCCATAAGCCCATCGCACCGACCCGGCTTTTCGCTTGTGGATTCAATGCAGATTCTATCACTGCAAGGTACTTTAGCTCTAAGGGCATATCATATCGATCTAAAACTTCTTCAAACATTGGAAAATAAAAAGGAGCCAAACCTAAAATGTTGCTGGTTAACTGTCTTCTTCTATCAGCATACAATTTTATAAAAGCCTTTACATAATCGTTGTAAACTAAATCAAATGGCGTATTTCTATTTAATAATTCCAAACGATGTCTGATAATTGAATCGGTATGATCCTCTACTGTAGTAATGACTAAGTTGGTATCTCCATTACCAAACAATTTCTCATCTACTGAAAATTGTTTGGTAAATTTTCTAGCTATAATGCTATCTATCATTGCCAAAACTTCATCATCAGAAGAAATTATAAATGTAGTGTCAGATTTTTGGCTTTTGGAAACTACCCCAGAAGCTATCGCTGTTGTGCTTGCTACAATAAATGAAGCGACTAATACTAACTTGTTAATCATTAGAATTGGGTATTATTTAAACTACAACGAAGGTTAGGCCTTCTTTGGTATGTAAATTTCGTGAAATGTGAAATAGTGTAAGAGAAACAATTAAACACTTATTCACTTCGTACTGTTCATTATCTTTTTAGATATATCAAGCAATTTTTCTTCTTCAAACGCATCTGCCATTAATTGAAGTCCAAAAGGCATATTATTGCTCGTTTTTCCAATAGGTATTGAGATGGCTGGCATACCAACTAAATTAGCTTGAACTGTAAAGATGTCTTCCAAATACATTTCAATAGGATCATCACTTTTCTCACCAATTTTAAAAGCGGAATTGGTTGTAGTAGGTGATAATATAAAATCAAATTCTGCAAAAATCGCTTTTGTTTTATCGCGTAAAATTCTTCTTACTTTCTGTGCTTTTGCATAATAAGCATCATAATAGCCTGCAGATAAAACATAAGTACCTAACATTATTCTTCTCTTAACCTCAGCTCCAAAACCTTCAGATCGAGAATAAACATAAGTTTCTTCTAAATTTGAAGCATTTGGACTTCTATATCCAAAATGAACACCATCATATCTTGCCAAATTTGAAGAAGCTTCAGCAGTTGTTAAAACATAATAAGTTGGTACCATATAATCGAGAAATGGAAAAGAAATTGGTTCGACAATATGTCCTTCCTTTTTTAACCTTTCTATTTCATTATTTACCGTTTGTCTAACTTCTTCATTGAGTCCTTGATGTTGCAAACAATCTTTTATATAAGCTATTTTATACTTCTTATTCTCTTTTTCTTGAATAGACTGGGAGTAACTGGGAACAGCTTTACTGGAAGAAGTACTATCCATTTTATCATGGCCAGAAATAACTTCTAAAACTAACGCAGCATCGTCTACTGATTTAGTAAAAGGCCCAATCTGATCAAAAGAAGAAGCGAAAGCTATTAATCCGTTTCTAGAAACTCTGCCGTATGTTGGCTTAATTCCAACCACACCACAATACGATGCTGGTTGTCTAATAGATCCTCCAGTATCTGACCCTAAAGCTACTAGACATAATCCAGCCTGAACAGCAACTGCAGAACCACCTGAAGAACCTCCAGGTACGAAAGCTTCATTTTCTGCATTATGTGTAACACCAAAAGCTGAATTTTCAGTAGAACTCCCCATTGCAAATTCATCGCAATTTAAACGACCAATGATGATGGCATCTTCTTCCAATAACTTTTCTACTACAGTTGCAGAAAATAGAGATTCAAAGTTCTCCAACATTTTGGATGATGCAGAAACTTTATGACCTTTATAGACAATGTTATCTTTTATTCCAATAACCATTCCTGCCAATTTCCCTGCAGTTTTGGCAGTAATTTTTGAATCCACTTCTTTTGCTCTTTCTATAGCTGATTGATCAAAAGTTTCTAAAAAAGCATTCAAATTTTTACGTTCACTAATTCGGCTAAGGTATCCTTTAACCAATTGTTCACAAGATAAATCACCAGAAAGTAATTCCGTTTGAATCTCCGATAGAGAAGTGTATTCTTTCAATGTTATGAAATATTAGGTGTTGTATTATTTGTTTTCGTCTTTCTTATTTTCTTCTTCTTTACCTGTAGCATCTTTAAACTCTTTAATGCCTTTACCAACTCCTTTCATTAATTCAGGAATTTTCTTTGCACCAAACAATAATACTACGATTACCAAGATGATAATAATTTGGTTAGGACCAATAATACCTAAGATGATGTTTGAATCCATTATTTTTAGATTAGGTAACAAAATTAGTAATTTTTAATTCCCCATAGCTTGAATTCGCTAGTTTTGGACAATCTATGAAACAAGAAATTGATTACCTCATCGTAGGACAAGGAATTGCAGGAACTTTATTGAGTTATCAACTTATAAATAAAGGCTATAAAGTAAGAGTAATTGACGACAATCACGAATCATCAAGTACAATTGTAGCTGCTGGTTTAATAAACCCACTTGTGTTAAAAAGACTAACCAAAACATGGAGAGCTGAAGAATTTTTAGCTTATAATGAGTTGCATTATCATCAATTAGAAAAGCATTTAGCAACAAAATTTTATCATAAAACACCTATTCTAAAACTAATAAACTCCGAAGATGAAATTAAATATTGGAAGCATCGTTCAACTAATGAAGAAGTAAAAGCATATATTTCTGATCACTTTTTAGACCTATCTGAATATTCATTTCTAAAAAAATTCAAAGGTGCTTTAGTCAATAATACTGCTTGGATAGACACAACCGTTCTTCTTAAAGCCTATCAAAAAAATCTAATTAAGGATCATTTATTAATTAAAGAAAGCTTTAATTTCAACCAATTAACAATACAAGAAAAAACAGTAGAATACAATAATTTCGTAGCCAAGCATTTGATTTTTTGCCAAGGATTTAAATCCAATAATAATCCGTTTTTTGATTGGATACCACTAAGTTTAGTAAAAGGAGAATTAATTACTATTCATAGTAATGAAATGTCAGATGACTATATTTTTAATAAAAAAGTGTTTATCCTTCCTTTAGGAAATAATTATTATAAAATAGGTTCCACTTATGATTGGGGAGATTTGAGTTTAAATACAACAAAGGACAAAAAAGAGAGTCTATTGAATGATTTAAATGAACTAATTCAATGTAAATACACAGTAATTGAGCAAACTGCAGGTATTAGACCGGCAGTAAAAGATAGGCGACCTGTTTTTGGCAGCCATCCAATTCACCGAAACATATCTATTGTGAATGGTCTAGGATCTAGAGGATTAATGATGGCTCCTAAACTAATTGAAGAATTTATTGATTTTCAAGAAAATGGAACTGCTATGGATAAAGAGGTTGATTTAAAACGATATTATTCTGAATTTAAACCAGATTCAGCTTATTAAATAGCTCTTCTTTATATGATCCTCCAACAGGCAATATAACACTGCTCTTTTCTAAAATAAGATTTGGCATTTCAATGGCCTTAATTTGCTTTAAGTTAACAATGTATGACCGATGTATTCGTTGAAAAGTGTTGTCAGGTAATTTTTTTGCAATTTCCTTCATGGTAGAATGTATTGTATACTTCTCTGAACCAACATGGATAACCACATAATCTTTTAATGCTTCAACAAATAAAATATCTTCGTTATTAACCTTTATCAGTCTAGAATTAGATTTGACATATATAAAATCATTGTTTTTAGTATTCATCGAATACAAAACTTCTAATCTACTCTGAGTATTTAATTCCTTTTCCTTCTCTTTTTTATACTTATAAAGAGCCATTTCTATTGAAGTACGAAGATCGATCTCTTTAAAGGGTTTAATAATATAACCATAAGGCTCGGTAACCTTTGCTTTGCTTATGGTTTTCTCATCGGCATAAGCAGTTAAAAATACTACAGGAATAGAATATTTTTCTTTAATGGCTGCAGATGTCTCTATTCCAGACAACTTTCCCTTTAACATGATATCCATTAAAATTAAATCAGGTTTTTCACTTTTTATGGCTTCTAAAGCACTTTCTCCTGATGAATGAGAACCCAATACATCATATCCAATTTTATTGAGACACACTTTGATATCTCGTGCAACAATTGCTTCATCTTCAACAACTAATATTTTTACCTTAGACATATTTGCTAGTTTTAGTTATCCTTTCTAAATTTAATAATGAATTTGGTTCCATTAGTCCTATCTAACTTTATATCTCCCTCCAATTGTTCCACTAAACTTGATATCAACTGTAATCCAAGAGTTTGTGTATTTTCTATATCAATTGATTCTGGAATTCCAACTCCATTATCGCCCACTTCTAACTTTACAAATTCATTTTCCAAAGTTAACATTATCTTTATAATCCCACCTCTATGAATATCAAAAGCATATTTGAGCGAATTCGAAATTAATTCATTCATAATTAATCCACAAGGAATTGCCAAATCTAAATTGAGATAAATTTTATCAATATTTAATTCTAATTTAATCGTATCATCAAATACATCATAGGTTCTAAACAGGTTCTGAACGAGATTAGTAATGTATTCTGAAAAATTAATTCTTGAAAAATCTTTGTTAGTATATAAGCTTTCATGAATAAAGGCCATAGACTTTATTCTATTCTGACTTTCTTTCAAAATTTGAAGAGTTCCAGGATCCTTAACATAAGCACTTTGAAGATTAAGAATACTAGAAATAACTTGCATATTATTCTTGACACGATGATGCACTTCTTTTAAAAGCACTTCTTTCTCCGCTAAAGATTCTTTTAAACTTTTTTCAGCTACCTTTTTTTCTGTGATATCATGAGCTATACAAGATAACTCATCAATAGAACCATCTTCTTTAATTATTGGATTTATAAATATTTCACGATAATGTTTATTGTTCAATTTATCGGTTTGTTCAATTTCAAAATGAAAATGTTCTCCAGAAAAACCAATAGTAAAATAATGGAGCCATTTATCTTTTTCCTCCTTTTCAGAAATATTTGTTGCTTCAAAAAAGTCTTTACCAAACTTTACTTGTTGATCATAAAACAATTCAATATCCGTTGCATAATTTTCATTAAAAGAAATAAGTTGAAAAGATTTATTCACCATAAAGAAGTAATGAGAACTACTTTCTATAATGGTTTTTAATTTGGCAGCTTGTAATTTATTCTTTTCTTCACTTCTTCTTAAAATTTCTTCTGCTTCCTTGATATCTGTAATATCTTTGCCTACAGCCATAATACCCATGACAACTCCTTGAGTATTGTATAAATAGGACATAGATAAATAACTAATAAATACGCTTCTATCCTTGCGTATGGATTTTACTTCACCAATGAATTGGCCATCTGTTTCTAATTTCCTAAAAACTTCATTGCATTCCTTTTGATCTGCAAATAATTCATTTAAACTATGGCCCAGTACTTCATTTTTATTGTAGTTAAATTGTTTTCTAGCAGCTAAGTTGAATTCATTGATATAACCATTAATACCGGCAGTATAAATCATATCAATTGAACTTTCAATAATTCCTGCAGTATATGATTGAGAAAGTGTCAATTGATTCTCAATTTTTATTCTTTCTTGAATTTCTTCTTTCAATAATAAATTCGCACTTTCTGCTAATTCGGCACGTTTCTTTTCTTCTTCAATTTGCTTCTTAGTAGTAATATCAATAAAGGTAATTAGTACACAATCCTTTTCATTATAATTAATCTGATTGGCTCTAATCTCAATATCAATTATTTTTCCCTTTCTATTGACTATTCTTCGTTCTTGTACACCAATTGAATCTCCTTGATTAACAGAATCAATATCTTCAAATAATTGATAATCACCTTTTGGAATAAATTCTTCTATTGATTTATACAATAATTCAAACCCAGATTCATATTTCAATATTTCTATTCCTTTACCATTAATGAACTGAATTTTACCTTCATAAATAATAGCTATTCCGTAATTAGAATTATCTATTAAAGTTTTATATTGGTCTTTACTCTCTTGTAATTTTTTCTCTACCTCTACTAAATCAGTTATATCAATAATATTTCCTTCAATGAATTTTACCTCATTATTATCATCATAGATAATTGAAGCACTGATTAAAATACAAATGACATTCCCATTCTTTGTTTTTAATTCTATTCTTTTCGATTTTATAGATTTATTCTCTATTAGTTCTTCAATTATTCCATTCCTATCAGTTTCATTAGAATAAAAATTTAATGCATTTCCTGTTTCTAGTACTTCCTCTACTGAATCATACCCCAATATTATAGCAAAAGATGGATTACAATCTAATACTTCACCATCAATTGTAGAACGATAAACACCAGATAAATTTCTCTCATATAATTGTCGGAACTTCTCTTCACTTTTTTCTAAAGCTTCTTCGTATTTTTTCTTCTCTGTTATGTCTTGTAATGTTCCATAAATATTAGTTGGAATACCATTTTCATCCAATTTTACTTGGCCTTTGGTATTCACCCATTTGATATCTCCATTTTCACTAACTAATCGAAAATCAATAGTATAAGATTCTTTACTATTAGTTACATAACCAATTGACTCTTTAACAAATGCATAATCATCTGGATAAATAAACTTTTTAAATCGTGCTCTATCTACCTTTATTTCATCACCTTTTACACCAGTGATGGATTCAATATTTTTCCAAACAGCGTCTCCCGTTGATAAATCTATATCCCATAAAATGGTTTTTGAAGCCTCTAATGTTAAATCAAGTATTTCTTGCTTATTCTTTAATAATTCATTGGAGTGTTCTATTTCAGTAATATCAACGATTTGAGAAATAGAACGTGGATGAGGACTATCTTTCTCTTGATCTGTAATGATATTTAGTATTGTGTGAATGACATTCCCATCTTTCTTAATGTACTTTTTCTCCGTTGTAAATGTTTCATAATTTCTATCCTGTATTTGACATATTATTTTTTCATCAATTTCAGCATCATCAGGATGAATAATTGAAACGACATTCATTGTTTTTAATTCATCAGCGGAATAGCCAAACAATTTGATAAAAGCTTTATTGAAATCTATAAAATCACCAGTATGTGAGGTTATACACATAGCAATTGGTGCATTCTCAAATAACTTATAAAATCGATCTACAGAACTAGCTAACTCAGATTGATACTTATATTGTTCAGTAACGTCTCTGATTACAGAAAGACACAATTTCGAGTTATCATAATTAATTAATTTTGAATCAATTAATATACTTAATTGACGACCATTTTTTGTTTGAATAACATATTCAGCATCCTTTATTATTCCATTCTGCCAAAACAAAACACGATCTAATTGATACGTTTCTTGAAAAGATTCATTCAATAATTTATAAAATGATTTTCCAATCAACTCTTCTTTTTCATAACCTAAAACTTCTAAAAATTTATTATTTACCTGTTCTATTATTCCAAATTCATTCTCAGAATACATTATAACTGGCGAATTCTCATAAATTTCTTTTAAATGTCTTTCATTATTTTTTAATTCTCTTTCTGTTCTTAATCGTTCTGAAATATCTCTAGAAGTAGAAATTAAAACATCTTCTCCAAAATACTTACCCTTTCGAAGTATTACTTCCAATGGAATAATTTTCCCATTATAATCCTTTACTTCTTTTATAAATTTTATAGAAGTATTGGTTTCCCAAACTTTTCTATTTTGCTGTAATCTCCATTCTATATCTTCATTAGGACTAAATACCGAAACTCCTTTTCCTGTATAATCACCTTTTGCACAACCTAACTTAGCAGCAAGTGAACTGTTATAATCAATTAAATTACCATCAACATCTTGGATACAAATATATTCTGAACTATATTCAAAAAGATATTTATAAGATTCTATGCTAATTTGAGTATTAATTTCAGATACTTTTTTAGAGGAAATATCTGATAAGGAAAAGAATAAATACTGATCATTATTAAGATCATATGAATTGTATTCAATTTCCAAATAGCTGTAATTTTTTAATTGTAAATCAATTTTTTCTGAATCTTTATCAAATTTAAATTCACTAAATATCTTAGTTTTTAAAAATTCAATACTTCTTAAATCTCTTCCTATAAGATCATTTTGATCTATACCTAAAAAGTCTACTGCACTTTTACTAATATCTTTAATTTCAATTTTATCCTGAAACTTTTGACAAATAATTAAATAATCAGATGAATTTCTAAAAAGGTGATTAAATATTTGATTTTTCTTTCTCCCTTTACTTTTATTGTTTACCCGGTAAGTAGTAATAAAAAAGGAAGTAATTATCATGGCTAAGTATGTAACAAGAATAGTTGTAAATCCTATAATTACAGTATCAACCTTGAATAAAACAGTAAAAAAACATAAGGAGAAAAAAGTAAAGAAAAATATAAAATTTTTGAGTGTGTTAATTGTGAAAATAACACATATCATCACTAAAAGAAAGATAAAATAACTGTATTCGGAAAAATTGTTATCATACAATATAAAAGATGTAGATGCAGCGGAAATAGTGATTAATAAGAAAACATATTTGAATAAGTTTTCCTTAATAAACCTACTTATAAATGAGAATATTAATCCTAAAAAATAAAAAACTGCTAATACTAACTGAACATTAAAATTGAATTCAAATAAGTTGGAGTTTCTGGCGTGATAAGATAATATGAGTGTTAAACAACACCCGAAGAATAAATAAACTCTGGCATAATCGTACGATTCAAAATAATACTTTTTAATTGGATGTTTAGAGTTTTTAAAAGGCCACATTGTAGGTAATATAAAAAAGCAAGATATCTAATTTTTTTCAGTTTTAAATTTCTGACCATCAATTTTATATTCCTTACCATCTTTATATTGAATAGTAATAAGTAAATTACCTAGTTCATCATATTTCTTCCAAATACCATCTTTTTCACCATAACTAAAATTACCTTCCATTCTGATTTTACCATTTGGATACCACCACCTATGCCTTCCTTCAGGACTATCTTCAATAAACTTTCCTTCAAAAACTTTTTCTCCATTGATATGAAAATGTTCCCATAAACCATTCTTAGTTCCATAAACGTATTTTCCTTTTTCAATGTGATCATTCATTTCATAATACCATTCACCTTCTTTATATCCATCAATATAATCGCCTTTGGTAATAACGGTTCCACTATCTGTTTTTTCCACCAAAAATCCATCTTCAAAACCCATTCTATACTGTTCATAACGCAATGTATCTCCATTTTGATAATACCAAATCCAGTCATTTATAGGTTTTCCATTTTTATTGTATTTTCCTATTTGCTCAGCTTTACCATTTTCATAATAATATTTCCATTTATTATACTTTTGGTTATCAAGATATTCACCTTCATTCTTTAATTTACCGTTCAAATAATATTCTTTCCAATATCCTTGTTTTCTACCTTGTTTATCAATTGTTCCACCTTCTGCTATTAAAAAATCATTGTTAAAAATAGAAGATTTTACAACTTCTCCACTATCATTAAATTGTCTAGAGACTCCATCTTTTTGACCTAAAGCATTATAGGTTGTTTCTTCAATCACTTTTCCATTATCGGAGTAAGTTGGTATTATCTCAAAATTGATAGAATTTTCTCCCTCCTCTTGTAAAATTCCATCAATGTATAATTCGGCTTTAACTAATTGACCATCGGGTGAATAATACTTTAAATAACCATTCAATAAATTATTTTTGTAAGTGGCTTCTGTCTTAGTTCTTCGATTGTTATAAAAAGTTTTCCATATTCCCACTTTAAGATTATTCTTATCATATCTATTAATTTCTTCCTTTCTTGATATGAACCCTTTATTGTAATCAACAATCAAAATAACTCGACCATCTTTGGCATAAAAGTATGCTGTTCCATTTTCTTTATTCTCATTAAAAGGAATTTCACTTTCTAAAATTTTATCTTTAGTTGGATAGAAGTTTTTAACAATGCCTTCAATAATTCCATTAACATATGGCTCTTCTTTAATTATGTAACAACTATCATCGTATGAAATAGTTAAACCATTCTTAACTTCCTCTTTATAATTGATAATTTTAGCTTTATCGCCAAACTCATTGTAAAAAATCCAAGGACCATCTAACAAATAATTTTCTCGATTACCTTCAGATTTCAACAATCCATTTTCATAGTAAGAAATCCAATATCCATTTGGTTTTCCATTTTCTAAAATCCCATGACTGGAAATCTGTTGATTGGAATAATAAAAAGCTTTATAGTTTTTTGAAGTGGTATCCACTTTTCCAACTTGAGCAAAAAGTGAAATTGAAAAAATGAGAGAAAAGAAATAAAGAAATGATTTAAACATTATATAATAATATTATTTTTTTTAAAATTTAAAATCTACTATTACTATTATGGCGTTAACACTGTGTACAATTAAAATTAGGTTTAGTAGGATTAATGACTTGTACAATTATGATAACATTCTATTAACATAAATTTTACTTTTAACTATTTGAATATTATCCAATTTAAAAGGATATTAACAAGTTGTTAAAAGGTTATAGTATTGATAACTTCACTACAATATTACTGTTTAAAATAGTTGGTTTATCGTTAATAAATCGGCTGCAAAAAATTATAACTAATAGTGGTTTATTAAAAGATTTGTACAGCTAACAATAAAATTAACTAAAGCAACTTTACTTTTGCTTTTTTATTCAACTTTATAAACGATTATTAACACCTAATTTGTCAATAAAATCATAACTCATGAAAATAAGCAAAATAGCCATTGGTGGTGACCACGCAGGATTTGAATTAAAGAACAACTTAGTGAAGTTCTTACAAAATAAAGGAATTGAGGTTGAAGACTTTGGTCCTTTTACAGAGGAAAGTTGTGATTATGCAGATGTAGCACATCCATTATCGGAGACTGTTCAATCCAAAAAAGTTGATTTAGGGATATTAATATGTGGAAGTGGAAATGGAATAGCAATTACTGCAAATAAGCATCAAGGAATCCGTGCAGCAATTTGTTGGGTAGAAGAATTAGCAGCATTAGCTCGTCAGCATAATGATGCTAATATTTTGGTGTTACCTGCTAGATTTATTTCAGAAGCCGAAGCGATTAAATGTGTAGAAAAATTTATTACAGAAGATTTTGAAGGAGGACGTCACTTAAGAAGAATTGAAAAAATACCTGTAAATTAAGAGTTATGAGAATAAAGATAACCGCACTATTTTGTTTATTAAGTGGATTTGTAATTGGTCAAAGTCAAGATAGTATAGCCCTAAAATATGCCAATACAATTACTGCAAATGAAATGAGTACTCACCTTCATGTAATTGCTTCAGATGAGTATCAAGGTAGAGAGACTGGAAAGGAAGGACAGAAAATGGCCATGGAGTTTTTAGTTAATTACTTTAAAAAAACAGGGTTTGAACCTGTTGAAAACTATGGTTATGTTCAGCAATTTCCTTTGGTTGAGCAAATGGCAGAAGGAATTAGTTTGTCTATTAACAATAAAAAGTTTCAGTTTTTTGATGATTTTTTCTCTTTTCCATCTATAACTCCTTCAGCTAATTTTAATACATCTATTGTATTCGGTGGTTTTGGAATTTCTGAGCTCAAATGGGATGATTATAAAAATGTTGATTTAACTAATAAAATAGTTTTACTGCTAGATGGCGTACCTTCTAAAGTGAATTTAGAAAAGGAATGGACCATAAAAGACAAAATAGATTTAGCTAAGAAAAAGGGAGCGAAAGCTATTTTTGTGACAGTAAAAGATTACGACACCTATGTGAAGCGATATGACCATTATATTAAAAAGGCAAAAATGGACTTGAAATCCAATATGGAAGAAGAGGGTTTTGTGCCTGTTTATAGAGTAAACGATAAAATTAAAGAAGAGATTTTATCTACAAATGGGGTTAAAGAGAAAAAGTATCTAAAAGGAAAAAGCATCAAGCAAAAACAATTTGCGAAAGCCAACTTGGTGATAGAAAAGGAAACAAATGAGTTTTTTGGAGAGAATGTTTTAGCTTATATTGAAGGAACAGAAAAACCTGATGAATTAATTATTGTTACTGCACATTACGATCATATAGGGGCGGAAGGAGATGTAGTTTTTAACGGAGCTGATGATGATGGAAGTGGAACCGTGGCACTAATGGAACTAGCTCAAGCTTTCAAAATGGCTTCTGAACAAGGAAATGGACCCAAAAGAAGTATTCTATTTATGCCAGTATCTGGAGAAGAAAAAGGATTATTGGGTTCAGAGTACTATTCTAAAAACCCAGTATTTCCGTTGGAACAAACAGTGGCCAATTTGAATGTGGATATGATTGGGAGATTAGATGAAGCTCATGAAGGGAATCCAAATTTTGTGTATTTAATTGGATCGGATAAATTGAGTTCAGATTTACATCAAATCAGTGAAAACGCCAATGAAACCTACACCAAACTAGAATTAGATTATACCTTCAATGATGAGAATGATCCAAATCGATTTTACTACCGATCAGATCATTACAACTTTGCTAAAAATGGCATTCCAGTGATTTTTTACTTTTGTGGAGTACATGAAGATTACCACAAAGAAACCGATACTGTTGATAAAATTGACTTCAATAAGATGGAAACCATTACTAAACTAATTTTCCATACTGCTTGGGATTTAGTCAACAGACCAGATCGAATTGTTGTGGATGGTGAGATAAAATAAATTGACTTAAAAAAAGAGCTGCAGTGATGTGGCTCTTTTTTTGTTATCTAATTATAATAAGGGCGTCACTAATTTGTAACGGCATTTACCATATTTATATCACCAAGCATGACAGAAACTATTGAATAATCTTTAAATTTTATAGTTTGCGGCATTTCAACGTATAAATGCTATAATTTTGCCCCTAGAATTGATTTTAAAATTTTCATGGAGAAGCAAGCCGAAGACCATTTGAGTAAAGCAGACATTGATAAATGCATTGCCATTTTGCAGCAACTGAATGTGAACAGTGGCCTTTTTGTAGAATTGTCTGAACAACAAAGAATCGATTTGATGAAAGCGGCCGGTAAATTGTCTCGTCCAACAAAGGATGAGCTAAACAAACGCCGAAAAGATACCAAGAAGGCCGCCAAGCGGAAGCAATTGGAAAGAGATCGGCATGCACGAAATAAAACAGGAATTAGAAGTGCACGTGAGGCTACGGTATTTGTCGCTCCTAAATTGTTACCTGAATTAGAGTTAAAAACAGCAGAAAGCTTAAAACTAAAATCGCCTCGGAATTGCTACGTCTGCAAAACCATGTACGATACGTTGCATCATTTTTACGATACCATGTGTCCTGAATGTGGGGATTTTAACTATGCCAAACGTTTCCAAACGGCAGACTTAACAGATCAAGTGGCAGTAGTAACAGGTTCTAGATTAAAAATTGGTTACCATATTACGCTAATGATGCTTCGAGCAGGGGCCACAGTAGTTGCCACTACACGATTTCCAGTAGATTCAGCAGAGCGTTTTGCCAAAGAAGAAGATTTTGAGAAGTGGGGACACCGTCTACATATTCATGGATTAGATTTACGCCACATTCCAAGTGTGGAGTTGTTTTGCAATTACATAGAACATAAATACAATCGATTAGATATTCTAATTAATAATGCGGCTCAAACCGTAAGACGACCTGCTGGTTTTTACAAACACTTGATGAAAGGGGAAGAAACGCCTTTTGAGCAATTATCAACTGCCGTTCAAGACTTATTAAAAGATCATCAGTTTTGCATCAACGAATTGGGGAACCACGAAGAAAAAGTAACCCAAAGCCAAGCCAACAATACATTATCTGTGAGTTGGCATGCACCTGACATCGGAATTGGACTAAAGTCTTCGGCTCAGTTGTCACAGATACCATATAGTTTTGATAATACTATTACTCCTGAAGAAATTTTTCCAGTTGGTAAATTAGATGCAGATCTGCAGCAAGTAGATTTGAGAAAAACCAACAGTTGGAGATTGCGATTGGGAGAAATTGAGACACCTGAAATGATAGAAGTTCAGTTGGTAAATGCAGTGGCGCCTTTTGTGTTGTGTAATCGTTTGTCTAACCTGATGAAGAAGGAAAACACAGGAATGAAACACATCATTAATGTATCTGCAATGGAAGGTAAATTCCATCGTTTTCACAAAGAAGATCGTCATCCGCATACCAATATGGCCAAAGCGGCTTTAAACATGATGACCCACACTTCTGCAGCGAGTTTTGCCAAAGATGGCATCTACATGAATGCAGTAGATACTGGTTGGGTGACGGATGAAGATCCAGTGGAATTGTCGAAGCATAAAGAAGAAGTACACGACTTTCAGCCTCCGTTAGACATCGTAGATGGAGCAGCAAGAGTGATGGATCCTTTGTTTGACGGCATCAATACAGGAAAGCACTGGTGTGGTAAATTCTTAAAAGATTATATGCCGATTGATTGGTAAGTATTAGAAGTATCAATTCAGTATATTAGCCCCAACAAAAAATTAATTTGTGCTTTTTAATTCACTAGCATTTGCATTATTTCTACCAGTAGTATTTTTGCTCTACTGGTTCGTATTTAATAAGAGTGTGAGAAGACAAAATATTTTAGTCCTTCTCGCCAGCTACTATTTCTACGGTTCTTGGGATTGGCGTTTTTTGTCATTAATCTTTTTGAGTTCTATTTTAGATTACATCGTAGGGCATAAAATTTATGGAACAGAAGATGAGAAAAAACGAAAACGATTGCTCATCGTTAGCATTGTTTTTAACCTCGGAATGTTGGGCTTTTTCAAGTATTACAACTTTTTCGTTGATTCATTCATTGCACTTTTTTCTACGGTTGGAATCCAATTAACCAAAGGCACCTTAGAAGTTTTATTGCCTGTCGGAATTAGCTTTTACACCTTTCAAACATTAAGTTACACCATTGATATTTATCGCAGAAAATTAGCACCAACCAAAGACCCGGTTGCCTTTTTTGCTTTCGTTGCCTTTTTCCCTCAGTTGGTAGCAGGGCCTATTGAACGAGCGATAGATTTATTGCCACAATTTCATAGAGAACGAAAATTCCATTACAAAGAAGCCACAGCAGGATTGCGAAAAATTCTTTGGGGCTTATTCAAAAAGGTGGTGGTTGCGGATAATATTGCTAAGTATGTAGCCATAGTTTACAGCTCACCTGAGGATTACTATGGATTGTCAGTAATACTAGCAATGGTGCTTTTTACAATACAAGTCTACTGTGATTTTTCTGGCTATTCCGATACCGCAATTGGAGTAGCTCAATTGTTTAATTTTAAACTTGCAGTCAACTTTAGAACACCTTTACAATCCCAATCGATGAAGGAGTTTTGGTCACGTTGGCACATTACTTTGTCATCTTGGTTTAGGGATTATTTATACATTCCCTTAGGCGGAAATAGAGGAACAAAAGCACGTTGGTTTTCGAACCTATTCATTACTTTTTTGATTAGTGGGTTATGGCATGGCGCCAGCTGGGCTTTCGTTATTTGGGGTGCTTTAAATGGCATTTATCTAATTATAGAAGTGTTGTTAAAATCGTTCTTTGAAAAATTCAATAAGGTCATAGGTTTAGTAAAATTTCCACGTTTATTGACAGTGATTAAAGTCTTCATCACCTTTAATCTATTTGCCTTTTCGTTACTCATATTTAGAGCTGAATCAGGTGAAGATGCACTAGTGTTGATACAACACTTATTGGTGAATATTGGTGAACAAATAAGTAGTTTCAGCAACTTTAAAGAAGTAATAAAAGAGATTTTTGTCAATAGCCGATCATTGATTTATCTGATGATGTCGATTGGTATTTTAGCCATTGTAGATTTTACGATTGGAAAAAGAAGTATTGAGGATTTTATTTATAAAATTCCAAGACCACTAAGGTTTGGGATTTATTTTTTCTTAATTGGATGGTTCCTCATTTTTGGGGCTTTTGAGAATCCACAAGAATTTGTGTATTTCCAATTTTAGTGATTGATATGAAGAAATTTATAAAGTACATAGCATTGTTTTCTCTGCCTTTTATAGCATTGTTTATTGCTTTATTAGTCTCTCCTTATTCTAAAAAATATGGCTATCATTTCCGTAAAAATGTAGACTGCAATACCTCTTGGATTTATTACCGACTGTATGAAAATGCAGCTCCAATAGATGTGGCTTTTTTAGGGACTTCTCACACTGGTTGCAGCATCAATGATTCTTTGATAGAACGGACTATAAAATCTAAATATGGACGAATTATTAAGACTTCTAACATGTCATACTGCACCAATGGTAGAAACATTCAGCTTCCACTATTAAATGACATTATAAGTACTAAAACACCAAAATTAGTGGTTATCGAAGTGATGGAAATGGAGAGCAAAAGGTCGCATCAAGATTTTCCTTACATAGCAGATTCTAAGACTGTACTAAGCTCCTTCTCTATCCATAATTTCCAGTACTTTTCAGAGGTTATTGAGTTGGCTAAGAGTCGTTTTTCATATTTGCGAGACCACTATATATATAGAGTTGATATGGATGCTCCTAAAAACTATAGAAGTGATTTTATGTACCAACCTTTTGACTTTAATGCTGATTCAGATGACTTGGCACAACATAAAGCGTATAAAATGAAAAAGGTTGCTAAAGGGATCTCAGGTTTAACAGAATTTCAATTACAATACCCAAAGAGTTATCTAGTTAAAATGGTTGAACGCTTAAATGAAGAGCAAATTCCTTTTGTGTTCTTATATATTCCTCCATATGGGTTGGAAATAAACCAGCCATTGCACTATGACTTCCTTACTCAATATGGAGAAGTTTGGCTACCGCCAGCTTCAATTTTCGAAAATCAAAAACATTGGGTGGATGGTGAACATTTAAATTACAATGGATCAAAAGAACTGAGTAAATGGTTGGTAGATCAGATTAATCAGAAAGTTAACAACTAATTTTCCTCTAAAAGCCGTTCTATTTTAACTCTCGTTTCTTTTACATATTCCTCATAATAATTGCCAGTACCAGGTCCATAAAACCCAGTATGAATGGAAACTATCTCCCCTTTTTTGTTCAAAAGAATTGCAGTAGGGTAGGACATGATATGATTCAACATCGGAAGTTTATCAACTGCATTATCATTTCTAGTTTCTCCCGCTATAAGCACTTCGTATGGCAGTTGAAGTTTGTTTTGCATTCGTTGCAGGTTATTCATTGATTTTTCTTTCGTTTTAGCGCGTTCAAATGCCAATGCTATCACTTCTAGTCCTTGACTATTATATTCGTTGTAAAACTGCTTAAAAAGCATAGATTCGTCCATACAGTTTGGACACCAGCTTCCCATTATTTGAACTAGAACTACCTTATTCTTGAATTGATTATCAGTTAAACTGATGGAATCGCCTTTAAGGTTTTCAAAACTAAATGATAGCGATTCATATCCTTCTTTTATGAATGTCAATGAGTCTGGATTTTTTAAGGTGGCAGCATCATTGATTATTCCAGAAAAGGGTTCAGAATAATGAGTACCAGAATAAAAAGTTCCATCTATGATGCTATCTTCAACTGCTGCAATAAACAAGAAGGCATGAGATCCATCAAAAGTGGATAAATACAAAGTCTGTCCAATCAGTTGTCCTTCTAGATATCGATAATCACCAGTTTCAGTAGCAAAAGACCCCTTTACTTGATTTCCTTTTTGTTGAAACAGTCCAATAGCTTTGTATTCATCTTCAGTACCTGGACTAAATGATACTTCATATTTTGGAGCTAACTCCATGGCAGCATCTGCTGTAGATTCAAATCGATGAGATTCTCCCCTAGTAAACTTAACATCTATTGTATAGTCGTCTGATTTATAGTAATTAAACCACTTTCCTGATAATAAACTATCTCCATCAATTTTCAACTTAAACTCCGAATCAAAAATGGCCGTTTTGATAAAAACAGAATCGTTAACTACTTTTACATCTGTCGTTTCTAAACTTTCTTCTCCATTTTTAATCGTGAATAAATAAGATTCTCCGGATTTGGTAATAGTGGAGTTAAAGGGCAATATTACCCCTTCTTTTAAGGTCATTTCTACCCGCCACTCGCCACTTTTCAGAGTTGGCGATGATGAGGTTTTTTCTTTTGGCTGACATCCAAAAAGGGTTAGAAGTCCAAAACCTAAACTTGTATATTTTAATTTATTTACCAATGCTATATATGTTTAATGCGTTCATTCTATTACTGTCTTTTTGGGCATTTGATCTACTGAAATCATAGTTATACAAAGCTCCTTCCCATTCTCCATACATAGGGTTAGGAAGAATAATCAGTTTATCTCCAAACAAGGGTCTAAAGTTGGCCACATTCTTTTTGCGATCTATTACTGTTGCTTTATCGAAAACACCATTAAAATCACCTAAATTGTCTCCAAACATCAACACAACTTCATATTTGTCTGATACTATTTCACGACGTTCGTCTTTACTAGAGGTGGTAGATTTTAAATAATAATTTTCTTTTGCAATAGTATCTACTCCGCGATCAATAATATTTTGGTATGTATCGTCTAACTCTTCTTCCATACGATTTGAAATAAAAACTACTTCAACACCTTTACTTTTGGCATACTGAATAAACTCTAGTGCTCCAGGTACTAAGTCAGCACTTTGCATAGCAGTCCATTCCATCCAAGTTTTTTTACTGTAGCTGATTTGGTTGGCAATTAAGGTTGCATTATAGGGAGAATTGTCTAGCACCGTTTCGTCGATATCCATAACTACCGCTAAAGGTTTGTCAGGATTTTTCTTTTCAGCGACAATTTCATCAATTCGTCTTTCACCAATATTGTAAGCTTGATAACAGAGGGCTTCGTATTCAGCAGAGTGTTGTTGCCATAAAACAGCTCCAGTGGAATATTCTGTTGGATTTTTTTTAATAATAACTTCTTCTACTTTATCAACTTTTGGCTGACAGCTTGAAAAAGCAATAACTGTTATTAATACAGTGGGAAACAGTAAATTTTTCATGATTCAATTTCAATTTTTTCACCTAAAAATTTAGGTTTTGTATTTAATAAATAGATATCTAAAAGCACTTTTACTCGTGCAAACTTTTCTCTTAGTTGAGTTTTAAAACCACTATAGTCACTTACATCTTTGGCATTATAACCGATTACATCCATCCCGTTTTTTCGACCTATGAAGATTGCTCTTTCATTATGAAATGGTTGAGAAATTACTATAAGTTCTTGCTGTCCGAAAACTTCTTTTGCTCTTATCATAGAGTCGAAGGTACGGAAGCCAGCATAGTCTAAAACTATACGATCTTCAGGAATACCATGCTTTATCAATTCCTTTTTGATGGTAATAGGCTCGTTGTATTGTTTGGTGGCGTTATCACCGCTGACCAAAATATAGTCTATTTTTTGACTGTAGAATAATTGGCTTGCTGCATCAATACGGTAACTAAAATATAGGTTTTTAGTGCCATTGGAGATGTATTTACTTGTGCCTAACAGCAGTCCAACTTTTTTGTATGGGATGTCTAAAACAGAATCATACATTAAGCCTTTATTCGAGTTGCTGATATAATTATCGCACGCAATAGCTAAGTATAAAACTAGGGTGTATACCACTAAGGAATAGGAAAGTATAGTGGATAACCATTTGGTCATTATCGAATACTATTTAATTCTGATTGAGTTGTTTTAACAGCTTCTTCGCTTTTGATAATTGCAGCATCTATTTTTTCTTGATCTGCAATATTCTCTTTTAGTTTTAATTCTGCTTCTTCAATAGATTCCTTCCATTTTTTCAAGTTCTTTTCCAGTTTTTCTTTCTCTCGAACCAACTGCCTTTTCTTGCTTGTTAATTGATTGTTTTCTCGTTCTTTACTTTGCAGTTTGGCGTTTGTTTTTGTTTTAGAATGATCAAAAGCAAATGTTCGAATAAAGCTTTTTGCTGCTTCTCCTTTTGCACTCGAAGGGTCAATGTAGTCTGTGCCTACTTCTATGGCTACTATTATTTTTGAAGTAGAATCGTTTAGCTCATAAGTTCTGAAGTAAATATTTTGCGGGGTAGATCCGAATAAAGGAATCATTGTACTGGAAGAGATTAAGTCTCGCTTACTTTTTTTCACTTTTCCATCATACTCCTTCATTAGCTCTCTCCAAGCTTTTTCAATGTCAGAAGAAGTTGAATTATAAATAATTGTCTCAAAAGATTTATTAGTAACTCCGACCACTTCACTGGAAGCGGTTACTTCAACTACTTTTTGTGATTTGGAAACGAAAGCCAACACACAAAAGAAACTGGCTAGAAAAAATTTATGTATTTTCATGATTTTCAGAATTTTCTACGGAAGTTACACCTCCAGAAATAATTAATTTCATGATGTCGGCAGATTTGGCATTCAATGGAGTTACAGCAGTTTTAGGCACAATAACTACTTCTCCAGAAACGGCGTAAGAAAATGGTAAATAAACCACTACTTTCTCATCACTAAGTCCTAAATCAGAAACATCATCTTTAGTAACAAAACCCATTCTTTCTATTAATGGATCTTTTTGAATCATTACCAAAACTGGTCTGCTAAATTGTTTCTTGCTCCCCACAAATGCATTCATCAAGTCTTTAATGGATGTGTAAATCAACTTGATTAAAGGGGTTCGCATTATTGCTCGTTCAAAAGGTCGGAGTAATGCCGATAAATAGGTAGAAAACAAATAGCCAACCAAAGTAATGAATCCTAGTATAATCAACAGACCTAGCCCAGGTATATCTATAGGGATTAAATTATCTATTAATAAAATGGATTGAACTACTATGTAAATAGTAATGGCAATAGGCATCAGGTAAAATAACCCTTGCAAAAAATACTTGATAAGCTGCTTAAAACCTTTGTCTTTCTGGTAAGGTTCAAGACCGTTACTCGTGTCCATGACTCAAATAATTAATTTACTTTATACTGTTGTCTTTGTGCTTTAAACCAAATCATTAAAAGTTCTCTTTGCTCCTCGCTTAGCTTGGCTTCAGCATGCGTATAGGTATATTCTTCTAATGGCATTTCTCCTTTTTCTAACTCCTCAACACACTCTTCCAATTTGTGATCAGCTTTTTTATCTGAATAGGTAGTCCATTTACTGAAGTTTAAGTGTTTTCTTCCATCTTCAATATGCTCAGCTAGCCACCACGAAATAGGAGCGATGTTACTGTAAAATGGATATTCAGTTTTGTAAGAATGACAATCATAACACGCGCTTTCTATTAAAATTTGCAACTCTTCAGTTGCTACGTGATGGGTGAAAAAGTCTTCTTCTTTGGTGTGCTCTGGCACAGATTTATCAATCGTAAAAAATTGACAAACAATGAATACAACTAGTAATCCTAACCCTACTTTTTTCAACATAATTCTATGATTTTAGTTTTTAAATTAAATCGGTCCAGCCACCACCATTTTCGCAATCGATACCGAATTGTCTTAAATAAAGCATCGCTTGTTCACTTCTATAGCCACTTTTGCAGCATAGGATTATGGGCTTTTCCATGGTTTTAAACTCTTCTACTTTTTCAGGAACCTCTTGCAAAGGTATGTTAATGCTTCCTTCAACATGTCCACTTTTAAATTCTTCAATTGAACGTACGTCTACTATTGTCTTTTTTTCCATGCTTTTTAATTTTTCAATCGTTTTGCCATATCAATATAGTGCAATAAATCTAGAGGTACATTATTTACTTTTTCTTCATATCGCTTTCTCCCTAGTCTAACAATAATCAACTCTTCATCTGGGAGAGCTACGATATATTGCCCTTGAATTCCTCTAGCGTAAATTACTTTTTGTTGTTGGTAATAGGTCATCCATATTTGGTAACCATAATAATCTACTAAATCTCCATTTAGTGTTTTTGAGTTTACAGGTTGAATAGCCTGTTCAAAATAATTTTGGGATAGAATAACCTGGTCGTTTATGGTTCCATAGTTTAAGATTAATCTTCCAATTTTTCCAAAATCACGTGCATTACTGTAAAAACAACAATACGCTTTTTCAAGACCATTCTCAGCATCCAAATTCCATAGTGCACTCTCTTTAGCTCCAATAGGTTGCCAAATTTTTTCGCTAAAATATTCACTAACCGTTTTACCTGTAGCTTTTCGAATGATAAAACTCAGTAGTAAGGTGTTTCCTCCTTGATACATCCATACAGATCCCGGAGCTTGAGTCACTTCTTTGTGGACCGTTAAATCATATAAGTCGTCTCCGTAATAAGCTTTCGCCATAAAACCAAAAGGATCGCCATAGCTTTCTCCAAAATCAATTCCAGAGTTCATTTGCAAAAGATGCTTAATAGTAACTTTTGCCTTTTCGCCACTCTTAAATTCTGGCAAAAAATCTCCCAGCTTCTGATCGACACTTTTGATATACCCTTCATCAATTGCAGCACCTATTAATAGTCCAATAAATGATTTTGCAACTGAAAAGGTGTTGGTTTTACTGGTGTCATTGAATTGATTCCAATAATTTTCATGAACAATGGAATCTTTGTGAAAAACTAAAAAGGCAACAGATTTTAACTCTTCGTGTAAATTCAACTCTTCAGTAGTCAGTTTTTTGGAATTATAATTAACCGACGAGGGCCATATAAAAGGCTTTTTTGAAGCTTTAACAACCCGATTTTCAAAAATGGAATATTCATCGATACTAGGGCCACTTCTTCCTTTTAAATAGGTATTAGAGACTGCTTTAATTAAATGGCCATTTCCTGTAAATAAGGCCAATAAACAAGCTGTTGCAATGAAAATTGCAAGAATGAATAGAATTCGGATTACCTTTTTCATATAAAGGCAATTTAAGAAAATTAAATTTTAGAAAGGAACGTCTTCAATCCAGTGATGACATCAACTTCAACAGCATCAATCTTTTTAATATCAGCTAAATAGAATGAAATCCAGTCTTCTAAATGGATGTGATAAAGAATATTGGCTAATCTACTGTCTCCTTTTGAATAGATATCAATAATTGTTGAGGTATACTTACTAAAGATATTCTCTTTGTTGTACTCCATTCGTTTTTGATTCCGATCATAATCGATGTTGTTTCTCAATAAAACCACTGCCAGGTTTTCATCTTTTGTTCTCCAACCCACTAACTCATTGTGATTCATTTCAGGAATCACGTGATGCCAACAAAGCATTTTAGAGTTTTCATTAATTTGCTGTCTAAATCGAACTGCAACACCCTCAAAGGAGGCATCAGCATATATAATTGGCATTTTATTGTGCAACTGCTTAGCAACAGATTGAGCTTCCAACTTAATATTCTCTTCTTCTTTATTGAGCAAAGAAATGGCATCAACCAATTCTGTCTCCATGTCTGAAGGAATTACCTTATAAAAAGAAAGGACTTGTAACAATTGTGGAAACGATAATCCAAAAGCTGCTCGAGGTGGAAAACCAGCAGGAATTTGAATATGGTTAAATCCTTTCTCTTTCGCTATATCTATGAACTTACCACCTGAGCTGATAATCGCAATTTCTGCTCCTTTTTGAACGGCTTGCTCATACATTTTAATCGTTTCTTCTGTATTTCCTGAGTAAGAACAACATATGACTAAAGTGTGCTCATTAACAAAAGACGGTATGATATAATCTTTGTTGATTACGAATGGACACTTCGCGACATCGCTTACTAACTGAGCAACTATGGTTCCACCAATACCAGAGCCACCTAAACCACAAATCAAAACATTTTGAATGCTTTTTGAAGTGGGTTGAAAAGATTTTGCTTTACCAATCTTAATAGATTGCTCTAAATGACTTGAAAAGTCTGCGATATGTTGATCCATCATAATGATTTCATTTTGGCTCACAAAATAAAGGAAAAAATACATAGGAGCAATAAGTTGCCAGTAGAGGAATTCTTAATTCTTTATTAGAATTAATATCTTTGCGAAAAATTTAGCCAATACAGATGCAAAGAGAATTATCAGAACAAGAAATTGTGCGTAGAGATGCGCTAAAAAGAATCAAAGAATTGGGTATAGATCCTTATCCAGCAGACCTTTTCCCGGTGAATGTGTCGGCTAAAGAGATTCACGACAATTACGAAAGAGATAAACTATCTTATAAAAACATCTGTATCGCTGGTCGTTTGATGAGTACACGTGTGATGGGAAAGGCTTCTTTTTCTGAAATACAAGATTCTTCAGGTAGAATCCAAGTATACGTGAACAGAGATGAAATTTGTCCAGGTGAGGATAAAACACTTTATAACGAGGTTTATAAAAAGCTGTTGGACATCGGGGATATCATTGGAATAAAAGGATACGTATTTACTACTCAAGTTGGGGAAATTACCATCCATGCCACTGAATTAGTTTTATTGACTAAATCACTTCGTCCTATTCCAATCGTAAAAACGGATAAAGAAGGAAATATTCATGATGGGTTTAATGACCCAGAAACGAGATACCGTCAGCGATATGTTGATTTAATTGTAAATCCACATGTGAAAGATGCTTTTGTGAAAAGAACTCAGCTAACGAACAGCATGAGGAATTACCTAAACAATAAAGGGTATATGGAAGTTGAAACTCCTATTTTACAACCTTTATATGGAGGTGCAGCAGCTAGACCTTTTAAAACGCATCATAACACCTTGGATATGCAATTGTATTTGCGTATAGCGAATGAGTTGTATTTAAAGAGATTGATCGTTGGAGGGTTTGATGGAGTTTATGAGTTTGCAAAAGACTTTAGAAACGAAGGAATGAGCCGTTTTCACAATCCTGAGTTTACTCAAATGGAGTTATATGTGGCTTATAAGGATTATGAGTGGATGATGGATTTAGTAGAGGAAATGGTTGAAAAAATTGCCATGGACATTCATGGTAAGACTGAAGTACAGGTTGGTAATAATGTAATTAATTTCCAACGTCCTTGGAAGCGTTTTACGATGTATGGTGCGATTGAGCATTTTACAGGAATTGATGTCTCTAAAATGACAGAAGAAGAAATGTTTAATACTGCCAAGAAACTTGGAATAGAAGTGGACGAAACAATGGGTAGAGGAAAACTGATTGATGAGATTTTTGGTGAGATGTGCGAAGGAAAGTTGATTCAGCCAACCTTTATTACTGACTATCCTGTAGAGATGTCCCCATTGGCAAAGAAGCATAGAAGTAAAGAAGGTTTAGTAGAACGTTTTGAAGCCATTTGTAATGGTAAAGAAATATGTAATGCTTTCTCCGAATTGAACGACCCAATTGATCAACGAGCACGTTTTGAAGAGCAATTAGAATTAGGGAAAAGAGGTGATGAAGAAGCGATGGTTTTAGACGAAGACTTCTTAAGAGCGATTGAATATGGAATGCCTCCTACAGCTGGTTTAGGAATCGGAATCGATCGTTTATCCATGATTATGACCAATTCAAACTCTATTCAAGATGTATTGTTCTTCCCTCAAATGCGTCCACAGAAAAAAGTAAGAGTAGTAGAGCTGGACGATGAAGAGAAAAGCGTATTGGCTTACATAAAATCAAAAGAAAAAGCAGAAATTGGAGCTGCAAAATCTGGATACCAAGAATCCCACGAAATAAGTAATAAGAAGTGGGACAAAGCCATCAAAAAACTAAGAGAGGAAAAGTTGATTGCTTTTTCTAAGAATGAACAAGGAGAGGCAATTATTGAATTTATACAATAATTTAAAGCAATAAGAAGACTAAAATCGAGGCCCAAAACCTCGATTTTTTATTGAAAGGTGCTATTTCCTTACGTTTGTATTTGGTCTATTCAGAAGATTCGTTTTAGAAAAGCCTTTTAATTATATTTGTTAGATATGGAATTGAAACAACCGAAAAATATCGCTGTAATAGGTGGAGGAAGCTGGGCAACTGCTATTGTAAAAATGCTTTGCAACAATATTGAAGGAAAGGTATTTTGGTGGATGCGTAATGCAGATAAAGCAAATTATATTAACAAGTACCATCACAATCCTAGGTATTTGTCTTCCATACAATTTGATAAGGAGAAAATTCATGTAAGCAATGACTTAGAAGAAGTGTTAGACTCTTCAGATTGGATTGTAATGGGAACTCCTGCAGCCTTCCTTTCAGATGTGTTCGAAGGAAAGGGTTCTCTAGGACTTGAAAATAAAATAATTTTCTCTGCAATAAAGGGTATTGTGCCTGAATATCATGCTATTCCTGCACGTTATTTTCACAAGCAATTTGGAACACCTTACGAAAATATTGGAATTATTTGTGGTCCTTGTCACGCTGAAGAAGTAGCATTAGAACGGTTGTCTTACCTAACTTTTGCTTGCCAAACAGAAGAGAATGCAGCAATTATGGCGAGTTTATTCGAATGCAGATACATTAAAGTTTCTACTTCCGATGATTTATTTGGAACGGAGTTATCAGCTGTACTTAAAAACGTTTATGCTATTGCTGCAGGAATTTGTCATGGTTTGGGCTATGGAGATAACTTCCAAGCAGTTTTAATTGCTAATGCGATTCAAGAAATTGAAAAGTTTGTTGATGCCGTCAACCCTATACATCGTGATGTTAAGTCGTCGGCCTACTTAGGTGACTTGTTGGTGACAGCATATTCTCAGTTTTCAAGAAATAGAACGTTCGGTAGTATGGTTGGTAAAGGTTATTCTGTAAAATCGGCTCAATTTGAAATGAACATGACTGCTGAAGGATATTATGCGGTAAAAAGTATCATTGAAATCAATAAGAAGTTCAATGTGGAAATTCCTATTGCCGAAGCTGTTTATCGAATTCTATACGAGAAAATTAGCCCAGCTATTGAAATGAGAATTTTGACAGATAAATTGACTTAGATGTATTGAGTAGCATTCAACAGGAAACAGTTAGATAGTAAGTAAAATTACCCCTCCTTATGAAAATGCTCATAGACCAACTTGGCTTTACTAAATCCAATAATTTCTTCTAAGTCTTTTAGTTGCAATTCTTTTACCCGTTTAACAGATTTAAAACGTAAGAGCAACTCTTTGGCCGTTTTTTCTCCGATGCCTTTTATTTCGGAAAGTTCAGATTGAATGGCTCCTTTAGAACGTCTATTTCTATGGTGAGTAATTCCAAAACGGTGTGCTTCATTTCTTAGTTGCTGTATAACTTTCAGGCTTTCTGAAGATTTTTTCAAGTATAAAGGTAAGCTATCACCCGGAAAGTAAATTTCCTCTAAACGCTTTGCAATCCCTATGATGGCGATCTTCCCTCTTAATCCCAATTTTTCTAAACTTTTTAATGCTGCTCCAAGCTGTCCTTTTCCCCCATCAATAACAATTAACTGAGGTAGCGATTCCCCTTCTTCAATTAACCGTTTATAGCGTCGGTATACCACTTCCTCCATTGAGGCAAAGTCATCTGGCCCTTCCACAGTTTTGATATTAAAATGGCGGTAATCTCTTTTTGCCGGTTTAGCATTTCGAAAAACAACACAAGCACCAACTGGATTACTTCCTTGAATATTAGAGTTGTCAAAACATTCTATGTGTTGAGGTAATTCACTCAATCTTAAGTCGGCCTTTAATTGTTCTAAAATTCGTTTAGAATGTCTTTCAGGATCTACTCGTTCAGCTTGTTTTTTACTTTCTAGTCGATAAAATTTTGCATTTCGTTCCGACAGTTCAAGTAGCTTCTTTTTATCCCCCCTTTGAGGAATAGTAAAAAATGAGTTGGGAATACTAAAGTCTAGTTCAAACGGGACAATGATTTCTTTAGATTCAGATTCGTACCTTGTTCTAAGTTCTAGCATTCCAATCGCCAGTAGTTCTTCATCCGTCTCATCCAACTTTTTTTTCAGTTCAACCGTGTGAGCTTGAATAATCGCTCCATTCACCACTCTCATGTAGTTGACAAAACCTGTTTTTTCATCACTTTGAATACTGAAAACATCTACGTTGTTAATAGTAGGACTAACCACAGTACTCTTATTTTGAAAGGTTTCTAAAGCAGCAATCTTTTCTTTTACTTTATGGGCATTTTCGAAATCTAATGCATCTGCATATTTGTGCATGATTTCTTTCAACTGTTTGTTAATTTCTGAGATGTTTCCTTTTATGATACCTCTGACTTCCTTGATCATCTCATTGTAATCTACCTCTTCTTGTAGGCCTTCACAAGGTCCTTTGCAATTGCCTATGTGATATTCTAAGCATACTTTGAATTTATGATTATTAATGTTTAAAGGAGATAAATTTAAAGTGCAACTTCTTAATGGATAGAGCTGTTTTATGAGTTCTAGTACGGTATACATCATGCGAACCGAGGGATATGGACCAAAATACTCTGATCCATCTTTTATCTTATTTCTAGTCGCAAAAACTCTGGGAAACCGTTCATTTTTAATACAAATCCAAGGGAATGTTTTATCATCCTTTAAAAGAACATTATATCTAGGCTGATATTTCTTTATAAGGTTATTCTCCAGCAATAAAGCATCAAGTTCTGTATCAACAATAATGTATTTTATATCGGCTATTTTCTTTACTAAAACCCTTGTTTTTCCACTATCTAGATGCTTATTGTTAAAATAAGAACTGACCCTGTTTTTGAGATTTTTAGCTTTTCCAACATAAATAATAGTTCCCTCCTTATCAAAATATTGATATACGCCTGGTTTTTTAGGAGCTGATTGTATAATGGATTTGAGGTCTGCTTTTGGCATGCATCAAAATTACGTAGAGATTATTAATTGGTGATTGAGTACAAAATCTATTGTAAATTAGCCGTCCAAACATTTTATTCAAATGATTGTTCATGTATTTATAGCTTATTAATATAGAGATATCAAATGGCGAAGTACAACATAAAAGATCTGGAGCAGATTACTGGAATAAAAGCGCACACTATTCGTATTTGGGAAAAAAGATACAACCTCATTCATCCCAACCGGACGGAAACCAACTTCAGAACTTATAATGATGAACAATTAAAAAAGCTATTAAACATTGCTATTCTTAATCGATCTGGATTAAAAATTTCAAAGATTGCTGAACTTAAGCAAGAGGCGATCGCTCAGAAAGTAGCAGAATACCTCAATACCGACACCAATACGGTTCAAAAAATTGACAGTTTACTTCAACCATTAATGGATTTGGATGAGGTTGATTTTATACAGAAGGTTGATGCATTCATTGCTGAATCAGGCATGGAAACTGCCATGACGGAAATCGTATATCCATTTTTACACAAGGTGGGCTCTTTATGGTTATCGGATAGCATTTCTCCTGCTCAAGAACATTTTGTAAGTAATATTATTCGTCAAAAGATCATTTCAGAAACTGATAAATTTTCTTACTTATCCCCCAATTACAAAACTTTTCTGTTGTTTTTGCCTGAGCATGAAATGCACGAACTGAGCTTATTGTTTTCAAATTATTTAATACGAAAAAGAGGACACAAGGTCATATATTTGGGTCAGTTTGTTCCATTTGCTGATGTTCAACGTGTGTGCAAAAGTCATCCAAATATCGATTGTATTGTTAGTTCATTCACAGCCCCATTTCCCGATATTGATATTCAAAGTTATATCGATGGTCTTTCTAAGGAGGGCAAAGGAAAAACGATTGTCCTTTCAGGTTTTCAACTTCAACATCAACCATTAAAGCTTCCGAATAATATAAAGACTTTTAAAAAAGTTAATGGTTTCGTAAAATTCTTGGACAATAATCTTGTTTAATATATTTTTAATTTTATTAAACATCATAACTCATTGAATTATAATTTATTGAGTGTTGTTTTTTGCTTTTTTTAATAAATTTTAGCAAAAAAAGTGCTCTGGTTTTTTGATTTGTGTTTAACTAAAACATACATTTGTTAAACAAAATTTAAAAAACATTAAGCTATGACAGCAATAGAGTTTAACAATCAGATCGTTTCGCTTCAGAATCCATTAAAGTATTTTGCATTAAAATTGACGGCAGACCAAGAGGACGCGAATGATTTATTGCAAGAAACATTGCTTAAAGCATTACGATATAGAGAAAAGTTTGTTGATCCAACAAATTTAAAAGCTTGGATGTATACCATAATGAAAAATACATTCATCAATAATTATAGAAGGGTTTCTCGTCAAAAAACCATTATCGATTCTACGGAAGAATCTTATTTTTTAAATATCTCAAAAGAATCGGCATCAGAGACGCCTGATTCGGCTTTGCGGTATGAGGAAATTAAGAAAGAGGTAGATCGGTTAGAGGATGATGTAAGAATTCCATTTGATATGCATAATAGTGGTTTCAAGTATAAAGAAATTGCAGATGAACTGAATATGCCAATAGGTACAGTGAAAAGCAGAATCTTCCTGGCACGTAAAAAATTAACATCAGCTTTAGAGGATTACGCTTAGATTTGAAAGTATGAGTAAGCAAATTGCAATAATAGGTTCGGGTTTTTCATCGCTTTCTGCAGCGTGTTATTTGGCGAAAGCTGGATATCAGGTAGAGGTATTTGAAAAAAATGAACAAACAGGTGGTAGAGCTCGACAATTTTCAAGTGATGGTTTCACTTTTGATATGGGACCAAGTTGGTATTGGATGCCAGATGTGTTTGACCGTTTTTTTGCAGATTTTAGTAAAAAAGTATCAGATTATTATCAGTTATTGCGATTGGATCCTTCATATAGTGTTTACTTTCAAAACGGAGAAAAATGGGATATTCCTGCTGACTATTCCGCATTTAAAGCGTTATTAGAATCTAAGGAAGTAGGAGCAAGTGATCGATTGGATCAGTTTATAGCTGACGCCAAGTATAAATATGATGTGGGTATTAATGACCTAGTGACCAAGCCGTCTTTATCATTCACAGAATTTATAGATTGGAGGGTGATAGTAGGCTCATTAAAGTTGAACTTATTTAATTCTTTTAGTGATCACGTTAGAAAGTATTTTAAACATCCAAATATCATTGAATTGATGGAGTTTCCAGTGCTTTTTTTAGGGGCAAAGCCTTCAAAAACTCCGGCTTTATATAGCCTTATGAATTATGCTGACATTTCATTAGGAACATGGTACCCTCAAGGCGGAATGTACAACATTGTGGCTGCAATGACAAAGTTGGCAAGCAGTTTGGGTGTGAAATTTCACTTAAATCATAGAGTCTCAAAAATAGAAGTAAAAGAAGGAACAGCTAATGGTATAGTTGTTAATGATAAATACTTAAATTTTGATGCAGTTGTAGCAGGTGCAGATTATCATCATGTGGAGCAACATCTTCTAGAGGCTAAATATCGTAAGTATGATCAAAAGTATTGGGATTCTAGAATCATGGCACCATCCAGTTTAATTTATTACTTGGGGTTTGATAAAAAGATTGATGGTTTACAACACCATAATTTGTTTTTTGACGAATCTTTTAATGATCACGCAATAGAAATATATGATACACCCAAGTGGCCAAGCAAACCTCTGTTTTATGTTTCTTGTCCATCGAAAATAGATCCAACAGTAGCTCCTGAGGGACATGAAAACATTTTTATACTTATTCCCACCGCCCCAGACATGAAAGAGGATAAAGAGTTGATGGAGATGTACTTAAATGATGTTTTGAAGAGAATGGAACGACTGTTAAAAACGAACTTAAAAAACAATATTATCTATAAGCGGTTTTACGGATATTCTGACTTCGTTTCGGATTATAATTCTTTTAAAGGAAACGCATATGGATTGGCTAATACATTGAGTCAAACGGCTATTTTTAAGCCGTCTATGATTAATAAGAAAGTGAAAAACCTATTCTTTACCGGTCAATTAACCACACCTGGACCTGGTGTACCACCTTCTATTATTTCGGGGAAAGTGGTTTCAGAGCTAGTTCAAAAAAAAGTAAATTAGAAAGATGAAGGCACTCTACGATAAAACCTCAAATAGAATTAGTAAACTAATTACAAATGCATATAGTACTTCATTTTCAATTGGTATCTATGTGTTAGATAGAAAAATTCATCAACCGATTTATGCCATCTATGGGTTTGTAAGGTTAGCAGACGAAATTGTCGATTCTTTTCACGACTTTGATAAATTAAAACTTTTACAAGAATTTAAAGCTGACACTTATCAATCAATAGCGGAAGGTATAAGTTTAAATCCTGTATTGAATGCATTTCAGGCCACTGTTAATCAATACGGGATTGAGAAGGAGTTGATTGAAGCATTTCTTTACAGTATGGAAATGGATTTATCTCAAAAAGTGTTTGATCAAGAGAGTTTTGAAAAGTATATATTAGGGTCAGCGGAAGTGGTTGGACTAATGTGTTTAAGGGTTTTCTGTCAAGGAAATGAAGAACAATATCAACATTTAAAGCCTTCTGCAATGAAATTGGGAGCCGCTTTTCAAAAAATCAACTTTTTAAGGGATTTAAAGCAAGACTTTAAGGATATGGGAAGAAGTTATTTTCCAAATGTAGACCTAGGCTCTTTTAGTGAGTCGTGTAAAAAGAATATTGAAGCAGACATTGAGCAGGACTTTAAAGACGCCTATATTGGAATTAAGCAATTGCCTAAAAATTCTAGACTCGGAGTGTATACCGCATACGTTTATTACTATGCTCTTTTTAAAAAAATCCAGAGCACCGCTCCTTCGACAATTTTAGCCAAGAGAATTCGTATTCCTAACAATAAAAAATATGGTTTGTTATTGAGTTCGTATATTAAACACAGTTTTAACATTTTATAATTTGGGGAAGTCAGTAATTTTAGTGGATAAATCTGATAATCAGATTGGAATAATGGAAAAAATTGAAGCTCATGAAAAAGGTTTGCTTCATAGGGCTTTCTCTGTTTTCATTTTCAATCAGCACAATCAAATGATGATTCATCAGCGAGCATTAAATAAATATCATTCTCCAGGCTTATGGACTAATGCCTGTTGTAGTCATCAACAGCCTGGAGAGTCCAATGAACAAGCTGCTCATCGTAGACTGTTAGAAGAAATGGGATTTGATTGCGAACTGGTGAAACAATTTGAATTTACCTACAGAGCAGAGTTTTCTAATGGATTAATAGAGCATGAATATGATCATGTATTTATTGGGCATTACTCAAATCATCCTCAACCAAATGTCTTAGAGGTAAATGATTGGAAGTGGGTAGATATTAGCTACTTAGAAGTTGACACTCTTGAAAATCCTGAGAAGTATACTCCTTGGTTTTTGATGAGTTGGGAGAAAGTAGTCAAGTCACGTTTGGAAAAAAGAGCCTAGTGAAACGTTTCTATACAATGTTACTTTAAACATTTACTCATTTCTATTGTTCCAATAATAAAAGAAAATGAGTAAAAAGTATTTAGTAGTCGGAGGAACCTCAGGAATTGGTAATCAGATTGTACGTCAGTTAGTCAGTCTTGGTTACGAGGTTATTGTTGCTTCTAGAGAAAGCAACAATATTGAAGATTTGAATAACGTTAGCTTTCAAAATATTGACGTAACAGAAACTTTTGAATTAGACCTTCCTGAAAAATTGGATGGTTTGGTGTATTGTCCGGGCTCAATAAGTCTAAAACCCTTTCACCGAATAAAAACAGAAGAATTTTTGGATGAATTACAATTAAATACTTTAGGTGCTACAAAAGTGATTCAACAAGCATTGTCAGCATTAAAAAAGTCTGAAAATGCTTCAATAGTGATGTTTAGTACAGTAGCTGTTCAAACTGGGCTTACTTTTCATACATCAGTGGCTATGGCTAAAGGTGCTTTAGAAGGTTTTGGAAGGGCACTCGCTTCAGAATTAGCACCAAAGATTAGGGTTAACCTTGTTGCTCCATCATTAACCGAGACACCCTTAGCGAGTAATTTACTATCATCTGAAGAAAAACGAAAAGCGAATGCAGAACGTCATCCACTAAAAAAAATAGGATTAGCAACTGATATTGCTAATGCTGCGGTTTTTTTACTGACAGAGAAATCTTCGTGGATTACCGGACAAGTATTGCATGTTGATGGGGGAATGGGTAGATTGAAATAATGAAAAAAATAGTTAGTAAAAAAGACATTGCGCACCTAGACCAGCGATTTCGAGCCAATTTCATCAATTCAATTGAGGGTTTCAAAGCTTTGAATTTAGTGGGAACAATCCATTCAAATGGGGGTACTAATTTAGCTCCCTTTAATTCTATTTTCCATATAGGAGCTAATCCACCTTTAATTGGGATGGTTTCTCGTCCGGATACTGTGGATCGTCATACTCTAGAAAATATTAGAAGTACTGGTCAGTTCACTCTAAATCATGTGAATGAAACTATTTATAGAAAAGCGCATCAATCTGCTGCAAGGTATGATACCAACGTATCTGAGTTTAAAGCAGTAGGACTGAATGAACAATTTATAAATGGCTTCTCTGCTCCTTTTGTTCAAGAGAGTAAGCTTAAAATGGGTCTGGAACTGCGAGAAATTAAAACCGTTGAATTGAATGGAACCTACATCATAATAGGTGAAATTATACATATAGAAATGGCAACGAATAAAATATCTGAAGATGGCTTTGTCGATATTCAGCAACTAGGAACCATAACAGTAGCTGGATTAGATGCCTACTACAAAACTTCCTTGCTTGAACGATTACCTTATGCAAAACCTTTAATGTAAATAAAGTGAAAAACGAAAAAGTAGCTATTTTCTGGTTTAGAAGAGATTTAAGGTTACAAGATAACACAGGCTTGTACCATGCCCTTTCTGGTGAAGAAAAAGTACAACCTATTTTTATTTTTGATGAGGAAATATTATCAGACCTTAAAAACAAAGCAGATGCAAGGGTTAGTTTTATTCATCAGAATTTGAGTGATATAAATGAATCTTTAAAAACTAAAGGGACTAGTATAAAGGTATATCACGGAAAACCTAAGGAAGTATGGAAGCAAATTGTGGAAGATTTTAAAGTTCATTCGGTCTATTCAAATCGCGACTATGAGCCTTATGCTAAAGAACGCGATGAGTGGGTAAGGAAATTTTTAAATGCTAAAGATATTTCTTTTTATAGTTTTAAAGATCAAGTAATTCTTGAACCAGGACAAGTGTTAAAAGATGATGGGACGCCATATTTAGTATATACTCCTTATAGCAGGAAATGGAAATCAGTATTGCAGAAAAATCAATTAGAGTCATACTCATCTGCACTGCGATTTGATGGGTGGAATCCGTCCGAATTCAAACCTCCAACTTTAAATGAGTTAGGGTTTGAGTTAACCAATATTGAAATACCTAGTTCTAAACTTAAAGATGAAATTTTAGAAGCTTATGCAGAGGAGCGTGATTTTCCAGCTAAGGGCAGTACTTCTAAGTTAGGTGTTCATCTTAGGTTTGGTACGGTTTCTATACGAGAAATTGCCACAAGAGCTAAGGAAAAGAGTGAGGTGTTTTTAAATGAATTAATATGGAGAGAGTTTTTTATGACCATATTGAATTATTATCCAGATGTTGTTTCGAATAATTTTCATCGGAAGTACGATGCTGTAAGATGGAGAAATAACGAAGAGGAGTTTCAGTTGTGGTGTGAGGGTAAAACAGGATACCCATTGGTAGATGCGGGTATGAGAGAATTAAATCAGACGGGGTTTATGCACAACAGGGTACGAATGGTTGTAGCAAGCTTTTTAACAAAACATTTATTAATTGATTGGAGGTGGGGAGAAGCTTATTTTGCAGAAAAGCTATTAGACTATGAATTGTCTGCCAATAATGGAAATTGGCAGTGGGCAGCTGGAACAGGGGTAGACGCAGCACCATATTTCAGAGTTTTTAATCCATCTGAACAAATCAAACGGTTTGATAAAGATTACCAATACATCAAAAAATGGGTAAAAGAATGGAATACAGACCAATACCCTGATCCAATAGTAGAACACAAAATGGCTAGAAATAGGGCTTTAGATACATACAAAAATGCGCTGAGTTAGGTTTAAATCAATTAATAGCAAGAGATAACATCAAATAACCATTCGTCACTCCTATTACCCTTTTATATTTTTTAACAAGTATTCCCTCTTATTAATAGTAAATTTGGCGACCCTAAAAGCAAAGGACATTACTAATTTGAATTATTAACCAGTTCATTCAAATTGATTGAACAAATATTTTTATATGAATAGATTTTACAAAATTTTGGGAGCAGCTCTTCTTGGCATGACTAGCTTTAGCTCAACCGCACAAACAGTTTTTTCAGAAAATTTTAACAGCTCAGCGTCTTTAGCCAATTGGACTTTACTTGATTTAGATGGTAATACACCCCAAGCGAATTACGCTTTTTTTACTGATGCTTTTATCTCTTTCCCAGATCCGGATAGTTCTGTAGTAGGTGATACTTGTGTTGCAAGTACTTCTTGGTTTACTCCAGCAGGTACTGCGAATGATTACATGATATCACCTTCAATGCTACTTCCTCAAAATGCAGTTTTGTCTTTTGATGTGCGAGCTTCAGATGCAAATTTTCCTGATGGATATCAAGTGTTAATTTCCACAACTACTCCTGATACTGCAGGTTTAAATGCTAACCCAGTTTTATTAAATGTACCTGCCGCAACAGGTGTATGGACCAATAGAACCGTTGATTTATCTGCTTATGCGGGCCAAACGGTTCATTTAGCGATAAGAAACAACTCCACTGATATGAACATCTTATTGATCGATAATTTTGTTGTTTCTGTTGTTCCAGCTTTCGAAGTTGAATTGTTGGCAACGAATAGACTGTCAGAATATACTCAACTGCCTTCTAACCAAACGGACTCGATCGTTTTTGCGGCAATAGTTGGTAATAATGGTACTGATACTTTGAAAAGTTTGAAAGTAAACTATAGTGTAAAAAGAGGTTCTACCGTTGTTTATACTGACAGTTCAGCTTTAGCTTCATTGGCACCAAACGCAACTAACACTTTTGTTAAACTTGCGAACTATATGCCTACTATGACTGGTGTTTACACGGTAGATTATGTTGTTTCTCATTCAAATGTAGACGCAACGTTATCTAACAATATGGGCTCTTCTGATACATTAATTGTAACAGATACTACAATTGCTAGAGATAACGGTATTGCTACAGGTTCTTTAGGAATTGGAGCAGGCATCAAAGGTGAATTAGGTTCTGTTTATGCTATCGCTAATAGTGATACTTTAACTTCAGTTTCTGTATTTATCAGAAATGCTACAGGTTCTATGACTAATCAGCCTGTGAGCGCTCAAGTGAGAAGTTTTTCTAATGGTTTGCCTGGTAGTGTTTTAGCTACAACAGATACTATTACTTACACAAATACAGGTGCTTCTTATGCTACTTTAACGTTTAATAATGCAGGTGGATATGTAATTCTTCCTGCTGATTCATTCTTTGTAGGTGTAGAAGAGCAAGATTCTAATATAACAATTGGTACAACTCCAACTAAATTTATACAGAATACAAATTTTGTAACCTTTGGAACAACTCCTTGGACGCCAAATGAAAACTTCAACTTTAATGTGACTTATATGATTCGTCCAAATTTTGGAACTCCAAGAACTGTCACTGTTGGGAATAATGAAATTTTGAGTGCTACATCTGCAATTAAAGTTTATCCAAATCCGTCAAATGGATTCATTACTTTAAATATTACTGATGAAAATAAAATTGGTACTGTTCAAGTAGAAGTATATGACATTACAGGAAAAGTAGTTTACAATAACAATTTCTCTGGAGCAAATACAGTACAAGAGCAAATTGACTTATCGGGATTGAACAATGGAATGTATTTCTTGAGAACGAATATCAATGGAAACAATACTATTCAAAAAGTGACAATCAAATAAGTCAACTTTTAGATCAAACGAAAGGGCGAAGTCAATATTGATTTCGCCCTTTTTTTTTAAAAATTTTTAGTTTCGGCAACTATTTATTTCTTTTATTCGTCTTAAAGGTCTAAAAACTATTAAATATGAGAAATTTATTACCTAGTAAAAGGCTAAAAGGACTCGCTGTCGCATTAGCTAGTACTGCTTTAGTGGCTTCTTCGTCACTATTTGCGCAATCTGAATCTATTAATGGGTTGACAATAAATCCAACCTCAAAAGGGGCAACCGCAAACATTAGTAAAGCCGCCCTAAATCCATTTCTAACTGTAAATATTGGAGATTCTTTAATAAAATTTCAACAAGGATCTGTAGCTAATGGAAATGCAGGAGTAGCTTATTTAAATGGGCAGTTCTGGATTTCAAAATGGGCCTCTGACTCTCTTTGTACTATGAATGCTCAAGGTCAAGTCACATCCAAGTTTACTATACCTGGTGTTACAGGAGTTCGATCTATAACTACAGATGGTACTTCCTTATACATGGGGGCGGCAGGATCCTCAATTTTTGTAGTTGATCCTGTTACGAAAACAAGAACCTCAACCATTACTATTACAGGAACAACTGTAGGAGCTAGAATGTGTGCATATGATCCTACTGCGTTTAGTGGTGCAGGTGGTTTCTGGATTGGAAACTTTACTTCTGATGTTGTTTTGGTAAGTAAAACAGGAGTTGCTTCAACTGTTATTCCAATGGCTACTCATGGCGTTTCTGCTATTTATGGAGGTGCTGTAGATACTGTAACAGCAGGTGGTCCTTATTTATATATGTTTAATCAGGGAGCTACCGGTGCGCTTGAACAAGCAAGGATAGATGTAATTGCGATTCCCTCTGGTATGCCAACTGGTATTTTTTATACTGTTACACCTGATTTGATTGGTCTACAGCAGCCTAATGCTGCTCCAATAGCAGGAGGTTTGTTTATCACAGACCAATACAGTACTTCAAACCTACAAGTGTTCGGTGTAATGCAAGGTACGCCTGATATTCTTTTTGGATATGACGTAGTTGTTCCTAATTGTTTAAATCCTACATTACCGGTTGCTAGTAATGCAACAACTACTACGGTAGATTTAAACTGGACTTCTGGTGGGGCTACTATTTGGAATATTGAATATGGTCCCTTAGGTTTTGTTTCTGGAACAGGAACTAAAATTTCTAATATTACAACTAAACCTTATACCTTAACTGGTTTATCAGCATCTACAGTCTATGAATTTAGAGTAGAAGATAGCTGCAGTGCTGCAAATAATAGCTTTTGGTCTGTAAAAGGTAGATTTGCTACCGCCTGTGCGGCAGTAGTAGCTCCTTATACTCAAAGTTTTGGTTCAGCTACTTTCGATCCATGTATAACTAATTACTCAAGCTCAAATGAATTATGGGTGTTATCACAAGCCTATTCCCCAGCACAAGGTGGGCACGGTCCTGCAACTGATAATAGTGGGACTGGATATTTTGCGTATGTGGATGATTCTGAGTCTCCATCTTCTTCTGATGTTACTTTGCAAATGCCTGATATTGATATTAGTGGATTAACTAATCCTGAGTTAGAATTTTTCCACTACAGTGATCGAGAAACTGGAACAAGAAATGCTACACTTTATGTAACAGTAGAATATGGGACTAATTTAGATACTGTTTTTGTAGACTCTGTAAATACGAATGGATGGAAGAGAAATAGCGTGAATTTATCCTCATTGGGAGCTACTACTCCAATAAAAGTTAGATTCATTGTAGATGAAACCAATGGTACATTCTATGACGATATTGCTATTGACGATATTTCTATTAAGAATGCAGCTAGCTTTGATGTGGAGTTATTAGCTACAAATAGATTATCCGAATATACTAGGCTGCCATTCAATCAAACTGACTCCATTGTTTTTGCAGCAATTGCCGCAAATATTGGTGCAGATACTTTAAGGAATGTGAAAGTGAATTACACGGTTAAAAGAAATGCAACGGTTGTATATACTGATAGTTCTTCAATAACGAAACTAGCTCCAGGTGCTAACAATACATTTATTAAAGTAGCGAATTATGTTCCTACTGTAATAGGTGCTTACACTGTAGATTACTTAGTTTCACACTCAAATGTTGATGCAACTCCAAATAACAATTCTAATTCTTCCGACACACTTATCGTAACCGACACTACTATGGCTAGAGATAATGGTATCGCCACAGGTTCCTTAGGAATTGGGGCAGGCATTAAAGGTGAGTTAGGTTCTGTTTATGAAATCAGTAAAAGTGATACTTTAACTTCTGTTACAGTATTTATTAATAATGGAGGCGGCTCTATGACGAACCAACCACTTAGCGCTCAAGTTAGAAGCTTTTCGAATGGTTTGCCTGGTGGAATCATTGCAACAACTGACACCATTACGTATACTAATACTGGTGCTTCTTATGCTACCTTAACGTTTAATAATGCTGGTGGATATGTAATTCTTCCTGCTGATTCTTTTTTCGTTGGTGTAGAAGAGCAAGATTCAAATGTTACTGTTGGAACTACTCCAACAAAATTCATAGCAAATACAAATTTTGTAACCTTTGGGACAACTCCTTGGACGCCAAATGAAAACTTCAACTTTAATGTGACTTATATGATTCGTCCAAACTTCGGTACTCCTAGAAATGTAATTATTGGAACAAACGAAATTTTGAGCGCATCATCTGCAATTAAAGTTTATCCAAACCCGTCAAATGGATTCATTACTTTAAACATTACTGATGAGAATAAGATTGGAAATGTTCAAGTAGAAGTATATGACATTACAGGAAAGGTAGTTTACAATAACAATTTCTCTGGAGCAAATACAGTACAAGAGCAAATTGATTTATCAAGCTTAAATAATGGAATGTATTTCTTGAGAACAAATATCAATGGAAACAATACCATCCAAAAGTTGACTATCAGATAAGTTAATTTTTAGATCGCATGAAAGGGCGAAATCATTATTGATTTCGCCCTTTTTTTTAGGTTAGAATTAGATTTACTTACCGTTAAAATTTACCAAATAGCTCTTCCACTTTTTTCTCTCTATAATCAAAAATTTCTTTCAATTTCCCTCTTACTAAAATCGGTTCTAAAGCCCTTCCTATAAGTCCTAAAGGTAAAACATAGTCTACAGTATCAATCATCTCTACTCCGCCTTCTATAGCTTTAAAATGATGTTGATGATGCCAAATAGTATACGGCCCTACTCGTTGTTCATCTACAAAGAATTTTTTATCTTCTATATGAGTAATTTCTGTCATCCAACCAATTGGTATTCCTAATAGAGGCTTCACTTTATAAGTAATAATCATTCCAGGATACATTTTTTCTGGAAGTGTACAAGTAATATCAAAACCCATATAGTCAGGTGTGATTTCTTTTAGGTTTTTAGGAGAAGAAAAAAAATCCCAAGCTTTCTCAAGTGAAATGGGTAATCGACTTGTTCGTGATAATCTATGCATGTTTCGTATTTTACAATATTTCTCAAACAATAAACAATAGAAATTTGTTTAACTTAAAATAAAATCAACTTGAAAGTTTTACTAACAGGAGCAAATGGTTACATCGGAAAACGATTATTATCTAGTTTAACACAAAATGGACACCAAGTCTATGCGGTGGTTAGAGATAAAAATAGATTGTCAATAAACACCTCGATGAAATGTTTAGTAACAGTTTATCAAGCAGATTTTTTAAAACGTGAAACACTTTCAGAATTGCCCGAGGATTTTGATGTTGCCTATTTTTTAATACACTCTTTATCCACTTCCAAAGGTGATTTTGAAGAAATGGAGCAGCAAACAGCTGAAAACTTTAAAGAATATATTGATCGATCGAGTGCAAAGCAGATAATTTATCTTGGAGGTATTTCTAATGATTCCGATTTATCAAAGCACCTCACAAGTAGAAAAAGTGTAGAAGATGTTTTGCAGCAATCTAAGGTGCCCACTACCGTAATTCGAGCAGCGATTGTAATAGGGTCAGGTGGTGCTAGTTTTGAAATTATACGGGATTTAGTGGAAAAGTTGCCTGTAATGATTGCTCCAAAATGGTTGAATACGAAATGTCAACCTATTGGTATTCGAAATGTAATTGAATACCTGACTCTTGCGGCCCTGAATGAAAAAACGTATCACAAAACCTTCGACATCGGAGGTCCAGACATACTTACCTATAAACAAATGTTGTTAGAGTTTGCAAAGGTTAGAGGGATAAAGAGATTTATTTTTACAGTCCCAGTATTCAGTCCTCGCATTTCATCTTATTGGCTTTATTTTGTAACCTCAACTTCTTACCATTTGGCGGTCAACTTAGTGGACAGCATGAAAAATGAAGTCATTGTAAAAAACGACTTGCATGAAATAATTAAAATAAAGCTATTTACTTATAAAGAAGCGGTGCAGTTGGCATTCAAAAGGATAGAACAAAATATGGTTGTTTCTTCATGGGTAGATTCGGATCATTTTATACATCCGGAGTCTTCATTAAATGATTATATAGAAGTACCACAAAATGGAACATTTGAAGATGTTAAGAAGGTAGCTTTTGAAGCATCAAAATTTGATCAAGTTAAGCGGAACATTTGGTCCATTGGGGGTAACAAAGGTTGGTACTATGGAAATTTTCTATGGAAGATTCGTGGCCATATGGATAAGTTAGTGGGGGGAGTAGGCTTGAGAAGGGGAAGACGTAGTCCTACAGATATCCACGCTGGAGATTCTTTGGACTTTTGGAGGGTGCTTTTAGCAGATGAGGTAAATGTTAGATTATTATTATATGCTGAAATGAAGTTGCCAGGAGATGCATGGCTAGAATTCAAAATCATTCCTATCGCAGGTGGACTGGAAGGTTTTTGCATGGTCCAGACGGCTACTTTTCGTCCCAAAGGTTTGGCAGGCCGTTTATATTGGTATTCTGTTTTACCTTTTCACGGGTTTATATTCAAAAATATGGCAAAACAGATTGTTTTGTCACAATAAACTTCCTTTTTTTAATAAAAATGGATACATTCTGTAAAATTTATAGATAATGTTTGGATTCAAAAAAAATATGGGTCTATTGGATCGAATACTTCGAATCTTGATGGCTTTGGTTACTTTTTATTTCACTTTTACAAAAAGTGAGTCAATTGCGTTTTCCATTGTTATGGTTATTCTTGGTTTGTTCTTTTTAATCGTTGGGTTAATTGGTCGCTCACCTTTATACAAGCTTTTAGGGACCTATTCAGATGATCGCCCATAGAACAAATACCATCCAATTTGGTTAATAAAAGAGACTTACCACAAAAAATATGTCCAACTTGTAATAGACCATTCTTTTGGAGAAAGAAGTGGAGGTTGAGTTGGAATACAGTTGTATACTGTGGAGAAAAGTGTAGAAGAAATAAAAAGAATGAGCGTTGCAATAGTTTGGTTTAGAAATAACTTAAGATTACATGATAATGAATCGCTAACCAAAGCATTGAAAAATCATTCTATTGTAATCCCCTTTTATTGTTTTGACGAGATTCTATTTTCAACGACTAAGTTTGGCTATCCTAAAATAGGAGTCCATCGAGCTCAGTTACTTATTGAAAGTGTTCAAAATTTAAGAGAAAACCTCAGAAAAGTAGGAAGTGATTTAGTGATTAGAGTTGGAAATACTGCTTCATATTTAAAGCATTTATCACTTGAAACAAATGCAACTACGATTTACACTCAAAAAGAAATAACTTTTGAAGAGGTTGAGTTAGAAAGAAGAGTAGAAAGAGTTTTTAATGGTTCAATAGAATATGCCTACGATGCTTTTTTGTTTCACCCAGATGATATACCCTTTGCTTTAGAAGATACCCCTTTTATTTTTACTTCATTTCGGAAGCTATTAGAAAGAAATACCTCTATTCGGCCCTGCATTGCCCTACCCTCCAAGCTCAATAACTTGTCTAACAGGATTCAAAAAGGGACTATACCGTCTCTCAACGACTTTAAATTTTCAAATCCTATTAAGGATAATCGGTCAGTTCTTGCTTTCAAAGGTGGAGAAGATGAAGCAAACAATAGACTGAATCATTATTTTTATGAATCACAAGAACTACTCCTATACAAAGAAAAAAGAAATGGATTAATAGGTGCCGATTATTCTAGTAAACTATCAGTTTGGTTATGGAATGGATGTATTTCTCCTCGACATATTTATTGGGAAGTTAAGAGGTTTGAGCACGAATATTATTCTAATGATTCTACTTACTGGCTTATATTTGAATTGATTTGGAGAGACTTTTTTAAATATACTGCTTTAAAAAATGGCAATAAAATTTTCCATTCCTATGGAATAAATGGTCATCAGAATTTGGTGAATCCGAATCCAGAATTTGTAAATGCTTGGATAAGAGGAAAAACGGGTATTCCGTTTATTGATGCTAATATGAGAGAATTAGCCGCTACAGGCTTTATGAGTAACAGAGGGAGGCAGAATGTAGCATCTTTTTTTGTGAAGGAGCTTCAACAAGACTGGAGAGTAGGGGCAGAATACTTTGAATCTATGTTACTGGATTATGATGTTTGTAGCAATTATGGAAACTGGATGTATATTGCCGGAGTTGGAAATGACAGTAGAGATCGGTTTTTTAATGTTATTCTTCAGGCAAAAAATTATGATAGTCAAGGGGAGTTCGTTCGGTTGTGGATTCCTGAATTAAATAATGTGGAAAAAAAAGAGGTCCACCATCCGTGGGCCTCTCCTAAAACTTTATTTAACCATTTGGATGTCGTTGACTACCCTAAGTTAATTATTCTTCCACCAGATTATTGGAAAAAGCACTATTGAATTACTGCTTCAAATTTACCGTCAGTTACTTTCACGGTGTCAGAATCTATATTTAAAGCCTCAAAGTTAAAAGTACCTTCTACTATTTTGGCAACGGTGTCTACTTTGCTCACTACTATTGATCCGCTTATTCCATCATAAATATCTTTAAATGGGTCTTGATTTGATGATAAGTTGGCATAATACTGCGCAGAAATATCAAATCCGTCAATATTAAATGTTCCGGTTTTAATTTTATCATCAAATAACAGCTTCAACGATTTGTTAACTCCGGTGCTTGATCCATCTATTTGGCTTATTTCAAAGCCATTGTAAGATGCACTGGTTTGAACACAAAAGTATGACTCGAAAGGAGTTCCATCTATTTTTGCAGTCATCTTTCCCAAGTTTACATCTGGGCCTTTTAATACTTTTACATTGGTGAAGATTCCATTTGATATTCGAATGGTATCTTTTGTGCTAATATCCTGCACCAAACCACTGAAAGACCCTGTAATGGTTCTATTTATAGCATCGAAAGAATTAATTTTAACCTCCATGTCAGGCACTGGTACAAATGCACTAGAATAGATGCCCATTACACCATTATTGATATATATACTAACATTATTCAAACCATTATCTATTGTTTTATATACACCAGGTGTTAATGAGCTAGTAACCACTACTATTTTATAGTTTCCCTTTACGCCTTCCAGATTTAGAAGTCCACTAGATTCAACACTAGTAGTTATGTTAAAAATATAGGTAGAACTATCAATATCAGCTTGGAAACTCTGAGGTTGACTTAGAGTTTGGTTATAAAGCGGATTTGGAGTTAGTGAGGTTTCTTTTTCACAAGAAGTGAATGTAATCGTGAAGGCTAATGTAATAATAGCAATTAATAAGTTTTTCATATTCATTTTTTTAAGGAATACAAATATTCTAATTTATTTGTAAGTAAAATCAAATACCTGACGGAATAATTAAGAATATAGTTGCTTGAATTCAGTTTGAATGTAGTTATTGAGTCTTTCGATTGCACACTCTAGGCTCAATACTGCTTTTTTATTCAATTCGACGTCTTTTTTGCTGGAGTTTTCTATGTAAGCTGCCTCTTTTTGTATTTCAAAGGCACCATAGCTACTTGCAACTCCATTTATTTTGTGAGAAAGTCTTTTTACTTCTTCCCAATTATTTTCCATATAGCTAGATTTTAATTGCTTAAAATCAGCAACAATTTCATCCAAAAAAAGAGGAAGTAGTTTCTGATAGACTTCAATGGATATATGGCTAGGGGGTATAAGAAATTTCATTTTAATCGAATTCAAAACCGAAATGTTCCTCCAATACATCTTCAATATCTTCTCTTTCCATAGGTTTTCTTAAAATACACTCTACACCCACTAATCTAAAGTCTTTTCCTTTAGTAAAGTTTTCTGGTGTAATATGATTACTTAAGATGACTATGATCGGAGAAAATGAATTAGTAACAGCTTGATCGAGAGTAGAATAATTTTTCAAAAATTCAAACCCATTCTCATCAGGCATTTCAATATCCAATAAGATTAATTCGGGGATTGGATAATTAATCTTGTCGTCATTCTTTAAGTAGTCTAAAGCTGTTGAAGTTTTATTCATTAAAATGATATTATCAGCTATATTCATTTCTTTAATAATAGCTGAATTAATAGCATTTGCAGCATTACTATCGTCGATAAGTATAATGGTATTCAGTTTTTCCATGTTAAAAAATAAGAGTAAATAAATCGTCAATCTTCTCTGAATTATAGGGTTTACCTATAAATCCATTAATTACATTTTTTGTTTCAGGCTTTAACTTTTCTACAGATGAAACAGAAGTTAAAATGATTTTGGTGCTAGGGTGAGAGTTTTTAATTTCTAATGCAATATCTTCTCCTGAAGTAAATGGTAGCCCACAATCTATAATGACTGCTTCCACTCCCTCCATTTTTTGTTTGTAATGTCGGCCATCATTTAATGCTAAAATTTCAAAATTTCTATTGCTCAATAGGTTTTTTAAAACCAATAATGTAAGTGAGTCATCCTCAATAATAAGTATTTTTTTCTTTATTTCCATATTTATACTTTAAATCCCATTATGGTTATATCATCAATTTGGTCAATTCCCCTTTTCCACTCTTTCATTTTAGTGGAGATAATTCTTCCTTGCTGTTTTATATCCATTCCATTCATTTCTTTAATTAAGGAAGCTAGTTGCTTGCTACCAAATCTTTTATTCTTTGGACCTCCAAATTGATCAATATAACCGTCAGAGAACATATAAAAGTGGTCTCCCCCATTCATTTTTATGGTGTGCTTTTCAAATAAAACATTTTCTTGATCATCTCCAATACTTATTTTTGTTCCAGGAAAAATTTTTAACGTTTTATCAAAATAATATAATTTATTTCTAGCTCCTGAGTATTCCATCTTCATTTCAGATAAGTCGATGCTGCATACAGAAATATCCATCCCATCGTTAATTTTCTCCGGTGAATACTTCAAAGAATCTCTAACAGCATAATGTAAAAATAATAATATCATAGAAGGGTCAGTTATACCCTTCTCATTAACAATATTATTCAGGTGGTTTATTCCCATCATTGTCATAAATGCACCAGGAACTCCATGTCCAGTACAATCTGCGCAAATAATTATTAATCGGCCATTTTTATGGTTTACCCAATAAAAATCTCCACTCACGATATCTTTGGGTTTATAGTATAAAAAGAAGTCATTATTAAGGCAAGCACTTAATTCATCATGAGATAATAAACTCGCAGTTTGAATATATTTAGCATATTCTATACTGCTAACAATTTTGTCATTCTGAGATTTTATAATTTTCCGTTGGTTTAACATTTCGTTAGTAAAATGTAGTATTGGGAAATAGATAATTGTTAACAAACCAATTATGTTTAGAATAAATTGAGTGATGATCTGATTTGAGCTCATTATTTTGAAAGGGACATCTATCAATAATTCTGCTAAAGAGCCAATTAGAAGAGACAAAATAAAAAGGCAAAAAATTAATTTTGCAATTTTCATTTTCTTAAAAATCATCGCGGTTATTGGTGCGAGAATAGTCCAAACTATTACAGCACCAGAATTAATAATTCCCCCGTGAAAGAGTTGAACTAAAGGAGGGAGAATTAAAAGAGAGGTAATGTAAATGTTTAAAGCTAGATGAAAATTTTGCTTCTTTGCTAAGGTATAAAAGGAAATCGGAATGGATAAAGTCGCTATGAGAGGTATATAAGCTGCATAAGTTTGACCTAACCCAAATAGCAATGAACTCCATAGAATACTTGCCCAAAAAGTCCAAAATAGTATCCAGTTAAATGTTTTAACCTTAAGTGAGCCACTTGCAGACGCATCGTTATAGATACCATTTCGTGAAACATAGTTGTTTAGTTTGTGAATCATTTAAGGGATATATGTAGTTTGTAAGAGCTAAATTAGTCATCACCTTAATCGAATAGATGTAAATTTAGATGAATTGTTAAAAATATAGCATGAGCAGTAATGTGGCTCGGTTAGTATTTTACACCTTTAATTTATTTTTTAGTGATTTTTTGGGTAGTGGTGGTATTTCCATGCATTACTTGAATGAAATAAACACCTGGTTCTAAATGTTGAGTAGAGATTTCTGAATGAGTATTGGTTAGTATACCTTCAGAAATAAGTTGTCCTGTTAAACTAATAATCTTGTAAGTAAAGTTGGTGCTTTTTAATGAACTGTGATTTATAAAAAGCTTATTGTCTACTGGATTTGGGAATACCGTCCATATGTTTTCATTTGAGGATTGTTGTTCCAAAAATGTACAAACAGACACACCAATAAGCACCGTATCCATACCAACACAGCCGTTTGAATCAATAGCTATTACGCTGTAATTTCCTGCGCTATTAACTATTAAGCTATCTAAGGTTGTAGAGTCTTGCCAAATATAGCTTGAATATGGAAGGTTTGGTCTGAGTGTAATAGATGCACCTTGACAAATTATTGTATCCATTCCCAAATTCACTGATGGATTAGCATTCACACGATACCTTAAGGTAGTATCATCACTACAAAGTCCACTATCGGCTCGTAATCGAATCGTATTTATGCCAACAGTTGATGCGATTAGGAAGGGGCTACTACTTGTTGAAAATGAAGTGTCATTTTTGAACCATTCAAAATTAAGTGCATTCGCAGACAAATTGTTTAAGTAAAAAGTATCTCCAACACAAAAAGTAGAATCATCTAAAAAAAAGCTTGCTTTTACTTGACTTGTTGATGGGCAGCAAGCTGCTACTGTTATGGGGGTTGTTACTGCATTAACAAAAACATTGTCTAAATAGGCCTCACTTGAAATGGTGTAACTCCCTGCAGGAATTCCAACCATTTTTACATTATAAATAGGTTGACTTAATGCTCCTAAGCAAATGGGAGAACTAGTATATTTTACATCTATTATAATTGTATTTCCAGAAACGGAGTAGGTATAACCATTATTTATAAAATTTCTACACCCTAAATATGTTGTAACATCTACAGCAATTGTATCACATTCTAAAGGGTTTGCTGTTAAAATGGAATTGGAGAGAACTCTAAAGTTGCCTTGAGCATTAACGGTATTGAATCCTATAAAAGATACAAATAGGGTAAATAAAAGTAAGTTGAAGTGCTTCATAATGGCTTTAATTAGAGCACTAATATAAATCATTTACAATTACTTCAGCAATAATTATAAATCTATTTCATTATTGATTTAGCCCTGAAACCTTTTCTAGCAGCGTTTTAACATGGCCAATTGTTAACGGTTTATTGAGAAAGCTATTTACAGACTCATATTTTTGTGCCCTATCTCTATCGGTTTGACTCATTGATGTAGTTAAAAGAACAGTGATAACAGATTTCCGCATTTCAGAAGGTAGTTTTTCATAATGCTCGAGAAAACCGAATCCATCCAGAACGGGCATTTTAATATCTAACAAAATAAGATCGGGCATTTCTGTGTCCCAATTTTCTTCTTTTATACTTGTAATTATATCTAAGGCTTCTTGACCATTTGTTGCTACATCAATTCTATCACATGCCTCTAACTTTTCAAAGAAGTATTGATTCATATAGTTAGTTGCCTCACTATCATCGATTAATAAAATTCGTTTTAATTTCTTCATTATTTTTTAAAAAAAACAGTAAATGTAGATCCTTCATTTAGTTTGCTTTCCACCTCTATCTTTCCTCCAGCAGCATCAAGCATTCGCTTTACAAGATAAAGCCCAATTCCACTTCCTTCAACATGATCATGCAGTCGCTTAAACATTCCGAATAGATTAGCCTGATTCATATCTAAGTTTATACCTAGCCCGTTATCGGAAATGGATACACAAGTATATTCATTATTATCAAATACTTTAATATTTATGACAGCTGTAGTGTCACTTTTTTTGTATTTAATTGAATTGGATATCAAATTTTGGATGATGCTGTAGATATTTTTTTCATTGAAGGATATTCGGTAATCACGATCAGTAGAAATGCTTATTTCAGCCTTTTCAAAATTTATATCTTCTATAACCTGTTTGATAATTTTATTTAAGCTAACATCAGTCGTAATACTTGATGCAGGCTCTCTGATTTGAGCTACTTTAATAATACTTTGAATATTTGATTCAGCTTTTTCTATAGAATCCTTCATCCAATGAATCGATTGACCGATAACTGGATTTGAAGAGGTGTTCATTTCCAACTCTAAAATTTCAATATGACCCCTAATATTGGAAATTGGGGATTTTAAATCATGAGTAGTCATGTATGCAAACTCCTCTAGTTCTTCATTTACCTTTTGAATTTCTTCTGTTCGCTCTATTACTCTATTTTCTAGTTCATTATTTAAAAACTTAAGCTCCTTTTCTACTTTTTCTAATTGAGTAATATCTCTCCAAACAGAGTTCGCTTGAATAATATTACCTGATGCATCTTTTATTGCTGAAGTGTTTAGTGTTACAGGCAGCTTTTCTCCATTTTTTTTCTTGAGATATAATCGTTGATTTTTAATTTCTCCCTCTTTTTTAAATTGCTGTATTGCTCTTTTAATAATGTTGTAAGAGTCTGAATGATATAGATTTAAAAATGATTGATTAACCAATTCTGCCTTTGAATATCCTAAATAGTCACAAACGGTTTGATTACAATCAATAATTGTCAACTTATTAGTATCAATTGATGCCATCATATCAGGAGCTTCGTTATAAAGCTTTTGATAATCTTGTTTGGTTTTGCTCAACTCCTTCGTACGTAATTCTATTTTTTCTTTTAGTTGAGCATTTAGCTTTTTAATTTCTTTTTCATTTTTGATTAGTTGATCTTCCGCAAGTTTGTCTTTTGTAATATCTTGAAAAACTCCTACTACCTTTTCTACCCCTTGTTTTCCAACATATGGCCTTCCAATAGATCTAACCCACTTGTGATTCCCTTTAGCCGTTATAATTCCTAACTTGATGTCCCAACTTTTATTTTTTATGATTCCGTCTTCTACTATCTTCGTAATGATGGGTTTTGAATCTTCGTCATAAAAATTAATGCCTGTTTCTAAATCTGGGATAAAGTCTGGCCCTACTTCATGTATAATTTTGGTTTCATTAGACCACTCTAAAGTATTTTGTATTAAATCGATTTCCCAATAACCAATTTGAGCCATTTGCTGAGATTGCTCCAAGAGATCTTTATTTCGTTGTATTTCTGTTTCTCTTTTCTTCTGTTCGGTTATGTTCGTCGCAACTATTACTGCACCAATAATTTCTTTTCCACTATTTAAGATGGGCTTTGCGTTTGCACATGCGTATACTCCATTTGGCTTTTTGGAGTTTCTAATAAAAATGATTTCATCTTTTACATTTTCTCCATTCAATGCCCTATACGAAGGTAGTTCCTCTTTTTTATAGAATGTTTTTTCGTCTAGATGAAAAGCGCCATAGTATTTTGCCATTTCTGGCTTATTCGGCTCTTTTTCTAAACCAAACATTTCTATTGCAGATAAATTTACCTTTACAAATTGACCTTTAGTATTTACAATAATTAGTGCTTCTTTCATGCATGAAGCAAGAGTGTCAAATACTTGTTTTAAATCTTTTAGTGAAGCGTATTCTGAATTCATGATTTAAGAAATAGAAAAACGAATTTAAAAAGTTAAAGTTACTCTAAAACAGAAGTACTTATGCCATTCTTTCGACATAAGGTTCATTTTTCTTGGTAAAAAAGAAATTGAGATGTTTTTTTATCAGCTTCTTGTAAGTAATCTTAGATTATTACCTTTGTTTTCAAATTATATCTTATATGTCAAGCGAAAAATTTGATTCTCAGAAAGCTCCGGAACCAGTAGGAGCTTATCCACATGCCAGAAAAGTCGGTAATCTACTCTTTTTATCAGGTGTAGGTCCAAGAGAGAGAGGAACAAAAGTAATTCCAGGTGTTGAACTGGATGAGAATGGTGAGATTTTATCATATGATATTGAAAAACAATGTCATTCTGTATTCAATAATGTTAGAGCAATTGTAGAGGACTCGGGTTCGTCTTGGGATAAAATCGTAGATGTAACCGTGTTTTTAACCAACATGAAAGCAGACTTTAAAACGTACAACCGAATTTATGCAGAATATTTTGCTGATAATCAGCCTTGCAGAACTACTGTCGAAATCAAGAGTTTACCTACTCCAATTGGTATCGAACTAAAAGTAATTGCTACGATTTAGAAGATAATTTTAATTTTTTGAATAGCCAACTGTTTATACAGTTGGCTATTTTTTATCACATAATTGTGGGTTTAAAACAGATGATTCCCATCTGGTTCAGAATTGTTAAATTTGCGCCCATTAAAATCGTTGCCAAAAGGTTATTTTTCAGCATGAGTAAGTATAAAGAATATAAGCAATTGAATTTGACAGAGATAGCTTCTGAAGTTTTAAATAAATGGGAAGAAGAGGATACTTTTCAACAAAGTATTGATTCTAGAGAAGATGCACCATCTTTCGTTTTTTATGAAGGACCGCCCTCTGCCAATGGATTACCTGGTATTCACCACGTAATGGGGCGAACGATTAAAGATATTTTTTGTCGATACAAAACTCAAAAAGGTTTTCAAGTAAAGCGAAAAGCTGGATGGGATACTCATGGCCTTCCTGTGGAGCTTGGTGTTGAGAAAGAACTAGGAATTACTAAAGAAGATATTGGTAAAACCATCACCGTAGAAGAATATAATCAAAAATGCCGTGAAGCCGTAATGCGTTACACAGATGTTTGGAATAATTTGACCAAGCAAATGGGTTATTGGGTCGATATGAAAGATCCTTACGTAACGTATGACAATAAATACATTGAAAGTGTCTGGTATTTATTATCGAAGTTGTATAAAAAAGGGTTGATTTACAAGGGGTACACGATTCAGCCCTATTCTCCTGCTGCGGGCACTGGCTTAAGCACACATGAATTAAATCAGCCTGGATGCTATAAAGATGTAAAAGATACGTCTGCTGTTGCTCAATTTAAAGTCGTTAATAATGAGCAATCTGCAAATTTATTTGAAGATGTCCATGGTGATTTGTTTTTTATCGCATGGACAACTACTCCGTGGACATTGCCATCTAATACGGCTTTGGGAGTTGGTCCAAAAATCACTTATGTAAAAGTTAAAACCTTTAATAAATATACATTCGAGCCGATTACAGTTCTTTTAGCCAAAGATTTGGTGAACAAGTGGTTCTCTCCAAAAGATGCAGAGTTAAAGCTAGCAGAATATAAAGCTGGCGATAAGAAGATTCCTTTTGAAGTAGTTCAAGAAGTATCGGGTGCTGATTTAGACGGAATGCGCTATGAGCAATTGTTGCCATATGTACAGCCAGAAGAAGGAGATGCTTTCCGTGTAATTTTAGGCGATTTTGTTACCACCGAAGATGGTACAGGTATCGTGCATTTAGCTCCGAGCTATGGAGCGGATGACTTTAGAGTGGCAAAAGCCAATGGAATTGGAGCACTTCATTTGGTGGATATGCAAGGTAGATTTGTGCCAGAAGTGACTGATTTTGCAGGGGTTTATGTGAAAGAACAATATGAAGATGAAGCCACAAAACCAGCTGATTATAAATCGGCTGATGTGAGAATTTCTATCAAACTAAAAGAGCAAAATCGTGCTTTTGATGTTCAAAAATATGAGCATAGTTATCCACATTGTTGGAGAACAGATAAGCCTGTTTTGTACTTTCCGTTGGATTCTTGGTTTGTAAAAACTACAGCCTTGAAGCCAGAGTTAATTGCAAACAATAAAACCATTAATTGGAAGCCAGAAAGCACCGGAACGGGTCGTTTCGGGAATTGGTTAGAAAACCTACAAGATTGGAATTTATCTCGTTCTCGCTATTGGGGTATTCCATTGCCGATTTGGCGAACTGAAGATGGCGAAGAGGAAGTATTGATTGAATCCGCTGAGGAATTAAAATCAGCATGTGAAAAAGCCGTAGCAGCTGGTGTTATGGTTAAAAATCCAATGGCAGATTTTGTTCCAGGTGATTTTTCTAAAGAGAATTATAATTCATTTGATTTCCACCGTCCATTTGTAGATGAAATTACTTTAGTTTCTGAGTCAGGGAAACCAATGAAAAGAGAAGCAGACTTAATTGATGTATGGTTTGATTCCGGCTCAATGCCTTATGCACAATGGCATTATCCATTTGAAAATAAGGAACTCATCGAACAGAATCAATTCTACCCAGCTGATTTTATTGCAGAAGGCGTAGACCAAACAAGAGGTTGGTTTTTTACGCTTCATGCTATTGCTACATTGTGTTTTGATTCAGTAGCATTCAAGAATGTCGTTTCAAATGGATTGGTGCTGGATAAAAATGGGCAGAAAATGTCTAAACGATTGGGGAATGCAATTGATCCATTTACTACGTTGGATAAATATGGTCCAGATGCAACGCGTTGGTATATGATTAGTAATGCGCAGCCTTGGGATAACTTAAAGTTTGATCTGGATGGTATTACCGAAGTTCAGCGTAAGTTCTTTGGTACGCTTTATAATACTTATAACTTTTTTGCATTGTATGCGAATATTGACGGGTTTACTTACAGTGAAGGTGAAGTAGCATTAAAAGACCGTCCTGAAATCGACCGTTGGGTTTTGTCTAAATTGAATTCTTTGGTAAAAGAGGTTGACGCTCTTTACGCAGATTTTGAACCTACCAAGGCAACAAGGCTTATACAAGATTTTGTAACGGAGAATTTGAGTAATTGGTACGTTCGCTTATGTAGAAGACGTTTTTGGAAAGGAGATTATACAACTGATAAAATTTCTGCTTATCAAACCTTGTATACCTGCTTAGAAACGGTAGCAAGACTTTCAGCACCAGTAGCTCCTTTCTTTATGGATCGTTTATTTAATGATTTGAATTTAATCAGTGGGAAGGATAAAAATAATTCGGTTCATTTAGCTTTGTTTACTCAAGCAGACGACTCTTTAATCGATCTTGATTTAGAGCAGCGAATGGGAATAGCTCAAAAAGTGACTTCTATGATTTTAGCCCTAAGAAAAAAGGAGCAAATCAAAGTTCGACAGCCACTCCAACGAATTATGGTTCCTGTTTTAGACCCAACATTTAAGCGTCAATTAACTGAAGTGCAGGATTTAATTTTGTCTGAAGTTAATGTCAAGGAAATTGAATACTTAGAAGACACAACTGGTGTTTTAGTAAAGCGGATAAAAGCTGACTTTAAGAAGCTAGGTCCTAAGTTTGGAAAGCAAATGAAGCAAGTAGCATCCGCTATTGCTGCTATGGATCAAGATGCAATTGCAACATTGGAGCGAAATCAAACCTATGATTTAATAGCTGAGGGGAATGAGTTTTCAATTTCAACCGATGATGTAGAAATTACGACAAATGATATTCCTGGATGGTTAGTTGCCACTGAAGGAGCTTATACGGTAGCTTTGGATATTAACATTTCTTCGGAATTAAAGGAGGAGGGAATAGCAAGAGAATTGGTGAATAGGATTCAAAATCTTAGAAAAGATAATGGTTTTGAAGTTACAGATAAAATTCGGATAACTGTTCAAAAACACACGGAGTTGGATGCTGCTATAGAAGCGAATAAAAAGTATATTTGTTCAGAAACTTTGGCCGATAATATCATTTTTGTGGATAATATTGCCAACGAATCACATTTGATAGAATTAGATACTAATTTAGAAACGCAGGTTTCTTTAGAAAAAATATAATTATGAGCGAAGAAAAGACGAGATATTCCGATGCAGAATTAGCTGAATTTAAGGAGTTAATTAATGGTAAATTGGAGGAAGCAAGAAAGGATTTAACCAATTTAAGAAATACTCTTTCTTATAAAGATGATCATGGTACAGATGACACTTCACCTAGTTTTAAGATGATGGAGGATGGCTCTGAGACACTTTCTAGAGAAGAAATTTCTCAATTAGCAATTAGACAGGAGAAGTTTATTTCTCATTTAGAAAATGCATTAATTCGCATTGAGAATAAAACGTATGGCATTTGTAGAGAAACTGGCCAATTAATACCAAAGCAGCGATTGAAAGCTGTACCTCACGCTACATTAACTATTGAGGCAAAAGAAGCTCAAAACAATAGATAAGCAAAAAGGGCATTTAGCCCTTTTTCTTTATACCATTCCCCATGAAGAGAGTTGTCAACTTCCTATCTCATCCATTATTTATTGTTCTAACGATTTTAACGGCCGATCAATGGTCCAAATTCTGGATCAAAACCAATATGTTCTTGGGTGAAGAGTTTCCGGTTTTGGGTGATTGGTTTATCATTCATTTTACTGAGAATAATGGAATGGCGTTTGGAATTGAGTTCGCTGGTGAATACGGTAAACTTTTCCTTACACTATTTAGGATTATCGTTGTGACCGTAATAGGAATTTATCTGTTTAGATTGCCTAAAAAAACTACCTCAAAAGGATTATTAATCACTGGTTCACTGATTTTTGCGGGAGCTGTTGGCAATATTATCGACAGTGTATTTTATGGAGTTATTTTTGACGAAAGTTACAATCAGGTAGCGACTTTTTTACCAGAGTCTGGTGGATATTCCCCATTGCTTTATGGAAAAGTCGTAGATATGCTTTATTTTCCTTTGATGGATGGGTTTTTTCCTGATTGGTTGCCAATATGGGGTGGTCAACACTTTCTCTTCTTTCGTCCTGTTTTCAATATTGCAGATTCTGCTATTACAGTTGGAATTTTTAGCTTACTAATCTTTCAAAGAAAATTCTTTAAAAATTTATAAGGTCTTTTATTTGAGAGGGTTGTTGGGAGAATGTTCTAAAGGCTATTATTGTTAATTTACTTTACAATCAATTTTTCGCTTCTAGAGCTATAGGCTGAGTTTAATCTGATAATATACATCCCACTGGATAACTCATTATGAGAAATTTCTATTGTGGATTCAGCCTTTTGTTTTTCTAAAACCTTAGTTCCATTTATATTAAAAACAGCTATATTGGTAACTAGTTCATCGGTTATTTGTAGCGTTTCACCATCTCCCAAAGGATTAGGATAAATTTCTGTTATAGAGTTAATGGGAGGCTGAATAACAGGTGGAGTAGGTTTACTGAACTCTCCTGAATCATATAATATTTTAATATCTGCTGCGAGCTTTTTTAAATCAGCCACAGATTGAGTATTAGTTCTATCATTTTTGCTGTTTTCTGCAAAAATATATGCAATGTCTATTTCAATAAAGTCGTTGATAGCGAAGTTGTTCTGTTGGTGTGATGCAATTATTCTTCGATCGCTTGGAGGATTAGGCAATGAAAAATTATTCGACTCTGTCCAGTCAGAATTAGAAGGTTGGATTGGGTCGCCTGGAAAAACATAGGAAGCACCTTGATTCGTTACCCCATCAGATTTATAATGCCCATCACCACCATATCTTAAATCACTCCCATCTTTAAAAATGGAACGCAAGTAGTTGTAGTAGTGTTGATTTGTAGATGGAACGCCTCTCACCTCGTCATTTAAGTCAAAGTAGATACTGTTCGAAAGCGTTTTGTTTAAATAAACCATTCCAATTGCAGGAGGAGATTCACCATAAGACGGAATTCCTTTGGCGGGTCCATCTTGATCATCTCCATTGTATGCATAGACTAAATCAAGAGCGGAATCTGTACCGATATAATCATCGCTTGGATCACCTAAGTCAAAATCATTATACATACCAAAATAAACATCCTTGTAATCATAAGTTGACCGGTTGATTACTTTTAAGTTTAAAAATAACGTATTATTGATTCTTTCGTCATCTGAGTTAAAACCGTAAAGCATGCCGTGAACTTCAATTACTAATCCATCATTATTGGATCCCTGTCCGGCATCATTGAACATAAAATAGATTGCTTTATCACCTTTAATATCTGGATAGTCTCCTTTCTCTGGCTCATAAATTGAGTTTCCATTTACATCAATAAAAGGGGCCAAAATATCAGCAGTTCCATTCCTTCCGTGAGCAGGCCAGTTTAAAATCTCATCGGGAATTTCATAACTTTTATTCTGAAAACTTTGGATGTGTTTTAGCACTACTGATTTGTTGACAATCCAAGTTTTATTCCAATAGGATGGGTCTGCACCGGTTCTATTTTGCAGACGGATAGGGCCTTGTTTAAAACTGTTAGATGTATTGTACATTTTCGAGAGCCTGAGGATATTTGGCTGATTGGGGTTTTTCAAATCAATGTGACCACCTATCCAAAAGCCAGACATGTAAATGGCATTAACTCCTGAATTTTTTGGAATATCAAACCTCGCTTTTTGGTAATGAAGATCGTTGAATAACCAACCATCAGCATAAACTCTTGTGCTGATGTTTCCGACTTCGAATTCTTGATATGTAGCTTGCGAAACCCCCGCATTTCCTAACGCACAGAAGAGAGATAGTATAATGGGTTTAATAAGTTTCATTTCAAATCAAGTTTTCAATCATAAAGGTTTGAGGGGTATTAAATTACACATAATTATAATTTAAACCTAATTCCAGTTAAAAATCCAAAAGTTTTATTTTTTTCTGATAGTGATCCATCAGTCTTAGTCAAACTATTTAAGGAGGTTCTATATGTTGGCTCTATGATTAAATGAACTTTCTCTGAAAGCTGATAACCTACACTACCTGCAAGTTCCCAATTATAAACCATAGCATTTTTATAGGGGTCTGAACTTCCACCTAATTTAATGATTTCATTTTCATGATGACCTACAATACTTCCACTTCTGGAACTAATCAAAGAAATGCTTGCTCCAGTTTTGAGTTGAAAGGAGAAGCGATTAAAGTCTAACTGATAACCTACCAACACAGGAATGCTTAAAGTGTGATAAACATTCACACTATTAGTTTTCGTAATATCTTTTTCTATTTCAGTTCTTTCAGAAATTTCGTAAATGGGAACGGGCTCGCCTGTAGGTCCCACTTTGTAACCTAACAATGTAGAGTCTATAACTGTAGTTTCAGAAAGCACAGTATATGTTTCATAATTCACCTCTTCCTTTATTTGATTGTACCTAAATCCCGACTCGATAAATACATTATTATGCATGTAATAGCTTAATGTCAATTGCAAAGAGCCTCCAATTTTAGAAGAGGTGCTATTTTTTCTAGCTTGAACGTAATCAATGTATTCTTTATTGTTTGAAATATAGTTGGTTTGATGAAACTCAGGACCTATCTTAAAGTTTACAAATAAATGATTCTTTAATGTGATTTTTCTTTTTTCGAATGGCTTGTAATAATTTGAATCTAATGCTAAAGTTTTTTCATTCAACAATGATAGCGTTGAAACTTTCATTGAAGATAATAATTCTATCTTGCTTTCAATATCATTAATTGGCTGAACTACTTCTTTTAAGCGATTGCTAGAGTTAGAAATAGAAGCTCCATCATTTAGTAAATTATTATCGTTAATCAAGGAATTTGGGCGATTGCTTTTCTTATTTTCATCCAATTTTGTAATTGAAGAATGAATTATTTGTTCTTCGCTTTCCTTTTTTTCAAATGGTTGATTTGAAAGGTGATCCGATTTTGTATTGTTTTTTCTTACTATGTTTTGAGAGCTGAGAATCGTATTATTAATTTGAACTGTGTGATTAGCTATTGTGTTATTAGAGTGAATAATTGACTCAAATTCATGTTTTTGAATTTGAGGGGTATTCAATTCAGCTTGACGTAATCCATTTATGCTTCCAGCACTAGGCGAGTGTGAGGCCAACAATAGATGACTATTAGCATACCCAACACTTTTGTCCACAGGGATAGGCTTAGCTGCTACATTCGAGTCTTTATTCGTTGTATCTGTACCAAAAACAATAGCGATACCTGCTGTGGCAAAAACGAACGTCAAAAACAGAAAGTTTTTCCAGTTCAACGAAATTTGATTCAACAAAATGTGCCCAAAGCTTCTTTTCTCCACTATATTATCCCATGCCGATGCAGGAGGTGTTTCTTGATGGCCTTTTAAAGCCAATCTAAAAAGTTCATCGATATGGTTTCCCTCTTCGTTAAACATTAGCGTCTATATTATATTTTTCTAAAATGTTTTGTATCCACTTTCTTGCTTTTGAAAGCTGGGATCGTGAAGTGCTTTCTGTGATATCAAGCATTTCTCCAATCTCTTTATGACTATAACCCTCAATGGCATATAAATTGAAAACTAATTTATAGCCTTCGGGTAATTGTTGTATAATAATCATTAATTCCTTTTCTCCTAAGTTGCTGTTAGCCATTGGTTCAGTGGCTCCTTCTTGATACTCTTCAATTCCTATTTGTTCTTTATGACTGCTTGATCTGCGGTAATAGTTTAGTGCTGTATTGACCATTATTCGTCGAATCCAGCCTTCAAAAGAACCATTAAAAGAAAATTTGGAGATATTATCGAAAACTTTGATAAACCCATCCTGCATAATGTCTTGAGCTTCTGCTTTATGCTTAGCATAACGCAAACAAACTGCATACATTAGTCCGCTAAACTTTTGATAAAGTGCCTTTTGGCAAGCTTGATCTTCGTTTATACAGCCTTTTATGAGTTCTTCTTCTCGCATAATATACAAAGCGGGTTTATAACAAGACTCCAGAATAGAGTGTTTCGCTGCTTTAAATTAAGAAATTAGAAAAAGAAATCTTGGAAAAGTTAAAAATTGGGATTAGACCAAGGCTTGTTTCACCAAATATTCTGCAATTTGAATCGCGTTAGTAGCAGCCCCTTTTCTCAAATTATCCGCAACAATCCACATGTTTAGTGCATTATCTCTTGTATCATCACGACGAATTCTTCCGACAAAAACATCGTTTTTATCTTTAGAATAAAAAGGCATTGGATAATTATTTACTTCTGGTTGATCTTGAACTGTAATTCCTTCTGTTTCTGAAAGTAATTTTCGCACGTCAGCTAGCTCAAATGGCATATTCAACTCTACATTAACTGATTCAGAATGACCTCCCATTACTGGAACACGAACGGCAGTAGCGGTAACTTTAATATTATCATCTGCTAAGATCTTATTCGTTTCTTTCATCAATTTCATTTCCTCCTTGGTGTATCCATTTTCTAGGAAAACATCACAATGTGGAATACAGTTTTGGTGAATTTGATAGGGATAAGCCATTTCTCCTTTAACTCCAGAACTTTCATTCGCCAATTGATTAACAGCTTTAACGCCAGTACCCGTTATTGATTGATAAGTAGATACAATCACTCGTTTAACTCCGTATTTTTTATTTAACGGATTCAATGCCATCACCATTTGAATGGTTGAACAATTTGGATTAGCAATTATTTTATCACTTGCACGCAATGCCCAAGCGTTTATTTCGGGTACAATTAGTTTTTTATCGGGATCCATTCTCCATGCAGAAGAGTTGTCGATAACTGTTGTTCCTACGGCTGCAAACTTAGGAGCAAATTCTAATGAGACCTCACCGCCAGCTGAGAAAATAGCAATGTTGGGTTGAGCATCTATCGCTTCCTGCATAGAGTGAATACGGTAGTTTTTTCCATTAAATTCAAGTTGTTTTCCGACAGATTTTTCGGAAGCAACTGGTATCAAATCAGTCAATGGAAATTTGCGTTCAACTAATAATTTAAGCATCACTGTTCCTACAAGACCTGTTGCACCTACTACCGCTACTTTCATTCTATTTTGATTTAATGTTAACTTCATTCTTAAAGGACACAAAAATACTATATTTACGTTCTAGAGAAATTATATTTATGAGAATTCAATTTGGTCTTACACTCCTTTTCGTCCTAGCCTTTTCAATATGCTCAAAAGCACAGTTTTCGGATGATTTTTCAGATGGAAACTTTTCAACTAATCCAATATGGGTTGGACAAACTACTAAATTTGAGGTAACGCCTCAAAATCAACTTCGTTTGAACGATGCCACTGCAACGAGTCCTGCCTACTTAAGTACTACCTCTCAGGCCGTGTATAATGCAAGTTGGGAGTTTTATGTGAAACTGGACTTTGCTCCTTCGTCTTCCAATTATGCCAAGGTTGCGTTAATTTCAAATAACCAAGATATTACAGCAGCTTTTAATGGATACTTTGTAAAAATAGGTGGAGAAACAGGCACAGTTGATGATGTCTCTTTATATCGAAAAGATGGTAGTAATGATGTAAAAATAATTGATGGAATTGATGGTACTGCAGCAACTAACCCTGAATTAAAAATTAAAGTAACGAGAGACAGTATTGGAAACTGGGAGCTTTATGTTGATGTTTCAGGGACTGGAAATTCATATGTTTCAGAAGGTTTTACATTAGATGCGACTCATACACAGTCAGCGTTTTTTGGAGTTCATTGTATTTATACTTCAACTCGTTCAGACAAGTTTTATTTTGATGATTTTATAGTAAGCGGGACAGGTTTTCAAGATAACATAAAACCTACTATTTCTAGTGTTACAATAAGTTCATCAACCGAATTAGCGATCAAATTTTCTGAATTCGTCGATGTTACTACCGCAGTAAATCTTTCCAATTATAATGTTGATGGTGGAATAGGGATGCCTCAATCTGCAAGTATTGATGTTGCTGATAGTTCAATTGTTAACTTAATGATTACAACACCTTTTTCTAGTGGATCAACTTACAATATTTCAATTAGTAACGTAGCTGACAGGGCTTCAAACGTAATGCTTGCTGATACAAAGTCATTCATGTATTTTATTCCCGCAACTGCTTCTTATCGAGATGTTGTTATCAATGAGTTATTTCCTGATCCAACTCCAGTAGTAGGGTTGCCTGAAAGGGAGTTTATAGAACTTTTCAATGCTTCAAACGAGGCTTTTGATTTGAACGGTTGGACTATTTCCGATGGATCTAGCACGGCTAATTTATCAACTTTAACCTTAGCTCCTGATGAATATTTAATTATTTGCGCTACAGCCGATAGCTCTCTTTTTCAACCTTTCGGAAAAGTTTTGGGAGTTTCATCATTTCCCACATTAAATAATTCAGGTGATTTCATCACCTTAAAAGACAACAATGGAGTGATCATCGATCAAGTAAATTATACAGATGATTGGTATCAAGATGCTACAAAAAAGTCTGGCGGATACACATTAGAGCAAATTAACCCAACTGCCATTTGTGGTGGAAGGTTCAATTGGTCGGCCTCTAACGCTGCTTCAGGTGGAACTCCTGGAGCTCAAAACAGTGTGTTCAGTAATATTTTGGACCAAACCGGGCCTGAACTATTAAACGTATTGATCGTATCAGCGGATACTATTATTTTAGAGTTCAATGAGACATTAGATAGCTCATCTGTGTTGCTTGCTAATTATGTTTTTGATCAAGGGAATACAGTTGGATTTCTTTCCAATGTTCCGCCAATGTATCAGCGAATATTGATAGGGCTAAACCAACCTCTACAGCCTGGAGTGATAGAAAGCATCACAGTTTCTAATTTAACGGATTGCTCTGGAAACTTGATTGGAAATATTAACTCGAAGTCGTTTTCATTGCCTGAGCAACCACAACCTGGAGATATTATTTTAAATGAGGTGCTGTTTAATCCTCGTTCCGGAGGTGTAGATTTTGTTGAAGTTTATAACAACAGCCAAAAAGCAATTAGTTTGCAAGGCTGGAAATTGGCGAATAGCGATAGTGTAGGATATAAAAATATCAAAGAAATTAGTGTCGAATCTTATGTGATACTACCTGGGGAATACACCGTATTGACGACTGACCCTGAAAATATTAAAAAGGAATATCCTCTGAGTTTTTCTGATAGATTTTTAGAAATGGCATCATTACCATCAATGAACGATAGCGAAGGGAATATTTATTTACTGATCAATGATTCATTGGTGTCCGACTTCTTTCTGTACAATGACGACATGCATTTGGCACTTTTGACCGATTTAAATGGTGTGTCATTGGAGCGCATCAGCTTTGACAGACCAACCAATGAAGAGGGAACTTGGCACTCGGCTTCTTCTAGTGTAGGGTTTGCAACACCAACGTATAAAAACTCTCAGTATTTTGGATTAGAAAGTCCTACTTCTAAAGTTTCAATCACACCAGAAGTTTTTTCGCCAGATAATGATGGTTTTGAAGACTTGATTAGCTTCAATTATCAGTTCGATAATCCAGGATATATTGTAACCTTAAACATCTACGATGCAAAAGGAAGACTAGTTAAAAATTTAGCAAATAATAAAGTGGTTGGAGCATCTGGAAGCTTTATATGGGATGGAATTAACGACACCAATTCAAAGGCTGCCATCGGAGCCTACGTCTTAATATTTGAAGCATTCACTGAAAAAGGAGACACAGAGAAATTCAAAAAAACGTTTGTTTTAGGTGGAAGGTTATAGGGTGGGCTTTCACAAAAGATGAAAAGGAATATTGTAATTAACTTATCTTTTATTCTTGGAGCAATCCTATCCTAGATTCTTGCATTGGAGGCTGTTGATTTGGCTATAGAGTTTAAGTTACATTGGATAATCTGTATACTTTCGGCTTGTGTTGGATTTGTCATTGGGTTAATTTTACCACCAGTTTTGACAGCCAAATTATACGACAAGATTAATAAGCTTCGTTGATTATTTATTATAAAGAAGGTCAATCAAAAAAGGCCTTAAGCATTGCTGCCTAAGACCTCTTTTTCACACTAACTTAACTAACTATTATTCTAATTCTTAATCAACTTTTGGCTTTCACCTGAAGTTGTTTTTATGATGTACATTCCTTCAGTTAATGAAGAGATGTCAATTGTATTGGTGTGGTCAAAACGTACAACTTCTTTTCCAATCATATTGAAAATAGAACCTGTTGCCATTTTATTCAGATTAACTGTATTTCCTTTTGATGGGTTAGGATAAATGCTCAATTCAATACCTTTTATTCCGCTTTCAATCAATGAAGTGGTAAAAGAAAGGCTATAAATTGATACGTTTCCACTGATTTCATTAGAAGCAACCAACAAATCTAATCCATTAGGAGAGACACTAGCAGGAATGAAGAAAAGACCTTCAGGCCCTAAATCTCCTGCTGCTGAATCGGTCGCTACAGTTGAGAAGTCTCTATTTAAGAAATACTGTTCAAAAGTTGGAGCATTTACATTGCTCACATCGTAAACCATTATTCCACCCATTCTTTCTAACCCAATAAATGCATATTGCTTTCCTCTGATTTCTTCTACAATAATTGCTTCTGGCTCTACTCCCTTATCGTCACTTCTTTTATCAAAAGAGTCGTTATCGTCATTATTTGAGTTAAAATGAGTAGCGTGATTAGCGGCGATATAACTTTCAAAATCATCACCACTGTCATAAATTAAAGCTCCCGTTGTTGAGAAAATAGAGAATGACCTTGCACCATAAGAGAAAAGCTCATCGAAATCTCCATCGTTGTCAATGTCACCCATTGTGTTTGTAATATTCAATCTTCCAAGACTATCCTCGTCTTGTAATGCGGCATAATTTGGGAAAGCAATTGAATCAAGGATTATGTCTTTTATTCTATCTTCTTCTGAAAAACCATTATAATCTCTCGAGTCTCCTTCATTTGCAGTAAAAATATAGAAGTTGCCACCAATCACATGACCATCTATAGCGTCTGGCATATACATCCCTTTTATAGGGTAGTTTCTCATATTAATCACACCATCTTTATCACTAGCATCTAAAGTATTTCCAACAGCTGACCAATCTTTATAGCCTAATGGCATAATCTCAACCGCTGTAGCCGTTGAAAGATCGACTTTAACAATTGCGTTGTTTTCTTGGCAACTAACGTATGCAAAAGCATTGTTTTGATCTACAGTGATGTACTCTGGCTCCAAGTCCATTGCTACAGTAGCATTTGGTCCAAAAACGCGCACATCTTTGGAAATAGTGCTTACTTCTATATCATCAAAATAAAAACTTCCACCTATTCTGTTGTACATATTGAAGCGAACATAATGTGGTAGGCTTGATCCAACATTGTAGTTAAATTTTCTATAAATAGAATCTACAACATCCCCGGTATTGTTGCCATCTGCAATAATTGTATCTATTGCAGTCCATACCATACTGTCTTGAGAAATTTCAATAGAAGTTTGCCAATTTGCTCCTGCACTTGAAATTTTAGCATAAAAACTTAATCCTTGAAGTGCAGAGTACTTACCTGTTCTGATGATGTCACCTGTGGTATTTAATCCTGCTTTTCCATTTCCTGAATTAGCACTACTTGTATTGAAGTATCCTCCTGCATTTAACCATCCCGAAGGCATACCAGATTCTAAACTATCTATAACATTATTGAATAGAGCAAAAGAAACATTTGAAACCGTAGCTTGAGATACTCCTGCGTTAATATCAATAATACTAACTGACCCTTCCGGATCGATGGTATAATCATCATTTGGTTCTCCTTCATTTGCCACGACAATTTTATTACCATCGGGAGAAAATGTCAACATATCTGGCAAAGCTCCAACGGGAACATCATTTAAATATACTCCGGCCGCATCAAAAAATACAACCTTTCCGTTGGCTTGCTTGTTGGTATCTTCTACCGCTGCAGCTAAAACACCATTTTTAAACGCGACACTATTTGCTGAAGAGCCATATGGAGTCAAGATTATTGTGTTCTGAAGTTTTGGTAACGTAGGATTACTAATGTCTAAAACTTGAATACTTGAATTGGAAGCATTCACAAAAAATAATCGTTGTGTAGTGGTATCGTAAGCGGTAATTTCTGCTGCTCCATCATCGAATACACCAGTATTATAACTGCCTATTGCATTGATTTGAAAACTTTGGGCATAGATTCCTGCAGCCATTAAAATACCTGAAAATAAGGTAATTGTTTTTTTCATCTCTTCTAGTTTAATATTTTGCAGCAAAGCTATTTAATGACTAGAGTAATGAGTTTAGGAGTGTATTATGGGATAATTAATCAATCTTTAAGTAGGTAAATTTTAGGTTATGAAAAGTGACAATTTTAACATTAAATGGAGTTGTTAACAAAACATAGTGATGATGTTAGTTGTTTTAATACTATGAAAGAAAGAGATGAGTTGCTGATGGATATCAGAATAGAATTAGAGCTTCCTATAGAGAATTCAAAGTCGTTAGAGGTATTTCAGTCAAACACCTTAAGGCCATTAATGAAATTTCAAAATATTTTGATATTAGATATTTACAAAGATTACATCAATCGAACGCAACGTTCTTTTTCGGCTTTCAATCAGAAAGTCCAATTAGAAATTATTAAAGATAGCGTAACCAAAGATCAAAGACTCAAAAATCAAATGATTCATATTGTAGTGGCATTATTTACAATTGAAGAGTTCAATTATTATATTAAAAACTTTAGTGAATTGAATAAAAGAATCGTGAGTATGACAATTCAACGACTACAAGATCAATTATCAAGATTAATATTATAAATCATTGATATGATTTAGATAGAATTCAGCTTGTTCAAGAATATTTGATTGTTGCTCCCCATCCATCTTTCTCCACAGATTTAGCATCATACCCATTCGAGGATTTGAGGACAAGTATTCTTCATGGCGGGAAATAAAGTTCCAATATAAGCTATTAAACGGACATGATTTGTTGCCCGTTTTCTGCTTCTTATCGTAATAGCAACTGCCGCAATAGTTACTCATTTTATCGATGTAATTAGCTGAAGAAATATATGGCTTTGTAGCAATCAGACCTCCATCAGCATATTGGCTCATTCCCCTAGTATTTGGCATTTCTACCCACTCAATAGCATCAATATAAATTCCTAAATACCAACTCTCTACTTCGTCAGGGTCAACACTTGCAAGTAAGGCAAAATTGCCTGTGATCATGAGCCGCTGAATGTGATGAGCGTAGGCATATGCCAGCGATTGGTTAATAGCTGTCTTTAAGCAGTTCATTTTTGTATTACCCGTCCAATAAAATTTAGGTAATTTATGTTTATTGTTTAATTCGTTGATTTTCCCATATTCAGGCATTTTTGCCCAATACATGCCACGCATATATTCTCTCCATCCAATAACTTGACGAACGAATCCTTCTATTTGAGATATGTCAACTTTGTCCTTATTTTTTTGATAATAATCAATCGCAGCATCAACTACCTCTTTAGGGGAGATTAGTTTACAGTTTAATGAGAAGGATATTCTAGAATGATAGACGCTCCATTCATTAACAGCCATAGCATCTTGAAAGTCTCCAAAAAGTGGTAAACAATTCTCTAAAAAATAATCCAATAGATCAAGGCTTTCTCTTCGATTTATTGGCCAAACGAAATGTTTTGAGTCTATATAACCAATTGTTTTAACCCCGGCTTTATTTATAATGTTTAGCAAATCTGAAACATCATGATTGAAAACAAGAGGAAGTGTAGGTTTATGTTTTTGAGGCAATCTTTTTCGGTTACTAGCATCGTAGTTCCATTTGCCGCCTATAGGTTTGCTGCCCTGCATAAGCACATTGTGATTCTCACGCATCATGCGATAGAAACTCTCCATAACCCACTGTTTTTTGCCCTCAAAGTGATTGCTTAATTCTTTTCTAGACGTATAGAAATGTTCAGAATCATAACTACGTGTTTCAACTTCTAAAAAATTGCAAATCTCATTTAATTGTTCATCTAGACGATACTCATCTGGAAGTTGATATTCAAACAAATCCACTTGTTCAGATTCTATGATGGATTTGAGGTTTTCTCTAAGAGTCTGTTTGTTATTATGGTCGTCTAATTTTAAATAAATTATTTCATGGCCGCCGTCTTTCAACTGACTTGCGAATTCTCGCATTGAGGAGAAAAATCCAATTACTTTTTGAATGTGATGAGTTGTATAATCCGTCTCTTGACGCATTTCCATCATGCAATAAATAACGGTTGAATCAGTTTTGTTGAACCAACTATGATTGATATTTAATTGGTCTCCAAGAATTAGTCGTAACGTTTTTGACATAAGTAGAAATTAGAATCTACCAACGCTCTAACCTAACTATTTGTTCGACTTGGCCGCTTCTTTGAAATACTTCATAGGTACTAGGAGCATACCAAAACACTCCCCTTTTTCTTTTCCTAAATGTTTGTGATGCACTTTGTGGGCTTTCCTAATAGCTCTAAAATAGATATTGTCCGTCTTTTTAAGCCAATTGAATCGTTGGTGGATAAAAACGTCATGCACCAAAAAGTAGGCTATTCCGTATAATAGAATACCCAAACCAATTGATAAACCAAATTTGAAAATACCTAGCTGCCAAAGTAAAAACAGCCCAGTGCTAATGACCGCATAGAAGATGAAGTAAATATCATTTTTCTCAAACCAACCTGGATGAGGTTGATGATGGTCCTTGTGTAAGTACCACCCAAATCCATGCATGATATATTTATGGGAAAACCAAGCCATAAATTCCATAAAGAAGAATGTAGCTAAGGTGACCATTATGTATAAAGTCGTTTCCATTTGAAGCAAATTTAATCAGTTTTCAACCAGATTAAACAGTTCTGAGTCTCGAATGTTTAATTTTCAATATTGTGTTGCAAATGAAACTCAAAAAAATTTTCTTCTACTGGTTATTCTCTATGCTCGTTCTGACCACACTCTATGCAGTATTTGGTCCTAAAACGAAGCGTATAAACTTGAGGTCTGTTAATTTTCATAGCACAGAATCTGCAGAACTTTACTTTAAAAATATGAGATCATTCTCTTATGACCGAATTGTAGATGATAAAGCAAATTATATTCTTTATCGGATAAAAAGCAGAGAAAAGGACACCACTTTAGTTGGACTAAACTTCCTAATAGTCAATAACTGGTTACAAGACGAAAATTATATTTTAGCAGAGTTTCATCCATATTCGTTTATTGATGGTGGATTGTTTAGTAAAAACAAAAATAGATGTGACACACTTATGCTAAATGGGTCCGATGCAGAGGCTCATTTTATATTTGCAGCGCATTTTTTTGAGCAATTGACTGCAGGATCTAATTTTTATTTTCGAAATCAGCAAGACAAGCTAGTAGAATTGGGTATTTCTGAAAAACATCGTAAGTCATTATCAAAGACATTATCAGATTATTTCAGACTAGTTGGAAAACTACGTTAACGATTCTTTTACTATACGTTAAGAACATCATCCAATACTTCTTTTTGATTAATAAGAACAGAATAAAATCGCTGTAATATTAATAATACCTTAAACTCAACTTGAACTTAAGTTACAGCTACTCACTCAAATTTGCGGTGTAAAAATCAAACAAATGAAAACTACAAACAGCAAAGTCGAGTATTTAATTTCAATCGTTTTAATCACTTTATTGATGACACTTTCCGTTATTAGCACTTTTGGTCAGTGTAACAGTTTTGTAAAAAAAATGAATCGGGAATCATTAAGCCCTTTTGAGAATTGTGAAGGTGTGCAAATGGCCAAAATGTATCCTGGAGATTCTGCAATTATCAACCAAGAGTTAGAAGCCAACCGAACTTACAGAATATTGATTGAAGCAGATAAATATTTAGGCCTAATTAGTACGGAAATATCTGACCAATTGAACGATGGAGTTCTTTATATTAATCAAACAAAACAGTATATTGATCTACGATCCATTAGAGATAGAAATGTTGAAATAAAAATTAACATCCCTCAAAAGTTTACTTCAAATAAAATTGAAAGATCTGGTTGTGTCGCAGTTGCAGTTTCTAGTGGATTAGTGGAAGACTTAGCTACAAACCCTTAAGCTGCCTTATAAATAATATTAACCATCTCAGGTTTAAAGTCTGTCGATCTCCCTTCAATGACGATGTGCCATGAACCATGGGTAGGTTTTAAGAAATGACAGTATTGGTCTTTGATTAGAATTCGAGTACCATTATAGTTACTGGATTTTCTAAAAAGGTTAAAGTTTTCTTCGTCTAATAAAATTACTTCCGTTTCATTTGGAAGCTCAATTCCTATGTAACCCGGATGACTTCCTCTAATTTTGTGATATATCTGTCTCATCTTGCTAAATTAATTAGTAATTCATAAATTTACCGTTCAAAAATACTAAAATATTTAGTTTACTAATATAATTAGCAAAATAAAATGAATTTTTTTGCATCTAATATAAAATTCCTGAGGAAGCAGAAGGGATTAACACAATCAGAACTAGCAGATAAAATAGGTATCAATCGTCCTAAAATAGGTTCATACGAAGAAGGTCGTGCTGAGCCTAAACTTGGGGTTATTCAGCAGATTTCTCATTTTTATAAAGTGAATATTGATGATTTGCTAGAAAAAGATTTGTCAAAAGAGCAACCAAAAGAAAAGGATTTGACGGGAGCTACTTTGCGAGTATTGCCAATTATAGTGGATCGTCAAAACACAGAACAGATTTCATTAGTTCCCATTAAGGCTGCTGCAGGGTATCTTGATGGTCATTCTGATTTGGAATATATCGAACAATTACCCACCTTTAATTTACCTCTAAGCGAGTTGAACCGCAATGCAACTTATAGAATGTTTCAAATTAACGGAGATTCAATGTTACCAATTCCTTCGGGAGCCTATATTATTGGTGAGTATGTTTTAGATTGGACTTTAGTAAAAGACTATCAACCATCAATCCTAGTTTCTACTGATGAAGGAGTGGTATTTAAAAGAATAGTAAATAAAAATAATCATGCTTTTGAATTACATTCTGATAATCAATTATACGAACCTTACACAATTAATATAAATGAGGTTATGGAGGTATGGAAAGCTATTGGTTATCTAAATTTTGATTTGTCAAAGAATCAATCTGAGGGGAAAGATCAGCTAAGTCAAATGAATAATATGCTCCTTCAATTACAAAAAGAAGTAAAGCAATTAAAAGGAAATCTAAACTAAATGCTTAATCACCGACTTTACTCTTTGTGCGTAACTAGCTCCAAATAAATTTACATGCACCATTAAAGGGTATATGTTAGCGATATCTACTCGCTGTTGCCATCCCCTTTCTAATGGATAATATGCTTCATAGCTTTCGTATAGCTGTTTATTAAAACCACCAAACAACAAAGTCATAGCAATATCGACTTCTCGATGTCCATAGTATACAGCAGGGTCGATTAAAAAAGGAGTTGATGAATGACTAATAATATAATTTCCGGACCAAAGATCACCATGCAAGAGTGAAGGTTTTTCCTGAGGAAATAGATTTGAAATCTTCGGATAAAGTTTCTCAAATTGAGTTACAAAATTATTATCAATTAACTGTTTATCACGAGCCATTTTACATTGAATCATTAATCGATTTTGAACAAAAAAATCACTCCATAGATTAGTTTTCGAGTTCACCTGCAATAATGAGCCATTGTAATTATCTTCTTTATAACCAAACAATTTAGATGAGTTTTGATGCATTTTCGCTAATTTTTCACCAAAGGTTTCCCAATGGTTCTTGTTAGCAGTCTCCGTTTCAATAAATTCTAATAACAGAAACGAATACTCAGAGAATTCACCTTTACAAAATACTTTTGGAACCGGAAAAAAGGGGCTAATTTGATTTAGACCATCTATTTCTTTCTCAAACATTAAAGGAAAATGTTCGCGTTTATTAATCTTTATAAAAAAAGACCCTTGAGAGGTATTTAATTGATATGAAAAATTTACCGAACCTCCATGTAACTTTCTAACATTTAAAACCTTAACAGGAATATTTACATGCTTACTGATACTAGTTTCAATAAAACAGAGGAGGTCGGTGGGAAGCATTGGAAGAGAATAAGAATTAAGGGATGGCAAAAATAGGAACTCTTAAACGAAGTATCAGGTAAAAATTCACTAAAATCATATAATTATTTAACCACTGTAAGTGAAGAATCAAATTAATAATTACATTTGACGGCCTTATGGGGGATTAGCTCAGCTGGCTAGAGCGCTACGCTGGCAGCGTAGAGGTCATCGGTTCGACTCCGATATTCTCCACTTAAAACGACATCGAGTATTTGGTGTCGTTTTTTTATATCCAACCTTTCACCCAATAATAGGCAATGGCAAAATATTCTCGAATTACTTTTATCTCATATTGCATATAACTCCATACGTTATAACGTAAATCAACATTCTTAATCTGATTACTCTCTTCAGAGTTATTCTTCAATGATTGTTCCTCGTTTGGTGTCTCAAAGGTGGGTAAACTTCCTACTTTAGAATATCCTAATTTATCAAAGGTTTTGATACTTCTATACATATGCTCAGGATTAGTAATAATTAAAATTGACGCGTCTTTTTTAATCATTTTAGAAATGGCGAAAATTTGAGTATATGTATTAAAACCGTTTGGCTCATAGGTAATTCTGTTGGAGTCGATTCCTTTTACTATCAACTCATTTGCTAGCATTTTTAATGGTTTCAGACTACCTCTATTGCCTTTAGGTAAGGCAATAATAACTTTACTGTTAGGATGTTTTAATGCAGTTTCAGCTCCAAAGTATGCTTTAATCAATGCATCTGGACTTGGCATTCCGTTCCCACTTAGTATTACGATATGGGTTGGATTGGAATTAAGTTGTATCTCTACTGCGGCCAATTTTCTATAGGCGAGATATGGAATGCGAGTAAAACTTAATAAAAAAAGTGTGATGGATAAAATTCCAACTATATAAATCAAATTGACGCTGTACTTTTTTAATTTCTTCTTCACGAATCAAATTTATCATTATTCTCTTTGTAATTATAATTGCGAGGAAACACTTACATTGAGGTATAAAATTTTGAATTTTTCTTAGAATAACTTAAAATTTCTTAAATTAGGCGTTTATTAAAAAAGGGCTTTAAATACAAATTGTAATCTTCAAAAGTTATGAAAACTAATAAAATACTATTAATGCTTTCTTTAGGACTAGCAATTGGCTTTGCTAGTTGTGAAAAAGAAGGCTCGCTGACACCTAATCCTAAATACGTAGAGGATGGTACTGGTGGTGGAACGATTGACACAACGATTACCGACACAACTAATGGTGGAGGTGGAGGAACTGACACTACAACTTCAGGTAGTGGACAACCACCTGCTGGCTTTATGGCTTCCACAGCTGCTGGTAAACGGGTAGCACTTCTTGAGGACTTTACGGGTGTAAGGTGTGGTTTTTGTCCAGCTGGTCATGATATTGCTGTTAATATTAAGAATTCAATGGGCTCTAAATTTATAGTAATGGCTGTCCATGGTGGAAGTTATGCTCAACCTTCGCCGGGTTGGATGGATTTTACAACACCATACGCTGCGGCTTTAATTTCACAAGCAAAGGTAAAGGGATATCCTGCCGGTCAAGTGAATAGAATGCCTGCTGTTCTTTTAGGGGGCGCAGCTCAAGATACAACTCCTTCTGATAGTGGAATGGCTATGGGAAGAGGAGGTTGGGATGGAGCTGCTCGTGCCGCTTCTAATCTAAGTGCCCCTGTAAATATTGGAGCTAAGGCAACTTTAGTGGGCAACGATTTAACAGTAAAAGTGGATTTATATTACACCTCAACTGTTAATGCAACTACCTCTATCAACGTAGCTTTGCTTCAGTCAGGAATATCCTCTAAACAATCAGGAGGAAATCCGGAAAATGGATATATTCAAAACCATGTTTTAAGAGATTTTATTACAGGACAATGGGGGCAAACTGTGACCGCTTCTACTGAAAAAGATCACTTCGTAAGAGAAACGTTTAATTACACCATTCCATCAGATTATAACGGATCTGGGCCTGATGGTGGTGGTCCCGTAGTTACTGCTGATATGAAGGTAGTGGTTTTTGTTACTAGAGGTCAAAAAGATGTTTTAAATGCCATTGAAATTCCAATTCAATAATAGAAAATTAATGTAAATAAAAATGGGCTACTTTTAAAAGTAGCCCATTTTGTTTTTTATAAAGCTTAAAACTTAATTCCAATAACCAGAATATCATCAACTTGTTCCTCATCTCCCATCCAGTTATAAAATTCCGATCTTAATAAAGTCTCTTGTTCTCTCATTGGACTGTCCTGTATAGATAATAGGTACTTTTTAAACTTTCCGATGAGGTACTTTTTATTCTTTTCTCCTCCAAATTGATCTGGGTATCCATCTGAAAAAAGATAGATGCTATCATCTTTTAACAGTTGAAATTGTTGTGCTTGGAAATTTTTTTCATGATCAAATGAGGTCCCGCCAATTGAAAATGAATCTCCTTTGGCTATAATAAGATTGGCCTCTCTGATAAGGTAGAGAGGGCGTTGAGCACCTGAAAATTTTAATAACAGGGTGTCTAAATGGATTTCACACAATGCGATATCCATACCATCTTGAGATAACACATTATTTCCTTTTTGTTTGAGAGTTCGAACTATACCTTTATTTAATTGATTAAGTATTTCTCCAGGATTAAGATTTTTCGACTTTGTTACAATATCATTAAGTAGGGTATTTCCGATCATGCTCATAAGTGCCCCGGGAACACCATGGCCTGTACAATCTACTACGGCTATTAATATCTTGTTCTCTATTTTTTTATACCAGTAAAAGTCACCGCTTACTATATCTTTAGGTTGATACAAGATGAAGGATTGAGGTAGTGATTGTAAAATATTATCTTTAATAGGAAGGATAGATTCTTGAATTCTTTTAGCATATTTAATACTATCCGCCATTTCTTTGTTCTTTCTCTCTAATTGCTGCTTTGATAGCATTAACTTTTCAGAGAGCTCATCTTCTTTTTTAAGGATTTTTTTCAAAGCGCTTACCATTATGAAAATGATAATTATAAAGATTAATAATGAAACGGAAATATTGATATAAATTTGACTTCTTGCTTGACTTATAAAATCATCAAAACGTTCATCAGCTTGAACCAGTCCAATAGTATTTCCTATTGAATTTCGAATAGGGGCTACAGCAGAAAGCCAAGTTCCATTTTCGCTTTCATAGAAATCTAGACTGCCCCCTTTGTTATATAAGGAAAGTAATTCGGCCGGAAATTTAACGTATTCGTGTTTGAAGTAGGGATTGGCGGAGCTACTTACTCCAAAAAAGAAGGAGGAATCAACTAAATGTATCGTATAGATATCTGTTTTGAGGCGGTTGCCATTTTTCGCATCAGAAAGTAACTGATGTATTTCATTATAGACATCATCTTGATTATTGTATTTTATATCATCCACCTCAGGAAAGTGATTGATTAAATAATCAATGTGTTCAGCTTTTATTTGAGAGGCTAGTGTGGAGACAATTGCATCAAGTTTATTATGCACTCTTTCTTTGTGCAGGTTTAGTTGAGAAAAGTAGGACGAAACAATAAAGTAGCCAGAAATAATTAGCAGAGAAGAGAACAGTAACATTAATATTCGCGTACTTCTGTTCTGAAAAATGAGTTGAACTATATTCCCCACTGAATTATTGATTTATTATATTTAAGAATCTTGCTGCGTGTAATATTATCAAAATATACAACATTAAATCAAAACCAATAAGATTAAATAATTCTGTCGGTTAGTTTACTTCTGAGAGTGCTCTTTTGCCTCCTTGAGTGGAATTTTTTTACCATTGTTAAATGCTACTACAAAAGCCTCATCAAGACCTTCTAGTATTAATTTCTCTTTATGTTTTAACGCTTCATCATATGATTCATGGTTGCCTACCAATAATAGGGTAAGACCTTCATAATTTACTTCCTGAATGTTATCTACCATAAGGTACTTATTGGCAACTTCTTCAGGAACTTCATTTTTAAATGCACCAATCTGAATTTTAAAAGTTACTTTTCCAATAATACCACGTTTAATATTGATATTATTGACACTTACAATTGACTCATGGAATTTGGTGTTATCATTTACATCAACAATAAAGGCGTCAGGGATTCCACTTTCTTGAATAACCTCAAGTAATGACTCTGCTTGTTGTTTGTATGAAAAGTGTCCTACAACATATCTGATAAGACCTTCTTTATCTACAAATGCATCAACATTCTTAATATTGTCAAACCTGCTGGTAGGTATAACCTCTTTAAAAGCCCCAATTTGCACTCCCCATAAGGGAGCTTTGGTAGTGTAACTAATGGTTTTGGTCACTAAGCCTGCCATTGGGTCTTTTTTCTCTACAATTTCTTCTTTTCGAATTTCCTTTTTTATTTCAGCTTTCGGAGCAACAACCAGCTCAGCAATAGGAAGATTTTCTTCTTTTATGACTTCTGGTATAGCATCATAATCACACTTACTTAGATTTCGCTCAATCTCCCGAATAAAATAAGCGTCGACTTGTTCTCCATACATTTTTAAGCTTTCTAAAGATTTCTCGGCATCTTTGCATCGATCATCATCAACTTGGGCAGTTGCTAGATAATAGTAAGTTAAAATAGGCGCTTTTTCCTCTTTGTAGGTAGAGGCATCATATTTCTCTGTTATGTTTAAAATAGCCTTTTGTAAATGAAATATTGCGGATGCTCGGTTTTTTCCTAGTTCCCTATATGCTGCCCCAAGTAAAAAATTGTAGTTGGCGTTTTCAGGATTAAGGTTATACAATGTTTCAAGGCTGGGAATTGCTTCTTCTATCTGACGCATCGCTAGCAGTTGTCTGGCTTGAATAAACATCTTTTCTTCATCGTTATTATTCTGGCTAAATAATGCAGATGAAAATAAAATGCTAATAATAGTAAGTATTCTGTAGTTCATATTTATTGTAGGTTATTGGCAGGATTCTCGTGTGTATAGTTTAGAGCATCTATCAAAGGTATTTTCTTCTTTTTATTAAAGGCGACAATAAAAGCGTCAGACACTCCAATTTTAACATATTGATCTTTTGCTTGTATTGCCTGGCTATAGGTAGGAAAGCCTACTGAAGTTAAATAAGTAATGTTACCAACAGTGTATTCTTCTAGGTGGCTTATTTTAAGGTAGTTTTGAGCAATTTCGACTGGAATTTCATCTTTAAATGCTCCCAATTGAACTCTAAACTCAATTTTACCTGAGATTGTTGATTTTAAGCTCATATTGTCAATGCTAATTACGTTGTCAGCATATTTTTTATCTTTATTGACATCAACAATGAAAACATCTGGGTAGCCAGCATCTATGATCACTTTTTTGAGTGATTCGGCTTGCGATCGATAAGAAAAATGCCCTACAACATATCTAACCCATCCAGTAGAGTCAACAAAGGCGTCTACATTTTTAAGATCTGGGAATCGTAAAACCGGCATCATTTCCTTAAACGCACCCACCTGAACCCCGTATAGTGGCATGTTTGTAGTGTATTCAACTTCTTTTGTTACAATGCTTGTTGGCTTAAAAGGTTCAGGCTCTTTCTCTTCTTTCTTCTGCTCTTTTTCTTTTTTTACTGATTGTAGTGATAGCAAGGGAAGAGAATATTCAACTTCTTCTTTTGGAAGTTCTTTTACTGGCTCTTCTAATTTGGCTAAAAATTCTAGATTAGAAGGAATTAATTCCTCTTCCTCAGCACACTTGTCGATCCATTTTTGCGATTCTCTTGGATAGTATTGATCATCATAAGTATAAATTTCCATGAAACTAGCTCGTCTACTTATGGCTAAATAACATTTTTTATTTTGGCTGTAGGCGATTGAAAGATAGTAATGAACATAAATTGGTGCATTTCGTTCTTCATGACTATCAGAGTCATATCTCGCTGAAGCATCTTTTAAGGATTTTTCTAAATGATATATTGATCTTTCGGTTATGATATTTCCTTCAACAAAACAGACCCCTATTAAGTAATTAATATTGGAATTGGCGCTATCTATTTGATATAGTTCGTAAAGGATCGGTAGTGCTTTCATCATCTTTCGATGAGATAGATGATTTTTAGCTTGGTTAAATTTTATTTGAAATTCTTTATCTCTTGACTGACTATAGCTAGAAAGCGATAATGAAAGAAAAAACAGTACAATTAGTGATTTAATGTTCATTCCTCTGTGTTTCTAACAAATGTATTGTAAATGTGGGCGTCTAGAATTTAATGTTGTTATTACTATTAACACTTTTAGTGTTCAAAACTCAGTAAATGGAATAAGTTATAATTTTACAATCTTGATATTAGAACCATTGTTCCGGTACTTTTTATTTTTAATTAAAGTTGCTACGACCCCAACTACAAGAAAAGGCAACGTCACTTTTAAAGTTTTTTCGTCTACGATCGGCTTTTCATTATTAATAACTCTATTACCAGTATCCAATGTGAAGTAGATAATTGCACCTTTAATACCTAATTGACTTAAAAGGCGCCAAATAAAAGGGCCTTGTGGGTTTATTATATATTCAATTTGATTTACATTAACTTTTCTACCTTCAATTATTACTGCAGAGTCTTCAATCATTTCAATAAATCCTGTCAGGTTATTCTTTTCTTCTTTGATTTTTATGGTGATAATATCACCTCTATAAAAATGTATTCTCTTTACTTTTCCTTTTTTATCAACAGCTAATGAAGTTTGTGCAACCGCAGCGGTTTGCATAGTAAACAATAACATTACAATTGAGACATATCTAAAAACATTTTTATTGCAGAGGATCATACTTAGTAGAATTAGTTGTATTTGATGCACACATTTTTGGGTTCGGTAAAAAACTGTAAAGCTTCATTTCCACCTTCTCTTCCTACACCACTTTGCTTAACACCTCCAAAAGGGGTCCTTAAATCACGCAGTAGCCAGCAATTAATCCATACAATTCCTGCGTGTATTTTTTTTGATATATAGTTTGCTTTGTTGATGTCATTTGTCCAAACACTACTCGCCAACCCATATTTTGTGCTATTTGCCATTTTTAAAACCTCTTCAATCGTTGAAAAAGGGGTAATAGTTACAACAGGGCCAAAAATTTCTTCTTGATTTGTTCTACATTGATAATCTAGGCCTTCAATTACAGTAGGTTCCATATACCATCCCTCTTCAAGATTCCCTTCTAATCGAATTCTACTTCCACCTGTTAAAACACGACCTCCTTCTTCTTTGGCAAGATCAACATAAGACAATACTTTATTCAGGTGAGACGCTGAAACCAAAGCTCCCATATTGGTTGTTTCTAGTTTTGGATCCCCTACTTTTAAACCATCTACCCTTTTTATGAACTCAGCTTTGAATTTATCATATAGGCTATCTTGAATAAATATTCGTGACCCACATAAACAAATCTGCCCTTGATTATCAAAAGAAGATGATACTACTGTATTTAACATTTTATCAAAATCACAATCCTCAAAGATAATCGTAGGGTTTTTGCCACCAAGTTCTAATGATAGTTTTTTAAACATCGGTGCGGCAACTTGCGCTATATGCTTACCTGTTTGAGTTCCGCCGGTGAATGAAATGAGAGGGATGTCCGGGTGGGATACAATAGCTTCACCAACTTTAGGACCGTAACCATGCACAATATTCAAAACACCTTTTGGTAAGCCTGCTTCTATACAAATTTCAGAAAGTAAAAAAGCGGTCATTGGGGTAATCTCAGAAGGCTTAGCCACTACACAATTTCCCGCAGCAAGTGCTGGCGCAATTTTCCAACTAAATAAATACAAAGGTAAATTCCAAGGAGAAATACAACCGGCCACACCTACAGGGTCACGATGAGTATAATTGATTGCGTTGCTTTCCATACTGTGAGACTCCGAGCTAAAATGGAGAATAGCAGTAGCATAAAATCTAAAATTGTGTGCTGCTCTGGGGATGTCCACTCTTTTTGCTAAGCTTACGGGTTTGCCATTATCTCTAGACTCCGCCTCGGCTAGTCGGTCTAAATTCTGCTCGATTAAAGTGGAAATACGATATAAAATTGCAGAACGGTCATCTTTAGAAGTATTACTCCAAGCTTCGAAAGCTTTTTTCGCTGCATCAACTGCCATTTGAACATCCCTATGGTCTGAGTCAGGTATTTTAGAATAAACTTTGCCAGTTGAAGGGTTGTAGTTGTCTAGGTATTCATTGGATATGGGAGTCGTAAGTGAGCCGTTTATATAGTTTTGAAGTTGTATCATATTCACCTTTTTTAGTAAAGGTAAAAGTAATGAATAAGGTAGGTAAAAAACAAAAGGCACCGTTTTCGGTGCCTTTTAACTGTAGTTTTTATTTAACATAAATTCTGTATGTATTGATCCAATTTTCATTAGACCTTGCTAAGGTAATACGAACTTTTATAATGAATTGTTAAGCAAGCGTTAAGGCCTGTTAATTAAAGTTAAACACTAGAGATATTGAGAATTGGATATTTAACTTCGTCTTTGTGAAAAAGTCAAACTTTCTATTGTTAATTACAGTTACCTCTGTAGTGCTATTTGGGATATTATTAATTCAATTGTATTGGATTAATAATGCAATAGAGTTAAGAAGAGAAAAGTTTGATCAAGCTGTAATGGAAAGCTTAGAGCAGGCTTTGTTTAGGCTTGAGAAGAAAGAAGCAATCACTCAAGTTAGTAAAAAGTTTAATCAATCAAACTCTTCAGATTTAAGCCTCTACTTACAGGATATGGGAGATGATGTAGCTTCGCAAAAGGGGTTTAGTAGTCCTATTATTAGTTTAGATTCTTCAGGTAGAAATCCTAATCGAGAGCAATTTAAAATTGAATTTCCAGGACCCTCTTTTAAAGATTCAAATACATTTATAATTCGAAAAACACAGAAGCGAGTGCTTCGATCAGATGAAAATGCTAGTTCTGTGAATAAGGGGTTAACAGCTGACCAAATAAAGAATAAGTCGGTATTAGTAAATGATATCGTAAATGAATTGGCTTTTATTAGTATCAATAAAAGTGCTGTTGAACGAATAAATGTCAATACTCTTGATACAATTGTAAGAAATGAATTAAGACAAAGAGGGATTAGGGCAGAAGCAATAATTGATATATACAATGCGAAGAATAGAGCGTTGCTGGCCAATACTGAAAATGAATGGACTTTGGAGTTATTAGAAACTCCATATAGAATAGATTTATTTCCCAATGACTATTTAATGGAAACTGATGCTCTGTTGATTTTATTCCCCAATCGTGCGAAGTATTTGTTGAAAAAAGTATGGCAAATATTAGTTGCCTCAGTTATCTTGATATCCATATTGATTGGAATTTTTTATTTTGCTCTTAGGACTATTTTTCAACAGAAAAGAATTTCGATCATTAAAAATGATTTTATTAACAATATGACTCATGAGCTAAAAACACCTATTTCAACTATCTCTTTGGCCTGTGAGGCTTTGTCAGATAGCGAGTTAGGGGTGGATGAAAAAAGACGAAATAATTACGTTCGGATGATTGGCCAAGAGAATAATCGATTGGCTTTGTTAGTAGAGAATGTGTTGAAAAGTGCTATTTGGGATTCCGGTGATTTTGAGTTAAAATTGAAAAAAGTAAGGTTTAATTTATTGGTTGATGATGTTATCCGAAGCATAGAAATTCAAGTAAAAACTAGAGGTGGAGTCATTACTTCTAGTTTTGATGAGGGGGATGATCTAATTTTAGCAGATAAAGTTTTAATCACAAATCTGGTATTTAATTTGCTAGACAATGCAATAAAATATTCAAAAGAGGTACCAGAAATTCATGTTTCTACTGAAATAAAAGCAACAACTATCAGTTTAACTATAGAAGATAAAGGAATAGGGATTTCAAAAGTGGATCAAAAAAAGATTTTTGAGAAATTTTATAGAGTGCCAACAGGAAATATTCATAACGTTAAAGGTTTTGGATTAGGATTGAATTATGTAAAAGAAATTGTAGAGAAACACGGAGGATCAATTACTTTTTCCAGTAAGCTAGGAATAGGAAGTAAGTTTACAGTAACAATACCTCTATTAAAAAAATAAAAATATGAAGCAGATAAATGGAACTATACTATTAGTTGAAGATGATGATAATTTAGGATCATTATTAAGTGAATATTTAAATTCTAAAGGATACCAAACAGAATTAGCAACTGATGGGGAGCGAGGTCTTAAAAAGTTTTTGAATCAATCATTTGATTTGTGTATTTTAGATGTAATGATGCCTGTAATGGACGGATTTACTTTAGCAAAAGAGATTAGAGCAATCAATTCTGATATACCAATTGTATTTTTGACTGCGAAAAGCATGAAAGAAGATACGATGGAAGGGTTTACTTTAGGGGCGGATGATTACATAACTAAGCCATTTAGTATGGAAGTTTTACTTCTAAGAATTAAAGCAATTCTCAGAAGGTCTTTAGATGCAGGAAGTATTGATAAAGATCAAACAACCTTTGAAATTGGTAGTTATACTTTCGACTCTGATAGAAGAGTTTTGTCAAGAAACGGTAAAGAGGTGAAACTAACCTCAAAAGAAAATGATTTATTGAAGCTGTTAGCGCAAAGCGATGGGAAAACGTTGGAAAGAAAAGCTGCTTTAATGTTAATATGGGGAGATGATAATTATTTCAATTCAAGAAGTATGGATGTTTACATCACTAAACTGAGAAAATACTTAAAAGCCGATGATGGTATAGAGATTATTAATATTCATGGTAAAGGCTTTAAATTGTATATAAAACAAACAGACCAAAATTCATAAAGATGAACTTATTAGTATTGACAGACTTCTCTAAAAATGCAAAAAATGCATTAGACTTTGCATTAGAATTTGCATTGATTAGCACTTCTAAGGTGACAGTGTTAAACTGTTTTGAACTACCTTATTCAAAATCAAATATTGTAACATCAATCATAGATGTTTTGAAGGAAGATTCTGAAAAAGGACTTAGAAAAGTAGAAGAAGACATTAAGTCTGACCTACGTTATAAGGATATAGAGTTTAGAACTTATTCTAATATAGGTGATTTGGAGACTGTAGTGCCCCAAGTAGCGAAAGAAGTCAATGCCGATATAATTGTGATGGGAACAAAAGGGGTAAGCGCTTTTGAAGAGTTTTTTATCGGCAGCAATACTACTAGGATGATAAAAACTGCTGCAATACCAATTCTAGCGATACCAGAAAAGTATGATTATAAAAAGTTTGACGCAATTACATTTGCTTCTGATCTTGAGCCTATTCAAGATATTTCAAGCTTAAATATCATTAAAAAGTTAGCGACTGCAATGAATAAAAAAGTGAATGTGTTGCATGTATTACAAACCGAAGAAATAGAAATTTCAGTTTCGAAAAGAGAAGTGTTAGATGAGCTGAAAGCTTTTCTATTGCCAGTGAAGACGGATGCTATTTTTGCAAAGAAAGAGAAAGTGGCAGACGGTTTAACTTCCTATTTATTAGATGGGGGAAGTGGTTTTTTGGCGATGATTGCAAGAAAACACTCGTTTTTTGAGCGACTTTTTCAGGGTTCCAATACAGAGATGCTCGCTTATAGAACTTCCGTTCCTTTGCTTTCTATACCAGATAGAAAATAATAATAGATAATACCATACTCTAATAGCTGTTTAGTAGCTTTGCGCAAAATTTAGTCAACACCTGTGAAATTATTTTCATTAAGTTACTCAGTTATTTTTATTTTCGTTATTTCTATTGGGTTAAGTTCATGCAGTAAAGGTTTTAATACACCTAGTCGTGCCCAAAAGAATGCTAAAAGAAACCCAACTACTGGTAAGGACGAAACCTCAAAAAAGGGCTACTATAGCAATCCATTCAAGGGAGGAACAAGAGGTGCTTTACAGAAGTATAAGCGCAAAAAGCAAAAAAGACTGTTTAGAAATGGTAGTGGAGCCTACAAGAATAATAAGAACGGGAAGAGTAGGTTTAAAATGAAGAGAACCATTAGCAAGAGTCGATTGAAATCTTCAGGAAGTAATTATAAGCGAAAAGGTGGAGGAGGTGGCTCCAGAAAAAACAACAACTTGTTTAAAACAAGAAAAAAATAATTGGCATGAGTTTCGCTTTAAGCGCTGATTTATGATAAAAAATGTTATTTTAGTGGTTTAATTGAAGTTGATAAGTTTAAAATTGAGAAAATATAGATTCATATTACTATTGTTTTTAAGCAGTATGAGTTTTGGTTTTATTGAGTCGAATCCACAAGTAGATACGACATCAAAAATCAAAGCTGCCTTCTTATACAATTTTACCAAATACATTGATTGGCCTGCAGAATATAAGTCAGGTAATTTTGTAGTTGGTATTTTGGGTAATAAATCAAGTCTCTATAAAGCACTCTACGACATGTCTAAAACTAAAAAAGTTGCAAGTCAAGAGTTTGAAATACAGGTCTATTCAAGTCCTTCTGAAATTAGTGAAAAAATACACATATTATATATTCCAGACGATGCATCATCCAATTTAAATGGAGCAGTTCAAAAGCTGAAAGGGAAAAGTACTTTGATTGTGACTGAGGCGCCGGGATTAACTTCTCAAGGGTCTGGAATTAATTTCGTTATTGTTGCGAATAGACAAAAGTTTGAATTAAATAAGTCAAATGTTGAAAAGCATAACCTTAAGGTTAGTAAAAGCTTAGAAGACGTTGCACTAGTAGTTAAATAATTATGAAAAAGCTATTTTACATATTGGCTTTTCTGCTTCTTTGGTCCTCCAATGTAGTGCACGCTCAAAATAAATTGAGTAATGCTATTTATGCACTTCAAAATAAAGAATTAGTTAAAGCGCAGGAACTAATTGATGCTGCAATAGTAGATCCTTTGTTTCAAGATGATTCTAGAACATGGTATTACAGAGGAGTTATTTATAAAGAAATTTATAAGGAATCAGAGTCAGATAATAAATTGTCCCCCTCTAGGATAGTTGCAGTAGAATCTTTTAAGAAGGCATATGAAATTGATAAGGGTGGAGAAATAAGTGAAAGCACACTCAAAAACCTAAAATTTTTAGCAACCACCATATATAATCATGCTGCAATTTCTTTTAATCCTCAAGATTATAAGATTGCAATATCAAACTATGAATTTTATAAAGACATTATGGCATTTGTTGAGCCTGATGTAGTTGATCAAGAAAGAGATATAATGTATAAATTAACGCTTGCTACTACTTATACTCAGATGGCATCAATAGACACCACTGGGTCTTCAAAAGAGTTGCTAGATAAAGTAAGAGCGTTATACCAAGAAGTTTTAGAAATTGATTCGAACAATATCAGTGCTAACTATAATATGGGTATTTTGTATTATAATGAAGGAGTCGATATTGTAAATAATATGGATTATAGCCTTGATTTGGAAGAGTTAAATAATATTCAAGATCAGATTTTGGCGCTATTTAAAAAGTCTTTACCATACATGAAAAAGGCATATGATTTAGATCCAAAAAGAGAAGAAACATTGATTGGTCTTCAAGGAATATATTACAGTCTCAATGATTTAGCGAAATCAGAAGCATATAAACAAGAACTTGAAATTCTTAAAGGAAACGAAGAAGGAGAATAGTTTAAAACCGCTTATTAGCAATTATGAGTTTTAGAATAACGATTGGTAAGAAGATAGGTTTCGGGTTTGGGATTTTAATTTTTCTTACATTAATTATTTTTGTCACCACTTACATTAGGCTTTCTGAATCAAGAACCCTAAATGATAAAATCAATAATATATATAGCCCAACTACTGCAAGCCTTCAGGAGTTGAGGTTTATGATTTTGGAATCTACCTCACTTATTGCTAAGTGGCCCTCTGAGCCTAAAGAAGACGAGCCGTTTAAACTAAGGTTAAACCATATAATGGACACAGCATATCCGGAGCTAAAAGTGCGTCTTGATGATATGTTTAGTGAGCAGTTTGGTTCAGAAAAGGACAGTATTAAGGTTATTTTCGAAGATATTCAACTATTGTTTAATTCATATCAAGAATTAAAAGATATTTTCTACTCTTTTGAAAGTTATGGAGACCTTCAAAATGATTTCTTAGCTGGTTATATGTTGGCCGAGGGGGGTGATATTGATATACAGTCTAAAAAATTATTGAATGAATTGGATCATTTAATACTACTTCAGAGAAAGCAGCTCAAATCTCAAATTGACTTTATGACAGAGTCTTTTGAGAACCTTCAAGACTTGGTAAAATATCTTGGTTTGTTTTTGGTATTGGGAGGTATAATGATTGCATTATATACTACAAGAAGCATTGTGAAACCGATACAAAACCTCAGAGAGGTGTTAGTGAGGTTAGGCAAAGGTGTTTTTCCCAGAAAGAAAATTAATGAAGGTAATGATGAGATTGGCGATATGATTCGCGCAATGAATAATGTGGTAGATGGATTAAAAAGAACAAAAGATTTTGCGAATGAAATAGGAACAGGAAACTTTGGGTCTGTATACACTCCCTTGAGTAATAGTGATCAATTGGGACACGCTCTATTAAAGATGCGTGAAGATTTGGCAGAGAACGAACGATTGCTCGAAGAAAAAGTACGACTAAGGACAGCGGAGGTTGTTCAACAAAAAGAAGAAATTGAACAACAGAAGCATAAAATAGAGGAATACTATACTCAAGTAACGGATAGTATTAACTATGCCAAGAGAATTCAAGACGCTATACTTCCTCCCGAGCGTTTAACTAATGAGTTACTGCCGGATTCTTTTATATTGTTCAAGCCAAAGGACATTGTAAGTGGTGATTTTTATTGGATGGAACGTTCGAACGAGAAAGTATTTTTCGCTGCTGTAGATTGTACGGGACATGGGGTCCCAGGAGCTTTTATGAGTATTGTGGGACACGCAAACCTTAAAAATGCTCTGCAACGTACAGGTGGGGAAAGCCCAGCTCAAGTACTAAACGAATTAAATAAAGGAGTTTCTGAAACGCTCCACCAGAAAGAGGAAGGCTCCTCAAGTAAGGATGGAATGGATATAGCTTGTTGTGCATTAAATTACAGCACATTAGAGTTAGAATATGCAGGTGCATTTAATCCTTTATATTTATTGAGAGATGGTAAAATAGAGCAGATTAAAGCCAATAAATTTCCAATCGGTTCATTTCTACCAGGTAAGGAAGAGTCTTTCACTAACAATAAAATTCAGTTGAAATCCGGTGATCAGCTATATGTATTTTCTGATGGTTATGCTGACCAATTTGGAGGCCCTAAGGGTAAGAAAATGATGTACAAAAGATTTAGAGAGCTTTTAGTAAGTGGCTCCAACTTACCAATGAGAGAGCAATGTGAGAAGCTAGATAGTTTTCTAAAATCCTGGATGGGTCATGAAGAGCAGGTTGATGATATTATAATCATTGGCGTTCGCGTTTAAAACACTTTTGAATATATGAGAAAAGATATTGACATTCCTGATGTTAAAGGGGTATATGTAGCTATTGTGCCAGAAAAAATAGAAGGAGAGCTGTCGTGGTATGTTAACTTGATTAATGATAATGAATCTAGTTTAACAAATGTGATGGTCAGTTCAAGTGGTTATCTTAAGAAGCAAAATGGAGAAGAAATTAGAACTTCTGTATTGCGACATATGATTGCAGATCTTCCGCCACAAAGCTACGCCAAGGTAGAGTCTATAATGGAAGATGTCTTTCAATTAAACAATCAGTTTTGGGTTAGTTACCAGATGAATGGAAAAATGTATGACAAAAAGTATATTTTTCTTGCGGAATCGATTTCAGAAGATAATTTTTCTGTGATACCCGTTATCGGTTCAAAAGGGGTATTGATAAAGTAAGTATTAATAAAGGTTAATATTAAGCTAAGTATAAATCAATTATCTTTACAGAAATACTAACTGCTTATAAATTATTGATATGCTTGATCAAATAAGGCTAGAGAAGATAATTTTTATAGATATTGAAACGGTGCCCTTGTTTCCTAATTATGAATTGTTATCTGATAAATGGAAATCGTTATGGGATAAAAAGGCAGGCTATATTGCAAAAGACGATCAAACTTCTGTGGAGCTATATGAACGAGCTGGCATTTATGCTGAGTTTGGTAAGATTGTTTGCATATCCTTAGGAATCATAAGAGAGGTAGAAGGGAAAAGAACATTTCGTGTAAAGTCCTTTATAGATAATGATGAGAATACTCTTTTGACCAACTTTTCAGAATTGCTAAAGCAGTATTTTAGATCAACAGATTATCTATTGTGTGCTCATAATGGGAAAGAGTTTGACTTTCCATATATTGCGAGAAGAATGCTGGTAAATGGAATTAAATTACCTTTTTTGCTAGATACCGCAGGAAGAAAACCGTGGGAGATACAACATCTAGATACCTTACAGCTGTGGAAATTTGGCGATTATAAGCACTATACTTCCTTGGATGTATTAACTACTTTATTTGGAATTCCAACACCAAAGCAAGAGATAGATGGCAGTGATATTGCCAGGGTCTACTGGGAAGACAAAGACTTAGATAAAATAAAAGAATATTGTCAAAGGGATGTTGTTGCTATTGCACAACTTATCCTCAAATTTAGAGGAGAAGATTTATTAAACCCTAAGGCGGTTGTATACAGCTAGATAAGTGTATTCTATTTATGAAGTTTATAATTCCATTTTTTATACTATCCATCTTAATTTACAGCTGTGAGTCTGATTCAGAAAGGAGTCAAAGAGTTGCAAAAGAAAATGGCTTTATCTATTTAAATGATAAGGAGTTTATGCTAGGAGACAGTGTTTTTTTTCCTGTCATGATGAATTATATGGTAGATTTTATGGAAGTTGGGGAGGAAATTATTCCCGTTCCAAATGTTCAATATGATTCTTTAAATATTCACATTGGAACAAGTAAAGAGGAGTGGCTGGGCCAGTTGGAAAACCATTTCGAGTTGTTGAATAAATTAGGATTCAATAGTATTCGACTGGTGGGTTACAACTCAGATAAATACGATGACTCTGGAGAGTTGTTGATTAACTTATATGATCGTTTTGGAAATTACAATAAGGTAAAATTTACCTCTTTTAATGAAAAATTTGAAAATGCAATAAAGAAGGTAATTGATTTATCCGCCAAGCATCAGTTGAAGGTAATGATTTTACTTCCAAATCATAGGCAAAATGAATTTGAGGAGAAATCTCGTATAGAGTTTATAAAAAGTACATACGCATTATTGAAGAATAACAATAATGTTTTTTCCTACGACTTATGTAACGAACCTCTATATTTTGATAAATCTGATGCATTACTAGGTGTTGATCAGTCACGAAGTAAATACTCTGCACTTCAATTGGTAAAAGAATGGAAAAAGTTAAAAGATTCTTTAGCCCCTTATCAGCTTTCTACTATTGGATTTGGAGAACCACTGGAGGCTTTTGAATGGGATCCTTCTATTTTGCCTTTAGATTTCGTTTCATTTCACACTTATAATCCATTGAGAGTGCCCAATGAAATCTATTGGTGGAGTAAATATGTTGATAAACCCTTAATTATATCTGAGACCTCGTTGCCTTCAGATAATGACTCTATTTTGTATGCCGCTCAAAGTGACTTTATGGAAGCTGCCTTTAAGCGTGCGGTTGATTGCGGAATTAGTGGTTTCGGATGGTGGCAATTTCAAGATGTATACTGGGGGGATAATTTTGAACATAATTACACAGCTCTCTTGGATCATAAAGGCATTACTTATTTAAAGGATAGCTCAAAAGCTATATATGGGAGCGTCAAACCAGCTGGTTGGAAGTTAAAACATTTGCTAGATTATCAACCTTCTAATGATTGCATTTGCTATAATAATTATAGAAATATTGTTGGTTATAAGAACTATCGAGTAGATGGTTATATTAGAGATAGTTTATCTAATAAACCAATAGAAGGCGCAATAATTAGGGGGTATATTGATGATTGGACAATTGCAAGCAATACATTTACTGATGAAAATGGACATTTTTCATTGTATTCGAATGATAAAATGATCAATTTGCACATTACTGCACTCGGTTATGAAATGATCTACATGTACAATGGTGTGGAATATGAAGAGGTGAATCCTAAAGCACAATTAAGTGATATTCAATTGGAATACCAAAATGTTCATTATAAGAACTACTTAGAGAATGATTCAACAAACAGTAATGGTATTTTTACATTTAAGAAAGATGAGTTCAACCAATATAAATTTTTTGGTGAATTAAATATTATAACACTTAATAGGTTGAATTTAAATAATGAACATAATTAAATAGTTGACATTGCACCTCAATAACTCTCTATTAAAGTTTAAAAATTTAACCATCTCGTTTCAGAATGGTGACCAGGAGAATACTGCCGTTTCTAATGTGAGTTTTTCTTTAATCAAGGGAGAAATTTTAGCTATTGTTGGAGAATCAGGATCAGGAAAATCTGTTACCTCATTGTCTGCAATGGGGTTATTAAGAAAAGGAGGAAGTTATAAATCAGGAGAGATAATTTACACAGATAGGAAAGGCTCTTCAACTGACTTTTTACGGTTGAGTGATGAGGAGATGAGGAAATATCGCGGTAATAAGATTGCGATGATATTTCAAGAGCCAATGACCTCTCTAAACCCAGTTTTTAAATGTGGTGAACAGGTTGCAGAGTCACTAATTCTTCATTTAAGGCTAAATAAAAAAGAAGCAAAGGCTAGGGTTATAGAGCTTTTCAAAGAGGTATTATTACCCCGACCTGAAGTAATATATGATGCTTATCCTCACCAAATTTCTGGCGGTCAGAAACAAAGGGTTATGATAGCTATGGCCATTGCATGTAATCCTGAGATATTAATAGCAGATGAACCGACAACAGCATTGGATGTAACAGTTCAAAAATCAATCCTACAATTATTAAAAAATATTCAAAATAAACACGGTATCGGTATCGTTTTTATTACTCATGACTTGGGGGTAGTGGCAGAAATCGCAGATCGAGTAATAGTGATGTACAAAGGGAATATAGTTGAACAAGGCTCTGTTAAAGAAGTATTGATGACGCCAAAACATGCTTATACGAAGGGTTTATTGGCATGCAGACCTCCTGTTGATAAGGTACTAAAATCATTGCCCACAGTTAATGACTTTATGTTTATTGATAAACAGGGTAAATTGTCATCTAGGGAACAATCTGTTGACAAGGTGTTTGAATCTCTATCTATCAGTCAAACGACTAAAAACAAGGAACGCCAAATATTATATGAACAGGACCCAATTTTAAGACTAAGAAATATTAAGGTAGAATACCCGATTTCAAAAACGATTTTTGGAAAGGTTAAGGAAGTAGTAAAAGCTGTAGATGAGGTAAGTTTTGACATATACCCCGGAGAAACGTTAGGATTGGTAGGTGAGTCTGGCTGCGGAAAAACGACTTTAGGTCGAGCTATACTTCAGCTAATAAAGCCCAAGTCAGGTGAAGTATGGTATCAAGGGGTTGATTTGGTTAAGTGTGACGTTTCTAAAATGCGCCTTTTTAGAAAGGAATTGCAAATAATATTTCAAGATCCATACTCTTCATTAAACCCAAGGATGACTATTGGTGAAGCAATTAAAGAACCGATGGAGGTTCATGGTATTGGTTTAAATAGTAAAGATCGAAAGGTCAAGGTCCAAGAATTATTGGAGAAAGTGGGCCTAACTTCTGAAATCTACGATCGCTACCCGCATGAATTTAGTGGAGGTCAGCGCCAACGAATTTGTATTGCAAGGGCGTTGGCCGTAAACCCTCGGTTTATTATTTGTGATGAATCGGTTTCGGCATTAGATGTCTCCGTTCAGGCTCAAGTATTGAATTTATTGAATGATTTAAAACGCGATTTAGGGTTTACTTATATTTTTATTTCACACGATTTGTCTGTGGTGAAGTACATGTCTGATAGAATTGTTGTAATGAACCAAGGTAGGATAGAAGAAATAGGTCTCTCTGATGAGGTATACAATAGTCCTCAACAGGAATATACCAAAAAGTTAATTGCCGCAATTCCTAAAGGAGAAGCTTTGTATGGTTAAAGTTTCATTAAGTCATATTAGCATTGTATCAAGTCTACTAATTGTCTTTTCTATTGTATTTGCAACAAAATATTGGAGAGATGATAAGGAGATTATTTCTAATGATATAATTTCTTATTATGCTTATTTACCCGCAATCTTTATTTACCAGGATATATCTTTACAGTTTGCTGAAAAACAAAATGACGATGTTAGACTAAAAATATGGTATCAGATAGCTGAAAATAATGGAAAGGTGATTAAAACCACTATGGGAGTGTCTTTTTGTTATTTGCCAATGTTTGTAATCGCTCATCAGTTAGCTCCTGCCTTTGGATATGTACCAAACGGATATACCTTACCCTATCGGTTATCCATAGTCCTTTCTGCAATGTTATTTTTTACAATTGGTTTAGTCTATTTAAGGCATATTCTGCTCAGATTCTATAATGAAGTAACAACAGCAATTACTTTGTTTGGTGTTGCTGTTGGAACTAACATAGTTAACTATGTGGTTTTTGAATCTGGCATGGGACATGTATTTAGCTTTGCGCTAATAACTATGTTCGTCCATTTTACAATAAAATGGTATGAAAGACAATCTAATAAATCCCTACTTCTTTTAGGAACGCTTGGCGGGTTAATTGTGTTAATTCGACCAACTAATATATTGATTGTCCTATTCTTCTTACTTTATGGTATTAATTCATTTGCTGCAATAAAAACTCGTTTGTTGCTATTTGTTTTCAAATGGAAACAAGTAGCTTGTGCTGTGTTATGTGCTTTTTTGGTTCTTGTACCTCAGCTACTCTATTGGAAATACAATACTGGAAACTGGGTCTTTTTCTCTTATTCGGATAATGAACACTTCTTTTTTAATGACCCTAAAATAATTGGTGGATTGTTTAGTTACCGAAAAGGTTGGTTATTATATACTCCTTTTATGGTATTTGCATTTATTGGTCTCTTATTCAATAAGAAGGAAGTCAGAGGGGCAATTCTAGTATTACTTGCACTGTTGATTTATGTTACTTTTTCTTGGTGGTCATGGTGGTATGGTGGTTCGTTTGGTGCACGTCCATTTATCGATTTTTACGGTGTTTTTGCTTTTCCCATTGCCGCTTTTATTGGGTACGTGATACAGAAAAGTAGATGGTTAACTATCGGAATATTAGTTATTACAACTTTCTTTATATACCTTAATCTTTTTCAAGCTTATCAGTATAGAAATGGTTTGTTACATTACTGTGCAACAACCAAGAAGACTTATTGGGGTAATTTTTTGAAAACCAAAAGTTATGATACATATTGGGAAGATTTAATTGAAATTGACAATGAAGCTGCAAAAAATGGAGAACGGGATTATTAATCTGAATAAATGGACTATCCTAAATATTATTTTATTTGTTGGGTCAGTTTTAGTCACAATTGCACCGGCATTTAGTAACGGTTATCCCTTACTTTTTCCTGACTCCGGCACCTATTTGGTTTCAGGACATACAGGGACGGTCCCAATTGACCGTCCAATAATTTATGGTTTGTTGGTTCGACACCTTAGTCTTTCTTATAGCACTTGGTTGGTAATAATTGCACAATCAATCATTTATAATTATTTAGTTTTTTTGCTTATTAAAAAGTTGGTGCAGCCCCATAGACCTTTTTTAGTGTTGTTTATAATAGGAGTTATTATGAGCATATTTTCTGGGGTAGGCTATTACACTAGCTTGGTTATAGCTGATATTTTCACCGTCATATCTATTCTTTCTTTATTTCTTTTGGTTGTATTGGATAAAAAAGAAAGTATCCATATCGGTTTCATTTCTATTATTTTTTTGGTTTCAATAATCACCCATTTATCACATATTCCTCTGGTTTTTGCACAATTAATTGCTTTAGGGATCTATTTTCTAGTAAAAAAGCAACTGATGCATCATTTCAAACGATTTATATTTATAGCTTCACTTTTTGGAGGGAGCTTGTTAACAATAGGTTTGATTAACTATTCATTTGGGGCAGGTTTTATAATTTCAAGAACTAATAATATCATTCTAGCTACAAGATACATAGAGAGTGGTTTAGCCAGTAAATTTCTAAATAAAAATTGTGAAAGAGCCAGCTTTTCTCCATCCTATAAGTCTTTATGTGAATATAAGGATAGACTGAATCAATGGCCTGCTGCTGGGTTCTATTTATACGACCCCGAGAGTCCAATATATAAAGGAGGATGCTTGGATAGGGGTGATTGGACGAATTGCTGGATTGAAAAAGAAGCTGAATACGGAGATTTAATTTCCGACATTTTATCTGATGACGAGCTACGTATAGACTTTATTGCGTTGGCAATTACTGGTACATTGAAGCAATTAATCACTATAGAGCAGTCCCCATTAGATTATGTGGATTTAAGAAGTATTGTAGAGTTCTATTTTCCTGATGATTTATATGCTTTTGACCATTCTACTCAAAAAGTAGAAGGACGAGTTTCGTTTTATTTTAAAGTAATTTTAGAAGTATTGTTTTTGTACCTTTCAATTATAATAACCGTATTAATAATTAGAAAAAGAAAGTTAAAAAAGGATAGTCTCTTGTTGATGATTGCAATTGGAACTTCCCTTTTGTTTAATGCTGCTTTTTGTGCGACATTATCCAATGTAATTCCAAGGTATCAAGGAAGAATTATTTTTTTAGTACCTCTCTTCATGTTATTATTGTTTTTTCAATTCTTAAATGAAAAAAAATACACAATAAGGTTCTAAATAGACATCAATTCATAAATGAGAATAGCAGTTGTTATACCAGCTTATAAAGTCAAAAATCAAATTTTAGAAGTCGTAAACTCAATACCAGAGATTGTTTCTCAAATTTATGTAGTTGATGATAAATGCCCTGAATCTTGCGGTGAATTTCTTCAACAATCCTATGATGGAAATCGATTAAAGGTAATTTTTAACGAAAAAAACCTGGGTGTAGGCGGTGCTGTCAAAGAGGGGTATAAGCAATTTTTAAAGGATGATCAGGCAGAGGTAATAGTAAAACTTGATGGAGATGGTCAGATGGATCCAAGCCTGATTAAAGGGTTAGTAAATTCAATTTTATTGAATCAAACTGACTATTCGAAAGGCAATCGGTTTAATAATTTGAGAAGTTTAAAAGGAATGCCTACAATGCGTTTATTTGGAAATAGTGTATTATCCTTTCTGAACAAATTTGTAAACGGATATTGGCATATAATGGATCCTACGAATGGATTTACTGCTATTCATAAGGATACACTGCACAAATTAGAATTAGATAAAATCGATAATCGATATTTTTTTGAAAGCGATATGTTGTTCCGACTCAGTTTGGTCAGAGCTAGAGTTGAAGATTTCTCAATGCAAGCTTTATATGCTGATGAAGAAAGTAACCTTAGAATTGGTAAAATACTGTTTGAATTTCCGCCAAAGTATTGTGTACGTTTCATAAAACGAATTGGTTATAATTACTTTCTTCGAGATTTTAATGCAGGAAGCCTTCAATTATTTATGGGGGCCTTACTTTTTATGTTTGGAGTTATTTTTGGCTCAATCAATTGGTTAAACAGTGTTAATACTGGAGTCGAGGCTTCTGCAGGTACCATTATGTTGTCCGCATTACCAGTTATTTTAGGTTTCCAATTACTTTTGGGTTTTCTAAATTATGACATACAATCAAGTAAAAACTAATGATTAAATTATCATTTAGTAATCTGAGTATTCTCGTTTGTGTTACAATCATCTCCTGCTTTGTGTTTTCGAATAAATATTGGAGGGGAGAGCATAAAGTAATCGAAAGTGACGTGCTTAGTTATTACGGTTATTTACCTTCAACTTTTATCTATCAAGATCTCTCATTGCAATTCTGGGATGAGCTAGATTCAAATATTCAAAATAAGATTTGGTTTAAGACAAATATAGAGGAGGAAAGGACTTTTAAAATGACCATGGGTGTGGCTTATTTTTATTGTCCCTTATTTTTGGTTGCTCATCATTTGTCTACTCCTTTAGGGTATGATAATAATGGTTATACCTTACCTTATAGATTATCTATTGTATTAACCTCCTTGCTCTTTTATACTTTAGGATTGATTTTAATAAGAAAGAGCCTACTTTCACATTTTTCAGAGCTTGTTACTGCAGTTACTATTCTAATAATAGCATTAGGAACTAATATTGTAAATTATGTAATTAAAGAGCCCGGAATGAGTCATGTATTCAGTTTTTTCTCCATTGCTGCATTCTTACATTTAGGGATACTTTGGGAAAAAACGAAAAAAACTAAACACTTATTTATGCTAGGTGCTATTAGCGGTTTAATAGTTTTGATTAGACCAGTAAACATTACGGTAGTATTATTTTTCCTTTTTCTAGGAGTCTATAACAAGGACAGTTTAACTCGTAGAATTCAGTTGTTCGTAACGAATTATAAACAGTTGTTAATTGGGATCTTGGGTGGTTGCTTGGTTATTTTTCCTCAACTATTATATTGGAAATACAGTACCGGTGATTGGGTTTATTATTCTTATTCAGAAGAGGGCTTTTTCTTTACAGATTCCAAAATTTTTTCTGGTCTATTTAGTTTTAGAAATGGATGGTTGATTTATTCTCCATTGATGGCTTTTTCATTAATAGGACTTTTTTACAAAAATGAGGTAGTCAGAAAATATCGACTTTCATTGATTCCCTTTATTCTGGTTCACTTTTACATCGTATTTTCATGGTGGTGCTGGTGGTATGGAGGCTCCTATGGAATGCGAAGTTTAATTGATATTTATCCTCTGTTGTCAATACCTTTAGCCGCTTTTGTAAGCGATGTAACCAATAATTTGAAATGGAAAAAGATTGTGTTTTCTGTTATTACTGCTTCATTGATTGGATTAAATTTTTTTCAATTTAATCAGTATAAGCATACTATTTTGCATTATGATTCTATGACCTTTCAAGCCTACAAACATATTTTCTTGAAAAGGCATGTTTCAGAAGATTATGTCAAGTATTTAGATCATCCCAATTACAAGAAAGCACTTCAAGGAGATAGGGATTAATAGTTGTTACTCATTAATTAGGAGTACGTCTGAACGAAGAGTATTTGTCTGATCTAACCAATTATTTAAAGCAATTTCATTGGTTAAGTCAAAAAATGACATATAGTTGTCTGGGTAAGAACCAGAGTATCCATTTATACATTGTATGCCTAGGTCTTGGCAAGCAATAATTACGCTTATGTGCTTTATGATTATGTTACTGTGAGAGGATTTATCTTTGAAATTATAAGCAACTGCTTTAAAATTAATTGTATCAGATTGTTGAATTAATCCTTTCTACGTCTTCAATACTAACCGACCTTCTGTATCGAACAACGTCATTGCTCAGAATGTAATAATTATCTAGTACGAATAATGGAACTGTAGCTAATAAAACTGCATTACCCCACTTCGTATGTTTATAGATATAATTAAGCACAAAAGAGAGCGTCAAAATGAATAATATAATCTGTGATTTTATTATTCTGTTAAGAGCTCACATTGAAGAAAATCCGGGAATTTCATATATTAGTTCATATAGCGTAAACCCTTCAATATTTATGCAAAATAGGAGTGACAAAAAGGTACTCAATATTAAGAATGATAATTCTTTAGCTGATTTATTCTTTATTATAGACTCTATCAGCAGTAGAATAGACAACAAGAAGAATAGAATAGGAAAAACCTAGGAAATAAGAGATGTGTCCACCGTAGGTTAGTAGAGTCGACAAAAGGTTGAAAGAGATAATCTCCCCAAATGAAAGATGCGGGTGTACTAAATATTTATGACGTTAGATGCGGAATACTATCAATTACGTTCTCAAAAGGCCTCATTCCTGTTTCTTTTGAAATAATGAGTACGGTTTGAATAATGTGTATAGCGAAGCTAAGGAGACAGCTATGGAGCTGATATAAATTATAGAATCCTTTCTAATTGGCATTTTTTTGAATAGACTGAAGTCTCGGTAGATTAAAAAATACCCAATAACCAGAAAAAGAATAGAATACAAATCAAAAAATCCTAAATATATACCGCAGTAAAAAATTAATGGGAGCATAAGTCGGGCAAAAATCTGTGCATGATAGATTTGACCTATATTGAATATTCCAAAAGCAAAAACGTATGCCCCTATAGCTGCAATTATGCTATTCTTAAACAATTTGTTGACAACCCAGAAGCAAAAAATATAGTTTAAGGCATGAAGTACAATAAACCAAAGTTGAAAGGCTGTATATCTATCAAAACCAATAAAACGGGAGGCTGCATAAATGGGTAAAGTACCCAGCAAATTGTCTGATCGTGCAATTACCAGTTTTGACGGATATATATAATGTGCATTCCAAAACCAATCTACTTTATTTATTAAAAAGAGGTATCCATGCTCTAATACGATATTATTAAAGCGCGCATCACCTAAATCTCCGGGAATAAACTCAAAATATAATCCTTTATGGTAAAACATACATTCCTACCACGAACAATAATATAGGAATAATTAAGTCTCGATAGCTTAATTTTGATTGTGTAAGATTTCTTTCAAATAAACTAATTTTCATTGATTAAGAGTATCTTAAGTAGATACTCACCAATTCAAAAGGAACCTTAAATAAATAAGATATCGGAATTTTAGAGTCACCTTTCTCTTCCCATTTTGATAATGGAAGTTCAATAATAGGGGTAGGATTAGTATTATAATCAGGAAGTTTTTTTAATCGAAACAATAGTTCAACATCAAAAAGCCAAGAACTAATAAATGAATCCTTAAACAACACTTTGATAACTGACGATTTAATCATCTTTGCACCACATTGGGTATCATACACTGGAATCTTAAGCATGCTACTAGCAATAGTGGCAAACACTCGACCGAAATAATGACGGTACCACTTTCTTTTAATATCTGTGATACCCAATAGTTTTACACGAGAACCCATTAAAATGATTGGATCAAACTTTTCTGCCTTTGCGATAAATTGATTGACTTCGGCTAGTGGAGTTGCTAAATCGGCATCAAAATAACCGATGTAATCGTATTCATCTGAAGTATATTTTAGCATTGCTGTACGGATGGCTTCTGCTTTTCCAACATTTTGTTGAAGGTCTAGTACCTTAACGAAAGAAAACGTATCTGCTAATTTGTTTAATATATTTATGGTATTATCAGTGCTACCGTCATTCACAAAAAGGAAAGACAAACCTTCATTTTCTCTCTCAATAAAGTGAACCAGTTCATCGATTGGAAGCCGATTCTCTTCGTTGTAGCAGGGAATAATTAGTAGGGTTTTCATTTTTAGATTTAAAATGAGTATCTTAAGATGCAATAGATTGCTCTAAAGCCATCTTTCCATCCAATTTTTTTCCCTTCCTCATATGTTCTGCCATAATAAGATATACCTACTTCATAGATTCTTATTTTTGGAATGCGCGCTAATTTAGCTGTTAATTCAGGTTCAAAACCAAAACGTTTCTCTTTGAGTTGAAGTGATTGGGCAATCTTTGTATCGATTAATTTGTAGCATGTTTCCATGTCTGTCAAATTAAGGTTGGTGAACATATTGGAAAGCTGGGTCAATATTTTATTTCCAATAGAATGCCAGAAGAATAAAATTCTGTGTGGATTGCCTCCCATAAATCTTGAACCATAAACAACATCTGCATTTCCTTCTATTACTGGTTTGAGTAGTATATTATACTCCCTTGGATCGTATTCTAAATCTGCATCTTGCACAATAAGGTAATCTCCAGTTGCTCTTTTTATCGCTTCATGAATAGCAGCACCTTTCCCCATATTTTTAGGTTGGCTGTAAAGCGTTATACCCATTTCTGGATTTTTGGCAATGTAATCTTCTAAAACTTGTACGGTATTATCAGATGAACAGTCGTTCACAATTATAATCTCTTTGCTAAATCCTCCTGAAAGCTCAACAGTTTTAATTTTGTTGAGAATTAAGTGAATCGTTCGTTCCTCATTATATGCAGGAATAAGAATAGAAAGCTTTTTGGTCATGAAACAAAGATAAAGACAAAAGTAGAATAAAAATAGAGGAAGAATTATAGTCTTTAGTTTTCATTTTCAACCATCCATTTTGCATTCAAGTATATATTTTCTTCGAGAGAAATATTTCTCTCGATGGCTTGTTGTTTCACTAGTTCAAGCCATTCCGTGTTATTTCTGATATCTTCCATCATTTTTTGTACTTCTTCCTCAAAATTTAAAACTTTGGATCTATTATACTTTGAAATGGCAATCAATTGTATTTGTTTTTCTAAAGAATATTCCGTCAGTGGAATAATTGATTTAGCATGCTGTACAGTGCTATCTGTTTTATATTTTTCAAATTTTTTTAATTCTTTAATAGAATAGTTCTTTTTACCGTTTTTTAATAGGTCATACAACTGGTCTACAAAGCCGAAGCCTGATTGGCGGATGTTTTCATCAGTGAATTCAAGAATAATGACATCAGATTTTTCAATTTCTTCCTCTAAGTCCAAGTATTCAATCAGCACTTTTTTTCCATTAAATTTTTCCGGCCAATCTACTGTTTTGTTGTAATACCACAAATATGATTTAGGATGAAAAGCAGAGTCATAAGTGTGGTAGAATCCCCTAAAACTCTGCAAAAAACTATCACCAACCCCTAAAACTCTTGGCTTTTCGCAATTGTTGCAAACATATTCTACCATTGGGTAATGTAGTGAATCGCCTGAGATATGAGTAAATATATTCATGGATTCTCCAATGTCATAATCGGTAAATCTGTAATTGTCAGAAGTGACTTCACCATCTGATAGCTTCATATCTATTAAATTTCTACCTGTGTTAGTAGACAGAAAACTTAATAAAGTGTCGGTAACGATTGCAACAGTATTTCCAGTCCAATGGACTCCGTTTTTTGGGAAAATCGGATACTTGAAAAGTGGCTTATTCATGAGAATAAACTTTTTAAGATCCAGATAGGTTGTTTTAGTGCTATCTAATAACTGTATTAGCGTCTGGTAGTTGGTAGTTTTTTTTTTGTTTTCAGCATAAAATCTATCAGGAATTAACTCTGGGTAAACCGCCGTTTTACCTGGGATGATCAATGGGAAAAATAGCTTCCTCCTTTTGCTCAAAGAATCTTGGATGAATTTAATTTTATGGCTAAAATCCATTAGTTTTGAATGCCCTATGTAATCATTACCAAAATAGGTAGCTATATAGCTAAATCCAAACCACATGCCTTCTTTCCCTTTTATTATGTCGTTTGTATTTACTTCATTAAAAAGAGAATACTTCCGTTGATTATTCAATCGAATTAAGAAGTCATGAAATCCTACATTCTCTTTTTTTCGAGTTTCCAAATTCTCTTGAAAAGTTCCATCCATAAAGTTCGATACAGAGAGTTCTATTTTTTCTGTTTTTACAAAGTATCCACATAACGGAGTTACTGGTATAAGCTTCAGTCGTTCTTGAATAAATGGCATGAAAAGTAGCCCCAATAGCAGGAAGTAGAGCAATTTTTGTATGTTCTTTTTAAGCCACATTAGAAACGGAAATAAATAAAAGGATTAAAGTCAGAACCTGAAATAGCTGCGATGCTAAAGGCAAAAAGGATACAACTGATAAAAAATTTGGACAAGCTATTTATCGTTGATGTGCCATTACTGAATTTGGAATAGAAACTGTTTAGAGAAGGAACAATTAATAAAAAGCTTAAAGTAATTCCAATGAAAAGTGTTATCAATAGCTCTAAACTAGCAAAGTTAGGAATGGGTGCAAAATTAAAGCTGTACATTGTTTTAGCAAAATCAATAGCTTGACTAAGTGTATCGGCTCTAAACAATACCCAACCTGTCATTACAATGATGAAAGTTAAAAAAACTCTTCCTGCTTTACCAATATATTGGGTTAGTTGATTCAAAAATAGTCGATCTGCAATTAAAAATAGACCATGAAAGGCTCCCCAAAGTATAAAGGTCCATGCAGCTCCATGCCAAAGCCCTGAAATTAAAAAAACAATCCATAGATTAAGAAATAGTCTGAGCTTTGACTTTACTTGATTTCCTCCCAACGGAATGTATAAATAATCACGCATCCATGAACTCAAAGTGATGTGCCACCTTCTCCAAAACTCACTAATACTTTGAGATATATAAGGGCTATTGAAGTTTTCTGGGAAATGAAACCCCATCAGCCTACCTAACCCAATTGCCATGTCTGAATATCCTGAAAAATCAAAATAGATTTGAAAAGTATAACAAAGAATTCCAATCCACGCTAGAGAAGAATTTAAGTTTACAGGCTCGAGGTCGAAAATTTGGTCTGCTTGTTCGCCAAGTACATTGGCAATTAAAACTTTCTTTCCTAGTCCTATAGAAAATCGATAAAATCCATATAGCTTATCAGTGTAATTATTGATGTCTCTGTCTGTAAACTGACTAGCAATTTCTTGAAACCTAACAATAGGTCCTGCAATCAACTGTGGAAATAGCAGGATGTATAATGCGTAATCTATCAGTTTTTTTAGCGGAGATCTAACTTGTCTATACACATCAATTGTATAACTTAATTTTTGAAAAGTATAAAAACTAATTCCTATTGGTAGTACAATAGAAGTCCAACCAATACTTTCTATTCCGAAATTAGTCAGTATTTGATTGGTGGTTTCAATAAAGAAATTAAAGTATTTGTAATATAATAATAACCCAACGTTTATTAAGATAGAGAGCCAGAGCAGTTGTTTTTTAATTTTAGAAGAACCGTGATATATGGCTTTTACAATGTAAAAATCAATTAGTATGGAGCCCAATGCAATTCCCAAAAATTCTGGTGCACCCCAAGCATAAAAGAGAATACTAGCTAATAATGCAACTAAATTTTTAGATTCTCTTGGAGTAAAATGGTAAACAAGTAGAAAGGTCGGCAAGAAGTATGTGAGAAAAAAAATGCTACTAAAAACCATTTACGATACCTAATTGTTTACTTTTTAACTCCTTCGATTCAATACGAAATACGGATTCAAAGTCATGCCTAGCAAGATTTTCATTAATCCGGTTGGCTAAGATAATCAAACATTCTGTTTGTAATAATATTATAATTTGAAGTCATACTAAAGCTATTCTATATATTTGAATAAATGAAAATTTGATTTGATAAGTTTTATATTGTGTTGGAGTAATAGTGATTGAACTCCTAAGTTAAAATGAATGCATTTACGAAAATTTCTAGCTGATATCTTATTTGTAGCTTTTTTAATAGCTGCGTCTTTTTTTTATGGATATTTTTCAATCATAGATCGACCGCCTGAAGGGATTCATGTTTGGAGGCAAGCAGACGGGGCATCATTGGCTTATAACTACTATTCGGATGGAAATTCTTTGTTAGAGCCACAAATGAATAACCAAATGGAGAATCGCGGTAAGGCCGCCGGTGAGTTCCCCATAATGTATTATTTTGTTGCGGTTTGCTATCATATTTTTGGGTTCGATTATTCAGTATACCGCATTATATGGTTGTTGACTACCTATATCGGATTATTTTTTTTGTATAGACTTTCTTCCAAGATACTGAAGAGTAGTCTCTACGGTGCTTTTGCCTCTGCATTTCTGTTTACGTCTCCAGTTTATGTAGTTTATAGTATTAGTTTTATTTCCGATTCTATTGCGTTGTCTATTTCATTTATCGGTTTATACTTTATTTATCAATATTCACAGCGAAAGTCTATTAAGAATGTAGTCTGGTCAATTGTTTTCATTGCAATGGCAGGGCTACTTAAAATTACTACCATCATTCCGACTTTAGCATTATTAGGTACACTAATGATATCAAACGTGCTCTCCTTTTATAAAAAGGAAAGGAATTATTTATTAAAACTAGAAGGCATCGTAGGATTCTTTTTCGTCTTTGCTATCTTATTTGTTTGGTATCAATATGCTAGCTGGTATAACCTTGAGAACGAAACTGATTACTTTTTCTTAAGGACTGCACCTATTTGGAGTGCTTCTACAGAACTAATTCATGAAGTAAAACAAGCATTAATGGTATGGAAAGATACTTATCTATATCAATATGGTCGATATTTCATATTAGTATTAATGGGATTAGTTATAGTTCCGGTTTATCATCAGAAAATCAGCTCCCTCTATTATAATTTTTACTTACTCAACTTGATCGGTATAGCTAGTTTTTTTCTGCTGTTTTACATTCAATTTATGTATCACGATTACTATGCCATTGCTTTAATGATAATTATTCCCTTAACCATAGTAATGTTTATAAAAAAGTATAGTTGGTTGATAGAGAGGAATATCGTAACAACAACATTGTTTTCAGGAACTCTTGCAGTCTTTTTGGTATTGAGTGTGATTCACACCTCAAAGAATGTTAATTCGCGATTTAATCCTGATACAGAATGGCTTACTAATCTATATCAAATGGAGAGTCAACTAATGGAACATGGAATCATGGAAGATGACCTTATTGTAGCTCCTGACGATTCTAGTCCTAATGTGGTGTTAAATGCTTTAAAAAGAAAAGGATGGTCTGCCATTAATGCTGTTGATCAGGAGAATGTATTAAATTCTAAAATTAAGCTAGGCGCAAAATATATGGTTGTTGTGGATACTAATTTTTATACAAATCCAATAATTGATCCGTATAGAAGAAACTTGGTATTTACTCACAAAGGGATAAAAATCTATAAATTAACTAATGATTAGTCACCATTTACGTTCGTAAACATCGACTTTAAAGTTGTCAATATTAATGGCTTTATCACCATCTAAATATACGTATATTTTGAATACGTCATTTGTCATTGATAGAGGGTATGGTGTTAAATAATCAACAGAAATGGTGTTCCATTCACCAGTTTTGTGTTCAAAGTCTCTAAGGTTCCAAGCTCTTCTTTTCTCTACATATTGACCATTGTTGTGGTCCATTTCGACAATTAAGAATGCAGAGCTTTCGGCGATGTCATGTTGTGCATAGTAATCAAAACTTACCGTCATGTATGCATGCTCATTCTGGGTAAGGTGATGATATGGGATTTTATAGGTAGGGCCATAAATAGCTTCAGGAGTAATTTTAAAGCTATTATTACCACTTACTGAAACTGTACTGTCAATATAATCTCTGTTAAAATCGATAAAATTCACATCCTCAAAATTTAAAAATGCAGCAGTACGTTTATTATAATCTTCTTTATTATTAAAAACATCCACTGGTGCAAAATCTCTGATGATTTCTCTATACTTTCTATCTTCATCAGTGACCTCTGTCTTTAAAAATATTCTCCAATAATATTCTTTTGTCATTGAATATCCATCAAACAGGAAGTTGTTGAATTGCCAAGTTTGAAAAAGATTTAGGAAAACAAAGAAGGATGCTAACAAAATGAAAGTATACTTCAATATTCGTTTATGAAGAATGGCCTGCGTAAAATATCCAAATGGAATAGCAAGAATAGCATAAGATTCAACAAAGTATCGGGATCCAAAACTTCCTCCCTGCCACCATGTTCCCCAGCTCGAAATCACATAAATATTAATTAAAACAAAAGTGATTACAGCAAAACTAATTTGTTTGTTTTGTTTTATCATTGAGTATAGGCCCAATAATGCAAATGAAATAATTGGAGTATATAATAACCAGCCCTTTTTGTAACTAAAAAATACTTTCTGGAAATGGGGTTGGAGCCAATCAAATCCAGGAGTTACTTTATAAGTATTAAAAATAAAGTCTCCGGTAATTAGCTTCCAATATACAATTTGAATCATTGGGAAAACAAATAGACCAATCATAAGAAAAAGTAGATGCTTCCTCTTTTCCCAAACTAACTCTAGTTTTTCTATAAGAGAAGCTTTATCATGTATATTCCATAACAATGGAACAAACACTACGAAAATACCACTTCCTCTAGCTAGGATGCACAGTCCTATTACTAAACCTAATAAAAATGCAGTTTTTGATTGTGGATTTTTGTGCCATTTAATCGTTAAAAGTAGCGCTGTAGCAAATCCTGCAAACATCATAGCATGAGGACCGACTTCATCAATCACTGCTTCATGGAAGAAAGTAGTGCCTAATAGCATGCATACTAATACTATACTGGTTATTTTATCTGAAAAGAAGTGGGTTAACGATTTTCGGATAGCAAAAACTCCACCAATGATGTAGGTGAGCACCCCATTTGCAATTGAAAACTGATATGGATAAGAAAACCCATCAGCTGGATAAGAAGAAAACAATGCCCAAATATGCCCAACTATAAAGAATGGGAAGTATAGGATAGCGTATCCAAGGGTGTACATTGGAGACCAATTTCCATTTCCAATTGGATATGCTTGATAGAAAGTTCCTGACGGTTGATAATTATCGAAAATGTACTTGATAATGTTTTGGTCAGTCATTCCTGGGTCGCCATGAATAAATGTAAAAGGCAAGTATAAATAATAAGCTAATACATCCCATCCCAATACATTATGGAAGTTTTGATAATTATATTTTCGAAGTATAAAATGTACAATTACAATAACTATTGAAATAACTATTGCAATTGATTTTGAACTAAGAAAGTTGATTTTACTTTTCATGGACAAGCAGGAATGGGAAATGAGATTATACTTTTTACTCCACTATATTTTCATCTCAGGAATATCACCTTCCACAATTAAAGTTCCTTCTGTAAGTGAGATAATTTCTTCCACAGTAACACCTGGAGCCCTTTCTTTGAGTTCAAAACCTCTTTCTGTTACATCAATTACGGCTAGGTTACTTACTATTTTTTTAACACAACCCACACCTGTTAGAGGGAGGCTACATTTTTTTAATAGCTTGGATTCTCCTGCTTTATTAGCGTGCATCATGGCAACAATTATATTGTCAGCTGATGCTACTAAATCCATAGCCCCACCCATTCCTTTTACCATTTTACCCGGTATTTTCCAGTTAGCAATGTCCCCTGTTTCTGATACTTCCATAGCACCTAAAACGGTCAATTGAACCTTTCCTCCGCGAATCATAGCAAAACTCATAGCTGAATCAAAAAATACGGAGCCAGGAAGTGTTGTAATGGTTTGTTTCCCTGCATTTATTAAATCAGCATCTACGTTTTCTTCTGTAGGAAACGGGCCCATACCTAGTAATCCATTTTCTGATTGAAGGGTAACATCAATTCCTTCAGGGATATAATTTGCAACAAGTGTAGGAATCCCAATTCCAAGATTCACGTAAAAACCGTCCTGTAATTCTTGTGCAATTCGTTTCGCTATTCCGTTTTTATCTAACATAATCTTAATTTATCAATTGACTAATTTAACAATGTAACAATTCTCAAATGTTACAATATCTTAGAAGCTTTTTTTGAGCTCGATAATATTTTATAAATAATCAAACCAATTTCATTTATTTGGATTTCTAAACTTTCTTCAAAAGGATAACTTTCTGATTTTTTACAGAGAGTCAACCAATACTTTGTTTCTTCTACTTCTTTTGCAGCAAGTTTTACTTTGTGTATAAAGTCCGCCTTACTTTCACTATTCTGTGCTTCATGCATATTTGCACCTATTGAGGTACCAGACTTTAAAAGTTGTCTTGCGATAATATATTTTTTCTTTTCTTCAAGTAATTCAGCATAAGAGATAATGGCTAGAGCAAAACTTATCGTTTTTGTGACTATAATATTCTCTTTTTGCATTTACTTTGTATTAATTCATTATAAAAATTACGAAGCAATTCTTCATTGTTACATTGTTAAATTAAATCATTGGTTCATTGACTATATCTAAATAGGCAATATTGCCTATTTAGATATAGTTCGTTGTTCAATTCTTTTTTCGTAATCTTTTCCTTCGAAAATTCGATGTACAAAAATACCTGGAGTATGAATTTCATTCGGATGCAATTCGCCTGGTTCTACTAAATGTTCTACTTCAGCAATAGTAATCTTACCAGCTGTTGCCATTACTGGATTAAAGTTTCTAGCCGTCCCCTTGAATACTAAATTCCCTTTGGTGTCGCCTTTCCAGGCTTTAACAATAGCGAAGTCAGCCGTTAAACTTTCTTCTAGTATATACATTTTACCGTTGTATTCTCTGGTTTCTTTACCTTCTGCTACTTCTGTTCCATACCCTGCTGGTGTATAAAATGCTGGAATTCCTGCCCCTCCGGCTCTACATTTTTCAGCCAAAGTGCCTTGTGGGGTTAATTCCACTTCTAACTCTCCACTTAACATTTGGCGCTCAAATTCATCATTTTCTCCCACGTAGGAAGAAATCATTTTTTTGATTTGCTTATTTTTCAATAAAAATCCTAAGCCAAAATCATCTACTCCAGCATTGTTTGAGATGCATGTTAAATTTGTGATTTTACTTTTTGATAAAGCCTCAATACATTTTTCAGGAATGCCACAAAGTCCAAAACCTCCCAACATAAGAGTCATACCACTTTCAATTCCTTTTATCGCTTCTTCAGCATTTGCAACTACCTTTTTCATTATCCTCCAAAATTAGGTTCTTCGTTGTCGTTAAAATTATTGTCTTCTTGCGTTTTATCACAGTCTAACTCTATTCTGAGTTGATGTTCGGGTTTTTCAAAGGCTATATTTTTTACCTTTAAAGTAGAGTCTGAAATTACTTTTTTCATGTAATATCCCCAAATCGGAAGGGCAGAATTTGCACCTTGACCATCACCAGTTCTTGAGAACCTCACACTCCTATCTTCTGCACCAACCCACACACCTGTCACCAGGTTGGGCATCATGCCGATGAACCATCCGTCTGAATTATTCTGTGTGGTACCGGTTTTCCCTGCAATGGGCCCCGTAAATCCACCATATTCGTGGCTCTGGAATCGTAAACGAATACCCGTACCTGCAGTCTTTTTCCCTTTCGCCTTATTGTAGTTATATGAAGTGACTCCCTCCATCAAATTCACCATGGTGTAGGCTGTCTCTTCGCTGATTACTTCTTTCGTTTCAGGAATAAACTCTTTGATCACATTGCCATCTTTGTCCTCTATTCGAGTAATATAGATGGGTTCAGTATAGATTCCTTTGTTCGCAAAAGTTCCAAAAGCACCCACCATTTCATAAACTGAAAGGTCAGCGACTCCTAAAACCAAAGAAGGAACAGGGTCTAAATGGCTCTTAATTCCTAAATTTCTGGCCATTTTTACTACCCGGTCTGGACCAAATTTCTTCATCAAAAAGGAAGAAACAGTATTCATAGAGTTTGCTAAACCATACTTTAAGGTCACATTGTATCCAACATCTTTTGGGTCACTGTTTTGAGGCGACCAATCTTTTAATAAACCAAATTCTCCTCTCTTAAAGGTTACCGCAACATTCGGCACTTCGTAGCATGGTGAGTATCCCTCATCAATCGCTACAGCATACATAAATGGTTTAAAAGTAGAACCTACTTGCCGTTTACTTTGTGCTACGTGGTCAAAAGCAAAGTATTTGCTATTAATACCACCAACCCATGCTTTTATATGGCCTGTATTTGGATCCATTGACATCAAACCACTTTGCAGGAAGCTTTTGTAATATCTAATGCTATCCATAGGAGACAAGACTGTGTCAATTTCTCCTTTCCATGAAAAAACAGTCATTGGAACAGGGGTATTGAAAATAATATCAATTGAATCTTTTGGAGTTACCCGTCTTTTATGGTGGCAGTCATCTGCTTGACATTCAAAATAGTTCACTCCATTTTCTGTGATTTCTTCTACATATTTTCCTCTTCTTCCACAATTGGCACATTGTACTCCTACCATTACATTGTAACGATCTGTTCTTCGCATTGCTGATTTCATAATTTGATCAACTTCTTCATCCGTTACTCTCCAGTCAAATGGATTTTTCTTCTTGCGCTGTAAATCTTTAAAAAAGTCAGCCTGAAGCTTTTCTCCGAGGTATTTAGTCATCGCCCACTCGGCATAGCTTTGCATCTCATAATTAATAGTGGTGTAAATTTTCAATCCATCTTTATAAATGTCATAACCCTTGCCATTTGCTTTGCGATACTTTAGTTCTCCTGTAGTTGAATCAATTTCAGAAAAAATCTTTTTCAAATCAGACCTTAGGATCTCTCTAAAATAGGGTGCTATCCCTTCTTTGTGATCTACTCGTTGAAAATCTACACCTAATGGTTTTGTTTTTAGTGTGTCATATGCTATTTTGTCAATTGCTCCATTTCTAATCATTTGAGTCAATACTACATTTCTACGGTGAAGTGTCGTATCGTAAAATCGCAATGGATTAAATAATGCTGGGTTCTTTAACATACCCACTAGCATAGCAGATTCTGTGATGTTCAGTTCCTGAGGAGTTTTGTTGAAGTATACTGTTGCTGCTGATTTGATTCCTACTGCATTATTGACAAAGTCAAAAGTGTTGAAATACATGGCTACAATTTCTTCCTTAGTGTATTGTCGCTCTAATCTTACAGCAATTACCCACTCTTTGAATTTTCGCATCACCAATTGAAACTTGGTTAAATCTTTTCTAGGAAAAAGGTTTTTGGCTAATTGTTGTGAAACGGTACTTCCACCTCCAGTGCTACCTGTCTGTCCTGTAACGAGACCTATAAAAACTCTCCCTAAAGATCTAAAATCAATTCCTGAATGTTCGTTATAGCGTTCATCTTCAGTTGCTATTAGGGCAACTGGAAGAAATTCTGAAAGTTCTTCATATTGAACATTAGTTCTATTCTGATAGAAATATTTACCCAGAACTTTTCCATCAGAAGTATATACCTCAGAAGCTAAATTACTTTTAGGATTTTCTAATTCTTCAAAACTAGGCAATTCTCCAAACCACTCATGCGCAGTCCCATATATAAGCATCGTAAATAATCCCATTGGAATGATTACTACACACCAAAAAAGAATAATCCAAAATAGGATTCCTTTATTTTTTTTATTTTCCTTTTCCTTCACTTTCGTTTGAAATTTATTGGGCTACTTTTTCTACTCGAATTCCTATATCTGTAATATATTTCAGCTCTCTATCTCTCATTGCTTGCTCTACTTCAAAAATATATTTCCCTGATCGAGGAAACATCACGGATTGTTTATAAGGAAATTGGTGTTCCCATAAATCACCAATTCCTTTTCCATACCAATTTCCTTTAGGATCTGCCAAAACGAATTCTGCAGTATCTCTAGCAAATTGTCCCGTTGGACTTTTTATTTGAGTAAATAAATAAATATTTCTATATGGGTACTGCCCTGAATTCCTAATGTTTACAAATAAATTATAATATGATAATGTATCTGTAATTTCTACATCAAAACGAGCGACCTGCATCCTGTCCCAACTGGCATTTTCTAATGCTAAATTCTTTTCAAATACACGATTAGCATCACAAGAATACAAAGAAACCATGACCGAAGTGACTAAAATAAAAAGTGTTAATTGTCTCATTTAATCATTGTTTGGTCTCGGTTTACGTTTTGGTCGGAATGGTTTTTTCTTTTTTGGTTTACCTTCCGCTCCCGTATTATTCTCTTTGCTAGGGGTAGCATTATTATTTTGAGTCTTATTTTCGGCTCCTTGATTATTACCTCTAGGTTTGTTTCCTTGTTGTTTATTTCGAGGAGGTCTTGGCCCTCTTGGTTTTGCTGGTTTATTTGGCACAGGACTTCCTTCGGTAGAAGCATTCGCTTGGTTAGCAGGTCTCGGTTTTTTCTTTCGTTTTTTCTTAGCTTTCTTCTGACGATCAAAACGAGTTAAATCATCCTGACCAACTACGTTAGCGTAGTCCGGCTCTGCAATTTCGATGACAATGTTCTCAAGGTCAACTAATTCAGTCGGAGTCGCTCCTTTTTCATTCATTGCCATTATTTCTTGAACTCTGTCCAAAGATAATTCAATGAATTTTCCTGGTTCATCAAAATAGGAGTACCACATTTTATTACCAAAGATGTCCATTTTTTGATAGAAAGCATCTCCTTTAGCTGTCTTAAGCTTTTTCTTGGTGTCTGGAAATCCTTTCAATTCATCCATGTAGGCATCTAGTTCAAAGTTCAAGCAGCATTTCAATTTACCACATTGACCCGCGAGCTTCATGGGGTTTAGTGAAAGTTGTTGATAACGAGCAGCTGAAGTGGATACAGACCTAAAATCAGTTAACCAAGTTGAGCAGCATAACTCCCTTCCACAAGAACCAATTCCACCCAATCTGCCTGCTTCTTGACGCATGCCTATTTGGCGCATTTCAATTCTAATTTTAAAGGCATCAGCTAAACGTTTAATCAATTCTCTAAAGTCAACTCTTTCTTCTGCGGTATAGTAAAATACAGCTTTTGACAAATCTCCTTGGTACTCAATGTCACTAATTTTCATTGAGAGCCCTAATTCAATAGCGATTCTTCTAGAAATTGGTTTAGCTGCTTCTTCGCGTTCTTGCCCTTCTTTCCATTTTTCTATATCAGATTCTTTAGCTTTTCGGTATATTTTTTTTACTTCATCCGTCTTTCCGAAGTTTTTCTTTTTCTGCATTTGAACCCTAACCAGTTCTCCAGCTAAGGAAACCATTCCGATGTCATGACCAGGTGAGGCCTCAACAGCAACTATATCACCAACGTATAAGGTTAGGTTTTCATGGTTTTTATAAAACTCTTTTCGACCGTTTTTAAATCGAACTTCAACCATATCAAATGGTTGTTGATTGTTGGGCAATTCCATGTTTCCCAACCAGTTGAATACATTTAATTTATTACAACCTCCAGAACTACAAGTTCCATTATTTTTACATCCCCTAGGAGTTCCATCTCCACCAGTAGAACAACTTCCACATCCCATATCTCTTCTATATTTATATCTAGTGCCCTTTTAAAAAGGGTCGAATAATTATTACAATCTTACAAATTTACATTTTTGGTTCTTAATAGTTTGGTCACTCTTGTAGAAAGGTTAAAAAAGACCAGCTTTGGGTTGGCATTTCTTTCAATATGGTAATAGGCTTCGTTAAACAAATCGTTCAATTCTAATATATTACCGGTGTGTACAAAAGGAGCAAACTTGTTTAGAAATGCCTTTTCTCCACTACTTAGTCTTAAAAGGTTATCATCAGCATAATTAGAAATAATACTTTCCCTCAGTAGTCTTAAGGTGTACGTTAAAAAATTCTTTTGCTGTTCTCTTCCAACTGATTTAGCTGATATTTCTTCTATCCAGTCCAATAAAGGAGGTAATTTACCGGCAAAACACATTCGCATCCAATTTTTAAAGGTCTCAAAGAAGAAGGTCTCTTTGCCTTCCATGTCAATTAACCGCATCGCAGAATTAAAATCGCCATCACTAAAAGCTGCAATTTGCATCGCTTTCTCAGAGTCAAGGTTCTTTTTTTCTTGTAGATAGTTGGATAAGCTTTTTAAATCGATTTGATTGAACTTGGTGTGTTGAGTTCTTGAAAGAATAGTTCTAATGATGGCTTCTGCATCTGTAGAAATTAGAATAATTAAAGTGTTAGGTTCTGGTTCCTCAATAAACTTTAAAAGTCGATTAGATGCTTCGGTATTCATTTTTTCTGCATGCCACACAATTACAACTTTATATTTGGCTTCAAAGCGCTTGTATACAACTGATTTTAGAATTTCAGAACTTTCATTCACCGATATCGCAGCTATTTTATTTTCTATTTCTATCTTAGAAATCCATTCATCATATTCTAAATAAGGGTTTTGCAATACTGCTTCCCTCCATTCGGTAATGTAGTGATTACTAACTGGCTTTTTGGGAGCCTTTGAGGAAGTAGCGACAGGGAAAGCAAAAGTTAAATCAGGATGTACTAGTTTTTCATATTTCGCACAAGAGCTGCATGCTCCGCAACTATCCTCATCAGTCGGGTTAAGACAATTAATATATTGCCCGTAAGCTATGGCCATTGCCAAATTTCCTGACCCTTCACTACCTGTAAATAATTGAGCATGACTAATTCTGCCGTCCTTCACAGTTTGTATAAGGCGTGACTTTATTTCTTCTTGACCAATAATATCTTTAAATCGCATCTTTTCGTTTATTCTAGCTCAAAAATACTGATAGAAACGGGCAATTCTCGATTGACGAAATAAAAACTAGCCACATTTATTTTGAAAAGTTACTTTTGTATTACTAATTAGCGAACTCAAATTTTGATAACAAGATGAATACACTAAGGAATTACAATTTTGAAGGTAAAAAAGTATTGGTTAGAGTTGATTTTAATGTTCCACTAGATGGAGATTTTAATATAACAGATTATACACGTATAGACGCAGCAGTGCCAACTATTCAACATATTGTCAAAAACGGAGGAACGCCAATTTTGATGTCTCACTTAGGTCGACCGAAGGGAGCTTATGACGATAAGTATAGTTTGAAGCATATTGTAAATGGTCTTTCTGAAAAGTTAGGGCTTCCTGTGACTTTTGCTAAAAACTGTGTCGGTGAGGAGGCAAAAAAAGTAGTAGCCGCTGCACAAAAGGGAGAAGTGGTATTGTTAGAAAATCTTAGGTTTCATTCAGAAGAAACTAATGGAGATATCGATTTTTCCAGAGAGCTAGCTCAATTAGGAGAAGTGTACGTTAATGATGCCTTTGGTACGGCCCACAGAGCACATGCTTCTACAGCGATAGTAGCTCAATTTTTTCCCAACGATAAAATGTTTGGTTTCGTTATCGAACAAGAGTTAGAGGCTGTTGATAAGGCTTTTTCTTCAGATAATCATCCAATCACAGCTATAATGGGGGGAGCGAAGGTTTCTGATAAGATTTTATTAATTGAGAAGTTGTTGGATCGTGTGGACAACTTAATCATTGGAGGAGGTATGGCTTATACTTTTTTTAAAGCACTAGGTGGTCAAGTTGGCGATTCACTTGTGGAGGATGACAAATTAAATTTAGCACAAACAATTTTAAAATTAGCAGCAGAAAAGAAAGTTAACGTGCAGCTTCCTGTTGATTCTGCAATATCAAAGGCATTTTCAAATACTGCAGAACGTGGTATTTCTGATAATATGGAGATTCGAGATGGATTTATGGGGTTAGATATTGGACCAAAAGCAATTGAGGATTTTTCAGATATCATTAAGCGCTCTAAAGTCATTATTTGGAATGGCCCAATGGGTGTTTTTGAAATGTCGAATTTTGAAAGAGGAACCAAAGGAATAGCTATGGCAGTTGCAGAGGCTACAAAAAATGGTGCTTTTTCTTTAATTGGTGGTGGAGATTCTGCAGCTGCTGTTAACCAATTTGGATTTAATCAACAAGTGAGCTATATCTCAACAGGAGGTGGAGCATTATTAGAATATTTAGAAGGAAAAGTGCTGCCAGGAATTAAGGCAATACAAGAGTAGAATCAGAAGATAAAATAGCTGGAAACGCTTGATCGATTTCGAGGTTTTTTAGCATAGGAAGAATCTTTGGTGGAGCTGAGATAATCGGTTCATAAACCAAAGATTCTTTTTTTATGTCTTGAGGAATAAACTGGAATGATTGGTCAAACAAGCTTCCCACATATAGCAATGTGCTTATAATCAATCCGATTTTTAAAAAAGAAAACAATGCACCTGCTAGTCGATTTACTAGACCTAAAGCGGCAAGCTTGATGATTCTTTCTAAGGTTTTTGCCAGAAAGTGAATACCAATTACGACCACCAAGAAGGTCAATATGAAAGATATTAATGGTAATGCTTTAGTTTGTATCTCAAAGTATTGAATCAATAAATTACTGGTATAATCAGAAAATTTATAGGCCATCATAATTCCAATTACCAGCGAAACCAATGCAGCTATTTCTAAAATAAGACCTTTTCGAAATCCTTTATATAAAGCCCATGCTAATGGGATGCAAATAACAATATCTAGATAATTCATAACGAAATGCTAAACTATTAATTAATTTTGCAAAACTATGGATATGGAGTTTGAAAAAAAGTGGAAAGAGGTTGTAGAAATTGTTGAAAAGCGCTTCGGAGAAGGGGTTGATATGCAAAGTCTATTGTTCTTAATTGGTGTTCAAGAGTTAGGTCATGGGCCAAAAAAATTCACTAAAGACCAAAAGCTAGACGTGATACATGTAGCAGTATGCACTTTACTGAGTCGTTTTGGATATTATGAATTTGAAGGAATAGATAAAGATGAGTGGCCACATTGGAAGGCTACCAATAAATTACCATATTTAAAATCCAGTCAACAAACGCAGTTGATGAAGCAAGCTATTGTAGAATATTTTGAAGAAAATAAATTAGCGCGGTAAGTAGATGGTACGACGAACATAGTTTTCTTTGCTTCGTTGACGTTTTTCTTCAATTTTAAAAGTTTCCTTGGCAAATCGAGTTGTGTCGCCATCCTTATTCGTTACATAAGCTGCTACGTCCAAAACAACTGTATTTGGAAACTTTTTTCTGTATTTGCCTGAGGCATCAGTAATGCCAGAATCTAATATTCCAAATGACACTGAAAGGGGGTCAAGCTCATTGGCAAAAATGGCCACTTTGATTCCTTTTAAAGGACCTCCAAATTCATCTTCAACGGTAAGAATAAGTTCCGGTTCAACTTCTTTTTTGCAACCCACAATTACTAAGGAAATAAGAAGAGCTCCGAATATATTTTTTATAACTTTGTTCATTGTTTTTTGGTAATATTATTCACAAATATAAAGATATCACAATTGTTTAAAGCCTTATTTTTACTTTTCATCAGCTTAAGTAGTGCAATTGTTTCGCTTTCAGCACAGAATAAAGTGCTTATTGAAACTACTGCTGGCAATATTACAGTAAAATTATATGATGAAACTCCAGGCCATAAACAAAATTTTCTAAGTTTAGTCGCACGATCATATTATGATAGTACAATCTTTCATCGAGTGATTAAAAACTTTATGATACAAGGAGGAGACCCTGAGTCCAGAACAGCCTCATCTAATAAGGTCTTTTCAGATGGAGGTCCTGGTTATACGCTACCGGCTGAGATCAACGAGCAATTTATTCATAAAAAAGGAGCTTTGGCCGCCGCAAGGCAGCCTGATAATACAAATGCAAGTAGAAGAAGTAGTGGATCTCAGTTTTATATTGTTCAAGGAAGTATTTATCCTCGAGCTTATTTGGATAAAGCTAACAAAGATAAAAAAGTGCCGTATACGGAAGCTCAAAAAAAAGTATATGAAACCGTAGGAGGAACCCCTCATTTAGATGGAGCTTATACTATCTTTGGGGAAGTAATTGCAGGTTTGGATGTAGTGGATAAGATCGCTCAGGTAGAAACTGATCGCAGAGACAGGCCCAAGCAAGATGTGAGAATAATTCGAATGACCATTTTAAAATAGAAGAATGCTGAATAAAGTGAAAGAACTCCTTGCAGAAGTGGAGGCGTTCAATAGCAATGTTGCCAAAGATGTAGAGGAATTTAGAATTAGAATTCTAGGTAGTAAAGGTCAAGTCAAGGCATTATTTGATGATTTTAAAAATGTCCCTAATGATCAGAAAAAAGAATTTGGGAAAGCTTTAAATGAGTTGAAGCAGTTTGCACAAAACAAACTAGAAGAGCTGAAAAGCAATCAAAAAAAGGAAGTTAAATCCAAATCAGAGTCCATAGATATGACAGCGCCTGCTCTAGAAAAAGACTTAGGCGCAAGACATCCACTTTCTTTGATTAGAAGTGAAATAATAGAGATATTTAAACGTATTGGGTTTAATGTAAGTGAGGGACCTGAAATCGAAGACGACTGGCATAATTTTTCTGCTTTAAACTTTCCAGAAGAGCACCCAGCTAGAGATATGCAAGATACTTTTTTCGTGGAAAAGAACCCTGATATCGCTTTAAGAACGCATACTTCTTCAGTACAAGTAAGGGTAATGGAAAACTCTAAGCCCCCTATTCGTACTATTAGTCCGGGTAGAGTTTATAGGAATGAAGCCATTTCGGCTCGTGCACACTGCTTTTTTCATCAGGTAGAAGGTTTGTATATTGATAAAAATGTATCGTTTGCTGATTTAAAACAAACCTTGTTGTATTTTGCTAAGGAAATGTTTGGAGAGGATACTGAAATTCGCTTACGGCCTTCTTATTTCCCTTTTACTGAACCAAGTGCTGAAATGGATGTTTCATGCAGTATTTGTAAATCAAAAGGGTGTAATGTTTGCAAATACACCGGCTTTTTAGAAATATTAGGGTGTGGAATGGTTGACCCGAACGTGTTGGAAAATTGTGGCATAGATAGTAAAGTATATTCTGGATTTGCTTTCGGAATGGGAGTGGAGCGAATTGCGCAATTGAAGTTTAATGTTAATGATTTAAGATTGTACTCTGAAAATGATGCACGATTTTTAAGTCAATTTAAATAGCAGTTTAGCATAAATGAATAAAGACACTAACCAGTACCATGACGAAAGTCATCTTATAGCCCTCTTAAAAAAGAAGGACAAAGCTGGTATTAGTGCTCTTTATGACAATTATTCTCATGCTTTATTTGCGATTATTCATCAAGTAGTCGACAACCAAGAAATTGCAGAAGATGTTTTACAAGAATGTTTTGTAAAAATATGGACAAAGATTGATAGTTATGATTCTTCAAAAGGACGACTATATACATGGATGTTGAATATTGCTAGGAATTTAGCCATTGATGTTACTCGGTCAAAAGCCTATAAAAAAGGACAAAAAGTCCAAAGTATAGATAAAGACGTACATGGTTCTGCTGGCTCTGTAGATTCTATTAATGTAGATACTATAGGGTTGTCAGCAGTTGTTTCAGAACTTAAGCCTGATTATCAGCTAATCATTAATTTGATTTACTTTAAAGGGTATACTCAAAAAGAAGTTTCTGAAGAATTAGAAATCCCCTTAGGGACAGTCAAAACAAGAGTTAAGACTGCACTCGAGAAATTAAGAACTGTTTTAAGTAATTAAAGGTGAAAAAAGAAGAATTCATATCATCAGGTCTTTTGGAACTCTATGTTCTTGGGTCGATATCAAACGAAGAGCTTTCGTTGGTAAATGATATGTTAGCGCAATACCCTGAACTAAATGCAGAGGTGATGCGAATAGAAAGTGATTTAATTAGATTGGCAGAAAGTCAATCACCAAAGCCTTCAGCAAAAGTTAAAAGTAGTTTGTTGGATGCGATTGATGTTATAGAAGATTCGCAAGAAAAATTAGAAGAAAAAAAGGCTAAAGTCATTGAGATACAAACTTCTGAGAAGGGGAAAACTTCCATGACTATGCTTTTAATGGTGGCTGCATCGTTAGCATTATTAATTGTAAGCGCATTTTTTAATTATATTCAATATCAAGAAATTCAATTAGCTAAACAAACCATCGCTTCATTAAATCAGGAGAAGGAAGTTTTGGCCAATGATTTATCTACTTATAAAACATCAATAGAATCAGCTGAGAATAAAATAGCAGTGCTGAGAGATACCGCAAATGTGACCATTCCGATGAAAGGGTTAGATATTTCACCAAATTCATTGGCTTTGATACATTGGAATAAGTATACCAACGAAACATTTATAGACATTGCTAGCTTGCCAGAAGCCCCAACAGATATGCAGTACCAACTTTGGGCAATTGTAGATGGTGTGCCGGTAGATTTGGGTGTTTTTGATGTACTAAAAAGTGCAGCAACTCTTCAAAAAATGAAAACAGTAGGTAATCCACAAGCTTTTGCTGTAACATTAGAAAAATCAGGAGGAAGCCCAACTCCAACGATGGAAAATATGTATGTACTTGGAGCTGTATAATGAACGAAATGATTGTAGAAGGACGACTTTATAAAAGTCGTCCTTTTTTTTTGCTTAAAATTTCCAATCGTACTTATCCATTTCAGATAAGCAAACTTTTAATAAATCAATACTCGCTCTAATGTCGTTTTTGTCGGCCATTTCTATCACCTGATGAATATGCCTAGTTGGTATAGAAATAGCACCTGAGATGGCTCCACCAGCATTCATTCGCTGAATTCCTGCTGTATCTGTTCCTCCTGCAGGCAAAATTTCTGGTTGCCATTTTATTGCGTGTTTATCAGCTGTATCTTTCATGAATTTAACCATTCGATAGTCGCAAATCGTGGAGGAGTCCATTATTTTGATAGCCGTTCCTTCTCCCAGTTTGGTAACCATTTCTTCTGGCTTAGCGCCAGGAACATCGTATGCAATTGTTGTGTCTAACCCAATTCCAAAATCAGGTTGAATGTCTAGTGCAGATACATTAGCACCACGAATTCCAACTTCTTCTTGTACAGTAAATACACCATAAATGTCAAAAGGAACTTCTTTGTCTTTTAATTCCTTCAGTGCTTCTATCAAAATAAATACAGAAACTCTATTATCAATAGATTTACAATTGACGCAGTTTCCCAATTCTTTTAATTCGCTATAACGAGTGATTGGATCACCAATGGTTACAATCTTTTCCACTTCTTCCTTAGACATTCCTAAGTCGATGAAATAGTCGGTTATTTTTGCTCCTTTAGTTCTTTCTTCTGCTGACATGACATGGATGGGTTTGCTTCCCATTACTCCCATTACATCTTCTTTCCCATGAATGATTACTCGCTGAGAAGTTAAAGTTTTTGGATCAAAACCTCCCAAAGGGTGAAAACGAACAAACCCTTTATCATCTATATAATTTACGATGAATCCAATTTCATCCATATGTGCGCCAATCATTACCTTTTTAGCTGATTTTCCTCTCTTGATGGCGTACACATTTCCCATGTTGTTGATTTTAACTTCATCAACAAAAGGAGTGATTTCTTTTATTACTAGTTCTCTAATGCGTTGTTCGAATCCTGGAGCGCCGGATATTTCACATATTTGCTTTAATAATGAGGTATTTATTGACATACTTTAAGTTTTGATTTAAAAAATGAAAGTACTCAAAATTGAGCTAAACTCGAATGGCAAATAATGAGATATCGTCTACTTGTTCGTATCCTTCCATCCATTTTGAAATGGTTCTTTCAAGTAGATTTTGTTGATGTGACAATTTGAGATCGAAAGATTGAGCTAATAATTCTTTCAATTGTTTTTTCTTAAACTTTTTCCCCCTTGCTCCACCAAATTGATCGACATATCCGTCAGAAAGTTGAAAAACACAATCACCTTTTTCAAGCTGGATGGTTTGATTTTGAATAGCACCTAGAATAATATTAGATTCTGCACCAATTGATAATTTGTTGGGTTTTAGTTCTGTGATATAAGTTCCCTCAATCACTTCTACTTTAATTGAATGTTCACTATCTTTTATTCTTTCTTCTTTGCTAAGAATAAAGATAGAATTATTAGCACCTGCATAATTCAAGACTTTAGTATTGGGGTTGAAGGAGCATAAAGAAATATCCATTCCATCTTTAATACCTTCACCCGTTTTGTCTATCTTATAGTGCTTTAGTGAATAATACATGATGTCATTTGCAATACTTAAAATATTAGCAGGATTTAATTCATTTGTTTTTACTGCTTCATTTAAGGAGTTAATAGCAAGAATACTGATAAAGGCTCCTGGTACTCCGTGGCCCGTACAGTCGATACTAGCAAACAAGAGTTGACCATTGACTTTACTAACCCAAATTGAATCTCCACTAACAATGTCTTTAGGTTGAAAAATATAAGCGTACTCATTAAAAAGTTCATCAAAGTTTTCTTTCGAAGGCATAAGAGCTTGCTGTATTCTTCTAGCATACCTTAAGCTATCTGTAATGTCTTTATTTTTAGCTTCTAATACAGCATGTTGATGTACAATTTTATTATTCTGTTCTTCAATTTTAGTTTTTTGAATTAGTATTTCAGCTGTTTTTTCATCAACTTTTTCTTTAAACAGATTAATATAACTGACTATTTCTTCTTCTAATTTTTGGACATTCTGAACCAACTTGCTAATTTCATCTTTCTTATCTGAAACATTTAGCTTACTCCTCATGGTGAAATTTGAATCGACGAAAAAGGCGATACCATTGCTCAATACAGAGATACGCTTGCTAATTCGTTTAGATAAAATTATTGCCCCTACTATACTTATAAATATGAAGGAAAGTATAATAATTGAATAGGCGACTTGTAATTCATAGAGAATTGCTTTAGACTTTTCTCCCAATTCACTTTCTGTTTTCTTTAGATAAAAATTAACAGTATCTGCTTGCTCATTGATTCGTTTTGTTAACCCGGTGTTTGTTTTTAAGCCTATTGATTGTTCAAGCTCCGCGAATTTGTTAAACGATGAAGCATACTGATATAGAATATCATTGTCACCATTAAGTTTACTAATTTGATTAACCAATATGTTGAATAAAGTCACATACTTAATGTCTTGTCGAATTATAAAATCTTTTTCATGACGTCGTAATTGAAGTACTTGCTTGAGAGGAATGGTTTGATTGTCTTCTAATTGATGAGCATACGTTCTCATTTTTCCTTCAATGCCATAATTTTTAAACCCTCTAGTATGAAGTAGTTTTTTAAGGTGTTCGTAATAAGAAATGTACGAATTAAATTCAGTAGAAATCCTTTGAAAACTATTGGAGAAGTTGAGCTGGGTGTTCGAAGACTTTTCCATTAATAGAGACCATTCATTTTGAAAATCTCTACTATTCTCTTTGGACGCTTTTGTATAGTAACTATCTCCAAAATGATAATAAACAGTGTCGATGAGGTCTTGCCTGTAAAAGTTTTCTTGTGCTAGCCTAATCGATTGAAAACTAGATTTAAGCTTATTAAAGTGGTTCTCTATTTCAATAATCTCCGCTTTTTTATCAAAGTAAGAAAAGGTGAAAATGCTAGCCAATGCCGACAGCATGGAGAATAAAATAAAAATAATAAATAACTGTGATCTTAGAGAGTTAAACATTTGAGTTTTCATTAGTGTAGTGGTTTAACAAATTTAGCTAGGAGGACTAATAAGGAAACACTATGCAATTTTAACTCATTGTCAAATTCTACTTAAAGAGTATATTCAAAGGGCAATCAATGAATTTAAACGATTAAAACTAGATGTAGGTATAAAACAAAAGCCCATTGGCATTAGAAAAGGCCAATGGGCTTAATATTTAATTAACTTTTAGTTATTCTTTAATCAACAAAACTAAGCTTCAACATATTCGATTGCCCTTTGTCAGATATAGGCATACTTGCTAAATTGATGATTAAGTCTTTTTCTTTAACGTATCCATTTTTCTTTAAGATAAACTTAATATCGGCTATAGTGTGATCAGTACTAACAAACTTATCGTAATAGAAACCTCTAACTCCCCAGACTAAACTTAAAGTGTTTAAAAGTGCATGATTACCTGTGAAAGCATAGGTTCCTGCTTTGGGTCGAAAGCTAGAAATTTTAATGGCGGTATAACCTGAGTGCGTCATGGTTACAATCGCCTTGGCATTTACTCTTGCTGCTAATCTTCCTGCATTGAAACAAATGGAGTCTGAAATAAAACGTTCGTCGTCCGGTGAGGTTGGTACAGTTTCTTGGTGATAAATACTTTCTGAAGTTTCCATCTGTTCAATAATTTTCACCATGGATTCAATAACCTGCAAAGGGTAGGCACCTACAGAAGTTTCTCCTGATAGCATAACTGCATCCGCTCCGTCCAGTACTGCATTTGCAACATCATTTACCTCGGCTCGAGTAGGGCTGATATTGGTAATCATGCTTTCCATCATCTGAGTTGCAATAATTACTGGTTTTGCTTCTACTAGGCATTTTTTAACAATCTCTTTTTGAACCAAAGGAACTTCTTCCATAGGAATTTCTACACCAAGATCACCTCTTGCAACCATTATGGCATCTGTTTTTGCTATAATGTCGTCAATATCTGCTACTGCCTCAGGCTTCTCAATTTTAGCTATTACCCTTGATGTTTTGCCTTTGGACTTAATAATGTGTTTTAGCTCAATGATATCTCTTGCACTTCTAACGAATGAAAGACCGATCCACTCTACATTGTGTTCTATAGCGAATTCGAGGTCTATTCGGTCTTTTTCAGTAAGTGATGGCAACGAAACTTTAGTATTAGGTAGATTAACCCCTTTTTTTGAGGATAAGACTCCACTATTTAATACCTCGGCAACAGCCTCATCTTTTTGATTGGTAGAGATTATTTTCAATGCCAATTTACCATCGTCAATTAATATGCGTTCACCTTCTGTGACGTCCTTTGGGAATTGGTCGTAATTGATATATACTTTAGTCGCATTTCCAATAATTTTTTTGGTTGAAAAGGTAATTCTCTCTCCTTTCGTAATATTTACAGCACCACCTTCAATTTCCCCAATTCTTATTTTTGGTCCTTGCAAATCGGCTAGAATAGCTGTGTGATAACCATTTTCTTTGTTTATTTCTGCTACCCTTCGAATTACCTTCAGGTGATCTTCGTGACTTCCATGCGAAAAGTTAATTCGACAAACATTTACTCCAGCCTCAATAATTTTCTTCAACATCGCTTTTGAAGAAGTCACTGGACCAATAGTAGCGACGATTTTAGTTTTTTTGTCTGATTTCATAATTATAAAATTAACTAAAAGATTAAATTTCTTTTAGATTTAAGTTCTTCTACATTAATTGAATAAGCTTTTAAAACAAGCTTTATTTGATTTAGTTTTTTTAGTATTTCTTTTTCATCATTAATCAATCCTTTAATGACCAAGAAATAATCAGATAGCTTTTCTTCAGGAACTAAATAACCCATTGATCCGCGGTTGGACAATAAGTAATATTCCGTATAATTTTCTTCATCTATATATGAATAGAAAGAAAATTCTGCGAAGCCTTCTTTTATTTTTATTTCTAAATTCTCTTCTTTAAAAAAATCGAACTCTAATGTTCTATCAAGTTCAAAGGAAAGGCGATAATCTTTAGAGTGACAACTAATTCCAATTAACTTAAAATCGAAATCTTCTTCTAACTCTAGTGTTATTTTACCCATGATCGCCAACAATTTTCGTTGTCAAAGTTAATCATTGTAAAATGGATAAGCAGAAGGGGATTTTAAATAGATGTTAAATTTTGAAACCTCTTTCAAAAAACACCTGAGAAGCTTGTTGTTCAGCTTGTTTCTTTGTATTTCCTTTGCCTTCACAAATGGGTCTATCTTGTATGTAGATGGTGGCAATATAATAATTGAAGGTATCATTTTCCATCAATTTAATATCGAAGACCAAGGTTTTCTTTTCTTTTTGTGCAGCAATAATCAATTTACTCTTGTAGTCGCTTTCTAACTTTATTAAAGCTTCCATATCCACATGGTCAGAAATGATTTTTTCTACCACAAATTTTTTAGTGAGTTCGTACCCTTTGTCAAGATATATAGCGCCAATTAATGCTTCTAATGCATTTCCATAAACGGATTTTGCATTCACTACTCCATCTGAAATTTCTAGAAATGTATCAAGATCTAGTTTTTTGGCTAAATCGTTTAAAAAGGATCGACTTACCATTCTTGAGCGCATCTTGGTTAAGAATCCTTCTCCTTTATATGGAAACTTTAGAAAAAAATAATCAGCAATGATTGCGTCAAGGATAGCATCTCCCAAAAACTCTAGGCGTTCATTTGAATTTTTTATCCCATTGCTATTTTCTTCAGCAGCTGATTTATGTCTAAAGGCTTGCTCGTACAACTCAATATTTCCAGGTAAAAAACCGAGAATTAGTTTTAGAGTTCGATATTTACTTTTTTCAGGTAGAAAAAAATACTTTATCCCCTTAAATAAGCTCAATTAGCCGTTGAATTTTTTGAAAATCGCTGAAGCATTATGACCACCAAAACCAAAAGTGTTACTTAGAGCTGCATTAACAGTTCTTTTTTGTGCTTTATTGAATGTAAAATTCAATTTTGGATCGAATTCAGGATCATCTGTGAAATGGTTAATCGTTGGAGGCACAATATCATTCTTAACCGCTAAAATTGAAGCAATTGCTTCTACTGCACCAGCTGCACCTAAAAGGTGGCCTGTCATAGATTTAGTGGAACTGATATTTAAATTGTAAGCGTGTTCTCCAAAAACTTGTTTAATAGCTTTTGATTCAGCTACATCACCAAGTGGTGTTGATGTTCCATGTACGTTAATGTAATCGATGTCAGTTATTGACATTTCTGCATCATTTAATGCATTTTTCATTACATTAAGAGCTCCTAAACCTTCAGGGTGGGGAGCTGTGATGTGGTGTGCATCTGCAGACATACCGCTACCGATAACTTCTGCATAAATTTTTGCACCTCGAGCAATTGCATGCTCATATTCTTCTAGAATTAATGCACCACTACCTTCACCTAATACAAATCCTTCTCGACCTAAATCAAACGGTCTTGAAGCTGTTTTAGGATCATCATTTCTGGTTGATAGTGCATGCAGTGCATTAAATCCTCCAATTCCTGCTTCATTTACAGCTGCTTCTGACCCACCAGTAATGAATGCGTCAGCCATTCCTAATCGAATGTAGTTATATGCATCAATAATCGCATTTGTTGAGGATGCACAAGCAGAAACTGTCGTGAAATTAGGCCCCCGGAAATTATATTTCATTGAAATATGTCCAGGGGCTATATCTGCTATCATTTTTGGAATGAAAAACGGATTGAAACGAGGAGTTCCATCACCTTTAGCGAAAGCAAAACACTCATCTTGGAATGTTTTAAGTCCACCAATGCCTGCACCCCAAATTACTCCAACTCGATCTGAATTGATTTTTTCTACGTCAATTCCGCTATCTAACATCGCTTCGTCAGCTGCAATTAGTGCATATTGAGCAAATAGATCCAATTTTCGGTGATCTTTCTTGTCAAAATAATTATTAGGGTCATAGTTTTTTAGCTCACAAGCAAACTGAGTTTTAAACTTGGAAGCATCAAACTGTGTAATAGGGGCAGCTCCACTAACTCCATTGATTAAACCTGTCCAATACTCTTGGATGTTGTTACCAATGGGTGTAAGTGCTCCTAGGCCGGTTACTACTACTCGCTTTAATTTCATTCTAAAAGAAAAAATTATTTTGCGTTCTCGTCAATGTATTTAATTGCATCTCCTACTGTACCAATCTTTTCCGCTTGATCGTCTGGAATAGCAATGTTGAATTCTTTTTCGAATTCCATAATTAATTCTACAGTATCCAAAGAGTCAGCACCAAGGTCGTTGGTAAAACTTGCTTCTAGTGTAACCTCGTTTTCATCTACACCTAATTTGTCTACTATAATTGCTTTTACTCTTGATGATGTATCTGCCATTGTTTTAAGTTTTTTATTGTTTTTACAAGCTGCAAAGAAAAAAGTAATTCAGCCAATATCAAAATTTTTTTTTGCAATTTCATCGGTAATATACGACAATTTCATCTAATTCTTTCCGCTTTATATCTGGAACCCTTGCACCCACCGCAGGATAGCCAACGGGAATTAATAGAAAAGGTTTTTCATTTATTGGTCGTTCTAGTATTTCTGTTAAAAAATTCAAAGGACTAGGGGTGTGTGTTAAAGTGGCTAATCCTGCTTGGTGAGCTGCAGCTAAAAATAAGCCAACTGAAAGGCCAATCGACTCATTTACATAATAATGTTTTGATTTTTCATTGTTAGTAAAGCCATATGTTTGTTTGAAAACAATCACTAAATAGGGGGCGATTTCTAAAAATGGTTTTTTCCAGTCCGTTTCAAAAATTGCGAGATCTTGTAGCCATTCTTCGCTCATTCGTCCATTATAATTCTCAAATTCTTCTTTTTCTGCAGCAATTCTGATTTTTCTTTTCAATTCTTTATTGGCTACTATACAATAAGTCCAAGGTTGTTTGTGGGCTCCTGATGGTGCAGTGGAAGCCGTTTTGATTAAATTTTCTATCACTTCAATCGGAAAAGACTCCTCTGAAAAGTGACGAATTGAACGCCTACTGCTCATTTTGTGATAAAAGTCCAAACTTGATTTTAGCATCTCTTCGGAGGATTTTTTATTAAAAGTATAAGGGATGAAGTTGCTTGTTTGTGTCATAAAGTTTTTTGTCAGAATTATTCAATAGAATTGATTCACTAAAACTACTAATTTGCGCTACTTTTGCAATAAAAAAGAATGTCAAATATTGCTGTTTTCGCTTCAGGAAGTGGTTCTAATGCAGAGCAAATTGTTCAATTTTTAAAAGAATCAACAATCAAAGTGAAATTGATCGTAGTGAATAGAGCTCAGTGTGGTGCTATCGAAAGAGCTAAGCGATTGGGTGTTCCAGTTCAAATTTTTAGTAAAGAGGAGTTTGCTGCTCCAAAGTCTATTATTGAATATCTTCAAGCCCTTGAGGTTGATTTTATTGTTCTTGCTGGTTTTTTGTTAAAAATTCATCCCGACCTGATCAAAGCATTTCCTGATCGAATCATCAATTTGCACCCCTCACTTTTACCTAAATATGGGGGCAAAGGTATGTATGGTAAATATGTGCATGAAGCCGTTTTAGCTAATAATGAAACTAAAAGTGGTATTACAATCCATTTAGTGAATGAAGACTATGATGACGGAAGAGTTTTAAAACAAGCCTCTGTAGACTTGGAAGAGGATGAAACTTTAGATACATTATCGGCTAAAGTTCAACGGTTAGAACATCAGTACTTCCCCAATGCCATTCATGATTATATCACAACTTTTAACAGTTAAAAACAATCCATTCATCACATTTGTGATGGTAAAATCAATAGCATCCTTATTTTTACCGATTATGAAAATACAGTACAATAGCCATTCAAAGCAAATGAGATATGACAAGGCCTATTTGAGAATGGCGAAAGAATGGGGAAGTTTATCGTATTGTAAACGGAAACAAGTAGGAGCCTTGATAGTTAAAGATAGTATGATCATCTCTGATGGATTTAATGGAACTCCAACAGGATTTGATAATTGTTGTGAAGATGAAAACGGCGATACTCAATGGTATGTTTTGCATGCAGAGGCAAATGCAATCCTTAAAGTTTCCAAATCTGCCAATGATTCGCGTGGGGCGACGTTATATATTACGCTTTCTCCTTGCAAGGAGTGCAGTAAGTTAGTTTTGCAAGCTGGTATAACTCGTGTAGTTTATATGAATTCCTACAAGGACGATAGTGGATTAAAATTTTTAGAACAAGCCGGAGTGGAAACTGTTCAACTTTCAGATTTAGATTAAAAATAAAATGGATAATAAGTACAAACGAATAGTTCTCTTTTTGCCTCTAATTCTTGCATTAGTGTTGGTTGGTGGCATTTTTATGGGTAAAAAAATGGCAGCCGGGAGCCAAATGGGATTGCCCTTTCAGCCCAATATAAGCACCTCTAACAAGCTGGAGCAAGTCATGTCCTACATTGAGAATGATTATGTAGACACAATTAATCAAGATGAGCTTTTAGAGTCCACCATAAGCGAGTTATTACAATCCTTAGATCCCCATTCATATTATATCCCGGTTGAAGATTATAAAGCTATGAATGATCCTTTAGAAGGGAATTTTGATGGAATTGGTGTAGAATTTAGAATTACGGATGATACAATTATGATTGTTAATCCTATCGGCGGGGGACCATCAGAGAAGTTAGGTATTATGGCGGGCGATCGTATTGTAAGGGTTGATACAGAGTTGGTCGCTGGTGTGGGTGTAGACAATCAACGAGTAATGAAATTGCTAAAAGGACCTAAAGGTACCAAAGTAAATGTTTCAATCCACAGGCCTGGAACGGTCAAGTTGATTGATTTTACAATAACTCGAGATGAAATTCCTTTGCATAGTGTGGAGTCGGCTTATATGCTCAACGCTGAAGTAGGCTACATTAAAATCACTCGATTTGCGAAAAATACCCATGAAGAATTTTTACAGGCAGCAAATCAACTCAAACAAAAAGGAATGAAAAGTATTGTAGTTGATTTGAGAAATAATGGAGGAGGATTCTTAACCTCGGCTACACAGCTAGCAGATGAGTTTTTATCCAAAGGTAAAATGATTGTCTATACAAAAGGTAAAGCAAGAGCCAAGGAGGAGTTTTATGCTACTTCTAGAGGTAGTTTAGAAGATATTAATGTTGCAGTTTTAGTGAACGAAAATTCAGCTTCTGCAAGTGAAATTTTGGCAGGCGCTATACAAGATAATGATAGAGGTTTAGTTGTTGGAAGACGTTCGTTTGGTAAAGGCCTAGTGCAAGAAGGAATTCAATGGCCTGATGGGTCAGGCATTAGATTGACAGTTGCACGATATTATACCCCAACAGGTAGGAGTATTCAAAAATCTTATGATAAGGGAGTCGATGCTTACAATAGTGAAGCATATGAGCGATTTAAGTCTGGAGAATTGCAATCTAAAGATTCTATTCATTTTGTAGACTCATTAAAGTATATCACACCTGGTGGTAAGGTGGTATATGGCGGAGGCGGCATAATGCCCGACTTGTTTGTTCCAATAGACACTGTGGGCGCAAGTGAATATTTTGGTCAATTGAATTATAGAGGAATGTTTTATCAGTTTGGTTTTGATTATGTTGATAAGCACCGTAAAGAATTGATGGCAGAATATAACTCTGGAGAACGGTTTTTAAAAATCTATTCTGTATCCAATCAGTTATTGAGTGAGTTTGCTGATTATGCAGAAATTAAAGGGGTAGCGATGGATGAAGCAGGGATGCTAGAATCAAAGGAATTGATAAAGAACAGATTAAAGGCAACGATTGGGCGAAACTTGTTTGGTGATGAAGTCTTTTATCCCATAGTTAATACAACTGATATCACAATTACAAAGGCAATAGAATCCTTTAGATAACAGGGTTTTGCAACAAATAAAAGACAATAAAAAAAGCCGATTCAATCATTTGAATCGGCTTTTTTACTTAAAATCTTTCGATATTAGTTGGTAGCATTTTCTACTGCATCTCCTGCTTCTTCCATTGTAGAGTCTGCTGCTTCAGCTGCATCTTCCATAACTTCAGTAGCCTCTTCAGTAGCTTCTTCCATTGACTCATCCATTTCGTTGATCATTTCTGATGCTTCTTCTTGAACGTCATTTTCTTGGTTAGCATTACCACAAGAATACAATCCCATAGCTGAAACTAACATCATTGCTGCGAATAATTTTTTCATTTTGTTGTGTGTTAAAAAACGGTTAAAAAATTTTTGCAAATATAGATAAATTAACATAGCAACAAAAAAATGAAGAATTTATTATTTCCCATTAGGGCAGGTTGTAAGTTTTTGTAAAACAATGGTTTATGTTGATTGTTTTTAATTTAACGTTAGTATCGAAATTAAATAGTAGTTAAACACTTTATTTTGTGTGGAGAGTAGGAGTAAGTTTTTAATTTGGGTGTAATTAGAACAATTACTTTAAGTAAATATTAATGTTCGTTAAAGCGATTTAAAAAGGCGTTTCCTAATTTTCAAATATGTGCTCTTAGTCTTACCTTTGGGTTCAATCAACAATTTTAATCATTAAAAATAAATATATTATGTCATTTGAATTACCAAAACTACCTTACGCATACGATGCGTTAGAACCACATATTGATGCAAGAACTATGGAAATTCACCATAGTAAGCATCACAACGGATACACTACCAATTTAAACAATGCAATTGCAGGGACTGAGTTAGAAGGAAAGTCGATTGAGTCGATTTTAGCCAATATTTCAAAGCAATCAGCAGCAGTTAGAAACAATGGGGGGGGCTTCTATAATCACTCACTATTTTGGAACATTATGGGCCCGAATGCAGGTGGCGCTCCAACAGGAAAATTAGCTGATATGATTAACGATAGCTTCGGCTCTTTCGAGGCATTTAAAGATGAGTTCTCTAAAGCTGCTGCCACTCAATTTGGTTCTGGATGGGCTTGGTTGTGCGTAGAGGGTGGAAAGTTAAAAGTATGTTCTACTCCAAATCAAGACAATCCTTTAATGGATGTAGTAGAGTGCAATGGAACGCCAATTTTAGGAATTGATGTTTGGGAGCATGCTTATTACTTAAATTACCAGAACAGAAGACCTGATTACATCAATGCATTTTTTAATGTAGTGAACTGGTCAAAAGTAGAAGAAAACTTAAATAATGCTTCTTAATTGAAGAATATTTATAGAATTATACTGCCAATTATTATTGGCTATTTTACAGCAGGTGAGGCAAAGGCTTCTCCTGCTGTTTCTATTTCTTACGATCAGTTTCAGTTGATCCAAGCAGAATTAGAACTGCAATTGGATGCTGAGTTGAATCATTTCACTCAAAGAGCAAGTGATTCTTCTCCACTAATTACTAATTTAGAAGAAGTAAAGCACAAAAAGCTAAAAGCAATTCTGTTAGGCGTGGCTTTAGGCCATTTTGGAGTGCACCGCATATATTTAGGAACCAAAGCCAATGTGCCCATTGCTTATTCGCTTACACTTGGTGGTGGTTTGGGGTTGATTCCTTTAGTGGATGTAATAGCGCTTATCGCTACCAAAGACATTAGTCAGTATGAGAATAATTCTCAGTTTATTATGTGGATGAGGTAGGGCAGGAAATGATAGCTTTTTCATCGTGAACTTTAATTATAGGAGCAAAGGCAATCTTTGTAACCTTTTTTTCCATCATATCTTTTTGCCAATACTCTAATCCACTTTCCTGATTTATACCTGTTGCACATTCTTCCTCCATGAACTTCTGACCATTTTTAGTGCATTCGCAATCAAGACATTTTTTGCAGCCTAAGAACAAACAAGCTGCAAAAAGCATGAATAAAATTTGTTTTACGTGCATTGTCCTACTCATTGTACAAAGCTGTTGGTACTATCGGGTTTTTCAGCAAGCGGACGAAATGAAAAAGTACTGTTTGGTGTTTCAGTTAGTTTTACTTCGCCATTTGTTCGATGTTCTCTTACTGTAATAACGAAAGTCGTATCATTTAATATTTCGCCTCTTTCATAAATAATGGTTTCGCAACCATTTGGTCTTGAACGCCAACGCTCAATTTCAATCGTGTTGTTACTTACTCGAAATAAGCCCCATAATCCTTTAATTTGTTTCCCAACGTTATTTTCAACATCCACAGTTATTACACCTGCTTTTGCTTTATCCAAGTCTGATGCCTCTGAAGTAAAAAACAATCCATTTGTGTATAAATAGTAAATATTCGCAAATGGCATACTACTATCGGAATTAACATCTCCAAAATAATATCCATCAATTTTTAAACTATCGGTATGGTTAGTTCTTGCAATGGAAAGTTCATCATCTTTACACAAGTCATTTTTCTCACAATTTGAAAATAGTATAACAATCAAAAAAATTAGACTACTACTTTAAACTGATTTTTAGCATTTTATTTTGAATTAAAATCCACCTGCTAAGCAGGATTTTAAACACATCTATCGAAGTAGGGATTACGCTCCTTGAGCTATTTTATTTATTCTCCAAATTGTCAAAATTCAGTTTTTCATAGAGTAAGGCATCCTCATAACAACCATTAAAAGGATTGAAGTACCCCCAATGGCTGACTTGCTTTCGCCAAATATGTTCTAACTCTTTCGTAACTATATTATAAATCAACATAAGAAATAGCTGATTTGTTACCTCTTTATTAATTAAAACAAGCTCGAATAAAATCTTATCTTTTATTATGATTGGACTTTTGCATTTTATAAAACAAGCAGATGTATCTTTTAAAGTGATAAACGATTTAAAAGTGATTGATTCTACATTGTTCGACAGTTCAAAAGTTGATTTAGTTTCTACTTCTTTGTAATCTCCTTTATTTATTTTACCAAATTCAAAAAAAAATGTTTGCACAGTATCAGATACATAACAAGCTGATGGATATAAATCCCCAAGCCTGCTTTCGCTGCAAAAAATCCCATCAGAATAGAAATTTACATTTCCAAAAAAATTGATGTCGCATAAATAAGAATGGATTGTTTCTTCTTTAATTAAACTGGTCGAAAATTGTTTCAAAACGTCTGCAGAGTTTATAGCTTTTTCAACCAAGTTTATAGTCTGACATGACATTGAACAACTAAAGCAAATACAAAAGAGGCTGATAATAAGTGTTTTCATTTTTTTCTAAATTAAGTTATTATCGAATACCATCCAACCTTTAAGCATTAATTGCTTTGTAGGATATCTTACGTATGATAATGGACGTATAACTGTTGGTGTTCTTTGGTATAGTGCAATTGTATTTATACGGTTATCTGCTGTAGCAACATCTATAACTAAATTTTTTTCATGCCCTGGGGTAGGTACTAACATTTTTAATTTACCATGATTTGGAATTATGTAACTTTTACTATTAAAATAGCCATTAAAATTATCCCAACCATTTGGTGAGGTGGCTGATTATAAATTAATTAAATCTCCAATTTCTACATTTTTACCACTTTGAATATAATGTTTTGCTTTCGCATATGATTTCATTAATTGACGATAGTCATCCGAACCGCTTAAGTCAGCTTTAAAATCACTTAATAAATCTCCATCCTGAAAGCCACAGTCTTCACATGCAGTAGATAATCCATAAGTTTCATTGAATACCGATTCATTTATAATCCTATCTCCTTTCCAAAAGTCTAAACCCGATTTATGAGCTTGAATTCCGCCCGCAGCTCCACCAATTAGACCACCAGTAACTGCTCCAATGGTTCCACTCTGCAATCCTGATACTAAACCATCACCAAAACTAGAACCACCTTTCCATGCATTTCCTGTACCACCTACGAAACCACCAGCAAAACCTGATGCAGCTCCAATAGTAGGACCCCCTGCCCATGCGCCTGCAGCACCTGAAAGCCCACCTACTCCTAAAGCCATATAAAAATCACCATGACTATTTAAGTTTCCCGATAATCCTTGAATAGTTGCATTGATCATAGCACCTATAATTATTGCACCAATAATGGACTCTCCATCAGGATCTGTATACTTCAACGGATTATTTAGTGCATAAGTATATCTGTTGTATGCTTGGGTAGAGGTAGCACTTGAACATAGTTGTCTGGGCTTAACATTCGGCCCAAATATGGGTCATAAAGTCTTCCATTCATATTTATGAGTTGGAACTCTTCCATGTGTTCGTGGCCAGTAAATCCTCTCCAGAGCCATCGGGTAAATTATTGACTGTATTTTTGGAGTAGTAATCCCAATTGTTAGGCACTCTGTATCGTCCCCAAGCATCAAAACTTTGCTCTGCGACAATGTTTCCATTTAGGTCTGTTAATACTTCTATGGAACCAAGATGATCTGAATAGACCACATAAGTTTCAATGGTATTTGCAGCGGCATCATTCACCACCATGGCACACAGTCCATCTCCACCACTAATGCAATCAACACCGCAGGATGTTCCGCAGGCGTTTGTAGCCCTGCGGAATAAATTGGATTTGAGAATACTATCCATATAAAATTCGTTACATATTAAGCTAAATGTACTAACTTTTCTATTTCATTTAATTTCAAATGACTGTTATGTTTTGAAAAATAATTCTTAAAACTAAACAATTATCCGAGGTAGATGGATTGGACTTATTCTCTTCAATAGTGTGTTTTACTGATCTCTATAATCCAACTTTGAATTCCACAAGGTTGCATGCGTCAGTCTTTAGGAGGAAATGTCTTCGGAGCATGTTGTATTTAAAACACATCCTACAAATCAGGAAAACCGGTTGAAAAACTTAAACTAATAAAGTATTCAGATAATTACTTTTTGAAGAAAAATTAACGCACTAATTAACTGTATGGAGTTAAGAAGTCCATATTTTATTCTTTGCTGTGGCGTGCAAATTATCATCAAATGAATAAACCCAATAACTAGAAGTAAAAAAATTATAGCACCCCAATATTTACAAAAATTATAAAATTTATACATTAAAAATCCGTATGTTGGCACATAATCTGCTGCTTTTTTGTTGATCGTATTTTCTGAGCTTATTTCTCCTGTTTTTAAGTCAAATTCGATAGGTTTAAAATCTTTTGGTATATAGTTCAAATAGACTTCTGAATGCCAATTGTCAGGGTAAAAGAAGGAATAACATGTTAGTATAAAAAAAAGGCTAGTTAATATTGTGTATAATATAGGTGTATACTTTTTCATTTTTGTATTAATATTTTACCAGTTAATTTATTAATTATTGGTGTAAATCTATATCGAGCTTGCCAGGCTTAGTTGTATGAAACTACATTCAGAAAACATGAATTAGGAACCTGAGCTCAGCTGGGTTTAAAATCCTATGGGATTCTTATTTTTTATAGGGTAGCTAAATTTTATAATGCTTGGGATTCTAAGATAATGAAAATGGAGGAATACTATATTTTTAAGGAGAAGAAAGAAAAGTTTGCAGTTTTGGGGATTTTGAATGAATTATAAACTTTGCTTTAGGTTTGATAACATAGAGTTAGAATTAATAAAAATCTATGTATCTTTAAATCTCTAAACCAAAGCTTTACCCCATGAAAATAAACTATATCCTTTTCTTCCTATTTTTTTCTGCTTATTCAATCAGCCACTCCCAATCACTAAATTGGTCAACCATTTTTCAGAATATTAGCTATAATGATAACCTCATTTCTCATCCTGATGATAGTGGCAATGTTTATACTGTTGGAGAATGGAGTGATAGTATTTTTGTTCAAAACACCAACTTCCCATTTCGTCAAGCAATAAACGCTCAAAGTCAATTATTTATTTGCAAACAAAATAAAAGTGGACAATTGGTTTGGTTTAAGAACATTGGTAATCCATACGGTGTAGAGCCATATGGATTTCGAATAGATAACAAAGGAGATTTACTGATTTTTGGCAATTTTGACGGCCAAGTAGATTTTGATCCAGACGCTGGGGTCTTTAACCTTTTTGCCTTTGGAAGTCGAGCTTTATTTGTATTAAAATTAGATGCCAATGGAGTTTTTAAATGGGCTCAAAAAGTGGAAGGTATAGACCAAATGAGCGACAAGTCCTTTGCAGTTGATAAAAACGATAATTTATATGTGGCTTGTAATCCTGGAGGCAGTGTTGATTATGATGGAGACCCGTCTTCCACTCAACTTCGTTACTCAGATTTTGGTTTTGCTCTTTTTAGTTGGGATAAATTTGGTGGCTTTAGGTGGGCACATGCTTTCGATTCTTTATATGCATATACCAATCCCATTGCAATAGATATTGACCCGATAACAAATGACTTAATTTATATTGGAAAATTCGATGGCAGTTATGATTTCGATCCATCGCTGTCTACAGTTATAAAATCTTCAATAGGTTTTAAAGATTATTTTATCCTCAACATGGATACTTTAGGTCAGTTCAATTGGGTTAAAACACTTAGCTCTTCTAACATTAACTTTCCAGAAAATCTATTTATGAATACCTTAGAGGTAGATGTTTCAGGCTCAATTATAATTTCTGGAACGTTTACTGGCACTATAGATTTTGACCCCAGCTCATCAGTAATGAACCTCACTACACCTCAGTTTTACACCCATTCATATCTGTTGAAATTAGATCGTAACGGGTTGTTTCAATGGGTAAAGATGTTTGATACTGAAGATGTATATATACAATCAACCGATAGTGATCCACTAGGGGGAATATACCTAGGTGGGTATTATATGAATACAGTAGATTTGAATCTAGGAACAGGTATAAATAACGTTAGTTCAAATGGAGGTAGCGATGGGTTTTATTTACGTATGGATTCTATGGGAAACTATCAATCTAGTGGAAGTGTTGGTGGGCCAACTGCAGATGGCATCGAATCTATTCAAGTAGATAAAGAATATAATTTGCACGCTAGAGGCACCTTTAGTGGAATTGCAGATCTAAATCCATCCAATGCAACAAATAATTTTACGAGTTTGTACAGAACTAATACCCAGTTCTATCTAAAACTCTTTCAATGTATTGAAACCTATAGTAGTATTAATGCTAATACTTGTGATACCTATACTTCTCCTTCATTGAAAAAAGTATGGAATGCATCAGGAGTTTACAAAGATACATTGGTCAATTTTATAGATTGTGATAGTATAATTACAGTTAATTTAATAGTTGATACGGTTGATATTACCACTAATGTTAATATCAATAGTATAACCGCCAATGCTTCGAATGCTACTTTTCGTTGGTTGGATTGTGCTAATAATTATACCGTTATTCCGAATCAAATAACAAATATTTTCACTGCAATTAGTAGTGGAACATATGCTGTAGAGGTCACTCAGAATAGTTGTGTTGATACTTCAGTTTGTCAGCCTTTTGTAGTAACACAGATTGATAATAACCAACTTTTAAATGCACTTTTTATTTCTCCCAACCCAACTAAAGGAGTCGTTAATGTTTCATTAAATACGAATTATGATCGTCTTTGGTTGACTAATTTAAGCGGAAAAGTGATCTATTTTATTGAGGAACCCAACAACCCTATTGTCAAAATTGATATGAGTCCCTTTAAGAATGGAGTGTATTTTTTGAATTTAGAGATAAGGGGACAACGTGTTGTTAAAAAAGTGATAAAGTATTAAAAGTTTTACAATATCATACCTATGAAAGAATAATCCTTGTGTAAGAATATCCTAAGATTGTAATATAGCAAAAAAAAATAGCTGTTCATTTCAAATCAGAACAGCTATCTTTTAATTTAGTCTTCTAAACTCGACTTGTCTTTTAATACAAATGTTTCCATAAACTTAGTGGTACATTCACCGGCTAGGAAAGTAGGATCTTCCATTAATTGATAATGAAAAGGAATAGTTGTTTTAATTCCTTCGATCACATATTCTCCTAGTGCTCTCTTCATTTTCTTAATTGCCTCTTCACGTGTTTGAGCCACAGTGATCAACTTGGAAATCATAGAGTCGTAGTTTGGAGGAATTACATAACCGGCGTATGAATGAGTGTCTACACGCACTCCATGTCCGCCTGGAGAGTGATAAGTGGTTATCGCTCCCGGACTTGGTCTAAACCCGTTGTATGGATCTTCAGCATTAATTCTACACTGAATAGCGTGCATCTGAGGTTCGTAATTTTTACCAGAAATCTTAATTCCTGCAGCAATTTTTATTTGCTCTTTAATCAAGTCAAAGTTAATAACCTCTTCCGTAATCGTGTGCTCCACTTGGATACGTGTGTTCATTTCCATGAAGTAAAAGTTACGGTGTTTGTCCACTAAGAACTCAACTGTACCAACCCCTTCATAATTTGCAGCAGCAGCAGCTTTGATAGCAGCTTCACCCATTGCTTTCCTCAATTCAGGAGTCATAAATGGTGATGGGGTTTCTTCTACTAGCTTTTGATGTCTTCTTTGAATAGAGCAATCCCTTTCTGACATGTGGCAATAGTTGCCATATTGATCTCCTGCAATTTGAATTTCAATGTGACGAGGTTCTTCTATGAATTTCTCCATATACATACCATCGTTACTGAAGGCCGCTTTTGCTTCTTTTCGAGCAGAATCCCATGCTTCTTGAAGCTCTGATTCACTTTTAACAACACGCATCCCTTTACCACCACCACCGGCAGTAGCTTTCATCATGATAGGATACTTAATCTTTTTAGCAATTTTTTTAGCCTCTTCAAAGTTTTCTAATATCCCTTCTGAACCTGGAATACATGGCACACCCGCTGCTAACATTGTAGCTTTTGCAGATGCTTTATCGCCCATAGAATCAATCATTTCTGGAGACGCTCCAATGAACTTTATCCCATTTTCATCACATATTTTAGAGAATTTAGCATTCTCGGATAAAAAACCATAACCAGGATGAATGGCATCTGAATTAGTAATTTCAGCTGCTGCGATAATATGGGTCATTTTTAAATAAGACTCTGAACTAGGAGCTGGACCAATACAAACAGCTTCGTCGGCAAAACGTACATGCAAACTATCCGCATCCGCTTTTGAATAAACCGCCACTGTTTTAATGCCCATTTCTTTACAGGTTCGAATTACACGCAGTGCGATCTCACCTCTATTGGCAATTAATATTTTTTTAAACATAGATGTTGTTTTATTCTTTTATCAACTTGTTTTCAAGTTGACTATTTTATCAATATAGGAATTGGATTAGCTTGGATCAATCAATAATAACGGTTGATCGTATTCTACAGGTGTCATATCGTCTACCAATACTTTAACTACCTTTCCAGACACCTCTGCTTCGATTTCGTTAAATAATTTCATTGCTTCAATTATACAAACTACATCACCTGCTTTAATGGTATCACCTACTTTTACAAATTCTGGCTTGTCAGGAGATGGGCTTCTGTAAAATGTTCCTATCATTGGTGACTTAATTTCAATATAATTAGCAGCAGCCTTATCTTCAGCAGAAGGAGCCGGGGCAGCAGCTGGTGCAGGAGCAGGCGCCGGTGCAGGAGCGGGAGCCGCTTGAGGCATTGGTTGTGCATACTGAGGTTGCATCATTGGCATTCCTTGTGGTACCATTTGAGTTGTTACCTCAGCATTTTTTCCTCTTCTATTTGGAGGTGTTTTAATATTGATTTTAAAGTCTTTATCTTCTATTTCAACTTCACTTACCCCTGATTTGGCAACAAACTTGATTAGCTCTTGAATTTCTGTGATTTTCATATTCGTTTCTTTTTGTTGTAAGATTAAAGATATAAATTAATCTGTATAATTTACTTTTCTGAATTATAAGCCCATTTGATATAAACAGAACCCCATGTAAATCCACCTCCAAAAGCGGATAGTATGATGTTATCCCCTTTTTTTAGTTGATTTTCCCATTCCCATAAACACAACGGGATGGTTCCATTTGTCGTATTACCATATTTTTGAATGTTTAGCATTACTTTATCGTCACTAACACCCATTCTTCTGGCGGTCGCATCAATGATTCTTTTATTGGCTTGGTGTGGAACCAGCCATGAAACATCATCGGCAACTAAATTATTTTTTTCCATTATTTCTGCCGAAACATCTGCCATATTTGTTACTGCAAATTTAAATACAGCTTGACCTTCCTGATAAACAAAATGTTCTTTTTGATCTACTGTTTCATGGGTAGGAGGTTTTACCGAACCTCCTGCTTTCTGGTGAAGATAAACTCTTCCAGAACCATCACTCCTTAAGATAGAATCTTGAATCCCATTTCCCTCTTCATTTGGCTCCAAGAGCACAGCACCAGCACCATCGCCAAAGATGATGCAAGTTGTACGGTCCTCATAGTCTATAATGGACGACATTTTATCTGCACCTACTATAATTATCTTTTTATATTGACCTGATTCAATGAATTTTGAGCCGGTAACTAATCCATATAGGAAGCCTGAGCAGGCTGCATTGAGGTCATATCCAAAGGCATTTGTTGCGCCTATCTTATCACTTATAATGTTAGCTGTAGCAGGAAAAGTTAAATCAGGTGTCACCGTGCAACAAATGATTAAGTCGATATCTTTGGCAGTGATTCCTCGCTTTTTGAGCAGTTCTTGAATCGCAGGGACAGCCATGTCAGAAGTGCCTAGTCCTTCGCCTTTAAGGATTCGTCTCTCTTCGATTCCTGTTCGGCTCAATATCCACTCATTGTTGGTATCTACCATCGTTTCTAACACTTCATTGGTTAGTCGATATTCAGGCACATATCCTCCAATTGCCGTAATTGCTGCTTTAATTTTGGTCATTCTAAATTTCTTTAGTAAAAGTGTAAAATTGCGAAATAATCGCACAATTTAAATGATTAAAAGCATAAAACGAAAGGAATATTCAAAAATCTCCTCAATTCATGCAATCCATCTATTTTTATTTAACAACAAAAGGCCAATTAACGTAAACGTTATTGGCCTTTTAAATCTATAGTTCCGTTTAATTATAAATCAAACCGTCGAATTTTATTGCGAGTTTTCTAACAGTAATCAAAGTTAGAAAATTAAATAGCAACTTCTTTTTCTAATACTACTTTACCCTTGTAATACAATTTACCTTCATGCCAGTGCGCTCTATGGTATAAGTGCGGCATTCCAGTAGTGCTACATGTTGCTACCGTTGGCTTTTCAGCTTTGTGGTGGGTTCTCCTTTTATCTCTTCTTGTTTTGGATATCTTTCGTTTAGGATGTGCCATTTTTCTATTTATTTTACTTTTTTATTACTACTTTCTACTTTATCTTTTTGAGCGCATCCCATCTTGGGTCTTGCTCGTCTTCATCTTCATCATCTTCATCCGGATGGTTCACCAGATTAAGTTGTTTGATTATCTCCGGATTGCAATCTTCAATGTCATCATGAGCAATTTTAATTGGCATTAATAAGTGAATATTTTCATAAATCACATGCGTCAAATCCAACTCTTGCTCATTTGGTGAAATTGCAATAATATGATCATCATCGTCAATAGACTTCTCTGTGACCTTAATTACAAAATTTTGTTCACCATCTATTTCTAGTTGCAAATCATCTAAGCATCTATCACATTCGGTATTTACAACACCATTTATATCAAGATGTAGCAAGAATAAATTCGTCTTTTTTTCGAATGTTACAAATACATCTATTTCGGCATTTTCAATGATGGAATGCTCAAAATTACTAAAGAACTCTTGGTCTACATGAAAATCAAATTCATGGATGCCCTCCTTTAATCCCTCAAATGGGATAATCAATTTATCTTTCTTCTTCACGATTCCTTCTCACTTTTTAAAGGGCGTCAAAGTTATTAAATAATTTTTGAAATATATCAATAGTTTAAAGGTATTAATTTCTTGCTCTACTAACTTGAAGAGGGTTGGCAGTCATTTCCTTGTATCTTAATCTGTTTTTATGGATTTCAATCGCCTTATAAATAGCATTTCTGAATGAAGATTCGTCTGCTAAATTTTTTCCAGCTATGTCATAGCCTGTGCCATGATCAGGTGAAGTTCTGATAATTTTCAATCCTGCTGTAAAGTTAATTCCGTTGCCAAACGAGAGTGTTTTGGCTGGTATCAATCCTTGATCGTGATACATGGCGAGAATTCCATCAAAATTTTTAAAATTACCTGAACCAAAAAAACCATCTGCCGCAAAAGGTCCAATAGCAATTACTCCTCTATTTTTTGCCTGGGTGATTGCAGGGATAATAATCTTTTCCTCTTCATCTCCTAAAAGACCATTGTCCCCAGCATGAGGGTTTAATCCGAAAACCGCAATCTTTGGTTTGATAATCCCAAAATCTTCTATTAAAGATTTTTGCATTAATGTGATTTTTTTCAAGATCGCCTCCGTGGTGATTTTTCCGGCAACCTCTTTAAGTGGCATATGTCCTGTTACGACGCCAATTCTAGCTACATCGCTTACCATAAACATTAAAACCTCTTCTGAAGCATCTTTTTCCATTAAGAATTCGGTGTGCCCAGGAAATGAAAAGCCTTCTGATTGGATGTTATCTTTATTAATTGGAGCTGTTATAAGAACATCAATTTTTTTATCTATCAAATCTTGGGTTGCGGCCTCCAACGATTTCAAGGCATATTGACCTCCTTCTTCACTCACAGCTCCCAACTCAATATTCACCTCTTCAGACCAACAACTGATGAGATTAGCCATTTTTGTATTGGCTTCTTCAGGAGTTTTGATTTTATGTAAACTGAGGTTCGAGATATTTAATGCCTTCCTATGGTAGCTAATAGTTTTGTATGAGCCATAAATTATTATGGTGCAAAGTTCAAAAATTCTATTGTCTAATATTGATTTTAATATGACTTCAATTCCAATTCCGTTAATATCCCCTATTGATATTCCAACTTTAGTTAATTGATTACTTTCTGTTTGCATTTATTCTTAATTTATTGTAAATCCACCTTGTTTGCTTAATTTAAATCGAAAATTCAAAGTGTATTAATTCGTAAATTTGAATTTCAAAGTTAAGACAAATCAAACCAATAAACAGTTCTATTGTTTATAGAGAAAATAAATTGAATGAACGTAAAATCTTTATTAGAAAGAGCTCTGAATTTCGAATTCCTATCCGCAGCAGAAGGCGTTTTTTTATTTCACAACGCACCCTTAGCTCAGCTGAGTTATGTGGCCAATGAAATGAAGAAAAAGCACAAACCAGATGGTGATAAAGTGACGTGGATTATCGATCGAAATGCGAATACCACCAATGTGTGTACTGCGAACTGTAAATTTTGTAACTTTTTTAGGATTCCAGGACACAGTGAGGCATACATAACCACTATCCCTGAATACAAGCAAAAGATAGATGAAATGATGCGATATGGTGGAGAACAATTATTGCTTCAAGGGGGCCATCATCCAGAATTGGGACTTAAATTTTATACTGAGCTCTTCTCTGAATTAAAGCAACTGTATCCTAATTTAAAACTTCATGCACTTGGACCTCCCGAAATTGCCCATATTTCAAAACTAGAAGGCATGTCTCACATAGAGGTTTTGAAAGCATTAATAGCTTCTGGAATGGATTCATTGCCTGGTGCGGGAGCTGAAATATTGAATGATCGAGTGCGAAGATTAATTTCCAAAGGAAAATGTACGGGAAAAGAATGGTTGGATGTTATGCGAGCTGCACATCAATTAAATATAACGACCTCCGCAACTATGATGTTCGGTCACATAGAAACTATTGAAGAACGATTTGAACATTTGGTTTGGCTCAGAGAGGTTCAAAGTGAAAAACCAAAGGATGCCAAGGGTTTTTTGGCATTTATTCCATGGCCATTTATGGATGATGGCACACTACTGTCCAGAGTAAAGGGAATCAAAAATAATGTCAGTCCTGAAGAATACATCAGAATGATAGCATTATCTCGTATTATGTTACCCAATGTGGTAAATATTCAAGCATCGTGGTTAACTGTGGGGAAGAAAACAGCACAGGTTTGTTTACATGGTGGGGCTAATGATATGGGGTCTATTATGATTGAAGAAAATGTGGTTTCTGTAGCAGGTGCGCCTCACCGGTTTACTTCAGAAGGAATTCAGCAGGCCATTCGGGAAGCAGGATTCACTCCTCAATT
>NZ_WWNE01000003.1:347182-433219 GCF_009909615.1 Acidiluteibacter ferrifornacis | reverse complement strand
ATACCTTTTATCTTTTGTGATGCTAAGCGCTAATTTGTTTGCAACTCACAATAGAGCTGGAGAAATTGTATATCGTCATGTAAGTGGATTAACTTATGAAGTGACTTTTATTACCTATTCTGATCCATTGTCTGATGCTAGTAAGAGAACTGAGATAAAAGTATGTTGGGGGGATGAAGGGATTTGCAATGATAATAACTCAACATCATTACAGCGCACACTAATATTAAATATAAACTCCAATGTTCAGCGGAATGAGTGGAAGGCTACTCATACATATAGTGGAGCTGGTGTTTTTAAGATTTCTGTAACTGATCAGGCAAGAAATGCGGCTATTAATAACATTACTAACTCCGTTTCGGTTCCCCTTTATTTAGAAACTACACTGAGCATTAGTCCTTTCAATAACGATTTTAACAATTCGCCATTGTTACTAAATTATCCAATTGATGAGGGTTGTGTTGGGTCTGTATTTGTTCATAACCCTGGTGCTGTTGACCCTGATGGTGATAGCCTGGCTTATGAACTTGATAAAAGTAGAACTTATAACGGAGAGATTGCGGATGGTTATTTTTTGCCTCCTGCTTCAAACTCTATTACTGTAGATCCAATTTCAGGAGATTTAATTTGGGATCAGCCTACTCAAGGGGGCAGTTTTAATCTGGCCATGAGAATTAAAGAATATCGCAATGGTATATTATTAGGATACATTCTAAGGGATATCCAAGTAGATGTGATTAATTGCCATAATGCTCCACCAAGAATTACACTGCGAGAAAATCATTGTGTTACTGCCAATGAAGTGCTTTCATTCAATGTAAATGCATTTGATCCTGATGTTGAAAGTTCTAAGAATAGGGTTCAATTGACTAGTTCAGGAATTGCATATAATGGAACAAATAATGCAACTTTTGTTGAACCATCGATTGCAAGAGATGTGAATGGGACATTTGTGTGGATTCCAAATTGTGATAGAGTAAGAGTTTCAAAGTATAATTTTTTATTTAAAGCGATAGATAATGGGACTCCAAATCTTTCGACTTATAAAACAGCTTATGTAAAAGTTAACGCACCTGCTCCGAAAAATTTAAGAGTGCTTAAGCAATTTAATAATGCTCTTTTAGAGTGGGATACAAGTAACTGTTCTAATGGGATGGGATATAAAATATATAGAAGAATAGATTCCTCTGGATTTGTTCCCGATAGTTGCCAAACAGGAGTACCTCCTCAAATTGGATATACTCGCATTGCCACTATACCAGATATCTATCAAACTTCTTTTTTAGATGACAATAATGGAGAAGGGCTTGTGCCCGGCAGAAAGTATTGCTATTTAATCATCGCTTATTTTGAAGACGGCGATGTAAGTTATGCTAGTAACGAAACGTGTGTTTTATTTAATAAAGTGGTGCCTTTAATGACTAAGGTTTCCGTGGACTCTACAAGTGCTATAGATGGAGTTATTGACTTAGCATGGTCTTCGCCCGATACAATAGATCAGGCTTTGCATCAGCCTCCTTTTCATTATCTAATTGAAAAAGGAGTTTCAGGTAGTTTTAATGTTATAGATTCTACAGTTTCCTTATTAGACACAACTTATACACATAGTGGGGTAAATACTACATTAAGTGAGAACGAATACAGAGTAACCTTATGGAGTTATGGAAATGGAAAACGAAAGGTGGGGTCTGCCAATAAGGCTTCTCAATTGTTTCTAAATGTAGCGATTGGTGATGAATCACTTATGTTGACCTGGGCGTTTGATGTACCTTGGGAAAACAAAAGTTTTGTAATATTTAGGAAGAATCTTACTAATGGGTTGTTTGATACCATTGGAAGTACCAATACGACCAGCTTTCTAGATACCTTTGGCTTGGTGAATGGGGTAAATTATTGTTATCGTGTTCAATCAAAAGGACAGTACGATTCTACAGTATTTAAACCAGAAGTGATTAATTTTTCTCAAGAAGTATGTGCTATCCCACAGGATATAGATCCGCCGTGTACTCCATTATTTTCTTCAGATTACGATTGTATAAATGGACGACTAGAATTATCTTGGGAGCTTCCTGCCAGTGAGTGTGTCCGTTCTAATGATATAATGGGATTTAATATTTATAAGGGTTCCAGTCTTTCAGAGATGAAATTGTTTGAATATGTCTCCGGAAACTCATCCTCTAGAAAGCTATTTATGATTAACGCTCAGGTCGAGTCCTTAGCGGGTTGTTATGTTATAACCGCAGTTGATTCTGCTCAAAATGAGAGTAGTACTTCTGAGCCAATTTGTATTGAAACTTGTCCAATCTACGAATTAACAAATGTATTTACACCTAACGGAGATGGAATTAACGATTTATTTGTCCCTTTACCTTATCGTTATGTAGATCGTGTAGAATTATATATTTATGATAGATGGGGGAGAGAAGTGTTTTATACGACTAATCCTGATATTAATTGGAGTGGCCAAATGGACGGTGATCAAGATTTACTAGCGGATGGAGTGTATTTTTACGTTGGCAAAGTTTATGAGTATAGACGTTCGGGTATTGTAAGTCGCGAATTAAAAGGTGCGGTTACTTTGGTAGATGGAACTGTAAAAAAATATAAGAACTAATGTTTACGGGAATAATAGAACAAATTGGAGTGGTAAGTAAAGTGGAATCAAATTATTCTAACAAGACGTTTACGATTGATGCTCCTTTTACAAGTGAATTAAAGATAGACCAAAGTGTGGCACACAATGGGGTGTGCTTGACCGTTGAAAAAGTTTTTGAATCTAGCTATGAAGTGACAGCGATTGAAGAAACATTGAATAAAACGGTTTTAAACAACTGGGAGCCCGGAATGTTGGTGAACTTAGAACGCTGTATGCAAATGAATGCTAGGTTAGATGGTCATATTGTTCAAGGCCATGTTGATGGAATTGCTAAATGCATAAATGTAGTAGATAAAGATGGAAGTTGGGAGTTCACATTTGAAACATCTGAGAAACTAGTATTAATTGTCGAGAAAGGTTCAATTTGTATTAATGGAGTAAGCTTGACGGCTTTCAACGTAAATGATTTTCAATTTACTGTAGCTATTATACCTTATACCTTTGAGCATACCAACTTCAAAACATTACACTTAGGAGACCATGTGAATCTAGAGTTTGATATTATTGGAAAATATGTTCAGCGATTAGCCACTACTAATTAAAAAATTTCTTTGGCAATATTTCTAACTGCATTCGACTTACCCATTGTATAGAAGTGAATACATGGAACTCCATAGTCTATAAGTTCTTTACATTGCTTTAAAGCCCACTTTTCACCCACTGTTTTAACTTCTTCTGTAGTAGTGCAAGCTTCTACTAGGTCAGTTAATTCTTCCGGCAAATCGATATGAAAAAGTTTAGGGAGTATTTGTAATTGCCTTTTGGTGGCTATAGGTTTTATACCAGGCACAATAGGAACCTCTATTCCGTTTTCACGACACAAGTTAACAAAATTGAAGAATTTTTGATTGTCGAAAAACATTTGTGTTACAATATATTCCGCTCCTGCATCAATCTTAGCTTTCAAGCGAATGATATCTTCTTTCATATTCGGTGCCTCTGAATGCTTTTCTGGGTATCCTGAAACCCCAATACAAAAATTAGTTGGTGCAGCATTTTCTATATTCTCTTCGATATAGTTTCCATTATTCAGGTTGATGATTTGCTTCACTAGATCAACAGCATATTCATTGCCTCCTTCTTCCGGGACAAAATATTGCTCTGTTTTAATGGGGTCGCCTCGAAGAGCTAAAACATTATTAACACCTAGAAAATTTAAGTCAATTAAAGCGTTTTCAGTTTCTTCTTTAGTAAACCCGCCACATATCAGATGGGCTACTGAAGGCGTTTGATACTTATTGCTAATCGCTGCACATATCCCTACAGTACCTGGTCTTTTTTTTATCGAGAATTTTTCTAAATAACCTTTTTCTCTTTTTTTATAAATAAACTCTTCTCTGTGATAAGTCACATTTATAAAAGCCGGGTTAAACTCTATTAATGGATCTATTCCATCATATATTGACTGTATACTTTTCCCTTTAAGTGGAGGTAATATCTCAAAAGAAAACAAGGTTTTCTTTGTGTTTTTTAATAATTCAGAAACTTTAATTGGTGCAATCATAGGGTGCAAATATAAAAAACCTCCGTTTGAATTTTTCAAACGGAGGTTATAAAACGGTTGCTAATGAAAATTATTTAATAATGGTAAGCGTACCTTTTTGAATAGGTTGTTCATTGTCGTTTAAGTCAAGAACGTAGAAATAAGTACCTGCTTCAACATCTTTCGCATTCCAATCATTTTGGTAGTCTGTAGCTTGAAAAACTTCTCTTCCCCATCTGTTATAGATAGAGATACTATTTCCAGGGTAGATATCGATTAATCCTAAATCTAGATAATCATTGATACCGTCACCATTAGGAGTTAGGACATTAGGCATAATCACTACAATCTCACAATCAGGAGCTGCGGCACTAGCACCATACTTACAGCCACCTACTGTTCCTGCTGGTATATCGCTTACAGCTCTTATGTAAGCAGTAGGGCTTCCCAATCCTGGAATTCTAGCTGCAATATCACCTTGTAGAGGGTTTGGAGAAGGCATAGTAGGTAAAACTAGCCAGTTGATCTGATCGAAGCTATATTCATAGTATGCAGCATATGGAATTGAATTCCATATGTACAGCTTACCTTCCTTAGTAGCTTGCCCACACGATAACTGAGGTGTAGCTAAATAGCCTGCAATTCTAACTGTCACACTATCCAATCCCTCACAACCAGACTCGCTAATTAGTCTGAACTTGTATTCTCCCCCTCCGTTGATCATTAGACCATCAAGGGTATCATTGACTAACAAAGAGTCGTTGAAATACCATTCAATTTTAAATTTACTGGTATCGTAGTCATATCCTGAAGATAACATATACTCATAGCCCTCACAGATTAAAGAGTCATTACCTAAGTCAACAGGATATTCGTCAATTCTCTTGATGAAGAAAGTATCGTTGATTGTACAAGGCAAAATATCTACTTTGAAGATGTATTTTCCATTGGCAGGAATTTGAAGAGAATCGGTAATGCCGATAATATCTCCTTTAGGTCCTTTCCAAGTAAATGTATTCACGTCTACTCCCGTAGGAATCAAAGAATCCATTTTAATAACAGGGTATGGATTGATGTTACAAAATTCATAATCAGGAATTTCTACGTATATTGTTTGATTTTCTTGAACAAATAAGAAATCTTTAGCACGACAACCTCTGTAAGTTAGGTCTACGCCCCAATAACCTGTAGTGTCAGCAATTTGAGTATACTCAGTTCCTAGAGAATCTTCAGAACCGTTACTACTTTGTTTGAAAAACCACTGGTATTTACCTCCTTCAATAGGAGCATTTAATACTGGGAAAGGGTTTTCAGGATTACAGTAGACGATATCCTCTCCCATGTCTATTTGTAAATTATTTTGCACATAAATATCAATCACTGTAAATTCAGGGATATCAATACCGCAAGCAGTTTTCCAAGTATTGAAATCGCTACCTCTTTTGATGTAGGCTTTCACCACACCACCGGGCTCACCATTCACAAAGTTACTAGGCAGTCCTATTGGTTCAAAAAGCTTTACTCTCAATTTTTTTGTTTTTAAAGCTTTACAACCATCAACAGGATAAATAGAATCGACAGCATAAATGGTAGGAGGTGTAGTAGAAGAATCAGTTACTCTCAAATCAGATCCGTTAATTTCTACAGAAGAACACAAGATGTCTATGTCTAACTCAATGTCAAAATAGCGTGCAGCACAGTCAACTACTATAAGGTTAGGATTATTTCCAGTGTAGCCTGTAGGATAATTAGAAGAATCTATACTCGTATTGGTAAATACTGGGTATTCGTCGTTACAAATTTCTCCAAATACGATACGTAAATCTCGCATAATGGTTCCACGCAAAACTTTTTTCTTTTTAGTTACAATGCTGTTATTGGGCAAGGTGTCTGTCCACAAACTATCTTTCCACTCTTCAATGAGATATGCAAACGAACCTTTAAAGGTTTGAGCAGGAGTAAATTTCATAATCCCGGTTTTAGGGTCTACTTTCACAGGGCGCTTTGTTATAGGAAGCGGGTCGTTACCAGTAAATCCTGCAGCATAGTTGACCTGGACCCCAAGCGCAGAGAGGGAAGGTGTAATAAAATAGGCAAGAGAGTCTCCATCAGGGTCGCTTGCACTTAAGTCAAATTCATATTCCCGGCCCACACAGAACGAGGAAACTGGCTCATCGTTGTTAAACACTGGAGAATTGTTGTAATAGGTAATGGGGTTCCCAGTGTTGGTGTAAAGACGCCTATTGTTAAGTATATTTTCTACATAAAAAGTTCCTTGATTCGCATGATTGTCATTGGACGGTCTTGCGTTAACACTCCAAGAAATCGACCAGAATTCGCAAGGCCCCGGCAATTCTATGGTGTCTCTATATAACCATTCTTCTGTACAAGGTTTGGAATCATCTAGAATACAGTTTGAGCCTTTTTCAATACCTCCACCTTTTCCAAAAATAGTGTCTTTTAAAAACATTGGAATGGGTGGAAATGGAACATCACCAAAACAAGTAGAAAACACCTTTATTGGAATACTCGTGGGTTCACCTGCTGTACCTGGTCCACAATCTCTGTAAAATCGAAAGGTGACCTCGAATTTATATGGGTTTAGCGAGTCAATTTGCTTAGTGGTAATGTCACCTGCAGCCACGTGGGTTGCATTTGCAGTATTGGTTACAATAAGTGCTAAAATTAAGGTCGTTAAAGCGGTAAAGATTAACTTTTTCATAAATTATATATCATTATGTTAGCCGATAAGCCCGTAAAGAAACGAAAAACTTTAATGTTTACAAATCTTTTGTGGGACTAATTCTGGGTTAAGACGTGGCTTTTTCCATTATGGTTGCATCAAAACTATTTATTCAAAAGAAGAGACTTAATCAATATCAACTAGTCTTTTTAAATGCATTAATGTCAGAATGTTGTGCATGTATAATTGATGCTATGTTTTTAGTTTAATATTGAGGAAGCAACTTTGACAGACCAAGATTTTGATAAATTTTACCAGAAACATTTTGCTTGGTTCAAAAAAAGTAAATTTGCGCTCAATTTATTTTTACCATGGAGCACATTCGTAATTTTTGTATTATCGCACACATTGATCATGGCAAGAGTACTCTTGCTGATCGATTGCTACAACAAACCAATACTATTTCAGAAAGAGAGTTACAAGCACAAACTCTTGACGATATGGATTTGGAGCGAGAACGCGGAATTACTATCAAGAGTCATGCGATACAAATGGATTATGAACAAGACGGGAAAAAATATACCTTAAACTTAATTGATACTCCTGGACACGTAGATTTTTCTTACGAAGTTTCGCGTTCAATTGCGGCTTGTGAAGGGGCTTTATTAATTGTGGATGCTGCTCAAGGAATACAAGCTCAAACTATTTCTAACCTTTATCTAGCACTAGAACATGACTTGGAAATCATTCCGGTGCTCAATAAAATAGATTTGCCTTCAGCAAACCCTGAAGAAGTAAAGGATCAGATTGTCGACTTAATTGGCTGTGATCGGGATGATATTTTAATTGCATCTGGGAAAACAGGTTTTGGGGTGGATACCATATTAGAAGCTATTGTTGCCAGAGTCCCTCACCCAGTTGGCGATCCGAACGCCCCGTTACAAGCACTTATTTTTGATTCCGTTTTTGACAGTTACAGAGGAATAAATGCTTTTTTTAAGGTAGTTAATGGCGAAATTAAAAAGGGAGACAAAGTTAAATTTGTAAATACTGGAAGAACTTACGATGCTGATGAAATTGGAACATTGCGTTTAAAACATCAACCTAAGAGTGTTGTTAAAACTGGAGACGTAGGTTACATTATTTCAGGAATAAAAGTAGCTAAAGAGGTTAAAGTTGGTGATACTATTACCACTGTCAATAATCCTTGTGAAAAGGCCATTCAAGGTTTTGAAGATGTTAAGCCTATGGTGTTTGCAGGCATATATCCTGTAGATACCGATGAATATGAGGAACTAAGGGATGCCATGGAGAAATTGCAATTGAACGATGCTTCATTAACATTCGAGCCTGAATCTTCTGCAGCTCTAGGCTTTGGATTTCGTTGTGGATTCTTAGGTATGCTTCACATGGAAATTATTCAAGAGCGATTAGAGCGTGAATTTAACATGACGGTAATAACTACTGTTCCTAACGTTTCCTATCATGCATATTTAGTTCGAGAGCCTGAAACAAAAATATTAATTAACAACCCTTCAGATTTGCCAGAGGCAACAATTTTGGAGCGGGTTGAGGAGCCATTTATTAAGGCACAAATTATCACTAAGTCTGACTTTGTTGGTGCTGTGATGAACTTATGTATTGATAAGCGAGGAGAATTAAAGAATCAAGTTTATTTAACTCCTGAGCGTGTAGAACTAACTTTTGAAATTCCATTGGCAGAAATCGTGTTTGATTTTTACGATAAATTAAAGACCATCTCTAAAGGTTATGCCTCTTTTGATTATCACCCGATGGGCTATAGGGAATCGAAGTTGGTTAAAATGGACTTATTGTTAAATGGTGATCAAGTTGATGCATTGTCAGCTTTAATCCATAAAGATAAAGCATTTGATTTAGGTAAACGAATCTGTTTAAAGTTGCGTGAACTATTGCCTCGTCAACAATTCGATATTGCTATTCAAGCTGCAATTGGAGCAAAGATAATTGCCAGAGAAACGGTGAAAGCCCTACGAAAAGATGTAACTGCTAAATGTTATGGAGGAGATATTTCCAGAAAACGTAAGTTATTAGAAAAGCAAAAAGCAGGTAAGAAAAGGATGCGTCAGATTGGAAATGTAGAGGTTCCACAAAATGCATTTATGGCCGTTTTGAAGCTGGATGATTAAAAGCTAGAAAAACTTTTCCCATTTGCTGTAACATTTTTATTACCTTGTTCGTCCCACAGACAAAACCGGCCAACCAAACCGAATGAACAAGTCTCAATATAACGAAAGCGTTTCTCTTTATTCTGATAATATTTATCGGTTTATCTTGAAAAATATCAAAGATGCTGATAAAGCGAAGGATATTGTTCAGGAAACATATGTGAAGCTGTGGGATAAGTTAGATTCAGTAGATTTTTTGAAGGTGAAATCCTATCTTTTTACAACCGCTTACCACACTTTGATCGATATGGTGCGCAGAGATAAGAGACAAACTTCATTTGGAGAGGTGGACTATAATGAGCATGCACACTCAGAAGGGTACTCTGATTTAAAAGAGATTCTAGATGAGGCGATTTCAAAATTGCCAGAAATTCAAAGAAGTGTCATTCTTCTAAGAGATTATGAAGGATACTCCTATCAAGAAATTGGGGAAATCCTTAGTTTGTCAGAATCACAAGTCAAGGTGTATATTTTCCGAAGCCGGAAATTTTTGAAAAATTATTTAGTAAGTGTCGAAAATTTGTTGTGATGGAGAAAATAACTAAATACAATTATGAGGCTTTTTTTCTCGATTTTTATGAAGGAAACCTTGATGCCATTCAAAGCGAAGCGCTGTTAGACTTTTTGGAATGTCATCCTGAATTAAAAGTTGAATTCGAGGGATTTGAGCAAATCTATTTGCCAAATAATGACATTTCTTTTGATGCTAAAGAAGAATTGTTCACAGAAGAAGCAGGTTTTCAAACACGAATTTCCAAACATAATTTTGAATCGTTTGCAATTGCAAAAATCGAGGGATTGCTATCAGGGAGTAAACTAAAAGAGTATGATTTGTTTACTGCCAAGCATCCTAAGTGGAAACAAATAGATAAGCATTACAACTCTACAGTTCTCGCTGCCGAACAATTTGACTTTCCCAATAAGTCCGATTTAATAAGAAAGAGAAAACCAATGACAGTTTATCTCTATACTTTTTCATCGGCTGTAGCTGCTGCATTATTAGTGTTGTTTTATTTGTTTACTCCCGATAAAGTATATGATTATCGATCAGTTGCTGAACTTCAAAAGGAAGTGTCGATTCAGGAGATTTCTTTTGAATCAATAGTAAAATCAAGTTCAAACCCTATTGCCACTACTACAATAAAAGACCATTCTACAAATTTTGTTCCGGCTCAACGTTCAACAACTTCATCTGTTAAAGATAATGCTGATAATGCAAGTCAATCTAATTTTGCCTCTAATGATGAAGTGGAAGTTTTTGAAACCTCAATAGCAATGGTTGAAGAAATGGATGTAATAGGTATGGAAGATATTTCAATGGCGGAACAAGTGTCACCAAATAAAATAAGTCCAAAAAGTTCCACTAAAACGATGCACACTCCAATTGAGTTGCTTAAGAAAGAAATGTTAAATGATAAACCTATAATAGAGGTAATAGCTGATGAGATTACAGCAGCAACTAATGAAAAAATTAAGCTGAAAGCCGTAAAAGGTCTCAATCAAAAAATAGGAGAATTTGCTTTGCAGATTGGTTCTTTTAGCATTTCAAAAAAATATTGAGATAAAGCTGTAACAAAATAATGAGCTCGTCCGTCCTACTTTCAAACACAAACTATAAACCATGAAAAAATTAATCTTAATCATAGCGTCGATCGTATTTTCAGCAGCCTCAATGGCTATTGAAAAAGATACTACAAAAATAACAATTCGTGAAAAGGTCATTTTGATAATTGATGAGAGTGGCGACACATCGGATATTGTTTTGAGTGACACTTCTTCTAATGTTTCTAAAAGAAAAAGAGCTACAAGAGACAGTCATTGGGCAGGGTTCGATTTGGGAGTCAACGGATTTTTAACTCCTGATGGCTCCACATCTTTAGACCCCAAAGACTCTTTTTTAGATTTGAATTACTCGAAGTCAGTGGTGGTCAATTTGAATCCTTTTGAAAAGTATATTCCTATAAAAGGAGACCGTTTTGGAATATTAACAGGATTAGGATTTCAATTTAATAGTTACGATTTAAAAACAAATAACCGTTTAATTACTACTCCATCGACAGACTCTACAAAAAGTCAGTTGAGTTCTTTTAGAGACTCATTGAATATGGCTTCAGTAAGTAAGAATAAATTCAAAGCGACTTATTTAACAGTACCGATCTTATTCGAATACAATGATGCCAAGCTTGCACGAAAAGGATTTCATTTCTCGGCAGGTATGGTGTTCGGATACAGAATAGGGTCGAAAAATAAAATGAAATATACTACGCCTTCTGGGAATAATAAAAAGGACAAATATAGAGATGATTTTAACTTAAACCCTTTCAGTATGGCACTTACGACTCGATTTGGAGTAGGTTGGGTAAACTTATTTGCTACTTATAACTTAAGCCCCTTATTCGAAAAAGATAAAGGACCTGAATTGTATCCATTTACTGTAGGGATTACCTTATTAGACTTTTAATTATTGCAAAAAAATTAAAAAGCCGAGGCAAACACTATTGCCTCGGCTTTTTGTTTTAAATAAATTCGAATAAAAAAGCGGATTTCTATACCTTTGGTCGACAAAAATATCAAGAGCCATGAAGGGAAAATTTGAAGAGTTAGATCGAAAAATAGCTGAAGCCAAATTGGGTGGAGGAGAAAAAAGAATAGAATCTCAGCATTCAAAAAACAAACTAACAGCAAGAGAAAGAATTCATTTCTTATTGGATGAAGGTTCTTTTGAAGAAATTGGTATGCTAGTGACTCATAGAAGCACCAATTTTGGTTTGGATCAGCAAGTGGTTTTGGGAGACGGAGTGGTTACAGGATATGGTACCGTTCATGGCCGACTGGTATACGTTTTTGCACAAGACTTTACAGTTTTAGGAGGGTCATTAGCAGAAGCGCATGCCGAGAAAATTTGCAAAATCATGGATTTGGCGATGAAAAATGGAGCGCCGGTATTGGGTTTAAATGATTCAGGTGGTGCTAGAATACAAGAAGGTGTAGTTTCATTGGCAGGGTATGCTGATATATTCTATAGAAATACAAAAGCAAGTGGGGTTATTCCACAATTGTCTGCTATTATGGGGCCATGTGCCGGCGGGGCAGTATATTCACCTGCTTTGACTGATTTTATTATGATGGTTGAAAATTCGTCCTATATGTTTGTGACAGGTCCAAACGTAGTGAAAACAGTTACACATGAAGATGTTACATCTGAGGATTTAGGCGGAGCTTCTGCACATTCAACTAAATCTGGAGTTACACATTTTACATACGCAAATGAGATAGCATGTATCAATGGTCTGAAGCGATTGTTGTCCTATATGCCACAAAACTGTGAAGAGAATGCACCTTCTTTACCGTATGACTTTAAAGGTTCTGAAAAAAGGGAACAATTAAACAATATTATTCCTGAAAACTCTAATCAGCCTTACGATATTAGAGAGGTTATTAATGGTGTTATAGACGCTGATTCGTTTCATGAGGTACACAAAGACTTCGCTGAAAATATAGTGGTAGGTTTTGGTCGATTGGCAGGTAAATCAATAGGAATAGTAGCGAATCAACCAGCCTTTCTAGCAGGAGTTTTAGATATCAATAGTTCAAATAAAGGAGCAAGGTTTGTTCGTTTTTGCGACTGTTTTAATATCCCTATTTTAGTATTTGAAGATGTTCCAGGTTTCTTACCAGGAACCGACCAAGAATGGAATGCGATTATTACTAATGGAGCTAAATTGCTTTACGCATTCAGTGAGGCTACTGTTCCTCGAATTACTGTAATTACTAGAAAAGCATACGGTGGCGCATATGATGTAATGAACTCTAAGCACATTGGAGCAGATATGAATTACGCATGGCCAACTGCTGAAATTGCAGTAATGGGAGCCAAAGGCGCCGCAGAAATTATTTTTAAGAAGGAGATAGCAAATGCTTCTGATCCGGAAGCTAAATTGGCTGAGAAAGAAGCTGAATATGCTGCGCTTTTTGCCAATCCATATAATGCTGCTGCTAGAGGGTATATTGATGAAGTTATTAAACCTGAAGATACCAGAGAAAAGCTCATTAAGGCCTTCAAGATGTTGGAAAACAAAGTGGAGGTAATGCCGAAAAAGAAGCACGGAAACATTCCATTGTAGATAGTTCAAAAGGGTCAATTAATTTAAAGGAATCATCTTAGGCTTTTGTCGAAGAAATTTCTATTTTTATCTTAAAATTTGATCACTGTGAACGCTAAAACACGAATTATTGTAGTAGATGACCATCAATTAGTTCTAGATGGGCTAGCTTCTATTGTGAAAGAAATAGAAGAGATTGATCTGCTCGCCACAGCATCAAATGGTAAAGAAGGATTAAAACTTGTTGAGGTACTCAAACCAGATTTAGTTTTGACGGACATTGATATGCCCATTATGAACGGCATTGAGTTTACCACTCAATTAAAACGAGATTATCCAACTATTAAAGTAATTGTCTTGACCATGCATAGTGAACCCTCTCTCACCAAAAAATTAATGGAGTTGGGCGCAGACGGTTATTTGTTAAAAAATGTAGACTGTAACGAGTTGGTTGATGGGGTTTTAAAGGTTTCAAGTGGTAAATCTTATTTCTCGGCTGCGGTTACACAATCTTTATTAAATGAAGGAAAAAGTGGTTCTTCTCTTTTTGCTTCAGAATCAGAGACTGTTATTTTATCTAGATTAACCTCTAGAGAGGTAGAGATATTGAAAGCGATAGCTGAGGGCTATTCAAATAAGGAAATAGGCGATAAATTGTTTATTTCTCACCGGACTGTGGATACCCACCGTACCAACTTGATGAAAAAGTTGGAAGTTCACAATATAGCAGGGCTAATCAAGTTTGCAATCAAAAGTGGCTTGGTGAACTAAAGTTAACGCTCAATTTATTATTCGGTCTAATAATTGTTTAATTTTAAATAATTCTAAAAAATAAGAACAATGAAAAAGATTAAAAATACAATACTAGCTGCATTATTATTAGTCGGAATGTCAGCTTTTACGCTTTATGAATCATTAGAAATTGGAGCTAAGGCACCCATGACCACCTTAAAAATGAAGGATACGAATGGGAAAATGATTAGCTTAAATGATGTGAAAAAGGAAAATGGGTTATTAGTAATGTTTACATGTAATACATGTCCTTTTGTGAAAGCATGGGAAGATCGCTACACGAAAATTCAAAAAACGGCTGCAGATAAAGGAATAGGTGTAATATTGGTTAATTCAAATGAAGGTAAAAGAGAGAATGATGATTCTATAGAGGCAATGAAAAAGCACGCCGCTGAAAAAGGCTTTACTGCTCCTTATGTTGTAGATTCTGATTCAAAATTGGCGAATGCTTTTGGTGCTGCCACTACTCCTCATGTATACTTGTTTAATAAAGAATTCAAATTAGCTTATGTAGGTGCTATTGATGACAACTACAAAAGTGCAGGAGATGCAGATAAGCATTACTTAATGGATGCTATTAATAATATGGTAGCGGGTAAATCAATTAATCCTTCAGAAACGAAAGCCTTAGGATGTAGCATAAAGCGACCATAGTAAAATAAAATATTTCCAGAAAAAAGTAGAATAAGCGTTATCGAAAGAGGACGCTTATTTTTTTTCAATCCATTCTCCTCGATGTGGTTTTAAAGCGTCTCTGACTGTCAATAGGTTTTCTTCTAATACATCGATATGCGCAATGGTATGAAATTCTGTTATTTCAATTATGCCTGTTTGCACAGGAGCTATGGAATGCTTCTTGGCAAATTCATCTAAATGTAAGGCGTGGTGCTCTGCAATCGGTTTAGATTCAGCTCCTCTAAAGTCCCAAATCATTCGGATAGTTTTCATTGATTACTTAATAACATGTTGTGATGAAACTCATTTATCGCTAATTCATGTACATAGGGGTAAAGTAAAAGGTCTCTTAATTGGGAAGAACTTTTATATAAAGTGTAATGTGAGATCCGAGTATGACCATCTGGCGTGGAAGTCATAGTCATCCATTGCTTTCCTTGTGTTTTTCCTCCATGAACATAGCTATATTCAATGGTGTAATTTTCCTCAGATAATTTAGTAACTTCAAAAGCTACGGCCAAGTTATAGAAACCTTTAAGTAGTTTAAGATTAACATAAAATACTTGTCCAACTTCTGCTCCGCCATAATTGTCGTTCATGTAAGAGATGCTGTTGTTCTTTTTCGAGATTAAACAGCCAAAATTGAGCATCTTACCATTCCATGATTTAGCTGGACTAGTGTTGTTGTATGAAGCCCAAACTTCTTCAATTGGTTTTTTTATAAGGTAGCTTTGATGATGCTTTTTGTAACTTTTGCTTTCTTTTTCAGAATAACTTCCCTTTACATCGATAAAGTTGATGATTTTGTTTTCTTTCTGCCTATTTATAAAATCACAAACCTTTTTGAATTGAATTTCTTTAAAGTTAATTGACAGTATGTTATCTTGAGCTTTTGCACAAAATGAAAATAGAATAAAATAGAAAATAATTAGTGCCTTCATAAAATCGAAAGGCAAGTATACAAAAATAAATGGGTAGAGGTGGGTAGTGTTAATTCCTAGTATCTAGTAGTGGAATATTAAAACACCAAACGATTGAAAACTTAGATGATTTTAAAGTGCGTAAAAGAGGTTGATTTTGTTTCTTTGCAATAAAAAAAATAATGCGAGTATTAGTTTTAGGATCTGGAGGAAGAGAACATGCCTTTGCATGGAAAATTGCACAAAGTCAACAATTAGAAAAATTGTTTATTGCACCTGGGAATCCCGGTACTGCTCAATGCGGAACCAATGTGGCTATCTCAGTCAATGATTTTGAAAAAATAGCCGAATTGGTTTTGCGTGAAAAAATTGATTTAGTTGTTGTTGGTCCGGAAGATCCTTTGGTGAATGGAATCGCAGACTATTTCGAATCTAAAGACGAGTTGAAAGCTGTAGGAGTGATTGGACCACATCAAAATGGTGCTCAGCTAGAAGGGAGTAAGGATTTTGCAAAAGAGTTTTTAATCAACCATCATATACCAACGGCGCGTTACCAAAGTTTTTCAGCAAAGGATTTGGAGGCGGGATATGCTTTCTTAGAGACTTTAAGTCCTCCATTTGTTTTGAAAGCCGATGGTTTGGCAGCAGGAAAAGGAGTTGTTATTCCAGACAATTTAGTGGATGCAAAGCGTGAATTAAAGGAAATGTTGGAAGACCAAAAATTCGGTGAAGCTAGTGCTAAGGTTGTGATTGAAGAGTTTTTGAAAGGCATTGAGATGTCGGTTTTTGTGATGACCGACGGAAATAGTTATAAAATTTTACCAGAAGCTAAAGATTATAAGCGCATTGGTGAAGGAGATATGGGTTTGAATACGGGTGGAATGGGAGCGGTGTCTCCAGTTCCTTTTATTGATGAGGAGTTGATGCAAAAAATTGAAGCACGTATCGTAAAACCATCAATAGAAGGAATAAAGAAGGATGGGTTAAAGTATAAGGGCTTTTTATTTATCGGTTTAATGATAGTTGACGGAGAGCCTTTTGTTATTGAATACAATGTGCGAATGGGAGACCCAGAAACGGAAGTGGTTTTGCCCAGAATTCAATCCGACTTATTGAGCCACTTTTCTGCCATAGCAAAAGGAACATTAGAAAAGGAGACGATAGAAATAGATGAAAGATCTGCAACCACAGTCATGTTAGTTTCGGGGGGATATCCAGAAGCATACGAGAAAGGGAAAGTAATGACTGGGGTTGAGAATACAACCAATTGTATCTTATTTCACGCAGGAACTGCATTAAAAGAAAATGAATTGGTGACAAACGGCGGGAGAGTGATGGCAGTTACAGCTTATGGTAATAATATGAAAGAAGCATTGGCATTGTCTTTTGATAAAGCACAACGTATTCTTTTTGAAGGAAAGAATTATAGAAAGGATATAGGATTTGATTTGATGTAAATAAAAATGCCTTCGTTCAAAGAACGAAGGCATTTAACTATTTTTAATTTGAAGATTATTCGATAGAACCTTCTTGTTTTGCTTTTTTCTTGTACTTGCCTAATTCAATCATCCAATACACTAAGCTCGCAAATATTATTAAAATGAAGATTATATTAGGGATGTTCCCTAAAGGAGGTAAAATTTCAAAAGTTGCCTCTAATAAATCTCCTAAACCGTATACTAAATCATTCCAAGTCATAATCTATTGCTAATAAAATTCCCCACAAAAGTAAAAATAAATACTTTTAGAAAAAATGCTTTTAAAAGAAAACAGTAAATAATGATTTTTAATTTAATAAAATCACGTCAACCTATTAACTATATCTTATTTCCTATAATAGTTATTGCGCTTTGGTTTCCATCATTTTTAAGTGCCCCTCCTCATCAATTTTCTAATTTAATGCCCTTATATGAGCTATTGATGCAATTTATTGGTGATGGGACAATTTTCTCGTTGGTAATTGGAATTTTACTAGTAGTAATCGAAGGATTTTTATTGAATTACATCATTGATTTGCATAAAATCTTACCCGAACGAAACAATCTGGTGGCTTTCTTTTATGTTATTTTTTGTAGTATTCACACTGCATTTTTGTATCCTAATCCGGTAATTGTCGCCAATTTGTTTTTGATACTGGCTTTAGGTCAATTGTTAAAGATATATAATCAGAGAAATGTATTAAAAGAAGTTTTTAACGCTAGTCTGCTTATAGGAGTGGCTTCCTTGTTTTATTTCCCCTCACTTTTTTTAGTAGTTCTGATTTGGTCCGCATGTATAATTATTCGTCCATTTGAATGGAGAAACTACATTGTTTCATTGTTTGGCCCAATTCTAATTGGGCTATGGTTGGCTAGCTATTATTACCTAAATGATCAAGTACCAAGTTTAGTCCTAAAGTATAGTGAGTTTAATAATTATTCATATGGATTAACTATTTCCGGTTTTTCATATGTAGTTCTTGCCTTATTGCTCATTCTTGCGATTGTTTCATTCAGCTCATTGTTGAGAGGGTTGAGTAAAAATACCGTGAGAGTAAAGAACTTATTAAGAATAATAGTGGTTTATTTTTTATTAAGCGTAGTGTCTTTTTTTATAACAACTCATGACTATTTTTCAACTTATTCTTTAGTTTTAGTGTCATTCGCGGTCTATACTGCCAATTATTTTGATTATTTAAAACGATATTGGGTAGGAAATGCACTTATCATTTTATTGCTATTGTTGGTTTTGTACAATAATTACCGTTTAGTGGGATTGATATAACATTTCTTTTTGCTCCTCCAATCTTTTCAATTAATTTTGCAGCACACAAAAAATAACGATATGAAATTCGGTGTAATTACTTTCCCAGGCTCCAATTGTGATGCTGACATGATTTATGTTTTAGAATCACTATTTAATCAAAAAGTAGAACGTCTATGGCACAAGGACACCGACTTGAAAGGAGTTGATTTTGTGATTTTGCCTGGTGGTTTTTCCTATGGTGATTATTTAAGAAGTGGTGCTATAGCAAACTATTCGCCAATTATGACCGAAGTAGTGAAGCATGCAGAAAAAGGAGGGTATGTAATGGGAATCTGTAATGGATTTCAAATTTTATGTGAATCTAAGTTGTTGCCAGGAACATTGTTGCACAACAATAACCAAAAATTTATTTGCAAAAACATCCACCTGAAAGCAGATAACAATGCGTCAATTGTAAATGCTCATATTGATACTAAGCAAGCATTAAAAATTCCTATCGCTCACGGAGAAGGAAGATACTTCGCTTCTGAAGAAACAATTGCCGAATTGAATGCAAACAATCAGATAATTTTTCGCTACTGCGATGAAAATGGAGATATTACAGAAGAGTCTAATCCAAACGGCTCTCTAGAAAATATTGCAGGTGTTTGTAACGCAGGTAAGAATGTATTTGGAATGATGCCTCACCCAGAACGAGCAGCTGATGCTGAATTGGGTAATGTAGATGGTGCATTAATTTTCGAATCTATTCTTGGTTTAATCAAAGCTTAATTTACGGCTTCCGTATTTTTTAATTTACTCCAGTAAACCTTCCTTAGCGGATTGGATTTGGACGCTAGTTTTCTTATTCATACCTGTGACTTTCAAAAAAATAAACTAATTTGGATTTTGTTGTATACCCTTGTGAATATACAACTGAATAAAATCAATGCCCTATGGCGTCCAAATTCAAAAGGAATAAGTCTCAGATGGAGAGTCGTCCAATAATGGATTTTCAATCCTTAATTAAGGAGGATAAGTGGTTGATTACAAGTGTTCTTGTGGTTGTAATATTAACTTTTGTTACTTACCGAGGAGCACTAGATAACGACTTCGTGGACTGGGATGACTATGCATATGTTGTAGAGAACGATTTAGTTCGTTCGGTTACAGATATGGATGCTTTTAAGCATGCAACCAAAGCGAAAACCACGATTGTAAACAGAGATCCAGCTCCACTACAAACCACAGTAGGAGATGTTTTCCAACGGATTGTTTCCTTAAACTATCACCCATTGACTGTTCTAACTATGCGTTGGAATAACAATGTTTGCCCAAATTGTTACGAAGGAATTTCTGCAAAGCCATTTATTAAGTGGAACTTAATTCTACATATTCTGAATAGTATTTTGGTATTGCTCCTCGTTTATTGGTTGAGCAAGAAGAATATATTCGCTAGTGTGGTTGTTGCTTTGCTATTTGCGTTGCACCCCATGCATGTTGAATCCGTAGTTTGGGTATCCGAGCGAAAAGATGTGCTGTATACTTTTTTCTTTCTAGCGGCATTGTTGAGTTACGGTAAGTATTTAGATCAAAAACATTGGAAGTGGTTAGGGCTAACTTTTGTGCTATTTATTTTGTCTTGTTTATCGAAAGCAATGGCAGTGGTTTTGCCAATTGTAATGTTGCTGATGTGGTTTTGGAACGACAACTCTAAAACACCTTTTGAATCTTTGAAGAAAACGTTGCATCCTCGAACTGTTCTGCATACCCTACCTTTTTTTGGCGTTGCATTGCTGTTCGGTTTAATTGCTGTTGACGTTCAAAGTGGCGGAGACTTTTATGGACTATTTGAAAAAGGGACAAGGACTGTGGCAATAAATGATTTTGATACATTTTCTATCTTACAGCGTTTTCAATTCGCTAGTTATGGGTTTTTAGAATACATCATCAAATTCTTTATCCCAAAAGAGTTAAGTACATTTTATCCTTATCCTGAGCAAGCGACCTATGATACAAGCTTATATTTTAGAGTTGCTCCGATAGTTGTTGCGATTATTTTAGGGTTGGCATTGTACAGTATCAAATTCACGAAAAGTATTGCGGTTGGCGTTGGCTTTTTTGTGACTACAGTAATTCTAGTGTTGCAATTTGTTTCTGTCGGTATGGTGATTATGGCTGATCGATATTCTTACCTGCCATACATAGGATTGGCGTTTATGTTAATAATGTTGATTCAAGAATACATGCCAAAAAATAAGCAGAAGGTAACTTATATTGTTGTGATTGGGTTGACATTACTGTTCATTCCGATTACCATGAGACAAGTAGAAACCTGGCAAAATAGCGAAGTACTTTGGACCAATGTGATAGAATTGAATAGACTAAAGAACGGATCTTTGCCGAGAAATATAGAGCAACCATTGAGTAATCGAGGGAATTATTATGGTAAGAAATCTGAACGTGCTAAGACGCAACAAGAGAGCAATCTATTCGTTGAAAAAGCATTTAATGATTTTCAAATGGCTGCGAATCTAGGTTCTGAGCGACCTGAGGTTTATGAAGGGATTGGGAATGCTTATGGTATGAAAGGAGAATTTGCTAAAGCATTAGAAAATTATTCGATCGCATTAAAGTTTGCTCCTAAAAGAGGTTCCATCTATTTTAACCGAGGAGTGACTTATAGTATTTTAAAAAATCCTGAAATGGCCATAGAAGATTATAACAAAGCACTTCAATATACTCCAGAAATCGCACCTCAAGTTTATACAAATAGGGGTTTGGCTTATATGGAGTTGGGGCAGAATGAGGCTGCAATCACTGATCTCAAAAAAGCATTGCAATACAATCCCAACAATGAAATGGTCGAGGGGTACTTGAGACAGCTTGGGCAGTAAGAATAACTTAAGTGGTAGGTCTTTGTTATTGATGTGTCATCCAAAAGGGATGAAGCATAGTAGGTTAATTGAAAAATGCTTTCGTGAACTTGAAGGGACAAATACTGTTTTGTGAATTAGTATAGAAAATGGGTGAGTAACCTAACGATACAACCCCATATCATCAATATAAGCCGCTACATCTTTCGGCATATAGTGGTTGACATTCTTCCCTTCTTTAATGGCTTTTCTAATAAAGGACGAACTAACCTTCATAATAGGAGCATCCACATAAGTAACCTTAAAATGGTTTCTTAATTCACCGCCATCGTTAGCTTCCATTCGTGGGTAAACATAGATTTCGTGATGTTCTAAAATGTAGTCGTGGTTTTTCCACTTGTGAAAGGAATTGAGGTTGTCTGCACCCATAATTAGTGCAAATTCATGCTCAGGAAACTTTTCTTTTAAGTACGCCAACGAATCAGAAGTGTAGTTGGGTTGAGGTAGTCTAAACTCGATGTCAGAACCCCTCAGGCGCAAATCGTCACCGATGGCTAGATTCACTAAATGCAATCGGTCAAAATCTTTCAGCATGGACTCTTTTTGCTTGAATGGATTTTGTGGAGTTACCACCATCCAAAGTTGATCCATGTCAGTATATTCTACCATATAGTTGGCAATCACCATGTGCCCAATATGCACAGGGTTGTAGGTTCCAAAAAAAAGTCCAATCTTCATGATTAATCGATAAAATTACGAACCAACGATTTAGCTTCTTCACAAGCTTCTTCTAAATGTTCGTTTACAAGAATTACATCAAATTGGTCCGCTGTTTTTAATTCCTGTTCTGCTTTTCCAATTCGTTTGGCCAAACGATCTTCAGTTTCAGTTGCTCGTCCTCTCAATCGGGCTTCTAATTCCTGAATTGATGGAGGCATCACAAAAATGGCCAATGCTTTGTCTCCAAAGTATTTTTTAAGGTTTAATCCTCCTACCACATCTACATCAAAAATGACATGATGGCCCTCTTGCCAGATGCGCTCAATTTCTTTTTTCAATGTACCATAATAGTGATCTGTGTATACTTCTTCCCATTCAATAAACTCATTTCGATTGATTTTATTTTTGAAGTCGTTTATGGAAAGGAAATAGTAGTCCTTTCCGTCGGTTTCATTCACTCGCCTTTCACGCGTACATGCTGAAACAGAAAATCGTAAAGCTTTTATTTCTTCTAATAACCGCTTTACAATGGTGGTTTTGCCTGCGCCTGATGGTGCTGAAAATATGATGCATTTACCTTCTTGCATTCGCTATAGGGTGTTTAATACTTGTTCTTTAATTTTTTCTAATTCGTCTTTCATTGCTACAACTAATTTCTGAATATTAGAATCATTGGCTTTAGAACCTAGAGTGTTGATTTCACGACCCATTTCTTGACTAATGAAACCTAATTTTTTCCCTTGTGCACCTTCTTCATTCATCGTCTCAATGAAGTATTCGCAATGTCCTTTCAACCTTACTTTTTCTTCCGTAACGTCGAACTTTTCCATGTAAAACACCAGTTCTTGCTCCAAGCGATCTTTGTCGTAATTATCTGCACTAATCAATTCATCCAAATGCTTGGTGATTCGCTCACGAACAGTCTTGATTCTATCCTCTTCATAAAGTTTTACATCTTCCAACAATTGAGAAATAGTGGTAACACGAAGTGTAAATTCTTCTTTTAAAGTATCTCCTTCTTGCTGACGGAAGGCTTCTAATTCTTTCACTGCTTCATTAATTACACTAACTACTTCTTTCCATTCGCTTTCGTCTAATTCCTTGGTCTCAGTAACCATAACTTCAGGCAAACCGCAAACTAGTCGAATTAAATCTGAAGGGTCAGTGTCACCCAATTCAGTTTTCAGTTTTTTTAGAGTGTGGTAATGGGACTTAAACAGTTTGGTATTTATACTTAAACGACTGGAGTCATCTTGATTTTCTGTAGTTAAAATTAAATCCACTTTCCCACGTTGTAACAGATTGCTCAACATAGAACGAACCTCTAATTCCTTCTCACGGTATATAGATGGTAGTTTTACATTCAAATCCATTCCTTTGCTATTCAAGGATTTAATTTGAACCGTTATTTTTGTACTCCCTAAATCTTTAGTGGCTTTACCATAGCCTGTCATTGATGTAACCATATACCTTATTGTATTTGAGCGGCAAAGTTACAATTTCTCGGTGGGATATGAGAAGGGAGTGTACTTGATGTTGGAATTGATCTTTATTGAATTGTACTTTTCTAGAAAAGTCTATGAAGGTTTACTGCTAGATGAGTATTTAAACCCCTTTTAAAAAACGCATTAACAATGTTTCAAACATTATTCGATCTTCTAGAAAAGGCATATGACCAATGTCTTCCATAATTTCCAAGACACAATTTTCAGGTAGTTCGCTTTGTTCTTTTAACCATTGTACTGGAATGATAGCATCCTTTTCGCCTGCAATTATTAAAACTGGGTATGGTGCGAATTTTAGAACAATTTCTCTTTCATATCGGTCGCGCATCCCACTAAGTGCAGCTATGGTTCCTTGAATACTCGTATCATGTGCCATCTTTTTAATTTTGTTGATGGCTCTCATATGGTTTTTTTGCTCCGTATTGAAAAGAGGTGGAATGGCAGCTTCAACAAATAGGTTTTTCTTAGTTTTAACCAATTGAATAGCTTTCGTTCGATCTATTTTTTTTTGTTTATTGTCGGCTCGTGCATTACTGCAAATTAAACTTAACGAATAGATCTTATCTGCATATTTTTCGGCAAATGCTAGCGCAACATATCCGCCCATAGAATGACCAACTAAATGGCATTTTCTTTTGTTGAGGTGTTTTAGTAATTCGTTAACTACGTCTGCCATCAATTCCATCGAATGAACATATCCTAAACACGGAGAGCTCCCATGTCCAGGCAGGTCAATAGCAACGACCATGAAGCTATTGGTTAGAAAAGAAATGGTGTTATTCCAGATGGATTTATTCTCTAAAAATCCGTGTAGCAAAATAACCAAAGCTCCCTTGCCTTGACAGCTGTAGCTAATTTCTTCGTTTTTATATGTAAAGGTTTTCTGCATAAAAATAGGGAGCATAAAAATATGCTCCCTTTCTTAATAAATCAATGTTTTTTAAGAATTCATTGCTGCTTCAATATCATCTGCTTCAATTGGAATATGTGCCATTAGGTTTTTCAACCCGTTCTCTGTCACTAAATAATCGTTCTCTAACCGGATTCCTAAATTCTCTTCGCGGATATAAATTCCTGGTTCAATTGTAAAAACCATTCCTGCTTCTATTGGAGCTGTCCAACTACCTACATCGTGCACATCTAAGCCAATGTAGTGTGACGTTCCATGCATGAAATACTTCTTGTAAGCTGGCCAATTTGGATCTTGATTGTCAATGTCTTCTTGAGTGATTAGGCCCAATTTAATCAATTGCTTTTCCATCAGGTGACCCACTTGTTCATGATAATCAGGTAAAGTGATTCCTGGTTTTAAAATGGATTCACAACCTTTCATTACTTCCAAAACAGCATTATAAACCTCTTTCTGTCTAGTTGTAAATTTCCCACTTACTGGGATCGCTCTAGTTAGGTCAGAAGCGTAGTTGCCATATTCAGCACCTATATCCATCAAAATAACTTCTCCATCTTTACACTCTTGGTTGTTTTCTATGTAATGCAATACACAAGCATTAAAACCAGACGCAATAATTGGCTCGTATGCAAAACCTCTTGAACGGTTGATTAAGAATTCATGCATTAATTCTGCTTGAATCTCATATTCCATAACACCTGGCTTGATGAATTTTAAAACTCTATCGATAGACTTAGCCGTAATGTTACAAGCAGTTTGCATCATTGCTATCTCTTCTGGTTCTTTTACGCTTCTCAGGTAAGACAGAATGGGTGCGGTTCGCTCATAATTGTGTAATGGATACTCTTTCTGACACCAGTCACGGAAGCGGTCGTCCCTTGTTTGAACTGGATTGCTCGCTCTCAGGTGTTCGTTGTCTGATAGATAAACATGATCGGCCTCAAAAATCATAGTCTTGAATACTTTTTCAAAGTCTTCTTTCCAATACACTGTTTCGATTCCAGAAGTTTCAAATGCTTTCTCTGCTGATAATTTTTCACCTTCCCAGATCGCTATTTCAGGACTTGTTTTTTTCAAGAATAAAACCTCACGATGTTTAGGATTAGGGCAGTCAGGATACAAAACTAAAATAGACTCTTCCTGATCTACTCCAGAAAGGTAGAATAAGTCATTGTTTTGCCTAAAAGGCATAGTGCCATCGGCATTGGTTGGCATGATGTCATTGGAATTCAATACAGCAATTGCATTCTTTTTCAATCTTTTAACAAATTTGGCTCTGTTTTTTACAAATAGCTTTGCGTCGATTGGTAAGTATTTCATGTAACAAAAATTTTTCGTGTTCATACAAAGATAGGAAAGCACTAAACGCTGCACCAATTATCCGTGGATTAATTTCAAATTCAAGGATGAACCAAAAAGCCATAGAAGTGTTATTATATCCACTATTAAGAATCTGTCTAAATAAAATATTAAGCGAAACGAATATTGGTAAAAAGGTGTTAAGGATTTACCTTTGCTTCTCTTAAATTAAATTTAATTCACAAAACAAAGTTCTATATGAGCGAATCACGAGGGTTATTAAAATCGCACATCGTTAAGAAGTATTGGATGGCTTTTACTGGTCTATTCTTAATACTTTTCCTTACGGGTCACTTAGCTGGAAACCTACAGCTATTTATGTCTGGTTATGCAGGTCAGTTGCAATTCAACGAGTATGCAGTATTTATGACCACCAATCCAGCAGTGAAGTTATTATCTTATGTTACTTATTTGAGTATCATTTTTCACGCAATTGATGGGATGATGATAAGTATAGCAAACAAAAAAGCGCGTCCTATTAGTTATGCTTATAGCAGGCCAGAAAAAAATTCGATTTGGTCTTCCAGAAATATGGGAGTGTTGGGAACCATTATCTTGGTTTATATTGTGGTTCACATGCAGAATTTCTGGTACGTTTATAAATTCGGTTCTACACCCTTTATGATGAACGAGGCAGGGAACGCACCTTTGTTGCAAGATGGTACTGCTGTTGCCGGTGGATTAATTGAAAACGGTTCTGTTTTTCTAAATGGAGAAAATGTTGGAGTTGCAATGAAAGACTTGCACACAATTGTAGTTGATGGATTTACCAATCCAATACTAGTTGGGTTTTATGTTTTAGCAATGATTGCTTTAGGCTTTCACTTGGTACATGGTTTTTCTAGTGCATTCCAATCATTAGGATTAAATCATCCGAAATATAATCCAATTATACGAAAAGTAGGATATGCTTATGCTATCGTAGTTCCTGCAATATTTGCATTAATTCCTGTTTACATGTTTTTCATGTAATTCAAGAAATTATTCAACACAAAAGATTTGAAGATGAAATTAGATTCTAAAATACCAGAAGGTCCATTAAAAGATAAATGGACCAATTATAAAAATAATATCCGATTAGTCAATCCTGCTAATAAAAGAAATATTGATGTTATCGTTGTGGGAACTGGATTAGCAGGAGGTTCTGCTGCAGCTACATTGGCTGAGCTTGGGTATAATGTGAAAGCATTCTGCTATCAAGATTCTCCTCGTAGGGCACACTCTATTGCTGCTCAGGGAGGTATTAATGCCGCAAAGAATTATCAAGGTGATGGTGACTCAACCTACCGATTGTTTTATGATACCATAAAAGGTGGTGACTATAGATCAAGAGAAGCAAACGTTTATCGTTTAGCCGAGGTCTCTGCAAACATTATTGATCAGTGTGTGGCGCAAGGAGTGCCTTTTGCTCGTGATTATGGTGGATTGTTAGACAACCGTTCTTTTGGGGGTGTATTGGTATCACGAACATTCTACGCTAAAGGACAAACTGGTCAACAGTTATTGTTAGGAGCTTACTCAGCAATGAACAGACAAATTGCGAAAGGTAAAATTGAGATGTTTAATCGTCACGAGATGTTAGATGTTGTAATTGTTGATGGAAAAGCCAGAGGAATTATTGCAAGAAACTTAGTGACAGGAGAAATTGAAAGACATTCTGCTCATGCAGTAGTTATTGGCTCTGGAGGATACGGAAACGTATTTTTCTTGTCGACCAACGCAATGGGATCAAACGTAACAGCTTCATGGAAGATTCATAAGAGAGGAGCATTGTTTGCTAACCCTTGTTACACTCAAATTCATCCAACATGTGTTCCTGTGCATGGTACACAGCAGTCTAAATTGACTCTAATGTCAGAGTCTTTAAGAAATGACGGCCGGATATGGGTGCCCAAAAAGATTGAAGATGCTAAGGCGATACGAGAAGGGAAATTAAGAGCAAGAGATATTAAGGAAGAAGATAGAGATTATTACTTAGAAAGAAGATATCCATCTTTTGGTAACTTAGTTCCAAGAGACGTTGCCTCTCGTGCTGCAAAAGAAAGGTGTGATGCAGGATATGGAGTAGTTAATAACGATACTAATGAAGGGGTTTTCTTGGATTTTGCTTCGGCAATTCAACGATATGGAAAACAAGAAGCTCTTCTAAAAGGAATTCATAATCCATCGAAAGAGGAAGTAGAATCTTTAGGTAAAAAAGTGGTAGAGTCAAAGTATGGTAACTTGTTTGACATGTACAAACAAATTACTGCAGAGAACCCTTATGAAACTCCAATGAAAATTTATCCAGCGGTTCACTATACCATGGGTGGTGTTTGGGTGGATTATAACTTGATGACCACTGTTCCAGGTTTGTACGCTATAGGAGAAGCTAATTTTTCTGATCACGGTGCGAATAGATTAGGAGCTTCTGCTTTGATGCAAGGATTGGCCGATGGTTATTTTGTTTTGCCATACACCATAGGTGATTATTTGGCTGATGACATTAGAACAGGAAAAATTTCGACTGACTTGCCAGAGTTTAAAGAAGCGGAAGATAGTGTAAAGAGTATGATTGATACGTTTATCAATAATAAAGGAAAGCACTCGGTAGATTATTTCCATAAGAAGTTGGGACTAATCATGTGGAACAAAGTGGGTATGTCTAGAACAGCTTCAGGATTAAAAGAGGCAATTGAAGAGATTAAAGTATTGAGAGAGCAATTCTGGAAAGAAGTAAAAGTTCCTGGAACTGCAGATGAAATGAACCCAGAATTAGAGAAGGCGACACGAGTTGCAGACTTCTTAGAATTGGGTGAATTGTTTGCAAGAGATGCACTGGAAAGAGAAGAATCTTGTGGTGGTCACTTCCGTGAAGAACACAGAACAGAAGATGGTGAAGCGAAACGTGATGACGAAAATTTTGCATACGTAGCTGCTTGGGAATATACCGGACAACCATCAGAAGCGATCTTGCACAAAGAAGAATTAAAATTTGAAAATGTAGAACTGAAAACTCGTTCTTATAAATAATATACGATCATGGCTGCAGAAAAAGGAATGAATATAACATTAAAAGTTTGGCGTCAGAAAAACGGTCAATCTAAAGGAGCATTAGAAACTTACCAGATTAATGACGTTTCTCCAGATAGCTCTTTCTTGGAAATGATGGATGCCTTGAACGATCAAATCATTATGAAAGACGGTAGTCCCGTAGTATTTGATCATGATTGTAGAGAAGGGATTTGTGGTTCTTGTTCTATGTACATCAATGGACAGCCTCATGGGCCTGCACGTTTGGTGACTACTTGTCAACTGCATATGCGTGAATTTAAAGATGGTGAAACAATTTATGTGGAACCATTTAGAGCAAAGGCATTTCCAGTTATTAAGGATTTAGTAGTTGATAGAAGTGCTTTAGATAGAATTCAGCACGCTGGAGGATATATTTCTGTAAATACCTCAGGAAACACTCAAGATGCTAATGCTATTCCAATTGAAAAGGAAAAGGCGGATAAAGCATTTGATGCTGCTACTTGTATCGGATGTGGTGCATGTGTAGCAGCATGTAAAAATGCTTCTGCATCTTTGTTTATGTCCGCTAAAATCTCTCAGTATGCTTTATTGCCTCAAGGTCAAGTGGAAGCTAAAAATAGAGTATTGGCAATGGTAAAACAAGCTGAAGAAGAGGGGTTTGGTCCTTGTTCAAACACTGGTGCTTGTGAAATTGAATGCCCTAAAGGAATTTCTTTAGAAAATATAGCAAGAATGAACAGAGAGTATTTGTCTGCTTCATTGACTTCGAAGTAAGCGATTACAAACGATTATATTTAGAGCCTCATTCCATTTATGGAGTGGGGCTTTTCTATTTTCAGTTATTAGCTATTTTTACTACAGGATCTCCTCATTAGAAGTAGAAGGCATAAATCTTTTTGAAAAGTGAGAAGATTACTTAGATTAAATGGTTACTTAAAATGCTGAAATTAAGTTTGTAAACGCCAAAATCTTTAATATTACTACGGTTGTGGTACAATCTCCTTTATTTCATCAATTGAATTTTAAAGCAGTAGCTAATTTTTGGCAAGACAACTAATAGTTATTGTCCAATGGTCTGGCCATTAATGTGTAAAGAAGGAAAGTATTCTCATCAGAGAGCAGAGATTTCGAGTGGATTATTCATAATTTTGTCACCTATAATTAATAGTATGCCGCAATACAAAAATTCAGTCCATTCTAAATTGCCAAAAGTAGGTTTGACGATTTTTAGCAAGATGTCACAGTTGGCTAATGAGCACAATGCCATTAATTTATCGCAAGGATTCCCCGATTTCAGCTGCCATCCAAAGTTGATTGAATTAGTTCATCAATATATGCTGAAAGGCAGTAATCAGTATGCTCCAATGACAGGAGTAATGAGTTTGCGGGAAAGAATAGCTGAGAAAACAGAGATGTTGTACACTGCTAAATACAATCCTGAAACAGAAATCACGATTACAGCTGGTGCAACACAAGCCATATATACTGCTATAGCGGCTATGATTAATGAAGGTGACGAGGTGCTCATATTTACGCCTGCATATGATTGTTATGAGCCTGCAGTAGAGCTAAATGGTGGGCGTTCTGTTTTTGTTCAATTAAACGGTCCAGAGTATAAGATAGACTGGGATCATGTTAAGAAGTTGATTAATCAGCGGACTAAAATGGTGATTATTAATACACCACATAATCCAACAGGAACAATATTTAGCATGCAAGACATGCAGAAGTTAGAGAAATTACTGAGCGGAACTGATATTATTGTATTGTCTGACGAGGTGTATGAACATATTTTGTTCGATGGTTATGAACATCAGAGCGTTGCTCGATTTCCGAAGTTGGCCGACAGGAGCTTTATTGTTTCGTCCTTTGGCAAAACTTATCATACCACTGGGTGGAAAGTTGGCTATTGTTTGGCGCCAAAAGAATTGATGGTAGAATTTAGAAAGGCGCATCAATATACCGTGTTTTCTGTGAATACCCCTTTTCAATATGCGTTGGCTGATTTTATGAATGAAGCAGAACAATACCTAACGCTAGGTCAGTTTTATCAAGAGAAAAGAGATTTTTTTCTAGAGGCCATTAAAGGAAGTCGTTTTAAGTTTCATCCTGCTGCTGGAACATATTTTCAATCTTTATCTTTCGCAGATATAAGCGATGAAAAAGATACTGATTTTGCTATTCGATTAACCAATGATTTTGGCGTTGCTTCTATTCCTATTAGTGTTTTTTACAACATTAACCATGATGAAAAAATGCTTCGATTCTGCTTTGCCAAATCCAAAGATACACTGGCTCGAGCAGCCGAAATTTTAAATCGTATTTAATGAACAGTTTGACGGTCTCTTATTTGCAATTAAATTTAGTTTGGGAAAACTCCCGAGCCAATTTAATGCAGATAGAGAAGCAGTTGTCACTATTAGACCGATCAGTTGATTTGGTTGTTTTACCTGAAATGTTCAATTCAGGATTTTCAATGAATTCTTCCCAACTGGCTCAATCGATGGATGGTGAGTTGGTTAAGACAATGACCAATTTTGCAAAAGAATTTGATTTTGCAATCACAGGTAGCTTTATATGTCAAGAAGGTGGGAACTTCTTCAATCGACTATTATTTGTTTTTCCCGATGGCCAAATTGAGAAATACGATAAACGACATTTGTTTAGAATGGCAAACGAAACAGATTATTTTTCTCCTGGCAACAAACGATTAATCGTGAACTATAAAGGATGGAAAATTTTGCCATTAGTTTGTTATGATTTGCGCTTTCCTGTCTGGAGTAGAAATCAGTTTAAAGTAATAGGAAATAGAGTTAATTCGGAATATGATTTATTGATTTATGTGGCAAATTGGCCTGCAGCTAGGGTTACTGCTTGGGATAAATTATTGTTGGCTCGAGCAATTGAAAATCAAGTTTATGTAATTGGTGTAAATCGAACTGGGATTGACGGAAAAGGAATCGAGTATAATGGTCGTTCCACTGCAATTGATCCTAAAGGAGATTATTTAAAGGCCCCATCGAGTGAGGTGGTTATAGAATCTGTGATTCTGAGAAAAGATGCACTAGAAGACTTTAGAATGAAATTTCCGGTAGGTATGGATGCGGACTCCTTTCAGGTTATCACTTCCCATTAAAATCTGACATTACCCTTTGAACCGCAGTGGTAGTGAAAGCCAATATCATTTTTACAGTTTGCTCCAACCGTTCTGGTAAGTCCAATTGCTGCTCTTTTGTCCATTCGCCCAATACATATTGTACTTGTTGTCCGCGTCCAAAGTCACTGCCAACACCAAATCTAATTCTACAATAATCTTGAGTTCCCAGGGTTTGAAAAATACTCTTCAACCCATTATGACCACCATCACTACCTTTAGGTTTCAATCGAAGAACACCAAAATCCAATGCAATGTCATCAGTAATAATAAGGACTTTATCTAAAGGTATTTTTTCTTGTTGCATCCAATAATTCACAGCCTTTCCACTCAAGTTCATAAAAGTAGATGGCTTCAATAGAATAAGGGTTCGGCCTTTGTGTTTAACTTCAGCTACGTCACCTAAACGGTTAGTAACAAAAGAAGCATTGAACGCACTTGCAAGTGCATCCAATGCTTTGAATCCAATGTTGTGACGAGTATTTTCATACTCAGCCCCAATATTTCCAAGACCTACAATGAGGTATTTCATTGTAAGAAATTTTAAAATTATTCAGCGGCAGCTTCAGTAGCCTCTGCAGTAGCTTCAGCACCTTCTTCTTCCTCTTCTTCATCATCAGTATTAACTGCAACTCTAGAAGTTTTAACAGCTACAACTACTGCGTTTGGTGTATCAAGGAATTCAACTCCATCCATTTTGATATCTTGTACCTTAATAGATTGTCCAATTCTTAATTTAGTGATATCTACTTCAATTACATCAGGCATGTCTGAAGGAAGTGCCTTAGAAACTAATTTTCTTAATTTGTCACTTCTCTTACCACCATTTTTAATACCGATAGAGTTACCAACTACTCTTACAGGAATACCCATAGTCATTGGCTTATCTTCAAATACTTCGTAGAAGTCAATGTGGATAGGCTTATCAGTTACCGGGTGGAACTGAACATCTCTAATTACCGCTTTCACTTTCTTACCATCAAAGTTCAATTCAACAAGGTGAACTTCAGGAGTATTGATTAATTTACCAAAAGCAATTTCCTCAACCGTTAGGTGGGTGTTGTTTTCACCACCATAGAGAACAGCAGGAATATTTCCTTCTTTTCTCAATTGATTCAAGGCGCTTTTATTTCTTATGCTATCTCTTACAGAAGCTTCTAACGCTACAGATTTCATTTTACTACTTATTTACAAAAACGTTTATACTACTTTTTAAAAAATAAAGTATCCACTGATGGATTCATAATTGTGAACCTTATAGATCACTTTCGCGAATAAATCAGAAACGGATAATACTTTTATCTTTTTGCTTTCTTGCTTTAGCGGAATAGTATCAGTAACTATTAATTCCGTAAGCTTTGAATTTTCTATTCTATTATATGCTTCACCTGATAAAATAGCATGAGTACAAAATGCTCTTACGCTATTTGCACCTTTTTCTATCATAATATCGGCTGCTTTGGTCAATGTTCCCGCAGTGTCAATCATATCATCAACTAACAACACATCTTTTCCTTCTACATCCCCTATCAAAAACATTTGCTCAATCTTATTGGCCTCTTTTCGTTGCTTATAACAAACGACTACCTCAGTCTGTAAATGTTTAGCATAAGCATAAGCTCTTTTGGAACCACCCATATCTGGAGAGGCCATAATCAAGTTAGGAAGGTTTAAGCTCTTTATAAATGGGATGGAGATTGCAGAGGCAAATAAGTGATCTACAGGAACTTCAAAGAAGCCTTGAATTTGATCTGCGTGTAAATCCATTGTCATTACCCTAGTTACACCTGCTGCAGTAAGCATATTGGCAACCAATTTAGATCCTATTGGTACACGTGGAGAATCCTTTCTGTCTTGACGAGCAAAACCAAAATAAGGAATAACAGCTACAATTCTTCTTGCTGATGCACGCTTTGCAGCATCCACCATTAACAATAATTCAAATAAGTTATCGGTAGGAGGAACAGTACTCTGTACAATAAATACGTCAGCTCCACGAACAGATTCTTCTAATGAAGGTTGAAACTCTCCGTCACTAAATGTGCTAATAGATGCTTTCCCTAAATCAACTCCATAATTCTGAGCAATTTTTAAGGCCAAGTCTTTTGTAGCAGCACCTGAAAAAATTTTAACTTTTGACGACATCTTTATTTTCCTTCTTTTGTGAGCTTATTAAAGGGGTGCAAATTTATCAAATTAATTAAAGCATCACAAAAAATACACGATTGTTTATAAACTTTTTTTTGAAAATGTTTTATAGAGTCAAAAGTATTGAATAATTTCGCACTCTGTTTGAGTCTAAACACATCTTGCCCGGATGGCGGAATTGGTAGACGCGCTGGTCTCAAACACCTGTGCCTTCGGGCGTGCCGGTTCGACTCCGGCTCCGGGTACGAAGAAAAGCTCCTTGTCTTTCAGGCAAGGAGCTTTTTTATTTAGTAATTTCATCAACCACTTTTAGTTTGAATACACTCATCTCTATGAATCAAATTTTATTCTCTTTAGATCTAATTGGTACATTCGTGTTCGCCATAAGTGGAGTAATTTCTGCTTCGAAAAATAAATTAGACCTTTTTGGAGCTCTTTTTTTGGGTTTTATTACTGCAGTAGGTGGAGGAACAGTTCGTGATCTATTATTGGGAGTAGCTCCAGTAAGTTGGGTTAGAGACACCTATTATTTGTTCATTATTATTCTGGCAGTAGCGGTCACCTATTTATTCAAAAGGCACGTATTGAAATTACGGAAGACGCTTTTCTTTTTTGATACTGTGGGAATTGGGGTGTTTACAATTTTGGGATTGCAAAAAGCTTTAATTCTTGATGTTAGTCCAATTGTGGCCGTAATAATGGGCACTTTTTCTGCTGTGTTGGGAGGAGTTATACGTGATATTTTGGTGAATGATATTCCTCTTATTTTTAGAAATGAGATTTATGCGACCGCATGTATTATTGGTGCCTCTGTTTTTTTATTGCTTGAAAGATTTAATGTATCTTTTGAGGTAAATGTGGTAACTACAATTATGATAATTATTACCATTAGGCTAATCTCTGTTAAATATAAAATTGGCCTACCTAAAATTGAATAAGGAAATGTGGTGTTATACCACTAGACTTGCCTTCATGTTCCAGTATTCTTTAATGCATTTAATGGTTTCAACCAAATCGCTATAAAGGTCTGGCTTTGTAAAATAAGTGTTACTTCCTATTTTATAAGCTCTTGCGATGTCAGATTGAATATTAGAGGTTGTGAATATTAAAACTGGTATGTGTTTTAATGTTTCATCTTTCTGGATTTCACTCAATGTTTCCCAACCATTCTTTCTAGGCATATTTAAGTCAAGAAGTATTAAGGTAGGTTGAGTGGGTTGCTTCGCTTTTAAGAATGTCAATAGCTCTTCTCCATCATTAAAAAACTGGTGATCTCCACACCAACTATTTTCTTCAATAGCATTACGCATTAGCAACTGATCATCTAAATCGTCGTCAGTAATTAGTAAGCAAATCTGGTTGGAACTATTATTGTTTTTTAGCATACAGAATCAAAAAATCGTTTAGTAGGTATTTCAAAGATACTTTATTGCTTCAACAAAAATGTTAAAGAGATCCTAATATTGGAACTATCTTTGATAAAGGATTGAAAAAAATTGATTTATGCGTTTAAAATATTTGATTTTATTGGGATTGGTTTTGTCATTAACGGGCTTAATTGCATGGACCAATTCTAAACCGGAACAGAAGGATTTAATTGTTTATAAGTCTTTTGGAGACTACAAAAAGGAGTGGGTTGAAGTCGATTCTCTATTGATGGTAGGCCTTGATAAAACTGCTGCCCGAAAGGTGGAGCAAATCTTAAACAATGCGGAAAAAACTCAAAATTACAATCAAGTGTATAAAGCCACTTTATACATTGCTCGGTTGAGTAATTCGTTTACCGAAGAAAGTTTAGAAAAAACAATCATCGACTTAGAACAAAAAACGAAACAATACAGTTACCCACTTTCGGCTATTTTTCATTCTACTTTAGGCTCGATTTATCTGAATTACTATCAGCAAAACAGTTGGAAATTCAATCAGCGAACCGAGATTCAAGGCGAACCTACGGATGATATTAAAACGTGGGATTTAAAAACCATTGTTAAGCGCATACAGATTCACTACGACGCTTCTTTAACAGAAAGTGAAAAGTTAAAGCGTACACCTATTAATTATTTTGAACCGATTTTGACAGAGCAAACGGTTAATTATGACGAGGAGAAAGAAGTGCAACGATTTCTGTACGATTTGTTGGTCAAAAGAGCTATCGATTTTTATTCATCAGGACAAGCCAGTTTAACTGATCCAATTGATGTATTCACTATTGAAGACTCTGTTGTGTTTTCATCCAATGAGGAATTTGTAAAAGCTGTATTCCAAACCACTGACACTTTTTCGAATGAATGGAAAGCGCTGAAATTATACCAAGAATGGACAGCCTTTTTATTAGAGGAAGATAACTTGACGGCATTGACTGATGCGACTATAAAGCGATTGCAATTTGCAAAAACCTATTTCCAAGGAGATGGAATTGATGCGCTTTATTTTAGAGCGATTGCTTCTTTGCATGAAACATTAGAAAGTAATCCGGAGTCTGCTAGAACTGCTTTTGAAATTGCTAAATACTATAAGCAGATGTACGATTCTGATACAGCAAGTATTCATAAAAATAAATTAAAAGAAGCGGCTACACTTTGTGAAGAGCACATCAAGCTATATTCTAATAGCTACGGAGCAGTTCAGTGTCGTGCATTGCTGAATCAATTAAAAATGCCATCCCATCAAATTGAGTTGGAATCAGCTCAATTGCCAAATACGCCCATGTTGTTTAAAGCAACTTGGCGAAATGTTTCAACTATGTATTACCGAATTGTGGTTTCTCCTTTTGGAAGAATTTCTGAGAATATGAACTACAATGAGCAAAAACGAAAGTTGTTGGATTCGAAAATGGTCCATAGTTGGATAATAAACTTTTCGGGGCAGGAAGATTTGCGACAGCATACGACAGAGTTTTCTCAAAAAGGATTGCCTACAGGTCATTATTACTTGATGTCTTCTTCTAAAGCTGATTTTTCTAATATGGAATCCATTTCTTTTACAGAAATGTGGGTGTCAGAGATGAGTTTTATCCAACAGAACAATACGAATGGAGGAATAGAAATATATGTTCTAAGCCGTAAAAATGGTCATCCGATCGGAGGTGTTGATTTAGAGGTGTATCAAGATAGAAACTATAGCTCGAATTTAGGGAAGGTTGGAAAATTCAAAACAGATGCCAATGGATTTGTGGCAATTGGGAATACTTATAATAGAAGTATTTCTATTGTGTTCAAGAATGGAAAGGATAGCTTGTATTCTCAAAGTATTTACAGTTATAATAATTATCGATCTAATACAGAGAAGTGGAATACTCGTGTTAATTTTTTCACGGATCGAGCCATTTATCGACCTGGTCAAACGGTCTACTTTAAGGGGATTGTGATAGACTCTAAAGAAAAGGAAGTAAAACTAAATACGAGTTATAGTAGCACTGTGGAGTTGATGGATGTCAACTATAAGAAAGTGGCTTCTATTGATGTAAAAGCAAACCAATATGGCTCATTTAGTGGTTCTTTTCAATTGCCTGTAGGCGGATTAACCGGTTACTACCGATTAAAAACAGACCTTGGACAACATGGCTTTTCGGTAGAAGAGTATAAGCGCCCACAATTTGAAGTGAAGTTTGATCCTGCAAAAGGGAATTTTAAGTTGAACGATTCAGTTGCAGTAGTAGGAAAAGCCATCGCGTATTCTGGATCGAACTTAACGGATGCAGAAGTGAGTTATCGCGTAACTCGCCGAGAAATAATACCATATTATCACTATTATGGTTGGAGAAGATTCCCTCCATCACAAAATAATGAAGCAGAAATAGCCAAAGGAAAAGTAAGTACAAATGCGGCCGGAGAATTTGAAGTGAGGTTCTTAGCGAAAGCGCCAACGAATAGCACATCAACATTCACTTACGAGGTGGTGGCAGATGTGATGGATATTAATGGAGAAACCCAGAGCTCGACAACCTCAGTTAGTATTGGAACGAAGTCGTATCAACTACAAGTTGATTTAGGAAAAGAAATAGAAGTGAACCAATTGAAAGGATTCACCTTTAAAACCACTAATTACTCTAATGAGCCAGTAGCTGCCAATATCGAGTATTCAATTGAGTTGTTGAAAGCATCAGAACAAGTTTACAAGCAAAGGTATTGGGAAATTCCTGAGCAGATTCAGTTGGAAGAAACAGCTTTTAGAAGTGAATTCCCTCATTTTGCTTATCGTGAAAATGAAATAGACCCTAGTTTGTTGGGAGTAGAAAAGCGAGTGGTGGATGCGAAGGGTTCTTCCAATGAATTACTCCAACTGCCTTCGGAATTAGCGAGTGGAACCTATAAATTGAACATCTTAGCTACAGATGAGAACGGTGATGAAATAAAGCAGGAGCGGTATTTTACCATTTTTAGTCTGAAGGATAAATGTCCGACAGTGGCTTCCGTTTTTTGGGTGAAGCAACTGACCAATAAAGTAGAGGTAGGTGATAAAGCCCAATTTGTAATTGGCTCCAGAGCTACTGACGCAAAGGTGCTATATGAATTAGTGTTGGGTGATAAAGTGCTCAAAAAAGAGTGGATTGCTTTGAAAAAGGAACAAAAAGTGATTGAAATCGATGTGAAAGAAAAATTTCGAGGAGGTTTTCGTGTGAATCTACTAATGGTTTATGATAATCGCTCATTCAATCAATCGATGGAATATACAGTGCCATACAGCAATAAACAGTTAAATGTTAAACTGAGCACCTTTAGAAATGTAACCGAGCCTGGAAATAAAGAGGCATGGTCGCTAACGGTAACTGATGTAGAGAAAAAGTCGGTGCAAGCGGAAGTGTTGGCCTCTATGTACGATCAAAGCTTGGATGTGTTTCAAGCCAATAGTTGGAATTTTTTCCCGTACAGTAATAACTATAGTCGTTCTAATTGGCAATCGGATCAGTATTTTAGAAGAGTAAGTGCTGCTAATTACTTTGAGCCAAAGGGTAATAACTTACCCTCCCCTTTAAATTATAAAGGATTGAATTTTTTTGGATTTGAAGGAGATCGACAATATTATAATAGAAACTATGGTGTTCAATATGATGCTGCAATGAGCTTTTCCAAAGGTGAAGTATATGCTGAGGAAGTACAGTCTATGGCTGTTAGGTCAGTAAGTGATGCTGATGTGGAGGTTGTTGAGAAAGAGTCGATGACAAATCCTACTTCTGTTCCAACTACACCTCCTTCCATTCGCTCCGACTTCCGAGAAACGGCTTTCTTTTATCCACATTTAGAAACAAATGAAGACGGTACAGTAGATTTTACTTTTACCATGCCCGATGCATTGACGCGATATAAGTTTATGGCAATGGCGCACACCACCGATTTAAAAATTGGAACAACGTTAGAAGAAATTGTAGCTCAGAAAGAGCTGATGGTCATGCCGAATCCTCCGCGTTTCTTTAGAGAAGGAGATACGTTGGTGTTCAAAACTAAAATGGCCAATATTAGCGACAAGGAGCAAGAAGTTGCAGCCACTATTGCCTTTTTTGATGCTTTAACCATGAAGCCGATTAACTTATTGGCCAAAGATAAAGCGAATAAAAAGATGACTATTTCTTCAAAAGGAAATGAAGTAGTGAGTTGGCAAATCACTATCCCGAAAGGGTTGCAAGCTGTGACCTATAAAATCATCGGCGAAAGCAAAACGCACAGTGATGGTGAAGAGCGAACGATTCCTGTATTGACGAATAGAATGTTAGTGACAGAAACGCTGCCATTGCCAATGAATGGAAAAGGAAGCAAGCAATTCACGTTTGATAAGTTGGTGAATAATACTTCGTCTACATTGACTAATGAGCGATTTACAATAGAATACACCTCGAATCCTGCTTGGTATGCTATTCAGGCTTTGCCGTATTTAATGGAGTACCCTTACGAATGTGCTGAGCAAACGTTTAGCCGATTGTATGCGAATACCATTGCAACACACATCGCTAATTCAGATCCTAAAATAAAACGTGTATTTGAAATCTGGAGACAGTATCAGCCGGATGCTTTGCTTTCTAACCTAGAGAAAAATCAAGAGTTGAAAGCGTTGGTGATTGAAGAAACTCCATGGTTGAGAAATGCAAAAGACGAGAGTGAACGCAAACGACGATTGGGTGAGTTGTTCCAGCTGGATAAGATGGAAAGAGAACTGAGTCGAGCTACCAAAAAGCTGGTTCAGATGCAGTATTCTTCTGGTGCTTGGCCATGGTTTGATGGCGGAAGGGAAAATCGATACATCACTCAACACATCGTAAGTGGTTTTGGACATTTGAAGCAGTTAGGTATGATTGATTTCGAAAAGAACACGGAATTAAGACAGATGCTAGATAAAGCAATTGCTTATTTAGACGCTGAATTAAAAGCGGACTATGATAGATTAATCTATCACAAAGCTGATTTAAGTAAAAAACAGATTTCTTCCTTTCAGATTCAGTATTTTTATGCTAGAAGCTTCTTTATTGAAAAGGAAATTTCATCTGTAAACAAAGTCGCATTCGACTATTATTACAAGCAGTCCAAGCAGTATTGGTTAGATTATAGTTTGCAGTTGAGAGGGATGATCGCACTTTCCGCAAATCGCTATAAGGATGTAGAAGTTGCCAAAACAATCATGAAAGCAGCGAAAGACATTGCTATTTACAATGATGAAATGGGCATGTATTGGAAAGACAATCGAAGAGGGTATTATTGGAATCAAGCGCCAATAGAAACTCAAGCGCTGATGATAGAGGCTTTTGATGAGGTGTTAGATGATAAGACCTCCTTAGAATTATTAAAAGTATGGTTGCTGAAACAAAAGCAAACTCAAGATTGGAAAACCACTAAAGCTACGGCTGATGCTTGCTATGCTTTATTGTTGAAAGGAACGGATGTATTGACAATGGAAAATACAGTGAGTTTAATTGTTGGAGATCAGCAATTAGATCCAGCAAATGATCCATCGTTGAAAACGGAAGCCGGTACAGGCTACTTTAAGAAATCGTGGACTGGTGGAGATGTGTCTCCAAAAATGGGAAACATAACGGTTAAAAAATCAAACGAAGGTGTGGCTTGGGGTGCAGCTTACTGGCAGTATTTTGAGGATTTGGATAAAATTACTTTTGCGGAAACACCATTGAAATTAGAAAAAGAGTTATTCATTGAAGTAAGAACTAATTCAGGAAAACAGCTTCAAAAGGTTACAGAAAAGACTCCTATCAAACTAGGAGATAAGGTGATTGTAAGAGTGGAGTTGCGTTCCGACAGAGATTTAGAATTTGTGCATTTAAAAGATATGCGAGCATCAGGATTTGAGCCGATAAACGTAATATCAAGTTATAAATATCAAGATGGTTTAGGCTATTATGAAAGTACAAAAGATGCAGCTACTAATTTCTTCATCTCTTATTTGAGAAAAGGAGTCTATATTTTTGAATATGAGTTGAGAGCTAATATTTCGGGGCAATTTTCCAATGGGATTACGCAGGTGCAATGTATGTATGCGCCTGAATTTACTTCCCATAGTAATGGGGTTCGTGTTACGATTAAATAGTGTTGTTGGTTGATATAATTGCAAATGATATATTTGCTAAAAAATAAAAGCTATGAAGAATATTACACGAATTGGAATAATTGCTTTTTCTACATTTTTAATGTGGTCTTGTGGTGGCGAAACTAGCTCTCAAGCGGAGGAAACAACTGAAGAGGTAGCCAATGTAGAAGGAATGACGATGGTAAATCTTAGGGACCATGGTTTCGAAGGAGCTATTTATGTCCCTAATGAAGATTTCGGAGCTCCTGAATTTGAGCGTACCAATTGGGGTAGTTTACAGATTCGGGTAGGAGACCGTTTTGGTATGGAGTTGCAACAAGAACCAATATCAATTGAAGAGAAAAAAGCTGAATTGATGGATGAGCAGGTTTATACTGTAGAGTTTGTTGAGGATACTCCAAATTTATTGTTTTGGAAGAAGTCTATTCCTGATAGTGGGATAGACCCTGAATTTCAGTTTTTCTATCTGTATGATGCAGATGGATTTAAAGTTGAGATTAAGAGTTTTGAAAGTGAGCAATTTAGTGAGAGTGCAGTAAAGAAAATGATTCAGTCTGCAAAGTCATATGATAACGCGAAGTAAATTAAATATTATAAAAAAGGCGCTTGAATCTATATTCAAGCGCCTTTTTTATGTTTAGTAGTCCTTATACAGCCTGCTTATTCAATTTTATACCAACTAATTTAGCAGCAGTTTGTGCGATACCTTCAGGATCAAATCCGCATTCTTTGTGCAGTTCCATTTGTGAACCATGCTCTATAAATGCATCAGGAATTCCTAATCTAACAACAGTAGAATTCTTGTATTGATGGTCAGCAGCGAATTCTAAAATTGCACTTCCTATTCCACCCATCACACACCCATCTTCAATAGTGATGATTTTATCAAACTTTCCGAATACTTCATGCAACAGCATTTCATCTAATGGTTTTGCAAATCTCAAGTCGTAATGTGCTGCACTAATATTGTTCTCAGCTAGACGTTCGCAAGCTTCAATAGCATAGTTTCCTATGTGCCCGAATGATAAAATGGCCACATCTTCCCCATTTTTAATTCTCTTCCCTTGTCCAATCTTCATTGATTTCAAAGGAGTTTTCCAGTTGGGCATCACCCCATTTCCTCTTGGGTAACGGATGGAAAAAGGCCCATTATTCTTTTCTTGAGCAGTGTACATCATGTCGCGCAACTCTTCTTCATTCATTGGAGAAGCTACAATCATATTTGGAATAGATCGCATATAAGAAATGTCATACGCTCCGTGATGTGTTGGCCCGTCTGCTCCTGCAAAGCCTGCACGATCTAAACAAAATACTACGTGTAAATTCTGCAAAGCTACATCGTGAACCACCTGGTCATATGCACGTTGCATAAATGAAGAGTAGATGTTACAAAATGGAATCAATCCTTGAGTAGCCATGCCAGCAGAAAAAGTAACTGCATGCTGTTCTGCAATACCTACATCAAAAGCTCTTTCAGGAATGGCTTCCATCATTATGTTCAATGAACTTCCTGAAGGCATAGCTGGGGTAACTCCCACTATTTTTTCATTTTTCTCAGCTAACTCTACAATGGTATGTCCGAAAACATCTTGATATTTTGGTGGTTGAGGATTCTTTGGTGTTACTTTTATTATTTCCCCTGTATCTTTATTGAATAAACCTGGTGCATGCCATTTAGTAGGACTCCCATCTTCTGCTGGTTGATATCCTTTTCCTTTTTTGGTCAAGCAATGCAATATTTTGGGACCAGGAATATCTTTCAAATCCTGTAAAACCTTGGTCATGTGGTTCACATCGTGGCCATCGATTGGGCCAAAATATCTAAAATTCAATGATTCAAAATAATTGCTTTGTTTCAATAAAGCTCCTTTCAAACCATTCTCAATTTTCTGAACTATAGCTTGAGCATTTGGACCAAACTTACTCACTTTACCAAGTAGAGTCCATACCTCATCTTTTACTTTATTATAGGTATGAGACGTTGAAATATCAGTTAGGTACTCTTTTAATGCTCCAACATTTGGGTCAATAGACATACAGTTGTCATTCAAGATAACTAGTAGATTTGAGTCTTCTACTCCACCGTGATTTAATCCTTCAAAAGCCAAACCTGCTGTCATAGCGCCATCACCTATTACAGCAATGTGTTGTCTATCTTTTTGTCCTTTTAATCGTGAGGCCACGGCCATTCCTAATGCAGCCGATATTGAAGTAGAAGAGTGACCCACTCCAAATGTATCGTACTCACTTTCTGATCTTTTTGGAAATCCACTTAAACCCTTATAAATCCTGTTTGTGTGAAATTCTGTTCTTCTTCCTGTCAATAATTTGTGTCCATAAGCTTGATGACCTACATCCCACACGAGTTGATCATACGGTGTGTTAAAAACGTAATGGAGAGCAACTGTCATTTCAACCACCCCTAAACTAGCACCAAAATGACCTCCTTTAACAGAGACCACATCCACTATATATTGGCGTAGCTCTTTAGAAATTTGAAGTAAATCTTCTTCTTTAAACTTCCTTAAATCAGCAGGTACTGTAATTTGACTTAGTAATTCACCGGCTTTAAATTCACTCATATTAATCGAATTGAGAGGAGAAATTTGTAATGAAACAAATGTATGAAATATTTGTTTTTAAAGGCCTTATAGATTGAATACATTCGTTTTTGCATTGTTACTATCACAGCTTATGGCAATTGTCAATTACTTGTTTATTCTAGCCAATACCTTATTAAAGTCAATTTTAAAAAGAATGGGGACAATAACTACTGTTATTATCCCCATTCAACCAAACCTAAACCTCTATATAACCGATACAATAACGGTAGTGCTTTTGGATTGTTATATCATTGTTTCTTAAAATTCCTTAATAGTTCTATTATTTCGCTAAACGTATTTTTAATCGATAGACTAAATAGTTCATAACTGGCACTACTATAAGTGTTAAGAATGTTGCGAATGTTAATCCAAATATTACAGTCCATGCTAACGGACCCCAGAAGATTACGTTATCACCTCCCATATAAATCTTGGGATCAAACTCTGTGAATAAGGAGAAGAAATCGATATTTAATCCAATAGCTAAGGGAATTAAACCCAAGACAGTTGTAATCGCCGTAAGTATTACTGGACGTAATCTTGCCTTTCCACCAACAACAATAGCTTCCATTACTTCCTCTCTAGAAAGTAGATCTCCTTTCCCAAGTCCATTTTTCTTTTTTCTTCTCTCAATTAATATATCTGTATAGTCTAGAAGCACTACACCATTGTTTACTACAATTCCTGCAAGTGAAATAATTCCCACCATCGTCATCATGATCACAAAGTTCCATCCAGTAATCACTAGACCTAAGAATACACCAATAAAGCTTAAAAAGATTGCCATCATTATGATGGTAGGCTTAGAAATAGAACTAAACTGAAAGATTAATAATAACATAATCAAACCTAATCCAGTAGCTAATGCACCAAGTAAAAAGGCCATCTGTTTTCCTTGTTCTTCGATTTCTCCGGTAAAAGCGTATTCAACACCCTTAGGAGTCTCAAAGTCGAGCATTTTGTTTTTCAAAATATTCACAATTTCGTTCGCATTTGCTCCTGGTAAAACACCTGAGTATACCGTTACGATACGTTGTAAGTCAATGTGTTTAACGGCACTAAATCCTGATGTGTTTTTCTGTGTTGCAACTGTGCTTATGGGAATTTCTTTAATGGTACCAGTTGCTTGATCTCTAAAGATAATGTTCTGATTAAACAAAGCGCTTGGATTTTTTTTCAAGTCTTCGTTAAATCTAACATAGATATCATAATCATCTCCATCTTCCTTATAAACACCTGCTTTAATACCAAAAATAGAGCTTCTCAATTGATTCCCAACCTGGCCTGCAGATACACCTAATTCTCCAGCTTTTTGACGATCCACTTCAACTTGAATAGCTGGCTTACTTTTATTCACATCAATTTTTAACTCTTCTATACCAGGTACATTTTGAGCATTGATGAAATTTCTTATTCTTTCTGCAACATCAATTAACTCGGTATAATCCTTTCCACTTACTTCAATGTTGATCGGATAGCCTATGGGGGGACCTGCAGCATCTTTTTCTACAGATATAGATACTCCCGGATAAACACCTCTCAATGCATCTTGAACTTTTAGTCGCAGCGTTTCACTATCCTCTCCTCTTCTGTATTTATATTCTCGCATAGTTGCAGTAATTTTACCTCTATGCGGCATTTCTGCTGCTGATCCCCCATCTGTTTGAGGATTTCCTGCACCTTCACCAACTTGAGAAACTACAGATTCGGTCATGAAATTATAACCATCATCGACATATTGCTCATCTCTTAAAACAGCATATACTCTTTTTTCTATGCTTTTAGTAATCTCATTGGTTTTATCTATGTCGGTTCCTTGAGGATATTCGATGTATACGATAATCTGATTAGGCTTGTTGTCTGGAAAAAACTCAATCTTAGTTCTACCTGAACCTACTGAGCCACCAAATAGAAATAAGGAAACAAAAAGCATTACGATTGTTCCGAAAAAGAAGTAATAAGCGTTTTTCTTTCTCAAGGCAAATTTTAAAGAGGATTCATACCAGTTTTCGAAAGTCACCAAAGTTTTACGTTGGAAATTATCTGCCCACTTTTTGAAAACATAGCGATACATTAGAAGCATTATAGCAGTAAAAATCATCAATGTCCCAAGGCCTCTTACTGCTCCACCTACGATCATCATGAATACCCCGAGAACAACTAGAATTATGATGTTTCTAATGAGTTTTTTGAAGGGTAATACTTTTTCATCTACCTCCATAAATTTAGAAACCAGCATCGAGTTGATAAAAATCGCTACAAATAGTGATGAACCCAATACGATGGAAAGGGTAATGGGAAAGTAAACCATAAATTCACCCATTACACCAGGCCAGAATCCTAATGGAACGAATGCTGCTACAGTAGTTGCGGTTGAGATAATAATAGGAACTGCGATTTCACCAATACCTTTTTTGGAGGCCTCGTATCTGCTCATTCCTTCACTCATTAAACGGTATACGTTCTCAACTACCACAATTCCATTGTCAACTAGCATACCAAGTCCCATCACCAACGCAAATAGTACCATAGTATTCATGGTGTACCCTAACAATTCAATGACCATAAAAGACATGAACATGGACATTGGAATTGCGAATCCAACGAAAAGTGCATTCCTAAAACCAAGGAAGAACATCAACACTAAAATTACCAAGATAATTCCAAATATAATATTGTTTACGAGGTCGTTAACTTGATTGATAGTCATCGCTGACTGATCATTCGCAGATGTAATTTGAACATCAGATGGAATGTAGTTCTCTTTTGCTTCTTCAATAATTTTATTGGCCTGCTCGATAGCAGAGATCATGTTTTTACCGGCTCTCTTTTTTACATCAAGCATAACGACTTGCTCTCCCCATTCTCGAGCGTAGGTAGTAGTTTCTTCAGCTTGAAATTTCACAGTAGCAATATCTTTCAAGTATATCGAATTGCCTTTTTCGGACTTTACTACGAAATTTTCCAAGTCCATTGGTCGGTCTATCTCTCCTAAAATTCGAATTGTTCTTCTTTGCCCACTGTTAATTAAATTTCCTGCAGACATAGTAACGTTTCCGTTACTGATTGCATTTTGAACATCTTGAAAGCTTACCTTAGCAGCCATCATTTTGTACACATCAACCGCTACTTCTACTTCTTTTTCTTGAGCCCCTCGAATGTCTACCTGTTTGATTTCTGGTACTTTCTCAATAGCGTCCTCTAGGTACTCTGCATACTCTTTTAATTTTTCAATCGGATAGTCACCAGTAATGTTATAGTTTACTATTGGCATTTCCTCTGAAAGGTTTAAGTCGAACACATTAGGCTCTACTTTGGCTCCATTAAAAGTTGGCCAATCTTCACTAGATTTAGCTGCATCTACCTTATCTTTTACTTTTACTTTTGCATCCTCTACGCTAATATCTTCATCAAACTCTACAGTTATAATTCCGTAATCCTCTTGAGAAGTCGATAGGATTTCTACAACGTTACTTACATCATCCAGCTCGTCTTCTAATGGGTCTACTATAAGTCGTTCTATATCTTCAGCGGTGTTTCCAGGATAGGGTGCACTGATATATATTTTAGTTTCTTTTATCTCAGGAAAGCTTTCTCTTGGTAATCCGAAGTATGAAGAAAGCCCTAGGAATAAGAAAATTGCAATCATCACATAGATAACTGTAGGGTTATCTATTGCCCAAGAAGACAATCCAAACTCTTTTTCTTCTGTATTCACTTCCGAAGGTTGGATTTTTTCTGGTAAATCGTTGTTTTTTATTTCTTCAGACATTTTTTATTGTTTGATGATTTCTACTTCTTGTTGGTCTTTTACAGTTCTTGCGCCTTCCTTTATCACTAAGTCATTATCGGCCAACCCTTCTGTGACTTCAATATAATCGCCACCCTTTTTCCCTGTAGAGATAAAAACCCGCTCTGCAGTAGGTTCAGACTTAGAGGTATTTACCTTATATACATATTGTTTGCCTTCTGAATCTTCGGAAATAATGCTTTGAGGAATCATAATTGCGTTTTCAGCAGTATAATCGTTAATCTTCAAACGAGCAGTCATGTTTGGTTTTATCTTACCTTCCTTATTTTGCAACACGGCTTCAACTCTAAAAGATCTATTATCAGGCTTTATATAATTACTCGCTTGACTAATTACTCCATCAATCGTCTGGTTCAATACAGGGATTTCAACTTGAACAGCTCTTCCTTTTGATATAGCTGAGATAAAAGTTTCTGGCACATCAGACTCTACATACATCTGATTCATGTTGATTACTCTCATCACCCCCATTTGCCCCGGACCTACTACGTTACCTTCTTCAATCATTATTTCATCTACTATACCAGAGAAAGGAGCTTTTATTTGAGTTTTAGCCAATTGGGACTTCAGTTGTGATACTGACTTTTGTTGGGCTTCATAATTGGCCTTAGCTTGTAAAAATTGCATTTCAGAACCAATTTTTTGATCCCATAAACGTTTCTGACGCTCAAAAGTAGTTCGTGATAAGTCCGCTTGTATTTCAGCTTGATTCACTTGTTGAGCCAACCCACCATCTTCTATAGTGGCTAACAATTGTCCACTACTTACTTGTTGACCTTCTTTCACCAAAACTTTCGTCAATACTCCAGCATATTCTGGGTAAAGCACTACATTTTGTTTGGTATCTATATTGCCTTGAACTTCTACATAATGCTTGAATTCTTCAGGTTTGATGGTATAAACAGAGACTAAAGGACGCACTTTGTTATTGTCAAGTTTTGAGATAGCTGTTCCTAACATTTCTATCTGATTGGATAGTTCATGTTCCTGAGCAACCAGTTCATTGTGCTTTTCTTTTAATTCTGCTAAATCATTATTTTCAATAATCTCCTCTACAGATTTACCTTCTTGGGAACCGCCACACGACGCTAATGCTGCACTTATAATGAATGCACCGATTAATTGTTTTGTCTTCATTGTTTAATAGTTATTTAACGCCTTATCTAATTTAGATTTCGCTGAAATGAGTTGTAAAATTGAATTTAGGTAGTCGCCTTGTGTCGACAATAATTGATTGTTTGCTTGAGTTAATTCTAAACTCGAGGAAATTCCTTCTTGATATTTAATTTGTTCTTTGGTAAAAATTCGGTTTGCCAATTCCATATTTGCTTTCTGTGAGTTGTACTGATCAAGTGCATAGGTATAATCAGATCGGCTTGTTATTAAACCCATTTTTAGGTTCTCAGAAACTTGCTTTTTGGCTAAAGTAACCTTCTCAAAGTCCAATTGAGCTTGTTTTACTTTCGCCAGTCTCATACCACTACTAAAGATGGGGACAGAAAGGTTTAAGCCAACATACTGAGCGTTAAACCATGGGGCATCTGAAAAGAAATTAAATTCGTTACTAAAGGAATTCTCCTGAAAGCTATAAGTAGCAGACAAACGAGGTAAAAAAGCGGACTTTTCCTGTTTTACCAGAAGCAAAGAAGCTCTTTCTTGATTCTCTATAATTCGATAGTCGATATGTGATTCAATATTAAAGGTAGAAGAGGCCAAACCTTCTGCGTCAACTTCATTAACGATTTCATCCAATGATTCAGTTAATTCAATAGTATTGGCAATTTCAATACCCATTGAAAACTTAAGTAGATTCTTTGAAATCTGAACTTGACGTTCTGCATTGTCATATGCACTTTTAGTTTGTGAACGCAATAGTTGCAATTGGTCGTAGTCTTGTTCAGCCACGAATCCATTTTCATACAATGCTTTATTATCAGAAACAATCTTATCTATGTTAGAGAGATTTTCTTTCAGAATGGATTTATTTCGCTCGGCAACTAGAACTCCACCATATGCTTGAGTTACTATATCTTTAATTTCAATTGCTGATTTTGCTTGGTCATTGATTGAAATTTCTTTATACACTTTAGCTGCTTGCAGTCCTACAATGTAGCTTCCATCAAAAATCAATTGATTTACATTGATTGCTGCACTCATACTTTGTTCTGTTCCAAAGGTCAACTCTTGAAAAGTTCCTGGCTGCCCACCTGGGAAGGCATCTCCTGGTACTAACTGAACGGGGAGTTTAATGTTATACGTATAACCCGCACTAGCAGAAATTTGTGGTAGACCAATTGCTGTAGTTTCCCACACTTTCTTTTCTGATTTCTCTACATCCAAGGTGGCAGTTCGAGTTTGATAGCTATTTAAGACGGCATAGTCTTGCGCTTGCTTCAGCGTGAATTGAAATGTCTGTGTGCTGTCTTGTGCAATTGCTGTTGCAAACAAGCAAGAAAACAGAGACAATGTAATGAGCTTATTCAGCTTCTTCATGATTAATAGTTATTAATTGTCTTCTTTAAATTTCTGTTTTAAGTATTCCCTTCCTTTCCCATTGGCGATGCCTCTGATGTGATAACGCATTAATTCCAGGTGCAATTCTTGAAAATTAAATTTCCCCGGTAGCGCTAATTGATTAGACATCATTGCTTCTGTCATCACCATGTAGGCTTTGGTTAAAACTTCTGGGTTGAGGTTATCTCTATACAACCCCTCTTCTATTCCACGCTTCAGGTTCATTAACATTTTATTGAACACAAATTCTTCTTTATGTTCCATTAATACTTTCCAAGCTTGGGGGTAATATTTCTGAATATCATACATAATGGAAGGGTGCGCATCCGAAAGACCTTCATTTACTTTACGCCCGATCCCCATTAATTCATCAATGGCATTTTCTCCCTCAATACACTCATTTTCCACATCACACTGTACCGAGCTAATTTGATACTCTATTACTTTCTTTACTAAATCTCGTTTATTGGCGAAAGAAATGTAAAGTGTCTTTTTTGATATTCCCAACTGACGAGCAATATCATCCATGGTAAGACTCTTAATTCCATACTTCAAGAATAAGTCTTTGATACTATCGAAAAGTTTATTTTCTGTAGTTAAATTTTTCACGATGCAAACGTAAGAAACAAAATGAACATCGGAAACGTTTTTTGTTAATAATGTTTCCAATGTAGCAACATTTTATTTTATTTCACATTTTTTAAGGCATTACAAGGAAAGTTATCCTGAGAATTTTCATTCAAAATTTCATCAAAAAAACGTTCCTTTGCGGTTCTATTCGTTAGAATTGAAGCATTTTGAATCTCAATAATTTTTAATCAGATAATTGAATGGCACGTCAAACAGTAAAGGCACTTTTAAACAGCACAGAGAAAGACATCGAAGTAAGTATAAGTGCTTGGGTGAGAACAAAAAGAGGGAGTAAGAATGTAGCGTTTATCGCTGTTAATGATGGCTCTACACCCCACAACCTCCAAATTGTGGTTGATTTAGAAAAAATGGGCGAAGCTGTAGTAGACAAAGTAACTACTGGATCTTGCATCAAAGCCATAGGAAAATTAGTAGAATCTCAAGGTAGTGGGCAAAAGTATGAATTGGAGGCGTCAAGTATTGAAGTATTAGGTGAAGCCGATGCCAATGAATATCCATTGCAACCAAAGAAACATTCATTAGAGTTCTTGAGAGAAAATGCTCATTTAAGATTTAGAACGAGTACATTTAGTGCTGTTAGTAGAATCAGGCATACCTTAATTTTTGCAGTACACAACTTCTTTAATAGCCGTGGATTTTACAATATCCACACTCCTATTATTACTGGTTCTGATGCTGAGGGAGCTGGTGAAACATTCAACGTTTCTACCTTAGATAAGAAAAATCCACCCTTAACAGAAGAAGGTGAGATTGATTACAAAAAGGACTTTTTTGGTAAGTTAACAAACTTAACAGTTTCTGGGCAGCTGGAAGCAGAAGCGGCTGCAATGGCTTTGGGAAAGGTCTACACGTTTGGACCAACTTTTAGGGCAGAAAATTCAAATACCACAAGGCATTTAGCTGAATTTTGGATGATTGAACCTGAGGTAGCCTTTAATGAATTGGAGGATAACATTGATTTAGCTGAAGACTTCATGAAATATTTGATTGCATACACTTTAGAGAATTGTCATGATGATTTGGTTTATCTCGAAAATAGAATCATAGAAGAAGAAAAAAACAAAAAGGCCGAAGATCGTCAACCAATGAATTTAATTGAAAAATTGAAATTTGTGGTGGATAACGATTTTGAGCGTTTAACTTACACAGAAGCCATTGAAATTTTAAGAAATTCTAAACCAAACAAAAAGAAAAAATTTCAATATCCTGTAGAAGGATTTGGAACAGATTTACAGTCGGAGCATGAAAGATATTTAGTGGAAAAGCATTTCAAGAAACCAGTAGTTTTAACCGATTACCCGAAAGAAATTAAGGCATTCTATATGCGTCAAAATGAAGATGGAAAAACGGTTAGAGCTATGGACATCCTTTTCCCAGGAATTGGAGAAATGGTTGGAGGTTCTCAGCGTGAAGAGCGATTAGATCTGCTTGTGAAACGAATGGAGGAAATGCACATAGAAGCGGACGAACTTTGGTGGTATTTGGAGTTGCGTAAGTTTGGAACTGCTCCACACAGTGGATTTGGGTTAGGTTTTGAGCGATTAGTACAATTTGTAACAGGTATGGGAAATATACGTGATGTAATTCCATTTCCTAGAACACCGAAGAGTGCAGAGTTTTAAAAAATTAGTTAAATTTAGTTCCAACCTTTCAACTTTGGAAATATGTTAAAGCAGTCGTTACAACAAAAGATGCTTCAGAAGCTATCTCCTCAGCAAATTCAGCTGATGAAGCTGCTTCAATTGCCTACTGTTTCTTTGGAGCAGAGAATCAAGGAAGAGTTAGAAATCAATCCGGCATTGGATGAAGGGAAGGAAAATGATGAGGAATTCGAGGAGAAAGAAGAAGATTACGAAGAAAGAGATGATGCGACAGAAGCACAAGAAGACTTCGACTTTTCTGACTATATGGATGATGACGGAACTCCTGATTACAAATACAATATTTCCAATCACAGTAAGGATGATGAAGAAAGACAAATACCTCTAAGCGGTGGAAAAACATTTCATGAACGATTAGAAAATCAATTATCATTGCAAAATCTGAGTGATGCTGAGTTTAAAATTGGACAGCACCTAATAGGTAGCCTAGACGATTCCGGCTATTTAAGAAGAGAACTATCAGCCATCGAAGATGATTTAGCTTTCACTCAAAATATTATGACTACAGAAGAAGAACTGCTTAAAGTTCTTCGAATAATACAGCAATTGGATCCTGCCGGAGTGGGCGCTCGTGATTTACAAGAGTGTTTGTTGATTCAAATTCATAGAAAAGATAGAAACAAACTTTCGATTGTTTTTGCCACTCATATTTTAGAAGAATACTTTGAAGAATTCACCAAAAAACATTACGATAAAATCAAGAAGAATGTAGAGATTTCAGACGAGGACTTAAAGGCGGCAATTGAGGAAATTTTACGATTAAATCCTAAGCCTGGAAACTCTATGAATGAATCCGCAAAAAGTGTTCAGGTAGTAGTGCCAGACTTTAATATGGTAATTAAGGATGGAAACATCGAGATTACACTAAATGGTAGAAATGCTCCCGAATTAAAAGTAAGTAGAGAGTATAAAAACATGATGCAAACCTATTCTGAATCCAAAAAGACGGATAAATCACAAAAGGAGGCATTAATGTTTGTAAAGCAAAAGTTAGACAGCGCAAAATGGTTCATTGATGCGATTAAACAACGTCAAGGTACGCTAATCAATACGATGGAAGCGATTGCTGAATATCAGAAAGCTTATTTTTTAGATGGAGACGAAACCAATCTTCGTCCGATGATTTTGAAGGATATAGCCGATATGGTTCATTTAGACATATCCACTGTTTCTAGAGTGGTAAATAGTAAATATGTGAGTACTCCTTATGGCACTTTCCTTTTGAAGTCCTTCTTTTCAGAATCATTGTCTACTGATAGTGGAGAAGAGGTAAGTACAAGAGAGGTGAAGAAAATTTTGCAAGATTTTGTAGATGCTGAAAGCAAGAAAAAACCAATTACTGACGAAAAGCTTTCGCAACTATTAAGAGATAAGGGATACAATATTGCTAGAAGAACAGTAGCAAAATACCGTGAACAATTAGGGATTCCAGTTGCTAGATTAAGAAAAGAACTATAATTAAATGTCGATTCGACTAGCTAATTTTCTGTCCAAACTATTTCATCCTCTTTTCATGCCTGTTTTAGGTATGGCTATTATTTTCAGTAGTCCTACATACTTTAATTACCGTTATCCTTTTCTGTTAAAAGTTATAGTCCTTGGTTTTTTATTTTTAAATACATTCATTTTTCCATTGATATTCAGTTTGCTGCTAAAGCGAAGAGGAGCCATTAAAAGTCTTCAAATGGAGACGTGCAAAGAGCGAAAATGGCCGTATTTTTTTACAACCATTATGTATCTGACCTCGGTTTGGCTTTTTGTTAAATTGAATATTTCCTCCATTATTTTAGACTTTACATTAGGAGCAGCAGTTTCGATTTTTATCCTATTCTTAGCTTCTTTTATTAATTTTAAAATCAGCGCCCACTTGCTAGGGTTAGGAGGATTAATTGGAATGATTCTCGTTCTTTCATTGAAAACTCAAGTAGACCTAACTTCGATCATTTCTGCATTTATTCTTATTAGTGGATTTGTTGGTATTGCTAGATTAATACTAAAAGCACATCAACCAATTGAAATTTACACCGGATTTTTAGTTGGTTTTTTGATTCAGCTGTATTTTGTATAGCAGTAAAAAACAGTAGCGCTTAAACAGGCTTATAACAGTTCTTTTGTGCTCATTCAAAATGAGGTAAGCAATCACAATAATGGATAAAACGCATCTTCAATGTGCTCAATTTCTATTTTGTCTTCTTCCAATAACACACTAATAATATCAAATCGAGCCCCCAGATTGCAATTGGACTGCTCAATAAAGGCGTTGGCTGCGCGTATAATATTCTTTTGTTTTTTTGGTGTTACGGCGTCTTTGGGGTTTTCAAAATAACGAGAAGTTCTTGTTTTGACCTCGACGAAAACTATCTCTGTTTTAGTCTTACAAATGATATCTAACTCCGCTTTTTGAAATGACCAATTGATAGCTTCTATGGAATAGCCTTTATCAATTAATAATTGTTGAGCAATCTGTTCTCCTTGTTCCCCTATGTCATTGTGTTCTGCCAAAAGAATTCTAATTTTGAACTTTAAATTTACTAAAATGAAACCTTTTCTTTTTCTATTATTTGTAATCAATAGTTTCGCTGTAGTCGCGCAAGAAGGTTTTAATGGGAAAATCTCTTGGAAGATAGAACGCGGAAAGGAAACGATTTTCCGAGATATTTATGTGAAAGGAGACAGTGTGAAAGTGGAAGAGTGGAGTAAACTAACTGCTAAAAACAAGAGTATTATCATATTGGACTTAAAACATTCTGTGGCTAATATCCTCAGTGGTGAACGTAAAACCTATTTGGTAGTGAATGCAAATAATGAACCTATAGAAAATATAGAATTCACATTTAAAACAGAAGAGGCAGATAGTCTATTGGGACTTGAAATTACTAAGTGGATTGTCCATGCTTATAACTTGTCTCGAATATCAAATTATTGGTTTTCTGCGTCAGAGTTTTCATTCTACAAGAAAATGCTTCAATTATTACCAGAACTAAATTTTCTCGAAAAACAATTCTTGCAACTTCCTCTTTCAGAAGGAGTAATGCCAATAAAAGCAGAATATTCAAATATAAATAACGTACAAGTGACGATAATGGAAGTTATTAAAATAGAGAGAACGGATCTTCCAATAGAAATGTTTAGAATACCAAAGGGATATAAAGCATTTTAAAAGGTTAGAATTGATTCTCTTTCTCCCACTTTAAGAGTACATTTTCTTCCAAAGTAAAGTGCTTTGTTGGGCTCACAATGCCCTGCGGGGAAATTAAAAGCTACTGGAATATTCAATGTAGAAGTTCTTTTTTTAATTATTTCTAAAGCGCTCATTCCGTAAGGAATTGCATTGTCATTCATATCCGACATTCCCCCTACAACAATTCCTTTCAATCCAGATAGAAAACCAGATTTTTTAAGGTTCATCATCATACGATCAATGTGGTAGAGATATTCATCTAAATCTTCTAAGAATAAAATTTTACCAACTGTATTTACCGTAGAATTTGTTCCACTTAAGCTATAAAGGATTGACAAATTACCCCCAATTAATTCGCCTTCACATTCTCCTAATTGATTGAATTCTTGCGACTCAAATGCGTATTGATCTAATTCACCAAAAAGTGCTTGTTTTAAAGTTTTTGTCGATTCATTTTCGGAACCGTCCTTTGGAAAATTTATAGGCATAATCCCATGAATGGTTTCTACATCCACATTTTGATGAATGTGGCAATGCAAAGTAGTCACATCACTATAGCCAATAACCCATTTCGGATGAGATTTAAATTTCGAAAAATCCAACTGATCAATAATCTGTACCGTTCCATATCCACCTCTAGCGCAAAGAATAGCATGTATATTTTCATCGTCCAAAAATTCTTGCAGACTAGCTGTTCGCTGCTCTTCTGTTCCTGCAAATTGATGATCTACTTCAAATAAATGGTGGGATAATTTAACGTTAAGTCCCCAACTTTCTAATAAGCCAATTGCAGGTTCTAATTCCTCTCTTGAGATTTTTCGAGCGGTAGATACTATCCCTATTGTATTTCCTGAAGTTAGATAAGCCGGTTGAATCATGTGAAATGATGTGTTTTTTTTGCAAAATTGCATCTAAAGTTAAAAGCCAAAGATAATAATCAAAGGAATCAAAGTTTTCTACTTACTCACTTTAAAGTACAATGGGGATAACTTATCTTTGCTCCCTATTAAAAAAAATACATTTTGGAAAAGCCAAAAAAACATCTAATTACAGCAGCCTTGCCTTATGCCAATGGCCCTCTACATATTGGACACATAGCTGGAGCATATCTTCCTTCTGATATTTATACTCGGTACTTAAAATTAAAAGGTGAAGACGCGGTGTTGATTTGTGGTTCAGATGAGCATGGAGCAGCCATCACCATTCGTGCTAAAAAAGAAGGAATTTCTCCTCAAGAAATTGTAGATAAGTATCACGAAATTAACAAAAAGGCTTTTCTAGACTTAGGGATAAAATTCGATATCTACCACAGAACGAGTTCTGAACTACACCATCAAACAGCTTCGGAATTTTTCAAGGTGTTGGATCAGAAGGGAAGCTTTACCAAGCAAACCAATCAACAATATTTTGATCAAACAGCACAGCAGTTTTTGGCAGACCGCTATATTATAGGAACTTGCCCAAAATGTAGTTTTGAAAACGCTTATGGGGATCAATGTGAGAGTTGTGGTTCAACTTTGAGTCCGGAGGACTTAATTAACCCAAAATCTACCTTAAGTGGAGAGCCTCCTATTAAGAAAGAAACCACTCATTGGTTTTTACCAATGGAAAAACACGAAAAGTGGTTGAAAGAGTGGATTGAACAAGGTACGTTAGACGGCCATCCTCATCATGATCCTAAAATATGGAGAAACCAAGTAATTGGGCAGTGTAAATCATGGATTGATAATGGATTGCAGCCAAGAGCAATGACCCGTGATTTAGATTGGGGAGTTAAAGTTCCTGTTGAAGGTGGAGAAGGAAAAGTGTTGTATGTCTGGTTGGATGCTCCAATTGGATATATTTCAGCAACTAAACAGTGGGCAACTGAAAATAACAAAAACTGGGAAGATTATTGGAAAGACGAATCGACCGAAATGGTTCATTTCATAGGTAAAGACAATATTGTATTTCATTGTATTATCTTCCCTATTTTATTAAAAGAGCATGGCGGATTTAACCTGCCAATCAACGTACCTGCTAATGAATTTTTGAATCTAGAAGGAGGGAAATTGTCTACGTCGAGAGATTGGGCAGTTTGGGTTCATGAATATTTGGAGGATTTTAAAGGGAAAGAAGACGTTTTGCGTTATGTATTATGCAGTATTGCTCCTGAGACAAAAGATAGTGAATTTACTTGGAACGATTTTCAGGCTCGAAATAATGGAGAACTAGTAGCTATTTTTGGGAACTTCATCAATCGGGCGGTTGTGTTAACTCATAAATACTATGGAGGGAAGGTGCCAGAAACTTCAACCGATTCAATTAAATATAAAGAGGTGTTTTCTCAGTTGGAAACATTGGTTCAATCCGTAAATGCTAAACTTACAGCGTTTCAATTTAGGGATGCTCAAAATGAGGCAATGGCTATAGCACGACTGGGAAATAAATTTTTAGCAGAAACTGAACCTTGGAAATTGATTAAAACAGATGAAAATGAAGTGAAAACTATTCTAAACATCGCACTTCAAATTGCCGCAAACTTGAGTATTATTTTCGAGCCATTTTTACCGTTTACCTCTATAAAGTTGCAAGAAATGTTGAATATCAAGAGTTTTAATTGGAGTCAGTTAGGCTCTAATAGTTTATTGACTGCTGATCACCAATTGAATCCAGCGACATTATTGTTTGAAAAAGTTGAAGATGAAGTGGTGAATGCTCAAATCGAAAAATTAAAATTGAAAAAAGAAGCGAAAGAAGCTGAGAACAAAAAAATATCTCCAGCAAAAGAGACCATCACTTTCGAGGATTTTTCTAAAATGGATATAAGAATTGGGAAGATTGTGGAAGCCGAAAAAGTAGCCAAAACCAAAAAGCTTCTTAAGCTTAAAGTAGATACTGGGATTGATGTAAGAACGGTGGTTTCAGGAATTGCAGAATCTTATTCTCCTGAAGAAGTGGTGGGTAAGCAAGTTTCTATCCTAATCAATTTAGCTCCACGAGCTATTAAAGGCATTGAAAGTGAAGGAATGATATTGATGGCTGAAAACGCAGCGGGCAAATTGTGCTTTGTATCTCCCGATAAAGAAGGCCTCATAGGAAGTGAGGTGAAATAACTTCAAAATTTGATTTCAATTAGAAATGTTTTATCATTACAGCCTGAAATAAAGGATAATGATTAAGCAATTACTATTTCTTATTGGGTTCTTTTTGATTCAAAGCAATTCTTTTTCACAGTGTGATTCTATATTGATTCACACCAATTTTCAAACCACACCAACCATCTGCAATACAGCAAACGGCTCTATAAGAATCTCTAGATCTAGTGGTGGAACAGCCCCCTACTTATGGGCTCTAAACAACACTGATTTTAGTGCAAATAATAGATTGGATAATTTAACTCCTGGAGCTTATTTGTTATTGACAAGAGATAGTCTTGGTTGTATAGATACAAGTACAGTTTTAGTTGAAAATCGTCCACTGAGGAATGAATTTGGAATTGGTAATGCATTTAGTCCCAATGATGATGGGATTAATGACGAGTTGCGTATCACTATCACTAACAACATTGTAAATGTTGAAATAGTTTTTATCAATCAATATGGTCAACGTGTATTTAAAACCACAACTACCAATGCGTTACAAACATGGGATGGAATTCACAATGGTTTGCCGCTACCAGAAGGTACTTATTTTTATCTGGTAACCGCTAGTACACTCTGTGAAAAAGGTTCTTTTTCTGGTTATATAACTTTATTGAGATGAAAGGCAGAGTTATAGTCGTAAGTTTGTTTTTTATTGTTCAATCTCTATGCTCCCAGCAAATAGCCACCTTTAGCAATTACATTTTAGATCCTTTTTCTTTGAACCCCGCGGTCGCTGGGTTGCAACAGTGTTTTGAAATGAGAGCAGGCAGAAGGGTGCAATGGACAGATTTGTATGGAGCACCAGAAGTCAATTTTTTTAGTATCAATTTCATGCTAAATAAGAGTGAGCGAAATAGTTTTAAAAAGCAAGGGCTTGGACTATATTTTCAAAATCAATCGGTGGGGATTTTTAATATTAATTACCTAAAAATCGGTTATGCCTATCATTTGAGACTCTGGAAGAAATATAAAATGTCAATGGGTGTATTTGGAGGTATGCAGCAGATGGGGTTAGCCGATGCTTCATTTTTGAACACCCAAGATCCAGCCTATAAAAGCAATAGGGCTTATGTAGCTCCAGAAGTATCTCCTGGAATTTTTTTATACACTCAAAAGTCTGGTTTGGGAGTTTCATTGTTTCAAGCCTATCCAAAAGATTGGGGGAAAATAGGAGATCAAGCTCGACTTCGACAGCATTTGTTTGCAACATTTTATCATAAAATAACTTATGGATTCTGGAATTTTATGCCTTCTACATTAGTGCGTATAAACCCTTTCTTAAGTCCGTCTGCCGATATTAACTTTCTTGCGGATTATGATAATGTTATCTCCTTTGGTGCAGGAGTTAGAACTTTTAGGTCGTTACAAGTCAACCTAAATTTTAAATTATGGGATAAGTTCAAAGTTGGTTACACTTATGAGATTCCATTTTTAACAAATAGTCAACAGCTTGGTCCCACTCATGAAGTTATAATAGGATTTGGAAACTGCTTTAAGAATGGACCAAAGCCTAAATTTATTTGCCCAGTTTTTGAATAGTGAGCCAACCTTTTAATTCAATTCAACGTTTTCATAAAAATAGAAAGAAGTTAGAAATAGGTTAGTATCAACTCTCTAATTTCTATATATTTGTTATATAATGTTAAACAACCTTTTTTGATTCCAATTGCTTTTAAGTTGTTGATAGTCAAAATGAAGTTGTGCATTTGTTTTTATTTCAAGCCAACACTTCGATAAGTTATGAAAAGATATTATTCGTTTTTATCTAGCCTACTACCCCTATTTTTTCTCTTAACTGTTATTTACTCACAAAAAGGGTTTGCTGTAAACTCAGCAAAGGCAGCTGTACTTGTTGAAAGTTGGTCTTTTGAAAATAGCTTGAAATTTATAAATCATAATCCCAGCTTAGACTTTGCAAAAAAGTTAAATGCAAACTTAAAGTCTACTCCAGATGCTATGGCACTTCGTGTTGTAGGAGCAGATATTGGGACTAAAAATCCTACATGTAATGGTGCAAATGACGGTAAAGCATGGGTTAATTCTATAACGATATTTGCTGGAAGTCCAGGGCCGTTTACTTATACTTGGACACTGCTTGGTGTGACAGTAGCCACAGGCGATACAGCAAAAAATTTAGGAGGGGGTTCTTATATTTTGAAGGTATTTGATGCCAATGATAATACTACATTTAGCAAAGGTTTTACGATTACCAATCCTATTGATTTAGCTGCAAATATGTTTCCCGTAGACGAAACTTGCTTTGGTTCATGTGATGGAGCGGCATTTACAGGTGCCACTGGAGGTACGCAATTTTCTGGAGGTACCTATAAATACCTTTGGTCAACGAATGAAACCACAGATTTTATAACCGGCTTATGTGTGGGAACCTATACTGTAACAATTACAGATTCTGCAGGATGTACCACAAGCGATAATATTACTGTAGGAGGACCAACCTTAATACAACCCAACGTTACGGTAACTCCGGTAAAATGTAAAGGAGATAATGATGGTACTGCATCTTCTAATCCTAGTGGTGGTGTTGGTCCATACAGTTGGTTGTGGTCTAATTCTGCAACTACTTCCTCAATATCTAATTTAGTTCCCGGAAATTACACCGTTACTGTTACAGATAATACCGCTTGTGCTGTTACCCAAACTGTTTCAATTACTGAACCGGCAACCTTGTTGTCTGCAAGTATTTCAATTGTAAACCCAATTTCTTGTGACGGAAATACAGATGGAATATTGACTGCTAACGGAATTGGCGGCGTTTCACCTTACACCTCATATGTCTGGTCAAACAGTCAAAATACAAAAACTATAATAAATCTTTCAGCCGGAACCTATACTGTAACTGTTACGGATAATAACGGATGTTCGAAAACCGCAATAACCACTTTAGTTAATCCGAGTCCTGTTACTGCATCAATTACGTTACCAGCCACCAATGTTAGTTGTAACGGATTGGCAGATGGTTCAGCGATAGTAGTTCCTGGAGGAGGTATTGGTGCTCCATATACTTTTTTGTGGTCTGATAATCAAACAAATTCTACTGCGACAGGTTTAGCGGCGGGTACTTATACTGTAACTGTTTTTGATGGAAATAATTGTGAAGGTGTTGACCAAATAACAATTACGGAGCCAGCTACACTTGTTGCTTCGATCAAGAATCCTGTTAAAAATATTTCTTGTTTTGGTGGTTCAGATGGTGAAATGGAAGCTGAGGGCACTGGAGGGACATTAAATTATTCATTTCTATGGAGTAATGCTACTACTACAGCTTTAAATTCTGGATTGACTCCTGGCACCTACACTGTTACCATTACGGATGCTAATGGATGTACATCAATAGCTCAAAATACGTTAACTGAGCCTGCACAAGTTAGTGTAAGCATTTCTCAAACTTCAAGTGTTTTATGTAATGGAGGCAATCAAGGTGCTTTGTTGGCAGTAGGTGCTAATGGAACACCTGGTTACAATTACTCATGGAGTAATTCAGTAAATACAGCTGCGAATAGTGGGTTGACAGCTGGGACATACACAGTTACTGTTACAGATGCTAATTTGTGTACTGCAATTAACCAGTTTACAATAGGCGAACCAGCAACAGTGTCAGCAGCTATCAATACATTTAGTCAACCACTTTGTAATGGACAGTCGAATGGTTTTGCTACTGTTACACCAAGTGGAGGAACACCAGGATATACCTACTTATGGAGCACCACAGCTACTACCCAGACGATAAATGGTTTATCTTCCGGAACATATTCAGTTACTGTAAATGACGTCAATAATTGTTCTGCAGTAACGCAAATTACCTTGAATGATTTAAGTACTGTTACGGCTACAATTAATTTGCCAGCTACAAATGTATCTTGTTTCGCTGGGAATGATGGTGTAGCAACAGTTACTCCTGGTGGTGGCGCTGGTGGTTATACTTATTTATGGTCTGATAATCAAACTACCCAAACAGCAAATGGACTATTAGCTGGTAATTATACCGTTACCGTTAGTGATGCAAATGGCTGTACAGCTACTGATCAAGTGGTCATAAATGAGCCTACAGCTCTCGTTGCTTCCATTAAAAATCCCGTAAAAAATATATCTTGTTTTGGTGGAGCCGACGGTGAAATAGAAGCAGAGGCCTCAGGAGGAACTCCAAACTATACGTTTTTGTGGAGCAATGCTACTACTACTGCATTAAACTCTGGATTAGCTCCAGGAACCTATACTATTACAATAACAGATGCTAATAACTGTACATCTACTGCGCAAACAACGATTACTCAACCTTCACAGGTTGGTGTAACGATTTCGCAAACCGCTGCAGTCCTATGTAATGGAGGAAATCAGGGTGCATTATTAGCAACAGGTACAAACGGAACACCGGGTTATAACTATTCTTGGAGTAATGCTGTCAATTCAGCTGCTATAACTGGATTAACCGCAGGCACCTACACTGTAACAGTGACAGATGCCAATTTATGTACAGCAACCAATTCTTTTACTATAAGTGAACCGACTGCACTATCAGCGGCGATCAATACGTTTAATAATCCTCTGTGTAGTGGTCAATCTACTGGTTCTGCTACGGTAACCCCGAATGGCGGAACTCCGGGTTATACCTATTTGTGGAGTAATACAGCAACTACACAAACAATAAATGGACTAGCTGCAGGTACATATACAGTTACTGTAAATGATGTAAACAATTGTACTGCAATAACCCAAATTACTTTAAATGATCTAAGTACTGTTACCGCTAATATTAACTTACCTGCAACTAATGTCTCTTGTTTTGGAGGGAATGATGGTGCTGCTACTGTTACTCCAGGTGGAGGTGCAGGTGGATATTCATACTTATGGTCAGATAATCAAACTAATCAAACCGCTAATGGTTTAATTGCAGGAACATATACAGTTACGGTAAGTGATGTTAATGGATGTACAGCTCAGGATCAAATAGTAATTTCGGAGCCATCTCAACTGAGTGTAAATATCACTGCTTCTTCAAACCCTTCTTGTAACGGCTTGTCAGATGGGAGTGCTACTGCTACTGATAATGGAGGCGGAACAGGAGCGATTGGCTATTTATGGAGTAACACTGCAACAACTTCATCTATTAGTGGATTGGGAGCTGGTACTTATACTGTAACTGTTACTGACGCAAATGCTTGTACGGCAACTGATCAAATTACATTGATTGCTCCACCTTCTTTGAGTATAGCAATTACTTCGCAAATAGATGTTTTATGTAAGGGTAATAATACTGGTTCGTTAACCACTACGATAACGGGTAATGGAACACCGGGATATACTTTCTTATGGTCCAATAGTCAAACTACACAAAATGCAACTAACCTAATTGCAGGAAGCTATACGATTACCATCACTGATGCTAATGCTTGTACTGCAACGGCAACAGGGACTATTACTGAACCTGCAACTGCCTTAACTGGTACGATTACTGGTATCAATGCAACATGTAATGGATTTTCAGATGGAAGCGCAAGTATTGTTGCTTCGGGAGGAACAGTTGTCAGTAATTACAACTATTTATGGTCGAATAATGAAACTACCTCGTCTATTTCAGGAATTACTTCAGGAACATATACAGTTACAGTAACTGATGACAATAACTGTCCTTTTATTGATCAAGTTGTGGTTGGACAGAATTCTGTCATTAATACCTCTACATCAAGCACAAATGTAGATTGTTATGGAGATTCAACTGGAACAGCAAACATTACTGCATTGCCTGCAAACCCGGGATATACTTATTTATGGTCCTCTGGAAGTACCAATACTTCTGTAACGAATTTACCAGCAGGAAAGTTTTATGTAACAGTTACCGACCCGATTGGTTGTTTTGCAATAGACTCTGTCACAATTACTCAAAAAGACAGTATTGAATTCAATATCACTAAATTTGACGCAACTTGTAACTCTTCTACCGATGGTGTTGCATCAGTAAGTGGGACTAGAGGTGGCACCCCAGGTTATTCTTTTGAGTGGAAAACCGGTTCTTTAAATGGTCCAACCATATCAACGTTTAGTACAATATTGAATGTTGCAGCAGGGAGGTATTATATAATAGTATCGGACATAAATGGTTGTTCAAGTGCTGATAGTGTGGATATTTTACCTTCTAACCCGATAAATCTTAGAATAAGTGATACCATTAATGTGAGTTGTAATGGAGGTGCGGATGGAGGTGCCGTTGTAGTTGCTACTAACGGTGCAGGTGGACCTTATACCTATTTGTGGAACAATAACCAAACCTCAGATACACTTAAAAGTGTAGTTGCAGGAACATATACCGTGACCGTTACAGATAACAGTACTTGTACAGGTTCAATATCCATTGCCATTTCAGAGCCTACTCCAATCAATACAGTGTTAACTTCTGATAGTGTTTCATGTTTCGGTTTTACAGATGGTTCTGCAACCGCAACTCCAACTGGAGGAACTCCTCGAGTAACAGCACCGGCTTACGACTTCTTGTGGTCCAATTCTCAAACCACCTCAACAATTAATGGACTAATCGCAGGTAAATATCTTGTTACAATTACAGATGGTAATGGATGTACTAAGAAAGATTCTGTTACGGTTTTTGAACCTACAGTTTTATCAGCCTCTGTAACTCCATCTCCTGCTTTGTGTAAAGATAGTGCAAGTGGTTCAGCGACTGTAACAGCTAATGGAGGGACCCCGTCTTATTCCTATTTATGGAGTAACAATGGGACTAATCAAACTCAAAATAATCTGTTAGCAGGCACATATACAGTAACAGTAACCGATAAAAATGGTTGTTCAATTAGTGTCAATACATTGGTTGGAGAGCCAGCAACAGGTATATCTTCTGTTACTTCCTCTACTAATGCTACCTGTAGTGGTTTCGCAGATGGTACAGTATCAGTAACTCCGTCAGGAGGTACACCTAGTGCACTTCCTCCTGGCTATACATTCTTGTGGTCTAATTCAGCAACTACTCAGTCTTTAACTGGGTTAACATCCAATAGATACTATGTTACCATAACAGATGGAAACGGCTGTACTGCAATAGATAGTGCAGATGTTCTAGATGGTATCTCTATTTTCTTCTCAGTTGATTCTATAAAAATGGTTGATTGTAATGGAGGAAATGATGGTTACATTGAAGTTTCAGGTATCAATGGGACACAGCCTTATTCTTATGTTTGGGCAAACACTACATCAACAACAGGGATTGCGAATAATTTATCCGCAGGGAGCTATACAGTAACTATCACCGATGATAACGGTTGTTTTAAAGACACTACTTTTGTCATTACTGAGCCTGCTCAGCTAGATGTTTCAGTGACTACTAACGATATAAGCTGTAGTGGTAAAACAGATGGAAATGCAACAGCAACTGCTATTAACGGAACTCCAGGTTATTCCTTTGTTTGGTCGAATATGCAAACTGGTTCAACAATAAATAATTTGGCAGCAGGTCCATATTCTGTTACAGTAACTGATACCAATGGGTGTACTGACGTTGCAAACTTTAACATTAATCCTAGTCCTGGTTTCACTATTGTAGATTCTGTGAACCACAATCGATGTTTTGGTGATTGTTTCGGTTCTATAGAAATTATAAATGTATTGAATAGTACAGCCCCATTAACTTATACTTGGAATCCTATACCTCCAAATGGGCAAGGTACCAGTGGTGCTCTTGGGTTGTGTGCTGGAACTTATAATCTTAATATCGTAGATGGAAATGGTTGTGACACCAATTTAACTTACACGATTACAGAACCTACCCAATTAACCACTGTCACCAATTCGACTGATGCAACTTGTAGTGGTTTTGCAGACGGTACAGCAACTGTAACTCCAAATGGAGGAACACCTAGACCAACAGCCCCTGGATATACTTTCCTTTGGTCAAATACATTCACTACTCAGTCCATATCAGGGCTAACCTCTGGAAAGTATTATGTTACAGTGACCGATGGCAATGGATGTACAACCAGAGATAGTGCAGTTGTTCAGGACGGAATCTCCATTTTTGTATCACTTGATTCCATAAGAATGGTAAAATGTAATGGTGGGAACGATGGTTATATAGAAGTTTCGGGAATAAATGGAACAACACCTTATAGCTACTCTTGGTCAAATACGACTTCCACTACAGGTATTGCAGATAATCTATCCGCTGGTGTTTATACGGTTACTATAACTGATGATAATGGATGTTTTAAGGATACGACGATTACAATAACGGAACCTAATGCGATTACAATAGGGGGGACAATAACCAATACGAGTTGCAATGGGACCGCGGATGGTGCTATTGCTGCTTCAGTGTCCGGAGGAATTCCTCCATATAGCTATTTATGGTCAACTTTTAGTACAAATTCTTCAATTTCTAATTTGTCTGCCGGAACCTATACTGTTACTGTAACAGATGATAGTTCTTGTATCGCTACTAATTCATTTACCATTACCCCGAGATCTAATTTTACCTTTGTTGATACCATTTTTAATAATAACTGCTTTGGAGACTGCAATGGTTCTATTGAAATATTTAATCTAGCAGGTGGAACTGCTCCTTACACATATACTTGGAGTCCTGTTCCAGCAAACGGTCAAGGAAATAGTATCGCATCAGGATTATGTGATGGCACTTATGATTTAACTATATCAGACGCGAATGGTTGTGACACCTCTATAAGCTACACTTTGGTATCTCCAAGTGATATATTGGTTAACACTACTTCAACCAATTCCAACTGCTTGGTATGTAATGGTACAGCTACAGCTACTCCATCTGGTGGGACACCAGGATACACATATACTTGGTTCGACGCTTCTTTTGGTCCGATTGGGCAGACGGGATCAATCGCAAACAATTTATGTGCAGGAGTCTATAACGTAGTTACTAGAGATGCTTTTGGTTGTTTGGATACCGCCTCAGTAATAGTTGTAGATAATAATGCACCTGTGATATCAACTTCTGCCACTGATGTTTCTTGCTTTGGATTCTCAGATGGAACAGCTACAGTAACTGGGCCATGTAATCCAGGTGTAAGTTGTACAGTTGAATGGTTAAATAATACAGGGGTCCCAATCGGACAGACAACTGCCACGGCTACTAATTTAGCTTCAGGAATTTACATAGTAGAGGTTACTGCTATAGCTGGTTGTAAAGCATATGATACAGTTTCTGTTGGAACTCCAACTCAGATCATCGCTAATCCCGGATCTACTCCTGTTAGCTGTGCTGCTGCAACTATTTGTGATGCAACTGCATTTGTTGCTCCTACTGGTGGAAATGGGCCATACACCTACTTTTGGTCTACGACGGCTACTACAGATACAATTAAGAACTTATGTGTAGGGACTTACACCGTAACGATTACAGATAATAATAATTGTTCAATAACGACTACAATAAATGCAGTTCTAGGTGGATCATATGTAGTTACAATGAATACTATTCCTGAGACTTGTGATAATTCTTGTGATGGGGAAGCATCTGTATCCATACCGGCCGCATCATTCAATCCTCCCTATTCATATAATTGGAGTCCTGTCCCTGCTGGTCAGCAAGGAAACTCTTCATTAAATGGTCTTTGCAGTGGCACTTATAACGTGACAGTGACTGACGGTTCAGGGTGTACTTTTACAGCTAGTAATACTGTGGGAACACAGTTCCAAATCATTCCTAATGATAATTTTACCAATGTGAGTTGTGGAGCAACATGTGATGGAACGGCCACAGTTATTCCTACTGGCGGTTCAGGGACATATAACTACACATGGACTCCAGTGCCTGCGAATGGACAAGGTAATAATACGGCAACAGGATTATGTGCAGGACCAATAGAAGTACTAATAGAAGATCTTGTCAATGGATGTGATACAATTGTACAATTCAATATCTCCAATTCAATAAAAATATTACCTAATGAAGTTGTTGCAAATGCTAAATGTAATGGTGATTGCAATGGAACAATATCCTTAGCACCAACCGGTGGTAATGGATCAGCATACACTTATGTTTGGACACCTGTTCCTCCGAATGGTCAGGGGACTCCAAATGCTAATGGGCTATGTGCTGGCACATATTCGGTGGTTATTTCTGATAATGGCGGTTGTGATACTACTTTAAATATTACAATCACAGAGCCTCTTGCAATAAGCTCAGGAATTGCGAAGATAGATGCAACTTGTAACGGAAGTTGTGATGGAGTAGCTTCGGTTACCCCAATTAATGGTGTAGCTCCTTATAGCTATGTATGGTCTAATTCGTTAACAACTGATACTATTAAAAATTTATGTGCGGGAACATATACCGTAACAATTACTGATGACAATGGTTGTCAAATAACTGACCAGGTCATCATAACTGAAGATGCACCAATTTTGGCAACTACCAGTTCAACACCTAGTACTTGTGATGTTTGTAGTGGTACAGCAACAGTAACGCCTTCGGGCGCAGGTCCGTTCACCTATGATTGGTTTGATAATATAGGTACTCCGCTAGGCGTAACTTCTCAATCAATCATTAACCGTTGTGCAGGATTATATTCAGTAGAAGTAACCGATCAAAATACAAATTGCACCAATAGATTTATTATCCCAATAAGTGATTTTGGAGGAGAAGTGGTTACTATGAGTTCTACTAATGAATCGTGTATTGGATCATGTGACGGAACCGCAACAGCAAGCTTCACTTGTTCAAGCCCGACTTGTTCAATTGAATGGTTCGATGGTGCAACTGGATTAACAATAGGTCAAACTACAAATACAGCAATCAACCTATGCGCAGGTAACTACTATGTACAAGTTGATAATGGAGTTGGATGTGTTACAATAGAAACCATTGCTGTAGGTTCCCCAAACCCACTTAGCTTAACTGCTACTTCAACTGATGCTACATGTGCTAATAGCTGTGACGGTACTGCTACTGCTAATGCTATAGGAGGAACTGCTCCCTACAGATATGTGTGGTCACCAGCACCTGGTTCGGGGCAAGGAACTGCAAATGTTACCGGATTGTGTGTTGGTACTTATAATGTACAAATATTTGATGCTAATGGATGTGACCTTTCAACTACAGTAACTGTAGGGTCACCACAAGCTGTGGCAGTTTCATTTACTTCTGTTGATCCAGACTGCGGATTAGCTAATGGAAGTATAACTGCCACGATTAATGGAGGTTCAAGTCCATATTCTTTACAGTGGTTTGACGGAGCTAATACTTTGTTGGTTGGTCAAACTAACCCTGTAATTACGGGTTTAGCAGCAGGAAGTTATACTTTAAGGGTTAGAGATAATTCAAGTTGTGAAGACTTTTTCACTTATAGTCTATCCAATACAAATGGACCATCTGTAACTCTGGACTCTACAACAAATATTTCATGTAACGGCTTAAATGATGGTGAGATATTCATTAGTGTATCTGGAGGTACAGCACCTTATCGCTATTTATGGTCTCCTAATGGTTTAACATTCGAAGATATTACTAGTCTTAGCGCTGGTTCATATACTGTTAGAGTAACAGATGCAAATGGATGTATAACATTCGAAACCTATACTATTTCATCTCCTCAAGCAATAACTGCAAACTTTAATACCAATGATGCTGCATGCGGATTGTGTGATGGTAATGCAGAAGTAACTATATCAGGAGGAACAGCTCCCTATCAATATACATGGAGTAACGGATCAGATAGCACAAAAGCAGTGAACTTATGCGCGGGAATCTATGTTTTGAATGTGAGAGATGCCAATGGATGTGCTGAAACTTTTAATATTAATATCAATAATGCAGGAGGTCCAAGTAACGAAATTATTAGTGTGACTGATGCCACTTGTAGAAATACATGTGATGGAACAGCAACCGTAACTCCAATTGGAGGTACTGCACCATATTCATACTTCTGGCCTCATAATGGAGCAACGACTAGCACATTAAATAACCTATGTGCGGGTTCATACTTTGTACAAATAATAGATGCAAACGGTTGTATGAGAGTAGCAAATGTAGTTGTTGATGAACCAAACGAACTTGTATTGAATAGTACAATAACACCTGCGACATGTAATAATTTCCCTTGTGATGGTTCAATATTATTGAATGTGACCGGAGGAACGGCACCTTATTCATTTAATTGGGGACCAATAGTATTACCTGATACCAATTACGTAGATGGCCTATGTGCTGGTAGCTATTCAGTAGATATCTCCGATGCGAATGGCTGTATACAGACTTTCACATTTGTTGTTTCAAATACAACAATTCCAATTAATCCTGTACCAACCGCAACCGATGTGAGTTGCTTCGGAAGTTGCGATGGAACACTTACAGCAAACATAACTTCAGCACTAGTTGACTACCAATGGTTCGATGCAAATAGTTCTGCAGTAGCTGCAGTAAATTCAGACGCGTCAGGGTTGTGTCCGGGGAGATATACTTTAGAGCTAACAACCATTCCTGATGGATGTAAATATTACGAAACAATCGATATTAATGAACCTTCTCCACTAATTTTAACTCAGCCGGTCGTTAGTAATATGAATTGTGCCACAAACTGTGATGGTCAAGTCTCTATAAATGCAATCGGAGGAACTTTACCATATCAGTTTGTATGGGATGACCCGAATAACCAAACTGCTAACACTGCAACTAGTTTGTGTGCAGGAACATATAATGTGGTTGTTACTGATGACAATGGATGTTCTGCAACTACTAACGCAACTATTACTGCTCCTAGTCCTATTGTGATGACTGTGGTTTCTAAAACAGATGTAACATGTAGTAGCAACTGTGAAGGAACAGCAGAAATTTCCGTAGCAGGAGGAATAAGCCCTTATAGTATTTCATGGAGTGGAGGACAATCTTCAAATATTGTTACCGGGCTATGTTTTGGGCCAAACTTAGTTACCATAACTGACGCTAATAACTGCGAGTTTGTTGATACAGTGTTTATTGCTGCACAAGACACAGTAGTTGCATTACCTGGTGCAGACTCTGTAATTTGTGATTATGGTAATATTGTCTTGAAAGGAGCTACATTAGGGACTGGAGTTGTAGATGCAGATTGGTATAATTACCCATCATTCAATCTATTCACAACTTCATTGGATACTACATTTGAGCGTTCATTAGGAATGTATCAATTCGCATTGATCGCAACTAACGGTTTGGGATGTAATGATACAGCAATTAAAACAATTCAGGTTACCCCTAGTCCAATAATTGACGCGGGAAGAAATGTTAGAATCTTTGATGATGAAATTGCTCAGATTGATATTCAAGGTGAAAATGCAACCTATAAATACCTATGGGTGCCGGGTATTAACCTAAGCGACTCAACCATCGCCAATCCAACTTCTGATACGCGAGAAACGATTACCTATACGTTATATGTAACAGATACAAATGGATGTATTGGAAGTGATTCTATGAAGGTTATCTATCAAGAGCCGATAACATTCCCAACTGGATTTACTCCTAATGGTGACGGAACTAACGATGTTTGGAACTTATACTTTATTGCAGATTTCCCAAACACTACCGTTACAATTTTCAACCGATGGGGTGAAAATATCTTTGAATCCAACGGGTATACTAAACCGTGGGACGGAACATACAAAGGGGAGGCACTACCAAGTGGAACCTATTACTACATCATTGATTTAAATGATCCTCAATTTGAACCAATGACAGGACCAATTACGATAATAAGATAATTATGAAAAAATATTTAAGTATCCTCTTTATTCTAGGTATTGGTATATGTACTGAGGCGTTTGGTCAGCAAATGCCTCAGTTTACCCAATATCAATTAAACGATTTTATAATGAATCCTGCTGTTGCGGGTTCAAAGTCTTATTTTGAGGCAAAATCCAACAATAGGTATCAGTGGGAAGGAATTACAGACGCTCCACGGACCTTTACTTTAGGTGTTAATGGACCTCTTAGTAAAGAAAACATGGGAGTTGGTGGGTATGTATTTGTAGATGTTACAGGCCCAACAAAGCGTACTGGTTTTAATTTAGCATATGCCTATCATATTCAATTAGGAACTAATATTAAACTTTCATTAGCCGCAAATGCAGGCGTCGTTCAGTATACATTAGATGGATCTGAGATTATACTTGAAAATGATAATGATAATGCGTTTAACAATAGTTTGCAGTCGACTTTAAAACCAGATGTTGGCTTCAGCTTTTATCTATATGGTAACAATTTCTATTTTGGTGGATCAGCACCGCAATTAATAAAAAGTGATCTAAAATATGATGACACTCCAATACGATCTGGAAAAATTGCTGACCATTATTTCTTAATGGCCGGCTATAAATATGAGATCAATGAAAAGTTCACTTTAGACCCAGGAGCGGTTTTGAGGTATGTAAAACCGCTTCCTTTACAGTATGAATTTACTTTAAAAGCGACGTATAATGATATGTTGTGGGCAGGACTCTCTTATCGCAAAACAGACGCTTTAGCTTTATTAGTAGGTTATACGATGAATAACACATTATCCATTGGCTATTCTTATGATTTTATTCAGTCTAGTATTGCGACTTATAGTACTGGCTCGCACGAGTTAATGATAGGGATTAGATTTAATGAAACAGGAGTAAAAAAAGTGCCGACCGAATAATCTAGCGCTTAATAGATACACCTTTAAAATTATTTTCTCTCATAAAGATTAATGTTTTCTCTAGAGCGTATCTCATATTATTATCAGCTTTTATACTGTCATGAAAAACAACTACCGAACCTGGCTTTAAGTTCCTTTTTACATTATTAAAGCATGCCTCAGGTGATCTATTTTTGTTGTAATCTCCACTTAAAATCGACCACATAATAATATGATAATTTAGTGATTGAATTAGTTTTATTTGAGACTTTTTAATTCGACCATATGGAGGTCTGAATAAATTTGATGAAATAAATTCACCTGCATTTTCAATATCCTTTAGGTAAGTTCCATCGTCTGTGTTCCAACCCTTCAGGTGTTTGTGAGTATGGTTTCCTACTGCATGACCTTCATCTAAGATTCTTTGGTAGATTTTAGGATGCTTTAAAACATTATCCCCAATACAGAAAAAAGTGGCCTTAACGTCGTACTCTTTTAACTTTTCCAATACCCATGGAGTGACTTCAGGAATAGGTCCATCATCAAAGGTCAAGAAAACTTCATTCCCATCAGGAGTTTCATCCCAATTGAGTAGCGGGTAAATTTTCTTTAATACTTTTGGGATGTTAGCAATCATTTTAAGCAAATAATAATTCAAAAACTTGCTCTATTTTAGCTACAAAAACAAGTTCTATTTTATAGTTTTTTTGTTCGATACCCTTTTTGTTGTATTTCGAAAGGAATATCTTCTCAAAGCCTAGTTTTTGACCTTCCATAATTCGCTGCTCAATTTTACTAACAGGTCGAATTTCTCCAGATAGGCCTACCTCAGCAGCAAAGGTATACTTAGAGTTAATGTGAATGTCTTCACTTGATGATAGAATGGCACTAATCACTGCAAGATCAATTGCGGGATCGTCCACGCGTATTCCACCCGCAATGTTTAAAAATACATCCTTGATTCCTAGTCTAAATCCACATCGCTTTTCTAATACAGCAAGCAACATGTTTAACCTTCTTAAATCAAAACCAGTGGAAGAACGTTGAGGAGTTCCATATGCAGCGCTACTAACTAGTGCTTGAACCTCAATTAACAACGGACGAATCCCCTCTACTGTGGCAGCAGTTGCCGACCCACTTAATGGTTCATCTCTACTCCCAATCAACAACTCTGAGGGATTGTGAATAGGCATAAGTCCCATACTATTCATTTCATAAATTCCGAGCTCATTGGTGGATCCAAAACGATTCTTTTGTGCCCGAAGTAATCGATACATAAAGTTTCGGTCTCCTTCAAACTGGAGAACAACATCAACCATATGCTCTAAAACCTTAGGACCTGCGATGCTTCCATCTTTGGTGATGTGGCCTATTAAGAAAACGGGAGTAGCTGTTTCCTTTGCAAATCGCATCAGTTCGGCAGTACATTCTCGAATCTGAGAAATACTACCGGCCGAAGATTCGATTAACTGAGAATGAATAGTTTGGATAGAGTCAACAATAACGATGTCAGCTTCTAGTCCGGCTAAATGCAATAAGATGTTTTGCATGGAAGTTTCCGTGAATAGATAACATTCCTGATTGAGAGAGCCAATACGCTCTGCTCTCATTTTAATTTGCTGTTCGCTTTCTTCACCTGAGATATAGACAATTTTTATTCCTTTCATTTGCATAGCAAGTTGAAGCAATAATGTCGATTTGCCAATTCCCGGCTCTCCAGCAAATAAAATCAATGATCCTGGAACAAGGCCTCCTCCTAAAACTCTACTTAATTCACCATCAGTTAAAGGATACCTTGTTTCCTCGTTAAAGACTACTTCGGTAATTTTGGTGGGTTTAATCGTTTTTTTTGAAGTAATTAAAGCACTTACACTATTTGAAGGAGCTTCCTTTTGAATTATTTCTTCCACATAGGTATTCCACTCGCCACAAGACGTGCACTTCCCAACCCATTTAGGTGATTGCATGCCACAATTTTGGCAAAAAAATGCCTTTTTTAACTTCGCCAATTTATGTTGTTTTAAAAAGTAATATCAATATCTCTTCGTTTACTTTTCTTATTTGAACCACAAAGGTTTTTAATGTTCACATCCGCAGTTTCATATCCTAAATTCAATGCTTTCTGATAATCTAAACAAGCCTCTTCTTTATTTCCTATTTCATATTTTGCCTCTCCACGATAGAAATAAGCCTTACCTAAATTTGCATCTCTAGAAGCGATTACTTGATCAAACCCTTTGATCGCTTCTTCATATTCTTTCAACCCCAAATAACTCAATGCTAAATTAATTTGTCCATCTACCAATTCTGGTTCCTTCTCTAAGGCAATTTTAAAATCCTGCATCCCTTCTTCATAACGATTCAATTCACCTTTTGCTGCTCCTCTATTATAAATAGCTGCGGCGTAATCTGGTTTCAATGAAATGGCCTTATTATACGCTTCAATTGCTGCATTGTATTTAAATAATTCAGCTAAACAATATCCCTTATAATAATACATTTCAGCAGAGTCTGGTTTCATCTTTATAGCAATATTGATATCTGACAATGCCTCTTTATATTCCTCTAAAAAAACATAGGCCGCTCCTCTATTAAAAAATAGAATGGGATTTTCTCTATCATACTTGATCGCTTTACTGTAAAGTTTTACAGCCTCTGAAAATTTATCTTGTTTGTGTTTTGCATCAGCTAACAATTTCAAATAAACAGGGTCTTTTGAATGTTCTGAAAGATAGGCCTCTAGAGTAGATTCAGCTTTTGAGAACTGTTCCGAATTATACTCATTTGTAGCAATCTCTAATGTTGTTTGAGCAACCGAATTATTTAATGCCAAGAAAAAAGATAAAACGGTAATGGTAAATAGAAAATTCTTTTTCATCGAAAAAAGGAATTGAGGTTATATCCTACGAATCTAAGAAAAAGCAGTGTAAATCTATAATCGATTAATCCTTGAATTGCTTTATTTTTTGCTCGATAGAGGTAGTAGAGTGTCCATCTAAGAAATCCACTATTTCCACTTTTCCACCATTCTTTAGCACGATATCGTGACCTGCAATTTGTTCAATCTTGTAATCTCCCCCCTTAGCTAAAACGTCAGGGATAATTGCTTTTATTAATTCATAAGGCGTTTCTTCATTGAAAATAACAATAGCATCTATCATGGACAAAGCAGCCAAAAGAAACGCTCTGTCTTTTTCGTTTTGTATTGGACGATTTGGCCCTTTATTCAATAATTTTACTGAAGAATCTGAGTTCAAGCCCAATATGAGCTTATTGCCTAAATCTTTAGTCTTAGCTAGGTACGAAATGTGTCCGGGATGTAGAATATCAAATACGCCGTTTGTAAAAACTACTTTCTGATTCTTTAATCTCCAAACCTTCACTAATTTTAGAACGTCATCAAGAGACTTTACTTTATTGGAAATAATATCAATCTGTCGCAACATCTTTCTTCTGGTTAATAACACGAATCATAATAATTGAGATAACGCCCAACACGATGATCATCATGGTTTGTGCCGTCCAAATAATCCAACCTAAAGCCAAAGCAGATGTTTTTACTACACCATAAAGCGTTAAGGTTTCCATAACCGCAATGGGGTAAACTCCAATTCCTCCCTGAACAAAAACTATCGAAAGTCCTCCTAAAACAAAAGACGCTAATACTCCTGCAATGGGTACATCTGCAGTATCAGACAAAGCGAAAAAACACACATAGTGCATCGCCAAGTACATGATCCAAATAAAAGCGGTATGCAATAAAAATAACCCCTTCTTCTTCATAGTAGCGATTGACTTCACTCCTTCTAGAACCCCTTTAAATAATTCTCTAATTTTTACAAGAATTGGATTTTTAGATTTAGACATTAAAAGAAAAAGAAAGACACCTCCACCAATAAATAAAATCGACCCAAACAAAATTAATTTCTCCACTGAAAACTTATCACCTCCTTGAGCTATTGTTTCTGACAATAGGTCTCTAAGCATATCCAATTCCATAAAGATAACTGAAATAGTAATTAAAGCTAGAATTATCAAATCAGCAACACGCTCTGCTACAATGGTTCCAAGTAGTTTGTGAAATGGTATTCCTTCATATTTTGCCAAAAGTCCTGGACGAGTAATTTCACCTAATCTGGGAAAGGCCAAATTGGCTATGTACCCAATCATCACCGTGAAAAAGCTATTCCAAAACCCTGGAGTTTTCCCCAATGGCTCGATAGTATATTTCCATCGAATAGCACGAGAAACGTGACTTAAAATTCCAAAAAGTACGGAAAGTATAAGTACAAAATAGTTGGCATGAGTGAATGAGTATGATAAATTGTCTCTTTCTTCTAGTGTTAGTCCATTGTATACATACCAAATTAGAAACACTCCAAAGGCCAACGGGATGGCTAACTTTAGAAAGGTGAGGATGTGTTTTTTCAAAGGAGTTATTTTAATCGATTAGTAGATTCGTCAGGAAAAATTACAGAAGGACGGAACGATTTAGCAGCTTCAAACTCCATTATACCGTAGGATATTATGATAACGATGTCTCCTACTGCGACTCTTCTGGCGGCAGGCCCGTTTAAGCAGATTTCACCTGAACCTCTCAACCCCTTGATAATGTATGTTTCTAAACGCTCGCCATTGTTTATATTAACAATCTGAACTTTCTCTCCCTCTATCATATTGGCAGCATCCATTAAGTCTTCATCGATAGTGATACTACCAATGTAATTCAAATCTGCCTGAGTAACTTTTACTCTATGAATCTTGGATTTTAATACCTGTACTTGCATAAGGGTGCAAAATTAAGCAATAATCGGTAAATTGTCGATTAAACGAACAGAACCAACTTTGACCGCAATAAATAAATGAAGATCACTCGATATGTCAGAAACCATAGGGCTAAGAAGCGTTTTTCTGTTTACCACTTCCAAATATTCCACTTCGAACTGGGGAAATGAATTAATAATGTTAATCGATTGATTGACCAATTCAGCTGAATTCTCTTGGGAATAATTTTTAGAGATAAAGTTTAATTGTTTAAAAATTACAGCAGCATCTGAAGCTTGCTGATTAGTTAATAGTTTGTTTCTTGAACTTAAAGCTAACCCAGAACTTTCTCTACTTATTGGGCATCCCACTATGTTAACGGAAAGCTTTTCTAATTCTACAAGTTTTTGAACAATTAATAGCTGCTGATAATCTTTTTCTCCGAAGTAAGCAGTATCAGGAATCACAATATCGAATAGTCGTTTTACAACTATAGCCATTCCGTTAAAGTGTCCAGGGCGATGTTCTCCTTCCAATACGTCACCAAGCGTGCCGAAATCATAGACTTTATCAACCTCTGAAGGGTAAATTTCGTCAACTGATGGAGTAAAAACTATGGGGCAGCGGACTTCTGAAAGCAATTTTAAATCGGCCTCAATTGTACGAGGGTATTTTTTTAAATCTTCAGGATTGTTAAATTGTTTAGGATTGACAAAAATACTACAAACCACAAGGTCATTATTTGTCATGGCGCTATTAATCAAACTTATATGACCACTATGCAAAGCTCCCATAGTAGGGACAAATCCAACTGTTTTCCCCATGCTTTTTTTCTTTAAGAGAAAGGAATGGAGCATTTCTGCGGATGTAAACTGTTTTATCATTCAATATTTTTAATAAAAATCCTTTATAATTAACCTTTTAGAGCAAGCGAAAAAGTGGGGCAAGGTAAACCTCTTGTTGAAAAATCGCAATAAAATTCGTACTTTTGTATCGCTTTTGTTAATTAATCCATCCTTTATGACTAAGAAAAGAATACTTTTTATCTCTCAAGAAATAACACCATACACAGAAGAAACAGAAATTTCAAAAATAGGAAGATATCTTCCTCAAGGAATTCAAGAGAAAGGAAAAGAGATAAGAACATTCATGCCCCGTTTCGGATCTATTAACGAACGAAGAAACCAACTTCATGAAGTTATTCGACTTTCCGGAATGAATTTGATTATTAATGACAATGACCATCCGCTAATAATTAAAGTAGCTTCAATTCAGCCAGCAAGAATGCAGGTCTATTTTATTGATAATGAAGATTTTTTTCAAAGGAAAGCTGGAGTGGTTGATAAAAAGGGAAATTTCTTTGAAGATAATGATGAGCGATCAATCTTCTTTTGTAGAGGCGTTTTGGAAACGGTCAAAAAATTAGGGTGGGCGCCAGACTTGGTACATTGTCACGGCTGGATGACTAGTTTAATCCCAATGTTTTTAAAAACATCCTATAAAGATGAACCTCTGTTTGAAAACACTAAAGTTGTTTATTCAGCATATGATGATGAGTTTGATGAATCATTAAACAATTCTTTTGCGAAAAAGTCGTTAATGGAAGGGATTGAGGAAAAGGATGTGGCACTTTATGAAAATCCCACACACGAAAATATCACAAAAGCAGCAATCTCTTGGGCTGATGCTTCAATAATTGGTTCGGAAGAAACCTCTGAGGAAATCGTAAGATTTGCCGAAGAGTCAGGCAAACCGTTTTTAACTTACCATTCAGAAGACAGATATGTAGAGGCTTTCTCTGCTTTTTATGATGAAATTTTAACCGAAGAAGAAGTTTTAGCAGAATAATGATACAGCACATATTTTCAAAAGATAACATGCGGAAAGTACATTTACTTTCCGCTCTCTTTTTTTTAGGACTAACTGTAAACTCTTGCAAGAAAGAAGGAGAACTAACGCCTGAATTTGAAGAAAATAACGCGAGCGTTTATTTTCATGACACCAATACCATAAAATCCTTCACAGTTAAAGATGACTCTATTTTAACTAGTAAAACAACCCGATCTCTTATTGGGATTTATCATGACTCTGTATTTGGAGAAGTGAAATCCTCTTTTTTTTCACGACTTTCAATGGTAGGTACCAACTTAAATTTTGGAGCCCCATCTGTTCTCAGAGTTGACTCTGTAGTTTTTGCACTTAAGTATTCCCAGTATTATGGAACTCAGGACGCTCAAAATATCGAACTTTTTGAACTTACAGAAGATATGAATGATGACGGGAGTTATTACTCCAATGATTCAATTGCGTTTTCTAGCTCACCGATTGGTAATACAACTTTTACTCCAACGCTAGATAGTACATATATATCAGGACAAGCTTTTCCTCCTTTACTGCGGATTAGGGTTGATAATAGCATTGGGCAACGGTTTTTAAATGAATCAGGGCAATCCACGTTTACTAGTCAGGAGAACTTTAAAGCTTTCTTTAAAGGTATTCATGTAAAGGTTACCTCGTTAAATAATAATAACACCACTCGAGGAGCTATTACTTATTTTGAACCTACTTCAGTAGTGTCTGGTCTATATGTATATTATTCAGATTTTTCTTCAGGAAGTCCAGTTTCTAAAATAGAAAGGTGGGCTATAGCTACCGATGATCAAAGATTTACTAAGTTTGAGCATAACTATTCAGGAAGTGTAGTTCAATCAGTATTAGATGGCTCCTCAAATGATGGCAGTGTAACTTATTCTCAAGCAATGGCAGGAGTAAAAACATTAATAAAGATACCTTTTGTTAAGAATCTCACGGAAGTTTTAGAAAGGCCAATCATTAATCAAGCAGAGATTGTAATTCCTGCTGTTCAAAGTACTATTAATCAATATGGGTATCCTTCAAAAATGATTTTGATTGCAGCAGATTCATCTGGTTCAGGGGGGGTGTTTTTGCCTGATTTCTTTGTAAGTGAGGCGTATTATGGAGGAGTTTATGACGAATCAACCAAAGACTATAAGTTTAATATAACAAGACATATTCACAATGTTGTCAATAAAAATAGAGCAGATTATGGTTTATACTTGCTTGTTTCTGGAACGTCGGTTTCTGCAGGAAGAGTAATTATAAAAAATCAAACGAATAATTTAGAAGGAATTAAGTTAAATTTGACTTATTCAACAACAGAATAAAACAAAGTATATGTGTGGAATCGTTGCTTATGTTGGAGAGAGAGAGGCTTATCCAATATTAATAAAAGGACTTAAAAGATTAGAATATAGAGGGTATGATAGTGCTGGAGTAGCACTATTAGGCACTAGAATCAATTTATATAAAAAGCAAGGTAAAGTATCTGAATTAGAGAAGTATGCTGAGGGAAAGGAAACTGCTTCTACTATTGGAATTGGGCATACTCGTTGGGCAACCCATGGTGCTCCAAATGATGTAAATGCGCATCCTCATACTTCAGGAGATAGTAATTTGGCGTTAATTCATAATGGGATTATTGAGAACTATGATTCATTAAAAAAGGAATTAATTAATAGAGGACATCAGTTTTCAAGTGAGACAGATACGGAAGTTTTGATTCATTTGATTGAGGAAGTGAAGAAGATTGAAAAATGTTCCCTTTTAACCGCTGTTCAATTAGCATTAAAGGAAGTAATTGGAGCCTATGCAATTGTAATTTTATCAAAAGAAGATCCTGATACACTAATTGTTGCTAAAAAGAGTAGTCCCTTAGTAATTGGAGTTGGAGAGGGTGAATTTTATGTTGCTTCCGATGCTACACCGATTATAGAATATACAAAAAATGTATTGTATTTAGAAGATGAAGATATCGCTGTATTAACAAAGGGTGAAAAAATTCAACTGACAAATATTAAAAACCAACAAAAAACAGCTAATACAATTGAGTTGGAAATGAAAATTGAAGCCATTGAAAAGGGTGGATATGAGCATTTTATGTTAAAAGAGATATATGAACAACCTACTTCTATTAGGAACAGCATGCTTGGCAGGTTAAATACTGTGAATGGTGAAGTAGTAATGGGGGGTATTGAGGAGTACGAGCATAAATTTATGAATGCTAAACGCATCATATTTGTAGCTTGTGGTACTTCCTGGCACGCAGGTTTAGTAGGAGAGTATATGATTGAGTCATTGGCAAGAATCCCTGTTGAAGTAGAATATGCCTCTGAGTTTAGATATAGAAATCCTATTATTAATTCAGATGATATTGTAATTGCTATTTCGCAGTCAGGTGAAACTGCCGATACACTAGCTGCATTGGAAATCGCCAAGGAAAAGGGAGCTTTAATTTATGGAATTTGTAATGTGGTAGGATCCTCAATTGCACGCGCAACTGACGCAGGTTCTTATACCCATGCAGGACCTGAAATTGGCGTGGCATCAACTAAAGCTTTTACTGCCCAAGTTACTATTCTAGCATTGATGGCTTTAACTTTAGCTAAGAAAAAAGGGTCAATCAGTGAAAGTAGATATAGAGAGTTAGCTTTAGAGTTGAATAATATTCCAAATATTGTAGAAAAGGTATTAGAAACGAACGTAGCTGTAGAATACATTTCAGATATCTACAAAGATGCAAAGAACTTTTTATACCTTGGTAGAGGTATTAACTTCCCTGTGGCATTAGAAGGGGCATTAAAGTTAAAAGAGATTTCTTATATCCATGCTGAGGGGTATCCTGCAGCAGAAATGAAGCATGGCCCAATTGCATTGATTGATGCAGATATGCCTGTAGTGGCTATTGCAACCAAAAAGAACTCTTACGAAAAGGTTGTCAGTAACATTCAAGAAGTGAAAGCTAGAAATGGGAAGATTATAGCAGTGGTAACTGAAGGAGATACTGCTGTTAAAGAAATTGCCGATCATGTGATAGAAATTCCTGATGTAGACGACTTCTTTGATCCATTGATTACAGTTATACCTTTACAACTTTTATCGTATCATATTGCAGTTATGAGAGGTTGCAATGTAGATCAACCTCGTAATTTGGCAAAGAGTGTTACTGTAGAATAGAATACATATTGATTTGAACAAAAAAAGCCGCTTGAAATTAATTTCAAGCGGCTTTTTTTATGAAGGTGTATTTCTTTTATCCAAATGATTCAGGAACAAATTCTTGAGTTGGGTTCATTATAATCACCGGAATTTCTTCCTTGTTTCCTATTACTTCTTGCTCGCCTCCACCTTTAAATAAGTCAGGCAGAATACCTCCTTCCTTACTATTTACAATAGCAATAATATCTGCATCAACTTCTTTAGAGTATGAAATGACTTGTTGTAAGTAGTTTGTTGTAGATGGAGCAACTTCTACTACATATGGAATCTTTCTTTCATCCAAGTAGTGTTTGGCAAAAGTTAGTTCTCTATTTACTTTGGTTCTCAAGAATTCATCAGATTCATTGGAAGCGAAAATATGAACGGTACTACCAAAGTGTTTGGCAATACTTGTGGTAATAGATAGTTTTTGTTTTGTCTCTTGCGCAAATCGAATAGGCAATACTATTTGTTTGTAAAGGCCTTTTGCTGTTTTTCGTTGAACAATAACAAATGGCACCTTCGAATTGTTAATCACTTTTAATGCATGACTTCCTGTAATATGCTGTAGACCCTTTACTCCATGAGTTCCCATAATAATCAACATGGCTCCAATTTCTTCTGCAACTTGACCAATATCTTCAAAGATGCTACCCTTTTTTACAACATATTTTGTTGTCACACCATAGTCTGCGTAGGCTTCTTGGCACCATGCGTCCAATTTATCCTTTGCTGCAGATAACGCTTTGTCACTGCTAACTACGTGTAATAGATGGACTTCTCCATCAAAACTTTTTGCTACCATCGCAGCATGATTAATTGCTGTTTTTGCAACATCTGTAAAGTCAGTTGGGACTAGTACTTTGTAAATAGAGTTACTCATATTTGTTTGATTTTATGTTGAGGACGTATTCAAAGATAATTATAATTAGAGAGTTTAAAAATATTATCTTGAAAAACTACTATCAATTAATCATTGAAATAGATGGGATATCAAAAGCCCCTTTTTGGTCATTATACCCAAAAGGGGCTTTTAAAAAAGTTGGATAGGCTTACAAGCTATTTTCTAACTCGATGTCAAATTGAACTAGATCTACAAATTGCTTGACTCTAACGTCTATTTCTTCTTCTGTTAAGCTCTCTATTCTTTCTGTTCCAAACTTTTCTACAGTAAATGAAGCTAATGCGCTACCAAAGATAATAGCTCTTTTCATATTGCCAAATGAGATGTCTTTTGACTGTGCAAGGTATCCGATAAAACCACCAGCAAAAGTATCTCCTGCTCCAGTTGGGTCAAATACTTCCTCTAATGGTAATGCTGGGGCAAAAAACACTTCATTTTGGTTAAATAATAATGCTCCGTGCTCTCCTTTCTTGATGATTAAGTATTTTGGGCCCATTGCCATTATCTTTTGAGCAGCCCTTACTAGAGAATACTCACCAGATAATTGTCTTGCTTCCTCATCGTTAATGGACAATACATCCACTAATTTGATGGTTTCTTTTAAGGCCTCCAACTTTATGTCCATCCAGAAGTTCATTGTATCTGCAACAATTAGTTTGGGACGGTTTGGAAGGCTTTCAATAACTTGCTTCTGAATTTCAGGATCAAGATTTCCTAACATCAAAAATTCACAGTCTTTGTATGATTCTGGAACAATCGGCTTAAATGATTCCAAAACATTTAGCTGAGTGTCTAAAGTATCTCTTGTATTCATGTCATTGTGATAACGACCAGACCAAAAGAACGTTTTTTCGTCTTTTTTAATCTCAATTCCATCTGTATTGATTCCTCTATTTTGCATCATAGTCAAATACGATTCAGGGAAGTCTCCACCCACTACAGAAACCACGTTTACATTTTTAACAAACCTTGTGGCTGCTAGGCCGATATAAGTGGCAGCACCACCAAGGATTTTATCTGTTTTCCCGAAAGGGGTTTCAATTGCATCAAATGCAACGGTTCCAATAGCTAATAAACTCATGAATTATTTTTTTTGTATTTTTTTGCAAATATATTGTTTAATTGAAAACTTTATATAAATTTGCAGCCCCAATCGAAAGAAAGATTGAAATAAAATTTAAATAACAGCGGTTATTTATTCATTTTTGATAATTTTGAATCCAGAATTTACTCCGGTAAATAAAAAAATAAATTCCTCCTTAGCTCAGCTGGTTAGAGCATCTGACTGTTAATCAGAGGGTCCTTGGTTCGAGCCCAAGAGGAGGAGCAACAGAGCTGCACATTTTGTGCGGCTCTTTTTGTTTATAGGGTTCTGTATTTTTTTGATTTATGCCCAACTACGTTTATATATTATATTCGAAAAGCATTGATAAGTATTACGTTGGTAAAACAGAGAATCCAGAGGGGAGATTGAGATATCATAATTCAGCATTAAATCAGATTTGGACGAAACGCGGAAAGCCTTGGGAATTAGTAAAGTTCATTGAATTTGAAAATTCAACACTTTCGTCAAAAGCGGAGCGCTTTATTAAGAAACAGAAAAGTAGAAAGTTCATTCAGGAAATAGTTGAATTAGGATGGAAAGGTTAGCGCATCTGATCCCGATGGGTCGGGAAGT
>NZ_WWNE01000003.1:242998-347121 GCF_009909615.1 Acidiluteibacter ferrifornacis | reverse complement strand
GTCCTTGGTTCGAGCCCAAGAGGAGGAGCAACAGAGCTGCACATTATGTGCGGCTCTTTTTGTTTATAGTGTTCTGTATTTTTTTGATTTATGCCCTACTACGATTATATATTATATTCGAAAAGCATTGATAAGTATTATGTTGGTAAAACAGAGAATCCAGAGGGGAGATTGAGATATCATAATTCAGCATTAAATCAGATTTGGACGAAACGCGGAAAGCCTTGGGAATTAGTAAAGCTCATTGAATTTGAAAATTCAACACTTTCGTCAAAAGCGGAGCGCTTTATTAAGAAACAGAAAAGTAGAAAGTTCATTCAGGAAATAGTTGAATTAGGATGGAAAGGTTAGCGCATCTGATCCCGATGCATCGGGAAGGGTCCTTGGTTCTTTTGAAATTTAAACTTTTTCTATAACGATAGTAGAACTTTCAAATTCTTTATTCAAGTGTAGTTAGATTTAAGTACTGTGGAATATTTTGTGGGGTTATTTCTACAGGTTTAAATATAATATGATTTTCATTCTGTATTAATGCGTTGTTTTTTAGAGTGTTGTTAGGTTGGTGATTTAGCTTGTTTTATTGGGCTTTGATTTGATAAATAAATGTTAAATCAAAATCAATTAACCAAAAATGAAAAAACGAACCAAAATAATAATTGGAGTCGTAGTGCTTTTGTTAGCCATTCGAATTTCTCTTCCTTTTGTGGTAACTAAATATGTGAACAAGGTACTTTCCGAAATTGAGGGTTACGAAGGTTCGATTGACGATGTTGATTTGCATTTATATCGAGGGGCCTATAAAATAATAGGGTTAGAGTTGTTTAGTGTAGAAAAAGACATTAAAACACCATTCGTTGATATCGATGTTATCGATATTTCTGTAGAATGGAAAGCGCTTTTTGATGGTTCTATTGTTGGCGAAATTATTTTGGAAAACCCTAAACTCAATTTTGCGGCTGGACCTTCAGAAGAGGAGGTTCAAACAGGAGAAGAAAATGATTGGACTCAAACGATTAAAGACTTAGTCCCACTCCAAATAAATCGATTTGAGATTATAAATGGGAAAGTTTCTTATATAGATGATTATAGTTCTCCTAAAGTGGATATTTATTTCAATGAGATGAATGCTTTAGCCACAAACTTGAATAATTCGAAAGATTATACTGAAAACCTGCCTTCAAAAATTATATTGACAAGTAGAACGATTGGGGATGGGAATTTTGACCTGGATATGGATATTAATATTTTAAAGCAGGTTCCAGATTTTGACTTCAATTTGAAATTAGATGAAGTCAATTTACCAGCTTTGAATGACTTTTTTAAAGCTTATGCAAAAGTAGACGCAGAGAGTGGAACTTTGAGCCTCTATTCAGAATTGGCCTTAATTGATAAAAACCTTGATGGATATTTTAAACCCCTTACCAAAGACATTAAAATATTGGATTGGAAAAACGAAGAAGAAAATATTTTTGGCAAACTATGGGAAGCCTTAATAGGTTTAGCAGGAAATGTAATAGAGAATCAACGTAAAGACCAAATTGGTTCAAAAATTCCAATCAATGGAAACTTAGATAACACCAATGTAGGGACCTGGAAAGCATTAATAAGTCTTTTAAAAAATGCATATTTGAATCCTCTGCAAAGTCAATTGGATCAGACGATAATCGTAAAGAAAAGAGAAATAATAAATAAAGAAGAGCAATAAGTAGTGAAGTAGTGTAAATGAAAAATGCCTTTTCGTCCCAAAACGAAAAGGCATTTTTGTTATTATATTATATGTTTATTTTTTGATCGTAATAATTCGATCTCCTGAATCGTTGAACGGGCCTTCTACTGGAGCTCCATCAGCACTGATTAATTTAATGCGAAATGTATTTTCACCTTCTTTCAATCCCTCTACGAAGTAAGGTTGCCATTGATCAATTAAGAATGATGTACCGTTAATTTCTACTTGTACACGGTTCCCCTCTGTTGATAATTCAGTGTTTAATAAGTAAAAATCCAGTAAAATCTTTTCAGCATCTTTACCGCTATATTCTCCTTTAGGTCTACTGTAGAACAAATGAGGAGCTTTTTCATCAAACTTATTTTCGACTTTTCCTATGGGAAAGTTTTTCAATACAAAAGCAGTACTATTTTTAATACTCTCGTGGTATGAACGTGATAAGAAACTCAATACTACATTATTTCCTTCACCTAACTCTGCTTTGAAGCTCGGTTCATATTTTGCCAAATACGGAGCATTGTTCAATATAAAATGTATGTGTTGTCCTTTTTCAGAGTTTGCACAATGTCTATTCATAGCATCATCCGTTTGAACAGCAAGTTCATAATCCGAAACGGTAAAGTCAAATTGATTTTCACCCACTTTTAATTTAGCATCATCCTTGGGATTGTTCAAGGTCAGCTTTGCATTGGGAAAATCTTGAGCGATATCAGCTGGATAAATGGTTATTCCATCTTGAGTCATGCGTCCTTCGGTTGAAGCTGTTTCTTCTTTTACTGCTTCTTCAGTTGTCGTTTCGGTCATTTCATCATTTGACTCTTTTGGAGTATTTTCTCCACAAGCACTCAAAAACAGCGCACTTGCAATCATTCCGACTTTAAATAGGGACTTATTCATTTCGTTGATTTTTAAGTTTAATTAATTATTCAAATGTGATGAGAACTTGATTTTTCTCTACAGCAACCCCTTTCTCAACTTCTATAGATTTAATTATTCCTTCTGTAGGCGATTTTAGTACATTTTCCATCTTCATCGCTTCCAACACCATTATGGCATCGTTTGCAGCTACAGTGTCTCCAACAGCCACATTGATATTAAGTACCAATCCTGGCATCGGAGCTTTCATTTCTGAAATTTTTGCTGAATCTAAATTGTCTAACCCTAATCTATGTAGCAACTGGTCAAATTGATCTTCAATAGTGAGGTCAATTTTTTTTCCATTTACTTTTATGCTATAGGCTTTTGTTTTAGGATTCGCATTTAATACCTCAATGCGGTAGGATTTATTGTTCTTTATAGCATGAAAAGTTCTGCTATCGATGGATTCTATTTGCCATTCAAACGACTGTTCGTCAATGGTTCCTTTTTGGAAAGTAGCATCTTCAAATTGAACTTTGTGCGACTTGCCTTTGCTGCTGTGGACGGTCAATTCTTGTGTCATGTAACAAAAGTAAATTTTTTTATTGGATTCCTTAAGTAGGATTAGATTAGTTTGAAAATCGGGAAAGTTTAGTCAACTTTGAAGGTTGATTCATAAATAGATATTTTACAATGAGAAAAAGTTCAATAGTTATTCTTTCTAGTTTGTTTTTAGCTTCTTGTTCTTTATTGAATAAGAATAAGATAGAAGAAGTTAATCTGGATGAAGTTATAGTGACACCAGCCAAGAAATTGGACTACCAACCTTCTGAAACACGTATAAATGACTTATTGCATACCAAGTTAGATGTAAAGTTTGATTGGACGAAAGCTCATTTGCACGGAATAGCGCATTTAACCTTTAAACCTTATTTTTTACCTACTGACTCTTTGACACTAGATGCAAAAGGATTTGAAGTGAAGGAAGTAGTCTTGATCACACCTGAAGGTTCAGAAGTGCCATTGAAGTATGAGTATAAGGACAAATTGCATTTGAATATTAATTTAGATAAGACGTATACAAGAAACGATACGTATCAAATTTCAATTAATTATATCGCTAAGCCGAATGAATTGGAAGACGGAGGAAGTGCCGCCATTACTTCTGATAAAGGATTGTATTTTATCAATCCCAATGGAGAAGAGACCAACAAGCCGAAGCAAATATGGACTCAGGGTGAAACAGAAGCTAGCTCATGCTGGTTTCCTACAATCGATGCTCCGAATGAGAAGATGACTCAAGAAATTTACATGACTGTTGATACACAGTATGTGACGCTATCCAACGGTATTTTAATGTTTCAAACTGATAACGGTGATGGCACAAGAACCGATTATTGGAAGCAGAAATTACCTCATGCTCCTTACTTAGCTATGATGGCAGTTGGAGATTTTGCAATAGTAGAAGATTCATGGAAAAGTATAGGGGTGAATTATTATGTAGAACCAAAGTTTGAACCTTATGCAAAGCAGATTTTCCCTCATACACCTGAAATGTTGACGTTTTTTTCTGAGCGTTTAGGAGTGGAATACCCTTGGGAAAAGTATGATCAAATAGTAGTTCGAGATTATGTTTCTGGAGCAATGGAGAATACAACAGGCGTAATTTTCGGGGAGTTTGCACAGGGAGATAGTCGCTATTTAATTGATAATTCAGCAGAAGATGTTGTTTCTCATGAATTGTTTCACCACTGGTTTGGTGATCTTGTTACTTGTGAGTCTTGGTCAAATTTACCACTAAATGAGTCGTTTGCAACCTATGGAGAGTATTTGTGGAGAGAATATAAAAATGGGAAAACATGGGCTGATTACCATAATGCACAAGATTTAAAAAGTTATTTGAGAGAGTCTAAGCGTAAGCAAGTGGACATGATTCGTTTTTATTACGATCAAAAAGAAGATATGTTCGACAGTCATAGTTATGCGAAAGGTGGCAGAATTTTGCACATGCTGCGAACGATACTAGGTGAGGAGGTTTTCTTTGAAGGTTTGCGAGTGTATTTGGAGGACAATAAATTTCAGGCTGTAGAAATTCATCAGTTGAGATTGGCGATGGAAAAAGTAAGTGGTCAGGACTTGAATTGGTTTTTTAATCAATGGTTTTTATCAAGTGGTCATCCAGTGTTGAAAATTGATTATGCTTACGACAAAGATTTAAAATTGCAATTTGTGACAGTAGAGCAAAATCAGAATCTGAAAAATACTCCTCTGTATCGTTTGCCAGTTGCGATAGATATTTATACAGAAAGTGGAGTTAAGCGTCATAATATAGTCGTGACAGAAAAACGTCAGATATTTGAATTTAAAACTGAATCAGCGCCGACTTTAGTCAATTTTGATGCTCAGAAATACCTGCTTTGTGAGAAAGAGGACAATAAGGGATCCATTAAAGAATGGATCAAGTTGTATGAAGTAGGAACTTTATATGACGACAAGAAAGAGGCGCTAACTGCTTTAATAGACACTAAGGATACTTTGGCTATTCAGACCATAATGAAAGCTACGAATGATGAATTTTGGGGAATTCGTTTGTTAGCAATCGACTGTATGGAAAATGCAACTAAACTAAAAATGGGAGCCACAAGAAGTCGTCTCATCGAAATGGCCAAAAATGATGAAAATTCAAGTGTAAGGGCTAAGGCGATTGAGTGGTTGATTGAGGAGTTTGAGCAGACTAATGAAGTAAAATCGGTATATAGCAGTGGATTGAATGATTCTTCTTATGTGGTTGTTGGTTCATCTCTTTATGGATTATATGAAAGCGATAAAGAGAGAGGTTTAGCTGCAGCAAAACAGCTGGAAGCAATTGACAATATTGATATCATGTCAACAATTTCTCTTATATATTCTACGGAGTCGGATGAAGCGCATCAAACGTTTTATGAGTCAGCTATGACTAAGGTTAGTGGGTTCGATAGATATGCAATTTTGAGCGGCTATGCTAAGTATATTAAAAGTCAGAGTCTTAATTCTAAGGAGAAATCTATTCCAACATTTAAGAATTCAGCCATTATTGAAAATGCATGGTGGATGAGAATAGAAGGTACAAATGCATTGTTGGAAATGAGAAGAACAATTTTAACAGATATGGAAAAAACTGCTAAAAAAATAGACAATACGGTAGATGAATCTGTAAAAACGGATTTAAAAAATCAACATAAGCAAATGCAGCAAGTATTGAATAAGATTGATGATGCATTAACAGAAGTGAAAGCAAAAGAAAGTAATTCTCAAATTTTAGAAATCATCAATAAATCAATGGCTAAGAATTAGGCTTGGTCTTGATTTTCTTCAAACCAACGATCTACATTCAAGTTTTCTTGAGATGCGGCCGCAAATGCTAAACGGTCGCATCTTTCATTTAAAGGATTGCCAGCATGCCCTTTTACCCATTGAAATTTCACATTATGTTTCGGGTAAATCAGCAGAAATCGTTTCCACAAATCACTATTCTTTTTGTTTTTGAAATTAGTTTTTACCCATTTAAAAACCCAACCTTTCTCTACAGCGTCAGCTACATATTTTGAGTCGGTATAAATGACCACATCACTTGGTTGTTGCTTTAGCATTTCTAAGGCAACTATAACACTCAACAATTCCATCCGATTGTTAGTGGTGTGTTTAAAACCTTCTGACACCTCTTTTCGGAATTTACCGCTTATCAAAACGATACCATAACCTCCTGGTCCTGGGTTGCCTTTAGCAGATCCGTCTGTATATATTGTAATTTGTGGCAAATGAGTAAAACTTTAGTTAAATGGAAATTAATGTATGCGCAATCCAGCGAACAATAAAGTGGAAGTGTTAGGATATAACCTAGACTGTGAGTTTTTACTTCCTTTAAAGCCATTGATATCCGCATCGATTAAAAATCCAAGTTCAATGATTTCATTATTTTTTATGATTATTCTGGACCCGAATTCACACATAAGGGAAACAAAGTTAGAATTAAAATCGGAAGGACTTGCAACAAAAGGAGCAGAAGAGTATTTTTCAGATAGAAGACAATGTATGGCACCGCCCAATTTAATATCCGGTGAAGATTTCTGTAGTCCCATATAGATATAGGCAAACATAAGATTAGGTGTGATGTATTGCAATTGATAGGCTAGCTTAATTTCAAAGACTTGTGGTTCTCTTATAAGACGAATTCTATTGGTGAATTTTTAATTCAACTACTCGTAAGAGGTGTTAAAATGGTTGCCCCACTTTTCATTGATTGCTTTTATTATTGAAAGTCATGCAGTATAGCTTAGGGAATTGTTAAAGGCGATGTTGGTGGTATATTGGGATTTGTCTAGTATATTCGGGATGAATGGTACTTTATACTACCTATTAGGACTGCTCGAATAAACTTGTAAATTTACCCCGTAATTAACGGTCTGTCCTACTGGCTCAAATTAGAAGCATGATTGGAAGACAAGTAATAGGAAATAAATTAGAGTTGAATTTTCCATCTATTGGAAAATTAATAATACAAACCCTGTCTTCTGGGGTTTAAAATAGAGGCAATGAAACGAAAACACTTTAATGAGTTGATTTTAAATCAAACTGATTACCTCTCTGCTTTGCACTTGCAAGAAGATCTATTTGATCGAAAATTGGCCAAAAAGCAAAATGGAGAAGTTGATCTAAATTACCTAATCCTGCTAGAACATCCTCATGTTTTCACCCTAGGGAAGTCTGGTGATGTGGGTAATTTAAAAGTGAAACCTGAAGACGTGGAAGCCACTTATGTAGCGACAAATAGAGGAGGAGATATTACATATCATGGTCCTGGACAATTGGTGGGTTACCCTATTTTAGATCTAGATCAATATGGGTTCGGTGTCCGCCAATACGTAGAACTGTTGGAAGAGTGCGTAATCGATTGCTTAAAACATTACGGTTTAAAAGGGGAGCGAATAAAGGAAGCTAGTGGAGTATGGATAGATGCAGAGTCTGATTTCCCGAAAAAAATATGTGCGGTTGGAATCAAAGTAAGTATGGGTATAACTATGCATGGCTTTGCATTCAATGTCAATACCAACCTCGATTATTTTGATTACATCGTTCCTTGCGGATTGGCTGATAAAGGAGTGACTTCATTAGAACAAGAATTGGGTAGAACCATTCCGATGGAAGAAGTGCAGCAATTGTTTATTTCGAAGATGAAAGCCCGCTTTTATAGCAATTAAATATGTCGCTCAGCGTGATAAGACGAGCGCACCAAAGGACCACTTTCTACGTGAGTGAATCCCAATTCCATTCCAATGTTTTTATATTCCGCAAATACATCTGGGTGCACAAATTCAGAAACAGGCAAATGCTTCTTAGTTGGTTGTAAATACTGGCCTATAGTTAGGATGTTTACATCTACACTTCTCAAGTCATTCATAGTTTTAATGACTTCTGCTTTGGTTTCTCCTAGGCCAACCATAATCCCGGACTTCGTGCGCTGAATGCCACCTTTCTTCAATCGATCCAACACTTCAATACTTCTCCAATATTTGGCTTGAATTCTCACCTCTTTTGTAATGCGTTCAACTGTTTCTATGTTGTGTGATACAATTTCAGGCTTCACATCAATGATGTATTGTAGGTTTTCCCATTCTCCTTTAAAGTCTGGAATCAATGTTTCTATAGTCGTGGCCGGATTGTATTTTCGAATCAAGTCCACAGTTTTTTTCCATGCATTGGCTCCTCCGTCTGCTAAATCATCTCGATCTACAGAAGTAATCACGCAGTGCTGTAGCTTCATTAATTCTACCGAACGAGCAATTTTTAAAGGCTCAAAAGGATCTAATTCTTCTCCTTTTCCGGTGGCTACATTGCAAAACTGACAAGAACGGGTACAAGTGTTTCCCAAAATCATAAAAGTAGCAGTTCCTGCTCCCCAGCATTCAGCTTGGTTCGGACATTTTCCTGACTGGCAAATGGTGTGGAGGTTATTCTCATCTACAATGTTCTTGAGTTTTTTATACTCTTCGCCCGATGAAATTTTTGATTTTAACCACTTTGGTTTTCCTATTTTGACTGGTTGATCCGCTTTGTTCTTGAATAGATTTGCCATTGCCTGAAATTTGAAGGCCAAAGGTAACTAACGAAATTTTACTAGTAAATGTTTAAGTAGAGAAATGAGGTGTTCACGATGAATTATAAATAAAACAGCCGCAGAACGGGGGCGAACTACGGCTGTTTTTTTACACTAAAACTACTAATCTAACTAACTTAATCTAACTAACTATTATACCCCCATATTGGTTCTGAATAATTTAACGGCTATTGCCAATAAGATTATCCCAAATATTTTTCTTAAAATGGCTATCCCTCCTGGACCAAGCACTCGTTCTATCATACTAGATGATTTTAGAACTGCATATACAACGATCATATTCAGAAATATTGCAATAACAATGTTAATAGTTGCAAATTCTGCTCTTAATGATAGTAAGGAAGTCATCGTTCCAGCACCCGCAATTAATGGGAAAGCAATTGGAACAATTGACGCAGTTTCAGGGATGTCGTCTTTGTACAAACGAATGCCAAGTATCATTTCAAGTGCTAAAAAGAAAATGATAAATGAGCCTGCAATAGCAAAGGAGTTAACATCTATACCAATTAGACTTAGTATGGACTCTCCAATGAATAAGAATAAAATCATTATGAAAAGCGCTACTACACTCGCTTTTTCAGACTTTATTTTACCTACTTTTTGACGCAGATCGATGATAATAGGCACAGAACCTATTATGTCGATAACGGCAAACAATACCATGCTTGCTGTTGCGATCTCTCTGTAGTCAAATTCATTCATTTCTTCTTCCTCTTAAATGGGCGGGCAAAATTAGAGAAAAAATTAATATGCAAGCATAGTAGATGAAATAAATTTTATTTAGTAGTCAATTAAATCAAAATCAAGTTGTTTCTTTGTTAGGTCGGCTTTTAAAACCTTAATTGTAACTTCATCCCCCATTCGAAGTACGTTGCCTTTTCGCTTACCTTTCACTGCAAAGTCTTTCTCATCGTAGAAATAATAGTCGTCTGTAAGTGCTTTTAGTCGCACTAGTCCTTCACATTTAGTCTCTACGATTTCCACAAAAATCCCAAAATCACTAACCCCAGAAATAACTCCGGTGTAGATTTCGCCAATTTTGTCTTTCATAAACTCCACTTGCTTGTATTTGATAGAAGCTCGTTCGGCCTCGGCTGCTAATTTTTCTCGATCAGAAGCGTATTTGCATTGTTCACTTAATAACTCTTCATTGGCAGACTTTCCACCGTCTAAATAATGTTGCAATAATCGGTGAACCATTACGTCAGGGTATCGTCGAATAGGTGAAGTAAAGTGAGTGTAATATTTAAAACCAAGTCCATAATGACCTACATTGTCGGTAGAATAGACCGCTTTAGACATGGTTCGTATAGCTAACTGGGAAATCAATTGTTCTTCGCCTTTTCCTTTCACGTCTTCCATCAATTTATTCATGGTTCTGCTCACTCCTTTTGGAGAAGTAGTGTCAATTCCATATCCAAACTTTTTGATGAAGCCTGCGAATAATTCTAATTTTTCAGGATCTGGACTTTCGTGTATTCGATAAACAAAGGCTTTTTTACTGGCTTTCTGTTTTTCCTGTCCTATAAATGCGGCTACTTTTCGGTTGGCTAGCAGCATAAAATCCTCAATAAGTTGGTGAGCATCTTTTTGTTCTTTTAAGAACACTCCTATAGGTTTTCCATCCTTATCTAATTCAAACTTCACTTCCAACTGGTGAAAATCAATAGACCCATGCTTAAAACGTTCTTTTCTCAAATTTTTTGCAATTCCATTTAATTTTAGGATGATCTCAGAAAAGTCTCCCTCTCCAGATTCAATACGCTCTTGTGCTTCTTCATAGGTAAAACGTCTGTCAGAATGAATTACTGTACGGCCAAACCATTCGTTGGAAACGTTTCCTTCTTTATCCATTTCGAAAACGGCAGAAAAACACAATTTGTCTTCATTTGGTCGTAGTGAGCAAGCAAAATTCGACAGCACCTCTGGTAACATCGGGATAACTCGATCTACCAAATAAACCGAAGTTCCTCTTTCGTAAGCTTCTTTGTCTAATGGAGAGCCTTCTTTTAAATAGTGAGCCACATCAGCAATGTGCACACCAATTTCCATTTTTCCATTCTCCAATTCTTGATAAGAAATGGCATCATCAAAATCTTTTGCATCGTAAGGGTCAATGGTGAAAGTAGTCACCTCACGCATGTCTCTTCGAAGCTTGATTTCTTCTTTGGTAATCTTTGTATCTATTTTATCTGCAGCGTCCAATATCTTTTTAGGGAAATGAATCGGCAAACCGTATTCTGCCAAGATAGAATGCATTTCTGTTTCATTGTCTCCAGGCATTCCAAGCACCTTGATAATTACACCAAAGGGATTTTTAGCTCCTTCTGGCCAATCGGTAATTTTAGCGACTACTTTTTCGCCATCTTTGGCTTTACCAAGTTTATCCTTATCAATGTATATATCAGCAGGAACTTTTCTATCGTCAGGAATAACAAAAGCAAAGTTTTTATTCATCTGCACTGTGCCAACAAATTCTACTTTAGATCTCTTGACAATATGTACGATTTCGCCTTCGACTTTCCCGCTCTTTTTTACTTTTAGTATCGCAACCTCTACTTCATCACCATGCATGGCATTAGCCGTATGATTAGAAGATACATAGACGTCATCCAATCTATCATCAAGAGGTACAATATATGCTGCACCTGAAGCCGTCATGTCAACGGTTCCTAATATTACTTCTCTAGCTCTTTTGGTAATGATAAATCTTCCCAAGTCTATTTCTTCTAGCTTTCCCTCGTCTGCTAGTTCGTATAAAATTTTACTTACAATTTTACGCACAGAGGGCTTGGTGATGTTTAGTCGCTTAGAAATCTGTTTGTAGTTGAATATTTTTGAGGGTTCACTTCTAAAAAGGTCCAAAATTGCTTTGGAATAGTTTTTTATCGATGAAGGTGGTTGGTATTTTCTCTTTGCCATTCGGCTTGTTTTCTTTTAATGATTATTTGATTGCATCGAAATGCTCTGCAAAACTAATCAATTGTTAGGTAGTGCAAATTTAAATAAAGGTTATGGTGGTTTGGCAATAATAAAGGAGCCTTGAATACTTCGATAAATGTATAACAAGGTTAGTCGAAGCAAAATGTCTTACTTTTTTGTCACATTGAGCTTTTTGAGTTTACACTGAGTATTGCCGAAGTGAAATGTTTAACAAAAAAGCATCAACAACTTTGGCTTTTATTTTGCCGCAGGGTTGAAAATACCTGATCGCGCGGACTTGCAGTCCGTGTGTATTTTTTGTGAGGACTTGCAGTCCCTTTTCATGTTCATTTAACTTAAAAATTTCCAACTCCTATTCAAAATCACAATAGGAATTATCCCAACTGAATCCTCAAGATTTTTTCCAACGGACTAAAAGTCCTCTTTTCTTTCAAGCTTATTTTCGCGGACTGCAAGTCCGCGCTAACGGGTTTCGCCGTCAGGCAATTAATAATTAACCCTTAACAATTCACCATTAATCCTAATCACACTTACTCTCCAGTGCATTCGCCGCCGCCTTACTGCCTAATCCGGTTGCTGTTTGCCATGACAAACACGCTTTTGCTTTGTCTCCAATCGACCAATATACATTAGCTAAATTGTTGTGGGCGCTTGCGTTTTGTGGAACTATCTCAATCACTTTTAGGTAGTCTTCTATGGCTCCTTGAGTGTCTTTCATTCCTAGTTTTACATCGGCACGATAATACAAGGCTTCAGCATTTTTAGGATTGGCTTTTATGGCATCATCGAAATGCTTCAAGGCATAATCAAACGCACCAATGTTGGTCAACTGACGGCCTTTGTAGATGACGTATTTTCGATCTTCCATTGGTTCTAATTCCTGAGTGCGATCCATATCGGCGATTCCCTTTTCGTACTCCTTTAAGTAGAAATGAGCCAACGCTCTGTTCTTGTACACTGAATGTTGGTTGGGCTTGATTTCAAGTGATTTGCTAAAATCTACAATGGCACCTTCATAATTTTCCATTTGTGCCTTGGCGATGGCTCTTCCGTTGTATGCTTCAGCGTTTAAGGAGTCTAATTTTAAGCTTTCGTCAAAGTCGGATAGTGCGGCCTCTATGTTTCCCAAGTTGGCATTCGCCATTCCTCGGTTCGCCAGAATCAATGCATCCGCTCCTTTAAATTCCAACGCTTTGTTGTAATCTTCTAATGCTTTTTGGGCTTCATTTCTATTCAAGTAAATGTTACCTCGATTGGTGTAAGCCAAATCCAAAGATGGGTTAATTTCCAGGGCTTTGTTGAGGTCTAAAAATGCCGCATCGTAATTGTTGTTGAGGTAAAGTGCTTGCCCTCTTTCGTTGTATGGAATGGCTTTTTTTGGATAGTTGAAAATAACATTCGTCCATAGTTTTTCACTGCTTTCCCAAACTTCTACTCGATTATAGGCTTTTATCGAATAAAATGAAAGTAGAATGAACGAAATTCCACCAATCATTGGTCCTACTTTTTTAGCATTGATTTTAGTGGAGAGGGTTACAATAAACTGTCCGATCAACAAGAAAAGACCGATGTTAGCAATGTAAGCATAACGCTCATTTACGATGTCGTTTCCTGTTGGAATAATCTTTACAATCAGTAGAATGTTTACCAAGTAAAACAAACTAGAGAAAATAAGCAGTTTGTTTTTTCGGCCTAAAAAGAAAATAGCAGCTACCACTGCCATCAATGCAAAAGGAGCAGCGAAATAGATCCACTCCAACTGACCGTGTAATGGGTAAAAATACTTTGCAGATTGTTCTAGCGGAAGAAGACTTTTCAGCGGGTAGAATAATATGGAATAACTCACCATTGAGATTCGTTCAAAAATGGAATATTCCTGCATGCTTTGAATAAAGTCGATGGATTGTTGCGCTTTGATATTAATGATTCCGAAAAGAAGTGAAAGTGCAAAAAATGGCACTTTTTCTAAGACGGTTTTGAAAGATAGTTTTCGATCTTGGTAGTAATCAATAATCAGCAAAACAATAGGAAAAGTAACTGCTGCCGATTTACTAAAAAGAGCGAGCAAGAAAAAGACGAGACTCAAGCCATAGTTCAATATCGAAGATTCTTGATGGCTTCGTTTGGCGTATACAATTAATCCCAACAGAAAGAAAAAGGCGTAACACAAATCTTTTCGGCTACTCAACCAAGCCACATTCTCCACACTCATGGGGTGCACAGCGAAAAGTAAAGCCGCGATAATTGGAAGGAAAGTATTTGAATTGATCTTTCGGACAAAAAAGTACACCAAAAAGGAGTTCATGATGTGGAACAGTATATTGGTAAGGTGAAATACAAAAGGATCTCCGCCTCCAATTTTCCAATCCAACGCCCATGATAAAGTTGTAATGGGGTGGTACAACCCCTCAATGAAATTCGTAAACATTCCAACGAGCGACTCCATATTTAGGTTTAGTACATATTGATTATTGAAAATCAATACATCGTCATCGTAGTTGATTAAGTAATTGTAATCAGTAGATTGAGAGTAAATCAATCCAATTAAAATGGGAATAAGTAGTAAAACTAATTTTGGAGAAAATGTTTTGCTCATAATGCAATGATAAGAAATCGGGAGTAGTTAAAAATGTTATATTGCAGAATATAAAAATAACATTTTACACCGCATTTGGTCTGTAAAATGACAGTAAAAAATAAACAATTGGCTTTTCTTTGCACTAAATAGACAACTATGCGGCACATCGTTATAATTGGAAACGGAATCTCAGGAGTTACGGCTGCGCGACATTTACGTAAGCAATCTGATTTTAAAATTACCATCATCTCTGGGGAGACCGAGCATTTTTTCTCTAGAACTGCCTTAATGTATGTGTTTATGGGGCATATGAGATATGAAAATATCAAGCCTTATGAAGATGAATTCTGGGAGAAAAATCGAATTGATTTAATTTTTGGGTGGGTAGAAAAAGTAGATGCGTCAGCCTCAGAATTGAAATTAGCAGATGGCTCGATTGTTAAATATGACGAATTGATTATTGCCACTGGCAGTGTTCCAAATAAGTTTGGGTGGAAAGGTCAAGACTTAATAGGTGTGCAAGGCTTATACTCTTGGCAAGATTTAGAATTGCTAGAAGAAAATGTAAAGCGTACCGAAAGAGCTGTCATTGTAGGTGGAGGTTTAATAGGTGTGGAATTAGCTGAAATGCTTAAAACACGTAATATAGAGGTCACTTTTTTAGTTCGGGAGGGTCGTTTTTGGGGAGGCATATTACCCAAGGAGGAAGGACAATTAATTTCCGATCACATCCAATCGAATGGAGTCAATATTGAATTTAATACAGAGTTAGAAGAAGTTATTGATGATGGAAAAGGACAAGTAAAAGCTATTAAAACTAAAGATGGGCGCATTATTCAGTGTGAATTATTAGGGCTAACAGTGGGAGTTCACCCAAATGTTTCATTCTTAAAAGATTCTGAAATTAAAATCAATAAGGGGGTTCTTGTAGATCACTTTTTACGCACCAATATTTCTAATGTGTATGCCATAGGCGATTGTGCAGAGTTTTATAGACACCCAACAGATAGAAAAAATATAGAGCAGGTGTGGTACACGGGTAAAATGATGGGAGAGACAGTTGCTCAAACTATATCTGGAAATGAAACGGCTTACCAACCTGGTGTTTGGTTTAATTCTGCTAAGTTTTTTGAAATAGAGTATCAAACTTATGGATGGGTTTGGAACAAGCCAAAGGAAAACGAGACCGTTTTTTGTTGGCAACAGAAGGGTAAAGATCGAATGGTGAAATTGGTTTTTGATAAAAATACTAATGCATTGCTAGGGATAAATACATTTGGAATCCGATTGCGTCACGAAGTGTGCAATGCATGGATTGAAAATAGAACGTCCATCGATACAGTAATTCAAAATTTCGGTGGAGCCAATTTTGACCCAGAATTTTTTGCACCCTTTGAGCAAGAATTATTGGATCAATACAATCAGCAATTCAATAAAAATTTGGTTTTAAAAATGAAAAAAAGTGGACGAATAGCGAATCTGCTTTCTAAAATATTAAACAGTTAACTATGAAAATTATTCAACGCATCGGACTGTTTTTGTTCGCTATCGGATTCATAGCATTTATAGGTAGTTTATTCATTAGTTCCTATACTTTGACTCAAGAAACCATTATCAATAATGCACAAAGTAAGGCACAAGCAACCATTTTAACGGAAGTTCTAGCTGAGGTTGTGAATCATAATTATACCTCCAAATGGGCTTTCGTAAGTGCCATTAATAATGAAATAGAAACTTTGAATACTGCCTACAGAGAAAATCAAGAATGGGATAAAGTAATATACAATCAGAAAGAATTGCTTTTTTATTTTACTAAAAATTCTACAGTTGGACCTATTAAAAGTAAAGGTACATTGTGGTTTTTACTCACCTTTGGAGTTGGTATTTTAGGAGCGGTATTGACTAATTTATTCAGTTATATCGGACATGCCGGAATTAAAAACAATGGGATATTTTTCAGTAAATGGAAAAGCCGAGGATGGATAGGGATGATTTTGGGAGGTTTTTTGATTTTATTTTATATTTTATTGTACTGGTTTCCAATGTATATTGCCGAGTGGGCATTGATGTTGGATCCGTTGAGTAAATCGCTGAGTGGAAACCCTGCCAGTCAGTGGTTCTTATATGGTTTTTTGTATACGGTGGCTATCATTACAATGGGAATTCGTTTCATCAAAAAGTATCGCCATAACAAGTACCAAGTAGTTCGAACAATTTCAGTCATGTTTTTTCAGACCTCATTTGCGTTTATCATTCCCGATATTCTAGCTCGTTTGAATTTACCAGCTTACGATTTGAAAAATATTTTTCCATTGGATTATACCTTGTTTTTTGAATGGCGGTTGGATGAGTATCTCGCGAATGGATTTATTGGGTACTTCATGTTATTTTGGTCAATAAGCTTGTTTTTAATTGGAGTTCCATTAATCACTTATTTCTATGGAAAACGTTGGTATTGCTCATGGGTTTGTGGTTGTGGAGGTTTGGCAGAAACAGCCGGTGATGAGTTTAGGCATTTGTCTGATAAATCATTAAAAGCATGGAGGTTGGAGCGATTTACGATACACACAGTTTTAGTATTTGCTATTTTTATGACTGTTGCAGTGATTTACGCATACATAACTGGCGATAATCACTTTTTAGGAATGGATACCTACAAAATCCGTGAATGGTACGGGTTTGCAATCGGTTCTGTATTTGCAGGAGTTGTCGGAACTGGATTCTATCCCATATTGGGAAATAGAGCATGGTGTCGATTTGGTTGCCCATTGGCGGCTTATTTAGGATTGGTTCAACGATTCAAATCTCGATTTAGAATAACTACGAATGGAGGTCAATGTATTTCTTGTGGTAATTGCTCAACATACTGCGAAATGGGAATTGATGTAAAATGGTACGCCCAAAGAGGACAGAATATTGTTCGTTCCTCTTGTGTTGGTTGTGGAATTTGCTCAGCTGTTTGCCCGAGAGGGGTATTAAAATTAGAAAATGGTGCTGAAGAAGGTCGTTTTAATGATGAAAGTATATTTACTTTTGGCAACGATGGAGTGCGCTTGAGAGACGACTTGTAGCTGAATCCTTTAAAATTTTAAAATTTTGCAACCCGATATAATAGTAATCATACCCGCATTTAACGAAGAAAATTCGGTGGGCAAAGTGGTGAACGACATCCCAAAAGAATGGGTGCAGGAGGTTATTGTTGTCAATAATAACTCAACTGATGCTACTTCAGAAAATGCACAAAAGGCAGGAGCAACTGTATTGGCTGAGCCCAGACAGGGCTATGGTAGAGCATGTTTGAAAGGAATGGAATACGTTGCTCAATTGTCCAACAAGCCAGATATTATTGTCTTCCTCGATGCTGATTATTCAGATTATCCAGAGGAGTTGCCATTAGTGGTCCAGCCCATTATTGATGAAACCGCTGATCTAGTGATTGGTTCTAGAGCATTGGGCGATCGGGAAGGTGGCTCAATGACGATTCCACAGATTTTTGGGAATTGGTTGGCAACTACTTTAATTCGTTGGTTATATAAAGTAGAGTATACTGACTTAGGTCCATTTAGAGCGATTAAGTACGATAAGTTAGTGTCACTAAATATGGAAGACAAAACCTATGGTTGGACGGTAGAAATGCAAGTAAAGGCCGCAAAAAAAGGTGTCAAATCGACGGAAGTGGCCGTGAATTATAAAAAAAGAATAGGTCACTCAAAAGTATCAGGAACTGTTAAGGGAACTATTTTGGCAGGATACAAAATTATTACAACTATTTTTAAATACGCGTGGAGTTAATCAGAGGAGTGAAATGCATTTAGAACTTATTTTTATTTTACTTTATGGATTGGCGTTGTGCTTCATCTTTACATACAGCATCATTCAGGTTTATTTGGTACACAGTTACCTCAAAAAATCTCGAGGTGAGGATAAAGTGCTGAAATTGGATTCAGCACTCCCAATAGTAACTGTACAGTTGCCATTGTTTAATGAATTGTACGTAGTTGAACGATTAATTGACGCTGTAGCGAAATTTGAATATCCAAAAGAGTTGTTAGAGATTCAGATACTGGATGACAGTACCGATGAAACAGTAGATATTGTCCGTCGTAAAATTCAACCTTTTGTTCAAGATGGATTTTCGATTCAGCACATTCATCGAGTGAATCGTTCAGGATTTAAAGCAGGCGCATTGGCCGAAGGTTTATTGAAAGCAAAAGGAGAATTTATTGCCATCTTTGATGCCGATTTTTTACCGAATCCTGATTTTCTACTAAAAATGCTATCTGCCTTCGAAGATCCGAAAGTTGGAATGGTACAGAGCAAGTGGGAGCACATCAATCAAGATTATTCGTTGTTGACCAAGTTGCAAGCCTTTGGTTTAGATGCCCATTTTTCAATAGAGCAAGGTGGTCGAAACAACTCTGGGCATTTTATGAATTTTAATGGGACTGCTGGCATTTGGCGAAAAACAGCAATTGTAGATGCCGGTGGTTGGCAGTCGGATACTTTGACTGAAGACTTAGATTTAAGTTATAGAGCGCAATTGAAGGGGTGGAAGTTCCAATTTAGAGAGCAAGTAGGAGCGCCTGCAGAATTGCCAGCAGAAATGAATGCACTGAAAACACAACAGTTCCGATGGACGAAAGGAGCCGCCGAATGTGCCCGTAAGAATTTAGGAAAGGTGTTAGTTGCAAAAGACTTAGGCTTGGGGACAAAAGTGAATGCCATTTTTCATCTGATGAATAGCGGTGTTTTTATCTGTATTGTATTAGTGGCGTTGCTTTCCGTGCCTATGCTTTTTGTAAAGAACAGTATGGAGCAGTATTTATGGCTATTTAAAATAGGTAGTATTTTTATTTTGTCATTACCCATTTTGGGTGTTTTTTACTGGGTTTCTATTTCAAAGCACTACACGAATAAATGGAAAGCATTAAAGTATTTTTTCGGATTGTTTCCCTTATTTTTGTCGGTAAGTATGGGTCTCTCATTGCATAATGCAATTGCAGTAATTGAAGGGTACATTGGTAGAAAAACGCCATTTATCAGAACTCCTAAGTTTAACTTGAAGGATAAAACGCAATCATGGAAGACAAATGTATATATCAAAAAATCACTCTCCCCATTAATTATGCTGGAATTATTACTAACCATTTATTTTATAGGTGCAATATTTCTAGGAATTTATTTCAATGATTATGGACTATTACCTTTTCACATAATGTTGGTATTTGGTTTTGGATTTGTATCTTTAACCTCTATAGTTCATTCATTTAAAACAGTATCATGAAACTGACTTGGCAAAAGGCACTCGTTGTTTTTGGTTCAGGGCTTATTTATCTGTTCATAGCTTATTATTTAAATCGGGAAGAGTGGTATTATTTATTTCCTTCAATAGCTGCATTGTTTGGAGGGTATTTATATCTCGCATACAGTAGGCAGGATTCGCTTTTTCAACCCAACCATAAGTTATTCAATGATTATCCGATTCTTTGGATGGCCATTGCATTTCGCTTTATTTTCATTTTTAGTTTGCCAGAGCTCTCTGATGATTTCTATCGATTCATTTGGGATGGATTATTATCAGTAAATGAAATAAACCCTTTTCTGCAAAAGCCCACAGAAGTGCTGCAAATGACATTTGCAATGGAGCGTGGGTTCACCTCAGACTTTTTAAATCGATTAAATTCACCTGAATATTACACGGTTTATCCTGCTTTTAGCCAGTATCTTTTCATGATAAGTGCTTATATAGGAGATGGAAATATATTAGGTTCGGTAGTGATATTGAGGATAATAATATTTGCAGCTGAGGTCGGTACTATTGTGTTGCTTTCAAAGTTGCTTTACCTTATTAATATTTCTAGGAAAGCAGTTTTAATCTATGCATTAAATCCATTGATAATTATAGAGTTGGTAGGAAATGTGCATGTCGAGGCCATTATGATCTTTTTTTTAGTTGCCGCCTTCTACCAACTCCAAAAAGGTAACTGGATTTATTCGGCCATATTAATGTCTCTTGCAATTTGCACTAAATTAATTCCTTTAATGCTATTGCCATTGTTGTTGCCCACAATTGGTTTGAAAAAGTCGGTTAAGTATTACTCAGTTGTTTTGGGAGGGTGTTTAGTTTTATTTTATCCATTCCTTTCCGAAGCTACAGTATTACATATAGGAAATAGTGTGGGTTTATATTTTCAAAACTTTGAGTTCAATGCTAGCCTCTATTTTATACTCCGAGAAGTCGGTTTTTGGATAACTTCATACAATCAAATCGGAATTATTGGTCCTATTTTGAGTATAATTTCCCTTGGGCTTATTTTATGGATATCTTTCAAGAAATTAGGGGGGAGTTTTAAAATAATCTTTGTAAAAGCCATATTGGTGTTATCGATTTATTTTGCTTTTGCCACGGTGGTTCATCCCTGGTACCTATCAACTTTAATTGTATTTGCTGTATTTTTAAAAGGAAACCGTTTTGCTTTGATCTGGTCAGCTTTGGTTTATTTAAGTTATTTCACCTATAGAGATTCCAATTATCACGAGTTAGTGGGATTGACCTTGTTGTCTTATCTACCAGTTTATTACTTTTTCTATAGGGATGTCATCTTGGATAAAAAATTAAAAGCCAGAAGTAACAAACAGGCTTTAAAAATGAAACAGAAACAACAGTTGGTTGATTTTGGTTAACGTAGAGTTTGAAGAGCAATTGTGGGATAATCAGTAATTATACCGTCAACGCCAATTGCATTTAATGTTCTCATTTTGTCCGGATCGTTTACGGTCCATACATTCACCTTTTTGCCCATTTGATGTATTTTGTTGACTACCTTCCTGTTTACATAACCTTGTTTTAGTCCGACTTCATCAACAAAATCATAGCGTTTAAACTTTTTGTAGTGTAAGTTGCTTCCTGCGTAGTAGGGCTTGATGGGGACAAATGTGCTAAACAGCTTATGGATTGGAGAACTAATCTTCATATCTCGCAAATCAAATAATGAATTGTCATCAAAAGATTGAAAAATACAATCATTCTCCGCATTCATCTCCTTTACAATATTCCAAGATAGCATTTCTAAATCAGGGTGATAGTTTCTCCTATTTTTCAATTCAATCAATAAGGTCGACTTTCCTTTTGTAGTATCTATAACCTCTTCCAGTAGTGGTATCCTTTCATTAGAAAAGTGTGAAGAGAAATGGCTGCCAAAATCTACCTCTTTAAGTTGGTTGTAGGTAAGGTTTTTGATTCTTCTAATACTACCATTAATACGACGTAATGATCGATCGTGAATAACTACTACTTTTTTATCAGCCGTTAAGCGGACATCAATTTCAATTCTATCTACGCCTACATCAATGCCTCGCTTAATTGCTGCAAGCGTGTTTTCTGGAGCTTCACCTCCTGCACCTCTATGTCCTATAATAATCGTTTTTCCCATTTCGAATTGTAAAAGAACACTATTTCTAGTTGAATTCAAATAGGTATAATCTTCATTTCACTAATTTCAAATGAGTGTTAATTTAACAAGATTGCTATCATTCAGGGATGTTCTGTTTCTCTCGAGTTCTTATAGTAATTGAATAATCGGCAAGAAAGCAATTATATTAATAAATGTTAGTTTAAAACATTTCGGACTAATACGTTTTCTGACCTTGTCAATTAGATACATTTGTAATTGAACTCAATAGTACTCAAAAATAACATCATGATGAAAATTTCTGTTTTTATGCTTTCTATCTTGTTTTGCCTCAATGTTTTTTCACAAACAGATACCACCACTTATTACTGGAGTAATCAAAAAGTAAAAGCCAAGGGGGTAATGAAACAAGGAGGAATTGAAGAAGGCACTTGGAAGTTTTATGATCAAAATGGGAAGTTAAAACAAATAGTAACCTATAGAAATGGAATTTTTGATGGTCCTTTTAAAAATTACTATGCTGATGCTGGAATCAGTGAAATAGGAAGTTTCTACAAAGCTAAAATGGATGGACCCTTTGAGTCTTATTATCCAAATGGGAAATTAAAGCAAACTGGCTTTTACAATATGGGTTTTCTCGATAGTAATTGGACGTGGTATTCTGAAGCGGGTAAATTAGAACAAAAAGGGCAGTACGATCTGGATAAGAAAGTAGGGGATTGGGTTTATTACTACCCTAATGGGACGATGAAAGCTATTTTTGTAAATAATGATAGGGGGGCTATTCTGAAAGATTTTTTCACAGACAGTGGTGAGCAATTGGTTGAAAATGGCAATGGTAAATGGACACTTTATTATGAAAACGGAAAGTTAAAAGAGCAAGGGTTTTATGAAGATGGACTAAAAAGCGGGAAATGGGAATACTTTTCGGAGAATGGAAATTTGATTGAAATTGGTGAATTTATAAATGGACTAAAAGATGGGAATTGGAAAACTTATCATTCGTTGACTACCGTTATTAAATTAAATGCATTTTATGAGGCAGGTAAACGAGTGGGAAAATGGAGTCATTTTTATCAGGAAGGACAGTTGGCAAAAGAAATGTCTTATGAAAACGATATAGAATCTGGGGTATATCGGGAATATTTTTTGAATGGAGAGCTAAGCCTCAAAGGATTTTATGAGAATGGGAAGAAAAGCGGAGAATGGGAATGGTTCCTGCAAGATGGTAAGAAAGACATGACTGGTAGTTTTTTGGAGGGTATGCAACATGGTTTCTGGACATACTACTTCAATACCAACGGTAAGGTGTTAAGCAATGGGTTTTATACCGCCGATAAGCAAACAGGGAAATGGCAATATTATTATGAAAATGGAGTCCTTTGGAAAGAAGGGGAGTTTAAAGAAGGACTGAAGGATGGTCACTGGGCATATTGGTATGAGAATAAGTCTAAGCTTATGGAAGGAAGTTTCTTGAAAGGTAAAGAGGATGGTAGTTGGGTTTCATATTTTGAAAATGGGAAAGTGAAAGATCAGGGATCATACTCTTCTGGGTTAATGACTGGAGAATGGAAGGGGTTTTATAATGATGGCAAACAAAGATATGTCGGTAGCTACGTCGATGGGTTGAAATCAGGGATGTGGAGCTTTTGGAATGAAAAAGGTCAAAAGGAGTTGGATCAAAATTATGAGGAAGGTCGACCAGATGGATTGAGAATTAGTTACTACGAGAATGGAAAGGTAAAGGATAAGGGTAGTTATTCCGATGGAATTCAAGTAGGGAAGTGGGAGTATTTCTACGATAATGGGAATAAGGAAATGGAAGCTACATATAAGAAAGGTCGTCAGGATGGTAAAGTAATAACCTACCACGAAATTGGAACCATTGCTAGCGAAAAGAACTACAAAGATGGAATTCCAAATGGAAAATTCATTTATTATGCAAAACGTGAAGGGAAGGTTTTGAAATCAATGATTTATAAAGATGGTAAAAAAGTAAGTGAATCGAAGTAGTAAATTTTTAAAAATGCTGAATGGTCAGTGTTTTGAATTTTGGTTTCTATATATTTGTTAATCTTAAATTAATATACATTTAAATTAACTACATGAAAATCAAAAATTACTTTCTTTCAATTGTCCTAATTTCTCTAGGGTATAGTGGTTTTAGTCAGACTATATTTTCAGAGAACTTTAATGGCGCAAATCCTTTTGCAAACTGGACATTAATTAATGCTGATGGCCGTACTCCCGATGCAAATGTTGCTTTTGTAAATGCCGCATGGGTAACTACTGCAGACTCTAGTGCTTCAGATTTAGCCGCTGTATCTACCTCTTGGTATTCCCCAGCAGGTGCTGCAGATGATTATATGATTACTCCTCGAATTATTCTAGGAACTGGAAATTATTTGCAATTTGATGCTTTAGCTATAGATCCTTCTTTTCCTGATGGGTATCAGCTGCGAATTTCTACAACCACACCAACTGTTGCAGGGTTGATGGCAAACCCAGCCTTATTGACAGTACCAGCTGAAAATAGTACTTGGAACAGAAGAACCGTAGATCTAAGTGCATACAATAACGATACTATTTACTTAGCTTGGAGAAATAATTCAAACGACATGTATTTATTGTTGGTTGATAATATTATCGTATTTACACCTCCTACAGAAGATGTCGTTTTGAAATCTTTATCGATGAATAATGTGTATACCAATGCTTCTAATGTGACTGTTTCAGGAGTAATTGAAAATGCTGGAGTAAATGCATTAACTAGTGTTAAAGTGAATTGGACAGCTGACGGCGGAACAACTGTTAATACAGATGTACTTTCAATAAATGTAGCAAGTTTTGCTAGCCAGTCGTTTACTCATTCAATGACTTGGACTGCTAGTAATCCTGGAGTGAATACTGATATTAAAGTATGGGTATCTGAGCCAAATAATACTGTTGATGCAAATCCCGCTAACGATACTTTAGTTAAAACGGTTTTTGTAAACAATGGAACTTCTGGTAACAAGAAAGTGTTGGTAGAGGAATTTACGACTGCTCCTTGTCAATTTTGCCCAGATGGAGCCGTTGTTGTTGAAAATATATTAGCTGCAGTACCTGAAGCGGTTGCAGTTGGTATTCATGCAGGGTTTGGTACTGATGCCATGACTATTCCTGCGCATTCATCATACGCTGCAGCATTTGCATCTGGAGCACCTACAGCTTCTATTGATAGAAAATTGTTTGATGGTGAGTCTGATGTAGCGATTAGCAGAGCAAGTAATGGTTGGCTAAATGCTGTTAATGCCCAAAAAGTAGTACCTACTCCGTGTAATGTTTCTATTTCAGGGTCGATAAGTGGATCAACCGCTAATGTTGATGTTAATGTAAACTTTGTAGATTATCCTGTAAATCCACAAAATTTAAGAGTGACCCTTTTTGTTGTAGAAGATAGTGTTACAGGTACTGGTTCCGGATATAATCAAGTAAACTATTACAATTCAATTGCAGGACATCCTTATTATGGAAAAGGAAATCCAATTGTTGGTTTCGTTCACAAGCATGTAGTTCGTTCAGTTCCTACAGGAACTTGGGGTGATGCGACTTATTTTGCTTCAAATCCTACGTTAAACTCAATACATTCAAATTCTTATTCTGTAAGTATTGACCCGAACTGGAAAATGAAAGATATTTCTTTTGTCGCTTTTGTAAACTATTACAATCCAAACGGAGGACTAGATGAGTATGAAATCCTAAATGTCGAAGAAGTAAAATTGTCTAGTTTAGTTGGAGCAAAAGAGAATATTGCTTCAAAAGTTGACTTTTCAGTTTATCCAAATCCTGCTAGAGACATTGCGAATGTAACTTTGAATCTGAAAGAAAGTGCTAACGTAGAAGTTGCTATTTTAGATATGACAGGTAAGCAAGTAAGTTTTATAAACTTCGGATCAGTTAATGTCGGAACTCAAATTTTAGAGTTAAACACTTCTGATTTATCGGATGGTTTGTATTTTGTGAACCTGAAAATAGGTGACGAAATGAAGTCTACTAAAATCGCAGTAATGAAATAGTGATTCTTTAGTATAAAGAAAATAGCCCTGTGGTTTTGATACCACAGGGCTATTTTAATTTATAAGTGATAATTATTTATTCGCAGGAATCATGTGCACATCTCTTTGTGGGAAAGGGAAGCTTACACCTTCTTTGTCAAATGCATATTTCACCTTTTCAGTGGTTTCAAAATTAACGTTCCAATAGTCTTCGTTCTTTGTCCAAGCGCGCAAAGATAGATTGACAGAACTATCGCCTAAACCTTCTAAAACAACAACTGGTGCTGGGTCCTTTAATACTCGACTGTCTTCATTAATTATTCTTAATAAAATCTCTCTAGCTTGTTTTACATCATCACTGTAATCGATACCGTAGGTTTGAACCAATCTACGTGTACTTTCTGTAGAATAGTTGGTTACTGATCCAGTAGATAATCCTCCATTTGGAATGATGATAGTTTGGTTGTTAGGTGTTTTAAGGATGGTGTTAAAAATTTGAATTGCTGTAACAGTTCCTGAAAATCCTTGAGCTTCTATAAAGTCTCCAACTTTGAATGGTTTGATGATCAATAAAATCACACCACCTGAGAAGTTTTGTAAAGTACCTGAGAGCGCCATTCCAATTGCCAAACCAGCAGCACCAAGTATAGCGATGAATGAAGTCATCTCTATTCCTACCATTCCCATCACTGTAATAACTAATAATACCTTCAATACCATGCTAAACAAGCTTTTTAAGAAGGGTTTTAGCGAGGCGTCTATTTCTCTTTTGTCTAGTAAATTAGATACAGTCTTTGTAAAAAACTTAATGACCCATAATCCAATAATTAAAGTTAGAATTGCTAAAATTAATTTAGGGCCATAAGTGATTACCATTTCTACCATTTGGTCTTGGTATTTTGTTACGTCGATTTCTTCCATAATTTTTAATGAGTTTTTGTTAATGAATACAATTTGTAAAATACAAAAGTAAGTTTCGGCATTCACACATACAATTATTCAACCAATTGATTCAAATACAGAATTTATGTGTACATTTGCAACCGATTTAATAAGTTGATATTTGGAGGGGACTGATGTCCCCTCTTTTTATAGCAGTAATTCATGATAACAGAAAAGGTAATTCGTACACTAATTGATGAAAAACTAGGAGGTTCAGAAACCTATTTAGTGGATTTGTCGGTAAGCTCATCTAACCAGATTAAAATAGAGTTAGATAGGATGGAGGGCGTTAGCATTGATGAGTGTGTCGCAATGAGTCGCCATATTGAGTCAGCTCTTGATAGAGAAACAGAGGATTTCGAATTGCAAGTTTCTTCTCCAGGTCTTGATCAGCCTTTTAAAGTTTTTCAACAATATGTTAAAAATATTGGCAGAGAAGTTAGCGTATTGAAGGTTGATGGGAAAAAGTTGAAAGGATTGCTGTTGGATGCTAATCAGGATTCTATAACTATTGAATATTCAACGAAAGAGAAAATCGAAGGAAAAAAGAAAAAAGAAACAATCATTCACAAGGATGCAATTCCGATGAATGAGATAAAAGAAACTAGAATAATTATATCGTTTAAATAGTAAAACATGGAAAAGATAAACCTGACAGAGTCTTTTGCAGAATTTAAAGAATTTAAAGACATTGATCGACCAACATTAATGAACATTCTGGAAACTGTTTTCAGAAACATGATCATTAAAAGGTATGGATCAGATGAAAACTTTGACATTATTATCAATATTGATAAAGGGGATTTAGAAGTTTGGAGGAACCGTGAAATTGTTGAAGATGGTGAAGTGGAAGATGAAAATAGCCAGATAGCTTATTCTGATGCTATTAAAATAGAGCCTGACTTTGAGGTTGGTGAAGAGGTTTCGGAGGCTGTAAAGATGCTGGATTTTGGACGAAGAGCGGTATTGGCATTGCGTCAAAATTTAATTTCTAAGGTTTTAGAGCTTGAAAAAGACAATATTTTCAAGAACTATAAAGACCGAGTTGGTGATATTATTACTGGAGAGGTTTACCAAGTTTGGAAAAGAGAATTGTTAGTGTTGGACGATGAAGGAAATGAATTGTTATTGCCCAAAACTGAGCAAATTCCTAACGACTATTTCAAAAAGGGAGACTCTTTAAGAGCAGTTGTTTCTGCTGTAGAGATGAGAAACAATAAACCAATTATTACGCTGTCTAGAACATCGCCTGTATTTTTAGAGCGTTTGTTTGAAATGGAAGTTCCTGAAATATTTGATGGTTTAATTACCATAAAGAATATTGTGCGTGAGCCAGGTGAGAGAGCTAAAGTTGCAGTAGAATCCTATGATGACCGAATTGATCCTGTAGGAGCATGTGTGGGTATGAAAGGTTCTAGGATTCACGGAATTGTTCGTGAATTGCGAAATGAAAACATTGATGTAATTAATTACACGAATAACACCCAATTATACATTAGTCGAGCTTTAAGTCCAGCTAAAATTAATTCGATTAAGCTAGATGATGAGTCAGGCAGAGCTGAGGTTTATTTGAACCCCGATCAAGTTTCTTTAGCAATTGGAAAGGGTGGTCATAATATTAAGTTGGCTGGTAAATTAACTGGCTATGAAATTGATGTTTTCCGCGATCAAGATGAAGAGCATCAAGATGATGTTGCTTTAGATGAATTCTCTGATGAAATCGAAGGATGGATAATAGATGAATTTAAGGCGATTGGCTGCGATTCAGCAAGAAGTGTTTTAGAACTTTCTGTTGAAGATTTAGTGAAAAGAACAGACTTAGAACAAGAAACTATCGAAGAAATTCGAAACATTTTAAAATCTGAGTTTGAATAGTCTTCTTGCAAATGCAGAAAAGAAGCAAGAGATTTTTTAAATTTGTAAAAAATAGGACGAAAACAATATGTCTGATAAGGTAATAACGAAACGATTAAGTAAGGTTGCAAGAGAGTTAAATGTTGGTATTTCTACCATCGTTGACTTTTTGTCTTCTAAAAGTATCTCAATTGAGAGTAATCCCAATACGAAGATTGACAATACTACTTATGAGATTCTTTCCAATGAGTTTCAATCTGAAAAAAGCGCAAAAGAAGAGTCTGAAAAAGTAACTCTTCCAACGAATGAGCGTGCGAAAATTAGTCTTGATTCAAAAGAAGAGGCTCCAAAAGTTGTCGAAGTTGAAGAAGAGGATGAAGACGATGATGACGACGATCAAGGTGTTTTGATTAAAAATGTTTCTCCAGCCAATGTGCCTGCTGAAGCAAAAAAAGAAATCCCAGAAGTCCCTGCACCTGAGAAAACAGAGCCTCTAAAAGAAGAGGAAACTCCTAAGCCAGTAGAGCCAGTTTCTAAAGCGATTAAAATAGAAGAGGTTCCGGCTTCAGATGAAGATACTGGTGGCCCTAAGGTTTTAGGAAAGATTAATTTAGATGAGTTGAACTTAAAGACTCGTCCTGATAAGAAGTCTAAAAAAGACAAAGAAAAAGATTCTGCAGAAGCCAAGAGAAAAGCGAAAGAAGAAGCAGATCGTTTGGCCAAAGAAGAGTCTATTCGTCATAAAAAAGCGGAGGAGCAGAAGGCGAAAGATAAAGCAGAGAAGGAAAAAATCGCTGCTGAGAAGGCTAAAGAAGTAAATACTCCTGAGGTAGTTACGCCAAAAGAGGCTCCTAAGGAAAGAGAGGAGATAAAAACTTCATACGAGAAATTAGACGGCCCAAAAGTGTTAGGAAAGATTGAATTGCCTAGCAAGCCTGCCAAAAAACCAGTTGCATCTTCTTCTGATAAAAAGGAAACGGAGAAGCCTAAACGCAAGAGAAGAAAAAGAATTAATACCCCTCAAGAAACAGCACAAGAACGTGATGCTAGAAGAGGGAAAGGTCCAAGAGGTGCAAAAGGTGGCGGTGCTGGAGTAAAACGTAGAGAGGAAAAGCCTGAATTGACTGAAAAGGAAATTCAAAATCAAGTAAAGGAAACCTTAGCTAGATTGCAAGGAAATACTTCTAAATCTAAAGGTTCTAAATATAGACGTCAGAAAAGAGATGCTGTTAGTGAGCAGACCCAAAAGGACTTAGAAGAGCAAGAAGCACAAATGAAGGTGTTGCAGGTAACTGAGTTTGTTACTGCAAATGATTTAGCTTCTATGATGGACGTTAGTGTAAATGATGTAATCTCTGCTTGTATGAGTTTAGGTTTATTCGTTTCAATTAACCAAAGACTGGATGCTGAGACCATATCAATTGTGGCTGAGGAGTTTGGATTCGAAACTGAGTTTGTTGATTCTGAAGATCAAGAGTCCGTTGAAGAAGAGGAAGATAAGCCAGAAGACTTGGTAGAGCGTTATCCTATTGTAACGGTAATGGGTCACGTTGATCACGGTAAAACATCATTATTGGATTATGTTCGTAAAGCGAATGTAATTGCAGGTGAAGCAGGAGGTATTACACAGCACATTGGTGCGTATAACGTAGAGTTAGATAGTGGAAAGAAAATTACCTTCCTAGATACTCCAGGTCACGAAGCGTTTACCGCGATGAGAGCTAGGGGAGCCCAAGTAACAGATATTGCAATTATTGTAATTGCAACCGATGATAATGTGATGCCACAAACGAAAGAAGCTATAAATCATGCTCAAGCTGCTGGTGTTCCAATCGTATTTGCACTGAATAAGGTCGATCGACCGGCTGCAAATCCAGATAAGATTAGAGAAGAGTTGTCTCAGATGAATATTTTAGTGGAAGAGTGGGGAGGAAAGTTCCAAGCTCAAGAAATTTCCGCAAAAACAGGACAAGGTGTTGAAGATCTTTTAGAGAAAGTGTTGCTAGAGGCAGAATTGCTAGAGGTTAAAGCAAATCCTAATAAGAATGGAGTTGGAACTGTAATTGAATCAGAATTGGATAAAGGACGTGGTTATGTTTCTACTTTATTGGTTCAGTCGGGTACAGTTAGAATGGGAGATGTGGTGTTGGCAGGTCCTCATTATGGAAAAGTAAAAGCGATGTTCAATGAAAGAGGTCAGAAAATTACCGAAGCCGGACCATCGATGCCATTTTCTTTATTAGGACTAAGTGGAGCGCCAAATGCAGGTGACAAATTTAGAGTAATGGACGATGAGAAGGAAGCAAAGAATATTGCGACTAAACGCCTTCAATTACAACGTGAACAGGGTGTAAGAACCAAGAAGCACATTACTTTGGATGAAATTGGTCGTCGAATAGCGATCGGTGATTTCCAAGAGTTAAACGTAATCATTAAGGGTGATGTGGATGGTTCTATTGAAGCATTGTCTGATTCATTATTGAAATTATCTACCGATCAAATTCAAGTGAATGTAATTCACAAGTCTGTAGGACAAATTAGTGAGTCTGATGTAATGTTGGCTGCTGCTTCTGATGCAATTATTGTTGGTTTCCAAGTACGACCTTCAGTAAATGCCCGTAAGGTGGCCGAGAGAGAAGAAATCGATATTAGATTATATTCTATTATTTATGCGGCTATCGACGAAATTAAGGCAGCAATGGAAGGTATGCTTGCAGCTAAGATTGAAGAGCGAGTTACTGCTACTTTGGAAATTAGAGAAACCTTTAAAATCTCTAAGGTCGGTACTATTGCAGGTTGTATGGTGTTGGATGGAAAAATTAATAGAAACCATAAAGTAAGAATAGTTCGAGATGGAATTGTTGTTTACACCGGGTTGCTAGGTTCATTGAAACGTTTCAAAGACGATGTAAAAGAAGTAGCTAAAGGTTACGAATGTGGATTGAACATTGAAAATTATAATGAAATCCAAGAAGGAGATATTATTGAAGCTTACGAAGAAGTTGAAGTAAAACAAACTCTTTAAGGATTGTAAATACTAAAACAAAGCCCATGCATTATTTTGTATGGGCTTTGTTTTTTCTATTCTACTCACCAAGTTCTTTAATTAAGCAAGAAAACTTATATTTGTTGTTACATTAAAAATTACTTCATATGAAAAAAATATTACTCGCTTTTTCTGGGTTGGTATTAGGTGTTGCATCTTTTGCTCAATCTTTTCAATTTATAAATCCCAAAACAAATGCTGATGTAACAGGTACAACTGTTGGATACTGGTTTTCAGAGGCAGATTTGTCATTGGTGCCGGACGTTAAAATGTACGTTAAAAATATAAATTCTACTTCTGATTCGATTCGTGTAGATTTGAAAAGATACGAAATGACTCCACTAGTCGATAGTACATCTAATTATTTTTGTTGGGGGTTTACTTGTTTAGGACCTTCAGTGATAGGTTCTCAACCCATAAGATATAATGACCCAAGTGATATCGTATGGATAAGAAAGGATTCGTTGAATAAAACGCTTTCAATTTATCATGATCCAAATAATTTTTACAATGGAACCTTTAATAATCCAAACTATGAATTTGGTACACAAACATTCAGATATGTAGCTTTTGATCACTTTAATCCAAGTGATTCAGTTTTTGTAGATGTTCAATTTGTAATTACAACCGTTGGCTTGACTAAAATTTCTAAAACCGATTATTCAGTAACTGTAGGCCCTAATCCATCAAATGGTCAATTTAATGTAACTTATGATTTTAGAAAGAATTTCTCAACTAAAGTAATTGAGATTTATGATATGTTAGGTCAACAAGTGAAATCCATTCCTTTAAATTCAAATAAAGGTACAGTTAATGTAGCTGCAACAGAATTGAATTCTGGGATCTATTTTTACAACTTTAGATTAAATGGAAAATCAACAGAATCTCAAAAATTGATTATTACAAAATAAAGAATTAAATCTTTTTAAGATATTTTTTAGCCAGTAAGGATGTTCCCTTACTGGCTTTTTCTTTTATTATTGTAAAGTTTTTTTCATCTCTAATTAATGGAGTGTTAGGGTCAATAAGAAATTTAACGCAATAATCTGGAGTGTAATTAATTAGACTTGCAGCAGGATATACCTCTAAAGAAGTACCAATAATGATAAAAATGTCAGCTTCTGCGGTAATTCTAAGAGCTCTTTCCATGTTTGGTACAGCTTCTCCAAACCAGACCACATGAGGTCGTAGCTGATGTCCTTCTTCACAAACATCTCCGATTTTTATATCTGCATGATTCAGTTCATAAATTAATCTTGGGTTTTTGCTACTTTCCGCTTTATTTAATTCTCCGTGAAGGTGTAGGACATTTGTGGAGCCTGCCTTTTCGTGTAAATCATCAATGTTTTGAGTAATAATCGCAACTTCATACTCATCTTCTAGCTTGGCAAGATTGAAGTGCGCTTCATTGGGTTTTGCAGCCTTTAATTGCTTCCTTCTTTCATTGTAAAAGCTTAGAACCAATTCAGGATTTGTACGGAATGCTTCCGGAGTGGCTACATCCTCAATCTTGAAATTTTCCCATAATCCATTGTAATCCCTAAACGTTTTAAGGCCACTTTCAGCACTAACTCCAGCACCAGATAATACGACGACTTTCTTTAATGTCATTATAATTTTATCAGAAGGATTAACGATAAAAGTAATTTCTTAATGACTTCATTAATGCTTACTTTTACGGGCTCTTAAGTTAACAAAAATGCCTAGAAACAGAAAACAATTAGAAGCGCTAGATTACCATTCTCAAGGAAAACCAGGTAAGATAGAAGTAATACCTACAAAGCCATATAGTTCACAACGTGATTTGTCTCTGGCTTATTCACCTGGAGTGGCAGAGCCATGTCTGGCTATTGAAAAAGATAAAGAAGATGTTTATAAATATACCGCAAAAGGTAATTTGGTAGCTGTAATATCTAACGGTACCGCCGTTTTAGGGTTAGGGGATATAGGGCCAGAAGCTTCTAAACCAGTGATGGAAGGGAAAGCATTACTGTTTAAGATTTTTGCGGATATAGATGTTTTTGATATTGAAATAGATGTTAAAGATGTAGATAGTTTTGTAAATACAGTTAAAGCGATTTCCCCGACTTTTGGAGGAATTAATTTAGAGGATATTAAAGCTCCTGAATGTTTTGAAATTGAACGTAGACTGAAGGAAGAGTTGGATATTCCCATCATGCATGACGATCAGCACGGTACTGCAATCATTACATCTGCTGCTTTGTTAAATGCCTTAGAGTTAGCCGATAAAAAAATAGATGAAATAAAGGTGGTAGTGAATGGAGCAGGCGCATCTGCAATGGCATGTGTTAAACTTTATTTCGCTTTAGGGGTTAAGCCTGAAAACTTGGTAATGTGTGACAGTAAGGGTGTTATTCGAAAGGATAACCAAGATTTATCTGAATCTAAGGCTATGTTTGCTACAGATAAAGATATACATACACTTGCTGATGCGATAAAGGGAGCAGATATGTTCCTAGGATTAAGTAAGGGAAATGTAGTTAGTAAGGCTATGATAAAATCTATGGCTGACAACCCAATTGTATTTGCTTTAGCAAATCCTGATCCTGAAATCGCATACAAAGAAGCAATAAGTACTAGAAAGGATATTATAATGGCGACTGGAAGGTCAGACCATCCAAACCAAGTAAATAATGTACTTGGATTCCCATTTATATTTAGAGGAGCTTTAGATGTCAGAGCCACGGCTATTAATGAAGAGATGAAGTTGGCAGCAGTTAAAGCTATAGCAGAGTTAGCGAAGGAGCCAGTTCCCGAGGTAGTAAACCAAGCTTATGGTACAAGAAACCTGGTGTTTGGTCGTGATTTTTTTATACCTAAACCACTTGATCCTAGATTGATATTAGCGGTAGCGCCAGCAGTGGCAAAAGCTGCAATGGATTCGGGAGTTGCTAAAAAAGAGATTACTGATTGGAATGCCTATGAAGAAGAATTAAGTCGCAGATTAGGTCTTGATAATAAATTAATTAGAAATCTAACTGAACGAGCTCTGCAGAATCCAAAGCGAGTGGTGTTTGCAGAAGCTGACACCTATAAGGTATTAAAGGCAGCTCAAATTGTGAAAGACGAAGGGATAGCTATTCCAATTCTTCTAGGGAATCTGGATCGTATAAATACCCTAATCAAAGAAAATAATTTGGATTTGGCGGATGCAACCATAATAGATCCGAAGGCTGCAGATCAAGAAGAGTTAAGAAATAAGTACGGTGCTTTGTTGTATGAGAAAAGACATCGTAAGGGATTGACGGAATATGAGTCTGCTCATAAAATGAGAGATAGGAACTACTACGGAGCAATGATGGTAGAAGCAGGAGAAGCCGATGCATTTATCTCTGGAATTACTAGGAATTATCCTGAGACCATTAAGCCTGCACTCCAGTCGATTGGAACAGAGGATGGAGTGAATAAAATTGCCGGAATGTATATCGTCAACACAAAAAATGGCCCTGTGTTTTTTGCAGACACTACGATAAATGTTGATCCATCGGCTGAGGACTTAGCAGATATTGCAGTTTTAACAGCGAAAGCTGTAGCGAGATTTAAAATTAAACCAAGGATTGCGATGCTGTCTTTCTCAAATTTTGGTTCGTCTGACTATGAAGAAGCAAAGAAAGTGAGCAAAGCAGTAGCAATTTTACATAGGGATCATCCTGAAATCGTTGTTGATGGAGAGGTGCAAGCCAATTTTGCAATGAGTAAAGAATTGTTGAACGAACAATTTCCATTTAGTACATTAGCCAACAAGAAAACGAATGTGTTAATTTTTCCGAATTTATCAGCAGGAAATATTGCATATAAACTAATTCAAGAAATGTCAGATACTGAGGCTGTAGGTCCAATTTTGTTGGGAATGAAGAAACCAGTTCATATTTTACAATTGGGATGTAACGTTCGTGAAATAGTAAACATGGTCACCATAGCAGTGGTTGATGCACAAACAAGGAAAGATTAATGATTGCTCATATTCAAGGTAGATTAGTCGAAAAAACACCTACTTATGTCGTTATTGATTGTGGTGGTGTTGGTTACCAAATTTTCATTTCTCTAACTACCTATTCTCAAATAGGTCAAGAGGAGAATTGTAAATTGTTGACCCATTTAACTATAAGAGATGATGCCCATTTATTGTATGGATTTAAGGAAGAAAGTGAGCGTGCATTATTTCGGTTATTAATTACTGTTTCTGGGGTAGGTTCCTCTACTGCATTAATGATACTATCTTCATTAAGTCCTGAGGAAACAAGGCATGCAATTTTGTCCAATGACATTAATGCGTTGAAGGGAGTGAAAGGGATTGGAGCAAAAACAGCTCAGCGAATTGTCATCGATTTAAAGGATAAATTATCAAAAGTTAGTCTTGAGGGTAATTTTTCTTTAGATATAGACAATACACTAAAGGAAGAAGCGTTATCAGCATTGGTTATGCTTGGATTTAATAAAACTCAAGCGGAGAAGTCTATTGCTAAAATTTTAAAAGCCTCTCCAGATTTAACCGTAGAGGAAGTTATTAAACAAGTGCTGAAGAGTATATAGTATTAGGAATCCCCATTGAAAATTAGCGTTAAGTATACATTTAGGTCAATAGTCGCTTTAGCACTTTTCGGAGTTATTTATGACTCAACTGGTGCTAGCGATTCTTCTATAGAGACTTATCCCTACGAGGAAGAGCTTTTGGAGGAGAAAGTTTTTCTCAAAGACAATACTAAGTTTACGATTAGTATCCCAATTGATTCTACTGAAGATGACACACTTGATTTAATATACCCTTTTAACGACAATAGTAGCGATCCATTTACAACAGACAAAAGTCCTCTGTACCTTAAGACTCCATCCAACATCAAATCAGGATTTGAGTACGATCCAGAAACAGGACAATACAATTATTACGAAAGGTTAGGTGAAAAATATTATCGTAGCCCAACCTATATGAGTTTAGAAGATTACGCTAATTACGATGCGACTAAGCGTATGAAGGAATACTGGAAAAGTAAATCGGATGCTGAAACGATAGAGCGCTCAGAGGGATTTAGACCACAGTTGCAGGTTAAGGGCGAATTGTTTGACCGGATTTTTGGAGGGAATACTATTGACATACGTCCTCAAGGTTCAGCAGAACTATCTTTTGGTGTTAATGTTTCAAAGCGTGATAATCCAATTATACCTGAACGTCAAAGAAGAACGAGTTCTTTTGATTTTAATCAACGAATTCAACTGAATGTAATTGGAAATATTGGAGAAAAGTTGAAGCTTTCAACTAGTTATAATACTGAGGCGACGTTCGATTTTGAAAATCAAACCAAATTGGAATACACCGGATATGAAGATGAAATTATTCAAAAAATTGAAGCGGGAAATGTTTCTTTACCGTTACAGAGTTCTTTAATTAACGGAAGTCAAACATTATTTGGAGTAAAAACCGAATTGCAATTTGGTCGATTAAGGGTGACCTCAATATTCTCACAAGAAAAGGGTGAACGGAAGTCTATTGAAGTGAAAGGAGGAGCTCAAATTCAAGAGTTTGAAAAGTCTGCTGCAGAATATGAATTCAATAAGCACTTTTTCCTTTCTCATTTTTTTAGAGAAAGTTATGAACAAGCATTACAAGAACCCCCACGTGTAAATTCAAGGATTCAAATTACCGATATTGAAATCTATGTCACCAATAATCAAGGTGCCTTTACCAATACAAAAAACATCATAGCTTTTACTGACTTAGCAGAGCAAAACAGAATTTTTAATAGAAACTTAGCTCAACCTACAGGTTCAATACAAGTTCCATCCAATGGGACAAATAGTTTGTATCAAAGTGTAAACGCTGACCTTCCTGGGGCGCAACAAATTAGAGATTTTAATAATGCAGATCAACCATTGGCCGCTGCTGGTTTTCGGACCGGAGATGATTATGAACGGCTACAAAATGCCGTATTATTGAATCCTTCAGAGTATACCATTAATAGACAGCTGGGTTATATTTCTTTAAACCGCCAATTGAATCCGCAAGACATTTTAGCTGTTTCTTATCGATACACTTACAATGGTCAAGTTTATCAAGTTGGAGATCTGTCTACAGACGGAATTGATGGTCAAGATGCTTTATACTTAAAGTTGCTGAAAGGATCCATTATCAATACTACCATGCCCATGTGGGATTTGATGATGAAGAACGTATACTCTTTAGATGCATTTAATATTAATCCAACCGACTTTAGATTTGAAATTTGGTATTTGAATTCGGAAACGGGAGTTGAAATTCCATTTATTCCAGCAGCCCCTATTGATAACACCCCTCTTTTAAATGTGTTAGAGTTGGATCGAATGACCATTAACAACGCTAAGACAGAATCAGGAGACGGTGTATTTGACTTTATACCTGGCGTTACGATCAATGAAAAGAATGGTCGTGTCTATTTTCCTGTATTAGAGCCTTTTGGTCAAACATTGAGACAGAAGCTAGGAACGCAAGAATTGGGAGATAAGTATGCTTTCGATTCTTTATATACCACAACGCAAGTTCTAGCAGAACAGGATGCGGCTCACAACAGATTCACCATTAAAGGAAGCTACCAATCTAGCTCATCTTCTGAAATTTCATTGAATACCTTTAATATTCCTCAAGGCTCGGTGGTTGTTACCGCGGGGGGAGCTCCATTGGTTGAAAATCAAGATTATCAGGTAGATTATAATTTGGGTAGAATTACTATACTAAATCAAGGAATATTAGAATCAGGAACTCCTATAAAGATTTCATTAGGAAGTAATTCTTTGTTTAATGTTCAAACAAAAACATTAATAGGTTCTAGGTTTGATTATCGAGTTTCTAAAGACTTCTCTTTGGGGGGAACTGTTTTAAATTTGACCGAAAGACCCATCACCCGAAAGATTAATATTGGTGATGAACCCATATCTAATACAGTGATAGGACTGGATGGAACCTATAGAACGGAAGTTCCATTTTTGACAACTTTGGCGGATAAGCTACCATTTTATGATACCAAGGAAAAGTCTACTTTAACTGTGCAAGGGGAGTTTGCCAGACTATTTCCTGGAAACTCAAGAGCAATTTCAAAGGCTGGAGTAGCATATATAGATGATTTTGAAGGGTCACAGTCTATTATTGAGATTAGAAATGCTAATGCTTGGAGATTAGCTAGTACTCCTCAAGGACAAGAAGACTTATTTCCAGAAGGTAATTTCAATGGAGATTTAGCATACGGATTTAACCGTGCCCAATTGGCTTGGTATAGTATTGATCCTTTGTTTTTCAGTGAAACAGATAGCAGAACTCCTGGGTATTTAAAGAATTCAGATTCTCAAGCAAATAATTATTCGAGAGGGGTTTTACAAACAGAAGTTTTTCCAAATAAAGCTGTAGATCCTGCACAAAATCAATTAATCCAAACTCTTGATTTAGCTTATTATCCAACAGAAAGAGGACCTTATAACTATGATGTCTCAGGAAGACCTGGAGTTTCTTCCGGTTTGAATCCAAATGGTACATTGAAAGATCCTACAACTCGTTGGGGAGGAATTATGAGGGATTTGCAAACTAGCGATTTTGAAGCTTCTAACGTTGGATTTATTCAGTTCTGGGTAATGGATCCTTTTGCAGAACAAGATGGTAACCCTAATCAAAAAGGAGGAGAATTATATTTCAATATCGGTAGTATAAGTGAAGATATCTTGAAAGATGGTCGATTGATGTTTGAAAACGGATTGCCTAGTGAAGGAGGGAATCAAAATACATCTTCGGTGATTTGGGGACGAATTCCTACCGTAAGTTATATCATAAATGCTTTTGACAATAATCCGAATGCTAGAGATAATCAAGATGTTGGTTTAGATGGGTTAAAGAACGATGCAGAGCGTAGTAATTTCACAGATTATATGACCCAACTGCAAAATACGTTGGATGCAAATGCCTTTAATGATTTTAGTGCCGATCCTTCAAATGATGATTTTCATTATTACAGAGGAGCTGATTATGATCAACAGCAACTTTCTATTTTAGAGCGGTATAAGCGTTTCAATGGAACTGAAGGGAACTCGCCTGCTCAGTCTACTAGTGCAGACTTTTCAACTTCGTCAACAACTCTACCAGACAATGAAGATCTTAATGGTAACTTCAGTTTGGATCGAACAGAAGCCTACTATCAATATAAAGTGAATTTATCTCCTGAGGCATTGAGAACAGAAAATGTGGGGAGTAACTATATTACTGATGTGCTCACCGCTACAGCAAAAGCACCAAATGGGGAAACCAAAGAAGTAAGATGGATCCAATTTAAGATTCCAATCAGAGAGCCAGATAAGACTGTGGGAAGTATTCGCGATTTTAAGTCGATTCGATTCATGAGAATGTTCTTAAAAGGGTTTGATGACAATATAGTAGTTCGATTTGCTCAATTGGGTTTAGTAAGAGGGGAATGGAGAAAGTACTCTAATGATCAACTGATACCAGGTGATACCCACAACGATGAAGAAGGCTCAACCACTTTTAGTAGTTCAGCTGTAAACGTGGAAGAAAACTCAAATCGATTTCCAATTAATTATACCATACCCCCAGGAATTCAAAGAGAGGTTGATTTTGGAACAACTAATTTAAGGCAAATAAATGAGCAATCGTTAGTATTGAATGTCTGTAATTTAAATGATGGTTATACGAGATCAGTTTATAGAAATGTAGATTTGGATATCCGTCAGTATAAGAAGATTAAGATGTATGCTCACGCTGAAGCTGCGGGGCAAGAAGGTGACTTAAGAGACAATGAGATAGCTGTTGTAATGCGATTAGCAATTGACTTTGAGCAGAACTATTATGAATACGAAGTTCCACTTACAGTTACTCCATTTGGAACAACTAGCAGTAGTCCAGATTTAATTTGGCCTGAAGCAAATAACATTGACCTAGAGTTTGATAAACTTTTAGCCGTAAAGAAGAATAGAAATGTAAGAATGCTTGACCCTTCTTCTGGAATTAGTATTACTAACGCTTATTCTGAACCAGATGGAGAGAAAAATACCATTCGTGTAAAGGGTAATCCCAACCTCGCCGAAGTGAGAGTGGTCATGATTGGTGTTAAAAACTTGAGAACAGGGGAGACTGTTTTTCAAGATGATGGGTTACCAAAGTGTGCAGAAGTTTGGGTGAATGAACTACGACTTTCTGATTTTGATAATGAAGGTGGATGGGCAGCTACTGCTAGAGCAACAGCTCAAATTGCAGATTTGGGTGCTGTTACATTATCAGGTAGTATGAGTACTCCAGGTTGGGGGAGTTTAGAACAAAAACTAAACGAACGCCAAAGAGAGACTAGAATGCAATATGATTTATCGACCTCTGTAGAGTTAGGTAAGTTGCTACCCGAACAAGCTAGACTTAGCATCCCCATGTATTTTGGAGTATCTGAAAATATTATTCGACCGGAGTATAATCCATTAGATCCCGATGTCCCTTTAAATGATCTGATTCAGGATGATGACTTGTCTCAAGATTATAGAGACTCCATTCGTAGAATAACAGATGATTATACCAAAACTAAGAGCATTAACTTTACTAACGTTAGAAAAGAACGATCTCCTACTAAGGAAAAGATGCTACCTTTTGATGTTGAGAACTTCGCTGTATCTTATGCTTATACGGAGACCTTTCATAGGGATATCAATACGGAATACGATAACAGAAAAACTTATCGTGGAGGGATTAATTATAATTATACCGCTAAACCACTAGCAATAGAGCCGTTTAAAAATGTAAATTTCTTTAAGGAAAGGAAAGCCTTCACATTAATAAAAGACATTAATTTCAACCTGTATCCTACCCAATATAGTTTTCAAACACAGGTCAATAGAACGTATAATGAAAGACAAGTAAGAAATAATACCTCTTATTTTGAATTTGCACCTTTTTATCAAAAAACATTTACTTGGAATAGAATATACTCTTTACGTTATAACATTACTAAATCTTTGATATTTAATTATAATGCCAATAATATGGCACAAATTGGTGAGCCCGAAGGAAGAGTAGACCGAGATGTTAAAGATGAATATAAGCAGTTTACAAATGAAGTGTGGGACAATGTGTTAAAGTTTGGTTCTAATACGCAGTTTGCCCAAAATGTGAATTTGACTTATACGCTTCCATTTTCTAAGATTCCATATTTTGAGTGGATTTCAGCCAATGCCACTTATACAGGTAGCTATAATTGGACTTTGAACGGAGATATAGATGCAGACTCCCTTGGTGCGACTATTAAAAACTCAGGTAACTATGCATTGAATACAAACTTTAATATGACCTCTTTGTATAACAAGGTGGAATATTTGAGAGAATTGAGTAAACCTAAAAAGAAAAAGGACGAAATCAAACGATTAACATTAGCAGATAAAACCTATAGAAAGAAGGTAGAGGCAGGTGAAATAGAAGATACTACAAAGGAAGACGAACCTAGTTTTTTTAGAACTCACATTATTGATAATTTCAGTCGTTTAGCCATGAGCTTAAAAACCATGTCTGGAAGTTATAGCGTTAATGAAGGTACAGTTTTGCCCAATTATAATAGAGATATGAATGTTTTGGGTTTCGATGGTAATTTCCAAGCGCCTGGTGCTGGATTCGTTGTCGGACTGCAAGAGCCTGGTACACAATTTTTTGATCGAGCATTGAATGAAGGGTGGTTATTAGAAGGAAACGAATACGGAACTCTTTTTATTTCGGGGAATTATGCAAAGACCTATTCCAAAAATCTGAATTTTAGAGCTAGTTTTCAACCTGTTAAAGATTTGAGAATTGAGTTGACTGCTAATCAAACCTATTCAGAAAGTACTTCGAGGTACTATATCTGGAACGATACTCTAGTAAATTCTAATACTAGTGCTTTAGGAGGATATGATTTTGGACCGACTCAAGTAAACGGTAGTTTCAGTACAAGTTTTATCAGTATCCGAACAGCATTTGTAAAAGATGATGATGATACCTATAAAAATAAAGTGTTCGATGAATTTTTAGCAAGTCGTTCTATTATTTCTCAACGATTAGGAAATGATAATCCTTACTCTACCTTCACTTATACTGATACGATGGGTGGGGTTTATGCAGATGGCTATGGAAGCACATCTCAAGAGGTGTTAATTAATTCGTTTTTATCAGCGTATAGTGGTTCAGATGCTAGTAGTTTTGAATTAGGTGAGATTACCAGTAGAATTCCTGTGCCAAACTGGAGTATTACTTATGATGGGCTTTCTAAATTAGAATTTTTTAAGCGATACTTTAGAAGCTTCACCATAGGTCATAGATATCGTTCTACTTTTAATGTAGGTTCATTTACAACTAATCCATTCTTTGATGAAGAAAACCTCGATACTCGATTAAATAATAGTGGAGACTTTATACCAAGAAAACAAATCGCCTCTGTAAGCATTAGTGAGCAATTTAGCCCATTGATGAATATTGATATGACCTGGAATAATAGTTTACTAACCAGACTTGAATATAAAAAGGACAGAAATATGTCGATGAGTTTAAATAATAATCAAATCACAGAAGTGAAGGGGACTGAAGTGGTGATAGGATTAGGTTATCGATTGAAGAATGTAAAATTTCCTTTTTCTGCAAAAGACAATAAGAAGGTGAGTGATGTAGATTTAAGAGCGGATTTCTCAGTTCGGAATAACAGGACCGTCATTCGTAAAATAGTCGAAAATGAGAATCAATTAACTGCAGGTCAGCGTATCTTTTCAATTAAATTTACCGCTGACTATGTGTTTAGCTCCAGATTAAATATTAGGGCATTCTTTGATCGGATCATGAATACACCTTTTATTTCTTCTTCTTTTCCAACAGCTAATACAAATGCTGGAATTAGTTTGCGTTTTACCCTTTCACAATAAAGGATGAAATACTAAATTTGAAACATAAATTAAAACAATAATAAGATGAATGTTCCTTCTGAATTAAAGTATACTAAAGAGCACGAATGGATTAAAATAGACGGTGATATTGCAACTGTAGGGATTACGGACTATGCTCAAAGCGAATTAGGTGATATTGTTTATGTTGAAATAGAAACTGTTGGCGACACCTTGAACCATGGAGATGTTTTTGGTACTGTTGAAGCGGTAAAAACGGTATCAGACCTTTTTATGCCATTATCAGGTGAAGTGATTGAAATGAATGAAGACCTAGATGGCGCTCCTGAAAGTGTAAATGATGATGCCTACGGATCTGGATGGATGATAAAAATTAAAATGAGTGACCCATCAGAAGTAGAAAATCTATTATCAGCAGAAGCTTATCAAGCGGAAATTGCTTAAAAAACTTAACAAATTAATATACTTTACACCGGCTATCATTTGGATGGTCGGTGTATTGTTTTTAAGTACTCGAGTTTTAGAAGGAATCCCCATTCCCTTATTTAAAGGTTCTGATAAAATTGTCCACTTTATATTTTATGCCATATTAGTTGGGCTACTTTCTTTTGGTTATGTCAAAGGAGAGCGTTTTAATTTATCAAAATTATTATTTAGCGCTTATTGGAGTGTACTTTTTGGAGGACTAATAGAATTGATACAACACTATTTAGTAAAAGGACGCAGTGGGGAATGGGAAGACTTTTTGGCGAACACAATAGGTATACTATTTTCGAGTTATATTATCTATAGAAAATACTTGAGGCGTAGTAGAAATAAATGATTGAAGTAATAATAGGTCAAATTCACTTAAATTTTAATTAACATACATTTCTAAGGGAGTACGTAAAAAATTACTATTTTTATGCCCCGTAAATAATATCAATATGGAACCAAAGAAAAGTCCAAAAGTTAACCTAGAAAAAAAGCGTGGTTTGTTTTTTCAAATCGGCTTGGTGATTACTTTAGGGGTTGTGTTGGCCGCATTTGAGTATCGCTCCTACGAGGCAGTGTCCGATTTAGGAACACTACAAGTAGAGGATATTGAGGATGAAATTATCCCCATTACAATGCAGAATCAACCACCGCCACCTCCACCGCCACCACCGCCACCACCACAAGAGATATTAGAAATTGTGGAGGATGACAAGGAGATTGAGAACGAAGTTGAGATTCAAGATTCAGAAGCGGATCAGACTACCGAAATTTTTGATCAACCAGAGGAAATTATCGAAGAGGCAGAAATTTTTATGATTGTAGAAAATATGCCAATTTTTCCTGGATGTGAGACAAAGCCCAAGGCAGAAAGGGATGCTTGTTCCAATGCAGAATTACAAAAGTATATTGGAAACAATACCGTATATCCACCGATGGCAAGAGATGCAGACACGCAAGGACGTGTTTTCGTTACGTTTGTTATCGATCAGAAGGGAAATGTAACTGATGTTGCTGTTTTGAAGGGTGTTTCTGGAATTGGAGGAAAAGCTTTAGAAAAAGAAGCTATTAGAGTTGTAGAGTCAATGCCAAAGTTTACTCCTGGAGAACAAAGGGGAAAGAAAGCAAAGGTAAGGTATAACATACCAGTTAACTTTACTCTAAGATAAGTATAAATAACCTATAGGTTTAAATCCCGCTATAATGATTATAGCGGGATTTTTTTGTTTACGTCAAGAGTATTGGCATGATTTTACTAACGCAATATTTTGATTTGAGTTCGCGTTCTATTCTCAGTTCGTTCCCATTAATCTGAAATTTATGTAGCACATCTACTTTTTATTTATTCACCTTAATCTAAAAGCTATGGAAACTAAAAAGAGTGCTTCAAAAAATCTTGAACGTAAAAGAGGTTTGTTTTTTCAAATTGGATTAGTCGCCAGTTTGTCATTGGCGTTGTTAGCATTTCAATATACAACACCTAAGTTGATTCCAACTGTAAAAAATGCTAAAGTGTATGAAATTGATGACGAAATAATTCCGATTATAATCCTCAAATCAGAGGAACCCCTTCCTAAACCCAAACCTCCTAAAACCATTACAGACCAAATAAAGGTGGTAAAAACAATCGCAATTGCAGAACCAGAGCCTACTAAAGTAGCTCCTATTGAACTACCTACTGAAATTATTATTGCGCCTATGCCTCCAGAAGTTATTGAAGAGGCTCCATTGCCAATGGTAGAATTGATGCCGGGCCTCGGTGATTGCTCTTTATTGGATAATGCATCCAGAGCCAAATGTACTGAAGACGCGATTCGTATGTTTATCGCTGAAAATATACGTATTCCGGAGTCAGTAAAGGATAGAGGACAAGGAGGAAAAGTGTTTGTTTCCTTTGTAGTGAATAAAAATGGTAATGTAGATAATGTGAAAATTTTAAAAGGTATTGATGGTGCTAAAGCAATGGATAGGGAAGTGATAAGAGTGGTTAATAGTTTGCCTCAATTTGATCCCGGAGAACAATCAGGTAGAAAGGCGAGTGTGATTTATACTATACCAATAGACATTAGAATTAATTAATGAAAAAATGAAAATAAAAAAACCACTCAAAAGAGTGGTTTTTTATTAATCTATAATCATGCAAGCTCCTACTGTTTCGAAGGTTCCTTCATCAATAAGAATTAAGCTGCCTGTGTTCCTGTTCTTTTGGTAACTGTCGAAAAATAATGGCTTAGTTGTTCGAATTGAAATACGTCCAATGTCATTCATGCCGATATTTTTATCTTCTTCTTCTCTATGAAGCGTGTTGATATTTACTTTATACTTCACATCTTTTATTATACATCTGGCTTCGTTTGTAGTATGAATTAATGCATATTTCCCGCCTTTAATAAGCGGCTTATCACTCATCCAGCAAACCATCATGTCTATATCTTGGTTTATTTTTGGTTGGTTATTTACTCTAACCAGCATGTCTCCTCTACTGATGTCAATTTCATCTTCCAAAGTAATTGTAACCGATTGTGGGGCAAAAGCTTCTTTTAATTCTCCATCAGCGGTATCAATGCTTTTTATTTTTGAGGTAAACCCTGATGGTAATGCAGCAACTTCATCGCCTGGTTTAAACACACCACCAGCAATTCTACCTGCATAACCCCGGTAGTCAGGAAATTCAGCAGACTGAGGTCGAATAACATACTGAACAGGAAAACGACAGTCAATATGATTGTGGTCACTTCCAATGTGTATATTCTCTAGTAAGTAAAGCAGTGTTCCGCCTTGATACCAATCCATTTTAGTGGATTTATTCACCACATTATCACCATTCAGTGCGCTAATGGGAATAAAGTGTATGTCTTTTACATTTAATTTCGATGAAAAGGCCTCAATATCTTTTTTGATTTGCTGAAATACTTTTTCATCATAATCCACAAGGTCCATTTTGTTAATGCAGAATACTACATGTGGAATTCCTAATAACGATGATATAAATGTATGCCGATAAGTCTGTTCAATTATTCCTTTTCTAGCATCTACTAATATAATAGACAAGTTAGAAGTAGACGCTCCTGTTACCATATTTCTGGTGTACTGAATATGTCCTGGAGTATCGGCAATGATAAATTTACGTTTAGGAGTAGCAAAATAACGGTAGGCTACATCTATGGTAATTCCTTGCTCTCTTTCTGCACGGAGCCCATCTGTTAATAAGGCTAAATTGACTTGCTCATCGCCTTTTTTCTTGCTTGTTTTTTCTATTGCTTCGTATTGGTCTTCGAAGATTGATTTGGAATCGTATAGCATCCTTCCTATTAAGGTGCTTTTTCCGTCATCAACACTTCCTGCTGTAGAGAAGCGTAATAATTCCATATCTAAATAAGGGTCTTTACTCATGGTAATTGGGTATCTATCGTTGATTAAAACGTTATCAGTTGGGTTAAAAATAAATTAGAAATAGCCTTGCTTCTTTCGGTCCTCCATGGCTGCTTCAGATCGTTTATCGTCAGACCTTGTGCCTCTTTCTGTAACTCTTGTACTGGCAACTTCTTCGATGATTTTTTCTAAGGAATCTGCATCAGAATATACGGCTCCCGTACATGTCATATCACCTATGGTTCTGAAGCGAATAGTCATTTTTTCAGTAGTTTCTTCTGGTCGCTGAGGAACATGTTCACCTATTGACATCACAACTCCATCTCTGATAAAACACTCTCTTTCATGGGAGAAGTATAAGGAGGGTAATTCTATGTTTTCTTTTAAAATGTATTGCCAAATGTCCATTTCAGTCCAATTAGAAATTGGGAATATTCGGAAGCTTTCACCTAAATTCTTTTTTCCATTAAAGATATTCCACAATTCTGGACGTTGATTTTTTGGATCCCACTGACCAAAGTCATCTCTATGAGAGAAGAAACGTTCTTTTGCTCTAGCTTTTTCTTCATCTCTTCTAGCACCTCCAATTGCAGCATCAAACTTATTGTCTTCAACACCTTTGAGTAATGCCACGGTTTGCAATGCATTTCTACTTGCATTAAAACCTTTTTCTTCTGTTACCAAACCCTGATCAATGCATTCTTGTACACTAGCTACGATGAGGTTGACACCTAATTTGTTTAAATAATAATCTCTAAATTCAATTGTTTCAGGGAAATTATGCCCTGTATCAACATGCATAAAAGTAAAAGGAATCTTGGCAGGCCAAAATGCTTTTCTTGCCAAGTGAGCGCATGTTATGGAGTCTTTTCCTCCTGAAAACAATAATACTGGGTTTTCAAATTGTGCTGCTACTTCTCGTAAAACGTAAATAGCTTCTGATTCTAATTCACTTAGATGTGATAAGTTGTATGCTTGCATGGACTATGCCTTTATTATTTTAGTTAAAATATGGTCTAAAAGTAAACGAGCTGCTTCACTAGGTGTAGTATCAGCAGTAGTTAAATTGATAAAATCTGTTTCTGGAGCTTCAAAAGGCGCGTCAATTCCTGTAAAGTTTTTGATTTCTCCTTTTCTTGCTTTGGCATAAAGCCCCTTCACATCTCTTTTCTCACAAACTTCAATAGGGGTATTGATAAATACCTCCACAAAATCATTTGCTCCAATAATTTGTTTTGCCTGTTGTCGAATAGCGATGGTAGGACTCACAAAGCAGTTTATTGTAATGATTCCGCAATTGATGAACAGTTTATTAATTTCGGCTATTCTTCGAATGTTTTCAGTTCGATCTTCTTCGCAAAAACCTAAATTATTATTGATGCCAGTGCGCACATTGTCACCGTCCAGAACCTGAGTGAGAAATCCTTTTTTGTTAAGTAACTGTTCTAACGCAATAGCAATGGTCGTTTTTCCCGAACCTGATAGTCCAGTCATCCAAATAGCTATGCTTCTCTGATTTAGTAGGTTTTCTTTGTCTTTTCTTTGTAAGATTTCATCGAAAACCGAGAATATATTCCTTCCTTCATTTTTCATTAAGTCAACAAATTTAACAAAATAAAGAAGTTAAACCCTATTGTTTTTAACTCCTTTACACCTTTTGATGTGATTAAGAAAGCTCTAGGATTATTTCTATCTTTGACTTTTAAAAATTTAGAGAATTTTGAATTTGAAAAAGACAATAACTATTCCTGACTTTACAAAATCTCCATCAGTAGATCAGGTTGGGATTATCGAGCGTTCTTCTCGTTTTCAAACGAGAAGCATCAAAAATGAAAGCAAAATTCAAGCGTTAAAAATGGTCTTGAATATGATTGATTTGACAACACTTGAAGGTAAAGATACAGTTGGTAAGGTAAACCAAATGTGTTATAAGGCATTGCATCTGCATGATGATTACCCTGGCTTGCCGACCGTAGCAGCAGTTTGTGTCTATCCATCAATGGTGGCTATTGCTAAAGAAGCTGTGAAAGGAAGCGGGGTAAAGGTAGCCTCAGTCTCTACAGCTTTTCCTTCAGGTCAAGCGCCATTTTCAACAAAAATAGATGATACCAAATACGCCCTAGATCAAGGTGCAGATGAGATCGATATGGTTATTTCTAGAGGAAAGTACCATCAGGGGGAGTATAATTTTGTTTTCGATGAAATAGCAAAGATTAAGGAACTCTGTGGCGCTCAAGCACGACTTAAAGTTATATTAGAAACTGGTGAAATAGGGACATTAGATGACGTAAGAAGGGCTTCAGATATCGCGATTTATGCAGGAGCTGACTTTATTAAAACTTCTACCGGGAAAATTGGTTCAGCTGCCTCTATTCCTGTAACACTAACAATGTTGTACGCCATAAAGGACTATTTCATCAAAACGGGAATTATGGTAGGGATGAAACCTGCAGGCGGTATTTCTACTTCTAAATTGGCCATTCATTACCTAGTAATGGTAAAAGAAATTTTAGGGGAGGCTTGGTTGAGCAACGAATGGTTTAGATTTGGAGCAAGTAGTTTAGCAAATGATGTCCTCTTGCAATTGGAAAAACAAAGAACAGGAGTTTATCAATCAAAGGATTATATCTCGATAGATTAATGGATATGAGTAAAAAGAAAATTGAGACTAAAAACATTAGTTGGGAATATGCTGCTGCTCCAGAAAGTAGCAGTCATATACAATTAAAAGAAAAATACGATCACTTTATCAATGGAAAATTTGAAAAGCCCTCATCCGGGAAGTATTTTGATGCTATAAATCCCGCTACTGAAAAGAAAATTGCTTCTGTGGCAGAAGGAAGTAAAAAAGATATTGATAAAGCAGTAAAAGCTGCTCGGAATGCCTATGATTCTGTTTGGTCGGTAATGCCAGCTTCTGAGCGCGCAAAGTACTTATTTCGTATTGCACGATTAATTCAGGAAAAGGCTAGAGAATTTGCAGTGATAGAGTCGCTAGATGGCGGTAAACCAATCAGAGAATCAAGAGATATTGATATCCCGTTAGCGGCAGCTCACTTTTTCTATTATGCAGGATGGGCTGATAAATTAGATTACGCTTTTCCTAATAGAAAGCCAAAATCAATTGGAGTTGCGGGTCAAATTATTCCATGGAACTTTCCTTTATTAATGGCTGCATGGAAAATTGCTCCAGCATTGGCCTGTGGAAACACGGTAGTATTAAAGCCTGCCGAAACTACGTCTTTAACAGCACTGAAGTTGGCAGAATTAATTCAAGAAAGTGGTTTGCCTGAAGGTGTTGTCAATATTGTAACAGGTGATGGTAAAGTTGGAGCAGAAATAGTAGGGCATGAAGGGATTGATAAAATCGCTTTTACGGGCTCCACTGATGTTGGGAAACTTATTCAAAAAACAATAGCTCAAACGGAAAAGAAAGTTACTTTAGAGTTAGGAGGAAAGGCTGCAAATATCGTTTTTGAAGATGCTCCCATTGATCAGGCAATAGAGGGAATTGTAAATGGTATTTATTTCAATCAAGGCCACGTGTGTTGTGCTGGGTCAAGGTTGTTTGTGCAAGAATCCATAAAAGATATTTTCATCAAAAAGCTACAAGATAGAATTGAAACACTTATCGTTGGAGACCCAATGGATAAAAACACAGATGTTGGGGCGATTAATTCTAAAAATCAGTGGGAAACCATACAAGGGTATATAGAACTTGGGGTAAAAGAGGGGTTAGACATTTTCCAATCTTCATGCAGTTTGCCTAAAAGTGGTTATTTCATAAAACCAACGGTATTTACCGGTGTGGCACAGTCAAGTAAACTGGCTAAGGAAGAAATATTTGGCCCTGTACTGGCTGTTCAAACATTTAGAACGGTAGATGAGGTTATTGAAAAGGCAAATAATACTCCATATGGTTTATCAGCGGGTGTATGGACAGATAAAGGCTCCAAGATATTTAACCTAACTAGTCGATTAAGGGCTGGAGTTGTTTGGGCCAACACGTATAATAAATTTGATCCTACTTCTCCTTTTGGAGGTTATAAAGAAAGTGGTTTTGGACGAGAAGGTGGCCTACATGGTTTATCTGCTTACCTTAAATTCGATTAATTGAAGACTCATGAGTGAAAGAATTAGTGTTTTGAAAACATATAAAATATATATAGGAGGCAGTTTCCCAAGAACAGAATCGGGTAGATTTTATACCCCAACCAATTCAAAGGGTAAATCTTTGGGAAATATTTGTTTGTCATCACGAAAAGACTTTAGAAATGCTGTAGTGGCAGCACGAAAAGCTTTTGGGGATTGGAGTGAGAGAACGGCATATAATAGAAGTCAGATTCTTTACCGAATGGCAGAGGTATTAGAAGGGAGAAAAGAGCAATTTATTGCCGAGTTGATTCTGCAAGACAGCAGTGCAAAACAAGCTGAAAAGGAAGTAACAGTTGCAATTGACCGATTGGTATACTTTGCCGGTTGGTGCGATAAGTATCAGCAAATCTTCAGTTCAGTAAATCCTGTTGCGAGTTCACATTTTAACTTTTCGGCTATAGAGCCTTCTGGTGTTGTTGCTATCGTCGCGAATCAAACGTATTCTCTATTGGGATTAGTGAGCTATATGGCGCCCATAATTGCAGGTGGAAATACCTGTGTGATATTAGCATCAGAAAACAAACCATTGTGTTCTATCTCTTTTGCTGAAGTTCTTAATTCATCAGATTTACCTGGAGGAGTAGTGAATATTTTAACAGGAAAAAGAAGTGAGTTGCTTAATCAAATGGCTTCTCATATGGATGTAAATGCCATGTGTTATGCTAATCATAATTGGGAAGAATTGATTCAATTGAAAGAGGGAGCCGTTGAAAATTTAAAACGTATCAAGTCATATAATTATGAGCTACTGTCTTCTGAGATAGAAAACCCCTACTTGATCAATGACTTTCAAGAAGTAAAAACTACATGGCATCCAATAGAGGTGATTGGGGCGGCCAAAGCATCATATTAAGAAAGAAATCAGAATAATGACGGATATAGAATTAAAAGAGTTGCTATTTGTAGCAATTAAATCAGCTTACAATGGTGGACAAGAAATAATGGAGATTTATGATTCCGAATTCGCTGTCGAGCTTAAGGATGATAATAGTCCACTTACGGAGGCAGATAAAAGGGCTCACCTAGCAATAATGGATGGCTTGATGAATACCAAAATACCTGTATTAAGCGAAGAAGGTAAGTCTATTCCTTTCGAAGAGAGGTCTGCATGGGCAAATATGTGGATCGTTGATCCTTTAGATGGGACTAAAGAATTTGTCAAAAGGAATGGAGAGTTTACTGTTAATATCGCATTAGTTAATGAAGGTAATCCAATAATCGGTGTTATCTATGTTCCTGTTACCAAAGTGATGTATTTTGGTATGAAAGGGTTAGGTAGTTACAAGGTAGAGAATTATAGCGAGCTGGATGGTGCGCCTACAATCGACATATTGTTGGAAGCAGGAATAGAATTGCCTATGGATCAAGATGAACGGCCTTTTACTATAGTAGGTAGTCGCTCCCATATGTCGCCTGAAACAGAAGCTTTTATTAATGATGCAAAGGAAGAATATGGAGAGATAGAACTTATTTCAAAAGGGAGTTCCCTGAAGTTGTGCATGGTGGCGGAGGGTGTTGCGGATGCTTACCCTCGATTTGCTCCAACCATGGAGTGGGATACCGCTGCAGGACAGGGGATTGTAAATGCAATGGGTGGTCAGGTTATAGATCAAAGTACCCATAAATCAATGGTATACAACAGAGAAAATTTATTAAATAATTGGTTTTTGGTAACCAAATAGATCAACTATTATTATGAAAAAAGTAGCCCTTATTACAGGTGTAACAGGACAAGATGGAGCCTATCTGTCGGAATTGCTATTAAGCAAAGGATATGAGGTTCATGGAATTAAACGTAGGAGTTCATTGTTCAATACGGAGCGTATCGATCATTTATATACAGACTTGCATGAAAAGGATGTGAAATTTAAATTGCATTATGGGGACATGACGGATTCTTCGAATATTATTCGGATTATTCAAGAAGTACAGCCAACCGAGATATACAATTTGGCAGCACAATCTCATGTAAAGGTATCTTTTGAAATGCCCGAGTATACTGCTAATGTGGATGCTATGGGTACTCTAAGGATATTAGAAGCAATTAGAACACTAGGGTTGGAAAAATCTTGCCGTTTCTATCAAGCTAGTACTTCAGAACTTTATGGTAAAGTACAAGAGGTTCCTCAGACTGAAAAAACTCCTTTTTATCCGAGGAGTCCATATGGTGTGGCTAAATTGTATGGTTTTTGGATTGTAAAAAATTATCGCGAGGCATACGGAATGTACGCATGTAACGGTATATTATTTAATCATGAAAGCCCTCTAAGGGGTGAGACTTTTGTTACCAGAAAAATTACTAGAGCTGCTGCTAGAATAAAGTTAGGTTTGCAATCTAAGTTGTACCTTGGAAATTTAGATGCACAAAGGGATTGGGGGCATGCAAAGGATTATGTTGAAGGTATGTATTTAATGCTTCAGCAAGAAGAGGCTCAAGATTATGTTTTGGCTACAAACGTTACTACTACAGTTCGAGACTTTGTTTCAAAAGCCTTCAAAAGAGCTGATATAGATGTGGTTTGGGAAGGTGAAGGAGTTAATGAAAAAGGTAGAAACAAAGCGAACAATGAGGTTATCGTAGAAGTCGATCCTAATTATTTTAGACCTACCGAAGTCGATTTGCTTATTGGTGATGCTTCTAAAGCAGAGAAGGAGTTAGGATGGAAACCAAAGCATAATTTAGATGAGTTAATTGATGATATGATGGCTTCTGACTTAGCTCTGTTCCAGCGAGATAAATATTTGATGGAAGGAGGGCATAAAGTAGTTAATACGAATGAATAAAAACGATAAAGTATACGTAGCAGGTCATAGAGGAATGGTAGGTTCTGCCATCGTTCGTGCATTAGAGAATGAAGGGTTTAACAATATAGTTTTTAGAACTTCTTCGGAGTTAGATTTGAGAAACCAACAAGCAGTAAATAAATTTTTTGAGGAAGAAAAGCCTCAGTACGTTTTTTTAGCCGCAGCGAAAGTGGGAGGAATACAAGCAAATAATATATATCGTGCTGATTTTTTGTATGAAAATTTAATGATTGAGGCTAATATTATTCATGCCGCTTATGTTAATCGGGTTGAAAAGTTGTTGTTTCTTGGTTCTTCATGTATCTATCCTAAAATGGCTCCACAACCGTTGAAGGAAGAATATTTACTAACTGACGAATTAGAACCAACCAACGAACCTTATGCGATAGCAAAAATTGCAGGAATTAAACTATGTGAATCATACAGAAAGCAATACGGATGTAATTTTATATCTGCGATGCCAACAAATTTATACGGGCCAAATGATAACTATGATTTAAATAACTCTCATGTTCTCCCTGCGTTACTACGTAAGTTTCACACAGCCAAGTCGAAAGGGGAGAAGGAAGTTACCGTGTGGGGTTCAGGTAAACCTATGCGCGAGTTTTTATATGTAGATGATTTGGCGGAAGCATGCCTATTTTTGATGCGAGAATATGATGGTGAAGAGTGGGTGAATGTTGGTACAGGAAAGGATGTTACTATTGGAGAATTAGCACAAACGATTAAAAAAATCACTGGGTTTGAGGGAGAATTAGTTTTTGACTCAAGCAAACCCGATGGTACACCCAGAAAGCTTATGGACGTAAGCCGTCTCGAAAAGGCTGGGTGGAAATATAAAGTGGAGCTCGAAGATGGTATTCGTAGAGTATATGAAGAAGTTAAACAAATGAATTTTTAATAGAAATAGTGAAGATAGCGGCTGCTTTTCTGTTCTCAATACTATTGACAAGTTTAACTGTTGCTCAAGAATTGCCATTGAATTATTCTAATTCTTTGGAAGATCGGGTTGAGATGTATACTTATGATTCAATAGTCAATTACAGTTTAAAGCCGGTTGTCCCGCAATTCCATAATTATTTTAAGCCAAGAACAGTCCAACGAAAATTCCGTTCCTTAGCTGCTAGGAAATTATTTTTTGAGCATTTAATAACAATTGATACTGCTGATTTTTATGTAACTGTCGACCCATTATTTTTGGTTGAGGCAGGGGTAGATTTAGATGCTGATAATTCTGAAGTATTATTTCAAAATACAAGAGGTTTTCAATTAAGAGGAAACTGGAAAAACAAACTAACTTTCACATCCTCCTTTTATGAAAACCAAGCAGAATATCCTGAATATTTAGACCGATATGTTAAAACTTTAGGAGTCGTTCCAGGTCAAGGTAGAGTAAAAACTTTTAAAGATGGAGGATATGATTTTGCAATGGCCTCTGCCCGTGTGAATTACATTCCTAATCAGTACCTAATGCTATCATTAGGTCAGGATAAGCATTTTATTGGAGAAGGATATCGTTCTTTTTTGATTTCAGACAATACCTTTAATTATCCGTTTATTTCTGCTCAAACTAATTTCTTAAACGATCTGTTTAACTATCTGTTTATGATCGCAGGAATGCAAGATTTAGTTCGTGTAGATGGATTTGCTTTAACAGAGAATATTTTTAGAAGAAAAACAGCTAGCATAAAATTTTTAGAGTATTCTCCCAATTCTAAGATTAAAATTGGATTTTATGAGTCTACTATTTCCGTAGACGCCCTTGCAAAACAAAAGGATGGAGTGCGGAAAAATGCGGATTATCGATTTTTAAACCCTATAATTGGTTTGAATAGCCTGCTCAATGGAAGCAGCGATTCTTTATATGATTCCAATCAAGGACTAAATTTAACCGTAATGCCATTAAAAAATTGGATACTCTACGGTCAGCTTGCTACGAAGGACTTTGAGTTTTCTGCTTTGGCTGGACAAATGGGTGTAGGGTACTTTGGTATTAAGGGGTTGTTTCTTCGAGCTGAGTGGAACGAGTCGGCTAATGGGGTTTTTGGTGATTTAAATGCTAGCTCTTCACAAACGCATTATAATCAACATTTTGGTCATCCATATGGAGATCATTTTCAGGAAATACTTTTTATGGCGAATTACAAGAAAAGTAGATTCTTATCTGAGGCAGCTGTTAGTCAAACCAACTTTTATTCAGTAAACAATAAGTCCTATTTAATCGAAGATGTAGGAGTAAATAATTATAAACTATTCTCTGTGAGAGCCCAAGTCGGCTATACTGTTAACCCTGCAACAAACATGCAATTCAATATGGGTTGGATGCAAAGATTTTACGATATACGGGAAACCCCTGAGGTGTTTTTACGTAATACTAGCTATCTTTACATTTCATTTCAAACTGCATTAACTAATCGCTATCGTGATTTTTAATAATTTCGCATCTTAAAATTCTCCAATGGAAATTGCTCTAGCAACGATCATCGCATTTTTTATAGTGCTCTTAGCTACTCCCTCTTATATCAGGGTCGCTAAAATGAAACATCTATTTGATGAGCCTACAGAAGATCGTAAACAGCACAAGGTAAAAACTCCTTCAATGGGAGGGATCATGATTTTTGCGGCTTTTGTGTTTGCAGTTTGTATTTGTTTTCCAAGTGATGAGATTAGCTTTTTGAAGTTTCTAATTCCATCTATTTTAATCATGTTTTTTGTTGGAATTAAGGATGACATTGTAGGTACTGCTCCGGTGAAAAAGTTATTAGCTAATTTGATTGTAGCTTTTATAATGGTTAGTGTGGCTGGTATTAAAATAACTAGTTTGTATGGATTATTTGACATTAGAGAGTTACCTGAATGGGCAAGTATTTTATTGTCAGTACTGACTTATATTGTTATTATTAATTCATTCAATTTAATTGATGGAGTTGATGGACTTGCAGGTGGTGTTGGAATGATTGCTTCCATTGCCTTTGGTATTTGGTTCTTGTTGGCTGGTTGTGAAAGTTATGCCATTGTCGCTTTTGCTTTAGCAGGTGCGCTTTTGGGATTTTTGAGGTACAATTTCAAACCTGCAAGTATATTTATGGGTGATTCAGGGTCGTTGTTTATAGGTTTGGTTTTGAGTTTTCTAGCTATAGAGTTGATAGAGTATGATGCTTCAAAACTACCGAGTAAGATTATTGGAATTTCAAAGCCAATTTTTGCGATGACTGTGTTGGTCTATCCTTTATTAGATACGTTTCGAATTTTCATCTATCGAGTAGCCAATAAGAAAAGCCCATTTGAAGCAGATTCAAATCATATTCATCATAGAGTATTATTTTGGACAAAAGGAGATCATGGAAAAACTGCTGTGTTTATCTATTTGTTCAATATCACCATGATTGCTTTACCTGTATTCTTTGCTGGATATCATCCTAGTCTTGTTTTTGCTATCGTTGCTATAGTCGCTTTTGGTAGTTTATTATTTTTGTTGATCAAGAAACCAAAAAATGTTTTTCAGGATTAAGTTGTACATCTTCCTGTCCTGTTTATTTGTTTCGATAACAGTTGTTTCGCAGCCTTTAAATTCTAGAATTGGTTTACTTCCTATTGAATTAGAGTCTAAATTGTCTGATAGATTAGATCATCACACTTCTATTCAGCCTTTTCGAATGAATGAGTTGAACGTTAATCAATTTGACAGTTCTTTGGTAAGTTTAGCCTTTAAGCAGCATTTGTATAGCAGAATGGGCTCAAGATTAAGTTTTTATGTTCAGCCGTATATTCAAGCTGCTGCTTCGACAGCAATTAATTACAACCAAGACTTTCTGTTTGGTGCGGGTGTGGGTGTTGATTTGGCTGCTACTTATAAAAGTAAATGGGCTTTCGGGTTGGTATACGCCAGGATACTAAATGATAATCTGCCTTATCTGAATAACCCTCATTCGAGGAATTATTCGCCTGGAATGTCAGAGATTAAATCACTAGCAAATGGGATTTTTCATTCTCAATTTTTACAGTCTTATTTATCTTTCTCCCCCAATACCCACTTTAATTTCGAATTAGGAAATGGCAAACAGTTTATTGGTGAAGGTTATCGTTCTTTACTATTATCTGATAATGCTAATAATTCTCCCTATTTTAAATTAAATGTTAATTTCTGGAGATTGAGTTACACAAATATATGGGCGATGCATCAAAGTATTTATGAGAATACTCAGCCCATCGTTTTCTTAAATTCCTCTAAGTTTAAAAGGAAGTATTCTGCTTCACACTACCTTGATTGGAATATTTCCAAAACCTTTTCTATTGGACTTTTTGAAACGGTAGTTTGGCAAGCAAAAGATAGTTTGTACAATAGAGGGTTTGATGTCAACTATGCCAACCCAATTATCTTTTACAGACCGGTTGAATTTTCAGTTGGATCACCGGATAATGTGTTAGTTGGTTTAAACTTAAAGATTACACCTTTCAAGAATCAAATTTTATACGGTCAAATTTTACTCGATGAATTTTTGTTAGATGAAATTAAGGCTGATGTAAAATACTTGATTAATGAAGATACTACTACAAATAGCCGATGGTGGGGTAATAAATATGGATTTCAAATTGGGTGGAAGGGCTACTGGAGGTGGAATGAAGGCATCGTTAGAACTAGAGTTGAGTATAATTTAGTGCGACCATACACATACGCGCACAGTAGCCCTGTGCAATCTTATACAAATTTTGGACAATCGTTAGCTCACCCAAATGGAGCTAACTTTTCAGAAATTTTAGCCGAGTTAAAGTATGAGAAGGATAGAATTACCATTAATTCAACACTGTTTTACCTACATCAAGGTATTTCAGGAGAGTTTCAGAATTTCGGGGATAATCCCAATACTTCCAATATTTCAAGGAACTCTGAATATGGCAATAGTTTACACCAAGGAAATGAGGCAAAAGTTTTAACTGCAAAAATTGATTTTGCTTATCGATTGTTTGAAAAGTCTAATATTCAATCTTTTGTTGGTGTGTGGAACCAGAAAGTAAATGATAAAAATATCACCTTGTTTTCCTTAGGCCTTAGAACCAATTTGTTCAGAACCTCTCAAGAGCAATAGTTTATCTGTATTCATTTTAAATAAGGAATTTTCTCTTTCATAGCTTGAAATTATTATTAATTTTGTGCATCAAATCAGAAGACAATAGTCGATGAGTTTTACAGTAGAAAAAGAAGCCATTCAATCAAGTACTACATCCTCAAAGGTTAGTGATTATGCCTCATTCATTAAGTTGAGGTTAGCGTCATTAGTAGTGTTTTCTGCAGTTTTAGGATATATGCTTGCTGTTCCATCAATTGATTGGACGGTTTTAAGTATACTATGTGTTGGAGGGTTTTTAGTAACTGGATCTTCCAATGGGTTCAATCAAATCATAGAGAGGGATTTAGATAAGTTGATGGATCGCACTAAAGATCGTCCATTAGCTGCTGGAAGAATGAGTGTTACAGAAGCATTTATTGTCGCTTCTTTAACCGGAATTGTTGGTGTTGGGATGTTGTTTTACTTGAATACATTAACAGGGGTTCTAGGAGTGTTAGCCCTATTCTCTTATGTAGCCATTTATACACCACTAAAGCGAATTACTCCTTGGGCAGTATTTGTAGGGGCGTTTCCCGGTGCTATCCCTCCAATGTTAGGATGGGTTGCTGCAACTGGTACATTTGGTTTAGAAGCCGGGATTTTATTTGCGCTGCAGTTTATGTGGCAGTTTCCCCACTTTTGGGCAATTGCTTGGAAGATTAATGATGATTACTTGAAAGCAGGGTTTAAGTTATTGCCATCTCCTGAAGGAAGAGACCAACTCTCCGCATTTTTGATTTTACTCTACACCTTATTTATGATTGCAAGTAGCTTTCTGCCGATTTTGTTTGGAATGGCTGGCTTAGGAGCTGCTGTTGTAATTGGAATAGCAGGAATATTAATGTTGGTGCCAGCAATTAATTTATATAGAAAGAATGCCATGAAGTCAGCAACTAAACTAATGTTTGCTTCCTTTGTTTATATTCCATTAGTGCTATTTGCACTTTACTTCGATAAACTATAACAGATGATGACAATTACACAATCATTTGAAGATAAAACACACAAAGAGAAAACCATGAAACCCTTGCTGTGGGTTGGCATGATTAGTATTGTGATGTTATTTGCAGGATTAACTTCTGCAGTTATTGTAAGAAAATCTGACGGTAACTGGCTAGAGTTTTACATGCCTAGTATGTTCTGGGTGAGTACTGTTGTTATTTTAATCAGCAGTTTAACAATGTATTTATCTTTGCATTTCGCAAAAAGATCCAATTTTACGGGAGTTAAAGCTTCTTTAGCTGCGACTTTGATTTTAGGAATTGTATTCGCTTTTTCACAGTTCGAAGCATGGAGCCAGTTGACCTCTGGACAAGTGTTCTTTACGGGTAGTGAAAGTAATGCCTCTGGTTCATTCTTGTATATTTTGACGGCAGTTCACTTAATCCACCTTTTAGGCGGGTTGATGGCACTTTTAGTTGTATTTTTTAAGTCTTTAAAAAATACCTATAAGCCGAAAAATTTATTAGGTTTGCAAGTATGTTCAATCTACTGGCATTTCTTAGATGCTTTATGGTTGTATTTGTTTTTATTTTTAAGTTATATCGTATAAAATTTTAAGTATGTCAGCTAGTACTGAGACATTGGACAATAAGAAGATATGGGGTGGTAATACTTCTCCATTTGGCATTAGTTATGGAAAAATGATGATGTGGTTTTTCCTGGTTTCTGATGCATTCACCTTTACTGGATTTTTAGTAGCGTATGGCTACATGCGTCATCGTTTTGAAGAAGTATGGCCTGTTGCAGAAAATGTGTTTACACACTTTCCGTTTATGCACGGAGATCATCCTTTGCTATACGTAGCATTGATGACATTCATTCTTATCATGAGTTCTGTTACAATGGTTCTAGCGGTGGAAGCAGGGCAACGAATGAAGAGAGATGGTGTAATCCTATGGATGGCGCTGACTATCGTTGGCGGTTTAATCTTCGTTGGTTCTCAAGCTTGGGAATGGGGACATTTTATTCATGGAACAGAGTTGGGAGCATTGCAATTGGCTGATGGAACTATCGTTCAGTGGGTAGATGAAGCCAAAAATGCTTTTATGATTCCTGGGGTGGCTGATGCGGTAACTGGAAGTGAAGCAGCTGCTATGATTGCTCAAGGTACAGAGATATATGGCGCCAATTTGACAGTGAATGAGTATGGAGTGCCTTTATTTGCAGATTTCTTTTTCTTCATCACAGGATTTCATGGATTTCACGTATTCAGTGGTGTAGTCATTAATTTCATCATTTTTGTAAATGTGTTGAAGGGTACTTACGAGAAAAGAGGTCATTATGAAATGGTTGAAAAAGTAGGGCTTTACTGGCACTTTGTAGATTTAGTTTGGGTGTTTGTATTTACATTCTTCTATTTGGTATAATTTTCAAAACGATAAATCAACGACACAATGGATTTTGATAGAACAGCGGAATACGCACATAAACATTCAGAAGAAGAAGGAAAGAAAGTAAGAAAGATGATTTGGATCATCTTTTGGGTGTTACTTGCAGTTACAACTGCCGAAGTAACTCTAGGTCTTGTTTGGCAAGATATGGGAATCTCTTGGGGACTTGTCAAGTGGACTTTTATAATATTAACTTTGGTGAAAGCATATTATATCGTAATGTCATATATGCACCTTGGTGGGGAAAGAAAGAATTTTAAAATGGTGGTAGCAATTCCTTTTATTCTATTTGCAATTTACCTGATTTTTATCTTGCTGAAAGAATCTACCTTCCTTCATGCAATCGACTTTTCGCCACTAGCAGACTAATCTTATGGCTCAACCAAAGACCTTGAAAAAGGCAGCAATATTAATTGCAATTCTATTGGTACCATCGCTTTTGTATTTGTTACTAAGTACTGGTACAAATAATTTTAAGCCATTGCCGTATATGGGGCCTAAAAAGGTGGTAGAGGTTGAAAAAGATGGGCGAATAGTGGTGGATACCATTTATCATACCATTCCGCCATTTGAATTCATTGACCAAAATGGACAGCTATTCAGTAGTAAAGCATTAGAGGATAAGATTTATGTTGCAAATTTCTTTTTCGCAACATGTCCTACTATTTGTCCGAAAATGTCTACAAACATGCTTCAAGTTCAAGATCGTTTTCAGGACAGAGATGATTTTCGCCTGCTTTCTTTTACTGTTAATCCCGAGCATGATACGCCTGAAGTTCTAAAAGAGTATGCAGAAAAAGTTCATGCAACAGATGGAGTATGGACCTTTTTAACAGGAAACAAGGACTCTATTTACAGTGTTGGCTTTAATGGATATTTTGTTTCTGCTCAAAAGGATAGTATAGCTCCAGGGGGATTTTTGCACTCATCGAACTTGATGCTTATTGATGGTGAGGGTAGACTAAGAGGAGTGTTTGACGGAACTAGTGTGTCTGAAACCAACGATTTATTCGATGCGATTGATATCTTATTGGTTGAAAAGTACGTACCTCGAAAAGGGAAATAATCTATGGAAAAGACCTATAATTTAAAGCCTGTTATCATTGCCGTTTCTATAATTATACCGGTGGTAGTAGCTGTACTATATTTGATGCCGAAGGAAGCTTTTGCTACCGATACATTTGCTTTTTTACCTAGAGTTAATGCTACTTTAAATTCAATTGCTACAATATTATTAATTGCTGCAGGCTGGGCAGTAAAAGTGAAAAAATTTGAATTGCACAAAAAGTTGATGCTCTCCGCGGTTGGAGTTTCTGTATTATTCTTATTAAGTTATGTAACCTACCATGCAACATCTGAATCTACAGTTTTTGGTGGAGAAGGTGTAATACGTGTTGTTTATTTATTCATACTGCTTACTCACATTGTACTAGCAATTGCAATTGTACCTTTAGTTCTAATTACATTGTCTCGTGCCTTATCGCAGAAGTTTGATAAACATAAAAGGATTGCGAGGTGGACTTTACCACTTTGGTTATATGTGACCATTACTGGTGTAATTGTTTACTTTATGATTGCTCCGTATTATTAAAAAATGAGAAAGAAACTTCTTAACTTTGATTCATGAAGCAATCTGTTTTTAGGGGATTCATTTTTTTAGCAATTACATTGGCATTTGTACTAATAGCAGATGCTACTTATGCACAATGTAGCATGTGTAAAGCGGTGTTAGAAAGTAACATGGAGTCGGGTGAAAGTACCTTAGCAAATGGAATTAACAATGGAATAGTTTATTTAATGATTTTTCCATATTTGTTGGCGATTGTTGTAGGCATCCTATTATATAAGCATATGAAAAAGCAGAATCAAGCATCTGCTTAAACGTTCTTTATTATTTAGATTTACTTATCAAGAAAGGTGGAGGGAAAGGCCCTGTGAAACCTTAGCAACCATCCTATTTAGTTAGGAAAGGTGCTAATTCCTTTTTGAATTAAAAAAAAGATGAGTCAAAAGATATAAAAATTATAAAGCCCTTTTGACTTTCAGTTAAAAGGGCTTTTTTTATTTAATTATGAGAAAGATAGAAGAATTATTAAGGGAGAGAATTTTAGTGTTGGATGGTGCTATGGGTACTATGATTCAGCGCCATAAATTGAGTGAAGAGGATTTTAGAGGTGAGGTTTTTAAAAATCATCATCAATCAATTAAAGGTAACAACGATTTACTTTCAATTACAAGACCTGATATCATAAAAGGCATACATGCTGCCTACTTTGCTGCAGGTTCTGATATTGTCGAAACCAATACCTTTTCGGGGAATAGTATCGCTCAAGAAGATTATGATTTAGCTGATTATGTATACCAAATCAATTATGAATCTGCAAAAATAGCTAAGGAGGTAGCTAATGAGTTTACTGCTAAAGAGCCCAATAAGCCGAGATTTGTAGCCGGTTCTATGGGGCCAACTACTAAGTTAGCTTCTATGTCTCCTGATGTTAATAATCCAGGTTTCCGTGCGATTACTTTCGATCAATTAGTAACCGCTTTTGAAGAACAAACCAATGGTTTATTAGATGGTGGTGTAGATTTATTGTTGATTGAAACCATCACTGATACATTGAATGCAAAAGCTGCTCTTTTTGCAATAGACACTGTTTTTAAACAAAAGGGAGTGCAAGTTCCCATTATGATTTCTGGAACGATAACGGATGCTAGTGGTAGAACTTTATCAGGTCAAACTGCTGAGGCCTTTTTAGTGTCTATTTCTCATATGCCAATACTATCAGTTGGATTCAATTGTGCTTTAGGAGCAAAGGATATGCGGCCTTACTTATTAAATATTGGTAAACAAACGGAAGTTTTTGTCAGTGCGCATCCCAATGCGGGTCTACCAAATGCCTTTGGGGAATATGATGAATCTCCGGATCAGATGGGTGGGTTTATTGAAGATTTCATTAAAAATGGAATGGTAAATATTATCGGAGGTTGCTGTGGTACAACTCCTGAGCACATCCAAAAGATAGCAGAAATAGCTGCAAAATATCCGCCTCGTGTTGCCAAAGCTCAGCCTAAAATCACCAGATTTAGTGGATTGGAACCGCTGTACATTGATGAGAATTCTTTGTTTGTAAACATTGGAGAACGCACAAACGTTACTGGATCAAAGATGTTTGCTAGGTTAATAAAGGAGAAAAAATACGAAGATGCTCTAGCAGTCGCTTTACAACAAGTTGAAGGAGGCGCTCAGATTATCGATGTGAACATGGATGAAGGAATGCTAGAGTCAGAGGAGGAAATGACAGCCTTCTTGAATATGATTGCTTCTGACCCCGAGATTTCTCGAGTTCCAATTATGATAGATTCCTCAAAATGGTCAGTAATTGAAGCTGGATTAAAATGTGTTCAAGGTAAGTCAATTGTAAACTCTATTAGCCTTAAAGAAGGAGAAGAGAACTTTAAAAAGCAAGCGAGATTAGTGCGTAAGTATGGTGCTGCTGTTATTGTTATGGCGTTTGATGAAAATGGACAAGCAGATAATTATGAAAGAAGAATAGAGATTTGTGAACGTGCCTATAAAATACTGACTGAAAGCGTTGGTTTTCCACCTCAGGATATCATTTTTGACCCCAATATTTTGACGATTGGAACTGGTATAGAAGAACATAATAATTATGCGGTTGACTTTTTTAAAGCAACTAAATGGATAAAGGAAAATTTACCAGGTTCTCTTGTTAGTGGAGGCGTGAGTAATGTTTCCTTTTCATTTAGAGGGAATAATGTGGTTCGGGAGGCAATGAACTCTGCTTTTTTATATCACGGAATTCAACATGGATTAGACATGGGAATCGTAAATGCGGGAATGATTGAAGTATATGAAGATATACCTAAAGACCTCTTAGAGCGAATTGAAGATGTGCTTCTCAATAGAAGAGAAGATGCGACTGAGCGATTGCTTGATTTTGCAGAATCGGTTAAAGGAGATGGCAAAGTAACAGTAAGAGATGAAAGTTGGAGAAATGAGTCGGTACAAAAGCGATTGGCACATTCTTTAGTAAAAGGAATTGTTGAATACATTGATGCGGATAGTGAGGAAGCTCGTCTTCAATATGAGCAACCATTGGAGGTGATCGAGGGGCCGTTGATGGACGGTATGAATATAGTAGGTGACCTGTTTGGGTCAGGCAAAATGTTTTTACCTCAGGTTGTGAAAAGTGCTCGGGTAATGAAGAAGTCGGTTTCTTATTTATTGCCCTTCATTGAAGAAGCAAAGAAAAAGGGTGGAGGAGAGAAGAAGAATAATGGAAAGATTTTATTAGCAACCGTAAAAGGTGATGTTCATGATATTGGAAAAAATATTGTAGGGGTTGTTTTGGCTTGTAACAATTTTGAAGTCATTGACCTTGGAGTAATGGTTTCTTGTGAGAAAATTTTGGAGGAGGCACAAAAGCATCAAGTGGATATGATAGGGTTAAGTGGATTGATAACTCCTTCATTAGATGAAATGGTTTTTGTAGCTAGCGAAATGGAACGACTTGGATTTAAAATTCCATTATTAATTGGAGGTGCAACAACTTCAAAAGCACATACAGCAGTAAAGATAGCTGAGAATTACTCTCAACCTGTAGTACATGTTTTGGATGCTTCGAGAAGTGTTCCCGTTGCAAGTACACTTTTAAGCGACAACGAAGAAGCAAGAAAAGTGTTTTTGGCAGAATTAGACGCTGATTATAATGGGGTGAGAGAGGCTCACAAAGGTCGTATGGCTCACAAGGAATACATCAGTATTGAGGAGGCAAGAGCAAATAAATTGAATATCAATTGGAATGAGGCTGAAATATCAAAACCTAAAAATTTGGGTGTTCATACACTGGAGAACTATTCATTAGAAGAGATATCTAGATATATCGATTGGACTCCTTTTTTTAGTACATGGGAGCTAAAAGGAAAGTATCCGCAAATATTCGAAGACGAGTTTGTTGGGAAGGAGGCTCGTAAAGTTTACGATGATGCTCAAACTATGTTAAAGCAGATTATATCGGAAAATTGGTTGACAGCCAATGGGGTGTATGGAATTTGGCCCGCCAATACCGATGGTGATGACATAGAAGTATATGAAGAAGATGGCAAAACATTAAAAACAACTCTTCATACATTGAGGCAACAAAATAAAAAAGCACCTAATGTTCCGAATTTAAGTTTATCTGATTTTATTGCACCAAAGGATAGTGGGAAGTTAGATTATATTGGAGGTTTCGCAGTAACTACTGGGTTAGGCATTGAAAAGTATATTGAGCAGTTTGAAGCCGAACATGATGATTACAATAGCATTATGGTGAAGGCTATAGCGGATCGATTAGCCGAAGCTTTTGCAGAATTATTGCACCTTAAAGTGAGAAAAGAGTTTTGGGGATATGCATCCACTGAGCAGTTAGAAAACGAAGACTTAATCAAAGAAAAATATAAAGGAATTCGTCCTGCGGCGGGCTACCCTGCTTGTCCTGATCATACTGAGAAACGGATTATTTTTGATTTGTTAGATGCAGAAAAGAACACCGGAATTGAATTAACGGAAAGCTTTGCAATGTATCCAACTGCTGCAGTAAGTGGACTTTATTTTGCTAGTCCACATGCAAAATACTTTGGACTAGGTAAAATTGGAAAAGATCAGATTAAAGATTACGCCATCAGAAAAGCCACTCCTGAATCTACGATTGAAAGGTGGCTATCTCCTAATTTAAATTATTAGGCATTTATTATTTCATTACTAGGGAGCATTAGCGTTTTAGAGTTAATGTTCCCTTTTTTATTGTATTAAATGTGATTGGAGTTGCTTTGACAGGAATGGGCAATTTTCAACTTTGATTTAAGACTCGATTAATAGGCTTAAAAAGGGCAATAAACTTCATTTCGTAATGATTTTCGAGGACTTTACTTACGAATCGAATTTAGGCAGAAAGTGGAGTAATAAAGACCAATTTAATTTAGAACGAATATTTTTCTCTCTAAAACCTTTGATACCAAAAAAATAACATTTGTTTTTTAACAAAACCTAACATTTTTTAATCTTTTTAATTTATGTTTGTTAATTAAATACCTACTTACTAAATCTGGATTAAATGGCCTTAAAACTCAATTCATTTTTCTTATTCCTACTATTTTTAACAACTTCTTTCGCTCAAACTTTAAATCTAAAGTCAGGATATTATCCAATTGAATCTAATATTGAAACCATTAGTTATGAGGATTTAGAAGATTCAAAGTACAATAATCACTACTATGTGTATGTCCATTTTGAGCGATTGCCTGATGAGCAAGCTAAATTAGATTTGAGGCTAATGGGGTTTTTTATTGATAGTTACATAAACAATAAAGTTTACTACTGTAAAATCAAGTCTGGTTTAAAGCTGAATACATTGAAAGACTATTCTGTAAATTCCATATTTACTGTTAAGCCTATCTATAAATTAAATAACCTACCAATTGATTTGGTGAATGGAACCTACGATGGAGAAGATTCTGTCGAGGTGGTAATTCAATCTCACTCAGACTTTAATGAGCAAGACTTGGAAATGCTTATTCAGAAAGTGAATGGACAAATAAATGACCAATATGCTTATTTAAATTTAACAACCCTAACTGTTAAAGAGAAAGACATTTTAGGTTTGATCTCTCATCCTTTGATAAAAATAATAGAGCCGAAAATATTACAAGAAAGAGAAAAACTCAATTTCTCAAAAAGTTCACCACCTTCTAGTATTGGTACCCAAATAAACAAATTAAATAAATTGAACTGGTTATACAAATCTAATCTAGTTGGTAACAATTATAATGGAAATGGTATTACCATTGCTATTGGTGAGGATGGTTACCCATGGCCGCATATAGATCTAAAGAATCGGGTTGGCACGAACCAAGGGAATAGCCAAATGAGTTTAAGATCACTTCTAGTAGCAGGTCTTAGTGGAGGTAGTGGAAACTTTTTTCCCTTGCTTCAAACTGGAGCTTGGGGAGCAGACCTGAGGTTTTCTCTTGGAAATAACGCCGTTTATGACTTACCCAATACAATATTAAATTCGGGAGTTAGCGTAGTTAGTACCACAAAATATGATTTTTGTAATTTAGGATACAATCTCAATTCACAATTAGTCGATAGGCAATCAAATGATTTTGGATTTGTCAATTATTCATTTTTTGCGGGGCATCAACTAGCTTTTGCCTGTTTTGCAAGAGTTGCAAGCATCGCTGGTGGATTTACAAGTAGCAAAAATGGAATTGCCTCAACAAACGGTCATGATGCCGTGGTAAAGGGTTTAAATGCATATGGTCCAACATTAGATGGAAGAATTAAACCTGATATTAGTGTGGATGTTAGTTCTTCATTTTACTTGGATACCAACAATTCCTATATGTCAAGCATTTCAGGTGGAGGTTACGATGGTATTGAATCAACTTCTATAGTTAATGGAACAATTGCAATTCTTAGTGAAATGTATATGGATCACAATAATGGACAAATGCCTCCATCGGGTTTAATGAAAAGTATCCTTCTGAATTCTGCTGATGATGATAAACTTTATGTAGGACCCGATTTTAGGCATGGTTGGGGATATCTTAATGCTAAAAGAGCTTCAGATATTTTATTGAAAAATCAATATTTCGCTGATTCTATCAATAACGGATTCAATAAGACTCATTATTTGAATATCCCAAGTGGGGTGAAACAAGTGAAAGTAATGCTGTATTGGAATGATAAAGAAGCAGCGGTGAACTCAGGTAAGGCTTTGGTGAATGATTTAGATCTTACAGTGTATAAAAGTGGGGTGACTTATTTGCCATTGGTTATAGACCTTTCTTCTCCTACTACTCAGTCACTATATTTTACACCTGCTGTACCTGGGTTGGATACATTAAATAATGCAGAACAGGTAGTGATAAATAATCCGAATTCAGGACTTTATGAACTTAGGGTCGAAGGGGGTTCTATTCCAGTTGGCTCTCAGGACTACTTTGTTACTTATGTTTTTGAATACAAGGATATTGTAATTACCCATCCCTTGCCAGGAGACGTTATAAAACCCAACAATTTGGAATCGTATTGCTGGGAATCCTATGATACAACTGGATTTTTTAAAATTGAATTATCAATTGATAATGGATTGACCTGGCTAAAATTAGCGGATTCAATCCCTGATAATAGTCGAGTAAAAACTTTAAACACTCCTGATGTCCATTCACCCAATGGGATAATACGGGTTTCAAGGAATAACCAAAGCACTACGATTTCGAATTTTGCTATTATGGATTACCCTCGAAACGTTAATATTACGTCTATTTGTCCATCCAACTTTGTATTAGAATGGAACAAAGTTGTTGGTGCGACCTCTTACGAGATTTCTTTGTTGGGTAACAAATACATGGATTCCATTATTACTGTGACTGATACTTTCGTAAAACTTCCTTACCCATCTTCGATGAAAGGATGGTTTGCTGTTCAACCCATTATAAATGGATTTAAAGGGATTCGTTCTTACGCGATTGAAAAAGGTACAACTGTTTTTAATTGCACTTTTCCTGACAATTTAGAATTAACCAGATCTGACCCAGGTGGGATTGCAATATTTGACTGCAAAGATTATAATAATCACAATATTGGAGTGACAATTAAGAACAACGGCTTAGTAACAAAACATAACCCCAGAGTGAGTTATAGTTTAAATAATGGGCCATTTGTGAGTCAAGTATTCCCTGGGACTATTTTAAGTGGAGATTCGGCAATCTTTTACTTTTCAAATATTGAAACAATTCCATCAGGTTTGAATACGCTCAAAATATATATAGATTCTACGAGTTTCTATGTTCCTGATGATACCCTCGACTTTAAGTTTAATTTATATTCCAATAGCCAAATAATTACTTCTCCGCACGTGCAAAATTTTGATTCATTCGTATTTTGCACGGGGAATTTATGTGAACAGATAAGTTGTAATTTGAGTCAAGGTTGGATTAATCCAACTAATTTAACATGGGATGACATTGATTACCGAATAATTAATTTTACTACACCTTCTTCAGGTACTGGACCATCTTCTAATCATACCCTCAATAATAGTGCAGGTAAATATTTATACACAGAAGCTACTCAATGTTTTAATAGTGAAGCTATTCTTTTATCACCATGTATTGATATTGCACCAACAGAAACCGTTGAGGCAAGCTTTTGGTATCATATGTGGGGTTCAGATATGGGTGCATTACATATTGATGTTATCGCTAATGGTGTTCTATTCAAAGATTATATTCCACCAATTATAGGCAATCAAGGAAGAAGTTGGTTTCAGTCTAAAATTAATCTCTCTCCTTTTAATGGTCAAATCGTAAATCTTCAATTTCGAGCGATAACTGGAAAGGGGTTTTATTCTGATATTGCTATAGATGATTTTGAATTATCTAATACAATAACTACAGACCTTCATGAGAGACCTCAAGATAGTTATGTAATATTTCCAAATCCATCCGATGGTAAATTCACTATTAAAAGTCAATTTCTACAAAGTCCAAAACAGATTAAAGTTTATGATTTGAATGGTCGTTTGATTCTTACAGATAAAATTCAAAGTAATATTCACCAAATTGATCTGGTAAGATTTGGGAGAGGGATTTACTTTCTTGAAATAGAGGGAGATGTTAACTCCGAATTTCACAAACTAATTCATCAATTCTAGCATTGTCTTTTTTTTAATATATCAATTACTAATGAAAAAAATAAACCTAACCTTGATAGTGATTATACTAATTCAATTTCTGCAATTAAGAGGACAAGACTCTCCAATTGCCTTAGATCTGGAAAAACATGTAGATAAGTTCACTGGGGATTTAAACTATAGTATTCCACTCAATTCATTGAAAGGCCCAAATGGAGAAAGTTTTCCTTTTGTATTGAATTATAGAAGTAGTATTGGTGTTGACCAAGAGGCTAGTTGGGTTGGTTTGGGATGGGATTTGGATATAGGCGAAATAGTAAGAAATGTTAACGGTTACCCAGATGATTGGTTAGGAGGTAGTGTAGTTAAGTTTATGGATGGTAAAGAAGATGGTCAGGTTTTTCACAATAAGATTATTGAGAAGGTATATGGATATGGACCAATTTACTTTAAAGATTTTCCTTTGAGAACAGGCCTGATTTATGACGATTGTCATATAGATGAACATCGGATGGATGTTATGACGAGTAGGGAAAATGTCAAATCAGATAGCGACCCGAGTTTTTATTATCCTGATTACGACAATTTTTACGCATCAGCACCTGGCTTTGGAGGAGAATTTAAAGCTTACTTATTTGATTATGCGTCTTTATTTGTAAATGAGAAAGGGGGCAGCCAACTATATCCTGGTTTTCAAAGATTTACAAAGAGTGCTCAATTTCGATTTTTAGGTGAAGGACTTTCTAAGGTCGAAGTACCATATTATAATGAGACTACATATTTATTGTTGGAAAGTGGTAAGCATGGAAGTAATTATAGTTGGCCAAATAATTCCAATTTATTTGATTTATGCGTAAAAGATCCCCAACAAATTGGAATTAAAGATTACACAGGAGATTATAATCCTGCGCGTTCTGATGAGAAACAACGTGTAAGCGGAGGGAGGGTAATTGAATATTTTACAAACCAAGAAATTCGCAACCATTTTTATTCTAGTAATACCTCTGATTATATTGAGGGATTCTTAGAGTTGGAAATTCCTATTATTTTGGGTGAGAATGAGCCTGATTATTCAATAAGAGGCAAGGCTGTTTCGAATGTTCCAAATGGGATAGGGGCATATAGAATTACTGATGTTGATGGTATGGTCTATCATTATTCTCTTCCAGTTTATACTAGCGCATATCAAATTCAGGAATTCGAAGTTAATTCGGTTGGAGCTCCATTAACAGAACAGACTGAATATTGTGATGATGTACCTGTTGAAAGTTATAAAACACTCATACATAGCCAATCACCTTACGCAAATTCTTGGAAATTAACTGCAATTACTGGTCCTGATTATATTGATGTTAATCAAAATAGTTTTCCTGATGAGGGAGATCTTGGGTATTGGATTTCAATTAAGTATGGTAAATGGACAAAAGATAATTCACAACACATTGAAAGAATTCCTTATTATGGATATAATTTTAGCAAAGGCTATAAAAAGTTCTGGAATCATTCTAAAACCAAACTTTTTAGAGATGAAGGTGAGTTGATTAATCGAGCATCTATTACAAATGAAGTGAACGAACTGTATTATCCCAACTACATTAAGACTGCGACGCAAACAGCTTTTTTAATTAAAGATATTAGGAATGATGCCATTGGTGCACCAAACCCATTAAACAGTAGTATAACTCCGAAACTATATTTGAAGGAAATAATAATATTAGATAATGAAGACGTAGATAATATGAATCTTTTTTCAAATTATTCCTCAACTTATCCAAGTCATCCTTTTTTAGGGAGTTATTTAAATTTAGATAAGGTGTTGAAATATACGGACTATGTAGCAGATTCAGCTAGGATTAACCAATATATTTTAAGTTCCATAAGTTTCAATACCAATTACTCTTTGGCTAAAGGAGTCTATAATAATTTTGGATATAATCATAGTTCGGTGGTTCAAATGGAGAATAATAATGTTGAAATATATTCTAATCCTGTTTTAAATTACGTTAGTAATAATAGTGTAAATGATCATTTAGGAAAGTTGACCTTGAACGGTATTACTTTTTATGGCTACAAAAGAAAAAAGATTCATAGTAAGTCACAGAATGTGGAATCATTTCATTTTAAATATACAAGGGATCCGAAAAGTTCCAATGCTTTTAATCAAGACGATGGAAATCCAAATTATGATTACAGAGGGAAGGACTATTTTGGGACTTATCGTAACTTAATGTTATCAGATGCTAGATACCCAAATAGTTTATCCTCTTTCGAAGGGTTTTTAACTGATGATAATATTTCATTTTCAGATGCTTGGTCATTAAAGTCAATTCAACTCCCAACACAAGGGGTGATAAATATAGATTATGAATCTGACGACTATACTAGAGTAGGTTCAAATTTAGGAGGGACCTATACTCCATCTCGTTTTTTTAAGGCTAATATTTTTCAAAATGAGAGTGGGAGTCTCAAGAGTTTAATAATGAATAGGCTAGATGGATATTTTACAAATAATGGGTCAAATGTAGAGGAGGTTAAAGTATTGTTTAGCCTAAAATGCGCCCAAAAACCTGGAAGTTTAAATTACTCTACTTCAAAAATGGGTAATCTATCTTTAATTTCGAATTTAAGTAATGAAATATTAGAACTTCCTAACTATAATTCGTACGCAAGAGCATGTGATCCTAACGGAACTGACCGGTCAACCACAATAATAAATGGATCTAAAGCTCTTGTTATTTTTAAGTTAAAAAAAGCCTACGGTGGAGGCGTTCGAGTAAAATCAATAAGCTACCTTAATCCAACTATTACAGGTGAAGAAGAGTATTTTTTAGATTTTAAATATAAAAACGGATTTGTTGGAAGAGAGCCAGGTTCATTCTCTACTTCGAGTATGAAGTATTATAATAATTTTCATTCATATTCAAGTCCAGCGCTCGCTCAAGTAGACCGTTTTTCTCCTATTTCGAGTGTAGGGTATGACTCTGTAGAGGTTATACCTAGAAGATTATCAGTGAATACTAATGAAGTTGAAAACACAATTGGAAAGAAATTATATACCTTTTTTAATAATTCTGATTGGTATAGGATGAGTATAACACAAGGGAAAAAGTTAACATATGAACAGTCTTCTGGAGCTATAAATCGTAGAGAGTATAGTTATGTGATGTCATTTTTAAAAGATATTGGTAAATATGGAAGACCAATATCAACATTGGTATATGATAGAAATAACAATCAGCTCTCTAAAACTACTTATAGATATAGCAGTGGACTGAGTGGTAGTGATTATGGATCAATGGAAGAGGTTTTTTATCGTTTTTCAGGAGAAAATGTTAATAGTTATAGTGGGGCTATTACATTTGAGGGAGCTTTTATTAAGAAAGAACGTAATGTTTTTTTGAAAGAAATTGCAGTAGAGGAAGGGAATGTAAATACATTTCAGGCGTTTAGTGATATCGATAAGTTAACGGGTCTTACAACCAGCGTTTTATTTTCAAATAACACTGCAAGCCCGTGGTATAGAACTTTAAAACTACCTGCATATAATGAATACTCTAGTATGGGGTCCAAAATTGATAATCCAAATAATACAAACCAGTTAGTAGTTCCTAGTTTAGTAAAAACTGGGGTAGAAAAACATACCAATGCAAATTATATATTTTCAAATACAATTAAATGCAGAAAATTTAAAACGACTGCTGGGGAGTATGAATATGTTAGTCAATTAAACAAAAAATGGGTTGCAGTCAAGTCTTATCAATCAAATGGAGAGACCTTGCCTGAGAATTGGGATCTTGAAATGAATTTTACTTTATTTGATGAGAATCACAATATACTAGAGTCTAAAGATGGTTCTGATAACTATCAAGCGAACAAAATTGCGAGCAGCAAGTTGTTTGTGGTTGCAAAAGGCACAATGACAAATTATGCTAGCTTTTTTCATACCAGCTTCGAGTATAAAGAGGAAGATAATTATTATGATAATGAAATATATTCTTCAGCAGGGATTGCGAACTCACAAACAGACTTTCAAAATTCTGGGATTCATGGTCACACTGGCAGTTATGTTGCAAGGATTGCAAATGGAGAAACGCTAAAATATAGTGTTAAACGATCTACTGCAAATGTGAATGATGAAGTAGTAGAGCAGGGTATTTTACCAGGAAGAACTTATGAGGCATCTGTTTGGGTGCATACCTCTAGTCCAACTAATGCTGTTTTGGAGGTAATAATCGATGGGATTTCGTTGAGTCAGACCTTTAGTAGTTCCGTTTCAGTTACTAAATCAAACAGTGAAAATCTTATTATCGGTGACTGGGCATTAATGAAGGTGAATTTTGAAGTACCTGAAGACTTTACCACACCAAACTCCAATCATGGAATCACTGTAAGTTGTAAAAACACCGATAGTCAATTGGCGTATTTCGATGATTTTAGATTGCAACCCGTTGATGCAGAGGTTGAGGCTTTTGTTTACGATTATAGAAGAGAACTACCTTTATTTGTTTTGGATAATGAAAATTTTTATTCAAGATTTGAGTATAATCCTGCTGGAGCAGTAGTGAGATCCTACAGAGAAACTGAGCTAGGTGAGAAAATAATACTAGAGACTACTAACCAATATCCTAAATAGTTACTCTTATGAATACTAAAATGAAATATTTAAGTTTATGTCTGTTGTTTGTCATTCAGTCAATTGGATTGCTAGCCCAGGTTACTCAAGTATCGCAAGATGATAAAAATTATCAAATACAAAAAGTATATGATGACAATGGCGATGTGATTTCCTATGTACAAGTTTATAAGGATAAATTAGGTAGAACAGAACAAGTGTTGACTAAAGATCTGGAAAATAATAGAGTATTGGCTCAACAAACCATTTATGATCATCTTGGTAGAGCAGCTATTCAATCTTTAGTGGCTCCAATATATACTGGGACTACTGAAATGTATTGTCCTGATTTTATGAGTAATGGGGTTGGGACAAGGTTTTTGGCAGACGACTTTGATCAACCAAATACTTCTAATAATTTAATAGGTGAGCAATTTAATCCATCAGCTGTAAGTAATGATATTAAAGGAACTCTAGGATGGTATTACAGTAATCAAAACGATGAGGAGGCCTACGTCCCTGCTTCAAATTTTCCTTATAGTCGAGTGGTATATTCTAATGATCTTAGGAGTAAACCAATTCTGGCTGCAAAAGCAGGAATAAATAATAAAATGGGGAGTGGAAAAGAAAAGCGTATATTTTACACTGCTGATTCAAGAGAGTTAAAATATATACTTCCGAATAGAGTACGTTCTTTTAAAACAATTACAGTTGATGAAAATGGATTAGAAGAAATAGCTTATTCGAACTCATCAGGGGCAATAGTAGCGAAATGTTACAGTGGATTAGAAAGTGTCTGCAACCCGCAAGTAAATCGATTTAATTTGGATTACGTAAAGCACAAATCAGAGGACATTCATGTACCTAAAAATGGGCAGTTATTTTTTGAAATAAACTTAAGAGCTCAAGAAGTTCCTAATATACATTGTGCTCCTATGCAACCTCAAGACCATGTTAAAATTATTTTAACTGATTTGATGACAGGACGTAAATTAATCGAGAATCAGGATTTTCTTTACAACCCTAGTGTTACTAACGAAGTAGTTTTTATTAATAATTATGCTAACACCTCTCGATTTTTGAGGATCAGCTTTTCTTTTGATTCGAGTCTACTGAGTTGCTATGAAGGAATAGAATTTTTGCCTAAAGAAAGATTGCCTATTCAAAAGGTGAAAGTAGTAACAGATTATAGTGATTGGACGCTTTATTCGTATGACTATGAGGGATATTTGATTAACATTGTTCCTCCTTCTGTTGTAGGATGTCCAAGCTATAACCCTGAAATAGTTGACGAAAGCTTTAATGAAATTAGTGTGTATAATCCAAGTCAAGCTTCGCCTACATATATAAGGAATATTATTGGAGAATCAAATGAGAATGATTTAGTCTTAAAAACTTCAATGGAATTGGATTGCACATTTCCAAGTGAAACTTTGAGGGATTATAAATTTTCTTTTAAACTAATGGCAGGAGCTTCGCATTATCGACCTGACGAAGAACCGGAATGTGATTACCCTGATACGGGAGTTGAAGTAATTCTTGGACCTGAAGTTGAAGGCGAGAGTGAGGGAGAAGGTGGAGATGATGATTTCGACCCTGATTATACTTATTTTAAGGATTTAGATGAAGAGTATGAATTGTCGCGTTTTGTTGAGGATTTGGTATACGGAACTCCAATAAAACCTGAAATTTTGACTGATGAACCTCTAGAGGCCGTAGAATACAATGATAAATTAGATGAGTATGTTGCTCAAAACGGAGGGTTTAAGTTGCCTGAAACAATTAATACCGCATTTGAACCAATGGATGTAATCAGTGGTAATGTAGATCGAGTTGCTTTTTCAGGTTGGAGAAGCTTAGTCATTGGAACTGATCCGGATTATTGTTTTTATCCCGATCGACATTGTAATGATGGAGTTTGGAATTGTGGTGAGGATGGAACCGATTTTGGAGGTTCATGTCCCCCTCCTAAAGATGGTGGTAGGAATCCAGGCCCTATAAAATGTAATGGTAGATATATTAAAAAACGAGGTACTTTTCGTCTGGTGATAGAATCTCAAGCCTTTAACCGTGCATCATCGCAATGGGAGGCAGTAGATTTGTTAGAAGGAGAGAGTCTAGGCAAGCAAAAATATCCCAAAGTGTCATCTAAGACGCTTTATGTAGATTCTAAATATGATTGTACTTGTGCAACCATGTTATTCTTAAATGGACAATCCGTTTATGAAGGAGAGTTGGATAATGATTTTATTTTGAGCTATAGTAAGATTAGATTAGTGGTTACAGAAATTAGGTATGCTCCTTACCGAGAGGCTTTTTTGGATGTATATTCTCCGCTTGACTACAATGATCCTTACCAAAGCCTTATTGGCTATTTTGGAGCCCTTTTGAAGGGTGAGTTTAACATAGCACCTAAAGTTGATCCACCAAATTATATTGATCCTGGAGTAACCTCATTTAACTATAATTTTTACGGACAATTAACTAGAGAGAAGACTCCAGATGAAGGAACTAAATATTTTACTTACGACAGTCAACATCGATTGAAATTTACTCAAAGCAGTGTTCAGGCTGTAGATGGTAGTTTTAGTTACGTTGATTACGACAATAGAGGTAGAGTAGTAGAAACAGGAGTTGGTAGAAGTAAACCTACTGGTGGTTTAGCATCAACTGTCCAGTTTGAAAATCAGGTTGATCCTAGGGTGATTTCACCTGGATTTACTAGCACCCTTGATTTGTTAGATGATCGCTTTGGAGAAAATGCCAATTTTCAGAAGCTCGAACGACATTTTATCGATTATGATATCAAAAGCAGTGATTTTCCTGTAGCCCTAACTGGTTACAAGCATCAGTTTTTAAAAGGAAAAGTGACCAGAACAGCCAATGAAAATATAACTAGCTGGTACGGATATGATCAACGTGGCAGAATCAGTTGGACAGTGCAAAGTGTGCATGCACTCGGTAAATTATTTACGATCAATTACACCTATAATGCTCAAGGAAATATTGAATTAGTAGATTACCAAAGGGAAGTTGCAGCCGAGCATTTTGTGCATCAATATGCCTACGATGCAAATGGAAGGTTAACTAATGTAATCACCTCTACTGAGAATGAAGAGAATGAATTTGTGAATCAGCAAAATGCGGCTTACGAATACTACCAACACGGCCCATTGAAACGGGAAGAGCTGGGGGAAGAGCTGCAAGGGATTGATTACGTTTACACCATTAATGGGCAGCTCAAGAGCATCAATAACCCGGCGGCTGCATCAAGAGACCCCGGAAAAGATGGGGTTGCTGGTTCGCCGCATGCCAACTTTGAGAAAGATATATTTGGAATGACCTTGGATTACCACAAAAATGATTACATAAGGAATAATACTGGAATCCAAAGCTACACCAAACATTCGTATGCGTTTCCATCGGGAGAATTGCAAGTGGATGAAGGATGGCATAATGGAAATATAGCGGCTGTTAGGTGGCAAACCAGAACACAAGTACATTCGGCTACTCCAGAGTTTGAAGGCAACCAACTCATTTATGCTCCTGAATACGATAAACGAAATCGACTAATAGCAGCCGTGTTTGGAACCATTACAACTGCAAATAAAGGCATTCAAAATACCTCAGAAGTGCCCGAACCCAATGTGTATTCTGGACCTACCCCAACTTATAGAAACGATTATAAAGTATGGGGAATTAAACACGATTGGAACGGAAACTTGACAGAACTAAAACGGAATGGAAACAACACTTCTGGATTAGCGATGGACAATTTAGTCTTGAATAGGGTTGGGAATCAGTTGCAATATGTAACTGATGCAGTAGCCACAACCACTAATTATGCAGGAGATCTAGAAAACCAAGCCTCTAATAATTATATCTATGACAATGGTGGCAGACTCGTAGAAGATAAGTTGGAAGAAAATTACATGGAATACAACAGTAGTAATTTAACCACCACCATTTATACCGATGCCGAGAAAACGATTAAAAAAGCTGAATACATTTATGATGAGCGAGGGACGCGGCTGATGAAGCGATTGTACTCTTTTTCAGCTCCAAGTGGAGGAGGCGGAGAAGGAGAAGGCACTGGAGAGGGAGAAGGTTCGGGAGAAGGTGAAGGCCCAGGTAGTGGAGAAGGTGAGCTCTATCTTTCATCAGAGCAAGTGTATATCCGAAACCACACTGGTAGTTTGATGGCAGTGATTAACCAAGAGTATACTTTTGAGCAAACCGCTACTAGTACTATCTCTTTGCCTACTTATGGAGCAGGCCAATTGGGAATGTACAACCAATCGGATGGAACTTACGAATACCATTTAAAAGACCATTTGGGAAACATACGAGCCACCATACAAGGAGAAAAAAATGGAGAATCGGAAATCAATTTGCTCAGTATGCAAGATTATTACCCCTTTGGATCACCCATGCCGGGCAGGAGCATAGCCAATACTGCGGCCTATAAGCAAGGTTACCAAGGGCAACAAGTAGATGGAGAAACAAGCTTTAACGCTTTTGAACTGCGATTATACGACAGCCGATTGGGCAGTTGGCTAACCCCCGACCCCTACCGACAGCACCTGAGCCCTTATATGGCCATGAGTAATAATCCGTTTAGCTTTATAGACCCTGATGGAGGCTTTGATGATGAAACTACTGGGTATGGACAGCCAGACCCGAATAGTGCAAGTAGAGGCGGGTATGTGAGTAGTAATGGTGGAGTGTCTGTTGCATTTGAGAATCAGTATTCAATGGTGAGTGATCATATAGCGTATTTGCAAGGTATCTCTGACAATTATGAGTTAAGAAATAATGTGGAATTGAAATATCGTTTTAAAACAGGAGAGTTTGGGTTTTGGAAGGACGGATATACTACTGACAGTAAGTTTCATTTTAAGCGTCTGGATACAAAAAATATGAAAGTTATCGCATCGGGAGATATTGATATTTTTACTGAATTTACTGCTGTTGACCTTTTTGGTTCAGGTCATGGAAGCGGTGATGTATACGGTGATGAACTTCTTAATACAGGGAAGTTCACAGAAGTTACAGGTGTGCTTTTAAGTCAATCAGGTTCTACTTTCAGGTTGACTAATGGAGCAAAAGGGAATATTAGTCCCAAAATGTATTCTTCAGGTTGGAATGGAGGAAGTAGAGCTAGGATTAAAACATATGGAGTAAAAGGAATAGGTTCTAAATTAGGTTTTGCAGGAAGTTTAATTACAACTGGTAGTGTAGTTAATGATATAATAAATGGAGACCTAACTGCAATTAATTATTTAGATGCTGGTGTTGGTATTTCAGGATTAACTGCAACTGGGCTTGGTTATGCAGGATATTCCATACCAATTGTAGGACAGGCGGCAGGTATCTATAGTGTTTGGAGAATGTCCTGGGATTTAGGTACATTATACGGACCTAGTAAGTGGTTTGGTAATAACGATAAAAAATGGTTTGAATAGGATATTTGAATAGGATATGAGGAATTGGTATTATTTAGTTTGGGCGGATGCAATAAGAAGTATAAGGAAAAATCATCCAAATGAAAAGCATTGGAAATCAAAGATATTTATTTATATAACTTTTATTCATTCATTAAACCTGGCTTTAATTGTAATGTGGTTAAAATATTTTAAACTAATTGAATTACCTAAGTTTAATATTGACTTGTTTGGATTGAGGCTTTTAGATGGTTCACTAACCTTTTTTATAGAATTTGGTACTTTATTTTTATTATTAAATTATCTTCTTATTTTTAGGAACAATCGATATGAAATATTATTAGAAAAATACTCTGAGTCAAAAGTTAGGTATTTTCTTGTATACTCTCTTAGTGTTTTGGGCTTAATATTATTGTCTATTATTTTATTAGGGATTATGAGGAAATAAACCATAAAATATGAGATTTTTAGAATATTTATATTGTAAGTATTATAGTTTTCAAGTAAGATTAGGTAATCGAGATATTGCCCCATTTAGTTCTATGCTAATTATAGTATTTACTTTTATGTTATACTATTTCAGTATTTTCTTTTTTGGGATCCTTTTTGTGCCTAAAGAATTTCTTAATATGAATATTTTCAAGTATATATCTATTTTTCTGTTCTTTTTTCTAATAATTTTGTTATACTTATTATTAGTTCATAAAGGAAAGTATAAAGGAATACTGGAAAAGTATGAGAAGGAATTAAAAGGAAAGAGGAGGCTTGGTGCTATATTATTTCCTTTATTAGCTTTCTTATTATTTAACCTTGGATGGATATTGAAAATGTTGCAAAATCAAGGGCGATTTTAGATATCATAAAGGGTAGTGTTCCAAAGGTAGCCTTTGAGATTTCAAAAAGTTAGATATCTTAAAAAGAGTTCTTTGAATAACTAGAGTTGAGTGTAGATTATTATTTAGGTTTGAATGAGAGCCCTTAAATGGCTCTCAAATCAAGTCAAAATAATAGTCGTGTCCCAATTGTCGGTTAAAACGGGTTGAAAGGCTTGTCAATAAAAGGGTAGAGATCTTTTTTGTTGTAAAGATAGAATACCATTTAAAAGACCATTTGGGAAACATACGAGCCACCATACAAGGAGAAAAAAATGGAGAATCGGAAATCAATTTGCTGAGTATGCAAGATTATTACCCCTTTGGATCACCCATGCCGGGCAGGAGCATAGCCAATACTGCGGCCTATAAGCAAGGTTACCAAGGGCAACAAGTAGATGGAGAAACAAGCTTTAACGCTTTTGAACTGCGATTATACGACAGCCGATTGGGCAGTTGGCTAACCCCCGACCCTTATCGCCAGCACCTGAGCCCATATATGGCCATGAGCAATAACCCATTTGGTGCTGTAGACCCTGATGGAGGCTGGGATGAAGAACATGGGAATGGTGAAGGATTTAATGGTGATCAACATTCAACTTTTGCTTATATAGATGAATTTTATGACCGATGTCCAACGTGTACCGCGGATCAAATAGGAATGTTGATTGATAGGCAGCGAGTAAACGGATTTGTAACCCCCGAAGCGGTGAATAATGCAAATTTGGAGTTAGTTAAAAAGAGAGAGGCTTGGGTTGGGTCAGGAGATTATGAGCGACTTACGCATACTGATTATTTTTATAGATCTGTGAATAATTATAAGATAAATATAAATATTTATGCTGATAGAGATCCTTATGAAGGTGTATTAGGTGCAATAGAATATTTTTTAACTAATGGACATGAAAATGGCATTAAGTATAATTATGATGGCAAAGCTATAGGTCTTGCACCCAGAGGGGGATTCGCACCAGATGTTGGATTTGCAAAAGCGGCTTCAAAAACATACAGTGTTTATAAAGCAATTGCAAAAAATGGAGATACTTACTGGGGCATGACAAAAAACTTTAAAAATAGAGTAATACAGCATAGTGACCGATTTACATCTATTGATGAAATTTATTCAGGTTTATCAAAATCTGCTGCTAGAGGATTAGAGCAGCTAAAAATTGATGCTGCTGGTGGATTAAAATACTTAGATAATAAAATTAATAGTATTAGTATAAACAATCCTAAATTAATGGAATATTATAAGGAGGCTATTCGATATTTAAATAATTTATAAAATGAAAACATTAAAATCAGGGGCTGTTATTGCCATTCCACTTTTAAGTAATTTGGGTTATGCATTTGCAAAATATATTGATGTTCAAAAACTAGATTCAAAAGTTAGTTATCCCGATATATTAAAAGTTTATAGTATACGTTCGAGTAGTGAAGTAGTTGACTTTGATCTGCTAACAAGCTTATTGATATCGCCAATTTTAGTTGCTGGTCTTCGACCTTCCTTAAAACAAGGCTTTTGGAAAATTGTAGGTAAAAAAGAGTTAAATAATGAAGATAGTATTATTCCTAACTTCTTTAGAGGAAATTCAACAGATAGTGATATACCTAATGGAACTTGGTTTAAGATTAATTCTTGCAAAACTAACAATAGAGAAAAAGTTTCTTACGAGGAAATTAAGCATTTGCAACATTACACAGGACATGGAACAGGGAATATCGAAATATTATTGACTATGTATTTTATGCTAAAAGAATCAATTCGAGTAGAAGAGTTTTTTGATTTAGCTGATTTTAATAACAATAGACTATATAAACAAGTTTTGGATGCTAATTTGTTAACTTGAATATTTTCACCTTTCCAGCGCGATTGTTTCGCGTGTTTAGGTGTTATTAAGAGGCAGATTTAAAGCATTTATCTTGCCATTAGGTAGTGTCTCAAAGGTAGCTTTTGAGATTTTAAAAGATTAGAAACCTTAAAAAGAGTTCTTTGAATAATTAGAGTTGAGTGTAGATTATTATTTAATTTTGAATGAGGGCCTTCAATTTGCACTCCATTCAAGTTGAAATAATAGTCGTGTCCCAATTGTCGCTTAAAACGGGTTGAATGGCTTGTCAATAAAAGGGTAGAGGTCTTTTTTTGTGAAAATAGAATGTTTTTTTCACACGAATTTGTGGTTTTATTTTATGAAGTAGAATAATAGAGTTGTGAGTCGTCAATTAAATCTAGAAAAGTTCTTATTTAACCCAAGAATTACATAAAGTAGTATATTTGAAGCAATCCATACATATTCGCTAAAATGAACTTAAATATTACTCCAAAAAAGCTAAACGCATTTACTCTTACAGAACTATTGGTGGTATTGGTAATTGTGGGCATTCTTATTTTGTTGGCACTGCCTCGCTTAATGCCATTGATCTCTAAAGCAAAGGGTACAGAAGCGCAGTTGCAGTTGGAGCACATTCATACCTTGGAGAAAACGTATTTTTATACCTACTCTAAATACACAGAGAACTTTGATGATTTGGGTTTTGAGCAGTCGCCTTTGGTAACAAATGGCGGTACTGCCAATTATCAAATAGAGGTGGTTTCTGTTACTTCCAATGCCTTTAAAGTTCGGGCTACTGCAATAGTAGATTTTGATGGAGATGGCGTTTTCAATGTATGGGAAATTGATCAAGACAAAAAACTCATTGAAACCCAAAAAGATTAATGAGTGGGTATTTCATCCTAGCTTGTGTTCCTTTATTCGGCGTTATTTTTCAAGATTTTAAATCCCGTCAAATTTATTGGTTTTGGCCGCCCCTTTTATTTCTACTATTTTTCGTTCAATCGGTTCAGGAAGCATCAAGTATAGAAATAGTAAAGAATGTCGCTATTAGCACCCTTTTTGTGGTTGTAAATTTAATGATTGTCAGCCTGTACTTCAGCTTGAAAGAAAAAAAGTGGATCAATATTTTTAAACAGCACTTTGGGTTAGGAGACTTCCTATTTTTTTTGGCCATTACTCCAGTATTCAGTCCCCTTAATTTTGTTTTGTTTTTTGTTATAAGTTTAATTTTAATCGGGTTACTTCACGCAATTCTTATTACATTTGGTCAGCTAGCTATAACTACTGTTCCATTGGCCGGTTGGCTATCTGTATTGCTTGTTATAGCCTTGTTATTGAATGCCTTTTTGTTTAATATTAACCCACTTAACGACGACCTACTCATAAACTACATCTATTTTGGAGCACACAACCGAGATAACCCTTTCTACTGATTTATTACAGCTAATCACTACTGATCAGGCTTGGCATTATGGCATCATTCCTAAATCCAATGGTGAAAAAGCGATGGTATTCTACGCCAATGAAAGCACTTGGGGTGCTACTCACCAAGAAGCGCTAGAAATGTTATTGGGAGTAAAGGTCTCTGTGGAGCTAATGCCTTCAACAGTGATCAATGCAGCATTGGGCAAGTATTACCGAAAGAGTGCTCGAAAAGACAATCAAGTGAGGGGTAATTTTAATCCCAATTCTGAAGATTTTATTTTTCAATTAATCGCAGAAGCAGACTCCATAGATAGCAGTGATATCCATATAGAACGGTATGAAGACCGTTGCAGAATTCGTTTTCGAATAGATGGAAAGTTATTGGAGCGTTATGTAATTGAAAAGGGGGATTATCCTGCCATTATTAACAAGATGAAGATCATGGCCAATTTGGATATTGCAGAAAAGCGGTTGCCACAAGATGGTCGAATCAGTTTTAATCGGAATCAACAAAAGTTTGATATTCGGGTATCGGTTTTACCAACACTTCACGGAGAAAAAATAGTGATGCGTTTGTTGAGTAAAGATGCCACAGACATCAATATTGAAAAATTAGGTTTTAAGCAAGATCAATTAGCAAGCTATTTAGAAGGGATTAAAAAACCACATGGAATTATACTCATCAGTGGACCTACTGGTTCAGGTAAGACGACCACTTTATATGCTACTCTCAAGATACTGAATGAAGACAAAACCAACATTCTAACCGTAGAGGATCCAATTGAATATACGTTGGAAGGAATCAACCAAGTTCAGCTAAAGGAGAATATTGGGTTAACCTTTGCAGGTGCTTTGCGCTCTTTTTTGCGTCAAGATCCTGATGTAATTATGCTAGGTGAAATTAGAGATGGAGAAACAGCTCAGATGGCTATTCGAGCAGCATTAACTGGTCATTTGGTATTGTCCACTATTCACACTAATTCAGCATGGGGAACCATCTCCAGATTAATTGATATGGGGGTTCCATCCTTTTTATTGGCGAGTACTTTAAATACTTCTGTTGCACAACGGTTGGTTCGATTGCTGTGTTCCAATTGCAAGCAAGTAGCACCTTTTAATGAATCGCTGTTTCCAAGTACTTTTAAAGCTCCAAAAACAGTTCAAGAGCATTATCAATCGGTTGGTTGTGAGGAGTGCTACTATTCAGGTTATTTGGGAAGAAAGGCGATTTATGAAATAATTCCTGTAGATTTAGAAATCTCACAGAAAATCAAGCAAAATGATTTTAATATTGAACAACTGCTGAAAGAGAAGGGAATAGAAACATTGAGCGATAATGCATTTCAACTATTTGCTAATGGAGAAACTTCGATAGAGGAGATTTATGCCATACTAACTACTAATAATCAATGAAAAAGAATAAATTGTATAGTAAGGGAGTGGTCCTTTTGTTGTTGTTGAATGTGCTCTTTCTTCCAATTGGGTTTACTCAAGAGAATGAACAGAATAGAATTCAACAAATCTCAAATACGTTGGAAACCTTGAAGGTTGATAATCCTGGCTTATTGGAAAATGTAGAATTGTCGGTGAGCAATGTGAGTATTCAAGAATTTTTGAGAGGAATTGCCAATGCCAACAGCTTGAACATAAGTGTTGATCCGAGTCTAAATATCTCTTTAACGAATAATTTTGCAAATGTCTCTGTTGCTGATATGCTTGTTTTTTTAGCTAAAACCTACCAATTAGACGTTCAGTTTACAGGCAATATTATCGCTATTAGTAAGTATCAAGCCCCAACCAAGGAAGCAATTAATCAAAAACGACTAGACATAACCTATCTTAAAGAAGAGCAAAGACTATCATTAGACATTGTAGAAGTGTCGCTTTTTGAATTAATCAAAAAGTTAGGGGCAAAAACTGGCAAAAATATAGTGATCTCACCACAAGTGAAAGATAGAAATATCAGTCTGTTCATAATGGATATGCCCTTTGAGAAAGCCATGAGCACGATTGCTTTCAATACCGATTTATCAATAGAAACGAAAGAGGGGATTTATTATGTTCGTACACTTGAATCAACAGCGGATGGAGCAAGTAGGATGCAAGGAATTAGTAACTTAGATAAACTGACAGAGCCTGTAAAAGGATTGAACCTTAAAGTGAATGGAGTTAACGACATTACACTGCAAGCCGAGCAAGTGCCCATTGAAGATTTGATAAAAGCAGTTTCTACTGCATTAAATGTGAATTACTATTTTCAGAACAAACTCACAGGAGTAGCTTCATTGAAGCTAGTGAATCAATCCTATGAGCAACTATTAAACGCCTTGTTTTTAGGAACCAATTACACTTATTTACTAAGTGATGCTATTTATTTGATTGGAGAAAGAAAGAATGAAGGGTTAAGAAAAACGATTGTTTATCCATTGCAACACAGAACCGTGGATAAAATGACGGAGCACATTCCAACTGATTTAAAAACAAACATTGAAATCAAGGAATTTCCTGAACTAAACAGTTTAGTGTTGAGCGGGTCTGCACCAGTGATTGATGAATTGGCTGCATTTATAAAACTTTTGGATCAAGTAGTGCCAGTGATAGCAATAGAAGTCATAATAGTTGATTATTCTAAAACTCGGCTTTTGAGAACTGGATTAAGTGCAGGAGTTGGTTATCAACCGCTTTCAAGTGGTGGGACGATTACACCAGAAACAAAATATGACTTTGGTGCAACTGCCATTAACAAAATGTTGGTGGATTTGGATTTTGGAAGTTCGGTCAACTTGGGTAAAGTGACTCCTAATTTTTACTTGCAGTTGGAAGCCATGGAAGCCGATGGAATCGTTAACATTCGATCGACTCCCAAATTAGCGACGCTAAATGGTACCGAAGCAAGTTTAAGTATTGGAAGTACACAATATTATGTGCAAGAGACCAGTAATGTAATTGGCACTCAAAATCCGCAAACAGTCTTCACCCGCCAATATCTTCCAGTAAATGCGGATTTGTCTGTAGACATAAAGCCTATCGTAAGTGGTGATAATCAAATTACCTTGGAGATTTCAGTTAACCAATCTGACTTTACTGATCGAACAGTACCGGAGGCGCCACCGAATTCAGTAACCAGAAGTTTTACCTCTGTGTTGAGGGTGAAAAATCAAGAAATGATATTGTTGGGTGGATTGGAAGAGAAGTCAACTAGAAACAATAGCTCGGGCTTGCCTTTATTAGCTAGAATACCTGTTATTAAGTGGTTTTTTGGCAAGCAAATCAGAGATAAACGGAGCACTCGTTTGAATATTTTAATTAAGCCAACTGTAATTTATTAAGTTGATGTTGTCCAAGTTATACAATAGCACTTTTTTTAAAGGGAAGGAAGTCGTTGGTCTTCACATCCAACTACTCCCTGATGGCATGAAATACCTTTATTGTCAGCTAAAAAATGAACGAAATGCTATTGAAGTAACGAGAAGTGGAAATTTTGAACTTCTAAAAGAGTTTAGTGATTTAGAATTAAGTAAACTTCCACTTTATCTATCCATAGATGGATCGGGGATTATGCATTTTCGATTAAAGGAAGAATTCAAAGAGAATCCGTTAGATCAAGTATTGCCTAATGCTAAGGTGGAGGATTATTACATTCAAAGAGTCATTCTTCAAGGTGAACCATGGGTGTCTTTTTTAAGAAGAGACCTACTCCATAAAATAATAAGTGATTTGGGTGCTGCTACTTTAACCCCAATCCAATTGATGTTGGGAGCGTTTGAACTAAATCCATCGGCAATTTCAGAACTGGAGAGTTTTTCTCAGTTCGACTATTCCTTATTTCAGAATAAATGGAAGTTTGTAAATGGTAAGCTTATTTCGATTGAAAAAAATGACAACCATTTAGAATCGGATACAAGAGTAATAAATATTGCTGATGACTTAGAATTGGAGTCAATGTATTTAGTTCCATTTTTTAATGGATTGATCCATTTTGGAGTCAGGGGGGCGGAAATTAGCAATCAACCAGATGCAATCAACAAGAACAAGATTGATTTTACTCAGAAGAGACTTTTTGTATTGGGAGGCTGGGCAGCACTTATCTTTTGTTTGATTTTATTGTTAGTTAATTTTTTATTGTTTGATTATTACAATGCCAAATTGAATCAGGTTCAAAGTGAATTGTCTGAAAAGAGTGTCAATACGGTAAAGGTAAATGAGCTTGAAAAAGAAGTCGCTGAGAAAAGAGTATTCTTTGAGAAGAGCGGATTGATTACTCCGGAGTTAGTTGCTTTTAAAGCCGATCGAGTTGCAGCAACGGTGCCTAAAAATATATTGTTGAATCAAATAGAAATTAATCCAAGACTCAAAAAGAAATTAAAAGCGGATGAATCTCCCTCATTTCTATTTGGAGAAATAATAGTAAGTGGAGAATCTAAAAATACAATAGACTTGAATAATTGGGTTCAACAGCTCAATGCATTTGAGTGGATAGCTGAAGTGGGAATTATAGATTATGAAACGATAAAGAATCGAAATGTAGGAGAATTTACGCTTAAAATAATTGTAAAATAGAGTGTTAAGTAACTTTACATATAAACAGAAGAATAGCGCTTTATTGGCTTTTTTTATATTCTTTTTAATAGTTTGCTATCAATTGTCAATTTCTGAGACCGTTGAGGCTAGAGCTAATTATATAGAAAAGGCAATACAGTTGGAGGAAGTAAATAATTCTCCTGAACTTTTACAGCAGTTAGAAAATCAAGTGGCACAATTGGATCAGTTGATTGGAAATTCTGAAAATGTTGAGAATTTTCAGCACACTTTATTGGCTAAAATATCAAGCTACATTGAGGATAAAAACATAAAATTAACCAGTTTTCCAGAACCTTTCAATACTACTCAAAAAGGATATGAATTAGAGACATTTGTATTTAAATTTGAGAGTAATTATAGTGATGCTTTAGAGTTGATCTATTATTTGGAAGAAAAAGAACGCCTAGGAAAAATGGTCTCTGCTGATTTTTCAGTGAAAGTGAACTTTAGAAATAAGCAAAGGGATCTAGAAACGACGGTTTATATTCAATCATTAAAATCTGTAAAATGAAAAGAAAATATTTATTTTATTTATTGGTAGTCCTTGCATTAGGAGCTTTTGTGTCCTGTGATGAATTTATAGAAGAAGATTTAGAAGGGAAGGTGGTTATTCTTACCAACCCTAATGATAGTTTAGTTACGACCTATTCCACCCAAGTGTTTAATTGGGATGAAATTGATGGGGCAGATTGGTATAATTTGCAGATTGTTAGTAAAAGTTTTTCACAATTGGATTATTATGTATTAGATACCATTGTGGAGACCAATCAATTTTTATTTAACCTCACTCCAGGTGTTTATCAGTGGAGAGTGAGAGGTGAAAACAGTGGATACGTCACTCCCTACTCTACAAGAACAATTCAAATTGACAGCACATCTGACTTAAATGGAGTGACTGTTATTTTATTAACACCTTCAAAATTATATTCTAATAATGGTAGTATTGGTTATCGATGGCAATCCATTTATAATGCCGATCAATATGTTTTTGAAATAAGAAACGAAAACGAGTTCGGTACATTGGTTTATATGGATACGCTAACTGGCACTGAAGTGGCGGAAGGAGCAATAGTATTAAATGAAGGAAATTACAGTTGGGGAGTTAAGGCAATCAATAGTAACTCTTCTACAAATTATACTTACAAAGCATTAATTGTTGATACAACTGCTCCAAGAGCACCTGGGATAGTGAATGTAGATTCATTACAGGGGAATAATTATACCATTCAATGGAATAGAACCTCCAATGATGTTGCGGTTGACAGTCTGTATCTTTATTCCAATCAATCGTTGACAAATATCGTTCTGAACAAGGAGCTTCTAAATCCAAATTATTCTGATTCATTGGTAGATGGAACTTATTATTGGAAAGTGAAATCAATAGATAAAGCTGAGAATATTGGATTATTTTCAAAATTGAATAAACTCGTTATAAACTAGTGAAAGACAAACGTGTCCTTTTTATATTAATTATTGCAGTGGTTGTCATTTGGGGGTTGATTGGATATAAACTCGTGGTTGGAGACTTCGATGAGGCGATTATTACAGCCTCTATACCTATGGACAAGAATATTGCGGGGGAGTTGGAGATAGAATCATATCAATTACTGAATAATTATAGAGATCCATTTCAAGCCCAACGGGTTAATTATAGTGGCAAAAGCAATGGGGTAGAAAAAAATAGTAATCGAAAAATCTTAGGGCAAAAAAAAAGTGAATCATTGGCTTGGCCTCCAATTACTTTTGGAGGCTTGATCAAGCGGAAGAATTCAAAGGAGAAAGTGGCTTTGTTGAAAGTAAATGCCTCAGATCATTTGATGCGAATGAATGAGGAGGTCGAAGGGATTAAGGTGTTGAAAATTGAGAAAGATTCAATTCAAGTGATTTATAAAAGTGAGAAAAAAGTAATATACAAGAAATGAAAGTAAGGGTTAATCAGAGCGTATTTTTTTGGAGTGTTTCCATTTTCTTTCTTTTCTCGACCATTGTTGTGAAATCTCAAAAATTGAAAGATTATGAGTATACCAATACTAGAGAAGTGAGAATCTTAAGTATAGACAGTGTAATTACGGCTGATGTAAAAATGGTGGATGATGCCTCTTTTAAAATAAAAGATCAAAAGATTTATCATTGGTATTATTCCAATAAGATTTGGACGAACGAAGGTGCCTTTGATGGGCAGTTATTGCACGGAGAATACAAGATTAAAGATAAAGAAGGCAGGTTAATAAAACTAGGATATTTTGAGAATGGGTTAAAAGTTAAGAGTTGGGTGACTTGGTATCAAAATGGGCAAAAATCGAAAGTTGAGAATTGGAAAAAAGGAGAACAAGCAGGCAAAGAGGTGACCTATTTTGAAAATGGAAATTTGCTATCCGAATATTCTTATAAATCAGGAAAGAAGAACGGGAAATATAAAGTGTATAATGCAAAGGAAGTTTTAATTGAAAAAGGGTCTTACAAAGCGGGTAATAAAAATGGATGGATCACTCTATTTGATGATAAAGGAGTTCTTTTGGATAAAGTGAAATATAAGGAAGGTGTTTTAGTAGAGCCAAAACAAGAGGATGAAAGTAAAAAGTCATCAAAAGTGAAAGAAACAAAAGGAGAAAAGAAAACCAAAGAGGTTAAGCCAAGAAAAAAATTGAACTTCTGGAAGAAAAAGGATTCAACCATTGAAACGAACTAAAATGCTAAAAGCTTCATCAATGGTGTATGCGCTTTTTGTTGTGACCATTTTGGCAATCATTAGTGGCTCCATTGTATTGTCTTCTTATTACTACAACCTTCAATTGATAGATTATACCCAACGAATAAAACAGCAGTCTTACGTGCAGTCTGGGGTCAATTTATTGCTAGAAGAAAATAGCTTTCAATTGCCATATAAAGCAACAAGGAAGCTATTTGAAGATGAGCAAAGCGAGATTCAGCTATCAAAGCGATGGTGGGGTTTGATGGAGTTAATCACCGTTGAATCTGTTTGGAAAAACAACAGCGTAGGAAAGGTCTATCTTATTGGCATTAAGGATAAGTTTAACGATCGAATTTCACTTTACTTAAAAGATAATAACCGCTCCTTATCATTGAGTGGGAAAACTATAATCAAAGGAAATGCTTATTTGCCAAAAAGTGGTGTGAAGAGAGCTTATGTGGATGGAAAGGGATTTGCGGGTTCTAAATTGATTGATGGTGACGTTTTAGAAAGTAAAAGTGAATTACCAAAATTAAATAAGAAGTTGTATGAGAATGTGATATCTAACTTTTTGTCTACCAATATAGCAGACAGCGTTATTACTTTAGAAGAGTTGAATAAAGTAGCTTTTTTTAAGAATGGTTTTTCATCTAAAACCATAGTAGTTCAGTTGCCTGATCAAACCCGTTTAAACCAGTTGAAGGTTACAGGGAACGTAATCTTAAAGTCAAAGGGAACCCTCTATATTGAGAACACTTGTGCATTTAAAGATGTCCTGATTTACGCCAAAAAAATTGTTTTTAAACAGGAGTTTGAAGGTAAATTACAGGCATTTGCTTCTGATACTATTTTAGTTGAAAAAGATTGTAAATTCGGCTATCCTTCAGTACTATGCTTAGTTAAAGATGAAAGTAATATTAGACAGTATTTAGCAATAGACAAAGGGAGTAGCTTCGTTGGTACAATAGCTCAATTGTCATCGGATGTAGAAGTCAAAAGTAATGCACTCATAAGAATTGAAAAAGAATCGAATGTTGAAGGACTAATTTATAGTCTAGGTCAATTGTATTTGGGAGGAGCTGTGTTTGGTTCGGTTTATACTGAAACGTTTATATTGTCTACTCCATCATCTATTTATGAGAACCACTTATTGGACGCTGAAATTAATTCATTGAAACTAAATAAAGCATTTGTTGGAATTGATATTCCAGTTGAGAATAAAGTGTCCACTAAAGAGATTGTCTGTGAATTTGAATGGTAAAAAAATAGCTGCATTTTCAATTTTAGAATCTATTGTTGCAATGGTTATTGTGATGTTGGCTTTTGGAATAACCACATTATTAATTGTGAAAGTAAATCAATCAAATTTTAATCGAAAAGCAGAGTTGATATTATTTTTACAGCAATCGGCTCAAACAAGTGCTTTAACTAAGCAGTTTATTGATAAAGAAGAGTACTATAAGGAGTATCGAATAGAATCCAAGTTTCAACTTCTAGAGGAAAATACTAAATTGGTACACATTGTATTGGAAGCCATAAATGAACAAGAAGAAACTATTGTGAAATGGGAAGAAATTTCAAGGCTAAATTAAATGGATTTACATTGTTGGAGTTGTTGATTGCTTTAGCGATAAGTGCTATTGTGATTACAGCTGGATATACTGCTCTCCATTTAACCGCTGATTTATTCCACAATAACTCCGAACATAACTCACAAAATGTGATGCTTTTGCAGAGTAATTATCTATTGCAAAAAGATTTTTTTGAAGCTCATCTAATTTATATAGAAGGCAATGAACTTAAGTTTTTTGGGAAGGATTCTATTAATGCAATTTATGATATTAGTGAGGACTTTATGATAAGAAATCAAAAGGAAGGACTAGACACTTTTAAATTTGATGAAATAAATTATGGTTTCGGATTTAAAGGAAAGGCGATGAATATTGGTTTTATTGATTCATTAACCATTGTATTTAAGCAAGAAGAGGAAAAGAGAATAATACTATTGAAAGAATATACAGCTGAATCCTTAATTGATATGAATAGGAGGGACAATGAGTTTTGATTTGAATAAGCTAAAGTCTGAGTCAAACAAAAGTTCAACAGATGCCAAAGGTTCTGAATTTAACTTATTGGAATTTCTTAATCGAGACTTTAAATTTAAGAAAGGACTGAGTGATAAAAAGAAAGAACGGTTTTATTCTGAACTTTCCATATTGTTGGTTTCGGGTATTGATATTAAGACTGCATTAGAAATTGCAGTGAATAGTTCTGAGAATAAAGTCGAAAAGGAGTTTATAGAAAAAATAAAGAATCAAATCATCTCAGGAGGAAGTTTGTCAGAATCTATTCGATCTACCAACTTATTCTCCAATTATGAATATTTCAGTCTAAAAATCGGAGAAGAAAGCGGAAGAGTATTTAGTGTGTTAGCGGACTTAGCTAAATACTATGCTCGGAAAATTGAACAGAAAAGGAAAATCATTAATACGTTTTCGTATCCAGTAATTGTGTTTTTTGTTGCAGTGAGTTCGGTCGTATTTATGTTAAATTTTATTGTACCCATGTTTAGTGATGTCTTTACCCGATTTGGAGGCGAATTGCCATGGTTAACTAAGATGATTTTACGGTTGTCAGATGTGATCTCAGCTTATGGACTGTATGCTGTCTTTATCCTTATTTCATGTTTGATCCCGTTAATCGCGTTCAAGAATCATATGTTGATGCGAAAATTTATTTCTGGCTTACTATTAAAAATCCCTTTTGTAAATACACTCATTAGTAAAATCTATTTGGCACGTTTTAGCCATTCTATGCAGTTGTTGATGGTCTCTCGGAATCCACTGTTAAACTCAATACAATTAGTGAGAAAAATGGTCGGTTTTTATCCATTAGAAGTTGCTTTGGAAGCTATAGAAAAGGACATATTAATTGGAGAATCGCTCCATCATAGTATGCTGAAATATCCAATTTTTAATAAAAAAATGGTGGCATTAGTTCAAGTAGGAGAAGAAGTGAATCAGTTGGATACTATTTTTAAGCAGCTGGATGAGCAGTTCACAAAAGACATCGAATACCAAACGGATGTCATCGGAAACCTGATGGAGCCTGTATTGATTGTTTTTATAGGTGGGTTTGTTGCGGTAATTCTTATCTCCATGTACTTACCCTTGTTTCAATTGAGTACTTCAATTTTTTAATTCGTAAGGAATTTACTATTAGGGTTTTAAGAATTATTTACTATAATAGACTAATAAATAGTTGATTGTAACGTTTGTTAATAAATGTTTATTTGTATCTTGCTTTCCTTTAGGCAATTAATTTTTTAAAAACTAAACTTATGTCCATACCCTCCTCTAAAATCATACTATTCGTATGTTCATTTTTACTATTTTATAACGGGTTTTCTCAAATTGTAGGAGGAAGCTCTCCTGGAGATTTGTCTCCTCAAGTTATGAAAGCAGAAGCTCCAAATGGAGGTAGCTTTAGTTCGAATGTTAGTTTGCTAAATGGAACTTATCAAGGAGGATATAGTTTAGGAGAAGTATCTACAGAAGGAGGTTTAAAATTTGAACTCAATTTATCCTATTCTAGTTCTACAACGGTTGGAAATAAGGTGCCTGTAGCAAAGGGGATTCCTTATGGAGAAAATTGGGACTTAAGTATTCCAACAATTACATTAAATACTGCAACCTATCGAGAGTATTCAGGAATGCAAAGAAATTCTTGGTACGCATTAAATCAAGATCCATATTTTACGATTCCAATACCTTTAAGCCAAAAAGAAGGGGATATCTATTGGCATTCTGTAAATGTGAATATTCCAGGTGTATTGAATTGTCGAGCCGTTTATAAATACTCCGATACATTAAATAGAAAGATTTTTACTCCTAGTACATTTGAAAAGTATGCAGAGATAATATTAGATGAAACAGAATGGATTGTGGTTTTAGAAGATGGGACAACTTATGACTTTACTTTAAAACAAGATGGGGTAAGAAGCCCAAACCATGACAAAGGGATCGTTCATTATGAAAATGATTTAGATCCAAAAGATACGTATTTTAATGTAGACTCCTTTCAAGTAAAAAATGGTGATTTTCTAAAGAATGATTTAAGAAATCAGATTACTCCAAAAGTGGAAATATTAAAATGGTTTTGTACTAGAATAAGCAATAGAAATATTCCTGGGCAATACATCGGTTTGTATTATAAAAAATTCGGTCAATTCAACTTTTTTAAAGAATATACTCAAAAAAATTTTTACAACAGATATAAAGAGATCTTTGACTTTGGTCAATTTACAACATTACAGTCATTTGAAACATACAGAGATGTGTTTTTATATAAAGTAGAAGCTTATGATCGATTTTCGGGTGGAATGTATATTGATTTAGAGTATGAAACGAAGAGTTTAGCCACAAGTCAAATGCTGAATCATAAGAATGACCCGGCTGTTAAACGGTATGATTCTTTATACAACTATAAAACAGTTTATGCATCAGGAATTAATACACCTAATAACACGGCCTGGGTAAAAGATAATTTTAAAGATTGGAAGCGATTTTTGCATGCTGCTCATGATGATTTAAGTTTAAAAACAAACTATTCAGGTTCTGATTGGATTAATGGATATAACCCTTACGAGGCAATTCTTTCAAGTGGAAATAGCTATCATTTTAAAAAGATTAATAGTACAAGTAGTTATTTAGACTTTGATCATGGGTATTTGGAGTCCAATCGGATTAACAATGCTGAAGCGTTGGTGCCAGGAGATATATATGAAGTCAAAACAAAAGTAACTTCAGATAATCCAACTAGACACAATTTTATGAATGTGGATATCAATATTGCAACAGGTCGTATGCTTGATGTAAATCAATTTGATCAGGTTCCTTTTGTTAATTCAAGTGATAACTTGAATAACTCGCAAAGGATACAATCCATCCACTATAATAGTAATGCAGAATCAAGCCCAGCTCAAGAGTCTATTTTTTCAACTTTTGGATCATCTGTTAAATGGACAACTATTGGCAATGAGGCGAGTTATCAAGGTGCTCAAACAATAGAAACATCCAATTTATTTATTATGGAAGATTTGCCTAATGATAATAATGGATTTTTTATTCAAGTTGGCCCTTCAAATTCTGATCAAGTGTTTAATTCTAAAATGGAATATGTTAGCAATTCTAATACTTTAAATATGGCTTTAACAACTTATCCTCCTCTTGGAGACCCCCAAGTATCTGATAAAGTGAGGCTGACTTACAAGCCTGTGAGTAAGAATTTTGGGATAGGTATGCCGTGGTACATGATGTATTCATTTTATCAAGGAATGTTTGGACATCCAGTTTTTGATGATTTTTGGTTTAATACTGATACTCATAATCAGTTTACTTGGAACAATGAACCTACTTTAGCGGTAGGGCAATTAAATGAAGTGGAATTGATCAGGTATTGCAAGAATACTTATATGCTTGCTTCGGCTAAAAAATACGTTAGAACTGGAGAGTATAATCGCAGTTCGGGTGATAAAGGGGTGTTAGTTCATCAATTGGATTTTGAATATGGTGTTACACAATTAAATAGATTTGATACGAAGCATGTTATAAGTAAAAGTTCAGTTCCTGGAAATCTGAATACAGGAAAAGTTATTAATTTCATAACTCTGAATGCTATAAAGAATATCCCAACAGATCCCTCAAGGTCTAACTTGAACCAAGGTTTTTTAGTAACACCTACGACCTTCTTTGAATATGGAGCTGATTTTAAAAGTGTAGATGTAAGTTTAACAGACACAAATAATTATAGAAATTTAGGATATATAATCTTATTAAATAAGATAACAGATCAACTTGGAAAGGAGAAAAAAATCAAATATTATGGAATTAATAGTGCTAATTCTTTTCATAATGATTTAATTGTATTAGACCAAGCAGGTGTTAACGCAAATCATTTTTCAGCCTTTGATCATGAGAGTTATGCATACTCCGTATCCGCTTGTGTAGAGGAAATTAAAGAGCGATCTGGTGATGTGAATTGGCGTACAACGACTTACGAATATGGTAATAATAAATTAAGTGGATTGTTCAACAAAAGTCAGATTAGAGTTGGTCCACCAACTTTTGATGATAATATTCAAACTCTTAACGCGAGTACTAATGGGTTTAAAACGGTCAAAGTACTAGAGCCTGAAATAAATGGTAAGCGTAATTATACAATCTATCACAATTATAATTTTGATGAATTGTCTGGAGTTCGTCAAGTGCTGATTACAAAAAACTGGAAAATTGAGAAATTTAACTACAACGACGAATTATACAGTAAAAAGGAAATAGAGTATAATGTTATTAAGGCCTATGAAAATGGAGCACAACGCCCAGCAAATAATCACGCTTTTTTTAAATTCGATTACATTGACTATCTAGCACAAGATCGATATGTCCCTCTATTTTCGGATAATTTTATAATTGACAACAATAAGGAAAAAGTGAAACTTTCAAATTTTCATAGATATGGTGAGTTTAGGTTTTACGAACAGGAATATATTAGTGATGTGTCTGTTCTCGATAGGCACAGTTACTTTATAAATAAATCCAAGGAAATAGAAACTCTTTACTTCCCTGATGCTTGCATTATAGATCCTCCTGTTCTGGATGATTACAGCGGTTCTAATTCTGAAGGAGGTGACGTTACGTCAAATCCAAGTTTTGTCAATAACTCTGAATTAAGCGAAGAAGAAGGGAACGGACAGGAATTATACAATAGTATAGGAGAGGTAGAAAATTATGAGGCACTAAAGCCTAACATTGAATTAAATTCTCCTCTGCCTGATGATTATATAATTAAAATTCTATCACAAGAAAGATTCTCTGAAGAATACGGTGGAGAAAACTTTGCTCATTTGTTTAATTTACAGCAAGGTGTTTCTGATGAAGTGCAAAAGTTTATGCTCAACAATCCTTTAATGATAGAAGCTAAAGCATTTGAATGGTATTTCTCAGAGTTTAATCAAGCGATTAGTGATAATGTTTTAAAGGAATTGGTGCTCAAGCAGACATCCGTTGATGGGTCAATAGTAGAAAATGTATTTACTTCTAAGGAGAGCCACACTGATAGCATCTTGAAGTTTATCATGAGAAGTGAACCTATGTTGCCTCACAGTACTATTGAAGCAATACTCCTCAATGATAGTTACTTATCTGGCGATGTTCTATACACATTGCTAAACGACACGATAAATTTTAGTGGAAACAAGGTGGAAAATGTTTTTCTCAATCAAGCAAATTTTCCTTCAGAAACGGTATTGGCAAGACTGATTGAGAAAGGCGGTCTTACATATTCTGAAAATGTATTGAATATTCTTCTGGCTTCTCCACAAACTCTCTCTCCATCTATGATGGCTTTAGTAAATTCTAATTTAAGCAATTTTACAACCGAAGAAATCAGTCAATTAGAGAATGTTCAAGGGAATTTACCAACTTCCTCCTCAACTTGTTCAACCCAATCAAGAAATGGAGCTTTGGAAATTAAATCGATTACTGAGTATGATTACTACAAAGCAAATTATAAGGGTATTTCAAAGTCAGCGGGATATAAAGATTTGTTGGGTTCTTCAAAAGACTCTGTTTATCTAAAATATGAACCTAGTTGGCAATTGTATAGTGTGAAGAATTATAGTCCAAACAACCCCAATGCCTATTCTATAAAAAAATACTATTACTACTATGATTTGCAGAATCGGTATGATAGATACGATATTGAGTATGATCAAACCGTAAATGGATTTACCCATGACACAATTCGAACGAGTCGAGATTACTACACATTTGTAATTAAAAAGTTAAATGGCACTTCTGTCTCCTTCCCTGAAAGTGGGGCTATGAAGATGGTAAAAAAAAATCGTTTAAGATCAATTGCTTATGAACAGAAAGTAGAATCAAGTAATGGGAGTCAGATAAAACCATTTGTTAAGTCAAGTTATTATGTTTATGATCGAAAGTGGGGTAAAGATCCAACGACTTTTTTCAATGTGGTAGTCAAAGATACCGGTAATTCATACCTCTGTAATCCTTCAGTAGTTGATCCATGTTTCCTGGTAAATTTCAACAAGGATTTTGTAATATTGAAATTCTACAAGTTTGGATCCGGAAAATTGATTGACACTACATTTGTCAATGTACCAAAAGGAAAAGCTATAGTTGAAATTATAGATCATGTGTCAAGAGTGGCAAGCTACTATTCATTGCCAATTAGATGTATAAGGTCGTTTGGGATTGACACTTCGATTGTTTACGATCCAACAAGAGGCCCAGGCCCACCCATAGAGGATGATCTTAATCCTGAACAAGAATACCCTCGTTGGATGAATGCAGATGCAATCTATTTACGTTCCATATATGATCAAATAGATACTATTGGTAAAGAAAGTTCGCATAACCCATTTGGATCAATACTGGGCAACAATTCTATTTTAGGATTTTACACTGAACCAACAAATAATCCTCACGATACACTTTACCATCCAATATTTCCATATGATGCACTTTTAAAACAAACGGTGTTGGAACGGAATATTCAAGGATTGCCTAAATTAATAGAGGATGAAAAAGGGTTAAGAACCAGGTTCGTTTATGATCCAATGGAAGACGTTTATTATAATGATACTGTTTGTGATATGTTCGTAGGCAGATATGCAGGTGTAGGTAATAGGTATCGACCTGTGGAGGTCATTACTGGATCGGGCAGAAGCGATAGCTTAACCACTAAATATTCCTATTATCCAGATTTATCAATCAAGTCTATCGAAAGTGTAGATTATGGCACAAAAAGTTCTTATCAATACGATATTTATGGTAGAATTAAGCAAGAAAGGAAAGATGGGAAATTAGTTAATCGTTATAGTTACAATTTCTGGCAAGGAGACACTACTAAAAGTTTTAGCATGCGCACTCATGAAAACTTTATGGAATCCATCCACTTTCCGAATGACTCCAATCAAACGGCAATTTTAAATAGAAAATATATTGATCCTTTAGGAAGAGACTTTCAATCCATTACAGCTGAATTGGAAAATGGTGTCAATAGCGATTCTGTTTTTAAAGCACAGTATAGTGGTCCAATAGTTTATGACGTAAGAGATCGAGTTGTCGAACAATTTAAGCCATTTGGTTTTGAAGACAATGGAAAAGGGCTTGATCTTCTACCGAAACCTCAGAGTAATGATTTAGTTGCCTACCCGAATGTTTCGTCTACGAATACCTTTGAGGACGAATGGACAGGAAGATTATTGGAATCAGCTAAAGTAGGAGAAACCGGTATTGGAGGAAAAAAGACCATTCACCAATATCAGGTGGTAAATGCATACTGTTTAGCTTGTGATTTGGATTTAAGAAATTTGGAAACAAACTTAATTATGCCAGATGGTATTTCAATTAATTATAGGTTTAACAAACATACTGTAATTGATGAGGATGGAAAAGCAACAACTAGTTACACCAACACAGCAGGACAAACTTTAGCTACCAAACAGAATACAGGAACCACAAAGCTTGTGACGGTTAGTGGATATGACAATCAAGGACAATTGAGCACTATAATTAATCCTAAAGATCAGAGAAGTTCTTACAGCTACAATATATTAGGATGGTTGTATCAAACCAATACTATAGATGGAGGAACTACTAATTATATGTATAATAAATCGGGACAACAAACTTTGATTCAGGATGAAAAAGGGCGTCTAGGAAGAATCAACTTCTATTCAGGCACCCAATTGCCTTATTATACCAAATTTGGTTATGATGATTATGGTCGGCTAGAATCAAAGGGAGAAGCATCTATTAAATATACGGCATATAATGCCCATGGGGGTTTTGCAGATGAAATGTTGTATGCCAACTATGAAGAGGGGGACCCTGATATAAACAATGATTCATATTACTACAATTATAAGTTTTCAAATGTGAGTACTTATGATTGGATCTCTAATAGCGATGAGAAAAAATCTTTTGATGCTGGAACTGTTATAATATCTGAGATTGTGCCATTATCTCCTTTTGAAAATCTTGAGCAAGAGGTGATAAGGTTGGAGATGCTATATGGAGATATTAATAATTACAATTATGTTTCAACACATGATAATTTATTACCTGTTTTACAAAATAGAAGTAACACTAAAGGCAGATTGAATCAAACGATCCGTTATTCGGATAGCTATATGAACCCATCTCTTAGCTCGTCAAATATAATAGAGGTGGTCTCTTATGACTATACGCCTCAAGGTTATACTCAATCAGTTCTAAAGCAGTTCAATCCTAACGGAATTTCTAGTATTAACAAAGGCTTGGCGACAGCTCAATTTTATTCAGGATTCAATAATGATGGGTTGTATAGCACACATAATATTGATGTAAATGCAGATACCGAATTAGATATGCAGTTTTATCAAGAGGTGAATGCAAGAGGACAATTGGAAGAAGTTTATGCGAATTATTATAACTATAAGAATGAAGGAAATTTAGTAGCTAGTTATACCTACGATGATGTCTATGGAAGAGTAAAATCACAAAAGAACTATTATCGATCTACTGCAGATTCGGTTTTGGTTGACAAAGTAAACTATAGTTACGATGTTAGAGATCGTCTTACTGGAAGTTATAGCAATTGGTTCGATTATGAATTGTATTACGATAACCAAAGGGCTATTTTAAACTCCAATATGCCTAATGGTGATCTAAACTACAATGGTAATATCAATGGAATTAAGTCGACCTATAAATTGCAGAATTCTTCCAATTACAATACAGGTAATCTGTTTGACCAACCATCCATCTATAATTATGATTATGATGGAATGAATAGATTAGTAGCTGCTAATGCTTATGTTCCTGATTTTGGATCTGTAAATACTGGAAAAACAACTTATACTTATGACAAAGTTGGAAATATCACTCAATTGGAAAGAATCATTGATGGAGCAGATGCCAAGCAAGGGTGGAATTTTCAATTTCAAGGGAACACCAATAAGTTATCTGCTGCCAATGGAATAAGTTCAACTGATGATAGACAGTATACCTATGATGGCACAGGGAATTTAAAATCGGATGACAGTAGAAAAATACTAGACATCACTTATAATGAAAGCAATTTGCCTATTCAAATCAAGAAAACCAGAGATTCTGAATTATACAACAGATACAAATTAGTTGATTAC
>NZ_WWNE01000003.1:0-242866 GCF_009909615.1 Acidiluteibacter ferrifornacis | reverse complement strand
AGGATTAGAACAGCCATTACCGATTATATGTTATCTCCATATGAAACTGATAATTTAGTATTTACTCCAATAGAAGAATCTGAAGAGATGGAAATGGAATTAGAGTCTGAAATTTCAAATGGGCCAGAGTACGCACCCAACCCTGAAATGTCAATGGAGTTAACTTCTCCCAATCAATTGATTTTATTTAGAGGTGCAAATGGTAAAACCTATAGTACCACTCTTGGCGCATTTTATGAGGGCGAAGAAGCCTCAAAAGCACCAGATGCAAGTGCAGATTGGACCAATAGAATTAATTTATCAGGAGGTGCTGATGCAAACTGGGGAACGAATGGAAATTTTATTGAATCACCTTCAAAGGTAGATTACTACCGTTACGACCACTTAGGCAATACCCGAGTAGTGTATGAAGCAGAATGGGATGCTGATTTAAATCAAGTGAAATTCAACCTGAAAGGGGCTTATGACTACTTCCCTTATGGTAAAATCTTGAGGAGCTACGTTCCCGGAAATGGTTATGAACGATACTTAACTACACAGCACGAAAGAGACGCTGAAACCATTTCTGAGAATAACGCAGGGACGGGGTTAGATAACCGTGGAGCACGATTCTATGATAGTGATGTAGCGAGGTTCTTATCCCTAGATCCTGCGGCGGCTGAATATCCTTCTTGGAGTGATTATAATTATGTGTTGGGTAATCCAGTGATGTTTATTGACCCAGATGGGAAGAGAGCTGATAATTGGCAACTTAATGATGATAAATCATTAACTCTTTTGAAGTTGACTAATGATAAAACACATAATATATTTAATTCAGATGGTAAGCTAGTTAAATCTACTCATATGGATAAAAGAGACTTTTCAGATCAGTACAGTTTAGAGATGGATGGAGGAAAGGCTGTGAATGGAGCTGTTGACTTTTACACTTCCCTTACTAGAGCTGAGAATAATGATGCTTTTAATCAAATGAGTCAGAGAGCTGATGAATTGAACTTTGAAGGAGGTTCTGCTCAAATGTCTATGTTAAAAATTCACGGAACATTAAATAATACTGATAATATTATTGAAGGAGTAATCGGTTCAGTAACAGCTAATGTATTAACAGCTTTCAAAGGAAATAATGCAGGACCAGGCTTAGGTGGTATTTCAAAACTTTATAGTGGACTTACAAAAGGAAATAGTTTGTTTAATGATATTAAAAATTTTAGCATCAAAACATATGATGATTTTACAAAAGGTGTTGAGAAAATGTATGATGATGTTAGTAGGGAGTTAAATAAAGCGCAAGACATCAATATGTATCAAAAATAGTTAAAGAATGAATTTTTTTTGGATAAGCATAATAGTATTAATGAGTTTTGTCTCGTGTGAATATAAAGATTCACAAGTTTCTCAATCATATTACTCTAATGGAATTAAAAAAGATAGTGGTAGGTATCTTTCCGGAATGAAGCAGGGAATATGGAAGTATTGGTATGAGAATGGTAATCTAGCTTCTATTAGACAATATCATGATGGAAAAGAAGAAGGAATTTCCAAATCATGGTATAATGATGGTAATCTAAAAGATAGTAGTTACTATTCTGGAGGAAAGTTTAGTCAATATTGGTATTCATTTTATAAAAATGGTAATATTAACTCAATGCAATTGTATGACTCTTCTGGTAAAACAAATGGGAAATTCAAACTATACTATGAGAATGGACAAATTAAGCAAGAAGGAGAAATTCTTCAGGGTAATAATTTTGGTAAATGGATAGAATATTATCAAAATGGAGTTCCTTCAGTCATACAATATTATGATAGGGATGGAAATAAAGATAGTACTTGGTTGGAGTTTAACTTAGTCGGAGATACAATAGGCGTTTTAGAATATTAGACTCTATGATTCAAGAATAGTAAGATTCTAGCGATTTTCGATGCTTTTCCTAACAACTAAACAACCCAAGTTCTCGCTTGGGTTGTTTTATTTGGCAGAGTCCAAGAAATTTTCAGCGTAGTCTTTAGCAGCAATTAAGAGGTCTTGATTTTCCTTTTTAGAACCCCAAACATAAAGCTTAGTGAAGAATGATTGAAACCCCCGTTCTCGCGCGATTGTATCGCGGCTGATGAAGCGATTGTACTCTTTTTTAGCTCCAAGTGGAGGAGGCGGAGAAGGAGGCGGAGAAGGAGAAGGAGAAGGCCCAGGTAGTGGAGAAGGTGAGCTCTATCTTTCATCAGAGCAAGTCTACATCCGAAACCATACTGGTAGTTTAATGGCGGTGATTAACCAAGAGTATACTTTTGAGCAGACGGCTACAAGCACTACTTCTTTGCCCACTCATGGAGCGGGGCAATTGGGAATGTACAACCAATCGGATGGAACGTATGAATACCATTTAAAAGACCATTTGGGAAACATACGAGCCACCACACAAGGAGAAAAAAATGGAGAATCGGAAATCAATTTGCTCAGTATGCAAGATTGTCTACCATCACAATAAAACACACAGATTACGAGACAACGCTAACGAATTTACGCCATCAGAAAAGCCACCCCTGAATCTACGATTGAAAGGTGGCTATCTCCTAATTTAAATTATTAGGCATTTTTATTTCATTATTAGGGAGCATTAGCGTTTTAGAGTTAATGTTCCCTTTTTTATTGTTTCTGTTTTACCTTCTATTTTGTAGGTAATAATATAGAAATAAATTCCTGTTGATGCATATGAGCCGTCCGGATTGGTTCCATCCCAAAAGCCATAGGAACCTTCCCATTGATGTATTAATTTACCTGATTGATCTAGAATAGCGACTTCTAATTTTTCAAATTCTCCATCAATTCTAAAAATATCATTTTTACCATCTTGATTAGGAGTGAAGATGTTAGGTGGTGTTAAATCAAACTCCTCAATTGCTGTAATGGTTTTTGATGAAACTTTTTGTTTACCATCGCTATCAGTAATCGACAACAGTAATTCATAGGATCCGGCCTTTCCAATGGTATACGAACTAGCCTTGGAATTGCTAATCAGTACTCCATTTATTTTCCACTCATAATGTGACGATTTAAACTCACTACTGAAGTCAATTGAAAAAGGAACTGTGCCCTTCGATGTACTCAAAATTATTTTTGACTCAATTGGTGTGTTGTCTTCGTCAGTTTTATTGCTTTTTTCTTCAGTGCTCGCTGTTTTACTTTCTTCAGTTTTGCTACTTTTTGAATCTGTTTCTGTCACCGATTTTTGTTCAATATTCAAACCAGCTTGAGAAGTAGATTTATCAGATTTTGATTCATTTACTACTTTAGTTGCTGTTTTGTTGTTATTTCTATGAGCTGTTTTGCTTTCCTGATTGATTATATTTGGCTTTAGTTGGGTATTTATTTTTTCTTCTGCTATTTTATTCGATTTTAGTGTTACGTCAGTCGATTCAGTTTCATTTTTTACAGCAGTTGTGATTTGTGGAGAAGATTCATTTGTTACTATTTCTTTTGGGGTAGTATTCTCTTCAACATTAGGATGTTGATTATAGTTAATCAATATTGCTGTTCCTACCGTTGCGACTGTAATAATAGCAGCGACAATTGCGACTTTCGCTCCAATGCCAATGGTAGATTTTGCTGCTGTAGCGGCCACAGAGGTAGCTGCAGAAGATTTGATTCCTGCTTTTACACCAGCCCAAACTTTGTCGCCAGCAGGCTTTTCAAAGTTTTTAAACCCTTCTTTAAAAAGGTTTTCTATGTCGTGATTTGGATTACTCACTTTATATCGTATTAATTTCATCTAATTTCTTTTGCAAAAACAATTTAGCTCTTGAATATTGAGATTTGGATGTGTTTTCAGAGACGCCAAGTTGTTCGCCTATTTCTTTGTGGGTATAGCCCTCAATTGCATATAAGTTAAAAACAGTTTGGTAGCCGACTGGCAAAGATTGAATAATTTGCAACAAATCCTCTGCTGCCATACTCTCTAATATAATTGTTTGGTCGGCTAAAAAATAATTTACCTCGTCAACATCAACATGAAACTTTTCATGTTTAACTTTTCTCAAATAATCCAATGCTGTATTCACTATTATACGTCTTATCCAACCTTCAAATGAGCCTTCTCTTGTATAGGTGTCTAATTTATCAAACACTTTGATAAACCCATCTTGAAGCACATCTTGAGCTTCTTCAAATGTCTTTACGTACCTCAATGTAACCCCCATCATCTTTGAAGAGTATAAGTTGTAGAGCTCTTCTTGTGCCTTTTCATTTAGCTGAAGGCATCTATCTATCAACTCTTCTTCGGTCATGCAGGTCTTGGACATTTTCTAGATTATACAGCTTTTCAATAGATGAAATTAAGCATAGAATGGTTGCATCACTAAATTAAAATAATTCTATTTTGTTAAAAAAAGATAGGGGGGAAGGCGAAGACTTACTTTTTTGTCGCTTTTGCCAAAGTAAATGAGAAGGTAGCGCCTTTATTTAGGCTACTTCGAACATTTATAGTTTGTTTGTGTGCCTCTATAATGTGTTTAACAATAGCTAATCCTAATCCTGAGCCACCATCATTTCTAGATCTACTTTTCTCGACCCTATAAAAACGTTCGAAAAGGCGAGGTAGGTGTTCTTCAGAAATTCCATCTCCATTATCCGCAACTTCGATTAAAACATTTTCATCAAAATCGAAGAAACGAATTTCTGTTCTACCTCCTTCCTTCCCATAGTATATGGAGTTTATAATAAGGTTAGTTAAAACTTGAGTTATTCTAACTGGATCAGCCTTAACCCAAAGAGGCTTTTCATCAATAACTTTAACTATGAGTTTGATGTTTTTCTCTTTTGCTTTGAATTCTAAAGAATCAATGACTTCATCTAATAGCTTGTAAATATCTACTGTTGAGAATTGCATGGTTAATTGAGACGTCTCCAGCTTTGCAATTTCATCTAAATCACTCACCATATCGATCATTCGATCCACAGATTTTTCAGCTTTTTGTAGGTAGGAAATATTTATTTTAGGGTCTTCTAGCCCACCTTCCAAGAGCGTTAATATATACCCTTGAATACTAAAAAGTGGTGTTTTTAATTCATGAGATACATTACCTATAAATTCTCTTCTGAATTTTTCCTGATCAGTTAGTCGTTCGATTTCACGTCGATTTCTTAAGTCCCACTCAATCACATCTTTTCTAACTTCTGTTAGGATATCTTTATCCACATCAATTTCTTCGATTACTCCTTTTTTTCGCCCAACTTTTAAATTGTGGATGGTTTTGTATATGATTTTAATCTTGCGATCGATGAAGTTGGCAATGGCCCAAAGAAAAATGAAATAACAGGCAGTAAAAGTTATTGCGAATAAAATAACAGGCATCCACCAAACAAATGCTGAAGTGAGACCCCATATTATGGTAAAAAGCACACTAAGGATAGCTCCTAAGATTAAGGAAATTTGCTTAGAAAGCGCCCGTGGGGTAATGTTATTCATAAAGGAAAGGTAAGAAATTTAGTGGGTTTTATGCTTCAAATTTATACCCTACACCTTTCACCGTTTTTATGAACTGATCGCCTAATTTTTCTCTTAATTTTCTGATGTGGACATCAATGGTTCTATCACCAACTACTACTTCTCCACCCCAAACACTATCTAAAATTACTTCTCTTGTGAATACTTTTCCTGGTTTAGACATTAAAAGGGCTAACAATTCAAACTCCTTTTTAGGTAGATTATAATCTACTCCGTCTTTACTCATTAAGTAACGCTCTCTATCTATAGAGACCCCATTAGCCTCGAATTCAATTTTTTCTTCTTGTGTACTTCCTTTGCGTCTTAGTATTGCTCGAACTTTACTTACTAAAACTCTCGGCTTTACAGGTTTAGTGATGTAGTCATCGGCTCCAGCATCAAACCCTGCAATTTGTGAATAGTCTTCGCCCCTAGCCGTAAGAAAAATAATTAGAGTGTCTTTTAAAGCTGGCATATTCCTCATCTGATGACAAGTTTCCATGCCATCCATCTCTGGCATCATTACGTCTAAAATGATTAAATCTGGTTTTACTTTTTTTGCGATCTCTATGGCTTCTTTTCCATTTGAAGCGGTGGTTACTTCAAAGCCTTCTTTTTTAAGATTATAACCTATAAACTCTAGGATGTCTTGATCGTCATCTACAAGTAAAATTTTCTCTACACTCATTACTTATTCATTATTAGTAGTTACGTTATCGCAAAGCTAACCCAAGGTGAACCGGGTAATGTTAATTTAAGTTTAAATAATTGGAATATAAAAGTACTGCTAATATAACGGGGAAAATAATTAATACCATAATTATATCTCTGATAAAAAACCTCTATTAACATTAAATTAAAGTAGCGATAAGTTTTTAATAACGGCTATAATACACCAGGATAATACTTCGCTCTCATCTTTGCGGTGTGAAAAAAATCAAATTGAAAACTAATTATTCAAAAACAATGAAAAATTTTAGATTAACCAAAAACGCATTTGCAGCTGTATTTTTTGCTACAGCATTAACTGTATCCTTTACATCTTGTAAGGACGATGATGATCCGATTGTTATTGCTCCAGTAGATAATGGCAATGTATTAGTGTCAAGTAATATTACAACTAATACAACTTGGGAAACAGGTAAAGTATACCAATTAGGTGGAAGAATCTCAGTAGTTAATGGTGTTACATTGACTATTCAAAAAGGTGTAATTGTAAAAGGTGAAGCAGGAACAGGTGCTAATGCAACTGCTTTATTAATTGCTAGAGGTGCTAAATTGATGGCAGAAGGAACTGCTACAGAGCCAATAATTTTTACTTCAGTTGCTGATGAGATTGCTCCTGCAGATATCGTAGCGGGTAATTTTGCTTCTCCAAACTTAGATCCTACTCAAAATGGTTTGTGGGGTGGTTTAATTGTTTTGGGAAAAGCCACTATTTCTGCTTCTAAGACAGAAGTTCAAATTGAAGGAATTCCTACTTCAGATCCAAATGGTTTATATGGAGGAAGCGAAGATGCAGATAATTCAGGTGTACTTAAGTATATTTCTATTCGTCATGGTGGTTCTTTAATTGGAGCTGGTAATGAGATTAATGGATTAACATTAGGTGCAGTTGGTTCAGGTACTACTATTGATCACATTGAGGTTGTTGGAAATCAAGATGATGGAATTGAGTGGTTTGGTGGAACTGTTAACGTAAGTAACGTTGTAGTTTGGAATGCAGGTGATGATGCAATTGATACTGATCAAGCTTGGAAAGGTACTTTAGATAACTTCGTTGTAATTACTCCTACAGGTCATTGCTTTGAGTTGGATGGTCCTGAAGGTGCATTGCCAGGAAGTCATACAATTAAGAACGGTACTGTTGTTGCCTCTGATACAGCTTCAGGTCATGTTTCCGAAGATTTGATTAATGTGGATGCTAATTCTGAAGTATCTTTAGAGAATATTCAAATTAGAGGAATCGCTGACGGACAAAAAATTAATAGAGTTACCGCTCCTTTAGTTTCTTTTACAGACATTACTTTAGATGTTCCTTCTGCTGATTTAGCTAACTATGTGAATGGTCCAGTTCCTGCAGGAGTTACTTCCGGTTCTATTGGAAGAGCGAATGTTTCAAATTTTGGATGGACATGGGCTAGTAAAGCTAATAAGCTTTCAGGACTATAATAAGAATTATAAGAATAGAAATTGTCATACAATTAATTTCAACAGACTTGCTAATTTAGCAAGTCTGTTTTTACGTTTTCAGACCTAACAAAAATTAACAAGGATTAAAATGAAGAATGTCTTACTTATTTTATTAGTATTTAACTCATTAGTTGTTTTCTCTCAAAAAGGAACTATAAGAGGTACCGTGATTGAGGATGCAACAGGTGAAACTGTGATTGGCGCTAGTGTAGTTATTAAAAACACAATAAATGGAGTGTCCACGGATCTTGATGGACAGTTTTCACTTCAAGTAGAGGAAGGTACTTATGATTTAGTGGTTTCTTATATTTCCTTTGAGAGTTTAACAATCCAGTCAGTAATTGTAAAAAGTGGTGAAGTTACTTTACTAAATAATATTAGAATGCGGGAGAATAGTCTTCAGCTTGGTGAGGTAATGATTACTGCTACGGCTACTAGAAAGTCCGAAGCAGCTATTAATACCATGAAGAAAAAATCCGTGTCCATGATGGATGGGATATCAGCTGAAAAGATGAAAATGACTGGAGATGCTACTGCTGTTGAGGCTGCCAAGCGAGTTACTGGAGTTTCAATTGAAGGTGGAAAGTACGTTTATGTAAGAGGTCTTGGTGATAGGTATACTAAAGTAACTTTAAATGAAGTGGATATTCCAGGCTTGGATCCTGACAAGAACAGTCTTCAGATGGATATCTTTCCAAGTAATTTGATAGATAATATTGTAGTTTCAAAAAACTTTACTGCGGATATGCCGGCTGATTTTACAGGAGGTATTATGAATATTGAAACTAAGGCATTTCCAGAAGAAGAATTATTTACTGTTTCGGCAGGATTTTCTTATAACCCTCAAATGCATTTTAATTCTGATTTCATAAGTTCTGAAGGAAGTTCAACTGACTTTTTGGGTTTTGATGATGGAACTAGAGCTTTACCGGAGAATGCAAAGGCAGCAGTTATTCCAACTCCCTATAATGGCGCTACTCCAGAGCAAGTAAACTCATTTGTAAATGAGTTTAATCCTGAATTAGGCGCTACAAAACAAACAAGTTTGATGGATTTTAGTGGAAGCTTATCTTATGGAAATCAAATTAAACTTAATAGTGATAATTCCAAGAATCCTAAATTGGGATACATCTTTTCTTTGTCTTACAAAACAGATTATAAGTATTACGATGATGTAACTTATGGAGAATATCAAAGAAAAAGCGATCCGAATGATAATGAGTTGGTTTCTGCTAATTTACAGGAAGGTGTCTTAGCGGAAAAGAATGTGTTAGTGGGTGCATTAGCTGGTGTAGCGTATAAAACCAATTTGTCAAAAGTAAGGTTGACTGTGATGCACTTGCAAAATGGTGAAAGTAAAGCAGGGCAGTTTAAGATTGATAATAATCCAGAAGGCGTAGGTCAGTCGGGTTATTTTGCGGAATCAAATAACCTTGAATACAATCAACGAACTTTGAGTAACTTGCTATTAAATGGAACTCACAGAATTAATACCTCAGGATGGGAAATAGATTGGAGAGTTTCTCCTACCTATTCAACCTCAAACGATCCAGATGTAAGATCAACTGCATTCACACAAACTGCAACAGATACATTTTTTGCAGCCGGTGGAGGAGGTTTGCCTTCAAGAATATGGAGGTCACTGCAAGAGGTAAATGTTACTTCAAAAATAGATTTGACAAAGGATTATAAACTATGGGATGAAGATGCCAAATTAAAGTTTGGAGTAAGTCATAATTATAAGAATCGTAACTATGAGATTTTGCGCTATGATGTTCAATTTTTCTATCCGCAACAGTGGAATGATTATGATCCGAATAATATCTTGACTGCTGAGAATCTATATCCCAATAGACCCAATGGTATTTTTTACCAATCAGGAAATGCAGACCCCAATCCAAATGCGTATGAATCGAGTGTTAATAATACGGCAGTATATATTTCAAACGAGTTTAGCATTACGCCGAACTTGAAGTCTATTGTTGGGATACGTGCAGAGAACTATGTACAAAAACATACTGGTAGGGATATTGCCTATGCAACTGGAGATGAGGTGAATGGTAAGAACCTAGAAGACGAGAAAGTGTTAGAGTCGCTAGACTTTTTCCCTTCAATTAATTTAATCTATGCAATTGCAGAGGAGCAAAATTTGAGATTTGCTTTTTCTCAAACAATTGCTAGACCATCATTTAAGGAATTGTCTTTTGCACAAATCTTGGATCCTATTTCTAATAGATCGTTTAATGGTAGTTTATTTACCTATTCTGATTGGGATGGAGAGCTGGTAGTTACTAATGTAAATAATATAGACTTTAGATGGGAAAAGTTTATGGAAAGAGGCCAAATTCTTTCTGCTAGTTTATTTTATAAAACTTTTAAGAATCCAATTGAATTAGTGAGAATTCCCGAACAACAAACAAGTACTGAATTTCAGCCTAGAAATGTTGGAGATGGTCAATTATTGGGACTTGAGTTGGAAGCCACGAAAAGTTTAGCTTTTATTTCTGAAAAAATTCAAAATTTTAGCGTGAGTGGAAACTTAACTTTGGTACAATCAAGAATTGATATGACTGATAGAGAGTATAACGCAAGAAAGGAATATGAAAGAACAGGAGAGTCGATAAAGAATTACAGACCAATGGCTGGCCAAGCTCCGTATGTTGTGAATTTTGGATTGAGTTATGGAGATGTAGAGAAGGGGATTCAAACCGGTCTCTTTTACAATGTGAAAGGAGCCGCTCTTCAGATTGTTGGTTCAGGATTAACTCCGGATGTTTTTCAAGATCCTTTTCATAGTTTGAATTTCGGATTCAATAAGAAGTTAGGGGAAGATAGAAAGACAGCAATTGATATTAAAATTGCGAATATCTTAAACGATAAAGTAGAAAGTGTTTTTAAGTCGTATGAGGCTGCTGATCAAATTTTCAGTAGTTTAAATCCTGGAATTACATTTGGGATAGGTATTACGCACAAATTTTAAGACATTAGGATTTCAAAATGATTTAGACACAAAAAAAGGGTCGATTTAATAGAATCGACCCTTTTTTATTTTGAGCTTTTGTTAAAATGTTTTTTCTGATATTAGGTTTTCATTTTCATCCCACATATACCACGTATCTGTCTTATTCCCATTTTCATAAACCATTTGGTAGCGCATTTTTCCATTCTCGTCCCAAATAAACCATTTGCCATCTTTCTCACCTTTATTGTAGTGAGCTTTTGCTGTCATCGTCCCATTTTCATCCCAACGAATCCATTCTCCATCTTTTTCATTGTTGGTGTATTGACCTTGTTCTTTTTTTGCTCCATTTTCATAGAAGAATACTACTTTGCCCTCTAGCGTACCTTTATTGATGGAGTAAATTGCTTTGGTTTTATTATTCTCAAACTGTTCCTTGTATTCTCCTGTGTATGGTTTGCCTTCTACTGTGTATATATCTCCTGTTTTTTTTATGTTCTCTTGTGCTATTAGGTTTCCTAATGACATTAAAACTATCCCTATCAGTGCTATCCCTGTCTTCATTGTTTTATATTTTTTTGATGTGTTGATACAAATATAACCAATTCTTAACATTAAGATAACATAAGCTAAAAAACTTAACATAAAAAAGGCTTAGCTGATATCAGCTAAGCCTTCATGAGTTCTTGGTTTATTTATTTTTCGTCTAGAACGATTGTTAGTTCATTTTCAGTTGAAGACACTTCAATGCTTTTGTCTTCGTAGGATACAAAAGAAACCTTAACCGATTTTCCGGCTGCGTTGTTAATTTCAAAGTTTCCATCGAAGTCGGTATATACTTTTTCAGACATTCCTTCTATAGAGATTAATGCTCCAGCAATTACTTCGTTATTGCTATCCATCACTTTTCCTTTCAAAGTAGAAGTGGAAGTATTTTTGCCACCTGCAATAGCAGTCATTGATGTTGTTAGAATGATTGCTGCTGTTAAAAAGATATTTTTCATAGTTGTTATTATTATGATTCAAAAGTAACTCTGTTTTCCAACTGCGACGTTAATTTAGAATTATGAATCAATTAACCAAATGTTATCTCAATGTTAAGTCCATAGTGTGGCAATTACATAGAAGATTTAGTAATTTCACACCACTAAATTTAATATCATGATTAAACAGATAACTACTGCATTATTTTTTGCTATGACCTTAATTTCTTGCGATTCAGGTAATAAAGGTGAAGTGAAAGAAAAAGCTAATGAACCTCAAACTATTGTTATGGAAACCAATGATCCACATACTTTTGCTAAGCCTGATGAGGTGGTCGTAAAACACTTAGACTGGACTGCCAATGTAGATTTTGATTCTTCTATGATTATTGCGACTGCAAAGTGGACCATAGAAAATAAAACTGGTGCATCTGAAGTTATTTTTGATACGAAAGGTTTAAAAATTGATTATGTTACTGTTGGTAATAATGACGAGATTGGGACTTTTATTTTAGAGCCTGAGATTAAGTATATGGGGCAGAAGTTAATTGTAAGTATTACTCCAAATACAGAAATTGTAAGAATCTATTACCGCACAACGGAAAATTCAGATGCCTTACAATGGTTGACCAAAGAACAAACTGCAGATAAAACTCATCCATTTTTATTTACACAGTCACAGGCGATCTTAGCACGAACATGGATTCCATGTCAAGATAGCCCGGGAATCCGTTTTACCTATAATGCTAGAGTGAAAGTGCCGCATCAAATGATGGCACTGATGAGCGCCTACAATCCAACAGACACAATGATTAATGGGGTCTATGATTTTCAGATGGAGTATCCGATTCCTTCATACCTAATGGCGCTTTCAGTTGGAAATATCCAATACCAATCAGTAGGAAGAAATACAGGTATTTATGCAGAGCCTAGTATGTTGGCAAAGTCGGTAGCTGAATTTGAAGATATGCAAGAAATGGTTGATAGTGCTGAAGCTCTTTATGGCGCATATAGATGGGGAAAGTATGATGTTTTAGTATTGCCTCCGAGTTTCCCTTTTGGGGGGATGGAAAATCCACGTTTGACATTCGCTACCCCGACTATTTTAGCAGGTGATAAATCTTTAACTTCTCTAATCGCACACGAACTAGCGCACTCCTGGTCAGGAAATTTAGTAACGAATTATAATTGGAACGACTTCTGGTTGAATGAAGGCTTTACCGTGTATTTTGAAAATAGAATAATGGAACAAGTCTATGGTGCAGATTATGCTAATATGTTGGCATTAATTTCCTACCAAGATTTAAAAGCTGAAATGGAAGATTTTGGAATGGAAAGTCCACGAACAAAGTTGAAATTAGATTTAGCTGGACAAGATCCTGATGAAGGAATGACTAGTATTGCCTACGATAAAGGATTTTATCTATTAAAGTTAATTGAACAGACGGTTGGTAGAGAAGAGTTTGATTCTTTCTTAAAAACCTATTTTGATACCTATGCTTTCAAATCTATGACAACTGAAGGTTTTGTAGCGTATATTAATAAGGAATTACTAAGCAAAAAATCTGAGTGGAAAGAAAAGGTAAATTTAAATGAGTGGATTTATAACCCTGGATTACCAGAAAATTGTCCTAAAATAATATCTGATCGTTTTGAAAAGGTGGAGGGAGAATTGACAAAATTGGAGTCAGGCACTGCCCCATCTGAATTAGCAACTTCAAATTGGTCGACTCATGAATGGTTACATTTCTTGAGAAATTTACCAACTGAAATGACTCAAGAGCAAATGATTGCATTGGATAAAACATTTGGGTTTACTAAATCAGGGAATTCAGAAATTTTAGCAGCATGGTTTGTAAAGGTGATCCCAAATAATTACAAAGAAGCAAAACCAGCTATAGAATCATTCTTAGTGAGCGTAGGGCGTAGAAAGTTTTTGACTCCAATATATAAGTCACTAATTACCGCTGATCCTTCTAAGGCAGCTGCAAGAGAAATTTATAAGAAAGCACGTCCAAATTATCATGCTGTAGCAGTGCAGACGATGGATGACTTGTTAGATTGGAATCAAAATTAGTAGAGGGAGGATAGATGGCAGGCAAGCAGAAGTTAGCACACTTTGCTGAGATGAAAACATTTCCAAATGTTTTCGAACCAGATACAGAAGAGATTTTTAGGAAGGATTATCACACTAAGGGGAATTGGCACAAAGAAGTGTTTAAAAATGATCATCCAATTGTTTTAGAGTTGGGTTGTGGTAAAGGAGAGTATAGTGTAGGTATGGCTCGAAAGTTTCCAATGAAAAATTTCATTGGTTGTGATATCAAAGGCGCAAGAATGTGGAGAGGTGCTAAAACCTCTCAAGAGGAGGGAATAAAAAATGTAGCTTTTTTTAGAACTAGAATAGAATTCATAGAAGGAGGTTTCGCAGAAAATGAAGTAGACGAAATTTGGATAACTTTTCCTGATCCTCAACCCAAAGATCGTCAAGAAAAGAAACGACTGACAGGGCCTTTGTTTATAGAGCGCTATAGGAAGTTTTTAAAGAAAGGTGGCACCATCCACTTAAAGACTGATAGTGAATTCTTCTTCCGATTTACTCTGGATGAAATCAAAGAGCGAGGTTATGAATTGCTAGAGCATACTTTCGATTTGTATGGTGATGCAGTTCATAATTATGATCAGGACACCAAAGATATATTGAGCATCAAAACTCATTACGAAAAGATATTTTCTGATAAGGGGTTTAAAATTAATTATCTAAAGTTTAAAGTGCATTAATGGCTAAAACAATTAAACTATCTGAAGAGAATAAAGACTTTTTTGAACAAGTTTACCAGGTAGTGCGATTGATTCCTGAAGGAAGAGTGACCTCATATGGTGCTATTGCAAAATACTTAGGCCGAAAAGGGGGGGCTCGAATGGTCGGTTGGGCGATGAATGCCTCTCATAGTCAAGAGGAATATGTTCCTGCTCATCGTGTGGTAAATCGAATGGGTTTATTATCAGGTAAAGCTCATTTTAATCCTCCGCAGTCTATGGAAGAAAGGCTTTCGGCAGAAGGATTATTAGTTAAAGATGATCAAATTCAAGATTTTAATAATCATTTTTGGGATCCATCTATTGCTTTGCTTTAATACTTCCTTCTCTATTTAGAACTAGTCTAAATAATTGGTAATTTTGAGGTCATAATTTACAGTAATGGAAGTAACTCTCGAAAAAATAATGCATGCTTTGTCATTTGTGATAGAGCCTGATTTAAAGAAAGATATCGTAGAATTGAATCTTGTTTCTAAGGTTGAATTTCAGAATAATACAATCAGCTTTGATTTGCAGATTAGCAATCCTGCTATGCACAACAAAAAGCGGATTGAAGAGGCGTGCGAACATCAGATAAAGCGTCATTTGGGAGATAGTATAAACGTTAGCGCTAATATTACTGCAATGCCTAAAGCGCATGAACGAAAACCTGAGCATCGCACCATGTTGCCTGGAGTAAAACATATCATTGCAGTAGCTTCTGGTAAGGGTGGAGTAGGAAAATCTACTATCTCTTCAAATTTGGCAGCCGGATTAGCAGCAGAAGGATATAAGGTAGGTTTAGTAGATGCAGATATCTATGGACCATCGGTGCCTGCAATGTTTAATGTAGGAGATGAAAAGCCTGCTATGGTCGAGGTAGATGGAACACAGTTAATTAAGCCTGTTGAAAGTTTTGGGGTTAAATTGTTGTCGATTGGATTCTTCTCTTCTCCCGATCAAGCTGTAGTTTGGAGAGGACCAATGGCGACTAAAGCATTGACCCAAATGTTTAAAGATGCGCATTGGGGAGAATTAGACTTCATGATTATCGATCTGCCACCTGGTACTGGTGATGTACATTTAACTTTGGTACAACAGATTCCTTTAAGTGGAGCTGTGGTGGTCAGTACTCCTCAAGAAATTGCTTTAGTGGATATGCGTAAAGCTTTAGCTATGTTTAAATTGCCTGAAATCAATGTGCCTGTTTTAGGAGTGGTTGAAAATATGTCCTATTTTACGCCAGTAGAACTGCCTGATAATAAATATTATATATTCGGCAAGAATGGAGCAAAAGATTTAGCAGAACGAACAGGCATAAACTTTTTAGGTGAAGTTCCATTGGTGCAAAGCATTAGAGAGGCAGGAGACATTGGCCGTCCTGCAGTTTTACAAGATGATACTCCACAGGCTTTAGCACTAAAAGCTTTCATACAGAATGTAAAATCACAACTAAATGTTGAGCCAATTCTTCAACACGATTAATTCAATTGTTATGAGCGAGAAAGAAATATTGTTACAGAAAGTAGAAGCAGCGATTGATCAACTTAGGCCATTTCTGGAAGCAGATGGTGGCAATATCGAATTGTTGGATATCACTCCTGAAAATGTAGTTAAGGTAAAGTTTCTTGGTGCTTGTAAAAGTTGTTCCATGAGTGCCATGACACTAAAAGGTGGAGTAGAAGAATCCATTAAAAAGGCTGCACCTCAAATTGTGTCAGTGGTTGCTGTTGAGAGTGAATCTGTTGCCGAAGAGACTATAGTTGATTAATTTTCAAAGAATACGCCGCGAAATCTCGATGAATAATTCGTGATAGCAGAGTAAACTACAGTACTTTCATCCTATCGGAATCTAGTTTTAGGAAAATAAAAAGTAGAATCGTAAATCCCCATAAGGAACTACCGCCGTATGAGAAGAAAGGCAGTGGAATTCCAATAACAGGTGCTAGACCTATCGTCATCCCGATATTGATGGCAAAGTGGAAAAATAAAATACAAGCCACTCCATATCCATAAATTCTTGCAAAATCGGAGCGTTGCCGTGTCGTTAAGTACATAATCCGCAGCAGTAGCGTGACAAAAAGGATGATGATTACTAACGCTCCTAAGAAGCCCCACTCTTCACCGATTGTACAAAATATAAAATCAGTACTTTGTTCTGGTACGAAATTGTATTTGGTTTGAGTACCTTCAAGAAAGCCTTTTCCAGCAATTCCTCCCGACCCTATCGCAATTAATGACTGATTTACATTATATCCTGCGCCTTTTGGGTCAGATTCAAGTCCAAGCATAACATTGATTCTTTTAGATTGATGAGGCTCTAAAACGTTATTAAAAATATAATCGACGCTTTTGATAAGGCCTGCTCCACCAACAAGGATAGCGATTGATATGTATATAATCTGCTTTGACTTTCTATTAAAATACCAAAGTGCAGTACTGAAAAGGCCTAAAGAAATTATAAGTAAAAGTGTTCCATCTATTTCGATTTTAAATGGGAAATGGAAAATTTCATTCCTCATAATCAATGCCATTACGAAAAGGAAAGCGGCTGAAACACCAATAAGTAAAATATTTCCCGATAAACCCTCTCGATATAAAACTAAAATAAAAGCGCCATATACTAATGCCGAACCGGTGTCGTTCTGAGCTAAAATTAAAAGGGAAGGAAGAAAAATGATTGTTAGTGCTATGGCCTTAGTTTTTAAATCACTCATTTTAACATTCATGGTGCTGAGGTACTTTGCCACTGCAAGCGAAGTTGCAAATTTGGCAAATTCGGAGGGTTGAATTTTAAATCCACCTACTTCAAACCAAGAAGTAGCCCCTTTGGTTTCTGCACCTATAACAATAACAAGTACTAATAGTGAAATGATTATCCCATAAATCACATAGGCAAAAGTATTGAAGAAGCGTTCATCTATAAACAATAAGATGATTACAAGTCCAACAGAAGTGCCGATCCAAATTAGCTGTTTTCCATACTGTTGACTAGCATCGAATATACTTTTAAACTCTTCGTTATAGACCGCCGCATAAATGTTCAGCCATCCTGCAAACACTAAAATAAGGTAAAGCAAGATGCTAAACCAATCTATATTATTGAATATGGATGGACTATTTCTCAATGTGTAACTGGTTTTGTTTCCAGAAGATTACCTTCTAGCATTCTTAATTCAATGTCTTTTCTTGTCACTTTGCCTTTCAAATATTTTTCAATCAGCAATCCTGCCATTGGAGCAGCCCATCTTGAACCCCAAACACCATTTTCAACATAGACTGTGATTGCAATTTGCGGATCGTCTTTAGGTGCAAATGCAATAAAAGTGGAGTGATCATCACCATGAGGGTTTTGCACCGTTCCTGTTTTTCCGCAAACCATTATTGAATCAATTTTTGCGAGAGTTCCAGTTCCTTTTTGAACCACATCGTACATGGCATCTATCACTTTGTCGTAATGTTTTGATTCGATTCCAGTCTCATGGCGTTCTACTTCATTATCAAAAGCAGTTATTGGTGTTTCAGCAATTTTTTTAACGATATGAGGAGTTACATAATGCCCTTTGTTGGCAATGGTTGCTGTCATATTGGCCATTTGTAATGGTGTAAATCCTAATTCTCCTTGTCCAATTGCAAGAGAAACAATTGTTAATGAACTCCATCCTCCTTTGCGATAATACCGATCATAATAGGCAATGTCAGGAACAAATCCATTTAATTCATTGGGTAAATCAATTCCTGTTTTTTGACCCAATCCAAAACTCAACACATAGGCTCTCCATTTGGCATAGCCAGTTTCTGTGTTTTTATAATGATCTACAATCGTTCTAAAAACATTGCTATAGTATGAATTGCATGATGTTTGAATTGAGTATTGCAAATCTACAGGGGATGGATGAGGGTGACAACCCATGTGGAATCGTCCTGACCGATATCCTCTGTTGCAACTGAATCTGGTGCTTGGAGTGATTACTCCTTCTTGAAGCCCAATCAAAGCATTGATGCTTTTAAAGGTAGAGCCAGGAGGATATTTTGCCATCAAAGCCCTATTAAATAGAGGTTTCAGTTCGTTTTGATTCAGCACAGAATAGTTAGTGGAGCGCTCACGCCCAACCAATAAGTTGGGGTCATAAGTAGGTGAAGACACCAAGGTCAAAACTTCACCTGTTTTTGGTTCGATGGCTACTATACTTCCTTTTTTGTTCTGCATTAATTGCTCACCATAGGCTTGAAGGTCAGCGTCAATAGTTAGAGTTAGGTCGTTTCCAGAAACTGCTACTGAATCGTAGATACCTTCCGCAAATTTTCCTTTTTCTCGATTGAACACATCTACCATTACTATTCTCAATCCCCGCTTTCCACGAAGCTCTTCTTCGTAGGACTTCTCAATACCACTCATCCCGATGTAATCGCCAGGTTTGTAGTACGGATTTTCTTCAACCATTTTAGTGTTAACTTCACTAATATAGCCCATTATGTGTGCTGCAATTCCTTCGGGATATTTTCTTAGTGTACGTGTTTGTACAAAAAATCCTGGATATTTAAACAGTTGTTCTTGGATCCTTGCGTACTCTTCAGATGAAAATTCTCTTTCGAAAATAGAAGGTTTATAATACGAGAACTTTTGGGCTTTTTCCAATTTCAGTATAAACTGCTCTTTTGATATCCTAAGTAACTGACAAAATTCTAGTGTGTCGATGGTTTTAGAAACTTGCCTTGGCAGAACCATAAGGTCATAGGCTGCTTCATTGTAAACCATTAGTTTACCATTACGGTCGTAAATTAATCCTCTAGCGGGATATTCTGTAATGTGACGTTTAGAATTATTGTCTGCGTCTAGCTTGTACTTATCATCCAATACCTGAACAAAGAAAAGCCGAATAAGGAAAATGATTGCTACAATGATAAATATCGCGCCTAATACCAAAGTTCTTGACTCTAGAGCTCTTTTATTCATCGTTTTGCCTGAGAATTATATGTAAATAATTGGCTGATGAAAATCAACAAAATTGTCAGTAATGAGCTTAAAATTACTTTAGTGAGGGTGTAGAAAAAATCACTGAATCGGAATGCTTCTATGAAAAACAATACAAAATGGTGAGCAAAAACTAAAACTGAAACATATATAGCAAACCATCTGAAATCGAAATCTTGAATGGAGGGAGATTGATTACTATCGTAACCGTCTCTTGGTGATATAAGCTTCAAAATAGAAGGCCTTAAAAATGCCATTAGAAGTAAAGCAGAAGTATGCATTCCCATTGTGCTACTGAACACATCAATGCTTATTCCAAGAGCAAATGCTAGAATTAGTAGGAGCCAATTTGCGGTTTCGAAAGGAAGTAGTAAAATAAACAATACATAGAAGTAGGGGTTGATGTATCCGCTCAATTGGATATTATTCAACACCAATACTTGTAATAAAACAAGAAAAACAAAAAGTAGCGTAAAGTTTAATATCTGTTTAATCATCGCTATCTCCTTCTTGAGTAGTTTGTTCTAATAGTAATTGTTCTTCTTTAAGCACATTCTTCACCACATACACTTGCTCTAAATTCTTAAAATCGTTGATAAATTTGATATCAATATCATAAAAGTTATTTCCTGATGGTTTTTCAATACCTGTTATTGTTGCTAAATCAAGTCCTTTTGGGAAAATAGCCGAAAACCCGCTGCTTACAATGGTATCTCCCAGAAATAGTTTTACATGCTTGGGGATGTTGATTAGTTTTCCATATTGGTAGTCTTTGCCATCCCAAATCATTGAGCCATAATAATTCTGTGATTTAAGTTTAGCGCTGATTTTAGATTGACTGTGTAAAACAGTTAATACAGAGCTAAAGTGCGGAGAAACAGTCTTTACAATTCCTACAACACCTTTAGGTCCAATAACGCCCATACCTTCTTTTATTCCATTAAAACTGCCTTTATCGAGGGTGATGTAGTTGTTAGCTTTGGTAACTGAGTTGTTGATGACTCTGGTTTCTGAGTATTCAAACTGTTGGTGGTATATGGTATCGTTAATGATATAGTTATTACCAAAAATTTGAATTTTTGAATTAGCTAGTTCAGCTTTTAATTTAGCATTTTCTGTCGCTAAATCCTCATTAATAATATCAAGGTTAAGGTACTTGGTTGCATTGTTTACTGATTGATAAACTCGACCCGAAACAAAGTTTGAAGAATTTAAAAATCTAGACTGTTGGTAGCGGTTGTTTTGAATTAGCAGGAAAATCGCAATGACCTCCAAAAGAAGGAAAAATATAAAAAATAAATTACGACTTAAAAATCCAAGTAAATTTCGCATTTAACAGTTTGCTCATCTAAATTTATGTAATCACTAACGAATCAAGAAAGTCAACTTTGAAGAATTTTTCAACGCAATACCGGTACCTCTCGCTACTGCTCTTAAAGGATCTTCTGCAACATGTACCGGTAATTTAGTTTTGATTGAAATACGCTTGTCTAGCCCTCTCAACAAAGAGCCTCCACCTGCTAAATACAAACCAGTTCTGTAGATATCTGCAGAAAGTTCCGGTGGAGTCATCTCCAACGCATTTAAAATAGCAGCTTCAATTTTTGTAATTGATTTATCCAATGCATGAGCGATTTCACTGTAGCTCACTACGATTTCTTTAGGTGTTCCAGTCATTAAATCTCTACCTTGAACAGCATAATCTTCAGGTGGATTGTCTAATTCTGGAAGTGCGGAACCCACTTCAATTTTAATTTTTTCAGCTGATCGTTCTCCAATCAATAAGTTGTGCTGACGACGCATATAATCGACGATGTCATTCGTAAAGTCATCACCGGCTACACGAATTGATTTATCACAAACGATACCACCCAAAGCAATAACTGCAATTTCTGAAGTACCACCCCCTATGTCAATAATCATGTTGCCCATTGGTTCCAAGACATCAATCCCAATACCGATAGCAGCTGCCATTGGTTCGTGAATCATGTAAACCTCTTTGCCTCCAGCGTGTTCTGCTGAATCTTTAACAGCTCTTTTTTCTACCTCGGTAATTCCTGAAGGTATACAAATTACCATTTTAAGAGAAGGGCTAAAATATCTTTTAGTTGGGTGAATCATTTTAATCATGCCACGAATCATGTATTCAGCAGCTTGAAAATCAGCTATCACTCCATCTCTCAAAGGGCGAATAGTCTTGATGTCCTCATGTGTTTTTCCATGCATTTGCATCGCGCGTTTACCTACGGCAATAACTTTACCGGTGCTCCTTTCCATAGCCACTATTGAAGGTTCGTCCACCACCACTTTGTCGTTGTGAATAATCAATGTGTTAGCTGTTCCTAGGTCGATTGCAATTTCTTGCGTGAAAAAATCAAATAATCCCATCCTGTTGTTTCAAAAAAGTATTAATGTTTAAAATGTCTTGTTCCAGTAAATACCATCGCAAGATCATTTGCGTTGCAATAGTCAATGGAAAGTTCATCCTTTATGGATCCCCCCGGTTGCACTACTGCGGTTATTCCAGCTCCTTTTGCGATTTCTACACAATCAGGAAATGGGAAAAAAGCATCCGATGCCATTACTGCTCCATTCAAGTCGAAATTGAATTCTTTAGCTTTTTTAATTGCTTGATTTAATGCATCAACTCTAGAAGTTTGACCAGTTCCACCTGCTAATAATTGACCATTTTTAGCCAAAATAATCGCATTGGATTTGGTTTGTTTTACTAGTTTCGATGCAAATTCCAAGTCTTCTTTTTCTTTCTCTGTCGGTGCCTTTGTTGTTACCGTTTTAAAGTTACTTTTTTTATCAGTAACTAAATCTTTATCCTGAACTAAAGCGCCATTTAAAATAGAACGATACTGTATCGATGGCAATTTCACCTCTTTCTGAACCAGAATGATTCGATTCTTTTTAGAGGTTAAGATTTCCATTGCATCAGCATCGTACGCCGGTGCAATCACTACTTCGCAAAATAATGGGTTGATGGCTTCAGCAGTCGCTAAATCAATTTTCTGATTAGAAATTAAAATTCCTCCAAATGCAGAAACAGGATCTCCTGCCAATGCTGCTTCATAGGCTTCTAACACTGTTGGTCTTGTTGCAATTCCGCAAGCGTTGTTGTGTTTCAATATCGCGAACGTTGGTCCATTCTCGGTAAATTCTCCAATAAGGTTAACTGCTGCATCCACATCCAAAAGGTTGTTGTAGGACAATTCTTTACCATGGACTTTTTCAAACATTTCATCTAAGTTTCCAAAGAATGTTCCTTTTTGATGCGGATTTTCTCCGTATCTCAAAGGGTTTGCATTGTCTTCACTCACTTTAAATGCGTCAATTTCTTCTGTCTGATTGAAGTAATTGAAAATAGCTGTATCGTAGTGTGAAGAAATTTGAAATGCTTGAGCAGCAAAACTTTTTCTATCCTCTATAGAAGTTGCTCCATTTTTTTCTTTTAAGATGTTCAACAAATCGGTGTATTGATTTCTTGAACTTACAATTGTCACATCGTTAAAGTTTTTTGCCGCAGCACGAATTAAGGAGATTCCACCGATGTCTATTTTTTCAATGATGTCTTCTGCAGGTGCACCAGACTTCACAGTTTCTTCGAACGGGTATAAATCAACAATCACTAAGTCGATTTCCGGAATTTCAAATTCTGCGATTTCTTTTTGATCGCTTTCATTTGCTCGTCGAGTTAAAATTCCACCAAAAACTTTTGGATGCAATGTTTTTACTCTACCACCTAAAATTGATGGGTAAGAAGTCAGATCTTCTACCGCTTCACAAGGAATATTTAAGTCCTCGATAAACTTTCTAGTGCCTCCAGTCGACAAAAGTTGAACACCTTGTGCATGTAATTGCTCGATGATTGGTGCTAAATTTTCTTTGTAAAATACTGAAATTAAGGCGGTTTTTATTCGCTTGGGTTGATTCATGATGTGGGGTGAAATTAAGTCACAATTTTACAAATATTAGCTGGGTAAAACAACGTAGAAAAGCTATAAATACTAGGGTGTTGATAATATGTCTATTTTGTTTAAAACTACGATTTGATGAGCGGTAACTGAAAGCTTAAAAAGAAGGTTAATTTTACTTTTTCAAAACCACCTTATGCTGATTCTAAAATTATTAAAAGAGAGTTTCTCATTTGCAATTAATGCCTTAATCGTAAATAAGTTGCGTACCTTCTTGTCCTTGTTGGGTATTACTATTGGGATTTTTGCAATTATCTCGGTGTATACCATGGTGGATGCTTTAGAAAAAGGAATAAAAGACAGTATCGCTTCTTTGGGAGATAATGTGGTTTACGTCATGAAATGGCCATGGAGTTTTGATCCTGATCAACCCTGGTGGGAGTATATGCAGCGGCCTCAGCCTACAACAAATGAGTTTCGTGAGGTAAAAAGGATGTCTATGGGGGCGGAAGCAGTTGCAATGTACATTAGAGGTTCTAGAACCATTAAGTACAAAAGTAACAGTCTTGAAAATGTCAACTTTATAGGAGTATCTTACGAGTATAATCAGGTTGCTGATGTGAATGTAGAAGAAGGGAGATACTTTACAGAGGTAGAAACTAATAGTGGTTCTCCTGTAGTAGTTATTGGAGCTTCAGTTGGGGAAAAGCTGTTTGGAGGACTTGAGCCCATGGGAAGACAGTTGAAGTTTATGGGAAGAAACCTAACTGTAATAGGGATGATGAAGAAAGAAGGTGAAAGTATGCTAGGGAACTCTAATGATGATCAAATTATTATTCCTATAAATTTTGCTCGAACCTTATTTAATGAACGTAGTGAGTCCTTGAATTTGACCATTAGTGTAAAGGCGAAGGAACATGTATCCAATGCTGATTTAATGGATGAGTTGACTGGGATTATGCGTTCTATCCGGAAATTAAAGCCTAAAGAGAAAGACAATTTTGCACTGAATGAATTAGATATGCTGTCTAAGGGTTTTGATAGTTTATTTAGTATTGTCAATATCGCAGGTGGCATTATAGGAATATTTTCAATTATTGTTGGGGGATTCAGTATTGCTAATATCATGTTTGTCTCAGTAAAAGAGCGAACAAACATAATAGGAATTCAAAAGGCACTAGGAGCGAAGAATTATTTTATTCTTTTTCAGTTTTTGTTTGAATCTATTTTCTTGTGTTTAGTCGGTGGCTTGGTAGGGTTGCTTATTATTTTTATAGGAACCCTAATTCTTACTTATGGAGCGGGTTTTGAGGTATTTCTAACAATGGAGAATGTTACACTAGGTATTTCTATTTCAGTAATTATTGGACTAATCTCTGGATTTATTCCAGCATGGGGTGCTTCAAGAATGGATCCAGTGGAGGCGATTCGGCAGTAGTATTTTATTTAAAAAACGGCACCGTCTTTCTATTTTGAAATCCGTGAATTCCTGAATTGATGAAAATAACAATCGCTAACCCAATGGCGATGTATGCAATTGTAGGCTCCCCTTCCCAATTTTTGACTGCTATTGCTATTAAAGCCCAGACGCCCACTAGAGCGTATTCTCGCATGTTTCTTTTCCAAATCATAATTAAATAGATGGCGGTTGCCACTGCCATTAACGAGATGGTCCAAGATTGTGGTGTAAGTGGAGCTCCATCGTAGCCGATAGATACCATCAACGCTGTGGCATTGGCTATGGTAGCAACTGTAATCCAACCGAAATAGAAACTGATGGGCCACCAAACCAAAGCAATCGTTTTAGCTGGAGCATGCCAGCGTTCCATATTTGTTTTTAAAGTGGTTCGGATGAGGCTGTACAATATGACAAGCATAATGGCCATGGACTCCCAAATCATATCACTCATGAAAGCAACTACCCATATTGCACTTCCAAAGTTTGCGATAGCAAACCAAGGTCCTATTTGGGTAATGGATTCATCGTATTTCTTGGTAGCGATTTGGCAAAACTGATAAATCACAAATGCGATTAAAAACAAATAAATGAATCCCCAGATGGAGAAGGCATAAGACGCTGGAGTAAATAAATTGGCATATTTATCCGACTGATCTTTCATGGAAACGCCGAAGATTTGTTTGGCGTTTGCGAGGAAGTTAACTAATAGTGTTGTTATTAAAGATATGGCATTTAAAGTGGCTAATAGTTTCGGGCTTTTCATCGTTTTCAGTTTTAGTCGCAATAGCTACTATCTGAATCTTAAGAAATTATTGGCGCTTTTTTGTCGACTAATAATTTTTCGATGGCAGCAATAGCTGAAGGAATGCTTTTCACATTAGTGAACACTAAAGATAAACGTTTGTTCTTTTCTCTCAATGCAACGGTTCCTTGATTCTTTTGCACAAAATTCAACACTCTGGTGAATGCCGCCGATTGGTAGTAAGGAGATTCTTCGTTGCTGATAAAGTATCCAATGAATTTTCCTTGTTTTAGGATCAATTTTTCAAAGCCAACTTCTTGGGCTAGCCATCTCAATCGGATGGTTTCAATCAACTCTTTTGTTTGTTTAGGCACTTTACCAAAACGATCTAGTAGTTGATTTTCAAAAGCGACCAAAGCTTCTTCTGTTTCTATGCTGTCCAATTCTTTATACAAATTGATTCGCTCTGAAATATTGCTAACGTATTTATCTGGAATCAATAATTCAAAATCCGTTTCAATGATAGTGTCTTTTACAAATTCGTATTCCGATTCATTTTCATCGTGGTACAAATCTTTGAATTCGTTTTCTTTTAATTCTTGGATGGCTTCGTCCAATATCTTTTTATACATTTCAAAACCAATCTCAGAAATGAATCCACTTTGCTCAGCGCCTAATAAGTTCCCCGCTCCACGGATATCTAAATCCTTCATTGCGATTTGGAATCCACTTCCTAAATCAGAGAATTGCTCTAAAGCTTGAAGCCTTCTTCGTGCATCATTGCTCAATGCCACAATTGGAGGAGCTAATAAGTAGCAGAATGCTTTTTTATTACTTCGACCCACTCGTCCGCGCATCTGGTGTAAATCACTTAATCCAAAATTGTTGGCATTGTTGATAATGATGGTGTTGGCGTTTGGAATGTCCAACCCAGATTCAATAATAGTGGTTGCAACTAATACGTCGTAATCTCCATCGATAAAGCTCATCATACGATCTTCCAGGTCATCGCCTTTTAACTGTCCATGAGCTGTGAGCACCTTTACATCAGGACACAATCGAGTTATCATTCCCGCAATTTCTTTCAGATTTTCCACTCTATTGTTGATGAAAAACACCTGTCCATTTCGCTTTACCTCATACATAATGGCATCTCGAATCAACTCTTCGTTGAAAGAATGCACTTCCGTTAAAATGGGCTGACGGTTGGGTGGTGGCGTATTAATGACCGATAAATCTCTAGCTGCCATCAATGAGAACTGCAACGTTCTTGGGATCGGTGTAGCAGTCAATGTTAAGGTGTCCACATTCGCTTTTATCGTTTTCAATTTGTCTTTTACACCTACTCCAAACTTTTGTTCTTCATCTATAATCAATAAACCGAGGTTGTGAAACTTAATGTCTTTTCCCGCCAGACGATGTGTTCCAATTATGATATCTATCTCACCAGAAGCTAATTTCTCGAGTGTTTCTTTTTGTTGTTTTGCAGTTTTAAAACGATTGATGTAATCTACTTTGCACGGAAAATCTTCCAATCTATTTTTAAAAGTTTTATAGTGCTGCCATGCCAAAATAGTTGTCGGAACCAATACGGCTACTTGTTTGCTATCTGCTACGGCTTTGAATGCAGCCCTAACCGCGACCTCTGTTTTTCCAAAACCAACATCTCCACATACTAGACGATCCATAGGTTGTGGAGATTCCATGTCAGCTTTGATATCATTTGTTGCTTTAAGCTGATCAGGGGTGTCTTCGTAAATAAATGATGCTTCTAATTCATTTTGAAGATAGGTGTCTGGTGAAAATTGAAACCCCTCTCTAGTTCGACGCTCCGCATATAATTTAATTAAATCAAAGGCAACTTCTTTGATTTTGTTTTTAGTTTTTTGCTTTTGTTTAGCCCAAGAAGTCGCACCAAGCTTGTCCACTTTAGGTGGTGTTCCATCTTTTCCTACGAATTTTGAAATTCGATGAAGGGAATGGATCGAAACGTATAAGATATCTCCACTTTTGTAAAGAATACGGATAGCTTCTTGCTTTTTGCCATTTACATCAATCTTTTCAAGACCGGAGAACTGACCTACTCCATGATCTATGTGAGTGATATAATCGCCAGTTTGTAAGCTGTTTAATTCTTTAAGGGTGATGGCTTGATCTTTTTTTCTAAAGCTTTCCTTCAGTCTGAACCGATGGTATCTATTAAAAATTTGATGATCGGTGTAGCAAGCAATTTTTAGGTCATTATCTACGAAGCCTTCTTGCACGCTCATCAACATGGTTTTCATGTGAATTTCCTTCCCAACATCTTCGAAAATGGCATAGAGTCGCTCAATCTGTTTGGCGGTTGAGGCCAAAATAATGTTTTCTATCCCTCGTTCCGTATTCCGATTGAGGTTTTCGCTAAGTAAATCAAAATTCTTATTGAATACTGGTTGAGCATCCGCATTGACTGTCACCGTTAAGTCGATATCAAAGTAGTCCGCTGTCCCAAATTCAATAGTGTTGAACTTTTTGCTTTCTACGATAAACTCCTCTTTTGAAGTATATAATTCATGAGGAGGCAGGTGTTTGATCGGCGAATCAATGTTCGTGTAAACATTGGATGCGTTTTCAAATTCTTTATTGATCTTCTCTTTTGTTAGTAAGTAATCTTTAAACCAAAGAATGGTGTTTTTTGGTAAAAAATCTAAGAAGGATTCTCGACTTTCTTCTAGTAGTTTTTCCTGCACATTAGGCAGGATAGAAACGAATTCCATTGGGCTAATGGATAGTTGAGTTCCTGGGTCAAAAGTTCGAATAGAATCTACCTCGTCACCGAATAGTTCAATACGAACCGGGTTTTCATTCGAAAAGGAATAGATGTCTACAATTCCACCCCGAATGGAAAAATCGCCTGGTTCTGCGGCAAAATCAACTCGATTGAAGCTGTAACTGTTCAGAATATCAATCAAGAAATCAATGCTTAGTTTGTCATTCCGACGAATCAAAAGCGTGTTTTGCTCCAAATTCTTTTTGGTCACCACCTTTTCGGTAATTGCTTCGGGATAAGTGACGATTAAATAAGAACCATCTTTTTTATTGATTTTGTTCAGTGCCTCTGCGCGCATCTGAATGTTTGCGTTGTCTGTCTTTTCTACATCGTAAGCTTTGCGATAGGAACCAGGGAAAAATATCGCTTTTTCTTCGCCAACAAGCTCTTCTAAATCATTCAAGAAATAGGCTGCTTCTTCTTTATCGCTTAAGATAAATAGGTGGTTGATGGGAAAGTTTTGGGTGATGCCGTATGCATAAAATGAAGCCAGCGAACCAATTGCTTTTTTAAGTGCAATGTGTGATTGTGGATTATTTTTTAATCGTTCAACTACTTCTTGCACTTTTGGTGCTGAAACGTATAATTCTTTTAGTTCTGCTTTTGTCATTCAGTTGCGCTATGTTGCGAAATTACGGATTCTATTTCCTTTGGAAGGTTAACTTTAATTGAAGAATAATGTTCTTTCCTTACCTACAATACTGCTCTAATGCCTGCTTTGATGCCTCGTCGCCAAGGTTTGCTGCAATTTGAAAATCTTCGCAACCAGCTCTACTGTCTATCGTTTGGTATTTACAGATCCCTCTTAAATAATAAGCTTGAGCCTTTCTTGGATTCATCGCTATGGCTTGATTTAAATCATTAATTGCCAGTTCCATCTTTCGAGTTTGAATGTAAATTAGTGCTCGGTTAGTCAGTGCGTCAGCTTTTGGTTGGATTGTCAAAGAAGCATTTAGATCTTCTAAAGCAGTATTGTAGTCACCTACTTTAATGAATCCATTAGCTCGATTGAAAAGTGCATCTGCATGGTTTGGTTTTAACGCTATCGCTTGATTAAAATCGTTCAACGCGGCTTGCGATTTTCCTTGTTTCGCATAGACATTTCCACGGTTAGAATAAGGGTCAGCGTAACGAGGATTCAGCTGGATGGCTCTAGAATAAAAACGTTCAGCATCTGCAAAGTTTCCAATTGATTCTGCTAAAATTCCTTTATTGTTCCATGCTTGAGCCACATTTTCGTCTTTTTCGATGACGTCCGCCCAGATGGTCGCATCACTTTCCCAAACTTGAGTTCTGTTGTAACTGTAAAAAGCCAGTCCCATTGCAATAAAAAGTGTTCCTATTGGAATTACCTTCTGTGATTTGATTGCTGATAGAATGGGAATAAGAATGAGTAGTAAGCCAATTCCGCTGAGGTAAATGTATCTATCAGTTACTATTTGGCTACCAACCGGAATCAACTGCAAAACAGGAGCGATGGTAATGAGGTAAAAAGCAGTCCCAAATAATACGAATTGGTTTTTGCGAAAGCGATAAATTAATACTGAAAATAGCAATACAAAAACAGGAGCGATGTAATAGATGATTGGAAAACTGTCGTTGATTTTAGATGGGAATGAATAAAATGGCGACAAGTTGAGTGGGAGAATAAACTGAATCGGATAAAAAATCAACGTATAACAGAAGATAAGAATTCGTTCCAAGGCTGTGTAGCTCAAACTCAGGTCGGTTAAGTGTTCAGCACTTTCTCTACTGATGATGGTGATGATTCCAATCACTAAAGAGATTAACAAATATGGAGAAATGATTTTAATGCTTTTTAACCAGTTTTCTTTTTCCCAAATTAAGAGGTAGAAGAAAATAACCACTGGGAAACTTACAGCAGTAGCTTTACTTAAGCAAGCGAGTATGAACAGCACAAAAGTCCCTGTGGAAAAGGGTTTGTTTCGTCCGTATTGAATGAAATTCCAAAAGGCCCCTAGATAGAAAAAGGTAAAAATAACGTTTGAAGTAGCGGAAGCCCAGCTCACAGATTCTACTTGCATGGGATGTAAAACGAATATGGCTGTCAATAAAACGGCTACAGATTCTTTTACATTCATCTGTTTGAAGATGGAAAAGAGAATCCAACCATTGATTAAATGAAGGAGGAAGCTAAATCCATGAAAGACTTCGGGATTCATTCCAAAAAATCCCACCAACAATCCATAAAAGAGAGTGGAAACGGGCTGATACATTCCCACATAGGTAGAACTGAAGATTGTTTTTATCTTCTGCCAGTTGAGTTGTATAATGTCAGTATTCTCAGTGATTTGAACTTGGTCATCGAAGTGGGTAAACCCATTCGTAAAAGAACTGAAATATGCGGCAATTGCGAGTATAGAAATCGCAATCAATAAAGCTGTCGTGGTTTTTTTAGTAGGGGAAATCATTCTCCTAAATTATGGGATTTGAGATTAGTTTAAAAGAAAAGTAAAAATAAATCTAGTATGTTGTGTTGACCTTGAGAATTATTCGAGAACTCTGAAGTAAAGACATAGTAAATTCGACTAGCTCCGAAAGAATGAGGAGATCCGTCGAATGTCTTAGTCTTTAGGAGGAAGTTCGAAGGAGAAGTCTCAAAGTCTTGACTTTTTGGTTCATCTTGGGTCAAGCCAATAGAACATTAAAATAATAAAAGTCAATATTTTAATGAATCAAATTTCAACGGAAGTATGAAGAAATGCAATGCGATTCTACAAAAAGGTCAGCATTTTCTCTACCATATTCTTAGAACCCATAATGCAAGGAACACGCTGATGCAACTCAGTTAGTTCAACATCCATAATGCGCTGTTTTCCTGTAGTAGCGATACCACCTGCTTGCTCCATAATAAAAGCCATTGGGTTGCATTCGTACAAAATTCTCAATTTACCATTTGGCGCTTTGGTGGTTTCTGGATAGATGAAAATTCCACCTTTAATCAAGTTTCTATGAAAATCAGCTACCATAGAACCGATGTATCTCGCAGAATATGGTCGGTTAGTGGCTTTATCGTCTACTTTGCAGTAATCGATGTATTTTTGAAAACCTTCTGGTAGAAATGGATAATTTCCTTCGTTAATGGAATAAATTTTTCCATCTTCTTTGATTTTCATGTTGGGGTGAGAAAGGCAAAACTCACCGATTGAAGGATCTAAAGTAAAGCCATTTACTCCGTTTCCTGTAGTGTAAACCAACATGGTAGACGAGCCGTAAACAACATAACCTGCTGCTACCTGCTCAGAACCTTTTTGTAAGAAATCTTCTAGATTCGCCTTTTCGCCCACTTTGCTTTTTCTCCTGAAAATTGAGAAGATGGTACCAATAGAAACATTTACATCAATGTTAGAAGAACCATCCAATGGATCGAAGGCTGCAACATAATTGCCCTGTTTTGAAAGTACACTGTCAAAAAATACAGCGTGATCATTTTCTTCAGAAGCAATCGCGCAAGCTTCACCTCCAGAACGCATCGCTGAAATCATTAGGTTGTCAGCAATTACATCCAATTTTTGTTGAGTCTCACCCTGAATGTTTTCGTTTTCTGTTGCTCCAATAATATTAACTAATCCAGCTTTATTTACTTCTCTATTGATGATTTTTGATGCAATAACGATGTCATTTAGCAAACGAGTCAATTCTCCAGTTGCATATGGGAAATCTTCTTGTCGTTCTATAATGAATTCACTCAGGGTTTTAACGGTACTCATGTTTGATGGCTTTATTTCGCGCAAATATCGCAATTTGAAAGCAATTAAAAAGGCAATACTATTTCAATAGGGATTTTAAGACCTAAAATTTACCTTTGTCAAAAATACAAGAGATGTCAGTCACCATTCGAAAAGGAAAAAAAGAAGATTGTAAAGCAGCATTAGAGCTAATTCACGAGTTGGCAGTTTATGAAAAGGCCGCCGATCAAGTGGAGATTTCCTTGGAAGAATTGGAAGCAGATGGTTTTGGAATGAATGCCATCTATGATTTGCTGGTTGCTGAAAAGGACGGAAAAATCATCGGAATCGCTTTGTATTATATGAAATATTCTACTTGGAAAGGCAAGTGTATTTATTTAGAAGATTTGATTGTAACAGAACAAGAGAGAGGAGTGGGTGCCGGGAAAATGTTATTTGAAGAATTGATAAAAATAGCGGCTGATTTAAATGTGGGTCGGATGGAATGGCAAGTGTTGGATTGGAATGAGCCAGCAATTGGATTTTATAAGAAATACGATGCAGAGTTAGATGGAGAATGGTTCAATGCTAAGTTTAGAAGAGAGCAATTACAAGAAATCGCAAAGAAATTAGGTTAAGATGAAGGTATTTAAGTTTGGTGGAGCCTCGGTAAAAGATGCAGCGGCAGTTAAAAATGTAGCTGCTATTTTAGAGCGTTATAAAGAAGAACAAATAATTGTGGTGGTTTCTGCAATGGGTAAAACGACCAATGCATTGGAAGATTTGCTGGATGCTTATTACCATGGTAGACCGAATACGATGGAGCTTTTGGAAGTGGTTAAACGCTTTCATTTTGACATATTGAAAGAGTTGTTTGAAAGTACTTCTCATCCGATTTTTGAAGAATTGCACAATACTTTTGTGGAGATAGAATGGCAGTTGGAAGAAGAGCAAATGCGGGAGTATGATTTTGAATACGATCAGATGGTGGCAGTGGGCGAGTGGTTGTCGGCTACCGTGGTTTCTGCCTATTTGAAACAAGTGGGCTTGGAAAATAAATTACAAGATGTTCGTGACATTATTCGAACTGACAATACCTACCGAAATGCGAAGGTAGATTGGGAAGTAACTGCTGAAAATGTCAATCGATATGTGAAGCCTTATTTTTCAGATTCGTCCAATAAATTAATGATTACTCAAGGGTTTGTAGGGTCTACTTCAGAGAATTTTAATTCTACTTTAGGTCGTGAAGGCTCGGATTATACCGGTGGTATTTTTGCCAATTTAGTGGATGCAGAATCATTAACCATTTGGAAAGACGTGCCTGGTATGCTGAATGCGGATCCAAAATGGTTTGAAGAAACAGAGAAGTTGAACAACATCTCCTACCACGAAGCAGTGGAGTTGGCTTATTATGGCGCAACTGTGATTCATCCGAAAACAATAAAACCACTGCAGAATAAGAACATTCCATTATTGGTTAAGTCATTTGTCAATCCTGACGAGGAAGGAAGTATTATCAACGAAAATACTGCTAAAGACTCTTTGATTCCGTCTTTTATTTTTAAGACCAATCAGATCTTGATTTCTATCTCTCCAAGGGATTACTCTTTTATTGCGGAAGATAATTTAAGTCAGATTTTTGGCTGTTTTGCCAAACATAAAGTAACGGTGAACTTGATGCAAAATTCTGCGATTAGTTTCTCCATCTGTACAGACAATCAGAAAATGAAGATTGCCAATTTGATTGAAGAGTTGAAAGCCGACTATAAGGTATATTACAATGATGAGTTATTGTTGTTAACAGTGCGTCATTACAACGAAGAGACGTTATCTAAATTGTTGAAGGACAAAACTATTTATGTGGAGCAGAAGAGTAGACAGACGGCGAGGTTTGTGGTTAAATAATTGTTAATTATTAATTGTTAATGTGGTTTGCTGAATACATCAATAACAATTACTACTTCATATTAAGTTTGGTGGCTTTAATAATTTTATGATTTCAACTGCATCATTGTTTAGCGAATGGAATTCTTTTTCATCTAGATAGTCTGTCTTTTCAAGTAATTCTAACCAGTAGATGGACTCATTTATTTCTTTTTGAGCGATGCTCAGTTTGTGTTTGAAATCCGATTTGCTTTCAGCATGTTCAGACTCTCTTATCATTGCTCCAACACTAGTTCCCGAGCGTAATAATTGTTTCGAGATAACGTACTCTTTCTTTTCTGAAACTAAGAATTGATACAATCGAATAACGCGAATTGCAAAATTAAAACTCTTGCTTTTTACAACATTCTCCCTCATAATTTTTTGTTAATTATCAATTGATAGACAAGTTAATAAAAATAGGGCTCAGCATCCAATCAATTAACAATTAATCCTTAACCATTAATAATTATAATGGTTTCAACACCAATCCAAATCGAATATTTCTATTCTCAGTAGCCCATAAAGAGAAAGGTCGCCATTTATTTTCCCAAAACATGTATGTTAAATTGGAATCCATAGGTTTTGTCATTTTTAGACTAAAGGCATACCTACTATTAATGATATCAATATTGTTCAAATTTTCAGCTTTAAAAGGTTCGAACAACCATTCAACAGCCACAAATATTCCATCTGATGGCATTCTGATTTGTTGGTCTGAAATGTCAATTTTATTCTTTATTTCTTTTAATAGAACTGTCTTTGAATAGATTTCTTTACCAGGGCTTCCATCTTCAGAAACTTCGTAGAGGTAAACTTTAAGTTGAGTCGTGTCATTTGCTTTTGTAATTGGAAGTAAAATTTTCTCAATCAGCGCTGGAGTTGAATTGTAAGGGATAAAAGTAGCCAGTTGGATATTTATTGAGCTGCCATGATTATGAGGAAAAGGAGAAAGAGATCCCATTTTGTAATACCCAATAGTAAATGATCTGTTTTTTCTCTTTCTATCTATTGTAACTTCCTCTATATTGATAGAGTTGCTAGTTAAGGTAATTTGATCTTTAATGTCTTTCACACAAATAGATTTACTCTCATACCCAATGCAGCTAATTTTCAGTGTGTCTGTTGGCTTTATGCTGTCGAAGTAAAAAATTCCTTTTTCATTGGTATAAGTTCCATTTGCAGTTTGATTAACTGAGATGCTTGCAAACTGAATGGGATTTTTCTGAGAATCGACGATAGTTCCTTTAAAGCTGATTTGACTAAAAATGATGAGCGGAGTAAAGAGGATGATTAGGAGTAGGTTTTTCATTTCACTAAAATAAGAAATGGAATTAATAATTTGTCACACTGAGCGGAGTCGAAGTGAACCATTGATAATTAACAATTACAAAGGTTTCAACACCAATCCAAACCGAACATTGCTATATTGCGCATTCGGAGGATTCCATTTAAGTCTCCAATTATTCTCCCTATACCAATAAGTGTAGTTTGTATCCATTGGTTTTGTCATTTTTAACCTAAAGGCGGGACCTAAAACTTCTTTGGGATCGTTCAAGTCTTTGATGACTTGCTCTGTAAGCCATTCAGCCGCAATAAATACTCCTTCTAGTGGTATGCGTATCTGCTCATCTGAAATGTCAATTTTGTTTTTTATCTCATTTGACATTAACAGTTTAGAATAGATTTCTTTTCCAGGGCTTCCATCTTCAGAAATTTCGTAGAGGTAAACCTTAAGTTGAGTTGTATCATTAATGTTTGTAATGGGGAGTAATATTTTTTCAATTATTGCAGGTGACGATTGATAGGGGATGAAGGTGGCTATTTTTGATTTTACATTACTGAAATGGGAACTAGGAAAAAGCGTATTCATATTGTAATACCCAATCGTAAATGATCTGTTTTTTCTCTTTCTATCTATTGTAACTTCCTCTATATTGATAGAGTTGCTAGTTAAGGTAATTTGATCTTTAATGTCTTTCACACAAATTTTCCGGCTTTCATAACCAATGTAGCTAATTTTCAGTGTGTCTGTTGGTTGTATACTATCGAAGTGAAAAATTCCTATTTCATTGGTATAGGTTCCATTGGCAGTTTGATTAATGGAGATGCTTGCAAACTGAATAGGATTTTTCTGAGAATCGACGATAGTTCCTTTAAGACTGATTTGACTATAAACGATGAGAGGAGAAAAGAGGATGAGTAGAAGTAGGTTTTTCATTTCACTAAAATATGTAATGGAATTAATAATTTGTCACACTGAGCGGAGTCGAAGTGAACCATTGATAATTATTTTTTCCTTCTCAATACCGAACAGTTGCTCGAATCATTGGAATGTGATAGCCTAACCCAGCAAAATCATCATACGACCATGTGTGCCATCCTGTTGCGTAAGAGCCTGCTCTTAGCTTAACATCCGTAACCTGTTTTAATTTGCTCCAACCTATAATTGCAGCATCATATTCGCTCATGTTGACGATAGGCACTTCCTTTACATTCTTAAAGTATTCCGGATTCGGAACTGTTTCGAAAGCGATAAAAATAGAGTCTTCAACTTTTATAAATTGCTTTGATAAGTCAATTTTAACCCATCCTTTTTCATTGGTAGGAATACTAATTCTTTGGCTGAGTATAGGAGACTGTTTATTGTTTGGTCCTAGTTTATAAAGATGGAGAAAGAATAAGTTAGGCGCTAATGTTTTCGGTTTTTTGATGTAATATTCTATACTTTCAAGGTACGATGAAGAGATATTGTTAATTTGTATTCCAACTATATATCCATTAATTCCACCATCATTTCCTCGGTCTTTATTTTTTAAACATCCAATTAGCTCTCTAGTGTATTCACTTTTGATTACCACTTCACCAATTTCAATTGCTATTTCTTGGAGTAAAATAGTATCTGATAAATTTTTTACTAGAATCGATCTACTCTCATACCCAATGCAGCTAATCTTTAAAGTGTCTGTTGGTTGTATACTATCGAAGTAAAAGATTCCTTTTTCATTCGTGTACGTTCCATTTGCAGTTTGATTAATGGAGATGCTTGCAAACTGAATGGGATTGTTTTGGGAATCGACAATGACTCCTTTAAAACTGATTTGACTAAAAGTGATGAGTGGAGAAAAGAGGATGAGGAGAAGTAGGCTTTTCATTTCACTAAAATATGTAATGGAATTAATAATTTGTCACACTGAGCGATAAAGTTCACATTGTGCATTGTCGAAATGAAGTGAACCATTGATAATTAACAATTAACCATTAAAATTAGCATCCAATTAATCCTTAACCATTAACAATTAAAAGAGATTTTCTCCGCTAAAAAACTAGACAACTTCTCATAAGATTCAACCGTCCAGCCAGCCACATGAGGAGAAAGAATGACTTTTTCTGAAGCAATTAAATCTTGAAAAGCTTGAGGAAGCTCCTCTTTGTTGAGGTTTTCAAAAGATAAACTTTCAAATTCAGACACATCTAAACAAGCTCCTAAAACTTTCTGAGCATTGATTCCTTTAACCAATGCTGAGGTGTCTAAGCATTTTCCTCTAGCAGTATTGATGAGGTAAAATGGTTTTTTACAATTGGCTATAAATTGCTCATCAATATAATAGTGCGTTTCTTCAGTGTATGGCAGGTGAATACTAATTACATCTGATTTCTCTTGAAGTTCGGCCAACGTCACTTCTTTTACGGAATCACTTCCAAAGCCTGTTTTGTATTTATCGTGAGCGAGTATGGTGACTCCAAAACCTTGCAGTCGTTGAGCAAGTGCTTGCCCCATAAAACCGAAACCAATCAATCCAACGGTTTTTCCTTTGAGCTCAATTCCGCGGTTTTTTTCTCTCAACCAAAGTCCTTTTCGCACTTCCTGATCTCCTCTTGATAGGTGATTGAATAGACTCAACAACATTCCGATACAATGTTCAGCTACGGCGTCTCTATTTCCTTCAGGGGAATTAAAACATTGAATGTTTAGCGTTTTGGCAGTTTCTAAATCAATGTTTTCCATTCCTGCACCTGAGCGAGCAATCCATTTGAGTCGACTGCTTTTGTGAAGCATTGCTGTATCAAATTTGAATTTGCTTCTAATGACTGCACCTTCGTATTGATCGATAATTTGCTCAATCTCTTGACGGTTTAAATCCACTTTCCAATCACATTGGAACCCCACTTCTTCTAATCGCTCTTTTAAAATGGGATGAACAGAATCAATGAAAATTACCTTTCGAGTCATTGGTTTAGAAATAATTGTACAACAAACGACCTACTCCAAAATAGATGAACAAACCAATAATGTCATTCAACGTAGTGATAAATGGCCCAGTTGCTAATGCTGGATCCACTTTGTATTTATCCAATACCAAAGGAACTGCGGTGCCTAATAAAGTCGCAAAAACTACTGCTGTGATTAATGAGATGCTTACCGTTAAACTAAGTGCCCATGAATCTGAGAATAACAAGTTGTAGCCAAATATTAAGGCAGAAACTAATACCCCGTTTAAAAGTCCCACTGAGAACTCTTTAAATAATCTGGAGAAGATTGAGTCAAATCCCATGGTTTTATTCGCTAAACCTTGCACTACAATCGCTGATGATTGGACTCCTGCATTTCCGCCCATAGCGGCAATTAACGGAATAAAAATGGCCATTTCAGGATGAATTTGAATCTGACCTTCATAGTTTTCAATGACTAATGAACCCAAAACTCCACCCATCAATCCAATTACTAACCAAGGAATTCTAGCCTTTGAAAGCGCCCAAACGTGATCACTTGATTCTGCAGTTTGTGTCAAACCAGAAGCCATTTGGTAATCCTTGTCGGCTTCCTCTCGGATTACATCTACCACATCATCAATGGTAATTCTACCAATCAATCTATACAACTCATCCACTACTGGAAGTACAACTAAATCATACTTCTCCATGATGTTGGCTACTTCTTCCGACTTTTCGTAAGCTTTTACTGCCAATACATCTTTAAAATATACATCTTCTACTTTTGCAGTGCTTGGAGCAAGTAATAGCTTCTTGAGGGAAAGTGTGCCTATTAGCTTTTGTTGATTATCAACTACGTAAATAGAATAAACATTGTCTATGTCTTCTGCTTGTTTGCGCATTTCTTTCACACACTTCAGCATGCTCCAATTGACATTTACTTGAATTAATTCTTTAGCCATCAGACCACCGGCTGAGTCTTCTGGATAGCTCAATAAGTCTACAATATCACTTGCTTGCTCCTCATCTTGAATATGAGAAATAACCTCTTCCTTTACTTTATCGGAGAGTTCTGCCATAATATCAGCAGCATCATCCGAATCCATATTTTCGATAAAGGTTTCAGCAATTTCCTTTGCACCAATTGAATCTAGATAACGTTCTCTTACGTCTTCATCTAATTCAATTAGAATGTCTGCTGACTTTTCTTTTCCAATGTATTTATATAGTAATGAGGCGTGTTCAGTTGTTAGCTCATCTAAGATTTCGGCAATATCAGCTGGGTGAAGCTCACTGACTTCTTGCAAAATCGGAGTTTCAATACCTGTATCTAAGCTTTCTCTTAGTTCGTTTAAATATTCTTTTGTTAATTCAAATTGCATGAGCCAATCAATTTGCTGTGGACGAATTTACAACTTTAGGCCTGAACTTGCAGTCAGAAAAGGGTATTTTAATGCCAACTTAAGATAAGAATGAGATTACGTACGCCTATTTTGCTCAGTCTAGTATGCAAAAATCACTTTAGATTGATAGGTGTACTGTGCAATTTAGCAGCTTTAACCCAGAAGCTTCACAATATCTATAAATTGAGCGACAGAAAGCTGCTCTGGTCGTTCATTAAAAATAGGATTGTCTTTCACTTCTGGTTTCTCATTGATGAATTGCTTTAAAGAGTTTCTTAATGTTTTACGACGTTGGCCAAAAGCAATTTTTACAATAGATTTGAACCTTTTTTCATCTACATCCAACGATTTTACATCGTTCCGTTGCAATCGAATTACCGCTGACTTCACTTTTGGTGGTGGATCAAAAACATCCTCATCAACGGTAAAAAGGTACTCGATATGGTAATATGCTTGTAAAAGTACACTCAGAATTCCGTAGGTTTTAGAACCCGGAGGAGCTGCAATTCTTTCTGCTACTTCTTTTTGAAACATTCCAACAACTTCAACTACTTTGTCTCGATTGTCATAAGCTTTAAAAAGAATTTGAGAGGATATGTTGTAAGGGAAATTTCCTACGATAGCAAAGTTTTCTTCACCAAAAATCTGACTCAAGTCATACTTTAAAAAGTCGCCTTCTATGATTCTAGAGTCATCCAACTCCTCAAAGTTGTTGAGTAAAAATTGGATGGATTCTCCATCAATATCAATGATGTAAGTTTCTAGGTCTGGACGTTTAACCAGGTATTTAGTGAGCACACCCATTCCAGGTCCTACTTCAATAACTTTGTTGTACTGGTTCGTCATTGTCAAAGCATCTACAGTTTTTTCTGCAATGCTTTCATCGGTTAAAAAATGTTGACCGAGATGCTTTTTGGCTTTAACTAATTTCAAATTATACTTTTTCTAGTAGACTTCTAAAAGCTACAAATTTGTTTTGATATCTATCGGTGTGTTCTTTTTGAAGAGCAGGTGCATGTTTCTGTTGATATTCTTCTAAATCAATCATGCTAGGACAATGATATTGGATGTTATAAGTAATTCCTTCTTCTCCTTCCGCAGTGGTTAGCACTCGTGTGATTAAATTTTCTGTAAAATAACCAGTACTCATAACATCAGGAATATGAGTTTCTTTCATCCAATTCAACCAATCTTCGTGAATACCTTTTTCTACACTGACAGTTACACTATATATTATCATAATTTTTAATTGATGTTGTCTCCTCGAAGCGATCTGAACCTTTTTCTCGCCTCCACTACATGAATACTACTGCTATAATCCGTTAGGATGGATTTATACAATTCCATCGCCTTTTCAGGGTTATTTAGTTGTTCTTCATTTAATTTCGCTAAATAAAATACTGCATCATCACCCAAAATGTCAAAAGGATAAGTGGAGATTAGTTTTTGTAAAAATTCTCCTGCTACCTCAAATTCTTTTCTTTTAAAGGCAATCTTATATTTCAGGTATAAGATTTCATCATTGAGTGAGGCGGCAGGAAATCGTTCAGGAATTGAATCTAAAGTGACCAATGCTTCAGCCGATTTATTTTGAAATAATAAGAGTTCAGCTCTAGCGTATATTTGCAAAGGTTCAATAATTGAGTCTATACCAACATTATCAGTTATCAAAAGGGATAAATCAATCGCATCGTTTGAAATCAGTTTGGAGGTGGACCCTTTCAAAGCATTTAGCTGAGCTTGTGACCAAAAGAAGTCACCGGTGTAGTAAGCGATCTTTGCATTTTTGAATTTTGCACGTTCTCCAATTTCATCGTATTTAAATTCCTTCTCTACTTGGGAATATAATAAGGATGCTTCCCATATTTCACCTTGAGTGACATACACATCCGCCAACTCTATTTTACACTCAGCTACATCGGTTCGAGCTGCACCTGGTATGTCTATAGCCTTATTTAGCAACTGAATAGCAGCGTCAGAGCTATCTAAATAAAACGCTAAAAAATGAGCATAATTACCCATCAATTCAACTGTTTTTCGGTTTTTGCCGAGCTCTTTCAACGACTCTTTATAATTGGCATCTACTTGAAGAAGTTCTTCTTGAGTGTAGTTGTTGGTGGATAATATCTTTTCTTTCAACACATCTACTAGGTTCATCCTTGATGGATTATAATAAATAGCAGAAGGGCCTTTTTCTAAGATGTAATTATAGCATTGAATGGCAACATCATAGTCTTTGTTAGACGATGCTAATCGCGCTAGTGAATATATCCGTGTTCCACTTTCGTTTAATCTTCGGTCAATTGCCCGAGCTTGAATAAATGCACCACTAAAATTTTTTTCTTGTATAAATTGCCAAATCAAGAGTTCTGTGAAGATGGTTTTATCTGGGTTTTTCTGAATCCTACCCAACAGATTTTCTTTCAGTTTTTCTTTGATTTCCCCATTTGGGTCAGGATTTAAAAGTGTTTGTAACACATTTTGAATACTTTGAAGGTAGGACTCATTTACAGCTAATACATCTAAGTATTGATTGATCATGGCTTCTGTATCCCCTTTTCTGCCATAAATATTGGCCAATTGAAAGTTGTATTGAATATCGTCTCCTGTAGATTTTTTAGCTTTTTCATAAACCGCTATCGCAAAATCATACTCAGATATGGCAGCAAAATCATTCGCTAGTGAAATGTAGTTAGATTGACCATCAGGTACATCTTTAAGTGCAGCTTCAAAGCTTTGGTTTGCCTTTTTGTCGTTACCTTGTTTTCTGTAAATATTTCCTAAATCAACTTCGTATTTGTAAGCATCATTTCTGCCTTTCATGCGTTTTTTAATCAAGTTCTCAGCAGACTTGAAATCTTCTTTTTTGATATAGATTCCAATTAATGATTTGTATACGTTCTGAAAGGATGTCTTTTCATAGATCGACTCATAAAGTTCTAGTGCTTTTTCTATTTCTCCATCTTCATAAAATTGCTCGGCTAAGCTAATATCCGTTTCAATGCTATTTTGAGGAAATACTATAAACGGCAAAAGCATCAAAAGAAAAACGAGTCCACTTTTGATGCTTTTGTTAAGGATATGTTTTAGAAAAATCACTCTTGATTTTTCATTAATTCATATTTCTTTCTAGTCACAAGGCTTAATGAATCTACAGTAGGAGCCAACTGATTGTAAATTTCTTCTGATAGGTTTATCCTAACAGTTAATTTATCGGTATTCTCTTTAATTACTTTGACATTCGTAGACTCTAAGTCATAATACTTCTCAAACTTATCTTCTTTAACAATATCGTTCTCGATGTCTTGTTTTAGTTTGATTAATTGTTCTTTTTCATTCCGAGCCTCCTTAAGAGTTAAAGTAAATTGATCTTTGTAAGCCTTGTATGCTTTTCTGATATCTTTATAATCTGAAAGCTTTTTCAATAAACTTCTTTCGAGCGTATCTGTAAGGTGGGTCTGAAGGTAATTCAAATTAGAGAACAGCGTGTCATGGTGGACATATATTGTTGAACTATCTGTTGCTTCCAATGCCGAAATAGAGGAGTCATTCATTGCGATCAATTCATCAACTTTCGCCAGATTCTCTTCATCTTGTTTAGATAAACAAGCACTTAAAACAGATGCAAGTCCGATAATTAAATTAATTTTTAAGAAATTATTCATGCTCCAATAGTTTTAAATTTAGTGTAAGGAATCAGTACTTCTGGGATGTTGATTCCATTTTCAGTTTGATAATTCTCTAAAATTGCAGCCAAAATACGTGGCAATGCTAAAGCACTACCATTAAGGGTATGTGCTAATTCTGTTTTTCCTTCTTTATTTTTAAATCGTAACTTCAAACGGTTGGCTTGGAAGGTCTCAAAGTTTGAAATAGAACTTACCTCTAACCACTTTTCTTGTGCGGCCGAAAAAACCTCCATATCATACGTAATTGCAGAAGTAAACCCTAAGTCGCCTCCACATAATAAAGCTACACGATACGGTAAACCTAATTTGTCCAGAAGACCTTTTACATGATTTACCATAGCATCTAACGCCTCATATGATTTGTCTGGATGTTGGATTTGTACAATTTCTACTTTATCAAATTGATGTAATCGATTTAGTCCACGAACATCCTTACCATATGAACCAGCTTCCCTTCTAAAGCAAGGTGTATATGCTGTATTTTTTATCGGGAAATCGCTTTCTTTTAATATAACATCTCTGTAAATATTTGTTACCGGAACTTCAGCGGTAGGAATTAAGTATAAATCATCAACGCCAACATGGTACATTTGACCTTCTTTATCAGGTAACTGTCCTGTTCCGTAGCCAGAAGCTTCATTTACCAAGTGCGGTGGAATTACCTCTTCGTAGCCAGCTTCTCTTGCTTCATCAAGAAAAAAGTTAATTAAAGCGCGTTGCAGAATAGCACCCTTCCCTTTGTAAATCGGAAAACCTGCTCCAGTTATTTTTACACCTAATTCAAAGTCAATAAGATCATGTTTTTTTGCTAAATCCCAATGTGGCGCTGCTTCAAAGTTAAAATTAGGAACAGCACCAGACTCACTAACAATTTTATTGTCCGCATCACTTTTACCTTCAGGGACAATTTCGTTAGGAACGTTGGGTAAAAGATAAAGCAATTGTTTAAGCTCTTCTTCTGTTTGCGCCAATTGTTCCTTTAGTTCAGAACTGCTTGCTTTTAATTCACTAGATCTTTCTTTTAAAGCATTTGCCTCAGCAGCTTTGCCCGACTTAAACAAATCGCCAATTTGCTTGGCTAGAGAATTAGCTTCGGCTAATTGACCGTCTAATTCTTGTTGAGTTTGAATTCTTTTACCATCAGCCGCAATGATCTTGTCTAGTGTTTCAGCACCATCTAAGTTTCGTTTTTGATAGCGATCTATGATTAACTCTTTGTTCTCTTTTATAAATGGAATTTGTAACATGCTAATTGATCTTGTAAGTGTGCAAATATACTATTCTAAGGATTGATATTAAACAAAAAAACTCCTCTTAGCAGAAGCCGAGAGGAGTTTTTAACTATTTTTTAATAAGCTTATTCGAAACCTTCAGTATCTACAGAAACAAAAGATTTTTTGTTCGACTTAGTTTTAAAAACTACTAATCCATCTTTCAATGCGAATAAAGTATGGTCCTTACCAATACCTACATTTTCGCCTGGATTGTGTTTTGTACCTCTTTGTCTAACGATGATGTTTCCAGCCTGAGCAAATTGCCCTCCGTGAACTTTCACACCTAATCGTTTACTTTCTGAATCTCTTCCGTTTTTCGAACTACCTACACCTTTCTTATGTGCCATGACGTTTTGAGTTTATTATCGGTTCGTACTATTATTTTTCTGAGTCATCTGCTTTTTTAGCAGTTGTCTTCTTAGTGGCTGCTTTTGGTGCCGCTTTCTTAGCTTCAGTTGCAGGCTTCTCAGCTGCTACTTCTTCTTTTTTAGCTTCTTTTTTTGGGGCTGCTTTTTTAGCAGTTCCAGCTCCAATAGCTTCAATTTGAATTTTAGTTAAGTACTCGCGGTGGCCAGTCTTTTTTCTAAAACCTTTTCTTCTTTTCTTTTTAAAGGCAATAACTTTATCACCTTTCAGGTGCTCAAGAATCTTTGCAGATACTAAAACTCCTTCTACAGCTGGGGCGCCAACAGAAATATTTTTGCCATCATCAGTTAAAAGAACATTTGAAAACTCAACTTTTGAGCCTTCTTCGCCTTCCAATCGATGAACAAAAATCTGCTGATCTTTCTCTACTTTGTATTGTTGCCCTGCTATCTCTACGATTGCGTACATCTTATACAGCTTTATTTGTTAATAAAAATTTGGAGCACAAAAATACAAATAAAAAGTAAGTAAACAACTACTTGTTTAAATTCTGTGGTTTAAGTTCTTTTTTTGCTTTTCGATTTAATTTAAGATTTTCTCGATTCACAATATATATGCCTGATAAAATAACAGAAATCCACAAAATGTGCATTCCTTTTATAACCTCCCCATCAATAAAACCCCACATTAATGCAAAGATTGGGATGATATAAGTAACCGAAGAAGCATAAACAGCTGACACTTTTTTAATCAAAATATTAAAAAGAATTACAGCTAGAGCAGTTCCAAAAACTGACAACAGCGCGATGTAGAATAAATTTGTTGTGGCTTCGGGGTCAGATTGCATAATGTGATAAAAATCACTCATGAACAAATAGAGTATTACAGGAGGTCCTAAAAAGAAAAATCCGAATGCTGTAATATCGATTGAGTTTATTGGCCCTAAATATGTTTTGATAAAGTTAATATTGGTAGCATAACAAATAGTCGCAAGTACTACCAAAAGTGCATATGCTAAATTGCTGTCCCCAAAATTTAATCCTTGTACTGATAGAAGGCCGATCGCTCCAACTAATCCTAACAAAACTCCAGCAAAGCGTTTAATTCTTAATTTTAATCCAAACCCAATTAATCCGACCAATACGGTGAATAAAGGGACTAGACTGTTTAGCATACCAGTTAAAGAACTGCTGATTTGTGTTTGTGCAGTTGTAAATAAAAAGGCGGGTAAGCCATTGCCTAATAATCCAGCGATTAATAGGTATCCCCAGTATTTTCCTTTTATTTTTCTAAGATTTTTAATTGCTATTGGAAGCAGAAAAAAATAGGCGATGGCGATTCTAAGTGATGCTACTTGAAAGTTGCTAAAAGTCTCAAGTCCGCGTTTCATTAATATAAACGAGCTTCCCCATACAAAAGCTAGAAGAAGTAAAAGTAACCATTGAATTATTGGTTTGTCGAGGTTCAGTATTTTCATAAGCCGACAAAGGTAAGCGCATAGATTTGACTATGTCTTAATTTTAAATCAATTTATATTTAATCCTATTGGATTTTTTTATACTTTTGGAAAACATTGAATTAGTGGTAGTTTATGAGGTTAACATCCATCTTTTTTAAGGCATTCTTTATTGTGGCATTTTCTGCTATTATTTCCGCTTGTAATTCTGATTCTAATCAAACAGCAGCCTATAAAGGCTATAGTTTAAATCATGTAGATAGCTCAAATGCTACTCGTTCAAAAATGGTCATTTATAAAGATGCTGGAAGTTTGGTTGATTCTAAAATTAAAGAGACTAACAAGAGAAATCAAAAAATCTCCATCTCTTTACCTGATATTATTACCTATTTTATGTCCTCTTTTTAGACTCATAATCTAAAACTTTCCCCGTTTAAACTTGTTTCTTTCTTAATTTTGGCAAAAAATAGAACGATGCAAGAATTATCCAAAAGACCTATCATCATCTGGTTGTTTACAGGTTGTTTTTTTATTTTTTCAATGGTGGTTATTGGTGGAGTTACTCGTCTTACCAATTCAGGGCTATCAATGGTTGAGTGGAATTTATTAATGGGTTCGCTGCCACCGATGAACGAAACAGAATGGATGGTCGTTTTTGAAAAGTATAAGCAGTTTCCAGAATATCAATTAATTAATTCGCACTTTACTTTAGAGGAGTTTAAAGATATCTTTTTTTGGGAATACCTTCACCGATTATTAGGTAGAGTGGTGGGGTTAGTTTTTATCATTCCATTTATTTATTTTCTTGCTAAAAAGATGATTAGCCGGAAGTTGTTTTTTCAATTGCTGTTGTTGTTATTTATGGGTGGTTTTCAAGGATTCCTGGGCTGGTATATGGTTAAAAGTGGATTGAATAAAGATCCTGACGTTAGTCACTACCGGTTAGCTATGCACCTAATTACCGCATTTATAACTTTTGCTTATACATTCTGGGTGGCGTTAGGTTTAATATATCCTAATAGAGAAAAAAGGGTCAATCATCCTCTCAAAAATTCAGCCTTCTTTTTGTTGGGAATAACGATCGTTCAAATTGTTTGGGGAGCATTTGTGGCAGGACTAAATGCAGGGAAAATATACAATACATGGCCAAAAATGGGTGAACAGTGGATTGCAGATTCTGTCACTGCTATTCAGCCTTTATGGCATAATTTTGTTGAAGGTCTTGGTGGAGTTCAGTTTGTTCATCGTTATTTAGCATACATTGTAGTCGCCACAGTGTTGTGGTTAGTAGTGAAGTCTCGAAAGATGTTATTGGATAAATCCCAAAGTATTGGATTGAAAATTTTACTGGGAACAGTTTTATTTCAATTTGTTTTGGGTGTTATTACTTTACTAATGGCAGTACCAGTTTGGTTAGGAGTAATGCATCAACTCGGCGCATTCTTTTTGTTAGGCTCAACAGTATATGTCGTTCATCGATTTAACTTTGCGACAGTAATGCACTAGTTTCTCCATTTAAAAGTTTCTATCAGATGCTCAATGTCTTTCTCTATAAAATCATGTACAGGACCTAATGAATCCGGGTTAGGTGCGACATTAAAATATAAAGCCCCCCTTACAAAATGAGTACTACTATCTGTAATAAAAAACTGCTCAGAAGAAGCGGCATTACCTTTAATAGTGTAGTAGGTTCCAAAAACCCTTTCCGATTCATTTAAAATTAATTCTTCATCGATTTCTTGGGCTTTTACTGTGTGCTCATAAGCCAATCTTCTACTTTCTTCTAGTAATTGATTTACATTACTATCGATAGGGAGATAACTGAAATGGATTCTAGCTCCGTATCTTGCAAAATCCACATTGAAAAAATTAGGGCTCTCGGCAGTTCGTTGTAGATTAACAGCTGCGTATTGCGGTAGTTCGAATTGAAAAGGAAATGGAATACTATCACTTGTTGTTCTGTATTCTTTTTCAGGGAGGTCAATTCTAAAATAGCCTTTTGGTTTGGGTAAGGTAGAGTCCTGGCAACTCATGAATGAGAAGGATGTTGCAACAATAATGAGGCAAAAAAGTGAACTATTTCTGAGTTTCATCTTCTGAATTGTTTTCTATCGTAATTTTAATTCGTTTCACCCTTCTTTTGTCGGCCGCCTCTACAGTAAATAGGTAGTTGCTGAATTTTACCTTTTCGTTTTTCTTTGGAATTTTACCTTTTATTTCGATGAGGAATCCAGCTAAGGTCTCTGCTTCTCCTTTGTTTTCTTCAAATTCGTCAGCATCAATTTCGAGAATTCGGTAAACGTCATTCAATGGAGTTTTTCCTTCAAAAATATAATTGAGGTCGTCTAACTTCGAGTAGACTAAATCATCATCATCGAATTCATCACTGATCTCCCCAACAATTTCTTCTAGTACATCTTCTAGACTTACAATTCCTGAGGTCCCACCATATTCATCTACCACGATGGCTAGGTGGATTTTCATCCCTTGAAATTCACGCAATAAATCGTCGATTTTCTTATTTTCAGGAATGAAAAATGGATTTCGAATGATGCTGGCCCAATCAAAATCTTCTTTTTCTAAATGAGGCAATAAATCCTTAATGTACAGAACACCAACAATATGGTCAAAGTCTTCTTTGAATACTGGTATCCTGGAGTACCCGGAATCTAGAATGGTGCTGATGACTTCTTGAAATGTAGCTGTGATATCAATTGGAACAACGTCAATTCGTGATGTCATTATTTGCTTTACTTCTGTATTGCCAAACTTCACAATGCCTTCCAGAATTTTTTGTTCATCATCATTGCCATTTTCATCTGAAGTTAATTCCAATGCATGTGAAAGCTCTCCCACAGAGATGTTATGACTTTTTTTCTTAATTCGTTTGTCAATAAAATTGGTGGATTGAACTAAAATAGAGCTAATGGGTCGCACTAAGAGTTGAATATAAAACAAAGGGATGGCCATAATTGCTGCTAGCCTTTCCGACTTTCTGGTGGCATAAACTTTTGGAATGACCTCGCCAATTAGTAAAAGAACAAAGGTTACAGCTACTACTTGAATGAAAAATTTGAGTTTGTAATTATTAAAAGTAAAGAGTCCATCTACAATAAATGTTGATAGAATTACAATTCCAACATTAATAAAGTTGTTGGCAATTAATATGGTAGCTAATAGTCTTTTGGGGCGATCAAGAAGTTCAATGATTCTTATCTCTGTACGATCTTTAGAAGATTTTAATCGATCTATTTCAGCTGTACTTAGGGAGAAATATGCTACTTCCGATCCTGAAATTAAAGCTGAGCAAATTAAAAGTATAGCCATAACTATCAATGAGATAATAATCTCAAAAGATATAGGGTGACTTACAATGCTTTGAGAGAGGGAAAGTAAAATCTGTTCCGGTGGTTCTTCCAATTGGCGAATAATTCGTTAATACTACCTTTAGCTACATCTTTTTATAAAAGTAGCTTTTAGGATAATTATTAGAATGGTAAATCATCAGACTCGTCAGCGTCTTCTATTTCGGTTTCTTTTTCACTGAATGAGCTATTGTCAGGTTTCGCATCTGAAGTGCTTCCTCCTGAATTGTTGTCGCTTTTCGATCCTAACATTGTCATGCTGTCGCCCACAACTTCAGTGGTGTAACGGGTTACTCCTTCTTTATCTTCCCAAGACCTAGTTCTAAGTTTTCCTTCGATATAGATCATATTGCCTTTTTTAAGAAATTTTTCTGCAATCTCTGCTAATCCTCTCCACAAAACTACATTGTGCCATTCAGTTTGGGTTTGACGAACTCCGTTTTTATCCTTGTAGGTTTCTGATGTGGCCATTGAAAAGTTTGCTACAACAGCGCCATTTTCAAGGTGTCGCACTTCAGGGTCCTTTCCTAAGTTTCCAACTAAGATTACTTTATTTACTCCTGCCATCTGACTATAAATTATCTAATTATCGTTTAACAAAGATAGTAAATCATCTCTATCAGAAAGGTAGTTTAACAACAATTTAGGAAGAGCAAATTGATTTAATTCTGATTTATTGATGATTAGGTTTTTTGTTGTGCTGAGAGTTGGCATTTTGTCCACTTTTACCTCATAAAAATCTGCGGTAATAATTTGATGACTTAAGATATGTCTATATGAATCACTTTTAAATTTTACGGTGCCTTTTGATGCGATTACTAGTGAATTCCAAAGTTCTGTTTGCTGCACTTTTTCTTGTTCTAATTCACTAGAAGATTCGATTAATGGAAATTCAAACAGGTTCGCCCAGATTCCTTTCTCTGGCCTTTTGTTTAATAGCAGCTTTTTTCCGTCACTAATAATTAAATAACTAAAGTGCCTTTTAGACTGTTTAACTTTTTTTGATTTTACTGGTAGATCGCCGATTAAATCATGTTCATATGCAAAACAAATAGTTGGTAAGGGGCATGATTGGCAGTCAGGATTTTTTGGAGTGCATTGGAGTGCGCCAAATTCCATCATAGCTTGGTTGTGTACTGAAGGTTTCTGGTTTTTGATTAGATCGTCAGCTAATGCTTGAAATTCTTTTTTTCCTGCTGTTGTGTCAATTGGGGTACTTATTCCGAAGACTCTACTTAGTGTTCTATATACGTTCCCATCGACAACTGCTTTTTCTTCTTCAAATGCAAAAGAGCTAATTGCTGCTGCTGCGTAGGGCCCAATGCCTTTTAATTTGATAATTTCTGAGTAATGGCGAGGGAACTCTCCTTTTAGGTTTTGCGCAATGTGCTTTGCAGTAAATAATAAATTTCTTGCTCGAGAGTAATACCCCAGACCTTCCCAATCTTTTAAAACCTCATCTTCTGAAGCTTTTGCTAGTGCTAAAATTGAAGGGTATTTAGAGGTGAATTTATTGTAATAATCCATGCCTTGATCCACTCGAGTTTGTTGAAGTATAACCTCTGAAAGCCAAATTTTATAAGGGTTTTTAGTGTTTCGCCAAGGTAAGTCTCTGTGATTTATAAGGTACCAACTGTGGAGGTAGTTTTTGAAGATTATGGTCTTGTTTCTCAATGGGGTATAAAAATTAATTTCGTTAATATTCCTAAAATCAGTTTTTTTCAAATAAATAATGTTATATATTTGCGCACGAAAACAGACTTGCAAAGTTCGAGTTTAACCAATTATTTATTTATAAAATTATATTAAAATGACAAAAGCTGATATCGTAGCGACAATTTCAGAGAACACTGGAATCGAAAAAGTAGCTGTTCAATCTACAGTTGAAGAGTTTATGAAAGCAATTAGAAATTCTTTAGAGGCAGGTGAAAATGTTTACTTAAGAGGATTTGGTTCTTTCATTACTAAGAAAAGAGCTGAGAAAACAGGAAGAAACATTTCTAAAAACACTACAATGATTATTCCTGAGCACTTTATTCCTGCATTCAAGCCTTCTAAGAGCTTTGTTGAAAGAGTAAAAACAAATGTGAAGCCTTAATCGGAGACTCATTTTTTTGAAATGAAAAAGCTTAATAAAGCACAGATAGCCACCATATTGTTTGGTGGCTTCTTTATTTTAATACTTTTCGTACTTCCTAAAAATCAAAGTGAAGCTAGAGAGGAAGTAGATGTCGTGCTGTCTGAAAATCACGAAGAGTCCCATAATCATGATATAAGAGAAGGAATTGAATTAGATGAGTCCGGACAACAAATTGTATCGGATTTAGAAAATCAGTTGTCAAACTCGAAAAGCTTAGAAGAAAAGTTAATTATCTTAGATAGTTTGATTAATTTTGCCAGCTCCGAAAAACAACCTGTCTTGATGGCAGCTTATTTTAAGGAAAAAGCAGTTCTTAAAAATACAGAAGAAGCCTGGATGCAATCGGGAGATGTTTTTTTTAAAACCTTTCGATTCGCAAAAAGCAATCAACATGTAATGATAGAAGAAGCGGTTCAGTCCTTTGAAAAAGTACTGGAAATGAATCCTTCTAACCTCAAAGCAAAAACAGCTTTAGGTGTTTGTTATGTTGAAGGGGCTGCTCAATTAGGAGAAATGCCAATGAAAGGTATCGGATTGCTGATGGAGGTATTGGAAGAAGATTCTACCAATATTGATGCACTGATAAATTTGGGTTATTTCTCTATTCAGTCAACACAATATGACAAGGCTTTAGAGCGGTTTAATAGAGTGTTGGAGATTGATCCAGAAAATGCTGAAGCTTTTTTGTACCTCACAGATTTGTATGTTCAAATGGGTGAAATTGAAAAAGGAATTAGCTATTTAGAGAAGTATAAATCTTTTCAAAAGGATCCATTAGTGATCGAACAAGTGGAGGCTTATATTGAAGAGTTGAAGATAAAAAAGTAGAATAGTAACATAAATTAAAAGATATGCCAAGCGGTAAGAAAAGAAAAAGACATAAGATGGCTACCCACAAACGTAAAAAACGTTTAAGAAAGAATAGACACAAGAAGAAGAAGTAATTAGCTTCCGGCTACAGTATTTGCTGTAGTCGGACTTTTTAAAGCATCTATCTTATTGATAACAAGTGTAAAGCCCTGCATTCAAATGCCTTGGGTTTCTTGTGTTTTGTGATTATTCGTAAATATGGTTTTGGATTTAGTTATTCACTCGTCTCCTTCTGAGGTAACTATTGCTTTGTTAAAAGATAAAGCATTGGTTGAGCTTCACAAGGAGAAAAGCAATAATAGTTTTTCTGTTGGTGACATTTATTTGGGGCGCATCAAAAAAGTGATGCCCGGATTAAATGCAGCATTTGTTGATGTTGGTTATGAGAAGGATGCCTTTCTTCATTATTTGGATTTAGGGCCTAAATTTTCTTCACTTAATAAATATGTTAATGGTGTAACCACCAAGAAAATTACAGCAGCTTCTCTCAAAGATTTTAAATTTGAGGAGGATATTGAAAAAACTGGAAAGATTAGCGATCAATTAGTTGCCAATCAAAATGTCCTAGTTCAAATTGCTAAAGAACCAATTTCTACGAAAGGGCCGAGGTTAAGTGCAGAGCTTTCCATTGCAGGAAGATACCTGGTTTTAGTGCCATTTTCTGATCGAATTTCTGTATCACAAAAGATTAAAAGTAGCGATGAGCGAACTCGATTAAAGCGTTTGATTCAAAGCATCCGTCCTCAAGGATTTGGGGTAATTATCCGAACTGTTGCTGAAAACAAAAAGGTAGCTGACCTTCATAGTGACCTCAATAATTTATACGAAAAATGGGAAGAGACTTTTAAGAAATTAAAATCCTCTAAGCCACCAACACGTGTTTTAGGTGAGCTCAATAGGACTTCAGCTATGTTGCGCGATTTGATGAATGCGCAGTTCAGTAATATATACGTGGATGATAAAAATGTTCAACAAGAACTCAAAGAGTATATTGCAAGTATAGCACCTGGAAGGGAGAGTATCGTAAAAGGGTATCGTAAATCAACTCCTATTTTTGATCATTTTGGTTTAGAAAAGCAAATTAAATCTCTTTTTGGAAAGAATGTGACTATGAAATCTGGTGCTTACCTAATTATTGAGCACACAGAAGCACTGCATGTTGTCGATGTCAATAGTGGACAGCGTAGCCGAAAAATGGATAACCAAGAGCAGAACGCCTTGGAAGTAAATATTGAATCTGCTCATGAAATTGCACGGCAGCTGAGATTGAGAGATATGGGTGGTATTATCGTTATCGACTTTATCGATATGAAAGATAGCGCTAATCGTGAAAAGTTGTTTGAGGTAATGCGTGAAGCTATGGCAGATGATAGAGCGAAGCATACCATTTTACCTCCTTCTAAATTTGGCCTGATACAAATAACACGTCAGCGAGTTCGTCCTGAGATGGAAATTAGAACCGCTGAAACTTGTCCATGCTGTAATGGCACTGGCGAAGCTCAAGCAACGATTTTACTGATTGATGAAATTGAGAATAATTTACGTTACATATTAACTCAATTGAATCAGAAGAAGATTAGTCTACATGTTCACCCATTTATTGAAGCATATTTAACTAAAGGGTTCTATTCGATCCAGAGAAAATGGTTCATGAAATATAAAAAGTGGGTTAAGATTCACGCATCAGATTCCTATGAATTTTTAGAGTACCATTTTCATGATGCAATGAATGATGAGATTAGCTTGAAGTAATCTTTCTGTCAGTTAATTTCTTATAGTAAATCACCAGCGGTATAATAGATAGCACTACTGCTATCGCAGCAATTACAAACGCCCATATGATATTGGACCCCTCGCTGAAAAAGGCAAGTGAGAAGAGTCCAATAAAGGCCGATCGAAGGAAAATGTTGATGCTTTGAAATACGCTATTCGAGCGGCCAATGATATGGTTGGGGATATGGTTGAATAGATATGTAACTCTCAAAATTCGTACTCCGGCATTGGTAATTCCGAAGAAAAAACCTAACCCCAATAGAATCAATACATTTTGACTTATCGATAATAAGGTAAAGGCTAGTGTTGCAATACTCATTAAAATAATAACCGCTGTAATTGTATTCATTCTTTTTAGCAACTTGGTGATAAAAAATCCGGAAACGACCGCCCCAATTGCATAGAGTACTTTGGTAGTGGCATAAATGTCTCCGTCTACGTGTAAGTGCTGGTCGATATACATGGGCCACAATAGATGCGTAGAGACCAATACAAAAATAAATACAGTATAGGATGCATTGCCAAACACAAAGATTAATGGATTCGCTTTTAAAAATTGTACTCCTTCTTTGAGCCTTACCCATGCATTCTCCTTAGAAATAGCTACTTTTTCGACCGTTGGTATATACTTAATACTTTTTATCAAAGCCATTGCTAATAGATAAGTGCTTGCGTCTAGCGCAAATATTTTTTGAATGCTCCATGCTTCTATTTGAATTGTATACCCCAATATACTTGTGTTAATTCCTTCAATCAAAACGATGGCCATAGCTCCTGAAAGCACATTGGTTGTTTGACCAATAACTTCAAGTAGAGAGTTGGTCTTGCCGTAGTTTTCTTTTTCCGTTATCTCTTGTCCAAAAGCATACAAAGTTGGATAATGGATGTTGTAATTGAAAATAGTAAAACAAAATACCAAAGCGACTAATGTCATAGGTACTTCCCCTGCAATAAAGCCATAGCCTGAGACTGATGCTAAAACAGCAAAACTCACTAAGCAAAGACCGATGAAGATGTTTTTTCGTGGGAATTTGTCAATCAATGTTCCTGCGTATAATCCCCAAAATAGAGTTGCGAATGTAGCTATGGCATAGAAAGTAGCAAAAAAGGAGGCTTCGCCTAACTGCTTTGCAAAGTACCAGGGAATGGCCAACATACTTATCCCTTGAGCAAATTGAGAAATCGCATTAGCAGTCAACAAGGCATACAATGCTTTTTTATTTTTCATTTTGAAATTATGCCGATTTTAATATCGATTTCTGTTAATTTGAGCAAAGTTACTATTACCCATTCGATGAATCATTTTCAAAACCCATTAACGCTAGAAAAAGTTTTAGACAAGGCTCAAAAGTTTTGTTTGTATAGAGAGCGAAGTGAGGTAGAAATGGAACGAAAAATGAAAGAGTGGGGAGCCGATCAAAAGATCATCGATAAAGTTTTGGATGATTTGATAGATTCAAAGTTTGTATCAAATAAACGGTTTTCGATGGCCTATGCCAGAGGGAAGTTTAATGTAAAGGGATGGGGGAGAATAAAGATTCGTCAAGGATTGAAGTTTCACAAAATCAGTGACTCGTTAATACTAGAGGCTTTTGAACAGATAAAATTAGAAGACTATAAAAAAACACTAGAGAAGGTTATTGTTAAAAAGATGCCAGAATCTCTCAAAGAATTGGATAAAAACGAACAGTTCGAGCTAAAAGGCAAGCTATATAGAACTGCTGCTCAAAAAGGATATGAAAGCGCTCTAATTATCGAAATTTTAGATGAACTTTTTAAGGAGTAGCTCGTTTGTCGAGAAGGATTTTCAGACCTAAGCCTCCATCTTTAAATTCATATCGCATTTGCTTTCTACCTATATAAAACGTTGAATCTCTATTGTCGAAGCTTGTTAGGATGGCGTATTCGCTTAAAGTATCATTCTTTAAGATGATGTCCGAAAAATAAATTCCTCTTTCGATAGACTCAATGGGATACTTCTCCACGTGAAAGTTTGACCGATTTATATAATTAACTGTGAAAATCAATCCCGTGAGAAAAGGAGCGTACCCCAATAAGCTAAGCAAGAAAAATTCATAAACATTCATCGTTAACTTTTTTCGGTACCATTTAATGGGTATCAGCAGAGTGATGGAAAGGAAGAAAGCAAAAATTTTCGTAATTCCCCAAATAGAGATAACGGTTTCGCTGGCAAAGATGACAATCATGCCTAATCCAATAAAAAAGGCAAGAACCATAATGATATGAATGGTTTCCATATTATCCTTTCTTTCTGGTGCTTTTGTCGGCGGATTCCTGCGGTATTGCTCCTGAACCAAGACTCGTTTTATTCTCCTCAGCGCACGTCTTTCTTCTGGGGTTGGCATTTAAATAGGGTAGAAATTATATTGCTAAAATAACAACTATTTAGCCATTTAAATTCATTGATAAGGCTTAATTTTGGGCTTTCATTTACTAACTGACCTATATGGTAACTCAAGATAACATCAAAGAGCTTGTTGGGCGTGTGGAAGCGCTAAGGGGGTATCTTTGACATTGATGACAAATTAATTCAAATTGCGGAAGACGAGCAGCGAACTCAATTACCTGAATTTTGGGATGATCCTAAAGCTGCAGAAAAATTTCTGAAACAAATCCGTGATCAAAAGGTTTGGACAGATGGTTACAGCTCATCAAAGGCAGCTGTAGACGATTTGCAAGTAATTTATGAATTCTATAAAGAAGAAGAAGCAACAGAGGTTGAACTAAAGCAAGCTTTTGATAAAGCAACTGCTGCAGTAGAGGAGTTGGAGTTCAAGAAAATGTTGAGCGAGGAAGAAGATGTGTTGAGTGCTGTAATTCAAATTACTGCAGGAGCCGGTGGAACTGAAAGTTGTGACTGGGCCTCAATGCTAATGCGCATGTATCTTCAATGGGCAGAGAAGCATAATTGCAAAGTGAAGGAGTTAGATTTTCAAGAAGGCGATGTGGCTGGTGTGAAGACTGTAACCCTAGAAGTAGATGGAGAATTTGCATATGGCTACTTGAAAGGAGAGAATGGCGTTCATCGGTTGGTGAGGATTTCACCTTTTGATAGTAATGCAAAACGACACACCTCTTTTGTGTCGGTATATGTTTATCCCTTGGTGGATGACTCAATAGAAATTAATATTAATCCTGCCGATATTACTTGGGATACTTTCCGTTCTGGTGGTGCTGGTGGACAAAATGTGAACAAGGTAGAAACCGGGGTTCGATTACACCACAAGCCTTCAGGAATTGTAATTGACAATACCGAGACCAGGTCACAATTAGGAAATAAGGAAAAAGCCATGCAGTTGTTAAAATCGCAATTGTATGAGATAGAGATGCGTAAAAAGTTAGAGAAGCGGGCTGAAATTGAATCTGAAAAGAAAAAAATTGAGTGGGGTTCTCAAATTAGAAACTATGTAATGCATCCCTACAAATTAGTAAAAGACGTCAGAACTGCCCACGAAACCTCCAATGTAGATAATGTAATGAATGGAGATTTGGATCCATTTATCAAGGCCTACTTAATGGAGTATGGAGGCGGAAAATAAAAATAAACTATGAAAATTTATCACAATCCACGATGTACAAAAAGTAGAGAAACACTAGCCTTGATAAAAAATGCAGGCGTAGATGTAGAGGTCGTGGAGTATTTGAAAGAGGTTCCAACTCGAGAGGAGTTAAAGTTGATTTTATCTAAATTACACATTCAACCTTCTCAACTCCTTAGAAAAGGAGAAGCAGTTTATAAAGAAAAGTTTAAGAATTCGAACTTCACAGAAGATGAGTGGATTACAATTATGTTGGAAAACCCAAAGCTAATTGAACGACCAATTGTGGTAAAAGGAAACAAGGCGGTCTTAGGAAGGCCACCTGAAAATGTATTAGAATTGCTGTAAAAGTAGCTTATTCTGCTTTTTTGCCTTTCAATTTCTCAATCACGAACATAGTGATTGCATAAGGAAGAGCAAATGCAGATAAGAATATTAATACCCAAAACGCGAGGCCAAAAATGGCTAAGAAAAGTAAAAATCCTCCTGTAAACATAATTTGATTTCTTTTGTGACTGCAATTTTAATCAATTTTTAAGAATAGTAACCTTCAAATCATAAAAAATACAATAAAAATGGATTACCGAATAGAGAAAGACACCATGGGTGAAGTGAAAGTTCCAGCTGATAAATATTGGGGAGCTCAAACAGAAAGATCTCGTAATAATTTTAAAATTGGCGATTCTAAGCAAACCATGCCGATTGAAATCGTAAGAGGTTTTGCTTATTTGAAAAAGGCAGCAGCTCATACTAATTGTGAGCTTGGGGTATTAAATACAGAGAAGAGAGACTTAATCTCAAAAGTTTGTGACGAGATTTTAGAAGGTAAATTAGATGATCAATTTCCTTTGGTAGTTTGGCAAACTGGATCTGGAACACAATCAAATATGAATACCAATGAGGTGATTGCTAACAGAGCACACGTTATTGCAGGAAATAAACTGGGCGAAGGTAAAACAATGATTCACCCGAATGATGATGTGAATAAATCGCAATCTTCTAACGATACTTTCCCAACAGGAATGCACATCGCTTCTTATAAAATGGTGGTAGAAACTACGATTCCAGGAGTGGAGCAGTTGAGAAATACTTTGGATAGAATTTCAAAAGATTTCATGGATGTAGTGAAAATAGGTAGAACTCACCTAATGGATGCCACTCCGCTGACAGTAGGTCAAGAATTTTCTGGATTTGTCTCTCAATTGGATCATGGGCTAAAAGCATTGAAAAATACATTGCCACATTTGGCTGAATTAGCATTAGGCGGAACAGCTGTAGGTACAGGAATTAATACGCCAAAAGGGTATGCAGAGTTAGTGGCAAAAAAGATTGCTGAGTTTAGCGGTTTGCCATTTATTTCTGCCGAAAATAAATTTGAAGCTTTAGCTGCACATGATGCATTGGTTGAAACGCATGGAGCATTGAAGCAATTGGCTGTTAGCTTAATGAAAATTGCAAATGATGTTCGTTTGTTGGCTTCAGGACCTAGATGTGGAATTGGTGAAATTAATATTCCTGCGAATGAGCCAGGTTCTTCTATCATGCCAGGTAAGGTAAACCCCACGCAGTGTGAAGCATTGACAATGGTTTGTGCACAAGTAGTAGGAAATGATGTAGCAGTAACCACAGGTGGAATGAATGGACACTTTCAATTGAATGTGTTCAAACCAATGATGGCGAAAAACTTATTAGAGTCTGCCCGTTTAATTGGTGATGCTTGTGTTTCTTTTGATGTGAATTGTGCAGTAGGTATCGAACCAAACTATGCTAACATTAAGAAAAACTTGAACAACTCATTAATGTTGGTGACTGCTTTGAACACACATATTGGATACGACAAAGCGTCTAAAATTGCAAAAACGGCCCATGAAAATGGTACGACTTTGAAAGAAGAAGCAATCAATTTGGGTTACCTAACAGCTGATCAATTTGACCAGTGGGTGAAACCAGAAGATATGATTGGCTCTTTGAGTTAATCCAATTTAGGATATTTAAAAAGCCTTCAAGAATTTTATGTTCTTGGAGGCTTTTTGGTTTATGCTTGTCTACGTGAACAAGCAGTTGTAGCTTTATTTAGTTTTCAAGTATTTTATTAATAACGTTCTTCTTTTACCTTAAACATACCTGAATGTAAGTAATTGTTCATACTTACATTCAGGTATTTATGGTGAGATATTTGCAATTTTATTCATGTTAGAATATCTTTAGAAAAAATAAAAGTTATGAAAAAAGTAATATTCGTAGCAGCTATGTTATCATTTTCGATAATAGCTGTTGGACAAAATCAAAACCCAAGTGAAGCATCGCAAAAAGTTGTAGAAGACTCTTGGGCAAAAGCGGCAAAAGAAAAGGCTGCAAATGATGAGGCAGTTGCAAAACAAAGGAAAGCTGAAGAGGAGAGGAGGAACGAAGAAAAAAGTAGAGCAATTGATGATTTAATAAAAGAAGTGGATGCTGAGAAACCCAAATCTTCAGGTAAAGTAGTCCCTCAATGATTTAAAATCTTCTTTTTTTCATAAAACCTAAGCTACCAACTTAGGTTTTATAATATACCTTTGATCGCGTATTTTATGGATAAAAACATGTGCTTTTTGAATTTATTTATTCGGCATGCTTTTTAATATAAACATAGGGGGGCGTTTTTATAGATAGAAATTAATCTTCCAAGTGGCTTATTTCTAATAATGTTCATTACAAGCTTTTTGGTTTTACTCAATTTCTTTATGCACTATTTCTCCCCGTAAATTCTCTCGAAAACGTTTCAAGGTTAAGAACAATACAACTAACGAAATAATCAAATACATTTCACTACCATCTCTATTCATAGCCTCCAATTGAATGTCCGTTTCAGGGGAGCCCATGTAGTAGCTAATTATCACAGCAGATGCATTGTTGATGAAATGCGCAATAATTGGTACCCATAAGTTATTGCTCCACAAATAAAAGTAACCGAAAAGGGCACCCAGTATAAGTCGAGGTAAGAAGCCGTAGAATTGCAAGTGGATGGCGCTAAAAACAAAGGCGGCAACCCAAACGGCTAGGTGTCCATTTTTACTCCAGATGTTGATTTGTCGTTGTAAAACTCCACGGAACAATAACTCCTCGCCAATCGCAGGAATAACAGCAATGATGATTAAATTGATGACCAAGTCACCGATTCCATTCATGGCTAAAAATGCTTTTGTGACCTCTGCAGCACGCTCTTCTGCTGCTTTCATCCATTGCTCTAGCTGTATTAAACTGTCGGGTAAATCTAGTTTGCTATTGAACGTAATTAACCATTCCATAGCAGGAATACTAATCACGTAAATCAGGCCAAGAAAAATTAGGGTTCTGATGTGGACTGATTTTTTGAGGTTCAAAAACTCTAAAGGCTTTTCTTTGATGAAGAGGACATACAAAAATGGAGGAATGACGAATAATCCAATAGAATTAAATAATTGGATAAATTTCAATGCGCCGATATACATTGGGTTGGATGCATGATTGAATATATCTTGGGCACTATCAGATGGAATATCGAAAATATATGGGACTAAAAAAATGCTCAATAACGAAATGACGCTCCCTGCAACTAAGCAAATTCCCAGAAGGATTAAAAGCTTGGAAACGATATCTTGGAATGTTTTCAAAAGGATGTAATTGATTTAGTAATTTTGTAAAAAATATTAAGTGGCAAAGATAGGAAATATAGAACTCGGGGACTTCCCTTTATTACTTGCTCCAATGGAGGATGTAAGTGATCCGCCTTTTCGTGCACTATGCAAAGAAGAAGGTGCAGATTTGATGTATACAGAGTTTATATCTTCTGAGGGCTTAATTAGAGACGCTGTAAAAAGTGTTCAAAAGTTAGATATTTTTGAATATGAGCGACCAATTGGAATTCAAATTTTCGGAAATGATATTGAATCCATGAAGCAAGCAACAGAAGTGACAGCTGCCGCCAATCCTGATATTATTGACATCAATTACGGTTGTCCGGTAAAGAAAGTCGCTTGTAAAGGTGCTGGTGCCGGAATTTTACAAGATATTCCTAAAATGGTGCGCATGACTGCCGAAATCGTAAAGTCTACTAATTTGCCAGTTACTGTAAAGACCAGATTGGGTTGGGACGACAATACGAAATACATTGTCGAAGTTGCAGAACGATTACAAGATGTGGGAATTCAAGGAATTTCTATCCACGGTCGTACACGAAAGCAGATGTATAAAGGAGAAGCCGACTGGAGCTTAATTGCAGAGGTGAAAAACAATCCACGAATGCATATTCCTGTTTTTGGGAATGGGGATATTGATTCTCCAGAAAAAGCAAAGTTGTACAAAGAGCGCTTTGGAGTAGATGGCGTAATGATTGGTCGTGCGAGTATCGGTTATCCATGGATTTTTAGAGAAATAAAGCACTTTTTAGCGACTGCTGAGCATCTAGCTGCACCAACATTTAATGAGCGCTTAGAAGCTGCAAGACGCCATTTAGAAATGTCCATCAAATGGAAAGGGGAACGGAATGGTATCATGGAAATGAGACGTCACTACACCAACTATTTTAAGGGGATTGCGCATTTCAAAGAATTTAGAATGCAATTAGTGACTCTCGACGAACAAAAAGAATTATTCGAAGTTTTTGAAGCGATTAAGGCGCATTATGCAGCCGAGGGAATGTTATCTAATTAAACGTTATAAGTAGTAAATACCAAGCTAATTATAACGTTGAGTGGGATGATTTTGATTGCCGTTTAATACTTCGATTTTCACAACTGCAATTAAAAATAGAGCTTAGAAGTTAATCGGTATTACAGTAGTTTTTTAGTCAATACTTTAACAGGAAGGTAAGAAGAAAGACCTCCGATTAGTATTACAGTGAATAAGATTAGGATAAAATCTAAACCTTGCAATTCTACTGGATAGTATTCAACAATTCCGCCTGAAAGTTTCAAAATGCCAAAGTGTTGTTGAATCAAGCAAATAATAGTACCTAATAGTAGTCCACCACCTGCTCCAATTAGGTTAATCAAAATTCCTTCTGTGAAAAAGATTTTCTGAATGAGTTTCTTACTGGCACCCATGCTTCTCAATACTTTTATGTCTTCTTTTTTGTCCATAATTAATATGGTTAGAGAAGATAGAATGTTAAAAGCAGCAATCAATAAAATGAAGGCAAGAATCATAAAAGTAATCCACTTTTCAGCTTGATTAGTTTTGTAGAGCAATGCATTCATTTCATATCGGTTCTCTACTTTATATTCATCACCTAGTTTCTGCTGAAGCCTTTCTTGAATAACTGCAAGTTGATCTTTGCTAGCAATACTGAGTTCCAAAGAAGTGATTTTATTTTCGTAATCCAAAGACGACTGAATAAACTCCAATGGGACTACGATATATTTATCATCGATATCAGGATTGATGTAAAAGATAGAAGAAGGTGTAATTTGCTTGAAGGTAAATGCAGAAGCTAAGTTGAGCGAGCTTACATTTCCACGTTTGGGGATGTAGATACTGAGGTTTTCTCCACTCTGAAGATACATTGATAAACGAACTGCGATTCCGTATCCAACAATGGCATAATTTATACCATTGCTTTTTAGGACAGCCGATCCATCTACTAAAACACTATCTAAATTCGACATGTCTAGAAAAGACTCTTCAACTCCTTTAATGGTAGCGATGCATTGCTTTTCTCCATTCTTTACTCCAACAACTTCTTCTATGACTTTTGAGTAATGAATCACTCCTTCCATTTGTTCTATCTCCTCTAAGGGGAACAACGAAAGGTCGATGGTTTTTCCTTTTGAAGCCGTAATTTTAATGTCCGGTTCAAAAGATTCATACATGGATTCCACGAGTGATTGTAAACCATTGAAAACTGAAAGAACCACAATTAGTGCTAGACTTCCAACCCCAATACTTAACATCGAAATCCAAGAAATGATGTTAATGATGTTTTTCGTTTTTTTCGAAAAAAGATATTTACGGGCGATATGTAACGGTAAATTCAATGGGTTGTATAAATCGTGTATTATACCTTAACGGCCTTAATAATGATGCCTTCTCCTCTTGTCTTTTTGATTAACATATCAAATACGTTGAGCAAAAGAGAAATGGGTAGAAAGATAATCAAATAAAAGGGGAGTATGATCGCAAATATTTTAGATAATTGTAGAACTTTTAGGGGAAAAAGGATGGATAAATTATAAGCCAACTTTCCTGCTTTACCATAGGTGAAAGAGGAGTACTCAACCTTAAATCCAGCATCTTTCACTTTTTTCAATAGCTTTAATTTTTTATATCCTCTTCTTACCGGTGTCAAAGTAGATTTTTGTGAGCGAATCGGGAATAAATCAAATTCTGAGTAACATGTAGGAACCGAGATTAAAATAGTTCCATTAGGCTTTAAAGACCGATAAACGTTGTCAAGTAAAGCTCTGTCATCCTCAATGTAGTGTAAAACATCAATTGATAAAGCGAGGTTATACGCTTCTTCTTGAACATAATCTTGAATGTCTGCAGTTCTAAAAACAACATTCTGTCTGCCAATTTCATTGAAAAACGAATTGCATTGACATACTTTATCTCTGTTGATATCCAATGAAAAAATATTCCATTTTGGATTTAATGATGAAAGGTAAAAAGCACACTGTCCAAACCCAGATCCTAAATCCAAAATATTGACATCGGAAGGGGCATTCTTAGCCCAATCTTTTATAGCTTTTCGGATGTACCAACTTCTTAATATTAAGAAATTAGATAAGAGGTGAAAGCCTTTTCTCAGGAAAGTAGACCGGCCAATTTGTTGACCCAACCATACTTTTTCTTCCTCATTTTCGGTTTTTATAATGTTGAGTAACGGCATTACTTCTTCAACAGTTGGTCAATTTTCTCAGCATAATCGAAAGAATCATCCAAGTAAAAAATAATTTCAGGCACAATTCTGAGTTGTTTGGCCACCCTGTTTCCAAGAAATCCCCTTACCTCTGAGGTCTTTTTCCGTAAAGTTTCTAGCGCTTCTTTTTTATCTTTTGATGGAAATAAACTTACGTAAACCTTTGCTACACCAAGGTCCGGGCTTACTCTTACTTGAGTGATAGAGATCATTACACCCGGAAGAGGGGATTTAAATTCTTTGATAAAAATATCACCGATTTCTTTTTGAAGTAATCGGGCTACCTTACTTTGTCTTAAGCTATCCATGGTGCAAAGTTATCAAATGAATTATGAATATATGTTTACATTAGAAAGATAGTTGGGCAAACCATATGAAATGGAATGAATAACTTTGAACCGATTATCAATTTGTTTGATTTTAATGAAAATTAGCGGCTTTACTTTTACTAGAAATGTGTCCAAGTTGTATTATCCGATTTGCGAATCGATTCAATCTATTTTACCCATTGTAGATGAGTTTGTAGTTGCTCTCGGTAAGGGAGATGAAGATGATAATACAAGGGAGCTTTTAGAAAGCATCAATTCTCCCAAAATTAAGATTATTGAAACTGAATGGGATTTAAAAGCATTTCCGCACGGAACAGAGTATGCTCACCAAACAGATATTGCAAAGTCACACTGCTCGGGAGATTGGTTGTTTTACATACAAGCCGATGAAGTAGTTCATGAAGATGATTTGCCAAAAATCAAATCGCGATGCGAAGAATTGTTGCACAATGAAAAGGTGGAGGGGTTGCTGTTTAAATACCGACATTTTTTTGCAGACTATGATCATTATATCAATCACCATGGATGGTATCAAAATGAAGTGAGAATTGTTAGGAATCTCCCCAATATCCATTCTTTTGGTGATGCTCAATCATTTAAACGGATTGAGAATTTTGATGGAAAAAACTATCGAACTAAGGAAGAAGCGTATGCTTTGAATGTTGCAGCAGTAGATGCTTATATCTTTCACTACGGCTGGGTCCGACCACCAGAATACATGCAGAGTAAGAAAAAAGCAATGGATTCAGCTTATAAAGACAAGCAAACAGTAGACGCTATCTATGAAAATCAAGAAGCTAGTTTTGATTATGGTCCTTTAAAGCACCTGCCTTTATTTAAAGGAACTCATCCAAAGGTGATGAAAGAGAAAATGAAAGATTTTTCATGGGGGCATCAACTGAATTATACCACAATGAAACGTCCAGATAGGCCAAAGTTCAAACACGAGAAATTAAAATATAGAATCATCTCATTTTTAGAACGTAATCTTAATGGTGGGAAACACTATTTTGGTTTTAAAAATTGGAAACTTATACTCAAATAACTGACTAATGAAGAGTTTACTCAAAATTGGAAAATACTTAGCACCTTATAAATTAGTAGCCTTATTCAGTATAGGATTCAATATTTTATCGGTGTTTTTTAACTTATTGTCGCTTTTGGCTTTTATTCCATTCTTAAATCTATTATTTGGAGATGTTGAGCCAGTATTGGTGCAGCCAAGTTTTGAGTTGAGCGCAGACTATATTAAAGCGTTATTTAATTATAGAATGCAACCGTTTATTGTAGAGTATGGTCAACGAGGCGCTTTACTGTTTATTTGTTTAACAGTTGCTATTTTGTTTTTCTTGAAAAATGTATTTGGATACTTAAGTCGATTTTTTATGGCCAATATTAGAAGTGGGGTTGTGAGAGATATTCGAAGATCTATTTATAGAAAAATATTGGTGCTACCACTTTCGTTTTATTCAGAAGAAAAGAAAGGAGATATTATCAGCCGAATTACAGGAGATGTTCAAGAAGTTGAATGGTCAATCATGAGCTCGTTGGAAATGCTTTTCAGAGATCCGATTTCTATTATTTTGTCTCTTGGAATAATGATTAGCATGAATGCGAACCTAACTTTGTTCTCTCTAGTATTACTTCCTATTAGTGGGCTCATTATTGGCAAAGTGGGTAAGAGTTTAAAACGTACTTCTTCTAAGCTGCAGATTAAAATGGGAGAGTTGTTGTCGAATGTTGAAGAAACGTTGACAGGATTGAGAATATTAAAAGCATTTAATGCCGAGGCTTCTGCCAATGAAAAATTTGATACCATTAATGGTCAGTATAATTTGACCATGTTGAAAATGTTTCGAAAACGTGATTTGGCCTCTCCATTGAGTGAGTTTTTAGGCTCTATTGTAATGGTGGCTTTGGTATGGTATGGTGGAAATATGGTGCTAGACCCAGCTGCAAAATTTAGTGGTGGTGACTTTATCGGCTACATTATTATTTTCTCTCAACTATTAAATCCTGTAAAATCACTTTCATCGGCGTATTACAACATTCAGAAAGGTGCTGCGTCAACAGAGCGTATTGATATGGTGTTGGATGCTGAAAACAAGATTAATGAAAAACCTGATGCGATAAGTATTGCGGGATTTCAAGATAAAATCGAGTATAAAGATTTGACGTTTGCATATGGTGATACGGAGGTATTGAAAAATGTGAATATTCAGATTCAAAAAGGAAAGACTATAGCGTTGGTGGGTCAGTCTGGAGGTGGTAAGTCTACTTTAGTTGATTTACTTCCAAGATTTTACGATCCAAAGAGTGGGGCGATTTGGTTAGATGGTCATCCGATAACAGATTATAAAATCAAAGATTTAAGATCGTTGATGGGGATTGTTTCTCAACAATCAATTTTATTCAACGATACGATTTTTAACAACATTGCTTTAGGAATAGAGAATCCAACAATGGAAGGAGTTGTAGAAGCAGCTAAGATTGCAAATGCACATGAATTCATCGAAAAAATGCCTGATGGTTATCATACCAATATAGGTGATGGAGGAGGAAAGCTTTCTGGAGGACAGAAACAGCGCATCAGTATTGCTAGAGCAGTAATGAAAAACCCCCCAATTATGATTTTGGATGAAGCCACTTCAGCATTAGATACGGAGTCTGAAAAGTTAGTGCAAGATGCCTTGTATAAATTGATGGAGAATAGGACGTCAATCGTAATTGCACACAGGTTGTCTACCATACAGCATGCCGATGAAATTATAGTGATGCAAGATGGAGAAGTAGCCGAAAGAGGTACGCACGATGGTTTAATTGCACAGAATGGTGTGTATAAAAAACTGACGGATTTACAGACGTTCGCATAGTATTATAACACCATAACATATCCTTGTCGAATACTTTCGAAAAAGGTTGGCTATTTAGTAAAGTAGTCGGTGTGGATAAATCTTTAAGTGTTGGTCCTTGATTGTTTCGTAAAGAAGGTCTCGTAAACCATCAATGTTTATCTTTTTTTCAGCTGAAATGAAGATGCAAGGATAGTTTTCTTTCGCCATCCAAGTTTTCATCAACTCTTCTAAAGAATAATTCTCCCTCACTTTTGGAGTCAAATCATCCTCATCCTTTTTTACATACGTAAAGGCGTCAATTTTATTAAAAATCATAATGGTTGCCTTGTCTAACGAGTTAAGGTCCTTTAGAGTTTCTTTTACCGTGTTGATATGATCTTCAAAGTTGGGGTGAGAAATGTCTACCACATGGATCAATACATCAGATTCTCTAACTTCATCTAAAGTGGATTTAAATGAATCTACTAAATGGTGAGGAAGCTTCCGAATAAATCCGACAGTATCTGAAAGTAGAAACGGTAAATTTCCTACTACTACCTTTCGAACTGTCGTGTCTAAAGTGGCAAAAAGTTTATTTTCCGCAAATACATCTGATTTTGTCAATAAATTCATTAAAGTGGATTTACCAACGTTGGTGTACCCAACTAATGCGGCTCTAATCATTTGCTCACGACCTTTTCGCTGCGTCGCTTTTTGTTTATCTATTTTTTTGAGCTTATCTTTTAATAATGAGATTTTATCACGAATAATACGTCTGTCTGTTTCAATTTCCGTTTCTCCTGGTCCACGCATACCAATTCCCCCCTTCTGACGAGAAAGGTGAGTCCACATTCTAGTTAATCGAGGTAATAAATATTCGTATTGAGCTAATTCAACCTGAGTTCTAGCTTCAGCCGTTCGTGCCCGTTTTGCGAAAATGTCTAAGATTAAATTGCTTCGATCTAGTATTTTGGTGTTTAGTGCATTCTCTATGTTTCTCAATTGAGAAGGACTCAACTCATCGTCAAAAATCACCATTTGAATATCGTGCGTTTTGACGTAGGCCGCTATGTCTTCTAACTTACCTGCACCCACAAATGTTTTTGGGTTTGGTTTGGTTATTTTTTGGGTAAAACGGGCATGTTCAGTAGCTCCAGCAGTCAAGGCTAAAAAGGCCAATTCGTCTAGGTATTCTTCTACTTTTGCTTCGTCTTGTTCTTGAGTGATAACTCCTACTAAAATAGCAGTCTCATCTTTTTTTTCAATCGTATCGTATAGATTCATGTAAAGAAAATAGTCATTTATTTGGTTAAAACCAAGGACGAGCTACTGCTGAGAAAGGCCATGGAATAGCAGAGAAAATCAACACCAATGCCAATAGATAATAAATGGCAATTCTTCTGTGCTTCGCTGCATCTGTGGTTCCTTTTTTACTCATAATGCGTCCTAGGGTGATAATAGCTATGGCTACAATCATTGATAATATATGCTCCACAGTCCAAAACCTCAAAACTGGTTCTTTCATTGCGGCGGCCATATCACTCATTCCGGCTTTTACAACTGGGCTCATGAAATATACTCCTAACCCCACTACTAATTGCAGGTGAGCACTGATAAAAGTAAATAAGCTCAATTTGTTATCTGAAGCGGTATATTCTTTATTTCCAAACCATCCGGCAAACGCCTTAATAATGGTAAATACTAATAAAATCAAAATAACATAGCGCAAAAGCGAGTGAATCATCAATATCATTTCCATAGTCAAAAATTTAAATCTCAAAGGTAATGAAAACGACATGTAAAAAGCGTTTTTCAAAATGGCTTCATGGTTACTTTTCTTAATTTAGCCTTCATTTTCAAAACTTAAATTGGATCCTAATGAGGTTTTTATACCTGCTTATATTTGCTGTAATTTCTAGTCATGCGGTTTTTTCTCAATCTACCTTCCCAGTCAATGGAAATAGAAATCCTAACAATAATTACATCGCTTTTACGAATGCTACTATAACTGTGGCTCCAGGGCAGGTGTTGCAGAAGGCTACATTATTGGTTAAAAATGGGACAATCGAGGCCGTTGGTAAAGATATTTCTATTCCTAAATCAAGTGTGATTTATGACTTAAAAGGAGCATTTATTTATCATTCTTTCATTGATATTTATTCAGATTATGGAATTCAGAATGACTCTGAAAAGAATAAAAAGTCAGGTTCACCGCAATTGGAATCCAAAAAAGAGGGCGCATACAATTGGAACGAGGCAGTAAAGGCGGAGAATAAAGCTTTTGAGGGTTTTAATATCGAACACGATAAAGCCAAGGAATTAAGAAAGAATGGATTTGGAGTAGTGGCTACTCATCAACAAGATGGAATTTTTAGAGGAACTGCCGCATTGGTTTCTCTAGGGTTAGAAAGTCCCAATGAGTCCTTGGAGCAGAGTGAGGTGTTCACTTCGTTATCTTTTGATAAAGGTAGCTCTAAGCAAACCTATCCGTCTTCTTTAATGGGAATTATTGCTTTGATACGTCAAACATTTTACGATGCTCAATGGTATGAAAATCGGTTGGGGACAAAAGAATACAACATAACTTTAGAGAATGTTAACCGAACGAAAGCGCTTCCTAAAGTCATTTCAGTTGATAGTTATTTGTCTGCTTTGAGGGCGGATAAAATTGCGAAAGAGTTTGATTTTAAATTCATCATCAAAGGAAATGGAGATGAGTATAAAAGAGTAGACGAAATAAAAGCGTTGAACTCTGCTTTCATTTTACCATTGAATTTTCCGATGGCTTACGATGTAGAAAACCCTTATGATGCCATGAATGTGTCATTGGGAGAGATGAAACATTGGGAAATGGCGCCATTCAACGCGTCCATGCTAAAAGCAGCTGAGGTTCCTTTTTGCTTTACAGCGAATGGGTTAGAAAGTCAATCAGAGTTTTTAACGAATTGGCGTAAAGCGATTCGTGCAGGTTTATCAAAAGATGCAGCTTTGGCGGCAATTACGACTTCACCAGCTCAAATCTTGAATTTAAAATACACCGATGGGACGTTGAAGAAAGGCAATCCTGCTAATTTCATCATTACTTCCGCTTCTATTTTCGATAAGAAATCCATTGTGTATGAGAACTGGGTAGAAGGTCAGCCACACATCATTAGTGACAGAACCAATATTGATATCCGAGGTACGTATAGTATCAACATCGAAGGAATTATGCAGTATGACTTGACTGTAGAAGGTGAATTGGATAAGCTAACGGCAAAAATAAAAAGTGAGGACTCTTCGAAGCCATGCACTATTGTATTAAAAGGAAATCAAGTTTCGTTGGCTTTTGCAAGTAAAGGCAGTAAGGAAGTAATTCGCCTAAGCGGACATGTGAGTGACGACAAAAGTAGAATTTGGAGTGGGAATGCGATCTCTACCAAAGGTGACTGGGTGAAGTGGGGCGCTATCAAAAAGAAGGAGTTTATAACCGAAAAGAAAAAAGATTCTTCAGAGGTGATGACCCATGGACCTGTTTGGTATCCGAATATGGCTTTTGGATCAGAAATAAAGCCAGTTGCAAAAAATGTCATTTATCGGAATGCAACGGTTTGGACAAATGAAAGTAAAGGAATCTTAAGAGAAACCGATGTGTTGGTGATTGATGGGAAGATTCACAAAATCGGCCCAAAGTTGGATTTAAGCATCATTTTCCGTAAAAAAGCGCCAGAAGTAGAAGAGTTTGATGCCAAAGGTATGCACATTACTTCTGGTATTATCGATGAACATTCACACATTGCGATTAGCCGAGGAGTGAACGAGAGTGGACAAGCCAATACTGCTGAGGTTTCTATTGGCGATGTAGTTAATTCGGATGACATTAACATATACCGTCAACTCTCTGGGGGAGTAGTCGCATCTCAATTATTACATGGTTCGGCCAATCCAATTGGTGGACAAAGTGCTATCATTAAGTTGAAATGGGGCGAAACTCCTGAGGTGATGAAAATTGATTCTGCTGACGGGTTTATCAAATTTGCGTTGGGAGAAAATGTGAAGCAATCCAATTGGGGTGATGAACGGAAAGTACGTTTCCCACAAACAAGAATGGGAGTGGAGCAAGTGTATTACGATGATTTTATTCGTGCAAAAACTTATAAAGACAATTGGACACTGTACAATTCTAAAAACAATCGCGACCGAAAAGAAATGAGCATTCCACGAAAAGATTTGGAGTTGGAAACATTGGTGGAAATTTTGGATAAAAAACGATTCATCACTTGTCATTCTTATGTGCAGTCGGAAATCAATATGCTGATGCATGTAGCCGATTCGATGGGTTTTAAAATCAATACGTTTACACATATTTTAGAAGGCTATAAAGTGGCCGACAAAATGAAGGAGCACGGAGCCGCCGGTTCTACATTCTCTGATTGGTGGGCATATAAATTTGAGGTAAACGATGCCATTCCATACAATGGGTCAATATTGAACCAGATGGGCGTAACCACTGGATTCAATTCTGATGATGCTGAAATGGGGCGACGATTGAATCAAGAAGCAGCGAAGGCAGTGAAATATGGAAACGTGAGTGAGGTAGATGCATTGAAGTTTGTGACCTTAAACCCTGCAAAAATGCTTCATTTAGACCGACGCATGGGAAGCATTGCAGAAGGAAAGGATGCTGATTTGGTGGTTTGGTCTGGAGATCCGTTGTCGGTGTATTCTAAAGTTCAAAAGACCATTATTGATGGCGTTTGTTATTACGATGCAGAAAGAGATCAAGAGTTGAGAAAAAAGGTAAGTACTGAACGAGAGCGACTGGTTCAGAAAATGATAGAGGCGAAGAAGAAGGGAGAGAAAACGAAGAAACCAGAAGCAAAAGAAAAGCAATTGTATGAATGTGAAAGTATGGAGGACGAAGGGTATGAAATCAATTAAAACCATTTTATCAATCTTCACTATTTGTGGTGTATTTGTGTTGAATGCACAGAACAAGAATGAACGATCCACGCTGATTTTAGGAACGACGGCTCACATTGGTAATGGCGACGTGATTAAAAATTCGGCCATTGGAATCAAAGGAACGACCATTAATTTGGTGATGAGTGCCCAAGATTATCGATTGGATACCAATGCTTACGATACCGTAATTCGGATGTATGGACAACATTCTTATCCTGGGTTTATTTCTCCAAACAATGTGTTGGGATTGGTAGAAATAGATGCCGCAAGAGCCACGAGAGACAACAATGAAGTGGGAAGTATTACACCACAAGTGAGAAGTTTGGTGGCGTACAATACCGATTCTAAAATTATTCCAACCGTTCGTTCCAACGGTGTTTTGATTGTTCAATCTACGCCTCAAGGTGGTCGGATTTCAGGAACTTCTTCTATTTTTAGTTTGAATGGATGGAATTGGGAAGATGCTGTGTTGAAAATTGACGATGCTATTCACATTAATTGGCCTTCTGTCTATTCTTCTAAATGGGAAAATGGAGACATTATTTATTTTGAGAATAAAAACTATCTGACGGAAGTAAAGGAGTTGAAGACTTTCTTTTTAAATGCAAAAGCCTACTCAAAGTCAGACTTTAATTTGGAAAAGAATTTGAGATTTGAAGCCATGCGTGAAGTGTTCAAAGGGAATAAAAAAGTCTTTATTCATGCTGATAAGGCAAAGGAATTGTCTGAAGCCATTTATTTTATTCGAGAGCAAGAAATCAAGAAACCAGTATTGGTAGGTGCTTATGATGCGCTTTTAGTAGCTGATTTGTTGGTAGACTACAACATTCCAGTAGTGTTGAGAAGAGTGCATGAGTTGCCTTTACGCAAAGATGATGCTGTTGACCAACCTTACCGTTTGCCTGCTTTATTGAAAGAAGCAGGAGTGTTGTTCTGTTTGCAAAACGATGGTCGCATGCAAGCCATGGGAACACGAAATTTGCCATTTTATGCCGGTACAGCTGCTGCTTATGGATTAGACAAAGAAGAAGCGTTGTCAAGTATTACATTGAATGCAGCTAAAATACTAGGAATCGAAAAACAAGTAGGCTCCATAGAAATTGGAAAACTAGCGACTTTGTTTGTCTCCAAAGGCGATGCATTGGACATGAAAACCAATAATGTAACGATTGCTTTTGTAAATGGTCAAACAATTGATTTAAGCAGTCATCAACGGGAATTGTACGAAAAGTACATGAAGAAGTATGGGTTGGAAGTGAATTGATAGGGGGAGCTAATATGTTATTTGGAGATTTAAAGGACCTAACTCATTTTTAAAGTTTGTTAGGTCTTGTGTTAGGGTGTTAAATATTAATTATATACGTGGTATTATAAATAGTACAATTATTGAAATCTGTACACATTTAAATCACTTTAAGAATAGGGGGGCAAGTAAATTCAGTTATGACACATTCAGGGAATGTTGCCAGTGTATTCACTCATGAGTATTTTGGTCATGTAAATGGAACACCAAACGGTAAATTTACTTTCAGAGAACCTGGAGCTTATACAGTACAAAAAAAATCATCCAACATTCAATAATGTTTCTGATATTTATAAAACTCATGTATTAAAACAATATTATGGTTGCAATTAGAAAAATAAATTACCTCTTCTTTTTTGTAATTTGCTTATTATCTTGTAATGACTTATTGAGTTGCGATTGTTCGAAAATAAATAATCTAGAGGAAAGTTTTAAGCAAGCAAGTCATGTATTTATTGGTACTGTAGAGTTAGTAAACTGTGATTCTGAAATTAGAAATAACAATCTTATTTTAGGATATTCTTCAATTAAGATAAATAAAATTTATAAAAATGCTGGAAGGAATGTCGAGGGGGGAATTTTGACTCTTTTTAATTATAAAACGTCTTGCGATATTCCATTTGTAGAAGGAGTAAAATACTTGATATTTACTGATGCTAGTGATTGTTATTTTCTTAAAACATCGAAATGTGATGGGACTCTTAAAATAGACAACCTTCAAGTAGAAGATTTAAAATTGCTTACGAGATTATCAGAACAAGAGGGTAAAGAAGATCCTGAAAGAATTTATCCTATTAAAAAATAAAGTGTCTTTTTCTTGTTGTAAAGGTGTAATAATCGTGTAAAGTATATGCTTAGATAGGTAATCTATAAAAAGTTAGCAAAGACGACAATCAACTGATAGAAACCTTACTGTGCATCGAACGCCCAGCTCAGATGGGGTCTGTACTCTTCGGCATAATTAGGCAAATATGAAGTATTTTTCAGGTCATTTTGTCCTAAAAGTGGTTTTTATAAATCAAAAACCTAATTAATTCGAAAGAGATGTTTGTTTTATTAACGAAACTAAATATAAGAATATAAATAATTGAAATACAGATTGAAAAGTAAAACCCCAACCTATTCTTTTCCACCAACCACCACGACAAACTCACCTTTACTAATGTGATCGGTGTAGTATTGCGCCAATTCCGTCAATGTTCCTCGGACCGTTTCTTCGTGCATTTTAGTTAATTCTCTAGAAACAGACGCTTTTCGCTCTGCGCCAAAATATTCCGCCATTTGTGATAAGGATTTCACAATACGATGAGTCGACTCATAAAATACAATCGTCCTTTCTTCTTCGGCAAGCTGAGTCAATCGAGTATGTCGGCCTTTTTTATGTGGTAAAAATCCTTCGAAACAGAATTTATCACAAGGCAATCCTGAGTTTACTAAAGCAGGAACAAAAGCGGTAGCACCGGGAAGTGTCTCCACTTCGATGTCTGCTTCAGCGCAAGCTCTTGTTAATAGAAAGCCTGGATCAGAAATGCCAGGAGTTCCTGCATCAGTGATCAATGCGATGGTTTCTCCATTTTGTAAATGCTCGATTACTTTTTCTACTGCCTTGTGCTCATTGTGTTGGTGATGAGAAATTAATCTTTTTTGAATGCCATAGTGCTGCAACAAACGTGAAGAAGTTCGTGTGTCTTCACACAAAATCGCGTCTACCTCGTTCAGTATTCTAACACTACGGTATGTCATGTCTTCCAAATTACCGATAGGCGTTGGCACCAAATACAATTTTCCCATGCTACGAAGTTAGCAAATAACCTTTTTTACCAACTTATTTGGACCGATAAGATTCTACTTTCATGCATTAATTGTTATTTTGCTGTAAATTATTCTCCATGGTCATTCAACTGTCGGTTGTCATCATTACATTCAACGAAGAGCGAAACATCGGTCGTTGCATCGATTCTGTTTTGTCTATCGCTGATGAGGTGTTGGTGGTGGATTCTTTTTCTACTGATCGCACCAAGGAAATCGCGACAGCGAAAGGTGCTCGATTTGTAGAGCACAAATTTGATGGACACATTGAGCAAAAAAACTGGGCAAAATCAATCGCTAGTTTTGATTACGTACTATCGTTAGATGCTGATGAGGCCTTAACACCAGAACTAGCAGCGTCTATTCAAAAGGCAAAAGAAAATTGGCAATATGAAGCTTACGCCATGAATCGGTTGACCAATTATTGTGGCACTTGGGTGCATCATTCTAGTTGGTATCCGGATACGAAAACACGTTTATTTACGAAACAATCAGGTGATTGGGGTGGACAGAATCCGCACGATAGGTTTATTGTCAAAAATGGTGTAAAAACAGGAAAGTTAGAAGGAGATTTATTGCACTATTCCTATTATACCATAGACGATCATCGGAAACAGATTGATAAATTCTCTACTATTTCGGCTAATATGATGCACCAAAAAGGGAAAAAAGGAGCTGCGCTAAAAATGTGGTATAAACCCATTGCTCGATTCATTAAAATCTACCTGATTCACAAAGGATTTTTAGATGGGAAGGCTGGATTTTTGATAGCTAAACTTTCGGCTTATGCTGTATATTTAAAGTATTTTAAATTGAATCAATTGAACCATGAAAAGCCAATTTAAAATCACCAATGACCCAATCAAGATATTGCACATTTCTACTGCTAAAAGCTGGAGAGGTGGCGAACAGCAGTTGGCGTATTTGTATGAGGAGCTTGATCAAAAAGGAGTAGAGCAAATTATTTTGTGCGTGAAGGATTCCAAGATGGAAGCCTACTGCAGAGAAAAAGGACATCAATTTGTCAGTCAGGTAAAGCGAAGTGGAGTTGATCCTTTTTTTGCCAAAAGAATCAAGAGTATTTGCAAGAAGATTGATATAGATTTGATTCATACGCACGATGCACACGGACATACTTATGCCATAATCGCGGCAGCATTGTGGAAGAACAAAACTCCAATTATTGTCAGTCGCAGAGTTGATTTTTCTGTAGGAAAAAGCAAGAGTTCATTCTATAAATACAATCATTCAAAAGTGGCTAAGATTGTATGTGTTTCCGATAAAATCAAAGAAATTACTGCAAAGGACATAACAGATCAATCCAAACTAGTAACCGTACATTCAGGAATTGATTTGACTCGATTTGAAAACACACATGTACCAGGAAAATTAAAGGAGCTGATTGGCGTTAAAGATAAATTCTTAATTGGTAATACTTCTGCATTGGCTGATCACAAGGACTATTTCACCTTTATTGATGTAGCAGTTAAGCTCAATCAGAAAAGAAAAGATTGCCACTTTGTAGCCATTGGGAACGGTCCATTGGAGGAAGAAATCAAAAATTACGCAAGAGGAAAAGGTTTAGCAAATCTGTCATTTATAGGTTTCCGAAATGATGTTCCTGAAATTTTAGGTGATTTAGATGTATTTCTTATTACTTCAAAAACGGAAGGTTTAGGAACATCTATTTTGGATGCTTTCGCACAAGGGGTTCCTGTGGTGGCGACAGCTGCTGGAGGTATTCCCGAGATTGTTCATCCTGAAAAAAGCGGATTGTTATGCCCTGTATTTGACTCCGAGTGTTTATCGCTTGGATTAGATCGACTGTTAGATAATGCTGCCCTTCAGCAACAATTAATAGCTGGAGCTAAGCAAATTTTAGCCACACACTCAAAGGCAGCTACTGCGGAAAAAACGTTAGCTGTTTATCGTTCCGTTTTAGGTAGATAATTTCTAGCAAACAATAAAAAAGAATTAAAGAAAGCAAAGAAAGTCACTCCTGCTTGTGTTTCTAAGGTATCCTCATTAATCATAGAAAGCATTGCAATAGCTATAAATACAAGGTAATAGTAGTCTTTATAATTCAATGCAATTTTAATAGGGTAGAGCATGGAAAAAGCAATAAATAGAAAGCCAAAGATTCCAAATGTGGCTAAAAAGGAAAGGTATTGGTTATGAGATCTTAGTTGAAAAGATTTGTTTAAGGCATAATCACTTTCTTCATAGCTTTTTTGAAATGCCATTTCAATATCTCCAGTACCCACTCCAAACCAAAGGTTTTCATTAATTAATTTTAAGGATTGCTTCCAATAAACGATTCGAGAAGCAACGGAGTGTCCATTCGTTCCTAGACCCTTTGAATAGGTATCAAACTCCCAAATAATTTTATCGATTCGCGAAATGTGCGGATGTTTTAAATAGTTGATGTTTGCAACTCCATTTTCTATCGCGTGAATTTCTTCATCTGTTAGTTGTGCAATGGCCAAAGAGTCTTTAAACCCACCTTTTGAAGTCAAGAAGCGAAGTAAAGTAATGTGAAGAGGGTTGTTGTGTTTGTCCTTGCCATCATAGCTTAAATCACTGCGTTTATTCCACTCCCGTTCAATTTCTTCGTAAGAAATGTTTCTATAAATGTAGTATCCATTTTCTTGATGTCTATTTTCAGAAGGTCGTGTATCATTATGGAAATAATTACCATTTATACTGTGCGGATACATTTTTTGATTAGGTACAGGGCTAAACTGATAAACACTAACTCTCCATATTACAATAGATAGTATACTAATTGAGAAAGCTACAATAAATCCTAAAGAAAGATAACGTTTAATGGGATTATTAATTCTCCATGCGTAAAATATAACAACAATTGGAAGGATGATAGAGAGAATTACGATACCCGAAAATGATTCGAGAATAAAGAGGAAACCCATAAGCCAGAAGCTCAGGAGTAAATAACCTATTTTTTTATAGCTCTTATTCTTATAAAATTTATACAATGAATAAAATAAGGCTAGACAAATCAACAAACTAAACCGAATGTGACTAATGTTAATGGACAAATCACGCTTGTCGTATAACTCTATATTTTCTACATTCAGGAATTTGTAAAAGCTCACAAATGTGATAATGGTGACAAAAAATATAAATAAATCAATAAGCTGATTAAACGACTTTTTTGAAAATTGAATAGCCGTTGAAAAAACAATAGGCAAAAAGAGAAGCGGCAGTTTGATTCTCAGGTCCTTCATGGCATATTGAAAATCAGTTGTCCAGAATAGTCCAATTAAGTGAATAGCATATAATAAAAGCAGGATATGTAAAAGTCGATTGTTGGCGAACTTTTGAAGTTTGACTTTGAAGTTAAATTCTAGAATCCAGTTGCCAAGTAAAATAAATTGTCCAAGGCTCATTAAAAAATTTGACCACGGCAACCCTGCCATCAACACCATTATTCCAAAGAAATAAAGAAGTTGATGGTTCCAATATTTCCACCTAAAAAGCCCAGTTTTCAACACGAAATTTGCGAATTAGTTTTTGGTGTATGTGCCTTTCAATATTCCGGTATATATTTCCTTATTGCCCAAGATTTCTATAGCTTTAGATACAGTTGGGTCATTATTTAAAGAAGCTTGTATTCTACCTTTTTGGAAATAATATCTCGAAATAATTTCGTTTTCCAATATTTCTTTTATTTCATCTTTAAACTTCATTAAATCGCCGCTTTTATCTAAAACAAGTTTATCTTCTAGACTTTTATACTCTTCATCAGCCAATTGGAAATACTTTTCTTTAGTAGCTACTTCTTTTAATTTTTTTAACTGCTTTTCTGTTTCTGTTTCATAAGTAATATTTTTGTCACTCAAGTAGGCAATGAAATCGTCATACTCTTTGTCAGTCAGATGAAACTCCGAAGCAGGGGCTATACTTTCATGATTTAAACGATATTGGGTAGCATAATCAAATATGTGATACTTGGTTACAAGCACGGCCGTGATGTTACTAGCGTCTCTTTCTTCTACTTTTATGTCAGGATTAATTCCTTTTCCATCATAAACTGTTCTCTTGTTTACTAAAGTTTTATAAGGTACAATAAGGGAGTCGGCAACTATCGGAGCATCTCCATCTTTGTCTCTGTGCGCGTAATCAATTTTTTGAATACACCTTCCACTTGGTATATAATATTTTGCTACGGTAACTTTTAGTTGAGCATTGTAACTCAATCTTCTAGTTTGCTGTACTAATCCTTTTCCAAATGTCCGATCTCCTACAATTACTGCTCGATCTAAATCTTGTAAAGAACCTGAAACGATTTCTGATGCAGAAGCAGAATGATCATCTACCAATACAACGACCGGGATTTCAGTATCTACCGGAGCGTTAAGTGTTCTATAAGTAGCATCCCATTCACTAATTTTTCCTTTGGTTTGAACCACCATAGTTCCTTTAGGGACAAATGCATTTACTATGTTAATGGATTCATTTAACAATCCACCTCCATTTCCTCTTAAATCAAAAACGATAGATTGTGCATTGTGTTCTTTTTTCAGTTTATTCAAAGCATCGATTACTTGTTTGGAAGCTGTTTGGGTAAAGCTAGTTAATCTGATGTATCCAACTTTTTCATTTAACATTCCTGCATAAGGGACGTCATCAATTTTGATTTCTTTCCTAGTTAAATCGATGTTTAAGTTGCCTTTGGTTCCTGGCCTTTCAATCAATAATTTTACAACTGTATTAGGTTGACCTTTCAAAGCTTCGCTTATTTCACTAGTAGATTTGCCACTCACTTTTTTACCGTCCACTTCTATTAGGATATCACCTGCTTTAAGGTCAGCATTGTAGGCTGGAAAGCCTTCATAAGGCTCAGAAATTACGACATGGTCTCCATCTTTGTGAATCAATGCTCCAATTCCACCATACTGACCTGTAGTCATAAATTTGAAGTCTTCTATCTGAGATTCAGGAATGAAGTTGGTATATGGATCCAATGATTTCAACATCGCATCAATTCCCGTTTTCATCAACTCTCCTGGTTTAGTTTCATCTACATAGTAAGTATTCACTTCTTTATAAAGTGTAGCGAAAATGTCTAGATTTTTAGAGAGTTCAAAATAATTGTCTACAAAACCAAACGATACAAAACCTGAGATGGCTACAGCACCTGCAATAATTGCTATTTTAATCTTTTTCATGTTTTAGAATTTAAACTTTTTTGGAACAGGATCATATCCATGACCGCCCCACGGGTTGCAACTGATTATTCTTTTGGTCGATAAATAAAAGCCTTTGAAGACACCATGATTCTTGAAGGCTTCTACACTATATTCTGAGCAAGTAGGACTGTATCTACAGTTAGCTCCTAATATTGGTGAAATAGTGTATTGATAGAACCGAATAAGAACGATGAAAATATGGCTGAATAATCTATTCATATAACGTTATCAAACGGTTTAAAATTAAGATTATTTTAGAGGAGATTTCATTATAGTTCATTGGCTTTGGACCAATATAGATTAAAGCTAGTTTTAGTTTGATTTCTTTCTTTTCTAATGCCTTGTATAATGATGATTTATGCAAGCGATAAGCTTCTTTTGTGCGTCTTCGCAATAGATTTCTATCTACCGCCTTTTTATAAATTCTTTTCGGAATTGTTATTAATACTCCTATCTCCGATAAGTTGTTTTCTGTATGGGGCACACTTTGATGTATAACCTTGAATGGGAATTCCACAAAGGACTTTCCTGATTTGAACAAGGAGTCGATTTCTGCACGACTTGAAAGCCTTTCTTTTTTATGGAATTTTAATGAAGACATATTGTGTAAAGAAACAAAAAAAGAGGCAAGTCTTTGACCGGCCTCTTTTTCTATTCTAGATAATAAAATTATTTTTTATTTGTCTTTTTAATGTATTGTTCTAATGCCATAGTCATAGAAGGAGCCTCAGGTTGAGGTGCTGCAATGTTTATCTTCAAGCCAGCACTTTCAGCTGCTTTTGCTGTAGTTGATCCAAAGACTGCAATACGAGTATCATTTTGTTTGAACTCTGGAAAGTTTTGAAACAATGATTTAATACCAGCAGGACTAAAGAAAACCAATACGTCGTAATTTACATCTGCTAAATCAGACAAATCACTACACACGGTTTGGTATAATGTAGCTGATGTGTAATTAATATTGTTTTTGTTCAATAACTCAGGAATGTCTGGTTTCAAAATGTCCGAACACGGTAATAAGTACTTCTCTCCTTTGTGCTTCTTAATTAATTCCATTAAGTCTGCAAAAGTTTGTCTTCCGTGGAAAATCTTTCTTTTTCTATACACTACATACTTTTGTAAATAGTATGCTGTGGATTCCGAAATACAGAAATACTTCATGGTGTCAGGTACAGTAATTCTTAACTCTTCACAGATTCTGAAGAAGTGATCTACTGCATTTCTGCTTGTTAAAATGATAGCAGTGTGGTCTAAGATGTTGATTTTGTCTTGTCTAAAGTCTTTAGATGCGATTCCTTCAACATGAATAAACGGTCTGAAATCTATTTTCACCTTACATTTTTCTGATAAATCAAAATAAGGAGACTTGTCAGTATCCGGCTTTGGTTGAGAAACTAAAATAGTTTTTACTTTCAAGGGGATTAGGTTTTTAAGTTAATAAGGTATTGTTAATTAGAAATTTGACTAAAAAAATAGCAATTTTGAAACAATTATTAACGGTAAAATTTCAAGGGTGCAAAGATACAAAAATAAATAAACGAAATTTATTTGATGAGATATTCCAATTTGGACTCCTCTAATCAGTCGAATGGCCATGGAAATCAGTATAATGATAGAGGAAACACTTAAAGCTTGAACTTGATATTGTGTCGGGCCATATGAGGAGAGGAGCAAACATGGCAATAAAAGAAATAAACTTGCCAGATTGTACAATATAATATTGAATATAAACTCTTCAGCAGCTTGTTTATAACCTAGGATTAAGGATAGCGTTTTATGAATAAGAATTTTTATACCGTAAGTTAAAATAACCCCGAATGCAATCAACAGGTAAAGCTGGAATGCTCCCCATCCATAGTTGATTTCAACCAATTCAATTATTTGAAGAATTAATAAAGAAGTAATACTAACATAAGCTAATAGTAATAGCAAATTCGCTCGGTGAGTATATACTTTTTCATTACGTGTAATTTGGATGGAACCATTTCTACTAATAAAAGAGATGAGGTATTCATTGAATCGCTTTCTGTTAAAAGCCCTAGTAAAACCAATCAAAGAAACGGCGAAAAGCAGGATATATAATTGAAAATCTATGTAGGCAGGCTTTTCATATCTCTTACCCACTTTGTAGGATTGGTATTCAGTGGAGCCTGATGAAAAATTCATTAAAGTATTGATTGAGTCTAAATTAAACTCTTTATACTTGTTGATTGGTTGGTTGTTGATGCTATCTAATGATAGTGAGGTGGTTGTGTTGGAAAAAATAGATGAGATCGCTTCACTTTCTATGGGTTTAGCTGGCTGAGAAATTGCTTTTTTGGTTGTCTTTTTCGAAGGTTTCTTTACGCTATCTTTTTTAGTCTCAGTATTGATAACACTGTCGTCAACCGTAGGTGGGGTCACAAACGGTACAGCGACATTATTCGTGTCTATCAATTGCTGCGGTATCATAAAATAAAAATTTGTTCAAAATTAAGCCGATAAATTGAACCGATTACATTGAAAGTCGTTTTATTCGCAGTTTAAAATGAACTCTTTCGATTAAGATTGGTTAATTTTGTGTCACTATTCAAAAATATAGATATGTCTACAGATAGATTCCAAGCTCCTGATTATTACCAATTGGATGAGCTTTATACCGATGAACAAAAGTTGATTCGTGATACTGTTCGAGAGTACGCCAAAGCCAATATTAGTCCTATAATAGAAGATTTCGCTCAGAAATCTGAGTATCCGAAACAGCTCATCCCGGGATTGGCTGAGATCGGAGCTTTTGGGCCGTATATTCCTGAACAATATGGTGGTGCAGGTTTAGATCAAATCACTTACGGTTTGATTATGCAAGAATTAGAAAGAGTAGATTCTGGTATTCGTTCTGCTGCATCTGTTCAAAGTTCTTTGGTAATGTATCCAATCTGGAAGTATGGGTCAGAAGAACAGCGAATGAAGTATTTGCCAAAGTTGGCCAAGGGTGAGATGATAGGTTGTTTTGGATTGACAGAGCCTGATCATGGTTCTAACCCTAGTGGAATGATTACAAATTTTAAAGACAATGGAGACCATTACTTACTTAATGGAGCCAAAATGTGGATTACAAATTCACCTATTGCAGATGTGGCTGTAGTTTGGGCTAAGAATGAAGAGGGTAGGATACACGGTCTTTTAGTTGAAAAAGGAATGGAAGGATTTACAGCTCCTGAAACTAAAGGGAAATGGTCGTTACGAGCTTCTATTACAGGGGAATTGGTTTTTGATAATGTAAAAGTTCCAAAAGAGAACTTATTGCCAGGTCGATCAGGTTTAGGAGCTCCACTGAGCTGCCTTGATTCCGCGCGTTATGGAATTGCGTGGGGTGCAATTGGTGCTGCTATGGATTGTTATGATTCAGCGTTGCGTTATTCCAAAGAAAGAATCCAATTTGATCGCCCTATTGCATCCTTCCAGTTGGTTCAGAAGAAATTGGCTGAAATGATTACGGAGATCACTAAAGCTCAATTGTTAACATGGAGATTAGGTGTTTTAAGAGACGAAGGTAAAGCGACGACTGCTCAAATTTCTATGGCCAAAAGAAATAATGTGGAAATGGCACTAAAGATAGCTCGTGAAGCGCGTCAAATTCATGGTGGAATGGGAATTACTGGTGAATATTCCATTATGCGACATATGATGAATTTAGAGTCAGTGGTGACTTATGAAGGAACACATGATATTCATTTATTAATTACTGGAATGGATATTACAGGAATCCCTTCCTTTAGAAACGATGGAAAATAAATAGTATTAATTTATAATGTAAAAGCCCTCAGCCGAATAACGGTTGAGGGCTTTTTTAGTACTGTATTACAACAAAAAAGCGTCCAACTATTGGTGAGTTGGACGCTTTGTAGTTATATAGTTTATTTCTTAAAACGATTCCAGTAGAGAAACTCGTTTAACTACTCTGTCTTTACCATTTTCAATAATTACAAAGTAAATTCCGCTTACCATTCCCGTTAGGTCTATACTAATCTTATTGGAGGAAAGTGTTTGAAGGTTAGGATTAACCATAGCCCCCATTATATTGGTCACTCTTACGTTGTAATCATTAATATTCCTGTTGCTATTCGCCTCAATGTTTACTAAACCTAGTGTTGGGTTCGGATATACTTTCATTCCTTCAGCAATACTGCTTTCCATTATGCCAATAGTTTGAAGGCTGTCTTGAGTTACTATAACAGTCTTGGTTGTTGATCCTGAAGCTGTAACATATAGTGTGTCCGAACGTGGAGCACCAGGATTTGCCGTTTTGGCTTTTAAACTAATTTGAGTAGTATAAGAACCTTTATTCGGTGAAATCTCTAACCAATTAGATGTTCCAGTAATGGTCCAATTGGTACTGTTGCCCAATACACTAAAAGTATTCATACTTGCTGAGTCTCCTGCCAGTCTAACTAGAGTTTTACTTACATCTAAAGTAGCAAGAGTTCCTAACTGAACTACATGAACGATTTTATTAGGTAATCCTGCAGAACTTATGGTTAAGTTTCCGGAGCGGGCTGAAGTCGTATTGTTGGCACTTCCTGCTTGAATTGTAATTCGCGCATCATTTGTTCCTGTTTTAGGCCCCATTAAAAGCCACGTTATGTTTTCTTGTATAGTCCAACTTACATTGGCTAATACATCAAATGCATTTGTGCTTCCTTGTAATTGACCTAATACAATGGTGTCTACTGAAGCACTTAGATATGGTGAGCTTCCATCAATTTGATTGATGACGATATCTTTAGGTGCTACACCGGGTGTAGTAGTGCTTGCAGTTATCGTCGCCGTCCTCATGCTTCCAGTATTGTTTACTGAGTTGGCTACTACGGAAATTGTAGCATTGTTCGAACCTGTAGTAGGGTTAATGGTTAACCATGCTGGAACACCACTGAAGCTCCAACTAACATTGGAAGTGACATCAAAAAAGTCATTGCTTCCACTTGGTGGTGCTAAGTTTATTATGCTTTTAGATAATGTTAAATTAAAGTTTGGAACTGAACCATCTCTTTGAATAATTTCAACTGAGTCTATTAATGTTCCGTCAGTCGCATAAATCCATGTACTTCTGGGAGCGCCAGAAGTATTGGCTGAAAGAGAGTTAAGGGAGATTGATGCCACGTTGCTGCCACTTAACGGGGATACACTTAGCCATGTTGCTGTATTTGTAATTGTCCAGTTGACATTACTTGATAATGAAACAGAATTGGTACTTCCTGATGCTGATGCTAAGAATATGGGGCCTGCAGCAAAATCTATATAGGGTCCTGACCCTGATTGAGTGACGAATACTGTGTCAAATAAAGTGTTAGTAATGTCGGTAAATACAACAATTCCGTTTCTAGCAGAACCTGAGTTGGCGGAGTTGGCTTCTATGGTTACAGATCCATTACCTGTTCCAAAATTTGGAGATACTGTTAGCCAACTTGCAGAAGTTGTTGCCAACCAAGCTGTATTAGACGTTACATTTGCTGGTGAATTGCTATTTGCTGGGGAATTTAATGTAATATTTTTAGGGCTAACTGATAAAGTAGAGGCAGTACCTCCTGCTTGCACTACAATTAATGAGTCATGTGCGCCTGAGGTGGCAGTACATAATACTTTTCCTATTCTTGTTGCTCCTGTATTAGAGCTTAGCGCCAATACATTTGAGGATAAATTTCCTGTTCCGTTTACATTGGCCACTACTAGCCAAGCAGCATTATCGGTAATGGTCCAGCTACTACTCGTAACTATATTAAATGATCCATTTGCACCTGCATTTGCGGTTAAAAATACAGTATCTGGATTCATTACAACTCCACCTGGAATGGGCGTGGTATAATTTGCACTCCATCCTGTGCCAGAAATGTTGTTATTGTCTGAAGAAAAATGAACTAACATGCTACTACCAGTGCTAGTTATTGATGGAGGAATGGAGTTACCAGAGAAGACACCCAAAGATGGTGCAGTATTGGTACTACCATCAAATACTTCTACAAAATCATTTGTGGTTTCAGTAGCAAAAGCTGTGAAATTTAATGTGATTGGTTGTGCTCCTGATGTAGGTTGTATTAACCAGTTACAATCTGCATTGTCACCATAATTTTGGTTTCCACTACCATCTGTAAAGGTTCCTGAATTAGCAGTTAAAGTGGTTGTTCCATTACAAAATCCACCACCGATGGTTCGATATGAAGCATCCCATCCAGCATCAGTAACTGAAATGTCACTGGTAAAAGTCACTAACATGGCACCACCAGAGCTTGTGATTATGCCTGGCAATGTATTGCCAGAGAAAGCTCCTAGTAAGGTAGCACTTGTTGTTGTGCCATTATATACTCTAACAACATCCCATCCTTGTTCAGTTGCAAAGTTGGTAAATGTTAGTTCGATAGGCTGTCCATTTATTGGTTGAATTAGCCATTGACAATTTGAGTTGTCTCCATAGTTTTGAGAACCACTACCATCTGAAAAGGTTCCCAAGTTCGCTGTTAAGTTGGTAGTTCCACTGCAAAAGGTTGAACCTCCTCCAGTTGTTGAGGTATAGGAGATTTCCCATCCTTGTAGGTTGAAGTTTGCATCGGTGTTGAACTCTATATATACACTACCGCCTGTTGAAGTTACACTCGGTGGAGTTGAAAAACCACTATAAGTTCCAAGTATTGGTGAGCTATTGTTTGGGCCATCATAAATAGTAACTACGTCGGCGTTAAATTGGGTGTTCAGTCGATTGAAGTTGACAGTGATGGTGTTAGCTCCAGATGAAGGTTGAATTAACCATGAGCAATTTAAATTGTTTGAATAGTTGGCTGTAGCGGCACTGCCATCTGTAAAGGTGCCTGAACTAGCAGTTAAATTAGTTAAACCACTGCACGTAGTAGTAGGTGTAAATGTGGTATATCTTGCATCCCAACCATCATCAGTTCCTGTGGCATTGGTGGTAAATTTAACTAACATCGCGTTTCCACTGCTATTTACAGTGCTTGGTAATGTACTTCCTGAAAAGGTATTTAGAATTTGTGCTGAGGTGGTTGTCCCATCATAAATGGTAACCAAGTCAGTATTATTTTGCGTTTTAAAATTGTCAAAATCTAATCTTACATTTTGACCGTTTACAGGCTGAATTAACCAAGAGCAATCAGTGTTGTTGTTGTATGAGCTACTTCCGCTTCCATCTGAGAATGAGCCTGAATTAGCTGTTAGAGTTGTAGTTCCACCACAAAATGCTGTAGCCCCGACTGAAGTGTAGTCAATTGACCATCCTGTATTATTGATACTTGCATCTGAGATAAATTCAATATAAAGGCTACCTGAATTTCCAGAAACAGCAGAGGGTAAAGTCGTGCCACTGAAGGTGCCCAGTAATGTAGCTGAGCTATTGGTGCCGTCATAGATAGATACAAGGTCGTTACCCAATTGTGTGGCCAGTCTTGTGAATGTTGCTGTCACAGAAGTAGCTCCTATGGGCTGTATTAACCAAGAACAATTTAGATTATTGGTGTAGTTTCCTGATGCAGGGCTACCATCGGTTATGGTTCCTGATGGTGCAGTTAGAGTGCTTTGTCCACTGCAGGTGGTAGGTGGGGCAACAGTAATGTAATCAGCCGCCCATCCTTGTCTTGTGCCACTTACATCAGTTGTAAATTTTACTAACATTGTGCCTCCTGTACTATTGATAGCAGGAATGCTAGTCTGGAAACCTGAAATAGTCCTCAATACTGGCGATGTCGTTGTTGCTCCATCGTAAATGGTTACAACATCAAAGGTATTTTCTGTGTTGAATCGATTAAATGTCAACTGTATATTTTGACCATTAGTAGGTTGTATTAACCAAGAACAATCTACATTATTACTATATTGACTAAATTGAGCACTACCATCATTAAAACTACCTGTGTTTCCAGTGAGGCTGGTTGTTCCATTACATGTTTTTGGAGGTCCAAGTATAGCAGAATATTGAATGGTCCAACCCAATCCATCTACACTTCCATCGGTTATGAATTCAACAAACATAGATCCAGAATTGGCTGTAATGGTATTGGGAGGTCTAGTAGATCCGCTAAAGGTTCCTAATAAAGTTCCTGTATTTGATGTTCCATTGTATATTTTTATTACATCCGTATTGGCTTGAGTTCCAAATATTCCTTGAAAGTTGGCATCAATAGCAGTTGCTCCTGCAGGCTGAATGAGCCATTCGCAAGCCAAGTTGTTGGTGTAATTGTTTGCGCCACTACCATCGCTAAATGTTCCGTTTTGAGCAGTTAAAGTGGTAAGCCCACTGCATGTAGGCAGATTAGATGTTGTTGTATACATTGCATGCCATCCTCCTGCATTTGTAGTGCCATCCGTTTTAAATGTAATAAATAGACTATTTCCTGATGAATTTAAAACTGGAGGAGTTGTGTTTCCACTAAACGTTCCTAAGCGTGGAGCACTTGCATTTGCCCCATCGTAAACGGTTACAGAGTCAGCGGGAGCTTGAGTATCAAAAAAGCCCGATAAAAACTCTAATCTAATTGATGTAACTCCCGTAGGTTGAATCAACCATGAGCAATCTTGATTGTCATCATAGTTGGCTAAAAAGCCACTTCCATCATCAAAAGATCCTGTGGTAGCAGTTAATGTTGTTAATCCTGAGCAAGTAGCTGCTGATGAAGCGGCCCCTAGGTCAAAAGTCACTGTAGTTCCTGATTCAGCAATGTTTCTAATGATTAACCCAGAGCTTGAATTGTTTTGTAATTTAGAATCTGGATTAGAGGAGTCGTTAAAGTCTGTATTGTTAGAAGTTCCTGGGTATAAATCTCCGCCATCTCCTCTGTTGGTTTCATTGTCCAACCCGTTTAGTCCGTCTGCTTCTTCAAGGTCTACTAATTTATTCGTTTCGTCTTGGTTCCCAAATCGACTAGTGTTAATGTGCCAAATCGCTAATCCATGTCCAGGTAATTCTAAATCACGTCCTACCTTTTGTCGGTTTTCTAATAAATAATACTCTGATGGGTTGGAAGTCGTGATTTTATAAACGTCATTTTGAGTAGTGCTCGCTGGGTTTATGCTGAAAGTTCCTGTTGCATTGCTTGCTAAGACTGTTGGTGTAATCCAACCCAATTCTTCTTTTGCCCATGCGCAAAACCCAATAGGACGATGCTCACCACCAAGCCAGCCACCGCCAGCCATTAATCCCCAGTTGCCTATTCCTTCTGAATCTCCATTGCTTGGGTCAGTATCGTATAAATCTGGTAAACCTAAATTATGACCAAATTCGTGAGCAAAAACACCAATACCTACTAATCTTGGATTGGTTAATGTACCTCTTGTTTCCGGGTTTATCATGTAATCATTAATGATTTTTCCGTCATAAGTTACCGATCCACCACCCGGTACGCTACTTCCTCCGTTCAATACCCAACGGTGAGACCAAATGTATCGATCTCTATTTGGAATACTGGTTTCAGCACCTGGACCAGCATGTACTACTAAAATTCCGTCTACTCTTCCATCGTTGTCATTGTCGTAATTGGCAAAGTTAGCTCCTGCTACCTCGGCAGCATCTACTGCTTCTCTAGCCAGTTTTGCCGCTCTTGAACTTCCCGCACTGTCTGAATAGTATTTATGTCCATTTTGTGCCATATACCACCCCATTACATCTACATTGATAGTAAGTTGGCCAAATGACGATTGTGCGTAATAAGTTTTAAAACTTCCATCCCCATTGTGGTGATTAGCACTAGTCAATAAGCTGTCTAGATCTGCTTTGGAATAGGTGCTACCTAAATCTGGATACTCAATTAGCAGAGCTAAGACATTCACTGTTCCTGTTGTAGGGTATGTTTTGTTTGATGTTGGGGTGTAATTTAAAGGACCATTTTTAATGTTTTGAATCACTGGTTGTAGTGATTTTGAAATAGCATTAACAATTGCTAATTCACTTGGAAGTCTGTCTTGGGGATTGTGAGCTAATATCCCTGTTCCTACTAAGTCGTTTCCAACTTTAGTGGCATATTGGAAGGCATCATTTACTGTTACCACGGTATAACCGTCTACTGTTTCTGTCCAATGATGGTTCATGTTTCCTTTTGAAACAACGGTTACAATTTTTCCATCTGGTTGCAATATATCCATCGGAATATTCGATGAAATACAGTTGCTTGGACCACCAGTATGAGTGTGTGTTGATTGTGCATATAGTGAGGAAAGGCTTATCATTGCTGATAAGCATAGTGTAAATAGTTGTTTCATAATATCGTACGTTATGTCTATGTAGACGTTTTTAGTGCACATTAAGTTGCCTTAACGGCTCTAAATTACCGAATTATTATTTTTTAACAACTATTTTTTTATTGCTTATCCCTCAACGTATTTTTTATTTCTATCAGTTCTTTTTGTAATTCCATCACGCTATTTCCTAAATGATCGCGGCTAAGGTTAGGTTCAGGCATTTCTGAACTGATATAATTGACGAATTTCCACATTTCAACTACTTCATTTACATGAATTTCATAAGGCTTGTATTCTGGGTTAGTGGAGCAAAGTAGTAGTGTTTGGTTTTTATGCATTTGATTGTATACCACTTTGAAAACGACGCCATCGTCTTGTGTTACTACGATGTATGGATATCCGTTTTTGATCAATTCCCAGTTTTGTACGAATTCTCCAGTTACCCATGATTTGTCTGAAACGGGTGGCATAGAGTCTCCACTGATTTGAAAGGTTCTGTATTTTCTGTTTTTCGTTAAAAAGGGCAATTGAAAAGTTGGCAGTACTTTAATGAAATCTGGATCGGAGAATCCTGTGGTGTACCCTGCTTTCGCTTTCACTGGAACGAGCTCAATATTTTCTTCATTCTCGCTATTCACTGTAGTGGCTAGCACACGCAATTTACTTCCAGTAATATCAATGTCAAAACCTTTTTCTAATTGACTCATGTACATCTCTGAAACACGATTTAAATCGAGTTTTAACAGCTTGTCAGTACTGATTTTAAAGTACTCAGAGAACGCTAGTAATGTTTCGAAGTTTGGTTCTGAAGTGCCTAGTTCATAGCCGCTTAATGATGATCTCTTAATGTTTACTGCTTGTGCAACATCTTCTTGTGATCGCTTTCTTCTCTTTCTGAGTAATTTAATATTTGAACCAAAATACATGTGTTAAAAATTAGGAGTTGATAAATTATTTTGACTAAATTATTGACGAAATATTGACGTTATTATTGTCAAAAATAGCAAAAATAATTAAAGCAACAAATAAAAAGTACGTGAGAGAGGTAGATAGAAATATTGTACACCTAGATTTAGATTCCTTTTTTGTATCGGTTGAAGTGTTGCAAAATAGTGAGCTAAAAGATAAGCCACTTTTGATTGGTGGAAGCGGCAACCGTGGAGTAGTATCTTCGTGTAGTTATGAGGCTCGGAAATATGGGATTCATTCTGCTATGCCGATGAAAATGGCGAAGCGATTATGTCCACATGCTATTGTGTTAGGAGGCGACTTTGAGCGTTATAGTTATTACTCTAAAATGGTAACCGAAGTAGTGGCGGAGTCAGTTCCGATGTATGAAAAATCATCCATTGATGAATTTTATGTTGACCTAACAGGAATGGATCGTTTTTTTGGTGCCTATCAATTGGCGACAGAATTAAGGCAGCGAATCATTCGAGAAACTGGACTGCCGATTTCTTTTGGATTTTCATCCAATAAAACGGTTTCTAAAGTTGCCACCAATGAATCCAAACCCAACGGGCAGCTACAGGTTTTAAGAGGGATGGAAAAAGGTTTTCTTTCTCCTCTTACAGTGAACAAAATCCCACAAGTAGGAGCTAAAACCTATCATTTATTACGAAATATGGGTGTGGAGCGGGTGCTGACTTTACAGCAAATGCCGGTGGAACTGTTGGAAAATGTATTGGGAAAAAGTGGGCATTCGATATGGATGAAAGCTCAGGGGATTGACCACTCTCCGGTGATTCCTTATTCGGAGAAAAAATCAATTTCTGCTGAACGTACATTCACAACAGATACTACGGATATGGCGTTGCTGAACAGTACACTTATCGCGATGACGGAAAAGTTGGCCTATAAATTACGAACGAAAGAAAAGTTGACGGCTTGCGTAACGGTAAAGGTTCGCTACTCAGATTTTGATACACAAACCACTCAAAAGTCAATTCCTTATACCGCCAACGACGATGAATTGATTGCAATAGTAAAAGAGCTGTTTTTGAAATTGTATCAGCGGCGCGTGTTGCTCCGATTGGTTGGAGTGCGCTTTAGTCATTTAGTAAATGGAGGGTATCAGATTAATCTATTTTCGGATACCTCGGAACAGATTAATTTGTATCAAGCGATCGATCGGATGAAGAAACGTTTTGGGGATAGCTCGCTGACGAGAGCAATAGCATTAGGAGTGAAGCAGTATGATGTTCCGAGTTTTAAAGGGTAAAAATGTTGCTAAACAACCACACCTATTTCAGTTTTAAATACGGTACACTATCGCCTAAAAAATTGGTGGAACTGTCTGTTGCTTTGGGTTACCAACAAGTAGTAGTGACGGATATTAACAATACATCTGCTTGCCTAAATGTGGTTCGATTAACCAATAAGGAGGGTTTGAAGCCGATAGTAGGTATTGATTTTAGAAATGGAGTCGCGCAGCAATTTGTCGGATTGGCACAGAATAATGAAGGCTTCTTAGCATTAAATCGACTGTTGAGTCAGCACCTTCATTTACAACAAGCGTTTAATGGTCGAGCTCCCAAAATGAAGAATGTGATTATTGTTTACCCGTTTTCTGTAGTGGATTACGATTGGGAATTGGCAAATCATGAATGGATTGGCGTAAAGGTGTCTGATTTGACCCGTTTGCCATTTTCTAAATGGAAAAGTCGACTGGACAAAATGGTGATTTTGCAAACGGCGACTTTTCAGAATAAACGTGATTTTAATGCGCATCGGTTGTTAAGAGCCATTGACAATAATAAGTTGTTGAGTCAATTGCCGAAAGAGGAAGAAGGAAGTTTAGAACAAACTTTTCTATCGAAAGAGGGCTTGCTTCAAGCATTCGCTGAGTTTCCACAAATTATAGAGAACACGATAAAGGTAGTCGACAGCTGTAGCATTCATTTCAATTATAAAGGAACGGGTAAAAGCAACACCATTCATGAGAACAAGCAATTGTTTGGACAGTCGGCAGAAGAAGATACGGCGTTATTACGAAAGCTGTGCTATGACAATTTAAAGTTGCGCTATGAAAACCCTTCGGCTGCCGTTTTCGAAAGAGTAGAAAAGGAATTGAAGGTCATTAACGAGCAGCGGTTTGCAACTTACTTTTTGATCAATTGGGACATGCTTCGTTACGCTCGGGAGAAGGGTTATTTCTACGTTGGGCGTGGAAGTGGAGCCAACAGCATAGTAGCGTATTGCTTATTGATTACCGATGTGGATCCCATAGAATTGGATTTGTATTTCGAACGATTTATTAATCCTTTTCGAGAAAATCCACCTGATTTTGACATTGACTTTTCGTGGAAAGATCGGAATGATGTGACGCGGTATTTATTTGAGAAATATGGATTGGAGCATACGGCGTTGGTAGCTACGTATTCTACTTTTCAGCAACGAGCAGTGATTCGAGAATTGGGAAAAGTATTTGGGCTGCCAAAAAATGAGATAGATCGGTTTGCGGAAGAGCCGTCAACTTCTACAAAGTTGGACGACATTCAGCGGCTCATTTATCGGTATGCGGCCTACTTGCATGGATTTCCATCTCACTTAAGTGTGCATGCAGGGGGGATTTTAATCGCAGAACGACCGATTCATTATTTCTCAGCGACTTCTTTGCCACCCAAAGGTTTTCCGATTACACACTATTCCATGTTGGAAGCCGAAGATGCTGGCTTGTATAAATTTGATGTGCTTAGTCAGCGTGGGCTTGGGCATATTCGAGATGCAGCTGAAATGGTAGAAAAGCGACATGGCATCACGTTGGACATCCACGACGTAAAACGATTTAAGGAAGATGAAAAAGTGAAGGCGCTGTTGAGAGAAGGGCAAACGATGGGCTGCTTTTATGTGGAGTCGCCTGCCATGCGGATGTTGCTTCGTAAGTTGAGAGTAGATCATTATTTAGGATTGGTAGCGGCGAGTTCTATTATTCGTCCTGGTGTAGCTAAGTCTGGGATGATGCGGGAATACATTTTGAGATTCAATAATATGCCGCGAGAAAAACCGACGCACCCTATTTTGGAGGAGTTGATGAAAGAGACTTTTGGCGTAATGGTGTACCAAGAAGATGTGATAAAAGTAGCGCACCAATTTGCCGGTTTGACACTTGGAGAAGCTGATATGCTTCGACGAGGAATGTCTGGAAAGTTTCGCTCTAGAGAAGAATTTCAAAAAGTAAAAGATCAGTTTTATGCCAATTGTGCAACTAAAGGATATCCATCAACTACCATCAATGAAGTGTGGTTGCAGATTGAAAGTTTCGCTGGCTATGCTTTTTCTAAAGGACATTCGGCATCCTATGCAGTGGAGAGCTATCAGAGTTTATATTTGAAGGCGCACTTTCCGCATGAGTTTATTGTAGGAGTAATCAATAATTTTGGTGGATTTTATTCGCGAGAAGCTTATTTTCAGGAAGCTCGCCGACAAGGAGCAATTATTCATGGTCCCTGTGTCAATAAAAGCGATTACTTAACTACGTTACACAATGAGAAGGATATTTACATGGGATTTATTCATATGACAGATTTTGAAGAGCGCGTAGCCATCAAAATTGTGAGTGAACGAAATGAAAATGGAGATTACCTCGATTTAAAAGATTTTGTGAACCGATTGAGTATTTCGGTGGAGCAGTTGCGCATTTTGATTCGAATTGGAGCATTTCGTTTTTCTGGGAAAACACGACAAGCATTATTGTGGGAAGTGCATCAATTATTGGGAACGGCTAAAAAATCTCAACCTAAACGAGATTTATTTGGGCCAGCCGTAAAGGAGTTTCAATTACCTAAGTTGGATCAAAATCCGTTGTTAGAAGTTCTCGATCAGCGATTAATTTTGGGATTTCCATTGTGTTCTCCTTTTGAATTGGTGAAGAAGATGCCTGAAGGGCTGACTTTCGTCAATCAGTTGAATGGTGTAGTTGGAAAGAAAGTTCGGATGGTTGGTTACTTGGTCACTATAAAAAATACACGGACTACGAGCCGGAAAACGATGCAGTTTGGAACTTTCGTTGATGCCAATGGCGATTGGATTGATACCGTTCATTTTCCGCCGGTGGCAGCTCGTTATCCATTTAGAGGAAAAGGCTGTTACTTAATCGAAGGAAAAACAGTGGAAGAATTTGGTTATGTCACTGTAGAGGTAACATATTTACAAAAGCTAGATGACTTGCAAGTAGAAGATGTGTAGATTAAATCCAGTAATTTTTGATTGGCTTTTCTAGCGTCCATCCTGGGCAATCGCATTTTTTCTTGGATTTGTTTTTCATGCGTTTGTGTAATCCATTGGTGCTTTTACAACCGCTTAAGCCCAAACTGGCAATTATAATGAGTCCGAAAGAGAATTTTAAAAATCGCATACCACAAAGATGATTAAACTTTTTGGGAAAACGGAATTGGAAGAGAATTAGTCTGTGGAAATAGAAAATTGTAGGGTCTTTTCATGCAACGACCCTACAATTTTAAAATTCAGATTTTAATACCCCAAAAAAAAGCCTCCCCGAGTAGTCGATCGGGAAGGCTTCTTAAAAAGTAGTAATAGAAAAAAATTATCCGCATTTACTGTATCCACAGCTTTCACAAGTAATACAGCCTTCTTTAAAAACAAGACCTTCTTCCTCGTTACAGCCAGGACAAGTCTGACCAGATACCTTTGTGCCATCGGCAACATATTTTTTAAGTGCTCTTACCACACCATTTTTCCATGTATTTAAACTTTCTTCGCTTAAGTGTAAATTAGAAACCATGTCTACTACAAATGCGATTGGCATTCCGTGACGCAATACACCTGAAATTAATTTCGCATAGTTCCAGTATTCTTGATTAAACGTTCTTGATAAACCTTCGATAGTCGTTTTGTAGCCATCTTTGTCTTCGTATTGGAAGTCATATCTGGCTCTACCGTCATCTGTTCTGTTTCTGATTACCCATCCTTTTTCTACGTGAGACAGAATAGAGAAGGAGTCTTCTGCACGTCCAGTAAAAATTTCATAAGGACGACCTTCGTATAATCCAACAATGGCAATCCACTTTTCAGCGTTGTTGTTAAACTTAACGATTTCAGCATCCAATGATTTTGGACGTTTTGGAGCTTGAGTTTCCGTAAAAGAAATCGATTCCTCTTCTTTTTTCTTTTCATCGTTAGAAACTAGTACTCCACTTCTTGATCCATCTCTGTATACAGTAATTCCTTTGCAGCCACTTTCCCATCCAGTTAAGTATATTTTACTAACCATTTCTTCTGTACAGTCATTAGGAACATTTACTGTTACACTAATCGAGTGATCTACCCATTTTTGGATAGCACCTTGCATTTTTACCTTATTCACCCAGTCTACATCGTTTGCAGTAGCTTTGTAGTATGGGCTTTTTTCAATAATTGGATTCAATTCCTCTTGAGACATTGCTGCTACTTCTGCTAAATCGTAACCATTAATCTCTAGCCAAGTCTTAAAGTTGTGGTGGAATACATTGTATTCTTCCCATGCATCGCCTACTTCGTCAACAAAGTCTACTCTGCTGTTTTTATCGTTTGGATTGACCTTCTTTCTTCTTTTATATGATACCATAAATACTGGCTCAATACCCGAAGTTGTTTGTGTCATGATTGAAGTGGTTCCCGTAGGCGCAATTGTCAATAAAGCAATATTCCTACGGCCATATTTTACCATGTCTGCATATAAGGCAGGGTCGGCATCTTTCAATCGGTTAATCATAGGGTTCTTTTCTTCACGAATAGAATCGTAAATAGGGAATGCGCCTCTATCTTTAGCCATTTCTACAGATGAACGGTAAGCAGAAAGTGCTAAGTTTTTATGAACTTTAGCAGAGAAGTTTAATGCTTCATCAGTACCATATCTCAAGTTTAAGGCAGCAAGCATGTCGCCTTCAGCTGTAATACCAACACCAGTTCTTCTACCTTCAATACATTTTTGTTTAATTTTTTTCCAAAGATTTAGCTCTGTACTTTTTACTTCAAGTACCTCAGGATCGTCTGTGATTTTCTTGATAATTGCATCAATTTTCTCAATTTCTAAATCCACAATGTCGTCCATGATTCGCTGAGCCATTTCTGTATGTCTTTTAAATAAAGGCATGTCAAATTTCGCTTCAGGAGTAAATGGGTTTTGAACGTAGCTAAATAAATTAATTGCTAATAATCGACAGCTGTCATATGGACATAATGGAATTTCACCACATGGGTTAGTAGAAACGGTTTTGAAACCAAGGTCTGCATAACAATCGGGAATAGATTCGTTAATCACCGTGTCCCAGAATAAAATTCCTGGCTCAGCAGATTTCCATGCGTTGTGGATGATCTTATCCCATAATTTCTTAGCGTCAGTATCTTTTTTAAATACTGGGTCTTTTGAGTCTATCGGATATTGTTGCTCATATGGAGTGTTGTTCTTTACAGCTTTCATGAAGTCATCGTCTATCTTTACAGAAACGTTGGCTCCAGTAACTTTAGTCCCATCCATTTTTGCATCAATGAAACCTTCTGCATCTGGATGCTTAATAGAAACAGATAGCATCAATGCTCCTCTTCTTCCATCTTGGGCAACTTCTCTGGTAGAGTTAGAGTATCTTTCCATAAATGGAACGATACCTGTAGAAGTAAGTGCACTGTTCATTACAGGGCTACCTTTAGGACGAATGTGAGAAAGATCGTGACCCACTCCTCCACGACGTTTCATTAGTTGTACTTGCTCCTCATCAATTTTCATTACTCCACCATAAGAATCAGCTACTCCTTTGTTGCCAATAACAAAGCAGTTTGATAATGATGCGATTTGGTAGTTGTTTCCAATTCCAGTCATTGGACCACCTTGAGGTACGATGTATTTGAAATCTTTTAATACCTCATAAATGTCATCAAAAGAATATGAATTGCTGTATTTAGACTCTACTCTAGCAATCTCACTTGCCAGTCTTCTGTGCATTTGATCAGGAGAAGATTCATAGATATTTCCAGCTGAATCTTTCAATGCATACTTATTCACCCAAACGTTGGCAGCAAGTTCATCATTCTTAAAATAAGCGGTTGCTCCTGCTACTGCTTCTTCATAGGAATAGGTCTGCGTTTTGATGTTGTTTTCCGGGTTGTTCATGGCTGAAGTAGTCTCGAAGCCTACTGCTTCTTTTTTAGCAATTTCTTTCATTTTGAATGAGTTGTTAAAGTGAGTGCAACTTCTGGATAGTTGCAAAAATTTCTATTGCAATTTAGTAAGTCATATCGCTCAAATGTTGCAAATGAGGTTTCTTTTATCAACATTCGACTTTTTATATTGGGCTCTTGCTGTTCTAAATGTTCAGCAATTTGACTGCTTTTTTTATCAACAATTGATAAAAAATCCATTGCTTTTGATATTGGAAATTTAAACCTAAAACAAGGATAAATGTTTCCAAAATTTATAATCATTCTATTTTAACTATTCCTTTTTATATCTGTTAACTTATGGCTAAATTTGCGCCCACTATTTTAGAGGTTAATTGCAGATGGATAAAATTGTCGGAGTAGAGTTAAGTCACCGATTTGCACCTATAGAAGTTAGGGAGCAGATGGCATTGAATGATGAACAAATCATGCAAGTGTTAGAAGACTTACGTAAAATCTATTCTGAAGTATTTATAATTGCCACTTGTAATCGACTTTCGCTCTACGCTTTCGGTGACAATTATTATGGCTTAGAAAACTATCTAAAGCGATTTGGAAATTTTTCTCAATATTTGTCAGTACTTCCAGATACCGAAATTGCAATTAAAAATCTGTTTTCTACTGCAGCAGGATTGGAGTCTCAGGCAATTGGAGAGCACCAAATTGTAGGTCAAATTAGGTCTGCATTAGCGTTAGCGCGTAAAATGAAAACCATTGGGCCAATGCTTGACGAGATGATTCGTCATGCAGTGCATACAGGTAAAAGAACTCGATTAGAAACCAATATTGGTCGTCATTCAGCTTCACTAGCAACTGTTGGTTTTGAACTGATTGAACATCACGGCTATCAATTAGAAGATAGTACGTTGTTAGTAGTTGGTACCGGGAATATGGCCAATTTGGTGGCAACAATTCTCGATCGAACGAAAGTAAAGAAGCTTTACATCGCCAGCCATAACCTAGAGCGAGCCAGTGAAATGGCGAAGGAATGGAATGGGGAAGCCATTGATATAAAGTATTTGCATCGATATGTGGGGCAAGTAGATATAATTATTGGAGGAACCCAAGGAGAGGTGAACCTGTTGAGTGAAGCGGCATTAACCGATAGTAAGTGTACACGTGCACAATTTGCTTTTAAAGCCAGCGAGCCCAAGTTGTTGATTGATTTTGGGTTGCCACGTAATTTTAACTCAGGGCTTAAAGCACTTGAAGGAGTTTCTTTGTACGACCTTGATGATATCAAAAAAATGACTTTCGAAAGTTTGTTGAAACGTCATGACGAGATACCTAAAGCAACTGAAATAGTAGAAGAGGAAGTTCAAAAGTTTACAAGTTGGTACTACAATAGAAAGGCCTCTCCTGTTTTAGAGGCGTATTGGCATCAATTACAAGAGGTAAAAGAGTCAGAGCTCAGTTGGTTACTCCCGAAGATGGGTGATTTGACTCCTTCACAGATAGAGTTGTTGGAGAAGTTTTCACATCGAATGGTGCGAAAAATATCCAAAAAGCCGATGGAGGTGATTCATGAATTGTCTCACAATATGCACGAGTTAGATAATCCAATTCATACCGTTAAGCGAGTTTTTGGATTAGAAGATGTTGAAATTACTGTTCCAAAGAGGAGAGTCATTGTAGGTACCAGAGGAAGTAAGTTAGCTTTGACGCAAACACACCAAGTAATCGAACAACTGAAGAGATTTCAGCCAGACTATGAGTTTGTTACTAAGGTGATTCGAACGAATGGGGATGATGGGAATATTGAAGTGATGGGAGCTTTTACTACTGCTATTCAGCGAGCTTTAGTAGCCGGAACAGTGGATGTAGCAGTACATAGTTTTAAAGACTTACCAATTGAAAATATAAGTGGCCTTAAATTGGCAGCTATTTCAGATCGTGCTGATGTCCGAGACATCCTTATTTCAAAGAAGGGTGAAAAGTTTGAAGACCTGCGTCAAGGAGCAATCATTGGAACAGGAAGCTTAAGAAGACAAATTCAATTGAAGAAATTGCGTCCAGATATTGAGACTAAATTTATTCAAGGAAATTTAGATACGCGAATTAAGAAAATGATGGAGGGTGATTATGATGCCATTATTTTAGCTTATGCTGGAATCAATCGATTAGGAATGATTGACAAAGCAAATGATATTTTCAGCGCGAAGGATATATTGCCTGCAGTAGCTCAGGGTGCATTAGCGATAGAAGTGCGTGATGAAAGTGGTTTTGTGATGGACTTGATAAAGAAGTTTAATCATGGACCTACTCAAATAGCTACATTTGCTGAGCGAGAATTCTTGATTGCTTTAGGCGGTGGATGTAATTATCCAATAGCTGCTTATGCACAAGTAAATGAGGAGCAAATTACCATTGAAGGTATGTTTGCAACTGAAGACGGCAGTGTCCTTGTTTCGGGAGAAGAAAAAGGGCCAGCTGTAAATTACATTCAAATTGCTCGTGATTTAGCAGTTCGATTGAAAGCTGAGTTAGAAGAGAAAACTAAAGTGGCAATCGGTGAGTCATCTTCAAAATAAAAAAATACTCATAACCAGAGCAAGCCACCAGACCAAATCGTTTAGTAAACAAATGGAATCGTTAGGGGCTAAATGTGTCTCCCTACCGATGATTGCAATTAGGCCAATTGAAGATCAGTCTCATGTTCAAAAGCAACTTCAAGATTTAGAAAATATCAATTGGATCGTTTTCACAAGTGTGAATACTGTCAATTATTTCTTTGAAGCCATTGAAAAATTTAACATCAAAGTCCACTTTCTAACTGATTTAAGAATTGCAACGGTGGGAGAAACCACCAAAGCAGCTCTAGAAAAAATCGGATACAGAAGTAATTTTGTTCCTATAGAATACACCGCAAAGATGCTAGCCAAGCAATTGCCTATTTTTGGTGACGAACGGATCTTAATCCCTCAGTCTTCCAAAGCGAACAATGAATATGTGGAATTGTTGAAAGATCAATGTCAAGAAGTGATTACTTTGCCGATTTACGAGAATTATTCTCCAATTTATTCAAAAGGAGAAATAGAGACAGTGTTGAAAGAGCGATTGGATTGGATTACATTCTTTAGCGGATCTGCTGTGACTAATTTCTATGAGCACTTAGAGCGATATGAGCTTGAATTAGGTGATGAAAAGTTGGCTGTCATTGGGCCATCGACCAACGAAGTTTTAGAGAAATATGGATCTGTTGCAACTATTATGGCGAATCCTTATACAGAGGAGGGGCTAATAGCGGCAATAAAAAAGATATAAATATGTTTAGAACAAGAAGATTACGTAATAATCCTGCGATTAGAAATCTAGTCAGAGAAACGACCCTTTCGGTAAACGATTTTATCTATCCGTTATTTATTGAGGAAAAGCCAGGACTAAAGAATGAAATAAAGTCGATGCCTGGAATTTATAGGTATTCTTTAGATAGAATTTCAGAAGAATTAGATGAGGTGGTAGAATTAGGTATTCAATCGGTAATTCTATTTGCTATTCCATTGGAAAAAGATGAGATTGGATCTGAGGCAATGAATGAAAATGGGATAATTCCTCAAGCTATTCGGTTCATTAAGAAGAACTATCCACAACTTTACGTGATTTCGGATATCTGTTTTTGTGAATATACTGATCACGGACATTGTGGTATTATTCACAATAATGATGTTGACAACGATCCAACATTATTGAATTTAAACAAACAAGTAATCGCTCATGCAAAAGCAGGAGTAGATATGGTGGCGCCATCTGGAATGATGGATGGTACTGTAGCTTCTTTGCGCAATGAGTTGGATGAAAATGGCTACACACAAATCCCTATCATGGGATATTCCGTAAAGTATGCATCTGCTTTTTATGGCCCATTTAGAGATGCTGCTGATTCTGCTCCCTCTTTTGGTGATAGAAGAACCTATCAAATGGACCCGGCAAATAGAAGTGAAGCAATTCGAGAAGCTACAATAGACATTGAAGAAGGAGCAGACATTATAATGGTAAAACCAGCTTTGTCTTATTTGGATATCATCAGGGATTTGAAAAATAATTTCGATGTACCTATTGCTGCTTATAACGTAAGTGGAGAGTATGCCATGCTGAAAGCTGCTGGTAAAAATGGGTGGATAGACGAAGAAAGAGTCATGATGGAAAAGCTAATGTCGATAAAACGAGCAGGAGCAGACATCATTATTACTTATCATGCTAAAGAAGCAGCAAGAGTTTTAAATAGAGGTTAATTCGTGGTGAATTGAATAAATTTGCCACCTTTAAAGAAATAGAAATATGCAATTAGATAAATCCAAACAACTTTTCGAAAGAGGACAAAAGCACTTAGTAGGAGCTGTAAATAGCCCGGTAAGAGCATTTAACTCAGTTGGAGGAAATCCATTATTTATAAAAAATGCTGAAGGAACTAAAATTTACGACGTTGACGGAAACGAATACATTGATTTAGTTGGTTCTTATGGGCCAATGATTTTAGGTCATGGGAATCCTGCAGTTAAAGATGCGGTGAAAGCTGCAGTTGATAGAGGGTTTACTTTTGGAGCATCTACCGAAGATGAAATTGTATTGTCTGAAATGGTAGCTGACACATTTCCATCAATAGATAAAGTGCGTTTTGTGAATTCTGGAACGGAAGCCGTTTTAAGCGCTATCCGATTGGCAAGAGCCTTTACAGGAAGAAATAAGATTGTAAAATTTGCTGGATGCTATCACGGTCATTCTGACTCATTGTTAGTAGCAGCAGGATCGGGATTAGTAACATTGGGTTTGCCTGGAAGTCAGGGTGTTCCTGAAGCAGCTGTGAAAGATACACTGGTTGCTTTGTACAACGATATCGAAAGTGTAAAGCAATTGATAAACCAGTTTCCTGATGAAATCGCAGCGATATTTATCGAGCCTGTAGCAGGAAATATGGGTGTGGTCGTACCAGAGCAAAAGTTTATGACTGAATTGCGTGAGTTGACTAAGGCTCATGGAATATTGTTGGTTGTGGATGAGGTAATGACTGGCTTTAGAAAGAAGTTTGGAGGAGCTCAAGATCATTTTAATATCGTTGCAGATATAACATGTCTTGGAAAAGTAATTGGTGGTGGAATGCCAGTAGGTGCCTACGGAGCTAGAAACGAAATTATGAATATGGTGGCTCCTTTGGGGCCAGTTTATCAAGCGGGAACATTATCCGGTAATCCAATTGCAATGGCCTGTGGAATAGCAACTCTAAAAGAATTGAAAAAGTTGAATCCTTATGAGAAGTTTGAGAAGGAAGCTGCAGAAATTGAAGCTTGTATTATAGATGCAGGTAAGGAGTTTGGAGTAGACGTTAAAGTGAATCGCTTTGGTGCAATGATCAATCCTTTCTTCACCAAAGAAGAGGTTGTAGATTTTAAAACTGCTCAAACATCAGACACTAAAAAATTCGCTAAGTTCTTTTGGGCTATGGCAGAAAATGGAATGTATATTCCTCCATCACAATTTGAATCTTGGTTTTTACCAGCCACTTTAAGTGATACAGATCTAATAAAAATTAAAGAAGCAATACGAGCTTCTATTCAATCTATAAAGTAGAACAATGACAACATTTAACGATACATTTTTAAGAGCGTGTAGAAAGGAAGACGTAAGTCATACTCCTGTTTGGTTTATGCGTCAAGCTGGAAGATATCAAGCAGATTACCGAGAGCTAAAAAAGAAATACAGCATCATAGATATTTGTAAGATTCCTGAGGTTTGTGCTGAGGTGACATTTTCTCCTGTGAACCAATTCGCATTGGATGCAGCGATTGTTTTTTCAGACATTATGATTCCATTGGAGCCAATGGGAATTAGTTTTGAATATAAGCCCGGTGTAGGCCCAGTTATTCACAATCCCATTGCGTCTAAAGCAGATGTCGATCGATTAAAAACGATTGATCCGGGTTCTGATTTGAAGTATACTGGTGATGCGTTAGGAATTTTGAAAAAGGGATTAAATATACCATGTCTGGGGTTTGTTGGAGCTCCTTTTACTTTAGCGAGTTATATGATTGAAGGCGGCCCTTCTAAGAGCTATGCGAAGTTGAAAGCATTCATGTATAATCAAACAGCCAATTGGCATTTGTTGATGGATAAATTAACTGTTGCGATGACAGACTATTTATTGTATCAACAAGAAAGTGGAGCTTCGGCTTTGCAAATTTTTGATAGTTGGGTAGGAATTCTTTCGGTACAGGACTATAGAGAATATGTTTATCCACACATGGAAAAAATGATGCAGACGTTAAAGTCTAAAACGGATGTGCCGATTATTTTGTTTGGAACAAATACTTCTCATTTACTCCAAGATTTTAGAAAAACTGGACCAGATGTAATCGGAATTGATTGGAAAACTGACATCAATGCAGCTTGGGCTGATTTAGACCACAGTGTTGCGGTGCAAGGTAACTTAGATCCTACATTGTTGTTTGGTGAATGGTCATTAATAGAGCAAAGAACAAAGGCTATATTAGATAGTGTAGGCGGAAGAAACGGTCATATCTTCAACTTGGGTCACGGTATCTTGCCAGGAACTCCTGAAGAAAATGTGCGTCGATTAGCAGATTACGTAAGAGCTTATTCAGCTAGAACGTAAAACGAGATTTAAAGTCGATCAATTCCTCTTTAAAAGATTTATTAAGGGTAATCAACTGATTGAATTTTTCATCAGGGGTTACCCTTATTTCTTTTAGTTTCAGATGTTGGTTCACAAAAACCATTTCCAATTCTGGATAAATCTCTTTCAAAGGATCCACAATTTCGACCACACTTAAGTTGTGTTCGGTCAGGTTTTTTACTCCCAGATTACTTGAATCTTGTATTAAGTTGGATAACACTTCCGTTACCTTATCAATGTGGATAAACGATCGGTATTGCTTTCCATCGCCATGAATAGAGATTTTTGAACTGAAGTTGGAATCAAACATAAATTTATTAATGACTGCATCAAAGCGCATACTTTTGCTGTAGCCATACACGTTCCCACACCTCACTATTGAAGTTTCTATTTTATTTGATATTCGATTGACGTGTGCTTCTCCTCTTAGTTTAGTGATGCCATAAAACGTTTGTGGATTCGGAATGGTGTCCTTAGTTACCATTTCTTCAGATGCCCCATATACGGAAACACTACTCAAGTAAATCAGTTTCTTAACCGAGCTTTCTTCGATGGCATAAATTAATTCTGCTGTTCCCCAATTGTTTACTTGTTCGAATTCATGCGAACGTTGGTCAGAAAAGGGAGTGCTTACTTTTGCCGCTAAATGGTAAACTACATCAATGTCGATCAAGGCTTTTTTAAGTTTCCTTGAATCCAATAAATCTCCATGTATGAACTTTACTTTTTCAGAAAGAGGTTGAAGTCCAATGAATAAATTTCGATTGGGGCGTGAAAGGTTGTCATATATTACAATCTCTGAAATTAATGGATTTTGGTTTAGAGCATAAGTCAACTCTGTTCCAATATATCCTGCTCCTCCGGTTATTAGTACTCTCATTTTGTTGCTAAGTCAGTGTGTAATCCGCATTCAGTTTTATTCAGTCCGTACCAACGACCATTTCTTTCGTCGGCTGTGTCGATGTATTTTCTGGTGCAAGGAGCACATCCAATACTTAAGTAGCCATCCTTCTCTAAGGGATGGGCAGGAAGGTTATACTCCTTACGGTAGGCATGTATCATTTTAGCATCCCAATTCAATATGGGATGATATCGTGTGCAGCCAAATTTGGAAGGCTGTTCCTCTTTCATGTTTTTTCGAACGGCACTTTGATCAGCTCGAATACCATTGATCCAAATGTCATGGCTTGCCAAAATAGGCTCCATGGGTTGAGTCTTGTTTAGAAAACAACAATAATCAGGATCAGAAGAATACAATAGCTTTCCTTCGGAATCCATTTGATTGATTTTAGTCACTCCCGATGTGAGGCCAATCATTGGCATGTTTAATAATTCTTGCAATTCATCTTTGAATGAAATGGTTTCAGGAAATAAAAAACCTGTATTTAAATAATAAATAGGGATGCTATTATCAATCTGGCTAATGATATGCAATAAAGGAATGCTGTGTGTTTGAAAAGATGATGTCAAAAACATTCTTTTGCCTGCTTCCCGATAAAATGTAATCTTGTTTTTAATTGCAGTTATGTCTAACTTCATAGTGTTACGAAATTAGACATAACGACTCCTTTTGAACATGACAATTATTAGGTTTTCATTGGTATTTATGATTTTTTTTGTTTTTAGAACGGCATCTGCTCAGGTATCTATAGAAGCGTGTTCAATGAAAGGAAAGGCTTCGTTTTATGCCAAAAGTTTTGAAGGGAAGAAAACTGCTAATGGGGAAGTATTTAGTAATGAGTTGCTAACTGCAGCTCACCGGTCATTACCTTTTGGAACATTGGTAAAAGTGACCAATCTGTCCAATTACAAATCGGTCATTGTAAGAATTAATGATCGTGGTCCATACTCAAAACACAGAATGATAGACTTGTCTAAAGCTGCCGCGAAAGAGATTGATCTGGTTCATCAAGGTGTGGGAAGTGTTTTGATTGAGTGTATTTTTTCTCCACCAAATGAGGCTGAAATAGAAATCGTACCGGATTCGATTGCAGAATAGTTGATAGATATTCTATTCAGTTCCTTATTTTTGAAGTATGAATGAGATAAGATGGAACTTACTTAAAGCAGTTGATAAAGAGCAAGTAAATGTGCTCAGTCAGCAACTCAATAATTTAGACAAAACGCTGACTGAGGTTTTAATTCAAAGGGGTGTAGATTCATTTGATGCCGCCAAACATTTTTTTCGACCATCTTTGGAAGATATCCATGATCCTTTTTTAATGAAAGACATGGAAAAGGCAGTAGAGCGAATAGAAGAAGCCATATCAAATCAAGAGAACATATTGGTTTATGGCGATTACGATGTAGACGGAACAACGGCCGTTTCCTTGGTTTATTCATTCTTATCGAAATATTATACAAACATATCTTATTACATACCTGATCGATATAAAGAAGGTTATGGAGTATCTTTTCAAGGAATAGACTATGCTGCAGATAACGAGTTTTCGTTAATCATTGCATTGGATTGCGGGATTAAAGCAATTGAAAAAGTAGATTATGCTACAAAGAAAGGAGTTGATTTTATTATCTGTGATCATCACCGACCGGGAGAGAGCATTCCAAAAGCTGTAGCAGTTTTAGATCCGAAAAGAGTTGATTGTGAATATCCATATAAGGAGCTTAGTGGTTGTGGCGTAGGGTTTAAGTTGATGCAGGCTTTTGCCATCAATAGAGGAATCGATTTTAAAGAATTACATCCTTTATTTGATTTATTGGCAGTGAGTATTGCTGCTGATATTGTTCACATGACTGGAGAAAATCGAATTTTAGCCCATTATGGATTGAAGTGGATCAACTCAAATCCTCGTCCGGGAATAGCAGCCATGATTAAGTCTGCTCAATTGCGTAAGAATGCTCTAACCATTACTGATGTTGTTTTTACGTTGGCGCCCAGAATTAATGCGGCTGGTAGGATAGAGTCTGGTCTAAGAGCCGTAGAACTATTAATCACGACTTCTTTAGAAGAAGCAGAAAAGTGCTGTGCTGGTGTCAACAATAACAACACTGAACGAAAAGAATTAGATAAAGGAATTACAGAAGAAGCATTAGAATCTATTAGTTCTGATCCTGTAATGTTAAAAAGGCGAAGTACTGTTTTATTTAATCCGAATTGGCACAAAGGAGTTATTGGTATTGTTGCTTCAAGGGTAATCGAATCATATTATAAACCAACGATTGTTTTGACTGAGTCAAATGGCAAGGCTACTGGCTCTGCAAGATCTGTAGTGGGTTTTGATGTATATAATGCTATTGATGCCTGTAGCGAACATCTAGAGCAGTTTGGTGGGCATATGTATGCCGCAGGGTTAACTATGAAATTGGAAAAGTTGGATGACTTTATTGAGGCCTTTGAAAAGTATGTCAGTTCTACAATAACAGAAGACCAGTTAACTCCGGTGATTGATATTGATGCAGTATTAGATTTAGAACAAATCACGGATAAATTCTACACTGTATTAAAACAGTTTGCACCATTTGGTCCGATGAACATGAGGCCAGTTTTTCAGTCTGATAATGTTGTTTTGGCTGCACCGACTAGAATTGTTGGTGAGAATCATTTAAAGGTGGTTCTTAAGTCAAAAGATGGGAATTCCAAAATAGATGCGATTGGATTTAAAATGGCTCATTTCGCCGATAAGATATTAGATCGACCGTTTAGTATAGCCTATGTAATTGATGAAAATGAATGGAGAGGAAAGAAGAATATTCAATTACTATTAAAGGATATTAAAACGTAAGGTTTATTCTTAAACAAAAAAGGCTCAATTCGAATTCGAATTGAGCCTTTTTTGTTTATATGTGTTATTTCCTACTGAAGAACTACTTTCTTCACAATGCTTCCTTTATCTGAAATCACTTTCATGTAATAAATTCCTTTTGAGTAACTACTTAGATCAAAAGTCTTAGTATAACCTAAAGTATTGAATGAAGGCTCTTCAAAGATAATCTCACCTCGCATTGAAATAATTTGCAAACTTGCTTGATTAGCTTGATCTGTTTCAATTTGGAGAGTGACGTTACCATTAGTAGGATTCGGGAATACTGATAAATTACCAATTGTACTATTCTCTTTCAAGCCAACTTTACATGAGTCCGTAATTGTAATCCATGCCGTATCGCCAACAGTTTTACAGTTTGCATTCGAATTTAATTCTACTGTATAGAAATATCTAGTATTAAGACTTAACCTTTTTGGATCAACTCCAACAGTTTGAATAGTCTTACCGTCTGCTGTAGGATCATTACTTGACCACTTATAGGTAGCATTCAAGCCAATGTTTGCTCCACCATTTATATAGAATGTAGTGTCATTACATATTACAGTATCCATTGCTGAGTATCCTGTTTCTGGAAATGATGCAATTACTCCAATAACTGGTATTCTCGGTGCGGAGAAACAACTGTCTTTTTGGGAAGCAATATAAAATGTGTCAGTTTCATTTAAAGATCGGTTGTAGTTATTTCCAAAAGTCAATACACCTGATGTAGTTGGGTCATTATACCAAAATACTCTGGTAATCCCTGCAGGGGCATTTGCGCTCAGTTGCACAGTACCTGGACCACACAAGGTGTCGTTAATAGGAGTAGGTGAAGGTACTTGGGTAACATTAACAGTTAAAACATTTGAGTAAACTGAATCACAAATTTTTGCTCGATATTGGTTGACAGGAAGTGTTGGAATAACTAAATGTACCGCAGAATCTCTAGTTAGACCAAAGTCATCCGACCAGTTTGTTCCATTTAATCTTTGCCATCTAATTGCCCCAATAAAGTTAGTATTTGTTAAGACAACACCTGTTCCTTGACAAACAGTTAGTGAACTAGCTGAAGCTACACCGGGATTTCTTCTTGTTACAATATTGGCTGGTCTTAGCGTGTCTGTGCCGGGTACAGTATCTCTATTGGATAGCATGTTCGTTACAACAAGAAACCCGTAGTCTGCACCAATTTCAGACATATCAAAACCTGTAAAAGATACTTCGGTGCTTCGGTCTGTTAAAAGCGGGGTTCCTCCAGGGTTAGATGAATTTGTTTTTACAACATACCTAGCGGTGTCCCATGGTGTGCCATTTTTAGTGACAAATACTTTAATCAATACGGAGTCTATGGAGAAGTCTATTGGTTGAGCGCCATAGTTTTGTAAAGTTACTTTTACAGGTTGATCATTGTTGTAACAAGTGAATTTACTTGTGTCAGGCTTACTCATTCTTACAGGTCCAATATCGATGTCTGTTAGATCATAAATAAATATGTCATCAATAGCCATATTAGTTGCAAACCCTGATCCTTTTCTACCCACAAAGCGAACTCTAGCTTGTTTACCTTTTGCAACAGTTAAATCAACTGTTCTAACCTTCCAAGCATCGTTAATACTGGATTGATCACTGTTTTTCAAACTGTCAACTGCTATCCAAGGTCCATCTGTTGAAACATAAACAAACAAGTCACCCATATCGAACCCAAAACGGTGGTACCAGTATTTGAGTCTTGGAGCGACGATATTAGTGAAATCAATACATGTAGATTCCAGAATTGCCTCTTCTCCTGGAAATCCTTTACTACCATCTGTATGAAAGTATTTTCCAGAGTTATTGCCTCTAGTGTGATCAAATCGAGGTCCTGTTGCGCCTGCTGCTAATCCCGATGCAGAAGTGCCAGATTTTAATGTCCAGCTGAATGAATTGTTGCCAGTTGATGCTGTCCAACCGTTAACATGATTTCCACTGGTATTATTACCAAAACTAAAGGTTTCAAATGTTTCTACATAAGGAACAGTAATAGGGGTGATATGATTAATAGAAATGCTTGAAATATTGTCAGTTGTGTCAATATCTGTTGCTAAAATAACTTTACCTGAAATATTAAATACCTTATATGTTGAAAGGTCGGCACATTGTGTAAAAGTTAATGTTTTAGATTTAAAAGGAGCAAGTGTTAGCGGAAATGTTTGCTGAACAGGACTACCACCATCTACACTATATTCCGCAGTTACAGAGTATAGTGTATCTCTTCCTACGTTTTTAAAGCTAAATTGTACTTGGTCACAACTACTGTAATTACAATTACCTGGAGCAGGTGCAGTAATTTTGGTCAAGGCTCCTTGACCAGGAAATGCATCAAGTATCTCAAAGTCATCGATAGCCATATTGTCATTTGCACCCGCTGTGGTTTTGAAAGCTCTAAATCTAATATTTGCATATTGTCCTGCAAACTGTGTTAATCCTATTACTTTTCTTCTCCAAGCCTGCGTTCGGGAGGTTTGTTGTTGACCTACAATTGAATCAATAAGTACATAGTTAGGGAATTGGGTACTTTTAGCATATACATATAATTTACCCATGTGGCTTCCATACATATGATACCAAAAACTCAATACGGGGGTTTGATTATTAAGAAGATTTACACATGGAGTTTCATAGTCAGCGAAATTGTTGACATTTCCGGGAGATCCATTAATTTGAAGAAACTTCGTGGCTCCAGTTGGAGTATGATCCGTACTAGGTCCTGATGAAGTTGAAAATGAGGAAGATCTAACATACCAGCTGTATATGTTTGTACCTGATGGTGTAATTAAAAAGCCTGGACCAACATTAGTGTTCTGATTTATATTTCTCGATGTAAAATCTTCAAGATAAGGAAATGGTAAAACTAAGTTGGTGACTGTCTGGTTTTTTAGTGTATCATTTGAGATATTAACATCTCCAGCTACTTTAACCCACAATTTAAAATTATACGTTTTTACTGTTGATAAATCTACAGTTGTTGAGAAGGTAAAATCCTTGTTTGCACCTGCTAAAATGCTTTCACCAGGTACAAATTGAATCACAGGAGGTCCGCCGTCTACAGAGTAACCATAAGTAACGTTTCCTGTCACATGCGCTGCACCAACATTTTTTACATTTATTGTTACTTGTTCATTTATCAATAATGCACATCCATCACTGGGAGATACTAATGCTTCGACTTTGAGGTCAGGTACTTGAGCGTAAGCTACTGCAGAAATTCCAAGTAGGACTGTAAAAATAGATAGTAATTTTTTCATAGTAAATCTAAATATGTGACTTCTTAAGGCCATAAAAATATTAAAAAAATAAGGAATCATAACTACGATTCCTCACTTTAGACGATTTTATTCTTAATATAGTTGTATGGACTTAGTGAATTCCTTTTTCTGCTAAGTATCTTTCTGCATCTAAAGCCGCCATACATCCTGTCCCAGCAGCTGTTACGGCTTGTCTGTAAATTTTGTCAGCTGCATCTCCTGATGCAAAAACGCCTTCTATGTTGGTTTTAGAAGTTCCTGGTATTACTTTTAAGTAGCCAACATTGTCCATCTCTAACCAGCCTTTAAAGATGTCAGTATTGGGTTTGTGACCAATGGCAACGAAGAAACCAGTTACAGGAATTACTTTTTCTTCTCCTTTTAAATTGTCATACACTCTAACGCCTTCTACGCCTTTATCACCTAAAACTTCTTTAGTTTCATGATTAAATAGAACTTCAATATTTGGAGTGTTTAGAACTCTGTGTTGCATTGCTTTGGAGGCTCTTAATTCATCTTTTCTCACCAACATTGTTACTTTTGAACAGAGTTTTGCTAAGTAAGATGCTTCCTCAGCTGCAGTATCTCCGCCCCCTACAATGGCAACTTCTTGCCCTTTAAAAAAGAAGCCATCACAAACGGCACATGCACTTACACCAAATCCGTTTAAACGTTGTTCTGATTCCAACCCTAACCATTTAGCTGATGCACCAGTTGCAATAATTATGCTATCCGCTGTGATGGTTTTATTGCCATCTATGATAACTTTATGGATGGGTCCTGTAAAATCTACCTCTGTAGCCATGCCAAAACGAACGTCTGTTCCAAATCTTTTTGCTTGTTTTTCAAAATCTACCATCATTTCAGGACCATTCGCTCCATCAGGGTAACCTGGAAAGTTTTCTACTTCAGTTGTTATTGTCAATTGCCCACCCGGTTGCAATCCCTGATACATAACTGGTTTCATATCAGCACGAGCGGCATAAATAGCAGCGGTATATCCTGCAGGTCCAGAACCAATAATTAAGCATTTAACATGTTCCGTATTAGAGTTTGAATTTGTATCTGACATTTCTTTTGTTATTGGATTATTTTTAAATTTTTCAAGAGTCCAAATTTATCAATTTAAATAATATCGATTTTGTTAGAATTTTACATTTATGCTATTTAAATTTGTGCCCTTGACGGGACGTAGCTTAGTCCGGTTAAAGTGCGCGTCTGGGGGGCGCGAGAGCGGTGGTTCGAATCCACTCGTCCCGACAATATTTACAAAAAAAGGTAGCTGCTGCTACCTTTTTTTGTTACTTTGATGCCTCATTTCAATTTATGAATCGACTACAACAAAAAGACTTAGTAGTGAAAGGGCAGTTGCTTCCTGTAATGGAGCATTTCTATACCATTCAAGGGGAGGGATATCAGTCCGGTAAGGCGGCTTATTTTGTTCGATTGGGTGGATGTACTGTAGGGTGCCACTGGTGCGATGTGAAAGATAGCTGGGAAGCCTCGGATCATCCGCTGATGGATGTTGAGGAAATCGGTAAGCTTACTTTGAATGGGAAGGCTGACCTAGTTGTGATTACTGGTGGAGAGCCGGTTACCTACAATTTAGATCCATTAACCAAACAGCTCAAATCCTTGAACAAGTATTTGGCTATGGAAACTTCTGGAGCTTTTCCTCTCACTGGCGAATGGGACTGGATTTGTCTTTCCCCAAAGAAAAATAAGCCACCACAAGAGGAGTTTTATCAATTGGCACACGAATTGAAAGTAATCATTTTTAATAAAGATGATTTCAAATGGGCAGAGCAGCATCGGGCCAGAGTAAACGCAGATTGCAAATTGTACCTGCAGGTGGAGTGGAGTAAATCTGATAGTATGATGCCATTTGTGGTAGAGTATGTTAAAAATAATCCCGAATGGACAATTTCGGTTCAATCTCATAAATATATTGATGTTCCTTAAATTAAAGAAACGAATGAAGATTCTAAAGATTAGTTTTCTGTTAGTGAGTATGATAATGATTTCTTGCCAAGTTAGCATAGCTCAAAATTCTACTTACTCGCATACAAATAAGAAAGCGATTAAACTTTTTGAGGAAGCAAAGGTTTTTTATCAAAATTATCAATTGCCTGAGGCTATTGCTAGACTGAATGATGCGTTAGAGAAAGAATCTAATTTCGTGGAAGCGTATACTTTAATGGGGTATGTTTATGTGGATAGTAAGAATAATGAAGGGGCGCTTCAAAGTTTTAAAAAGGCACTTCAAATTAACCCGGATTTCGCTGCTAGCACGCTATACTTCGTGGGACAATTGGAATTAGAACGAGGGGAATATGTTGCAGCAGAGAAATATTTTCAACAGTTTATGAAGTCTCCTGTTGCGGATTCAAAAATGAGAAATGATGCCTTCGAGAAAATCGATGGTTTAAACTTTGCTATGGAAGCAATTAAAAACCCTGTTCCTTTCAATCCAATCAATTTAGGGGAAGGAGTAAACTCGGCGTATCCTGAATATTTTCCCAGTTTAACAGTAGATGGAGCAACAATGCTCTTCACACGTCAACTTCCAGAGCCGAATTCTCCAGTAAAATACAACGAAGATTTTTATATAAGTGAATGGAGTAGTGGGAAGTGGGGTGAAGCAAAAACACTTGGCTCACCAATCAATACTGAGAATAATGAAGGGGCTCCATCTCTTTCTGCTGACGGGCAATTGCTAATTTTTACTGCATGTGAACTTTATGGTGAATATGGGGGCGGACGAAAAGGATTAGGAAGTTGTGACTTGTTTTTTAGTCAACGGGTTGGTAATCGATGGAATAAGCCAATGAATTTAGGAACAGAAATTAATTCTAAAACATGGGAGACGCAACCTTCTTTTAGTGCGGATGGGAAAACACTATACTTTATTAGACGTGTAAAAGAAAGGAATGGCAATACGCACAGTGATATTTTTGTTTCTGAACTCGATAATGAGGGATATTGGAAGACGCCAGTTAGATTGCCGGATCATATTAATACTCAAAAAAATGAAGAGTCAGTGTTTATTCATCCAGATGGACAAACGCTATATTTCGCTTCGAATGGTCACCTAGGAATGGGGGGATTGGATATTTACATTGCACGAAAAAATGAAAAGGGGGAATGGGGGATACCTATGAACTTAGGATATCCTATCAATACCTTTAAAAATGAAAATTCTATTCTTATTTCTCCCGATGGTAAAAAAGCTTATTTCGCTTCAGATCGAGAAGGAGGTTTTGGAGGGTTGGATTTGTATGAGTTTGAGTTACCTAAAAGTGTTCAGCCTCAGACGGTCTCTTATTTAGCAGGGAAAGTTATCGATGCTGACACTCGACAGCCTTTAGGAAGTAGGTTTGAGCTCTATAATCTTGAGAATGAAGAATTAGTTGTTTCTTCATACTCAGATCAAGAGAATGGTGATTTTTTGGTGGCCTTGCCATTGGCTAAAAATTATGCATTAAACGTTTCGAAGCCTGGTTATCTTTTCTATTCTGAAAACTTTACTTTGAAAGAGAAAAAGGACGATAGACCTTATGAAAAGAATATCGCATTGAAAAAAATTAAGGTGGGGGAAAAGGTTATACTGAGAAATATTTTTTATGCTACCAATAAATACGATTTGTTAGCTGAGTCTAAATCTGAACTGAAGAAATTGGTGGAATTTTTAGATAGAAATAGTGCCATTAAAGTAGAGATTGGTGGTCATACAGATGATGTTGGTTCAACAGCGTTAAATCAAGAATTGTCCAATAATCGAGCAAAGGAGGTTTATCTCTATCTGATTGGGAAAGGTATAGATTCTTCACGTTTGAGCTATAAAGGATTTGGTGCAAATGAGCCTGTTGCGTCAAATGCAACGGAAGAAGGGCGAGCTCAAAACAGAAGGACAGAATTTACGGTAGTTGCTATTAACTAGAAACTGGCATTAATATCGTCTTTAATGACAAATGAACCAGGGAAAGCGCCAATCATCTCATCATAGAATTGCAACACTTGAATTCTATTTTCAAAGTCACCAACTCTGATTTTAAAGTTTGGTTGTTGATAGATTAAATACGTTGGTACATCCGGATAAATTTTTAAAAAGTTACTCTGAGCATTAATCGCTTCTATTCGGGCAAGACCTGAATGAATTTGTACTCTATAGCCCACATCTTTCTTAGTGCTGTTGTATTTTTGAACTAAAATTCCAACGTTCACATTTTCTTGAACTTCTATTTTGCCTGAATCTGCAGGGATTGATGGATTTTCTATTATTATGCTCACTGATTTTGCAGGTTTCAGTTTAGCTGGAGCCTCTGCTTGATTATTTTTTGTTTGAGCATTTAAGCTAAAAGCAATGATTGCAGAGCTAATAAACAGTCCTATCTTTTTCATATCTAAATTTTGTGCAAACCTATAAAATTCATGCCAAACAAATGTGCTTTGGAAAAAAATACAGTAGAATATCTTTTTAATCGAGTAACTAAATTAATGTAAATTTTGCAAGAATTAACAGTTATTTAGAATCATTATAAATTAAGTCTCGAAGATGTAATTTCACTACAAATAGTAAGGTAAAAACGATGTTTCTTATAAATTTGCGCCACGTAACGGCATATAATATTCATTTATTTTTGCGACACAAACGTAATACTTTAAATATGAACGCATTTCCACAAAGGTCTATCAAAAACACGTTATACGGTTTGTTATTTGCAGTGTTGACTCTTTCTGCAACTATTTCTAAGGCTCAAGATGGTGAAAAACTATTCAAATCTTATTGTGCTTCTTGTCATTATGCCAATGAAGGCGTTTTAGTAGGTCCTGGTTTAAAAGGGGTTACTGAAAAATATGAGATGTCTTGGATTCTTAAATGGGTGAAAAATTCTCAAGAATTAATTAAGGCAGGAGACGCAGATGCGATTGCTGTGTACGAGAAGTTTAATAAGGTGATTATGCCTGCTCAGCCAGTTACGGATGAGGAGATAAAAGCAATTTTTACTTATGTGGATGAAAGTGCTGCCGCTGCTGCGTCTGCTCCAGCTGCCACTGCGGATGGTTCGTCAGAGGTTGTGGGAGCTGAGGTTTCTTCGGAAACCACTAGTCCATATTTAATTTTCTTAGGTGCGATAGTGGTTTTGATTATCGTAATTGGAATCCTCAGGAAAGTGAATTATTCGTTAGCTACCGTTGTAGACAAAGATGCTGCGGGTGACGAAAAAGATATGTGGTCTGCATTGTTAGATTGGGGTGCTAAAAATAGAAAATTTGTAGTGCTTCTGGTTTTAGGTTTGATTGTGTTGGTGGCTAAGGCAGGATGGGACGCCGCTTTGAATGTCGGAGTTTATACTGACTATCAGCCAGAGCAGCCCATTAAATTTTCTCATCAATTGCATGCAGGGCAAAATAAAATTGATTGTAATTACTGTCACAGTGGTGCAAGAAATAGTAAGTCTGCAGGAATACCATCTGCAAATTTGTGTATGAACTGTCACACATATATCAATGAAGGTCCACAATACGGAAAAGAAGAGATTGCTAAAATTTATAAGGCTCTGGATTTTGATCCCGTAACCAAAACATACGGAGAAAATACATCGCCAATTAAGTGGATTAAGGTTCATAATTTACCGGATCACGTGTATTTTAACCACTCTCAGCACGTAACTGTAGGGCAGATTGCATGTCAAAAATGTCATGGGCCAGTTGAGGAAGAGTATACAGTAGGAAAGCAGTTTGCTCCATTAACAATGGGCTGGTGTATTGATTGCCACAGAGAGACTAAAGTTCAAACGGAAGGTAATGGTTATTATGATGAGATTCATAAACGACTTCCTGAAGATTTAAAAGCAAAGTATTTAGAGAACGGTGTTATTAATGTAGACGAACTTGGCGGTATAGAATGCGCTAAATGTCACTACTAAAATAAGATTAACGATTCCACAAAGTTTCAATTGATATCTATGGATAAGACTAAAAAATATTGGAAAGGAACTGAAGAGTTGAATAACTCATCAGATTTTTCAACAGCTAAAAACAACGAGTTTCAAGAGTATTTGCCAACTGAAGAGTTTTTAGGTGATAAGGAAGTTTTAGAGAATTCTTCCACATCGAGAAGAGATTTCTTAAAGTATCTTGGATTTGGGGTGACTGCAGCTTCTTTGGCAGCGTGCGAAACTCCTGTAAACTATGCATTGCCTTACGTTGTTAAGCCAGATAGTGTAACTCCAGGTATTGCAAATTGGTATGCCTCTAGTTTTTCAGACGGTAATGATTATGCTAGTATTTTGGTAAAGACAAGAGAAGGTCGACCAATCAAAATTGAAGGAAATAAGCTTTCTGAGGTTACCAAGGGTGGAGTTAACGCCCGTGTTAATTCATCAGTTCTATCTTTGTATGATGGGAAGAGAATAAAATACCCTATGATTGATGGGGAGAAAATTTCTTGGAGTTCATTTGATAGCACATTGAAAAATGCACTTAAGAATATTGAAGGAAAGTCGGGTCAGATAAGAATTTTAACGAATACTCTATTAAGTCCTTCTACGAAATATTTAATTGAGGATTTTAAAGCTAAATTTCCTGCGATTACTATAGAGCATATTACTTATGATGCTATTTCTTTGAGTGGGATGTCAGAGGCTAATAACCTTGCGTTTGGTAAGAAAGTAATTCCTACTTATCACTTTGATAAAGCTAAAGTAATTGTATCTGTGGGTGCCGATTTTCTAGGAAACTGGATATCTCCGATTCAAATCGCAAAAGAGTACGCAAAAAATAGAAAGCCGGAAAACGCTTGGATGTCAAAACATTTTCAGTTTGAGTCAAGTTTTTCTATGACAGGAACTAACGCCGACTATAGAACACCAATTAAACCATCAGAGCATGGGAAAGTATTAGTCTCTCTATATAATCAAATTGCATCAAAGTTGGGGGGGAGTTCATTAGGAGCTTCTTCAACTTCAGCGGACGAAAGTATTTCAAAAGCTGCTGCAGCATTGGTAGCTGCAAAAGGGGAAACGTTGGTTGTCTCCGGCTCAAATAACGTTAATGATCAATTGATTGTAAACGGTATTAATCATTTATTAGGAAATTACGGCACGACACTAGATATTGATAATCCTTCGTTTTACAGACAAGGAGATGATGCAGCAGTTGTAAAACTTGCTAAAGAAATCAATTCTGGAGTAGTTGATGCAATTTTTATTGCAGGTGTAGACCCTGTTTATTCTATGCCGGCCGCTTTAAACTTTGCGGAAGGTTTGGCGAAGGTTAAAACAAGAGTCTCATTTGCGACGCGTCCAAATGCTACATCTGAAGCATGCAATTTTGTAGCCCCTGACAATCACTATTTAGAATCATGGAATGATCACAATCCAGTTTATGGTCATTACTCAATTTCTCAACCTGTTATTTCTAAATTATTTGATACTCGTCAGATGCAAGATTCATTCTTGGCTTGGATGGGAGAAGAGGTAGATTTTTATGCATACATGCGAAAGACTTGGGAGGCTAAAGCTTATCCACAGCAAACCGTAAGTCTTAATTTCAACGACTTTTGGAATACTGTAGTTAGCGATGGTGTATTTAAGCACAATTTAAACGCCCCTACAGCAACTGTTTTTGTTGGTGATTTGAATGCTGCTGCGGCCTCTATTGCGAAGGTTAGTGGAGCAGATTGGGAAATCGAATTTTATCAAAAAGTAGGAATAGGATTTGGTATGGATGCTCATAACCCTTGGTTGCAAGAGCTACCTGACCCAGTGTCAAAAATTACCTGGGATAACTATATTACTATGAACCCATCAGATGCTCGTGAATTAGGGTATGCAACTGAATATGGTGAGCAAAAGGATGCGAATGTAGCCAACTTTACGATTAACGGTGTTGTTTTGGAGGGAGTGCCTGTTGTATCACAACCAGGTCAAGCTAAAGGAACCCTTGGTGTTGCTGTTGGATATGGTAGAACTATAGGAAAAGAAGATCAGATAGTTGGGTTTAATGCTTATCCTGCAATAGGTTTAATGGCAGGAAGTATGTCAACTTACTCTACTGATGTTACTTTCGAGATGGCTTCAGGGAGTCATCAAATTGCAACTACTCAAACTCACCAAACAATAATGGGTCGAGATTCAGTTGTGAGAGAAACTACTTTTGGAACATTTAAAAATGGATCTAAAGACGATTACAACCCACCTCATTTGTTAGCTACTCATGATGGTCCAATAAATACCACTGATGCTACCCTATGGGGAGAGCACCCTGTAGAAGGTGTAGGTCACCGTTGGGGAATGACTATTGATATGAATTCTTGTATTGGTTGTGGATCTTGTGTTACTTCTTGTAACTCTGAAAACAACGTTCCTGTTGTTGGAAAGGATGAAGTACGAAGATCTAGAGAGATGCATTGGATGCGAATTGATAGGTATTTTAGTAGTGAAGAAGAGCAAAAATCAGTAGACGATAGAAGTTATGGTTTGATGGAAATTGCTGAAGATAATCCAAAGGTTGTGCACCAACCGATGATGTGTCAACACTGTAATCACGCTCCTTGTGAGACTGTTTGTCCTGTAGTTGCTACAACTCATAGTAATGAGGGATTAAACCAAATGACTTACAATAGATGTATCGGAACTAGGTATTGTGCAAACAACTGTCCTTATAAAGTTCGTCGCTTTAACTGGTTTAACTATATGGGTAATAGTGATTTCGCTAGCATTAACCCATCTCAAGACGATTTAGGACGTATGGTATTGAACCCAGACGTAACAGTAAGAGCAAGAGGTGTTATGGAGAAGTGTAGCATGTGTGTTCAACGAATTCAAGAAGGGAAGTTAACCGCTAAGAAAGACAGTAGAAAAGTGAAAGATGGAGAAATTCAGACTGCTTGTGCTTCTGCTTGCCCTACAGATGCAATTATTTTTGGTGATTTGAATGATCAAGGAACTTTGGTTAGAAAAATTGCTGACAGTGATCGCTCATATAGAGTAATTGAAGAAGTCGGAACAGAACCTAACATTTACTACCAAGTTAAGGTTAGAAATATAGAAGTAGAAGCATAATTTATAGTAATTAGCAAAATAGTAATATAATGCATCAGGAATCAGCAATAAGAGAACCACTTATATTAGGAGATAAATCCTATAGCGATATTACAAATGATGTGCTTAAGCCAATAGTTGGTAAGGCAGATCGTTCGTGGTACATTGTTTTTGGTCTAGCTTCAGTTATGGCCCTATGGGGAATCGGTTGTATCCTATATTTGTTAGGAACAGGTATTGGAACATGGGGATTGAATAAAACTGTCGGTTGGGCGTGGGATATTACCAACTTTGTATGGTGGGTAGGTATTGGTCACGCAGGAACTTTAATTTCTGCAGTATTGTTATTGTTTCGTCAAAAGTGGAGAATGGCAATTAACCGTTCTGCTGAGGCTATGACAATTTTTGCAGTAATGATGGCTGCGGTTTGGCCTGGTATCCACATGGGAAGAATTTGGTTAGCTTATTTTGTTTTTCCATTACCAAACCAATTTGGTTCACTTTGGGTAAACTTTAATTCTCCTTTATTGTGGGATGTATTTGCGATTAGTACTTATTTCTCTGTATCATTGGTATTCTGGTATATCGGTTTAATACCTGATTTTGCTACTATTCGTGATAAAGTAACTCAAGTAGTACCTAAAAAAGTTTATGGTTTATTAGCATTTGGATGGACTGGTAACGCGAAAGCGTGGAATAGATTTGAAGAGGTTTCGCTTGTTTTAGCTGGTTTAGCTACTCCACTTGTATTTTCCGTTCACTCTATTGTATCTATGGATTTTGCTACTTCAGTCATTCCTGGATGGCACACTACGATTTTTCCTCCTTACTTTGTTGCGGGGGCGGTATTCTCTGGTTTCGCTATGGTTAACACTTTGTTGATTATCATGAGAAAAGTGTTGAATTTAGAAAATTACATACACATTAAGCATATCGAGTATATGAACATTGTAATAATCGTTACAGGTTCTATTGTTGGTGTTGCTTACTTGACAGAGCTATTCGTTTCTTGGTATTCTGGAGTAGAGTATGAGTCTTATGCATTTATAAATAGAGCAACAGGACCTTACTGGTGGGCATATTGGGCAATGATGACATGTAACGTTATCTCACCTCAAGTATTCTGGTTTAAGAAATTGAGAACCAACATTACTTTTACCTTCTTTATGTCGATAATTGTAAATATTGGTATGTGGTTCGAAAGATTCGTAATTATTGTTACTTCATTGCACAGAGACTACTTGCCTTCAAGCTGGACTATGTTCCACCCAACATTTGTAGATATAGGATGTTTCATTGGTACAATCGGAATCTTCTTCGTACTATTCTTGTTGTTTGCTAGATTTTTCCCTGTATTAGCATTGAATGAATTGAAATCGATTTTAAAATCATCAGGAGAGGCTTACAAAAAGCAAACTCTAGAGCATTAATAATATATAATTAAAGAAAATGGCTGATAAAGTTATATACGCAACTTATGATGATGAGCAGGTTCTTTTAAAAGGAGCTAAAGACTTAGTATCAAAAGGAATTTACATCAGAGATGTCTACTCTCCGTTTCCGATTCATGGACTAGACCCAATTATCGGTGTTAAACACACTAGAATAGCTATTACTGCATTTATATATGGCTGTATAGGGTTGTTGTTAGCAGTGTTTGGCATGTGGTTCTTTATGATTCAAGATTGGCCAATGAATATTGGAGGTAAACCTAACTTTACTTTAATCGATAATTTACCTGCATTTGTGCCTATTTCATTTGAGTTCACTGTTCTTTTAGCAGCGCATGGTATGGCATTAACCTATTTCCTGAGAAACTGGACGTTGCCTGGAGTAAAAGCAAGAAACCCGTATCCGGAAACAACAGATGATAAATTTGTAATGGAATTGCATTTGCACGACAATCATGACCAATCAGAAGCTGAATTGGAAGAAATGCTTAAAGCAACAGGAACAACAAGAATTGAAGCTAGATAAGAAAAATTACGAGGCATAGACATGAAAAATAATAGAATCATAACAAAGGTATTACTTACAGGAGCATTTGCATCTGTTGTTTTATCATCTTGTGGAGACCCAAACAGTCCAGGGCTTGAATACATGCCTGATATGTATAGATCTCCGGCCATTGAAACATATGTAGATTACGAATATCCAGATTCAATGTCTGCGCGATTACCGGTTGAAAACACAATTCCTAGAGGATATAAACCATATCCGTTTGCCAACACAACTGAAGGTTATGAGGAAGCTGGTCAAAAATTAGCTATTCCTTTTAAAGTAACTGATGAAATGTTAGTGAAGGGTGGAGCTTTGTATGCTTCTTTTTGTCAACATTGTCATGGTCCAAAAGGTCAAGGTAAGGGTTCTATTAATCATCCAGCATACAGTGCGGTACCTTCTTATACAGATGAGAATAAAACAAGGAGAGGTGGAAGGTCGATGTCTGAGTTAGCACCTGGTCATATTTACCACACTATTATGTATGGTTTAAACGCGATGGGACCTCATGCGGCGCAGTTGAACGATGAAGAAAGATGGTTAATTGTTGCTTATGTGCAAAAATTACAAGGTAAAAATCCTGAAGCAATGAAAGAGGTTGCAGTAGAAGAGATACCGAATGAAACTAATGAAACAGCAGAAACTGTTGCAGAATAATTTAAGAAAGTAAAAAACAGCTAATATGGACTTCATATTTACAAATAAATCAAAAATCACCTTTGCAATTTTTATGGCAATTGGTTTGATCGCCCTAATAGTTGGGATGCCTCATGATGCTGAAAGTAATACTCGTTTTTGGGCAAATATTCTAGTAAATGGATTTTTCTTTTTTGGAATTTCTTTAGGAACCTTGTTTTTCTTGGCATTACAATATGCTACAGAAGCTTCCTATTTAACAGTTCTGAAAAGAGTTTTTGAAGGAATATCTCAGTATATGTGGGTTGGGGCAATTACCTTGATTATTTTCTTTGCTGCTTGTTCTTTGCATTGGAACCATATCTATCATTGGATGGATCCTGCAGCTACGCATGAATTCGTTATAGAGGGCACTATTGATTCTGCACATCCAGAGTATACTAATGATGCAACTGTCGAAGGTGCTATTGAGAATCATCACTATGATTCTATAATTGCTGGTAAGACTGCTTACCTTAATCAAGGTTTTTTCTGGTTAAGAACCATCGCTTATTTAGCAGTTTGGTTATTTTTTGTAAATCTTTTTAGAAAGAGATCATTAAAGGAAGACCAAGAAGGAGGAACTAAAATCCACTTCAAGAATATGGTTTATAGTGCTATTTTCTTAGTTTTCTTTGCTTATACTTCATCAACTGCATCTTGGGATTGGTTAATGTCAATTGATACCCACTGGTTTAGTACGTTGTTTGGTTGGTATGTATTCTCCGGAATATGGGTAAGCGCAATGATTACTATTGTACTATTAACACTTTATTTAAAGTCAAAGGGATATCTTGAAGTTGTGAATAAATCACATATGCATGATATTACTAAATGGATGTTTGCAATCAGCTTTTTATGGAGTTACTTATGGTTTTCTCAATTTATGTTGATTTGGTATTCAAATATACCTGAAGAAGTAACCTACTACATGACAAGAATTGAACATTACAGAGGATTGTTTTTTGGAGTTTTCGCTGTTAACTTTATTATGCCTATGGTCATTTTAATGTCGAGAGATTCAAAACGAAGTATTGGCTATGCGCTTGTTGTTGGTATTGTTATTTTCATCGGACATTGGTTAGATGTATTCTTGATGGTAATGCCTGGAACTGTAGGTAGTCACTGGCACTTTGGTTTCTTAGAGATTGGTACTTTTATAGGGTTCTTAGGATTATTCTTATTCACTGTGTTTAGATCTTTAGCTAAAGCACCACTTGTTGTTAAGAATCACCCTTTCCTTGATGAAAGTAAACATTTACACATTTAAAAATAAACACTAAAAGGTTTTTGCAATGCTAGATTTGCTAATTATTGTATCGGTTGTATTGGGCATCATCGCTCTTGCTCAATTAATTAAAGTATTGGAACTTGCTGGGAAAGCAAAAGGTGAAAATTCTTGGGATGTTACCGATAAGGACAACAGAACTCAAGCGAGATTAATGCCGGTATTCCTTGTGGTTTACTTCTTATTCATCATTTATCAGATGGTGGCATGGGGTGGATACCTGCTGCCTGTTTCAGCCTCGCATCATGGTGAAACGATTGACAACCTGATGATGACTTCTTGGATCATTATATTTCCAGTATTTATATTGACTCATATCTTGTTGTTCTATTTTGCTTGGAAATATTCTTATGATAAAAATAGAAGAGCTGAGTTTTTTCCTCATAGTAATAAATTAGAATTGTTATGGACTATTGTTCCTACGGTGGTTCTTTCTATACTTATTCTATACGGGTTGAATACTTGGAATAATATTACTACTCCTGTTTCTGCAGAGGAAGATCCTGTTTTAATTGAAGTTTATGCTTATCAATTTGGTTGGATAGCAAGATATGCCGGAGAGGATAGAGCTTTAGGTAGTGCAAATGTTAGAAATATTGAAGGGGTAAATGCCTTGGGTATGGATTCTACAGATGCCAATGGATGGGACGATAAAATTGTTAGAGGAGAATTTCATTTACCGGTTAATCGACCAGTACAATTCATTTTTAGAGCACAAGATGTGATCCATAGTGCATATATGCCACATTTTAGAGCTCAAATGAACTGTGTTCCAGGTATGACTACCCGTTTTAATTTCATCCCAACAATTACAACGATGGAGATGAAGAAAATTACACAGAACGAAGATTTTAACTATATTCTACTTTGTAATAAAATTTGTGGTGCAGCTCACTACAACATGCAGATGGATATCATCGTTGAAAGCGAAGCAGATTTTGATGCTTGGTTAGCTGAACAAAAAGAGTTTTTACCTATGGATGGTAAACCAAAGGCTTCTGATAGTGCCACTGAAGAGGTGGTGGAAGAAGTTTTGGAAGAAACAGCTACTTCATCAATTAATTAATTTAGTAAATCAGTAAGACTTAAAATAATTTCCATGTCTACACATACACATCACCACGATAACGACTTTTTGTTCAAGTACATTTTTAGTACGGATCACAAAATGATTGCGAAGCAATTCTTACTTACCGGAACTGTTATGGGTTTCATTGGTATGATGATGTCTTTATTTTTTAGAATTCAATTGGGTTGGCCAGGAGAAAGTGTTCCATTGTTGGAAACATTTCTAGGTGATTGGGCTCCAGGTGGAGTGTTAGCTCCAGATAAATACCTTGCATTGGTAACTATTCACGGTACCATCATGGTATTCTTTTTACTGACTGCTGGTCTTAGTGGTACTTTTAGTAACCTATTGATTCCACTTCAAATTGGAGCAAGAGATATGGCATCTGGTTTCATGAATATGCTGTCATATTGGTTCTTTTTCCTTTCAAGTGTGATCATGTTGATTTCATTATTTGTTGAAGGCGGACCTGCATCAGGTGGTTGGACAATTTATCCTCCTTTGAGTGCATTACCTGAAGCTATACCTGGTTCAGGTATGGGAATGACTTTGTGGATTGCTTCTATGGCTGTATTTATTGTTTCCTCATTGTTAGGTTCATTGAACTATATTGTAACAATTTTGAATCTAAGAACAAAAGGAATGTCAATGACCAGAATGCCTTTAACTATTTGGGCATTCTTCGTAACAGCGATTTTAGGAGTACTTTCTTTCCCTGTATTGTTAGGGGCAGTATTGTTGTTATTGTTTGACCGATCTTTCGGAACTAGTTTCTACTTGTCTGATATTTTTATCGCAGGGAAAGCATTAGAAGTTGAAGGTGGTAGCCCTATTTTATTTGAACATTTATTTTGGTTTCTTGGTCACCCTGAAGTTTATATTATTTTATTACCTGCCTTAGGTATTACTTCAGAGGTTGTTGCTACTAATTCTAGAAAGCCAATTTTTGGATATAGAGCCATGATTGGATCAATTTTAGCAATTGGATTTATCTCTGTATTAGTATGGGGTCACCATATGTTTGTTACGGGTATGAGTCCATTTTTAGGAGCTGTGTTTACTTTCACTACTTTATTGGTTGCAATTCCTTCCGCTGTTAAAGTATTTAACTATTTGACTACCCTTTGGAAAGGGAATATTAAATTTACTCCTGCAATGCTATTTGCCATAGGGTTGGTTTCTACGTTTATTACAGGAGGATTAACGGGTATTATCCTTGGAGACTCTGCCCTAGATATAAATGTTCACGATACCTATTTTGTAGTGGGTCACTTTCACATTGTGATGGGACTTTCAGGTACTTTTGGTATGATCTGCGGTGTTTATCATTGGTTCCCTAAAATGTTTGGAAGAATGTTAGATAAGCGATTGGGGTTTGTTCATTTTTGGTTGACAATCACTTCAGCTTACGGGGTATTTTTCCCAATGCACTTCTTAGGTCTAGCGGGTGTGCCGAGGAGATATTATTCTAATACCGCTTTCCCTTTGTTTGAAAATTTAATTGATATTAATGTGACGATTAGTGTTTTTGCACTTATTGGTGGCGTTGCACAATTTATTTTCTTGTATAATATGATATACTCGATCTTCAAAGGGCCAAAAGCTCCAAAGAATCCTTGGTTATCTAATACCTTAGAGTGGACAACACCTGTTGAACATATTCATGGTAACTGGCCAGGTGAAATTCCTGAAGTTCATAGATGGCCTTACGATTATAGTAAACCGGGTTCAGAGGAAGATTATATTCCACAGACTGTGCCGTTAGGTCCAGATGAAAAAGATGAAGGTCATTAAGACTTATTAACACCTATCAATATACAATGTCCTTAACTTCGTTAAGGGCATTTTTTTATTAATCTCTTTTAATTGAAGAAATTATTCAGTGTAGTATTTGTAGTCTGTATATGTACATCAATTTTTGCTCAATCATTTGAGAGAGATATCCGTGATGCATTAAAGACAAAACCAGTGCTTGACTTAAGATTGGATTCTAGACATTCCTTTATCAACCAATCTGGAGTGAATGTATTTGGAGTGAAAGGAGGGATCGAATTTGACCGTAAACTTAGATTTGGTTTAGGTTTTAATATACTTTCTACCCCGCTTAGAACTTCAATCTCATACTTAGAAAATGGTATATTGAAAACTAGTGACCAAGCTCGATTAGTTTTCTATCATGTTTCACCGTATACTGAATATGTTTTTTATAAAGGGGAACGGTGGGAGATGAGTATACCTGTTCAATTTGGAATAGGGAATTCATACTATACATTGAATACTGATAATGGCCGTATTAATCGAAATCGACAGTTTATATTAACCTATGAACCTGCGATCACTGCTCAGTACAAAATTCTAAAGTATTTCGGGCTAGGGTTTGGAGTTGGCTATCGATTAATGATTATAGATAACAAAGCGGTAAAGGAAAGCTTTAACTCGCCAGTTTATATATTTAGATTTAAGATCTTTTTTGGCGAAATTTATAAAGATTTATTAAAGTAATTTTAAACATGATTGAGCACTTAGATCCAAATTATGAACCCTCAGGTAATGCAGAAAAGGATTTCGAAAGAGTTCTTCGCCCCATAACATTAGAGGATTTTGCTGGACAAAGAGTCGTTACTGATAATTTAAGAGTTTTTGTGGAAGCGACCCTGCAAAGGGAAGAAGCATTGGATCATGTGTTATTGCATGGGCCTCCCGGTCTTGGAAAAACGACATTAGCCAATATAATTGCTAATGAGCTAAATGTTTCCATTCGTATTACCTCAGGTCCTGTTCTGGAGAAACCAGCAGATTTGGCCGGATTATTAACTAACCTCGATGAAGGGGATGTATTATTTATTGACGAAATACATCGTTTAAGTCCAGTTGTGGAAGAATATTTATATTCAGCAATGGAGGATTATAAAATTGATATATTAATAGATTCTGGACCCAATGCGAGAACCGTACAAATAAAATTGAATCCTTTTACTTTAATCGGTGCTACCACTCGAGCTGGTCTTTTAACAGCACCTTTGAGAGCAAGATTTGGTATTAATTCAAGGTTGGAATACTATGATAAGGAATTATTAAGTACCATCGTAAAACGCTCTTCCCAGATTTTAAATATTTCAATTACTGATGAGGCTGCTATTGAAATTGCTGGCAGAAGCAGAGGAACCCCCAGAATCGTAAATGCCCTATTGAGAAGAGTTCGTGATTTTGCTCAAATTAAAGGGAACGGTAAAATTGATTTGAACATTACTAATGTGGCTCTTTCTGCTTTAAATGTGGACCAGTATGGTTTGGATGAAATGGACAATAGAATCCTTTCAAATATTATTGATAAGTTCAAAGGTGGTCCTGTTGGGTTATCTACTATAGCTACTGCTGTAGGTGAACAAGCGGGAACAATTGAAGAGGTTTACGAACCTTTTTTAATTAAGGAAGGGTTTATCATGCGCACTCCTAGAGGAAGAGAAGTTACTGAGAAGGCTTATAAGCATCTTGGACGTATTAATCATAGAAATACGGGCACTTTATTCGGTAATGACTAAAGTCTCAAAAAATACAGCTACAGTAAAGCGCATAGCTAGGGAATTGGGTTTTGATTTTGTCGGGATTTCCAAAGCAGAAAAGCTAGAGGAGGAAGAGGCGAATCTTATTCAATGGTTAAATAAAGGTCATCATGGTTCAATGAATTATATGACCAACCATTTTGAGAAGCGTCTGGATCCGACCTTACTTGTCGAAGGGTCAAAGTCGGTAGTATCATTAATGTATAATTATTATACTGACGCTAAGCAAAAAGATCCCAATGCGCCTAGAATTTCCACTTATGCCTATGGAGAAGATTACCACTTTATTATCAAAGAAAAGCTAAAGGAATATATCCATCGAATTCAAGAGGAAATAGGAAAAGTAGGAGGAAGAATTTTTGTGGATTCTGCTCCAGTATTAGAACGTGCTTGGGCGAAAAAATCTGGGTTAGGATGGATTGGTAAGAATAGTTTATTAATTAATAAATCTCAGGGTTCATTTTTCTTCTTGGCTGAATTGATTATAGATTTAGAGTTAGAGGCTGATGGCCCTATTAAGGATTATTGCGGCACCTGTACGAAGTGTATTGATGCTTGCCCTACTGATGCAATCGTTAATGATAAAGTAGTCGATGGTAGTAAATGCATCTCTTATTTAACAATTGAATTAAAGGAGGAGGCCATCCCGAATGAATTTAAAGGGAAAATGGAAAACTGGATGTTTGGATGCGATATCTGTCAGGATGTTTGTCCTTGGAATAGGTTTTCTAGAGAAAATAATGAACCAGCATTCCATCCTTCTGATCAACTCTTGAATTTGACCGAAAAGGATTGGATAGAATTGGATGAGCAACTTTACCAGGTTCTTTTTAAAAAATCTCCTGTAAAGAGAGCTAAGTTTAAAGGATTAAAACGCAATATTCAATTCATTAAACCATCTCAAAAACATCCATAATAGTATCCCTATAAATATGTCCAAAAGTACTTAAGCACCAAGCTTGAAGCATAATGGATTCTTCTCTTTTTAGCCATTTTTTAGTTTTTAGCAATTCTTTTTTAAATAGTACTCTATCAAAGCTAACTTTTAAAAGTACTTTCTTACTAAACTCGTACATAATCTTGACTTATTTTGAAACTACAAATTACAAAAAAATGAGGTACCAGAGAAGTTAAAATAACCTATAGTTTTTAACGGGGACTTGTTAGTGAATTGTTCATTCACTCCATCGGTAAGAGTTTGATTGAAAACCTGCTAAGTCGATTACTCTATCTACAACGGTTGAGGCTAGATCTTCAATTGTTTGGGGTTTACTATAATAAGAAGGAACTGCAGGGCAAACGATTCCTCCTGCTTCTGTTACTGCTTTCATATTGTTGATGTGAATCAGATTTAATGGGGTGTCTCTTGCAACTAAAATCAACTTTCTTCTTTCCTTTAAAATGACATCAGCAGATCGAGTAATTAAATCATCGGAAAACCCATTAGCAATGCGACCCAGAGTACCCATGGAACATGGTATAATTATCATGGTATCGTACTTTGCAGATCCAGAAGCAAATGGAGCCATAAAGTTAGATTTCTCATAAAAGTCAAAGGTGTAGTTATTGTATTCTTCATTTTCTAATTCCCACTTCCACACATCTTTTGCATTCTTTGACATAACGACACCAACTTTCTCTATTTGATTAGAAAGTGAATTCAGCTTGTCCAACAACAGTTTGGCATAAATAGATCCTGAAGCACCTGTGACTGCGACTATTATTTTTCGTTTCATTAATTTCCTCCAAACTTATAATTCATAGTGAAGCTCAAGTATGTATGATACATACCTGTGTCAAACCGTTGAAGTGGGCTTTGTCCTGGTAATTGCTGCAAAATAGCAGCTTTTGATTCAAAATCCCTAACAGGTACAATAGAATTACTAAAACGCCAATTCATAATTAGTTGTTCCGTAAAATTGTAGGATATGCCAGCAGATAAACCTAAGTCAAAACGACTAAATTGATCAAAACCTTCGGGAATAGAGGTTGTTCCAAATTCATCTTCCATGTATTCATTTACTAAAGTGCTGAAATATGGACCAACTTCAAAGGTGAAGTTTTTATAATCATATAAAAACAAAAGTGGAATTTCAATATAATCTAAGCGCAACAAGAAAAAGTCATCATCTCCCTCACTTGTTTTTGGATTTCTTCTACTTCCTTTTTGTGTAAAAGTTATTTCAAACTGAAAGTGACTTCTATCGCTCAAGTTCATTCTTGCAAACCCACCTGCTACAATTCCTGCCTTATGAAATCCTGAATAACCATCTCCACTGATTTGAGATGAAGCGACACCAGCTTTTATACCTGCATCAAAAACTTGGGAATAACCATTAGCCGTGAATAGGAATATTGTTAAGACGATGATATTTCTGACTAAAGAATACATATGTAGTAATAAACCTAAATGATAACATTTTGTTTTTAACGAACGGGTGTTTGGTTGGCTTGTATAATTTCTTGTGTTTCCCGATCAGCTATAAAAACGATGGCTTTTAAATTATTGCTGTCCCAATTTTTTTCTTTCCTAATCACATATTCTTTATGGTAGACTTCTCCAAGAACTGCTGGTTCAGCCGTGATTCCCCATAATCCATTCAGTACCCTTCTAAGTACATACTTGTGGTCATAAAATTCTTTGGCGGTTCCATTATCTAATTGCCAGCCAATGATATGATTTTCTATAATATATACTTGTAGGTCATGTACCAATTGAGATTCTTCCATAAATTCATAATCGATAACAATACGAATTAAATCATCACTCTCTGCAAACATTACATCCAAATCTATCTTAGCTTTCATAGCGTCGTCTTTTACGGCATCTACTTCTGCCCTCCATTTGGATTGGTTTTCTGCTTCAGCAGTCAATCGACTTACTATTCCTCTAGGATATGCTTTTGCGGGGTTAAATGTTGTTAAGTAGGTTTCTCCTTTAGAAACGGACTCACCAGCTTCAACTGGCAACCTCAAGTCTAAGAAAAAGGGTTTTGTCGAATCTGGTTGTGGTTCAGCAAAGTTGCCTGCATGTATAGAAACGGGAATCACTTGCTCTCCATACAAGGTATCTAATTGAACCAAAACTTTTGAACCGTTGGGACAAAAGGTACATCGAGCACCAGTAAATTCTTCAATTACTGTATTTCTTTTCGTTGTAGGTGTGCCTTCTACCGTAGTCCAATTAATATTTGCTAAGTCAGCTACAGTAATTCCTAAAGAGGGGTCAATTACGATGGTAGATCCATCATCTAATAATACTGGATATGGATCATCTACTTTATCGCAACCAATGAATGTTAGCGCGATAATAGGTAAAATGTGTATTAACTTTTTCATGATTTTATTTTTTAAAAACTACTAGTAATTGATAAATACAGTCCATTCGCTGCTGGAACTTCTCGACATACTCCTCCTACACAAAAAATTCCTGCTCGTTGTCTTCCATATGCTAAGGTAATCCTATTTCCTTGATTATTATAACCTGCAGAAACATTGTAATAGTGTTCTTCAGCTCCTTTAGGGTTATCATAGTTGAATTGATCAATTACAGCAACAAACCAATGCGGAGAGTATGAATATTCTAATATTCCTGTGGCCCAGTTTCCTTGGTCTTGCTCGGTTAGCAATACTTGGCCTTCCATTCGAATAGAATTACGCATATTAAATTTGTAAGTAGCTTCAGCAACGCCAACATGTGCAGAAACCATTGGAACATCTGCTTTACCTTGAACGACTTCTTGGTTGAATAAAATGTTGGCATAGGTTAGCTTCATTTTCCAATCTTTGCTCAACTTTTTACTGATCTGGATATTCATATCCCTGAACAAACGTTGGCCAGTCTCGAAATAATTGGAGGTGTATAGATTTCTAGAGTCATCCTCTAATGGATTTATAGAATCTCTATTGATGTCATAGGCAAATGATGCGTTCAATTGTACCCCAGTTCCGTATTTCCCTCCTAACAAACTTCCTTTTGCAAAGGTATAAATGACATCTCCTTGAACAGCCATTTCTCCATTGGGTTGGGTGGCATACGGATATAATGTTGCCAATAAGTTGTAAGTGTGTTGTTTGGTAAGCGCAGGTTGGTAATTGATGAATAAGTCTTGTTGGCTAGCATCGCGGTCACTTCTGAAGCTAAAGTTATCTACACGTTTAGCTGCAAGAGATACTCCAAGTCCTTTTTGAGAATAAGAAGCCTGTATAAATGCTGCCTCTCCGTTTTTATAGTTGTAACCATTATCCAATGAAGGGTCGTTATATTTGAAAGCATATTCAGCGTTCAAGCTCACTTTCCCTCTACTTATGATTGTTCGTCCCGCAAATGAAGCAACGTTTTCTGGTAATATTAAATCTGGGTTATTGTCTTCCTGGAATTTACTAACTACACTACCTCCAACAATGACTTTGGTCTTTTTATCCTTTAAACTTTCAAAGGTTTCATTAAAATTAATGTTTGCATTGAACGCTCGAACAATCCCATCTCCTTTTTCAAAATACAAACGTTGTTGCCCAACTAAACCTGTTAATTCTATTCCGTTGAACAGCTTGTATTTTACTCTGATACCATCTATGGCATTGTCGTAACCTAGACCTCTTTCTTCGTAGGCTCTAAGCACTAATCCATTGCCAAATTGTTCGTAAAAATTACCAACTGTTACCGACAAATCGTCTTTAGTAAAGGAGGCGAATCGATAAGCAATACCGCTTCCTTTGTAACCTGTTGGAAAGCCAAGCATCGCATTTTGGTAGGACTCATACCTAATTCCGGCAGAAAAGCCCGAATTCGTGTAAATTAAATTCAAGAATCCATTGGTTAAAAACTCTTCATTAGGCTGCACTGCTCCAATTGCAGAGTCTTCTTGATAATATTGGGCATCAACTTGGAAGTTACCCGTTATTTTTCCTTGGTTTAAAATGTCTTTTACTTCTTGTGCCTGAATAGCAGAAAAGCCGATTAGGGATATACCGGCAAGTAAGGTTAATTTAATTGAGTTCAATGGTGGGAAATATTAAAAATGAAAAGCTTGTAGTTGAGTTACTACAAGCTTTAGAATAAGTTATTTAGAAATTGATTCTCCTTTTGATAGTTTTTTCACTAGTTCAAATAGTTCATATTCATCACCTTCGGAGTAGGAATTATGTTGCCAAACTATGTTGCCTTTTCCATCTAACAAAAAGGTATGAGGGACATTGTTTACGCCCATTGCTCTTTTTAAGTCGCCATTAGGATCGATATACACATCATACTCCCAACTTTGCCCATTCACGTAAGGAGCAACTTTACCCATGTTTCTTGCATCATCGATTGAGATAGCAACTAGTTTTACTCCAGTTTCGTCTACCCAATCTTCGTACATGTCTGATATATTGTTCAACTCTCTTTTGCAAGGGCTGCACCATGTTGCCCAAAAATTGACAATGATGGGTTTTCCATCATTACTAATTTCAGAAGTATTGAAAGATTCAAACTCCATCGTCTTAACCTCTACAGCAGGTAATTTGCTTTGTGCCATTGTATTGGTTTGAAATCCAAAAACAACTAATAATCCAAATAGTACTTTTTTCATAAAAATGAGTTTAAAAAATCAATCAGCACCCCATTCCAATGAGGAATGAAAGTGCTGATTAAGTTTAAAAGTAATGTTAATTATTTATTTTAAAACATTTACTTTTTGTGTTGATACTTTATTTCCCGCATTGATTTTTACAAAATAGATGCCAGAATTAAGGTCTGATAAATCCATGTTTAATTTCTGTGCTCCTGAAACCAAAGTTCCGAAGTTTTGCACAGAAATAGATTTACCTAAAAGGTCTAAAACCTCAATGGTTACATTTTCTGATTGCTCCAATTCGAAGTTAACATTTAAGTTGCCAGATGTTGGGTTTGGATGAATTCTTAATGCTGAAATAGCCAAATCATTCTCTTCAACTCCTACAACTAATTGATCATACTTAATATGATTTACATTAATAACTTCTCTTGCGTTTTCGCCAGTTGATGCATCATAATAGTTCATAAAAACAACAAACTCCATTTTAGATTTATCCCAAGCAGGATTCAAGTTTAAAGAATAAGTCTTAGTAACGTTTGTATTTACTACAGGTGCACTTGAAAGGAAAGTAGCATCACCCCATGTTCCTGTTGGTACATCTCTTACTACATGTCTGTGAGGATATCCAATGATTGGGTTTCCTGCTCCTGTGTACGGATGGCCTGCTTGAGTGTGATAATAATTCACTTGATTGTAACCTGAACCAGTTCCCACTACACTATCTTCAACTACGAAGATGGTTAAGTTGGCATCTTGCCAGTTGGAGATGGCATCTTTTACTTGTACATCAACATGCAAATCTATTGTGTTTGTTCCAGTTACATTACCTCCTAAGTTGATGTCGATTGGAGTTAATAGTGTTTTTTGAGCGTTAACATTTGCAGCCCAAGCTCCTCTACTATGACCGACTCTAGTTTCTCCACTAAATATTTTACGGTCAATCGCTGCTGTTGGTGCTCCCGTTGTAAATGCTGCAGCATAAGCTGAGTGAGCTGGAATGGTCATGGCATCTGTTCCAAAGCCAGCATGGATTCCAACTGCGATAGCCTCTGGTGTAGTTGCTAAAATTTGACCTACTACTACTTCGCCATCAGGACAGAATTGACAAGGTGCTGTAGTAAATTCTTCTAATAATACTTTTTTAGCACCAGATCCACCAGTAGAAACTGCTGTTGATGTGTTAATTGTATCATTATAGTTTCTAGCGTCTGAACTAGCTTCTACCCAAAATACAAAGTTCAAGTTTCCAGGTGTTGTAGCGTTGTATGCTGGAGATAAAGTAAAGTTGCTGGCTGTTCCCGGAAGTACGTTTTGAGCAGTAAAGCTTTGAGATACTGTAGTTCCACCATTAACACTGTACTTAATGTCATATGATGTCAATGCACTAGAACCACTATTAATAATGCTTCCAGTTAAGGTAGTGTTAGAACCATTAGCAACTAATGCAGGAAGAGCAACTGTTGATAATTCAACATCTACTGATGGTTGTGTTCCGTATCCAAATTCATAATAAGTATTATCATCGGGTCCATCAGCGGATCCACCATTAGTATTAACACCCGCTACGTTTGGAGAGGCAGCTAATGAAGTAGCTGTAGTTCCGTCTACCTGAACACCGACTGTCAAAGAAAGTGGAGTATTGTAATTACGCATATCGACAACAAATAAACGATCTGTCGTTTCTTCCATCATAATTGCCCAGTAAGCCCATCCAGTTCCACCAATTGCAGAATAGGACGAAAACATCACCCAATGCTGTCTGTAAGGAGCTGTTCCGAATGTTTTAGTAATAATTGCATCATTTGAACCATTTCCATTCAATCCCCAAGCCATTACTGATTTGTCTGGAATTAAACTAGACGGGATGGCAACATTCGCGTCACTTGGAGCTGCAACTGTTGAAGCTACATCAAAAGTTAAGACCCCAGTGGTAGAAACTTTATAATTGGTAACCGCCGAATTGTTAAAATTAAATGCAAACGGCAATGTTTGGTTTGGAGACCAAACAGGTGTGGATGAAGTAGCTTGTATTGCAGTCCAACCTTGTGGTACTAAAACTCCAGATGTTTGTTCAACATCGGTATTTAGACCTAGTGGGTTTTTGTTAATGCTAATGTAGCTTTGCTGGTAATACTGGCTGTATCCCATTGATGCAGTTAGCAATAATGCGCATGCAGTAATTATTTTTTTCATAATGTTAATTAGATTAGTTTAAGTGAATTCACCAAATTTAACAAAAAACAACAATCTAATAACATTAACTACGTACGCATAACATATCTATTTTTCGTACCCGAGCTTAACTCTAACTCTTTGAAGAACTTCATTTGCAGTTTTTCTGGCCTTGATTGCCCCTAATGCTAGTTTTTCTTCAATGATAGAAGGGTTTTCTATCAACTTCCAATAAATTTCCCTTTCTTTCTGAAATTTCTCAATAATCAATTCAAATAAGGCTTGTTTGGCATGGCCATATCCATAATTGCCGCCTTCGTAGTTGGCCTTCATCTCTTGGATTTGCGCTTCTGATGCTAATAGTTGATATAAGGCAAAGACATTACATGAAGAAGCGTCTTTTGGGTCTTCCAATGGAGTGCTGTCTGTTTCAATACTCATAATGACCTTACGAAGTTTTTTGTCTGGCAAAAATATATTGATGAAGTTATTATAGGATTTACTCATTTTACGCCCATCAGTACCGGGTATAGTCATTACTCGTTCGTCAATTTTTGCTTCTGGTAAAACTAAAGTTTCGCCCACTTGATGATTGAATGCACCTGCTATATCTCGCGTCATTTCTAAATGCTGGCGCTGATCTTTCCCAACAGGAACAAATTCCGCATCGTACAGTAGAATGTCGGCTGCCATCAAAACAGGATAGTTAAACAATCCTGCATTCACATCCGACAATTGTTCCGATTTATCCTTAAAAGAATGCGCATTGGCTAGCATGGGGTAAGGTGTAAAACAGCTCAAATACCATGTTAATTCGCATACCTCAGGAATGTCAGATTGACGATAGAAAACATTATTATCGGTATCAAATCCAAAGGCAAGCCAAGCTGCTGCAACAGCATGTACATTTCTCTTCCTGATTGCTGCATCTTTCACCGTTGTCAAAGAATGTAAATCAGCAATAAAAAAATAGGCTTCGTTGTTTTCATCTCTAGATAATTCAACACCAGGCATAATAGCGCCTAAAATATTTCCTAAATGAATTTCGCCTGTTGCTCCTGAACTCTGTATTCCTGTTAGTAATCTTGCCATGGTTCAAAAATACCAATTTGTTGCTACTTTTGCGCTCATGAAGCTAGTTTATGCGCTTTTATCCTCCCTGTGGAAGTTTTACTTTTTTACAGTAATATTTTTGAGCATATTAGTGCTTTATCCGCTATTATGGCTGTTTTTAACTCATGAGAAATTCTTCAGAAAGGGTTTTCACCTCACTCGTTATCAAGCGAAGGTGATTTTATTTTTGGTAGGTATTCGGTGTCGGTTAGAGCAACCTGCTCAATTGCCTTCCCCACCATATATTATTTGTCCCAATCATACTTCATATTTAGACATATTAGTTTTGTATGCCACTTGTGATCAATTTTTTGTTTTTTTGGGAAAAAAGGAGTTGGGGGCGGTGCCATTGTTTAATATTTACTTTAAGCAATTGAATTTGCTGGTGGACAGAAGAAATCCTAAAATGAGTAAAGTCGCGTTGGAAGAATGCGCCAATCGATTGAAGAGTGGATGTAACGTTGTTATTTTTCCAGAAGGAACTATTTCTTCTCGTGCCCCTCAGATGCGGCCGTTTAAGAATGGGGCATTTAAATTAGCCATAGAATTGGGAGTGCCAATTATACCTGTAACAATGTGCAACAATTATAAAGTAGTAAGTTGTCATCCTGATCGGTTCTGGGATACTTCCCGTCCAGGTGTTGTCGATATTATCATTCACCAAGCTGTGCCAACCAATCATTTAAAAGTAGAAGATTGCTTACTTTTGAGCAATCAAATTAATAAAACCATCGCATCAAAATTATCCTAGACATGTCCATAGATAAATCCACTGTTGAACGTATTGCAGAATTGTCAAAATTAAAATTTGAACCTTCTGAACAAGCAGAAATTCTAAATGATATGAATCGGATGTTGGATTTTGTAGAGAAGCTTAGCGAAGTGGATACAGAAGGGGTAGAGCCTTTGATATATTTATTGGATGAGAAGCCTTCAGTAAGATTGGACAAAGTGGAGCAAACCACCACACAGGCCGAAGCATTGAAAAATGCGCCTGATGCCGATACCGATTACATCAAAGTGCCAAAGGTGATGAAAGGGCGGTAAGATTTCGAAGCCATTTTGCAATGGATAAATAGGGTTAATGTGATTGTTTATCAGTGGTGTAATGTAATTGCAGGTCAATTGTTATAAACCCCTCTGAAGACTGAAGGTTCAGCCCTATAGACATTACTCAAATAGCGAAAAAACATAGAACATTTATGTGAAAACTATCTAATTAAGGTTACTTTTCCGGTTCTATTTTCTATTTCGAAGTGCTCGTTGAAATAGATAAACTGATAAATATAAGTTCCCTTCAAGGCCGGTGTCATGTTATGATTTCCATCCCAACTGTAATTGTTATCAGAAGTATAAACTAATTCCCCCCAGCGATTGTAAATCTTAATTGATTGCAGGATAGCACCATTTGTTGTTGCTTCAAAAATGTCATTATTACCATCGTCATTTGGAGTAAAAGCATTCGGTATATAAATAATATCCACCTTATCGCAGTCGTCTATAAAGATATGATTGCTTTCAATGCTTCCACAATTAAATTGAGAGCGCAGCGAATAGGTACCTTTTTTTAAAACTGTTAAGAAGCTATTGGTGCTTCCATTATTCCAAAGGTAGTTGGGTAATGTTTCATTTGGTACTAAGGTAATTGGGCCGGCAGGTTTGTTGTCTATACATAGGCTGGTGTCATTGCCTATGAATAAATTAATAGTAGGAATAGAATCTTCTGCAACATTTGTAGTGATTGTTTGAGACCGGCATTCATCAGTAACTGTCAGTGTGTAGGTGCCACCTGAGTGAACCGTAATTTGATTGGTAGTATCTCCAGTATTCCAATAGTATTCATCATACAAATTTGCTATTCCAATTGTAATACTTTCTCCTTTACACAGCGTGGTGTCTTTTTTTATTGGAACATCGTTTGACTCTATTAATGAAACATTAATTTCATCTGTAAGTTCTCCACATCCGTTTAAAATGCATTTTAGCTTATAGTTTCCAGGTTGGGTTACAATGAAGCTATCAGTTCCTATAGTTCCATTCCATTGATAGCTATCATAGCCTGTTGGGGCTTTTAATGTATAAGGGAACTCATTCAAGCAGAGGTTAGTGTCTGTTCCTAAAGTGGGCACATTCGCGTGAATAGGTATTACGCTCACATCTTCTATTAAATAGTAAGCATGGTAAGGAATGGATTGAGGGTCGACTCCTTTTACCGTCGTTTGATAATTATTCCTAAAGTTACCTATAACAATGTACTCTTCACCACCTTTGGCTTTATATAATCCACTCACTTGAGTCCACCCAATAGAGTCATCTAGCATGATGGAGGATTCTATTTGAGGGTTGAGAAAATCTAATGCTAAGTCCCTGTTTCCCTTGACAAGGGTGTCTGATAGGTAAGCTCCTAAATTTTGAATAGCTGTATTCGAATTGTCTCTTAGTGACACATAAAAACTAACACAATAAACGCTGTCCTTTTTTAAAGTTCTTGATAGTACTCCTTGTATATAGCCTCTTCGGTTGGGGTTATTGAAAGGCGTATAAGCTATAATGTCTATGAATGCTTCTCCTGATCTAGCCTGCTGAAAACCTAAAGGGTTCTTAGGGATGGGTTGGTAGGCTGGGTTGCAGTTGGTTATGTATCTAGCACTTGTAAAGTTAGTCCAATACTTGATATACCCATTAAAATGACTGGATGCTCCGGAGCATTGCCAATAGGCTTCAAAGTCCGGGTTCTTGACTAAATTTTGTCCGAATAAGTTTATTGTGAGCAGCAATAGTAGAGTTGGGGTGGCTAGTTTTTTCATGATTGTAAAGTCTCGCTGCTATAAAACAGCGAGACTTTGGTTTTATTGTTTGTTAAAAATTCCAGTTTTTATGGAATTATTTTGTGAAATAAGTCAACTTATTTAAGGATAAGAATCAAAAAAAAGCCGCAATCGAAAAGGATTGCGGCTTTTTGTATTTTGATAGATTTTCAAATTACTCAATAGTAGGATAAGAATTTACATTGACTTTGTCAATTGAAGAACCATATGTTGAGTTAATGGCGTCAATAAAAGTATTTGCAATGATAGCATAGCCTCTAGAGTTGGGGTGTACTCCATCTAGAGAGAAAGCTCCACCTGTAACAAATTTTGTAGTATAGCTTATTCCATTGTATGTAATGCCTGACTGTAAGTCTTTTAATCTTTGATTCGCATCTACATGTGCTAATCCATTTGCTGTAGCAATGTTTTTGATGGTAGTATTATACCCAGCAACTGCGTCGTTAATTTTATCAATTTCAGATTGTCTCAATACAAATTGACCTGGCATTGGCTTTAAGATTCCAAATCCGGCACATTTAATGGAGTCTAATGGAGTAGTTAATGTTAGCAACTCTCCTTCCACCATTTGTCTGTAGTTAGGGAGCGGTTGAGTGGGGTTTTGTGGATTTTGAAGTTGTGTTAATTCATCATCCTCAATCAACAAGTAATTTGGACCTGCTTTAAAGTTAATGGTTCTCTGAGCTGCTTCCTCTGCTGTAATTACATTGGTACTTGCATAAAATTGTAACGCTTGATTATACCCTGCATACTGTGGGTTGTTGTTCGCTTGATTTGCTTGCTCTTGAGTTAATGGTAGCGCATTTGCTGGAACAGTATTAAAAAATGGAATAGAAGTGATGTTTGGAATGTTTGCTACAGCTCCTTTTGCTCCATTTTTTGTTAATGAATCTATTGTTCCTGCATATAAAAAGGCAAATGTATTTTGATCAGTGATATCATCTGGACTTTCTTCTCCACCACCAGTAGAGTATCCCAATACGTCATTGTTTCCTATCCATAAGGTAAAGAATGTTGGATTAATCGACATGGCATGTTCCACCATTGTTTGATCAGTGGAACTAGCAAATCTAGAAAAGTATGGATTTAAACCTGCGTAACCCGAAAAGTTGATGTGGGTAAGCTTTGCACCTGGTACTCCTACATTATTAAATGGACCTTGTGAGGCAATTGACGCAAAGTTGTCACCAATTGGGTATGGTGAGCCATTTAAAGAAGGACTAGGGCTAGTTTCTCCAAGACAATCTGTTTTTAATTGTAAAGATAAAGAAGGAGTTAATACTCCTTGTCCAAAAGCAGAGACTCCTGCTCCTCTAGTAGCAGCCTCTCCAGTTAGGAATGGAGTTTTAAACGTTCCACCACCTGCTAACGCAAATTGCTTGGCTAAAATCTCGGGTAAGGAGTTTTCTTGACCCTCCAAACTTAATGCGTTGCTTTGATAACCTGCAGTCAGTGAGTTTCCAACAGCAACCGTTCTAGAAAAGTCAGCTGTCCCACTGCTTCTTGTTAAATTAACGTCATCAAATTCTGGTTCACAACCCACAGCAAAAACTAGGGGAAGGATATATAATAAATTTCTTTTTTTCATGATTTCTTGTTCTTAAAAGTTATAATGTAAACCGATTCCTGGAATGAAAGAGCGTGATGCATACTTACCACCAAAGGAGCCATTTGTTCCAACTGGATAAGATGACTCTCTCTCAGTTCCTACGATGAATAATAAAGAAACATCAATTCCAAAATTATCATTAGCTTCAAAACTTGCACCTGTTGTAAATCCTAAATTATCAGAATTAGGTGTCTCCGGTGAAAAGTATTCATCTTGAACGGGTGATTGGTCATAGTAAAAACCTGCACGTACGTCTAATTTTTCGGTTGCAGCGTATTGAGCTCCGACGCGGATAATTACTGCATCTTCGTAATTTCTTGGGTTTTCTGAGTCTGTTAGTGCTGGGGAGTTGTCTTCAAAATCAAAATCTAAAGATTCATAAGCACTCCACTGCACAAAACTACCTTCTAAAGACACTAACAATTTGTCATTTACCTTATATCCAAAACCTAAAGTAGTAGTTGCTGGTAATGGTAATGTTGCAGAAAATTTGGTGTCATCTACTCCCAAAGCACGAACTGCAGGGTGAACGTCAAATGTAGCATCACCTTCTTCTAGTTCAACATCTACTTGAGAACGATAGGTTAAACCTATGCTCAAATCCTCAGTTGCTTGAAAGTATAATCCAGTATTAAAGCCATAAGCGGTTGTTGAACCTTCTAAATTGACTGTATTGTTGTTTCCTACTGGACCACCAATATTTCTATTGAGCTCAACCGAACCTAGAACCACATTTAATCCTGCTCCAAAACCTAATTTTTCGGTTAGCTTATAGGAGATGGTTGGTTGAATAAAAATAGCTTGTAACTTAATGTCTTGAATTTGTTCTTTTCCGCTCCAATTCTCACCCCAATCAATTGTAGATCCGAAAGGAGTGTATACTGCAAGACCTGCAGCTAATTTTTCGTTGATTTTGTAATTTCCATACACGTAAAATGGTGTTCCTAACGGATTGTCTGTTCGCTCCGTAACTCCTGTCGATTGGTCTTGAAACGCTACTTCTGAAAGAATAAAGGAAGCTCCGAGCTCTGAGCTAAAATCATTTTCCAAAAATGTCATGGAGCCTGGGTTGAAATAAACGTTTGATGCTCCTTGAGTTAGGGCAGTTCCGAGGTGACCCATACCTGTTTGCTTGTTTCCTTGTAGGTTTACTTGAAACCCTCCCGCAAACATTAACATCGGTACGGATGTTAATAGCGGGAATAGTAATGTTTTCTTCATAGCTAGTGTTAATATTTTGATTAAATATAGAAAACTTTTTTTTAATGTGCATGCATTGTAAATTTTGAAAGTTTATTTATAATTATTCTAGCTAACTTTGAAGAGTAATTTTGAACGCATTTTATGGCAAAAGTTGTTGAAGAAAAACGAGTAGTAACTATCGTTTTTGCAGGAGATTCCGGAGATGGAATACAATTAACAGGAACCCAATTTACCAATACATCAGCACTGTTTGGAAACGATGTAAGTACTTTCCCCAATTACCCAGCAGAAATTCGTGCTCCACAAGGAACTGTAGCCGGCGTTTCGGGTTTTCAATTGCAGTTTGGTAGTGTCGAAGTATACACCGCCGGAGATATATGTGATGTTTTAGTAGCGATGAATGCTGCGGCATTTAAAGTGAATTTGCCTCGATTAAAGAAAAGTGGTACCATAATTATAAATACTGATGGTTTCAATGCGAAGGATCTAAGGTTGGCAGGTTATGAATCAAGTCCATTGGAGGATAAAAGCCTTGAGGATTATAGAACTATATCAATTGACGTTACCAAATTAACCGCAGCAGCACTCGTAGATTCTGGACTAGGTAAAAAAGAGGTGGAGCGTTCAAGAAATATGTTTGTACTTGGATTCTTGTACTACATGTATAATCGAGAAATTGCTCCAACAGAAAAGTTTATCAAAGAAAAGTTTGCCAAAGCACCTCATTTGATTGATGCCAATATTAAGGTATTGAAAGCAGGATATAATTTTGGAGATACGAGTGAGACCTTTACTTCGCGATACAATGTGAAGGCTGCCAAGTTGCCAGTAGGTACTTATCGCAATATCATGGGGAATCAAGCCACTGCTTTAGGCTTAGTAGCAGCATCTCAAAAGGCAGGATTGGATTTGTTTTATGGATCTTATCCCATTACTCCCGCTTCAGATATTTTACATGAATTATCTAAACATAAAAATTTCGGAGTTAAAACTTTTCAAGCGGAGGACGAAATAGCTGCAGTATGTTCCACCATAGGTGCTTCTTTTGGTGGAGAATTAGGGGTGACAGCATCTTCCGGGCCAGGAATAGCCTTAAAAGGTGAAGCCATTGGCCTTGCGGTAATGCTTGAGTTACCAATGGTGGTGATAAATGTTCAGCGAGGGGGGCCTTCAACTGGTTTACCGACCAAAACAGAGCAGGCCGACTTAATGCAGGCCATGTATGGCAGAAATGGAGAGGCTCCAATGCCTGTGATTTCTGCCAGTTCACCTTCTGATTGTTTCGATGCAGCATTTGAAGCTTGTCGAATTGCAATCGAACACATGACACCAGTATTTTTCTTGTCTGATGGATATATGGCAAATGGTTCTGAACCATGGAAATTTCCTACAACGGACGAGTTGAAGGAAATAAAAGTGGTTCATGCCAAAGAACGAAAACAAGATGATCCAGAATTTTTGCCCTACAAAAGGGATGAAAGGCTAGTCAGAGAATGGGCTTTACCCGGAACTAAGGGACTGGAACATAGAATTGGTGGAATTGAAAAGGAGTGGGATACGGGGAATATATCCTATAATCCTGAAAATCACGAAAGGATGGTCAAAGTTCGTGCAGCAAAAGTGGCTCGAATTGCGGATTCTATTCCATTACAAACCATTGATTCTGGAGCAGATTCCGGTAAAGTTTTGGTACTTGGATGGGGGTCTACTTATGGCGTTATCAAAACGGCATTAAAAGAATGCTTGGAAGAAGGGTTAGAGGTGAGTCATGCTCACTTAAGATACATAGAGCCTTTTCCTAAGAATCTAGGTGAAATAATTAAGAAATTTGATAAAGTGTTGATTCCTGAAATGAATAATGGGCAGTTGGTGAAGATAATAAGAGATAAATTCTTAGTAGATGCCAAAGGATTGAATAAAATAAAGGGAATTCCGTTTTCTACACCAGAAATCGTTTTAGCTATTAAAGAATTGGCACACGCTTAAAAAGGAATACAATGACTACAGATACAGCAGAAATAAAATTGACTCCTAAGGATTTTACAACCGATCAAGAAGTAAGGTGGTGTCCAGGTTGTGGAGACTATTCCATTTTAAAGCAAGTACAAAGTATATTGCCTGAAACTGGAGTAAATAAGGAGGATATCGTTTTTATATCAGGGATAGGTTGCTCTTCCCGTTTTCCATATTACATGGATACATTTGGAATGCATTCTATACACGGACGAGCTACAGCAGTGGCTAGTGGATTAAAAATTGCCAGGCCAGAGTTGAGTGTGTGGGTAATCACCGGAGATGGAGACTCCTTGTCTATAGGAGGGAACCACTTAATTCATACCATTCGTCGAAATTTTAATATGAATATATTACTGTTCAACAATGAAATATATGGTTTAACCAAAGGACAGTATTCGCCGACTTCGCCTGAAGGAAAGGTAACAAAGTCAACCCCAATGGGTTCTTTAGATCATCCTTTTAATCCAATGGCACTTTGCCTTGGTGCTGATGCTACTTTTATAGCAAGAGCGATGGATAGAGATGTGAAACATTTGCGTGAAGTGTTGGTTCGTGCCAATGATCATATTGGGACTTCTTTGTTGGAAATTTACCAAAATTGTAATGTTTTCAACGATGGAGCATTTGAAATCTATACCGATAAAGGAAGTAAAAAGGAAGAAGCATTATTTTTAGAGGAAGGTCAACCCCTGGTTTTCGGAAATGATGACAATAAGGGGATACTTTTAGATAACGGAACTCCTAAAGTGGTTAGATTAGATGATGGAATGTATACTAAGGAAGACCTTTGGATTCACGATTCTAGTGATAAACACAAAGCCTACTTACTAACTACTTTTTTCGATAATCCATCCTTGGAAGGGCATATGCCTCGTCCATTTGGTGTCTTTTATGCGCAAGATCGATTCAGATATGAGGAAGCCATGTACCAACAGTTGGATTTAGCAGTTGAAAGAAAAGGCGAAGGAAACCTAGATAAGTTGCTACGAGGCGAAAATACGTGGACGGTATCCTAAAATAGGAGGTACCTAACTCCTATTTTAAAGTTAAGGAGATCGTGAAGTACTATTCGTTTTTGAACATGATCCGACTCATTGTAAGTGAAGTCATCTTCTGAAGTACTTAATAAGTTCAGTTTACTAAACTCTAAGGGGATGCCGATGTTAATACCTGTAGAGACGATTATTTTATTCAAGTAAATTCGTTGTTTACCTAGAGTTAGGTTAAGGTTAATCATCGTATAAGGAGAGTCGTTTTGAGGCCTATTTACTAATGTCGTAGATGAAAAAGCCATTGGTTGAGTTAGTTCGATAACTTTATAGTTTAACCCTATACCTAGATAATACCCATAGGGCGCTATACTTTCAGAGTAACTCCTTAACTCAAAACCATAGGAGGCGACTTTGAGGTCTCCAAAAAGCTTACTATTGTCGTAGTAATTATTATTCAAGTCAAAAAATACGACTTCCTCATCGTAATCTTTCAGTGTGGAATACGTTTGGTAGTGCAATAGTATTGACGCATGTCGATTAGTAGCGTACTCAGCGGTTACACCGAACTGTGTATTAAATTTAAAAAACCCTTTATTTCCGTTATTATTGGGGTTTAATATGGCCGGACTTAATTGAAAGTTGCCGCCTATACTTAGTCTTTTACCTAAATATCCGGGTGCTTTTTGGCCGTATCCAAAAATCGATATTCCTACAAAAAAGACCAATAAAGTAAGCTGTTTTTGAATCATTTGGTATAGTCTTTTTTGCGTTTTATTTGGAAAAAGGTGTCGTATATTTGACTTTGAACTAAGTCATTATTGTCTCTAGTACTCAAGTAATTGTTTTCTTCAATTAATACTTCACTAGTTTCAACATTCACTACAATAGCATAATAATAAGTAGCATAGTCTGGGGTCAATAAGGAAGTAAGATAAAATGGAAGTCCATAAATTGAAAACAGGCTAACAAAAAAGGCTGTGGGGTTAAACTCAGTTTTCAATCTGGCATTGAGCAACCCCATCCACGCAAAATAATTTGTACCATAGCTATCACTCAATGGTTTCATAAATTGATAGTTGTAGGGTATAATCTTGATATAATCATGGTTTGCTCTCTCCTCTAGCCATGTATTGCTAATGGATATTTCATTCAATCGATTTATATCACTTTTGACAGATTTTTTTTTGCCTAGTACTTCAACTTCTAATTCCAAACGTTCAGCATTTTCATACACACTTTCCCTAAAGCTAAGTTGTTTTTTTTCTGACTTTATATATTTGGTTTGGATTTCCTTCCGTTCATCGATTTTAGAATAATAGGGGTCGGCTAATACTATTTTATCTGCATTGAGCGAAACCCCAAACTTGGTTCTCTTCCGTTTTCTAATACTATTTTCTTTGCTGATTTCAAAGTAGCTTTTTTCATCAGAACTGATGTTTTCTACTTCTGCAGTGATGAGTTTGAAAATGGAATCAAATTTTGGTTCAGTAAGAACTTCTGCAAAAACAAACTGATCAAATTGGACTTTTTCCTCTTTCTTCTTTTGCTGTCTTCTAACTTCTCTTGCAAGTTTGGCTTTTTGTCGTTCGCTATAGTTGGTAGTGTCTATATTCGCATATGGGTCCGCCAACATTTCTTCTGCATTTTTTGTCAAAATAGCTTCAATTTCCGACTTGGTAACATAGTAATTGATGCTCTTTTCCTCATCATGAATTAAAGTTCGAAAAGCATCCAGCATTATTTTCTCGATAAAAGGATTAGAGGGGTTGGTAGTGTGTAATCGATACAAGTAATCTACGGCAATAGCTGCTAATTCTTCATCATTTAAGCGATTTAGAAGATATAAAAGCTGCTGAAACTCTCCTTGTTCTTTTGAATACTTTCGCAATACACTCAGTTGATTTTTATTGCTTTTATAACGCGCTAGGCCATACAATAAATAACCCAAATTGGTTTTTAAGAAAAGGTTGTCGGGATAGTCTTGTTGTAGCAAATAATTGTGGTATATCGCCATTCCATAATCCCTATCGGAAGTAAAATTGTTCAATACTTCAAATCGACAAATTTCTCTGACATGATTGAAGGATGATTCAGAAACAATAAAAAAGGCGGTATTACTACTGTCAGTTACTAATTCTTTTAATTGTTCTTTTCTCTTTCTAATGTTGGGGTGAGTACTTTCGCTGTCATCATAATCCTCTTCAGAATCAATTGTTTGAATAGTGTCTAGTCGATAAGAGTTTGGAAAGCTGTATAAAGAATGAGTTAAAAACGAATAGTCAAAGGCGATGTCTTCGAACGGGTAAGATCCGTATTTGAGAACTTCCATTGCTGATATCGCAGCTGCAGGATTGTATGGAGATTTGGTAAACAAATGAAACCCTTTATTGTCGGCCTCTAACTCTAAATCTTTTGAATAGTTGCTTCTTGATAGCAGTTTTTCTTTAATGCTTTGCCCCTTATACTTGCCTTTTTCCTTCTTTATTTTAGAAGTCTCAATGTATCCATTCAAGATATGGTTTTCTTGATAATGAATAATTTCGTGTGATAGTATGAAGGCTAGTTCTGCTTCATTATTTAATTTGGAAATCAATCCTAAACTTAAAAAAATAGCGCCTCTCTCTGTGGTGAAGGCATTTATATAACTTGATTTTACGATGTAAAAGTTTAGTTTACTTCTTAAGGCAGGATTATTCTTTAATAGTTCATCTGCAACTTTATTGACGTACTTTCCAATTGTATCATTAAATAAAACATCTCCGCTCAGAAGGAGCTCATCAATGGCAAAAGTGCTTTGCAATACCAATTCTTCTTTGGTTTTGCGCATTTTTCTTGCATCTTTTTTGAAGGATTCCTTCCGAAGTTCATATTTTTCGGCAGATAATTTTTTGAGTTCTAAAGGCACTTCCCCTTCAGAGCGTAATGGAGTGTAGTTGTTCTTGAATTCTTGACCATTAGAGATAAAGAAGCTAAAAAGAAGAAAAGTAAGTAGTGCTGAAGAGTTTAGCTTCATAGTATATAATTAGGATGTATATTTCCCAACAAGAGGCATTAATCTACCCATACCAAAAGCCTTAGACGAAATTCTTAAGATTGGAGGGGCTTGAAAACGCTTGTATTCGTTAAGATTAACAAGTCTAATTATTTTTTTTGTAATTTCTGGGTCAAACCCTAATTCTATGATATGGTTTGTTCCTTTAGTTCCTTCCAAGTAATGCCTTAAAATTTGATCCAAGAGTTCGTATTCAGGCAGGGAGTCTGTGTCTTTTTGATCAGGGCGCAGTTCGGCTGATGGCGGTTTAATAATCGTGTTTATGGGAATAATTTCTTGGTCTCTATTGATGTATCGTGCTAATTCAAATACTTCTGTTTTGTAAACATCTCCAATTACCGAAAGCCCACCGCACATGTCGCCGTATAGTGTGCCATAGCCTACAGCCATTTCACTTTTGTTAGAAGTGTTCAAAAGGATGTTTCCAAATTTATTAGAATAAGCCATCAATAATGTTCCCCTAATTCTAGCTTGTAGGTTCTCCTCAGTTACATCTTCTTTTTTACCTAAAAAAGGGTTTGCTAATTCATGTTGAAATGCATTAAAGATGGATTTGATAGGTATAATTTCATAGGGAGATCCTAAATTCTCACATAGCGCTATAGCATCATTGATAGAATGCTCTGAGGAAAACTCAGAAGGCATTAGGATGCTCATTACATTTTCGCTACCTAATGCTTCAGCTGCTATGGCTAAGGTTACTGCAGAGTCAATACCTCCGCTGAGCCCAATTACTGCTTTAGAAAAATTCGACTTTTTGAAGTAATCTCTTATTCCAAGAATTAAAGCTTGGTGTATCCGTTCCATTTTAGAAAGAGGAGAACGCGCTTTTTCAATTGCATTTTTTTGGGAGTCAAAAAAACGTGTTTCTTCTGAGAAGTAGCTCATTTCTCCCAATGATTGATTGTTAGGAAGAATGGCTCTTGAGCCACCGTCGAAAATTAATTCTGTTTGAGCTCCGATATGGTTGACGTAATATATTGGTAACTGATATTTGTTGGCGTTCCAATTGAGTACTTGTTCTCTTTTTTCTCGTTGTGTAACTGAAAATGGAGAGGCCGCAATATTGATGATGAAATCGGCTTTTTTTAAATCTAATTGTTCGGTTGGAGAAAGGTCATATTTCATATCACCATCTATATTCCAAAGATCTTCACAGATGGTAATGGCAAACGTTTCATTCTTGTAAGTTACCAATTGGAAAGACTTTCCTGCTTGAAAATATCGATTTTCATCAAATACATCGTATGTAGGCAATAAAGCTTTGTGATGGATGCTTTGAATAACGCCTTCGGCTAAAAAATAGGCCGAATTATGCAGTGGTTTTCCTCGTTCTAAAATACTTCGACTGGGCGCGCCCACGATGGCAGCTATATCTTTGCAATGTTCAGCTATTCGGAGGATAGACTCTTTAGAAGTGTCAATGAAGTCATCAAACTCTAATAAATCTTTTGGAGGGTAACCACATATTGCCAATTCCGCAAAAACAATCAGGTCTACCTGGTCTTTTTTTGCGGACTGAATGGCTTCAATTATCTTTTGAGTATTGGCTTCAAAGTTTCCAATGTGATAATTGAGTTGTGCGAGAGCTATCTTCATGAAATAAAGTCAGTTGTTGACTAGAGTGGATGTGTTTTATTTAGAATATGATACCAATGTTTAAACCCAAGTAATTTGAAATTGCTTTCAGTTCATCAGGATCTAAAGTAGGATCTATTTTAACTCCATTTTCATCTTTGTTCGCATCTTTCATAAAATCTTTTCCATCTTTATTGAAAAGGTTAGTCACACCGTTATTGAAAGTAAGGCCCAAAACAACTGAGGTGTTTCCTGATATGTTGTATTCAGCTCCTAAACCCATTATGATAGAGCCTCTGAAAATACTAATCTTATCACTGTATCGCTCATCTGTTATTTTACTTCCAAGTATGGAGAATTCAGCTTCTGAATCATAGTTAATTCCTACACCAACACCAAATTGTCCATAATAGGTGATATATCCAATTTGATTTGTTTTCAATTTTAAACTTAATGGAACTTCTACATATTTTACTTTGTATTCGGCTTTGGTAGAAATATCTTTCATGTTTAATTTTCCTCCCGTAGTAACAGATTCAACTCCTGTAGAAAACGAGTACCTCTCTGATATGTTAAAATCTGCAATTACGCCGTAGTTAAATCCTAAAATAGAGCCGTCTGCATCTACATTCTTACTGTCGGGTTTTAACCATGAAATGTTAGGGGTGCCTCTAAATCCAAGTTGAAAACTAGACTGAGCCATGCTCATTAGACTAAATAAAATACTAAAAGATAATAGCGTAATCTTTTTCATAATTTTGCGGTTTAAGATTGGTGAACAAATTAATCAATTACAATATTAATGGCTTTTTGTTTAAAAACAGTAACAAACAAACCTCTTTCTTTCCTTTTACTTGTTTTTACTCTAGTAGGGTGTGAAGATAAAGTGAAAAGAATTGATACTTCTGCGATTTCAACAGATCAATCCATGCGTCGGTTCGATGTTGCCTTGTTTGAAACTGGTAGAGATGGCTTTAATGCAAATGAAGTTAATTTGTTAAGGGATGAATTTCCGCAATTCTTTCCACTCTTTACCCAGCAAATTATGCGCTTGTCTGGGCCTAACGATAGTCTTACTGCAATCAATTTAACCGAGTTTGTGCAAGATAAAAATGTAAGGGAATTGTATGACTCTACGCAGCAGGTATTCGCCGAGACTCAAGAATTGGAACAACAATTAATCGAAGGATTTAAATACTATAAACATTACTTCCCAGATCAGTTGACACCAGAATTAATCACCTTCATTTCAGGGTTCAATTATGCATTAGTGGCTGATGATAGTTTATTGGCTGTAGGGCTAGATATGTATTTAGGTGCTAACTCTACCTATTATCCGCAGTTAGGTATGCCACAATATCGCTTTCGAAATATGTATCCCGATCAAATTGTGGTTGATGCAATGTATTCTTGGTTAACTACGGAATATGAAGCGCCTAATGGAGATAACCTGTTAAAGCAAATGGTTTACTATGGAAAAGTGCATTATGTACTCAATCAATTGTTGCCAGACATGGGGTTGCATCAAAGTTTTGGCTACACTCCAGAACAGTTGGATTGGTGCTTAGAAAATGAAGATCAGATTTGGGCATTTATAGTGGAGCAAGAATTATTGTATTCTAATGAAAATCTAGAAGTAAGAAAGTTCATTGGTGAAGGGCCATTTACAGCCGGTTTTCCTGAACAAGCTCCGGCAAAATTAGGTCATTTTATAGGATGGCAGATGGTAAAAAAGTACATGAAGCAGAAGCCCGAACTTACTTTAGTTCAACTAATGGAAGACGGTGATGCCCAAGAATTATTAAATCAATCAAAGTATAAACCGAAAAGATAAGAAATGGCGATAAAAACACGTTCAGAGATTAAGTTTAACATCGGGATGGATGAAAATAATGTTCCTGAAGAAATCAATTGGTCTGCTGAAGGGTCAGAGCGAGCAGAAGGACATGAAGCAAAGGCAATGATGATTGCATTGTATGACGAAAAGGAAGAGAATACCTTACGAATAGATTTGTGGAAGAAGGATTTGATGGTGGAAGAAATGATGAAATTTACTTGTCAGAACATCATTACGTTAGCAGATGCATTTGCACGAGCTACAGGTGAAGATGCTTATGCAGATGAAATTCGAGAATTTGGGAAGTCAATCGCAATCAAAATGGGTGTTCTAGGGCCTAAAAAATAATTATTCTGACTTCCCATTGAAAATGGAGAACATAAATTATAATTTAGCAAATTAATCATTCAACTGCAGAATGTCCAAGGAAGAGAAAAAAGTAGCACGAAAAAGTATTCGAACATCTTATATATCAACGATAATTAGTATTTCGCTAGTGTTGTTTATGTTGGGCTTGTTAGGACTTATTATTTTGAATGCGCAGAAACTTTCTAACCATGTGAAAGAAAACATAGGTTTTTCTATCTTTTTACATGAGAATACAACGGTAGAGCAAGCAGCTAAGATTCAAGAAACACTTAATAAACAAGCCTACGTTAAGCGAACAAAGTTTATCAATAAGGAAGAAGCAGCGAAACTTTTGCAACAAGATTTGGGAGAAGATTTTGTGCAGTTTTTAGGATACAATCCTTTGCTAGCAAGTATAGATGTAAATATGAATGCTGCTTATGCACACCCTGATAGTATTGGATGGATTGAGGCTAGTTTGGCTCGAAATCCACAAATTTTAGAGGTGTCCTATCAGAAAGACTTAATTTCTGCAGTTAATTCTAATGTTCGTAAAATTGGAGCAATTTTGTTAGGATTTAGTCTTTTGTTATTGATTGTGGTCATTGCTTTAATCAACAATACCATTCGTTTAGCGATTTATTCTAAACGATTTTTAATTAAAACCATGCAGCTGGTAGGAGCTACCGGAGGTTTTATTCGACGACCTTTTGTATGGCGCGGTATTGTGAATGGTTTTGTAAGCGCCTTAATTGCAATCGCATTATTATCAGGAGTAATTTATTCAGTTGCTCAAAACATGCCTGACATTTTAGATATCGCTGACCTCGAGTTGTACGGTATTCTTGGTGCAGGCGTTATTGTTTTAGGAGTTTTGATTTCTTGGATTTCTACTTCTTTAGCAGTTCGAAAATTTTTAAGAATTCAAAGCACAGATTTATACTAAGAGTTATGGAAAATAAGCAAGATGAATTTGCATTTGGCAAAAAGAATTATCAATTATTAATTGCTGCAACAGCAATAATTATTCTTGGATATTTTTTAATGTCTGGTGGTGGAGCTGAGAACCCCAACGAATTTCACTATGATGAAATTTTTAGTCCAATAAGAATTACAGTAGCTCCTATTTTAGTTTTGGGAGGTTTTGTATTGGGTATTTTTGCTATAATGAAGAAAGCGGATTAATTCCATAAGTCATTTCCATGAGTTTTTTAGAAGCTATAATCCTTGGAATTATTCAAGGATTAACCGAGTTTTTACCTGTAAGTAGTAGTGGCCATATTGAAATTGGTAAAGCTATTTTAGATGTACAAGTATCAGATCCATTGTTATTTTCTATTGTCGTGCATGGAGCTACCGCTCTGAGTACAATAGTTGTTTTTAGAAAAACTATAGGGAGTTTATTAGCAGGTCTATTCAAATTTAAATGGAATGATGAAACTCAATATTTATTCAAGATTGCCTTGTCAATGATTCCAGTTGGAGTAGTAGGAGTGCTATTCGAAGAGCAAATTGAAGAATTGTTTGATGGGAATGTATTTTTTGTTGGCCTTATGTTGCTTTTAACAGGGGTGTTATTATACTTTACTACTTTAGCCAAAGAGAAGCATGGTAAAGTAACCTTCAAAAATGCATTTGTAGTAGGATTGGTCCAAGCTATCGCAATATTGCCTGGAATTTCGAGGTCAGGCTCTACCATTGCGGCTTCCTTAATGTTGGGAATCAATAAAGAAAAGGCGGCTCAATTTTCATTTTTAATGGTATTGCCACCTATCTTAGGAACAGTATTGTTGAAAGTGATAAAGTTTATGGAATTAAGTGGAACTGAAGCTTCCGTTGATGCAGTTGCTTTAGAGCCTATTTCAGGCATGGTGCTAGTTGTAGGGTTTATTTCAGCATTTGTTTCAGGTCTATTTGCTTGTCAGTGGATGATAAAAATTGTAAAAAGAAGCAAATTACAATATTTCGCTTTTTATTGTTTTGCAGTTGGTGCTATCGCTTGTATTTATACTTTTATTGGAGCCTAATCAATGGAGAATCCATACGTAGAAGGTCGAGTTATTTTAATTGATAAGCCACTGACATGGACTTCTTTTAATGCGGTACAAAAAGTAAAATACGCACTTCGAAAGAAGTTTTCATTAAAGAAAATAAAGGTAGGACATGCAGGAACGCTTGATCCTCTTGCAACTGGACTACTTGTTATTTGTACAGGAAAAAAGACTAAGATTATAGAATCTATTCAGGAGCAGAGAAAAGAGTACACAGGTGTTATCACTTTAGGTGCTACAACCCCCTCTTACGATTTAGAAACTGATATCGATGAGCGATTTGAATTGGACCATATCACTGGAGCAATGATAGAAGAAGTCGCTCAATCATTTGTAGGAGAAATGCATCAAATGCCGCCTGATTTTTCAGCTAAAAAGGTGGATGGTAAGCGTGCTTATGATTTAGCTAGAAAAGGAGAGAAACCGGCATTAAAAACAAAGCTCATTACGATTTATTCGTTTCATGTAGACCATTCTTCCTTTCCAGAAATTAATTTTAGAATTGAATGCAGTAAAGGAACCTACATACGCTCTATAGCCTATGATTTTGGTAAAGCACTTCAAAGTGGCGGACATTTAACAGAATTACGCCGGACAAAGATTGGAGATTATAGTGTTAAAGACGCAATAGATGTAGAGGAATTTTACGATTCCTTGGAAGCCATATAATATAGAGTGGATTTAAGTTTTAATTATTAACTTTGCGCTCGCTAAAATTGACTCCATAATTAAATACGATACACATGAAATTATCTAAGTTCAAGTTTGATTTACCTGAAGAATTGTTGGCAGAGCACCCTGCAGAAAATAGAGATGAGTCTCGATTGATGGTAGTACATAGAGATACAGGTGAAATTGAGCATCGATTATTTAAAGATGTTATCGATTATTTTGATGAAGGTGATGTGTTCATCATGAACGATACAAAAGTATTCCCTGCTCGCTTATATGGAAATAAAGAAAAGACTGGTGCGAAAATCGAAGTTTTCTTATTAAGAGAATTAAATAGAGAAAGTTTATTGTGGGATGTGTTAGTTGATCCTGCACGTAAGATTAGAATCGGTAATAAGTTATATTTCGGTGATGATGACTTAGTGGCTGAAGTGATAGATAATACTACTTCTAGAGGTCGAACTTTAAGATTCTTGTTTGATGGGTCTCACGAAGAATTTAAAGCAATAGTTGAAAGATTGGGAGAGACACCACTTCCAAAATACATCCAAAGACCTGTTGAGCCAGAGGATGAGGAGCGTTATCAAACAGTATATGCTAAGAAAGAGGGTGCAGTAGCAGCACCAACTGCAGGAATGCACTTTTCAAAGAATCTCTTGAAAAAAATGGAGATCAAAGGGATTGACTTTGCTTATGTTACATTGCACGTGGGCTTAGGTACTTTTCGATCCGTGGAGGTAGAAGATTTGACAAAACATAAGATGGATTCTGAAGAAGCTGAGGTGACTGAAGAGGCAGCTGAAATTGTTAATAATGCAAAGCGACAAAAAAAGAAAATTGTTGCAGTAGGAACTACAAGTATGCGATCTATTGAAACATCAGTTTCAACTGACGGTTTTATGAAAGCACATAAAGGATGGACTAATAAATTTATCTTCCCTCCTTATGATTTTAGTATAGCAGATGCTATGATTACAAACTTTCATACACCTGAATCCACATTGTTAATGATGACTGCTGCTTTTGGAGGTTATGATTTGATTATGAAAGCCTACAAAGAAGCAATCAAAGAAAAATATAGATTCTACAGTTATGGTGATGCGATGTTGATTTTATAATCAATGAAGCGTTTTGCAATAATAGTTGCTGGGGGCAAAGGGAATCGGATGAAATCTGAGATCCCAAAGCAGTTTATTGAAATTGGAGGTAAACCAATTTTGATGCACGCCATCGAGCAATTTTATAAAGCAGATTCCAACATAGAAATTATTCTTGTGCTCCCCAAGGAGCAAATACAATATTGGCAGGAACTTCAAACCAAACATGGTTTTGAAGTTCCTGTTTTAGTTTCAGAAGGCGGTACCTCCAGATTTTATTCGGTAAAGAATGGTTTAGAAAAAGTGACTAGCACTGGCGTTGTTGCTATCCATGATGGGGTTCGTCCCTTTGTTGCTACTTCTACTATTATGAAGGGCTTTGAGGTCGCTGAAAAGGAGAAAACGGCCATTCCTACAGTAAATCTAGTTGATTCCATTAGGCGCGTTGATGAAAAAGTAAATAGAGCTTTAAATCGTGCCGATTATCGTTTGGTTCAAACCCCACAGGTATTCGACATAGCTTTATTAAAAACGGCATATCAGCAGTCATTTTCTGACACATTCACCGATGATGCTTCTGTAATAGAAGCAATGGGACACTCTGTTACTTTATTTGAAGGGAATTCAGAAAACTTTAAAATTACAACCCCCTTTGATTTGAAAGTCGCAGAGATGATGGTTGGTGGTTATTGAGATTAGCTTGAGATTGCCTGACTTAACCACTCAATGCGTTCCAACCTTATTAATATCTTTAAACTAATTTTGTTGCTCCTATAACGTTTGCAACTTTGCACTTGATTGCGTTCGAAGTTTTTATGGAGGAGTCATAAGAAATTTGAATGGGTTTCGGCAACGTTGCCACAATCATTGTCTTCACTAGAAAAGGTGATTGTAAGTCAACACCTCTATTCCAATTTCTTTTTATTTTCAGCACTGAAGCATCTGATATTTTTATTGTGGGTTATCTATTTTGGATATCAAAATATAAGATTAAATTTAGTTTTTTGTGAAATCATGTCAGAATCGTTGAATAAAAGTCAATTAAGACAATATGCTTATTATGCATTGCTCGATCACTTCATAGGTCGTAAAAAGGGGAAATCTTTGACTATAAAGAGTCGAAAGAAATTTTATGATAATCTCTTTAATGATTTGAAAAGGAATGGAGAGCAGCAATTAATACCTATAGATCGAAGGAAAGATTTAAGTGATGCAGAGTTTAAGGAAAAATACTTAAAAAGAGGGATCCCTGTTGTTTTTGAAGGAGCTGCTAAAGAATGGGATTGTGTAAAAAAATGGAGTTTTGATTACTTCAAATCACTACATGGTACTGATGAAATTGTGATGGCCGATCAGTATAAAATAGAAAATCCCTACGAAAAATTGACTTTGGGCAAACTCATTGATGAAATCAATCAAGGTAGTGGGAAATATTACCGCTTTTATCCATTGTTAAAAAGACACCCAGAGCATCTATTGGATTTTGATTACGAATGGTTGAGAAGTAAGAAAAATAGGTTTTCTTTTTTAGAGGCTTTTCAAGTTTTTATGGGTGGCGATAAAACGATTACTCCAATGCATAGTGCTAACCTACCTAACCTTTTTACGCAAGTGGTAGGGGAAAAAAAGTGGGTACTTTATCATCCCAACGACACAGCCATAATCGACCCTGATCCAGTAAAAGGAATTTATCGAAGCGCACCTTTCAAAAAGAAAGAAGGGCCTTTTAATCCTTTTAAACCTGACTACTCACCACCATATAGTTTGTTTAACTATACAAGCGGGTATTCAGTGCATTTAAAACCCGGGGATGTTTTATGGAATCCTCCTTATTACTGGCATGCAGTAGAAAATGTGGGAATGTCAATAGGGGTTGGATACCGATGGTGCGCTCCACTTTATTGTTATCAACTAGCTCCTTTGTATGCTTTTTTGGATACTATGGTAGTGAATCCGCCGATATGGAAGTCTTTAAAATTTGTACAGAAGGATGCCAATTTAATTCATTTATTAGAAGGTGGAATGTTAAAAGAATACCTTGCAAACCAAAAGGCTTAAATCTGAAGTATGGATATAAACATTAAAATTACTTCGGCGCAACTTAGAAAGTACGCCCAGTATCAAATTTTAGATCATTTTTTGGGGAGAAAGAGAGCCTATAGCATGACCTTAAAGAATAGAAGGAAGTTTTATGTTCAATTAGAAAGTAGTCTCAAAGAACAGGGGCCAGGTGAAATAATTCCTGTAGAAAGACGGACTAATTTAAGTTTAGAAGAATTTCAGCGTGAGTATGTGGATGGGATGAAGCCTGTAATTTTAGAAGGTGCTGCTAAGGAATGGAACTGTGTGAAGGAATGGAGTCTGGATTATTTTAAAAAGCTACACGGAGAAGACGTTATAGTTATGGCCGACCAGTTAAAAATGGAAAACCCCTATGAGGTAATGACTTTGGCTGATTTAATTGATGGTATTCATAAAGGAACGGGAAAGTATTATCGTTTTTATCCATTATTGGACAAGCATCCTGAGCATATCCTTGATTTTGATTATAAGTGGTTGCGAGAGCGTAGAAATAGAGGAACTCTATTCGAAGCATTTCAAGTATTTATGGGAGGAGATAATACAATAACTCCCATTCACAATGCCAATCAGTGTAATTTGTTTACCCAAGTGTACGGTGAGAAGAAATGGATGCTGTATCATCCAAAACATACCCCAATTGTAGATCCAAATCCAGTTCGGAATGTTTATAGAGATGGTCCCGCTAAAACTGAATCAGGCCCATTTGATCCCTTCAATCCAGACTTTTCCGGACCTTATAAATTGTTTCAATATATTGATGGTTATAGTGTGCATCTAAAACCGGGAGATGTATTATGGAATCCTCCATTTTATTGGCATTCGGTAAAGAATGTTGGTAATTCTATCGGTGTTGGCTACAGATGGTTACCACCTGCATATTGCTTTAAAAGTTCTAAATTGTATACATTTCTGGATGCTTTTGCCACAAACCCTCCTATATGGAAGGCGTATAAGCTCTATAAACAAGATATAAATCTTATCCATATGGCTGAGCATGGACAATTAGATGATTATATCCAAAAAAGAAAGAAAAGCTAACTATTAAAGTGGTTTAGATTTTAATTGATTCACAAAATTTCGAATATTCTGATTGTTCGGTTGCAATGATAGGTACTTTTCAAACCATAAAATTGCATTTGGGAAATCATTTTTTATGTAGTACACATTCGCTTGGTTTAAAATTAACGATAACTCGGAAGGATATTTTTCTAGAGCTTTTGTATTAATCAATAGCGCCTCATCTTTTCTATCTGAATAGATTAACAATTTAATTAGTGGTTCATAACATGCGATGTAAGAGGGTTTGATCTCAATAGCCCTTCTAAATTGTTGAATGGCCTCTGAAGTGTCTTTTTGTGCCATTGAAACCCAACCTAGGTGATAGTGGGGGTCTGCATAGTTAGAATCTATTTGAATGGCTCTATTGTAAACTATTTTTGCTTTATTATAATTTAATAATGCTCTAAAATACAAGCTACCTAAATCAGTGAGGTTGTATTTGTCTTCAAATATACTTACCGATTTTTCGAGATGCGATATGGCCTTTTTCCCTAAACTTACTTTTAGTTGGTCAGAACTTAGTTTTGGAATTTTATTAATATACACTTTGCCAATCAGAGCTTGTAAGGTAGCACTATTGGGTTCTTTTATAACATCAGCAGCAAATAAAGTTTCGTCGCTTTTCCATTCTTTATTTCTAGCCTGAATAGTAAAAAAGGAAAAGGTAGCATATAATAGTAATAAAGACATGCTAATTAACTGTGGTTTCTCAACTTTTTTAAATTTAGAAAGTAGTTCGATTATACCAAAAGGAATAAATATGCTTAGACCAATTGTAGCTACTGTAGCGAATCGTTCAGCAACTATTCCAACTAAAGGAATAAGCCAATTTACAAAAGGAAGTAAGCCTCCGAACATCACTATTATTCCAAATGACACAGGACTTTTACGTTTAAAATTTTTTAATGCGATATATGTTAGGGTAATAAAAATTAGAATTGTTGCTATGGAAGCTAGGTTATAACCTTTAATGGGAATGGTATGGTATCCATAGTAGGAAACTAAATGGTTAGTAAACAGCATTTTCTTAAAGTAAAACCATAAAGTGTTTAAACTAAAACTTATACGGTCAATTTCAATAGAAGGGTCGAAAAGTGGATTTTCAATACCTGTATAAATTCGAACGGTTTCGTCTACTTTAGTAATTTTTCGCATAACGCGTATGGCTATGGGAGCCAAAAAGATAAGTCCAGAAAAGCCGATAAGATATTTTGCTTTTATTTTCGATTGAAAGTAAATTGCGGTAGGAATAATTCCTAAAAAAATAAGTCCCGTTTTCTTACTTAAGATTCCCAAAATGAGGAAGATTATCGCAGGGATTATGAGTGAAGTTTTTTTGTGAGTTTGCAAGAAAAGATAAGTAGAGGATAAACAAAACAGCAACATCAATAATTCATCTCTTGATTTTACGTTGTTTACAATTTCTGTATGTATAGGGAGGATGGTAAAGAAAAAGACACAAGTTAAAGTGGTGCCAAATTTTACATTTGGAAACGTGGACCCAATCATCAAAAGAAAAATACAACAAGAGCTGAAGTAGACTAAAACGTTGATCAAATGACTTATGGTTGAATTAATTCCAAATAGCTCATTTTCTATGGCAAAGCTTAGTGTAGTTATGGGTCGATAACCATAACTATAAGCGGATTGAGAAAAGGTATTTTCTGTAAAGATGGACTTAATGTTTGAAAGCCCATTTGTAGCATTTTTATTGGCAGTATAGGCGTAGTTGTCATCCAGATTATAACCGTTTTGAAGGGTGTTACCATAAAAAACAAAACAAGTAATTAACAAAATTAAAAAAGACCAGCGTTTACTTGAAGTTTCAACGAGCCCGTTTTCTGTAGATAGTAGCTTTTGGAAATTCATTTTTCTAAATTAGAAAAAGAAATCTTTTCTTTGAATGAATTATTTTGAATACTATGAATTATACTTTAGAAGAACTGCGGTCAATTCCTATCTTTTTTATTGTTGGTAAAGGAAGAAGCGGAACCACCTTGCTCAGCACAATCCTTGATAGTCACCCAAATGTAGCTTCGGCAACTGAGTCTAGATTTCTTTTGTTAGTGTGGCAGAGGTACAAAAACTTAAATGAATGGAAGCCTGAACTTGCAGAAGAGCTTTTTGACACCGTAATGCAGGATTATAGAGTTAAGTTTTTGTGGGAGTTTCATAAGGAAGCGCTTATTTCACAGTTGAAACAATTACCAGCTGAAACTAAAGTCCAAGACTTAATTAAGGTAATTTATATCTACAGAAATTCAAGTTTTCAAAAGGGAAAGATAAAATTTATAGTAGATAAAAATCCTCGATATACACTGTTTATTGAAAGGCTAGGTCAAATCTTTCAAGATGGAAAGTTCATACGAATTATTAGAGATCCTCGAGATAATATTACCTCACATGTAAAATTTACGCGTAAGAAAGTAGGATTGTTATCCAACAAATGGTTGGAGTATAATTTGCATTATGATAAATGTGAATCAAAAGAGAAAAGTCGATACATAACATTGAAGTTTGAAGATTTGGTGATTGATAAACACACTTTCTTTAGAAAATTCGAAGATTTTACTGGTATTGATTCTCTTGCTGAATTGGAAGAGAAAAGGTTGGGTTTTAAAGAAAAGTTTGAGGAAAAATTTAGCGAGTCACTAAAAGAACAACATCAATCTTCTGTAAAACCATTAGATCCAAAAAAGATTGGACATTATAAAGTAAAGTTAAGTGAGGCACAAGTTAGAACTATTGAATCAGTTAGTTTTCCATATGCTGAGCGGTATGGATATGTGATTGATCTACCTCAAAGAAAAGTGACAATCAATGAGAAGTTAGCTTATTCTTTGGGTTATGGTTTTCACAGGTATGGAAATACTTTTTTGTATAACCTCCCATATAAATCAATTGTTTGGCTTAGGTCTTTTCTCATTCAAAATGTTTTTGTGAATAAGAAAAGTAAACTAGATAAAGTAATTAAAGAAAATGCCTGAGATACACTTTGTAGTAGGTATTTGGAGATCCGGAACTACCATGTTGCGGGAAGTGTTAGATATGAGTGCCGAGGTAAAAAGTTATCCTGAGCATTTTGTTTTATTAAATCATCTCTCAAAGGCCTTTCAATTTGATGAGCAGAGCAAACAAGAAATGCTCCAGTCTATTCTTTCTAATCAAGATTTTTTACACTTTGCGAAGCCAGATGTTAATCGATTGGAATCTCTTTTTTTAGCAGCAAATAACTTTGAAGATGCCATTAAAGCAACCTATGAAAGTTGTTTAGAAGATCACGAGAGACCATCAATTCTAATTGATAAAAATCCAATATACAGTTATTATCTACCACAGATAATGTCACTTTTCCCTGATTCTAAGTTTATTTGGATGGTTCGAGAGCCAAAAGATAACTGTATATCCAGAGCTAAACATAAGATTCAGCATTTTGCCGATTATAGTTATTTGGCTAGTTGGTGGAATCATACCAATGAATTGATTGCGAAACAAGCAAATCAATACCCTGATCGATTTTTATTGGTACATTATGATGCTATGTGTGAGCAACCAGTAGAGTATACACAGCTAATTTGTGACTTCTTAGGAGTTTCATTTGAGTCGGAGATGCTTAATTTTAGGAAGAATAAGGACCAGAAAATAAATGCCTATTTGTCCTCTTTGCAGGCAAGAGACGGAAAGTTAGATCCTGCTTATTTAAAACAAAAATATGCGATGTGGGAGAACTTACAAAAACCCATCAATACATCTAAAATGAAACAGTGGGAAAAGGAATTAACAAGCGCCCAAATTGCATCCATTGATAGATTGAGCCAAGCATATTACAAGAGTTTAGTAGAGGGAAAGTTTAAGGTGTCTCCAAAAAAGTCTTTGGTTTGGAGCTTATTAGTTCGCCTTAGCCTTGGTAAGTTAAAGTGGGATATTAGACGAAATGTAAAACATTAGGGCCAAAATAATCGATTAATTCTCAAAATCGTTCGAGCTATAAACCGAATGCTGCTCCAAAGTATCTTTTTCGTCCATACTGGATAGTTTCTGACTCCTGGTTTACTTTGAGTAATGGCCTGCCATGCTAATCCATTCAATACTTTGCCACAAATTTCAGTTTTAAATGCAATGAATTCAGGGCGAATGACATCAATTAATAAGACTAATCTTTTTTGGTTAGTGAGGTTTTGCGCATAGTGATTTTGTGCATCATTGAACAAAATCACCTTACCTTCTTCCCATGCTCTTGTTTCTCCATTCACTGTAAAGGCACATAATGGAAGCCCTGATGGGACTACAATAGGTAGGTGGACACGAATTATAGCATTGGTGTCGCCATTGTGAGGTTTTATTTTACTATTAGGATCCAATTCAGAGATAGAAAAGGAAACAATACCTGGAATTTGTTTGGCTATTTTCCATGTTTCTATGAATGAGCTGTGATGTTTTTTGAAAAAGTAACCCCAGAAAAGTAGGCCTTCTGTTTTCCAACTATTGGATCGGCTCAGTAAACTTTTATTGAAATAGGGCTTTAATTCATTGTTTTGAACAAAGGCCAATGCCTCTCTTTTGATGATTTCAAAATTATCTTCTAATAGCTTTGCCCATTCAAAGTCTTCCTTATTATAGAAACTTGGCTCTTCAAGTAGGTAAGGTTTTAAAGTATAGGAATACCAAATATTACTCCTGTTCATCGGTTCTACTTTTGATAGAAAACTGCGGATATTGATTCAATAATCTGTTTTGACGATAGATGTACTGGGCAATGACTCCCAAAGCCATTAGTATTAAAGAGGCTGAGAATAAAATGGATACAGCAATAGATGTAAATCCAAGTTGTGCCTTGAAAAATAGCTTTTTAACAATGTAAAAGATTCCAACTCCAAAAGAGATAAAACTACCAACGATTCCGACTTTAGTTAAAAGTTGTGCTGGAAAAGAAGAGTAGGTAAACATGATGTTAAAGAATAGTCCAAATAAATTAGAGAATCTATACGTTGACTTTTTAGTTGCCTGATTAAAGTTGATGGGCACAAATAGTACGTTTTTGGTATACCAAGCTAAGACTTCATCTATAAAAACAAACGGCGTTTTATGCTTTCCAAGCTGAGAATAAATTTGCTTTCGAATCAATCGGAAAGCTGATCCTTCTCCGTAACCTTCAGAAAAATTTCGAGTAGCACGTTTAAATTCTTTACTAATTCGTTTACGAATTATGTTTTTTTCTTGATTTTCAGGAATGCCAAATACTACATCTGCTTTTTGTCGATTCAAAGCATTAATCAATCCTTCAATTTCTTCAACAGGATGCTCAAAGTCATCATCCATCGTTAATAGAAGTTCACCTTTAGCTTCTATGATTCCAGCTAAAGTTGCACTATGTTGCCCAGAATTTTTATGTAATGTAAGGCCTATTATGTTGTTATATTCAATTGCTTTTGATTCTATTATTTCGTAACTACTGTCATTGCTGCAATCGTCAACAAGAATCAATTCCCAATTTAATGTTTTTAAAAAGGAGTCTGTTTCTAATTGGTCTATAAGTTTCCCAATGCTACTTTCTGCTTGATAAACAGGAATTACGATGCTTAGATCTTTTAATTTCATGGGAAGGCTCTCTTTAAAATCCTGTTGTAAATAGCTTGTTGGGAAGGAGGGATTAATTCGACAATACTCCTGGCATAAGGTTCCTCGTCAGCATTAAAAAAGATGTCATCCTCTGTTAATGGTTCACTGATATTGAAATCGTCAAACTTTAAAAGTTCAATTTTTTTGCGGTATTGAGTATAATCCTCCCTGGTTTGCTCCATCCATACGACTTCTTTATTTTCATGAATCCTTTCAGCTATTTTATACCCCATGAATTCATTGTAAGCAATGGCTTGTTTGTTGGACTTCAGTACTTGAGCATAATTTTTTTCAAACGCATTGATAAAAAAGTTCCAATCATTTAAAATAATGGAAGCTGTAATTGAAATTTCATAATTTCTATCTTCGTTCCAGATAAATATTCCCCCTTCAGAAGTCTTATTTACAAAATCAATGTTTTTACCATTGATAAGACCTATCGCAGAGTCATTTTTATAGATAAGAAAGTAATAGTGATTGACTGTTCTAATTTCTTTGAACCATTCGAGCTGTTGTTCTCTAGTGATTTGTTGCCGATGAATCATTTTATTTTTAATGATATCAGTATTTCGGTATTGACGAATCAGTTCTAAATCCTCTCGCTCTACTTCTTTTAATTCCAGACCGTATTTTTTAATTTTCATGATTAAGTACCTTGTAATAAAAAACCGCCGTCCATTGTTAAAGTTATTCCGTTAATCCATCGTGCTGCATCTGACAGCAGAAAGCAAGCAGCCTGAGCCAAGTCTTCTGATTCTCCAGCTCCAAATGGATATTTAGCAACGTGCTCTTCCATAAACTCCAAGGATCCTTTTTCAATGCCTTTTTCATACATCTCGGTTTTAACCATAGCTGGCGCAATGCAATTGCTTCGGATAAGTTTACCTTTTAATTCCAAGGCAAGCACTTTAGAATAAGTTTCTAAAGCTGCTTTACTAGCAGTATACATGCTTCCACCTATGTAAGGATGTTTAGCTGATATGGATGAGATGAATACAAAGGCGCCTTGTTTATTAAGCTTTTTCTTTTTGATTAATTGAGCACTTAAATTAACCGCTGCAAAAAAGTTGATGTCCCATGTTTTCATCATCTTTTCTTTTTTAGCAAATCGAATGGGCATCGTGTCTAAAATACCAGCTGAATAAACCACCCCATCAATATTTGGTAAAACAGAAATCCACTTTTCTATTGTCGAATCTTCACTAATGTCACCACAAAAATGATGGTGATTTTCTGATATTATTTCTATTTCTCTTCGCGAATTGGTATATACTTCAGCTCCTGAATCGATTAATTTTTTGGCTGTAGCAAATCCAATTCCTCCGGAAGCTCCTGTAATTAGTATTTTTTTGCCATTAAAGTCATAATTAGCAGCTTCTAAAATTCGATTGGTGTCAAGCATACGATGTCTTTTGTATTGATAATGCAACTGCCCCATGATAATCCAACTCCAAAGCCGCAGAATAACATTTTTTTATCCTTACTATCTACTGATAATTGGTCACAGATGGTTAAGGGGATGGAAGCAGAGCTAGTATTTCCATATTTTGTAAGTGAAAAAGGCACTTTTTCAGGCCCAATCTTAAGTTTTTTTCGAATAGTTTCTATAATTAATTTGTTAGCTTGATGAAAGATAAAGTAATCGATTTCATCCTTGGTGTAATTCGAGCTTTCTATTAATTGTAGGATGTTTTTTGGCGGTTCTTTCACTGAAAAAGAAAATACATCTAAACCATTTAGTTCTAAATCTTTTGCTGTATGATTGATTCCCGGGCCATAATTTTTTACAAGTGTAGTTTCATCATTTAGCTGGTTTTTGGCACCTCCATCACGTATTATAATGGCATCGAAACCTTTTCCATCATTTTCCAGATTGAATGGAATACCATCTGCTCCCTCTTCAAAACTTACTGCTGTTGCTGTGGCAGCATCACCAAATAAGGGGTAAGTGCTTTTGTCCTCATAGTTTGTAGATATAGTTGATACATCTCCGCAAATTAACAGACCTTTTTTTAACTGCCCGTTCTGCAGAAACTGAGAAATTACAGAAAGTCCATAGACATACCCCGAACATCCAAGTCCTATATCAAAAGCCATACAGCTAGAGGGTAGTCCCAAACGATCTTGTAATATGATGGCAGAAGAAGGGAGATAGTAATCTCTAGATTGGGTAACGAGTACTAAGATGTCTATATCTTCTCTTTCCCAATTGAGTTTCTCCAATAGTATTTTAGCCGCTTTTTCTCCGAGGTCTGTGGTTGTTATACCTTTTTCAGCATGCCTCTTTTCTTCTATTCCAGTCGTTTTTATTAGAAAATTTCGTTCAGTCTCGGTGACGTAATCGTAATCTCTGTTGGCTACCTTTTTTTGTGGAACTACACTGCTTATGCCATTGATACGGATATTTGGAATATTGAAAATGGCCATTATGACAATTTGGATTCGAACAAGTTATAGAGGTCCTGTAATGTTTTTGAATTTCTTAATTCCTCCCCTGTTATACTAATGTTGTATTCAGATTCTGCCAAAGCCATAATTAATAAAGCATGCATACTACTCCAGTATTCGCTATCCTCTAATAGTTCATTTTTATCGATAATCACATTATCTTCAATTTCTAATGTTTCTCTTACATTAGATTCGAAATCTTTCCAGTTCATTTTATAATTTATTTATGTTTCCCAGATACAGCCATTCCAGCTTAAGCCGGTTCCAAAGGCTGCGATTAAAATTCTCATTCCAGGTTTGATTCTGTTTTGTTGATTTAAATTGTGAATTAATATTGCGATTGATAAACTTACAGTATTACCATAGTTAGCAACATCTATGACTACTTTTTCTTCTGGTAGTTTAGCAACTTTTGTTAAAGCTTTTACAATAAATTCATTGGGTTGGTGAAGCAAATATAGGTCAATATCATCTTTTTTTAGGTCATTTTTATCCAAAATCAATTGAATCATTTTAGGTATACGGTCTAAAGTAAACCGAAATACGCCAGCCCCATCCTGATAGAATTTAGCTGGAATCTGTTGTTCACCAAATTCATTTGTAAAAGGGATGTATGAGTCCTCATTTATTGGGTGTCTATTTTCTCCATCCCTTATGATGATTTTGTCTTTTTTACTTCCATCATTTCCAAAGTAATAACTATGGAAAACTTGTTCTTCTGATTTTTCAATTATATAGGCTGCTGCACCATCACCAAAGATGAAACGGTTCGCCTTGTCATTTTCGTCAATTGTTCTAGTAAGAGAGGAAACAGCAATTACTAATACTTTTGTTGCTGCACCTATTTTAATCAGTCCATCGGCATGTGAAAGTAGATAAATAAAACTACTACATCCTTGATGCACGTCCATCGCTCCTAAATCAGTTTTTAACCCTAATTTATGTTGTAAGACGCCTGCAGTTATTGGAGTGTAATAATCACGTTCAGGAGAGGTGAAAAGTATAAAATCGATTTCTGTCCTTAAATGTGGATGGTCATTAAGTAGTTTTTCGGCTGCTTTTAGTCCCATGTCCGATGGCACTTCGTTATCCGCTATAATATGACGATTGTGGATGCCTAATTTGGGCCAAGTCTTACTATCTCTCTCCTCTGGAAACTTGAGGAAGAAATCTTCATTAGTAAAAGTTTTGGATGGAAAGTAAAGCGCACTTTCAGCAATTCTGGGCATTTCGTAGTTTTAGTGCTAAGATATAAAAGTATATTTAATAATAATAGTGCCAATACTCTTACTTTTTTAAAATTAATGAATCGTTGAGAAGTAGATGAAAAAAGTAAAATATTAAAAACTAGATATACCCATTATCCATAGCGAATTTTACTAGCCCTACTGAGTTTTTACAATCAATCTTACTTAACAAGTTTCTTCGGTGGGTTTCTGCAGTATGCTTGCTAATGAATAGTTTGTCAGCAATTTCTTGAGAATTCAATTCTTGACAAACTAATCTTAAAATATCAATTTCGCGCTTGGTTAACTCAGAGTAATTAGGGTCTTCTTTTTTGCGATAACTCTCGATTAGTTCTTGTTGGGCCTCCTGAGAGAAATAGTCCTTCCCATTCATTACGGTTTCAATAGCATTTGCCACCTCCACGTCACTTGAAGTTTTTAATAAATATCCACTTACTTTGGCTGAGATAGCCTCTTGAATTTTTATACTGTTGAGGTGCATACTTAGAATAACTACTTTTACATTTGGTCGTATAGCTAAAACTTCTACAGTTGCTGTGATGCCATCCATCTCAGGCATATCAATATCCATCAAAACTAGGTCTACATCAAGGTCGTCTATCTGATTTAATAAAGCGATAGCAGACTCGTATTTTCCTACTACTTGTATATTTTCTTTTGCGGATAGTATAACCGCTAATCCTTGACGAAATAATTGATGATCGTCTACAATTGCTACTTTTATCATACTTATTTTTTTAATTCCACAATAAAGATACTGCCCCTACCTTTTTCTGAATCGATATGAAGTTCTCCTCCCAACCGCTTGACTCTAACTTTTATATTCTCCAGCCCAATGCCTCCAGATAATTGTTTTGGGTCAAATCCAACTCCATTGTCTTCGAAGATAAGGTTAAATGTATTTTCGCTAAAATTGGTTTGTAAGCTTATTTCAGTTGCTTTTGCATGCTTTAAAGTGTTGCTAACTAATTCTTGGATGATTCTATATAGTTCAATGCCTGCAGCTTGACCTAAAGAGGGCGTTTTGGGGTGCAAGAATAGATTAAATTCTATTCCTTTGGTTTGCTCAAGTGTTCTGAACAATTGAGTTACTGCCTCATTTAATCCATATTTGTGAACCAACCCAGTTGAGAGATTGTGGGCAATGCTTCTAACTTCATTCACTGCTAAATCAATGATAGCTAAGTCGTCAGGTTCTACTTTGTTAGTCGGTTTTCGGAGTGCTAATTTTAAAGCCGCTAAGGTGCCACCCAGTCTATCGTGTAAATCTTGTGCAATGCGTTCTCGTTCTGTTTCTTGCCCTTGAAGAATAGCTGCATAGGCTTTAGACTCTTGATCGTAAAGTAACTCATCCAAACGTGCATCTTTTATTTGGAGTTCGAGTTGATCTAGCTTTGACTTGTGCTTAAAGCTTCTGTAGATATATAATGCTAAAATAGCCAAGATAAAAACTCCTGCAAGGGCTAATAATAGCAGTTGGTTTTTTGCTTTGTTTTCAAGAGCAAGTTTTTTAGCTTTTTCTATAGATAGCTGAAGTGCCGCTTCTTTTTTTTCTGTCTGAAATTTTACGACACTTTCTTGAATGCTTTTTTTTGTTTTTTCGGTAATCAATTGGTTGGAAAGCTCGTTGTATTCTTCTAGGTATAGAATCGTATTCGGTTTGTCATTAGCGGCAATTGCATATAGTAGTTTAGTATATAAAATATCTTTGTGGACCTCTATTGATACCGCTTTTGCTATGAGGTCTTCTGATAAAGAAAGGTAGCGTTGGGCTGAATCTAATCTTTCCCAATTAATATAGGCATTAGTTATTTGGTTGTATTTCCAAGCCAAATTAGTGGTGCTTTCCATTTCGAGGAGGTAACCAATGTTTTTCTTTAAGTAATAAATTCCTTCCTCATATTGCCCGAGCCAAACAAGAGCCGCACCCTTGTTGTCGTAGAGTTGATAATAATCAATTGGACTAGATGAAGAGTCTTCATCTAATATTGAAATTCCTTGATTATAATAAAAAATGGCAGAGTCGTCTCGGTCCTGATTGTAATGTAAAAGGCCCAAAAGATTATAACACGCGGCCAAATCAGTTGGACTTCCTCCTGCCATTTGGTAATGGTTAATGCTTGATACTACATAAAATCGTGCAGTGGAATAGGACTGTGTATAATAGTTTAGGTTCGCTAAAGCTATCTCAGCGTTAGCGATGGCATCAAAATCTGTCGTTTTTTCCCTAATTTTTAATGTTCTTAGATAGAATTCACTAGCCTCTACAAATTCCCCCTTATTAAAGTGGAGGTGGCCCTTGTTCATTAAAATTTGTGAATATATTAACGTGTCTATTGGGTCGTTTATCTCTGCAAGTAATTGGTTGGCTAACACCATAGCACTGTCAGGATTTACACTCCTTAGTGCTATGATGGTATTATTTCTCCTATCCCAATCTTGCCATTTTGATTGAACACTAGCGAAACTAACTATTTGAATAAAGAGTAGGATGCTAAAACCAATAAACTTTATAGCCTTCTTAAGTTTAGTTTTTCTCAATTTGATCAGTTTGTGTCGGTTGGAAGGTCTTTCGGTAAAGAGATTTGTCCGTTCGTTTTTCTTCCACCTTTTATAGCACCAGCAGAGTCGATCACAATTATGACCCCATTACTATTACCCGAATCGGTTATGGATTTTAATTTGCACAAATCAGGTTCAGCATAGGTGTGTACGTCTGGCTCTCCAGCACCACTATCTTCTATCACAATAGTAATAAGAACATCTAAACCTTGACATTCTATCCCTAGTTGTTCGCAGATAATTGGACCATGAATTAAAGGGTCATACTTGCAACAATTTGTAGAAATGGGCTCAAATTGATGGTCGTAAGTAACTTCAACTCCTAAATAAGTGTACCCTCCATTTTCGGTGGTTTCAATTTGCCAATTGCCGGTAGTTTTGTTTTTTAAATTCATCATTTGTTTTTTTATGATTACTAATATCTAATAAATGTAGGCTTCTTCCAAATTATGCTTTTGTTCAACTAGAAATGTTTAAAATCTCTTAGCTTGATTTTATTAATCACTTTGATTAAATAGGATAAAGTTAGCAATTAGCTTCTGGTGTATAAATACCTACTTTTGAGTATATTTAGATTGGAGAAAATCTGGAGTGGTTTTTATTGGATAAAAAACCGAAGTCGAATTGGAAGTAATTGGGAGTGTCTTTAGGCTCGCTTTTTAAATCCAGAATTTTAGATTTACTCGTTTCACCTGATTTGTTTTTAAATTCACAGGAGAAAGATGGTGGAAATCCTTCAATCAATTGTTCAATTTCATTTCGATGAATACAATGGTCATAAAAGTGAAAATACTGGTCGGCAGCATCAGTATAAGTCCTTGTTAAGGAGTCGTAAATACTGTAATATATAATATCTAATTTGCCATCTCTCAAAAAAGATAGTTCTTGATATTCCTCTATCCTGTTAGCGATGTTTTTCCAAGTTGCCTTAGTGCCGATAAAAATATCTTCCATTGACAACCTTAGACTGTTTTTCTTTCGAATACTTATCAAGTCAGTGATAGAAATGCACGGATGTTTGAGTTTAGGTAGGGTGTCTGAATTGATTTCCTCTAATTGATTCACCAATATAAAAATACAATGTGTTTTCATCGCAACGACTGTTTAGGATTACTCTACAAAGGTGAAGTTTAGAATACAGAATTTCCTCACGGAGAAATTGTAATTTATTCTACTTAGAAATGAGTAGAGGAGGATTTTAGGGACTAGTAAAATGCTGAATTACTTCAACTTTTCAATATCACTCTTTTCTGAAATAAAACCATTTTCAGAATGTTTTATCCAATTGATGCCCGGTTTTTTGCCTACCTCAAAAGAGCCAAATTGATCGTCAATTCCTAAAAATTGAGCGCCATTGATTGTTGCCCATTCTAATAATGTAGCTGTTGAGATATCTGGGAATGTTTTTGAAACAACCTTCAATTCATCCAACACAGATAAGGCATAATTGCTTGCCAAACTATCGGTTCCTATAGTACATTTTGCTGCTTTTTTTACAAAAAGAGGAATGTTGGGTAAAGTATTTTCTATGTATTGATTGGCATTTGGGCAGAAGCACCAGAAGATATTTTGGTTTGATTTTTCAGCAAAATCAATGTCATTTTCAGAAGTGAATGTGTTGTGGACTAGTAGTGTTTTTGCTTTTTGAGGTAATTTTTTTAAATAACCTTTTAATGAGCTTTCAAAGTTGGCTTCCCAGTGATCCATTGAAATGCCGAAGCTTTGTAGCATTTCTGCCAATCTGCCTTCACCGCTCTGGTAAAAGGTATTCTCATCTTTGTTTTCTTGATTGTGAATACATATCGGTTGATCTGATTGGTGATTCACTCGAATCAAGTCAAACAATTCATTGGATACAGAGTATGGGCTGTGCGCAACAATGCTTTTTGGAAGATTTAGATTCGTAAGTCCCACTTCCAATCCCTTTGATCTTGAATATACCTCCTTGGCTTGAGATGGATTAAATCCGAAACACTCTAAAAAAGTGTGGTAGTATATATTGCTGTTGGCTTTTGTAGTAAAAGAGGAATTTCCATTAGAAATATCTCCAACTGCTACAATTCCGTTTTTCCACATTTCTGCATCCGCTATTTTTATCGCCTCTTGAATTTCTAACTCATTAGTACTACGTTTCGATTGTAATTCTTTTACAAATCCGTCAATGTGGGTATGTTCTTGAATTTTTCCTTTTAAATGCGACAATTCTAAATGACAGTGGGTGTTTACAAATCCCGGGCAAAGGATTCCTTCGAAAAATTCAATCAGATTGGGATCAATGTTATTTTCCGCCCTTGAAATGGCTTTTATTTCACCATTTTCATCAATGGAAATGACTCCATTTTTAATAGGGGCTGAACTGATGGGGAAAATGATATTTGAACTTAGATATCTCATAGACTTAACCGGAAGGAGGACAAAAATAAACAATACATAGGCCGTTGCAAAAGCATTTTGATTAAATTATACAACGCTTGATTAATAGATGAACCACAGCAACCTACTGGTTGTGAGGATTCAGATATTATGAAAAGGAAGTAGAATACGGTCAAAATGCTTTAGTAGGTTGAAAAGATATATTATTGCAAGGGTCTTGGTAACTTTGCGCTGCAATGGAGAAGGAGACAAAAAAGAACATAAGAGACTTAACTGCTGCTGAATTGGCGGAATTTTTTACCACAATTGGGGAAAAACCATTTCGCGCAAAGCAAGTAGAAGAATGGCTGTGGCAAAAAGGGGTGAGAACTTTTGATGAAATGACCAATTTGTCAGAAAGTTTGCGTTCCAAATTGAAAGAAAACTTTACGATTCATGCAGTGCAGGTAGCAGAGAAACAAATCAGCAGTGATCGCACCATTAAGAATGCTTTTGAATTGTATGACAAAAACATAACAGAGGGAGTGTTGATTCCGAGTACTACTCGGATGACGGCCTGTATTTCTTCTCAAGTTGGGTGTAGTTTAAGTTGTAAGTTTTGCGCTACTGGTCGTTTAAAACGACTGAGAAACATAGATGCCGATGAAATTTTTGATCAAGTGGTGCACATTAAACAACAGGCAGAAGAGCACTACAAAACTCCATTGACCAATATTGTGTATATGGGAATGGGCGAGCCATTACTGAACTATAAAAATGTGTTAGCCTCTATTGATAGAATTACTTCTCCTAAAGGATTAGGGATGTCGCCAAGAAGAATTACTGTATCAACAGCTGGTATTGCAAAAGCTATTATGCGTCTTGGAGACGATGAGGTGAAATTTAATTTAGCACTTTCATTGCATGCAGCTAATGATGAGAAGCGGAATCAAATAATGCCCATCAATGAGCAAAACAACCTAGAGGTTCTAGCAGAAGCGTTAAAGTACTTTTATGAAAAAACGGGTACGCGTGTAACTTATGAATACATTATTTTTAAAGATTTTAATGATGAATTAGAAGATGCTCGTGAATTGGCTGCTTTCTGCAAACACATTCCATGTAAAGTAAATATCATTGAATACAATCCAATCGACGATGGAGAACTACAGCAAGCTGATAGTGGAAAAGTAGATGCATTTGCAGCTTTGTTAGAGAGTAAGAATATTGTCGTTAATATCCGCAGAAGCAGAGGAAAAGACATAGATGCTGCCTGTGGTCAATTGGCCAATAAAAACGAAGCAGCAGTTCACAAAGAACTGAAATAATTTGTAGCTGTTATATGGTATGTAAATACAGCTTTAATACCTATTTTTGGGCACCAAACAATGCAATATTCCTTATCTAAAATAAAGGCTCCAATTCTTCAAGAGATGGAAACGTTCGAAAGTCACTTTCGCGACTCCATGAAATCTCAAGTGGCATTATTGGATAAAATCACTCATTACATTATCAAACGTAAAGGCAAGCAAATGCGGCCGATGTTTGTTTTTTTATCTGCCAAACTTTTTAACGATACTACTGAGAAGAGTTACATTGCAGCGTCTCTAATTGAACTACTCCACACCGCTACTCTCGTTCACGATGATGTTGTGGATGAATCTTATCAACGTAGAGGTTTTTTCTCCATCAACGCTTTATGGAAAAATAAAATAGCGGTTTTGGTCGGTGACTACTTGTTGTCAAAAGGACTGTTGTTGTCTGTTGATAATAATGGGTTTGATTTATTACGAATTGTTTCCGACTCTGTAAGGAAAATGAGTGAAGGTGAATTGTTGCAAATTGAAAAGGCGCGACGATTAGATATTGAAGAACCCATTTATTTTGACATTATCACAAAAAAAACTGCAACATTAATAGCTTCTTGTTGTGCTACTGGTGCCGCGTCTGTTGGACAACCTCAGGAAGTAGTTGATAAAATGCATGATTTTGGAGAGCTAACCGGAATCGCATTTCAAATAAAGGATGACCTTTTTGATTACGGTAATTACAAGGACATAGGCAAGCCTGTCGGGATAGATATTAAAGAGAAAAAAATGACGCTTCCTTTGATATACGCATTAAATAATTGCAGTAAATTAGTACGCCGAAAAATGATTCGAATCATAAAGAATCACAGTGAGGAATCAGAGAAAGTACAAGAAGTAATTGACTTTGTTTTGAAAAGTGGCGGAATAGAATATGCAACTGAAAAAATGTATGAATACCGCGCAAAAGCATTGAAAATATTACACGAATTTCCTGATAATCCTGCTCGACAGAGTTTAGAAGAATTAGTAATGTATACCACGGAAAGAGTTAAGTAATGGTGAAAAGAATTTTGTTTGTTGCATTCGTTGCAGCAATAGTTGCATGTGGTGATTCAACACCGAAAAGCGAGTTAGATAAAGTAAAGAGCGATAGCGCGTACGCTGATTCTACCGGAATTTTTCAAGAAACCTACCCCAATGGTAAATTGAAAATTAAGGGATACCTTAATGAAGGGAAAAGAGACGGTGTTTGGGAGTATTACTATGAGAATGGTTTTACCTGGAGTAAAGGAGTATACAAGAACGGGGTGCGAGAAGGTTATTCTATGGTTTATCATGAAAACGGAGTGAAGAAAATACAAGGGGAGTATAAGGAAGGGAAAGCTGCTGGTATTTGGAAATTCTGGTCTGAACAAGGAGAATTGATCAAAGAAGTCAATATTGAAGAAGACGGTATGCCAGCCGAATTAAAATAACATTTCTTTCGTATTTTTAGCTTAGCTAAACAACATCATAGTTTGATTCCACAGGATAAAGTTGCTGAAATTATAGAAACTGCTCGAGTAGAAGAGGTCATAGAAGATCACGTAACACTTAAGCGGAGAGGAGCCAACTTGCTCGGAAATTGTCCGTTTCATAACGAAAAAACACCTTCATTTACCGTGTCCCCGGCCAAGGGAATCTATAAATGCTTTGGCTGTGGAAAGGCTGGTAATGTGGTTAATTTTTTGATGGATCACGAACAATTGAGTTATCCTGAAGCTCTGCGTTCTTTGGCTAAGCGATACAACATTGAAATAGAGGAAGAGGAACTTACCGTAGATCAGCGACAAGAATTAAATGCAAAAGAGAGTTTATATATTGTTTCTCAGTTTGCTGCAGATTTTTTTCAAGAGCAATTAACTCAAACACAGAAGGGAAGAGCAATTGGTCTTAGCTACTTTAAAGAAAGAGGCTTTTCTGAAGAAACCATTAAAAAATTTCAGTTAGGATACAGTCCAGATGAATGGACTGCGCTCACAGATGCAGCTATTGAAAAAGGGTACCAATTAGATTTTCTAGAAAAAACTGGGTTGACCATTGTTAAAGAAGAAAAGAAATTCGATCGATTTAAAGGTCGGGTGATGTTTCCAATTCAGAATATATCTGGTCGTGTTTTGGGTTTTGGTGGCCGAATATTGACAAGCGATAAAAAAGCAGCGAAATATCTGAATTCACCTGAAAGTGATATCTACCATAAAAGTAAGGTGTTATATGGTATTTTTCATGCAAAAAAATCGATTGTAGCAAAAGATACTTGCTACTTGGTGGAAGGATACACAGATGTTATCTCATTGCATCAGAGTGGAGTGGAAAATGTGGTCGCTTCAAGTGGAACTTCTCTAACAATCGAACAAATTCGGTTGATCAAACGCTATACTCCAAACATCACTATATTGTTCGATGGAGATGCAGCAGGGTTAAAGGCTTCTTTTCGAGGGATTGATATGATTTTGGAAGCAGGCTTAAATGTGAAAGTCGTTTTATTTCCTGATGGAGAAGATCCAGATTCGTATGCAAGAAGTCATACACAAGCTGAAATTCTATCGTTTTTAGACTCGGAGTCGAAAGATTTTATCAAATTTAAGACAGATGTACTTTTAAAAGAGGCAGGTAAGGACCCTATTAAGAAGGCAGGACTTATTAAGGATATAGTAGAGAGTATTGCTTTAATTCCGGATCCCATTATTCGATCGGTATACATACAAGAGTGCAGCAGTATGATGGGGATGGAAGAGGAAATGTTATTGACAGAACTCAATAAGTCTCGAAAGCAGAAAATTAGCAAGAAGTTGGCTGCTCCTAATGAGTCTACCCCACAAATTAATGTGCCTGAATACCTACCCCAAGAAGGCGGTAAGTCAACCACTAAAAAGATAAACTATCAAGAGCAAGATATTATTCGCTTAATGATTCAATACGGATTGAATGAGATAGAGTTAGAAGTGGATAAGGATGAGAAAGGGAATCCAATCAAAGAACCATTCAAACTAGTGGAGGTGATTCTATCAGATTTAATGCAAGACGATATCGCTTTTGATGATCCTACTTTTGCTTTAATTTATAAAGAATTTACAGATGCTTACGAGAAAGAAATACTACTTGAAGAAAAGCACTTTATTCACCATATTGATGATACCATCAGGCAAGTTTCCATTGACCTCATTTCTCAACCCTATGAGTTGAGTGCCCAATGGGAAGAAAAACATCAAATATTAACTCAAAGAGAAACCGATGACCTTTTTAAAACGATTCAATCAGGGTTGAATTATTTTAAATTTAAGAAGTTGAACAACCTTAAGAATGAAAAAAGGAAGTTGTTGACGGATGCAACCGAATCGGAACAATACACTGATATACTACTTGATATTATAAAAATTGATACCTCTAGAAAGAATTTAGCTAAGATTTTAGGAATAGTAATATCAGATTAAAACAATGAAAGACCTGTTTATTCAGCTTAAAGCAATTTTGGAATATAAGATAATTGAAGTCTCCAATTATTCTTTCACATTGTATCATATATTTCTTTTTGTTGGAATTATTCTGGTGGTTAGGTTGCTTGTTAAAGCAATGGAAATGTTTGTCCGACGAAAAGTTAGCGGCAAAGAATGGATTGACGAAGGGAAACAATTCGCGATCATTCAGATCATGAAATACGTAATGTACGCTGCTGGAATAATTATCGGAATGAAGAGCATTGGACTTGACATTACAGTGTTACTCTTTGGTTCTACAGCTTTATTTGTAGGCTTAGGGTTTGGATTGCAAGAGGCATTCAAAGATTTGGTGTCTGGGGTTATATTATTGTTTGAGGGTAATGTTCAAGTGTCAGATGTCATTGAAATGGACAATGGTATTGTAGGTGTGGTGAAGGTGATCAACTTGAGAACATCGAAAGTGAGGACTAGAGATGGAATAATGATGGTTGTTCCCAATTCTGAGTTGATTAATAGGCGTGTTGTTAATTGGAGCAACAGTAATAAGTTGACGCGATTTCATGTAACAGTTGGGGTGGCTTATGGAACCGATGTAGAAAAAGTTAGGGACTTGTTGTTGGAAGTCGCCCAAAAAGAAGATACAATTACCACTAGAATACCATCTTTTGTTCGTTTTTCTGATTTTGGTGATAGTGCATTGATTTTTGAATTGCATTTTTGGTCGGAACAAGTCTGGCGAATCGAGAACACTAAGAGTAATCTTAGATTTGAAATAAATAAATCATTTCAACAGAATAAAATTCAAATTCCTTTCCCTCAACGAGATCTTCATATCATTTCTGATAAAAGAAAGACAGAAGATTAAGCTCGAATTATTGTTTCCTTTCGCCTGAGAACTATTACTTTTGCGGCCATGAGTAATCGTAAACTTATAACTAGGATTTTGCTTTGGAGAAGGCGAAAGATTAATACAAAACAGTGGATCATGATTTTGAGCATTGTGGTGGGGTTTGCTGCTGGAATCTCGGCTGTTATCATGAAAAATTTGGTTCACTTAGTTCAATCTTTGTTAACCCATTCCTTCGTTAAAGATTATCATAATTACCTTTATTTTATATATCCAATTGTGGGTATCTTTCTTACCCTCATCTTTATAAAATACATATTAAAGCAAAAAGTAGGGCACGGTATTCCATCCACTTTATATGCGATTTCTACCAAGAGATCCATTATTGCTAGATACAACATGTACGCTTCAGTAGTAGCAAGTGTTTTAACAGTAGGTTTTGGGGGGTCTGTTGGGTTAGAAGGCCCCGCAGTTAGCACGTCTTCGGCAATTGGTTCAAATATTGGTCGATTAGGAAAAGTGAATTATAAAGCCACTACCTTGTTGTTAGGTTGCGGAGCTGCAGGAGCAATGGCAGGAATATTCAATGCTCCTATAGCTGCAATTGTATTTGCACTGGAGGTCATAATGTTAGACCTTACAGCAGGTTCTTTAATTCCTCTTTTGTTGGCCTCTGTTTCCGCCGCACTTACTTCTCGATTCATAGCCGGCGATTCGGTACTTTTTAACGTCGAGATTACGGAGTTTTTTAAATTATCAGATACACCATACTTTGTATTGTTAGGTGTTTTTTCAGGTTTAGTCTCTGTTTATTTTAGTAAAGTATATTGGTCAATAGAGGCTCGATTTGATCGGATTAAAAGTCCATTTCAACGACTATGGATTGGTGGGGTTATTCTAGGTGGGTTGATCTTTTTTATTCCTCCTTTATACGGGGAAGGGTTCTTGACAATCAATGAACTGCTGACGGGGAATTATATAAATATTTTTGATGGTTCGGTGTTTTTTGAATACCGAGAGAATTTGATCGTAGCTATCGGATTACTTTTCTTAATGATGGCATTCAAGGCTATGGCGACGGCAGTAACTTTTGGTGCTGGAGGAGTTGGGGGAATTTTCGCACCTTCACTTTTTCTTGGATCTACCGCAGGATTTGTTTTTGCCAAAATTCTAAACTACTTCAATTTTATTAACGTTTCAGAAAAGAATTTTATTCTAGTCGGTATGGGAGGCTTGTTAGCTGGAGTTTTACATGCCCCACTGACCGCACTATTTTTGATAGCTGAAATTACCGCATCATACGAGTTAATTACTCCATTGATGCTCACCGCTGCTACTAGTTTTCTGACCGCCAAATACTTCGTGCCACACTCTTTATACACCATGCAGCTTGCAAAAAGGGGGGAGTTAATAACACATGATAAAGATAAGGCTGTTTTAACCTTGATGAAATTGCACTCAGAAGTAGAAATGGACTTTAAAACGGTCTTGCCCGAAATGACATTAGGAGAGTTAGTAAAAGTGGTAGCTAAGTCTCATCGAAATATTTTTCCTGTGTTAGATGAAGACGGTATGCTTGTTGGGATTGTACTGTTGGATGATATCAGAAAAATAATGTTTGATCCGAGTTTGTATGATTCTATCACCGTTGCTGATGTAATGTCTGACTTCCCTGATTGTGTATCCTCTATGGATACAATGGACAGTGTGATGTCTAAATTTCAAAAAACTGGGGCATGGAATTTGCCAGTGATTGACAACAAAAAGTACGTTGGTTTTGTTTCAAAATCTAAACTTTTTAACGCATACAGAAAAATATTAATGGATTTTTCAGAATAGTAAGTTTAGCTAAAATGACGTACCTTGTCTCAAATTTTTTATAAAAAGATGATGAAATTAATGTTTAAGATTTTGCCAATGTGTGTATTACTGTTTACTTCTTTTGTCGGCTATGCTCAAAAAGAGTATAAAGGTATACCTGAAGATTTATCCCAAGAAAAAATCATCTTTCTAAATTATGAACCAATCAATATTTCCGATGAGAGACCTCGATCGAAGGAAGATCGATATATAAGAGAAAGAAAGGAACAACACAACATGGCTGCTGAGCAAGCGAATGACTACTTGCGTACTTCAGCGCTAGATTATCCCTACAAATACGCTATAGCCAATCATTCTACATACAAAAATCTTGTAGAAGCAGGGTATAAATATGTTTTGGAATGCAATTGCTTTAACAACGAGCGGTTAATGAAATCGCCAGAGTCAGGTGTTTTATTGATATATGATTTCTACATCAAGGACCTCACTACTGGCGATATCTATTTGCTATTTGATTTAGACGAAATGAAAGTATATGACTACAGGTTAGTTATGAAAAAATTAAACAAGCTAGTCAATAAATCTATGGATTAGTCCATTTCTACTTTTTCAATTATTTCATATCCTAAGTGCTTTTCTAGAATTTTACGGTATTCTTTTGTTGATGTAAATCCGAAACCAATTTCAAAAAACTCATTAAAAGCTCTATCCCAATCACTCTCAGGGGAGAAAGTATATCCAAAAAATTCATCTTCTGTATCTACAAATTTTTGAATTTTAAAAAACGCTTTGGAATCTTTCATAAAGGTCCAAAACGAAAGCACATCTAGAAAAGCAAAATCAGCTTGTCCATCTTTTAAGTAAGACAATACTGCAGCTGTATTTTCTAAATAGGTCACTTGCAGTTCCACTCCGTATTCCTTTGTCAGAGATTTGATGTAATCTTCATGTAAACTACCTTCTACGGCAACTCCTTTGAGTCCGTTGAATACTTCATTAAAATCTTCTTCATTCCTGATGGTTTTTACTTTTCCACTTGTAATCAGAACTGAATTATTTTTGAGATAAGGTGCTGAAAATTTTAGCCGATCTTTTCTTTCTTTGGTAATGGTAATACTACCTGCACCCACTAAATTGTTCTCTCCAGACTGCACTGCCTTTAACATTTCATCAAATTCAGAGAACGGCTTGTAATCAATCGTTAGTTTTATATTTTTATTTTTGGCTAGCCAACCTTGAAATGCTGATATGATATCGATTTCGATTCCTGCTGGCCCATTTTTAACCTGAGAGTAGGCCATTGGAGAATTTTCAAAATAGGCAACCGTTATTTTTCCTTCCTTAGATTTTAAAGCATCCTCATAAGAGGATTGGGCATTGACTCCAAAATAGCTTAAAAGTAGAGCTGCGATTATTGTTTTAAACTTCATAATAAATTAGATTAGTGTAATTATTGTCCTCCAAGATAGTAATTTCTTTTATTGGTTAGAAATGGAATTATTCACTACTTTTCAAATTAATTTATAGTCAAATGGCAGTAGTAGAAGTCAAAAAAAATAGATGTGAATGGGTCACAGAAGATGATATATACATTCGTTACCACGATGAGGAGTGGGGAAGACCTGTGAAGGATAATCAAAAGTTATTTGAACTTTTTATACTTGAAGGATTTCAGGCCGGTTTAAGTTGGATAACCGTTTTGAAGAAACGCCATCACTTTAGGAAAGTTTTTGATGGATTTAATCCCGAAGTTATAGCCAATTACAGTAATGATAAAGTGGAAGAACTTTTGAAGGATCCTGGAATTATTAGAAATAGACTTAAAGTAAATGGAGCCATTATAAATGCTAAACTATTTCTGGAAATGGAACAAGAGTCAGTGAACTTTAGTCAGTTTGTTTGGAGTTTTGTGGGCCATTCTCCGAAGGTCAATCAGTTTAACTCAGTTAAAGAAATTCCTGCTCTAACACCAGAAGCTACCGCAATGAGTAAAGCACTTAAGAAAAGAGGGTTTAAGTTTTGTGGTCCTACCATTTGCTATGCATTTATGCAAGCTTCGGGCATGGTTAATGATCATACTTCTCAGTGCTTCTTATATCCTTACAGTAAAAAATGAATATAAAAATCCACTATTGGGGATAAGATTGATTTAAAAATGTGATTTTTTTCTACATATTCATGAAGTAAAAAAATATTATATAGATACAGTGTGTTGAAAATTAGTGGTTTGCTGTGCGTGTTGGGCTTGGCATAGTTTTCCTTTTATTAGATTAAATTTTTAAAACCTAGAATTATGAAAAAGTATGTATTCGGAGCTATTATTGTTGCTTTCACAATAGCGTGTAATCAAGAAGAAGTAGATAAACTGAACCAAGAAAATGCAAATTTAGAAAGTCAAACAATTTCTAAAGACTCTACAATAAATGAGATGATGGCAACTTTCAACATTATTCAAGAAAACTTAGATGAAATAAAGCGAAGAGAAAATCTAGTTGAGATTAATACCGATGGAGATGCCGAAAGAAGTTTGGGAAGAACAGAAAAAATAAATAGAGACCTTCAGCGAATTAATCAGTTGATGATTGAAAATAAGAATCTAATTGCGTCCTTGAATAAGAAGTCTAAAGCCTCTGGAGCCAAATTAAGTGAATTTGAAAGAATGATTGCCAACTTGAATAAGAGAGTGAAAGATAAGGATGGTGAAATTTCTCGATTGAAAGAAGAATTAGAAGGAATGAATTTTAAAGTGAAAGAATTGAACCAATCCATTGATGAGTTGGCATTGGAAAATATGAGAAAACAAAAAGAGTTGGAAGCAAATATTGATGAATTAAATACAGCTTATTTTGCATACGGTACATACGAAGAGCTAAACAGCAAGAATGTATTGACCAAAGAAGGTGGGTTTTTAGGCCTTGGAAAACAAGAAGCTTTGAAAGATGGCTTTAATACAGAGTATTTTAGTATCATTGATAAAACCAAAACAAAGTCCTTTTTAATTTATAGTAAAAAGGCAGAACTCGTGACTAATCACCCTAAAGGATCATATAAGTTTATTGGGGATGATAAAAGAATTGATAGTTTGGTTATTACAGATCCTGACTCGTTTTGGAAGGCATCAAAATACATGGTGGTATTGGTTGATTAGTCAGATTGTTTAAACTGATTGATTAAGGGCCGAAGTTAGCATTTGCGAGCTTCGGCTTTTTTATTCCGTCTTCAGCTGACAAATGGCCTGATACGCCATAAAGCCCATCCCAATTTCAAGCGCACTCTCGTCTATATCAAACTGTGGATGATGTACTTTTTGGGTAATACCTTTCTCTTTATTGCCAGTCCCTAAGCGATAAAAGCACCCTTTAGTGTGATGTGTATAATAGGAAAAGTCTTCTGCGGTCATCCTTAAGTCTAGATCTATCACATTTTCTGCACCTAAGTATTGTTGAGCTGCTGCGTATGTAATTTTAGTGGTACTTTCATCATTACACAAAAAAGGATATCCCTTATGGATCTCAAATTCGCATAATCCACCCATCCCTTCTGCAATACTTTCAGCTAATTTTTTCATTTTTTGGTGAGCATCTGCCCTCCAATCTTCATTCATTGTCCTGAAAGTTCCTTCAAGAAAAACCTCACTAGGTAAAACATTGGTAGCTCCGTTCCCTATAATTTTACCAAAACTTAATACCGTAGGTACTGTAGGTGGAGCATTTCTACTTACAATTTGTTGCAGGTTCACAATAATTGTAGAAGCCATCAGAACAGCATCAACTGTATGTTGAGGTAAAGCACCATGTCCGCCTTTCCCAATTACCTTGACGTGTAGTTCATCTGCACTTGCCATATACATTCCACTCCTCAAACCAACCTTGCCCACTTCTAACTCGGGGTATACATGTTGCCCAATAATGGACTCTACATTAGGGTTTTTCAAAACTCCAGCACTTATCATTAATGAAGCTCCGCCGGGTAATTTCTCTTCTCCAGGTTGAAAAATAAGCTTGATTGTTCCCTCAAACTCCTTTTGGAGACTATTTAAGATTTTGGCGGCTCCTAAAAGGCAAGCCGTATGAACATCATGTCCACAAGCATGCATCACTCCATTATTTTTTGATTTGTATGGAACTTCGTTTTTTTCTTCTATGGGTAATGCATCTAAATCGGCGCGGAGAGCTATGACCTTTTTACTTGGATTATTACCTTTTATTAGGGCTATTATACCATGTCCGGCAACGTTTTTTTGATAAGAAATACCGTACTCATCCAATTTTTTTTGAACAAATGAGGCAGTGTTTTCCTCTTCAAAAGAGAGTTCAGGGAACTGATGCAAATGATGACGAATGGCTTGTACCTCTCTAAAATTAGCCTTTGCTTTATTTTTAATATCGTTTATTATATCCACCTGATGTTTTATTAAATATCCATGCTCAATGATAAATAGAAAATAGATTTATCGTTAACAACTCCATTTTCGATTCCCCAGGCCCAATCTGCTCGAACAAAATAGCCCAATAACATGGTTCTTAATCCAAACCCGTATCCACCAACTATCGGATCATTGAGATTAAAAACGTCAATTTCAAATGGTTTTTGATAAATGTTTTCGGTATTGGATGGGTTTTTGTCATCAAATGGACTAGAACCAGTCCATGCTGTTCCTGCATCTGCAAATCCAATTAATTGGAAGTTTTTTATAAACTCTGATTGTATAGGCTTTCTTATGAAATAGGAAAATACAGGGAAACGCAGTTCGCTGTTAAAGACCATGAAATTATTTCCATTTCTTATATTTTGAAGGTGACCACGCATATTAGTGGCGATCGTTTGAAAGCGATAATTTTGTGTTTCATCTATTTTAGTATCATCAAAGTTATTGGAGGTTTTCCACCAATCATCAACTCCTCCCATGTAATAAATGAGTTTATCTTTACCAAATGACGAGCTCCCCGCTAGTCGCGTTACAAAAATTAGTTGTCGACTAATTTTTTGATAGTTTCTAATATCAAAACCTACAACATATAGGTTTCCATCCGTATTGTCATTATTTTCATCAAATACCTTTTGGTAATACTCTCCAAAAACTTTTAATCGAGTTCCATACTTAATATTTAGGGCAATGTTTCTGGTATTATCAAAGACATAGGCCATCTTTAAACTTCCCCAGGCCTCGTTTCGGATTGGTGTTTCAAGCGAATTCGCACTAACAGATAAAGGCACAATACGGTCGTTTCTGGCGGTAACAGTACCCCTTAAGCTGGCAACTTCACTGAATGGATAGATAAGAGAGTAAGTTCCTTGTAGGGTGAAAATGTCGGCAGGTGTATTCCCAATTTCTGAATTAGTTTTTATTCGGCTTAAAATGTACTCTTTATCTAATCGTTTTTTTAAATCTTGAAAACCTAATAAATATTCTTGACTATTGCCTGAATATCTGAAGCCTCCGTATACTCTGTAATCCTCCATTAAGTCAACAACTCCTAGTCTCATTGTAGCTCCCAGCCCCGGGTTATTATAAGGTCTTCCAGTGAATACTTGGTATTGACCATTTAAAAAGGTATTGTTCAATTGAATATCAGAATTGTCAATCTTGAAATTCAAGTTGTAATTTCTTTGGTTTGTGAGTGCGAATGCTTTTTCCTCTTGTTTAACAGGAGCGTCCTGATCAATTGTGGTGATGGGTATTACTGTTCTTTTTGCTTTTTTCTGATTTTCAAATTGGTAATTATTAATATCAAAATTTTCATCTCCTTTTAGTGTTGATTTGGGTTTTGATATTAAAACAATGGTTCGTTCATTGTCGTTATCTTTCCTTCTAGCTTCTTCGGATTTAGACGATTTTTTATTGCGAATTTTCTTCGGCTCTTCTTCCGTTTTTGATTTGGAATTAAAGTCTTCAACAGTCAGCAAATACTTGTCATTATCAAATACAATTTCCGAATAATTAGAGCCTGATAGGGAGCTGCTCTGCTCTGAAATGTTTCTACTATAGGTTGTCGAGTTTTCTTTCGTGTAAAAATAATTGTAGTGAATAGTAGTATCTATTCGGCTAACTGCGCTATCAAACTTGGCGATATGTCTTCCATAGGTTGCATCCTCTATACCCAAATAGGCTATTGAACCGTTGAAATTAATGGGCATTTTCTCCGTTAAGTTTGCTGTGCTATTTACCCGAACTAATCTAGGCTCTTTTGATTTGTAATCGATTACAAAAATATCTCGTTTGTAATCCAAGTCTTTAATCAGAATTGATGTGGGGTTTAAACTGTCGGTAATTCTATTACTAGCAAATGCTATAGCATGTCCTCCCTCTACAAAGGAAGGATGTAAATCGTCAAAAATATCATCCGTTATTTTTTTCTGTGTATTTCCGCCTATATTGTAGAGGTATAAGTCGGTTTGTCCATTAAATACAGCTGATAGAACCATTTGTTTACCGTCTGGAGAATAATCAAAACTGAGTATCTTCTCTAGATTAAATATGGGTTTCTGATACAATTGTTCTTCTTCTAGGTTATACGTACATAGTAAAACTTGTCCTTTTTCCTCTCTGAAAAAAGAAAGTAATTTACCCGTTGGATGCCATTTTAAAACTGGATATGAATAATCTACAATTCGATCTAATTTATGTTCATCTTTAAATATTCGAGTGCGTTTATCGGCAACACGGTCATAGATAAATACCTTATATTGTCCTCTTTGATTGGTGCTATATGCTACCTTATTGCCGTCAGATGACACTTTTAGTTGTTGGTAGGCTCTGTTTTTTCGAGTTTTAAAATCCAATTGAGCATTGGTTTTAGTGTATTCTGGAGCACCATTATTCATGTAATTGTTCTGATAAAACTTAATCCAACTATTTTTAAGATCATCAAAGCCAGTACCGATTACATAAATAAACCCATCTTCAACATCACGAGTAACTCTTGTCATGTATAAAATGTTGCTAATGGTAGATGGTCCGTATTTGTCTGCAATGTAGCTCCACATAGCATGACTTGCCACCGTAGCTTCTTTTGGGTTTAAACGATTAAATTTATCATACTTTTCATTCGTGATTCCATCTTTAATTCGATTGATAACTTCTGGATCGTCTCCTTTAGTTAAATAGGAAATTAATCCATTAACATACCACTGAGGCAAAGTAAGTAAAGCTGAGTTTTTGATAACATCTTTCCAGTTTCCACCATACATCATCTGATAAATTAAAACTTCTATTATTCCAGAATTTATCTGTTGATTTAATCGCTCGTAATCACCCTCAAAATACAAAAAGACCTTTGAGCCTACAATTCTGGTCACTCCACCTATGCTGTAGGTCTCATCTGAACTTAGTCCTATGTTGCTTTGTTTGAAATCAGAGTGTTTGTTATAAATGACAAATTGAATTTTCTCATCTAATACGTAATCAAAAAAAGCTTCTTGCTTTTTTATCTGATGATGGGCATATTCAGCAGTATACTCTGCTAATTCTTTTCCACCAGTATAAAAATAGGTCTCATATTTTTCAAAACGATAGAACTTCCATTCAAAGTTCTCATATTGCACCCTATTTTTACCAAAATCCATGTTGCTTCCATTATAAAACTGGGCATCAACAGTTAAGCTAACCAACAGAAGAAGGGTTAGCGTAATACCTCTTCTTAAAAGATGAGATGGAAAAAAGTGAAGGGTTTGTTTCATATTATAGTGGCATAAAATTAATTAAAATCTACGTTAACCATTATATTTGTTGTCGCTAAAAACAATCGCTATATGTTAAAGATTAAAATATTTACATTCAATCCCTTTCAAGAGAATACTTATTTACTATTTGATGACACCAAAAAGGGGGTAATTGTTGATTGCGGTTGTTCCAACTCTTCAGAAGAAAAGGAGATTTCTAATTTTATAGCTGACAATAATATTGAAATCGTTCATATTTTAAACACCCATTGCCATATCGATCACGTTATTGGGTTGGACTTTGCTTGTTCGAAGTATCAATTGCCTGTTCAATTTCATAGAGCTGACTTGCCTGTGTTAGAGGCAGTGCCAAGCTATGCCTCTATGTATGGATTTTCAATTCCAGCTTTTGGAGGAGAAATGAAATTTATTGAAGAAGGTGAGGTTATTCAGTTTGGAAACACTCAGTTGGAGGTTATTTTTGCGCCTGGTCATGCACCGGGTCATGTTGTTTTTGTTGCAAAAAAGGAAAAGTTGATAATTGGTGGCGATGTTTTATTCTACAGCAGTATTGGTAGGACAGATTTGCCTGGTGGTGACTATGATACTTTAATTGAGTCTATTAAAACGAAGTTATTTCCAATAGGAGACGATTTTACAGTATACCCTGGACACGGTCAAAAAACAACAATCGGTTTTGAACGAAAGAATAATCCTTTTTTAACTCAATAGTTTACATTCCGTAATCTGGGCCATTGTAGGTAGGAGAGCTACAGTTGACAGGGTCGTCTCGCAAAAAGTAAAACTGAACACTTACCAATAGTGGACGATAATTGTTATTGAAATAGCTTAAAGTAGACTTCCCGTTTTCAAAAGGTTGTATAGATAAAATTGGAGTTTCTAAACTAGGAACAATTAAAAGTTTCTTGAATGCACGAAAACCGATTCCTATTTTATAATGCAATTGAACGGTTAACTCATCTGGAGTGGTTGGGTTAAGTGAAGGTTGGTCTCCTGAATATTCACGATCTTCTATAAGAATGTAATCTCCATTAAAACCAATAGAATTACTTAAAAACGTGTTTTGACTGAGGTGGGTTGAATGTGTAGCATTAAAGTATAGTCCTAAATTATGGTCACTAAATGAATAAGTGTTCATTAAATCGGGCTGTGCAGTTCCATTTTTTACTGTAGATTGTGTTTCTTCTGTTTCTCCTCTAAAAAGCTTGTAGCTTATCCCAAAGTCAATGAAATGAATCAATGAGGGGTTTTCGAAACTGTGAAACCAGCCTGCATGAATAAAACCTCCAATTTTTCCTTTGGCATTGGCTTCGTAAGTAGTCTTTAGTGTGTCATTTTCAATTAAAGTTCCGTTGGTTTTCGGAGCAAAAGTGTAAGTGAGGCCTGGAGCCACCATAAATCCACCATTTCGCAATTCTCTGTCTAGTGGAAATATGGCGCCGCGTTCTTTTCTCATTTGCGCAATACTTCCTATAGATAGAAAGAATAAAATAATTACAAGAATATTCTTCATACTAGATTAAACTTAAAATCTCCTGTTCTATTTCATTGCTGTCCCAAATAGTTTCAATTTCTGGTTTAGCCATGATTTGATCCATTATTGCTTCTTGCTTTTTACCTTGCTTTAAAGCAGTGGAATAAGGGGTGTGGCTAAATGTAACTTGTGAATATAAAGGCATCCACTTGTCTGGGTATTTAGAATATAATTTTTTTTCAATTTTCTTTCGCAAAAGGAAACTTTCATCAGCAACCTTGTCTCGCATTTCTATAAAATTCTGAATAGCCAAATCTGCGATGGCATCACCATTTGGTTTACGCTCTCTGGCAAAGTCAGCAAATAGTTTTGTCCAGTCTCCATCGAAATCTGCCGACATTTCTTCGAATACTGAACAGTCTTCAAATCCACTATTCATACCTTGTCCGTAAAAAGGAACGATGGCGTGAGAGGCATCTCCCATTAAAATGATTTTGTCTTCATAATTCCATGGTTCACATTTCACAGTGACAAGCGGAGAGGTTGGATTTTCGAAATAATCATTTACTAAATCAGGCATTAAACCTACTGCATCTGGAAATGTTTCATTGAAAAAGTGGAGAACATCTTCTTTCGATTGAAGCGATGCAAAGGAGTTTTTCCCTTCAAATGGAAAAAATAAGGTGCAGGTAAAACTGCCATCCATGTTAGGCAATGCAATCATCATAAATTCGCCTCTTGGCCAAATATGAAGAGCATTCTTATCTATTTTATGTGTTCCATCTTCATTCGGAGGAATACTTAATTCTTTATATCCGTGCTTTAAATAAGTTTGGGAAAAATCAAATCTAGGAGTTTTTTGTAGTCTCAATCTTACAGCGGAAAATGCGCCATCCGTACCAAAAATTCGGTCGGCTTTAAACTTATTCGTTTGGTTTGTTTCAGAGTCTGTGAATTGAAGTTCGTTGGTGTTTAAATCAATGTCTTCACAAGTTTTATTGAAATGAAAATTAACATTTTCATATTGGTCAGCAATGTTCATCAGGGTTTGATTTAATCCACCTCTGCTCACAGAATAAATGGCTTGGGCATCTTTACCATAGGGCTGACTCGTTAAAGTTCCATCCACGGCATGCATTATTCTTCCGTACATAGGAATGGCCGTTTCTTTTATTTTTTCATCTACACCGGCCATCTTTAGAGCTTTCCATCCTCTATCGGAAAGTGCTAAGTTTATTGACCTACCAGCGCTTAATTCTACGAACCGCATATCAGGACGACGTTCAAAAACCTCTACTTGATAACCTTTTTTCGCTAATAAAATGGCCTCTAAAGACCCTACTAATCCTGCTCCGACAATTGCAATCTTTTCCATACTCTTTGTTCTTATTTGTTTAATCCTGCTTCCAATAATTGTCCAAACTGATATACATCTTCGAATGAATTATATAAAGGAACAGGCGCCATTCTTATTACATTGGGCTCTCTCCAATCTGCGATTACTCCTTTTTCTGTGATAAAATCAAATAACTCCTTTCCAGTTCCATGTGTTAAAATAGAAATTTGAGAACCCCGCTCACTGACTTTTTTAGGGGTAATTATTTCAAAATTTGCAGCAGGATTTCGATTAGAAATATCATTAATAATGTATTCTAAATATCCTGTTAACGCATCTCTTTTTGCAAACAAATTCTGCATTCCTGCTTCTTCAAATAGATCCAAAGAAACTTTATGAGCGGCCATAGCTAATACCGGCGCATTGCTTAGTTGCCATCCGTCAGCCCCAACTGCTGGTTCAAATCCTTTCGCCATTTTAAATCTTCCTTCAGATGGTGTTCCCCACCAACCTGCAAAACGTTTGAGCTCTTTGTTTTGTTCATGTCGTTGATGTACGAAAACACCGGAAACGCTTCCTGGCCCCGAATTTAAGTACTTATAGGAGCACCATGCGGCGAAATCAACGCCCCATTCGTGAAGCTTCAATTCAATGTTTCCTGCTCCGTGAGCTAAATCAAATCCGACAATAGCTCCTGCTTGATGACCTTTTTCAGTAATCGATTTCATATCGAATACTTGACCTGTATAGTAATTGACTCCGCCGATCATGACTAATGCAATTTGGTCACCGTGAATTTTTAATGCATCGTAAATGTCATCATGATTGATGGTGTGTTCTCCAATCCTAGGTGGAATTTCTATAATGGCATCTTCTGGATCAAATCCATGAAATTTAACCTGACTTTCTAAAGCGTATTGGTCTGATGGAAAAGCTTTTGCCTCACATAATATTTTATATCTCTTGCCTTTCGGCTGATAGAATGAGGCCATTAAAAGGTGTAAGTTGGTCGTTAGTCCATTCATTACGGTAACTTCACTTTCTTTGGCTCCAGCAATCATAGCTGCTCCTTTTTTAAAGTTTTCGTGATAGGAAAACCAAGGGTTTTTAGCATGAAAGTGTCCTTCAACGCCAAATCTTGCCCAATCATCTAGCTCCTGTTCAATGGCTTCTTTTGCTCTTTTCGGCATCAGCCCTAAGCTGTTTCCAGTGAAATAGTAACAACCGTTTGGATTAAAGTTTGGGAAATGAAATTCAGATCTAAATCGTTTTAACGGATCTTTCTGGTCTTGTTCCTTTGCGAAATCAAGTGAGTTGATATAGTTCATGTGATTTTCTTTTGCTTCAAAGATACAAACCTGAAGAATGTTTTATGCCATTCAAAAAACTTTCGATAAAAAAAGATGAATCAAAAATGGAAAAAGCAGTATGCTTTCAATGACCCCTGAGTAGTAATACTCCTTTTTGTGTGGATTGATTGCAAGAATGAGGGGGATTGCTAAAAGAGAACTTATGGCATAAGATTGGACAATGATTTGGGTAGAAAGTTCATGAAAACTAATGAGGTAAAACGTGATTGATAAAGTGAGGAAGCCAGTTGCAGAAAGGAGTTTGCTTTTTTTAACTCCAAGTCTTTGAGCTAATGTTTTAATCTTTAATTCGGTGTCGTAATCAATGTCTCTAATATCAAAAGGAATGGTTTGGAGTATCACATAAAATGTGATGGAAAGGAATAAAATGGCGTAATTTTTAGAACAATAAAGGGAGTTGGAGATCATAAGTGGCAAACCGAAAGTACTCAAAGACCAAGTTATTCCAATGACAAAAAGTTTTATGAAAGGAATGCTTCTTATAGCGGGAATTGATTTAAGGTCAACAACATACCAAAATGAAATAAATCCAATTGGAATTAGAATGACGAGGACTTTCATTGGAAGCAGAATCAAGCAGTAAAACGCGAGGCCTGACAACAAGAAGTTCATAAGAAGGAGGTGGTTTTTATGTTTTTTAATCCAGTTTAACCTCGCAGAGCTAGGTGTAGAGTTAGTTTTTCTTATTCTAAATAATCGTTGAAAATTATAGGCAACATTTGTTGCGCAAAAAATAAATAGACTAAGATGAAAAGCGAATTGATCGACTCCGAAAAACAAACAATTGAGGTAGGTTAGACTTGCAGCGCATAGAGAAACAAATACATTTCCATAGAATAGAAAATTGCTGAAATGTATGATTGTAGCCTTCAAATTTAGTGGTGGTATATGAGAGATGTAAAGTTAGAACCAGAGCGATATAAAATCAATTTTATTCGAGGTTTATTGAATCATTAAAAACACTTTTTGTAAATGGCTGTTTTGATTTGTAGAAATGTGGAAAGTCAATCTATTTTAACTATTTAATTGTTAGTATTTAAAAGCTTTTTTTATTGTTTTGTTTTAATCAGGTTTGTGCCATTCAAAATAAGCTAAAAATTAGCAAAGAAACATTTCGATATGAGTATATTTGTCCACTAATTTTTTAACTTAAATACCAGATTACAGATGACAACCGCTGAGTTTAAATCAAGACATATTGGTCCACGCGATAGTGAAATCCAACAAATGTTGGACGTGATAGGAGTGAGTTCAATTGAAGAATTAATCAACAAAACCGTTCCTTCAAATATCCGACTTGACAGAGAGTTGAATGTTCCTAAAGCGATGAGTGAGTTCCAATTTATAAAACACCTAAAGGAGCTGGGCGGTAAGAATAAATTATACAAATCATATCTTGGGTTGGGTTATCATGGAACAAAGTTGCCGGGAGTAATTCAAAGGAATATTTTGGAGAATCCAGGCTGGTATACAGCCTATACTCCCTACCAGGCTGAAATTGCTCAAGGTAGATTGGAAGCATTGCTTAATTTTCAAACTATGGTTACTGACTTGACCGGAATGGAAATCGCAAATGCATCGTTGTTGGACGAATCTACTGCAGCAGCAGAAGCTATGGCAATGTTCTACAGCAGCAGGAGTAAGGATGCAAAGAAAAATGAAGCTAACCAGTTTTTTGTCTCTCAGGAAGTACTGCCACAAACTATATCATTGCTGCAGACCAGAGCGGAGCCTTTAGATATAGAATTGGTAATAGGAGACCACCAAACATTTGAGTTTACCAACAAGGTTTTTGGTGCAATTGTTCAGTATCCGGCAATGAATGGTGAGGTATATAATTACAAATCATTTGCTGAAAAAGTAAAGAATAATGATGCATTTTTAGTTGTAGCGGCAGATATCATGAGCTTAGCAATTTTGGAGGCTCCTGGTCAATGGGGAGCAGACGCAGTAGTTGGAACTACTCAGCGGTTTGGTATCCCAATGGGTTACGGTGGTCCTCACGCTGCTTACTTTGCAACAAAAGAAGAATACAAAAGAAATATACCCGGAAGAATTATTGGGGTTTCTGTAGATGCTAGTGGAAATAGAGCATTGAGAATGGCCTTGCAAACTAGAGAACAGCATATTAAACGAGATAGAGCTACTTCAAATATTTGTACAGCACAAGTATTGTTAGCGGTTATGTCAGGTATGTATGCTTGTTATCATGGTGCTGAAGGAATTAAAGCGATCTCAACCAATATTCATAGGTATGCCAATGCCCTTAGTGTAAAGTTGAGCGAGTTGGGGTTTAAAAACCTAAACACTGACTTTTTTGATACCATTCAAGTGGATACTGCAAAATATACTGCAGACCAAATAGTGGCTGCGGCTTTGATTGCAGAAATTAATATTAGAAAAGTTGATGAATCTACAGTTTCTATTAGTTTGGACGAAACAGTAGAGTTGGATGACTTAAATGAACTGTTACATGTTTTTGCTAAGTTAGTAGGGTCTGATATTACAATCAGTAGAGACGAAATTGGTCCTATCTCAATTCATGAATCAATTCAGAGAACCACTCCGTTTTTAACTCATGAGGTATTTAATCAGTATCATTCTGAAACTGATATGATGCGTTACATTAAGAGTTTAGAGAATAAGGATTTGTCGTTGACTCATTCCATGATTGCTTTAGGGTCATGCACAATGAAATTAAATGCAGCTAGTGAGCTGTTTGCACTTAGTTGGCCGGAGTTTAATAATTTGCACCCGTTCGTGCCAGTTGATCAGGCAGAAGGTTATACTATCATGTTGCACAATTTAGAGCGATACTTATCGGAAATTACTGGGTTTGCACAAACCTCTTTGCAACCCAATTCAGGTGCTCAGGGAGAGTATGCAGGGTTGATGGTTATACGTGCTTATCATATGGATAGGGGAGATCATCATAGGAATGTTGCTTTGATTCCTTCCTCTGCTCATGGAACAAATCCTGCTTCAGCAGTTATGGCGGGAATGAAAGTCGTTGTAGTGAAGTGCGATGAAAGAGGGAATATTGATGTTGCAGATTTGAAAGAAAAGGCTGAAAAATATTCTGATGAATTATCATGTTTAATGATTACCTATCCCTCTACTCATGGTGTGTTCGAAAGCTCAGTAAAAGATATTACTAAGATTATTCATGAGAATGGAGGCCAAGTATACATGGATGGTGCTAATATGAACGCTCAAGTTGGACTTACAAATCCAGCTGAGATTGGAGCTGATGTATGTCACTTGAATTTACATAAAACATTCGCTATCCCTCACGGTGGTGGTGGCCCAGGGATGGGGCCAATCGGAGTTGCAGCTCACTTAGCGCCCTTCTTACCAACCAACCCGGTTGTCTCAACAGGCGGAGATAAGGCAATTACAGCAATATCAGCGGCTCCATTTGGAAGTGCTCTAGTTTTGACTATCTCATATGCTTATATTAGAATGTTAGGTGCAGTTGGTTTGAGAAATAGCACTGAGTTTGCGATTTTAAATGCTAATTATATGCGTGTGTTACTTGAGGAAAAGTATGATGTTCTTTATAAAGGAGAGAATGGATTTGTAGCACACGAAATGATCTTGGACTGTAGAGGGTTTAAAGCTAAGTCGGGTATAGAGGTGGTTGATATCGCCAAACGATTAATGGATTATGGATACCATGCGCCTACTGTTTCATTTCCAGTGGGAGGAACATTAATGATAGAGCCTACAGAAAGTGAAAGTAAAAAGGAGTTGGATCAATTTATTAAAGCAATGTTATCTATTTATTCTGAAATAGAGTCTATAGAAAATGGAATTGCAGATAAACAGAATAATGTTTTGAAAAATGCACCTCATACACTAAATGAAGTGGTAAGTGAAAATTGGGATTATCCTTACACTAGAACTAGAGCTGTATTCCCATTGTCTTATATTCAGGTCAATAAATTTTGGCCATCAGTTAAAAGAGTTGATGATGCTTATGGGGATAGAAACTTGATTTGTAGTTGTGCCCCCATTCAAGATTATGAAGAGCCAGTCTTAAGCGAATAGAACCGTTTAAAACGTTAACATAAATTTAAACTTTTTGTAAAAATCTATTGATTTAATAAAAAAGTCTTAACTTTAGGGTTGATAAAAATTGTTTAACTAAAAACACACACAATGAAAAAGAATTACTTTTTAACAGGTGCACTTGTTTTAGCTTCTACCTTCGCTTTTGCTCAGCAAGAGAAAATGGTAGGTAAAGTGATGGATGAGAAATTAGTACCTGTAACTGCAGAAGATTTGAAGAATGCTTCTTCAACTGTAAATTTTAATAAAGCGGAAGGCGATACCTTATTTTATGAAGATTTTGGAACAGGATTTTCTACCAATGGCTGGGTTTCTAATGATATAAGCCAGAATGGTTTTGATTGGATTTATACTACTGCTGCTCCAGGTGGTCAGTATTCTTCAACAGTACCAGCAATCACTTCAACTACAGCAGCCAATGGTTTTGCTTCGTTGAGATCAGATTTTTATAACACTCCAACTCCTGGTGGTGGATTCATTAATATGGATTCTTATTTGACTTCTGGTCCTATTACTATTCCTGCTACAGGAAACGTGTTGTTAAGATGGCAACAAAATTATCGTTACTGCTGTAACCAATCAACCGATTTATTGGAAGTGGAAGTTAGTAGCGATAACGTAAACTGGACAACTTATTCAGCAAAGCCGGGGGTTACTCCAAACACCGTAGTTAATGCTCCAATTCAGGTGAATATTTCGACAGCAGCAGCAAACCAAACTACTATTTACATTAGATTCCATCAAACAGCTAGCCACTATTACTGGATGATTGATGATATCGCAATCGTAGAAGGAGCTTCTAATCAGTTAGAATTGACCAGAGGGTTAAGCTCTTTTGGAAATACGGACAGAGAAGGTTTTTATACTATGGTTCCATTTGCCATGACTCAACCTATTTCTTTCAGAGGAGAAATTAAAAATGATGGAGGTTCTAACGCAACCAACACTAAACTAAAAGTAAATATTACTAAGGGTAGTTCGGTAGTTTACAACGATTCTGTTTCAGCAGCAGCTACTTTAGCTCCTCAAACTTCTGATACAGTAGATATCGTAACGCCTTATGCAAATACAGATGGTACTGGAGATTATACCATCAACTACAGTGCAGTTGCAAGTGCAGCAAGTTCTGACATGGCTCGTACAATGACATCTATCGACTTTACAATTACTGATACTATTTTTGGTAAAGATTATAATGTTGCCAACGGTACTGTTGGGCCTGGTTCATATGTTGATGGAGATGCAGCTGGTTCAAGAGTAGCTGTTCGATACAACTTAAAGCAAGCGGCTAAATTAACTTCAGTTTCCTACTTTATTTCAACTTCTACATTGAATATTGGTGCTGAAATTAAATCTAAAGTATGGGGGTTTGATTCCTCTCAAGCTTCATTGAATGATGCAATGAATGTTCCTGGAGTTGTAGCTCAGAACCCAATTCCTTATATCATTCAATCAACTGATGTAGGAGCTTGGGTAACTTTCCCAATGATCCCAGCTGTTACATTACCTGCAGGAAATTATGCTGCTGCTGTAGAGCAAAGTAATGCAAATACTGCTACCGTTGATTTTACTTTAGGTAGAGCATTGAATTCTGAAGCCTTGCAGCCGAATAACGAAACACCAAACTACACAACCTATTTATATCCTGCGGGTGCTGCTGCACCATCATGGGGATGGATTACTCGTCAACCGATGATCAGAATGAACTTCGGTGAATTATTACCAATTGGTATTAATGAAACTAAAGAAGCAATTAACCGTTTCAACGTTTCTCCAAATCCAAGTAATGGACAGTTTAAAGTTCAAATCGATGCTGAGAACGCGAGATTTAACCTTTCTGTAAGAAATATGATTGGTCAAGTAGTTTACAACGAAGATATTTCTGTAAACAATACTTTGACTAAGAATATTGATTTATCAAACTTAGATAAAGGTATTTACTTTGTTTCTTTAGAGAATGGAGTGAATAGAGAAGTACAAAAAGTGATCATCAAGTAATTGATAAGATAACTAAAATTTATAGGAGCCTCCTTGAGTAATCAAGGAGGCTTTTTTTTGTTTATAGAAATTGGTTGCTGGAATTGAAATTAATTTTGGATTTGGATTGATGAATGCTAAAATGCTTATATTTAGGGAAACAAAAACTAAAACCTATGAAAGGATTCTCTCTTTTAATCGGACTCCAGCTGCTATTTATGACTGTAAGCTATGGCCAACAAGATAGCGTTAGGGACAATCTTTTGGATCTAATGCCAGCTGCTATTTCAGTAGATGAACTGAAGTATAAAATTTTGGCAACGCCCAACAAAGCACAGGGTGATACTTTATTTTATGAGGATTTCGGAAATGGATTTTCCACGAATAATTGGAGGACAACAGACACTTCAAATAAGGGATTTGATTGGATTTATACAACCTTGGCTCCAGGTGGCCAGTATTCTATTATTGCTACTCCAATTGCCTCTACTACTTCCGCTAACGGCTTTGCGTCATTACGATCAGACTTTTACAATACCCCGACTCCCACAAGCGGATTCATCAATATGGATAATTATTTGACTTCAGGTCCCATTGTCATTACTCCAACTAAAGTTGTAATACTTCAATGGCAGCAGTCCTTCCGTTATTGTTGTAATGCAGCTACTGAGCGTATGGAAGTTCAAGTAAGTACAGATAGCATAAATTGGATTACTTATGACGTAAAAGGAGGCAATACTCCCAATACCTTTGTTGATGAAAAGAAACAATTAAACATTACTTCAATTGCAAGCTATGAAGATACTATATATGTCCGATTTTATCAAAGTGCGAGTCATTATTTTTGGATGATAGATGATATAGTTATTCTAGAAGGAATTGATAACCAATTGGAGTTAGTAAAAGGATTGAGCTCTTTTGGTACTGTTGATAGAGAAGGATTTTATACCAAAATACCACTTCATTTATTACAACCATTACAATTTAGTGGCGAAATTAAGAATGTGGGGGCTGCTGTTTCCACTAATCCAAAGCTGAAGGTTAATGTTAAAAAAGGAGGGGTTATGGTATACAGTGATTCTGCTTCTAATAAAAACTCATTAAATCTTAATGAATCAGACACAGTTCGTTTATTACTGCCCTATTCCAATCATGATGGATTTGGAGATTACAGTATTAATTATTTTGCAGCTGCTGACTCAGTGAATACGATAGACTCTCTAACTTCACAGTCTATTTCTTTTTCAGTCACAGATACTGTGTTTGCGAAAGATTACGGAGTTTCTGGCGGTGCAATTGGACCAGGCGCCTACTTAGGAGGAGATGATGCTGGTTCAAGCATTGGAACTCGATATAGTTTTAGGTTTGGCACTATTGTTTCAACTATGTCTTTTTATGTATCTCCCTCTACTTTAAATGTTGGAGCAGTTGTCAGCGCAAAGATTTGGGGTTTTGATCCTTCACAGTCAACATTAAATGGAGCGTTTAGTGTTGGTGGGTTGAAGCAAAGTTCATTACCTTATACCATACAAGCGAGTGACCTAGGAACTTGGGTGACATTGAATGTTTGTAATAATAATATTCTTCCAGCAGGTATGTATGTGGCTGCGATTGAGCAGTTAAATAATAATACAACTTCAGTGGAATTGAGATTAGGACGTTCAATTAATTCAGAGTATTTACAGCCAAATGACCAAACCGTTGGCTATAGTAGTTTTGTATATACTGCTGGGTCAACCACACCAGAATGGAACTGGATAACAGCTTTACCAATGATAAGAATTAACACCACAATATATAATAGCTGTCGATTGGTATCAGTTAATAATGATGAGTTGGTTGGTAGTTATACAATTAATCCCAATCCAAGCGATGGTCATTTTAGATTGAAATTTAATGATCTTAACTTTAGAATCAATTTATCCATTAGAAATGTGATTGGTCAAGTAGTATACAACGAAGATATTTCTGTAAACAATACTTTGACTAAGAATATCGATCTTTCTAACTTAGATAAAGGTGTTTATTTTGTTTCTTTAGACAATGGAGTGAATAGAGAGGTGCAAAAAGTGATCATCAAGTAATTGATAAGATAAATAATGTTTATAGGAGCCTCCTTGAGTAATCAAGGAGGCTTTTTTTTGTTGTTATGAGCTTTTTTTAATTTTCCATTATGAACAATTATAACTGTTGTATGAAATGGAGAATAAGTATTAATTACAAAATCTGTAGAATTGATTAAATTTAAATATTGTACTTACTCAATGCATTTTGTTATGAAAAAGAAATATACTTTAGCTGTTGTATTTTTTATCATTTCCATTTTATCATTTGCTCAACAAGAGCAATTGATTGGAAATTGGGTTGATGAAATTCCAAGGCCAATATCAGGGAATGAGTTAAAAAATACTTTTACCACAAATTTTGCCAAATCCCCTGGAGATACTTTGTGGTACGAGGACTTTGGAAATGGATTTTCTAATAATGGGTGGATTGCGAGTAATAATGCGTCCAATGGATTTAATTGGATTTATACTACAATGGCTCCTGGTGGGCAATATTCTACTGTAATACCTCCTATAGCATCGACAACAGGAGCAAATGGTTTCGCATGCTTACCTTCAGATTTTTATAATACTCCAACTCCTGCTGGAGGATTTCTCAACATGGATTCATATTTAACCTCTGGACCTATTTCTATAGTTCCTAAATCGAGTATTAAGTTAAGGTGGCAGCAGTCTTATCGATATTGTTGTAATCAGGTAATTGACGAAATGTTAGTGCAAGTGAGTTCCGATGGTATTAATTGGACTTCATTTAATGCTAAGCCTGGAGTAAGCGCTAGTACCTCATTCATGGGTGATTTCGAAGTGGATATCTCTCAGGTTGCAAGAAATCAAAGCACAATTTATATTCGATTTTATCAAAATGCGAGTCATTATTATTGGATGATAGATGATATTGCTGTTGTAGAAGGGGTAACTGAGCAATTAGAATTGGAAAAATCATACCATTCGTTTGGCTCTATTTTTAGAGAAGGTTTTTTCTCAATTGTACCCGAGTCATTATCTCAGCCATTAGCATTTGGGGGAGAAATTAGAAATAGCGGGGGATTAACTGCAAATAATGTAAAATTAAAAGTTAGCGTATATAAAAACTCAACAATAGTATATGAAGATTCTTCCGGAATGGTTACTAGTCTAGCTCCTTTGTCCAAAGACACTTTTTATTTGAACAATTCATATCAGAATACAGATGGAGTTGGAGATTATACGATTAATTATTTGGCAGAAGGACTTTTGCCTAGCTATAACCCTTCATTGGAAAAAGATGCCATAACCTATAAAATAAGTGATACGATCTTTGCTAAAGATTACAATATTGCAAATGGTATCATCGGTCCTGGTTCATATGTTGATGGAGATGCTGCTGGTTCAATGATTGGTACTAGATTTAACATTGATAACACGGTTAACTTAACTTCTGTTTCTTATTTTATTGCTTCTTCCAATTTAAATGTTGGTGCTCAATTTAAGGTCAAGATCTACAAATTTGATACTTCTCAGAGTACCATTAATGGAGCCTTGGTATTAGCGGCGCAAAGTCAGAATGCCTACACTATTCAGGCTTCAGATTTGGGAACTTGGGTTACTATCCGAGTTGATACAATACTTGCTCCAGGGTTGTATGTTGCTGCGGCAGAGCAATCTTTAGCAAGTAGTGCTGCTATTAGTTTTTCACTAGGCAGGTCTAGAGCTACTGAGGATTTACAGCCAAATAATCAAACTTTGTTTTTAAGCAATTTTGTGTACACTGCAGGTTCTTTACAGCCCAATTGGGGATGGATAACCGCACAGCCTATGATTAGGATGAACTTTGGAGATTTATTACCTGTAGGTATTAAAGATTCGAAAGAAAGTGGTAACAATTTTAGAATTTCTCCAAATCCGAGTAATGGACAATTTAAATTAGATATTACAGCGGATCAAGGGAATTACGTTTTATCAGTGGCTAATGTTTTAGGACAAGAAGTATACGCTGAGAATGTTACCATTACTCATAGATACTCAAAAAGTATTGAGTTAACATCGTTAGATAAAGGTGTCTATTTTATTTCATTAAATAATGGCATCACCAGAAAAGTTGAAAAGATAATTATTCAATAATCTATTAATTCGAGTTAAAGCGTCCTTAAGAAAATTGAGGACGCTTTTTCTATTCTATAAGTCCTCTTTGGGTTGAAATAAATTTGTCTATAAATTATTAAACTTTTTTATCTAACTTTAGTAGATTGATTATCTTGACTTAATAAAATTAAACAACATGAAAACAGTTGCCTTTTTTTTGACAGTATTGTCGCTGTCACTATCCCCCCTGATGAGTCAAGTAAACTTAAAGCAATTCGAAGTTGCAACACATCAATTGGTAGCTGTTTCGGTGGATGAAATACGGAATAAGCCGATCATAAATTCTATCAATAAAGCACCCGGTGACACTTTATGGTATGAAGATTTTGGGAGTGGTTTCTCTACTAATCAATGGACTTCCACAGGTAATACTCCATGGATTTTTACAACACAGGGGCCAGGTGGTCAATACTCTACTAATGTAGGGCCGTTGACTTCAACTACCAATAACAATGGCTTTGCATCTCTTCCTTCCGATTTTTACAATACCCCAACACCTCCTGGAGCAAATTTTCAAACTATTAATTCATCTATAAGTTCCGGTTCAATTGGCATACCAGCTAAATCGTCCGTGCTAGTTCGGTTCCAACAAACTTTCAGGTATTGTTGTAATTCTAATACAGATATTTTTGAGTTTCAAGTGAGTACAGATAATATTAACTGGACAAGTTTTGATACAAAATTATCGGTATCGGCTAATAGTCATACATTCAATTTAATGGAAATCGACATTTCTTCAGTAGCTGCAAATCAAACAAGCATATACCTTAGGTTTTATCAACTGGCTACACATTATTATTGGATGGTTGATGATATTGCTATTGTTGAAGGGCAAGGAATTTCAAATAACGGAATTACTATGCCTGACACCTATTTATACAACTACCCTAGTCAAGGAGGGTCGTATAGTATGATGCCTTGTGGAGCGACTAACTCACTATATCCTGCTGCACGAGTGAAAAATGAAAGTGGTATAAATTCCAATAATGTTCAGTTGAAAGCTGCTGTTGTTTCAGGAGCAAATGTGTATTACTCTGGAATTTCTACCAGTTTGACTCAATTGCTTCCAAATTCTGACAGTGTTTTGATGATGCAAGGTGCTGTAAACAAACAATTGCCCCAAGGAGTCTATAACGTAGTCTATAAAACAAACTCATCCATACTTAGTCAAAATACAAATGCCGCCAACTATAGTTTTACAGTTACAGATTCAGTTTATGCACGTGATTACAATCAACCTACTGCGGAAGTAGGGCCTGGAAGCTTTGTTGGTGGGAATGTGAACGGTTCTTGTCTTGCATTAAGTTATGATTTGTTTCGTTCAGAGGCTTTAAGTTCTATTTCATTTTATGTCACTAACAATCCTTTAAATGTTGGTGCGGGTGTAAAAGTCAGTGTCAGGAGTTTTGATACTACTGCTGGCTCTTTGAATGCTGCTTTGAATACTGTCATTGCTCAAAGTGCGAATACTTACGTGGTCCAAACTTCTGACTTAGGGCAGTGGATTAGTATTCCTTTTATGAATCTAGTGACAGCTGCTCCTGGAAGGTATGTTGCAGTTGTAGAGCAGTCTGATGGGTTTCAAAATGGACGTGAGTTATACATGGGAAGAGATGTGAATGCAGAGAACTATCAGTCATTTGACAAGGATTTTATATCATTTCTTTATGCAAATGGTGGCTTTGTACCTAATTGGGGAGTTATTAATACCATGCCTATGATTCGGCTAAATGTAGCGACCCCTTTGACTGGAGTTTGTGCGCCAGTTAGTTTGAAGGAAGAACAAGAAAATTCTGAGGCTTTTCAAATTCAACCGAATCCTACAAAAGGGGTTTTTAACCTCATTTTACCTTTGTCTTCAGAGGTAAGCGAGATTATTATATACGGAATAGAAGGTAGGGTGGTTAAGCGTTTATCCATTTCAAATGGAAACTCTCCTTTCAGAATCGATATGACTGACCAACCTAAAGGACTGTACTTTATTCAATCCATTGCTCACGGAAGAATGATCACGCAAAAGGTGGTTGTTTACTAAATGATACCTATGAATTTTATCAGAAGTGGCTTATTTTTTTTGTTCATTAGTTTTAATCTTGGAATGATTGCCCAAGAAGCATTGCTAATTAAAGCTGAAGAAGTAATTGATGCAAAAATTAATCACAATACTAGATGGAATAAATCTGCGGGAGACACTTTGTGGTATGAAGATTTTGCGAATGGTTTCGTTCCAAATGGATGGATATCTACTGATCTAACAGGGAACGCTTTTGATTGGATTTATACGACAGTAGCGCCGGGAGGTCAATATTCTTCTAATGTACAAGCAATACACTCTACTACATCTCTAAATGGATTTGCATCTCTTCCATCTGATTATTACAATACTCCTACACCCGCAAATGGATTTCTATCAATGGACGCCTATTTAACCTCGGGCCCTATTGTAATTTCACCAAAAAGAAGTGTAAAAGTACGATGGCAACAGAGTTATAGGTATTGTTGTAATAGTGCGACGGATTCTATGGAGTTACAAGTGAGTAGCGACAAAGTAAATTGGGTGAGTTTTAATGCGAAATTAAGTTCAAGTCCTAATACTGTGGTAAATTCTGCTATAGAATTAGACATCACCTCAGTTGCCGCCAACCAGGATACAATTTATATCCGATTTTATCAGAACGCCTCACATTACTACTGGATGATAGACGATATTGCGATTGTTGAAGGGTATAATAATGCTGTGGTAATTGATAAGGTTGCTATTTCAAATGGTGATGGAAGGTTGGAGTATTATACTAAAGTGCCAGTAGGTATGGCTAGCCCAATTCAGCTAAAGACGCATGTTAGAAATGTTGGTGGAGAGCCTGCTAGCAATTTAAAGCTAGATATGAGGGTTCTAAAGGATAATGCTGTTGTTTATTCTACACCTTCTACTCGTATAGATACACTAAAAAGAGATTCATCATCTGTGCTATCAAGTGCTATTTATGCTAATCAAGATGGTATTGGAAAATACCAATTGATTTATTCACTTTCTTCAGATTCTGTCAATGAATTGTTTGATGAGGATACGATTCATTATGAAATTACGGATTCTATTTACGCTAAAGATTTGGATCAAAGCTTTGGGTCAGTAAGTTCAGGGTCATTTGGTTTTCCTTCAAACGATGGTGGAATTGTAGGGACTCGCTTTCACATTGATTCAACCAATTTATTAACGTCCATTTCATATCTGATTGGAGCGAGTACATGGAACGTAGGAGTTGGTGTTAAAGCTCAAGTTTGGGGTTTTGACACCTCTTATAATTCCATTACAGATATGATTATGATTCCCGGATTAAAGTACGAGGGTTTTGAATATTTTTTGGATAGTAATAATGTAGGGAGTTGGTTAGATTTTAAAGTTGATCCACCAATTCTTTTAGATTCGGGACAATATATTTTAGCATTGAAACAAACCTTTGGCGATTCGATTAACCGTGAGTTAACAGTTGGTCGTGCATTGAATGTTGAGAAGTTTCATCCTAATAACTATGAATTTGGGACTTACATCAATATAAATGGCTCTAATCCTTCATGGGGTTGGACTCCAAAACAACCAATGATGCGTATGCACTTTGGACAAAGTAATGTAGGGATAAAGAAACAGATTGACCATGATTTTCATTTAGAAGTTTTTCCGAATCCTACGAATGGGATAATTCAAGTGAATTTTATGGGGAATTCTCAGCCGAAACAACTAGAAGTAATGAATACGCTTGGTCAAACTGTATTTGTTGGCCATATCCCGTCTAATATATCCACAACTAATGTCGATTTGTCGCATTTAGATAAAGGGATTTATTTTATTGCCCTTAAAGGCGGACAGAAAAAAGGAGTGGAGAAGATAGTATTAAAGTAGTTAATTTTATTTGCTAGATCTAGCTAGTCGTTTCATTACACTAGAAGCGAATACGAAATCAGATAATTCTTGATTGTCAGTGGTTAGAATGGTTTCGCTATCACCTTCCCACCATTTTTTGCCTTTATGTATGAATATCACTTTTTCACCTATTTCCATAACTGAATTCATGTCATGGGTGACGATAATTGTAGTCATGTCATTTTCCTTCGTAATTTCACTAATCAATTGATCAATTACAATGGAAGTTTGAGGATCTAAGCCTGAGTTAGGCTCATCGCAAAAAAGGTATTTTGGCTTCATAGCTATGGCTCTAGCTAACGCTACTCTTTTCTGCATACCACCGCTTATTTCTGCAGGGTATTTGTGGTTTACTCCTTCAAGTTGAACTCGCTTTAAACAAAAGTCTACACGCTCTTTCATCTCTTCTGCATTCATTGAGGAGTGCATCTGAAGTGGAAACATTACATTCTGCTCAATGGTAAGTGAATCAAAAAGCGCATTGCCTTGAAACAACATTCCAATTTCAGTGCGAACTTCTTGGCGCTCTTGCGTATTTAATGAGGTAAATTCACGATCATCAAAAAAAACTTTTCCTGAATCGGGCTTTATTAGTCCAACCGTGCATTTGGTTAAAACAGACTTTCCTGAACCACTAGCTCCTATGATTAAGTTGGTTTTTCCTCTCTCATAGGTGATATTAATATTAGAAAGAATTTGTTCGCCATTAAAGGCCTTGCTGACATTTTCTATTTTTATCATTTATACCAGTAACAATTGAGTTAATATATAATTGATAATTAGAATGATGATGCTACTTGCAACAACGGCTTTAGTACTTGCTGCACCTACAGCTAATGAGCCACCTTTCGTAAAATATCCATAGTAGGAAGGCACTGCAGTAATTATAAATGCGAAAAATATCGTTTTTATAACTGCATAGTAGACGCTAAATACTTTAAAATCATATTCTAATCCGTAAATGTATTCAGAAGTAGGAATCATTCCTGTGCCCCATGAAACTAGGTATCCGCCTGCCATTCCGATAAACATACTAATGATGACTAAAAACGGATTAATCAACATTGCTGCGGTAATCTTGGGAAGAATCAAATAAGAGGCAGAATTGATACCCATGATTTCTAGAGCATCAATTTGCTCAGATACACGCATAGTGCCAATTTCTGAAGCGATGTTTGAACCTACTTTTCCAGCTAATATTAGTGCGATGATCGTCGGAGCAAACTCCAAAATCATAGACTGACGGACAGTAAATCCTACGGTGTATGCCGGGATTAATGCACTGTCAATATTAGATGCGGTTTGAATGGTAATTACTGCGCCCATAAAAAAGGAGATAATTGCAATAATACCCAAAGAACCAATACCCAATGAGTCAATTTCAAACATCAATTGCCGATAAAAAATTTTCATTTTTTCCGGTTTTTTAAATGTTCTAGCCATTAGGATAGAAAATTGCCCCATGTGAGAAAGTAAGTTCATTCTCTTTTTTTTACGAAAGTAGTGAATTGCTTTAGAAGTCTTGGTCTCAAAAGCATGCTAATATACCTGCTAAATTAACTAAAACTCTACCAAGCTATATCTAATTTATACTTTAAATTCCTATAATGCTCCTTTGATAATATCATCTACCACCTCAGGATTGAGTAGTGTACTGGTGTCACCTAAATTATTTATGTCGTTTCCAGCAATTTTTCTGAGTATTCGTCGCATTATTTTCCCTGATCTAGTTTTAGGAAGACCAGTTACAAATTGAATTTTGTCGAGCTTAGCTATAGGGCCAATGTGTTCGGTTATGATTTGATTGATCTCCTTTCTTAAGTTCTCGTGTACTCTGGATTCACCGGTTTCCTTTAGTGTAACAAAACCGTATAATGCATTACCTTTCACGTCGTGAGGGAATCCAACGATAGCTGATTCAGCAACTGCTGGATGCTCGTTAATTGAATCTTCAATTGGGGCAGTTCCTAAATTATGGCCGGAAACTATAATTACATCGTCAACTCGACCAGTAATTCTATAGTATCCAACTTCATCACGTAAAGCACCATCACCTGTAAAGTACATGTCCTTATAGGCAGTGAAATACGTTTCTTTATAACGCTGATGATCTCCCCAAATGGTTCTTGCTATCGAAGGCCATGGAAATTTAATACATAATCGACCATCTACTTGGTTGCCCTTTATTTCTACTCCATGTTCATCCATCAATGCGGGTTGAATTCCCGGAAATGGGAGGGTGGCGTAGGTCGGTTTTGTGGGGGTACAATAGGGGATTGGAGAAATCATAATTCCGCCTGTTTCTGTTTGCCACCAAGTGTCTACAATCGGGCTTTTCTTTTTCCCAACATTGTCATTGTACCAGTGCCATGCTTCTTCATTGATTGGTTCACCTACAGATCCCAATACTTTTAATGAAGACAGATCGTGGTTCTCAATGAAAGAAATATTTTCCTTTGCCAATGCACGAATCGCAGTTGGAGCGGTGTACAATTGATTGACTTTATGTTTTTCTACAATTTCCCAAAATCGACCAAAATCAGGATAAGAAGGTACGCCTTCAAACATAAGAGTAGTTGCTCCATTAGCTAATGGTCCATAAACGATATAGCTATGACCAGTAATCCATCCAATGTCAGCAGTACACCAATACACATCAGGGTCTTTATAGTTGAAAATATTTTTAAACGTATAGGCTGAGTAAATCATATAGCCTGCAGTACTATGAACCATACCTTTTGGTTTTCCTGTAGAACCTGAAGTATACAGAATAAATAAAGGGTCTTCTGCTTCCATAATTTCTGGTTCACAATGAGGTATTGCTTGATCCAGTAGCGGTTGTAGCCATAAGTCACGTCCCTTTTTCATTGTAATCTCACTGTTGATTCGCTTTACCACTAAAGCCGTTTCCACACACGGACATTTTTCTAATGCATCATCTACTATTCCTTTTAGGTCAATTGTTTTACTACCTCTATATGAACCATCAGAAGTAATGATAACCTTACATTCACTGTCGTTAATTCTTGATGATAATGCAGTTGAGGAAAAACCTGCAAAAACAACTGAATGAATCGCTCCGATTCTAGCACAAGCTAATAATGCTACGGCTAACTCAGGAATCATCGGTAAATAGATACAAACTCGATCTCCTTTTTTGACGCCTTTATCTTTAAGAACGTTACTCATTCGAGTCACTCTATCATGTAACTCTTTATATGAAATGTGTAAAGCTTCTTCATTGGGATTGTTCGGTTCAAAAATGATTGCTGTTTTGTCACCTTTCGTTCTTAAGTGCCTATCAATACAGTTTTCGGTGATGTTCAATTGTGCCCCACCAAACCACTTTATCTCTGGTTTTTTAAAATCCCATTTAAGTACTGAATTCCATCTTTTTCGCCATACAAAATGCTCTTCTGCAATTTCTTCCCAAAACAATTCAGGGTCTCTGATTGACTTGCGATATACTTGAAAATATTCCTCGAAATGCTTGATGCTATAGTTACTCATAGTAGATAATCTTAATAATAGAATCCTAAAAGTACTTTTTTAGGATTCTATTTGAAAATAAATTCAATGCTTATTTATCAATAATAAACTTTACTCCTCCTGCAATTAAGTTGGCTTTAAAACCGGAGTTCCGCTCGTAATAATTGTATTTTAAATGAATAGATTTTAACGCAAGTTTTCCAATCTTTTTTGAAGTGAGAATATCAGTGTATTCAATTCCGAAGCCATACTGATTAGCATTGTATTCGGATAAATCATAATCTGATGTATAGTATTTTTCTGTTGAAAGGTGTTGTTCATATCCAGCAAAATAATCGGCTGAACTTTGGAAGTAATAACGATAAGAAGGGTAAAGTGTAAATTTTTGACTGATTTTGACAGGCACTTCCAAGCTCGTAGTATGTGAATTTATTCCCCAATCATCTCTATAATATCTATAAAATGATCGAAGTACAATTCGTTCATTAACATAATAGTTTAATCGACCACCAATGGCTAATTTGAAACGTTGATCAGGTAATTGTTCATTGTTGTCGGCGAGTTGAAAGCCATCGATGTAACTATTGGCAACATCAGCAAAGTAAACACGCTGAAAGGGAGTGGACAATAATCCACTCTGGTAAACTACATCAGTGACAATTAATCCTTGAAGGCGTTTGGACAGAATCTGGGAAAAACTCGCACCGAAAGAATATGAGTTTCTATTTTCGCTATCAAAGGCTTTAAAGTCTGGTGCATAATTGACATTTCCTGAGATCTGATTTACAAGAAATAAGCTGCTATTTAATCCTGGACCTCCTGAGTCGAATGGTCTTAATTCATATGGGTAGATGGCGTTCCATTTATCAATGTATACGTTGCCGCTTAAGCTTAACTCTGTATTCTTTTGATTAAATAGTTGAGTATATGTTCCACCTAAACCTACTGAGAAATAGTCATACTCCGAGGCTACTGAGAGCTTTCCTGAATAGATTTTATTCCGATCATCGCTGCTGTGTGAATATGAGAGGACAACATTTGCCCATACATCTCCACTTGAGGCACCTGTTGAAGCTTGAAATGCATCAGGATTCTTGGAATCAAACGGATTAATGTTACTAGAAGAAGCGGATGTATAGGCAGAGATTCCTGCGTCTACAGTCAGCACATCGTCATCATTCAGCGGCATAGATACTATAATTGTGGGTGTGATATCTTGTAATTCTTCGGTGCCGATACCACCGGAAACAGCCGCATTTTTACCATCTTGGGTGTAATAACTCATCAAGAAATCTAATTCAGTGGTTTCCAATACTCGTTTTTTATAAACGACTAAAGAATCGGCTTGAGGAGGGTCTTGAGCAAAAAGGGTAAAGCTCAAGAATAAGGTGAAGATGAATAGTATATTTTTCATGATTTTTATTTTTAATTGCAACCGCATCCTCCACCAGTTTTGCCACCGTTTGCACCAGTAGCAGCTTCTCTGTAGGACTGGAAATTTGTTTCAAATCGATCCGACTTTTTGGTTGTTAATGCCATGTCTGGATCGTTTAAGTTGACTTTCTCATATTCCTTTACTACAGTACAACTGCTTAATAATGCGATTGCTATAATGAGTCCTAACCAATGTTTTTTCATTTGTTTTTAATTTTTATGTTAGTGGAAGTGAAAATTTTACCTTCGTCGTTGATAATAATGCATTCAATATTTGGTAGTTGATTTATTCGATCAATGCCGGCATTAACTCCCATTACAAAAATAGAAGTGGCTAATGCATCAGCTAATTCAGCTTTTGGGGCAAAAACTGTAGCACTAATAATTCCTGAAGTAGGATATCCTGTTCGAGGGTCGATAATGTGGGCGAATTTCTTTCCTTCTAGTTTGATGTACTTTTCATAATCTCCAGAAGTAACTACTGCACTATTGTTTAGCGGAAATATTGCTATTGCTTTATCTTTATTTAATGGATTGGTAATGGCTACTTTCCAATCTTCTCCATTGGTTTGTTTTCCCCAAGTATTCATATCTCCCGAAGCATTGATGATTCCGCCTTTTACTCCTTTCTCTATCAAAAGTGCTTTTGCTTTATCGGCGGCATACCCTTTTCCGATAGCCCCAAAGCCAATTTTCATTCCTTTTTCAGTTAAAAATACCGTCGTATCCGATGCATTGAGTTTTATTTTTTGGTATCCAACTTTTGAGACAGAATGTTTAATTTCTTCTGCAGATGGGATTATTGTCATGCTTCCGTCGAATTTCCAAATGCGGTCCATGGAGGCATAGCTAATATCAAAAGCGCCATCTGTCAAGTTGGAGATACCATTTGCACGCTCAATAAGTTGATACAATTCAAGATCTACTTTAACAGGCATTATCCCAGCTTGCCGATTGATTTCACTTGTTTGTGATTCTGGGTTCCAAGAAGAAATTAATCGTTCAATTCGAGTAATTTCTGCTACCGCTTCTTCAATGTATTGGTCGCCTAATTTTGTATTTTCAGCAATTACAGTAATTTCAAATCGACTACCCATTAATTTTAATGTCCGCTTAAAAGTGCTTTCAGCATTGACTGCTTGAAACACAAAAAATGTGCAGATGAATAGAATAGGTTTCATTTTCTTGACGTGAATTGATTGATTAGCTCGATATATTCCTGAGGAGTTATTTTTTTATAACCGGTTTCTCCCACTTTTTTCCCGCTTGCATCTATGATCACAACAAAAGGGAAATATCCGTTGAGGTTGTATTTTTCAGCAAGTTGGTTGTTTTGCTTCTGCACATCCTCAGATAAGGCATTTGCCTTTCTCCGTGGAAAGTCGGCTTTTACCATTACGTAATGTTTTTTAGCATAGGCTTTGAAGGTTTCTGAGCTCCATATTTCTTTGTCTAGCTTGATGCATGGAGCGCACCAATCTGATCCCTGAAAAACTAGAATTATAGGTTTGTTTTCTGCTTTTGCAATCGATTTCGCTTTTTCGAAATCGGTATTCCAGTCTTGTGCATTTACTCCACCAATTAGGCATAGTAATACGATTAATGTTGTGAGTGTTTTCATTCTGATTGATTTAAATTATTCTTTGTCTTTTATGATGGAATAAGCACCATCAATTAAATATTGATTTTCATTTTGCTCTAGTTGAATGAATGTGTAGGTAGCGTTAGACTCTATAACTTTAACTTCGGTTTTCTTGAAGGTAAATTGATCTTCATTTTTGTTGATTAACTCCAATACATAATAATGATCGTTTACTTCAGTGACCGCCGAAGCGGGTAAAGCTAATGCCTCCTTTTCTACAATATGGATTTGGGCATTGACATACATTCCCACCGCAAATAATTGATGCAGGCTGTCATTGATATGTGCATGAACTCTTACTGTTCGTTTATTGGCATCAATGGTATTAGACACCAAATGAACTTCTGCAGGAAATGCTGTATTTCCACTTTCAGGAATCGTGAAAGAAAGGTGTTGCCCTTTTTTGATTTTTAACGCATCTTTTTCAAATACCTCAAGCTCCAAATGCATGTGATCAGAGTTTGTGATTTCCAAAATAGGGTCAGTAGCTGAAACATAACTTCCTGTGGTGATATTTAATGCTGAAATGGTTCCACTGATGGGTGCAGTTATTCGAGCGGAAGAGCTGATGTTGTCCTCGGTCAGTGATGCAGTAGAAATTCCAATTAGTCCCAATGTTTTTTCCAACCCTTTCACAGTGGCCAAAGTGCTTTTGTAATCACTTTCTGCTTTTAAAAAGTTCTTTTCAGAACTGATTTGCTCTGTATTCAATGTCTTTTGACGATTGTATTCGGATTCTAAATAAGATAATTGTTGTTTGTGCTCTAGGTATTGCTGCTGAATCTTTATGAATTCAGGGTTTTCTATAATGACTAATGTAGCTCCCTTCTCAACATAATTTCCCAATAGGAGTGGAGTAGATTGAACGAAACCACCCATCTTAGCATTTACAATTACTTTATTCTGTGGCGGCACATCTATGGTTCCGGTTGTTTGCACAGTGGTAGCAAACGATTGCATTTCTAGTTTTCCCAATTCCATTTGGTTGTAGTCAAATTGAGCTTTGGTGACCACTATTTCAGTGGATTCTTCACTTGTGTCTTCAGAAGTTGATTCACCTGTTGAAGAATTACATGCGGTTAAAAATGTTATGCAAATAAAAAGGGCAGTGAGCGATATATATTGTTTCATGTGTGTAAGATTATAGCGTTAAATAACTGATTGCGATAGCGGTTTGGTTGTAGTTATTCAGGTTTTCTAAAAAGGTTAATTTGATTTGATAGGCATTTTCTATACTTTGTATGTATTGAAAAAAATCAATTTCACCAGTTTTGTAACTGATTTCAGCTGCTTTGGTAATTTCTGTTGCAAGTGCATTGCCTTCAGATTGGTAATAATCGATGGCTTCTTGGTATTTAGCCAATTGATGAATCAATTGATTGTATTTTGATTTTAGTTGAAATTGATAATCAATCGCTTCTTGTTCTGTGGCCTGAAATGCTAATTGGGATGCTTTTATTTTGGCCTGTTGTCCTGTAAATAACAATGGAATTTTCAATCCCAATTGGTATCCATAAAGTGATTCATTCAACCCACTATTTTTGCCTTGAAAATAGTTGACTGTGATATCGGGGAGTAGCTGTTGTTTGACCAATGTATTCTGTTGGTAAAGAACAGCTGATTTATCCTCGAAATATTGATTGGTTACATTATCCTCTATGGAGCTAATTTGTGGTTGAAGCGCAGTTAACTGCTCCTTTTTGATACGAAATGAATCAGGAGCCTGAACAATATTTATAAGCTGTGTTTTAGCACTTTTTACATCTTCTTTTGCTTGTTCAAATAAGGTGTTTACTTGGCGTTGTTTGGACTGAGCTGTAGCTTTTTCCAAGTAAGTGGTTTCGCCAAGTTCAAACCGTCGATTGGCCAATTGTGAAAAATTTTGATATAAACTATCTAAGTTTTCAATGACTTGTAGTTGATTAATTTCAAATTGATACTGATAGTAACTGCTCCATAATTCTTTCTTCAATTGATTCTGTTGAATTGCATAAGCGCTTTTTTCTAACTGTAAATTGGCTTTATTTGCTTTGCGCTCTGCTGCATATATGGTAGGAAAGGCAAAGTTTTGTTGTACACCAATCACGTCAAGTGGTAAATTATTTACTGCTAAATTATTCTGATCATAACCGTAATAGATTTCTGTTTTTTCAAACTGAAAGGCACCATTTATTTGAGCATTTTTTTCTTCCATTCTATACGATCCAGCTTTTAATTGGCTGTTGTGCTCCAACATCAATTGTTCTAGCTGTGCGATGTTATAGGTGTTTTCCTGTGCTGTAGCAGACGAAGCACCTATTAATAGAGCGACTAATAAAGTAAGGGTTCCATTTTTCATAGTTTTGGTTGATTTAGCTTTAAATATGGAATATAAAATGGGCAAGACGATTAAAGTCAGTAAAGTAGCAGAAATCAAACCACCTACTACTACAGTTGCTAATGGTCGTTGAACTTCTGCTCCGGCATTAGTAGAAATAGCCATGGGTAAAAATCCCAAAGCAGCAGCTGAGGCAGTTAATAACACAGCTCTTAGTCGATCCTTAGATCCTAAAATGATAATATCCTTGTTAGATAATTCGCCTTCTTTTTGGAGTTCTTTAAAATGCTCGATCATTACAATTCCATTGAGGACTGCGATTCCAAAAAGTGCAATAAATCCAACGCCTGCAGAAATGCTAAATGGCATGTCTCGAATCCAAAGCAATAAAATTCCACCTACTGCTGATAACGGAATAGCAGAGTAAATAATCAATGCATCTTTTACCGATTTGAAAGCAAAAAACAAGAAGATAAAGATGAGTATCAAAGCAATAGGAACTGCGATTAATAATCGATTCTTGGCAGACGTTAAGTTCTCAAACTGTCCTCCATAAGTGATGGTGTAGCCAACAGGAAGTTTCACATTTTCAGTAATTAGTTTTTGTACATCATCTACCACTGATTGTAAGTCTCGGTTTCTAACATTAATTCCAACAACTGTTCTTCTCTTCGTATCGTCTCTAGAAATTTTTGCAGCACCTTTTTTGTAGCTAATTTCAGCGACCTCACTCAGTGGAATTTTTCCACCATTAGGAAGATCTACATACAGGTTTTGTACGTCATCAATGTCAGTTCTTTTTGACTGGTCCAATCGCAATACCAAATCGAAACGTTTTTCGCCTTCGAAAACACTGCCTAATGATTGGCCTCCAAAAGCCATAGAAACAACTTGATTAATAGCAGCAATAGATAAACCATATCTCGCAATTTTATCGCGTTTGTAATCAATACTCATTTGTGGCAACCCAGTTATTTTTTCTACCGTAATGTCTGCGGCTCCTTCTACATTGCTGATGAGTGTTTTGATTTCATTTGCTTTCTGACTAAGAAATTCCAAGTCTTCGCCCACAATTTTAATGGCAATGTCAGCTCGAACTCCAGTGATCAGTTCATTAAATCGCATCTCAATTGGCTGAGTAAATTCTACTTCCAAACCAGGAATGATCGTTAATGCTTCTTTGAATAAATCGGCCAATTCATCTTTAGATTTTGCCGAAGTCCACTCGCTTTTAGGTTTCAAGGTGATCATGACATCGCTTTCCTCCATTGACATAGGGTCGGTAGGGACTTCTGCCGCACCTATTCTCGTCACAATTTGATCCACTTCAGGGAATTTATCGATTAGAATTTGCTCAATTTTAGTGGTCGTTGCGATGGTACTACTCAAGGATGTTCCTGTTTTTAAAACCGGTTGTATCACAAAGTCGCCTTCGTCTAATGTAGGTACAAACTCTCCACCCATAGAATTGAAGAGTATTACTGATCCAATTAACAAAGCTGAAGCAACGGTTAGAATGGCTTTTTTGTGAGAAAGTGCTCGAGTTAAAAAATGCTCATATTGGTTAGCCAGCCAATTGTTCAATCGTTTGGAAAAATTGGGCTTATCTACAACATCTGGTTTTATCAGAATTGAAGATATGGCTGGAACATAGGTGAAACAAAGAACCATTGTGCCAATGAGTGCAAAGCTAAAAGTCAGCGCCATTGGCTGAAACATTTTGCCTTCAACGCCGGCCAATGAAAAAATAGGAATAAATACTATTAGAATAATAATCTGTCCGAATACTGCCGAGCTCATCATTTTATTGGCACTCATTAAGGTAATCGCATCTTTCTCGGTTTGCAACTCTTCTTTGGACAATCCGTTCAGTTTGTTTACACTTTTGGTCATTTGAAAAGCAATAAACTCAACAATAATTACGGCACCGTCTATGATGATTCCGAAATCAATAGCTCCTAAACTCATTAAGTTGGCATCCACACCAAAGATATTCATCAGTGAAATCGCGAAAAGCAAACTCAATGGAATTACAGAAGCGACTACTAATCCTGATCGAATGTTTCCAAGCAATAAAACCACTACAAAAATTACAATCAAGCAACCCAAAATGAGGTTCTCCCCGATGGTAAATGTTGTTTTGTCAATCAATGTACTTCTATCTAAAAAGCCATTGATGAACACCCCTTCTGGTAAAGTCGACTGAATCTCTTCTACTCTTTTTTGTACAGCATTGATCACTTTGTTGGAGTTGGCATCTTTCAGCATCATCACCTGTCCCAACACTTTTTCGCCTTGTCCATTGGCTGTAGTTGCACCAAAACGGTTGGCACTACCGAAACCCACTTTTGCGATGTCGCGAATAAAAATAGGTGTTCCATTTCTGTTTTCTACTACGATATTTTCGATGTCTTCAAGATTGCTCACCAAACCATCTCCACGAATAAAGTACGATTGATTTGCTTTTTCAATGTAACCGCCACCGGCCACACTATTGTTGTTTTCAAGTGCATCCATTACTTGGGTAATGGTGATTTTCTTTGCAGCTAGCTGTTCTGATTTTATGGCTACTTCATATTGTTTCAATAGTCCGCCCCAGCTATTTACTTCCACTACTCCTGGTATTCCTGATAACTGTCGGCGAACAATCCAATCTTGGATGGTTCGCAATTCCATTAAGGTGTAGCGGTCTTCAAATCCTGGTTTTACATCAATGATGTATTGATAAATTTCTCCCAACCCTGTGGTGATAGGTCCCATTTCCGGGCGTCCAAACTCTTGTGGAATCTTTTCTGCGGCAGCGTTTATTTTCTCCGCTAATAATTGACGAGGCAAATATGTTCCCATATCGTCTTCAAAAACTACGGTTACCACTGAAAGTCCGAACTTGGATACAGAACGAATTTCCTTTACTCCTGGTAGGTTCGACATTTCTAACTCTACAGGATAAGTGATAAACTGCTCAATGTCTTGTGTAGATAAACTGGTGCTAGTGGTAATTACCTGCACTTGATTATTGGTAATGTCTGGCACCACACCAAAAGGAATTTGGCTGATAGAAAAAAGTCCAACTACAGCTATTGCTGTGGTAAACAAAAAGATGATTAGCTTATTAGCTAGGCTAAATTGAATTATTCTAGAAAGCATAAACGAAAGTTGTTTATAAAAAATAACGGATTGACTTACTAAAAATCATAGCAAGCAAGAATTCATAAAGTATGAATGGAAAAATCGGTTATGCTATCTTAGGGGGCTGAAAAATATCAGCAGCGGCTGCAGAAATAGCCGGAAGCAAGTAGAAAAAATTAGGAGATAAAATTTGAGCGAACGGAGTTGAAAGGTTCTCGTTCTCAATAAAATCAGCTAGGAAAATAGTAGAGGTATGAGACCCTAAGTTATGGTTGAATGGAAGTTGCTCGTGTTGCGATTTCTCGTGTTGTTGATTTTTTTGGTGTTCTTCTTTTTGGTCACCATAGTGTTTAGAGATAAATGCGAATAGGTCGTCTCCATATTCCTCATAATGAAATTGGGCATGCTCAATAAATTCATCCATCTGAATAATGTCTTTAGCAGACACATTCATACTTTGAAAAAGTATAATCATGGATAATATAAATGGCAGTATTCTTTTCATTTTGGGGTATAAAGTTAATCTTTTTAATAATATTTATTGTATCAAAAGTTACATAGGCATCTTTTGCATTTGCTTAATTTTGATTTATTGGATTAATTGATAGATTTTTACAACTATTTTGAACTGAAATGATTGAAGTACTACGAGAGAATTACGGGCATTTATTTGAAGAGGCGTTATTGCAAGAGATTAATCAAGTAGGAACATATAAAGAAGTAGCTGAGGGTGGCTATCTAATAGAGATTGGAGATTATGTAAAATCGATGCCCTTACTCGTTTCTGGTGCTGTGAAAATTTTGCGGGAAGATGAGGAAGGCGATGAATTGTTACTTTATTTTTTAGAGCGAGGAGAAACTTGTGCCATGACGATGCAATGCTGCATGGGGATGACCAAAAGTGAAATTAGGGCAGTCGCAGAATTGGATACCACTTTGATTATGATTCCTGTTCAGAAAATGAGCGAATGGATTGCAAAATATAGTACTTGGCGTGATTTTGTATTTGCGAGCTACCACAATCGGTTAAATGAAATGTTAGAAACAATTGATCGAATAGCTTTCAAGAAAATGGATGAGCGACTATTAGCCTATTTAAAAGAAAAAGTGCGTATTTCTAATGATAATACCATTCATTCGACTCACCAACAAATTGCTTATGACCTTCATACCTCACGTGTTGTCATTTCTCGCCTATTAAAAACTCTTGAGAATATGGGAAAAATTGAGTTGCATCGTAATCATATCAAAGTAAAGAATATCGATTAATGTAACAGCTGTTACCTTTAGGTTTCGGATAAAGCACTAGCTTTGAAGCATATTATTTATACATGGACGGATTAACATTTTTTGGATACTTAGGCGCATTACTTATAGGTTTGGTATTGGGTTTAATAGGCGGCGGAGGCTCTATACTTACAGTACCTGTTCTCGTATATTTATTGGGGGTAAATCCCGTCTTGGCTACTGCATATTCACTTTTTGTAGTCGGTTCGGCGTCTTTAGTGGGGGCTATCAGAAATATGCAGAAAGGGTTGGTTGATTTTAGAACAGCCATAGTTTTTGCAATTCCAGCCTTTATATCGGTTTATATCAGCAGAAAATACTTGATTCCAGCCATTCCCGAACAAATTACGCAAATCGGAGATGTTGTTTTATCGAAGAACGTCGCTATTATGATTTTCTTCGCCGTTATTATGTTACTAGCATCTATTTCTATGATTCGAAACAAACGAAAAGAAACAGATGAGGAACAAGAAATCAAATATAACTATCCCTTGATTATTGTGGAAGGCCTTTTGGTGGGTATGGTCACAGGAATCGTAGGTGCAGGAGGTGGATTTTTAATTATCCCAGCTTTGGTGCTTTTGGCTCGTTTGCCCATGAAAAAGGCCGTGGCGACGTCCTTGCTTATCATCGCGATTAAATCTTTGATTGGATTTATGGGCGATGTGCAGAACCTTGAAATAGACTGGAGTTTCTTGGCTGTTTTTACTTCCTTATCCATCGTCGGTATTTTTGTAGGAATATGGCTCAACCAATTTATTGATGGCAAAAAACTCAAAAAGGGATTTGGGTGGTTCGTTTTAGTAATGGGGATTTACATTATCATCAAAGAGTTGGGCTAGTTTTTTTCTGGGCGTTACCTTCGGTCGGGCTTTTCACTATATCTTTTATTTCGTTTCACTCCATAAAAGGATGCCGTTTCTATCCCTAACGCAAATAATATCATCACTATTTTTTCGAATAAATTTGATGGGAAAGCTAGTCGCAATTCTCTTTATTTTCGATTCATCTTTAATAGTTGGAAAAAATGCCATAATGTAACAAATGTCACTTTTTTTGATATTTACGTCGTTTAACTTTGTGGTATAATTAGATATTAATCAGAAAAACATATACTATGAAATTAGAGCAAATTTATACCGGATGTCTAGCACACGCAGCATACTACTTAGAAAGCGATGGCGAAGTAGCTATTTTTGATCCATTGAGAGAAGTGCAACCATACATCGATAGAGCAAAAGAAAATAATGCGTCGATTAAATATGTATTCGAAACTCATTTTCACGCTGATTTTGTGAGTGGACATTTGGATTTGAAAAAGAAAACTGGAGCAGAGATTGTTTTTGGACCATCAGCCAAGCCAGGATATGAAGCCATAGTAGCTGAGGATGAACAAATATTCAACGTTGGAAAATGTCGCGTAAAAGTATTGCACACCCCGGGTCATACCATGGAAAGCTCGACTTATTTAATCATCGATGAAAATGGAAAAGAGCACGGAATAATCACAGGAGATACATTGTTCATTGGCGATGTTGGTCGTCCTGATTTGGCCCAGCATGTAGTTTCTGACCTTACAGAAGATAAATTGGCAGGTCATTTATATGATTCTTTACGAAATAAAATAATGCCTCTGAGCGACGATTTGATTGTTTATCCGAACCACGGAGCGGGCTCTGCTTGTGGTAAAAATATGAGTAAAGAAACGACTGATACTTTGGGGAACCAAAAGAAAACGAACTATGCGTTACGTCCAGATATGACCAAAGAAGAGTTTAAAAAAGAGTTGTTGGAAGGTTTAGTGCCACCTCCAGGTTATTTCCCACAAAATGTGTTGATGAACATCAAAGGATATGAGAGCCTGGATGAAGTGATGAAAAAATCTGAACGACCATTATCTCCTGAAGCTTTTGAAGCGGCTGCAAACGAGACGGGAGCCTTGGTATTGGATGTTCGTTCACAACAAGATTTTGCAAAAGGACATATTCCTAAATCTATTTTTATAGGAATCGATGGAAGTTTTGCGCAGTGGGTAGGAGCTATGATTGTAGATACTAAACAACCCATATTAATAGTTGCCGATTCAGGTAGAGAGGAAGAAACCATCACAAGACTTTCACGCGTTGGTTTCGATAATGCTATAGGGTTTTTGAAAGGTGGATTTGTGGCTTGGAAGAAATCAGGTAAAGAATATGATACGGTAGATACTATCACCCCATCTCAGCTAAAAGAAGCAATTTCTAAAGAAAATCACTATCCAATATTTGATGTTAGAAAAGAAAGTGAATTTCAATCAGAGCATATTGAAATTGCCAACAACACACCATTGGATTTTATAAACAATCACTTAGCAGAATTTCCATCGGATGAGCCTTTTTATCTGCATTGTGCAGGGGGTTATAGAAGTATGATTGCAGCTTCAATTTTAAAAAGCAGAGGGATTCACAACCTTATTGACGTAGAAGGAGGTTTCGCAGCCATAAAAGAAGAAGGAATTAAAACGACAGACTATGTTTGTCCAACGACTTTATTATAAGATTTTATGAGGGGTGGTTTCCTCATTAATTTTTCATGTTTTTAGGTTTGAAAAGGAGCAGCTTATTTTAAGTTGCTCCTTTTTTTGTTTACTATTTGAATATATATCGACTCTTTAAGTTGCTGATATTTATCAATTTGTAGTTTTTTAATTAAAGTTATTATAATAACAGAAACTATTTAGGTACATTTGTTAACCATATGGTTAAACTAATTGGTTGATGAAAAGTAAAGATCAAAATACCGAGCAAGCTATAATGAATGCAGCTGTCGAAATATTCCAGTCGAAAGGAATGGCTGGGGCACGCATGCAAGAAATTGCTGATAAAGCTGGAATCAATAAAGCATTGTTGCATTATTATTTTAGGAACAAGCAAATGTTGTTTGAAGCTGTTTTTAAATCGGCCTTAGGTCAATTAGCACCTGAGATTAGTAAGATATTTAATGCTGATTTATCGATTGAAGAAAAGATAACCGCCTTCGTTTCATATTACATTCCATTTGTGAATCAAAATCGGTTTTTACCGGTTTTTGTAATCCAAGAATTAAACAATAATCCAGTTTTTGCTGAACAGTTTTTTAGTGCTAATGCACTTCCAAAAACTGAAAAATTTAGATATCAACTTATAGAAGCATCAAAGATAGGTGAAATTCGAAATGTAGATCCAGATCAATTTGTCTTGGATTTATTCGCAGTCGTGGTATTTCCTTTTGTAGGTCGTCCGTTGATGAAAAATTTGCTACAAAAAGATGATCAAGGTTTTGATGATTTGATTCAAGGTCGAATTGAACATGTGACTACGATGCTATTAAATTCTATAAAGAAATGAAAAAGCTAATCTTCATCCTTTTAATTAGTCCGCTGCTGCTTATTAGTCAGCAAACGGTAACGCTGTCGGATTGTTATGGATTATTAAATCAGAATTATCCGCTGATTAAAAAGCAGGCACTTTTAGAAGCTCAATCAGAAGTGCAAAATGACGTAATAAAAACTTCTAATCTGCCTCGAATTGAGCTGAACGGACAAGCGACTTATCAATCGGAAGTAATCCAGTTTCCATTGGAGATTCCCGGAATGTCTGTAGAGCCGTTAAATAATGACCAATACAGAGCCACAATTGATATTTTTCAGCCCATTTATAATGGTGGTGCTGTTAATTCATCAGTAGCATTGTCAACTGCAGAATCTGCTGTAAGACAACAAGAAGCGGCAGTGAGTTTATATCAATTAAAAGCAAGAATCAATTATTATTACATCTCCATACTACTTCTTCAAGAAAAAGAAAGCTTATTTGGTGACAAGCTAAAGCAATTGAACTTGAAGTTGAAAGAGTTGGAAGTAGCTGTCACAAATGGAATGGCTTTAGCGAAAGTGGAGAAAGGTTTAAAAGCTGAGCGAATTCAAATCCAACAAGAGATAATTGCAGTTCGAGCTAGTCGTGCACAACTTTTAAAACAATTAAGCCAATTGACTTATAACGAAATAAGTGAAAGTGCTGTTTTAAAACGTCCTACTTTTTTTAACACTGAATTGGCGCCACGTCCTGAATTGAAATTATTTGAGCTACAAAGCCAGAAACTATCGCTTTCTCAGGAATTAAATTCTAGTACGCGTAAACCGACATTAAATGCTTTTGGCCAATTAGGGTACGGTAATCCTGGGTTGAATATGCTAGAAAATGCCTTCACTGAGTACTACATAGTAGGAGTAAAGCTTAAATGGACCATTTTAGATTGGAATAAAGTTAAAAAGACCAATGAATCTTTATCATTTGCAAGAGAAATGGTGGCTGTTGAGCAATCTATTTTTGAAGTAAATAATGAAATTCAATTAACAGAAGCAACCGCTGAAATGGAGAAAATAAAGCAATTGATCCAGTCAGACATAACCTTGATTGAACTTCGAGATGACATTGTAAAAATTTCAGATAGCGAGTTAGAAAATGGAGCAATTACGGCTTCGGTTTATTTAGATGACTTGACGGATTTATACGAAGCCAAAAGCAAGAAAGCTACTCATGAAATGCAGCTGACATTGGCTGAAGCAAATTATTATTTATTGAAAGGAGTAACTCCTTAAATTAGTTGGAAATGAAAAAAATAGGATATAAATTATTAGTTGGAATTGCTTTAGTAGGAACGATTACTTCCTGTAATTCCTCTTCCGACCGTGCAGATGCATATGGAAACTTTGAAGCGAAAGAAGTAATTATTTCAGCCGAAGCCATGGGGAAAGTACTTTCTTTCACGCTAGAGGAAGGAGAGAAATTGGCAAAAGGTAATATGGTAGGGTTGATAGATACCATTGATTTGCATTTGAATAAGCAGCAGTTGTTGGCCAATAAATCAGGAATTACTGCCAAATCGGCTAACGTATTATCTCAAATTACCGTATTGCGAACTCAATTAAAAACAGCTCAATCAGAGCAAGATAGAGTTTCCAATATGTTTAAAAATGAAGCCGCTACTCAGCGACAACTCGATGAGGTAAATGGTAAAGTAGATGTGCTGAAAGCTCAAATCAAAAGCGTAGAAACTCAAAACGCACCGATTATTAGTGAATTGGCAGTTATTGATGCACAATTGAATCGATTGGATGAGCAGCTTTCTAAAAGCATTATCACCAACCCGATCGATGGAACGGTATTGGTAAAATATACAGAAGAACAAGAGGTAGTCAGTTTTGGGAAACCCTTGTACAAGATTGCAAATCTAGATGAATTGGAGTTAAAAGTTTACATCAGCGAAACACAATTGGCAGAGGTTAAGATTGGCCAAACGGTGCGAGTTTCTATCGATGGAAAAGAAGGGTTGACTGCTTATGATGGAACCATTAGTTGGATATCAGCGGAAGCTGAGTTTACACCAAAAATTATCCAAACTAAAGAAGAACGGGTAAATCTGGTGTACGCCATGAAAATAATCGTAAAAAATGACGGCGCATTAAAAATTGGAATGCCTGCCGAAGTAAGTTTTCAAACTATAAATTAATCAATTATGAAAAGAGTATTAATCATTGCATCGCTACTAACAATAATGGTAGGTTGCAAAACAACTGAATGTACGATGAGTAAATGTGATAAAGGAGAAAAAAGCGGAATAGAGAGTTATTTTAAAGAACAAAAGGCGGTGCAAACCAGCGTGTTGTTTAGTGGAGAACAAGGTAAAACCATTGCCTTAAAAATCGAAGCTGGTGAAAAGTTAAAAGAACACACCAGCCCTGTTGATGCATTTTTAATTTGTGTAAAAGGAGAAGGTTTTTATGCGACTGAAAAAGGCGATACCACTGCTATGAAATCTGGTGATTATGTATTTATTGAAGCAGATTTAAAGCATGAAGTTGTTGCTGAGAAAGAAAGTCATTTCTTATTAATTAAGTAAGGTAGAAATAGTGAGCATTTCCGTTCGGAACATATCAAAATCGTTTAAAAAAGTACAAGCGTTAGATCAAATTAGTTTTGAAGTAGCACAAGGCGAGCTATTTGGATTAATTGGGCCTGACGGTGCAGGAAAAACGACGCTTTTCAGAATCCTAACCACTTTATTGGTGGCAGATGAAGGAAGTGCTTCCGTTTTTGGTTTTGATGTGATTGACGGAATGAACGATATTCGGAACAGTGTCGGATATATGCCCGGTAAGTTTTCGCTTTATCAGGATTTAACCGTGGAAGAGAATTTGACCTTTTTTGCGACCATATTTGATACTACGGTTGCAGAGAATTACCATTTAATTGAAGATATCTACGTTCAGATAGAGCCGTTTAAAAATAGAAGGGCAGGCGCACTTTCCGGTGGAATGAAACAGAAATTAGCCTTGTGCTGTGCGTTAATTCATCAGCCTAAAGTGTTGTTTTTGGATGAACCAACCACTGGTGTCGATCCTGTTTCTCGGAAAGAGTTTTGGGAAATGTTAAAACGATTGCAGCAAAAAGGAATTACGATTTTAGTTTCTACGCCTTATATGGATGAAGCGGCATTGTGTGATCGGATTGCGCTGATTCAAGATGGTAAAATTCTAGATATTAATAGTCCTGAGGAAATTGTAGCCAAGCACCAGCATGTAATTTATGATGTAAAAGCTTCTAATCCGCACCAACTTATTTCATTATTAAAGGCGTATCCAACTGCACATAGTGTGTATCCTTTCGGAGAATATGTGCATTATACAGATCAATCTGGAGAGTTTAAACAAGAAGATTTACATGCTTATTTAGCACACAATGGGTTGAAGGAAATTGTAATTCAGCCTACGCCTGCAACCATAGAAGATGCTTTTATGGAATTAGCGAATTAGAGAAATGAGCGTTAGAGACGAAAATATAATTGAAGTAGAAGGACTAACGAAAGCGTTTGGTGACTTTAAGGCGGTGAATGAAATTTCATTCGTTGTAAAGCGTGGCGAAATATTTGGCTTTTTAGGAGCGAATGGAGCAGGAAAAACCACGGCAATGAAAATGTTGATCGGAATTTCTACACCAACTTCTGGAAAGGCAAAAGTCGCCGGTTTTGATGTGTTTACCTCTGCTGAAGACATCAAGAAAAACATCGGTTATATGAGTCAAAAATTCGCGCTGTATGATGACTTAACTGTTCGTGAAAACATCACCTTCTTTGGAGGTATTTATGGATTAAAGCGTCAGCAGATAAAAAATAAATCCAATCAACTTATCGAAGAGTTAGGATTAGAAGATGTTAAAAATCAACTCGTAGGTTCCTTGCCATTAGGTTGGAAGCAAAAAATATCGTTTTCTGTGGCCATGCTACATGAACCAAAAATTGTATTTCTGGATGAACCAACTGGTGGCGTAGATCCAATCACACGCAGGCAGTTTTGGGAGATGATTTACAAAGCAGCTGATGAAGGAACGACCATATTTGTAACCACGCATTACATGGATGAAGCGGAATATTGTAACCGAGTTTCCATTATGGTAAATGGCAAAATAGAAGCGCTAGACACACCGCAGAAATTGAAAGAACAGTTTAAAGCGGACAATATGAACGATGTATTTTTAAAACTCGCGAGAGGGTGAAAAAGTTTATCGGATTTATAAAGAAGGAATTCTACCACATTTTCAGAGATCGGCGATCGTTGTTCATTCTGTTTGGGATGCCTATTGCCCAAATTATGTTATTTGGATTTGCCATTACCAACGAAATTAATAATGTAAATGTGGTCGTTTTAGATTTGTCAAAAGACGTTTCGACCAACACCATCGTCAATAAAATTAGTGCATCTAGCTACTTTACCGTAACTCAATTATTGGAGTCGCAAAACGAGGTGGAATCCATTTTTAAAAAGGGAAAAGTAAAAGCGGTCATTGTTTTCGAAAAGGATTTTGATCAGCAAATGAGAAACGCGGGCATCGCTAAAATCCAATTATTAACTGACGCAACCGACCCCAACACGGCTAATACCATTAACAATTATATCACCTCCATTACACAGAATTACGCCAAAGAAATCAATCAAGACATTCAACTACCTTTTCAAATTGTACCGGAAAGTAGAATGGTATTTAATCCAGAGATCAAGAGTGTATTTATGTTCGTTCCCGGTGTGATGACGATCATTTTAATGCTCGTTTCAGCCATGATGACCTCCATTTCCATCACCAAAGAAAAAGAATTGGGAACTATGGAGATTCTATTAGTATCTCCACTTAAACCTTACCAAGTAATTATTGGAAAAGTCATTCCTTACGTGTTCTTGTCGATCATTAATGCCTTGGTAATTATTCTGCTCAGCATATTTATATTTAAAATGCCAGTTCAGGGGAGTTTCTTTTTATTGGGCTTAGAAAGTGTATTATTTATCATTACTTCACTCTCATTGGGAATTCTAATTTCTACGATGTCTAAAACGCAACAAACTGCCATGATGATTTCCTTAATGGGGTTAATGTTGCCAGTAATTCTTCTGTCCGGTTTTATTTTTCCAATTAACAGTATGCCGCTTCCGCTGCAAGTGATTAGTAATATCATTCCTGCCAAGTGGTTTATTATCATCATAAAGGGTGTAATGCTAAAAGGCGTAGGTCTACTCTACCTTTGGAAAGAAACACTGATTTTATTGGGCATGACTGTATTTTTCATCCTATTAAGTATTCGTAAATATAAAATAAGACTAGAGTAATGAATACGATACGATATATTATTCAGAAGGAGTTTAAGCAAATCTTTAGAAACAAAGGAATGTTACCTTTGATTTTTGTGTTGCCGTTAATTCAGTTAATCATACTTTCAAATGCGGCTACTTTTGAGATTAAAAATATAAAAGTAGGCTACGTTGATTTTGATCATTCTTCCACTTCTGATGGCTTGATGGATAAGTTTACAGCTTCCACATATTTTCAAGTGAAGGATCAATTCCCATCACAACAGTTAGCGAATTCGGCGATGCTCAATGGCGATATCGATGTTATTATAACCATCCCTTCTCATTTTGAGCGGGATTTATTGAAAGAGCAAAAGGTCAATTTAGGGTTACAAATTAATGCCATAGATGGAGCGGCAGCAGGTGTGACTAATTTTTACATTCAGCAAGTAGTTTCAACCTATAATAATGCGATTCGAGCAGAATTGATTCAAGGAAACTTGCCTTCAGAAATGCTTCCTAAAAATTTATTGACCATTCCATCTTTTTGGTACAATGAAACCTTGAATTACAAAACCTTTATGGTTCCAGGAATCTTAGTTTTAATTGTGACCATGATTACCCTTTTCTTATCTGGGATGAATATCGTGCGTGAAAAAGAAATTGGAACTTTAGAGCAGATCAATGTGACACCCATTAAAAAACATCAATTTATTATTGGTAAACTATTTCCTTTTGTGTTGATAGGCTTGTTGTTATTGACGATTGGACTGGTCATTTCAAAGGTGATTTTTTCAATTCCAATTAATGGAAGTATACTGTTAATGTATGGCTATACAATTATTTATATTTTGGTAATTTTGGGCATTGGTTTATTTATTTCTAACTTCACTGATACGCAACAGCAAGCCATGTTTATCTCTTGGTTTTTTGTGGTGATTTTTATTTTAATGAGTGGTTTATTTACTCCGATAGAAAGCATGCCAAAATGGGCTCAAGTCTTGACTGATTTTAATCCAATTAAGTATTTTGTAGAGGTGATGAGAATGGTAATGCTAAAAGGTTCTTCTTTTCAAGATATACTTCCTCAGATTATAAAAACAAGTATCTATGCCATTTTAATGAATGGATTAGCGGTGTGGAGTTATAAGAAAACAGTTTAGTACATTCTTTTTTAAGATTTATCTTGTGTAACCAATGTTACTTTTTGTGATTAACTTAACACTTACTTTTATTGTCTAATTTCAAACCTGAACCAATGAAAAAGTACATCATCGCTACATTAGGAATCGCAGCTTTTATGGCGTGTATCAATACCACGAATAATACCGAGCAATTAGCAGATAACCAAGAGCAGGAAACGGTTCATGAAGGGGCGATTCTATTGAAAAAGAACTGTTACGTTTGTCATCACCCTACTATGGAAACAGGAAGAATAGCACCACCGATGCAATATGTAAAGGAGCATTACATTAAAGAAGGGACTACTGAAGAAGAGTTCACTGAAGCCTTCATTTCGTTTATAAAACATCCCACCATAGAGAAAGCAAAAATGCCAGGAGCCATTGCTAATTTTGGCTTAATGCCACAACAAGCTTTCCCTGAAGAAACGTTGAAGAAGATTGCCGACTACATTTATAACAATGAAATAGAAGGGCCAGGAGATTTTAGAGGACATAAAAAGAAGCATGGAAAAGGCAACCAAATGCATAAAGGCGGTGAACAAAAGTCAGAAATGACTAAAGCTGAACGTGGTTTAGAATATGCGCTGAGCACGAAGGCCGTTTTAGGTAAAAATTTAATGGGAAAGATTCAATCTGAAGGAACAATTGGCGCATTGGAGTTTTGTAATATTCAAGCTATCCCGCTTACTGATAGTATGGCTAAAGTTCATCATGCTTTGATTAGTCGAGTGACGGATAAGCCAAGGAATCAAGATAATTTAGCGAATGAAAATGAGTTATCAACCCTTAGTTTATTTAAGCAAAGAGCAAATGATGGAGTAGAACAAGAACCAGTGTTAAGAGAAGAAAATGGCAAAACGTTTTTCTATTTCCCAATTATGACGAACTCCATGTGCATGCAGTGTCATGGTAAGCCAGAGATAGATATTGAGCGTTCTACTTTAGCTGCGATCAAAGCCAAATATCCAGAAGATAAAGCTACAGGCTATTCAGTAGATGAAGTGCGTGGTATGTGGAAAGTGGTGTTTGATTGATTTTATTAATGAATTAATTAATCTAGCAATTGATCGATATAACAATTATTATTGACTGCGTTATCCATTCTTTGTGTCCTTTGCGCCTTTTTCTTTGTGTCCCTTTGCGGTTAAAAGTTTGGAAATTTGAGTAATAATTACTTGGATGTATCCTCTACCAATTACCTTCATCAAACTTCTTAGAAGAAGGTTTTCCGTCTTTTAGAATTTTATAGACCAAATAGACAAATACTCCATTCCCCGCAATGAATAACAAGTAAATCAGGTTAAAACTAATGTTTAATGTTGGCGTCATTACGATGAAAAGTAATACCGTTAATGATAGGCTTGTTATTATGGCTAAATTTCTCATAGTATTGTAACAGATTTAAGGTAAAAATGTTGAGCGGGTCTGTTTGGGATTATATTTTATTATTTTATCTCTTATCTTCGGAAATGAAATTAGAACTAATAAAGTGAGAAGATTTATTAAGTATTTTTCTGAAAGAGGGTTAATTATTTCATTTTTTGGTGTGCTCTTATACTTTAGTTTTATTGGAATTAATGGAGAGTTTAAGAACTATATTTTGAACTATTATTCTGAATCGGAAAAGGGATTGATAATCAATAAGAAAAACTACAAAGGAAATAACACAAGACTATTTTCATATTCATATAAGTTTATGGTAAAGGAAAAGTCTTATTTAGGAGATTCTAGAGATATTAAGTATGAGGTTGGAAATAGTGTTTTGATCGAGTTTTGGCCAAGATTTCCCGATTTTAATAGACTTAAAGAATAATAAAGTAAATATGGATATTCTTAAAATTACTAGACCAGATAGGAAATGGTACGAGGTGATATTGTGGTGGGAGATCTTGTTTATTTAGTTATCGGATTTGGCATGAATGTGGTTTATACTTTGGGCTGGGTAATAGAACTCATTTTAAAACCATATATGAGTGAGCAGTTAAAAATAAGTTTTCCTAAAAAGGCCTTTATCGTATATGTTATAATTTCAACTTGTTTCATATTTGGAATCGCAACCTATTTACTATTTAGGTACCCATAAAGATAATCTAATCCCCATTCCCAACAAATCTTCCTCCACGGTAACAAAGGTTACTGACTTCCCCCTGCACTTCGTCGCAACTTTGCATCATAATTTATTTTATGATGAAAAAACACATATTGTTATGGTCATTTGGAATTGCTTCGATAGGGCTCTTTGCTCAGTCGGCAGAGCGAATTCCAATCACGAAAGCTGAAGTGCTCACAAAAGTAGATGCACAAAACAGTTCCATCAAAATAGCAGAACAGAATTACAACAGTTCAAAGGCAGGTTTTAGCCAAGCCAATGCGGTGGTTCTTCCTACTATTTCAGTTTCTCACACTGCAATGGTAACTACCAACCCCTTAATGGCATTTGGTTCTAAGCTGAATCAAGAGGTTCTGACTGCTGCAGATTTTAATCCAGCATTATTAAATGATCCTGATCAAACAGAGAATTACGCAACCAACATTGCTTTTGAACAACCACTCATCAATGTAGATGGTTTTTATCAGCGCCAAGCGGCAAAAATGCAAATGCAAGCCACCAAATTGCAGTGGGATCGATCAATTGATCACATACACCTAGAGGTGGATAAGGCTTATATGCAACTACAATTGGCACACAAAGCTGTCGCAGTAATGCAGCAAGCAGTCGCTACAGCAGAAGCCAATAAAAAAGTAGCCAAAGATAATTTAGAGGCTGGCTACATGCAGCAAGCCGATTTTTTATCAGTTGAAATTCAAGTCAACCAATTAAAAAATCAATTGAGTCTGGCAGAATCGCAATTGCAAAATGCTTCCGACTATTTGGGTTTTATCATGAATGAACCAATTGAAGCGGTTTACCTACCGTCGGATTCTTTAACCATACAGTTGACAGAATCTTCAGGGTTGCAATTGTCTGAAAGTCGGGCAGATATTCAAGCGATGAGTTTAGCGTCAGAAGCCTATAAAAAAATGTACCTGTCGGATAAAATGAGCTTTTTACCAAGATTGAATGCTTTTGGTAGTTACCAATTATACGACGATCAATTGTTTAATGCGAGTGCAAATGGCTATTTATTAGGGGCGCAATTGAGTTGGACTGTTTTTGAAGGTGCTAAGCGATTCGGAAAAACGAAACAAAGTGGGGCGAATAGTCAAAAAGCGGACCTAGAGTTTGAGCAATATGTGGCTAAAAGTGAATTGGAAATTAATCAAGCGAAGCGACAATTAGCAGATGCTAAACGACAGTTTGAAACAGCCCAATTGGCAGAGCAACAAGCTAAGGAGGTATTGAGAATTCGAACCAACAGATTTAAGGAAGGGTTGGAGAAAACAACCGACTTGTTAATGGCAGAAACACAATATGCACAAATGCAATTGGCCTATTATCAGTCCATATTTTCCTACAATATGGCTCAATCAACACTTGCATTCTTAACTGATACCAACTAACCGTTAAGGAAGCCAATATATAATTTTAATAACAATAGTCTTAACGTTTTAATCGGTATAAGAAATAATTGAATCAAAATATGAAAACGAAGATAACAATAGCTGCCATTGCATTGACTGGAATTTCAATTTATGGCTGTGGAACAAAGGAAGAAACAACCACTGTAGTAGCACAAGACCCGGTGAAGGTAGAAGTGTTAAGTGTAGCTAATCCTGATGGAATAGCAACAATCAATTTTAATGGAAAAGTAACTGCTGCCAACAGTGCGAACATCAGCACCCGAATGATGGGATTTGTGGATAAAGTAAACGTGAAGGTAGGCGATGAAGTTAAAAAAGGGCAATTGTTGATGGTAATCAATAATGCTGATTTACAAGCTAAAAGTGCGCAAGTGAAAGCTGCTATTGCTGCTGCGAAAGCGGGGTTTGAAAATGCAGAGAAAGATTACAAAAGATTTCAAAGTTTGATGAAGTCGAACAGTATTTCTCAAAAGGAAATGGACGACATGACGACACGATATGAAATGATGAAATCGCAATTGGAAGGTGCAAAGCAACAGCAAAGTGAAGTGAATGCACAATTGCAATATGTGAATTTAACGGCACCTTTTGATGGTGTAATTACTAACCGATTTATCGAAGCAGGTGATATGGCCAATCCGGGAATGCCTTTGTTAGCGATTGAACAACCAGGTAAAATGGAAGTTTCGGCAATGGTTCCTGAAAATCAGATTCAACTAGTGAAGCAAGGTGCTGAGGTAGTGGTGCACATTAATTCCATCAATTCGGCCTTAAAAGGAATAGTAACCGAAGTGAGTAGTTCTTCAAAAAATACAGGTGGACAATACGCTATACGCGTCTCAATTACAGAGGAAAGTAGAGCACTACGATCAGGAATGTTTGCAACAGTGGGTGTTGGAGTTAAAAGTGAGGTTACGACTAATTCGGTGGTAATGATTCCTCAATCAGCTATAGTGTCGAGAGGTCAGTTGTCTGGAGTTTATACTGTAAGCCAAAGTAATACGGCTATTTTAAGGTGGTTGAAGTTGGGGCAAAAGACAGGTGACCATGTAGAGGTTTTATCAGGACTTTCGGCTGGAGAGCAATTGATTTTGTCAGCGGAAAGTAAATTATACAACGGAGCACCTGTTGTTTATTAATAATCAGAAAAGAACGAAAAGATGAAAGAAGGATTAGCAGGTAGAATCGCCAAGGTATTCATCAACTCTAAGTTAACAGTGTTGTTGATGGTCGTATTTATGGTGGTTGGGGTTTACAGTTCCTTTCTGATACCAAGAGAGGAAGAGCCACAGATTGATGTGGCCATGGCCGATATTTTTATTGGTTACCCAGGGGCAAGCCCTGAGGAAGTAGAATCGAGGGTGGCTCAACCATTAGAAAAAATGATTTCTAATATCAAAGGTGTTGAGTATGTGTACTCCACTTCTATGAAAGAGCAAGCCATGATCATTGTGCAGTTTTATGTGGGAGAAGACATTGAGCGATCTTTCGTGAAGTTGTATACCGAGATGAACAAGCACATGAATGAGCTGCCAAAAGGTGTCACCATGCCATTAGTGAAAGCGAGATCTATTGATGATGTGCCGATGTTGAGCTTAACGCTTTGGAGCGAAAACTATGACGATTATCAAATCAAACAGATCGCACAGGAGCTGAACGATGAAATCAAAAAGGTGAATGATGTTTCTGCGACGCATTTAATTGGTGGAAGAAACCGAGAAATGAGAGTAGTGTTGAATCCGGCTAAATTGGCTGCTTCAGGTTTAGATTTTTTGGGTGTAGCAGAAATGCTAAAAGCAAACAATCAGCAATTGAGTAGCGGAAACATCACTAAAAATGATCGGGAATTCACTGTGGAAACTGGATTATTCTTATCGACAGTAGAAGATGTAGAAAATTTGGTCATAGGTGTTCAGCAAAATCAGCCGATTTACTTAAAGCAAGTAGCTGAGGTGGTTGATGGCCCTGAAATTCCGGTTAACTATGTACAGTTAGGATTTGGTCAAGCAAGTGCAAAAACGGCTGATTTTCCATCGGAGTATCCAGCGGTTACGCTTTCTATCGCTAAGCGAAAAGGAGCTGATGCCATGAAAATTGCAGATGTTATTTTAGATAAAGTAGAAGGATTAAAGGCGACGTTGATTCCAAATGACGTATTTGTGGAGGTCACTCGAAATTACGGAGAAACAGCTTCTCAGAAAGTGTCGGAATTGCTAATGCACTTAATAGGCGCCATTGTGGCTGTAACCATTGTAGTAATGTTGGCCATGGGCTGGAGAGGTGGATTGGTGGTGTTTTTATCCGTTCCCGTAACGTTTGCATTGACATTATTGAGTTACTATTTATTGGATTACACCTTAAATAGAATTACGCTTTTTGCCTTGGTGTTTGTGACTGGTATTGTTGTGGATGATTCCATTATTATTGCGGAGAACATGCACCGTCACTTTAAAATGAAGCGATTGCCGTTTAAGCAAGCAGCATTGTATGCCATTAATGAAGTAGGAAACCCTACTATTTTGGCTACGTTTACCGTGATTGCGTCTGTATTGCCGATGGCTTTTGTTTCTGGATTGATGGGGCCATATATGTCGCCTATGCCAATTGGGGCTTCTATCGCCATGATTCTATCTTTGTTTGTCGCATTGACTATTACGCCTTATTTGGGTTACATTTTCTTACAAGAAAAGGAGCCGAAAGATGGCAAGGAAAAAGCACCAGAAAAAGAAATATCTGACACATTTATTTACAGAATTTACGAACGCTTTGAAAAACCATTGATTGAAAATAAAGCCAAACGTTGGGGTTTCTTAGGATTTACGGCTTTGCTATTGTTAGGTTCAGTAGCCTTATTCTTTACTAAGACGGTTGCTGTAAAAATGTTGCCATTTGATAATAAGAATGAATTTCAAGTGGTGATTGATATGCCAGAGGGCACAACTTTAGAGCGAACTGATTTAGTAGCGAAGGAAATTGCACAATTTTTATCTACACGACCAGAGGTTGTGAATTACCAAAGCTATGTTGGAACTTCGGCGCCTATTACGTTCAACGGTTTGGTTCGTCATTATGATGTGCGTAGAGGAAGTAATGTTGCTGATATTCAGGTGAACTTGACGGATAAACACGATCGGTCAGCTCAGAGTCATGAAATAGCAAGTGCGTTTAGGCCTTATATTCAAGAAATTGCTAAGAAATATAATGCAAATGTAAAGGTAGTAGAAGTTCCGCCAGGGCCTCCCGTATTGTCTACGATTGTAGCTGAGATTTATGGTCCTGATTATGGGGAGCAGATAAAAGTAGCCAACCAAGTGAAAGCAATTTTGGAAAACACCACCGATGTGGTGGATGTGGATTGGATGGTAGAAGCCGATCAAACAGCCTACGAATTAATAGTGAACAGAGAAAAGGCAATGCTTTATGGTGTAGCTCCTCAGCAAGTGGTATACACCATGAATATGGCGCTTTCAAACCGAGCAGTGTCTATGCTATACGATGAGAATGCTGCGGATCAAGTTGGAATTATCTTGGCCTTAGCACCTAAGGAAAAGTCTACCATACAGGAAGTGACTCAGTTGGAGGTGAAGTCTAATCAAGGAGCCATGGTAAGTATTGGTGATTTGGTAGAAATAAAGGAGAAAATTGCGGACAAGGCGATTTATAGAAAGAATCAACAAAGAGTGGTGTATGTTTTGGCCGATATGGCGGGAGAGTTAGAAAGTCCAGTTTATGCGATTCTTGGGATGGAGGAAAAATTAAAAGAAATGGATCTGCCTGCAGGCTATGGGATCAATGAACTATACATTTCTCAGCCTGGAAGTAATGAGGATTTTACAGTAAAATGGGATGGAGAATGGCAGATTACTTTGGAAGTATTTCGCGATTTGGGAATTGCATTCTTAGGAGTTATTGTTATGATTTACATTTTAATTGTAGGATGGTTCCAAAACTTTAAAGCACCAATTGTAATGATGGTGGCGATTCCATTATCGTTAGTTGGGATAGTTTTAGGGCACTGGATGATGGATGCATTTTTTACTGCTACTTCATTCATCGGAATGATTGCTCTCGCCGGAATTATGGTTCGAAACTCCGTTCTGTTGATCGATTTTATCAATATCCGATTGGAAGATGGGGTGGGTTTGAAGCAAGCAGTAATTGAAGCAGGAGCGGTAAGGACGACACCGATTTTGTTAACTGCTGGAACAGTAGTTATTGGTGCATTCGTTATCCTATTTGATCCCATATTCCAAGGTTTGGCGATTTCTCTAATGGGTGGAACCATTGTTTCTACTGTATTGACATTGTTAGTAGTGCCATTGGTTTACTATATGATAGAACGTAAAAATCACATCAATTAAAAAAGGAGGTAAAGATGAAATTATTAATCGTGACAGTGGTAGAAGATTACCACGAAAAAGTGATGAAATTATTCAAGCAAGCTAAGATTGAAAATTACAGCGAATCAGATATTGACGGCTATAAAAACGCGCCTTCTACGATGATGTCTTCTAGTTGGTTTCCTAGTGAAAAGTCGGGAGCAGAGTCGAATTTGTTTTTCTCCTTTACAGATGATATAAAGATTAATCATTTGTTTGAACTGATTGCAGAATTTAATCAAAATATTGAAACGAATAATCCAATAAAAGCGGTAGTAGTGCCGATAGAACGTAGTATATAAAATTCAAAAAAATGGTAAATAGAGTAGTTAGAGGTATAGCAGGTACATTTATATTGATCAGTTTGTTGCTGGCTGTTTATGTCGATCAATCTTGGTTGTGGTTTACAGCCTTTGTGGGAGTTAATTTATTGCAATCATCTTTTACTAAATGGTGCTTGATGGATAAGATTGTAGCAAAATTAGGAGTGAAAGATTAATGTGATAAGTAAAGATGTATTATAAGCCCATTTTACTAAGGTAGAATGGGCTCTTTTTTTAGTAATCAATCAACAATTGAATCGGATTATGTTAATCTGAACATTTATAAATACATTACTTTTGTTTGTAGAATAGATTTAGAAAATTAATTGATTTGAATTGAAACAAGAGCGATTAGGGTATTTAGATAGTGCTAGAGGATTGGCTGCAATAGGAGTGCTGTTTGCGCATGCTATCGCATCCTTTAGTGAAAAAAGCTTAGATCTCATTACTTTGGCCAGTTTTACAGAATCGTATTTAGATTTAGGCAAAATCTTTTTAATCCTTTTTTTTCTAACTAGTGGTTTCGTTATTCCTTACAGTATAAGGGGCGAAGGAAGGAATGCTATAAAAAGTTTTGTTCTCTCACGCTTTTTTCGTCTTTATCCGGTTTACTGGTTGTCAGCAATCTTGGGATTTATTCTAATGGGTACATTTACTCTTAAAGAACTGTTAGTAAACTTAACTATGTTACAGCAGTTCTTTGGGGTGGAGAATATTATCGGTCTTTATTGGACTTTGCAGCTGGAGTTAATATTTTACTTTCTTATTGCCCTCACTTTTGTTTTTAATAGGCTTAATAATATGAAGTTCTTGTTTCAAACATCGGTGTTTTTTTTACTAATTTCTTTGGTGATGGCTGTAGTTAGAAATGCATTAATCGTTAAGTTGCCCTTAGCTCTTCCTCTTAGCTTATCTCTTATGTATTTTAGCTCTTATTACAGATATTATGTAATTAGTAATAGTTTTTATGCTAGTAAGTTATCGAATTATTATTTTATATTCTTTGGCATTTTGATTCCTATCATAAGTTATTTAGGTTATAATTATGATTTTGGGTTTAATGAAAGTTGGTTGAAGTATACACTGTCTTACTTTATAGGACTATCACTATTTATAGGAATTTGTCACTTTAAGCATTCATCTCTAATAATGGAGTACCTGGGGAAAGTCAGCTATTCGATTTATGTGTTTCATCCATTAGCGATATTTATAATACAAAGAGTGACTATTTTGGATAGTTTTAGTGGTTTTGCTAAAGTGATATTAGTTTTAGGTTCTACAATTTTATTTTCGCATTTTACCTATTCACTTATTGAACAACCCTCAATCAATTTTGGTCGAAAGCTTCGGAAACGAATTGTGAAGGGATAGTGGGGACAAATTCACCCTTTTTATTATGATTTTGTGGCTTGTTCATCAGTTCTGAAATGTATTCATTCTATTTTAAATGCAGTCAGTACTTTCCATTTAAAAAATTAGAACAAAAAAAAGGAGCAATCATTTTTGATTACTCCTTG
>NZ_WWNE01000002.1:74453-74562 GCF_009909615.1 Acidiluteibacter ferrifornacis | reverse complement strand
TTAATCGACAGTTTGGCAATCAACAATGACATCTTAGAGATATATGAAAACGGTCAATTAAGTAGAAGCATCAGTTTAGATACCATAGGCGATTCAGAGCGCGCAATAT
>NZ_WWNE01000002.1:72291-74291 GCF_009909615.1 Acidiluteibacter ferrifornacis | reverse complement strand
GAAGCATCAGTTTAGATACCATAGGCGATTCAGAGCGAGCGATTATTCAGAATCAGACGACGGCAAATGCAAATGCGATTGGTAGTTTGTCAACGAGATTAGTTAATGATTCAGCTAACTTAGCAACACACCTGATCAATGATGGTGATTTAAGTGCAATTAATGAACTTCAAAATTTATCGTTTAGTACGAATAGAGACTCAATTATTATAAGTGGAGGTAATCGTATCCGAATTGCCGACATCAGAGATAGTGCTTTAACAGATCTAGCGGATACTTCTGCGGTATTGAGAACATTAATTGGTTCAGCAGGGGATAACCTCGGAAATCATACAGCAACTCAGAATATCAACTTAGGGACAAATAAACTTGTAGGTAATGGTGGTACTCAAGGGTTGGAAATTAATAATTCTGGTAATGTTGGAATCGGTACTTCACCGAATTCAAATGCCACTCTACATGTAGAATCAACAGAAGATAAAGCAGCTTATTTTGAACAAAACGGAACGGACCCCATTAAAGTGGCGGTTTTTGGAGAGGTGACTGGACCTGGAACTTCTGCATTTGCCTTAGAAGGAGATGCAAATTCTACAGCTACGGCGAATTATGGTTTACATGCAGTTTCTAGAGGAACAGGAACAGGAACGAACTATGGTGTATATGGTAAAGCCATTGGAGGGAGTTTGAATTGGGCAGGATACTTTGACGAAGGAAATGTTTATTTGAAAAACAAAGTAGGTATAGGAACATTTACCTTAGATTCAGCATTGAATGTTAATGGAGGTATAATGGCACATGCTATTCGTTTAAGCAATGGCGCAGGAACCAACAAAGTTTTGACATCGGACTTAAATGGTAATGCCCGATGGGAAAATATTTCAAATTTGTTTACTGATTCTGATAATCAAACTTTAAGTATTACTGCGACAGGTGGTACTATCTCGATTTTAGATGGAAATAAAATCGTAATACCCGATTCTAGTGCAACTAACGAACTTCAAAACTTAAGTATTAATGGAGCAAACGATTCTTTATTGTTAAGTGATGGGAGTGGAGTTCGATTAAGTGATATTACTTCAGGTATTACAGATAGTCAGCAATTGAAAATTAGTGCAGATGGAGATACTCTTTATTTAGACAACAGTGCGTCTGTATACTTGCCTGACTCTTCCAACACTAATGAACTTCAGACTCTAAGTTTAATGAGTGGCAATGTTGAACTAATTAATGCTGATGGCACAGTTGCAAGTTCAGTTTCATTAGATGATAACGATGCTGACCCAGGAAATGAGCTTCAAACTATAAGTAAGTCAGGATCAACAGTAACACTATCTAATGGAGGTGGAACATTTGTCGATTCAGCCTTAACAAGCACACAAGTATTAGGCTTTGTAGCAGCTGATGGGTATATCAAAACAGAAGTGGATGGGAGTGTTACGAATGAGCTTCAAGATTTAAGTATCAATGGAGCAAACGACTCCCTGCTATTGAGCAGTGGAACTGGAGTTCGAATAAGTGATCTAACAGCAGGAATTTCAGATAATCAAAACTTAAGTGTAACAGCAGATTCGATCAAAATAGAAAGTGGAAAAGGAGCCTACATTGGAGATATACGAGATACTTTAACAGCGCACAATACCCGAATTGGAAATAATTTGACTGGTATTAAATCGAATACTACAGCCATAGGAAATGAGGTGTCAGCACGACAAACAGCAGATGGGAAATTGGCGGCAAGAATTGTGAATGACTCAACTAGTTTGCAGACTCACATTATAAATGATGGCGATTTAAGTGTTACGAATGAGCTTCAAACGATAAGTAAGTCAGGATCAACAGTAACATTATCTAATGGAGGTGGAACATTTGTCGATTCAGCCTTAACAAGCACACAAGTATTAGGTTTTGTGGCAGCTGATGGGTATATCAAAACAGAAGTGGATGGGAGTGTTACGAATGAGCTTCAAGATTTAAGTATCAATGGAGCAAACGACTCTTTA
>NZ_WWNE01000002.1:71992-72141 GCF_009909615.1 Acidiluteibacter ferrifornacis | reverse complement strand
GGTGTCAGCACGACAAACAGCAGATGGGAAATTGGCGGCAAGAATTGTGAATGACTCAACTAGTTTGCAGACTCACATTATAAATGATGGCGATTTAAGTGCCACGAATGAGCTTCAAACGATAAGTAAGTCAGGATCAACAGTAACAC
>NZ_WWNE01000002.1:71693-71816 GCF_009909615.1 Acidiluteibacter ferrifornacis | reverse complement strand
TCGAATACTACAGCCATAGGAAATGAGGTGTCAGCACGACAAACAGCAGATGGGAAATTGGCGGCAAGAATTGTGAATGACTCAACTAGTTTGCAGACTCATATTATAAATGATGGCGATTTA
>NZ_WWNE01000002.1:876-71567 GCF_009909615.1 Acidiluteibacter ferrifornacis | reverse complement strand
CAAACAGCAGATGGGAAGTTGGCGGCAAGAATCGTGAATGACTCGACTAGTTTGCAGACTCACATTATAAATGATGGCGATTTAAGTGTTACGAATGAGCTTCAAGATTTATCATTCGTTGGAGATTCTTTAAAAATAAATGGAGGCTCTTCTGTTAGAATTAAAGATATTAGAGATAGCTCATTAACTGATTTGGCAGATAGTACTGCTGTAATTAGAGGGTTAATCAGTTCTTCGGGTGATAACTTAGGTAATCATACTGCAACGCAAAACCTAAACCTTGGCACTTTTGATTTAGTAGGAAACGGAGGGTCAGAAGGTATAAATATTTCAGCAGCAGGTAATGTTGGAATTGGAATGCCCGGTGCATCGGCAAAACTTTCTCTTTTAAATTCTAGTTCAGGAGGGGTATTACTGATTTCTAACACACAAACATCAGTATCTACGACCAACTCTGCTATAATAAATACCGCAGGTTCAAATGGAAACAATACTGGATTGAATATTACCACTTCTGGTGGTTCCCTATACAATTCAGGAGTAAGTTCTTACACTACTTCCACCGGGACAGCAAGCGCGATAGGGTATGATGGAAATGGTTCCAATACTTCTGGAAATGGAACAGCATACGGTGCGAAGTTAAGTGCTACATCAATTGCAGGAACTGCTTTTGGACTGAATGCATTATCAACTAGTAGTGGTGGAACCTCAACAGGTTACGGAATATTTACAGAAGCTAGTGGTAATGGAGCTACCAATTATGGACTATACGCTAAAGCATCCGGAGCCGGAATAAATTATTCAGGATATTTTGACGTTGGTGATGTATTAATAAATGATACATTAATTCTAATTAAAACTTTTAAACTTCCGACTAATTCAGGAGAAGGGAAGGTTTTAGTGTCAGATTCAAAAGGTGTTGCAAAGTGGGAAAATCCAACTTCAGTTGATACGGCATGGAATCATAAAGCCACTCAAAATATTCAATTACAAGGGAAATACATTTCTAATGATGGAGACAGTGAGGGTATACACATAGCTCCAAATGGCAATGTAACCATTGGAAGTAATAAAGGCTTTAACCAATTTGGAATTTGGCAAGAAACTACCGAGGCCGAGTTGAGCATATTCTCAGAAACGAAATCTGCTAGTATTGAAATGGGAGCCTCTGGTGCTGGAGAATCAAATGTATTAAGAGCGTTTAAATTTAGAGGGAATTGGCCCTCATTTTCAAGCGTTTTGGCAGGTGATGATATCTTTAAATTAGAAATTTCCGCACATAATGGGAGTAGCTCAAGCCCTTCAGATGCCATGAACATTTCTGTTGATGGAGTGAATAGTGGAAATGTTGCCACTAGAATAGACTTTTCAACTGTGAATCTTTCCGGGTCAAATGATAAAAGACTGTCGATTACTAATGCGGGTAATGTGGGAATTGGAAATACCAACCCTGATTCGTTGCTTACAGTTAATGGCGGTATCATGGCTAATTATCTTAGACTAACAAATGGTGCTGGAGTAGGAAGAGTTTTAACATCAAGTTCAAATGGTTCTGCGAGTTGGAGTGATATAAGTAGTTTAATTACTCAAGATACAATGTCAATAATTAGAAGTTCAGATTCTAGTACCTACGTCAGTACAACAACTCCTGGTGAAGTAAATATAGCAGTCGATGATACTGTATTTTTTGAGTTTGATAAAAGAAGGTTAGAGTTCCTTAATACGAATAGTATAATTATAGGAGAGGATGCCGCTATTAATGCGAATCAAAATACTGAAGTGACTGCAATTGGTCAAGGAGCACTGAGAAGCAATACAACAGGAGCAGGAAATACGGCAATTGGTACAGGTGCTATTTTAGGCGCTAACACTACGGGAAATGAAAATACAGCTGTTGGTCATATTGCTTTAAGATCTAATACTACTGGGTCACAAAATACAGCATTGGGTTCTGGAGCTTTGGATCTAAATGTAACTGGTAGTAATAACATCGCTATTGGGCAAAGAGCTTTAGAAAAAGGAACTACTGCTGAGAATAATGTAGCTATTGGTGGTAGAGCTTTAGAAAATAATAGTGGAAATTCAAATGTAGCGATTGGTAATTACTCAGGGAATACTAACATAAGTGGAGATAGTAATATTTTCATCGGGCATCTAGCTGGTTACAATGAAATGGGAAGCAATAAGCTCTATATCGCTAATGACAGTACGGACACACCACTAATTTTTGGTGACTTTGCTGCGGACGCTTTAGCTATCAATGGGGTTTTAACTGTTGATAGTGCCAAGAATGGTAGCGGATATACATTCCCAGGTTCCAAAGGTACTAATGGACAGGTGTTAACTTCTGATGGATCAGGAAAAGTAACATGGAAAGCGCCGACAGTCGCAGTAGAAGCTTGTCCTTCAGGGATGGTAGCTGCAGGACCAAAAATGTGTATTGAAACGGCCGAAAGAGGTGCAACAACGTGGTTTACTGCTGCGCTTACTTGTACTGGTTTAGGACGTAAACTTCCAACTTGGGCAGAGTGGTATTCCGGTGTCTCTTTAGGAACTGGTATAGCAAACACTACGGATGATTGGGAATGGGTTGACGGTGGAACTTCAAATACAGTAAGAAAAGTAGGAAATGGTGGTTTGCAGAATACAGCAAATGATACTCCGACCAATGGTGTAGATGTTACTTTTAGATGTGTTTACTACAGAAGGTAGGAATCTTTAAGGTGATAAGGGATAAGTTTATAGCGTAGGGATAAAAAATGGGAAAGTTTATAAATAATAGTTGGAACTCGAATCGCAAGAAAATATGCATGTTTCTTGCGTTGCTGGCTGTAAACTTTTTTTCATTTGGGCAAAGTGTGTCAATCAATAGCGATGGAACACCTCCAGAACCATCTGCAATGCTTGATGTTTCGGATACATCTAGAGGTATTTTGATTCCAAGAATGACGGCTTCTCAGCGATTAGCAATAGTATCGCCTGCCAATGGATTATTAGTATACCAAACAGACGCGTTGGAAGGAATATATACTTACTCTACCAACAGTGGTACTTGGGCTAAATTAGTTGCTCAAAACGATTTAAGTCTCACCAACATTTTAGATAATGGAAATGATGCAGCTGAAGATACTGCTTACAACTTCGGAGCATTTTCAATTGGGATAAATCGTTTGCCAAAATCGTCTATGGAGATAGATACATTTTTAACAATTCAAGGAAAATCCTATCAAGGATTTAGATGGTATGGCTACAATACGTATGTGGATGGAGCGAATAAACTTAGATATCTTAATGATGGGCAAGCAGGAATATTAGGTTTTGGAGGAGATAAAACCATTATTGGTCATTGGCTGGATGGAACAGCAAATTCTCTAATTTCCGACGATGCCTCTAGTTCAATTTCTTTGGATAATTCTAGTGTTTCTATAGATGGGGAAGAGGCTAACTTTTCGATTGGTTTAAGAGGAGTTACATACGTAGATTCATTGAGGATAAATCAGAGCTATTCTTTCCCCACAAATGATGGTTCAAATGGACAAGTTTTAACTACTAATGGGTCCGGGGCTACTTATTGGAGTTCTCCTTCTGCTAGTAGTGATAACTTAGGAAATCATACAGCCACTGCCAATATTCAATTAAATGGAAATTACTTATCTAATGATGGAGGAAATGAAGGGATAACAATTGATAACAGTGGGAATATTAATATTAACAATGGAGAACTTCGAACCACAGCTAATGGCTTTGCCAATATGATTCCAATCGCATATGGAAATGTATATTTTACTGGTTCTTTAGGTGCGAATTCCGGGAATGTATCAGTCAGTAAAGTCTCAACGGGGGTTTATGACATTACCATTTCTGGAGAATCCTATTCAAACGGAAGTTATGCGACAAATGCTACTATTGTAGGTAGTACTTACGGATTTATTCATACAGATGCAGTGGGTGGAAAGCTAAGAGTTTACACCAGAAATGCTGGAGAATCTTCAACTGACATACAATTTCACTTTACGGTTTACAAGCCATAACAAACTATAATGAAGCAATTTATTTTATTTTTATTTTTAATCTCATTTTTAATTTCTTCAGGACAGAATGTATCTATAAACGCAAATGGTACTGATCCTGATAATTCTGCTATGCTGGATGTTTTTGCAACAGACAAAGGATTATTGATTCCACGGATGACCGAGGCACAGAAAAATGCCATTACTAATCCTGCTACCAGCTTAATTATTTTTCAGTCGAATAATGATGTAGGATTCTATTTTAATGCAGGTACACCTGGAACACCATCTTGGATTAAGTTGATGAGCGAAAATGATCTTGGAGAGCCAGTAGCCATTCAGGATGCTGATGGAGACACCAAAATAGATGTAGCAGGTAGTGGTGATGATGATATCATTCGATTTGAACAATCTGGCTCAGAATATTTTAGAATGGATTCAGGTCGATTTGAAGTCGTCAATTCAAATAACTCTGTATCTATTGGGAATAATTCAGGGGCAGGACTGATATCCAATAACAATAGCTTCCAAAATGTTGTAGTAGGTAATAATAGTATGAATGGAATTGTTGGAAGAGATAACCTTGCGATTGGCTTTAATGTTATGACTTCGCCAACTTCAATAGCAGTAAGGGAAAATACAGCCATAGGACAACAATCCATGCAAGCTTTAACTACCGGTTACCATAATACAGCAGTTGGTCGTGCTTCACTCACAAGTATTGAATCTGGTTTTGAAAACACTTCAATTGGTCGAAACACGCTTTCTGGTAATATTACAGGAAGCAATAATGTTGCATTAGGTAATCAAGCGGGGGCAAGTACCACAGGAAGTCTAAATGTGTTTATTGGAAATCAAGCTGGATCAGGTTATGTGGGAGACAATGCATTATTCATTGACAATTCAAATACTAATAGCCCATTAATTTTTGGAGATTTTGCAAATGACTCTGTTAAGATTTATGGAGTACTTTCAGTAGACTCTGCGAAAAATGGCACTGGCTATAGTCTGCCTGGGAATAGAGGAACTTCTGGAGAAATATTACATACTGACGGTCTTGGAAAAACTTATTGGTCAACTTCAGCTGCATCGGCATTTAACTTAACAGGTCAAACAGTGGTACCCAATTCAAATAATTATAGATTTGCTGTTGGGACATCTTCAATACGAGCTAATTTTAAATCTGAAATAGAGGTGAATACTGGAGGTTCAACAAGTGGATTGCTTATTGACAATCAATCTAATGCTGGGTCGAATAAAAAAATAGGATTACAAATTGAAATAAGTTCAAGCTCCTCGAAAGAAAAGTATGGTATTCGAAATTATGTAATCGGTACAGCGGGTTCATCTGACTCATTATTTGGAAATTATACAGAAATCACTCCGAATAATACTACTACTACTCCCCCTGCTTTTGCCTATAAGTCTAAATTCATGGGAACAGATGGGACTACCTATGGTGTTTATACAGAAAACGAAGACTATAATTATTTTAGTGGGAAAGTGGGAATAGGAACAAACACTCCTAATAACTTATTAACTGTATATAGTGCTGTCGAAGGGGCCTATTTTGATCTGAAAGGGGTAGGAGATGCATTTAATTTTTCTGGTTTTAAACTAGATTCTGATGAAGGGACTGACAAAAGTTGGGCGTTCTACCATAGAAAAATAGGAAGTGAATTAAATAATTTTTCTTTTGAGTTTTTCGATGGTTCTACCTACATAAAACCGTTTAACATTACGCCCGGTGGAAGAATTGGAGTAGGTAATAACAATCTATTGCCAACTTCAGATTTAGATGTTGTTGGAGATATAGAAATAGATGGTAGTGGGGGTGTTGGAAATGACGCTTTTTATTTTGGGGATCCATCAGTTGACGGTACGTGGAGAATAAAGAGAGATGGTAACGACCTTTCTTTTGAAAGAAGAGAAAGCGGTACTTGGATATTTAAAATGAAAATTAATCCATGATGAGACGAGCTATTTTAATGGGAATTACACTGTTTTTTGTAGAAACGCTTTACGGGCAATCAACGTCGTTTCAAGCCCTCATTACAGGGTCTTGGACTTCTTCATATAATTGGTCCAATGGTATCCCTGATGAGAATACTGATGTTACTATTGAAGGAGCACTTACCTTTAATTGTACAGTAAATGGAAATGGGAAATGTCATGATTTAATTCATACAAGTTATAGCACCTTAAATATTAATCAAGATGTTACTCTGACGATTTGGGGAAATTTGTATTTGGGAGACTTATCAACAATGAAAAACAATGGAACTATAGTGCTTCATGGAGACTATTATTACAACGGAAAAAAGAGAATTGAATCGAATGGATCTATTCAGATAAATTCATCAATAGAAACGAATTAAAGATGTCAATAAAACCAATGTATAGTAAACCGCACTACATACTTTGCTTGCTGATAGCCAATTTATTGATTTTTTCAATGAATGGACAATCATTAGAAAGAGCAGTAATAAGTAGTACTGGAAACAGTACCTTAAGTACAAGTTTCTACTTGGAGTCAACAGTAGGAGAAATGGCAGTAGAGTTTTCTAATTCAACCAACTATGTGCTTCAGGCAGGGTTTCAGCAAGGAAATTCTTTATTGATTTTTGATAGTTTAGATTTTACAATTGACATATTCAACACCAGTTGTGAGGGTTATTCTGATGGGTCTGCCATTGTATCAAATATTAACGGGTGTATCGCTCCTTACCAAATTATTTTTTCAGATGGATCTGTTGATTCTACTCAAACTGGGTTATTAGCTGGTATTCATCAAGTCACAGTTATTGGGTTTAATGGATGTAGTTTAACAAAGTCATTTGAGATTGGTACTGAACCTCTCGGTTTTTGCGACCTTGTTTTTTATTCAGGCTTTACTCCAAATGGGGATAATGTGAACGACTTATGGTTAATAGATAATATCACTAATTACCCAGAGAATACTTTAACTATCTATAACAGATATGGCGAAAAAGTAAATCAGTTCAAAAATTATGATAATTCAACTGTAGTGTGGGATGGTAGTAATTTAAATGATAAATTGCTTCCAGGAGCCACCTATTTTTATGTTTTAGAATCTGGTAATCAAATTAAAAAAGGGTGGGTAGAATTAACAAAATAGAGATGAAAAAGTATTTGAAGATTCTCGGTATATTTTCGACATTGCTATGGATGGCTCCTGCTCTAGCTCAGCAAGATCCACAATACAATATGTATATGTTTAACCCTTTGTCTGTGAACCCTGCATATGCAGGAAGCAGAGATGCTTTGAGTGTTGCGCTAATTCATCGCTCTCAATGGGTAGGGTTTAAAGGGGCCCCAACTACGCAAAATCTAGCTATACATGCACCTTTTAGGGGTAAAAATATGGGGGTGGGATTTCAGGTAATGAATGATAATATTGGCCCCAAGAATACACTCGCAATTTCTGGAGATTATGCCTATAAGATTAAACTTTTCAGCGGTAAGTTAGGATTTGGAATTAGGGCTAGTTTGTACAACTATAAATTTGATTGGAGTAAAATAAACTATAAAGACACTAGAGAAGCTTCCTATAACTTAGGGCGCGAAAGTTATTTTATGCCTTCATTTGATTTTGGAATGTACTATAGTGATAAGAAAAACTATATCGGAATTGAAGCCTCTCACCTTTCAGAGGATAGAATAGGAATCACTGATGAAAACATCAATAAAACCAATACAATTGAACAGAATGCTCATCTGACATTAACTGCAGGTCGTGCTTTTGTCATTCAAAAGGACCTTGTATTTAAACCTTCCATATTGGCCAGAGGAATGGTAAATTCCCCTTTGTTACTAGATATTAATGCAAGTATTTTCTTTAAGCAAACCTTGTGGCTGGGTTTATCATACAGAAAACGGTATGGAATGGCTGCACTTATTGAGTACTATCTAACAAAAGAGTTGAGGGTAGGTTATTCCTATGATTACCCATTCAATACTTTGAAAACTGGAAATGGCGGTTCTCATGAGATTTTTGTGGGGTTTGATTTTGATATTTTTAAGTCTAAATTAATTTCACCTCGTTACTTTTAATATCCTGAATATAGTTTAATGACCGATATTTTTCAACATATATTTCTAACTCAACAATTTCGTCTTCATGTTATTAAGAAGTTGTTGGTGTTTTGTTTCCTTTTTTATTCTTCTATATTTTTGTTTGCTCAGAAAGATAAAGGTGATCGGCTTTTCGATAAATTTCAATTTCCAAAAGCCATAGTAGCTTATGAGAAGGCTTTATTGAAGGATAGTTCCAACAATCGTATATTATACAAGCTAGCTGAGAGTTACAAAAAGATTGATGATTATCATAATTCAGCTAAAGTGTTTTCAAAGATTAGTTCTTTTGAAAATATACCTAGTCAAGCACACTTGTCATATGGTCAGGTGCTTTTAGCCAATAAAGAACTGTTGAAAGCGCAAGCTCAGTTTAAAGAATTCGCCAATAAAAACCCGGAGAGTTTTATAGCAAAACTAGCTGTGAGGTCTATTGAAGATGTTGAGGTATGGAGGCAAGCATTTCAGGCCTTCATTATTGATACCGTAAGTGGATTAAATACCAATTTTGCGGAATTTTCTCCAGTAGGATATAACAATTCAATCGTATTTGTTTCTGATCGAGGAATTGACCACCAAAATGATGTGACTTTTGATTGGACGGAAAGGCCTTTTTTGTCCATTTATCAGGCTGATATGTCTGCTGATAAAAAACATTTTTCTCAAGTTAAAGAATTCTCTTCAGCAATTAATACGCTTTATCACGATGGGCCTATATCATTCGACTCTGCACAAACTACCGCATTTTACACAAGAGTCGAAAACAAAGAAAAGGGACGAAAGTTTGTCAATCGAATGAAAGTATATTACTCCACTTGGGATGGGAAAAAATGGGGAGATGAAAAGGAATTTCCATTTAATTCCGATGATTACTCTATTGGTCATGCGTATTTCTCACACGATAGAAGTCGGCTTTATTTTAGTTCTGACATGCCTGGAGGTTTTGGAGGAATGGATTTGTATTACGTTAATAAGGCAGGCGACGATTGGAGTAAACCAATCAATTTGGGACGATTGATTAATACTGCGGCGAATGAGTTGTTTCCCTATTGTAAAGGGAATAAATTGTATTTTGCTTCCAATGGACTTAGTGGTTATGGTGGTTTAGATTTGTTTGAATCTATTATTACAACGCTAGATCATACTGAGCCGAATAATTTAAAAGGACCCATTAATTCTACAACTGATGACTTTGGAATAAGCTTTATCTCAGATAACGAAGGGTTCTTTTCTTCCAATAGAGAAGGTGGAAAAGGGAGTGACGATGTTTATTATTTTCAACTTAGAGATTCTACTTCTGTTGATTCTATTGCGATTGCTGGATTATTTGAATTTGATGGATTGCCTACTGAAGGTGTAAAGCTTAATTTGTTGGATGAAAACGGAGACGTGATTGAAGTAGTTTATACGGATAAGAATGGTCGATTTAAATTCAGTAAACTGCCAGTTGATGAAAATTATATCGTTACTATAGATGCCAAGGATGAGGAGTCTTATCCTAATGCTAAAATTTTCATAACGGACGACTCGGGTGAAAAAATGCTTTTAGTAGATCGATTGGCAGATGGTTCTTTTAAGTTCAACACTCTTAAGTTGGATGAAATCAAGCAAATGGCCTTGCTGAAGGCTGAAGACGTCACCTTAAATGAATTCATGATTTTTGGACAGTTATTCGATAAGTTACCTGGAGATTTTTCTGAAGGAATGATGGTGTATTTATATGATGATGCTGGAAATATTGTTGATTCTACCTTCGCTGATGAAAATGGAAGGTTGTCATTTAGAAACTTACCCTTCGACAAAGACTATTTGGTAATGCTAAAAGAATCTAATCCAGGAATTGACTTTGCACTAATCAACAATTATGAACGAATTGTTGACCTTCCTTCCAAAGACAATGACAATAAATTTGCCATAGATAAATCACGAACGGTTAACTATCATTATCTAAAATCTCATAAATCCGACCATACAGCTATTATTGGGCTGGCTGAGAAAGATGGTGTTCCAATTAGTAATCTTCTTATTTATATGCTTTCAGTATCTGGTGACACTTTGAGAACCACCTACACTAATCATAAAGGGGAGTTTGAATTTAATCAGTTAGAACTGAATGAAAATTACTTGGTAAGAATAGATGGAGAGGAGGATAATATCCGACTTTTTGCACTTAATATGGACAGTGAAAAATTGTATCTATTAAATCGACTTAAAAATGGAGATTATACCTTTCAAGCTCTTCCGTTTGATGAATATAATGTACAACCTATACTTTTAGAGGATAAGGCAATTAGCTTTTTTGGACAAGTTTACAAAAAGCTTCCTGGGGATTATTCAAAAGGAATTGAAGTCTTAATTCTTGATGATGAGGGAAATATAGTAGGTAAAACGTATACTGACTCTACTGGCTTATTTAAATTTACAAAGCTAGATCCAGATAAGCGATATACGTTCCTAATTCCAGAGGCCATTGACGATGACTTATCCATTTCATTGCAGAATGAAACCAATGAATTTTTAAGTAATACAATTAAAACTGGTGCCGGAAAATTTGAATACACGAAACTAACTTCCGAGGTTGCAATATTGGAAGAAATTCAAGAGGAGGACGTGACGGACATTATGCCAATAGACCGGTTTGCATTGTTTGGACAGGTATACAGAAAATTACCCAACGATTACAATCAGATTGTTAAAGTATACTTACTCGATGAGAATGGCAACATCATCGATGTAGTTCTTTCCGATAAATATGGTCGATTTAAATTTGAAACCTTAGATCCAGATGCAAACTATTCATTCAAAGTCGGTGATGAAACGCTTGACCTTAACATGGTGCTTTATGATATAAATGATGAGGTAATAGCAAGCGCGGCCAAATTGGGAAGAGGAAACTTCAAGTATACAAAGCTTGATCTAGATCAGGCAATAATACCTGTTGAAAAACTGGAGGATAGCGATATTTTCCTTGCGTTCAAAAATGAGGTGGATACGCTGCGTTCACTTCCTATAGATACCACTTATTTTGATTTTTTAAATCAATATGTTGTATATTATGACTTTGATAGCTACAAAATTGACTCTTCAGAAGTACATAAACTCAATGACTTAATAGCTAAATTGTTGATACAGGATGAGATAGAATTGGAGGTAATTTCATATGCTGATCCCATGGGACCTGAAAAATACAATGAGAAATTATCAAAAAAAAGGACAAATTCAGTGATTGATTATTTAACAGATGCAGGAATTAAAAAGAGTAGGCTAAAAGGAGTGGCCAAAGGAGAAGTTAATTTGTTGCTAATTCAAGATATATTGAATGTGCCTTTAACAAAAGAAGAAAATAGAATCAATCGACGAACAGAATTTAAAATATACTTTAAATGATGTACAATTTGAAAGAGAAACATTGGTACAGCAAGTTGCTATTATTGATTTTATCAATTGTGGTTGGCATTTCTTCTGAAGGGACTACTATTAAATTTCAAAGTCTTACAACCTCCGATGGACTTTCCCAAAGTACGGTAAAAACGATACTACAAGATCAAAGTGGTTTCATGTGGTTTGGCACTCAAAACGGTCTTAACCGTTATGATGGGTATGAATTTACCAATTACATCAATAATCTGAATGACTCAAACTCTATTGAGGGTAATAACATCAATCAAATTATTCAAGCGGCCGATGGGTTAATATGGATTGCCACAGACAAAGGGGTTTCCTCCTATTCACCCCATACCTTAAAATTTAAGAATTACTCCGTTTTAAAAGATAAACTGCTAAGTGTTCAAAGTCTACTCGAGTTGGACTCAGCGCATTTGTTAGTTATTGCGAATAATAAATTATTTAAACTAAATATTTCTACTTCTACGTTTTCATTGTTTTGGGAGTCAGTCAACTACCAAATAAATGGAGTAGAACTTTTTAATTCGACCATTTATTTGGCTACAGATAAAGGCGTTTTGAGGTCTAAATCTGTGCAAGAAGCCAACTTTACTAGTGTTTCAGGGATTCCCGAAAATCAAAAAGTTATTGGTTTTAAGCAATATCAACAAGTACTTTACTCTTACACTTCAACAGGTATCTATAATCTAAATGAAAAATTAATCTTTGCATTGTACCGTGATTTTAGTGAAGAGTTTAAGGCTTCCAATGCTGAAATATCTGTAGTTCATGTAGATCGCAAAGCATCAATGTGGATTGGAACACCAAACTCGGGGTTGTTTCGATATAATTTAAAGACTTCAAAGTTAGATCGATCTACTCACTCTTCCAATATGTCTACTTCGATTAGTTCCAATACTGTTTTAAGTTTAACTACTGATAAAACAGGTATTTTGTGGGTTGGAACACGGTTTGGGATTAATAAATTCGATAGTGAGAGACAAAATTTCAACCATTATCAAATCATAGCCGGTAACGATCAGATAGACAATAGTAAAGTCTGGACAATTTACTCCAAAGAGTTGCCAATTGTATGGATTGGTGGTGATAATGGATTATCTAAATACAATATTCTCACCAATGAAATTGCTACCTATCAGCCGAATATTAATAAAGGAGCTGGCATCTTTTCGATCGCACCAACCAAAAATGGTTTTTGGGTAGGAACAGAGGACGGATTCAAGAGATTCGATACAATTAAGAAAACATTTGAAGATTATTATCACCCAAAGAATAAAAGTAGAACATATGCCATTAAGGTGATGGATAATGGTGAAGTTTATATAGGTAATAGGCAAGGTCTGTTAAGAATAAACACTTCAGGTAAAATTGATCACTTTTTTGACCAGTCAGATGGTATTAAAGATCGGGTAAAAGCCAATGTAGTTCGTTCCATTACCACTAAGGAAGGAGACACTTTATGGTTAGGTACAGAGGAAGGAGTTGTTAGTTTTCATACATTACGAATCAACCCATTTCGCTATCGAATTGCTAAACCACAAATAAAAGATGATTTCATTACCTCCTTATGGATGGAAAAGGAGGAGCTTTGGATTGGTAATACCTCTGCAGGAATGTACGGGTATAATCTTATTACTAGAAAGATCAGGAATGTTTCAGAGAATGAAGGCTTGTCCAATAATGCCATTAATTCCATTATTGGTGATGATAATGACAACCTGTGGATTAGTACTAATAAGGGACTTAGCCGATATAATATTAAATCTGGTTTAATTACCAATTTTAGTGAAACCGATGGGTTACAAAACAACGAATTTAATTCTGGAGCGGGATTTAAGTCGGCTAATTCTGAGTTGTTTTTTGGTGGAATAGATGGATTTAATGTTTTTACTCCCAACCAAATAGCAATCAATAGGAACCCACCAGAGATGGTAATAACAGGGTTTAACCTATTCAATCAAAAGGTGCCAATTACTGAAGATGGTATTCTTCAGCAGAGTATCTCAGAAACGAAACACATTGATTTAGATTATGACCAAAAAGTAATAGCCTTTGAATTCGCTTCCTTGCATTATTCCAATCCAAAAAAGAATCAACATGCCTATATGTTAGAAGGATTTGATGACGATTGGGTGTATATAGATAACTCAAGGGTCGCTACCTATACCAATCTAAATGCTAAGACCTATACCTTTAAAGTTAAAGGAAGTAATAGTGATGACATCTGGAGCGAGCCAGTAAAAATAACCTTGACCATTCATCCCCCAATTTGGGCCACTTGGTGGTTTAGAACATTGGTAATATTGTCTGTTTTGAGTTTAATATTTTTCTATTATCGAAGTCGATTAAAGCGTGTAAAGCAGCAGAAAAAAATTCTGGAAGCTCAAGTTAAACATCGAACCATTGAAATCATTAAGCAAAAAGAAGAGGTTGAGGTACAAAAAAGATTAGTAGAAGAAGAAAAGGAAAAAACCGAGAAATTACTGCTGAACGTTTTACCAAAAGAAACGGCTGAAGAACTCAAAAATAGGGGACGAGCCAAAGCCCGGAACTACAAGCGAGCAACGGTAATGTTTACTGATTTTGCAGGGTTTACCCAAATAGCGGAGAATTATAAGCCGCAAGATTTAGTGGCTAAATTAGATAGCTTTTTTATCAAATTTGATGAGATCACCGCTGAGTTTGACGTAGAAAAAATTAAGACTGTTGGAGATGCCTACCTATGTGCAGGAGGACTTCCAATTCGAAATAAAAGTAACCCTATAGATACCGTTTTAGCCGCATTGAATATTAGAAAGTGCATGCGGGAAGAAGCCGCAAAGATGGAGGCGAAAGGTGAGGAGCCTTGGGAGTTAAGAATTGGTATTCACACAGGAGATTTAATCGCCGGAGTTGTAGGTATCAAGCGTTTTGCTTATGATATTTGGGGGGATACGGTAAATATTGCTAGCCGACTAGAAACTGCTTGCGAAGTCGGTATGATCAACATATCTGGAACGACATACGAAGCTGTTGCAGAGTTTTTTGAATGTGAGTACAGAGGCAAAATTCCGGCAAAAAATAAAGGCGAAATTGACATGTATTATGTGCATGGAGTGAAACCAGAGCTATCTGAAAATGAAGATGGAATAACTCCAAATGAAGCATTTGAGCATTATGTGAACCTTAAGCTTTACAGTAATATAAATTATAGAAATGCAGAAAAATACATTATTAAACGATTAGGGGATGAGTTGCCTGAAGGACTCTATTATCATGGAATACATCATACCAAAGATGTATGTGAAAGTGTTGAAAGATTGGCTATTTGGGAAGGAGTTAGAGGAGAAGAATTATACTTGCTAAAAACTGCTGCTTTGTTTCATGATGCAGGTTTCATTGAATCGTATGAGAGTAACGAACCGATTGGAGCACAGATGGCAAAAGAAATGCTGCCGAGCTTTGGATACACGGAAGAACAAATAGAATTAGTGATTACACTGATAGAGGCCACCAAGGTTCCACATAACCCCCAATCTCATTTGGAAGAATTGATGTGTGATGCAGATTTGGATTATTTGGGAAGAAATGATTTTTACCCAAAAGCGGAAACGTTGAAACAAGAGTTGATGAAATTTGGGAAGCTCAAGTCAGCGGAGGATTGGGATCATTTGCAAGTGAAATTTTTGACTATGCACAAGTACTTTACAAAATCGGCCAAGAGCAGAAGAGATCCTGAAAAACAAAAAAGAATTATTGAGTTAAAGGAAGTATTGAAAAAATATGAGAAGAATGGTTGATTCGTCGAGAATTAATATTTAGTTAGCGAAATGTTGAATTTTTACTAAATTAGTAGTCCGATATTTATCCAGAATTATTTTGATATTGGACGGAAACACTTTATTATTGTAGTTGAGAATACCATCCTCATTAGAAACGGTTAATTATGAAGAAAAGTCTTGTTATTAGTGTCTTATGCTTGTTGTTTGCGGTAACTGCTAACGCAGGGATTCTTATTTTAGAAGGTCACTACCAAGGAAAAAACTTGTTTGTCAAAAACTCTTTTGGAGGTTCTGGTGTTGGTTTCTGTGTTTTTGAAGTGACAGTGAATGGAGAATTATCTACAGATGAAATCAATTCAAGTGCATTTGAAATCGATTTCAATAATTTTAAATTAAAACTGGGAGACCCTATTATTGTTAACATTAAACACAAAGATGATTGTGATGTTCAGGTATTAAATCCTGATGTGTTGAAACCAAAATCTACTTTTAATACCAGTCAAATTTCATTTGATAAAAACGGAGTTTTAAATTGGACAACTAATAACGAAACCGGTGAAATGGACTACATCGTAGAACAATTCAGATGGAACAAGTGGGTAAAAGTTGGTGAAGTAAAAGGAAAAGGTGTGCCTGGAGCTCACAAATACTCGTTTAAAGTGACTCCTCACTCTGGAGCAAACAAGGCTAGAGTAAAACAAGTGGATTACACTGGAAAACCTCGATATTCTCCAGCTGCTGAGTTTACTTCTTCTGTTCCAGAAATTTCTTTAGAAGGGAAGACTAAGTTTAAAGATGAAATTGCTTTTTCAAACGGTGAGACTTTGTATGAAATTTACGACAAGTACGGAAATATAGTAAAGCGAGGTTTTGGTTCTAAAGCCAATATTTCTACTTTAGAAAAAGGGATTTATTACTTGAGTTACGATAATAAAACTGAAACAATTACAATTAGATAATTGATTGGAAAATATAAATTAGGGCCTTCTTCATTTTTTGAAGAGGGCTTTTTTATGAAATGCAATGAGAAAGATTGAACACATTGGGATAGCCGTAAAAAGCATTGAAGAATCAGCGAAGGTATATGAAACGCTACTGAATACTGATATCTATAAAACAGAGGCAGTGGAAAGTGAAGGTGTAAAAACGGCTTTCATGCGTATTGGTCAAAGTAAGATAGAGCTCTTGGAAGCAACATCTCCTGATAGTCCAATTGCTAAGTTTATTGAGAAAAGAGGCGAAGGAACACACCACATCGCTTTTGATGTAGATGATATTGAAGCTGAAATAGAGCGCCTTACGAATGAAGGTTTTCAGTTGATTCATCAAACTCCCAAAAATGGAGCAGACAATAAACTAATAGCTTTCTTACACCCTAAATCTACAGGTGGTTTGTTAGTTGAATTGTGCCAAGAGAAACCTTAATCCAACTGATTATAATAGTCCATTAAAACGGCCTCAGCTTCTTCTAGAGTGGCTCCGAAAGTAATAATGCCCTCGTCATGGCCAGCCATTGCCATAATGCGCTCAGTGGCTAAATTTTCTTCGTCAAATAACCGTTTGATCTCCATGCCCATTTCTGGTGTGCCATAAGGTACATCAGCTTTTGAAGTCGGTACTCTATCTAATAATTGTTTCCACAGTTCCATGTGGTGAACATGTATCACAGCTTTTATGGATTCATCAAATTCATAAATAGCAGCATGGGTCATTGATTCCGAAGAAGCTTTTAGTGGTCCTCGGCACCAAACAGAGTTAGCAGCTAAATCATAATTGGTAACTGTAGTAAAATGCTTTTCAGCAATGGGATAAATATCACCTGTTTGAGTTCCTGAAATCACAAACTCATTGCCTTTCTCAAATTTCTGACTGATGTTTCCAAAGCCGATGCCTAAGTCTGGATAATTCCCAATCAAATTCAACTCATGCATTTTGTCTCTCCAATGCATTAAGTTGCTGATATCGAATTTAAAATCATTCGGTTGTTGCTCCCAAAAGAGCTCAAATTTTATATAACCTTCGTCAATCATAGCTTATCTTTTTTGCTCAGGAAATTGATTGGTTAACCCTTCTTCACTGGCTTCACAAATTCCTCTTTCAGTAATTAATCCAGTTACTAAACGAGCGGGAGTGACATCAAAGCCATAGTTGGCTGCTGGTGTAGTTTTCGGGCAGATTAACACCGATTCCATTCCGTTTTTTCCTTTTCCATACACATATTTTACCTCGTCTTCCGAACGCATTTCAATTGGAATCTCCTTTACTCCATCGTTGATTTCCCAATCGATGGTAGAGGAAGGAAGTGCCACATAAAACGGAACATGGTTGTCATTAGCTGCCAATGCTTTCAGATAGGTTCCAATCTTATTTGCTACATCACCACTTCTTGTCGTTCTGTCTGTTCCTACGATCACCATGTCCACCATGTGGTGTTGCATCAAATGTCCACCTGTATTGTCAGTGATTAATGTATGCGGAACACCTTGCTCGTTCAACTCAAAAGAGGTCAGGTTAGCGCCTTGGCTTCGTGGTCGTGTTTCGTCCACCCAAACGTGTACTTTTATTCCTTTTTGATGCGCCTGATAAATCGGTGAAGTCGCTGTTCCCCAATCAATACAAGCCAACCAACCTGCATTGCAATGCGTCAAAATATTGATCGTTTCTCCTGGTTTGCTCGCTGCAATTTCTTCTATAATTTGTAAACCATGCTCACCAATCATTCGGCAAGTTTCCACATCATCTTCCACGATTTTATTGGCACCTTTGAACAAAGCCGCTATCATCTCTGATTGATCGGTTAATCCATCTATATTTTTAAACTGCTCATTCAACGCCCACGCTAAGTTGATTGCTGTTGGTCGAGTTTCGTTGAGGTAGTCTTTACGTTCATTTAAATAGGCGAGAACGTCATCACCTTTGTATTCTACTGCAGCCAAATAAATACCGTAAGCTGCCATGGCTCCAATAAGTGGCGCACCTCTAACGATCATGTCTTTAATGGCAACTCCAGCTTCTGCTGAGGTAGTGATGTCAACGATTTTTACTTCATGTGGAAACAGCCGTTGATCAAAAGTTTGTATCAATTGACTGTTGTTCTTATCTACCCAAATGGTTCGTTTATGTTCGCCTTTAATTATCATGCGTTGAAGATTTTTTCTAATGTTAAATCACCAGTTAGGTGGATGGTTTGAATTCCTAATTTATTCGCCGTAGCGATGTGCTCAGCACTATCATCTATAAATACCGTTTCCGAAGGAATCAATTGATGTTCGTTCAAAATTAATTCAAAAATTGCTGGATTGGGTTTTCGAATCCCTAATTTATAAGATAAATAAACCTGGTGAAAAAGTGGGGCTAATCCATCCACATTGAATTCTTCTTTAATGTATTGATTGATCACATCAATGTGAATCTCATTGGTGTTGCTGCACAAATAGGAGTTCTTAAGCTGCTTCTGTTCTTGTAGTATTTTAATTCGCTTTGGAGGAATGTCCAACAGCATTTTGTTCCATATGACTTCTATTTCCTGAAGACTGATTTGTCCATCCAATGCGTGGTATATCGCAGCTAAAAACTGAGTAGAATTGACTTTTTCGATTTCATAGTCCTCAAAAATTCCTGTTGCGACTAGTTCCTTGTAAGTTGTTTCAAAATCTCCTTTGTAGGCCGATTTAAAAGCATTGACAACCGCTTCTGGAGTAATGTTGATAATCACAGCTCCGAGGTCAAAAATGATGTTTTTTGCTTCTTTTATTAATGGATTCATTCTCTTTTTTTCAATGCGCTAAATTAGGAAATGATACCGATAGTTAGAAAATGGCTTCTGACTACAGTTGTGCAGTTTTGCAAACTGAGATTTACACTTTTTGATAATAATGCAATATTGACATGACATAATTTGAATTTTTTGCAAGATATATTTAACAAGACCTTGAATTTATTCTCTTATGGAGGAGGTTAGAAAGCTAATATTGAATAGTGGTTGGCCAAAAGTTGTTTTGAATTAATGTTTCAATCTGTTTTTATCAGTATTTTGGATTGGTGTAAAGGTTTAAAATGTCAAAAGTGTAATCTTGATATTTCAAAATGTGCCTATTTTTCAATTTGGACATGACAAAATGAGGTATATTTGCTACATTGAAATGGCACAATTGCTAGTTTCTCCTAAATTCTCTCCACCATGGAAACTGTTTTAAATTGGTCGGTACGGAAATGTGGTTGTTTGGAATGATGTATTAGAATAGATAGAAATGGAGGAAAAGGGAAACGACATCAAACAGCAAGAAGTAAAATCTACCAATACTGGTCCCTCAGAGTGGTTTGATCAATGGAGAACTCGTTCTAGAATAGAGCCTGGAGATTCCTTGAAAACGATTCTAGGGAAATTGACTATCCGAATATTGGGAATAATTCTCTTGATAATTTTAAGTCCTGCGTTGTTGATCATCTTCCTGTTTGCAATGGCTTTTACATTATGATAAAGCGATTGTTGCATTTCAGTTTTTGGATTCCTGCTGCTTTATTTGTTGTACACCAAATCTTGCAAAAAGGAGTTGCGATCAATCTCTCTTTCATTGATGATTATTTGGACCCCTTTTGTTTGGGTGCTTTAGTTCCTCCACTGTTGTTAATAGAACGGGAGTGGCTGTTTAAGCAAACCCACTTTGCCAAAATAGAATTTGTCATTCTTCTCCTTGTTTTGATGCTTGCTTCAGAGTGGCTGTTGCCATTTCTCTCCTCCGAATTTGTTGCTGATCCTTTTGATGCTTTAGCAATATTTATTGGAGGGTGCTGGTTTTGGTGGTTTCGGGGGAAGGTTGGTATTATACCTAAGGGTTGAACCTGACCGCCGCTAGGAGGAAACCACTGGGGAACATATTATGATTTATAGAACATCCGGGGGGAACGGTCTCGGGTATGAAACGTAGGGCATTTCAAAGCACTTAATTGTCCACCCGAAACTGAGTTTATTAAGTGCCGAAAACTTGCGGAAACCACTGTCCGCCCTATGTTTTATACCCATTGTTGGGCGTATGTGCTTTTTGTTAAATACTATCCAAAGCTCGTCCATATGCGTTTATGTCAAGTGCAGGTACTGTTCCTAATTCTTGAAGTTTAGACAGTAGCTTTAAAAAGAAATATATCAATGATTCATCATCCGAACTAGTCTCGAAAGAATAAGTATCGCTCTCATATTTTATTAAAAAAGAGCCTTTTTCTAAACAGCAACCCATATCAATTCTTGAGATTTTATCCGTTTCAGAAATTGCTTTTTGAAAAGGCTCGCCAAATACGTCTTGCCAAGTTGTGGTCAGGGTTAAAATGCCGCCTAATATTTGAAATGGTTTTTTAGGATTATCAATTCTACCCGAAGCGAGAACAATTGGAGCAGAAGTTCTATTTAAAAGCCTTACACTTTTAATCTTGTCGGAAGCATATTCAAAATTGGCTTTGTCCAAGTCTTGTTTAATTTCGAATACTGCGTAAACACTTTCTGCTGGAATGAAAATAGCACCGTCTTGATTAAATACAAATGGAGAGTATTGTTGGTCATATATAACTAAGTCCATTTGCTCACTGAAACGTCCATTACTATCTACAATGAAGGCTTGATCAACTTGATATCTATTAGGAAGGTATTTTTTTAGCCAATCTATCCAATTAAGTTCTGTTGCGCCACCTTTAGTAGGTGAATGAAATATTATTTTCCTGTCTGTAGAAAGCTTTTGAATCATCTGATTCTGAAGGTTGTAAAAGATTTCTTTTAATGTGGGTGTCTTTGTCATAATTACCAAATTATTTGTCCCCAATACTGTTCATCGAGACTTGATTTAGCCGCTTTCTTAATGTTTTCTTGCTGATATTTAAATATCATATCTGATATTACATTATTAGTGTTGGCTGGGTCTGTAAATTTTGTGCCTACAAAAGAATCTCTCAGGTACTCAAGGACAGAAATAAAGTTCTTTTCTAGTTGACCTTTGGTTTTGTATTTCAAGGCTTGTATTACTACCAATTCTATATATATCGAAGGAAATTTGAGATTGTGACAGTCCTTCCAAGTCTTCGTTAACATTATTTCATCTTGGCGACCTGAGTTAGTTACATTTTGAATATGTAAGTCAATATTGGTCTGTGTCCAACTATTTTTTTTACTCAAATAAAGACTATGATAATTTTTATATCCCGAATGAATTTTTCCTGGCACTAAATCTATATCCAATCCATTTGTCTTGATTCCTATCGAAACATTTTGTTGTCGTGTATTGTATCCTGCATTACTAAAATGAGAATCAAGCAAAGTGTATATTTCTGATAGAGAGTTAGAAGTGTCTGATTTTAAGGAAATGAACAAATCACAGTCAGCCTTTCCTTTTAATGCTGTTTTCTTAACACAAGAACCTGACAGTTTTATATCGGAAAGCTGTTTTCCTGCCCAACTTCGAATTTCATTTTTTACATTCGTAAGTCTAGTGTCATAGAATGACAAATTTGGAGCCTTGTGCTTTTCAATTACATTTTTTAAGTATTGTTCACCTGTCATTTTTTAGTTTTTGCATTACGCCCAACAAGCAGATATGACTCACTCTGTGCGTCATATCCATATTTTAAATTTAGCCTAAATTAATTAAATCTATTGGATTTTTAATTTTATGATTATGATTTACAGTAATATGGGTGTGAGTCCAATTCCAGTGGATTGACATCAAGCTAAAATAAAGATTATTTCTATTGTTTATTCTCAAAACGGACTAAAAGGCCTCTCTTCTTTCACGCCTATTTTCACGGACTGCAAGTCCGCGCGAACTAATAATTTAATTAGTTTTTAGGATAACTATTAGATTTATTTCGATTTAACCAATATTCAAGAATTCCTACAAATTGAATATCTGCAGTTTTGGTCCAAATTATTGTCCGTTTAGCCACTCGAGATTTCTTTTATTCATTGCCTCTTGAGAAATTGTTCTTCCATGAATAATATCATCATTACTCATTTCAAGCATCGCTTTTTGTGAGTCAGAAAGTTCAGTTTGATTAACTGAAAAAGAGGCAGAAATTATTTTATCAAGTGCATTTAAAAATTCCTTGTTCTGAATATTTAGAATCTTATCGATTAAACCATTTTTTATTTGGTCAACAGTTGCCATAATTTCATTTTAAGTAAAGTTAATTATTTCGAAACAAATTTAGTTATCATATAGGAAGTTCTTTATTCTGTTCGCGCGGACTTGCAGTCCGTGATGTAACTTAACTTACAACACACAAATTACAAAACTATCTGTACTTGATTGACATCAAGCTGAAATAAAGATTTTTCTATGGTTTATTCTCTAATCGAACTAAAAGGCCTCTCTTCCTTCACGCTTATTTTCACGGACTGCAAGTCCGCGCGAACGGATGTTTCAAAAGAAAGCTAAAATGTCGTAACCTACTGATGCCTAATTAATTTTATACTATGTTACCTTCCGTTTTTATTTTTCCATTCTCCATCATCATAAGTAAATATCTTACGTTTTGGGATTGTATAACTTCTGTATGGAGCATTAAACTCTTTGCAAAAAGAGATTTTCAATTTGTCAAAGGGTATGTTATTAGTGACTTTACTTACTGTCTTTATCGTTTTTGAAGTTTTACCTTCATAATAATGATCCATTCCATCTTTTCTAAAATCTACGCTTTCACTCTTATATTCAGAGAACTCTACAACCGTAAATCCATCACTATGTTGATGTTCTAAGTCCCAAAAAATTAGCTTTTTATAATTAGCCCAATAGAGCCAAATTTCCATTTCTTTTAGTTTAACTTTCTCCCGTTTCCACATTCTATTGTTATCCTCATCAGAATAATGAGAACCTAAATATTTTGGTTCAAATATTCTGTCATAGTCATATGGCAAAATCCACATTACAGCAATACCATTCTTGTAGTATTTATCAGTCCGTCTTTTTATTTCTGAAGCAGTTAAAATTGAAGCTTGTACTTCAATTGCTATCTTATTTTTTGAGGTCTCAATGTATAAGTCAGAGCGGATTGAGTTATTACAAATCCATTTTTCAACCTCAATATGTTTTAATTTGTTGCCCCATCCATTAGTTATGTAAGCTAAAATGTCATATTTGGTTTTAAAATGCCATTGAGTTTCTTTTGTCTGATTTGGACAATGTGAAGCACCTTGTTTATGCTTAAAATGGCCTATTCTAACTTGACTTTCTGACTTATGATGAATAGTTTCTTTTTTACAATATTCGCAAGAGTATTTGGCACTTTTATCTTTTATAATTTCAGCACCTAAAACCTTTTTATTATCACTATATCTAATAGAAGTTAGCATTTTTATTTAATGGAAGGTAACGTATCGCAGCTAAGAGACGTGGGGTTTTTCGAAGTAATTTCCTGTCCGCCCGTGACAAATACAGCCACGAAGAACGAACTTAGCGGAAACTACTGACCGCCCCATGTTTTCTTAGGTGCTGTTGGCATTAGTTTTTTCTTTTAAATTTTAAATACGGTTCTCCTAATTCTCTTACAAGACAATAATCATATTCTTCATCTTTCTCTAAACAGTTCAGTTTGGAAATAATAAATGTACTATCCGTCAAGCTGTAACCAAATGTTTCTTCAGGTCGTTTGTCAACATAACTCAGGTATATCATGTCTACTTGCATTCCTGCGTCAAAATAGTCTTCATTAAATGAATAGCTAATAATTGAGTCAAGTCCTGTTATTTCTCCGTTTGGTTTGAATTTTACTACATTTCCATTAAGCAGCAAATCATTTGGTAAAATGTGTTCATTAACAATTTTCGAATAGTCACGATTCTTATAGTCAGTTGAGAACTGAGTTAATCTATACGAGGCTTTCTCGTCTTTAATTATTATCTCTCCTTTTCTTGAGAAGACAATAGAGTAAATGGTGTCTTTTGATAGCTCACCAATTACAATTGCTTTGGACTCAGAAACCATTTTAACATAGTCAGCTCCTCCACCTTCATGAAAATTCCATGTATTAGAAAGTATAATATTTCCATCTTCAGAATAAAGTCCTGCCGTGCTCATTATGGCTTTTTCTTGAGCTTTCTTTGTCGAACCGTGATTTTCCAATTCTTTTAGATACTCGGAACTTATATACGCTCCTAAAAAGTCAGCTGGAAACTCGAACTGCTTAGTTGTCTTAATTTCATCTGAATTGCTCTTCTCATTCGTTGTGTTCTGATTAGTGCAACTGAATAAAAGGAATGTCGAAATTATGGTTAATAGTCTTTTCATTTTAATTAATGCCAACAAGTGGATATGACGCACAAAGTGCGTCATATTCATGTTTTATATTAAATACTGTAATTCAATTATTTTTGCAATCCCCATTCCCCCAATCAAATACTCTCCGGCAATGTATGCGTTCTGCCTTCGTTCACTTTTTTCAAATGATCCATCAAAGGAGCAAAGTAGTTCAACATCGCTTTAGCCGACATGTCTTCTCCTAAATTATCTTTTAGGTGGGTTCTCCAATCAACTGTAGCGCCCGGATGCATCAACTTTTTCAAGAAAGCGCCCACTTCTTTGTTTCCATAATAGTTAGTCGCATGTGGGTCTTGCTTTAAGATTTTAGTGGCGATGTGCTCATGAAATTGGAACAACAAAATGTTACTCATGGAGTAATCGTAGTATTGTGCCGCATCGTTATTGATGTGTGTTTTAGAAGCGGCATCACAGTATTCTTCTCCTCTTTCTGTTGGAGGCACAATTCCTTGATACTTCTTTTTCAGTTCCCACCACTTTTGATTGTACTGATCTTTCGGTAAATTCTTGGCATATAAATCGTGCTCAAATTCGGTCATTACACCGGCCCCCCAAGGAATCAAAACCACAAAATCTAAGGCTTCAGCCATCAACGCTTGAGTGGCGTCCGTTTCTACATCGGCACTCATTAATCCTCTGTCTACCAAAAATGGTTTCTGCATCGCTGCCAAGCCAATCAAACTTCCCATTGCTTCATGGTATGCTCTGTTGGCGCCTTCTCTCAAAACCATCGGAACTTCAGGATTCGAATACTCCATGTAGTAGTAAATGTGACCTAATTCGTGTAAAACGGTTCCCCACCATCTAGTATTTGGCTCTACACTCATCAACGAACGAACATCCTTATCCAAGTCTAAATGCCAAGCTGAAGCATGAGAATTCTTTTTGTAATCAGCATCTTTAGGCGCAGGATACAAACTCGATTTTTCGTAAAAACTAGGAGGCAAGGCATCAAAACCTAAGCTTTTGTAAAACTCTTCTCCTTGCTGCATAATCCATTCTGCACCTTTAGGTTCAAGCGTTTTATCCAAATCAGCGCCTTCTATTTCTATCAAACCACTCCATTCTTGTCCCCATCGGTTGGGTAGCCAGTGCGCAGGAAGCATTTCAGGAACTTCTTGTTTGTATTTTTGGGCCAATGTATATCGTGCCCAAGTGTGTAATTCACGGTAAAGTGGCCACATTTCCGCCACCATGTCCTTGCACACATCCATCAGTTCTTGCTTGGTCATTCCGTAAGCCGACACTTGATAATCGAAGTAATCTTCATATCCCAATGCTTGCACGGTTTGATTTCTCAACTGCTGCAAATTGTTCAATCCATCTTTCAGGTTTTTACCTACTTCTTTGCTGGCTTCCCAAGCTTGTTGTCTGTCTTTTAAATTATTCGAATTCGCTAGAATGCCGTCTATTTCATTTCCACTTACTGGTTTGCCATTCAACAACGTTTCGAATCCAAACAACAATTCCGTTTGCTTGGTTTCTGCTTTAATGCGTTGCTGTACCAAATCTCCGGCTATCGCAGGATTGCTTCCAGCATTGTATAAAATGGTTTCCAATTGTTTCACTTGTAGTGGAGAAAGGGCCTCCTTCTCCGCCAAGAAATACTGGCAAGCTTTGATGTTTGACTCGGAGCCAGTAAATGCTGCATACATGCTATCCGCTTGCTCTGCCAACTTTGCAGTTATGGTATCACCTTCTACAATGTGGGTGTTCAGCGTCCATGCCGCTTCTGCTGATTGGTAATAAAGTTCTTGGTATTTCTGATTGTATTCCGACAGGAAAGAGTCCGCTTGCGCAATGATCTTTTCGTTTGGATTGGTTTCTACTGGTTGTGTGGAGTTACAAGCAAATAGTGCTGCAGCTATTACTGCTGTTGAAATAATTTTGATTCGCATAGTTGTACAGTTGATTGAGTTGACCAAATATACAGCTAACAATTCGGAATTAAAACAAGGGGTTAGCGTTTAATCTTCCAAGCAATTTTCTTGTCCCAGTTGGATCGAATGATGATTTCTCCTTCATAAAGGGCCGTTTTTTCAGGTAACTGTTTTAAGATGAAATTTCCAGTATCCCACTTTCCGTTTCGGTTTTTATCGAAGATAACTTTTAAGGAATAGTTGCCGGCATCCAAGTATCTGAATTGAACGGACGACCCATTGGTGATTCGTTTTTCGTTGATAATTTTCTTTTGCGCATTAATCAATTGAAGAATCATCGGAACATCTAAATTGGCGCTGTCCATTGAATTGATGGTTACTGATAAATTACCGTAATCTTTCAATTCAGTAGTGGTAAAATTGGAACTCAATGTATCTGTAGTTCTGGCATAAACGTCTACAAATGCTTTCGGCAATATATTGATTTGATAAGTTGTGGCCTCTTTTAAATCAGCCTTGATGAGCGCAGTTTTTGCCAATGAGTCTGTTAGTTCAACTTCAAATGGGACAGGAACAGAGTCTTTCATCAATGAAACTAGCAGTGGATCCCAAACTTTAATAGGTGTGGGAAACATTAATCGCAACGACTTACTGATGTTAAAACTACCCGATGGTACAGAAGTAGTTGGTTTCAAAATAGAGTCTAGCTCTTTTTTGGTATTTATTTTCAATTCTATGGTGTCGGGAGCCGCAGTGTCTGCTTTAATTTCTGCTTTAAACGAAGTGCTGTCAGGAATAAGGAATAGATAGGAAACCGTGTCGCCTTCTTTGGATTGTTCTTTAATGAACCATTGGTTTTGGAAGGTTGCATCTAGCGGTTGCAGGTCAACTTGTTGTGTTGGTCTATTGTAGATCAGTGTCAATTTTCCCTTACTGTAGCTGTTTTTTACTAAAAATTGACGCGTTTTATCTTCTAAAAAACTAAATAGTTTTAATCCTGAAGTATCTCTATTTAATTTTAACGATTCCTCTTGAAAGGCAATGGTTTCATTGGCTTGATCAAACTTACTGTTTCTGTTTTTATCTTCTAGCGCAAATAAACGATACGTGCCTTCTTTGAGGTTTTGAAACTTATATTCACCACTTTTATTGGTACGAGTAATGTATCTTGGTAATTCTTTATAAGGAACGGAATCTCCCAGGTTTTCATAAAGCATCACTAGGAACTTTTCTTTGGGTTCAATAGTGAAGGCATCTAATACTATTCCACTTGCAGATAGAGAGTCGATTACTGCTCCTGTAGAAAAAGCGTAGGTATAGTTTTCTAAAATATTTCCTTCGTTATTGTCCTTAATGGAACTTCCGAAGCTAAAAGTGTAAGTTGTATTTTCACTCAGTGTGTCGGAAATTTTAATGGATAAGCTTTTTCCTTTAATGGTGATGTCTGGTTTCTTGTTTAGAGGTGGAGAAATGTTTAATTCTTCACTAATAGTCCCCAATTGAATGTATTCATCGAAGGTGATAACAATTTCTTTAGCGTTGAAATTAGTGCTTCCGTTCTCAGGTTTGGCATTGGTAACCTTTGGTGGCAGAATGTCTTTTTCGCCACCTGTTGGGGACACCACTTGAGCACATGCCGTTAAAAGGATTGCTATAAAAAAAGTGTATAAAATCGATTGATTTTTCAATTAAATGACCTCCTCGATTAGTTTGATAATTTCTTCCAAGTAGTGTTGATCGACATGATCAAAGTCTGCCAATTGATTACTGTCAATATCCAGCACTAATGCTACTTCACTATTTTTAAAAGCCGGTAAAACTATTTCTGATTTAGACAGAGAACTACAAGCAATGTGACCTGGAAATTCATCCACATTTTCAACAACTATTGTTTGTCCTTTTTCCCAAGTAGCACCGCAAACTCCCTGACCTTTTTTAATACGAGTGCAGGCCACTGGTCCTTGGAATGGCCCCAATACTAATGTATCACCTTTAACGAAATATACCCCTACCCAGAAGAATTGAAATGCTTCTTTTAAAACTGCGATGATGTTCGAAATATTTGCAATGTGATCGCTTTCACCAGAAATTAGTCCTTTGATTTGAGGAATAATTGCTTGATACATTTCTGCTCTGCTTAAATTGTAATCGAGTTTTAAATCTTCGCTCATTGTGGGTGTTTAAATCGAAAGGACAAAAGTAAACATTATGGGTTGCATATAGATTTCAGAATGTAGAAGAAGTTTTGTGATTGTAAACTAATGATTGTTTTTCCCATTTTCAATTTTCTCTGCAGCATCTTTCTTTTCCTCTTTGCTTGCACTTAGTTGATCTGATTGGTCTTTGGTAGAAGCGAGGTGTAATTGCACTAAAATAGGAAAGTGATCCGAGCCAATGTCATTCAGGCGCTTCATAGCTTGAAGCCTAAATTGAGTCGAACAAAAAATATGATCCAATGGCCAACGAAACAAAGGCTTTTGGGCGTGAAAAGTACTATAAAATCCTCTTCCTCTTCTTGGGTCGAGCAATCCACTTATTTTTTGGAACAAATTGGTGGTGTAGCTCCAAGCTACATCGTTCAAATCGCCTGCTACAATGACTGGTAAATTTTCTTTCTTAGCTTCTTTCCCTATGAGTAGAATTTCAGCATCTCGATCTGTTGAATATAAATTTTGTGTAGGAACTGGCGGTACTGGGTGCAACGCAAAAAGTTTGATCAAATCACCATTTTTAAGTTGTACGTTGGTAGTTATGGATGGAATTTCTTCATCAATTAAATAGCGTACTTCGGTATCAGATAAAATCAACTTTGAAAATAACAACATTCCGTATGTGTTCTCTTTGTCACGTAAAACTTGTTCTGGAAATTGTTTAGCAAAATTTTCAAGACATTGATTTTTCCACCATTGATCCGTTTCTACCAAAAGAACAATATCTGGGTTCTCTGCTAAAATTTGATCATTTAATTGATGAAACTCTCGATTTTTTTGATAAACATTGGCTACTAAAAGTCTGATGGAAGGGGTTGCTGATTGATTTGCTGATTTTATTTGCTTTTTAGCGATGGGTAAATATGGAAATACTTGATAAATCAGATAGATTAAGTTCAGAATGAAAGTTGCATAAATAATATAGTCTATTGTCTTAAATTGTAGAATGAAGAAGCTATAAAAAAGAAGAAATAGGATATTGAGTACTAATTTCTGAGCACGCGCAAATTCAAAGATTCGAAACGTCCAAAAGTCATGACGAATGAGAGGTATAACTGTCATTACAATAAGTAAGAGGACAACAACTCTAAGTGCTATAATGAAGTATTCAGCCAATGGGAAAATGCTAATGTTTCTGAATCAAATGTAATTATATTCCCACTGCTATAGTAGCAATTGAAAGTTTTGTTCCAGACAGATTAAGAATTTCTTTACCACAGGCTTCTAGGGTAGAACCGGTAGTTAAAACATCATCAACTAATAAAATGTGTTTATTCATTATCGATTCCTTTTCTATCACCTTAAAAGTAGAGTCCACATTTTCCCAACGTTCAAATCTATTTTTGTTGGTTTGACTTTCAGTGTGTATTCTTTTCTCCACAGAAGTAGGAGTTGTGGGAATTTTTAACCGCTCTGACAATCCTTGAGCGATAAAGTCACTTTGATTATACCCTCTCAATAATTTTTTTTTAGAATGTATGGGTACCGGAATAATTAAGTCAATGTGTTTGAATTCAGAGTGGTTAAGTAAATGGGAGCCATATAAGTCACCCAATACAATTCCTAATTCTTTTTTGCCATTGTATTTTAATTCGTGCATTAAATTCTGCACTTTTCCTTTTTTCTGAAAGTAAAGCATAGAGAAGGCTTGCTCTAACTTTAAGCGTCCCCAAAATATTCGCTCCACGGCGTTATCTTTCTCTAAATGAGTGTTGGTATAAGGTAGACTAGAGATGCATGGCAGACAAATATGATTTTCTTTTTTAAGCAAAGCTCTGCCGCAAGCGCAGCAGTGTTTGGGGAAAAATAGCATATTTATTCCTCTTTTTAGTATATCCAATTTGGTTAAGTTTTTGTAGGTTTCAAAATAAAATTACATTTGAGTTCTCAATTCAATAATTAGTCCTGATGGCAGAAGATATAACACCTAATAGTAATAATAACAACAAGATAAATAATTTTCTGATAGTTCTAGTAATTTTACTAGCCGTATTTTGTGGGGTCTTGTTATGGCAATATTTTGACCTAAGAAGTCAAAATTCCAACAAAGGGTCAGAAATAGAAGTCCTGAATGATGAACGAACTGAACTGCAATCAGAACTAGAAGAAATGTTGGAAGATTTTGAAGATATGGAAACGGATAACGATTCCATGCGCGCTGAATTAACCAACAGAAGAAATGAAATTGAGGATTTGCTAGCAAAAGTTAAAGACAAAGACTTTGCAATTTACAAGTTGAGAAAAGAGACCAAAACCTTAAGAACTATTATGAGAGGTTATGTGGTGACTATTGATTCTTTGAATACGTTGAATGTAGGTTTACGTCAGGAAAACTCTGCAGTAAAAGAGCGTTTAACTTCTGAGAAAAGAACCAATCAATCTTTGCAAGAAAAAAATGAAGGATTGAGCAGTAAAGTGGCTTTGGCTTCAAGGTTACAAGCAAGAAATATTAGTGCCTACGGAGTTCGTGTAAAACGGGACATGACAGGGAAAGATACGGATCGAGCGAATAGAACAGATAAAATTAGAGTGTGCTTTGACATTGACGAAAATAAGATTACTCCAGCAGGTAAGAAATCATTATACATTCGAATAATCGCTCCTGATGGTCAGATTTTATCCGAAGGATTAGGTGATGATTACCGATTTGAATTTGAAGGTCAAAAGGGTGTCTTCTCAGATAAATTGACAATTGATTATAATAACTCAGCTTCAAATGCTTGTTTGGATTTTTCAAGAGCTAGTGAAGAGGTTGAATTTTTAGCAGGAGAATATTTTATTACCATTTATGCGGAAGATTACGAAATAGGAACAGCTGAGCTGGAGTTAAAATAATTTAGAAGAAAGCACGCAATTGCATCCCGCCAGAGTGGATGGTATCAAGGTCTTCAGACTTTCTACCATTATAGTTGATACTTAATTGTAATGATTTGGAAAGGTTTTTCTGCAGATTCACGGTCCAAGTGCTGTTGCCTCCGGCTTGCAATCCATCTAACATTTCAAAAGCAAGAGCGCTATTTGAACCGCTGTTGAAAGTGATGTCGATGTATCTAATCTCTACAGTTAAATTCCCCTTTCCAGCCTTGCTATATTGTATTTCTGTGCCAACTGTGCGGTTGAATGCACGCTCATTTCCAAGTCGATTATCCTTGTCACCATACTCTCCAAATAGGCTAAGTCTGAATTGAACGCCGGGTTGATAGCTTACCTTTGGTTGAGCGATATAACTAACAATTTCGTAGTTTCTATCATCAAAGAAATCTGAAATATTCGACTTTTCATTAAAGGAGAATACGGTGTTTACAGTGATAGTGTTGGATGCATTATACCTACTTCTAAGTTCTCTCGTAGTAGAAGTTCTACTCTCAAATCCATTGGTCAACAAGCTTTTACTTTTTGTGTTCTGGTAGAATAAATCTGTCCCAAATTTAGTACCTAGTCTATTAATATAGAAAGTGTTCGACACCGTTGAGCTAACTGAAATTAGAGTAGAATCTTCAATTGGAGAACTAAAGGGGTTGTAAATATCGTCGCTTCTGGAGGTCTTTCTTTCAGCGCGATATGCTGTTTTGTTTGACAACTTAGAAAGGAGGTTCAAAATTCCTTTTTTATTCACTAACACCACTTCCGGCCGGATAAAAAGAACTTCATTAAATTGATTACTATAAACTTTTATCGTTTCGGTAGTTGGAGTAAAAATTCGGATGTAATTGGCCTGAAACGCGTTGTTTGTTCCAGCTACTTCAAATTCGTTTAACTCTTTTATGCCATTGGAGTTGTAGTCATTCCAAAGATAAATCCCCTGCCCATCGGTGACTTTTATGTAAGAGAATTCTCTTTTATATTCTAACCCTGAACTAATTTCATAGAAGGTATTGGTGCTAATGAAACCTTTTAGAATTTTAAAGTCGTGCTCTAGCCTTCCGATCAGCGTGTTTTCTGCCTCTAAATTACTTAATTCATTATCTACGGTTTTTAATCGTCTATAAGTTGCCTGACCTTTTAGTCGATTACTTGGGTTTTTGGCTAATAAAAATGAAGCATTAAAATCTTCTGCTTTATTTGCTAAGCCCAATTCTGTTGGTCGAGGTAGGTAGTCAAATCGCTGTCCATAACTCAACTCATACTTATTGCTATTGGCAGTCGTATCCCTAGTTTTCACGAAAACTTTCCATTCTAGCTTATTGTTGCTGTTTAATCCGATTTGGTTTCTGTCTAAATTAAAAATGGCTTTTTCTTGATCTCCATAAACACCAAAAGTAAATGAGCTTATGTCTTTACTTAATGTGGTATAATGACGTAAGAAAGTAGAGTTGACCAATCCGTTGGTGGTAAGGTAACTACCATTCGATTTTACTTGATATCCCTTTTGTTGGAAATTTCCTTGATAGCTGTGTTTGATTCCGTTGTAGTCTGTTCCATTTTCAAATATTCCTAGGTTGTAAATTACCTTTCCTCTTCTACCGAAATCTAATCCGGCATAGGCATTGCCTAAAGATTGGTCACCAGTGAGGCTCAAAGCATTTATGTTCCAATCCCGCTCAAATTCAATATCCCTATACCGTTCTATTGGGTTAAAGTTAGCTCCTCTTTGTTCAAAATGAAACCCTCCTAAAAGCTGCACAGTTGTTTTTTCTTCCACTTTCTTCAATGGAGATTTATGGTCGAGCTCTACTTCAAACCCATAACCATTATCATCACCACTGTCTTCCGTCGAAAATGTGTTGAGGTCACGTTGAGTAATTGCTCCTTCAAAATTAATGGTGGTCGTTTCCCTTATTTTATAGGTTCCTCCAAAGGTGGCCATCTGGGTTTTCTTTGGTGTAATCAGCTGCACAAAAGGAATAAAATTACCTTGAGAGGCTCCATTAACCGGAGCTATCCACTTATACACCTTCCCATTTCCTGCGCTTTGTATTCGAATGTAATCTCCTTGTCCAAGAGGAACTTGAGAAAATTGAACACGGTATTTTGCACTATCGGGATTGATGGAATAAACATAAACATCTGCATACCCAAGAGTATCTATCTTTTTATATAAAATTTGGTCATTAATAAACTCTTCCACCGTATCCGCTCCGGAAACCAATGCTTGATTTAAACTATCACCAATTTGTGACAATAGTAACTTATCAGAATCGCTTAATTCTTGAAGTAAGGGTTGTTTTTTATTGTCTTGTTCGGAGTAAATATTAAGTCGAAGTTCTAAGTTCTTTTTTTGAAAAGTTTGATTGGTGTAGATTAAAGATCGCGCATAATTGCGTTCAGAGTATTGAAATTCAACAATTATCCTAGAGTCTTTTGTGATTAACTGATTGGGCGTAAAGGTTATTTCGCCTGTGTTGTAATCAATTACATAGTCAAATTCTTGACCACGTTTTAATAGTTTCCCATTCAAAAACACCTTCTCCGTTCCGGATAGAATTATAATAAACGCTTCGTTTTCAGCTCCACTTAGTCGGTAGGGACCTTGGTTGCCCTCTACTCCAATTCCCCCGTTTGGAGCACCACTACTTAAAACATTCCGCGCAAATTTTCCACGAGAAACCGCAATACTCAATTGGGAATGCAATACAGCTCTATTCTTCTTTTCTTGATCAATTTTTTTATCTAAAAATAGATGAGTTTTTATGCTTCCTCCTTGCACTTTTTTATCAAAATTCATGAAGTAGCTTTTCGGTCGATTTAATCTGAAGTCACCTGCAGTTAGCTCAAAATCGTCGTTATACAATTGGATGAATACTTGATCAAACTCTCTTAGTTGTTGAGTGTTTCCTTCAGCCTGTATAGGTATGTTATCATCCGATATAGCCGCTCGAATGTTGATATTGTCGGATAATTTTCCGGATAATTGAAGATCTAAATTGGAGTTAACAGATAAATCTTGATTATTACCAAATGCAATACCTCTAGAAATACTGCCACTCTTGTTGAGTCCACCTAAATCGAATACATTTTCTTGATTATCACTAGGACGAATGGTATAAAAATTAGGTAGGCCAGGGTCTGCTTTTTCAATTTCTGATAGATCTTTATGATAATACTTTTTATCAAAATCGTAGTCTATAATTCGATAGGAAATCTTGATTTCTTTGTTAAATAATGAGGAATCATTTAGAAGGAATAAAGACCTAGCATAATCAATAGTATAGAAAGTGCTATCGAGTTTTTGGTTGTCGAATAAGACTAATTCCGTTCCTATTGCGATAGCGAAAGTGTCTAAAATTATCGTATCAGATTCAACTTGGATGGCCTTTTCTCTATAGGTAGAGCCTTCTTGGGCTTGAAGATCCAAAAAGGAGAGGATAAGTAAAACAAAAAGGATTCGGAGAGTATTCAATAATCACTGCCTTTGATGACCGTAAATTAACGGAAAATTAAGCGTTTTAGTGAGTAGAGAAGTTGGAGAAAGTTTTAACTACGGAATTTATTTCAGAATTTCACATTTTAGAAATTTCAAGTAATAGATCATGAAAAGAATTATATCATACAATGTAAACGGAATAAGAGCAGCCATGAAAAAAGGATTGGTAGAATGGATGCAAGCCGCACAGCCTGATATATTGTGTTTACAAGAAACTAAAGCCCATAAAGACCAAGTTGAAATGGATCAAATCGAAGAATTGGGATATGAGACGTATTGGTTTTCAGCTGAAAAAAAAGGCTATAGTGGAGTGGCAATTTTTACAAAGGAAACACCATTACATGTAGAGTACGGAATGGGGGTTGAAAAATATGATTTTGAGGGTCGAGTAATAAGAGCTGATTATAATGGATATTCTGTGTTGTGCGTTTATATGCCTTCCGGAAGTTCAGGTGATGAACGTCAAGCATTTAAAATGGAGTGGTTGGCGGATTTTCAAGAGTACATCAATGAATTGAAAAAGACCATACCAGACCTGATAATATGTGGAGATTATAACATTTGTCATACTGCGATAGACATCCACAACCCGACGCGAAACGCCAACACTTCAGGGTTTTTACCTGAAGAAAGAGAGTGGGTAACTCAGTTCATAGATAGTGGATTTATTGATTCTTTTAGAGTATTTAATAAGGAGCCACACAATTATTCATGGTGGACCTATCGAGCAGGCGCAAGAGGTAAAAACTTAGGGTGGCGAATTGATTACCATATGGTAAGTAATTCGCTAAGCGAAAAGTTAACAAGAGCGGCGATTCTACCAGAAGCAAAGCATTCCGATCACTGTCCTGTTTTAGTGGAAATAGACTTTTAATGCCAATTAAAAACGAAGTGTTTAAAACTATTTTACGGCATCATTCGTGCTGTATGGAAAAGAACAATATTTGTAATAGTTTAAAAATGGATTCAAAATGAAATTAAAAAGAATAACCTTTTCAATCTTATTGAGTAGCTTACTGTTTGCTTGCGTTCCTGCACGGAAATACGAAGAGATGAAAGAACGTCGAATGGCGTGTGAAGAGCAAAATAATGCGCTTAAAGAGAGAACCCGAGAATTGGATGAGCAGCTAACTGAAGTTCAGTCTAAGTTTGAAGATTTTGAACGAAGATTAAAAGGGCTACAAGCAGATACTACTGTGCAAGGAAAGTCATTGAGAACCTTGACTAAAAACTATGATAAGTTGAATGAAACTTATGACTTGCTATTAGAAAAAAATAGAGACTTATTGGCGGGAAATGCTGCTGACAACAAACGTTTATTTGGAAGTCTACAAGAAGCTGAGTCTGAATTGCAAAAACAGCGTGATGCTTTACAAAGACTAGAAGCTGATTTAAATGCAAAAGAAGAGCGTTTATCTATTTTAAATGGGGACTTGGAAGAGAGAGAAGCAAAAGTGAAGGAGTTACAATCTATATTGAATGAGAAGGACTCTGTTGTGAATGCGTTAAGAATGAAGGTTCAAGATGCATTATTGGGCTTTGAAAATGATGGTTTGAAAATTGAAACGAAGAATGGGAAAGTATACGTTTCGTTAGACGAGAGTTTACTCTATAAATCAGGAAGCTATGTGATTGACCCAAAAGGAGTAGATGTTTTGAAGAAGTTGGCAAAAGTATTGGAACAAAATCAAGACATAAATGTCTTAGTTGAAGGTCATACAGATAATGTACCTCTAAAAGGTTCCGGCCCAATTGCTGACAACTGGGACTTAAGCGTTAAGCGTGCAACATCGGTGGTTAAAATTATTGTAGAAAACAGTAAGGTAAATCCTACGAGGTTAACTGCTGCTGGAAGAGGCGAATATGTGCCAGTGGCTCCAAACACTACCAAAGAGGGAAGAACCGAGAATAGAAGAACCGAAATTATTTTAACTCCAAAGTTGGACGAGTTGTTGGAGATTCTGGGAAATTAGCCTATAAAAACTTGGTTTAGAATTTAATAAAAGGAGAAGATTTGTAAAAATATTCTCCTTTTTTGTTTTGTACTTAATTATTTTCTCTATTTTTCCAGAAATTAGTTATTTCCAAAGAATTAAAACCTACAAAATTAGAGATGAATCCATTGAAATCTAGAGGCTCCACTTTGTTATTATTGGCACTTTTCTTTAGCACACTGCTAGTAAGTCAAAACAGTGGAATTTTAAAAGTATATACGATCCCGCAAAATGCTATAATTCAAATCGGTACTGCCACCTATGAGTCAGGAAAGCCGATTGAGCTTGATACCGGAACATATGAGGTGAAAATTTGGGCTCCTACTCGGGAATTAGTAACTAAGCAAGTGAAAATTGGGAATGGTTTTTATAAAACAGTATCAGTGGAGTTGCAACCTACTAAAGAGTACAAGTCGTATAGATTGAAATTACATGCATACAATTTTTCAAGGTTTAGTATGCGCTATGGTCCAATACTGGCCTATGGTATAATAGCAGGAAGTAAGCTAATTCAAAACTCTAATCTAAACGCAGATGCAGACCGTTATGAACAAGAAGCTTTAATGCATAAGCAAGCATATGAAGATTCTTTTTGGGAGCTCGATTTATTATCCAATAGGACTAAATTTGACAATACGAAGGATAAGTATACCAATGCAGTGAATCAAATTAATAAAAATAGTGAATTTATAATTTACGGAGCAGGAGCTGCCGTGGTATTAAATTTTGTAACCTGGAAACTCAGTAAAAAATTGAAAAGACCTGAATTTAGTGAAGAACCTAAATTAGCTCGCTTAGATATTATCCCAACACTTACTGTTCAATCAACTGGGTTGTATATAAAATTTCAGTTTTAGTATTATGCGATCGATAACATTTTGTTTCTTTTTTATATTTCTCATTACATCTTGTGAAAGGGAGGACTTGCTAGAAGGTGTCTCAATTACTCCTTCGATATACGAAGACCCTTATCTCTGCTGTGTATCGGTTAGAGATGTGAGGCAGGTTAGTTGTGATAGAATAGGGTTTTATGTAGATGTTGATTTAGATAGTATACCCGATGACATTGGACCTTATCATATAAAAGTGGAGGATCCATACGGAAAGATATTTTATGCCGGTACTAGAAATGAGCAATACGCATCAGCTATATGTGATACGGTTAACACTTATCGCATTTCTATATATACCTCTTATCACAGCAATGAGTCGAAACCTTACTACTTTAAATTTGAAACAAAAAAATAACTCTATTGAATCATGAGTCTACTTAATTTCGAAAAGAATACTCTCCTCTATTACTCCATGATATTGCTTTTTATGTTTGGAGGATGTAAAAAAGATAACGATTTGGAGGATATTTATTTAACGCAAAAAGTGTCTAACATCAGTAAGGAGCAATATGTGATTGCAAAAAATATTAGTCAGATAGACTGTACAACGATCAAATTTGAAGTAGAAATTCAAGAGGATATTTTACCGGATAAGATAAAAGATAACATTGATGATTACCAAGTAAGGTTTGAAGACCCTTTTGGTAAGATGATTGTCGTTTCAGATTATAATAATCAATGGGCAGCAGCTAAATGTGATGAAGAGAGTGAATACAAAATTATGCTTTATAAAAAGGAAACGAGAGAGTATACTTACCCTTACATTTTTACTTTTAGAACAATAAGATAGATATTTAATATAGCGCTCTGATTAAAAATAAATTAGTGGATTGCAATTAGTCTACATGATCATTTGATTGTCGTGTAAGGTGTTTTTATCCTTCTATAGAAATAATGTCAGGAATTTAATATCTATGGAAGTATTTATATAACTTAGTTGCTAGCTAAATAATCGTTATGATTAGGAGAAATATCAATTTTTTAGTTCTAGCATTAATCCTTTCTTCATGTTTAGATCGTGAAGAAACTAAATATCAATTAAATTTTGAAGAATATACCCTATCGGGTGTTTATTTAAAAAATTGCCAAGGTACTCCAATGAATGATGTAGCTATAAGGCTATATGCTGTTTCAGCATTTCATGATAATAAACTTCTTGCACAAACGAGTACAAATTTAAATGGGGAGTTTTTTATTAAATACATTTTAGAAACAACTTCTTTTAAGTTTAATTCAAATGATTTGCGACTTTATAGTTACGACGAATCATCTGGGAAAGAAACGCTAATTTCTAATCGACTTCCGTGGCAAAACGAATTGCATGTTGAATTAATCAAACAGCTAAAAGATACCATTTCTATTTTTACCACCGGAGTCAACCAACTGACCAGAAGCGATACCCTTTTTATTAAAGAGGTTTCTTATTCTAATAGTAATTATAGTAAAGATTTCGTAGGACCATTTACAGATGGTCAATCGTTAGATATAATCGTACGCGACTTTCAAAGTTTTTACCCTTTTGAAATAGAATGGTATATCGCTGACAGTTGCTTTTACGGAAAAAGAAATGTGAATTGCCACCCAGGCAACTTTGGTTTCATAAGTGAAGTGATTCCTTATTGCAATCGGTTAAATGTATTCATTGACCTAAATCATTCGCTTATTCAATGAAGTCACTATTCGTTTGTATTATATCAGCTGTTTTACTTGCCAGTTGCAATTTGTATAAGCCTGGAAGAGCAAATGTTCCAGTGTTAGAAGGGAAAAATGATGGAAATTTATCGGTTAGTTTAGGTCGGAATTATGGGGTAGAAGCAGCTTATAGTCCAATAAATCACCTAGGAATTATTGCCAACTATACCAATGGATTTCAAAATGTGGAGCGAAGAAATGAGGGAAGCCCAAACTCTTCAATTGTCAATACTTATAATAATCAGCAGTATGAATTTGGGTTGGGCTACTATTTAAGAATTGACACTTTACATTATTTCGAAATTTATGCTGGCTATGGAATTGGTGAGTCAGGAATAGTAGGAACTTCGAATGACTTATTTTTACGCACTCAAGTTTCTCTTGAAGCCATGCATGAACACATTTTTATTCAGCCTACTTTTGCATATGAGATTAATAAAACTACCTCTGTGCGTTTTTCAGCGAAGTTAGCAGCAATTACATTTTACGATATCAATAATTCGCCTTATTACCCACAATCAAAAGATTACTTTTTTAGAAAAACCTTTACTTCTGCTCAACCTACCATGACACTATTAAAGAAAGAAGATATTTTTGATTTCACTTGGCAAATTGGGTTCTACATTTCCCCTGAAGATGGTTTTTATACGAATAGATGGTTGAATACCTCTATTAGCTTTGGTATTAATATTAATCGGTTAAGAAAGACCATTAAGAGTAAAAACTAAAAAATAGTTTATTTTTTAAGATTCGTTTCAACAATTAAAAATGAAGGTATTGTTCAGTAAAAACAATTCATTACTTCTGGTTTTCTGCATAGCAGTTGGACTACTTTTTGGGGTATATTCAGACATAATATTAAACCTTAACGAAGTTCTGTTTTGTAACGGAGGAGATGGTTTTAAGAACTATTATAATTACTTGTATCATATAAAGCATGATCCTAATTATCTTTCATTTGATGGGATGAATTATCCATATGGAGAACTGATTTTTCTCGTTGATATTCACCCTTTTTTCGCCAATTTTTTGAAATTCTTTTGTACCTACTTTTGGGATATAAGTGATTATGGTGTTGGAATTTTGAACTTTTGTATGCTTTTTTCTATCCCAATCGCAGCTGTGTTTTTGTTCTTAATTCTTGATTATTATAAATGTCCAAGAATAACTGCAATAATTGCAGCACTAGGAATTTCATTTTTATGCTCAACAGCCATCTTATGGCAACACGGTCATTACTCTTTGTCATATGTTTGTTTTTTTCCGATGGGTTGGTTTTTAATAATCAAGTATCTTGAGGGTTCTAAAGATTGGATGTACAGCAGTTTGATTGGTTTGAATACCCTATTTTGGTTTTATTCACATAATTATCTTGGATTTATACTTTTAGCATTCACCGCATTTGTATGGTTATTTCATTGGTTGATTTTTACCGATAAGAAAAAAATAGATGTTTGGCTGCATTTCTTGGTTCAGGTGTCAATACCAACAATAATAGTTGTGTTGCTAATTAAGACTTTAGATCAACATTCTGGTAGAATTGAGATGCCATATCTTTTCCAGCATCGAGCGTCATTACATTCTATTTTGTTGCCTTTAGTTTCTCCATTTAAGCCCATTTTTGAATTGCTGTTTGATTTTTCCCACCTCAATGCTGAGCCATGGTCAAGGGTGGGTAACTATATTGGGTTATCAACCATAGTTATTCTATTTATGGCCTTCATTTATTTAATTTATGGGTTGGTAGTTGGAAAGGTTAAGTTGTTTTTTGCAGGATTAAATCAACATTGGTGGGTATTTCTTCTATCAGCTTTTTGTTTATTAATGTTTTCATTTGCTTTCCCTTTTAGGTATGGGTTGGACTTTTTATTGCCTTCAATTATTAAGCAGTTTGTTGGTCTTGGCCGATTTGCATGGGCATTCTATTTTGTCATCACCACCTTTTCATTGGTTGCCTTAAACACTTTTACTCTTTTGAAGTATAGAAGTATTATCTTAACTGTGGCAGGATTATTATTGCTTATAGAGGGAATGGCTGTTCACCGTCACCTAAGCGAAGTTATCAGTATTCACAAATCTCCATTTCAGAATCAAATTTTTGATGATGCCATGCAATCCGATATTGATTTCGATGATTTTCAAGCGATTTTTCCGGTTCCTTTTTATCATGAGTATACTGGATTAAATGCCTTACAGGATGATGAAAAGTCTAAAAGACTATCGATGCAGTTATCGATCAAAACAGGATTGCCGCTAATGAGTGCTATGCTATCAAGAAATTCAGTAGCGGAGGCTCAAAGTATAGTACAATTATTAACCCCAGTTTTTATCAAGAAGCCAATACAAAACTATTTGAATGACAAACCCTTACTTGTTGTTTTCTCAAAAAGTGAGGTGTTGCCATTAGAAAAGGAGTTCCTGAGCCGAGCTAAACTTCTGTATTCCAATGAAGAATTCGAATGGTATCAAATCGACTTAATCAATTTGTTTACTGATAACTCAGAAGAGATTATTCTAGGGTTAGAAGAAAAGGCAGAGCATTATTTGTACGACTCATTGTGGGGATTCTACAAGTCTGATAGTTCAAGAATAGCGTATGTATCTTTTGACGATTTGCCAACAGACTTTCAATATCGAGGAGAAGGAGCTTTGAAGAAAAGAAAGAGTGAATTTGGAATACTTTTAAACGGGCAGTCGATAAAATTAGATCCTAATAAATTGTATCAATTAAGTTTCTGGGCTTATAATAATCTGTACGATCAATATTTTAATACGGTTTGGCTAGAAGTAAAAAATGAAAGTGGTGACATTATACGGACAGAATATATTAATCCTTCATTAAGTAATGTTTATGATGGCAAATGGTCATTTAACGAAATCAGTTTTCAATTGAATTCGACATCAGAATATATAATGCTATGTTCACAGGGTAGTATGGAGTATTCAGATTCGGTATATTTTGATGAGGTCTTAATTCGTCCATTAAATGTTGAAGTTTTTCAAAACTTAGACAATCAATTCAATTGGAATAATTTTAAACTATTTAAGTCGATTAAACCTTATAATTAAAAAGTTTAAAGTCTAAGTAATAAGCTCTTTGAACCAACTTTTTCATGGAAGTGGAATAATAGTCCTGATAATTCGAATGCTTACTGGCATGCACATGACTTATCATTTCATGTTTAATTTCACTGTGAGCCACAACAAAGTCAAATAGTTTATCCAATTGTTCAAATTTAAAGAGCTGGTCAATTAAAAGTTTATTTGATTTGGTAATCCAGTAGTATTGTGGTTTTAAGTGGATTTGTTTTAATGTGCTCCTACTTTTTAACCAGGAAAATTGCTTCAATACAAATGTCTCGAATGAATCAAATTGATTAATGAATTTTTCAGCATCTTTTTTGTCCATTTCGTTATCACCACCAGCCTTTAAAAAATGATAAGCGCTTACTAATCGATCATATGGGTTTCTTACAGCTCCTATAAAATATGCTTCTTTGAGAGGGTGAATTTTTCTGAATTTAGAAAGGTGCATGTAATGAGGAGATGTAACATCATGCCCAAGAATTACCCAGTTTGTTTTCATTAATTCATTGACGATTGACCCACCAGCTGTTCTGGGGACGTGCATAAAGCCCATTTGTCTATTAGGTGTTATCATATTTAAATAGAATGTAATTCCAAAGCCGCACAATATTGAATCGTAATACGGATTGATGATTGTCTTAAAAACTGTTAAAGGTATATCAATATGTCTGCAAATATATACTTAGTTTTGCAACGCTTTTTCCCCAAAAAGAAGTAGTTAATTGTTACTGTAATTATTTTTAAAGAGTTCAATGCTTTTCAATTCTATTGAATTTTTATACTTCTTTCCTATAGTTGTTGGGATCTATTTTATCCTTCCATTCCGCTTCCGATGGTTTTTTTTATTGTTGGCGAGTTATTTCTTTTATGGGTTAGCAAATGGGTGGTTTTTGTTTTTAATCCTTATTTCCACCTTGATTGATTATATAGCGGGAATCAAAATGGATGAAAAGCTGACTAAGAAAGGTCGTAGGCCTTTTTTAATTATTAGCTTAATTAGTAACTTAGGGATCCTATGCCTCTTTAAATACTACAATTTTTTTAATGATTCCTTTGCCAGTTTATTTGAATTATTGAATATTCCATACTTAATTCCATCTTTAAGTATCATTCTTCCTGTTGGAATTTCGTTTTATACTTTTCAAACTATGGGTTATTCCATTGATGTTTATAAAGGAAAGATTAAAGCAGAGCATCATTTAGGATATTTTGCTTTATATGTAACTTATTTCCCTCAATTAGTGGCTGGTCCAATTGAAAAATCATCTAATTTGTTGCCTCAATTTAAGGTTAAGCAATTTGTTGAATATAAAAGGGTAACAGATGGATTAAAGTTGATGACATGGGGTTTTTTTAAAAAGGTAGTGATTGCGGATCAGATTTCACCCATGATAAAATACGTGACTGATAACCCAGAACAATTTAATGGGTTCTCAGTGCTTCTTTGTTCTTGTCTATTTATATATCAGATTTATTGTGATTTCTCAGCATATTCTGATATCGCAATTGGAGGTGCTCAAGTTATGGGAGTAAGACTGATGGAGAATTTTAGAAGGCCCTTTTTCGCAAAGAGTTTGTCAGAATTGTGGAATAGATGGCATATTTCCTTAATTAACTGGTTTCAGGAGTATATTTTCTCTCCTTTAGGTGGGAGTAAGAAAGGACGTCGGAAGGCTTATCGTAACGTAATGATTGTTTTTTTGGTCTCAGGGTTATGGCATGGAGCAAGCTATAACTTTTTGATTTGGGGTATTTTGAATGGGTTGGTTATTGTTTTGACTTTACGATTCACTAAATTAAAGTCAGAAGCGAATAAGAAGTTGGGCTCTTTTAGAAAATCTGTTTGGTATAGACGGTTTTTAAGAGTTAAAACCTATTTAATTTTTGCAGTTTTAGGGATACTATTTTATACTTCTGATTTGTATGCTGCTCAAGTGTTGGGCAAATCGTTATTCAAAGGTTGGTCAAATGATATAATGGGAATAATAAGCAATGAAGGCAATAGTAGAGCGCATATATTATATCTAGGACATGATTCAATTCGTTTCATTGCATTGCTTATCGGGATTATGGTGCTTGAGTATGTTCATTATATTCAAGAGTATAAAGGCAGTGTTAGAGAGATTTTAGCTACTAAATCAGTATTCTTTAGGTGGACTTTATATATTGGCATTACGCTTCTTATAATGGCTTACTCATTTGATCAAGAAATTCCTTTTATCTATTTTCAGTTTTAATGAAACAATTAATTGTTAAAATAGCCTTGTTTGTATTCATTATTTTCCTTGTGGATAAACCGATTGGTTTTTCTATTTCTAAAGGGATTATAAATCGACAATATGACCAACGGATTGAGTTGCTAATGAAAGGTAAGGTGAGAAGTGATGTTGTTATCATTGGGTCTTCTAGGTCCTTAAATGGAATTGATACAGGAGAACTAGAGAAAAATCTCAATAATCAAACGGCGTATAATTTTGGCTTTTCAGGGTCAAATCTTAACTTTCACGAAAGTATCTTTAATATTATTACACAAGTCTATCAACCCAAAACAATCCTTCTTGTAGTTGATGATGATGATGCTTTTAAAGTAAATGAAAAGGCCATTTATAGAAAGGACAAGCTGTTTCCCTTTATTCAATACGAGCCCGTACTGAATGAAATCGTAAAAAATTCCTCCAAGAGTTACTTACCTTCAAAAGTGAGTTGGTTATACAGAGAAAACCAAAACATGTTTGAAGCAATAAATTGGGTTTTTAAAGGTAGACTTGAGCCTGATGAAACAACAAATGTAAATGAGTTTGGGTTTATTCCCCTTTCAAATGAAGATAAACACCTAAACAAGTTGGTCGATCGAAATTTAAGTATAGATTATTCCCCTCAGAAGGAACAAAAAACATTTATCGAGTCTCTTATCGCGATTGTAAACGAGAGTGAAACAATGGGGATTGATTTGTATTTGGTTAGATTGCCATCATACAAAGCTAAATTAGTTGGATTTAATGATCGACTAGTTGAAATAGTGGGAAAAAATGTACCAATTTTGGATTTCTCCAATGAGTTGCAAGATAGAAAATACCATTTTGACAATGGTCATTTAAATGCAAATGGAGCAAAAAGTGTAGCTAGTTTAATATCTAAAAAGTTGAATCCATGATTTTTAGTTCTTTACTTTTCTTGTTCTCCTTTCTACCTTTCATTCTGATTGGAAATTATGTTTGGAGAAATATAAAATGGCAAAATACTTTATTGTTTATTGCTTCTTTATATTTCTATGCTTGGGGAGAAAGAGAGAAAGTATTTGTAATGCTTGCTTCCATATTACTTAATTTTTTTATAGGTAAATGGATTGAGAATAAAGAGGGACGGAGTAAAGTTGTAGCACTGATAGTAGGTATTGTTGTAAACCTAGGAGTCTTGGTCTATTTCAAGTATTCTCAATTCATCGTAGAGAATATTAATCAGCTTCTGAGCGTCTTAAGTATTCCAATTATTGATGGAATCAAATATGAACGCCTTCCTTTGGGTATTTCTTTTTATACATTCCAAAGTATTTCTTATCTGGTTGATGTATACCGTAAAGAGGTAAAAGCTCAACGGAACTTTTTAAATTTAGGGTTGTATGTTGCACTTTTCCCCCAATTGGTAGCCGGTCCAATCGTTAGGTATAATGAGATTGCTGAGCAATTATTACAACGAACACAAAATTTAATCAAATTTAATGAAGGAATCCGACGCTTTGTAATAGGATTGGGCAAGAAGATGTTGATTGCTAATCCAATGGCCTATATAGCGGATGAAATCTACATGTTGCCTGTCAATGATATTTCAACACCTATGGCATGGTTAGCTGTATTAGCTTATTCTTTACAAATTTATTATGATTTCTCAGGATACTCAGATATGGCCATAGGATTAGGTAAAATGTTTGGGTTTGATATAGCTGAAAACTTTAATTTTCCCTATATTTCTAAATCAATTCGTGAGTTTTGGACACGTTGGCATATATCACTATCCATATGGTTTAGAGATTATTTGTATATTCCTTTAGGAGGAAGTAGAGGATCCACTCTTCTGACAATGCGAAATTTGATTATAGTCTTTTTTATCACTGGTTTGTGGCATGGAGCTAGTTGGAGCTTTGTGATATGGGGTCTTTTTCATGGAATATTTATGTTAATTGAGCGAGCTGGTTTCGACAAAATATTGAAACGAATGCCTGCTATCATACAACACATGTATATGTTATTAATTGTTGTTTTTGGTTGGGTATTGTTTAGAATTGAAAATTGGACTGATGCACTACAAATTCAGAAAACAATGCTGGGAATGAATTTGGTAGAGAGTCAATATGAGATAAGTTATTTTATGAATAGCTATTATTGGTTAACTCTATTTGCTGCTTTAGTATTATGTATTCCGATGCATAAACTGTTACAAAGACTTCAATTTTACCCCTGGACAAAGTATTGGGAGAGCGCATTGATAATATTGGTATTTATATTTTCTGTGGTTGAAATGGTTAGCAATACTTATAGCCCATTTATTTACTTTAGGTTTTGATAGATGATGAGAGATTGGATACATAGAATTATTTTTTTGTTGATGGTAGCATGGTTATGTTATTCTACAGTTTTCTATATTCTTTATACGTCAACGGTATCGAAGACCAAGATTAATTACCAATTAATCATGGATGTGTCAAAACAAGCGACTATAAAGCATTCTATTAATATAGCTCCTGGTCAAATAGGTGCGCTCGTTTCAGAGAAACCCCTTCAAGTAGGGTTGAATAGACTGGTTATTCCTAGACCATCAGATAAAGAGGTTTTATCATTAAATATATTATTTGAAGACGAGTTAGATATTGTTGTAAAGGGGTTTGAATTAGAGGGTTTATTTGGCACGATTACTATTCCAAAAGAAAAGTTATTTTCTGCTATTAGAATTTCTAAATCAGACTTGACTAATCCTACTCCAGCTAAATACATTGAGGAAGGAATTCTTGTCTCATTAAATAATCAAATGACCACTTTTACTATAAAGAATACCATATTTAGAAATTTGGACTTTCATTTGTTTTATTGGCAAAAATTCATTGCTATTATTGCTGCATTGCTCGTTTTTATTGTGTTACTAACTTTATATTTTTTAGGTAAACTATCATTAAACATAAAATACAATGCTAATTTTTGTTTAACTTTTATAACCTTCCTTTTCACTCCATTAATTACTCCAAAAGATAATAGATCACGAGAGAATAGAGAATTGGCCTCTTTCCCTGATTTAAATGTTAACATTTGGAGAATTCCGAAAAATTTTGATAAATATTATAATGATCATTTTCCGTTTAGAAATGAATTAAGGTTCATTGGGAATTATGTTAAATTTCATGCTTTTAATATGAGTCCAAAGCCTGATGTAGTAAGGATAGGAAAAGAAGGTTGGCTCTTTAACGCTGCAGAGGATGTTGTTCAATTAAATCGGGGAGCAGTGCTCTATAGTAATGATCAATTAGATAAAATAAAAAGCAGTTTAGAAGCAAAGGCTACTTTATTAGAACAATATGGAATTGCATATTACCTGGTTATTCCACCAATGAAACATAGAGTTTATCCTGAATATTTGCCAAACAGCTTGAAACAAGTTTCCAATACAACAAAATGGAAACAATTAATAAATTATCTAAAGGAAAACTCTTTTATTCGACTAATTGATCCCTATGAAACATTAGTGCATCTCAAAAAAGACCACATAGTGTATTATCAAACTGATACTCACTGGAATAGGCTGGGTGCGTTTTACGTTTATCAATTAATCATTAATCGTATCCGAGAAGACTTTCCTCAAATTTCACCAACATTATCGATTCAGGATTTTATTGTGGAAACTAAAGTTGATTCTTCAGGAGACTTGGTGGGATTAATTGATATGAAGAATACTTTTGCTCGAACCACTTATTATCTAACTCCTAAAAATAGTTCAGAGCATGTATTATTAAATATAGGAGTAAATATGGAAGGAGAATCAAACTTTATGTATTACATACATGAAAACAAGAATCAACCTAGGATGTTACTGTATAGAGATTCATATAGTGAGTATTTGCGCAGCCATCTAGCTGAACACTTTAGTTATTCTGGTATAGTTTGGGGTAATCGTTTAAACGATAAAAGAATTCTCCAAGAAAAACCAGACATAATCATTCATGAGATGATGGAACGCTTTATAGATGACTTACTAGTGGAGTAAGTATATTATAGAACAACGTCAGGCTCAAAGTGTGTGGTAATCAGAGATAAATTCGGGTTGTAAAATGGGTCATTATCAATATAACTCTGCCACTTCTTTTTAAAGTATTTTACTTCGCTTAAATGACGTTTATAGGACTCCTTGGTCGCATAAGGATGACCTCGTGTCAAAGATTCGTAATGGTATAATACTACATCTGGATTAAAAAGATTGTAATATCCTTTTTCAATTAATTTTAAGCAAAAGTCCACATCATTATACTCAACAGCCAGTTGTTCATCAAAACCACCAACAGCAAGGTATTTGCTCTTCTCTACCATTAAGCAAGCAGCAGTTACCGCACTATAATTGGTGACAGAAGTTAAATAGTAAAAATATCCTGGATCATCTTTTTTTGCTCCTATAAAGGTGTGCCCTGCAACTCCTCCAATTCCCAATACCACGCCTCCATGCTGAACTGTATCGTTAGGATATAGTAGTTTCACTCCTACGGCTCCTATGGATTTTCTTTGAGCATGATGAATCATTTGTTCTATCCAGTCATTCTGGATAACTTCAGTGTCGTTATTGAGCAATAGTATAAAATCACCACTGGCATGAGCCACTCCATCATTCATTAATTTTGAGTAGTTGAAAGGGTAGGGACAGTCCAATAATTGAAATTGTTCACCATACTTAGACTTCCAGAGTTTAAAACAATCAAATAAAGCCTTTTCGTTACTGTTGTTGTTAATCAAAATTATTTCAAAATTCTGATATGACGTCTTTTCAAAAATGGAATGGATGCAAGTGGTTAAAACCTCAGAGTTGTTATATGTTGGTATGATTATACTCACTTTCGGTGTATTTTCTAGGGCATAACTGATTCTATAAAATCCAGGCTTTCCACTCTGGAGGCTAGCGATACCATTTATATTTCTCCTCTGCAGTGCTTCGTTTAAAGCCTTTACACCACTTAAAAAAGAGTAGTCTTTTGCCTCTTCATTCATTGCAGTACTCTTGTCATGCATTCGCCAATGATAAAGAATTTTTGGTATTCTGTGTATTTGTTGTGAAATCTCTGTAGCCCGGAGTAAAAGATCGTAGTCCTGGCTCCCTTCGAAACCAAGTCGGAAGCCGTTCAGTTGGTCTACAATCGACTTTTTTATACCTACAAAATGGCCGATATAATTTCTAGATAAAAAGGTGTCTGGGCTCCAACTGGGTTTAAAGTTGGGCTGTGTATACCTACCTTTTTCTGTTATTTTATCTTCATCTGAATAAATAATATCTAAAGAGGAATCTAAATTTAGTGCATCTGCGAATTGAAACAACGCATCTTTTGTCAATAAGTCATCATGATCCATAAAGCAGATAAAGTCTCCTGTTGCTAACTCTAAGGCTGAATTGCTACAAGCAGAAATATGTCCATTTTCAGTTCTATAAATCACTTTAAATTTTGGATTTTTTTCTAGCTCACGCAAATAGGAAAGTAAACCTTCTTCTTTAGAATTGTCGTCGGCAATGCATACCTCCCAATTAGAGTATAGTTGATTATTTATTGATTCTATGGCTTGTTTAAAATGATTTAAGTTGGATCGGAATACAGGAATAACAATCGAAAATTTTGGCTGATGAGTAAATTGTTTTTCCTTTTTTTCAAATGCTTCGAAATCCTTTTTTTTGGGCATGTTTTTTCTTCTCCATTTAGCATAAACTAAATCTTCTGTTTGAGGTCCTCCAAAATATTTTCGCCATATGTAGCGAAAGACTTTTCCTGCAAAACGGATCATTTTTTTGAATCCATCTACTGAGAAAAAAAATACTACAAAACGATGAAAACTCCACTTTTCATGAGATTGCATAAAGGTTTGTCTTCCGACTACCTCTCGAACTTTGCTTACTATTCCCAAAAGACTTTATTTTTAGATGTATTAGTTTTTCTTTCTTGCCATTTCTAATTCATACAGATCAGAAATTTCTTCAATTGACCCTACCTTTAATACTTTACCATCCTTTATGAAGCAAGCTCTTTTACAGATACTTTTGATATCTTCTAGGTGGTGAGAAACATAAATAATAGTGCTCCCATTTTTTCTAATTTCTTCAATTCGTTGTGCACATTTTTGTTTAAACCCCAAATCTCCAACTGTAAGAGCTTCATCAACAATTAAAATTTCAGGGTCTTTAGCAACGGTTATCGAAAAAGCCAGACGCGCAAGCATACCTTGTGAGTATCTCTTCACTTGAGAGTTTATGTCATATTCGCTTAACTCAGAAAACGCTATGATGTCTTGTAGGGATTGTTTGATTTCTTTTTGAGTTAATCCCATTAAAGTTCCTAGAAGTTTAATGTTTTCTAAGCCTGTTAATTCTGGCTCTAAGCCAACACCTAAAGCCATCATTGGAGCAACTTTTCCATTTACAGTTAAGGTTCCTTTATTGGGTTTCATTATTCCTGAGATTGCCCTTAAAAAAGTACTTTTCCCTGATCCGTTTCGCCCCATTATTCCAAAACATTCTCCTTTATATATGGTTAAGCTGAAGTCATTTAAAACTTCTTTGTTTTCAAACAATTTTCTAATTCCCATGGTTAGTAAGAAGTCCTTAAAATTATTAATTCCATGCTTCGTCACTAAAAAACCAACGGATAGATTTTTAGCTTCAATAATAACTTCTTTATTCTGATTGTCTGCTTCCATCAATTAGTAATTAGAAATAAATCCTTTTTCTAGTTTTTTAAAGACAAGTAATCCCACACCAAAAAAGAAGGCCGTAATACAAATAACTAAGCTCCATTGATATAAATCAGGGATTTGGTTATAATACAAAATAGTTCTAAATAACTCCATGAAATGATATAGTGGATTTAACTTAATTAAAAGCTGGAACTGTTCTGGAACTAGTTTAGTAGAATAAGCGATAGGTGTGAAGTAAAACAATGCAGGAGTTAATGAGGTGTATAAAAGACCAACATCTCTAAAGTACACATTAAACGCACATACAAATAGACCAATTCCTAGGGTAAAAAGTGCAAATAAAAGCATCGCGAAAAAGATGAACAGAGTTTCAAATCCAATAGAAGCATCAAAAACAACCATCAGTATACCAAAAGGAATAAAGGAGAAAAGTAAATTGATGATGGAGGTAACAACCTCAGAAATTGGTAAAGCAATTGTTTCTACTTTAAGAGACTTGAGAACTCCTCTACTATTTATTACAGAGTTAATGGCAGTTGTGGTGGCGTTACTGTAAAAATTCCAAAATATTAAGCCAGTTAGGGCATAAAGTGGATAATTTTCTAAATCAGGGAATGCCTTACTAAAGATAAATGTGAAAATGGCTAAATAAAGTAACGGAGTTAGCAGGCTCCACATAAAACCAAGTATAGAATTCTTATACCTTAGTTTCAGATTTTTTAATGAAAGTATCCAAACTAAGTTCGTAAAGTGTGAGATTTTAGATGTGTTTGATATATAAGAAGTTTTCAAATTTTTAAATCTAGAAAGTATGCAAAGTTATTGATATTCTGTAGAAGCTGAAAGCCTGTCTTAACGATTGATTAAAAAGTACTTTCATTCTAACTTCTTCTGTTTATTTATCCATAGATAATGAGAAACGAATAGACAGTTAAAAAAAACAAAGAAAACCACGCCGTGTTGTCGATTAAGTAGATTCTCAGTTAGTAAGCAAATAGCAATAAACAATTTAAAAAATAGAAGAAGCGCAAATTGAGGTTTAATAAGGTGTTGAGAAGGGTAGATAAGAATTATAATAAACATAATGAGTCCGAGAATACCTAGGCCAAGTATTATGTCAAAATATTGATTGTGTGTGTTATATCCGGTCTCCGAAAGTTCTTTATTATTGAATGAATCGTAACAACTGTTTAAACTATATTGGATGTGGTCTAATCCAACTCCTCTTAGCCAGTTTTCAGAAACTAGTTTATTCGAACAAACTAGAATGCTTCTTCTAAGATTAGATGAGTTTACTGAACTTTCATTTTCCGTAATTTCATGTGAGTTTATCGCTTCTTCAAATCGGTTTCCAACGCCTGGAATAAAAAAGATTGCAGCTAAAAGTATCGCTAAACATGAAAGAAGAATTAGGGTTCCTCTTTTCCAGTTTTTTAATATTTCGACAATTATAACACCTACAAAAAAGGCAATAATAGGTGCTCGTGCTACTAGTAATAAAACGATTACAGAGAGTGTTAAAATTTGAAAAGCTTGAATTACGACCTTGATTTTCTTGTTTTTTAAAATGATTCTTAATCCATATCCCTTTAGCTCAATGTAGATAGAAAATAGATAAAAGATACTTAAGTAAGTTGAATGAACGCCTAACGTCTTCTCTGTAAAAGTCCGAACGGCGTAGGTAAATGATTCTGTGGTAATTAAATTAGAGTTTTTTATTACAGCAGGAATTAATTGCGCTGCCAGATAAAGAGCAGATATTAAACAAGCTAATTGAAAGGCAAGTAGAGCTATTTTTATCTCTTTGGCAGAGATCGGTTTACGCCTTAAAAAGAAACCGAGTGGAAAAATGAAAAAGGATAGTTTAATTTCAAGTGCAGCAGAAGCCTCTCTACTGAATTCTGAAAACAAATAACCTATGGTATATAGGACAAACATTGAAGCGATAATAATGCACCACTTTAAATTTTGTTTAAAAGGGTGTTCATTATTTTGAAAAGCTTCATATATAGCACTGATAAACCAAAAGCCAATAAAGTAAGTAGTAGCTTTTCTATCCAAAACCAAAGCGAACATCAAAGCAATGGTTGTAATCAAAAAAAGATTGTTTTTTAGGAGTGATCTTTTAAGCACTGATTTATAACTTTAGTGAATTCACGAGCAAATCGCTCATTATTAAATGAAGTAGCATATTTATGAATTGCTTCAGGTGCCCATAAATTAGTTAGCTCAAATTGATCGATAGCTTTTATAATAGCTTCAGGTGTTTGCTCGTAAAAGTATATGGCTGTTTTGTTTTCTAGTGTAGTTTCTAAAACTCCTCCTTTTGCATAAGCTATCACAGGTGTGCCACAAGCTTGAGCCTCTACCGGGGCAATTCCAAAATCTTCGTAGGAGGAATTAATAAATGCCTTAGCATTTCCTAAAACTCTTGAAAAGTCGGCTTGCTCAAGGTAACCTAAAATTTCAATATTCTTAGATCCTTTAGCTAGCTGTTTTAATTTCACTAGTTCAGGACCGTCACCAATTACTTTAAGTCTTTTACCGGGAAGCTTTTTAAAAGCTTGTATTGCGAGTTCAACTTTTTTATAGGGAACCAAACGTGATGCAGATACATAATAATCCTCTTTTTGAGTGACTAACTTAAATTTGTCAGTAAATAATGGTGGATATACGACTATGGAATCTCTTCTGTATACTTTTTTAATCCTTTTGGCAATATTTTCCGAATTTGCAACAAATGTATCTACCCTATTGCTTGAAATGACATCCCATTGTCTCAACTTAGAGATGTAATGGCGCATAAAATAAGCCAAAGGGAAATTGGACCATTTTGTTTTAGGGATGTAGCTGAAATACAAATCCCATAAATATCGCATCGGACTATGACAATAACATACGTGAATTTGGTTAGAGTGAGTCAACACTCCTTTTGCTACTGCGTAGGAAGAAGATATAATTAAATCATAATGAGTTAAGTCTATCTGTTCAATTGCATAGGGAAACCAAGGAAGATAATACCTGTAATATTTCTTAGCAAAAGGAAATTTTTGAATTATAGAGGTGTTACTTTTCTTACCATTTAAAATGGTTGCTCTATCTGTATCGGATAAAAAGTCAATAAGGCTAAATATGTCTGCACTAGGATACATATTGATGATTTCTCGACATACTTTTTCTGCACCACCATCTACTGTGAACCAATCATGAACTATTGCAACCTTTAACTTTTTTTCCATTTAACATTTTGTAGTTGTACAGCCTTCCAAATTAATGTTTTTGGTTAGAATTGAGCAAAGAATTTGGTCATGGATTACACTTTTAGAATTAATCTAAATTAAAGCCTCCACACGATCGCTTACTATTTTTGCAGCATTCCAGTAAGAATATTTTTCATTGAGCTCATTCATTTTTTCAATGGATAGAGCTTCATATTCATTGTTTATTATTTTTTCAATACCTGATTTGATATCCTCAATACTATTGGGGTCAGCAAAGGTTGCCACGTCATGATATAATTCTCTAAAAACTTCAATATCGGATAGGATTATGGGGCAGTTTGCATTAAGAGCTTCGAGAGGAGGAATCCCAAAACCTTCGTAGAATGAAGGGTAGATAAGTGCTTTGGCTCCCTTGTAGAGTTCTTGAAGTTTTTCGTCATCAATATCCGTGTGAAAGATGAGATTAAATCGGTATTCTTTTGCATCAATTTTAACGGTATTAAAATTAGCTTCAGATCGACCAATTACTCTTAAATCAAAATCTGAGTTTTCAAGCAATTGCATGGCAGCGAGAACATTATTCAGATTTTTCCTAGGGTTTTTTCCACCCATTGCTAAAAAATAAGGACGTTTATCATCTTTTTTCCGATTTTTTTTAGCGTTTTGAAATATGAGAGGAAGACCATTATATACTACGTGAATGTTGTCACCATTCTGATTAAAATACTTCTGAATATCTGATTTTACAGTATTGCTAACTGTTAAAATCATTTTTGCTTTCTTTATGGTTTTTGGAATTAAAAAATTATAAAAGGTTCTAAATGCAAATGAAAACCACTCAGGATGCTTTATAAAGGCCAGATCATGTAATGTAATTACTGATTCTGAATAATAAAGGGGTGAAGTGTTACATAAATTAAGCAATATTGGATTTCCCTTTTGTTTCAAAAAACGGGGTAATTCAATTTGCTCCCAGAGATGCCCCTCTAAAGAGCCAATAGTTTGGTTTTTAAACTTTTTAGATAAATCCTTATGAAGGACATTTTTTGGTGAAACTAACTTGACCTTTAGATCGAGTTTGAATAATTCTTCGCATAACTCAATTGCAAAGCGTTGAACTCCCGTAACTGGTTGAGTTAAAAATCTGCCATTGATGTATATGGTTTTGCTTTTATTCATTCAAATTGAACTAATATAGGTACAAATATAACGGTGAAAAAAAGTAATTTATGTAGGGTATTATACGGATATATGCTGGGTCAAAATATTTTCAGTGTAGACAATAATATTGATGTGCTAATTTATATTCATTTACAAACTACCCGTTCGTCCACCGTCTACAGGAATGTTAATTCCATTGATGTAGCTAGCTGCTGGTGAAGCTAAAAATGCAGCTGCATTGGCTACTTCTTCTGGTTGTGCTACTCTATTCATCGGAACTTGAGCCTCCATACCTTTCATAACATCTGCTTCTGCTTTTCCTGTTTTTGATGCTTTATTACTTACAATTTGACTCAATCGCTCTGTAGCAGTAGCACCAGGTAATACATTGTTTACCGTAATGCCATATTTACCCAATTCATTGGCCATAGTTTTCGACCAGTTTCCTACGGCTCCACGAACCGTATTAGATACGCCCAAGCCTGTTAAAGGAATTTTTACTGAAGTAGAAATGATGTTGATTATTCGGCCGTATCCAGAATCAATCATCCCTTGTTTTACAGCAGTTGCTAATATATGGTTGTTGATCAAGTGCATTGAAAATGCCGCTTCAAATTCTTCTGTTGAAGCATTTTCTATTGGCCCTGCAGGAGGTCCACCTGTATTGTTGATTAAGATATTTATTGTTTTTCCACCTGCCAAATAGTTTTCTATCGCTTGTCGAACTTGAGCTGTTTGGCTAAAGTCGGCTACAATGTATTCGTGAGTTTGATTGGTGTTAGATGGTAATTCAGAAAGTACTGTTTTTAGTTTGTCTTCATTACGAGCTAGTAAAGTAACGCTTGCGCCCATGCTAGCTAATTCCATGGCAATGGCTTTTCCGATTCCTGCGGTGCTTCCGCTAACTAATGCTCTTCTATTTGTTAAGTCTAAATTCATCTGCTTTCTTTTTAGTGCTGCTAAATTAGCTATTCCAAATAGCATTCTCAAAAGTTGTGGCTAGCTTTGTAAAACTTCAAAAACTTATTACCTTAGAAGACCATTAAAAATAGAATAATCATGGCAATCAGACGACCTTTTAATTTTCAAAAATGGATAGACGAACACCGTCATTTATTAAAGCCTCCCGTAGGAAATAAATTGGTGTATGAAGATGCGGAATTTATAGTGATGGTAGTTGGTGGGCCAAACGCTCGAAAAGATTATCATTGGGAAGAAGGGGAAGAGTTTTTCTATCAGTTGGAAGGAGATATTATTGTAAAAATCCAAGAAGATGGAAAGGCAGTAGAAGTACCAATTAAGGAAGGAGAAATATTCTTATTGCCAGCACGTGTCCCTCATTCACCAATTCGTTCTGAAGGGTCTATTGGATTGGTTATTGAGCGAAAGCGAATCAATGGAGAAAAGGATGGATTGCTATGGTTTTGCGATAATTGCAATACTAAGCTATTTGATGAATACTTTGTTTTAAATAGCATAGAAAAAGATTTTATTCCTGTATTCCGTAAGTTTTACGGATCTGAAGAGTTAAGAACCTGCAAGGAATGTGGGACAGTTATGGAAGTAGATGAAAGGTTTGTATAAGATATGGCAGAATTGCTCACAATAGATATTCACACACACATTTTACCTGAAAACATTCCCAACTTTCGAGAGAAGTTTGGATATGGAGGGTTTATCCACCTCGATCATCATAAGCCTTGTTGCGCTCGTATGATGATGGACAATAAATTTTTTAGAGAGATCGAAGATAATTGTTGGTCGGCAGAAGCGCGCATTAAAGAATGTGGACACCAACATGTAGATGTTCAGGTGTTGTCTACTGTTCCTGTTATGTTTAGTTATTGGGCAAAACCTTATGACTGCTTAGAAGTTTCTAAGTTTTTGAACGACCACATTGCAGATATAGTCGTTCGATACCCGAAACGTTTCATAGGGTTAGGAACTGTTCCAATGCAAGATGCTGAACTAGCAATTGAAGAATTAAAACGATGTAAAGAAATAGGTTTAAAAGGTATACAAATAGGGAGTCATGTTAATGACTGGAATTTGAGTTCACCAAAATTATTCCCCATTTTTGAGGCCGCACAAGATTTAGAAATGTCCATTTTTGTGCACCCTTGGGACATGATGGGTAAAGATAAAATGGAGCGTTATTGGTTGCCCTGGTTAGTTGGAATGCCAGCGGAAACTTCTTTAGCCATTTGTTCTATGATTTTTGGGGGCGTATTCGAGAGGCTTCCTCAGTTAAAAGTGGCTTTTGCTCATGGTGGTGGCTCATTTCCTGCGACTATAGGTAGAGTAGAACACGGATTTAATGTTCGTCCTGATTTATGTGCGATTGATAACAATGTAAACCCAAGAGATTATTTAGGGAAATTTTATATTGATTCCTTGGTCCATGATCCCCATGCTTTGGATTTTGTGATTAAAACAATGGGTGAAGATTTTGTCGCTTTGGGAACAGATTACCCTTTTCCTTTAGGAGAATTGGAGCCAGGAAAATTAATAAAGAGCATGCCCTATTCCAATGAATTAAAAGGAAAGTTGTTGTCAGACAACGCCCTTAATTGGTTAGGCCTAAATAAAGCACAGTTTTTATAAAAAAATAAAGCGCACTTGAGAACTCACGTGCGCTTTATTTTTGGAAGGGAGGTTTCCCTTACATTGGATTTAATCCTAAATTTGCACCTCATATTTTTTAGGGTGCTTAAAAGCAATTTTAATGAGTGATTCAATCAAACACGAGTGCGGAATTGCCCTCGTTCGACTACTAAAACCTCTTGATTATTATCTAGAGAAATACGGCACAGCCACCTACGGAATCAACAAGCTTTATCTATTAATGGAGAAACAGCACAACCGAGGTCAGGATGGTGCAGGAGTTGCCAACATAAAGTTTGATATGCAACCAGGTGAGCGTTATATTAGTCGACACCGCTCCAATAGCAACAAGCCTATACAAGACGTTTTTGATAAGATAAATGGAGCTATCCAGGAGGTTTATGAAAAAGATCCTGAGTTGTTGAAAGACACCGATTGGTTAAAAAAGAATGTAGGTTTTACTGGAGAACTATTTCTAGGTCACTTGAGATATGGGACTTTTGGAAGAAATAGTATAGAAAATTGTCACCCATTTTTACGTCAGAATAACTGGATGACCAGAAACTTAGTAGTAGCTGGTAACTTCAATTTGACCAACGTAGATGAGCTATTTGACTTGTTGGTAAATATTGGGCAGCACCCGAAGGAAATGTCTGATACGGTGACTGTTTTGGAAAAAATTGGGCACTTTTTAGACGAGGAGAATAATAAACTTTTCAAGGAATATAAAACATTGGGCTATTCCAATGAAGAGATATCATCATTGATAGCTAAGAAGATGGATGTACAATCTATTCTAAAAAATGCGGCTCTAGATTGGGATGGCGGATATGCTATGGCAGGTTTGATGGGGCACGGAGATGCTTTTGTGTTGAGAGACCCTTCTGGAATTCGTCCGGCACATTATTACCAAGATGATGAGGTAGTGGTGGTGACTTCAGAGCGACCAGCTATTCAAACTGCTTTCAATGTTCCGTTGGAATCCATTAAAGAAATAAAGCCAGGACATGCATTAATTATTAAAAGGGATGGAACTGTTTCAGAACAATTGGTTCGGGAGCCTTTAGAGGAAAAGCAATGTTCGTTTGAGCGGATTTACTTCTCAAGAGGAAGCGATGCAGATATTTATAAAGAACGTAAAGAATTGGGTCGTTCAATTACTCCAGAAGTGTTGAAAAGCATCGATTACGATGTTGACAACAGTGTGTTTTCTTTTATTCCAAATACGGCAGAAACTGCTTTCTACGGAATGGTGAAAGGGATGGAGGATTACATCAATCAAAACAAGCTGAAAGAAATTAGAGCGCTTGGTCCTGATGCTACAGATGAGCAATTGACAGAAGTGCTTTCTAAGCGAGCCAGAGCAGAAAAGATAGCCATCAAAGATGCGAAACTAAGAACATTTATTACACAAGATAGTGGACGAGATGATTTGGTAGCCCACGTTTATGATGTGACTTACGGCGCAATTGCAATGGGGAAAGACAACTTAGTAGTGATTGATGACTCTATTGTAAGAGGTACTACTTTAAAGCAAAGTATTTTTAGAATTTTGGATCGATTGGGACCAAAAAAGATTGTTATAGTTTCTTCTGCACCTCAGATTCGTTACCCAGATTGCTACGGAATAGACATGGCGAAATTGGGAGATTTTATTGCTTTTGTAGCAGCGATTACTTTGTTGAAAGAACAAGGGAAGGATGCCATTATTACGGACGTTTACAAACGTTGTAAAGCTCAGGTGAACTTGCCAAAGGAAGAAATTCGCAACTATGTAAAGGAGATATATGCACCATTTACAGCGGAAGAGATTTCTGCTAAGATTAGTCAATTGTTACGTCCTGAAGGAATAAAAGCTGAAGTGCAAGTAATTTATCAAACCATTGAAGGATTGCATAAAGCAATTCCAAACCACAAAGGAGATTGGTATTTTACAGGAGATTATCCTACCCCTGGGGGAAACAAGGTGGTAAACAAAAGTTTCATCAATTATATTGAAGGTAAGAACGAAAGAGCCTATTAATAAAGTTGTAGAATGCAAAAAAAATGCTTCACCATTTGGTGAAGCATTTTTTTTTGCACTGAATTTTATAAGCTATAGATGAATTTGCCTTTACCAGATTTATTCATGGTATTAATCATGGGCTTTGATTTACATATTACATCTCCTTTGCTAGAAATGGTTACATCTATTTTACGGAAAGCATCAATATACACATCTTGGGAGCTTGAAGTATTGATAGAAGCGTATTCTACAAATAAATTAACAGCTTCTACCATTGCCTTATCCTCTATATTTAAGTTTAATGTATTGGCCTTTCCTGCTAAACCTATTTTTCCGTAGCCTTTTGAAAATAACTCGATGTTTTTAGCATCCAGTTCCATTAGTATAGAACTGTTACCGATGGCTTCTAACTTACCATTTTCCATAGAGAACAAACCCTCACCAATTATATCTACAGCACCTGAAGCGAAAATGGCATCTATTTTTTGTAACTGTATATGTAGTTGAATTCTATTTTTTCCATCGTATTTATTGCCATGAACTAGTCTTAACTCTCCCTCCTCATTGCTATAACTTACATCCTTAACTACTTCTTCGGGACCTACTATTGTAACCTTTTGAATTGGTGATTCGGTGATGAAAACTTCTACATTTCCATAAATGAAAAGTTTGGTAAAAACTTCTACATTTATTTCTCTTTCAATATCAAACTTATTGTCCTCGATAGGAGTCGAAATTAAGGGTTGAAATAATAAAAGCAGTAATGAAAAAATGGTTAATCGAATTGGAGTGCTCATGTTGTATGTTTTCTAATTTAGAATACAAAACTAGGCACTAAAACTCTTTTCAATTCTAGAATATTCGCCGCTTATCGACCGTATCATGTCATCCACGTAGGTTAAAAGTAAATAGCAGTAACAATAATTCCATTCATCGAATGGTAGGAAATAATAAAGCCTTCCTAACAATTTGTTAAGAAGGCTTTACTAAAAATAATCGATGTTACAACGTACCTCTCTTCATTTGCTCTCTTTCAATGGATTCAAACAATGCTTTGAAATTACCTGCTCCAAATCCTCTTGCTCCCATTCGCTGAATAATTTCAAAGAATAAAGTTGGTCGATCTTCAACAGGCTTTGTAAAGATTTGCAATAAGTAACCTTCCTCATCTGCGTCGATCATTATACCAAGGCTCTTTAATTTCTCAATATCCTCCTTGAGCTCGTGGCTAAATTCTTCTAAACGACCAGGTACTGCTCTATAATACTCGTCCGGCGGAGTCGATAAAAATTCAATTCCTCTAGATCTGAGGTCAGCTACTGTCGTCAAAATATCATCCGTAGCAATAGCGATATGCTGAACACCAGGGCCCTCGTAGAAATCTAAATACTCTTCAATTTGAGAACGCTTTTTACCTTCTGCGGGCTCATTAATAGGGAACTTAATTCGGCCGTTTCCATTACTCATTACCTTACTCATCAAAGCAGAATATTCAGTGTGAATTTGTTTGTCATCGAATGATAAGAAGTTCACAAATCCCATAACATCTTCATACCACTTTACCCAAATATTCATCTCGTTCCAACCCACATTTCCAACCATATGATCGATGTATTTCAATCCTGTTGGAGCTGGATTGTAGTCAGATTCCCATTTTTGGAAACCAGGTAAAAATTGTCCATTGTAGTTTTTACGCTCTACAAACATATGGACTGTTTCACCATAAGTATAGATTCCTGATCTTACAACTTCTCCGTGTTCATCTTTCTCAACAGTTGGCTCCATATAGGATTTAGCTCCTCTAGAAGTCGTTTCTTCCCATGATTTAGTTGCATCTTCTACCCATAGAGCTACCACTTTCACACCGTCACCATGTTTCACAATATGGTCGTTAATTGGGCTCTTTGAATTCAATGGTGTGGTCAATACCAACCTAATTTTATCCTGCTTTAGCACATAGGAAACTGAATCTTTACTTCCAGTTTCTAATCCTTTGTATGCATAGGATTGGAAGCCGAAGGCTGTCTTGTAAAAATGAGCTGCTTGTTTGGCATTTCCAACGTAAAACTCAACGTAATCTGTACCCATCAATGGCAAGAAGTCTTGAGCACCTTCAAATATTTTCTCTAAACCGTATTCTACTGATTTGATTTCTTTTTTCATATTTTTCTTTTTAGAAGTAAGAAGTTAGATGCAAGAAGCCAGACTAATTCTACAAAGTCATTTGGAATTCCATTGTCATTTTCTGGAACTCAATTAGCTTCTTCTCTATTTCTTTAAACTTTTCTTTTTGTATATAATTTCTTTTTAATGCAATCAATAATTGTGTTTCAAGCTCAAAAGAGGAACCCTAAGAGACATCAATGTAATGTGAGAATGATTTTTCGGTTCTCGAAGAGCTTTCTGCGATATTACTAGGAATAGAAACCGAACACTTACTAATTTGTGAAGTTAAACCAAATTTTTCTTCCTGAGGAAATTCAGTCAATAGTTCAAAAACATCATTTACCATGTCCATACCTAAAATCCATATTTTTAAGTTTTTATAGTTATGTCTTTTTCTATTTTCTGCCATCTAAATTTCTTTACTCATTTGTCTTTTTCCTAACTGCGAAGCGGTCTAACTTTTCGCTTCTAACTGCGAAGCGATCTAACATCTCAATTCTCACAGTGACGTGGTCTAAAATCTTAGACATACAAGCCTCCTCTTTTAAAACCCATAAACCGTACTTACCACATTGCTCTGGCTTGGGCTCCTAATTTATCGTGCATTAGTGTATCCAAGACTTATAGTATTTTCCATCATCTAATTTCATAGCATTCTCAGTTATTTTCAGGGGCTTAAAAGTGTCCACCATAACCGCTAATTCTGCTGTTTCCTTCTGACCTATACTTCTTTCATAAGCACCTGGGTGCGGACCATGAGGGATTCCAGCTTGATGCAGAGTAATTTGCCCTTGATCAATATCATTCCTACTCATAAAGTCACCGTCTACATAGTACAATACTTCATCTGAGTCAATATTGCTATGGTTGTATGGTGCAGGTATGCTGTCTGGGTGATAATCATATAATCTAGGAACAAAAGAACAAATCACAAAGCCAGCAGCTTCAAATGTTTGATGAATAGGAGGTGGTAAATGTATTCTTCCTGTAATTGGTTCAAAGTCGTGAATAGAGAAGGCATATGGATAGTTGTATCCATCCCAACCTTCTACATCGAAAGGATGAGAGGCATATATGTAATCGTGAATTACACCTTCTTTTTTAATTTTGATTAGGAAGTCACCCATCTCGTCATGGGTTTCTAAGTCCTCTGGGGTTCTAATGTCGCGCTCACAGAAAGGGGAGTGTTCCAATAATTGGCCAAACCAATTTCTGTATCGCTTAGGCGTGTATATTGGGCTAAAGGATTCGACAACAAAATGCCGATTATTTTCATCATCAAATTCCATTTGATAAATCATCCCTCTTGGAATTACTAAATAATCTCCATATTTAAAGTCAATATTCCCTAAGAATGTTCTTAGCTTACCACTTCCTTTATGTATAAAAATTACTTCATCGGCATCGGTATTCTTATAAAAATATTCCTTCATCGATTGCTTAGGAGCAGCTAAAGCAACAATTAAATCTGAATTACAAAGCATCGGTTCTCTGCTTTCTAAATAGTCATCAACAGGCTTTACATTAAATCCAATTAACCGCCTTGATTTAAAGTTTTTTTCTACAGCAATCTTTGGCATTACATCCTTGGATCCTAGGTATTCTTTCACCATAGTAGGACGATGTTTGTGGTACATTAAAGTAGACATTCCGTCAAACCCTACAGTACCAAATAGTTGTTCATAATGTAAACTCCCGTCTTCTTTTTTGAAAGTTGTGTGACGTTTGTGTGGTATGTTTCCAAGCTTTCTGTAAAATGGCATAATTTATTTTTTAAAGTAAAAATGTAGGCAAAAAATGCTACACTTTTTGATTTCTTAAATTTTTTAAATTCGGTCTCAAACGGCTTTTATAAACAGAATGGGCATCTGTTTTTAACTTTCCTTTACGTAAGGCTCTTTGCTCTTCCATAGGCAAATTAGCGATAGTTTTACACTCGTCTGTGCAACAACCATCCATTTTTGTAGCGCAAGCCTCACATTGAATAAATAATAGATGACAATCGTCATTAGCGCAGTTAGTATGAGTATCACACGGAGCTCCACACTGGTGGCATTCAGAAATGATTTCGCCTGAAATAGACTCTCCTAATCGTTCGTCAAAAACAAAATTCTTACCCTTAAATTTATTTTCTAATCCTTCGGCTTCAATTTGTCGTGCATAGTCAATAATTCCACCGTGAAGTTGATTCACATCTTTAAAGCCCTTGTGTTTGAAATAAGCTGAGGCTTTTTCGCAACGAATTCCACCGGTGCAATAAAGCAGTAATTTTTTATCTTCTTTTCCTTTCAGCATATCTTCTACCGCGGGCAATTCTTCCTTGAAGGTATCGACATCAGGGCAAATGGCATTCTCAAAATGACCTATTTCACTTTCGTAATGATTACGCATGTCTACCACTATTGTATTTGGATCAGCCAATGCTTCATTAAATTCTCTAGCCGTTAAATGTCGACCTACATTAGTTACGTCAAATGTTCCATCATCCAATCCATCGGCTACAATCTTGTTTCGAACTTTTACTTTTAACTTGTAAAAAGATTTTCCATCATCTTCTACGGCGCGTTTTATAGGCATATTTTCAAAATACTTTCTCGCCTGTAATCGAAGCATAAATTCATCCCAATGGTGCTCAGGAACACTCATTTGGGCATTAATTCCTTCTTGGGCTAAATAAGTTCTCCCAAATACATTTAATGCGGCCCATTCGGCATACAATTCATCACGCAGTTGATGAGGTTGGTCAATTATAACGTATCGATAAAACGAAATCGTGATTCTTTTAAACGTTTCGTTCATTAGCTTTTCTTTTAAAAGCTTTTTGTCATAGATATTAAACAGCTGCATAGTCTAAAATTTGCCCTACAAAGGTACAAAATTCAATAAACAAGTTTATTGAACAAAAGCGTGCTTTGATTCTACCTTTTGGAGATTTAAGTTGACACTTATCTAAACAATTATAGGTCACTAACACAATGCTTTTGGAGTGCGCTATTAGTTCATAGAGCTTGGAAGAGACATTTCTGGTTTTCTAACATTCCCTACTTAAAATCCTACGTTTAATTTAATACTTTTGACCCCAAATTTGACACATCATGGAAGATAAAAGAATATTAGTGATTGGAGCAGGAGGACAAGTGGGACAGGAACTCGTTTTTAATTTAAGGGAAAAACATGGAGCCAACAATGTGGTCTCTTCAGATATTAGAGATTTTGGTGATCAAGCAGGGCCTTTTGAAGTTTTGAATGCTTTAGACAAGGAACGTCTTTTTGAAATTGTTCAACAATACAAAATTACTGATGTGTATCATTTAGCCGCTTTGCTTTCGGCTACCGCTGAAAAGCAGATTGAATTTGCTTGGGATCTAAACATGAATAGTTTGTTTCATGTGTTGAATTTAGCCAAAGATGGGCATATCAATCGAATTTTTTGGCCAAGCTCTATTGCTGTATTTGGTCCCAATACTCCGAGAGAAAATACTCCTCAACACACCACAACTGATCCAACTACAGTTTATGGAATCAGTAAGCTAGCAGGAGAGAGATGGTGTGAATATTACCATCAAAAATTTGGTGTAGATGTAAGAAGTATCCGTTATCCAGGGTTAATTGGTTATAAGACTTTGCCTGGCGGCGGAACTACCGACTATGCGGTAGACATTTATCACCAAGCTTTGAAGTCAGGAAAATATGAGTGCTTTTTAAAAGAGGACGCTTCATTGCCTATGATGTATATGGAAGACGCTATTCGGGCAACCATTGAATTGATGGAGGCTGATGGCAGTAGACTAACCATTAGAAGCAGTTATAATTTAGGTGGAATTAGTTTTAATCCAAAAGAAATTGCTGCCGAAATCAAGAAAATTATTCCAGAATTTGAAATTACTTATCAACCTGACTTTCGTCAAAAAATTGCAGAGAGTTGGCCTTCAAGTATTGATGATTCATTTGCACAGAATGATTGGGATTGGAAAATGGAGTACGATTTAAGAAAGATGTCGGAAGACATGATTAAACAACTTTCAAAGCTGAGTTAATTTTTTCTTTAAATGGTTTTTTTATACATTTAAAAACTCATTTAGATACAACGTTCAACTACCGTCTACATTATGAAGAGATTCTTCCTGATAATTGTTTTAAGTATTTTTGGCTACTCTGCTAATTCACAGTCGTTTGAGTTGCTAAATGGAGACACCATAAACAAGACTGATGTGGCCAATAAGCGACAAGGTTATTGGATAGTGAAAGACAAATCAGGAAAGATAGAGGAAGAAGGGAAGTATGCGGATGGCAGAAAAGTAGGTTTATGGAAAGCCTATTTTGATAATGGGAAATTAAAATCAGAGATTACTTATGTAGGGAGCCGACCGAAGGGGCCTTACAAGTTATATTACGAAAACGGAGTGCTACAAGAAGAAGGAACTTGGGCAAGTACTAAAAATACAGGCTCTTTTAAACGATACCATACCAATGGAAATATAGCTCAAGATTTTAATTTTACAGCAAGTGGTAAAAGAGAAGGGGTTCAAAAATATTTTCATGAAAATGGGCAGCTTCAGATTGAAGGAACATGGGCTGCAGGTCAAGAGAGCGGAGAGCTAAAGGAATACTACGATAATGGAGACTTGAAATCAGTAAAGGTATTTGCGGGCGGTTTAATCGATCGAGAAAACTATGCTGAATACGCTCCTAAAAAACCAATGACCGATCCATTAAAAAAACAGTTGGATGCAGCACCAAACGTAAATGTAAAAGCATCTAAGGAAGAACAACCTAACCAAGGTGGTTTTACAGGTAATGGGTATTATAAATTGTATAACAAGGACATGCAAATTGCTAAGGATGGAGAATTCAAGGATTATCGATTCATCAATGGTAAAATGTATGATTACGACCAAAATGGTTTGCTGGTTAAAATCAAAATCTTTAAAAACGGTCGCTATATTGGAGATGGTGTTATCGAGGATAAATAATTGTTATTTCATTCCTACTTTTGTAGAGAATTAAACAATAACAATCGATTTCACTCATGTCTACACCAATCAAACTTTACAATACCTTAAGTCGAGAAAAAGAGGTTTTTAAACCCATTAACCCGAATAGCATAGGCTTGTATGTTTGCGGCCCTACCGTTTATGGTGACGCCCACCTAGGGCATGCGAAATCATATGTTTCTTTTGATCTGATCTATCGATATCTCAAACATAAATTTCCGCAAGTAAAATATGTTCAAAATATTACGGATGTAGGTCATTTAACGGATGATGCTGACGAAGGAGACGATAAAATTGCTAAGCAATCCAGATTAGAGAAGGTGGATCCAATGGCTGTCGTAGAAAAGTATATGTATAACTATTTTCGCGACATGGACGCCCTTAATGTATTGCGTCCAAACATTTCTCCACGACCTTCAGGTCATATTCCAGAGCAGATTGAAGCTATAGAAGAATTGATCAAAAAGGGATTTGCTTATGAAGTGAATGGTTCGGTGTATTTTGATGTCACAACATACAACAAAGACCATAACTACGGGAAGCTTTCGGGAAGGAAAGTAGAAGAAATGATGGATGGAGCTGCCAACCGATCGCTAAATGCTCAATCTGAAAAGCGTACTCCGCTTGATTTTGCACTGTGGAAAAAGGCAGACGAAACCCATTTAATGCAGTGGAATTCACCTTGGGGAATGGGTTATCCGGGTTGGCATATTGAGTGTACGGTGATGAGTCAAAAATATTTGGGAGATAATTTTGACATTCACGGAGGTGGTTTGGAAAATGCATTCCCACATCATGAGTGCGAAATTGCCCAAGCAGAAGCGAATAAAGATAAGCCATTTGCCAACTATTGGTTGCATAATAATATGGTGACCATTAATGGACAAAAAATGGGAAAATCTTTAGGTAATGGAATTTTCTGCCATGAATTATTTTCTGGAGATAATTTCCAATTAACCCAGCCCTACAGTCCAATGACAATTCGATTTTTTATTTTACAATCGCATTATCGTAGCACATTAGATTTTTCTAATGAGGCACTTGCTGCTGCTGAAAAGGGGATGAGACGTTTAATGAAAGCTGTTGGGTTGTTGAATGATTTAAAGCCGTCAAATGCCTCTACCTTGAATGTAAAAGAATTAGAGGAAAAGCTTTACGCTGCAATGGATGACGACTTTAATTCTCCCATTGCAATCGCTCATTTGTTTGACGCAGCGAAGTGGATAAACCTATTGAAAGAAGGAAAAGAGCAACTGACAGCAGCTGATTTAGAGCAGTTTAAAAAGGTGGTTCATTTATTTGTTTTTGATATTTTAGGGCTAAAACAAGAAGTTTCAGCCGAAGTTGAGGGTGGGAACAATGCGCTAACCAATGCCTTAATGGATTTGGTTTTAGAATTCAGAGCAAGTGCAAAAGAAAATAAAAACTATGCAATGGCTGATCAGATTCGTGATCGATTAAAGGCATTAAACATTCAGATAAAAGACGGGAAAGAAGGAGCCCAATGGGAATATGAGAACTAAATACTTAGCATTTTTTGCTGCAGTTACCTTTTTAGTTGCCTGTGGTGAAGACGATACCAAGAAAGTAGTTGAAAAGTCACCTCTTTCTAAGCCGCCTGTGGAAAAATTGGCTTTGCCAGATTTTAATGCTGACTCTGCCTACCAATTTGTTGCCGATCAGGTAGCCTTTGGACCCAGAGTCCCAAATACTGAAGCACACCGAAAAGCTGCTGAGTATTTAAAAAATCAATTGACCAAATTTGGAGCAACTTTGACCGTTCAGAAAGGAGTAGTAGAAGCCTTTGATGGGACGAAGTTGAATTTTCAAAACATTATTGGTAGTTATTATCCCGAAAAAGTAAATCGGGTGCTACTAATGGCGCATTGGGATACTCGCCCATTTGCCGACCAAGATAAAAAAGATCGTAATAAAGCCATAGCTGGTGCCAATGATGGAGGTAGTGGAGTTGGTGTTTTATTGGAAGTTGCTCGCCAGTTTCAGATTAAGAATCCTACAATTGGTGTAGACATTGTGTTTTTTGATGCAGAGGATTATGGTCAACCTTCAGGCACCATGAACCCCAAACAAGCTACTTGGTGTTTGGGTAGCCAGTACTGGGCAAGAAACCCGCACATTAAGGGTTACACCGCAAAATATGGCATTCTTTTAGACATGGTAGGCGCAGCCAATGCAGTGTTTACTCAAGAATCCATTTCGATGTACTATGCTCCACAAATTGTAGACAAGGTATGGAATGTAGCGGCACGATTGGGCTACAGCAACTACTTTCCTTTTATGCAAACCACCCATGTAGGAGAAGATGATCATTTGTATGTCAATAGATTGGCAAAAATTCCAAGCATAGACATTATTCAATATGACGCCAATACTCGTGCATTTGCCCCACATTGGCACACCCATGACGACAATATGGAGGTGATAGACAAGAATACCCTAAAAGCTGTTGGTCAAGTGGTTTTGGCGACGGTTTATGGTGAGAAGTAGATCTTGGATTATTATTCATAGAATACTTCTAAGTGAAATGGACTTTTTCTAAAATAGGACATTTTTAGATTATTCTAAGAGAAAAGGTTAGAACAAATTTGACGATTTTTAGCCTAATTTTTCAAATATTATTACAAATAATGTATTGAAATTTCAATTCCCATAAGGGTTTCATTGATATGCTATTACAATATCTATTTTTTTAAAGAACTGTCTTGCTTTGTATTAAAGTTTGATTTAATTTTAGAACAACTAACCTCTTAATTTTAAGTCAAATGAAAAAGCTGTCAGTTTTACTATTTTTATTTTCAATTATTTCAATTATTACATTTGCACAAGGGACACAAGTTGTTCACGGGCCAACAACAGTATGTGCAGAAGAAGCTGCTTTTTACAATGCGGTTGTCAGTAATGGAAA
>NZ_WWNE01000002.1:0-842 GCF_009909615.1 Acidiluteibacter ferrifornacis | reverse complement strand
GAAAAATCTCAAAAAATACATTACAAGAATAAACCTCCAATTATTATTAATTTTTTTATTGCCTACTATAGCCACCGCCCAAGGCGGTTGGCAGTGGGCAAAAAACTATGGAGGGGACAGGAATCCACCAGTAGAGACAGTGAGTAGTCTACAAACGGATCAATGGGGGAATATCTACATTGCAGGAACTATAACAGACATTTACCAGCGCGACAGTGCAGGAAATGTGCTTTACGACAGCAATTTTTTTCCATTGTTGCACAATTACGGCAAAGAAGACATTTGGGTAGCCAAATATAGTCCAACTGGTAAAAACTTATGGAGCGAATATGCTGGAAGTGGCAATCCGGATTACTTTTATGCTTCTACATTAGATAAAAATGGGAATTTATATATTGCAGGACAATTAAGCTACAATTCCTTCCGGCTACCGCACACCTTTAATAACAAGCCAATATCTGGAGATAGTTTAAATGGGTTTATAGCAAAATTAGATTCGTCAGGTAAATTGTTATGGCACAAACCTTTTGGGTTTGATTCTCTAACATCTCGTGCAGTTTGTGCAAGAGGTCGTACGCTTTCACTTGATCAAAACAATGTTCTTCATTTTCTATTTTTATCTTGTCAACAACAAATTTTGTTTAATACAGACACTATTGATGATGTATGGTACGATGCAGAATTTACTTCTAATGGAGATTATATCTCTTCAAAAAGATTGCCTTTTAAAGATTACCAAACTAGCCCATCTAATTTAAAAACAAATATTGACGCGAATGGCAATTATTATTTTCATGGTTCTTTTCAAAGAGATACGCTTTTTCTATTGAATGACACTATTG
>NZ_WWNE01000018.1:7392-255234 GCF_009909615.1 Acidiluteibacter ferrifornacis | reverse complement strand
TATAAAATGAATCTGAAATCCTGCCCTCTATGAAAACATATATAACAAATAAAGCTTCACATTTCTGTGAAGCTTTTGTAGCGTGAGGCGGAATTGAACCGCCGACCTCAGGGTTATGAATCCTGCGCTCTAACCACCTGAGCTACCACGCCATCTTTTTTTCGGGCTGCAAATATAATAAATTGTAAATTCTACACGCATTTATTTTCACATTTTTTTAATTATTTCTTTATCTGACATGAGAGATTTTTATCTATATTGCACTATTAATGTTTTTTGGAATTTAGTACATTACAATATGTCAGAAAAAATAGAATATCAATTAGAATTTCCCGTAAAATCCTCACCTAAAATACTCTATAACTTTATTGCAACTCCAAGCGGACTTTCTGAGTGGTTTGCCGACAACGTAAATTCTCGTGGCTCTAAGTTCACTTTTATTTGGGATGGCAGCGAAGAAGTGGCTGAATTAATTACTAAAAAAGCTGGCTCTCACATCAAATTTAAATGGGAAGAAGAAGATGACGGAACCTTTTTTGAATTCAGAATTCGCATCGATGAACTAACAAAAGATGCAGCACTTATTATAACAGATTTTGCAGAAGAAGATGAAATGGATGAAGCTAGAATGCTATGGGAATCACAAGTCAGTGAATTGTTAAGTGTTATCGGCGGCTAACACCCTTTTGATTCTCCTCAGCATTTTCCTTTTTCATTGATTATATTTGCACTTCAATTTTCTACTGCAACAGCCATTGAAGACACTTACTAAGTTTATTCTTAAATCCTTTGCTGCTCCTTTTGTGGCCACCTTTTTTATTGCACTTTTTATATTGCTCATGCAATTTATCTGGAAGCATATTGATGATATGGTGGGTAAAGGATTGGAATGGTATGTTATTTTAGAATTGATGGCCTACATCTCTGCCAGTTTAGTCCCTTTGGCTCTGCCATTAGCCATCTTGCTATCTTCATTAATGACCTTTGGTAATCTAGGTGAACACTATGAGTTAATTGCCTTTAAATCAGCGGGAATATCCTTAAAGCGTATTCTTCGACCCCTCACAATTTTTATTATCTTCCTTTCTATAGGGGCGTTTCTTTTTGCCAACTACTTACTGCCTATTGCCAATCTTAAAAGTAGGTCGCTACTGTATGATGTGCGGGAACAGAAACCTGCAATGGATATTAAACCAGGTATTTTTTCGAGCGAACTCAATGATTTGACCATTCGCGTAGGAGACAAAAAATCAACCGAAGAAGGTGAAAGATTGTATGATATATTAATCTACGACCATTCCGATGACCGAGGAAATAGGACGGTTACTATTGCAGAAGAAGGATTGATGGTGCTTTCTCCTAATAAGCGGTATTTAGAAATGACTTTGTACAACGGAAGAAGTTATGACGAACAACCTGATAAATCCGGTGAGAACAAACATGTATTAGCAAGAGTAGAGTTTAAAGAGAACCTAATCAGAACCGACTTATCTGAATTTAAATTAAATAGAACTGACGAAGATTTATTTAAAACAAATTACAAAATGCTCAACATTGACCAGCTCAGTGTTGCTATTGACTCTCTTAAAAACAAAAAAAACAGATCTGAGTTAGCTTATGTGGATAATATCGCACTCACTTATTCCAACTATAACCGTCCAAAGGAAGAAATAGCCAACACCGCACGAACAGAGCAAATCGTATTCGATTCTCTACTCAACCCTTTGAATGAGTTTGAGAAAGAACGTGTGTATAAAACCGCCTCCAATCTAGCTCGAAGTGCTAAGTCAAAATCTGATGCTATGGTTAGAGAGCGTGATATAAGAGAAGAGTCTATCCGACGACACGAAATTGAATGGCACAGAAAATATACCTTGTCCTTTGCTTGCATCATACTGTTTTCAATTGGAGCACCATTAGGAGCCATCATTCGTAAAGGTGGATTAGGAATGCCAATGGTCATTTCTGTAATATTCTTTTTAATCTATCACATGGTGAGTATAACAGGTGAAAAAATGGCGAAGGAAGGTGCTTTATCTTCATTTGAAGGAATGTGGCTTTCATCCTTTATTCTTTTACCAATTGGAATTTTATTGGCCTACAAGGCTACCACCGATTCCGAATTATTTAAAACGGAAGCTTACACCAACTTTATCACCAAGTTATTACCGAAGAAAAAGAAAATAGAGCGCTAATGAAAGTCTTGCAAATTTGTCATAAACCACCATTGCCGGCTATAGATGGTGGATGCCTTGCAATGAACGATATCAGCAACGGACTAATCAAGAAAGGTTGCGATCTAAAAATTTTGACTTTATCCACAGCCAAACACCCTTTTCAGAAGAACAAATTATCGGATAACTATTTACGAACAACTAAAATTGAACACGTTGAAATAGATACCAACCTAAAACCTTCAGCTGCATTTTTTAATCTTTTCTCTTCAGAATCCTACAATATTAATCGATTTTACTCTAAAGAATTTGAAGAAAAAATCATTAGTCAATTAAAGAGCAATCAATTTGATATAGTGCATTTAGAAAGTTTGTTTGTTGTGCCTTATTTACGTGTAATTCAAGAAAACACAACGGCTAAAATCGTTTATCGTGCACACAATATTGAGCAACAAATATGGTGGGAAAAATATGAACAATGTAAAAACCCATTAAAGAAATCCTATTTAAAGCTCCTCTATCAGCGCCTTAAAAGATTTGAAGATAAACACCTCAATTCATTTGATGGTATCGCAGCAATCAGCCAAATGGACATACAACAGATGAAAAAGTTAGGCTGCACCATTCCATGTGTAGAAGTTCCTTTTTCAATCAATCCCAACACCTATTACCCTACTTCGTCGAATACTTCCAATGACTTATTTTACCTCGGTTCTTTGGATTGGATTCCTAATTTAGAAGGATTGAATTGGTTTTTAGAAAACTGTTGGGAGAATTTAGTTACCATATACCCCAATTTAAAACTACACATTGCAGGAAAATCAATGCCTGAGTCAATTTCTAATTTAAATACGAAAGGAATAGTTATCCATGGTGAAGTATTAGATGCAATGGAATTCATTCGTGAACAAGGAATTATGATTGTTCCACTTTTTTCTGGAAGCGGAATTCGGATAAAAGTATTAGAAGGAATGGCCCTAGAAAAAGCCATTATTGGAACAACTAAAGCTATGGAAGGCATTCCCATCACTAAAAAAGAGGGGTGTATTGCTGATACTGCTGATGATTTTTGTGAAGCAATTAAAAAATTACATTTAAACAAAGATTTGCAAATAGAAATGGGAAAAAATGCCCGTATTTTTGTCAAAAAACACTTCAATAACGATGAAATTATTAATCAATTAATGGAATTCTATTCGACCATCTAGTTTATGAAGTTGTTTGTTCTACTTTCTCGTTTTCCTTATCCTTTAGAAAAAGGTGATAAGCTGCGTGCTTATCATCAGATAAAAGAGTTGTCAAAAAACAACGAAGTGCATTTGTGCGCTATAAGCGATGTAGCTATATCGGAAGAACAACGAAAAGAATTGGCCCCTTACTGCCAATCCATCAAAGTGATTCAATTGAGTAAAATAATGATGTATTGGAATGTTTTTTTAGGAATTTTCTTTTCTAAACTACCTTTTCAAGTGCTTTACTTTTACTCCAAGAGAGCCAAAAAAGAAATTGAAGACGCGATAAAAATTAATCAAATAGAACATATTTTTTGCCAATTGATTCGTACTTCAGAGTACGTCAAAAACATTCAGCACATTCCCAAGACACTGGATTATATGGATGCGCTTTCCCGAGGCATGGAACGAAGGGTGGAGAATAGTCCCTTTTATCTAAAACCCTTTATCAAGATAGAGGCACTTAGACTAAAAAAATACGAGCACTTCATTTTCAATTATTTCGATCGAAAAGTTATTATTTCAGAGCAAGATAGAGATTTGATTGTCAATGTACATAACGATACCATCGAGATTATTCCCAACGGTGTAGAACACGATTTTTTTAAAGCTCAACCAACCGAAAAAAAATATGATTTGATATTTACGGGAAACATGAGTTACGAACCTAACGTAATCAGTGTAGAATATTTAGCCAATGAAATTTTACCCCTAGTAAAACAAAGCATTCCAAATATACAATTGGTTATTGCAGGTGCTTCTCCATCTAATCGAGTAAAAGCTCTATCCAACGACAATGTAACAGTGACTGGATGGGTAGAAGACATCCGAGATTATTACAATGCCGCCAAAATATTTGTTGCCCCAATGTTAATTGGTACGGGTTTACAAAATAAATTATTAGAAGCGATGGCGATGCAATTGCCTTGTGTAACTTCTGAATTGGCTAACAATGCTTTAGGAGCAACTAATGGTAAAGATATTTTGATTGGCGGAAATACAGAAGAATATGCGAGACACATTGTATCTTTAATGCAGAAAAAAGATCTAGCGATTGCCATTGCCAACAATGGATTTAACTATGTGAATCAAACCTTTAGTTGGAAAAATAGCACAGAAAAATTAGAACAACTTTTTAAAAAATAGCAAGAATGGAAGAATTGAAGTCGAAAATAGAAGCAATTTGGGATGATAGAGCATTACTTCAAAAAGAAGAAAGCAAAGTAGCTATACGAGAAGTCATTGAACACATCGATAAAGGCAGATTGCGCACTGCAAAACCAACTTCAGATGGTTGGGAAGTGAATGAATGGGTGAAGAAAGCGGTGGTTTTATACTTTCCAATTCAAGAAATGGAAACCATTGAAGTAGGTCCATTTGAGTTTCACGACAAAATGAAATTGAAAACCAACTACAAAGAATTGGGCGTTCGAGTAGTTCCTCATGCAGTAGCCAGATATGGCGCATACATTAGCAAAGGCGTTATTATGATGCCTTCCTATGTTAACATTGGTGCTTACGTAGACGAAGGAACGATGGTAGACACTTGGGCAACGGTTGGCTCATGTGCGCAGATTGGAAAGAATGTACATTTAAGTGGTGGCGTAGGAATTGGTGGTGTGTTAGAACCATTACAAGCAGCTCCAGTTATCATCGAAGACAATTGCTTCATCGGTTCAAGATGCATCGTTGTAGAAGGTGTTAGAGTAAGAAAAGAAGCAGTACTGGGAGCCAATGTGGTGCTTACCATGTCAACTAAGATTATAGATGTAAGCGGTGATACCCCGATTGAAATGAAAGGAGAAGTGCCTGAACGTTCTGTAGTTATACCTGGCAGCTATACTAAGAAATTCCCAGCAGGAGATTTTCAAGTACCTTGTGCATTAATCATTGGAAAAAGAAAACCAAGCACCGACTTGAAAACATCGTTGAACGATGCATTGAGAGACTTTAATGTAGCTGTGTAATTTGAAAAAAATACTCATCATACAAACCGCATTTATTGGCGATGTGATATTAGCGACCCCGTTAATCGAGAAGCTGTACGATTTTTTCCCAGGTGCTAAAATCGACTTTCTATTGCGTAAAGGCAATGAAAGTTTGTTTACGGATCACCCGAAATTAAATGAGGTGATTGTTTGGGACAAAAAGAACAATAAATATTGGGGGCTTTTCCAAACCATTGGGAAAATCAGAAAGAAAGAATACGATTTGGTGGTTAATCTACAACGCTTTGCAGCGAGTGGTTTAATGACTGCTTTATCAAAAGGCACAGAGAAAGTGGGTTTCGATAAGAACCCATTTTCTTTTACTTATACCGATAAAATAAAGCACCAGATTGGAACTGGTTTACACGAAACCGTTCGAAATTTGCGATTGATCCGAAACATTACCGGTCAACGCTACTATAGACCACAATTATACCCGACTGCTGCTAACTTTGAAAAAGTTAAACCCTATCAAAAAGGGAAATATGTCTGCATAGCCCCCACTTCGGTGTGGTTTACCAAGCAATATCCCGCCGAAAAATGGTTGGAATTGATTCACCAAATAGATGAGTCAATAACTGTTTATTTATTGGGTGCTCCATCAGACAAAGAAGCAGCAGAAGCGATACAATCAGCAGCGAAACGGGGCAATATCTCTGTTTTATGTGGCGAATTAAACTTCCTGGATTCTGCAGCCTTAATGAAAGGTGCAGCCATGAATTATGTAAACGACTCAGCTCCTATGCACATGGCTTCTGCTGTAAATGCTCCAACCACAGCCATTTATTGCTCTACAATTCCATCATTTGGTTTTGGTCCAGTAGCAACAGATTCTGTTATTGTGGAAACTAAAAAAGAATTGGAATGCCGCCCGTGTGGATTGCATGGTAGAAAGAAATGCCCGTTAGGTCATTTTGATTGTGCACACAGTATTGAGACGAGTGAGATTCGAGTGCCGAGGGTGTAGGTTTTTAGATTTGAAGATTAAGTTTGCACGGACTGCAAGTCCGCGCTAGCGGATTTTTAAATTTGAATATTCCGTTTACATGATCGGTGAGTTTGTGCAAGCGGTAATAAAAACTGATCTATTTTAGTTATGCCTTTTATCAAAATAATTACAATTATTTCAGCCCCAATCGAAAGATGTTTTGATTTATCTCGCAGCATTGACCTTCATAAAATGTCTACTGCGAAAACTAATGAAATTGCAATTGCAGGAACCACTTCATGGCTTATTAATAAAGATGAATTTGTTACTTGGCAGGCACGACATTTCGGAATCACTCAACAACTGACGACTGTAATAACTGAAATGAAAAGCCCGACTTATTTCGTTGACGAAATGAAAAAAGGAGTATTCAAAAAATTCAAACATGAGCATTTTTTTGAATTCAAAAATGGGATTACACAAATGACAGATATCTTCGATTACACTTCTCCATTTGGGATTATCGGTAAGGTTGCTGACTTTGTTTTTCTAAAAAACTACATGTCAAAGTTTTTAACTCATAGAAATGAGATTATAAAAGATTTTGCGGAATCTAATAAATGGCAACAAGTTTTATAGAAAAATATTTATACCTCCTACGTTCGCTTGGACTTAGAGTCTGTGAAGCCGAATACCAATTGACACTCCAAACCTAGAAGATTTACTTTCAAGCTCAACACTAAACCTCCAAGGTTTTATATAAAACCACTTCCCTTCTTTGTGACCTTTGCGACACTTCCTTTGAGAACTTTGCGGTTAATTAAGTTGGTTTTACTCACATCATTAATCAGTTCATGTTCACTTTCTTACCACTTATGATATTTCTAAAGTTTAATATCATAAAGTAATAATTTTAAATAATTTAGTTAATTTGGAATCGATTTAAAAAGTGATTTAAGTCTCCTTTATTTCTAATAAGCTTTTGATAACAAGCTAAATGAAACATATTTTACGGACAATTTGGGATTCTCAATTTCTATTCTTTCTATCACTAGTTTTTATTGGTGGAATCTACTTACTAGTAAAACGACCTGACGTAAAAAGCAAATCTGACCTTATAGAAATAAACGGAACTCTCAAATCAGTAGACCAAGTATTAGTTTACTTCAAGAAGATTAAGAAAACTGAAAATGATTCTACTTACCACATAAGACTCAATGAATTCCCATGCTTTTTTCAGGTAAGTTATAAAAAATGGGATAGCAAATCATTTAGTAAGAACGCAAAATACGGAGATAGAATAACCTTTAATATTTCAAAAAACGACTTGGAGAGTTTATTCAAATTCAATGAAAGGGTTCGAACATTTTCAATCAAGTCTAATGATAAAGTTTATCTATCAGTTGATAGTGGCCTAAAGGGATTTGGAAAAGGATATTTTGAATATTCAGTAATTCTTATTCCATTAATCTTATTAATAATTATTGTTTCTTATAGATTAAAAAAATAATATCAACAAAGACCTAAGAATACAATAGGTCTAGTAGTTTAGTCGAGTTAACTATTAAAACCACTTCCCTTCTTTGCGACCTTTGTGACATTCCCTTTGCATCCTTTGTGGTTAATTGAGCTGAAAAGAGTTGCTTCTCTATCATTAAATCAATTAAAAACAGTTCATTATTTATTCTTTCTTAACAAAAAAATAGTATTCAACCATAGTCCATCTTTACTCTCGATTAGGTAATTTTGGCAAAACATCCAATCGAATATGAAAAGCTTCTCTGCCTTTTTTCGCCTCATTCGTTTACCCAACCTTATCATCATTGCATTAACGCAATATGCCATTCGCTTCGGCCTCATGTTCCCAATGCTTAATGGATCAGGATTCACCTTGGCGCTAAGTGAGTCATTATTCTTTCTGTTAGTGCTCGCCACCGTAATGGTAGCAGCAGCTGGGTACATTATCAACGATTATTTCGATACCAAAATTGACATCATCAACAAGCCCAAAAAGGTCATTGTTGGCAACTTAATTAAACGCAGAGTGGCCATGGGCGCTCACATCGTAATAAGTTTAATTGCCATCATCATCTCTATTTACATCGCATTGTATTTAAAATCTCCTTGGTTGGCACTGATTCAAATAAGTAGTGTTTTAGCATTGTGGTATTACTCCGTAAATTTCAAACGTAGAATGCTAGTCGGTAATTTCATCATTGCGAGTCTAACAGCTTTGGTGCCTATTTCAGCAGGATTGTACGAATTTGTCGAGTTAAAAAATCACTTGGTAGAGCAGTTGCAACACTACACTACCCTATTCCCCAATGAAAACCCAATTTATGCAGCAGTATTCTTCAAGGATGTGCTCCAAAACATCGGATTATGGATTGCTGGTTATGCACTTTTCGCTTTCCTATTGACCTTCATTCGTGAAATCATAAAAGACATAGAAGATTACGAAGGCGATTTGGAACAAGGCTGTAAAACCTTGCCTATCGTTGCAGGAATTAGTGTTGCTAACAATACAGCGATTATTATTAGCAGTATCACATTTGTATTTTTAGCATTGGTGCAATACATGCAATTGATCAGCTCCGAATTTATTTCATTCGCCTACTTTTCATTATTTATCCAGTTGCCGTTGATTTTATTAATGGTTAAACTATTCAGTGCTAAAAAGAAAAACGAATACGCGTGGGCTAGTCGATTGACTAAATTGATTATGCTTTTTGGTATTTTATTTACCTCTGTGATTTACTTCCAAGAATTTTTCATGAATGCTCAATAAACTCAACAAAAAGGTCATATTAGCTTCCAAATCTCCTCGTCGTCAAGAACTGCTGAAAGGCTTGTGTATTGATTTTGAAATCAGAACCAAAGACATTGACGAAAGCTATCCCAATCATTTACAAGAAGCAGAAATTCCATCATTTATCAGCGAAAAAAAAGCAGCAGCATTTGCAGATGACTTAGAAGCAGATGAATTACTGATCACTTCTGACACCGTGGTTTGTCTGAATGGTAAAGTATTGGAAAAGCCAAAATCATTGGACGAAGGCAAACAGATGTTGCGGGAATTATCCGGACAGACACATACCGTTTATTCTGCAGTATGTTTGTTGGATACCAAGAAAAAAATCGTTTTCTGTGATCAAACAGAAGTCACTTTCAAACCATTAGACGAAGAAGAAATTGAGTTTTACATCAATCAGTTTCAACCGCTAGACAAAGCCGGTGCTTATGGCGTTCAGGAATGGATAGGATACATTGCCATTCAAAAAATGACTGGATCGTATTACACCGTAATGGGCATGCCGATGCATTTGCTGTATGATGAATTAAAGAAATGGTAGGTTAAAAGCGCATCTCGATACAATCGTGTGAAAAGCGCGATCACTCGATGTCCTTTTATGGTAGAATCAAGTACATTCTTTCTACTAACCCTTGTAGAGTTGTATAACAACATTGCAAAGCAATGTTCATTGGTACATTATTACATTGACTTATTGTTAAATTGATCCATTGACTTATTGTTAAATTGATTCATTGTTAAATTGATACATTGAAATCAAGCTCTCGGATGAAACTGAGTGATTGTATCTTTCAAATATCCTACATCTAGATGTGTATAGATCTCCGTAGTGGTGATGCTTTCGTGTCCCAACATTTCTTGGACTGCCCGTAAATCAGCTCCTCCATCAATTAAATGAGTCGCAAAAGAATGCCGAAATGTATGTGGACTAACGGTTTTATCGATATCTGCCAAAAGCGCCAAGTTTTTCACAATTGTAAAAATCATCACTCGTGTTAATCGACCGCCACGCCTATTCAAAAACAAAACATCATGATCTCCTTGTTTTATATCTAGATGATTTCGAGTCGATTCTAAGTAATAGTGGATGTACTTTATCGCTACCTTACCCATAGGCACCAACCGTTCCTTGTTTCCCTTACCTATCACCCTTAAAAAACCCTCCTCAAAAAGCACATGAGACAACCTTAGATTCACCAACTCACTCACTCGCAATCCACAACTATAGAGTGTTTCTATTATAGCCCGATTGCGTTCTCCCTCTGCCTTGCTTAAATCTATTGCAGCTATCATGGCATTGATTTCTTCAATACTCAGCACTTCTGGTAACTTTCGCCCCATTTGTGGCATTGAAATCAGCTCCGTTGGATCAACAGTGATCCGATCCTCCATGATTAAGTAATTAAAAAAAGCCTTCAGTCCAGAAATAATTCGTGCCTGAGAACGAGCGCCTAGTCCAATCTCCCCAATCCAATTGATAAAATCAGAAAGGTGCTGATCGGTGACTTTAGTGGGCGAAATTTCTAGAGAAATGGTTTCAAAAAACTGCACCAACTTATCGACATCCCTCAAATAAGCCTCAATCGAATTCTCTGAAAGCGATCGTTCCAATTGTAAATATGCTTTAAACCCATTTAGGTCTGGTGTCCAGTTCATGCTTCAAAATTATAACTTTGTACCTTATCTTTGATGTATGAAAATTCTACTTATCAACGGCCCAAATTTGAATTTGTTGGGAAAACGTGAAATCAACATTTACGGCAAACAAACTTTTGAAGAAATTTTGGATGGTTTGAAAAAACAGTTTTCAGCAATGGAATTGAGCTTTCAACAATCGAATATAGAAGGCGAATTGGTGAATTACATTCAGGCAGCAGACGGACAATATGATGGAATTGTTTTAAATGCTGCAGCTTATACGCATACGAGTATTGCCATAGCAGATGCTATAGCAGCCATTTCAGTGCCGGTAGTTGAAGTTCACCTATCGAATATCATGGCAAGGGAAGCAGAACGACACACTAGCTTAATTGCAAAAAACTGTGTTGGATGCATCAGTGGATTTGGATTTTTATCTTATCAATTAGCGATTCAATATTTCGAATCTACCAAAATATAATCCGAATTTTAGCGTATACATTACAAATTACAGCACATGAAAAAAATCCTATTCCCAATCCTTATGATTGCTACATTTTTTGCCAAAGCGCAAGAAGGCAACCCTTTTCCTGAATTAGACGCAGCCAACCTAAATGACCAAACTGTTTCTATTCCATCAGATACCAAAGGAAAATTCACTTTAATTGGCGTTGCATTTTCAGAAGATGCTCAAGAAGACTTATATTCTTGGGGAGCTCCTGTTTATGACTTATTCTTAGACGAAAATGGTTTAAATGCGATGGTTTACGACGTCAATGTACAATTGGTACTTTTATTTACAGGAGTAAATAAGGCAGCATACAACAAAGCAGAAAAAATGATTAAAGAAGGAACCACAGACACATATAGAGATAATATTCTTTTATATAAGGGAGAGATGGGTGATTTAAGAGATGAATTGGCTATGGAAGATCGTAAAGTACCTTATCTATATGTTTTAGACAAAGAAGGTACCATAATTTACACTACTTCGGGCAGATATACTCGAAAAAAAATGGAAGAAATTAGCGACCTAGTGGAAGATTAATTTAAAACAAACTGATATCTAACAACTTAATTCGAAAGAAAATATTTAATAAGGCTGTTTTATAATTGGAATATAAAGCGGACATTTGCCATTCGAAAAATTTATTTATTAATCATTATTAAACAAGACTTATGCCTGTAAAGATGAGATTGCAAAGACACGGTAGAAAGCAAAATGCTTTTTTTCACCTTGTTGTTGCTGACAGTCGTGCCCCACGAGATGGGAGGTTTATTGAAAAATTAGGCACGTATAACCCAAACACTAACCCTGCTACAATCGAATTAGATTTCGATAAAGCTTTTGATTGGTTAAATAAAGGAGCTCAACCAACTGATACAGTTAGAGCTATTCTTTCTTACAAAGGAATCCTTTACAAAAATCACTTAGCAAAAGGTGTTGCTAAAGGAGCTTTAACTCAAGAACAAGCTGATGAGAAATTTAACGCTTGGTTAGAAGAAAAAGCAAACAAAGTTCAAGCAAAAGTAGACGGATTATCTGCTGCTGAAGTTGCTGAAAGAAAGAAAAGAGCTGAAGCTGAAGCTGCTGCAAACGAGAAGAAAGCTCAAGAAGTAGCTGCTAAAAATGCACCAGCAGTTGAAGAAACTCCAGAAGAAGAAGCACCTGCTGCTGAAGCTACTGAAGCATCTTCAGACGAGGAGCCAACAGCTGAATAATATACGAAGACCTTGAAAATAGCAGATTGCTTTTATTTAGGGTATTCTTCCAAAATCATTGGAAACAGAGGGGAATTAGCATTCAAATTGGATGTTGATTCCCCTTCTTCATATGAAGGGTTGGATGCCGTATTTATTCGCATCCATAAAAATGACGACACTTTAGTGCCTTTCTTCCTAAGCCAATCCAAACTACAGCAGAAAGGAATTTTACGTGTTACCGTTGAAGGAATCACCTCTCAAGAAGAAGCCAAAGAATTAGTGGGTAAAGAACTTTATTTACCTGCTGCTGCCCTACCCAAACTAAAAGGTGATCAATTTTATTATCACGAAGTAAAAGGATGGGAAGTGCACGACGAACGTTTCGGAAAAGTAGGAACCATTGAAACTGTTCTCGATTATCCATCACAAGATATTTTTCAAATTACAGTTGGCGATAAAGAAGTGCTGATTCCTATTTTAGAAGACACCATTCTCAAAGTAGATCGAGAAAATAAAGCCATTCATGTGCAAACCACCGAAGGCCTAATTGAACTCTACCTCGAAGGTTAATGAACGCCTTTCGTTTCAAACAATTCGAAGTAGCCCACGATAAATGTGCCATGAAAGTAGGGACCGATGGCGTATTATTGGGCGCTTGGGCTAATCACTTTTCACCTCAAACAATACTTGACATAGGAACAGGCAGTGGATTGATTGCCTTAATGTTGGCGCAACGTTTCGACAATGCTAAAATTATTGGAATCGACATTGAGAATTCTGCCATTGAGCAAGCTAATGAAAATTTTAGCCGTTCCAATTGGAATGATCGACTAACCGTTCAAAATTCAGATCTGGGTCAATTTCAATCCGACAATTTTGATTTAATCGTAAGCAATCCTCCATTTTTTAACGGCACCTATTTTAGTGGAAACACTGAACGAGATACTGCCCGACAAAATGACTCTCTTCCCCCTGCACTATTGTTTCAGAAAGTAGCAGAACTGCTCAATAAGGACGGCCATTTTTGTTGCATTGTTCCAACTGAGCACAAAGCTGTCTATATACAAGAAGCCCAATTTTCTCATTTATTTCTCAATCAAGAGCTTCGTGTAAAAGGTCATCCCGACAAACCATATAAGCGTGAATTATTATTGTTTTCTAAACGTTCAAGTGAACTTATTAGCAATTCTTTGACAATTGAAACCAATAAACGCCACGAATACACCGCACAATATTTAACTTTGGTGAAAGACTTTTATCTATTCGCCTAATTATGAACAATTCTATTGAAGTTAATCAATGGATTCGCAACAGACGTTCGCTTTTTCCATTGCAATTTGACGAAACCAAAAAGATTAAACCGGATGTGATTCTTTCCATTCTGGAGAATGCCAACCATGCGCCATCACATAAAAGAACAGAACCTTGGCGCTTTATCGTTTTCTCTGAAGAGGCATTGGAACAGCTATTTGAAGAGCAGATTCGAATTTATAAGCACATCACTCCTTCTGAAGAATTCTCAGAGGTAAAAGTGAAGAAAATGCAAATGAAAGCTAGAAAGGTCTCTCATGCTATTGCGATCATTGTCAGCTATGACGAACAACAGCAAGTTCCAAAGTTTGAAGAAGAATGGGCTGTAGCCTGTGCCGTTCAGAACATCTATTTAAGTTGCGAATCGCATGGAGTTGGCGGCTATTGGGGAACTGGATCACTCGTATTGGGCGTTGATTTCAAGCATTATTTAAACTTAAAAGAAAACGAAAACTGCATGGGTTTGTTTCAATTGGGGATTCCGTTGGAAAACTTAAACTTATTGGATAAAAACCCGTTAACCGATATTTCTCATAAAATAGAATGGAGATAAATGAAAGATTATAAAGCTTATTATACCATCAATGCTTCACCTGAGGAAGTGTACTTAGCACTGACCACTCCCACCACGATCTATTTATGGAGTGGCGAAGAAGCCGAAATGAGCACCGAGCCAGGAAGTGAGTTTAGCTTATGGGAAGGAGCCATTACTGGAAAAAACCTAGAATTTGAACCGAATAAGAAAATCGTACAACAGTGGTATTTTGGTGAGGAAGCACCTTCTATCGTTACCATAAAGTTACATGAAGATAAACAACGCACTTCTCTAGAATTAAGGCACAGCAACATTCCTACTGATGATTATGAAGATATTGTGGAAGGTTGGAACGTGGAGTATTTTGGAAATTTGAAAGAGTTTTTTGAAGAGTAGTTGAATAATTCAATGATAATTACTCTCTATGTTCTTTTGGCTTGAACCAAAATGAACCAAAAATTCAAGTCTTTGAGGATTCTTCTACGAATTTCTTCTCAAAGCCTAAGACGTTCGTCGGATCTCCTCAATTCTTCGGAGCTAGACGAACTTTCTAAGACTTCATTTCGAATTTCTTAAAGAATTCTCAAGGACAATAAATAAGATAAAAACCAAAACAAATGTGGACCTGTCTAAAATGTAATCGAAATTTCAAAATGACCAACCAGTCGCATTACTGCACGACCAAAGACATTGGAGAACTTTTCTTAGGTAAACCTGACGAATTGGTGTTAGCATTTGATCAAATATTACAAGTAACTTCCCAATGGGAACCAAATTCAGTCGGTGCTTCTGTTCACACCATCGTCTTTACGAGTCAAAAAGCTTGGTTGATTATCAAACCTATGAAATCAGTATTGGATGTAAAATTCTATTACCCCGAGGCCATTCAATCTGATCGATTCCATAAAGTAAGTTTCTTCTCTGGGAAGTACGCCCACCATTTAAGAATTCAAGAAGTAGAACAATTGGACTCTGAGTTCTTTGAACTCCTGCGAATAGGATATGATTATTCTCTAGAATAAGGGCTCTAAATTCTCTAATTTTACATCTTAAATTTCTACAACATGTCCATTACTAAAGCGTCTGAATTAGAAGGAATGAAAGCCATAAGCGAAGTGGTCGCAATTACCCTCAAGCAAATGCGAGAATACGCCAAAGTCGGAATGAGCACCAAGGAGCTAGACGAATACGGTGGTGAGCTGTTGAGAAGCTACGGAGCCAAATCGGCACCATATGAAACGTATGAATTTCCAGGTTGGACTTGCATTAGCTTGAATCATGAAATTGCTCATGGTATTCCTGCAAGTCACAAAATACTGAAAGAAGGTGATTTAGTCAATATAGATGTGTCGGCTGAAATGAATGGATTTTGGGCAGACAATGGCGGCTCTTTTGTGTTGGGAAAAGACCTCAATGGACACCAAAAGTTAGTAGATGCTTCTCATCGTATTCTAAAAAAAGCCATTAGTCAAATTAGAGATGGCGTACCTGTTGCAGAAATTGGACATCTGATAGAAACAGAGGCCATCCGATCAGGATATGTAGTTATCGAGAATTTGGCAGGACACGGAGTTGGACGAAGCTTGCATGAATCTCCAGATATTTTAAACTACGGCGATCCTCACAACAAAGAAATCTTCAAAAAGAACTCAGTCGTTGCAGTGGAAACGTTTATTTCTACTAAATCTAATATTGCCAACGAAATGAAAGATGGGTGGACGTTGGTTGGAAATAAAGGAGGTTATGTCACGCAACACGAGCATACCATTCTAATTACTGATGGTGAACCAGTTATTTTAACTGCTTCTAATGGGATTTAAATTTATATAAGGAATAGTTTCTTTTTCTTTCTTTTCGCCATGAAAAGAAAGAAACAAAGAAAAATTCGTCCTGTGAAGTCATTTTAAAAAAATCATTTCTTCATTTTTTAATGATATGGCGCCTTTTTCGACTATCGTCGAAATGCAAACAGGTCATATTGTTTAATCAAAAATACAATGCCCCCTTCTAGACAAATTCCTTAAATTACCACCAAAAAAACAAACGACTATGAACAACACTACAATGCTCGTAGAAGAACGTCAACGTGACTTGGGAAACTTTATGGTGGGGCGACTACTCCCTTTTAAGAAAAAACGACAAGTAGGCCCCTTTACTTTCATTGACCATATGGGGCCGGCAAAATTGTTTGAAGGCTCTTATTTAGACGTGGACCAACACCCGCACATTGGGCTCTCTACGCTCACGTATTTGTTTGAAGGAGAAATAGAGCATCGAGATAGCACAGGAACGGTACAAGTGATTCGACCGGGTGATGTGGGCTTTATGACCTCCGGCTCAGGAGTTACGCATACCGAGCGAACGCCTGCACATTTGAGAAATGGTAAAACCTCCATTATGCATGGTTATCAGATTTGGGTGGCGTTGCCCAAAGCATTGGAAGACATGAAGCCACAGTTTGACTTTTACGGTGCTGCTGACTTGCCGAAATGGGAAGAAAACGACTTGGTGATTACCTTGGTTGCCGGAGAAGGTTTTGGACGGAAAGCGCCATTAAGGGGCTACTCTCCCCTATTTATGGTGGATGTATTGGCCAAAAAAGCCACTCATTTGTATTTGAAAGACCAACTGAAAGGCGAAGTGGCTTTTGTGATTGTAAAAGGAGGCATTACTCATGAAGGAGAAACGATAGAAGCCGGACAAATGCTGATTAGCAAAACCGACGAACAATGTTGTATAGAGCTGCAAGAAGGCACACAGGTGTTGCTGTTTGGCGGCGAGCCACTTGAAGACGAACCATTATTGTTGTGGAATTTTGTGTCTGCAGAAAAGGAAAAACTGCAACAAGCCAAAGCGGACTGGCAAAACAAGCTGTTCCCAAAAGTACCTGGAGACGATACGTACATTCCATTTCCATAGGAAATAGACAGACACCTTTATTTTAATGCATTACTTTTCAACATACTGTAAAATCATTTGACTTTTTGGCTTATCTTCGGGTTTGTAAAAAAACTAACTACGAATTGAAAACTACCATTTATCCGTTTTTAAACGACAACAAACGACTAATAAATGATTTTATAGTTGATTTTAAATCAATTAGTAGTTTTATTGAAATAAAAAATTAACATTTTAAAATATGCATATGACGCACAAAGTGCGTCATATGCACTTGTTGTATGCAATTTGAGAAACAAAAAAAATAATGAAAAACATTTGGCAATTATCAACCAAACCATTTGAAGTAATAAGTGAAAATAAGCTTATTTTTTTTACCTGGTTTTTATTCACAATACTAGCAGGACAAATTGGAGTTATCTCAAATTTTATTATTAGAGTAATTAACGGAAATTTAAGCTTCTCACAATCTTTATTTCTAGATAGTATAAATGGAAGTTTCTATACTTATTCAATAGCTTTACTTGCTTCTGTTTTAGGTCCTTTATTTGTTAACCTAATCGAAAATCATCCAACAAAATTTAAATCCATTAAAATTCTAACAATTATTGTTTCAATCTTTACATTATTTTTTGCTGGTGTTTTTTATTCTAGTTCACCTAATGACATAAATATTGAGAAATTAAAGAATCTTACTTACAATATCGATTGGTGGCAATTAACATTCTTATTACTTTCAATAATTATTTCTGTTTATTCCTTTAGTGTAATAAGATTGGAAAATAATTATGATAAATATAAAGAGTTAGATGACAATTTTGCTTCAAAAGATGATGCAAAAGTTGACGAAATGAACAACAAAACAGAAGATTTAAAAACCGATTCTAAAGGAAATAAAATATGATAGTAGCACCTTACATAGAAATAAATCAACCTATTGGGAGCTTCTATTTTAGTAAAATGAAAGCTACTGATTTAGGACAATTAGTACACGTCACACCTAGGTCTGCTAGTCCTAGTGCAATTCAGAGAGATGAATCAAGTCAAAGAATTAATGAAATAGCAAAATATTGTTCTGACCCTGATGCTACTTTTCCAACACCAATAATCATTAGCGTTTATGAAGATGCTAATATTACGCTAAACAACAATAACTTCGAGATACCCTTGAATAATAATAAAAAAATTGGGGAAGTTATTGATGGTCAACATAGATTAAAAGGAATTTTAAAATCTGATTTTAAAGATAGGTTTGAACTTCCTATAATTCTTATGTTCAACTTAACAGAAGAAGAAAAAGCTTATGTTTTTTCTATTATTAATAGTAAGCAAACAAAGGTTAGTATGAGTCTTATATATGATTTGTTTGCTTTATCAAAACATAGAAGTCCTCAAAAGACTGCACACGAAATTGCACGTGCTTTAAATAAAAATACTGAATCACCTTTTTACAATAGATTGAAAATGTTAGGTAAAAAGGAAGAAAGTCAAGATTTAGCAACTTTATCTCAAGGTACTTTTGTAAAGCATCTAATATTCTTGTTAACTAAAGATCCTGATTTGGACTATAGATTATCAAAAAGAAATGAAGAACTTCCTCAAGTTCCTTCACTTCCATTGAGGACATATTTTTTAAATAATGAAGACAGTGTAATTTTAAAGATATTTTTAAACGTATTTAATTCTTTAAGAGATACATTTCCTGAATATTGGGAATCACCTTTGGAGAATATTTTATGGAAAACAACTGGCTATGTTGCTATTTTAAATTCTTTCAATGCAATGTATGATTTAGGAGATAAACATAATGACTTGACATATAATCATTTTAAAAAATGTTTCACAAGCTTTAAAAACTATTTAGAAAAAGAAAATCTTGAATTAACTAGTAAAGATTTTCCTTCTAATGCTCAGCAACAAAACAGATTGAGTAAAATGATAATAGAATCAATAAAAACTGCATACAACAATGGCTATAAGTAATTGCTTGTTCTCGCCTACTTCTGAAAATCCTCGCGGATTTTCAGTTTGGTGTGTACTTGCAAAGTTAAGTGATAAACCACGCAACTACTCATAGCCGAGACCGTTAGGCACAATATCTTAATCAATGAAAAAATATCAGGTATTCGTTAGTTCAACTTATCAAGATTTAAAAAATGAAAGGAAAGAAGTAATTCAGGCTCTTTTAGAGTTAGATTGCATACCTGTTGGAATGGAACTCTTTCCGGCTACAGATGATGACCAATGGACACTCATTAAAGAACTTATTGACGAATCAGACTACTATATTTTAATAATCGGTGGAAGATATGGTTCTCTAAACTCAGAAGGTATCAGTTACACACAAATGGAATATGAATATGCTTTAAAAATTGGTATTCCAATTATTTCCTTTTTAATAAAATCAGTAGATGACATATCCGTTTCCAAAACAGATAAAAACGAAGAAAAAGCAAAACAACTTTTAACTTTTAGAGAATTAGCATCTAAAAAGCATATTAAATTTTGGCAAACTCCTGAGGAGTTAGGCTCGGTAGTTAGTAGAAGTCTTGTAAAATTGATAAAAACTAAACCAAGAACAGGTTGGGTCAAAGCTGATAGAATCAGCTCGACAGCAGCTAACGTCGAAATATTGAAATTAAAAGAAAAAATTAAAGAGTTAGAAGATGAGTTAAAGACCAGTGCTATTACAGATACTGATTCTTTATCTCAAGGAGACGATACATATAATGTTCAATACACTTATAAGAAAACTGAATATGGCGAACTATATAGAGACAGCTTAAAATTAACTTGGAATGAAATATTCTCGAAAACAGCAACTATATTAATCGACGAAGCTCCTGAAGAAGATTATCAAACTCAAATTAGTGATTACCTATATCACTTGCTTTCAAAAGAAGCGAGTCGTAAGCCAATAGGAGTAAGAATTATTATAGATAATTTTCGGTCTATCTTAATACAATTAAAAGCGTTAGGTTTAATTGAAAAAAGTATTAAAAAAAGATCCCTAAAAGACAATAATACATATTGGAAATTAACCCCCAAAGGAGATGATTTAATAACTAATTTACGAGCAATCAGAAAAAAAGAAAAAAAATAAAGTGCCTAACAAAGAACTGTGCTAAAAACCCAGTTATTTCCAATATTTTTTATGCTTTAAGGGCAAAAAATATTAGAATAACTGCTCAAGAGCTATATTCCTAATTTACTTCTATATGATTGATCAAATGGTATACCTGACTTTGCTATTGCAAATGCTTGTTTTAATAACTTATTACATATAGCAATCAATGCTAACTTTTTACTCTTTCCTTTTGCTACTATTCTGTCATACATCTGTTTGCATGATTTATTATGCTTGCAAGCAGTAAAGCTGCACATGAAGAGTAAATTTCTGAGTTTCCTGTTACCTACTTTACTTATTCGTGACTTACCTCTAACACTGCTCCCTGATTGCCTTATAGTAGGTGTTAAACCTGAATAACAGCATAATTGCTTGGCATTATCAAATCGATTAAACCCATCAGTTAGTACAATTAACATCATAGAAGTTTTACGCCCCATACCGGGTATGCTTTCTAATAATGTCAATAACTCTTGATGTTCACTTTTTACTAATTCAGTTAGTCTAGCCTCTAACTCTTTGATGAGCTTTTCTATATTTCTTTTGCTTTGTTGAAGTGACTTCATCACTAAACTACTTGGCTTTCCCAATACGTTCTCTCCATGAATTTTATTTTTTACTGCTGTGCTTTGTTTGAAGTATAAATCTAATAATCTGCTAATTTGCAGGCATTCCACTTGATTCTTAGAGTGACCCTCCCATAACCTCATTTCTACTTTTTGCGCATACTCGCATATCATTTTTGCATCTGATTTATCCGTCTTTACTTTTGATAACTTCATCTGTATAAAACGCTTTATTGATAGTGGATTTTCTACCGATACCTTTACTGCTGATTCTAATAAATAGTAGGCTAACTGATAATGATAATAACCTGTAGCCTCCATAACGCAATGAGAGTTGACACTCAGAGTTTTTACAAACTGCTTAAACCCCTTTACGTTATTCTCGTATTGAGAACTTTCTCCTGTACTATCGCAAACATCAAATACATCTTTGCTGATGTCTATACCATAATATTTTATATCTTTATTCATAATAAATTAGTTTTGGAAAGGACATTCTACTTTTAAATCAACAACTTAAAAACGAGATCTGTAGTCTCAAAGAACTGTACGAATTTTAAGTAGAGAAGAGAGGGGATTTTCAATGTTGACGAGATCTAGGTCTCTGCGTATATAATAACCTTAATCCTCTCTTTGTTCTTTCTATTAAATAATGTAAGTTAATTAAAGTACAAGCTTAAGTTGCAGGAATTGCAGACTTATTAGGTGCCTTGGGATTGATACTTCTTGCAGCATTACGCATTCAGCCAAAACTAACGACTCTTGCAGCTTACGGAGGTATTCTTCTTATGCTAGCAGGAATAGTCTTCCATCTATCAAGAGGTGAGGCAAATGTGATTGGCCTAAACTTCTTGTTAATCGCACTACTAAGTTTTGTTGTATGGGGACGCACAAAAAAAGTTCCTATTGAAGTCAAGTCTTAAAATAAATCTAAAACATGAACAGAAAAAACTTTCTAAAACACTCATTAATAATTGGTGGAGGACTATCTTTTGGTGGAGTTTACGCATTAAATCATATGAACAAATTAGCAGATCTTAAAAAGTACACAGATCTTTTACCCAAGCAAAGTAAAAAAATGCCTGTACTCTTTACTTCTCATGGAAATCCAATGGATATTCCTGTTGGCCGGGAGGAACGAGCATTTTGGATGAAATTATACCAATTGGGAAAGGAGTTGAAAGAAACATACGAAGTGAAGGCAGCGTTGGTCGTTTCTGCCCATTGGTGCACCAACAATCAAACATTAGTCAACAACTCTGTTCAACAAAAGCAGATTTATGATTACTATGGCTTTCCTGAACATTACTACGACCCCAAGTACAATGCACATGGTTCACCAGAAACAGCAAAAGAAATTAGTAAGTTAGTTACTACAATCGAAGAAACAGATGAGTGGGGTTTAGATCATGGCGCATGGCCAATGCTTATGCATTTGTTTCCAAAGGCTGATGTTCCTGTTTTTCAAATGAGCATTAATTATAATGCACAACCAGAATATCATTTTAATCTTGGTCGGCAGCTGAAATCTTTAAGAGAAAAGGGAGTTCTTGTAATTGGTAGCGGCTCATTGATTCACAATTTGAATCTTGTAATGCAAAAAATGCATTCGGGAGACAGATCAATCTTTGGTTGGGAAATTGAATATGATGCATGGCTTAAACAACAATTGGAGTCAAGAAACTTTAAAAACTTAACGAACTATTTAACAAGCCATAAACTTGGCAAAATGGCCTCACCTACTCCTGATCATTATGTGCCATTGCTCTATAGTTTAGGCATGATGGATTCTAAAGACCGACTCGAGTTCTTTTATGAGGAGGCACCATCTATACCTGCTTTTAGTGAACGAAGTTTTATAATAACACCAGAAAAAATTTAATAATGAAAATATTAATTATCGGTGCCTCAGGTATGATTGCACAAGAAACAATTAATGAATTAGCTAAAGCTGGAAATGAACTACGATTGTTCTCAAGAAATATTAAAGCAGAAAATTATCCAAACCACGATGTTACACCAGGTGATGTACTTAAAAAATCTGATCTTGAAAAAGCTATGAATGGCTACGATGCAGTACATATTACCATTAACACTCCTGATGAGTCAAAAGCTGTTGACAACATTGTGAGTATTGCGCAATCGCACAACATTAAACGAATAAGTTATGTAAGTGGAGCAACCGTTACAAAAAATAATAGTTGGTTCGAAATGGTAGGGAATAAATACAAGGCCGAACAAGTGCTTAAATCTAGTGGCATTCCATACATGATTTTTAGACCTACCTGGTTCATGGAATCCTTAGAGATGATGATTCAAAATGGAAAGGCAAACATTATGGGCAAACAACCACTGAAACTGCATTGGATTAGCTCAAAAGATTTTGCAAAACAATTAAGTAGAGCCTATGGTATGAATGAATCCCTGAATAAAGAATTCTACTCATATGGACCAGAATCTTTAACGCTAAAAGAAGCTTTAGAACAATATGTTCGGGTAAATCATCCTTATATTAAAAAAGTTGGGAATGCTCCATTTGGACTACTTAAATTCATTGCATTTATTAGCGGAAATAAGGAGTTAAAAAGCATAATTCCAATGTTTGAATACTTTGAAAAAACACCAGAAGCCGGAGATGCAAATGACATCAATAATCTTCTTGGAGCACCAAGTACAACATTGCGCGACTGGTTGAATTTAAAAGTGTAAAATCTAAGCACTCCATACTGCATTGTTAATTTTGAATAATGCAGTATGGTAAGTTTCTTCCTAATCTTCAATAATCTGTTTGTATACTTCGAAATAAACGATAAATCACAAAGTCACTTCGCGGCCTATTTCATTTATAAACAATATTCATGCTTTGTATAAACTCCTTGGTTGATTGGAAGATTTATCTTTTCGCAATTTAAATTTTTGGGTTAATTTAAAAAGTTAAATCCACTAAAATCACTCTTAATGAGCTCAATCCATCAATCAAGCATTATTTATGCTCATACATCATTAATTCTAAATAGTAAATATTATTATTTTATGAAATTGGTAAGCTAAAGACGATGGTCTACAGGCTAAAAATCAAAACAAATACTCTAAAAGATTGTAAACAATTCTTTTTGTGTTTTTAATAAAAAAGACAGATTTCTACTAACCGTTTCTTATCCAACCACCATCCTATACCCTACACCTCTTACGTTTATGATTTTGATACTGGAATCGGCTTCTAACTTTTTACGCAGTTTAGAGATAAAAACATCTAACGTTCTTCCTACATAATCACCCTCGTCGCCCCAAACAACTTTAAGAATATACTCTCTTTCTAGAGTTTCATTTTCATTGGTATACAGCAAATAAAGTAAATCCGTTTCTTTACTTGACAGTTCTATTGATTGGGCTTTAAGGTTCAACTTCATTCCTTTTTGATCAAATTGAAACTGACCGATTGTGATTAGATGATTATCAGCCTGAAGTCTCTTACGTCTTCTCCACCAGACCAATAAAAGGGTCAAGCCCACCACTCCTATTGGCACCATCCACCATACGCTGTTATTTTCTTCAGTGGTTGCATGAGAGGTTGAATTTTCTACTAGAGTAAAATAAAACACATAGCAGGCTATTGGAAGTGCTCGCATTTTGCAAGCAATACTCTCCTTATCTTTAAGAAGATTCGCTTCAAAGCTATGAATCACAATTGAGGTATCACATGATTCCACCTCTACAATGTATTGATCTATAATTTCAAATTCTTCCATCACTTTATAAGTCGAAAGAAACAAATTATCAGGCTCAAAAGAAAAGGACCTACCAAATTTTAAGGCATAGCGATTACCTACTTTTTCAATTGGCAATACAAGCGAAGTATCGTCATTAAGCTGCATTAAAAATTCATGCCCGATGCCTCGCAAGATGACTTTAAGTTGCTGTTCTTTAGTTTCAGCTGAAACTTGAATGGAAGCTATCAGTGAAAATAGCAGTAAAAAGAAAGTTTGAATCCGGTTCATGAAACAAATCTATTCGAATAGATGCGGTATTAAAATGGTTTTAGCAATAAATTACATCGATTTTACATTAATTTACATTAATTAAACCATTGCTTTAGTCCCTCCATTTACTTTTATGACCACAATCACAAAATACGAAAACATGAAAACTAAAGCATTAAATGGAATTGGAGCAATTGGCCTAGTCGTTTTGCTAGCATGCTCACCCAACAACAAAACCGCCAATAATCAAGAAGTAGAAAAAGTAAAGCCGGCTATTAAGAAAGTGAAAGTCCCATCTCACAGATATGGTGGATGGTATTGCCCAGATAATCTAAAAGGTTTTCCACCTGTTAATTTAGCCGATTGGAGAGATGTACCAGTAATCAATGGAAGGTTGGCAACAAAAGAAGAAACTCAAACCGAAGCTTCACTTATATTAGTAGATACTGAGAAATACCCTAATGCTAAACCATTGGATATAAAAATGCCGAGATTAGCAACATTTCAGAGTCCATACAGTAAAAGAGAAGAACTCATCATTGTCATCCAAGCATTAAATATTGACAATGACTCGGTGGTTGGTTTCCGATACTTAAATGGCGGAAATGGAAGTGCTCGTTTAGATGAAATTACTTTAATATCAGATGAAGAAACGACCAACTTAGAGGAAGCAAAATTTTATACACAGACCGTCAGTATTGATGCCTCTGCAGATGTAGTTAAAAAAATATTAATCAAGCCAGAGAATGTGATTCAATTTCAAAGCATATTAGAAAAATCCCTTCCTTTAAAATCAAATTGGAGAAACACGACCAACGTCAACTATCATTATCCTCATGCAGGAAAATTAACGGCTACCTATGCCGATGATTTATTTGGAAATTATTATGTACAAAACGATTATAGCCAATCCAATTTTACTGAAAAATTCCTAGTGTTGAGTAAAGAAGACTCCTCAACTACTGAACTACAAATCATGTGTGGTCCTTTTATAGAAGATTATGATACACAAAAGCTATTGCTAGACAATTGGGTAAAACAATTGAAAGTATTGAGCGAAAACGGTTAAACAATCATTCATTAATCTTCTTTTTTTCAAACGGCTGCAGTAAATACTTCAGCCGTTTTTTATTTGCTTTATCCTAACTTTGAGCAGAATTGATTATTTCAACTTATGCCTCATCGTCACTTCATCGTTAATAAGCCAGCGGGAATGATTAGCCAGTTTATCAACAACAGAACCCGTAAAAAGAAGCTGTTGAATGAATTACATGACTTCCCAAATGGCACTATGGCTATCGGTCGTTTAGATAGTAAGACAGAAGGACTATTATTACTCACCACCGATGGTAGAGAAAGCGCAAGAATTACAGGAGCTTCTATTGAAAAAGAATACTGGGCTCAATTAGATGGCATTATCACAGATGAGGCCATAGAAAGGTTAGAAAAAGGGGTTACAATAGGAATAGAAGGCACTCTGTACTCCACTAAAACTGCTAAAGCCAAGAGAATTTCAGACAGCAGTCAAATCCCCCATTCAGAATTCAAAATTAGATCAGAAAGGCATGGACCTACCTCATGGATAGCGATAACATTAACAGAAGGAAAATTTAAACAGGTGAGAAAGATGACCGCTGCAGTCGGTTTTCCCACTCTTCGATTAGTGAGAGTGAGAATTGGGAAATTGCATTTAGGAGATTTAAATGTAGGAGCAACACTTGAAGTGAATCAGTTAAAAGTTTAAATTAGCAATAATGCTGTATAAAGAAGTACAAAGGTTTACACAATGGTGGTTGTGGCTGATATTACTATCGATAGCTACTATTCCATTCATGGGGATATACCAACAGACTATTTTGGATCAATCCTTTGGAGATCAACCCATGAGTGATGGAGGACTGGTAACATTTGCCATTCTTACCCTCCTTTTACTCCTTTTTTTCGCCTTTATCCGCCTAACTACAACTATTACAGCAAAAGAAATCCAAATAAATTTTTCACCTTTCGTAAATAAGTCCATCAAATGGGAAGCCATTGAAAAAGTGGAAGTCCTTGATTATGGATTTGTTGGTGGTTGGGGAATTCGGCTGTTTACCTCATACGGTACTGTCTATAATATTAGAGGCCGTAAGGGCTTGGCCATAACATTAAAAAATGGCAATAAAATCTTAGTGGGTACTCAGCAACCTCAAGCTCTTAGTAATGCCGTTCACAAAATCGCATTCAAAAAATAATCGCTTTTCTAATATATTCTACAGCCTGTCCAATTGATTCAACGGTTTGCAACCAATAAGCACGCCCTATCCTACTATTTTCGTTTTGGAACATTCTTTTCTTTATCAAGGGAAACTAAAAAACGAAAACAAAATGAAAAATTTAAGCGAAAAGAAAGTAGCCATCCTTGTTACAGATGGTTTCGAACAATCCGAATTTACAGAACCAAAAAAAGCAGTAGAAACTGCAGGAGCAAAAGTTCATGTAGTAAGTTTAGAAAACGGTCCTATTAAATCATGGATCGATGGGAATTGGGGAAGTGAATTTCAAGTAGATAAAACACTAGATGAAGTTTCTGCATCAGATTACGATTCTTTAATTCTTCCTGGAGGAGTAATTAACCCAGACAAATTAAGGAGAAACAGCAAAGCAGTAAATTTTGTAAAGAGTTTCGTTGAACAAGAAAAACCTGTATCAGCAATTTGTCATGGCCCATGGCTTCTTGCAGAGGCTGGTGTACTCAAAGGGCGAAAAATCACCTCCTTCTCGAGCATTAAAACTGACTTAATAAACGCAGGAGCCCATTGGGTCGATGAAGAAGTAGTAGTAGATCATGGATTGACTACTTCAAGATCTCCAAATGATTTACCAGCATTCTGCAAAAAAGTAGTAGAAGAAATTGCAGAAGGTAAACATGCAAAAATGTCTGAATCAGCTTAATCAGCTACTGTATACAAAAAATACAACACATTATTAATTAAAACAATAGAAATCATGGAAACGATAAAAACATTAAATAACCTTTTAAGTAGAAATTACGATGCAGAAAAAGGGTTTCAGTTAGTGGCAGAAAAAACGAAAAACCCGGTATTGAAAAACTACTTTGAAAAGAACAGCAGAATGCACAATAAATTTGGTCATGAGCTGAAACAAGAAATTACTCATTTAGGTGGTAAAATCGACAAAGGAACTTCAATTGAAGGTGATTTGCACCGAGGATGGTTGAGTGTTAAGGCAGCAGTAGCTGGAAATACAGATGAGGCCTTAATTGAAGAGTGTGAAAGAGGTCAAACTACAGCCCTAGAAGATTATCAAAGTGCAGTAAATGAATTAAAAAGCAATCCATTATCAAGTAAACTAGCTACTCATAAGGCTGAAATTGTGGACGTGGTAAACGAACTAAAAACATTGGAGTTGACTGCATAAGTCTATCCATTAAAAATCAAAAGGAGAGTGGTGACATTCTCCTTTTTTTATGCTCATCTTTTCCATCTACGATTAGCACACATTGTTTAGATTTTATCAAATGTTTGTGAGACTTTCGTTCACATCAAACAAGCATCGCCCAACTGGATAAAATTAAGTTCAGTTAATCTATAATGTATAATTTTGGGGCTTTAAAAGAAAAATTATGGAAAATTCGAAAACCCTTCAATATATTCAAGATTTAATTCAAAACTTACCGACCGGCTGGTTGAATATTACCACACACCGATTAGACATATATAATGAAGAACTGGCAAAAACTGAATTTTTAGACCAGCTTGAGGGTTTATACCAAAAAAATGTAGTGACAGCTGAAGCCTTGAATGGACTGCCAACAGCATATGATTATATCCGTTTAGGTCACCCTCTTTCTTGTGTATTGGAATGGGGAATTGCAAAATTAAATGATATTCCTGCTAAAAATGTAATTGCGTTTTCTTCTCAGACAATGCCAATTATGGCGATACTCCGGACAAATGCGATGGAAAACAAAAACACTCAAATCTATTTTAACGGAGAACTTCCTGATAGCTTTGATCCAGATTTAATCCAAAAAATTTATGGATACCCATTTGAATTAATACAAGTTGATTCCTTGTCTTCGATTAAGCCATCCGAATTGAACAGCACCGTTTTTATCACGAACAGCGAAAAGATTGGTTGCTTTGATCTCAATCATCCAAATGCTCCCCATATTGACTTTTTTATCAGTCTGCACTGCGGCAATTATACAGGGGATTTAGGGAGTGTCCTTTTAGTTAATGGAGAAAAAAACGAAAGATATATCTCTAATATTCAACATGTCAGAAGAAGAGAGACCATTGCAATGACTCCTGCAAACAGCTTGACTGCCTTACAATTGCTTGTAAATACTCCTTACGAAATTTCAAACACTGATGACAAAAGAGAAAACAAAATCAAGGTTCAAAATCTAATTAATCTGATTACAGGAACCACTACCAAGTCGCTAGTTGCCTCTAGCGGACTATCTATACAATATGCTATATTGATGGGACTCATCCACGATGCAAAGGAAAAACATCAAGGAAAAGCGATTAAAATAATAGTTCCACCGAATTGTTATGGAGGTACAAACGATCAAGCTAGGCGTGTAGCTGCTTGTACTGAAAATGTATCCATCGTTGATTTACCAGTGGATGGTGGAAATGATATGGTGAAAAGTATTGATCAAGTACTGACAAAAATTGCATCAGAAGATGCGATACCATATATCATTGCAGAAATTCCAACTAACCCAAGAGTAGAAGTACCTAATCTTAATCAGTTAAAGGCTGTACTGAGTCAAGAGCGCAAAACTACTGGTGGACAAATTGCGATAGACCCTGTCTTTATTTTAGACCAAACTTTCTGTCCGAATGTACATTTCTTAGGCGAAGGAGAAGCGCTTTCAGCAATTAGAACCATTTCATTTGCAAGTGGCTCTAAGTTTCCTAGTGGTGGAAAATGTACCGCTGGCTATTGTGTTGGAAATAAAAATACTGTCAATTTGATGGATAAAATTGAGTTACATCTACACTTGTGTGACAATGAAGCTACGGAATTGCAATACGCCATTTTGGCAGAGCAATTACCATCAATGACCCAACGAATTATAGATGCATACAAAAACACTAGAGAATTCGTAAACTATATACATTCAACACTGCCTGATGCAAAAATTAACTTTGTTTCAGAAGAATTAGCGGCTCAAGGTTTCACTCCTTCTGTATTTTCATTGGATCTGCCTACACGAGGAAACACAGATGAAGAAAGGGAAATGTATAAACGTGCCCTTAACCTAAAGTTGATTAACCTCATGATTACTGAAATCCCAGAAGAAAGTAAATTCTGTGTGAGTTACGGTCAATTAAAAGGTTGTTATTGGACTATTCCTGCCACTTCTACGCAAGGAACTACAAAAGAAGGCGATAAAGATTATATCGTTAGGGCTTCACTTTCTGCAAATATGGATTTAGAAAAACATAAAAAAGTCTTTTTAGATTTTGTGAATAGTATTTAATAATAAGGGCGGTCAATATTGACCGCCCTTATTGTTTGCTCTCCTATTCTTTCTCAATTTGACTTATTGAAACCTCAATTCCATCAAATTAGATTTTTCTATCGCTGTAAATATATCTTCTACCATTTTAGTTTTGGAAGCAGCAATACTTGTTGAGTTCACTTCATAAAAACTAGAAACTTTTATGGTAGTTGGATTTATTTGAGTCACTGAGAAATTATAAATTCCATATTCATTTTCAATGTTTACGTTACTCTCGACTGAAGTCAATTGAACATCTTTAGAAAACTGGAAATAATAAACATAAGAATCTTTTGATTTAAAGTCTGCATAAAAGTCTAGCTGTCTGTCCTTCGCTTGAAAGTTCTCGTATATCACATGATTAAACCAGTTCTTCATATTTATCGTATAGTCATCTCCATCCTTTTTCATTAAATGCGCCCCAGAGTATTGAGCATTAATATTGGCTTGAAAAGGAAATTGGTTGTCCTTCATCACAAACTTTTCACTTTGAACTTCAATGTCCTTATCAAAGGACCAGAGTTTTTCATTATAAATTTTATTGACGTATTGGTTTTTTACGTTTTTTTGATAAATCCCTCTCGTAATAGTTGAAAATTGTCCTGTTAAATCAATTTTAGCTTGAAAAGCTAAACTTGATTTATCCAAATCAACTTTTACCAAAACATTTGCTCTTCTGATATTTTCATTTTCTGTACTTGAAAATATTCGAACTTCCTTTGCTTCTTCTTCTATCTGCCGATTCACCACCAAATAATCCAATGGCTGAATAAGTCTAGACTTCGCATTTTCAAAATAGAATGGAATTTCATTGATGTAATAACCAAAATTTGAATTCTTTGGATAAATGTATTGCAAATGATAATCCTTTAAAACTACAGCAATCAGATAATCACTGTGCAACATTGGGGTATAGAAATTTCCACTCAGCTCCCCAGTCCTAACATCACATAAATAGGAAGTGAAATAATGCAATCCTAACTTTCTGGTGATTGCTACATAATTAGAGTACCGATTGATTTCTCTTACAACGCCCTGGTCAATAAAGGCTCCTAACCGATCCTTTCGATTATCTATTCCGAATAAACTTTCTTTATCATTGTCATAGGTAAAACGATCTGTAATATCTGTATGAATTGATTTTAAAGATTGATATCCATTTTCATCATCGGGAAATTTACTAGAATGAGAATCAATGTAACTATAAAGCTTTCCCAAATCAGCGGTTCTCAACCCCTGATCAATTGACATTTTTGTAGTCATATGGGCATTTTCTCTTCTACTAGCAAAAAAGGCGTAGGTAGGAATGTATTTCTCTTTGAAAGAATCGGGCACTTTGTAGTATAAATCAATGGGTAAAATAGCCATCACAATAAATGGTAGTTGAGTATAAGCTCTCCCTCCTACCTCATCAATGCATCCTTTAAGATTTTTGCGACTCCATCTATAGGTATATTGATTCTCCAATTCATAAATACTATCTGGACTAGCACCATTCTTCTCTTCTACATTAATATTCAAAGATGGATGATGCGCCAATTCCAATGTATACTCCTTAATATCAATATTTTTATGAAAAAATATTCTGAACGAAATAAAATTGTAAAAATTGATGTCGAAGGGGACTGTATAAGAATAAACAATTTCTATTTCATCGCCTATATTAATTTCTGTGGTGGTATAGTCCCATAAATCATAACCTCCCGCTTGATCATCTCCCCTTTCCATCACAATTGCACGGTACTTATCTTTATAGTTGATTGGCAATTTAACCCCTGACTTAGTAATCTTATTGGCGCTAAATGAAAGTATTTTCACCTCAGACAATGCGTATTGATAATTCCTTATTTTAGAAAAATGCGCAAAATAAGTAGGATCAAATGTTTCTGGTAAGGAAATTTTAGAAAAACGTTCAACTCCTTTTAAATCGTTAATCTTTATCCTTACTTTCTTTGTAATTGAGATGGTTATAAAATTGGACTTCTTTCCAACTACGTCAATTCGATTCTCCTCTTTAAGTATGAAAGTTTCAGATAGGGATGTAGAAAAAAGTGGCGTTGTTAAACAAACAGCAAGCACCACAAGTATGCTGAATTGAATTCTTTTCATAAGTAGCTAATAGTTCAGAGATTAAAAATCCCCTAAACTACACCATTTTATTCTTATTTTATTATTTCGGAAAAAAAATAATCAACAAAATAAAAAGACATTTATATCATTACTAACCTTTTGCTCCAATTACATAACCAATTCAATGGTCATGCTCCCTACCTTTGATGGTTTTTCCTTGGAATTGTTCTTCTAATTCTTTGGCCTCTTTTTCCATCTGAGCAATATCTCTTTCTGACAATAATAATTCGTCTAAATCAGGTTCTCCAGCATTTACCCATGCCGTATACCACAGACTTCCAACAGCTATCACTGCTTTTCGCATTCTGCGCTCAACCATTCCGTCCAGCATCCTATTGTACTCCATCGAATAATTGGTAGAATATTGCTTCATAATAGAAGCTCCCCTATTTTCGTAAGTATATTTTTGATCTGTCGGAAATCTACTGTTCAACTCTCGTTCAAAAGACAACACGGAGTCTACTCCTGCGTGACTTGCCTTTACAGTTTCCCAGGCCAAATCAAGTGCACTTTTAACAAATACCGCACGTCCAACAAAATAGTCGTATTCATCCGCAGTTAACTCAGGAATTCGTGATTCCCAAAACCCGTGAATTCCACGTTGTCCTGTCATTTGTCCATTGTAATTCTTCGTCGTGTGCAAGGGAACATGTGCATCACCGATATAGTGTCCTAAATCAGCAGACAAGTATAAGATGCGTTCCGTATTCTTTTCTTTGAAGGCATCCGTCAAACGATACACCATCCGATTGATATGCCATGGTACAATACCATATGCTTGTAAAGTGTCTTCAGAATACTTGGCCACAGCATCGTTCCATCTTTTTGGAACTGCCTCAAAAGGATCAATGCTATCGTTTCCATAATGATCGATATCAATATAATGTCTTGGAGCTTCTACTGCTGAAGCATACCTTCGTTTATCTGGATCTACTGCATGTTCTGAAATGTAGTCGATGTAACGTTTGTAGAATCCAATCATTTCAGGTGGCAAAGTAAAAACTGCCATTTTATTGATCCGTATATGTCCAAAAAATCCCCATGAGTTGAGTGTTTGAATTGGAAAAACCAACAGCACACTAAATAACACTCCCCATATGGTAATCTTTGATTTCATCTATTATTTTACTGTTAATGCATTTCCCACTAATTCGGGCACATTAGAACTAATGTCTCGTTGGAGGCAATAAGCAATATCTTTTTCCAAATTTAAACGTGCTAATCGTCTTCTGTGCGATGTATTCTTTAAGTATTCATTAAGATCATCTTTCGCCACTTGGTATAAATGCATACTTGCGGTCGCACTATCTGCCAAATTTCCAAATAAAGGATCTTCAATTAATCCTTCTACCACTGCACCCGCAAATAAAGTATCTTCCATGTTAAACCTATCTCTCCACCCAGCACACAAGAGTAAAACGTCTTTTTTCTGCTCACGTAAATAATTGATTACCGCAGTTAAATTTAAAAAAGAACCAACAATCACTCGATCTGCTGCCTTCGCTCTATTCAAAGCTTTAGTCCCATTAGTCGTGGTTAAAACTACTGTTTGCCCTTTCAACTGATCTTGCATATAGCTAAATGGTGAATTACCGAAGTCAAACCCTTCAATAATTTCGCCTTTTCGCTCTGCTCCTACGAAGTAACCTTTCTCTTTGTATTCTTTAGCTTCTTCAATAGAACTTACAGGAATAATTTCCTTTATTCCATTATCGAAAGCCGTTACAATGGCAGAAGTAGCTCGAAAAACATCGATTACTACTACCACACAATTCTTATTGCTATAATATACTGGAAAAAGTGCAGGTGATAAACACACCTCCACTTTTCTTAAATGTGCTGCATCTGGATTTTCCAATCGCTAAAAATTTAAATTCTATTTATAAAAATGGAGTTTTGGTAACTACCGCTTTAGCTGCCTTATTTCTGATGTCAATATAGATTTCTGTATCGGCCTTTGCAAATTCAGTCTTAACATAAGCTAAACCCAAACCAACTTTCAATGAAGGAGAGCTCGTTCCCGATGTTACTTCACCAATCTCATTTCCATCAGCGTCCATTACCTTATAATGCTGACGAGGAATTCCCCTATCTTCCATTTTAAAGCCTACTAATTTCCTAGCAACGCCTTCTTCTTTTTGCTTTTTAAATGTTTCTGCATCGATAAAGTCTTTGGTGAACTTAGTTACCCATCCTAAACCTGCTTCTATCGGAGAAGTGGTATCGTCGATATCATTACCATATAGGCAAAAACCTTTTTCTAGTCTTAAAGTATCTCTACAACCTAATCCTGCTGGCACAATTCCTTCTCCGGCACCTGCTTTAAAAATGGCGTCCCAAACCTTATCTGCATGTTCGTTATCAAAATATAACTCAAAACCACCCGAACCTGTATATCCTGTTGCTGAAACAATGACATTATCACAACCTGCGAACTTTCCACGCTCAAAGGTGTAATAGACCATTTCAGACAGATTAATATCCGTCAATGACTGCAGAGCTGCTGCTGCTTTAGGACCTTGAACGGCCAACAATGTAGTTTTTTCTGAAATATCAATCATTTCTGCTCCAAAAGTATTTTGAGCCGAAATCCACTGCCAATCTTTCTCAATGTTAGAAGCATTTACGACTAGCAAATAGCTATCATCGCTTAACATATAGATCAATAAATCATCTACTATTCCACCTTTCCCATTGGGCATGCATGAATACTGTACTTTACCAGGTACTAACTTAGCCGCATCGTTAGTAGAAATTTTTTGGATCAACTCTAACGCTCCACTTCCTCTTACAATAAATTCTCCCATGTGAGACACGTCGAAAACGCCTACACTATTTCTTACTGCTAAATGCTCATCTGTCAGCCCAGTATACTGTAATGGCATATTATATCCTGCAAAAGGAACCATCTTAGCTCCTAATTCTATGTGTTTTTGTGTTAAAGCTGTTGTCTTCATTTATCTATTTTTTGTTCAGTTAGTTCATTAAAATAATTTAAGTAATTCAGTTGATAAGCCTTAACAGAGTAGCGTTGTTCTATCGTTTTCCGTGCTTCTTTACCTATCTGATTTCTCAAATCTTCATTTTCGATGAGCAAAGATAATGTTCTCATCCAATCTTCTGAAGTTTCTGCTAAAAAGCCGTTCTTTTCGTGTTCTATAATTTCTTTATTTACACCAACAGGTGATAAAATAGCAGCTGATTCCATGGCCATGTATTGCAAACCTTTGAATCCACACTTCCCTAAACTCCAAGCATCTTCGGTCAAAGGCATTACACCTATATCAATGGTATTCAACTGATCAATTTCTTTGGTCTTATTCCACTTTTCATTGACCAAATCAATTCCTTCAAGACTCCATGGTTGATCACAAATGATTTTAAAATAAATTTTGCGACCATACTTTTTCTGTAGCTCAATAAATATTGGTTTCAATGGGTCCAAGTATTTCAAAGTCGTTTGAGTTCCTGTCCAACCTATGCATATCCGATCTGAAGGGTTTTGGCTCTTCCGGATGTGATACGCCGTGTCTATCGTTGTTGGAATCACTTTTACATTCCGACAGTAATGTTTTGCAAATTTGGCCAAGTATGGGTTTCCTGCAAAAACCATATCTGCAAATCCAATGATAGATTCGGTTTTGGACGGCTTCTTTAATATTTGAAGCGCTTTATTTCCAGCTGATACATTAGGTAACCATATAGCATCATCAAAGTCAAAAATAACTTTTGCTTTTGATTGTCCAAATCGCTTTTCAAAATAGGAACTTCCAGTTAACAATGCTTCTCTAAACACAAAAATAAGATCGAAATCATCTGCTCTTTTGGCATCTTTCCATCGTTTCCACCACGATTTAAAAGCGATTAATGCTTTTTGAAAATACTTTCCTTTCTGATAAAGTATTTTATCGTCTTTTTCTGAAATGATATTTGACAGTTCCCAATCGTATCCATTTGCTTTTAAAAAATCTAAATACTGTTCAAAGCGAAATCGCTGACCAGGCGACCGATCCAAACGATGATTTGCGATAAACAATACTCTTTTTCTCATAACTGTCTATTACTTTTTCTGAGCTACGACATGCCAATAGGGCTCCCCTTCAGAAAATTGAAAATTATGCATTCCTGCTAGCTCTAGCATATCAGTAATCTGTTGCTTGGAAAAGCGTTGTTCCAATGGTGTTCCAAAGCGATCCAATGCATCATTTCGGATGATATTCCAACTTTTATCGCGGTAATAGGCCAAAGGTATTTTCATATACATTTTCCCTGGTATCAGCGCTTTGACCAATTTTGAAAGTCCGACAAAAGGTAAATAAATAAAAATAGCTAACAAATCGCACACAAAGTGTTTCAATCCTTTAGGAAGTGCTGAAACGACTCTACGAATTAATGTGCTTAGATTAAATATTAATCGGTATAAAAACCCTCGATTATCTAATGCGTAATACAAATAAATTAAGGCGAAGCCACCTGTTTTAACCTTCTTCATTAGCGTTGCCAAGGCCTTTGCAGTATCAGGTATATGGTGCAAAACACCTAATGAAATCACAAAATCAAAACTTTCATCTGCAAAAGGAATCGTATCAACGCCTGCTTGAGAAAAACGAACGTTCGGCAAATCGCCATAAACAGCCGCAGCACTAAAAACAGCCTCACTTGGATCTACTGCTTCTATAAAACCTGCTTTGTCGGCCATGTATTTGGTCCATCGTCCTGACCCACAACCTAAATCCAGCACTTTAGAACTAGAATTCAACATTTTACTACTAACAATATCGAAATACTGGTCTCCAGCATTTTTGATTTCTTCTGCTGAAAAAGCGTCAAACTTGAGCCATTCATCTCCAAAAGAAGCAACTGTAACAGTATCTATATTTTCTGTCCCTGCTCCGAAACAGGCAATGGGTTTTCCATTAATTTCTTTGGTTGTTTCAGCTTGCCGATTGTAGGGAACCATAGGGATGAATTTGGTGCAAAAAAACTAAAGATTTTTATAAACTGAATGATACTTTTCCACTGCTTTGTCAAGAGCAAAGTATTCGTTGGCTGCTGCACGAATAGTTGCTGCATTAGTAGTAAAACTCAACAACTCTTCTGCACTGTTTTTTAAAGATTGATCTGAATAATCTGGAGGAACAATTCCAGTATTTGTTTCCTTTAAAATCGTATCCGAATCACCCAAATTTGCATTGCATACTATAGGCAGACCTAAGCTCATAATTTCGCCTTGCTTGGTTGGACTGACTGCCTTTCCAGAAAATGAAGTTACAATAAAAAAAATGGATGCCTGACTAACAGCGATATAATTGGGTATTTCTCCATACGAGCAACTATCAATTATGATTTTATTGGTATTAATTTTTAGTTCATCGCAATATTTATAAATCTGAGAAGTATCACTTTTGGTAATAAATAAAAACTTAGACTTAGGCTCTAAAGTAAGTAAGTGCTTAAAAAACTGCAACATTTCCTTTAAACGGTATCGTGTTCCTAACGAGCCTACATAACTCAAAACAAAATCATCTGGTTGTACCCCCCATTTGGTTTTCAAATCACTTATCAGTGTCTGATTTAAATGATCGGGGTTAAAATGATCCAAATCTACCGCACATGGGACTACTTGGAAATTCTCCTTGGTTTTGAAGTGCTCTAAAACATGATTTTTAGCGTTCTCTGTCAAGGTAATAACTGCATCTGCTGTTTTAAAAAATTCCTTTTCCTTCTTTTTAAAATAGGTGTAAATGGCGTTGTACAATTTATTATCCAATTTCCATAAACCACCTTCAACCCGCTCGTCTGCCCAAAATCCTCTGATATCAAAAATGAGTTTTCCACCCAACTTTTTACGGACACTATCGCCTACCATAGTTGCTAAAATAGAACGACAATGAATAATATCAAAAGACTGTTTTTTAGCCAAATGAAAAGCCATTTTTCGCATACGTCTAACGCCAAAAGCTGTAGATACAACTGGAGGTTTATTGGAATAAAAGGTAAATTTCCACTGAATGTTGGCGGCTTCTAACTTCTCTTCCACTACCGCTTTATTCTCATGATAATTTTGTGGCTTTTCGTTGCTCAAAATCGTAATTCGGTAGCCTTTGTTAGAGAGTCCTGATAAATAGGGAATAATCTGAGATTGACCTAGCGGATCGGTTAATCCATCATATGAAATATATAAAACGCGTTTATGAGCCAACGAATAAGGTTTTAAAGCCTACAAAGATAGAATTCTAGAAGGAATCTGAAAGTAAAATAATATGGAGGTATATAGAATTAATCAGAAAATGAAAAGTGCAGTCCATTATGAATTGCATCTAAAATAAAACTATCCCTTTTAAACGGCTACAAAAACTTGGCATGCCTTCACGTTAAAAACTCCATTTGTCGGCGTACATCCCGAAAACATAGTCTAATTCAAATTTTGCGACAAAGTCTTCATCCTTGTCATATTCCTGATTAACATTGTATACATATACTTTAATTTCATTCTTTCTTAACTCTTCTAATAATTTCTCATTTGAGAGTATAAATTTTCTTGAAACCGCAGCATACCTAATTCCTGCTTGCTTCCATTTTATAACATCTTCTAATTTCAAGTTTTGTACGACGGTTTGGGAGGGCATTACCGAAAGTAGTCCTGCTTTTAATCCTTCACTTACAGATGTAGAATCAAACAACTCCATAATTAAGCGAGATCGATCAATAAAAAGACTAGAAAATGCTAATGGTTCGTTAACCTTATCGCTAACCAAAATAGCTTCAGGGTGATTTTGAAACCATAAGTTCACACTATCCATATCTAAAGGAGTAAAAATATCATAAATGGGGTGAGCTAGAAATTCTGAATGTGTAGGAGGAATAGTTCCAGTGTACTTGGCATGTTTTGCCCAGCTCTCCCAGTCATGAGCTGCAACGAATTTGTTATCCGAAGTTTTTAAGAAATCCAATTCAAACATCCTAAATCCCTTTTTATAAGATTGATCTAAAGCTTCTTTAGAATTGGTATAAAAATATCCGTTTATCTTCCCTCCTGCATGAGCGATAAATCGCATTGTATCTTTCTTATATTCTTCATACCGTTCTGATATTTTATGCGTTGACTTGTCTCCATATCGATAAATTCCATTTGTATTGATTTGAGTGATTAAATCCACATTTCTTTTTAAATATTCATTTTTATCCTCATCATGAGGAATATAATCAGAAAGAAACTTTAAATTATTCTCAACCTCTGCTCCATTTAGAATAATTCTTGGTAAATCAATTTGGTAAAGTTCATTTGTGGTATCAATCTTCAATTTTCTCTTTGAAGCGTTAGTTATTAAATACAATTCCCTTTTTCCTGTTCCATTAAACATTCTGGGATTACCCATCTTTAGGTGATCAGGAAATAGATATACCACCGTATTTTCTAAAACTCCTTCTTCCTCCAAAAAATCTATAAATTCAGCAATCATGTAATCCAAAGCAGCTACCATAAACTCTAATTCTGAGTCCTTTTCTCCAATTATACCTTCAAATCGATCATCATAAATCCCGTTTGGAAAATGGGTGTCTGTGGTTGAAATAATCAAGGCAAATGGCTCCTCTTCTTGCTTTAATTCCTTCACTTCATTTTTAGCTAAATCAAACAAATCCTTATCTCGCAACCCATAAAAACTAAACGTATGGTTACCCTCACTATTCTGTCGATCTATTACTTTATCGATATTTAAAGTGTTGAGTATTTCTTTTACACCAGAGTGATTAGCATCCCCATTCATATAGGTCATTGTATAATCTGCCTTCTCTAAAGCATAAGTAATGCTATTGATGTCAGACTTATATGCGGTCTCAAAAATTTCGTTAGCGTGTCCTCCAAAAAAAGCCGGAAACCCCGTTAAATAGGTATAAAGTGACCCACTAGTCCACTCACTGCCAAAATTTTGTTGTACAGGATAGAAATTCCAATACTTCATCAAACGTTGAAGATTCGGTGTTAAAGAAGCGAATTTTCCTTTAAGAAATCCCATTTCCAAAGATTCCATGGAAATAATAATAATATTCTTACCTTGTTTGGCTATGGTTTGGTCGGGTGTGATATAACCTTGAAAGTCATTTTTCTTCATGACTTCAGCAAATGAACTTTCTCTTGCCTTTAATATAGAAAGTAAGGGTTTGCTATCTGTTAAAAAACTACTTTTATTTAGCACTATAAACAATAATACAATCGACAAAAGGATTGCGTATAATTTTAAGTACTTAATTTTCAACTTTCTTAACCAATTATTTGATTGAATATAAGTGTAGACTGAAAAAATAAAAAGGACAACAGCAAGACTAATGTGAGCAATGAAAAATCCTTTAAAACCCTGAACTCCCCTAACATTGAAGTGCACAAAAAATTGATAACCAATAAAGGTTTGTGTGATGTAAAGCGAAGAAAGTTGCAGAATCAGGAATAATGAGGTAGTTATTGCAGTGATGGACCGAACTATTTTGGAAGAAATACTAGCATTCAGAAATAGAAAAGCTGTGTAGAACAAAAGGATATAGAATAGATTATAATTATCTCCAAACTGATCTATAAAAAAAGTAATTCTCTCAATCATTTATTTTAACTAAAAGTTGTGTGGTATAGAAAGTCTAAAAACTGAAAAATGCCAAAATAAGAGTATCCTGGCCTTTTAATTTTTAAAACAAGGGGACAAAGATAACTAAACTTGCCCATCTAGCTAATAACTACAAAAGCATACATGATAGCTATAAATGACTCACTTTTTTCCTGATCGAAAACCTTTAAACTGGTTTGACTATGATACTATATATCCCCATTGTATTGAGAAGTCTTTTTAATTGTCAAATTACCATTCAATTGTGTTGATAAAACAGATTTAACACTATTAAAAAGCCCTACAAGTATTTGTACTTGTAGGGCCAAACATTATCAAAGCAAATAAGATCTATTTCAATGGATTATAGGAAGACATTACCGAATTATATAATGGTTTTTTTGTAAGAGTATCCACCTTGTAAGAAGCTCCTCCACCTGGTACATAATTTTGAGGTTGAATGATTCCTTCAGTTGAATTACCTGAAAACTTATTCATACCAAATGTTGCCTGAGATCCGGATTTCATAGCAGTTTGATCTAAAAATTGGAACACGCAACGACCTACAAAATTTCCACTTGGAGAGGTATTGTTCAATTGATCCAAAACGTAATCAGCTTGCTCTTTTTCTGTGGTGACAGATGAGCCTGCCAAAATATCTATTCCCATTTCTGAAAAGAAAAAATAAGTATCAGGAAAAGCTTGAGGGAATGTATTGGCAATGTAATTATTAACAAAAGACCCACTGTTATTTGGATTTGTTGAAGCTACAAATCGTGTTTGCCAAAATGATTTACCAAGTTTAGAACTTGCTTCAATGGCAGTCTTTAGTGCTTTAACTCCCTCAATACCTGGCCCACTAGCACCTTTAAGCACTGCGAAAGAAACAGGAGATGTAACCGGTAGCAAATTAGCGGATTCTATTTTTTGTAATTTTTCAGCATCTACCAAATATTCCATTGCTGTCACCACATCGTCAACACCAAATTCAGACGAGGGAGCTAAATCATACTCATTTCCAATTCCCCACATTGCCGCTCCACCATAAGGAGTGGTGCCTCCATTATAGGCCTCATTCACCATTGCTGCAATTTGAGTTTTAACAGTTGAACCATTACCACTATGGATTTGCTCTAAAAAGTAATTAGAAATAGGAATAAACACATTAATCCCTTCATCGCCACACTTCTTCAGAAAAGTAGTATGAGATCGTTGATAACTACCTAAAGCTGCACCAGGTGCTGGAGGAACACTCCAATTGTACAAATGGATAAAATTAACACCCATGCTTGCTAGGTTCTTAATATCTCCTCTCCCACTATTTGCATCGTCCCAAAGTAACGGGAAACAAGAATTGGTAAAATCTGTATCGAAAAATTTTTGTGGTGGAGCAGGCGCATCATCGGATGGTGCTGGTGAGTAACAGATTCCTTTAATGTTTTTAAGACCTGGAATATTGTCTATTGCGTGTTTTGTTGACATAGCTTTAAGTTTAATTGATAGTTAATATTTTGATCAAAGCTAGACTCTATGAATTCGTAAAGAAATAGTACAAATACCCGTTTTAGTGAAAAGGGTATAAACACCTGATGGATAAAAATGAAGATAGTTAGATGTTTTTGGTTGAAGTTGAACTCAATCTCTAAACTAAAAAATCAGGAGAAGATAATCCTGATATAGACGCAAACAGACTACAAGTCCGATCGAATAGGTGCCATCCAATTGATTGAATACCGATAATAACCATCGATTAAAGATAATCACTCATTCTAAAAAAACTAATTTGATGGAGTTGCCGATCTTTTCCTAATTTCCTCTTCAACTTCATTCATAAGACCTTGATCCAACTTCGGTTTTACTTTGTCGCTATATGAAAATTCAATTCCTTCTAATAAATCTTCATGATAGGAAATGGGGTATTTGAAAAATAAATCTACTTGTTGGTTAATCTTATCTTGGAATTTTATCTGATCATTAGTCATGATTGCAGTAGAAATTCCCCAACCTATTCCCTGAATAAGCATTTGACTTTCTGCTTTATTGTCTTCAATAATTGCAATTAATTGATGCGGATCGTGTCCGAACTTTGTTCCTAAAACCCATCCTATTGCTTTTTTATTGATGACATCCACTGGTGGTTTTCTCATTGTAAACATTTGAATAGATTGAAAAAAAACGAAAACCAAAAAATGTGATCACCATCCACCTCTGTTTTAACGGGGCAAGACCATTAATAATTATTAACGCAATTAAAGGGAGTATATACGTCAGGTGTCGAAAAGAAATAAAATGAATCGATTTTTCTAAATGAAAAAATGGACTAAAAATATAGCTTAAAAGAAACAATATAACAACTCCACAGATGAAGTAAATACTCTGATTAATTATCTCCCTTTTATAGATGGCATAAAACCCAACTATTGACAAAACCCCATAGAGGTAATAAATTAAACGACTTGCCTTTACAGGGATTAAAGGATCTTCTAAAGCAATCCCTGAATTCGCTATTATTCTCGGAAGGCTAGTTAATCTATCAAGAAAATCAATTTCAGTCAGTGAAAATGACTCACCTCGTATGGACATCAATCCTATTTGACTTAAATGAAATCCTGCATCAAAAAATGCACGAACCATTAAATGAAATATAAGCACTCCTATTAAGCTAAGTAGTGCATAAAACAGGTTTCTGGTTTTATTCGGTTCAAACAGTTTGAAAATAAAAAAAGCAGGAATTAATATCAAATTGCTGTACGAAAACCATACTGTCAAACCAAGAAAAATTCCAGCGCACAGGTTCTGTTTTATACTTTGTTCCTTTTGGGAAAAAAAAAGAATAAGTAGAAAAGGAAAAACACTTGAAATAGAATGTAATCCAAAATTTAATACTCCCCAAGGAATGATGGTTGGCGTAGAAAAAATAGTCCAAACACCGAACAATAAGCCAATTGATTTCCCGAACACCTTCTCCACAACACTAATCTGCAAAAACCTAACTACAAAGTCTATTAAGATAGCCGAAATAGCTAGTGAGCTAAAGTCTGTAACAAATTCAACTAGGAGACTAATCAATGAAACAAGAATTGTTCCTCCTTCATGTGGATAATGAATAAGGTGGTCATAACGAAAAACACCTTTTTCTATGATTAACTCCCAAGCAGAATGATCAGGCGCTAGTAACCATGGCTCATACCTTAACCCATATATAATCCTGAAAAGTGAACCTAAAAAACATAGTATTAAGACACGTTTAACGTCAATAATTTTGAACATAAATAAGCAATTACATTGTAAAATAGTCGCTTAAAATGATTGATATTCATCTAATAAAAAAGCGTCTTAATTTCCTACTCCCGAAAATAAATAAAAATATTATCAATCAGTTCTTTATGCATTGAAAGTTTATCCCTTGCATGCTAGATCATATTTAGTGCTCAAACCAACCTCTATTGGTAAATGAGTATGTTTAGCGAAATATGGAGAAGCGTTTTGTTTGATCTCCAAATTGGAATACGACTACCGACCAACACATTATAAGCTAAAACGCTTCTATATAAAAAGTTAACTCACCCACCCATTTTTCATGAATTCGTTTTATTAATTTACAACCAACATTAGTTATTATCTATTGGATTATCTAATTTTGCACCCTCAAATAGATTTAGAATAAATAACAATAAAATGGCTACAAACAGAACATTTACAATGATTAAGCCTGATGCAGTTGAGAAGAACTACATCGGTGGAATTTTAGACAAAATTAATGCAGCAGGATTTAGAATCGTTGCAATGAAGTACACAAAACTTTCTAAAGAAGAAGCAGGTGAGTTTTACGCGGTTCACAGCGAGCGTCCTTTCTACGGCGAATTAGTAGATTACATGAGTAATGGTCCTATCGTTGCTGCTATTCTTGAAAAAGAAAATGCTGTTGCTGATTTTAGAACTTTAATTGGTGCTACTAATCCAGCTGAAGCTGCTGAAGGAACTATCCGTAAACTATATGCTGAGTCTATTTCTGCTAACGCAGTTCACGGTTCAGATAGCGATGAGAATGCTGCAATTGAAGGAAATTTCTTCTTTTCTAGTTTAGAGCGTTTCTAGTCATTGAAAATTAAAAATATTGAAAGCTCTTTCTCTGTTGAGAAAGGGCTTTTTTTGTTTTCAGCAATAGCATTAAATTAGTCTAAACTATACACCCAAAGCAACTTACTTCTTCTTTAATTAACCACAAAGGGCGCAAAGGATTTCGCAACGTACACAAAGAAAAAGATAGCTTACTAATTCAATAATAACTATCTAACATCTATAGTCTAATGTCTAGTATCTAAACTCTACTAGCGAAGCAGTCTAGCCTCTAACAGCAAAGTGGTCTAACGTCAAATAGCGAAGCGAACGATTCTTTATTAACTCTACCTAAGAAATTGGTATTTACTTTTTAATTCTGATTAACCCCCAATCCTATCGCTTTGGGTAAATTTGCAATTCATAAAATAAACAAGATGGCCATTCCAATCATTACCCTGAAGCATAAAAAAGAAGCATCAATTATTCGTAAACACCCGTGGATTTTTTCTGGTGCCATCGAACGTATTCTAATCGATGAGGATAAAGAAGATTTAATGGATGGTGAGATTGTAAAAGTGGTGGCTAATAATGGCAATTTTTTAGCATTAGGACACTACCACAATGGTTCTATTGCCGTACGAATCTTTAGTTTTGAAGATGTTACCCCATCGGCAAAGTTCTGGGAAGATAAAGTTAAAAATGCCATTGAATACCGTAAAACCATCGGTTTATTCGATTCTGAAGAAACCACCACTTACCGTTTAATTCACGGTGAAGGTGATGGTTTTAGTGGATTAATTATAGATGTATACGGAGATGTGGCCGTTTATCAAGCGCACTCTATCGGAATGCACAAAGTGCGAAATGAAATCGCTGCAGCGATTGTAAAAGCTTCCAAAGGAAAACTAAAAGCCATCTACGACAAAAGTGCTGAAACATTGCCTGCAGATTATGCAGCGACCATTGAAAATGGATACTTAATCGGTGAGCACGAAGGCAAACAATTGGTAAAAGAAAACGGAATGTCTTTTGAAATTGATTGGGTTAGCGGTCAAAAGACGGGTTTCTTCATCGATCAGCGAGAAAATAGAAAATTGTTGCAGAAATACGTCAATGGAAAAAAACTATTGAACACCTTCTGTTATTCAGGTGGATTTTCAGTTTATGCATTGGAAGCTGGTGCAAAAGAAGTGCATTCATTAGACAGTTCTGAAAAAGCAATTACACTGACAGATAGAAATATAGAAATCAATTTTGATAAAAAAATCAAGCATAAAAGCATTGTTGCTGATACCATCACTTTCTTAAACAAATGTGAAGAAGATTACGATGTAATCATCTTAGATCCTCCAGCTTATGCCAAGAATAAGAAGTCGCTTCACAATGCGATTCAAGGCTATAAACGACTAAATGCAAGAGCATTCAAAATGATGAAAAAGGGTGGTGTATTGTTTACTTTCTCTTGCTCCCAAGTGGTGGATCGTCAAACATTTTATAATACTATCATGGCAGCAGCGATAGAATCAGGGAGAAATGTGCGTGTGATGGAGCATTTATCACAACCAGCTGATCACCCAGTTAGCATGTATCATCCTGAAGGTGCCTATTTAAAAGGCCTTGTTGTATATGTCGATTAAAGCTCTCAATACCATATCCTTTAAAAACATTTGGTTGGTCAGTTTTCCAATTATTTTGAGCAATGTCGCACAGAATATTGTGAATGTAACTGATACAGCTTTTCTGGGTCATGTAGGAGAAATAGAACTAGGAGCTGCAGGAAATGCTGGTATTTTCTATTTCGTAATGGTGATGCTGGGTTTTGGGTTTTCTGTGGGTTGTCAGATTCTTATCGGCCGACGAAATGGAGAAGAGAATTTTACGGCCATTGGAAAGCTATTCAACGTTAGTCTTTTCGCTTCAGTAGGAATGGGAATTGTGATGTTTCTATTGCTCCGCTTTGGTTCTGGAGCTTTTTTGTCCAATTTTACCGCCTCTCCACGAATTCTTGAAAATGCCATTGCCTATCTCGATTATCGATCTATAGGGATTATTTTTGTGTATATCAATGTGTTATTCATGGCTTTCTTTACAGGAATCACCAAGACTAAAATATTGATTTTTATAACATTGGTACAATCAGTTGTCAACGTTTTTCTCGATTATGGATTAATATTCGGAAACTTTGGACTGCCAGAGTTAGGCATAGAGGGAGCCGCCATTGCTTCTGTAATTTCTGAGGCTTCAGCATCCCTGCTATTTGTTTTTTATACGTTAAAGTTCGTCGATTTAAAAAAATACGGATTATTTCAATTCAACCGATTAGAATTCTCAGCACTTAAAAGAGCATATAAAATTGCGAGTCCTATAATGCTCCAGAATACCATTTCATTGAGTTCATGGTTTATCTTTTTTTTGATTATTGAGCAAATGGGCGAACGAGAATTAGCCATTTCTCATATCGTTAGAAGCATCTACATGGTAATGATGATTCCTCTTTTTGGATTTAGCTCAGCAACCAGCTCTTTAGTGTCCAACGTTATTGGAGAAGGTGGTGTGAATCATGTATTTAAATTGGTCAGAAATATTATTATACTAAGTGTCAGCGCGACAGTTATAATGATGATAATCAACCTTAGTTTTCCTATTCAAATTTTATCAGTGTATACACAAGATGTTGATTTAATAAACGCATGCCTTCCTGTGTTGCGTGTCATCACAGCCACAATGTTTATGTTCAGCATTGCCTATATATTATTTAGTGCTGTTACAGGGACTGGCAATACGTTGCACTCCCTTGCGATTGAAGTGATAACAATTATTGCCTATTTATATGGAGCCTACCTGATTGGAGTTAAATACGACTTCTCTATCGCAACGGTATGGTGTTCTGAATTTATCTACTTCGGTGGAATGGGTCTTTTCTCTTTTATCTATCTATGGAAATACAATTGGCAACAAAAAACAATTTGACAATGAAACAAGATTTGAGAATTATATACATGGGAACGCCTGATTTTGCAGTGGCTCCATTAAAAGCATTGATTGAAGAAGGTTTCAATATTGTGGGAGTAATCACTTCGCCTGATAAACCAGCTGGAAGAGGTCAGAAAATTATGCAGTCTGCAGTAAAGCAATTTGCAGATCAATATGAACTAAAAACCTTACAACCAACTAATCTTAAGAACCCTGAGTTCATTGAGGAGTTAAAAGCGTTGAATGCTAATTTCCAAATTGTAGTGGCTTTCCGTATGTTGCCAGAAATAGTTTGGAACATGCCAGAGCATGGAACGATGAACTTGCATGCTTCTCTCCTGCCGCAATACAGAGGAGCGGCACCGATTAATTGGGCCATTATAAATGGAGAGAAAGAAACTGGAGTTTCTACCTTTTTATTGAAGCATGAAATTGATACTGGCGATTTATTGGAACAAGAAAAAGTAACGATTGATCCAAACATGACTGCCGGAGAGTTACACGATATTCTGATGGAAGTTGGTGCTCGATTAGTGGTACAATCTACCTCAGCTATTGCTAATGGAACCACTAATCCAAAACCACAACAAGACCTAAAGTTAAAGGCTGCTCCAAAAATTTTTAAAGCAGATTGTAAAATTGACTGGTCGCAACCCATTGATCAAATTCACAATTTTATAAGAGGATTAAGTCCTTACCCTGCGGCGTGGAGTACAATCCAAGCCAAAGAGGGCGGCAAAAAACTCACCTTCAAAATCCAAGAAGTCGATAAGATTATAGATCGTCATAATCTAGAAGTAGGGACCATTATCACTGATGATAAAACGGAAATTAAAATTGCAGTAAAAGGAGGCTTTATTCAATTGAATAAAATTCAGTTGGAAGGAAAAAAGGCGATGGAAACAAGAACATTGCTAAACGGATTTAAGATTAGCGAGTTTGAATTAGTATAAAACAACAAAGTCCCGATTGAAATTCAATCGGGACTTTGTTATATCTGTTAATCAGAGATTACATGATCACTACACCTGTAGCTTCAAAAGTAATTGCTTCTTCTGGTTCTGTAATTTTGGCAATTTCTTCAGGAGATTGTCCACCATCTTCAGCAAAATGCTTTAGGTCTTCCACTGAAGTAATTTCTTTTTTAGCAAACCCTTCAAAAACGATTTGCTTTCCTGCGATATCCTTTGGAACAAAAAATCCATAATCTTTGAAAGTGATTCTCATCTCTGTACTGTCATTCATTGCCACTTTCATCCAACAACCTTTCTTCGCACAAACATCAGTAGCTGTAGCTTTAACAGTAGCAGGAACTGAATCTGCAGTAGCCATCATTGTTGCTAATTCTTCAACTGAAATAGCTGCGTCCACATTAATACTTTCACCAAAAATATTGGTCTCAGTGCTTTCTTCAACAATTGTTGTATCTGCCATTGCAGTATCTTCAACTGCTTCACCAGACTTCTCTGGTTGAGAACATGCCATTAAAGCAGCAGCACCAACCAATACGAAATACATTTTTTTCATTTTTATAAATTTAATTTTTGCAAATATAGCAATTTGATTACTTGGAACGAATCACAAATTCAGTTCGTCTATTTTTTGCTCTTCCTTCCTCTGTAGCATTGCTAACTAATGGTTTAGATGCACCAAAACCTTTGTAAGCTAAACGTCCAGGATCTATCCCTTCTATAATCAAATAATCATTTACGGCTTTTGCTCTTTGTTCTGATAATTCTAGATTCCTTTTTGCATCTCCTTTGCTATCGGTATGCCCTTGAATAGAAACACTCACCGATGGGTTGCTTTCTAGAAAGTCTATAAACTCATCTAAAATCGTCATTACTTTCTGACTCAACAAGTAAGAATCGGTATCAAAAGTAATGTCATTGATACGATAAGTTTGACCTTCCTCAATTGGATTCACCTCTAAATCTCCCATTTTCATAGGTCGGCCAATTACATCCTTATCAGAATCAATGTATTGAGAAGTAAAGGCATAACCATCCTTTTTCGCCATCATCATCACTGGCTCTTTATCTTTGGCTGCAATAACGGCTACATATTCTCCGGTAGATTCATCAACCACCCCTTCCGTTACTTTATTGGTTTTCGTATTTTTTAATTCAATGGTCATTCCCTTAGCAGCGTCAGGTGATTTACTACTAATTTTTCCCCTTAAGAAAATAATCTCCTCAGGACGAGCTTCCTCATATAATTCGAAAGAATAAATATCAAGACTTTTGCCTCCCATATTGGAAGAAAAGTAGCCATATTTCCCATCAGAACTTACAATGAATCCGTGTTCATCCTTTTCAGTATTGATTGGGTAACCAATATTGGTCGGCTTCAAAAAATTTCCTTCTTGATCAATTTTAGCATAGTATATATCGAAACCACCTACTCCAACATGACCATCTGATGCGAAATAAAGGGTATAAGAATCAGAATGAACAAATGGACTTTTATCATTACCAGAGGTATTAATATTTTCTCCTAAATTGATTGGGTTAGACCAACTTCCGTCTGACTTTCGCTCCACTTTATATATATCCATCCCTCCGAAGTTATTCTCTCCACGGGCACTCGCAAAATACAAGGTTTTATTGTCTGCAGAAATACTCGGCTGACCTTCCCAAGTGGTTCTACCGTTAATGTTGGCTCCAATACTTTTCAAGTCTGTCCACCGTCCATCTTTCATTTCAGAGTAATAGATATCTGCATTCGCAAATCCTCTCCCTTGAATATTTTCCATTTGTACCACAGTCACAAACATCATTTTATTGTCCACTGACATACAGTTTCCACCCTGATATTCTCCTTGGTTAAATGGCTGTGGCATTGGTATTCCACGGCTAAAAGAGTCCAAAGTCATTTGAGAAGCTTGTGTTAATTGTTCTTTTATCTTTGGTCCAAAAGCGCTATTTCTATCATTAACCTCAGATTTTCTGGTAAAGAACAAATAGCGATTGTCAGGAGACAACATTGGTAAATATTCATCATCAGCAGTACCTGGTCCTTTCAATTGAATTGGATTAAACGGAACTGGTTCTTCCATCAACTTCAAATAGGAATTAATCGATTCTAAACGCTCCTTTGCCTTTGGTAATTCATTTCGTTTATTGGGATTGGCATTTTTAACATAACTCTCCAATAACGGTTGTGCTTCTTTGTATTGTTTCCGCACAAAATAATGATCTGCCAACAAATAGCTCACCTCATAGTTTCTAAAGGAAGGACATGCTTGAATGGCATTTAGCCAATATTTCAAGGCCTTATTTCCCTCTCCTTGATAACGTAAAGGGTCGTTCTTATATTTCTGCATATTAATGTCGGCCAACACAAAAAATGCATCTACATAATTTTCATCAATCTTAGTGGCCTCTACTAAATCGCCATAAGCTTCACTTCCTTTAAATCGGACTTGAGCAGCCTTTTCAAATAATTTTACTGCCTTTTTATTCGGCTCCGCACAACTCTCCGATTGGGCAGAAATAGTCTGAATATTTAAAACCCCAATAAAAAACACGAAAATCCCACAGTAAACACTGTTAAAATTGAATTTAAAATCCATCAATCAACTATTCTATTATTCTAAAAGGCGATAAAAATAAGGCTTTTAATGGAGTATTACTTGAATAATCCTTTCAACTTTTTAGCTGCATCTTCTTTCAGCTTATCCATTTCCTTTTTTCCTTTTTCTTCCAATTCCTTTTTGAGTTTGTCTGCCTCTTCTTTTGCTTTTGCTTCAGCTTCCTTTTTCAATCGTTCTGCTTCTTCCCTTGCTTTTCGCTCTAGTTCTTCTTTCTGTTTATCGATTTCTTTATTGATTTCCTCCTTGATTTGCTGCTTTGCATCCTGTACAGCATTACCGGCCATCTTTTTGAAATCTGTAGTGATTTTTGGATCATCCATTGTACCCACCACTTTAACATCAATGTTAATCGTTTCACTCATTCCAATGTTTAATCCATTTTTATTGGCTTGAGATAATAAGCCATCAATTGCTTTATTGGCTTCTCCACCTAACTCCTCTCTTGGAATAGCAAATGCCATTGTGTAATCTATTGTTTGATCCAATGAGCTACTACCTGCAATGGTGACTTTACTTTTATCCAATTTAATATCAAAAGGTTCAGTAAATACTTTTCCATTTACAACCGCAAATGAAACATTTACATCCTGCAGCTTCATTTTTCTGATTTTATCATACTTCAAAGCATCTGCTATTTTCTCTAAAGCTTTTACATCTTTTATTTCAATGTTATCAGTCGAAATTTTTCCCTTTCCATTTACAGTATTGTAGATGGGTTCCATTTTAGTATCTAAGTCACCTTGCAAATACATTTGAGCTGAGAACTTACCCACAGTTTTCTTAGCTAGGGGCATCAACTTATCGACTGTGGTAAACATTACTGCAGTTTTGTTCAGATCCAATTTATCTAGACCAAAGTCAATCGCATAAGTAGGTTTTAAAGAGTCGGTGGTTTCATAATATCCATCCATAGCCACATGGCCATCCAAGATATCTAAGCCCACCTTATTGAAGTCTAGTTTTTGGTCCTTTATCCCAAGACTGCCTTTAAAATTTCTCATATCTATGTCATCATAAATCATTTGCTTAACATCAACAGTCATCACAAAATCAATAAATTTGGGAATTAATGCTACTTCCATAGCAGCAGTATCAGTCGCTGTTGTACCTTCTGACGGAGTCTCAGCAACAGTTTCGGCTGAAGATGCGGCCTCTTCTTCACTACCCATCAGCTCTGTAATATCTAATTTATTTGAAATCACATTCAGTGAACCTTTTAATGTTTGGTTATCTGATAGGGCATACCCAACAAAATTGCTCAATTGTCCATTCATAGCTATGTCTGAACCTCCCAAAATCATATCTAAGCTTTTCAAACTAGCTGATTTGGTATCAAATACTAAGTTTCCGTTATTAATAGCTATTGGATAATCTGTGGCAGTTGTTTTGTAAACCAATTGACTCACCAACATCTTTCCACTCGCATTAAAGTTCTCGTAATCTTCTTTCTCTAAAGTTGATACTCTTCCTTTCAACTGAACATCCATGTCGATGGTTCCTGCGATCTCCTCTCCTTCCTCCATTGGAATCATATCCTTCACGTTATCCAAGATAATTTTACCTTTTGCTCCAGCATCGATATACGTATCCGTCATTGGATTCTTTATGTGAGCCGTCAAATCAAAAGGATTATTCGCCATTGAAAAGTGAAAACGATTTACATCAACAACCATATTATCAAGGTCGCCTCCGGTGCTAGCTACTTTTGTATCTATTTGAATGTCCTGAATAGATTCCGGCAAATCCGTGTATGAGAAACTACCATCTTGCATCAAAAGGTTCATTCCAAAAGCAGGATAGCTTTCGCCAATGTATTTACCTTTGAAAAATCCATCCAGTTGAACTTTACCAGTAGTTTTTATTCCTTCCATGTCTTTAGCAAACTCAGCAGGAATCAAAGAAATAATGGATCTGATATCTGTTTTAGTTAATGCAAATTTTAAATCCATATCCTGGCTTTCATCTTCCAGCATGGCCAGCCAGCCTTCCATTCCTAACTCAAGTTCATTCAGCGCAATATTTCCCTTATCGATGGTATATTTTGAATTAACCATATCAGCAGCAATTGCCAAAGCAGTAGTAAATTTAGCCTCTTTAATGTATTTGACACCGTCATAATCTATGGTAACTTTAGCAATTACACCATCTAAGGTGATAGTTGTTAGATCTTCAGATAAATCACCAGTCATTTCGAAATTAATATCTCTTAATTCCGTGAACATAGGAAAGGTAGCATCATCATAAATAATAGTTGAATTGATCAATTGCAATTGCTCCAAAGCCAATTGAAAACCACCTGACGTATCTGTTTCAACCACTTCTTCAGGAACTTCTTCCGCAGCTGAAGTATCAACTTTAGCTATGTCCCAGTTTGCTTTACCGTCTGCTAATACTTTGGCAGTCAAATTAGCTCTATCAATCTTTATCTTTTTCACTTTAATCGTCTCGCCATTGATGATACTCATGACATCAACCGTTAAAGCCACCTCGCCGATATCAGCTAAAGCCAATCCATCAAACTCATCAACTCCTATAACTTTAATATCCTGAATAGAAAAATAGAAATTGGGGAAACTCTTAATCAAACTGAGGTCAAAATCACCAAATTCTACTTTAGCATTGACATTTTCATTGGCCAAATCTTTAACCATTTTCACGATGTCATCTTTAAAAATAATTGGGATGGCAATCAATGCAGCAAAAATTAAAACGACAATTACTGCTAATACTTTCAATACTTTTTTCATGTCTTAATTCAATTTATTTTTCAATAGGATTGGGATTCAATTCTCCTTCCGTGTATGCAACGATTGTAGCTACAGTAGCATCTCCAGTTACGTTCACCACTGTTCTACACATGTCTAATGGTCGATCAACGGCAAATATCAAGCTAATTCCTTCTAATGGGACACCAACAGCTCCCAATACAATCGCCAACATAATAATCCCAGCACCTGGAACGGCAGCTGAACCAATAGAGGCTAATGTAGCGGTCATTACAATTGTCAACTGCGCCGACAATCCCAAATCCATGCCATAAACTTGAGCAATAAATACTGCTGCAATTGCTTGGTAGCAGGAAGTACCATCCATATTAATCGTTGCACCCAAAGGTAAAACAAAGGAGGCTACTTTATTAGAAACACCTAACTTTTCTTCACATCTTTCCATAGTGAGTGGCAATGTGGCAGCACTGGAACTGGTAGAAAAGGCCAATAACTGAGCAGGAGCTAATCCTTCGAAAAACTTACGGTAGGAAAATTTTGCATAAAACTTTAAAAACAAAGGATATACCGCAAAAATCATCACCGCCAAACCAATTATCACAGTAATGGCATATACAGCTAGTCCTTTTAGTATTTCAGCTGCAGCGGCAGGATTATCTCCGGCAAGATCAACCATAATGTTTCCTAAAAGCGCGAATACTCCAATTGGTGCATACAACATAATGATGTCTACCATTTTTAATATGACCTCATTGGCACCATCAAAAAAGTTCTTAATCCCCTCTACCTTAGTCGGATCAGGAACCATAATTAGCGCAATACCAAACAACAGTGCAAAGAATATGACTTGGAGCATATTTCCATTGTCACTAGCTGAATCAAATATATTCGAAGGGACCATATCCACTAAAAACTGTAGGGGGCCACTCTCCTTTTGAGCATTTGCACTTTGCTCTACTTGACTTGCTTTTTGCTGATTTTCAACAACCATTTGGTCTCTTGTTTCTTTGGAAAACGATTTTCCGGGTTGAATTAAATTGACCGCAACCAAACCAATAGAGACCGCAATAACGGTTGTTACCAAATAAATCCCAATGGTTTTCCCACCCATGGATGACAATTGCGAAATGTCTTTTAATCCAGAGACTCCATTGATCAGAGAAATTAAAACTAATGGCACAGCAATCATCTTTAACATATTTATAAAGATGGTTCCAAAAGGGGAGATCCAATCAGAAGTAAATGCTTGCAAGCCCGCGTTGGAGGCCAACAATCCATAAATAATTCCTAAAAACATCCCAATTAATATCTGCCAATGCAGCGCTAATTTCTTCATATTCAAACTTAAATTTTTGACGTTTTATTTCTTAATAAATGATCGACTAAGACCAAAGCAGCCATTGCCTCTACAATAACCACTGCTCTTGGTACCACACAAGGATCATGACGACCTTTCCCTTGCACTTCCGCTTGATTCCCATCTTTATCGATGGTCGATTGATTTTTCATTATGGTGGCTACCGGCTTAAAAGCGACTCTAAAATGGATGGGTGAGCCATTACTAATTCCACCTTGTATACCTCCTGAAAAATTGGTTCTGGTAGTCACTTGATTGTTTTCCTTTTCGAAAATATCATTGTGAGCTGAACCTCTCATACTTGCAGCGTTAAATCCAGAACCGTATTCGAACCCCTTTACAGCATTAATGCTCAACATGGATTTTCCTAAATCAGCATGTAATTTATCAAACACTGGTTCTCCTAACCCTGAAGGCACACCGGTAATGAATGCTGAAACCACTCCCCCCACGGTGTCTCCCTCTTTCCTAACCGCTTCAATTCGTTCAATCATCTTTGTTGCAGTGTCTAAATCAGGACAACGAACAATATTGCTTTCCGTTTTAGAAAAATCCAATTGCTCTGCAGGAATGGTCAATTGAATATCTTCTACTTGTGAAACATAAGCACGAATTACAACCCCTTCCTTTTTAAGCACCTGTTTAGCTATTGCTCCTGCCACTACTCTACATGCTGTTTCTCTGGCAGATGATCGTCCTCCACCTCTATAATCTCTATCACCAAATTTTTGGTCATACGTATAATCCGCATGAGACGGACGATACACATCTTTAACATGGGAATAATCCTTCGACTTTTGATCTTCATTGGGAATCATGAAGCCTATTGGTGTTCCTGTTGTTTTACCTTCAAAAATACCTGATAGAAATTGAACTTGATCGCTCTCTTTACGCTGCGTCGTAATTTTAGATTGCCCCGGTTTTCGGCGGTCCAAATCCACTTGAATAGCCTCCATATCCAGCTGCAAACCTGCAGGAACTCCATCAATAATACCACCAATAGCAGCACCATGACTCTCTCCAAACGTATGCAACTTGAACAATTGACCAATCGAATTTCCACGCATGTCAACAAAAATAATATTTCTAATTGGTGATTATTGGATTATTTACCAACAACAGTAATAAAAATCAGGATATTTGTAAACAACCAATCCTAAACTCAAAAGAAACGGACAGAAATGGAGATATTAATTCAAAACATCAAAGAACTTATTCAAACAAACACAACCAGTTCTCAACTTTTAAAAGGCAAAGAAATGGGCGAATTATCAAGTATTTTGAATGCTTGGGTAAAGATTAAGGATGGAACAATTGAAGACTTTGGTTCAATGAACACTCCCTATTCAGGAAACTTTGAAAATGTACAGCTGTTAGATGCAACAGGCAAAATGGTTTTTCCATCCTGGTGCGATTCTCACACGCATATCGTCTACGCTGGAAGCAGAGAAGCTGAGTTTGTCGATAAAATAAATGGATTAGGATATGAAGAGATTGCCGCAAATGGCGGTGGAATCTTAAATTCAGCCAAACGATTGCAAGATGCATCAGAAGAGGAATTATTCGAACAAGCTTCAGCTCGACTGGAAGAAATTATGCGAATGGGTACAGGAGCTGTAGAGATTAAAAGTGGTTATGGATTGACGGTAGATGCAGAAATAAAGATCCTCAGAGTCATCAAAAGATTAAAGGAAACAAGTCCGCTAAAAATCAAAGCAACTTTCCTTGGAGCTCACACCTACCCTTTGAAGTACAAAGAAAATCATCAAGGATACATTGATGAAATTATCCATGAAATGCTGCCTATAATCGAAAAAGAAAATTTAGCGGATTATATAGATGCTTTTTGTGAGAAGGTGGCATTTTCACCAGAAGAAACGGATCAAATTGTGAAGGCTGGAGCTAAAATCGGCTTAAAAGCTAAGATTCACACCAATCAGTTTAACTGCATGGGCGGCATAGAGATGAGTGTGGCCAACAATGCTGTATCGGTGGACCACCTAGAGGTGCTGACAGACGAAGAAATTGAATGTTTAAAAAATTCTTCAACCATCGCCACCTTGCTGCCAAGTGCACCTTTCTTTTTAAGAGACCACTATCCTCCGGCTCGTAAAATTATAGAAGCAGGTGTTCCTGTGGCCTTAGCAACGGATTATAATCCGGGTTCTACTCCTTCCGGGAAAATGTCGTTTGTGCTTTCATTGGCGTGTATTTACATGCGAATGACACCAGAAGAAGCAATTAATGCTGCAACAATCAATGGTGCTTTTGCAATGGAATTGGGTGAAAATTATGGTAGCATTGACAAAGGAAAAGTAGCCAATCTTTTCATTACCAAACCCATACCTTCTTATTCATACCTACCCTATTCTTTTGGTTCTGATCATGTAGAAACTGTCATCTTAAATGGAAAAGTTCAATAATATGGCATTTCAACTCATCACTTCAGAAGATATTCGCCAATTGACTGCTGAAAGAGCAGGAGAAACTAAAATTGGTGAAACCATTCAGTCTCTTTCGGACTTTTCAGTAGAAGCCATGAATGCTTCTTCTGCCCGATTTGTGACATTGGGCATAAAAGAAGATATTGGTCCGAGGGCTAACTTAGGAAGAGCAGGCGCTCATTCTGCATGGGAGGCCTTTTTACCGAAATTCTTAAACATGCAGTCCAACCGTTTTTTTAATGGCAGCGACTGTTTGATAGCAGGAAGTATAGATTTGAATGGATTTGCTAATTCCAATGAACTGGGTAACCTACGTGCGGCAACATCCAAAATCGATCAAATCCTAACCGAGATATTGAATACAATTCATCAGGCTAAAAAAATACCTATCGTCATAGGCGGGGGACACAACAACAGTTATAGCAACATAAAAGCAGCTGCTATTAACCATCCAAAAGGAAAAATTAATTGCATCAACATAGATCCACATGCCGATTTTAGACCTTTAGAAGGAAGACACAGCGGAAATGGATTTAGTTATGCTTTTGAAGAAGGTTACTTGAATAAATATGCTATTGTTGGTCTGCACGAAGGCTACAATTCCGAGAACATGTTGAATGCATTGGATGAAAAAAAAGTTTCCTTTACTACATTTGAGGATATTTTTATTCGAGAAAACATGGCTTTCATATCCGCAGTAGAGAAGGAATTAAGAGTGGTAAACGATGGTCAATATGGTATAGAAGTAGACCTGGATGCTGTAGAAAATATTGCATCTAGTGCGCAGACTCCAAGTGGCGTTTCAGTCACTAATGCTCGACAGTTTGTGCACCACTCAGGATCATCATCAAATGCTTGTTATTTGCACTTGTGTGAAGCAGCACCGAGCCTTTCTGCTCATCCAGATCAAGTTGGGAAACTGCTAGCTTATTTAGTTGCTGATTTTGTGAAATCTAGAAAGAACTATTAGGTATGGAACCCATCATTGAATGTGTACCCAATTTTAGTGAAGGACAGAACAATGAAACCATCAAAGCAATTGCTTCTGCCATCCGAAAGATAAAAGGAGTTCGTTTGCTACACGTCGATAGCGGATTTGCAGCCAACAGAACGGTATACACATTTGTTGGCAACCCTCTTAGTGTATTGGAAGCAGCATTTCAAGCCATAAAAGTTGCTGCTGAATTAATAGACATGAGAAGCCACAAAGGTGAGCATCCCAGAATGGGAGCTTGCGATGTTTGTCCGTTGATTCCCGTTAGTGGCATTTCGATGAATGAAGTGATTGATCTGTCTCATCAATTAGGAAAACGAGTTGGTGAGGAATTGAATATTCCTGTGTATTTGTATGAAAAAAGTGCTCAACAACCTGAGCGAGTTCAATTGGCCAATGTGCGCAAAGGTGAATACGAAGGACTACCTTTAAAAATGAGTTTACCCCATTGGCAACCGGATTATGGCCCGAATATATTGAATCCTAAAAGTGGTGCCACAATTTTGGGCGCAAGAAACTTCCTAATTGCCTATAATTTCAATTTGAATACCTCTAACATCACAATTGCTCGATCAATTGCAGAGCAGATAAGAGAAAGTGGAAAATACATCGGTAAGAACGAACAAGGAAAGAAATTATATACCCCAGGAAAATTCAAAGCTCTAAAGTCGATTGGATGGTTCATTAAAGATTTTGGAATTGCCCAAGTTTCTTGTAATTTTTCAGACTATCAATTAACTCCTCTCCATTTAGTGCATGAAATGGTGAAATTATTGGCTGCCGAACACGATTGCAAAGTAACTGGAGCAGAACTCATTGGACTTATTCCGAAAGAGGCGCTTTTGATGGCTGGTCAGTTTTACGAGCCCAACCAAACCGAAGAGGACAAATTGATAGCAACTGCCATTAAAGAGTTGGGATTGTCAGATTTAAATGAATTTCGCCCAAATGAAAGAATAATAGAGTTTATGCTTTAATTTTTGATATTTTTAAGGAATTAAAGCACCTCTATGAATCAACCAAGCAACCTTCAAAAATGGTTCTCACGAATCATTTATTTTTTCCCGCTACAGTTGGTTTTCGTGCATTTAAAAAAATCACAACAACTTCTCATCTTTTGGATTATCCTTTTTCTCACCATCTCCGGAAATTTTGGGCATAAATATGGTATTCCATTTTTACTCCTAGACCCAGAATATCTTGGGAAAGTCAATTTTATGAGCTACCTCATTTTGGGCTTTTCTTTTGGTGGATTTGTGATGGCTTACAATATCTCTAGCTATGTAAACAACGGCTTTAGGTTTCCATTTCTAGCGACTCAATCACGGCCCTTTTTAAAATACTGTATCAACAATTCGTTTATACCGCTCACCTTCTTGATCTACTATTGCTACTCTGTTGTAGATTTTAAAATGGAGGATCTACAGTTTAATAAAATCCAAATACTTTACGATGTCGTTGGTTTTCTGATAGGATACATCATTGTGATTTTAATCTCAATGTCCTATTTCATCAACACCAATAAAGACTATTTAAAGCTTTTTGGAACAGTAGGCGATCAGGCGGAGGATGATGAAGGCATTTACCGATTAGCATCCCATAAAAAGCATAAAACTTGGTTCAATGAGACCTTCAACAATAAAGCCTGGCATGTAGAATCTTATTTGATTAAGCCCTTAAAAATTAGATTGGCAAGAGATTTTTCTCACTATAACAAATCTCAATTGAATCAAGTATTTAAACAAAATAATTTCAATGCTTCAATTTTCGAAATTGTAGTGCTCATTTCCATTTTTGTTTTGGGTTTATTTAGAGAAGTAGATGTTTTTGTTATTCCTGCTGGAGCGAGCATTTTACTGCTTTTTACCATCTTAATCATGCTTACTTCTGCCATTCGATCTTGGCTTTATGGTTGGACGTTTGTTGCCTTTATTGGGCTTTTCATCTTAGTCAATTATTTATCTAAATTCGAAGAATTTACCTATGCCAATAAAGCTTATGGATTGGATTATGAGACCGAATCAGTGGATTATAATTTAGGAATAATTTCTCCGGACACCATTACGCAAGACTCCCTCTATCACATTCAAATTTTGGATCAATGGGCCAAGAAAAATAAACAACGAACAGGAAAACCCAAACTAGTCTTATTCAATGTAAGTGGAGGAGGTTCTCGCGCGTCCATGTGGGCATTTAGAGTTGTTCAATACTTAGATAGCATCAGCGAAGGAGAAAGCAGTAAACACATGCACTTGATAACAGGTTCATCCGGAGGAATGATAGGAGCAGCTTACTTTAGAGAATTGTTAAACCTCAAACAAGAAGGAAAAAAAATCAACCTTCATCATCCGAAATACATCTACGATTTAGGCAAGGACATTTTAAATCCAATAGTTTTTAGTTTAGCCGTAAATGACTATTTCATTCGTTTGCAAAAATTCGAGTATGATGGTCAGCAATATTGGAAAGATAGAGGTTATGCATTCGAGCAACGATTAAATCGAAATACTCGATACTTTATGGATAAGCCACTAGGAGCCTATCAGTTAAAAGAGTTTAATTCTGAACTTCCTATGATGATCCTGTCCCCTTCTATTATCAATGATGGAAAAATATTATTGACAGCTAATCATCCATTGGGGTTTATGTGCCAAAATGAATCGGCCGTTGAAAACCAAACCGTTGAGTTGGGTGAAAATGTAGAATATAGCCGACTTCTGAAAGGTCATCAACCATTGAATATTCGATTTTTAAGTGCTTTGAGAATGAGTGCTACTTTCCCATATATCATGCCCACGATTGAACTTCCAACTGAACCAAAGATAGAGTTGATTGACGCAGGCTTAAGAGACAATTATGGCGTAAAAACAAGTATCCGTTACCTTTACAGTTTTAGAGATTGGATTCAAAAAAACACCTCAGGTGTCGTAATCATACAAGTTCGTTATGGTAAGCAGCAGGCCAAACTGCCCACCAAAGATAATAACACCTCTATCTACCAAGACCTCACTGCTCCTTTTGGCAGTGTTTATGGCAATTTGTTCAATATCCAAGATTACAACAATTCATCATTGGTAGAATACGCCAATGGTTGGACTGGTAATAAAATTCAATTAGTTGACTTTGTGTTGAATTCAGACGAAGAAAAAAGCATCTCTTTAAGTTGGCATTTAACTGAGAGCGAGCGAGAAAAAGTAATGCAAGCCATCTATTTAGAAGAAAATAAAAAAGCTGTTAATAAAGTATTAGATTTGATAAAATAACCGACCATAACCATGAAAAAATATTTTCACTTCCCTATTGCTGTTTTTGCCTTATTATTAATGAGTTGTGCGGCTAAACAAGAAAAAGACCCTACTGTGGAAGCTTTAAAATTAGAGCTAACCGCCACTGAAGCCCAGTTACTGAATGTTAGCGCTGAATTGGCTAAGTGTAAAGGTGTAGAAGAAGAAGCCGACACTACCCAACTGCAGTTAGATAGTGTCAGTTCCAATTAATTTTTTGTAGAAACCTCTGCTAAAGATTCAATGGCATGAATCAACTCGTTTGTTGACTTCATTTGCCCTAGCTGTGTTTTGTTAAAAACAACCTTCAACTGATCGTCGTCTTCCATTACTACCACGGGGTAGTCGTAAGAAGTGCGGTAACGTTCTTCGAAGTCTCCAATGTGATGAAACACTAATTTGATAGCTGTTTGATCTACAAAATTTTTCCATTCCGGTTTTTCTTTAAAACTTCCATGTGTCAATGCACACAGTTCGCATTTATAAGTTTTCGGACTGACAATTTTATGTATAAAATCCAACGAGCTGCTAAAGAAATCTGAATTAGCGTTATAAACAAGAATGAGCTTCATTAATTGTTTAGAAAAGTTTTTTTGTATAATTCTATACTTTCATTAATGATCTCAAAAGCTTTCTCCTTTCCCAAGAAATCATCAACTTTCACCTCTTTGTTTTCCAACTTTTTATAATCTTCAAAGAAACGTTTGATCTCTTTTAAGTTGTGAGGAGGCAATTCTGAGATATCATTGACGTGGTTCACACTCATATCATTGGCAGCAACGGCAATAATTTTATCATCCGCCTCGCCATTATCTATCATTCGCATTACACCTACCACTTTTGCATTAAGCAAACACAATGGTGGAACTTCTATTGAAGTAATTACTAAAATGTCTAATGGATCATTGTCTTCACAGTACGTCTGTGGAATAAAACCATAATTGGCTGGATAATGTACGGACGAGAATAATACTCGGTCCAACATAATCAAGCCACTTTCTTTGTGCAATTCAAACTTTCCCTTACTTCCCTTTGATATTTCAATACATGCATTTACAACGTTAGGAACGTCGTCTCCAGGTATAATATCATGCCATGGATTTTTCATATTATTTATCTTAAATCTGTTTTCTCTATTTTTTTGGGGTGGCAAAAGTACGCATAAATAACACTTTAGAAAGTATCGATTGTGTAAAATCATTTTGAACTTTTTAACAACCAATTTTTAATTAATAATTGATTGACAAACAAAGAATGAACTAACTTTGTGCTTCATGAAAAAAGAGCACCTTTCTTTCGGTCTGGGAATATTCTTATTCTTCGTGGCCATTTTGTTTTCACCAGCTTCGTTGAAACAAGACTACCATGACCAACTTCCGACTTCCATTGTAAAAAGTGCACTTTTTCAAATGACACCTGCCGAGCAGCAGTTAGAGGGAAATTCTCTGCATCAATTATTGCAACGCAGCTGGGAGGTAATTAAAAACAATACCTCTTTTATTAGCTTTTACCGATATACCAAACAATTGAACCCTCAATTGTTACCCAACTATTGTTTTAATCAGTTTTTGAATGGCAAAGTATCCTTATCAATATGGGTGCAATGCTTTAGAAATTAGTAATACTTCATTTTCTTGCAATTGGTTGGTACACTAATACTAACCATCTTTTTAAAAGTGTTATTAATTTAATTCAATTTCAAATGAATACTGAAGTAAAAAATCAAAAGTCCATAAAAAAAGGGTTTGGTCCTGTTATTTTTTTTACTGGATTAGTCATAGTATTAGTGGTGATTCTTAAGGTTGTTTTTCACCTTTAATACAACATCATATAAGATTATGATAGGCTGTTCTATTGAGCAGCCTATTTTTTTGCTTCATTTTAAACAATTCTGTACATCACCAAAAGTGTGTTATTAAAACTTTCTAATTTGAAACTCTTAGAGGAATATATTCATAGGGAAATACATGGAAACTGAGACCGCCTCCTACCCTAACTAAAGAACTAATCCCATTTTATATGGTCTCAGAGTGAACTGATATACTTTACAATTTGTTGTAAGGAATAATTGAATTCCATTGAGCCTTGTTTACCTTTGTAGCCTTACAAAAAAAGAAGTTATGCTTTGTATCAAACACCAATCTACTGATCCTTATTTCAATATTGCCACCGATGAATATATCTTCAAAAATATTCAAGAAGATTGCTTTATGCTTTGGAGAAACGACAATGCCATTATCGTAGGAAAACATCAAAACACTTTAGCCGAAATAAATACCGACTATGTTGAAAAACAAGGTATAAAAGTGGTTAGACGACTTTCCGGTGGTGGGGCTGTTTATCACGATTTGGGTAACCTGAATTTTTCGTTTACCAGAACGGGAGAAGAATCCAATTTGGTAGATTTTAGGCGATATACTTTGCCCATTATAGAAGTGTTGCAAAAATTAGGAGTTGATGCCAAATTTGAAGGAAGAAATGACTTAACTATTGATGGTCGAAAATTTTCAGGAAATGCAGAACACGTATTTAAAAATAAAGTTTTGCATCATGGCACGCTATTGTTTTCTTCAGAAATGAAAAATGTAAGTGGAGGATTAAAAGTGAGTCCATTGAAATACAAAGACAGAGCCATCAAATCGATTCCTAAAAGAGTTACGAACATAACCGAGCATTTGAAAGAACCGCTTAGTTTGGATGCCTTTACGGATAAAATTATGGATCATATCCTTAGCACTTTTGAAGATGCGAAGCTTTATGAGTTCACTCCAGAAGATATTGCAGCCATTCAAAAATTGAGAGATGAAAAATACGCTACTTGGGAATGGAATTTTGGACATTCTCCAAACTATAACTTTAAGCAAGGAGTAAAAACAACAGGAGGCGTTATTGAAATGAATCTTGACGTAAAAAAAGGCATAATACAAGCTGCGAAAATAGAAGGAGATTTTTTCCATATCAACGATATTGACGCGGTAGAAAATGCATTGGTAGGCTGCGCTCACGACAAAAAAGCCATTGAGGCTAAACTAGATGAGCTTGATTTAAAATCCTATTTTAACAATGTTTCTAAAGAAGATTTATTGGCATCAATGTTTTAAGTTTTTATTAACTTGAGTGGAAAAGTAGAATTTATGAGCTGGAAAGAAGAAAACAATTCTCTAAAGAGAACATTTGAATTTAAAAACTTTATCGAAGCCTGGGCGTTTATGTCCAAGGTGGCGATAATTGCTGAAAAGCTAAATCATCACCCTGAGTGGAGCAATATTTACAACCAAGTGAACATAACGCTCACCACCCATGATGAAGGCAATACGATAACTGCGAAAGATCGCGAAATGGCTCAAAATATTGATGATCTCCTTTGACAAACAAAAAATGAAGCCTACTCATGCGATATATGCCGTAACGGATATAGAAACTACGGGAGGCAGTATTGCACACGGGCGAATTACAGAAATTGCTATCGTATTAACCGACGGGGAGCAAATAATTGATCGATTCTCAACTTTAGTTAATCCAGAGCAACTCATTCCGCCAAACATTACCCATTTAACTGGGATTACGAATGAAATGGTGGCTAATGCTCCCTTGTTTCACGAAATTATTCCTCAGATAGAATCCTTTACTCAAGGAGCTATTTTTGTAGCGCACAATGTGAATTTTGATTACGGATTTATTCGAGAATCATACAACAGAGCAGGTGAACGTTTTCAGCGTAAAAAACTCTGCACCGTTCGTTTGAGCCGAAAAATTATTCCTGGCTTTCCGTCATATAGCTTAGGCAAGATTTGCGGCCAACTAGGTATTCCATTGACAGACAGGCACCGAGCCTTGGGAGATGCCGATGCCACCGCTTTACTACTGCATTTGTTGGTTGAAAAGGACACCAAAGGCTTTATCAAAGAATCTTTGAATCCAAGATCAAAAGAAGCCATACTTCCCCCCCATTTGGATAAAGAAAAGTTTGAATCTATCCCCAATGAAATGGGCGTTTATTCATTTTATAATCAGAAAGGCAAAGTAATTTATGTAGGTAAAGCAATAGATTTAAAAAAGCGAGTGCATGCTCACTTTTCAGGAAATACGAATACCAAGAGTAAAAATAATTTTGCTGAAAATATTCACGACGTGTCTGTTGAAATTTGCAGCAATGAACTGATTATGATGCTAACTGAAGCTCATGCCATCAAAAAACACTGGCCGATTTATAATCGTTCGATGAAGAAAGTAACCCTTAATTATGGTTTGTATTCTTATATTGATCAGAATGGATATGGCCGCTTTACGTTGGGGAGAACGGGCAAACACGACCGCCCATTGATCAGTTTTAGATCTGCATATGAATCACGGAAGTATTTGGAAGTTTTATGTGCTCAGTTCGAATTGTGCCCAAAGTTATGCAGCCTTCAAACTCCGCAGCATACTAGCTGTTACAGTTACGAAGTGGATGAGTGCAAAGGAGCATGTGTAGAAGAAGAAAGTGTAACGGATTATAACCAACGGTTTGAAAAGGCGATACTAGAAACGGACAAAGAGAATAATTCATTTATCATAAGGGGAAAAGGACGTAACGATGAAGTAAACAGCATTGTATTGCTACAAAAGGGAAGATATAAAGGATATGGTGAGGCTCCTAAAGATGCCGTGATTACTTCTGTTGAGGAAGCGTTGGATTATATCAATTATGGCTACGACGACCAAGACATTCAAGTATTGATCAATGCATACGTGCGGAAGTGCGACGAGAATGAATTGGTTTGGATTACCCACTCTGAAACAGCCAATGCACACTTTGGCGGCTTATTGTTTGACTTATAATTGATTTATTTACTCATATATGCTTGCCACTGAACGATGAGGTATTTGTCTTTTAAATTTTCTTTCAGTGCTAAAAAACCATAATCGTATACAAACAAATAAATGTCTCCATTACTGTTTTTCCAGTAATGGGTGAAGTAGTTTGGATTAAAACCTTCCTTGATTAATTCTTCTTTCCGCAATGTGGTTTTACCTACTCGATTGTACTTTTTTAAGATTTTACGATTGGTTTTTAACTGGCGATCAATGCTGATAAAGAGTTTTTCTTCGACTTTTCTTTTTTCATAATCGGAAGCTCGCTTACATTCTAAGGAGCAGTATATTTTATCTGTTCTCCCAACTATTGGGTTGCTACAAATGGGGCACGACTGAATGGAATCCATCAGATAAAGATAAATATTTAATCGCTTAATAGTCGTCTATTAAGCGACTATTAGACTGCTGATTGTTTATATTATTACGAATTATGTCAAATGAATCCTTCTGTTCTATATAAAATAACCTTAAAACACTTGTTTATCAAGAATGAGAAGCAAATTGGTTTACAATTTTATCCCAATAAAGTGCTAAATGCGTTGGTAAAAGGGTTACCAAATGTGAGGTGGAGCAATCAATTTGGAATGGCGTACATTTTGAACACTGAAGCAAACATAGACCTCATATTCAATACATTTAGAGGTGTAGCTTGGGTTAATGGCAAGCATTTCTTCGGGAATGCAACAGGGTTTAACGATGAAATGATCACTCTATCAGACTTTAAGAATCGGCCGAAACGGTTTGGAGTGAAATATTGTCCCATAGCGTTTTATGATACACTTGAATTAAAAATGTATTCATTTGCTACTGCAAAATCATACATCTATCATTTTGAAAATTTTATCAATCATTTTGAAATCGACTACAATAAACTCTCTGAAAAGGAGATACATGAATACCTTTTAATGAAGCAACGGCAAGGAGCATCCAAAAGTTCCCTCAATCTGATTATCAATTCTATAAAATTCTACTACGAGGTGGTTATGGGCATGCCTAATCGGTTTTATTCGATCAATCGACCCAACAAAGAGCACAAACTCCCTACTGTATTGGCTTTAAAAGAGGTGGAGAACTTAATTTGGGCAACAGGAAACATTAAGCACAGGTGCATCATCAGTTTACTTTATTCAGCCGGATTAAGAAGGAGCGAATTAATTAACCTGCGGTTAGAAGACATTGATAGTAAGCGTCTATTGATAACTATAAAGCAATCAAAGGGTAACAAAGACCGAGTTTCGTTATTGAGTGAACGACTACTAAGTGATTTACGGACTTATTACAAAAGGTATCGACCTAAGAAGTATCTATTTGAGGGTCCTACGGGCTTACCGTATACCGGATCAAGTATCAATAAGTTAATAAAAAGAGCGGCATCTATAGCTGGTATTCGAAAAAACATAAGTGCTCATACATTGCGTCATTCATTTGCGACCCATTTATTAGAAAATGGAACTGATTTACGATCAATACAAGTATTGCTGGGGCACAATTCGAGTCAAACTACAGAAATATACACCCATATTGCTACAAATCATATTCATAAAATAAAAAGTCCAATTGAATTAATTAATTTAGGCCAAATTTAAAATATGGATATGACGCACAGAGTGCGTCATATCCACTTGTTGGCGTGCATTAGAAAAAAACTGTTGGAAATTGAGAATAGTAACTTGGAATTGTAATGGAGCATTTAGAAAAAAGTTCGACCAAATTGCGGAACTGAATGCTGATATTTATGTAATCCAAGAATGTGAAAACCCAACCGAATCAAAACACAAAGAATATCAAAATTGGGCGAAAAACTATATTTGGAACGGAGACACTAAAAATAAAGGACTTGCGATATTCGCTAAACCAGAAATAACATTAAAAAAGTTGAATTGGTCGAACGAATTTAAAGACCATAGAGTGAAACATTTTTTACCGTGCGAAATTAACAACGAATTTAACTTATTAGCTGTTTGGACTCACAGAAACAATTCACCGAATTTTGGATATATGGGACAATTTTGGAAATATCTTCAAGTTAATCGTAATAAAATGAAAAACATTCTATTAATTGGAGATTTCAATAGTAATACAATATGGGACGAATGGGATAGATGGTGGAATCATTCTGATGTCGTGAATGAACTTAAAGAAATTGGTATTGAAAGTTTTTACCATAAAGTTACAGGAGAAAAACAAGGAAAGGAAAGTAAACCAACTCTATATTTTCAAAGAAAACTTGAAAGAGCATACCATATTGATTATGTTTTTGGCTCATCAGAATTTGAAAACACATTGACAAAATTGGAAGTTGGAACTGCTGAAAATTGGTTGAGTGCCAGCGACCATATGCCAATAATAACTGAATATGAAAAAAAATAACGACACGCCAACAATGGCTATAAGTAATTGCTTGTTCTCGCCTACTTCTGAAAATCCTCGCGGATTTTCAGTTTGGTGTGTACTTGCAAAGTTGAGTGCTAACCCACGCAACTACTCATAGCCCAGACGTTAGGGCAAATTGTAAAACTATGGAAGATTACACTATATATACTGAAACATACAAACTCATACCAAATACGAATACTGTTAATGTATTTGATAAAGTTTCTAAAGTGAAAAGTCGCCATAAATATGTTAAATGCTATAAAAATAATAATAACTCAATAACTCTAATAGGTAACATTCAAAACATTAAATCGTTTATTTATGAGTTATCAGTTCGTGGAGTCGTTGGACTTCTTGACAGTGATTCTTAAACTATCTTTTTCGTTTAATAATAAATTATCTTTATCGGATAGTAAAGATTGTATTTGTAAACTAGATTTATTGAAAAAATCATCAATTAATTCATTAATACTTTCTGAATGTTCAGAAAAATGAAGACAATTATCTATTATTGCGCTTTCTTCTAATTTAGGAGTTAAAATTAAATCAAGAATTTCATCTCTTTCATATTTTAAGGAAATACCTATTTCAATACCTTTTTTTGAAAATTTGTCAATTAATAATTTCATTTCTTCCGACATAGAACAAAGCTCGCCATCTTTATCCCATTCAATTAACCTAAACATTTTCTCATTGTCATTGTATATTGACAAATCTTGATTCACTATTATTAGACCCATTTTAATATTCAATTTTTAAATAATTACAAGACACAAGATTTAAAACAAAACTTGCCCTAACATAATGTAAAATTCATTGGGGATATACAGGTGTTGTTTTTTCATCATTATTTAATGTCTCATAAAGGTTTATTATTACTATTTTTATCTACGCCCAACAAATCTTACATGGCNAAAGATAATAGCGGATTTAACTCCTATACTACATACACTAATTACTGCGGGAATCATACACCAAGATGTTCATACCCAAATTGCACTAATCATGCGAGCACAAATTATAGTGGAGGTTATCAAAAATATTGTAAAACACATAAATAACGAACTGCCAACAATGTATATACAAAATAGGCGAAATAGTAGTAAATTCAACGGTTGTAGCCCGCTTCAACTTCTCAACGTTTTGATAGTTTTGAAGCCCGCAATCGCCTACTTTGCATATACTAACCGTTAGCGGGCATTACTTAAAAAATTAAAATTTGAAAAAAGAGAGACAGCATTTTATCCCAAAGGTTTACTTGAAAAACTTTGCTTTTGACAAACAAGACGATAAAGCTTTCGTATCTGCTTATAATAAAATAGACGAGGAATATAAAGAATCCATTAGTATAAAAGATATTTGCGTAGATACTGACTTTTATACTTTAAAAAACCTTGAAGGTGATGAAAAGTACGCTGTAGAAAACTTCTTTGATAATTATATTGAGAAAAAATATTCATCAGTTTATAAACTTTTAGTTGAAGATAAAATTGAAGTTATTACTCCAAAGCAAAGGTTTGAAATACTATACACAATACTAAGTCTTCACTTTAGAACTCCTAAAAGATTAAATCAATTAGTAAGCTCATCAGTAAATATGATCGAAAGTCTTAAAGAGAATCCTGATGTTAATACCATCAACTTTATGGGACTTAATCTAGATTTAGAAGGTAAAAAACTTAAGGAAATTAAAAATGAAATAAGAGAACATAATAGAGTTGATTTTATAAAGACACAATTTGTTTTATTTCATCAATTTGTTGATTTAAGAAAATCGGATGCCATAAATATTATTCAACTAACGGGGGAGGATGAATATATAACAAGCGATAACCCTGTTCTAATAAGAAATACCAAAACAGAACTTGAACAATTATTTGATCCTTCAAACTCAATATATGTTCCGTTAGACCCTAAACACTCTTTATTTATCGCTCCAAAAATGGATGATGTAATTCTAAATCGTGTATTTTATCAAAAAGACAACTTTTTTGCTCATGGCGTTAGCAATCATAATGAATTCCATAATGCAGAAAGATGGATAATTGGAACAAAAGTAGGAGTTAAAAGATTTTTGGACAAAAAGCCTGAATATGATCAACCTGCATCTGAAAACCATCCGATTGTTAAAAAGGCTAAAGAAACATCTGAAGCCGCAGAAAAGTTATTGGAGTTATTAGAAAAAGACCCTAGTAATAATAATTCAGAGCTATTAACATTTCTGTCAGAATTAACAAATAGCCCACTTTATAAAGACAACCAAGCATTGATAGACATGGTTGAAAGACTTGAACCATTCAAGTTTAAATATTAAAAATAAAACGACCCGCTAACACTCTGTATAGTGCATTGTGGGTAAGGCAGCTTGGTAAGCTGAGTAGTTGTTTTCAATCTCGCAAAATCCGCTATCGGATTTTGTTTTGGAGAGCACTTAGCAAAAACCGCCAAGTGGTTTTTGCTAAGTGCTAAACTGAAATTGTATCTTTATCAAATCCACAACGCACCATACAGTAAACGTTACCATTCATTTCCACAAATGAAAACTTTATTAAAACTATTTATTCTTTTATTTTTCATATCATCTTCTAAAACAGATATTAAACAAAATAAAAATATAATTGTATACGATTCATCAGATACAATAAACTCTTCTCAAAATTTATCTCTTGACTCATTGAAAGAGAATACTGAGAAAACCATTTTTGACTATATATTTTCACAATTTGATGCTAGTGAATTTCTTGATGTTATGAATTTTGAAAATAGTGGAATTGGAAATACCAACTACTTACTAAAACCCGATACGTCAGGTTTTTTCTATTCATATTTCGTGTTTAAATCTGAGGATAAAAGTCAAGTTACTATGTCAATAGATGAAATGAGAGTAACAACTTATAAGTACGGTAATATTGTTGGCAATTATAACTCTAACGAAACTTTTAGAGAATTGATTTGTAAAACAAAGGATTCCAGATTGAAAAATTTAAATTTCGTTGGATCCAAACGTACAGACTTTGATATTTATAGAAATTATAAATCACAAACTGATTCAACAATTTTCTATCATAATCATCCAACTTTTCTACTATTAAAGTTTGACGTTGATACAGTTAAATGGTTTAAATTTGGTTATATAAATAAAGAATTAAACCAAACTCAAAAAGCTGATTTATTAAAATACAAGCTTTAAAGAACAATATAATTTGATATTTGTCAAAGACTATTTATCTCAGAATTTTAAACCCTGACAGTTACACAAAATAGCATCATCTCAATTCTGTTCTTATCGGTCGGACTAATGTTCAAGGCTGATATTTGATTTAAGCTAAACTGTTAACTAATCACACTTAATCAACTTATTGACTTATCTCAATACTCAAAAATGGACTTGTAATCTTTCTGCTAAACTGCAACAGTTATGCAAAACGTAACGGTTTGACTTATAACCAGACTAAATTTACAGACTGAAAACCAGACTGATAATAAAAAGAACGAATGGTAACAGACTGTATAGTTCATTGTGAGTTTGGCAGTTTGGTTAGCTCCTTCCCTATTTTTAAACTCCACAAAATACGCTTGCAGTTTTGTAGAAAATGAGAAATATACAAAGCCGCTGCGCGGCTTTTGTTATTTAGTAAATTGAAAGTGTTAATTTTATCTATCTCACAACAAACCATACAGGGGCGTTGGCAACCATTAAAAAAATGAAATCCAGATACATAGGAACATTAGTCGGACTTGGATTTGCAATTCCAGGACTTCTGACACTATTAAGTGTAGACATGATGGTTTTCATGTTCATTCCTATGCTCTCCTTCTTGCCTATTGCTCTTCCTTTAGAACTACTCGGAAGCGGACTTTTTGACGACTATGCGATAACAGCTCTTTTAGTTCTATTTGGACTAACAATCGCATTTGGACTTTCCTCGTACTATTTCTTCAAGCACCTCATTAAAGACAGACAAGAGAACAGAACCTTGAACATGGTAAGATTTTGGGGCTACTTTGGACTCCAACTAATAATAGTCCACCCTTTAGTTTTCTATGTATGGGCTTTCGACAATTCGGGAAGTTCAGGGGATGGACAATTCATATTTGGAGCTTTTGAAACATTTCCAATAAGCAGTGGACTATTCATAGTTCTCGGATTAATTATTGACTATTTAAAAAACAAAAAGTGACTAAGAGGAAGAACAAATACGCAACTCCTATAATAACAGGCATATTAATCATGGTATTCTTCATTGCCTTTCAACAACTATCGCCAATTCGAGGAGACGCAGGCAGATTATTCCAAGGGACTTTATCAATAATTCTGAGAGTAGTAGTCACCTTTTGGATTTCTAGTCTTGCAAAACAACAAGGACGAAAAAGCCTTCCATTCGTATTAATTGGAATAATTATTCCTGCGATTACTTTGATAATTATCGGTATAATAGGAGATAAAAAAGAAAAAACGGTTGCCAACAAAACCTAAGAAAACATGGGGAGAAACGTACTGAAAGCAAGCTTAGAACTTCGTAGTTTAGTTCGTCACGGGCGGACAGAAATGCACTTCGAAATTCCCACGTTTCTTAGCTAGAACGTTGGCAGCAACCAGAAAAAGAAAAATGAAAGCAGAGATACTAATACTATTAACATTTGGAATTTCAAGTTTGCTTTTTGGTCAAATCAAATCCGAAAGACAAGTGGAGTATTGGCTGCATAAAGAAGTAGAGAAAAGAGGTTTTCATAAAAACAACTCAAAAGATAGTTGCGTCATTTTTTGGGAAAAATATAATCGGAACGGAAAAGTTACGAAGGAATACGATTTTCCATCTGATAGATGTTGGAAGATAAATGGTCCTTGGGAACATCATTATTATTATGATGAGAAGGACAGAATAATTGAACACAGATTTTACGGTGGCAAGGAAGGAAATGAAAGAACCTTAATGAAGAATTTTTTCTATTCATATCCATACGCCAACGAACCAAACAGAGCGAATGAATTTTATTTCATTTATGATTATAGAGCCAAAACGAGAATTGAAGAAGAACAGATTGACACCTTTTACTTAGATACAGTCAATACAAAAGGAATGTTTGACTTTTTCCGAACAGGTTGGAAATACGATACTATCAAATATGACGAGGGGTACTTTATTTTTAAAGAGGACTTTGAACGAAATAAAGAGCTATTTACCCCTGATTTGATTGAGCCAATTTTAAGTAAATCAGATATCAAAGATTTTGAAATTGAACTTATAAATAATCTCCATCAAATCTGTAATAAACTTACAGAGGTTTACGAAGCTAAAGAAAGTTATTTCTGCGAATTTGAATTTAGAGAAGAAGGCAATCAAAGAAGTATCAAATTTCAAATATCGAAATACTTTTTAGATATCCAATACAAATTATTAAACCTCAACGGAGATTGTCGATTGTCATTTTTCTACCGATGTGATAGAAATGGCAGTGATCTCGAAAAATTAAGTTTTGTAAAATCTTACATTGAATATTATCAATAATAAATAATAAGGCAGCTGCCAACAACGGCTATAGCAAATGCGGGCTGAATACTTAAAAATGAAGATATTACAACTAAATAAATTTACGGGAGGCAGACCAGGGTGCGGCTTCGAAATCCCGCACTTGCCATAGCCAAGGCCGTTGGCGTGCATTACTTCCAAAGCACAAAAGAATCAAAATTCAAAAATGATGGCAGATAACAATATTATAATTGACTTAAGAGTTCAAGAGGATTTGGAAACTAACTTGGGTAAATTACAAATACTAAATGCAGAAATTGCCATTATTCTAGACGAGATTAAAAATGGATTAAACGAAAAAAAGAATATAAGTGAGCCAAGGAATGATAAACCACAAATTAGACATCTAAACCTATTGGAAGACCCTATTCAGTTAAATATCAATTTGAAATGCAAAACATTCTTATTTGTCTTTCGGCAATTTATTTCAAAATACTTTCGAGCATTATATCAAAGTAAAGAAATTCTTGGCTATGAAAAAGTAGCCAACGTGTTGCCAGATTTATCCGTAAATGGCAGTACAAAGAAGATTATCAATCTTTTGAAAGGGACTTATGACTTTGACAAGGATATTATTAATACAATTCAAGAAGGTGGTGACTTCCTAATTATATCAAGACTCCTTAGAAATTCAATAAAAACCTATGCTGTTTTAATTACACATACTGTTTATGACGGTGAAAATGCCAATTTTTATTTGAATTTTCCTATGGATAAAGAGACAAAGGATGACACATTACTGTTTGTGAAAGAGAAATTGATTAAAATGGACGAAACTTCAAACTTCACTGTCAAAGTTGGATTTTTTGACAACTGCCAGCTTTATGCTAATAAATTGTTTGAAATACTAATTGATAAATTAGATAATAAGGGAGTATTTGATAACCAAGGTAACTCACAAAACAAATAAAACGACACGCCAACACTATATATAGCAAATAGGGCGTCCGGTGGTTTTCGAAAGTTCGGTACTATTTATAACACCGCCAAATCGTAGATTTGGCTTTTAAGAATGAATAAGTTAAAACCAAAATACAACGCTTTGGCTCAGTGCAAACTTGAAAGTTCATCGCTTTCTACTGCCCTACTTGCCATATACTAAACGTTGTGGTGCATTAAAACGAACATGAGAAAAAATATTCTAATCATATTACTTTTAGCCTTCTCATCAACCTTTGGACAGACAGATTCGAAGAAAGAGAACTACAAACCTGTAAATTTAGATGAAGCTGTTGAACAATTAAAAATCATTCATCACGACTCAACAAAGCAGAAAATTTTCGCCATGACAGAAGACGAGTTTATGACGGGTGCTCATATGGGACTTGGAATGTGGATGCGAAACAATTGGGGACTTTGGAAAGGAAAAGAACTTGCGGACTATTTTAATTCCATCGGTATTTACCACCCAGATGACATGTCAGGAATTATTCTGACTTCTTACTACAGAGAACTTCAAGGACAAGAGTGGAAAATAGATGAACAGGTTAAATACTATCAAGACTTTTGGAAGAAGTCGAATGAGCATTTCCAAAAGCTTGAGAGCGATACTGCATATCAAAAAATGATTCAGGCAAAGCAAGATTCACTTCAACAAGCTCGGTTCCTTCAAGAAAAGAGTGAATTAACAAAAGGACAAAAGGTCGTTGGTTATCTTGGATATCAATGCCGACTTCTAGACCTTGGAATGAGAAGTAAAATCGAAGGAACTGTTGTAGAATGGACTGCTGATGACAAACTAGTCGTACATATTGACAATTATGTTGAAGCAAATAAAATGAAGCGAGTAAAAAAATGTAATAATGTTCAAAACGACACGGTTATTGTAGAAAACCATAGTTCGTTTCGAATGAAGGAAAAATAAAAAACGACACCACAACAAGGCCTATAGCAAATGCTACTACTCAGAAAACCGAAACTTCAACACTATTTACTCGCCAATTCACATTCGGCGAATTGCCCTGAAAAAAGTAAATTAGTCAATCGCCTTGGTAATTGGCTAACTGCGGTGCAAAACGAAACTGAAATACGAACCAAAACGCACTTGCCATAGCCGAGACGTTGGCAGTCATTAACTAAAACAATGAGATGAAAAAAATATTATTGACATTGCTAATCATACTGTTCTCCTGTATCAGTATTTTAGCTCAAGTAAACTCTAACCACGTAAAGGTTAAAGGATACTATCGTAAAGATGGTACTTATGTTCAGCCTCATTATAGAACAGCTCCAAATTCAACGAATCGCGATAATTTTTCAACAAAAGGTAATACTAATCCTTATACCGGTAAAGCAGGGTGGATAACTCCGGACAACAATGTTAATTATTCAAATAGTACTTCTCACAACTCATATAGAATAAATTATAACTCAAACAAGGCAAGTGAAATTTGCAAATCAAGCACATGCACTAATCATTCTGTTACAAAAACAAACGGGTATCAAACATATTCGACTTCATTTTGTGAATCACATACCCCAATCTGTGAGAATCCTTCTTGTTCAAATCATTCAAGCATTAATTATGGTGGAGTTTACCTGAAATATTGTTCATCTCATACCCATACATGTAAATCAAGTAATTGCTACAACCAAGCCTTGAAAGATAATAGCGGATTTAATTCCTATACTACATACACTAATTACTGCGGGAATCACACACCAAGGTGTCAGAATCCAAGTTGTTCGGACTATGCAAGTACAAATTATAGTGGTGGCTATCAAAAATACTGTTCATCCCATACCCATACATGTAAATCAAGTAATTGCTACAACCAAGCCTTGAAAGATAATAGTNGGAGAAACGTACTGAAAGCAAGCTTAGAACTTCGTAGTTTAGTTCGTCACGGGCGGACAGAAATGCACTTCGAAATTCCCACGTTTCTTAGCTAGAACGTTAGCACCAATTAAAAAATATGACGAAAAAAAATATAGATAAAGGACAAATTTGGATGACTGTTTTTGGAGTTGTTCCAGTAGTACTTTTAATGAACCTTGGGGAGTATTTCTCCAATGACAGTGGAATGCGAATCCTTTATGGTGGATTATTTGGTGGTATTGGAGGTGCAATTGGGTTTGGGCTATATCAAATTGTAAAAGACAAATCGACCTTGATTAAAGGATTAACACTCTCTGCATTGCTTATCATTTCTGTAGTGACTGTTAGGTTAATTCATGTAAACTATTCAGATACTAGACCTACTCTAGCCCAAGAATCAGAATTTAGTACTTGTCCAGTTTGCGGCTACAAAACCTTGACAACAGATGATAAACTCTGTGGAGAATGCTTAGTTGAATTAACGGAAATAGAAATGATTGAAGAAGGATATAGCTCAATAGAAGAATTCATAAAAGAAGAACAAATTTCCTTTTTCACACCGGATTCAATAGTTGAAGATATTGATTTTTTCAACCCAAAAGTATCTGAAGATGGTTACGAAAAGGATTTGTCATGGAAGCCAATTGCTTCTAAAGACACAATTTTAAAATTTAACAAAGAATATGCTGAATACATAAAGAAAAACCCAATTGAAATAACAATTACTGTAGACAGTTTAAAAAAATAAAAAAGCTTGTAACACGGTATATAGCAAATAGGGCGTTCGGTGGTTTTCGAAAGTTCAGTACTATTTACAAACACCGCCAAATCGTTGATTTGGCTTTTAAAATGAATAAATTAAAAACAAAATACAACGTTTTGGCTCAGTGCAAACTTGAAAGTTTATCGCTTTCTACTGCCCTACTTGCCATATACTAAACGTTACAAATCATTGAAAAACTTGATTAAAAAAATATTCTTAATCTCACTATTTTCTATATTTTTTATAGGCTGCAATAACAGTTCTAATAGCAATCCTGAAGTTGATATAATTAAAGACTCTTTAAATCTTAAAAATGATATTTTTAATTTAACAAGTAAAATGCAAGAAAATGACACCGTTTATTTACTTGCAAATGTTTCTGCTTGTATGGTTTGGCAAGTGGAAATGAACCATCTTTTTAAGAAAAATGATACAATCTATGTTGAAACATATCTAAATGGAGATTTTATTGATTCAAGTAATAGTTATTTAGCTAAAGTTCCTTATGTAATTACATTAACTGATTCATTAAACTTTGAAAACTTATTTACTTATTTAGACCTAAAAAATATCAATGATGAAAAAATAAATTCCAATGTGATTACAGTAATTCATAATCTCGATACAGTTAAATATTATTCAAACGGTCTTGGAGACCATTTATATAATATCGAATATTACAACTCAATCAAAAGAAGAATATATCCTAATGCTTCCATCTATCAGCCAATCGAATTAATTCAACCACCTATTCCCGACTCTGCTAATAATAACTTAAATCTTATTAAATAAATTGACATTCAAAAAATACGATAATTTAATTGTTAAGGGTACGTCAATTGAAGTAGATCATATTTTGAAATGTTCGGAATCAGAATTTAAAACCAAAACTCAATCATTGCTAATCTCAGAAGATGATTTAAATCCATTTTCTCTTTCGAAAGCAAGATTCATTGGAAACTTTCATGGTTTTTATGGTAGAGAATTTTCTATCAAGCCTAAAAGTTCATTCTTAAGAACAAAATCTATAAGTAATTCAATTTGGATTAATGGGAAAATTGAGCCATTTGATGAAAATCAAATCTCTATTTCAATTTTATATAATAGAACTGATTTTTTAAAATTAGGTCAAAAGGTGTTAAAATACTCTCTTGGAATTCTTTTATTAATTATCTCAATTAAAACACTTATAAATGCCGAAATTCTAAATTTCATCATTTTTGGTTCAGCAATTTTATTTTTTTATCTTATTGCTATTTTAATTTTTATAGGTCACTGTAAAGACCAAATTAGCTATTTTGAAAATCATTTAATTAAGACTTTTGATAAGTAATTTATGCAATTTAAAAATATATAAATTATACTTACTCAACACATACGGACTTAGTTCTCTGCAAAACTTTCAACCTCACAGCTTTTATTTAACGGCGGGACTGATAACTTTACTGACATTTCATTACCGCTAAATTGCAACTGCCGCACTTCGTATAAACAATTGGACAATTTACAAAGCTCGCTTACGCTACTCATACGGACTAAGTTATTTGCAAAACTTTAAACTTCGCAGCTTTTAGTTACCGGTTTGACTGAGAACAAAGCTCAAAATTTACAGACTGAAAACAAGGCTGATAAAAAAGAAAACGATTTGTAACATTGTATAAAATTAATTAGGCGTCAGCAGGTTATGAAACTTCTACTCTACTTTTTAACTCCACAAAATCTGTTTGCAGATTTCGTAATGTTTGATAATTTACAAAACTGCAAAGCAGTTTTTGCTAATTAGTAAACTGTAAACATTATCTTTACTTATCGTCTAACTAACTTTATACGGGCGTTGTAAAGAATTCCCGAAAATTCAAAAATTTTACTTACCTTTGACGTTAGTAACGTAAAAGATATGGTATTATCCTTTGGCTCAAAAGAGACTGAAAAGATTTGGAACGGAGAAAGAGTTAAGAAACTCCCACTCGAAATACAAAATATCGGTAGGAGAAAATTGAGAATGTTAAATAATTCTCAAGATATTAAAGACTTAAGAGTCCCTCCTTCTAACAGACTTGAGAAGAAAAAAGGAAATCTAAAAGAATATTATGCCATAAGGATTAACGATCAGTGGAGAATAATTTTTAAATGGAATAACGGCAACGCAAGTGACGTTGAGATAATAGATTATCATTAATAAAGTAATTATGGAAAAGCTAAATAACATACATCCAGGAGAAGTCTTACAGTTTGAATTTTTAGAGCCTTTAAAAATATCTGCTTATAAACTTTCTAAAGATTGTCAAATTCCTCAAACAAGAATTTCTGAAATCGTAAAAGGAAATCGAAGAATTACCGCTGATACTGCGTTGAGATTAAGTAAATACTTTGGTAATACTGCTAAATTTTGGCTTGGACTTCAAGATGATTTTGACATTGAGGAAGAAAGAGAAAATAAAGTAGATGAACTCAAAAAAATCAAACTATACAGTGACAGAATAGTTGCTTAGAAAAGCAAACCTTGTTAAAGTAGATTTTAATCAAATAAAATCGCAAGCATTTGCTTTTCAAATTGATGCTTAGTTTCGGTGTAAATGGACTATTTATTTGACTCGAGTATTTTCTTGTGAGTAGTTGACTATAAGAAAAATAACTCTTTACAACACGCTGTATATTGCATTATGGGTAAGGCAGTTCGGTAAGCTAAGTAGTTATTTTCAATCTCGCAAAATCCGCTAGCGGATTTTGTTTTGAAAAGCAATTTACAAAACCGCCAAGCGGTTTTTGCTAAGTGCTAAACTGAAATAGTATCTTTATCAAATCCACAACGCACCATACAGTAACCGTTAGCAATAATAAAAAGTCGACAACAATAAATGAAACACCTGACCTCCTTATTTTTCTTCCTCAATATCTTCAACTTATTTGCCCAATATCCACTTGAGATTCGTTTTCAGCCAGATAGTTCGGTTTATTCATATCAAATCAACGCGAACCCAATTGAAGTTCACACAATTGTATTGCAAAACATAGCGGTTGTTAATACTGGACAAAATAGTCTTGAGATTAATCGACTAACAATTTCTGCATTTAAAGATTCGGTTGAGATTCAAACAACAACAATTCATCAGGGCAAAATAGATAGTTATGCAAATCGTTTACATTCGATTCAAGAGGCAGGTAAGCTAGAGTTTCTTGAAGCAAAACTACAAACGAAAACTTACTTAGAAAACATATATTTTTGCGCTTCCCGTTGGGTGAATGAAAACAACGCAATAGTCATCACAACTTTTCCATTGTTATTCGAAAATCTACCTGATAAAATTGTTGTTTCTGTTTTTGGTTATGATAATCAAGGAAAAGAAGTTGTTTCTACCAATGAAATAAAAGTTATTCAGTACAAATCAAACAATCAATATAGCTTTCCACTCAAAGGAACTTGGTCAGCTTTTGGAGCTCCTAGTTTGAACAGTCATCACAGATGGGTAGGCATTCAAGAGTTTTCATATGACTTCATTAAAATGGATAAAAATGGTAATTCTCATAAAAAAGATGGTAGTAAATTCAAGCAATACTATGCTTATGGAGAAGATGTAGTTTCTGTTGGAGATGGTAAAGTTGTTTCTGTTATCAATGCAATTGAAGAATCAGACATTTTGCTACAATCAGAAGATAGTGATGAACATTGGATGAAAGTAAAAGCGTTGCAAAATGAATTGATGCAAAAAGGGTTTGAGTACGTTCTAGGAAATCATGTTATTATAGAACACGCAAATGGTGAGTATTCATATTATATGCATCTCAAGACAAATAGTATAACCGTACAAGTTGGGGATACAATTAAAAAAGGACTAAAAATAGGAGAATTGGGGCAAAGTGGTATGAGTTCTGAACCTCACTTGCATTTTCAACTTTCAGACAGCCCAGACATATTGAAATCAAGATGTTTGCCAATTGTATTCTCAAATATTGGTGATAAAAATTGGAACATTCTATATGGAGAAATCATTAAAACTGATAATTAAAAATCTATTGCTAACATTGTATAAGCGGCATTAAAACGACCGCTTATACCAAACCGTTGTGCTTAATTAAAAATAAATGAAACATCTTTTCACATCCATACTTGCATTCAGCTTTTTTCTTTTTGGTTATGGGCAGTCAACCCCTAGTATTATGGGCAGTGATGCAGTAGAAATTGTCGATGAGCTTTCAACCAAAATATTGTCTGATTATCTATATCCAAAAAAGGCTGAAATTATAGCTACAAGATTAAATAATTACAGAAACCAGTTGATCAGCAATGAAATGATTGAAACTAAGGTATTCACTGATGACGTAAACGCAATAATGTTTGATGCAACTAAAGATCATCATTTAAAATTCTATTTCGACCAACAAAAATTTGAGACATTTCAAGAAAAAAATCAAACAATCATAGATTCACTCGAACGAGAACAATATCGTAGAGTAAATTTTGGCGTTCAGAAAGTTGAGAACCTTACTAATAATATTGGTCTGCTTCGTCTGAACAAATTTCAACGGTATGAAGATGTGCAAGAAGTTCTGCTTGGTGCAATGATGACACTTGCGAATTCTGATGCCGTGATTATCGACCTTAGAATTAATGGAGGAGGAGATGGAAGAACGAAAGAATATTTAGAGGCATTCTTCTTATCTAAAGAGGAGTATTTTAACCGTGAGACTGAGTTTATAAATACAACAGAGTATAGAGCGATTAAAGGATCCTGTTCAATCTGTAGCCAGCTAGAAAGAGTTCCATTATATATTTTAACCGGAAATGGCACATTCTCCGCAGCAGAAGGTTTCTGTTATGACATACAACAGTCAGGTCGAGGTCAAATTATCGGAACTAAGACCAAAGGAGGAGGTCACTCAGGTTCTAGTATTGCTTTGAAAAATGGATTTTTAGTATTCATACCTATCAGTGGTAAAAGCTCTCCAATTGAAGGTATAGGGATAATACCTAATCAAGAAACGCGTGAAGATCTAGCTCTCCTAGCCGCAAAAAAGCGAATCATTGATGACTTCATTTCCGAATGTTCTGATTCAAATCTTCTCCAACAATACAAATGGAATAGCCAGACTATCAATGCCTATCTTGCTAATCACCAACTGAGTAATCAAATACTAGAATCTTTTGAGGGTGAATACAGTGCAGGGTTTTCTGTGAAAGTTATTGATAGCAATTTGTATCTAGTAAATGACGAGAAGGAAATGAAATCTAAGCTAATCGCAATTGACGAGGGCTATTTCATTGCAAGTGAGAAAAATGATTTTGGAGAAGGAAATTATAGAATTCAGTTCCTCAATGATGGTCAAGCTAAACTGCAAGTGAATCTAGGAGTCAAGGTTGCGGAAATGCCACTTAAAAAGAAAAACTAAGCACAACAAAGCCTATAAGCAATAACGCCCTTCGGGACGCCAATGCTCATAGCCAAACCGTTAGCCACTATTTAAAACCAGACAAATTGGGACTATTTGATAAACTCTTCGGAAAGACCAAAATTGACTCATCTCAACAAGAACCTGAACAAGCAGTAATTATACGTTTTCGTTATGGAATTGACGGACTTGAACCATTACATCGACTTGAAAAGCAATTAGAAGAGAGAATTGAAAAAGAAGGTGTTGGAGAGTATGACGGACATGAAATAGCTACAGACTACAGTGACGGTTTTTTATATATGTACGGACCAAACGCTGAAACGCTCTTTAAAACTGTACAATCGACTTTGGAGAATTCCGACTTCATGAAAGGAGCGATTGCAAAATTAAGATTTGGACCTCCTGAAGAAGGGGTTAAAGAAATCCAAGTGAAATTGAATGAATAAAAAAAAAACAGTAGCTAACAAAGGCTAAGCTTCAGGCGGGTTGACGGCTTGCCTCAAGGTTTTTGCTTATCTGCTATCTTTGGTCACGGCCGACAGGTTAGCGTTTGTAAAATCCGCCCGAAAGCTTAGCCAAACCTTTAGCTGCAATTTCAAATGGACATTCAAACTACTATAAAATATCTAGACTTTGTTGCTGCTGAATGCGAGAGGCATTTAAAGGATGGGAGTGTTTCAGATGATGAACTGAATCAACTAATAATTGAATTTCAAAGGTTTCAAGATAAGGTTAAACAGTCTAGTATTCCGTATGAATTAAAAAATGAAATTCAGACATTTAAATTTGATTATAGTTCAAAGAAAGTAAAAAGGAGTTCCGTAATTATGATAATATCTATACTGACTTTTGGCAGTTGGGCATATTTTCTAGAGATGAGAAGACAAAAAAAACGAAAGGAAACTTTGGAAGACTTAAAACGAAACTCTTCAACTCTAGGATATAAGATCAAATTGAACTATTAAGAATGCATTATAAATCAAAAATAAGAGGATGGAAAAGAAGATTATATCATATTGAAAATTGGTATAAAAACAATACCTATCCTGACTTTGAAGCTTTTGAAAAATATTATGAAGATTACGTAAAAATTAGAATCGACCCTTGGAATAGGGTTTGTGAAAGGAATCCTCCACATTGGTACTCAAAAGCAATTCTAGCAAGGTTAATAGACATATATGACAGATGGGAAATTGAATATGAAAAGCAAAACAAACTATTTGATCTTCAAATTTGGATAAATGACCCTAATTTTATTAGAAGTCAAATAGTTTGTGCGAAAGTTGACAAGGAAGGAATAAAAAGGAACAATTATTTCAGAAAAGCCAATGAACAAACTATATTCCCAAAATCAAAATGGAATTCAAAAGTTTATGATTTAGATAAATTCGTTTTTGAGGAATATATGGATGAGGACTTTGCTTTCGAAAACATAGAGAATTTAGAGCCAGATGATATAAAAGAGCTAATTGAGGAAGGATATCAAAAAGATGAAATTACTATTGATGGTAAACCTGAAACTAGATACAGTAAAAGAGTTGGAAGTGTGTGGATTGGAAGAAAAAAAGCAGCTAACATTAAATATAGTGCATAGTGAGTCAGCAGGTTAAGAAAGTTAATTTACTCTCTGATACTCCGTAAAATTCGCTCCCGATAGCTATCGGGACGAATTTTGGAGAAAAGAAAATGTATCGGTGCTCTGGAGATTGGTAATGGAATTTAAAGAGTCTTTTATAGAAAGTATTTTTAGGATTCGTTCATGAAAAATCAAGAAAAGAACATGAAAAAACAATTAAAGTTTATCAAAAAATAGTGTAACTCATGTATCTTTAACTTTGTAACGCATGTATCTTAACGAACAGTGAAAGAACAACCATTTATCGATTGACAATATTTAAATGACAATAATGAAGAAACCAATTTTAATAGTTTTGACACTTGCGACGACCTTTTGTCTAGGATTCGCTTTTAAGTCAATATCAACAAATAACAACGATAATAATATGAAAAAGGTAACAGGAATTGGCGGCGTATTTTTTAAATGCAAAGACCCAAAGTCGACAACAGAATGGTATCAAAAACACCTTGGACTTGATACTAATCCATATGGTGCGACTTTTGAATGGTATGAAAGTCCTGACAGTACAACTAAAGCTCAAACACAATGGACACCATTTGCCCAAGACTCAAAATATTTTGACAAGGGATTTATGATTTGTTACCGAGTTGAAAACCTAGAAACACTCGTTGAAGAATTGAAAAAAGAAGGCGTAACCATTGTGGACAAAATTGAAACGTACGACTATGGCAAGTTTGTTCATATCCTTGACGGAGAAGGAAACAAGGTTCAACTTTGGGAAGCAATAGACTAAATAGCAGGCAAAAAGCTGAAATTGAACGAACCAAAAAATACCTAACCGCTAACATTGTATAACCGACAATTGGCTTGTGATAAAGTATTAAGAGTGAAAAGTCCAAACTCGATCAATATAGCAGGTATCGTTAGAACTTGTACTGAAAAGGACATTCAAATTGAACTGATTAATTATTAAATTGATGAAACTTAATCAAATCTACTATTCAATCAGCTAGTTATAAATATGACCAACAAAAAAATCCCACATTGCAAAGCAATGTGGGATTTTCTGCTCTAGTGATCGAGACAGGATTCGAACCTGTGACCGTCTGCTTAGAAGGCAGATGCTCTATCCAGCTGAGCTACTCGACCATTTTTTAAGACTTTGACGTCTTTCAAAAAGGAATGCAAAGAAACTACTTTCTTTAGTTTTATACAATATCTTTTTGCCAAATATTTAAATATTTTTTAATCCACTCATATATTGATATTTATATACCAAAACAAGCACCTTACTGCTTTCAATTGGCGTACTTCTCAACAGAAAGAAAGTTAATTTCAAGTTAAGATTTGTTCAACAATAAAAAATACCCTCCATGTGGTATTGTAATTCCTTTTCATCAGTCCTAGTTTTGCAACCGAAAACCTTATTTAGAATCAGTTTAAATAAAAATAAGCTCAACTATGAACCCTAGATTTAATTTCAAACAATTGATTTTCCCTGCTTTAATAGCAGCAACACTTACCGCTTGTGACAGCGATGATGATCAAGTAACTCCTGATATTTCTGTACCTACACCTGCTACTTATGAGTTTAGTAGAAATGGTGCTTCTTCAGTGTCTTATTCAGGACAGACCGACCGATTGAATCAGTTGGTAGAAATGAAAGCGGTGTTAAAAACTGGAGATAATGGAAGTTTGGTAGCTGAGTCTACTTTACTAGATATGTTTGAAAACACCAATAATAATGGTAATGGTAATTTTAGCTTTACTTCTACCAAACAGTTAGCCGATAAAACCTTTGCACCAGATGTTTCATTTTATAAATCTCTTTTTGCTGAAGTGGAATTAGCGAGTACAAATGGTGCTAACAACATTACGGCATCAAATGGTACTGCAGGATTATTACAAAGAAGTAATGGAAACACCATCCTTGTTAGCGACAGTGGGTTTGAATTTACCCAAGTATTTGAAAAAGGAATGATGGGTTCATTAATTATGTATCAGATTTCTAATGTATACACAACTGATGAGAAAATTGGAAACAGTGTAGACAACACAAATTTAGAAGAGGGAAGTAATTATACTAAAATGGAGCACCATATGGATGAGGCGTTTGGCTATTATGGAGCTCCTGTGAATTTTAGTTCAGCATACGATGGCAGTGAATCTCCTAAATTTTGGGCTGCATATAGTGAAGAGTTGAATGCTAATACCGGTTCAATCGATGCAATCATGAATGCTTATAAAACTGCTCGTCAAGCCATTGTGATGAAACAATACACTGAAAGAAATGCGCAGATTCAAGTGTTAAACGAATCTTTAGAGCGTTTGGCAGCTGCGGCAGCGGTTCATTATGTAAACTCAGCTCTAAATGCTACTACAGATGGAGATCGAATGCATGTTCTTTCGGAATTAGTTGGATTTGCTAAAGCATTAAAATTCGGTCATCCTAATTATAGAAAAATAACATTACAAGAGGTGGAACAATTGATTGAAAACAATATTGGGAAAAACCTATGGAATGTTACAACTAATGGGTTAAACAATCTAAAAACGGAAATCAGCGGTAGATATAATTTGAATGCTGTTAAAGACATTCTTTAAAATCTTACTTCTCCATTTTGTCGTAAATAATTGACCATGAAAAACCTCATTATCCTAATTGTAATCTCGGTACTGCTTTATTCGTGTGACGATGATAAAAAGGATGATATTTCTGCTAATTTTAACCAAGCTGAAATGCTTACTAATCTTAGTCAGGAAGTATTTATACCCAACTATATCGCTCTAAACGAATCGGTAATCCAATTAGATACTAAATGGCAATCGTTTAAAGGGGCTCTTGACTCAACTACTATGGAGGAATTAAGAGCGGCGTTTGAAGTGGCCTACACCAAATACCAATTAGTCAATTACTTAGAATTCGGCCCAGCGGCAAATATAAGTTTACGAAACAATACCAATACCTTCCCTACTGACACTTCCAAAATTAAAACGAATATCCGGGATGGTATTTATAATGTTAATACACTAAGCAGTTATACCGTTAAAGGTTTTCCTGCAATGGACTATTTACTTTTCGAACAAGAGGTAAACGCGACTGTAGCACTATTTAAAAACGGCAATCGTGTTCAATACATGGACGCCCTCATGGCTGATTTAAAAGTAAATACTGAAACGGTATTGAATGAGTGGAAAACAAGCTATACAAATACTTTCAACACTAAAACTGGTAGCGATGTTGGTAGTTCTATCGGTATTTTAGTGAACGCTTGGAACCAACATTATGAACGAAACTTTAGAGATGGAAAAATTGGAATTCCAGTAGGGATTAGATCGCTAGGAGTTATTCTTCCTGAAAAATGCGAAGCTGTTTATAGTGGTATTTCTACTTCTTTGGCAATAGAGAACCTAGAAGCCATGGAAAAAATGTACTTGGGTGTGGGTCAAGATGGAATTAACCGAAAAAGCTTTGACGATTATTTAATTGCAATAAATGCTGCTGAATTAGACAATGACATCAAAAATCAATTTTCTATTGCGCATTCAAAGCTTCAAGAATTGGGAAGCCCACTCTCTGAGGAAATAAAAAATGATCAAACGAAAGTACAATCGGCCTATCAAGAACTACAAAAATTAATACTACTTATAAAAATTGAATTGCCCTCTAGATTGGGAATCTTGATTACCTATCAAGATAATGATGGAGATTAATTCATGACGAAATGAAGGAATTAATTCGGCGAATTTCCATTCCCACGCACATTGCACCCCTTGCAAGCTTCCGACTCATTTTTGGGTTGATTATGTTTGCAGGGGTTCTGCGTTTTATGCTGAAAGGTTGGGTATATGACCTATACATCGCTCCTACTTTCTATTTCAAATACTTTGGATTTGAATTCATTCAGCCCCTGAATCCTGTAGGAATGTATGCCGTATTTGTCATTATGGGCTTCAGTTTCCTGTTTATGGCCATCGGTTTTTGGTACCGCCTAGCCTCTATTTTGGCCTTTCTTTCTTTCACCTATGTGGAATTGATAGATAAAACTAATTACCTCAATCATTATTACTTTGTTAGCATTGTTTGCTTACTACTTATTTTTCTTCCTGCAGATCGCTTCTTTTCCTTACGCACGTTAAGAAAACCACAAGAGCAAATAACTCATCTCCCACTCTATTGTATTGGAATTCTAAAAGTACAACTGGGTATTGTTTACTGCTATGCTGGACTAGCAAAACTCAACTCCGACTGGATGCTAAAAGCTCTACCACTCAAAATTTGGTTGCCTGCTAAGGCCAATATTCCGTTGGTGGGGAACCTGCTAACTAAAACTTGGGTAGCTTATTTATTTTCTTGGTTTGGTGCCTTTTATGATTTGTTGATTCCATTTTTCTTGTTGTCAAAGAAATATCGCTTCATCGCCTATTTCTTTGTTGTTGTGTTTCATTTGGCCACCTATTTCTTGTTCCAAATTGGAATGTTTCCTTTTGTAATGATTGGTGCAACACTTATTTTCTTTTCAGCCGAATGGCATTTAAAAATGCAAAATAAGTTGAGCCGAACTTTCCAACTAAAATTTAGTTCTCATACGCCTGACAAGATACTATCAATAAAAAATAACCTATTAAAGTATCTAGCAATGCTATTTTTAACTTTCCAATTGTTGTTTCCATTTCGGTTTTTAGCCTATCCGGGGAAACTATTTTGGACAGAACAAGGGTATCGCTTCTCATGGCGAGTGATGCTAATGGAGAAAGCAGGTTATGCCATCTTTCACATTACTGATCCTAAAACCAATAGAACTTGGGAGGTAAATAACTACGACTTTCTCACATTGAATCAAGAGAAGATGATGAGCACACAAGCTGATATGATATTGCAATTTGCTCATTATCTGGAAGAATATTACCAATCAAAGGGTATTCAAGATCCCATTATAACGGTAGAAAGCTATGTGACTTTAAATGGTAGCAGAACTCAATTAATGATTGATCCAACTGCGGATTTAACCAAACTAAAAGATACTTTTGCACCCAAAAAGTGGATTAAACCATTTAACCCTGTGAATTAACAATGCGAATCGCCCTTTTTCTATTCTTTCTTGTATCCGCGTCGCTGCATTTATTGGCTCAAAGCTCTTTTGTAAAAGGGATTGTTTCGGATAAGAATGGACCACTTGTAGGAGCTGAAGTCATCATAGTGGAAACCCAGCAAAAGACTGCAACTAATGAAAAGGGTATCTATACCTTTCAAGTCGAACGTTCAGGCGTTATTCACGTATCAGCCTTTAACCTTGACTACCAAAGCCAAGTCAAAACTGTAGAACTACCCACTGACCAATCTGTTAATTTTGAACTACAACTGTTCTCTCAAAACATTGAGGAAGTAAAAATTGAAGCTAAAAAGGAAAATAATTTCGGGATTAGCCGATTAAAAAGTGTGGAAGGAACAGCGATCTATGCAGGAAAAAAATCGGAAGTAGTGGTGATGGAAGATGTAGCTGGTAATTTAGCCACCAACAATTCACGACAAGTATTCGCAAAAGTAGCTGGGTTGAATATTTGGGAAAATGACGGTGCCGGAATTCAGTTAGGAATCGGTGGACGAGGCCTGAATCCCAATCGTGTTTCTAACTTTAACACTCGCCAAAATGGCTACGACATGAGTGCAGATGCTTTGGGTTATCCTGAAAGCTACTACTCTCCTCCTAGCGAAGCCGTGGAGCGAATTGAAATAGTGAGAGGAGCAGCTTCTTTGCAGTACGGAACTCAATTTGGTGGCTTTATTAACTTCAAATTAAAAGACGGCCCAAATGATCGACCAATTGAAATAATTGTCAGAGAAACAGTCGGCTCTTTTGGTTTTAACAATACCTTCGCTAGCATCGGTGGGACAAAAGGAAAATGGAAATATTATGGGTTTTATCAGTACAAAACTGGTGATGGATGGAGAGACAACTCCGAATTCGATGTTCATACAGCTCATGCCAATCTGCGCTATGCTATTAACCCCAAAATGGATATTGGGGTCGAATATACTTACATGCATTATTTGGCACAACAAGCAGGAGGTTTAACCGATGTCAGATTTAATCAAGACCCACAACAATCCATAAGAGATAGAAACTGGTTTCAAGTTGATTGGAACTTAGCTGCCATCAACTTCGATTACCGAATTTCCAATAAAACCACATTCAACACTCGAGCTTTTGGACTGATAGCAGGAAGAGACGCCTTGGGATTTTTAGGAGATATCAATCGGAATGACCCAATGGGAGAGCGTGATTTGTTGGTGGACGATTTTAAAAATTATGGTATTGAATCCAGAATACTTCACCGATATCAACTATTCAACAAAAGCAATATCGCACTGTTCGGAGCGCGCTACTATAGTGGATTTACCGATCGAAAACAAGGAAATGGTTCGGCCAACTCAGATGCGGACTTCAATTATTTGAGGCCAAACAATCTAGAACATTCCGATTATGATTTTCCGAGTCAGAACTTAGCCCTTTTTAGTGAAAACATTTTTTATATCAACGAAAAGTGGTCAGTAACCCCTGGTGTTCGTTTTGAATATATCAACACAGAGTCTGAAGGGTATTATAAAGTTCGCTCTGTCGATTTATCTGGAAATATCCTGTTTGAAGACAACATTGAAGATAATCGAGCTAAAAGTAGAAGCTTTCTTTTGGGAGGAATTGGGTTATCGTATAAGCCGAAAGATAACTTAGAGTATTACTCCAATTTTTCTCAAAATTATCGATCCATTAATTTTAATGACATGCGGATAGTGAATACCAATGCTCGCGTGGATCCCAACTTAAAAGACGAAACAGGCTACACCGCAGACGTCGGAATTAGAGGAAGTTATAAAGACATCATCAGCTACGACGCAAGTGCCTTTTTATTATCCTACAACAATAGAATCGGACAAATTCAAAAGATTGATGAAAATTTATTCAATTACTACTTGCTTAGAACCAATGTTTCCGACTCTAGAAGTTATGGTATAGAAACTTTTGTTGAAGTTGAGTTATTGAAATTATTCAAATCAAAAACAGAATCTTTTGGATGGAGTGTCTTCTCCAACTTTTCAGTAATGGAGGCCACTTACATTAATAGTGATAATGAAGCCATTGATGGAAATGAAGTAGAATTAGTGGCGCCAATAATATTTAAATCAGGAATGGCTTTTCGATTTAAAAATCTTAAATTGAATTATCAATATTCATATACTGCACAGCATTACACAGATGCTACAAATTCAGAGTCTACGGCCAATGCTGTTAATGGAATTGTTCCCTCCTACTCTGTAATGGATTTATCCGTTTCTTATGAATTTAAAAAGTATTTCAGCCTATACAGCGGTGTAAATAACCTTTTGAATAATTCCTATTTTACCCGAAGAGCTTCTGGTTATCCCGGTCCAGGTATTATTCCTGCGGAGCCTAGAAATTGCTACCTTACCTTGCAATTTAAGTGGTAGAATAAAACCAGCAATCTGTATCTTTGACCGAAATGCACTTGAAAAAATTGCCTCCTTACCGGCAATTTTTCATCACTCACAAAACAAGAATATTGAATGACCCTTACTATTGAAAACATCCTTTTAATTGGCTCCCTGCTATTATTCATCAGTATTTTAGCGGGAAAGACCTCTTATAGATTTGGTGTTCCCACCTTGGTATTGTTCTTACTAGTCGGAATGCTGGCGGGTTCGGAAGGATTAGGAGGAATCAACTTCAATGACTTTAAAATTGCGCAATTCATCGGGATAGTTTCTCTCAACTTCATTCTATTTTCTGGAGGTTTAGACACTACTTGGGGTGCGATCAAACCTGTGTTGTGGCAAGGAATTATGCTTTCTACCGTTGGCGTATTATTGACAGCCGTTGCCCTAGGAACTTTCGTTTGGTACATCACCGATTTTACTATTTATGAAGGGTTATTGTTAGGAGCCATCGTTTCTTCGACAGATGCCGCGGCAGTATTCTCCATACTACGCTCCAAAAGTTTGGCTTTGAGAAAAAACATACGACCTACTTTGGAACTCGAAAGTGGTAGTAACGACCCGATGGCTTACATTTTAACCATTGCATTTTTAGGATTAGTAATCAATCAAGAATTAAGCGTGGTGTCGATTATACCACTGTTCTTTCAGCAAATGATTGTTGGTGGAATTCTAGGATTGGGGTTCGGTAAAATCAGTCAATTAGTCATTAACAAAATCAAACTTGACTTCGAAGGATTGTATCCTGTATTGGTTATTGCCTTAATGTTCATCACCTTTTCTGCAACCGACTTTTTTGGTGGAAATGGCTTTTTAGCGGTTTATTTATGTGCGGTTTATTTGGGTAATCAAAACCTAATCCACAAAAAAACCATTTTAAAAATGTTTGATGGTTTAGCATGGCTGATGCAAATAGTACTCTTCCTAACGCTGGGTTTATTGGTCTACCCCAGTAAGGTTATCGATGTGATTGGCATTGGATTAATCATATCATTATTTCTGATTTTTGTAGCCAGACCTTTAAGTGTTATGATTAGCCTTTTGCCCTTCCGCATGAAAATGCGTCGGAGATTTTATATCTCTTGGGTAGGTTTAAGAGGAGCAGTACCTATTGTATTTGCGACTTATCCGCTAATTGCAGGCATCGATAAAGCAGAAATGATTTTCAATATTGTATTCTTCATTTCTTTGACTTCAGTATTAATTCAAGGAACTACATTAACAGTAATTGCGAAACTATTGCACGTAGCCTTACCAGAAAAAGTGAAGCAAAAGGCACCCATTGATATTTTCTTATCGGAACATGCGAAAACAGCCATGCGTGAGATTGAAATTCCTGCTGACAATTATATAGTTGGAAAGAAAATTGTTCAACTAGAGTTCCCCAAAATGGCGATAATCGCGATGATAAAAAGAGGAGAAAAATTCCTTACTCCAAATGGATCTACAGAAATTGAACCCAATGATATATTGATTGTGCTTTCAGATAGCCAATCGGGTATGGATCAGGTTTATGAGTGCCTTAAAATAGAACCTACTGAAGTTATGGACTAAATTTTGTTCGAGTATTATTAGATAGTTAATTAACTTCGCCACCTGAAAAATTAGCTATGAAATATCTATCCACTCTTCTCCTTTTCTTCGTTTTTGTTCAATGTACTTTCGCTCAAAGCGATAACAATGATGTAAAATTAGCAGCGCTACCTTACTATAACTTCGGAAAAGGTTTAGGATTAACCTCTCCTGACAGTCTTTTTCAATTCAACATTCGTTTTAGAATGCAAAATAGAGCGACATTTTATAGTAAGGAGGGCCAAGATGATTACATCAATGCACAAATTAGACGACTTCGGCTGAGATTTGATGGATTTGTTGGAGACCCGCGATTTTTATATGTTATTCAATTGTCATTCTCTCCTCAAGACCATGGAGTAATAGAAGATGGAGATAACATCAATATTATTCGTGATGCAGTTTTCTTTTATCGACCAAATGCTAGGTGGAATATTGGTTTCGGACAAACTAAAATACCCGGAAATCGTCAACGAATTAATTCATCCGGAGCGTTACAGTTAACAGATCGATCAATCAATAACAGCCGATTTAATGTGGATCGTGATTTTGGTTTTCACATCTACTATTTACACGAAAAATTAGAAAGTTTTGGCTATAATATCAAAAGTTCTATCACCACTGGAGAAGGGAGAAATTTCAATAGTCAGGACGATATGGGATTAGCTTATACAGCAAAAGCAGAAATTTTTCCTTTAGGATCTTTTACTAGAAATGGAGCATACTTTGAAGGAGATTTAATGCGGGAACAAACGCCCAAGGTAATGCTTTCAGCTGCTTACCAATTCAACAACAGCGCCCTTCAAACTCAAGGTCAGAGAGGGGATGCATTGTATGAACAAAAAAATTTACACTACGTTTTTCTTGACGGAGTTGTGAAATACAAAGGATGGGCGCTACAAACAGCATTTATGCAAAGAAGAACCGAAGGGTCCTCTTTTGCTTTCGACCAACTCGACACAACAGGCTCTACCTTTAATTACGCATTAACCGGACGTGGTTATGATGGTCAGTTGAGCTATATTTTCAAAAATGATTTAGAATTAATTGGGCGCTATTCCTACAGCAGACCTACCAATGAAATCAGAGCATTTGTTGGTGAGGCCAAACAATATACTTTTGGAGTGAGTAAATATTTGAAAGAACATTCTTTTAAACTTCAAGCTGAAATTACAACTGAAATGTTAGATTTTATCGGCAGAGTTGACCGCCAAAACTGGTATGGTAGAATACAAGTAGAAATAGGTATCTAACCACAAACCCTCAACACTTTTTCTAAAAGCGCTTTAAAGCAACTATAAATAGATCTCTTAAAACGCGTGCGCAAAGTCCAATCGAAGTAACAAGCGGTACACACTGATTAAACATCTTCTCAAAGAAAGAAAGAAAGAAAGAAAAAGTTGATTTACGCTAATCTTTTAGTTTCGCAATGGCTCCATCTACTTCGCATCTAATATTTCTAGTTTTTAAGAATTTAGAAGTTGCTTGAATCGACTTGTACATTTCGATATCTTCTTCCACAAAATCCACTTCCTTGCGGTAGTTTTTCAATTGCTCTCTTAAGAATTTAGATGTTTTCTCATCTGCGTTTCTCAACTCGTAGCCTTGAGAAGCTGCGAACCATTCGATAGCTAGTACGTTCTCTAAATTCTTCAACACTTTGAAAGCCTTCGTAGCAGCGTTAGCCCCCATACTCACATGGTCCTCTTGCCCGTTACTAGAATCGATGGTATCAACAGAAGCCGGGGTGCACAATTGTTTATTCTGACTGACCGCTGAAGCAGCAGCGTATTGTGCAATCATAAACCCTGAGTTTAATCCAGGTTTTTTAACCAAAAATGCTGGCAACCCTCGTTGACCTGAAACCAATTTATACACTCTACGCTCCGAAATACTTGCTAACTCAGCCATCGCAATGGCCACAAAATCCATCACCAATGCCAACGGTTGACCGTGGAAGTTTCCTGCAGAAATGATTTTATCCGCAGATTCAAAAATCACTGGATTATCAGTCACTGAATTAATCTCCGTTTCTACCACCTGATTGACATAAGCAAACGTATCTTTTGAAGCTCCATGCACTTGAGGAACACATCTCAAGCAATATGGATCTTGGACGTGCTTTTTCTCCCTACGAATCAACTCACTGCCTTCCAAAATCAATCGAATATTCTTAGCTGTGACTTTCTGACCATTGTGCGGACGTACTTCATGCACCAACGGATCAAATGCTTCAATCCGACCATCAAAGGCTTCTATACTCATGGCGGCATTCACATCAGATATTGCAGACAATCGTCTTAATTCCATTAAAATATAGCAGGAATAAGCACTCATAAATTGTGTGCCATTCAAGAGAGCCAATCCTTCTTTGGATTGTAATACAATCGGTTTCCAACCCATCTTTTCATTCATCTTCTCCCCAGTTCGTTTAGCTCCATAATGCATTACTTCGCCCAAGCCCAACAAGGGCAACGACAAATGCGCCAAAGGAGCTAAATCGCCTGAAGCACCCAAAGAACCTTGTGTATAAATAATGGGATAAATGTCATTGTTGAAAAATCCGATCAATCGCTCGACGGTTTCTAATTGGACTCCTGAATGTCCGTAAGACAAACTCTGTACTTTCAGCAATAACATGATTTTAACAATCACATTCGGTACCTTCTCTCCCATTCCGCATGCGTGAGAAATCACTAAGTTGCGTTGTAGTTTTTGTAAATCTTGTTTATCAATCTCTGTATCGCATAAAGACCCAAAACCGGTATTAATTCCATAAATAGGATCTTCACTGCGCTCCACCTTTTTATCCAAAAATTCCCGACAAGCTACAATTGAATTCTTCGCTTCCTCGCTCAACTCCAACACATAATCACCATTTAAAATGGTTTCAATTCGCTCAACGGTTAATCGTTCTTTGCTGATGTGATGTACTTTTCGTCCCATGGCCTAAAATCTTGCAATATATTGTTCTACTGATACTTTTTCTTGTTCTCCGGTTTTCATATTCTTCACCGAAAGGGTGTTATTTGCCAACTCTTCGCTTCCTACAATTACTGTAGTTGGTATGTTTTTGTTGTCGGCATATTTCATCTGCTTTTTCAATTTCGCAGCATCGGGATACACTTCTACATTTACTCCTTTGTTGCGCAACTGAGATGCTATTTTAAAAACAAACTGTTCTTCCTTTTCTCCAAAGTTCAAAAACAAAATTTGTGTGGTTTGATTTTCTATTTCAGGGAATAAATTCAATTCCTCTAACACATCGTAAATCCGATCTGCTCCAAAAGAAATCCCTACTCCCGAAACGTCTTTCAATCCAAAGATACCAGTTAAATCGTCGTAACGACCACCACCGCAAATACTACCTATGCTTACATTGTTCGCCTTCACTTCGAAAATTGCTCCGGTGTAATAATTTAACCCACGGGCTAAAGTCACATCCAACTCCAATTCCGCAGATTCTAATCCCACTAAATGGATGTAATTCAATACGTATTCCAGCTCTTCCATTCCCTTCATTCCAACTTCGGAATCAGCAAGAAAACTTTTCAAAATCGACAATTTATGTTCGTTGGTTCCTGATAAATCAAACAAAGGAGATAATTTCTCAATGGCGTCAGCCCTCACTCCCCTTTCGGTCAACTCTTCTAAAACCTTTTCTTTACCGATTTTATCTAATTTATCAATCGCTACCGTGATATTAATCAACTGCTCAGGCTGTCCAATTACTTCTGCAATTCCGCTCAACACCTTTCTATTGTTCAATTTGATGGTAAACGAAGGAATATTCAATTGTGTCAATACTTTGTCAAAAATCTGAATCAATTCCACTTCGTGAATCAATGCATCAGAACCCACTACATCGGCATCGCATTGGTAAAACTCTCTGTAACGACCTCTTTGCGGACGATCGGCACGCCAAACTGGTTGAATTTGGTAGCGCTTAAAAGGAAAAGTGATGTCATTTTGATGCTGAACAACGTAGCGCGCAAAAGGAACCGTTAAGTCATAACGCAATGCTTTTTCTGAAATACTTTTAGTTACTTTCAAACTATCCTTCTCAGCTAATGCAGTCTGATCAGCTTTAGCTAAGAAATCTCCACTGTTCAATACCTTAAAGATTAATCGATCTCCTTCATCACCGTACTTTCCAGTCAAGGTTTCCATATTTTCCATAGAAGGGGTTTCTATTGGCATATAGCCATACGTTTGAAACACACGCTTTATAGTGTCGAAAATATAGTTTCGTCGCACCATTTCTTTCGGTGAAAAATCTCTCGTCCCTTTAGGGATTCCTAGTCCTTTGCTCATGTTGTTCTGTAAATTGGCTGCTAAATTACAAACTGCGCTGTGATTGCTCAAATAAAAAGGGGTTTGTCCGAGTAGAAACCTATAAATTTGCGAAAAAAACAACTGTGGGACACTTATTGGAAATCGGAAAATTGTTTGGAAAGTTAGGATTGGTTGCTTTTGGAGGACCAGCTGCTCACATCGGAATGATGGAGGAAGAAGTGGTGAACAAGCGAAAATGGATGGATCGTCAGCACTTTTTGGACATGGTAGGTGCCACCAACTTGATTCCAGGACCTAACTCCACCGAAATGGCCATGCATTGCGGCTACCACCGAGGCGGCGTTGCCGGATTATTCGTAGCGGGAATTTCGTTTATCGTTCCTGCCACTATCCTTACCGTTATTTTAGCCGTTTTCTACACTGAATATGGTAAAGTTCCTGCCATTGAGCCCTTCTTTTACGGAATACAAGCCGCCGTATTGTGTGTGATATTAAGTGCTGTTTTTAAATTGGGAAACAAAGCCATCCAAGAAAACCATCACATGGTTTTGGCGTTTTTTGTGATATTATTCAGTGTTTTTGGATTAAGTGAAGTCATTGCCATATTGAGTGCCGGTGGTATAGGTTTATTGTTTTCATTTATGAGTCAACGCAACTCTTCAAAAGAAGGGCGAAAATTATTGCCACTTTTAATTCCTGCTGCCGCTGGTTCAGGAGTTACTGCCATTACTTCCGTTGGATTGTTCTGGACCTTCTTGAAAGTTGGAGCTATTCTATTTGGAAGTGGTTATGTATTGATTGCCTATTTAGATGCAGAATTAGTAGAACGACTGGGCTGGTTGACCAAACCAGAATTATTAGACGCTGTGGCGATGGGACAATTTACACCAGGCCCAGTTTTATCTACTGCTAGTTTTATTGGATATTATTTACACGGATACAAAGGTGCGCTAATGGCCACGGCGGGGATCTTCTTGCCTTCATTTTTGTTTGTGTGGTTGTTGAATCCATTGATTCCAAAATTGAGAAGCTCAAAAATGGCAAGTGCTTTTTTAGATGCTGTCAATGTGGGCGCTGTAGGTGTTATGATTGCGGTATTACTTCAATTTGGACGTGACATTTTCACCGATTGGAGAACGGCTGTAATCGCTGCCTTTACAGGTATACTATATTTTAGATTTAACCTCAAAAATCCGATTCTCATTGTATTAGTAGGTGCCGTTAGTGGATATGGCTTACACTTATTGACCACCTAATATTATTCTCTGCCACACAACATGAACAAACGCATTAAATACCTGATAGAAGACATCAAAGACGTCCCACCTCGCAACTGGTTTGGACTAGTAGTGGTGATTTGCTTGCTGTACATTATGTTTTTTAAGGATTAGGAATTCTAGCACTCAACACATTATTTTTCAACATACTGCTAATTGATTTAGGAGGAATGAGTATCTTGGTAGTGGATAGATTAAAAATACATTGGACGACAAATACCAAAATAAATATAGAATAGCCTCCATTTAACACACTAATAGAGTAATGTATTCAATTTCTAAGAATTATAATATAACTTATCTTTCATACATTTAAAATGCAATAATCTAACACCTTCCATCCCTGAAAATAGAAGCAGTATGAATTACAAACTCTTTATTACCTTTTTCGCTCTTTCTTTAATTTTTGTTTCATGTAAAAAAGAGGATAGCGACAATCAAGTTCCAAACAAAGATGACTATCGAAACAAATATGAAGGGAACTACTTATTTCAAGTCAATTCAAAGTACTATATGGTTTTTGATACCACCATCTACGACACCTCTTTTTATGTTGGAACAGTAGTAAAACATCCTGATAGCTTAAATCGTATTATTGTCGACTATGGGAAAGAATCTATTCCAATAATTGATGAATCAGGAAATTTAACTTTGCCTGAAATCGGAAGTGGTAATACATTTAAAGTATTCTTTTTAGACTATACAAAAATTAACATAAATACTCAACTGGGAGGACGTGGCAAAAATTTCTCAGAAGAAATTATAGGACAAAAGTTATAGCTGTTTCAATTTAGTGAACAACATTTTTAACGTTAGACTGTAAGTCAATTTTTTTACGTCCAAGAAATAGCAGGAGAGTAAATTATTTAAAAATCCTAACTAACAATTAAAGCTCGTCACTACTGCCCTTACCACCCAACTTATCCATCCATTCCACAGCAAGCCAAAACTTTCATTTCTCTCATGGGGCTTTTTCGTTGGCCTTTTAGAATCAGGGTATTTTCTCAGTCAGTTTCTAAATACTGAATATAAATACTTCTGTAATTAGCAAAAAGACCATATTGATGGTTTCTATTCCAATAGGCATAATCATAGAAATTCCTTAAAATTTTACGACAACTACTGTAAGAAGTTTTAAAAAAATGGTAGCCATTTGAAAACTTCTCTAAGCCAACACATTAATTATCAATTTTATGAATTTAGAATTAATTTAATTATTATCTTGTTAGTTCAAAAACAACTATCTACCGTCTGATAGAATAAATAAACGTAATTTTTATTTTGTATTGACTATAATACCCAATTATTATGAAGATAAGCCTACTGTTAATAAGCCTTTTCGTCTATTTTAATAGCATTAGTCAAAACATTATTTTCCCGGATTCCATTTTAAAGAAACGATTAATCCAAAATGGTGTTGATACCAATCAAGATGGAGAAATAAGTATAAATGAAGCTACACCAGTCAAATCATTAGACATTAGCTATGGTGTTCTCACAAGAAAAATAAAAGATTTAGGAGGGTTAGAGTATTTCACTAATCTAGATAGCTTGGACTGTAGTAACAACAGACTGACCTCTATACCAACTAACATGCTAAATAATTTGGAATATTTATCATGTGGCACCAATTACTTGACAAAATTAGACTTGTCTCATAAAACCAAACTAAAGTTTCTTGATGCGACAGGCCTACAGTATTTAGATTCATTAAACTTCGGAACAAATGATTCTCTCAAAGAAGTCGTATTACACTATCCATTAGTTAATAATGATATAGACTTTTCAGGTCTGCCAAATTTAGAAAAATTAGATTATTTATATCCCCGCAACTTAGACCTTACCAATAATTCAAAATTGAAATACCTTTTTTGTCCCTCACCATCAGGCATTATAGATGTATCTAATAACCCCAATCTCGAATATTTATACACTAGTAATCAAAGAAATCTTGATTTAAGAAATTCTCCTAAATTAAAATTCCTAAGGTGCATTGGTATCTATGTAAATAAAAAATTAGATAGCATTAATTTAAGTAAAAATATAAATCTTGAACATCTTGAATTGCAATTTAACAATCTAAAAAACATAGACCTATCTAATAATACAGCACTCCAATTTATACACTTATCATTTAACCAACTTTCGGACGTTGATTTCTCTAATAATATAAATACAAAACAGTTAAATTGTATTGGCTTTAAATTAGAAGCCATTGATGTGACCGGCTTAACAGTTTTAGATTCACTTTCTACAGGAAACTTCATCCATTCTATTAATTTGCTTGATCGGATAGATGTATCAACAAATATTAATCTTAAAAAATTATATGTTCAGAATTCTAATTTAACTGTGTTAGATGTTTCAAATAATCAATTACTAGAGAAAATCTACTTCGGCGGTAATGATATAGACAGTTTAAACCTTTGCAACAACTCATTGATAAACTATCTCCATTTTGAAGAATCTCCAAACCTTTCCCACATTTTCATTCCCGACACGAATTCAAAACCTGCTGTTCATCATGCAGGTAGTAATAATTGGAAGTTCTATCAATGTGAACCAATAGGAATAAAGAAAAATACAGTAGAAACTTCAATAAATTTATACCCCAACCCTACTTTGACTGAACTCCACATTGATGGTATTGATTTAACGAAAGGGTTTCAATACGAAATTATTAATATCGATTCAGAGAAAGTATTAAGCGGCAAGTTAATAGGTAAAAGTATATACGTTGAATCCTTACCACCTTCGATCTATATAGTGCGAATAGTTAGTGAAAATGATTTTTTCGTTAGTAAGAAGTTTATAAAAAAATAATCAATTTAAAGTAAGCATCTTTACAGTGTCATTTTTATTTTGGAAATTCCTGTATGAATCCCCACCTGTTCAACTTTACTTTAGACATCTCTAAAACTAACATTCCAAATACATTAAACAACCCGTTCAGGTCTTCTATTCCAGAAATTGCTCAACTAGCTGCTAAGGAGTTTCAGGCATTCATCGAGAAAGAATCGCAGAATTGGCAACCTGAGTTACTACTGAAAAAAGGGAAACTATTTGGCATGTTGGTTGTTCAAAAATTACTCAAAAAAAGAAGCTCAATTTAATTGGAAGTATTGATTCACAATTCTGGTCTACCAGGTGCAAGTGTTATTTTGAATTTGCATTTCTTAAAATAGTCAACTAGTTTAGCCATCACTATTATTGATATCAATTACTAAAATCTCTTGACGATTATACAAGATAAAAAGACATCAATCGCCGTTTTACCATTCGTAAATCGAAGTGCAGACAATTCCAACGAATTCTTTTGTGATGGAATTACTGATGAAATCATTAATGCGTTGTCTAATATTGAACAATTAAGTGTGACCTCCCGCACTTCTAGCTTCTATTTTAAGAATAAGAATTACTCCTTACAAGAAATTAGTAATCAACTGAATGTATCTACCATATTAGAAGGAAGCGTTAGGTTCAATGGCCAACAAATTCGTATCCATGCACAATTGATAGAGGTCAAAAATGACCACACCTTTTGGTCTAGCACATGGGATAGAAAATTGGAAAATGTATTTCAAATTCAAGATGAAATCAGTCTCTTAATTGCTGAAAAGTTACGTGAAAAGTATGGTCATTTGGAGATTTCAGAACATCTAGTAAAACCTGTAACTAACAGTATTGATGCTTATCAATATTGTCTTAAGGCAAAACAATTATTCAATAAATGGAATCCATCGTCGGTAAATGAGGCCATAGAACTATTCGAAATGGCACTCAAAATAGACGATCAACTCATAGAAGCGCACGTTGGTTTGGCAGATGCTTATAGTTTCTTGGCTGTGGCCGGATTTGCCCCCAATCAGGAAACCTGGATAAAGGTGAATGAACACCTAATGAAAGCGAAGTTGATTAATGCTGAATATGCGCCATTGAACTACTTATTGGCCAATCAAGCTTTCTTCACAGCTGCCGACTTTGGAAAAGCAGCAAAATACATCCAAAAATCAATTATAAGTAAACCTAACCATTCGGAAGGTCAACAATTTCTATCCTTTCTCTACATACTCAGAGGAGAATTAGATACAGCAAATACGCTATTACAATACGTTAAGTCTATTGATCCTCTGAATCAAGAAACTATGTTTTATGAAGCCTATTTCTTTTATCGCTCCTATCAATTTGATAAAGCTGAAAATAGTTTGCAGCAATTATTAGATGAAAATGCTCAGAATATCCCTGCTATCATCACAATGTTATATGTATTGCTCAAAAAAGGGGCGTATCAACAAGCGGAACATTTACTAAATACAACACCAAATGAACTCATCATGCCTGATGAACGATTGGGCCTTCAATGTTTAATTCAAATTTTAAAGTCAAATGGTGAAGGGGAATTGGACTCCTTCAGAGAATTGGAATCTAGAGCTAAAAAGGACACCTCATTTCAAGCACATGCATATTTATTCCTAGCCTACGCTAATCTAAATCAATTCGATGCCGCTTTTAAAATGATGGACAAGCTATACAACAATAAATCATCTGTATTGCTACTGACCTTTTCCGATCCGTTAGCAGATTCCATTCAGGCGGATGATCAATATCTGATTTATCATGCACGAACTTACCCACCCATTAATGCTTCAAAAATAAACACGACTAACAACTCCTCGGCCCTAAACGATAACACTTCAATGCAAATGCTCTCTACTTTAAAGGATTTTATGCAAACCGAAAAACCGTTCTTGAATCCTCAACTTACGCTAAGGTCATTAGCCAATCAAATCAATATTCATCCCAACCAATTGTCATGGCTGTTGAACGAGCATTTGAAACAAAATTACAATGAGTATATCAATCAATATAGAGTAGAAGAGTTTAAAAAGCTGGCAGTAGATTCAAGTAACAAACACATTTCCCTTATTGGATTAGCTTACGAAAGTGGATTCAATTCAAAAACAGTTTTTAATACTACTTTCAAAAAAATAGTTGGAATGACGCCTAAAGAATATCAAACGAAACACAGTTCTTTAGAATAAATGCGTTCTAAATTATAATCTAGAACCTCTTGTTTTTTTATAGCACTTTTGAAACAGTTGGGGTGACTTTCTTTGTCAAAAATTAAATACTAAATATTATGGCAACGAAAAAAATGAAAGCAATAGTAGCCACTGGCTATGGTTCACCCGAGGTCTTAAAAGTAGTTACAGTTGACCGACCTACCCCAAAATCTGATGAGCTTTTAATCAAAGTAAAAGTATCCTCTGCAACCAGAGCTGATACTATGATGCGAACTGGGAAACCTTATATCGGAAGGTTGTTTCTCGGTTTAACCAAACCCAAAAACCCCATTCCAGGAACTGGGTTTTCTGGAGTAGTTGAAAAAGTTGGTGAAGATGTAACGAGCTTTAAAAAAGGAGATGCCGTATTTGGAGAAACCACATTAAATTTTAGTGCTAATGCAGAATACTTGGTGATTAAAGAAAACGGTGTAGTACATCCGCTTCCAAATTACATTGACTTTGAAGAAGCCGCCAATTTCTGTGACGGACATGTGACATCGTACAACTTCTTAAAAGTGAAAGGAAAAATAGAAAAAGGTCAAAAAGTATTAATCAATGGAGCTTCAGGGGCATTAGGTACTTCGGCCATTCAAATTGCTAAACATTTTGGCGCTCACGTAACCGCAGTTTGTAGCGAAAAAAATGAGGGGTTGGTAAAATCATTAGGTGCAGATATAGTGATCAATTATAACCAAGAAAACTTTACCAAAACCGTAAATCAATACGATATTATTTATGATACAGTCGGAAAAAGTTCATTTCGAATCTGTAAAGCAGCACTCACCGAAAAGGGATTATATCTGTCACCTGTATTGAGCTTTTCATTATTATTTGAAGTCTTTCTATCTACTATTTCTAGTAAAAAGAAAGCAATTTTCGAAGCGACAGGCACCAATTCCGATGAGCGTCTAAATATTTTGGTAACCAAAGTGATGGAGATTTATAAAGCAGGAGGTTTAAAAACCTTTATCAACCGACAATTTCCTCTAGAGAAGTTGGCAGAAGCACATCGCTATATTGATTCAGGACACAAAAGGGGAAATGTAATCATATTAAACAATTACAAATAATTAGATCGATAGTGAGTAATGAACTATGAATTTACAAAACTAGCTATAGGCTTAAAATTAAAGCCTATAGCTCAATTAATAATATACACTTACAATTAAAAATCTAAAAAAATCTTAAAAGTATTGCCAACTCTAAAAGTTGACGTACATTTGTATCGCACACGATATAATCGAAAAAGATATAAAATACCATGACAGTTAAAACTTCGACACTTCAAAATATATTTAGAATCCTTCTCGCCTTGTTTATGGTGTATGCGGGCATTAGTCATCTTTCATTTAACCGAATCGACTTTCAAGCACAAGTACCAGATTGGGTCCCATTGAGTAAAGATTTAGTGGTCATTTTATCAGGCATTGTAGAAATTGTCCTTGGACTTGGTTTAGCGCTTTGGAAAAACAAACGGATAGAATTCGGTGGGGCGTTGGCTATTTTTTTCGTTCTCATTTTCCCCGGGAACATTTCACAATATATAGAAGGAAGAGATGCGTTTGGTGCATTAGACTCTGATCGTGCTCGATTGATTCGTTTGTTTTTTCAACCGGTATTGATCGCATGGGCACTATGGTCTTCTGGTGCTTGGAAGTCCTATCAATTAAAGAAAAATAAAGCGAACTCAACCCATTAGACTTATGAGCACAGAACAATTAAAATTGAGCAACCAAATTTGTTTCCCATTGTACTCAGCCTCAAGATTGATTACACAAGCCTATCAACCATATTTGGATAAAATGGGCATCACCTACCCTCAGTACTTGGTGTTGATGGTACTTTGGGAAAACGATGAAATCTCGGTGAACGACGTGGCGAAAAAATTGATTTTAAAAACCAACACCATTTCACCGTTGTTACAACGAATGGCCAAGCAGGAATTAATAGAGCGAAACAGATCTAGTGACGACGAAAGGTGCGTGAAAGTGAAATTAACTGATAAAGGCAAAGCTTTAGAAGCAAAGGCCAAACTTATTCCTGAGCAAATGTTAGATCATTTATTGTCTGATTCGGTGGAGCTAGATGATGTTATTCAAATGAGACATCAATTGAATCAATGGATTGAAATATTAAAAGACAAACAAAAATAGAATTATGGAATTATTAGAAAAATTGAATTGGAGATACGCTGCCAAAGCTATGAATGGCCAAAAAGTACCTCAAGAAAAAAATAGACAACATATTAGAAGCGGCCTCTTTGGCTCCTACTTCAAGTGGATTACAGCCTTTTGAGATCATTGTAATTACCAACCAAGAATTGAAAGAAAAAATACGGCCGGTGGCATGGAATCAATCAGTAATAACCGATTGTTCGCATTTATTGGTTTTTGCGGCTTGGGACACCTACACAGCTGATCGAATCAACTATATGTTTGACTTAACGAATGAGGTCCGTGGATTCAAAAACGAAGGATGGGAAAATTACCGCCAGATGCTATTAAACAGCTATCCACAGAAAGAGGCTGAGGAAAACTTTAATCATGCTGCAAGACAAGCTTATATTGCATTTTCACAAGCTATAGCAGCAGCAGCTTTTGAAGGGGTTGATGCTACTCCATTAGAAGGATTTGATCCTGCTGCCGTAGATGAAATTTTAGGTTTAAAAGAGAAGGGATTGATGAGTTGTGTGATGCTTCCTATCGGGTATAGAGAAGCTGAAAAAGATTGGCTAGTTAACCTTGAAAAGGTGAGAAAGCCAAAAGATAAATTAATAACAGTAATGGATTAATTAAGGGAACAACCAATTATTAATGAAAGCGACTTGAAAGAAAATTCAAGTCGCTTTTGTTTTTAACACCTCAATGTAATGCCTATTTTTACAATAGTTACAATGTTTTATCTATTCTATCCATCCGACACAATTAAAAATCACTACTAAAAATGCAATCAAGAATAAAAAAACTCCCCCAAAAAAAGTTAATAGGCATGCGATTAAAAATGAGTTTTTCAGACTATTGCATCGAAGAATTGTGGAAAAACTTTAACTCTAATCATGAAGGAATTACTAATAAATCGAATGAAAACTTCATTTCAATGGTGGTCTATGATTCTAATCATTTTGTTGATTTTAGTCCTTCAAACTTATTTGAAAGATGGGCTGCAGTTGAAGTTTCGAGTTATGAATTCATCCCTGCCAAAATGGAAACTTTTGATTTAGTGGAGGGACTCTACGCCATTTTTGATTACAAAGGATTAAACAATAACCCTCTTATTTTTAATTATATATTCGAAGAATGGCTACCCCATTCCATATATGAGTTGGACGATAGACCACATTTTGAGGTTTTGGGTGAAAATTATAAAAATAATGACCCTAATTCTGATGAAGAAATATGGATACCTATCAAAGTAAAAAGCTAGGATGTAATAGCAAAAAGAAATAAAAACTGAATATTGGATTATAAAAAGAATAGGTAAATGATATAACCTTTCTTTCTTAGTCCATTATTTTGTCACCTCCTACTATCCCGTTCTCCCCACTGATCCAGACTCCTTAAAATAGGCTCCAACGATTTACCTCTCTCGCTTAAGCTATACTCTACTTTTGGTGGAACCACAGGATAAATTTTGCGCACAATTAAACCGTCCTTTTCCAATTCCCGAACAGATTGGGTGAACATTTTATTGGAAATTCCTTCAATGTGTTTCTGTAATACGCCCGAACGCAAACCACCTTCCAACAGATGAAATAATATCATTGGTTTCCATTTCGTACCGATTAAATTCATGGTATAATTAAGCGGACAGTATTTCTCTTGATTCATTTTAAACAGTAATAATCTATAAATCTGCAAAATACTCCATTAGTAAACTATATTACTTTTTGGTAAGTTATTGCTATTTTGACAAAGCTACACTTCCTTTGCATAAAAAAAGAGAGATAATGAAAGAAAATAAAAAATATCCAAGATCATTTTCACACATTGGCATCACGGTACCAGATATTTATCAAGCTGTGAAATTTTATTCAGAAGTAATGGGCTGGTATGTCATTATGGAACCATCCATCGTAAAGAAGGAAACAGATACTGCCATTGGGCAAATGTGCATTGATGTTTTTGGTGATGATTGGGAAACTTTTGAGATTGCCCATTTAGCAACTTCAGACGGCATTGGTGTGGAGTTGTTTACTTTCCCTCATGGGGTAAAAGAAGCTCCTAAATTTAATCCTTTCAACACCGGGTTATTTCACTTTTGTGTGCAAGACCCCAATATTGAAGCATTAATTGAGCAAATAGTAGCCAATGGAGGAAAACAACGAATGCCGATTCGAGAATATTATCCGAATGATAAGCCATTTAAGATGTGTTACGTGGAAGACCCATTTGGAATTGTTTTTGAAATCTATACGCACAGCTATGAATTAACCTATTCTTCAGGGGCTTATAGCAAATAATTGAGAATTTTAGGAATACACACCACTTCTTAGCGACTTGGAAGCAATTTCAAGTCGCCTTTGTATTTTAATTAATGACGAAAATAAATCAACACATTACATTTCAACACAGTGTGAAGAAAAACAATATCAATCTAAAATTTTAAACTATCTAAAAATTAAATGCTCACTACACTACAGCAAAATAAATGTTGCTAAATTCGTTCGATGGTTAATCGTTTCCAAATCTACCTTTTTAATGATGCCAACTAAATTATGGTGAGTTTAATTCGCAACATTTTTTTCACTAGGCTCTTATGGGGCTTTATGGGATTGTATCTTTTAAACATCAGCGTGGATAACGTCGACCCAAATTATAAAATTATTCAGGAGGATTTCCTTTTTAATGATCAAGAGAGTATTGTAGAAATCGTTATTGAGCAGTTCATGGGGTTTGAAAACGCTATAGCAGAATATGATGAACCAGAAAATGAAGATCAAAACAAAGAATTAATAGTCAAAATTGATTTATTGGCTCATTTAACACCATCTGACCTAAATTGCCAAAACCCTTTCATAAAAAAAAGAAACTCGTTCTCTCATTTTGATGTGCAAATTATTTCTAGCTATCTAGAAATAGATAGTCCTCCACCCAAAGCTTGATTTGACTTTTATTTCACTTTTAATACCCTATGTAAACTGATACATGGGGCACTTTTTAATAGCATAAAATCAAATCACTTATGAATATCAGAACATTTCTATTATTAAACTTGGTATGGGCATACGCCGCACCTGCCATCTCACAAAACACTGATCAAGAAAAGGATAGCATTTACATTCAGCAATACGAAAACCAACAGGGACCAGATAAAGTGTTACACGCCGAACCCTTATACATTGATTTAATCCGAGACTTAGGCGCTAGAAAAGGGGAAAAAGAATGGAACGTAGGACTAGGCCTAACCGACAATTTAAAGTTTGATTCCTACGAAGCCTTGATAGAATATGAATGGGCTCCAATTGATCGTTTGGGTTTGGAAGTAGAACTGCCTTTTACATTCTATTCTCCAGTAAATGGAACAGCAAATGACTCCATTCCTGCCCACCGTCTAAATAGTTTGAAGGTTGCTGCCCAATGGTCATTTTTTGTCAGTGAACCCACCTCTACTTCAATGGCAATTGGATATATCAATGAATTTGAAATTTCGGATTTTGAAAATTTTGGGAACCCAATTATCAAAGGAAATGTCTACAATCCGTTTTTTGTTGTGGCCAAACGCTGGGGTACTAATTTTCATTCTTTACTTTATACCGGCCCTAAGATGGAGCAGTATTTCAGTACCAATAAAGTTCATACCACCTATGATGTCAATACTAGCTTTCATTATATGATAATGGGAACTCGAAATTTCATCGGACTTGAATTCAACAAAACTTTTAGTGACGAAGATTTCGATTTAACCATTCGTCCGCAAATGCGGCTCGGAATTGCCGACAATCTCTTGATTGGCATTGTCGCTGGTATCCCTGTTAGTAGAGAAAATCAAAGGCTGAGCTCGTTTGCTCGTTTAATATGGGAACCTGGTCATCATCCCAAATAATTTGTGAATGAACGATTCAGTATGAAAGGCCAACCGAAGAACAGGAAAATAGCCAAACAACTGAAAAAGATGGGGCTGAAATATTAAAGCGGCCTACCTAAAGCCAACTTTGCTGTATAAAATCGAAACTTGGTAACTAGTCAGAATCCATTTTCGAGCAGTGCTTTCCATGCGTTATACATAAACGCACTCAATGAATACCTGAAGTAACATATAGCAGCATTATCATCTAAGCGACTTGGAAGCAATTTCAAGTCGCTTTTTTTATATACATCAGTTGTCACAATCCATGAAGCCTTTCTCCGAATGAATAATGCGGTTAACTCCAACTTTCCTGTGCGTTAAATACATCCTTCTATTTTATTAAAAAAGATGATTAGGTATAGGTATTAGTACCCCATTTTGTAAATCAGGTATTTTCTACCTAGGGCAAACACTGCATTCATCGGACATTTGAGTCATCAATATTAAACAGTTCCTTAAGGGATTTTGATTCATTTTACTAACCGCTACGTTGTAGCATAACCCAACAATTATCATGTCTATTTTAACCACATCCGTTATTCCAACCATTAAAAAAGCTGCTGAACATTTAACAGAGCTACACCACTATCTTTTAGAGTTGGCCGATAAAAATACTCCTTATCCCAATCCAATCGGAGAAGCTGAACCGTTACTTTCTTTCAACGGCTATTATGCCTTAAATGATACTGGTGCTTTCCTTACTATCGATACCAATTTACTAGTCAATAAAGGAGTCGTTACCCCTCATGTTGCGCTTATATATTCAAAAGATGGAACCTCTTCCAAAGTGTATCATTTGACTGGTCCTCATCGCGATTTCGAGTCAGTTACTTGGTCAGGAATGACTTTAACAGCACAAGGAGGAAAAAACAGTGGTGTACCCAACTTCACCCTTCAATTCAGTCGTGAAGACAACGACCAAAAAATAACCTCCTCTTTTCAAGGAACCATCACTGAAGGAGATAGTACAGCGAAAACATCCATAAATGGAAAAACTTACAACAACCCTATTCCAATGGAAATGTATGCCGGTACTTACTACGACGATAAAGGAAAAGGTGCAGAAATCCTAAAAATAGGAACTGACAACTCCCTTCAATACAACTACACCAATCCAATCGGCGGTCCAGGACATTTGCAAGACGTTGACCTTTTCATTTACAACCTAAATATGTATGTGTTCTCTTTCAGCTCCTTAGATGGGCTATTGAATTACAGCATCATCATGGGAACCTCTGCTGAAGGGGGTAAAGTGTGTAACGATCTTTTTTCATTAAAGGGCACCAAAATTTCTATTCCTCGTTCGATACAAACAGTTACCTCTACGCCTATCAAGGCTCCAGTAAAGGGAACCAATACCCAAAGCGAAGATTTAGCCAATTTTGCAGGATTCTACCCCCTTGCTTCCAGTTCTCAAGTATTTACTGAAAATGCATTCATTTCCATCGAAGGAGAGTACAAAACAAGCGTAAAAGACGGAAAAACGGAAAAAGATTTTAAAGTAACCATTGGCGTTTCTTTAAATGGCACTTCTACCACCGTTTATACCTTCGATAGTACCATGTCTTTTATAAACAATGGAAACAATTGGACGCTAACTATCCCAATTAATGATCCCGTAGGAAGTGAGCTGACCATCCATTTTACACGCCGATATCAAAGTGCATATGAAAATGTTGGCAACTTTTATGGATCGGTAGTAAGTATTTCAGGAAGTTACAACGTTGCCCAATTCTCAGGTATCTCTTTGCTAAACGTAGTGCCATTGATGGGATTTTCAGGTGCTCCTCTTAAAGTTACGGAAAACTCTACTGAAACGATAGTGATTAAAAGCGACTCAGAGATTGAATATAAAGGTGTATCCTATACCAATTTAACGGTGGTACCCCTAATGTATATCGTGGGATTTATCGATCAAGATGAAAACGAAGTTATCCTTTCATTAGGAACAGATGGTGGAAAAGGGAATACCTGTATAACCACTGTGACCGCCACCAAGGAAGATAATAGAAAGCGCAAACCTTACGGATTACCTACTAGTATTGAGCTATATACTGCTATACCCAATGGAGATTCTGCTGCTCCAAAGCATTAATAGCACTGATTGACACTCTAAAAAGCCTGGTTTTGTGCCAGGCTTTTTTTAACACTTTATTTTTCAACAAGGTGTGAGAACGAATAAGGTTTCCTTTATCTTAGTAATTTGAAAATAGGCAGTTGAAAAGAACTTTGGAGTTATCCCAAAATTCTTTTCAAAAGAGAAAATTCTTGAAAAAGAATTTGATCAATTATTATCCATTTATCTGCCTGATGAAGACGTGAATTTAGAACAGTTTCAAGCCTGATGAAGGAAAAATTTAGAGGAAAATATAGAAGCGAGTCTGCAAGGTTAAAGAATTGGGATTATGGCAGCGATGCGGCCTATTTCATCACCATTTGCACCAAAGACCGCATCCATTTTTTCGGTGAAATAGAAAATGGTAAAATGCAGGTAACATCTGCAGGTGCTATTGCACATGTATTGTGGCATGAAATAAAAAATCACGCAAAAAATGTTGAATTGGGTGAATTTGTGGTAATGCCGAATCATGTTCATGGGATTTTAATTTTACAAGGAAATGATAAATATTTAACAGATGACCGTAGGGACGTTGCACGCAACGTCTCTACCAACGTCCCAACGGACAACGCAACGCCAAAAACAACCCAAATCAAAAACGACCAAATGGCCACCATTTCGCCATCGTCGAATACCATTTCATCCATCATACGTTCCTATAAATCGGCCGTAACCAAATATTGCAACCGATTAGAATTGCCAATGGCATGGCAACCCCGATTTCATGATCACATTATCCGAAATGACGAATCATTTCAACGAATTACAGCATACATTATAAATAACCCTGCTAAATGGCCGTAAAATAATTTATATTGATAATTATTGCATTGCCTATGCAGGCTAGGTAAAAAATAACAAATGCATAAACAGTAATAAAAAAAGAATTAACTACAGCCAAGATACATTAACCCCAATTCCAATATCCGGAAAACCTTTCCACCAAATAGAATCCAACAACACACCTACAACATTAAGTCACTAAAATAAAAATAGTTGACTTTTTGGCGCTGCATTGGCATACGGCGTTCTGCCCACAAAATGGCAGAATGCTATGAAACGATTTTTTTCATTTTTCAAACCAAATCAACAATCCAACCGCCTTCCGGCTATTGCCACAGAAGCGTTGGACAAGAATTACTTGTATGGCCTAAACACCTTGCGGTTTTTAGCGGCCTTTTTCATCATCGCCATGCACATCCAAAACAACCAAAAGGTAGTGGGAATCCCCCAACTGCCTGAGTTTGCTTTTTTGTATAAAGGTGCAGTGTCGTTCTTCTTTACCCTTAGTGGCTTCCTCATTACGTACATCCGCATCGGAGAATACGAAAAAACTGGCACCATCAACATCAAACGGTTCTTGTCGAATCGGTTTGCGCGTTTGGCTCCACTCTATTACACCATAGTAGCAGCGGGTTTGGTGTTCTATTGGTTGGTCGTTCCTAATTTAGGAATGGAGTCCTACACCGATTACAACCTCGGTTTAGCTGCAGTGCTTTACCTCCTCTTCTTACCCAACCTCATCAACAGTTTATACCATGTGGGCGGTGCTTTAAATGTGTCTTGGTCCATTGGTGTTCAAGAGCAGTTTTATTGGATTTTATTGCCGTTCATGAAGTTTAAAATGAAGTATTTTCCAGCCTTTTTAATCACCGTTATTGTGCTTTCGGTGTTTGTCAGCATCGGTAACGCTTACGGCATTTTTGGATTGTCCAAAGAATGGAGTGCCTTCGTCAACACCTTACGTTTCCATTACATGGCCATTGGTGCATTATTGGGTTACCTCCTTTTCTATCGTCGCGATCAATTGTTGGGTTTGTGGATCTTTTCAAAAAAATGGTTGCAACTCACTATCTTCGCTTTTTTGGTGGCTTGGTATGGCTTTAAAACAGACAGTGTTTTCATTAAAAACACCATTACCCTTCCGCTATCGTTATTGTACGGTTGGATCATTATTAATGTCGGTACTAATCCCAAGAACATCATCAAGCTCGACAATAAAGTCTTCGATTGGATTGGTCAGCGCACCTTTGGTATTTACCTCATGCACATGTTTGTGGTGTATATCGTTTCCTTTTTCTACCTCAAAACTGGACTTTTCGCCAATCATTTTCTATTGTACATTTTCAGTTTCTATGTAATGGTGTTTGCCATCACCATTGGATTGGCGCAGCTGTCCTTCAAATATTTTGAGCAACCGATTATGAAACGACATCAGGCGGCTCAAAAGCGAAAAAAGTTAGCCGACGCCCAAAAGAACCAGTCTCAACAGCTCGCCACTATATAATGCTAAATCGATACGGTTCAAGGCGAACTATCAAATTCCAATTATTGGAAAAATAATCCAATATCAGGAAAACGACAGCAAACAACTTCTTACAAACTACTTTATAATCAAATTATTACAACAAAAACAACAACTGGCACATCAATCGCATTGACCTTATTAAATTAAAAAATTATGCAAACTCCAATGAATAAAACAGAAAAACTCTTCATCGTAGACGACGATGCATTAACAGCCAACCTTTATGCGCAGCATTTAAAGAATTTAGGTTACGAAGATGTTCAACTTTTCGACAATGGTCAGGATTGTTTGAATGCCTTAATCGAAGAACCTACCATTATCTTATTGGATCATCAAATGGAAAACCTCAGCGGTATGGAAGTGCTGCAAAAAGTAAAACGATTTGATCCCAATATTTATGTGGTATTTATCTCCGGACAAGAAGATATCGCAACAGCGGTAGACGCCTTAAAATATGGCGCTTTTGATTACATCATTAAAGGGCAAAACGATTTAAAGTCCATCGAAGAGGTTTTGGTTAAAATCAAAAATGTCAACGAAATGCTCAATCGAAAAGATCCAGGTTTTTTTAGAAAAATAATCTCCTTAGTGGTATAGTTATGCAAAGAATTATTTTAATCTTCAGTATAGCCGTTGCCGTTTTGGGATTGAGTTCTTGCTCCAACCAACAGTTTTTGGTGTCCAAAACAGAAGGCGATATCCAAGACTTATTAAAACTTGACAGCAACTTTCAGCATACCATACGCCCTGATGATAAATTGAGTTTAAGTATTTGGAACCACGACGACATTAGTTTAGGCTCGGTATTTAGCATTTACAACTCCAATGAATCTTACGGAAAATGGGTGTTGGTAGATCAGAATGGATATGCACAACTTCCAAAAGTGGGAAAGGTAAAATTGGGTGGATTAACCTGCACTCAAGCAGCAGACACTTTGCTGCAATTGTATGCCTTAAACATCAAGGATCCCATCATAGTGGTGAAGATTCTCAACCGAAAAGTAACCATCTTGGGAGAAGTAAGAAGCCCAGGCAACTATATTCTTGATGAAGAACAAGTCAATTTATTAGAAGTAATAGGAAGAGCACAAGGTTTTACCAACTATGCCAATATGAAGGAAATTATGTTGGTGCGAAACAACCGCAATTACTCTTTAGACCTGCAAAAAATGGATGAATTTCAGTTACACAATTTATTGTTGCAATCGGATGACATCTTAGTAGTAACCGCAACAAGAGGAAAAGCCATTGACGAGAAAGCACCACGACTAATTCCTATCGCAAGTACCATAACAGCTATTGCAGTTGTTGCATCTTTTATACTAGCACAATGAGCGGATTCCAAGCCATAAAAAGACAATTATTACCGTTAATCAAAGGATTGCCAATTATCATTGGATTCTTTGTAGGAGCTTTATATCTAGCGCGTCAGGTGGTTAACTATACCCCAAATACGTATCAAACCATAGCGAGAATTAAGCTAGACAATCAGAAATATGGATTTAGTAACAATTCTCTTTATTCCGATTTTGATGTCTTCAGCACCGAAAACAAAATTCAAGCAGAAGCTGCGGTTTTAAATTCTCCGCTTTTAATTGGTATGGCTTTGGACAGCGTTGATTTTTCTGTCTCTCTTTTCCGAAAAGGTAAAGTTAAAAACACCATGTTGTATGACGATAGTCCCATTATCATTAGTTATGATTTTGTAAATGCTGATTTATACAACAAAGATTATTTCATCCGAATCACCGATAACCATACTTTTTTATTGATTGATGAAGATGGAGAACCACTTCCCTTTCCAGAAACTGCCCTAGGCGAAGGATTGCTATTGGATGGAGGTGTTTTAAAAATTGAAAAAAACGAAGCCATTTTGGCTCAGCGGGAGTTACAACTATCAGGAGAATACATTGTTCACATTTTCTCTAAGGATGGACTAATCGGGGATGTAACCGATCGATTAGACATTGTAGAAGTGGACAAAGAATTACCAATCATTCGAGTTGTATACAAAGACCAACACCCAAATAAAGTAGCCGACCTGGCCAATGCACTTTGTAAAACATACATCTCAGATTACGTCACTACCAAACGACAAGCCGCCGAGCAAACAGTAGAATTTATCGATCAGAAACTAATAGAGGTACAAGACGAACTGCACAAAACTGAAATCGCTTTAGAACAATATAAGGCCGTAAACGGAGTAGTCAATACCCGTCAAGAAACGGAAACAGGCTTGCGACAAATATCGAATCTTGAAGTGCAGTTGATCAATTTAGAAATGAACGAAACTGCCGTCCTAGAATTGGAGGAATACATTTCAGGCGGCGATTATTTCAATGAACGATCCATCAATTTTGGTTTTGGAGATTTATTGATGACTGAATTGGTTAAAAAGTTAAAACTATGGCAAGATGAGCGAATTGACTTATTGGTAAAATACACTCCAGAAAGCAGCGAAGTACAATCGGTAGATCAAAAAATAGAAGAGTTAAAGAAATACATCGTGGAGGCCATCAAGCGCAACAAAGTAGAAATAATGACCAAAAAGAAAGAAATTGAAAAGTCTTTGGGATTAGTTTCTAAACAATTTGATGGGTTGTCTACTCGCGAAAAAGAACTTCGCATTTTGGAGCGCAATTTCAGTATACAGGAGCAAGTCTATAATTTCTTGTCTCAGAAGAAAATTGAAGCTTCTATAGCCGCTTCAGCTAACTTGGCTTTTCACCGAATCATTCAGGAAGCAAAAGCACCAACTAAACCTGTAGCGCCCAATAAAACATTGATCACTTTTGTGGCGGGGTTATTCGGAATCATATTGGCGGTAGCTTTTATCTATTTGAGAAAATACGCTAGAGCAAAAGTGACTGGTCGTCAAGACATCGAAAGACATTCCGACTTGCCTTTATTGGGATTGATTCGAAATGGCAATGCAGATTCTGACTTTTTAGGATTAGCGAAAACTTTGCAACTAAAAGGGCAATTGAACAAAGGAACCATCCTTGCCATTAGCTCTACAATAGATGGAGAAGGGAAAACCTATATCGCCAATCATTTAGCGGCTTGTTTATCCAATACAGATATGCGCATTGCCATCGTAAGCATGGAGGCTGAGGACATCCATAATTCTAACGAGCTCAACGATTTTTTAACGACAAAGCAAACCATCACCGATTCTTTAACACACTTGCACATTGCTAACACCAATGCATTGGATTTGAGCGCAAAACTATCTCTATTAAAAGAACAATTTGATTTAGTCATCATCGACACCGTAGCTTCAGGAATTGCTATTGATGGCATTGAAGCTATGAAGTTGGCCGACATTAGTTTATATGTAATACGTTCGAACAAAACAAGTATCGACTATTTAAGCCACGCAGATCGATTGGTGGAAGAATACCAATTAGAAAACGTACAATTAATATTAAACGACGCCCATAAAGCATCTAACTACAGCGGCAACTTTGTAGGCACTCGATTCCGTCAGCAATCTATACCTGGCAGCATCAAACTAAAAATTTCCACTTACCTCAACACCTATCTAAGATGAAAAATAGGATGATGGAATTGTGGTCGAAGAACCAAGCAAAAGTGTGGATTTTTGGAGATCAAGGTTTAGTGAGCGGAGTCAATTTCACTATTGGCATTCTATTGGCTCGCTTCTTAGGAATCGAAACCTTCGGCTTGTTCTCATTGGCATGGATGGTTTTATTCTTCTCTTCTAGCATTCAGCAAGCTTTTCTAACGGCTCCCCTATTTGCGCTAACGCCCAAACAAGAAAATCCCGCTCAATGGATGGCTCAGTTGTACTTCATTCAAATTTTGTTTAGCGTATTGAGTTTTTTCATCGTGGTAGCTATCGTAGAAAGTGCCATCTATTTTAATCCTACTTGGAACTTCAATGGAATCAGCATCACCTTGGGTTTATTGGTTGCTGTTTATTTATTCAATGATTTTTCAAGACGCGTATTGTTCACCACACACCAACCCAAAAAAGTAGTCTTCATCGATGTTTACGGATATGCTTTGCAGCCACTTATAGTGATTGCGCTTTACGGATTGGATTTATTGAGTTTGCAAACGGCTTTGGCGGCGATTTTTGGAGCTCAATTGCTTTCTTTGGGTTACATCATCATTCGCATCCGACCAACCTTTATTTTTCAAGATATTAAAAATACAGCAGCCACACTGTGGAATTACAGTCGATTTTTATTGGCTACCGCTATGTTGCAATGGTCTTCAGCCAATTACATCATCTTATTTGCCGCTTCCATTCTAGGACCTGCTGCGATTGGAGCTATTAAGGTGGCTCAAAACTTAATGGGTGTGCTTAATGTGTTGTTCCAAGCCATGGAAAACATCATACCCGTGCGATCTGCTGAAGCCTATCACCGTGGTGGAATTAAAGCGCTGGGCATTTACATGCAAAAAACGACGATACAGTTTTTAACTCCAGTAGCTTTGGTACTAATCTTAGTTGGTATTTTCCATCAACAAATCATGACCACCATCTATGGAGATGAATATTTGCAATACAGTTTTGTATTGTTGGCCTTTTGTGGCATTTATATACTTGTCTTTTTAGGCACTCTACTTCGGTTCATCATTAGAACATTGGAATACAATCAAATCATCTTTTGGAGCTATGTATTCACCACTTCTTTTAGTTTACTAGCAGGAAAAGTATTGGCAACAGATTATGGCTTAACTGGTGTATTGGTTGGAATCGCAGGCACACAAATCATCAGTTTTATCTCCTTCATCACCTTTTTAAAATTCAAAGTAAAATGGAACTTCAGATTATTCACATTATCCTAGGAAAAGCCAATCCCAATCGAATGAACGGGGTAAACAAAGTAGTCAATAGCCTAGCGGAAAATCAAGCCATTTTAGGAAAAAATGTGACTGTATGGGGAATTACTAAAAACCCAGTGCACGACTATCCCAATCGGTCGTATAACACGCAGTTGTTCAAAGACACTGGTAAGTTTAGCATCGATCCCAATCTAAAAACAGAGATCGAAGGTTTGAAGGATCTCAATGTAATTTTTCATTTTCACGGTGGATTCATTCCTCAATTCAATCCCATTGCAAAACTACTTGTTAAAAACAACCTCAATTACGTATTCACGCCTCATGGTGCGTTTAACACGATTGCATTGGAGAGAGGTAAATGGAAGAAAAAAGCCTACATCCTATTATTAGAATCGTTCTTGGTGAAAAATGCCAAGCACATCCACCTTATAGGAGAAAGTGAAGTGACCGGAACCACTAAAGTATTTGGCACTGTACCCTATCAATTGATTCCAAATGGACAAGAAGTCACTGCAGCGACAGCATCAAATGATTCCAAAATTGGGAATAACACTCCCGTATTTGGATTTGTAGGCCGATTGGATACCCATACTAAAGGCCTCGACACCCTATTGGAAGGCTTTGCCAATTTCATACATAAACACAACGCTAACAGCGAACTACAACTCGTTGGAGACGGTCCTGACCGAGCTAACTTAGAAAAGCTGGCACAGAAATTACATATTGGGAATCATATGAAATTCTTAGGTGCAAAATATGGAAATGAAAAAGATCAGTTGGTAAAACAACTGGACTTTCTCTGTTTGGTCTCTCGAAACGAGGGATTGCCAGGAGTGGTTTTAGAAGCCGCTAGCGAAGGTATTCCTGCCATTGTGAGCAAAGAGACCAACCTAGCTAACTACATCACCAAAAACAGAGCAGGATTCGTAACCGAGCAAAATACAGTAGCAGGTGTTACTGCCGCTTTAGAAAATGCTTTCACGGCTATCCAAACCCAAGAATCTCAAGAATTAGGAAAGAACGCCAGAAAAATGATTGAAACCCATTTTGATTGGTCGACCATTGCACAACGCCACATCAATACTTATGAAACCGCATAGACTGCCCTTCATTATCCGAAATATGGAAACCATCCTCACCATCATTTTATTCGTGATGATTGCGGGATATTTCAGCATTGTTGAAGAACGAGGAATCAACCAAGTCTTCAAAACCATTAGTAGGATTGGAATGGCTGGAGCCATCATTTATGTGCTTTCTGTTTTAAAGAAATTAGGCCACGTTAGCGCACTCAAGTATGAAAACACCCTTGCCCCTGCTTTTTATGTCATGTACCTTTTATTAGGCTTTGCCTCTTTCATGTGGAGTTCTAAATGGCAGTATTCAGCATTGCAGTGGTTTATGACGGTGGAGAGCTTCATTTTTGTATTGCTATTTATGAAAGCCGTGGTGATTTACAACACCCACTACCCAGAGAAAAGCATCAACTTTATTCGCCTATTTGCTTGGTCTATTTTTCCCATCATGCTCACTTTCGTGATTGGATCGTTAATCGACGAAGACACTTTTTACCGTGGAATGCGAGGTGGCGAAGAGCAGCGCCTCGGCGGATATATTATGAATCCGAATGAACTAGGAATGCTTTCGAGTATCAGTGCAGGAATGAGTTATATGTACTTGCAAATCTCTAAACACAAATTCTGGGGATTCTTAATGATGTTAGCTTCTATCTTGGTTCTGGTATGGACATCATCACGATCTAGTGCCATCGGTTTCTTGATGATTATGGGAATTCTCGTATTAAAATCAAACAACAAAAATCTAAAAATTGTCATGTTTACTGGCATCACTATCGCCGTTCCTTTATTGATTCGATTTGTCGTTTTTAAAGACGATGGCGGCGTAGAAGAAGTATTGAGCATGACGGGAAGGTTGCCCTTTTGGACGGCTTTACTAAATGAAGGAATCGTACACGAGCCATTTTTTGGCTATGGATTTATGCGAATCAATTACACCGATTATTTTCAAGGGTTGAATACCTATCCTGCACGAATGACACACAATACTTTTATGCAGATTTTAATGAATTTAGGATTTGTTGGTTTCTTTATCGGATTTTGGAATGTGGTGCTCACTATTCGGAATTTCATACTGCACAAGAACCATCCTTACGGCAACTTTTTTATAGCGCTTTTCATTCCGGTCATCATCAACTCATTTACAGAGTTTGGAATTTTCGGAGATGCCAACTACGGTATTTTGTTTTGGCAGTTTCTCACCTTGCTATTCATCATTAAACCTGCGGAAAGATTGCGACTAGATGAACGATTAAAACTCAAGAAATTCAAATCTAAATACAAGATAGACTACCCTATTTTTCAACCGACTGAAGCAGATGCAGCGATTAAATAATAGATAGTTTCATCTACTAACCCATTAAAATAAAATACCATGAATAATTATAGCAATAGACCAAAAATAGTAGTGACTGGCGGAGCAGGATTTATCGGATCGCATACCGTAGTAGAATTATGGAACGTTGGTTATGAACCTATCATTATAGACAATTTCTCCAATTCCCAACCTTGGATTTTAGACCGAATCAAGCAATTGACCACTAATGACATTCAATGTTATGATTTAGATTGTGCCAATCAAGTAGCAATGGAAGATCTATTTTCTCAATTGGGACAAGTCATTGGAATTATTCATTTTGCTGCCTACAAATCGGTGAGTGAATCGGTAGCTCATCCTGAAAAATATTACGCCAACAATATGGGGTCGCTACAGACGATTATCAACATCAAAGAAAAATTCAATATTCCTGATTTGGTATTCTCTTCTTCAGCAACAGTCTATGGAGTGGCCGATCATTTGCCTGTAACAGAAGATTGTGACTTAAAACCTGCTAGTTCTCCTTATGGAGAAACCAAACAATTGGGCGAACAACTCATTAAAGATCAATTGGAAACTGGCGCCATCATTTTGAGGTATTTCAATCCAATTGGTGCTCATCCAAGTGGTTTATTGGGTGAATTGCCAAGCGGAGTTCCTCAGAATTTGGTTCCATTCATCACGCAAACCGCTATTGGAGATCGGGATCACCTGCAAGTTTTCGGAACAGACTACGAGACCAAAGATGGCACTTGCGTAAGAGATTACATTCACGTAGTTGATTTAGCGAAAGCTCATGTAGCAGCGCTTTCTCGATTGCTCTCCACAAGAAGAACCGATGTCTACAACATAGGAACAGGCAAAGGAAATAGCGTGCGGGAAGTCATAGAGACTTTTGAAAAAGTATCAGGTGAGCAATTACCTGTGAAATATGTAGATAGACGACCTGGCGATATTGAATCCATTTATGCCGATTGCGGAAAAGCAGCATTAGCACTACACTGGAATGCGACATACACTTTAGAAGATGCATTGATGCATGCTTGGCAGTGGGAACAAAGTTTAAAAATAGAAAAGTCAAACGCAGCTTAACCAATTATTTTTTCAAGCGTTGAGAGGTTGGTCATTGTGACCAACCTTTTTTTAGCTCATTTTTCTAATATTGAAGCCTATTTCAAAGGCTTACAACTATTCCATATTTTGGAAATCAGTTTCAAATTATGGAAAACGGAACGGCAAAATTCACTACTCATAAATCGCAATTAACTAATAAACAACGAAATAACAAACCAACATAGAAATGGCACGGCTTTGACATATAGGATAATAAACAGAGAAAGTTTAACCTTTATGAAAACAAGTTCAATATACTACAGCGACATTATCCAACTGATTAAGTTGTATTCCGTAAAGCCTACTAACCCATTCATTTTTGACCCTTATGGCCGTTTAGAAATTGACCATGAAGAAGAATTAGCAGAAGAAGGATGTAAAATTTTAGTCAACCTTGCGGGAAGGCTAACTGAATACAAAGGAATGTCTTTGGACTCGTTTGATTTGATCTTGGATTTTGGAAAAGTTCAAGCTCCCGCAAACTTTGATTCACAAACGTTGAAATACATCAACCAACCAGAAGGAAACATGCGCTGGTTGTATCAAGGGAAACACTTGAAGAATGTATTGTCATTTTACAACGCTTCAGGCAAAAGAGGAAAATTCATCTCTACCGCTATCAAAGTCATCTCTAAATTAGGTCTAGATAGATTGGCTTCAAATGGCCAAATCAAAATCTACGCTAAGGAGGTGTTGAAGCTGAACCAAGTCACAAAAGAATATTGGGATCAATACAGCATATTCATGGGTACTCCGGGTTTGCAGCGATCTGTTTTAGTGGCTTTGTTGGAGAATAAAAAAGTAGTCAAATTCTTAAAGGTTCCAACTAGCGAAGCTTCCAGCAAATTAATTGAAAATGAAAAGAACGCCTTATTATCTCAGCACCTACAAACATCAGCTTATTTAAAACTACCTAAGGTTACGTGTTCTGAAAACAGTAAAGGAATCATTGTTGAAAATGTCAAAGCAGCGAACTCTGAACGAATAGAATCATTTACCACAATACATGCGGCCTTTGTTACTGAAAACTTGTTCAATCATTCAGCGCAAACAACTTTAAAACAAACTTCATTTTGGAAAGAAACTCAAGCGGCTTTTCATCAGGACCGATTTTCGAAAAATGCACAACTAGTGGAATTAAGAATGCTGGGAGAGCGAATTATTCATGGAATGAACGAAGACGTTCCAGTTCTTACACATTGGGCTCATGGAGATTTTACACCTTGGAATATGTATTTAAACGAAGATAAAATTGCATTGTACGATTGGGAAATGTATCGTGAAGAAGCCCCTGCACTTTTTGATTTATTCCACTTCCATTATCAAAAAGGAATCTTGATGGATCACTTCAATTTACAGCAAATTGAACTACAAATTGAAGAGACTTTGAGAATGAAAACCATCCGAAAAGCAATTAAAAATAAATCAATTGATGTTCAATTATATCAACGATTGTATTTGTTAACCACTGTTGGATATTTCATGCAAGTGTATGGTAAACAAAAACTCACCATTCAGAATCAATGGCAAATTGAAACGTGGAAAAAGGCATTAACCAAAGAATTACAGCTGATGGAAAGCAACGAAAACTGTAGAACTTACTTTATAGAAGAATTGAATAGAGAATTACAATCTACCCCGCATGCCTTTTTAAAATTTGATTACAAGAGCCTAAGTGAAGTACCCGAATCTTCAGATTTAGATTTAGCGATTACCAAGCAAGGGATAAAGAAAATAATACAATGCTGTGAGCAAAGTCCACTTATCAAGCGATGGACACATCGTCAAAAAAGCTTTATGAGTACAATAGAAATTCATTTTATTGATGATCGTTTTTTGAGTTTAGACTTGATTCACCAATTTAAACGCAAGCACTTAACGATGCTTTCGGCAAAAGACCTATTAAGAGATAGCTCTACTTCTGAAAAAGGAATTATGCTCCCGTCTCTAAAACATGATTTAGCCTATGCCTTCAGTTTTTATACTTTAAACCATTCTGCAATTCCTTTACGATATCACCAATTTTTCAGTAATCACTCCTCAAATAGCATAACGGAGGCGATTAATTATATTAATCACTTATACGGTACTGATTTCAAAAATTTAGCACAACTATTCACACAAGGAAGAACGGCAGAAAGTCAAGTCGCAGAAGCACTTTACGATACTTCCTTATTCACTCTAATGAGTGGTAAATGGAATTATTACATCGATACCATTAAGGAACTCATTTATCACCGCGGTTTTATGGTTACTTTCAGTGGTGTAGACGGTGCAGGAAAATCAACTGTGATTGAAATCGTAAAAAATAACATTGAGCGAAAATATCGCAAAGAGGTTGTTCTGTTGAGACACCGACCGGGAATTTTACCCATTTTAAGCGCCATCAAACATGGCAAACAAAAGGCAGAAAAAATAGCCGGAGATACTCTTCCAAGAAAAGGAAAAAACAACAATAAAATTTCTTCGGCAGCTCGTTTCTTATACTACTACCTCGACTATATGATCGGTCAAGTATACGTTTACTTCCGATACATTCTAAGAGGAAAAATAGTGCTGTATGATCGGTATTATTTTGATTTCATCAACGATGCCAAAAGGAGTAATATTCAAATCAATAGAAACATAACAAAAGCACTTTATCGATTTGTAATGAAACCAAAACTCAACATTTTTTTATACGCAGAAGCTGAAACCATTTTGGCGCGAAAGCAAGAATTGAATGCTGAAGACATAATAGAAATGAGTAGCAATTATCGCTCACTTTTTGATGAACTGAAGCTGAAGTTTAAAAAGAGCTATTACACCAGTATAGAGAACAACATTTTAGACGATACCATTGCAGCTGTATTGAGAGAATTTGCAAAGGTAGCCTAATCCAACCGCTTAAAAAACACGAAACCATGTCAAAGAAGACCATCCTTATTTCAGCATACGCAGTAAATCCTTACAAAGGTTCCGAAGATGGGACAGGCTGGAACATTAGCAGAGAAGTTGCAAAAGAGCATCCCACCATCGTGATTACTCGAAAAAATAACATCCCTCATATTGAGAAATTTTTAAAAGAAAACTCAACGGATGTGCACAGCAACAGTGTTTTCATTGGCTATGATCTACCGGCTTGGGCAATGTGGTTGAAAAAGAGAATTGGCGAAAGAGGATATGTGTTATATTACTATTTCTGGCAGTTGTTCTTGCCGCTATTCATCAAGAAAAACAAGTTGCAATTTGACATCGCACATGCAGTCAACTTTCACAGCGATAGTGTGCCTACTTTTCTATGGACGTTAGGAAAACCAACCATGTGGGGACCAGTGGGGCACCACCCTAAAGTAAAAGCACAATTCCTTCGACCAATCTACGGTAGAAAAGCCGCTATAAAAGATCAATTCTATTTCATTTTCAAATGGTTGCTAAGAAATATGGATCCATTTTTCCGATTAGCCGTAAAAAAAGTAGATACGATTTTTGTCATCAATTCAAGTATTGCTAAAGTCATGAATGCTCCAGATAGTAAGGTAAAAATTGTACCTGCAGTGGCCACAGAATCAACTGATTCAACTGCTACTTTAAACACAGATCAATTCAATGTATTATCGGTTGGACGATTTCACTACATGAAAGGTTTTGACTTGACGATAGAAGCATTTGCCATTTTTTATGATTCCCTTACTCAAGAGTTGAGAGACAAAACACAATTGATTCTAGTTGGAAATGGAGAAGAAAAAACTCGCTTAAAACGTTTAGCAAAAGCGTTGAAAATCGACCATAAAATAAAATGGGTAGAATGGGTAGAACGCGCTGAAATGAAGCAAATCTATCAGAATGCAAGTGTATTCTTATTTCCATCTCATGAAGGTGCCGGAATGGTGGTACCAGAAGCGATGAGTTATGGATTGCCCATTGTAACCTTGGACAATGTTGGTCCGGGAGAGTTAGCCGGAAATGCTGGTTTAAAAGTGAAAGTTGAAGGTTATTCAGAAACTGTGATGGCACTTGCTGGAAAACTGATTGAACTACAAAGAGATTCGAATAATGCTAGGTTCTATTCTAACCTTTCAAGAAACCGGTTTAAGCGTGAATTCACTTGGGGAGCAAAAGGAAATCAGATAAAAGCTGCTTATCAAAAAATTCAAAAGTCAGTAGCGATTTTTCACCCTTCATCAGAACTTTATGGTGCCGATCGAATATTAGTCAACGCCATCAATGCAATGCCAAAGGATACCAAAAAGTCAGTTTATTTAAAGTTTGAAGGGCCTTTAGTAAAATTTATTAAGGAGAATACTACCAATACAGAAGTAAAAGTCATTCCTTTTATGCCCATTATCTACCGCGGTATTTTTAACCCTCGTGGGATCCTGACATTTATTGGAGAATGGTTTCGGTTTAGGAAATACTTCAAAAAACAACATCAAAAGCATTCATTCGATTCAGCGTATGTCAATACGTTGAGCACTTCATTTATTCTTCCGTTCTTGCAACAATTCAAAATTTCCTCTTATATCCATGTGCATGAAATCATTGATTCTCCGAAAGCAATAGGCTGGTTAACTGCTCAATTGGCTAATCGTTATGCAAAAAAAGTAGTGTGCGTATCTGCAGCAGTTGAAAAAGGATTAATCAGGTATTCAAAGCGAATAGCACAAAAAATTGTGGTTATCCACAACGGTATTGATCAAATTGTTGTAAAACCTAAGATTGCAAGGGGTCTTTTAAAATTTTATTTATTTGGAAGAATTATGCCTAAAAAAGGACAATGGTACTTATTAGAAGCATTGAAGCAACTAACTTTGGATCAACTCAAAGACGTTCAATTTACATTAATGGGAGGCGCTGTACCAGGTCAGGAGGAATCACTCCAAGAATTGGAAAAAGCGATTGAAAAGGCCGGACTAAAAGATATTGTAGTCATCAAAAACTTTGCACCGAATATCACCTCAGCGATGGAAGATGCCGATATATGCTTGGTTCCATCGATGATGAAAGATCCTTTTCCTACAACGGTTTTAGAAGCAATGAGCGCAGGAAGACCTGTTATAGCCACCAACCATGGAGGAGCAAAAGAAGCTATCGCTGACAGCAATGGAGGACTTTTAGTAGATCCGGGGAAGCCATCACAACTAGCGGATAGTATCCTTCAATTGATTAAAGGAAAAGCCACTTTGCCTGCGATGGGACGATCTGCTCAGAAAAAGTACCTATCCGCCTTTACTAAAAGTCATTTCAATCAAAATTGGGAGGCATTCTTAGTTGGTAATGGCTTTGCTTAATTCATTTTGATGATTCCAAAATTTGGAAAACACTTCTCTTATTTGGAAACAACTCGCCTCTCACCCAATCCCAAAACACTTAATAACAAAACATTAGACACTAATCTCAAGAGAGGCACACTGTTGGCACATCCGTTTTCAAATACGATTAAAATGAAAAAGAAAAATAAACTAGCCATCATCGGAACCGTAGGACTACCTGCTTGCTACGGTGGATTTGAAACATTAGCAGAACATTTGGTAGAACATACCGCCAAAGACTACGACATCACTGTATATTGCTCGGGAAAGAAGTACCCCAAAGAGGAGCGTCAAGCAACTTATAAAGGCGCAAAATTAAAATTCCTCCCATTTGATGCAAACGGGGTTCAAAGTATCATTTACGATACCTTATCCATTCTCCACGCGTTGTTTACTGCTGATGTGATGTTAGTTTTAGGAGTGGCTGGAGCTTGGATTTTTCCATTCATTCGTTTGTTTACCAACAAAAAAATTATTGTTTCCATTGATGGAATTGAATGGAAAAGAGACAAGTGGAACAAGTTTGCCAAATGGTATTTATGGTGGGCTGAAAGTATTGCCGTCAACTATTCCCACATCGACATTTCTGACAACGAAAGTATACAGAACTATACTGCTCAACGATATGGAAGTTTAAGTCAGATTATAGAGTATGGCGCTGACCACACCATGAAGGTGAAACCAACTGTATCTGATAAAAAACAATATCCCTTTCTGCAAAAAACATACGCTTTTAAAGTGTGCCGAATAGAACCAGAAAATAACGTACATGTGATCTTGGAATCCTTTGCAACCATGCAAAAATATACCCTAGTGATAGTAGGAAATTGGAACATCAACGAATACGGCAGAAAGTTAAAAGCGGATTATGCAGATTATGATAATATCATTTTACTTGACCCTATCTACAATCAGCGTCAATTGGATGTTTTACGATCCAATGCCATGGTTTATGTTCATGGTCACAGTGCCGGAGGAACCAACCCTTCATTAGTGGAAGCCATGTACTTAGGTTTACCTGTTATAGCCTTTGGAGTTTCATATAATCGCACGACAACTGGACATCGAGCGCTTTACTTTGGTAATCAAGAGGAGTTGATAACAATCATCGAAAATACCTCCGTGCGAGACTTAGCGAAATTGGGAAAAGTGATGAAATCCATTGCAGATCGTCGTTATACCTGGGAAATTATTGCTAGCAAATACAATTACCTCGTTCAAAGAGCATTAAAAAGCAAAAACAAAGAGAACGTAAAATCGAAAATCGCTCAAATACCGAATACAAGTCTACTTCAAAACAAAGTAGCCCATCTGAATAATCAGAAATTATTTTTCGAAAACTAATCACCTTACTTCAACTTAAATAACACTATTATGGAAAACATAGTACTTCAATCCATTTCAACATTTATTTCGACTACTCTCTTAACAGGATTATTAATTCACATCTATATCGTCCTCAGTAAAAAAATAGGATTAGTTGATCAACCAGGCAATAGAAAAATCCATCAACAGTCCACTCCGTTAGTTGGAGGACTAGCCATTTTCACTGCTTTTACAATAGTCGCATTCTTTCATTCTTCCCTATTATTGACCATTTTGATCTATCAACAATCGTTTATTGCATTGGCATTAATTTTCCTCATGTCCATTTATGATGATCGTTTCGATCTTTCGGCAAAACTTCGTTTATTGATTCAAATTGCTGCTGCCTTTTTAGTGACTCATTCAGGAGTACGTATTGAATCTATGTTTGGACTATTTGGCATTCATGAAATTCCTTTAGCAATCCAATATATCATCACAATCTTAGTCTTAGTAGGATCTACCAATGCATTTAACTTAATTGATGGCATAGATGGATTGGCAGGCAGCATTGGATTAGTTACAACCTTGCTTCTAGCAGGCATAGCTTTGAGCTTAAATCAACAGCGTATTTTTATAGTTTGCCTCACCCTATCTGCAACACTTATTGCATTTCTAAAGTTCAATCTATATCCAGCTAAAATATTTATGGGAGATGCCGGTTCAATGACGTTAGGCTTTTTATTAACCACTTTAAGTATTATTCTTCTTCAAGCTGCAATGCAGCACACGAATTCTCAGTCCATTTTCATTCTTATTGCTAGTGGTTTACTCGTTCCAGTGATTGATGCTTTACGCGTATTTCTAAAGCGTTTTTCAAAAGGATATTCCATTTTAGCTGCCGATAAATCCCATCTGCATCATTTACTGTTGAACAATAAAAAGAACCATGCAAAAATTGTGTTTTCTATCGTAGCGCTTCAACTTGCACTAATGCTAATTGGAATCATACTTTCGGCAATTTTCAGCAGCACTTTAGTGATTTTGTCACTTATTTTAATCCAAGTTGTACTTTCCAAATGGTTGATGATAAACCAAACCCTTGCTGAGTGGCAAATTCAATTGCAACAAAATGAAAAAGTGTTGAATAGCTAAATTAGTCTTCATTTTTTCCGTAATTTGGAATCCATCTAAAAAAAGGAAAAAATGAGTGCATACAAGATATTTATTGTCGACGATGATCCGTGGTATTCTCAAATATTAGAATACCATTTGTCGTTGAACCCTGATTTCGAAGTTCATTGCTTCGCCTCTGGTAAAGAATGCCTTAAAAATTTACACCTCAATCCGCAGTTGATTACCATCGACTACAGCATGGACGACATGACGGGTGATGAATTACTGACTAAAATCAAACATTGGAATTCTAAAGTACCAGTTATAGTAATTAGTGGACAGGAGGAAATTAGTGTCGCTTTAGAACTTCTAAAAAAGGGCGCTTACGATTACCTCATCAAAGATGACAATACCAAAGACTTGTTGTGGAATTCAGTGCTTCGAGCCATGGAGACCCAATCCCTGCGGGATGAAGTCAACCAGTTGCACGAACAATTAGAACATAAATTCTCTTTTGAGAAAACCATTATAGGTCAAAGTCCTGCCATTACAAAAACCTTTAAAATGATGGAAAAGGCCTGTAAATCGAACATCAATGTATCGATAACAGGAGAAACAGGAACTGGTAAGGAAGTGGTAGCTAAAGCCATTCATTACAATTCAGATCGAAGTAAAAAGCCATTTGTAGCGGTAAATATGGCCGCTATCCCCAAAGAATTGGTAGAGAGCGAATTATTTGGACATGAAAAAGGAGCATTTACTGGTGCATTAGCTAGAAAAAAAGGAAAGTTTGAAGAAGCTCAAGGTGGAACACTTTTTTTAGATGAAATCGCAGAATTAGATTTAAACCTTCAAAGTAAACTACTTCGTGTACTTCAAGAAAGGGAAGTGACGCGTGTCGGCGGTAATGAGTTAGTAAAATTGGATGTAAGAATCATTGTAGCCACGCACCGTGATTTACAAAAGGAAGTGCAAGAAGGGCATTTTAGAGAAGATTTGTTTTATCGTGTGATGGGATTGCCAATAGAATTGCCTCCACTAAGAGAAAGAGGAAACGATGTGTTGATTCTCGCCAATCATTTTATTGCTCAATACGCGAAAGAAAACAAGCAACCCAAACCCAAACTCGATGAAAGCGCTAAAGAAAAAATGCTGCGATATAATTTCCCCGGTAACGTTCGTGAATTAAAAGCCATGATAGACCTGGCGGCTGTGCTATGTGAGGAAAATATCATTACAGCGAACGATATCAACTATGCTTCCGTAAAAGGAGATCAAGCATTTTTAGCAGAAGAAAAATCGCTAAGAGCATATACTTGTGACATCGTAAAGTACTTTTTGACTAAATACAACAATGATGTGGTTGGGGTAGCTAAACGATTGAACGTTGGAAAATCTACTATTTACAAAATGATTTCGGAAAAAGAAATCGAATTAAATTAAAAAAAGATGAAAGGAATAATATTTACAGAATTTTTAGAGATGGTAGAAGAAAAGTTTGACTACCAAATGGTTGACAATATCATCACCGACGCTCATGATCCACTAGACGGCGCATATACCTCGGTGAACACCTACGATCATGCTCAATTGGTCAACCTAGTGATAGCGCTGCACAAACGCTCAGGAATTCCTTTACCCGACTTACTCAGAACTTATGGAGAATACTTATTTGGTGGATTGGCTAAAAATTATCCGGAACTATTGAAAGACATAAAAGACCCATTTGACATGTTGCTAAACATTGAAATATTGATACATACAGAGGTTCGAAAATTATACCCTGAGGCAAACCCTCCCCAATTTACAGGAAATCAACTCGATGAAAAAACCATTGAATTGATATATAACTCTCACCGAAGTATGGGAGACGTTGCTGAAGGATTAATTCATGGCTGCGGTGCGCATTTCGGCGTAAACTTTAATGTGAAGCAGACAGAAATTGACAACAATGGACAGACTGTAAAATTTAGAATAGAGAAAATCTAGCATGGATAATGAAGTTGATATTTTAAAGCGAAGAATTGAACGAGAGAAAAGAGCTCGGAGGCAAGCGGAGAAGATTTTGGAAGACAAAAGTTTAGAGTTGCATTTTGCGAATGAAAATCTACGTAAAATAAACAGTGAACTGGAAGATAGAGTTGCTCAACGTACTGAAGAGCTTAAGGAAACGGAATCTCGATTTCGACTATTAGTAGAAACCGCAAGTGATATTATCTATCGAACAGATAATAATGGATACTTCACTTATGCTAATCCCACAGCACTCCTTAAAATAGGTTATAGTCTAGAGGAAATAAAACAAATTCGCTTTAGCGCTCTCGTAGATGCTGAATACACCCAAGAAATTCAAGCGTTTTATTTAGAACAAAGCATTAGAAAAGAAGTTACTAGCTACAAAGAATTTCCTGTAATCAATAAAAAGGGTGACACCATTTGGTTGGGACAAAATGTCAATTTTATATATGATGATAGCGGTGAATTAGTACAAGTAAATGCTGTAGCTAGGGACATTACAGAAATAAAATTATCTGAAACCCGATTGAAAAACTTAATTGCAACGCTACAATCAGGCGTTTTATTAGAAGATGAAAATCGCAAAATGGTTTTGGTTAACCAAACCTTTTGCAATTTGTTTGCTATCCCCGCTCCTCCCGATTCATTAATTGGATTAGATTGCTCAAGTTCAGCCGAAGAGAGTAAAGTCTCTTTTATCGATGAAGAAGGTTTTGTCAACAGAATTAATGAAATTTTAGAATCAAAAGAGAAAGTTCTAAACGACGAATTATTACTCAAAGATGGTCGAATTTTTGAACGAGATTACATTCCAATTTATGTAGAAAACAGATACAGTGGGCATTTGTGGAACTATCGCGATGTTACCATACAAAGGAATCAAGTGAATGCCATAAAAAGAAGCGAAGAGAAATACCGCAGTATTATTGAAAACATGAACCTTGGTTTATTGGAGGTAGACAAAAATGAAAAAATACTATACGCCAACCAAAGTTTCTGTAAAATGTCTGGGTTTGAATTGGACGAAATTTTAAACAGTACTGCTTCTAAACTCTTTGTTAGAGGAGAAAATGCCGAAGTTTTAATAGAAAAAAACAGTATGCGCACTAAAGGAGTTTCAGACGCGTATGAGATAGCGACGAAAAACAAGAGAGGAGAAGCTAAGTGGTGGCTAGTCAGCGGAGCCCCTCTATTTGATCAATTGGGAAAACCAACAGGATCTGTAGGAATACACTTAGACATTACTTCACAAAAGGAGATAGAAAGAGAATTAGTAGAAGCAAAATATCAAGCAGAGGAGTCTTCAAAAGTGAAAGAAGTATTCTTAGCGAATATGAGCCATGAAATTCGTACACCGATGAATGGAATTATTGGAATGGCTCGCCAATTGAATAAAACAAAGTTGGATGAAAAGCAACAATTTCACCTTGATGTTATTCGCTCTGCTGCAGACAATTTAATGATTATTCTGAATGATATTCTCGACTTATCCAAAATAGAGGCAGGAAAGCTAAGTATTGAAAATGTATCCTTTAACCTGGGTGATAGTCTAAAAAAAGCGTGTGATGTCATGCAGCCGAAAGCAGAAGAAAAAGGCCTTACGCTGACTACTCACACTGACTCTAAAATTGCTCCTACTCTATTCGGTGATCCGTTTCGCTTAAATCAAGTACTTTTCAATTTGATTGGAAACTCTATTAAATTCACTCAGAAAGGTAGCGTGACCATTTCTAGTGAACTTATTAAAAATCAAGGCAACGCTCAATTGATACAGATTAGTGTGACAGATACTGGAGTGGGCATAGATAAACAATACCTTGAAACCATCTTCGACAAGTTTACCCAAGAGGATCGTTCTACTGCTAGAAAGTATGGAGGAACTGGGTTGGGAATGAATATTTCCAAGCAACTCGTTGATTTAATGGGAGGAGATATAGCGATAGAAAGTAAGAAAGGAGAAGGTACTAAAGTGATAATAACATTGCCATTTCTATTGTCTGATCAAGATATTAGTGAGGAGAGTTCCTTTTCGAATGATCAGTATAATTGCGAAGAGCTAAAAGGAAAGAGTCTTTTAATTGCGGAAGATAATGAGCTCAACCGATTAGTAATAGAGACCACACTAGCTCAATACGAGTTAAACCTTCATTTTGCTACCAATGGTAAAGAAGCTATTGATGTATTGCAAGAGAAGCCTATTGATTTGATATTAATGGATATTCAAATGCCAGTAATGGATGGAATTGAGGCCACTCAATATATTCGCAATCAACTAAAAATTGACATTCCTATAATCGCGCTTACCGCTAATGTATTAAAAGGAGACACTGAAAGTTATATTGCATCTGGAATGAATGACACGGTCCGTAAACCATTTGAAGAACGAGAAATTTTAGAAACATTGATGCAATGGTTGGGTAAGTCTACCCTTCCTAAAGCTGATAATAAGGAACCTGTATTAACCCACAAAGCTCTATATACCTTAGAGAAATTATCGACCATTAGTCGAGGAGATCAGATATTCATCAGTAAGATGGTGGCCATTTTTATTCAGCAAACTTCCAGTGCTATTGAAGAAATGAAAGAGGCCGAAGCAACCAATGATTACGACCGAATCAGAAAGTTGGCACACAAGCTAAAACCTAGCTTAGATAATTTACAAATCAACTCATTGAAAGAAACGGTTAGAAAACTGGAATACATCGGTGAAGAATATGATATAGAAGAACTTCCCCAATTGAATCAACAGTTTTGTGATGTTTTGGATAAAGTAGTAAAAGACCTTCAGAAGAATTACGCTTAATTCTTCCGAAGGCCTTCTGAATTAATGAACAATCAAAACTCCTATGTGATTGGTTCCTTCTATATCTTCAGCAACTATAACATAACTGCCAGGCTTTACTCCTTCTAATTGGAAAGATACTTTTGAGCCACTCACAAATTTTTTCAACAACACCTTACTATCCGCTCCACTCATCGTAATCGATTTCAATAGAGGATAATATCCGTCAATATCTCGTCTAGCAGCCATAGTTATGGTTGCTCCAGTTCTAGCCGGATTCGGCCAAATCTTAAGCACACCTGCTTCCTTACTTGAGTTGATTACCTGATGAAACACTTGATTGGTAACCAATGGTGATTCATAATCAAAAATTATACTCGCCTGACCTATAATTTCTTGATTACTTAAAGCAGCTCGATCAACTATTAGGCTATACATCACATAACCGTGACTTTCCGACTCATTGGCCGTACTATCTGGAAGATTGATATTTCTAAATACCCAATCAATTACTCCATCATTGATAGTAAAGCTGCAATTGTGACTGTGCGAAATCATTCTAAAGCTTTTTACATTCACACCATCTGGTATTTTACTACTCACATAGACATTTGCCGCTTCATAACTTCCTACATTTTGAAAACGAACCTTATAAGTAATCGTATCTAATCTAAAAACGGAAGTAATTAATCCTTCATTGGGCCAAGCCAAAATATCATTCGGATCGATAGAGCCCACCACTTCTGATGTATAAGAATGATTATTATTAGCGGTATTGGTCTCTCCTGCTGCTGCAATTACACTTGCGTTTACAGTTAAGTTTTGCCCGATGAATGCTGTTAGATTCACAGAATCCGTTAAAGCGATAACGTACGTCCCTCCGGCTTTTAAACTATCAATTACCCAAGTAAAACTGTTCGTTAAAATGGACTGATAACTATCTGAGCTACTTTGCAAATCTAACTCTGTTGGAAAATTCAGTTGAACAGTAGTATTATAAGCCACAACCGTTCCTTTGTTTTCCACTTTTAGGAATGAGTTGTTCGCAAATCCTCTTCTCCACAGTGTATTTCCATATTCTACTGTTAAATCTGCTGCGTAATTCAATGCACTCAACCCTACATTTTGATTGATAATTGGTGCGGAAGAATTAGTTACTTGAATGTTTACAGTTCCACAATTCGAATTCCAATATGTGGTATTGGCAAAGCTCAACGTATAATTCCCAGCTGGCGCTCTAAATTCATAATTTCCATTGGCATCACTAAAGATGGCTTTATTCAATGGTTGCAACAGCAACTCTTGATTTCCAATGCCATTTTCAGTGGAATCCATCACACAATTTTGGTTAACATCTCCATAGATTGTTCCACTCACCAATACACTAGCATCTTCTGTGATTTCAATAAATTGATCTGCATTAATTCCTGTTGCATACTGCACATAACCAGAGGGCCAATACACCATTAACGAGTCTACTGAAGTGTTAGCACCCAATCCAAAATGCTGCTCCAAACTATTCTGACTTCCAAATCCATTTTGATTGGAAACTACACTCGTTTGCCACACATTTCCTGCTTTTAATCGCACTTTAGTGCCAATGGCATTTTTATTAGAAGCTGTTCCTTTGAAAGTGATGTTGATAAAGTGATTGTCGTTTCCATTGTTGGTCCACAAGAAATTTTCTTGATCGCTGTGCGTACTCACAAAAATATCCAAATGCCCATCTTTGTTGTAATCCGCTACAGCCTGTCCATAACTGTTACCATAATGAATGACCGCTTTCTCGTCTACTTTATTGCTAAAAGTAAAGTTCTCCGATTGCAAATACAGTTGCTTCGTTCCTTGATCATCCGTCAAGTACAAATCTAAATCCATATCATTGTCCACATCTAACCACGAACAACCGTGCGTATTACTTCCTTTGCTGGTGAAAGCTAAAGTAGTATCGCGTGTAAACGATCCGTCTCCATTGTTGAAATAAAAGAAATCTTTCTGACCGGAAGAATTGGCTACAAACACATCCATATCGCCATCGTTATCTGGGTCAGCCCAAACAGCTGCTACACTGTATCCTCCATCATCAGTCAATGCGTTGCTCACTTCTACAAACTGACCACCTACATTTCTGAATAGCGCATTGTTTCCGCCTAAATTATTCGGTAAAAATAGATCCAACTGTCCATCGTTGTCATAATCTACCCAAGTAGGTGCAACGGTGTAACTCGATTGCTGGTTGATGATGGAATTCGCTTGCAATTCAAATTGACCATTTCCCAAATTCAAATACAATTCGTGAAAACGAGTCGGCATATAATTCGTAACTACGACGTCTAAAAGTCCATCATTATTGACATCGGCCCAAGAAGCGCCATGATAATACCCAGGATGTTTTGGAAAACCTGCATTGTTCACTTTCGTGAAATTGTTGTTTCCATTGTTCCGATACAATTGCAATGGGTCATAATTATTGTTCACCATCAATACATCCATATCTCCATCGTTATCCACATCGGCCCAAGCGCTAGACATGGCCTGAGTAGCAATATTTACTAACGCACCATTGGTTATTGACGTAAAGGTTCCGTTCCCATTATTGGAATACAATCGGTTATTGCCATTCAAATCCTTGGAACAAACAAATAAATCTTGATCTCCGTCGGCATCGGTATCTACCCAACTCGCATTCCAGCTGTCGGTTAAATCCGAAACAATGTTACCTATTGTATATTGGCTGTAAATCAAATTAGAAGTATTGTCAGGATTCAAACTGATTCCTTCTGTAGAAGTGGATTGTTGCAGTTGCCCATCCACTTCTCCACTCACACTCGTTTCTACCGTCACTACTGAGTTTTGTCCCAATGGCGAGCCGTCGTTATTCGCTGCTAACAAAATTACTTCAGTGACAATGCTGTAATTTCCATTCTGATCTAAGTCTGGCAAAGAATCAAACGTTACAGTTGATCCTTTATCATTGGTTTGAATAATCCCATCAATGGTAGTATTATTGGTAGAATCAACAAACTTAGACGACTGCGGAATACTACCCGTTCCAATATTCACTTGTGCATTCACATTGGAAACCGGATTACTCGTGTTTAGCTCAATTTTGGTATTCACACTTACTGTATCTCCGGGGATACCCTGAGACTGGGAACTACTGCTCTTTTGATTAAACGACTGCTCTAAAGAAGAACCAAAATACATCATCCAATTGTCGTTAAAATTGGTATTCATCACCGAAATATTCACATCGGAAGTCACCAATAGATATGGACGTTCAGGTCCGCTACTAGGATTTCCATCTCCATTGTAAATCGCTCTCCATTCTTGCAAGGACAACGCACAATCGGCATATCGACCTGCCTCAATTTGAAACGTTCTACTGAATTTTTGCCCATTGGTATAGGCATCTTTTACGGTCACGTTTGCTGAATCGTTGGCAAACAAAAACAAGTGAGTGAAGGCACCACCAAAACTACTCCCTGTAAAAGGGTCTATGGCATTTTGCTCGTAACCAGGAGGAGCCATGTAACAGATAAACTCCTTTCCAGAAGCCGTTCCTTCATGTGAACTAGCCATGGTAGCAATGTCAGAAGTTCCGGGGTTTCCAGTTTCCAACCAATTGGCTGCAAACACAGAAATTTTCTTACCCGAACTGCAAGTCAATCGAAAAGTAGTAGCATAAGAAGCACCTTCAGCTTTTCCCACCCAATCTGCGGTGGAAGAAGTACCCAAATTCCAACTTTTGGTAGGTACCCAGGTATTGTTTTCATACCGATCCAATTGAACATCGTTTGCATCGTCCCATGAAACGATACGAATTTCTTGCTCAAAACTAGATTGATAAGGGACTGAAAAGTAAAACAATTCTCCTGAACTGCTTCCGTTCGAAGAAGGCACATATCCTCCTCCATCTCGCTCATTTCTATACAAAGCGCCATATTGGGCAGTCACCGCTTTATTGGATTCTATCAAATACGTATGCCCCGACTCCAATACATCTCTACCATCGTTATAGAGATAAATCAAATCCTCCCCTATGTTTATGGTTTTTTGAATGACTATTGTGGCGTTACTTTCGTCGATTTGAGTGTAACCTGTGGTTGTTATTGGTGCTGGCGAAATTCGCTTTACCGTTACGGTGGTTTGATCTTCATAAGCGAATAAATTCAAATCCCGATTCGAATTTGAATTTTTAGGCGCATACAGCACAAACTTTTTACCTTTTGAGGATTTGTTTACCGAAGGCACCCAATCGTATTGCCAATCCGAATTGGTTGACTGAGAAGCGTACACCAACTTATCCGATTTGATGATAAAATAATCTCCATCGGCTTTTAAAACTCCACCAGAAGAATACCTCGCATCATCGTTGATGCCATTGTCTTTGATGTACAAAATGTACGACTGATTCGCCATTAAGATTCCGGAGTGACTATCGTCGGTATCGCCATCCATGCCATCATCGATAATTTCAAAGTGCGTACTATCTTGAATAGCAGTAACAATCAACGCCACGTAGCGATTAGTAGCATCGTTATTGGGTGGTACGTAAATGTTGAAATACGTGCTCGGCTCACCTGTAGCCAAAGCCATTTTGAGTAACGACATTATCGCAAAAAGAAGTAAAACTGTTTTTTTCATAACTTGAATTTTCGTGGGCTATGCCGAAAATTAAGCCACGAACAAAAAGACACTAGATATCAAACAACTAAACTAAAAACCTACATTAAAACATTCCCATTCCGAAACACATTTTCCATATTTTGGAAAAAATAGAGGCATTTGGAGATGGAAATGGAGTTTGGTTGAGGGATTTTGGAGTTGGAAGAAATTAGAGGTTATTAGTCCTCTATTTTTAAAGCTTCTAGTTCAATTACTTGGAATTTTCGCTTATCTTAGACGCTTGTATTTGATTCAATTAAAAGTAGATGTTTAATGATTGACTACTATAGAATAAAAGAATTAAATTATGGATATTAGACAATAGTAGCTTGATATCTAAATGTTAGCAACAAATTATGAAAAAATAATCTTTGGTGTTTAAAAAAAAGCAACAATATTTATAATGCATGGCACCCTAATGCACGTTATCTGTAATTCGGCAATTAAAAATAATAATAAACTTTTATTGACAAAGCCAACTATTTGAAGTTAAGAAGAATAAAAAGTTAATTAAACTCAGAGCTTAACTAATTGCTTTTCAGACTTTATTCAGTATAAATCCAAATTAAACAAAACCTATGGAGGATTCAAATATATATATTCGAAAAGAAGACTTTCATGAAAGTAGAAAATTCATAAAAATCAATCGAGACATTGACGTTTGCTTAGTATTAATTGAAAAGTTACTTTCTTTCAATAGGGTCATCTGGAAGGACGTTACCAATGCACTTAAAATCCCTTCACATATTATTGATTATAGAGTTGAACAATTTGGATATTTTGAAAATACTTTACAGAGTATTTTTTATAATTGCTATTCTTTAAAAAATTTTTATGATGTCAGTACATACATGAACTATAAAGGAATAAACAATACTTTAGGACACACATTCAACAACCAACGTAGGTATATTACCTTTAATGCAATAGTAAAGATGTCAAGTATATTCGAATTCACAAGAAAAGAATATGAGAGAACTATTAAAGGTAAAAACTATTTCGAAAAAATGGCACTAAAGCATTCTGATTTAGCAAGATCTGTCGAATTACTCAATCATTTTAGAAATACTATTCATTCCAATGGAATTTGGGACAAAGAAGGAAAGAAGAAACCACTTGAATACAATTTAAGGGAAGGGAAACAAATAATAAAAAGTGGTGAACCGTTTAAATATGATCATTGGCAGCTATATCGAATAATTAAAGATTCAATAGAATTGCATAAAGTACTCGCTTTAAATAATGAAGCAATGAGGTTAAGAAAGTCAAGATTAAGTGTTAATGGTCAACAATTATCTATTCTAAAAACCGACTTAAACTTCTAGTGTAGGGAAAGTTAGTTTAAAGAAATTAATCATAATTCTATCAAGAGTAAAAAACCTAACCAATAAATGAAAGGAGTCAAACAATAACACCCAATGGATAGAAGAAACTGGACCAAAGAAGAGACCATTATTGCTTTCAATGTGTATTGTAAGTTACCGTTCAAAAGCAGCAGCAAAACAAATCCTTTAATTAAAAAATTCGCAGAACTTATCGGAAGGTCGCCTTCTGCTCTAAACATGAAGGTTGGCAATTTTGGTCGGCTTGATCCTGAATTAAAAAAGAAAGGTATAGTCGGCTTAAAAAATGGAAGTAAATTAGATGAAGTCGTTTGGGATGAATTCAATGGCAATTGGGAAAAATTGGCCTTTGAAAGTGAACTGCTAATCGCTAAGTATTCCAATAAGAGCATTGAAGAGGTCGCTCAAATTAAAATAGATGAATATAAAATTGGAATTGATAGAGAAGCACTTGTAAAGCAACGTGTCAATCAAAATTTTTTCAGGGCAACAATTCTATCTTCTTATTATTCAAAATGCTGTATAACAGGTTTAAGTATTACAGATTTTCTAATTGCTAGTCACATCATACCGTGGTCGAAAGACATTGAGAATAGACTGAATCCAAGAAATGGACTTTGTTTAAATTCAATTCATGACAAAGCATTTGATAAAGGATTTATCACCATTACACCTGATTATAAAGTTAAAATTTCAAAGGCTTTTGAAGAATACAATGAAGAAACGGCTGTAAAGGATTTTTTTTTAAAATTTGAGAATAAGGAAATAAATCTACCAGACAAATTTCTTCCTTCAAAAGAGTTTTTAGATTATCATTACAGTACTATCTTTAAAAAATGAATCATTTTAGAACAATCAATACGGATTATCTGAGACCTTCAAGAACGTTGGAAACTATCGAGGTTTCAAATAATTCAAATAGCACAGTGGTATACTTATATAACCACGAAGGAAACTCCTTTAGACTATTTCATAGCCACATTAACTTTATCAATTTCTTTAAAAACCAGGCTGAAAGTGCGTTCCATTTTAATTCAGAAAATGAACTTGATGCCTATTTAGAAAAGATGAAAGTTGATTGATATTTATTACGAAATACTAACTCGTTAGCTCCGACTTGTGATCCGAGAAATAGAAAAACCTTTAATTACTATAAACCGCACAATTATAAACGAAATTGTCAATTAAAGTTAAATGTCCAGACTTACTGAAAAATTTGTTCAAATGAGAGCTCTTAGTTTTCTCAAAGATTATTACAAAGAAAAGTATGAATTAGAAAAGGTCTTTTGTAAAGATGAGGTCTGTACAACCTCCATGAAAAGAGCAGATGGTTTAATCTGTTTTAATTCTAAAAAACAAAAAGAACATACTGTTTCAATAGAAGCAAAATCTCATAAAACATTAAGAAATTTAATTACTTCATGGAACGACTATAAATTTGCGTTACATTCAATCCTACCTTCATTAGTAATTGGATTCCTATCTCTATATTTTTTCCAAAATATGGCTTGGTATTTTACGGCTTTACTTTCTATTGCATTAGTATTATTCATGACTTTTCTTATTTCAATTACCTTAATGGTTTTAGAATCTGATAAATATAAATTAATAGATGTGGTTACCCAAATTCATCAATATCCAGCTAATGAAAAATGGATTGCTGTATCAAAAGATAGTTTAAATCTTACGCAAAAATTAAAGCATTCAAATTTTCAAACAAAGGATAATTTTGAAAACTTTGTGAGTGTTTGTCAATCACAAAGAATTGGATTATTGATTATTTCAAGAAGAAAAACAGAAATTGAAAATGAACCAGGCTTTTCAAAAGGAGACTTTTTGGATAGTTATATTTTAAAAAATAAAATAAAGAGAAAAATAAATAACGAATAAAACTATTATAAATTTCAACTTTAAGACTTAACATTATAAGCTATTAAATATTTCCAATATCAGTAAAACCATACTACTCAATAACCAACCTACTAACCACCCCCTCATGAAGCTCACCCAATGGGAACAATTGTACCAAGATTCGCAGCAGCTCAAAAAGCCAGCTCGGATATCAGCGCTTATTTCACCAACCGATGTTGAAACAATCAAAGCATTGTTATTGGAGGTTATCCAAGCATACATTGCGAAAGGGGAACTCCATTTGGGTTTGAAAACATACATCAACAGTGAGTTAAGAAACGACTACAACGATCGCCTTTTGTCGCATCCACCAAAAAAGAAGGATACCCTAGAATCATGGTCGAGTCAAGTTTTCGGAGAAGAGAAATTTGGGCTAATTTTCAACTATCTAGAAGAATTTAGCAATGATTTCGCCCAAAAAGCGGCAGAAGTGGTTCGTCCTTTTATAGCATCGGCAGGATTGCCGTTAGAAGGTATTTCATTTTTGTTTTTCATGGGAAATTATGGATTTACTCCTTTTGGGATTCACAAAGATGCCGTAGGAGAAGATGGGGTATTGTTTCATCTTGGGCCCGCCAATAAATTGTTTTACACTTGGGACGATCCAGAGCACAATGCGATCCTGCACCACAGCAAGGTATTCCACAATGTGAAAGAAAAGCTTCCTGAAGCCCAATGCTATGAATTAAAAGCTGGTGATGCCCAATTTATTCCTCATGCGGTGTATCACATTGCAGACACGCCCGAATTTTCAGTGAGCTTTGTGATGGATTATGTCAGCCCTCCGATGGATCAATTTGAAAACCGCCTACTCAAAGAAGCTGGAGAAGATAATAGCATTGGTCAACATAAATACGTGGCACCGATTAATGCCGAAAATCCACGAAATCAGTGGAAACAACTATTGAATCAACAATCACTTCAGCAAAAAATAGAGATTGCTTTTGAAAGAAAAATATTGGCCTTAAAAAGTAATGGCGGGATTTTAAGAAAATCGAATTTAAGAAGAGGTTTCCAATTGCCGAACGGCCAATTTGCTATAAAGGGAAAAGCCATTTTCCCACTATTTGTAGAAAATATAAGTGAGGAGAAAGCTCTCATTTTCGCAAGAGGACATCGCTTGGAAAAACCGCACCACTCCAACTTATCGGAGTTGATAGAAAAAATAAATTGCGGTATAACCGTAAAATTTGAAACAATTAAAGCATATTTGGAACCTGCTTGGGATTTAATTGAAATCTATGGCTTTATTGGCGAATTAATAAATTTAGAGGCGATTGCAATAGCGGAATAAAACGAAATCAAAACACACCTTATGAAACCACTAAACTCCCTCCTCCTATTGATCCTTCTGTTTGCATTTATGAATGGGAAGAGTCAAGAAGCAGAAATTAGTATTAATGGAAAACCTTTAGACACTACCTACTTTAAAAACGGTAATATTGAAAAAATAAACTATCAATTTAGACAGGAAAAGTCATTCTACGAAAGTGGTCAACTTAAGATGATAATAACTGATCAAGGAAGCAGGAGTTATTCCGAGAAAGGACAACTCATCTATCAATCCATATCGCAAAATCCGCATGTCAATTCAATTACTGAATGGTATGAAAACGGAAATTTGAAGGCACAAGGAACAAGAGTATGGAAATACAACAAAAATACAAATGAAGGAAATTGGGTAAACAGTGACGATTGGATGTATTGGAATAAAAAAGGAAAAGAAAAACAACCTACAACAAAGAACTGAGGTAAAAAACAAACAATTTCCTCTTTAATTTGAGACATAGTTATACTAGGCTCAAAGATTTGAAAATAACCATAAGTTTTTAAAACTTGGGAAGGTCTATTGTATATATTTTCTAGATTACTATAACCAAAATGGAACACGAAATAATCAACAAGGCTAGCAATTTATTTAGTGTAATAGATGAATCTATAACTATTGTAAATAATGTATCTTAATCCACAAGATTAAAAATTGAAACATCTACTAACCCTATTGACTTTCTTTTCAGCCGCTGTTGGTTTTAGCCAGAAAAGTGAACCAATTGGCACATTTTGGGCCGACTCAACCCATTACGTTAAAGTATCCGATAATAATACTATAGAGTTTTTCTCGGAATATGGGTGTTGTCTTTTAACCGAAGTCTATGGAATTGGAAACTATGAAATTAAAGACAGTATGCTTAGAGTGACTCCAAACACCCCAAGCACTTCTATGAGTTCCAATCATCAAATTCTGAATGAACTTAATCAACCTGACAAAATTCAGATCACAGTCATGGATATATAGCAAATTATTGCGCACAACACCTAAACTAAACATTGACAAAAGAATTTGGACAACCCGACAAATAATATTTAAAAAGTTTCTTAAGAAGAAATAGTTCGATAATTAGCCTATAATATTCAGGAATGGAAAACGGATGAGAGAAACGCTGTTAAATAAAAGATAATGTAGAACGATTATATAGAAACACCTGGATGGAAAAACGAACTGACTATGAAAAGGTTTACGAAATGCGGACTTAATTTCTGAAATATAGTTTGACAGAATTGACGTTCATTAAATCTACCTCTTCATATTTCACAAAAAATACTTAGTAAAAAGCCTCTTCATTTATTTACTTAATATTGAGTGTATTATCGCACTACCAAGTCCGGTATTCTGAAGATAGTATTTTTTAGGAAATAGTATTTTGAATTCAATATTATCGATTATCTTTCACTCCTCTTAAAAAACATAGAGTTAACTATAATATAAAAACATGAAAGGGTTATTACTTGGAATCATCATTGGTCTTTTATCATGCAACCTAACTGCACAAATTACCTCAGGATCAGTCTTATTTAGTGGCAATGCCAATTATAATAAAACAAAAAACGATCAGAATTTACCATCCAACCCCATTGTAGAGTTGGAATCCGAATCCTTTTCTGTTCTTCCAAGTTTTGGATTTTTTGTAAATAATTCTATACTAATAGGTGTCGGTTTGAAAGCTGAATTTGAAGCAAATAGTTATCTAATTCAAAGGACAGAATCCTCATTTTACCCTTTTCTACCTTCAACATATATTATTCAAACATCATATAAAGAAAAAACTAGAATGTTTTACTTTAATCCGTTTTTTAAAAGGTATAATGGTATAACTGAAAGACTTTATTTTACTACTGCTTTCAACTTATTAGTAGGTAGCGGAGAGACTAGAGGAGGAACTGCTCAATCATATACTTCTAAAAATAAAGAACTTAGTCTTAACTTCACTCCAGGATTAACCTATTTCTTTTCTCCAAAATGGGCTATCAATGGATCGATAGGGCAAATTTATTACCGAGTTAGAAAAGAGTCAATTCCTAACACAACTAATACTATAAATAACAACAAAGAAACTGAAGATGAAGAATTTGGTGTAGACGCAAGCTGGAATAGTTTCAGAATAGGCTTACAATATTTGATAAATAAGAACTTTCAAAAGTAAATCAACGACTATTCTTTTTCCACTAACTCCTACTACTCTCCTTTCAGTCGGTTCCATAGGCCGTTCATGGCTTCTTTTGCTTTTCTCATTTGATTGGGTTTGCGATGAACAACTAACTGACCTTCATTATCTCTAGTAAGATAATATGTGAATACAAAATCATTCTCTTCGGAGACTGAATTAGTCGTTTCAGCAATCGAGTTCCAGCCTGAGAATTCTCCAAATCGGAGATCATTCATTACTAAAGTGTCCGAAAACTGTTCCAGTGTGTAATATCCTTTGGTCAAAAATTGCAAACGCTGAAAATCGTTTTCCTTCTCCACCTCTCTTTGCAAAAGATGTTGTTTAGCAATTCTTTTAAAAATCACCTTAGGTTGTTTGTCGAATAAGGAATAATATCCCATTAAAAAATCATCTTCTAGTTCCACATTCGTTGCCCATAGCAGCGTATTAAATGGAGTCGGTCTTGTTTGGAAACTCTCAAATTGAATTTGCTGTTGTTTTAAACTATCTACCACCACTTCATTAACGTGAGTTTTTATCAGCAAGGTAATTCCCAAATAGGCTGTGCTGTATAAAATTCCAAATCGATTCCATCTCCGACGGATCGGGGACTCTCGTTGATAGAACAGCACTGCTATTGTACTGATTAGGAACGGGAGGGTATATAAGGGGTCGATGACAAAAATGCTATGGAAGGCCACTCGATAGTCCATAGGCCAAAAGATTTGCGTTCCCCATGTGGTAAAACTATCCAATAAAGGGTGAGTGAATAATGCCCAAAAGAACAGCAAAGTCCAATCACGCCAATTAGCCTCATTAGATTTCTGATACCATTTGTTAACTATAAAACCTAACACAGGAGCTAACAATAAACTAAACAAAATGGAATGACTGAATCCTCTATGTATATCGAGTTCAGTTACGGTGTCGAATAGTTTTCCTACGAAAACATCTAAGTCGGGAATAGTGCCTCCTATGGCTCCCCATAGGAGGGCTTTATTCCCTATTTTCTTTCCTAAAGTCGCTTCACCAACAGCGGCTCCAAGAACAATTTGAGTGAGTGAATCCATTTAGAATGGAAGATCATCCTCTTCCGATGCTTCATCTGCTGGGTTCATATTGGCTGGGGGTGGTGGCATACTGCCTGCTGCAGCCGCCGCAGGAGCTCCAATTACATCAATTTTCCAAGCATCTACATTGTGAAACCATCTACCGTTATATTCTCTTGAAGACAAGTTAAACTCCACTTTCACATCCTGCCCCGCTTTTAATCCATTCAACATGGCGATTTTATCATCACCAAACAAACTAAAACAAACCTCCGGATTAAATTGAGCTCCAGTATCTACTACAAATCCTTGCTTTTTCCAGTCCTTTCCGGCCTTACTTGTTCCACTTTCTACTGGTAATATGGCTGTTAATTTTCCTTCTATTGATAATCCCATAATATTTTTATCCTTCTATAATTTCTATTTTCTGAATTTTATCTCCCATCTTAATGGCATCGATTACATCTAAACCTTCTACCACTTTACCAAAACAAGTATGATTGCGGTCTAAGTGAGAAGTATTTTTTCTACTGTGGCAGATAAAAAATTGACTTCCACCAGTGTTTCTACCAGCATGCGCCATTGACAACACTCCTCTATCATGAAATTGATTGTCTCCATTCAGCTCGCAATCGATAGAATACCCAGGACCACCTGCTCCTGTTCCATCAGGACATCCTCCTTGTATTACAAAATCAGGAATCACTCTATGAAAAGTCAATCCATTGTAAAACCCATCATTCGAAAGCTTTACGAAGTTCTCTACAGTTTTTGGAGCATCTTTCTCGTAAAACTCGATCATCATCTCACCTTTATCGGTGGTCATTTTTGCTTTTTTCATCTTTTCAAAATTTAAGAACGCAAATTTATGTTTTTGAATCTCTTTTTCATAATCTATCTTCCTATTCTTCACCCGATGAAAAATTTGGTTTTAACTTTTTTTAATACTAAATTAACTCCTTAAACTAAAAATTAATTGCGATGAAAAAATTATTACTAATTGCGAGTTTTCTTGTCCCTTTTGGGATGATTGCTCAGACTTCAGGAGGTCCAGATAACTTCGGTTACACTTGGAAATCGTCAGCTGCAAGTGGAGGCCCTACATATGCTTGGTACGACATTTCAACGATTGGCACTCAAGTGAACGGCTTAGGAGATGACAATGTAATAGGGCCTTTTCCACTTTCAAGTTTTACTTATTATACCGCTCAACCTACTAGTTTCTATGTGGGTTCAAATGGATACATCTCCTTCAGTTCTGTCAACATTGCCTCAGTAGCGGGTGCATTTCCAATCATACCAACTGTAGGAGGTCCAAATAATTTTATTGCCGCCCTATTATGCGATTTGTCGTTTGCCAGTTCAGGCAACCCTGGAAGAGCTTATTACTATGATAATGGAGATAGCGTTTGTGTCTCGTTTATTAATGTCCCTTTTTGGATTAACAATTCAGCCCAATATGGTGGTAGTAATACCTTTCAAATTATTTTAAACAAATTAGATACCTCAATTACAGTAAATTATCAATCACAAACTGGGTCACCTGATCCGACCTATACTGCTAACGGATTATCCATAGGAATTGAAAATTCATCGGGAACAGATGGCCTACAACAATACCGAGGTATGGTATTTCCTACGGCCAACACTTCGGTAAAATATTATTATCCAAACATTGTGGCTCCCCTTACGGATGCTTCTGCTAATTGGGTGGGCAATACCTCCTCTGCCGGTGAATTCGTTTTACAGGGACAAGTTTTAGATTTAAAAACCAATGTTAAAAACACTGGAAATCAAACCATCCCCACCCTTACAGCCAATGGAACGGTAACTCCTCCTGTAGGTGGTACACCTCTTAATACGAGTAAATCGATTGCAAATTTAGCAGCAGGAAAAGATTCTACGATTACGTATAACACCCCCTACACATTTACCCAATTGGGCGCGCATTCTTATCGTACCAACATTACGGGGGTTACTGGAGATAACACACCTTCTAATAACTCCTTGACTCAAAAAATAATTGCTTTAAACCCAGTCAGTGATACCATTAAAATGGATTATACAGATGGGGTCTCCACCGGTAGTATTGGATGGTCCGGAGGGAATGGTGGTACAGCTGTATACATGAGTCCGCCTATCTATCCAGCAAGAATATTAAGTACGGAATATTACATTACTGCCTTAGGCACTCCAGCAGTAGGATTTCATGCCATGATTTTTGATGATGACGGCCCAAATGGAACACATGGGACATTACTCGATAGTGTGTATGTTGCGCCAGGATCATTGACTATTAATTCTTATGCGAGCATCAAACCTAACGACACTAATATCACGATCACAAGCGGTGGTGTTTACATTCATTGGTTAATGGATGGAGATGGAATCAACATTGGGACAAGCACTTCACTCCCCATATCTAAACGCGCAATTGAAGTTATATCGGGTAGCTGGGCAGATTATAGAGATCAATCTACTCAAGACTTCATGATGGGAATGACCATTGCAACACCTTCTGAAGATGGGGAAGTTACCTCAATTGGTAGATTAAATGGTAAGGCTGTGTTTACACAACGTGTACGCCCATATCCATTGACCGCAAAAATTAGTAATATCGGTTTCAGAAATGCCACTAATGTGACTGTTCAGAATAAACAATTTACCAATTCAGGTATACAGGTAGGAACTGGCTCAAAAGTATTGGCAACTTTAAATGCTGGAAGAGATACGACTTTCACCTTTAGCAATACATTTACTCCTTCTATTGCAGGAACTTATAGCTACCACGTATACCTCAACAAACTTCTAAAGGATAATGAATTAGACAATGACACCATGATTCAAGAAATTATCGTTGTTGATACTAACCTCAGCACCATAAATGCCTCATACGCTAATGCCACTTCAGAAGGATCGGTAGCCAATGCTTCAAGTATGATGGCTTATGCGGTATATTTCAAACCTCCTTACGCTTCTAGTAGAATAAAGAAAACATCTTTTTACCACACTGCTTTAGGTGGCGCTTTTGGATTTGATGTTCTGCTATATAAAGCTGATGGACCAAATGGAATGCCAGGAACAGTATTGGATAGTGTTTTAGTAGGTTCGGGTAATATTACTACTAACACCTACATCGACGTTACTCCTTCTAGTAATAACGTGCTGGTGGATAGTAATGGATTTTATGTAGTTTGGAGACCTTTCGGTAACGGAATTACACTGGGAGTAGATCAAGAACTTCCTTTCTCCAAAAACACCTATCAGTTGGATGCAAATGGATATGCGCCCTATGTAAACAATAATTCTGAAGACTTAATGATCAAGGTTCAATTCGAAAATGGAACAGTTCCTGTCGGAGTGGAAGAACAAACTTTAGAAAAACTATCTGTTTACCCCAATCCATTTAACAATTTTACTACCATAGCACTTTCCAATTCAATTGATGGAAATGTTGTCAATATAGAAATCAGAGATATAAAAGGGCAAATCGTTTCACCAAAGGTGATTAAGTATCAAGACAAGATATTAGTTTTCAAAGGGCACTTGCCTCAAGGTCAATATATTTACCAATTGAATAGCAATGGAAAAATAATTGCCAAAGGAAAGCTGACGATGAATTAGTTATTAATTTTGTTTAATTAGTGAGTAGGTGTCTTTGCCAGTTGCGAAGACACCTTTTTTTTGTATTTAAATCGACTAAACGAATCGATTTTCTTAATTTTTCACTCGAATCTTAAACACGGACGAATATGAAAATGCTTTCATTTAGCAACGGAGATCAAATACCCACAATTGGCTTAGGAACATGGAAAAGTAGGCCAGGAGAAGTAAAAGAGGCCATTATTTCTGCGGTTAAAATTGGATACAGACACATCGATTGTGCTGCCATATATGGTAATGAAAAAGAAATAGGAGAAGCTTTTAATGATTTGTTTAATAGCGGAATGGTGAAGCGGGAGGAACTGTTCATTACTTCTAAACTTTGGAATGACAAACATATCCCACAAGATGTAAAACCAGCGCTAATTCAAACATTAAATGATTTACAATTAGATTATTTAGACCTATACCTTATGCATTGGCCAGTAGCCATGAAAAAAGGAGCAGACCCAGCAGAATTCTTATCCCTAGAAGAAGTCCCGCTGTTAGATACTTGGAATGCCATGATCGAGTTAAAAAAAGAAGGCTTGGTCAAGCATTTGGGAGTCTCCAACTTCTCCATAAAAAAATTAAAACACCTCAATGAAAATTCAGCTCAGAAGGTTGAAATGAATCAAGTGGAGCTACATCCCTTTTTCCCACAAGAAGATTTAAATGCATTTTGTAAAGCCAATCATATCCTCATGACAGCATATTCACCTTTAGGCTCTGCAGATCGATCTGAAGGATTTAAAAAAGCAGATGAGCCCAATATTTTGTCTAACAATACCCTCCAATCAATTGCAAGCAAACACCATTGTACCACTGCACAAATAATTTTAGCGTGGAATCAGTACAGAAATATTTGTGCAATTCCTAAATCAACTAATGCTAAAAGACAACAAGAAAACCTCCAAGCTGATGCTGTAAAATTGGATGAAATAGATATCAAACAAATTGCAGCATTAGACAGTAATTACAGAATTATCGATGGGTCTTTTTGGACGCAGAACCCATTCTATACTAAAGAAAATTTGTGGGACCTATAAGTTAATAAAAGATGAAGTCTATTACTTTAGAAATTGAAATCAAAGCAGATATGGACCGAGTTTGGGAGTATTGGACCCAACCTAATCACATTATTCATTGGAATTTTGCTTCCGAAGACTGGTGTTGTCCTAGCGCAGAAAATCAGATGGTTCCTAATGGTAAGTTTTCATGGAGAATGGAAGCTAAAGATGGTAGTGTAGGGTTTGATTTTGAAGGAATATACGACCAGGTCGTTACTAATAAACTCATTACCTACCGAATGTTAGATGACAGAGCAGTAACAATTAAATTTCTGCAACTAGATGATTGTATTCTACTCCAGGAAACTTTTGAAACAGAAGACATTCATTCTGCTGAACATCAGCGCGCAGGATGGCAATCCATTTTAGAAAACTTTAAAAAATATGTTGAAAGTGAAAAATAAAAAACGACTCCACTATTCTCCAATGTTTCAAACTACCTTTGTAAACTTTTAACCACAAAATATTTAGATGTCATTCTCATCCCTAGGTCTTTCTCCTCAACTTCTAAAAGCGATAAATGCTTTAGATTATAAATCCCCAACACCCATACAAAAACAAGCAATTCCTGAAATCCTAAAAGGTAGAGATTTGCTAGGGATTGCTAAAACGGGTTCAGGAAAAACAGCTAGCTATGTATTACCCATTTTGTCGAATTTAAAAGGGAATACCACTGAAAAAAATAGAAACATAAACGCATTGGTATTAGTGCCAACTAGAGAGTTAGCCGTCCAGGTGAATGAGATTTTTCAGCAATTAAGCACCCACCTCTCCTACCCATTCAAATCTATGGCTGCTTATGGTGGAGTTTCTATTAATCCACAAATGAAAGGACTTTACGGCGTAAATGTTTTAGTTGCCACTCCTGGTCGACTTTTAGAACTAATAGACTCTAAAGCGCTAATTACTAATAAAATTAGTGTTTTAGTTCTAGACGAAGCGGATAAAATGCTAAACCTTGGTTTTAAGGCCGAGATGGATCGTATATTCGCATTATTACCGTCTCAAAAACAAACACTTTTATTTTCAGCCACTTTAAGTCCGGAAGTTCAAAAAATAGAACAATTATTATTACAACAACCTATCGTAATTAAGATAGAAGATGCAGTTGAACAATTGGACTTGATTCAGCAAACAGGTTACTTCGTTTCATTGGAAAAAAAAGGACCTCTCTTGCGTTATTTGATCGAGTCGAAAAAGCTCCATCAAGTTTTAGTTTTTACATCTTCCACCCATGAAGCCGATAAAGTTTCTGACAAACTATTCAAGAATGGAATTTCATCTAGAGCCATCCATAGTAAGAAAACCCAAGGAAATCGAAATGAGACATTAAACTTGTTTAAATCTGGCAAATTAAGAGTGATGGTCGCTACCGACCTGCTTTCTAGGGGTATTGATATCGAATTTTTACCATGTGTAATCAATTACGAATTACCTAGGTCTCCTAAAGATTTTATTCATAGAATCGGCCGAACAGGTCGGGCAGAAAATCCTGGAGAAGCAATCACATTTGTCACTCCAGAGGATAGCCATCATTTTAAAGTCATTCAAAAGAAAATGAAAAAATGGGTTACTATGGTTGATTCTGAAAATTTAGATTTTTAATCTCTTTTCACTTTCAGATTATGTGTACTTTCGCGCACCATTAAAAAAAAGCAGTAATGAAACGCATCAACGAATACAAGAAACTATTTTCTGTAGAAAATGAAATTGATTTAAAACAAATTAAAACTACTTATAGGAATCTTGTAAAAGAGTGGCATCCAGATAAATTTCAAGCAGATGATTCTAAAGCTGAAGAAGCTGATAGAATGAGTAAACAAATTATTGATGGATATCACTTTTTGGTTAGCATAGCCCCTGAAACTAAAGCTGCAAATTTAGAGGAGTATACAAAAATGTTGGATACGGAAGGTGTGGTAGATTACAAACATAAAGGCCTGTTGATGGATGTGACTTTCACTGATGGTTCTACTTATGAATACTTTGGTGTGAATGCCAAGTTGTTTCAAAAGTTTGTGAACTCTGATAAACAGATGCGTTTTGGGAAAAGAAACATCTTTAACACCTTCCTTTATAGAAAATCAAAAAAAGGATCAGATCAAGAATAAGAAACTTTAAGAACTTTCTCGAAGCTCCATGCCATTTAGTTTGCATGGAGCTTTTTTATGATCTATTTTTTCTATCTTCGACCTAAATTAAGTCCACATGTATAAAGTACTAAATCTTTTTGCCTTCCTTTTTTTAACGCTATATGCTCATAGTCAAACAGCCGCTTCAACTTATGACTCTACACTAGCTAAAAAATTGGGCGCTGACGATTATGGCATGAAAATGTATGTTTTAGTTATTTTAAAAACTGGAGATAGTACCATTGAAGATCAATCAACTAGAAGTAAACTATTTGAAGGCCACTTAAAAAATATTGGTCGACTCGTTGAAGAAGAAAAAATGATTATTGCCGGCCCATTCGCTAAAAACCCTAATGATTTTCGAGGCTTGTTTTTATTTAATCTTAGTGATGAGAAAGAAGTGCTAACCTTATTAGAAACAGATCCTGCTATAACGGCAAAACTATTGAAGCCAGAACTCTACCCTTGGTATGGCTCGGCTGCTATCCCTATGTACCTTGATTTCCATGAAAAAATTGAGAAAAAGTCGCCTTGAACTAATCTTTCTTTATACATTGAATTTAGATGATTAATCTTATCTACACCCCACATTTCTATAATTTTGGTAATTCTACCTTTTTTTAGTGATTAATTGACGTATTGTTATATTAATTATTTCTAAAACCTTTCACTTTTCAGCCTATTCTATTTTAACTCTTATAATCGTTAAACACGATTTCTGATAGAACAAATCATTGGCTAAATAATCCATTTTCTCCAGTCCTATTTAACGTAACGATTACTTTAAAAATAGCTATTATTGTACTCCATATACCTATTTTTTAACATCAGTAATAGTTTACAGCAATGACAGATAAGTCTCCATTCATTTCCACCATCGAAAGTTCATACTCCTTTGAAGGAGAATTCATCACCTTAGGTGCTGCAATGGTAGATTTTGAAGCACAAACCAACACCTTAGTTAAAGTGCCTTTAAATACAATGAATCGGCATGGTTTAATATCTGGTGCTACTGGAACTGGAAAAACAAAGACGTTACAAATTATTGCTGAGGAACTCTCTAAACAGGGGGTTCCATCATTAATTATGGATATCAAAGGAGACCTCAGTGGTATAGCTGCTGCGTCTGAAGGCCACCCTAAAATAAACGAACGGCATGATAAAATTGGATTTCCTTTCGAAGCCAATAAGAGTCCTGTAGAGTTTTTATCATTGAGTGATGAAAAAGGTGTTCAACTAAAGGCTACGGTTTCAGAGTTTGGCCCGGTTCTTTTTTCAAAAATATTAGGACTAAATGATACCCAAACAGGAGCTGTTTCAGTAGCGTTTAAATATTGTGATGACCATGGCTTACCATTACTAGATTTAGATGATTTTAAAAAAGTATTGAATTACATTTCCAAAGAAGGAAAAGCTGAAATCGAAAACGAATACGGCACCATAAGTGGTTCTTCAGTAGGTGCCATTCTAAGAAAAACATTAGAGATCGAACAGCAAGGAGCGGATCGTTTTTTTGGAGAACCTTCTTTTGAAGTAGAGGACTTAATTCGAACAGATCTAAATGGGAAGGGCATTGTATCTATACTCCGATTAACAGACATACAAAACAAACCAAAACTGTTTTCTACCTTCATGCTGTGTCTGATAGCTGAGCTTTATGAAAAGTTGCCAGAGATTGGAGATATGGACAAACCTAAATTATGTGTGTTTATTGATGAAGCACACCTAATTTTTGATGAAGCCTCAAAGGAACTCTTAGATCAATTGGAAACCACAATTAAATTGATACGTTCAAAAGGAGTGGGCTTATTCTTCATTACACAAAATCCCACAGATGTCCCGGAAACAATTCTTTCTCAATTAGGACTTAAAGTCCAACATGCATTAAGGGCATTTACTGCCAAAGACCGAAGAGCCATTAAAATGGCAGCTGAAAATTATCCTATCACTGAATTTTATGATACTAAAGATTTATTAACCAACCTTGGAACAGGAGAATGTTTGATTACTGCTTTAGGTAAAAAAGGTAGACCAACGGAACTGGTTCATACCCTTTTGCGTGCACCTCAGTCGCGAATGGATATTCTAACAGCCGATGAGATCGACCAAATTGTAAGTCGTTCAAGGATTGCTGCACATTACAACAAAAATATAAATCGAGAGTCGGCTTATGAAATTTTGACAGCAAAACTCGAAAAAGCTGCTCAACGCAATGAAAGTTCAACTCGTAAAGCTGCTCAACCCAAAAAGTCAGAAAAATCAACAATTGAAGCTGTTTTGGGGTCTACGACAGCTCGACAAATTGGACGAACAATAGCGCGAGAGTTAACAAGAGGCCTTTTAGGCGTTCTAGGAATAAAAAGACGCAGGTAATTTTATTCGAGTTAAAATAGAAATAACTTTTTTATGGTTTTTATCAATTATATTTAAAACGAAATTTTACCAACCGCAAATGAAAACCATATTACTACTTCTATTCTCCATTACAACCCTGATAGGATTTAGCCAAGATAAGATTGTAAAAAAAACTGGGGAAGAAATATTTTGCCAGATTACAAAAATTAATCTTGACTCGATTTTTTATGTCCTTCCACAAAAAGACCCCATACAAATTATTTACTCATTAGAGCGCTCAAAGGTTAAAAGTTACCATTTCAATGTTTCTAAACCCGTAAAATCTGAACCGAAAGAATTTGATTATGCTAATCCTAATTATACCACCAATTCAGAAGAAAGTAATACTGTTGCTCCACCTACTGGATTAAATCGGTTTAGTATTGGGCTCAGTGGAGGATTTAGTTACTTATTAGTTCGATTGGATGACGAAGATCAAAGCGGGCTAAAGAGCTATTATAAAGAGTTAAAAACGGGCTATCACTTTTCAGGAGATGTATTTTATTATTTACATGGAGAGTTTGGGCTGGGCTTGATGTGTTCTAATTTTAGAACGAGTAATTCTGCTGAAATTTATATTGAGTATCCAAATGGAGCCATTAGAACAGGCTTACTTAATGACAATATCAGCACCTTGTTTATTGGCCCAGCAGTTTCTGCTCAATTTCTTCCAACGGGTTCTTCTAATCCTTTCGTTATCAACGCTTCATTGGGTTACTTTGGTTACGATAATGATGGCTACCTAATAGATCCAATAAAGATGACTGGTAGCACCGTTGGTTTGGCAATCGACTTCGGATATAACATTAAACTAGATAAGAATTTATTTTTATCACTTGACATGGGCTTTGTATTTGGTTCATTATCGGAAGCTGATATCGAATACAATGGCGTTAAAGAAAGGGTTAAGTTTCCCGAAGGTCAGCAAGAAAACATGAGTCGATTTGACGTCTCTATAGGCTTAAAATTTGGTAAATAAGACAAAAAAAAGCGATTCAAGAATCTTGAATCGCTTTTTTACGTTTATCGTCTTTAATTTTAGTGGGTAACAATAAAACGCTTTGTTTCCATAACACCATTCGATCTTAATCTCACAAAATAAAGTCCTTCCTCGAGTGAAGTCACATCTACTTGATGAATTTGATGGTGAATACCCTGACTGACTTGAATTTGCTTTACAAATTGACCTTTTACATCATAGATCAGAAGCTCTTCAATATCTTTACCAATAGTTTCAATATTCACAACTGAGTGACTAGGATTGGGATAAACAATTACACTTGACTTTATATCTATCTCTTCTACTCCAACTGGTGTGGCAATATTGAATTGATACTTAATTCCACCACCATAGTCACTAGCGATACTTCTAATTACGCCACCAGAAGTGTTTCTTAATTGTATAGAACCATTTCCATCGCTATTGGCAAAAAATGAAATACCATCGTCGTCAGAGTCATAGACATTAAAACTATAACAACCTTGATTAAGTGTCAATGTGTCTTTATATACCGTAGAGTTACTCATCCCATTTCTTTGAAACAATACCACTCCTGCAGCATCACGAATATCATAACTACTTTCTGAGGCCGCGTTATTCGTATAAAACTGCACGTAAAACTGGTTCGGAAATATTTGTGGTAAAATAAAAGTTGATCGCATAGTATCATTGTATGCATATTGATCCGCTGCTCCATTCACGCTTGAAATTACCGCATGGAATGTGTTGGTTTGTTGCGCTCCAGCCCAGAATGTTGGAGTTACAGGTAAACTAACTATAGCTTTTTGAAGGAATGCTAGATTTCCTGTCCAATTGTATGTCAATGGAGTCGTTGAATTATTTATCCAATAAGTGATTGTCGCTGAAGTTAAAGTTGTACTACCAGAGTTCTGGATTTCTATTTCAGGATTATTACACATTGGGTTTTCTCTAGCATACTCTACTCTATCAGTTGGACTCATGATTTCAGTAACTCTAGCATCCAAATTAAAGTTGGCAGCGCCATAAGATACCAATTGATTATTGACAATATAATTGGAAGTTCCAGTAGCAATGGTTACCCCGTAATCTATATCAAATGAAGTCGATGAAGCGACATTTGCAGTAATATCGTACTCCTTAACATCAGTCGCCATGCCAGGACACCAGCCGGCTCTGTCATATATCCACGTGCCTCCTTGCGGATAAACAGGATTTTCTGAGCACTCCTTCCACACTTGCCAATTGAATGTGGTGGCGCCATTGTTTAATCTTAAATAGTGATTTCTTGGAATAAACTCTCCTTCCTGACCATGTCCCGTGATGGCGGATCTTAATTTAAATTGAGAAGCTGCTGTCGGTAATTGAACAGTTCTCGGTTCATAATATTCATCGGTACTAATGACTGCGTAAGAACGCATATCCACTTTCCATATTTGCTGAATGTCAACCACATCCCTTGGAGGTGTTCCAACAATAAATAAAAATTGAATATCCATTTGTTCTTGAAATTGGCCACCTCTAGTCATCTGTAATCTTTTATTCCCTTTAAGAATTGGTGTAAAATCAGTTACATCAAAATACCACGCCTTTCCGGCCATCCCCAAATCCAAATTGATACCATATGGAGTTACGAATGACATTATTTCTAATTGAGAAGCGCTGCGGTCAAAATAGTTTAAAACACTATTTTGAAGGGTAACACTACTGGCAGATGGAGTTGTTGAGATTACCACTCCATTAAAATCATACATAATATTATTTTGTGGCCAATAATTGGTAGTCAATGAGGCGATACTATCTGAATAGATAGTCCCAGGCTTTGGATAAATACTTCTTTCAATGACTGCATATGGTTTTTGGAAAGTGGTATCAATTACGGTATCTTGAATTATAGATTGGTTATAAGTTCCTTGAAACAAATTAATGTTAGGCCTATAAGCAGCCGCTACAAACTCTTTGAAATGCTGCTCTCCTACTAATTCCTTATAGCTCGAGGAGAAGTTAAACACGCCGTTTCTGCCATTCGCGCTTTCGTCCTCAACTATTGAAGTCTGCTCCTTTGCTGCATAATTTAATTCAAACGAACTGTAATTTGGGTGAGAGGCATCTACTTTCCTGTAACTCCAATCAGCGATAGTAGTTGGAGATAATGCAGTTGACCAAATTCTTAAATCATCGATTTCACCTTCGAAGTATCGTCCATGAAAACCATTTGAAACCTGAACTGCCAAAGAATTCCCAGTATTGATTGCCAAATTATTTACAGAGCTATTTACTTCTAATACTCCATCCACATAAAATTGGATTTGACTAGTCGTATTTCCTGAAAAAACCAAAGCTACATGATGCCAATTCCCATCTGCTACATTTGTTGAACCAACTGCAAATCCAGAATTTATTTCTAACCTAAGGAAACCAGAATTTTCAGTTCTGAAGGAAAATTTCTGCCCAGCCGAATTAGTCCCCCAAGAAGCGATTTCTTTACCCTTTACAGTGGTTTTTATCCATGCTTCAACAGTTCGTTGATTATTTGAAGGAATACCATAATAACTGTCCGCTTCTATATAATTGGAAGGAAAGAAGTTGTATGAATAGTCTTCCATTGCTGCTAATACGTTTGTGTTGACAGCTAAGTGACTCTGAATATTAAGTTTACTATTATTGGGTTTACCTACATATGACAATTCAAAAACAACATTAGAGCTCCCATCCCATATAAACGGAGTGTAAAACTGAACTCTATTTTCACCATTCACACAGTTATAATTATGATAAAAAGTCTCTTGAAACCCATTAAAAAATGCGGTAGTAGGAGCTGCTAAAGAGTTTAGTGTAGTTGATTTTACACTCACCTTAAAGTTTTTTAAGGCAACTCCTGTACCTAAATTAAAAAAGCTAAAACCGTCGATATCTCCAGCGACTAATCCAGCTGCTGACAACTCGGTTTGCGTCATTAAAATATATACTTTCCCCCCATTTCCACTGACTTTAAAAGTTGTACTATCGATTAGATTTCCGACACCAACTTTGGAGGTATCTTCGGAAACGACATTCTGTAGGTTCACCAATTTTTGAGCTATTGGTCTTCCACTCCAAGTAGGTGTGCTGCTGTAAATGCCACTTGTATTTGTATTGGGAATAATCAAATAGCGGTCAGTCGTTCTAGGTAATGAATCAGATTTAGTAGAGTCTGTTAGATAAGTGTTACAAGAATAGTCCCACTCACCACATCCTCTATTCGTTTGTCCAGAAATTGGTGGTGACACTAAGCCATCCTTACACCGCATTGCATATCGCATAATTACCTTTTCATAGGTAAGGTTTCCATTCGGGAAACTAACAATAGTGTCTCTTGTTTTACTTGTATAATCTAATGCTTTTACCACTATTGTATCTCCTACATTTTGAGCGAAAGTAGCAGAAGCAATTAGAGATAGAAAACATAATAGTACTTTTCTGATAACCATAGCATTACTAAAATTAAATTGATATAAACAGTTTGTTGAAAGTGAAAGTTAAGATATTGTTTTGAGTCGAAGGCTTACAATTATGCACGCATTGATTCTATAAAAATGCGTTGGAAATTAATTGATTCTTTAAGGCAAATAGAACCAGTCCGACTACATTTTTAGCTCCAGTCTTTTGAAAAAGATTAGTACGATGGCGCTCCACAGTTTTTAATGAAATAAAAAGTTTCTCTGCAATCTCCTGAGTAGTAAGCTGTTCGCAAATAAGTATCAAAACATCCACTTCCCTAGAAGTTAAACCTTGGTTAACCAAATCTTTCTGTGCCTTAGCTGAGGCTACACTTTCGTGATAAGAATTAAGGATTAGTTCTTCAAAATAGAATCCTTCCTCTGCCACATGTCGAATGGTTTTTTCAAGTCTAGGGACAGAGGCATTTTTAGGCAAATAGGCGGAAGCTCCTATTTTTAACATTTCAAAAATCAACACATTGGAATAATGAGAGCTTAGACCAATTACTTTAACTTCAGGTGTCTTTTGAGTTAAAATTTTTGTCAATTCAATCCCATTGATCTTGGGCATCTTCATATCCACCATAATTATGTCTGGTCGTTCTGCATGAGTCTCCAACTCTAGGATTAGCTCTTCGGGATCTGTAAATGTTTTCAGGACTTCGACGTCCTCAAATTGAGACAAAATACTCTGTAAGCCCTTAATGAAAAGAATCTCATCATCAACTAAGTAAATCTTGATCATTCTAAATCTCTTAATGATTGCGTGATAATAAATTTCAGGCCGGGTTCCAATTGTTCCAATTCTAGTGTAGCGTTTAGAATGCTCAATCTACTATTAATATTTTTAATTCCTAAGCCTTTTCCCTTAATAACTTCCTCTTTCTGCCCTACCCCATTATCGAAATAAATTAACTGAAACCCATCGCTAGCTTTTTTCAATTCAATAACTATTTGACTGCAATGGGCATATTTGATAGAATTATTAACCAATTCTTGGACGATTCTATAGATATGAATGGATGTTTCCAATTGGAAGTCACCATCTGTATATTCCATATATAGCTTTGTTTCAATTTGATTCGATCGATTAAGCTCCTTTAATTCATTTAAAGCAGTTACAATTCCAAAGCTTTCCAAAACAACAGGAAATAAATCGTGTGATATTCGTCTCGTTTCGTCAATCGTATGGTGAAGAATATCATTTATGGATTGAAAGGACTCACTTTCATTTGTATTTAATTTTTTGGACAAATTGGCCAATTGAAAATGGATAATATTTAACTTAGAAACTATACCATCATGAAGTTCTGCTGACAAACGGTCTCGTTCTTTCTCCTGTGCAAAAATTGAATGCTGCAACAAGTCCTTTCGATGCGCACTCGTCAACTTTTCGCGTTCCAATTGTTCATTTCGCACCTTATTTTTCGCCATATTGATAAAAATTATCAGCACTAAAACTATCGTTAACATGCCAAACATGACCAACAGGATTAACCCCACTAATGACTCACTTTCCATAATTTAGATTTGTAAAATTCAACGAAATAAAACAATAGACCAATGGCATAAGCGGCAGCATTTACTGTGTTTAAAATAACATGAGCTTCCTTAGTAAAGATATCAGTTAGTCGGAGGTTCCAAAACGTAAAATAACAGACACTAACGATAGATATCAATACAGAACCAATGTTTAAATAATAATAATGTGCTTTAGAAACGAGTTGATTCTTATAGATCTCCACGATCCCTAAAATGATGACCATTAACTTCAATGCAAAATAACCTATAACGTTAAATTCGTTGGATTGATTGATAAAAATTGAACCATACAGCATGCATATCAAGACTATTGTGGAAAATATTTGAACGTATTTCTTGAACTTACTGTCGTAGAATCGCAGAAAAAACCAAGACATAAAAAACCATTCCACATAGTTAAAGTAATGCCATAGAAATACATTATGAATTTTATAGAAAACAAAAATATGACCCAGTAAGTTTATTGAAGCTAATAAAAACAAAAAGGTCGTAAAAATGCGCAGTTCAAATAATAGTTTGTTAAAATTGAATAAATACAATAAGGCTATTAAAAAACCAATGACATGACCTGCATAAACAAAAAAAACATAGATGTCCATCTAGAAAAAGAGTTTAAAACTAAAGACTTGTTAACCAATAGTTCTTTGGGAGAAGTAGAGTATAGTCGCAAAAAACAAGGCAATTAGATGTTTATTAAAACATCCAATTGCCTTATAAGGTTCTGTAATATTTAATCACACAATACGCTTGATTCATCGCATACAGATGGACAGCATGTAGTGAAGTCATAAACATAATATCCTTCGCTATAATTGATTAAGTCTTTGCCATCTGCACCTACACCCACAATTAGCAGGTGTTTACCATTGTCGGCATCATTCCCAATATACACTCTGATATTTGCACAACCTTTGTCAATAATCTGTGTTAGATCAGTCATAGGAATTAAAAAGCCCTTAAAAAAATCACTACCTAATTTTGATTCTCCTAAAGTTCTCCAGCTAGCAGCATAATCAATTGCGACCTGCTCTTCTAATGCATTTTCGGGTAATTCACTGTTTGGGTTACTCATCTCTATTTTTTTATGGTTTGTATTAGTGTGGACTAATATCGCACTTTTTAGATACAGATGAAAGAAATCTAAAGATTTATAATAGAAAGATAAAATAGAAGAAAAAGGGTAGCTATTATGCGACCTTCCTTAAGGTTTGCATTACAACAACATCGGTAGGAAATCCCTTATAGGTGTTAGGTATAATATGTTCATCAGGTAATTGTGAGGTATCGACTTTATCCTTCACATAGATTTTGTAGCACAATTGATTAGTATACTCTCCATTAACCTCTTTAAGTCCTATAGAAACACAAAGTACACCCGGAATAGACATCATATCGTAGATGATTTGAGTTCTATACTGTAATAAATCCTCTCTTTTATATTGAATAGGCTGATCGCTCATAATTTACAATTTTGGATTTAACACTTTAGGAAAAGATGAAAAGTTGAATTACTACACTACTAGAAGGGTAACTCTTAAACCCAATATCAACTTTTCATCTTTTCATTCCTTCAGCATTATTTCAGCTGAGAGGTAAAGTGTGTTACACAGTTTAACCATAACAAAGATGGATCAAAATGCAGAATCATCCAATGAGAGAAAACCCTCATTTTTGTATTAAGTGTTTTTAAGTAGGTAAATCACTAAGGCCTGTAATTGGAAATTTTAAGAAAGCGAAGCATATCGTTTTACAAATACACTAATAAGCTAAAATTTAAATCATTAAATAGATTAAATGCATCATGTTATTTACTACATCGGAATAATTAGACAGCTTTTTCTGATCATAGTGAAATATATATACAAACAACCTACAAAAAAAACGCCGATCTACTTCTAAAAGTAAAACGGCTCAAAGCCTTAAGTCCACAAGCTACAAGGTATTGCTCTGGTAATTCCAATTGCAGCTCACATACCTCATCCATTCGATTAGGAATATACACGAAACAATTCACTCCGTTGATATACAATTGAGAAGCATCCAAAAATGTGGAACCTGCATTCAACTCATTGGCGAAATAATTATAATTCACTATTACTGCTTCTGTTCCAATAGTAATGACTTCCCACAAATCTTTGGTTAGCTTTTTTGATGGCAATTCATTTCCATCTGTATCAAAAGCATTCCACTTCTGAATGTTCTTTGCAAAATTGCCCAACTCATACCTACCCGGCCGCCATGCTGTAATTGAAACTGAATGGTGGATCCCTTCACTCCTTTCACTTCTAATTCGATATCAATATAATGGGTATTCGGTTGCTGATAAGAAACGGTGTATAACATAGTGTTAAATGATTTCTCTCGAAATTAGAGATTATCAGATTAAGATGGAAGTAGAGAAGTATTAATAGTGGTTAAAAAGTATTGTTGACATGCTATAGAGGTTAGACCGCTGCGCTGTTAGATCCGATAGCTATCGGATTTAGATGTTAGACTATTTTTTAATTCCAAATCATTATTGTCCGATAAAAAAATGCTTTAAGTACACGATGATTATTTGAGGATTGCTCATTGAATTAGTTTTTTTTGGGAAAATGTATATTTCTTTAATGTTCTTTTGTCTTGACACAAAATGAACCAAAAATTCAAGGCTGTGAAAATTCTTCTTCAAAATACTCTTTAAGCCTAAGACGTTTAACTGATCTCCTCAATTCTTCGTAGCTGGTCAAACTTTCTAAGGCATAAATTCGAAATTCTTAAAGAATTTTCAAGGCCGTTCCAAACACTAAAAATAGAGTTACAAAATGAAGATATTGTATATTGGAATAGAAATAAGTACTTTTATTTTGAAAGCCACATGAAGTGGCGGTGAGGTCAATTAGTTGACCGCGCTGTTATTTTATTCCTTGTGGCTTTTATACAACGACTCAAGCTGAAACCGCAGAGCGCTAATAACGCAGGGGTGCAACGAACGCTTGGGTTGTTTTATAATTCAAACTTTTCTAGTCGACCTTTAAGAAATTGATAGTTGGGCAACTGCCTTTCCAGCAATTCATAAAATTGTTTACTGTGGTTGGGTTCTATCAAATGACACAACTCGTGGATAATTACATAATCAATACATGGACTTGGAGTTTTAATCAATTCAGGATTCAATCGAATAATGCCTTGCGCAGAACAACTTCCCCAACGATTCTTCATTCTCCTAATCTCTAACTCTGGTTTGGATAATTGAAAACGCTCAAACTTTTTAAAATTGACCTCAAATTTATTTTCAAACATCTTATTTGCATGCTGATAGTACCAATCCGTCAAAAGCGTTTTTGTTATACTTGGAGATGGATTTGGATGGGTTACCCACAAACACCCATTTTTCATTTTCACCGTTTTTGTATCACCAACTCGCGCTTTTAATAAAAAACTCTTTCCCAGGTAGTAATGAGTTTCTCCTGAGAAGTATTCGCTTTTAGGCTTCCTCGGCAGAAATTGCTCAAAATATTGTTGCTGTTTTACTATCCATCTAGCTCTTTTTAGGAGCTTTCCTTCTATATCTTCAAAAGAGGCTGTTTCGGGTGCTTTAGCCACAATACTTAAATCCGGATGTACTTCTATACCCAATGATTTTCTGTCGTGACGCTCTAGTGTATAACTAAGATCAATATGTCCGTAGGTCAATACTTCCATTAAAAATTGTGTTTTGCCACCTTGATGCATTTTAACAATACCTCATCTATTTCATCATAGGTTAAGGTAATTCCCAAACTTCCTTTGTGGTTAATTAAATAATCTTCAATATCATTCTCCATTTTCTTCTGAATATCCAAATTTCGCTTCCAATCTCGAATAATCATAGATTCAACAATCTGATTGATCTCCAGTGCGGCTATAGCTAATTCCTCTTTAATTTTTAACAACTGTGATTCATTTTGAGAGAGCTTAAGACCTTCGTTAAGGGCTCCAAAAAATGCTCTTGCTTTCTCATTTTTGTGCAATGCTGTAGGTGTATTCTCTGTAAATCCGCCTTCTAACCCATCTCGTGTTTTCAGAATTTCTTCCAAATACTCTTTTTCGCTTAATCTGCCCTCTTTAAATGCGCGAATTGTATCTTCAATTAACTCGGAGAACTTCTTATAATAAGCCTCGTCTTTCTCCATGTTTTCATTGATGACTTTTTTCATGTTGCTCGCAATAAAATCAGCTTTTGAAGCAGCAGTTTTACCATAATTCTCTAGCGCTTCACTCACCTCACCTTTATCAAAAATATTAATGCCTTGTGTAATCAATTCCACCTCCTCGGCATCTATATAAGTATCGAGCAATTTTCGAACGCGAGGCTCAAATTCCTTGTAGGAAACCACTTCAGCATAACGCAATTGAACTGATGATCTTAAACTTTGAAAACGTTTTAATTCTGAACGATAAAACCCAATATCATCATCTGAAAACTCCTCGTAAAATTCATTACTACTCAAAGCTGTTTGTAAGCATCTAGCATAACTCGATAATAGCTCATAAAATTCATCCCGTACATTCTTTGCTGATAAATGACGCTCTAAAGCTTCATTGTCTTCTTTGTTGTAGACTTCTTTGAAAATATCCCAAACTGTTGAATGGCGTATTGGCACTTTTCTAATTTCCTCTCGAATATCTATCACCGCATTGGTCAAATCATCGGGATCAAAATCTTCTAATGCTGAATAATTGGTTAACGCTTCATCCAATTTTCCCAAAATCCCAACATAATCTATAATATGTCCATAATCTTTTCCAGTAAATAATCTATTTACCCTTGCAATGGCTTGCAACAAATTGTGCGAATGCAATGGCTTGGCTAAATACAAAACCGTATTTCGTGGAGCATCAAAACCTGTAAGCAACTTACTAACGACTATTATTATTTCTACTGCTGTTCCTTCTTCCTTGAACCGGTCAATTACGTGCCGCTCATATTCTTCTTGATTCTGGTATTTCAGCATCAATGATTTCCAATACTTCTTGGATTCTTCACTCGATTCTGACCAAACATCTTCATGTGATTGTCGACTATCCGGCGGTGTAAAAACCACTGCTGTATTGATTTTCAACTCAGGGTTACTTTGGGTTTCAAAATACTTTTGATATTTAATGGCAGTATCAATCTTAGGAACGGCCAATTGTGCTTTATACATGCCGCCTTGCCAGTTTTTGCAATAATGCTGTGCTATATCGTAAGCTATTTCTTCAATCACATGTTCCGACTCGTAGATTTTACTAATCGAAGCGAATTTCTTTTTTAAATCCTTCTGAGCATCTTTATTCAAATTCTCTGACAGTCGCTCAAATCCTTTGTCAATTTGCTTTTTATTGATGCTCAATTGAGCTGATCTTCCCTCATAAAGCAGCGGTAAAACGGCTCCATCTTTCACTGCTTGGTCAATGGTGTATTTATGTATAAAACCACCAAATTTACGAGCTGTATTTTGCTCAGGCCCTTTCATTAAAGGGGTTCCTGTAAATCCTATAAAACAAGCATTGGGCAACATTTTACGCATCATAATATTGGCCGACCCGTATTGGCTTCTGTGGCTTTCATCGATCAATACAAATATATTTTCTGATGTTTCTTTGAATGTTGTTTTTTTTGCTGCTGACCGAAACTTATCTAAAATGGTAGTGATTATTTCATTGCCCTTATCCTGTAACAATTCTATTAAATCAGACCCACTTTTGGCCTTTTTTACCTTTTTACCACAGTTGCTAAAAGTGCCATAAATCTGCTTGTCTAATGAAATACGATCAGTTACGATAATAATTCTTGAATTCTTAATGGATTCATTTAGCGCCAGTGCTTTTGAAAGCATCACCATGGTCAATGATTTTCCACTGCCTGTGGTGTGCCAAATTACTCCGCCTTTTCTGCGCTTTTCGGCTGTAAATTGAGTGACTTGCTGCAAGGTGTCTTGAACGGCAAAGTATTGCTGATAACGGGCTATTTTTTTATCTGGTCCATCAAAAACAATGTATTTATAAACCAAATCAATCAATCGCTCCGGACGACAAAGGCTGTACAATGCTTTATCTTGCTCAGTCGGTAATCGATCTTCCGAATCTATGCCGTTATTAGTTGATTTTATTAGTTTAGCTACGTCCTTCTCTACTTCTTCTTTCCACACTGCCCAAAACTTAGCCGCTGTGCCTGTAGCGCCATATTTCACTTCGTTGGGTTGCATGGCTATCAGCAACTGGGCAAAATGAAACAAACGGGGTATTCCTTCTTCTTTCTTCTGGTTTCTTAACGTTTGAGAAATTCCTTCTTCTACCGACTCGTTTTTATCTCTTCGCTTGTTTTCTATGACTACAAATGGAATCCCGTTGACGAACAACACCAAATCAGGGCGGCGTTTTTCTTTGATTCCTTCTACCGTAAATTCTTCTACTACGTGAAAATGATTGTTCTCCCAATTTTCCCAATCGATATATTTTAACGTAAATGCTTTTCTATCGCCTTTTACATTTTCTGTAAAACTCTTGCCTAAACTGATTAAATCATACACTTTCTCATTGGTCAACACCACTCCTTGATCTGGAATGTTTTTTAAAGCGGTAATAGCGCCTTGAATGCTTGAAGGAGAAAATGAATAGCTTGCACCTTTATAGCTGTAGGCGTTAATAGCCGATAACCGCTCAGCCAATATATCTTCTAAAATAACGGAGGAGAGCACCTCATTTCTACTTGTTAGCTGTTGCTCTTGTGACAGATAAGTGTACCCCATTTTTTGCAACAAATGTATTGCAGGGCTTTGTGAGTCTTCGTATTCAGCGTATTTCATTCGTTTTTTGTTTTGGCATTTGGGTTTCTTATTGGCATTTTTGTCCGCCCCTTTGAGCTTTGGTAGTTCTAATTGGCATCTTTTCCCACCCCTTTGAGTTCCCCTCCCTTGAGGGGATGGCATTCTATATGGATTGGGCTAATTTATTTTAAAACAACTATTAATAAGAAAATAATTAGCTTCAAACTCAAAATTTAAAGTTCTATTTCATTTAATAAAGTCAGCTTTCTGTTTTCTAATTTATAAAATCTAATATATTGATATCCTGCTTTGTCTCGGTATTCTAACTTAAATTCTAATTCCACTTCTTTGACTTGTATTTCAGGCAAAGGGTAAATCATTATATCAAATGTCTGAGAACCTATTATTTTTCTATTCGCTTTGTTTTTAGGTTGCATTTCTGCATTCCCACTTAGTTTAGTCAGTTCAATTTCTCGAACTTCATTATCTCTGGAATGAAAATATACTTGCATTTCAGTTGGATTACAAGTGGTTGAAAACGTTAAATCAGGTCTAGATTCCATTTTAATATGCCTTTCTTTTAACTTATTTTGATTTACTAGTTGCTCTAAAAGTTGACTATTCTCTTCACTTTTTTTGAGTAATTTCTTAATGGATAAAATCGTAAATAGAATCGTTACAAATACACCTACGAGTGTAATGCCTTCAAACCAATAATCCCATGTCTCTTTCTTTTGAGCTTCAATATTAACTAAGGTTTCAGGAAAAGTTACATCTGTATTTCCTGAAACATCAACCGAAAGGTAAACCGTATCATTTAAAGGTTTTACTAAAGAGATAATACTATCGTTAACACTTTTCTTATTTGACATTTTTATAGATTCTTAATCTTTTAATTCTATTGTTCATTTATCCTGGATGCGCTCCCCTCTTTGGAGGGGAATAAGGGGAGGGTCAGTATGCCCTTCCCTTATTCCCTACCCACTAAATTATCTTTGTTCTGTTCCACATATTCTTTTATTTCTTTGACTACTAATGCCAAATTTCGTTTTACCTCATCGTTGGTAAACCGCAAAAAAGTAACGCCTAACTCTTCTAGCCGCTTTTGGCGGATGGCGTCTTTTACGAGCATTTCGTCTTCGAAATGATAACAGCCATCTACTTCTATGGCCAATTGTAAATCTTTGCAATAAAAATCGACGATATAATGATCTATTGGCCGTTGGCGATCAAAATCAAAGCCGCCGATTTGTTTGCCTTTTATGGCTTTCCACAGCAGCACTTCGGGCAGCGTCTTGCTTTTGCGCAACTTTTTAGCTCTAGCGGTTAAAATAGGGTTATATGGTATTATTTTGCGTTTCACTTTAGTGCTTTACTCTTACCTTTCCTGTGAGCAATATTTGCATTAACCCTTTCTTTTGCGTTTCTATAGCGCTCTTTTGTGCTTTTAGTTTTTCTATTTCGGTATCTGCTGCTGATAATATGGTAGCTATTTTTTGTTGTTCGGGAAGTGCTGGAAGTAAAATTTTAATTTTTTCGATTGTTGATTTCGATAAACTTGGCACACCTGAAGCTTCATTATAAAATTTCCAATTTATAGTTTGAAACTTCAAGTAAACATAAAATGGTAAGATGTTTTTAAATGAATGCGTATAAAAGAGAGTATCTACCGTCCAAAACTTTCCACTAAGAAATATTGGTTTATTAATTGTGCCCTTTCTGCCTATCCCAACACTATCACCATCATATAAATAATCATCTACAGAAGTCATAAATCCTCCTGTCCCAAATACTGGTATATTCCCTGAATTAAGATGCTTATAATCCTTTCCACTTCCAAAAGTTAACACCTCCCCCAACTTCACTTCTTTCCATTTATCGGTAAAGCCTTTTAGGCGTTTTTTACCGGTGAGTAGCTCTTGCATTAAGCCCTTTTTTAGTGCTTCTTTTTGGGCAATTAAATCGGTTTGTTTGGCAATGGCATCATCCCAAGTGCTTAAAATTTGGGCTATTTTTTCTTGTTCGGGAAGCGGTGGGAGTAATAAGTTTACTTCAGATAATAAAGTACCATTTGTTAATGCACGAGTTGTTAATGAGCTTTTACTCATAATTTCTTTTCTAGCTAAATAAGTAGAAAAACAATACTTCAAATAATTAATATCTAAAGTATTTCCTGATTTAGGTCTAGCCCTAAGGACAAAGCCACTAAACACCCCATTTTCAACATCTTCTAAAAGAACAGAAGAAAAAGCTATTTCTTCAATTGTTTCAGAAGTCCTTGTAAAAAAAACATCACCCTTTTTAATATTGAATCTTTTAATCTCACCTTTAGTCAAACTAACTTTTCCTAGAATTTTGTTTTTAGTTAAAGAAGAGTTTTTATTAACATCCATGTAATTTATAATTGGCGTTCCAAAACCAAAAAACTCCTTTTCTTTATTTAGCCCATTCTTAAAATCAAAATATTCCCCTAAACTTACCACCTCCCACTCTTTAGGAATCCAACCCAATTTGGTTTTTTTGTAGCCGTTTTTATTAGAAGTCGTTGAATCAGTCTCTTTTGTAGTTGTGGTCATTAGTTGGAGGTTTTAGGATGAGCATTCAATTCAGTGTATTGCTTTTCTATATATTCTAATACATTTAACTTGCACGTATTTATTATGGTACTCACCTCTTCCTTAGTGGGCGCTTTCTCATAAATTCTATTATCAAAGGTGAAGTTATTCTCATTAAAATTTGTAGCAATTACATAATGTGTTGGAAACAGCTCTACACTAATTACACACATTAATTGGCTACTCGCTTTTGGCACTTTTTTCAATTGCGTATTTCTGAAAAAGTCAATGGTAACTCGCGCGCTCTTTCTTAATTCATTTGCAGATTGTATCTCATTTTGCAACCATTTTATCAATTGCAAATAATCAGCTACCCGGCTTTCTTTTTCAGTTCCTTCATGTGATAAGGTTACAAAATGAGAAGGTTCTTCAAAAAATTGCTCAAACAGTTTTACAGTATTAAAAAGTTGTTTACTTAAGCTTAATAGCCAACCATCTAAAAGCTTATTTACAATCGGCTTATCAATTGTCTCTTTGTCTGCTTTTGTTAAGTTATGTAGCTTCTCATTTAATAACTCTAATCGATTCGTAAAATTATCGTCTACAGCAACAAATACTTCCCCATCGAATGCTTTTAATATTTCCTCCTGAGCATTCAGTACTTTCTCAGCAAAAAAGCAAAAAAACAATTCTTCATTACTTCCATAACTCTGTATATCTGCCAATAACTGAAAGTAGTTCTCTTTCTCATTACTTTTAATGATGCATGGTGGAAAACCATAATTGATTAAAATTAGATTAGAAAGGGCTCTACCTACTCTTCCATTTCCATCATAAAACGGATGAATTTCAATGAAATCAAGAAAAAATTTGGCTGCCAATTCTACTGGGTGAACAATCTCAGATTCCAAATCGAAAGCAAGTTCTTTGCAGATGTGTTTTATTTCATCGTCCACAAAATCAACACTCAAGAACTTAAACTTTTCTTTACGGTAGTTAATCACATAGTTATCTTGAGATTTCCATTGGCCTACCTCATTCATTCTAGCAGAATTATTTTCATGCATTATTTTTTTATGCATTTCTTTAATTCGCTTTGGCTTCAATTCAAGTTGTTTCGGAGGAGTGTTAAAAACCTCTTCCACTAACTCATTGTGCCCTCTCATTTCCTCAATGTACTTTTTATCTATAGTAGATTCAAAAAGCACTCCTGCCATTACTTTTTTGGTGTCTTCAATAGTTAGTGGACCTCCTTCTATTTTATTAGAATGGTAATTCCACTCGAGTTGAAAAGTATATTTTAACTTTTCTAGCGTTTGTTTCTTTTCGCTTTTTAGCTCCGCTATCCTTTGGTGGTTAGCATCGATAAGATTTAATAAATTTTCAAACCTCATAGCTTAGTGACTTTACTTTGTTCCTTCAAATAATTGATATGCTTTTGAACTGAGTCGGTATACTTATCGACCAAAGCTAGGATGGAATCCTGATTAGCTTCATCATACATGAACCTTTTACTAATTTCTCTATTGTTACCTTCCTTTAATTCGTCATTAAAATAATCTAAAGCAATATTGTAATCATATTCATTGAACGCTATTTCAAATTCATAAATAATGTAATCTTTGTTATCAGGAAAATCGAATAACTCTCCTAAATGAAGTTGAAATTCAATTCTTAATGGTGTGGTATATTCTAGCGGTTCATCAGAAATAATTGCATTTAGATTATTTCCAAAATCCATTAAATCTAAACCTACAATTTGATCTCGAATACAGTCACCTTGAATAAATAAGGAACTTAAATTCGTTCTAAAATTGTTTAAAGCTATTTCTTGATTTTTAGCCAACTTATAAAAAACTTCCTTCAACGAAGTGTCTGCCATTTCTATTAACAGCTCTTTTGTTCGATACGTTCGTTCTTTCTTTTCCATATTTCATTATCATTGTCTAACTGAAAAAAAATGGGAGTTTTTTTTTTAAGATGCATATGGCAAATACAAAGTCTTGGGTTCGAACCCCAGACAAGTTTGCTAAAGCTATCTCTTTATATTGTTGAGGGTTCGAATCCCTCTTTCTCCGCTTCGAATCCGATATTCTCCACCGAATACTAATTCAGGTTCGAATCCCATCTTCCACCCAATAATTTTCAATTATCTGTTTTATTTATAAGCCCAATTCTTTTAAATAGCCGGCCATTTCTTTTCGCACTTCTACCAATTCGGTTTCTAATCGATTGATGGTTTGTTGCACTTCTTTAATATCCACTTGCTCTTCTTCTTCAAATGTGTCTACATATCTTGGGATATTCAAATTGTAGTCGTTTTCTTTTATTTCAGATAAGGGTGCTAAATAAGCGAACTTATCTATCCCATCGCCAGCTTTCCATGTTTTGGCAGCAGCAATACTATCCACTATTTTCTGAATGTCTTCTTCTCTTAATTTGTTTTGCTTTTTTCCTTCTTCAAATGCTTTACTAGCATCTATAAACAATACATTATCATGTGTTTTAGCTTTATTAAACACCACTATGGCTGCAGGAATACCAGTACCGAAAAATAAGTTAGTTGGCAAACCAATTACCATTTCCAATAAATTGTCATCGATTAAGTCCTTTCTTAACTTACCTTCAGCACTTCCTCTAAACAATACGCCATGTGGCACTATTATTCCTGCTTTTCCTTTGTGGGTTAGCGTTTCTATCATGTGCAAAATAAAAGCGTAGTCTCCTTTAGATTTTGGTGGCAAACCGCGCATAAATCGTTTAAAAGGGTCGACTTCGGCTTTATCATATCCCCATTTATCTAAACTAAAAGGTGGATTGGCTACTACCACATCAAATTTCATCAATCCTTCACCTTCTCTCAATAAAGGATTATTAATGGTATCGCCCCATTCTATCCTAGCGGAATCCATTCCGTGAATGTACATGTTCATTTTACCCAAAGCCCAGGTGTCGCCATTACTCTCTTGTCCGTAAAGTGAATAGTCGATACTCGGATTTCCTTTTTCATCTCTCACTTCATCGGCCACGGTAGTCAATAAAGACCCTGAACCACATGTGGGGTCACAAATACGAGAACCAGCTTTTGGCGCTACCACTTTAGCAAGAAGTTGAGAAACCTCCATAGGCGTGAAGAACTCCCCGCCTTTCTTGCCTGCGCCTGAAGCAAACATTTCCAACAGATACATATAGGCCTTTCCTAAAATATCTTCAGCTTTTGGTAAAACAGAAGGTCTAAAATCTAGTACAGGATTTGCGAAATCGTCAATCAAATTCTTCAATCGACTGTTTCTATCCTTCGTTTGCCCTAATTTATCGGAGTTGTAAGAAATGTTTCTAAAAACGCCTTCTAACTTTTCTAAATTTTGGCTTTCTATTAATTCCAATGCATGGTCAATAATCTGCCCAATATCATCTTTATTTCTATTGGCATAAATAAAGTCGAACGTACTCTTCTCAGGTAAATAAAAACGCTCTCTTTCTAGCTTGCGTTGAATGAGTTTTTCGTCATTTCCGTACTTCTCTCTCAGTTTGGCTAAGTCATCTTTCCAGACATCACTGAGGTACTTTACAAATAAAAACACCAAGATGTAATTCTTGTATTCTGAGGAATCTACCACTCCTCTAAACGTGTCACAAGCAGCCCATAAGGTTTTATTGATTTCATTCTGAAGCACTTTATTGTCTTTCATAAATTATAGTCGTTAATTGGTTTTGTAATAATAATTCTTTTTGTTCCATTAATTGTTTAGCAATCAACTTTTCTCGATTAGAAAGGTGGTACAATTTAGCAATATTCTTTTGCACTTTTTTAGAAGGAATCGGAACATCAATCTCTTCTAAGTCAGACTTTTTAATGTTACTCACAACTGCTCCAGACTTTAATGTGCTCAATGTAATTTGTATGGGCTTACTGTTTAAAACATACGCCAAGTAATCTGCTCTTATTAACTCTGGTTTTGGTCGAATAATCACAAATAATGAACTAGCAATGGCTTTATACTTTTTATCGAAACATACAGCGATGTTATTGTTTCCTTTTACTAAAAAAAGTACATCGCCTTTCATTAGGAGTTGCTTTCCATTAACTTTTTCTAATTCTATTTTCTGTGCAGTATTCCTAATACGTCCTAGATCAATATCTAAATCCCGCATTTGAATTACTGCTACTTCTCCATTTACTGAAGAATTAACTCTTCCTCTAAATGTTTGACCAGTAAATATTCTTGCAATTTGACTTAATTTCATTTCAGTTTCGACTTTACTGAGACAAATTAAAGAATCAAATTTCAATAATCCAAATAAATATACAGTTTTATGTTTACTGCAATAAAACAACCCACAAAAAAAACGCCGTTCTACTTCTAAAAGTAAAACGGCGTTCTCAAAACCAAATAAAAAAGCTTTTATGAATCCATGGCCACAAGGCCTACATTAATCGCATATAATGTCAACTCAGAAACAGAGTTGATTCCTAATTTTCGAAGTATATTTTTTCTATGGGTATGCACGGTATGTGGGCTCAAATGCAGTTGTTCTGCAATACCCTTATTGGTCATCCCTTTGGCAATTAACGCAGTTATTTCAGACTCTCGCTGCGTTAATGCTGTGGGTTCGCAATTATCTTCATCTGGGCTATACTGCTTATTGAGTATGATATCCATCACCTTGTTGCAATAAAACTTCTCTCCTTTGGCTATCGCAAATATGGCGTGGATAATTTCATCTTCATCACACTCTCGGGTTAAATATCCTTCCACTCCTTTCTCCAAAACCTTTAAAACTTCAGCGGTATTGGCAGTAGATGAAATAATCAACATTTTCTGTGATTTAGACTTTTCTCGAAGTTTTAAAACTGTTTCTGATGAAAAATGTCCTTTTGAATTAGGGTCTACAATTACCACATCATAAGTACTCTCCTCCAATGCCTGAAACAATTGAGTTTCGTGGGTAACATTCTTTACTGACTCAACTCCTCCTCCTCTCGACAATAAAGACTTGAGGCCGAATGACATCAGCACATTTGAATTCGCATGTAGGATTGTTAAACTCATCTCATTATTTAGAATGATTCTAAAGAGCAAAGATGACCCTACTATTTTTAATAATCAATACCCTTTATGTGGTATTCCCCATTTTTCTTTCAATATAACTTTTAATAATGGTTAGCATTAGCTAAGTCGCCAGTATTAATGAGTAATTGTGTTGATTATCTATTTTATGAACTAAACATACAATCTATTCAAAACAAAATATTAAAAATTAGAATCATTATTTCATAGACTGAATCAAACATTTCAATATTGTAACATTCAGTTATTGAATTTTCACTTCTTTCGCATCCTTCTTGAAGTTAATCATAGTGCTTCCCATTCCTGAAGCAATTCCTTCCCACCACAAATTAAAAATAGACTTCTCGGTATTTCGTTCTGATTGAATGGTTCCGATACGCAAAGTATTGCCTTTGGGATTGCTTTCTCGCACCACCAATGTGTTCAAAAACAAAGATCCCAACCATTTACGTTTTTCATTTCGCAATTCGTATTCATCTTTATCTAACAAACTAACTTTCAATCCATCATAACGAAACTCTATTTCGCCTTCTGTACCAAAAGTACTGGCATAAAAATTAAAGCTAGTTTGACTGCTCTTTCCTTCCTTCACTTTCACATGAGTTAATGGTAAAATAATTTGATTCAAATCGGATAAATCGAAATCAGTTATGGTACCTATCAAACGATGTCCACCATTTGTATCTAACAAGTCAAAATCTACATTCAGATCGATTTTTCCTCCTCCTTGCAAAAGCGCAGTAGTATTTAGTACGGTATGAGCATATTTATCCACTTGCTTTTCAGAAGATGTCAGATTATACAAAATGGCATCAATTTGATCAAAAACAATAATACCAGTTTCGGGTGCGCCAACATTTTGTTGTTCATAAGCGACCTGACCGTTACTTATTAGTACAGAATCTAGGGTCATTTCAAATTCTAACTTTAACAGCTCTGGTATTGGCAATGGTTTATATATATGCGGAAAAGGCAAAGACTTATCGCGATAAACGTTTAAATCAAAACCATCAATACCTACTTCCCCAACAAATAATTGTTTCTTATAAATCAAGTGATCTATATTGATATAATTGAGCTCCAACTGACTTACTTTAAGGGTAAAAACATCTTGCTGATGTGGTAAAACACCTGGCAATTCATTCCGATTAAAACGAGGCATCATTCTAACATTCGCCATCGTAATAGAAGAGTCTTTATAAGACATTCTCACTGAATCAGCGGTAAGCACATGAATACTATCAGGCAACTTTTCCATCAGATGGTTGACATTTAATGTGAAATCGTCCAAAATAAACCACCCGTTGTTTTCAGCTGCCACAATGGAATCCAAGGTAAAGTCTTTAATCTTCAAATCAATGCCATCTATCATTCGCCATACAGAATCCTGCGAGCCATAAAACCAATCAAAATGCCCACTTTGAACGTTTAGCTCACCTAACTTTAACTGATTTAGACCTCCTTCAATAAATGAATAAAAATTCAATTGTTCTAGATTCAATGTATCTGTTTTTTCCCTTTGATTTACCTCTTGTTTTAGTCTCGTTTTTAAAGAGGGTTGTATTAATTCAATTTTACCAAGATCCAAAGATTGACTATAAATCAAAGCCATAAAATCAAAGCCTTCTACTGAAAAAGACGCTGCTTCCCCGACATATTGTAAGTTACTACTGTCTTTAGGGTAAGCAAACTTTAGGCTGGAAAATTCTATTTTCCGATGAAGTAAAGAAACTGAAATATCTTCGTAACTGTAGTAGAAATTAGAGCCCAACTTCTGTTCTATCTTTTCAGACAACAATTGCTTTAAAAAAGGTATGGAAACAAATAGAGCTCCAACTAAAATTAAAAATATGATTCCTACTATGCGTTTTTTCATAGGTCAGTATTAAAGTTGTTTCCTCCGAAATTAAGATAAATTGAGATGCAGGAAATAAAAAAGGCAAAAGAGAGTTCTTTTGCCTTAAATGATCTTTACAATTATTTGCGTTTATTTATTGTCGGGAGCTATCTTAAATCTAAATCCAGCATAGACCATCCGTCCAAAAATTGGGCCCCACACCAGTCCACTGTCGAACTCATTTCCCGTTTCCAAAGGATTATCAGCATCAATAATGGGATTATCTTGTCTGTAATTCGTAATATTCTCCATACCTGCATATACATCCCATCGCTTATTAAAGGTCTTAGTGATTTGCATATTAGCGGTTACAAATCCTTCTGAAGTAGTTGGTCGTTGGTTTTCTGGAGCATTTATAGCTGTAGAAGGAATTCTCTGTTGACCTAAATATTGAATTGTCCCATCAAATTTCCAATTTCCTCCCTTTTCATTTTTACGCGTAGTGTAACCAATACTAGAAAATATTCGATGCTTTGCAGTCAATGGTTTTTGTTTTAATCCACTCTGATAATCGGTCTGTACATCTAGGTAACGATAAGCAACTTTCAAATCCACGAACTTAATCACCTCATAATTCACCTCTGCTTGTATACTCGTCGCAAAAGATTCTCCTTCAAGATTATAAAACTTAACAGTTCTGGCATCTTCAATATCATAAATGACTTGATTTTCAAATCTTGTGTGATAAGCATCTACACCAAAATACCCATCTCTATAGAATAGTCGAAAATCCTTATTAAAATTCAACCCATAATTATAAGCTTTCTCTTGTTTTAACCCAAAAGGCAAATCCGACTTGTTGCCCATCAATTGAAATGATCTTGATGAAGCAAACATTCCTTGATTCTCAGCAAAAATATTCACTGTTCGCTGCCCACCTCCTGCAACTCCTCGAAAAACTAACTTTTCTGTAGCAGCCCATCGGGCATGAATTCTTGGGGTAATATAATTTCCATAAATGGAATTAAAGTCTGCTCTTAATCCCCCAACTACTGAAATGTTATTATTGGGTGCAAAAGTATATTCCATATAAACTCCAGGCACTTGCTCGGTTCTGTTAAAACTGCTGTCGTAAGCCGTTTCCTCAAATCGGTCGTATACATAACTGAATCCAGTAGTTATGACATGCTTATCACTTTTTATCTGCGTTCTATACAGATAATTTAAATAACCAAATTCTTGAACCGCATTGTAATCATTCATTCCAAAGTTGGAAGTTTGTTGATGTCGACTTATAGAAGCTTGTAAACCTGTACTTTTGTATGGTTTATTTCCGAAAACATATCCCATTTTACCAAACAATTCCATACGTTCTGTATTAATTTCTAAACCGAATTTAGGTTGTAGATTTTGAGCAGTGGATGGCTCATATCCCATCTGACCACCAACACGCTGATCATTGATATACCATGCCCCTAATTGTCCCTCTAGACCTTCAGTGCCATAATATTTCCAACGGTTCATCACATTAATTTGATTTCCTGTAGGAAAATCCATAAACTCATCATTATTGTTATCTACCTCAAAGGGGCGAGCGCTTCCATGCAATAATAACATGGTACTCCACCTATCCGAAACCTTATAATTCTGATTAAAATTGAATTCTGTTCTACCGCTTTGATTCAAATACATGTTGACAAACAACTCATCATCTTCAGGTTTCTTTATTTCCACATTGATTTGTCCGGCTATACTTTCATAACCGTTGACAACCGACCCTACTCCTTTTGATAATTGCATCGATTGAATCCAAACTCCTGGGATAAAAGTCAGTCCATAAGCGCTACCTAACCCTCTTACTCCTGGCATACTTTCTCTGCTGATAAAAGTATTTGGACCTTCGAGACCTAACATTCTAATCTTTTTAGTCCCAGTAACGGCATCAGTTATCGCAACATCGATTGAAGGTAGTGTTTCAAAACTTTCAGAAAGATTGCAGCACGCCGCTTTTTGTAGTTCCTTCTGACTGACTTGCTCCACTTTCTTACTTTGCATGTATGAGATGGAGGATCCCGTCTCTCGTGACACCACATCCACTTGTCCCAATTGAACTGAGTTTTTCAATTGGATCAAAATTGGAGTTGTTATAACTTTCAAAGTGTCTGAGGTATAACCTACAGAACTAATGACTAAATTATTCGTTTGATTATGAGAAGGAATTGTGAACTCTCCTTTTTCATCGGTGGTAGTTCCAATAGTAGTATTCAACCAATAAACATTAGCGAATGGAACCACTTTTCCTTCTTCTGACTTTACAGTCCCTTTGATTTCTTGCGCTGATAATTCACCAATCATAAAAATAAAACAACTGGCAAACACTAGCACTCTAGCTAAGTTTTGCATATTAAATAAGTGTTTTATTATTAATGAGACTCTATTCCGTTATCGTACTTACAACAATCAGGTAAGGACTGATATGCTGACGAGTCTGCTGGCTGATCGTTCATTTTATGGCCAGTATTGGCTACTGCACTTCTGATCTCTGCTTCTTCTACCTTTTTAGCATTGTATACAACATGTAAAATTTTGTCGGTATTGTGCCATTCGGCAAATTTCACGCCTGTTGTTCTTAAAGCAGCTGTTTCAATGCGTTCCTTGCACATTTTACAGACTCCTTCTACGTGCAATTCTAATTTCTGATTTTTTGATTGTGCGGCAGCAGTAGATAAACCAATGACTACCATCACAATAAGCAATATATTATATTTCATAGTAATTTTTATAAATGATTAATTAATGAGTTAAAGAGAACTCATGATATCATCCGTAAAAATTAAATTGAGTATATAGAATGTAAAGTGGTGGAGCATTTATAGAAGCTCCAAATTGATGCGATATTGTTTTAGCATCATCTTCGACTATTGGCAACATGGATTGAAACCCCAAATCAATTACAGCGGGAGTTAATCCCATTGAATTGGACTGGTTTTTATCCAACTGCTTAAGTTGATCTTCTAATGATATTCGGTTGTATTCATCTGTACAACAATTATCTTCTTCGCCAATAGCTGCTGAATCATGTTGGTGAAACGGACAATCTTCGTCTAAATCCTTTGAAATATTTTCATCATGACAAGATTCTACTTCATCAAACAAACTGATCTCCTTCAAATTTTCCCCACAATAATGCTTGTACATGGAAAATCCCGTTGTACTGACCAGTAAAAGACAGGCAAGTAAAAAAGACGCTATTTGATTAAAAATTTTCACAATCGTAAAAGTACTATTTTTTGGATGTATTTAAGACGTAATCAAACCTCAACGACTTAAAAATAGTTAATCCAATCCAACCAATCAATAAATTGCCGAAAATGATGAATAATTTCAACTTGTACTTTCATTCTCTTTAAATGATGCTAAATTTGTTGTTCTAAAAACAAAAATCATGTCAGAACAAGTTAGAAAGCTAGAACCACAATCATTGTGGAATAATTTTGCCGATTTGAATGCAGTACCTCGTCCTTCTAAAAAAGAAGAAAGAGTAATTGCCTTTATGCAAGATTTCGGAAAAAAGTTAGGATTACCTGTGGTAACCGACGAAGTTGGAAACGTAATCATCCGAAAGCCTGCCACAAAAGGCATGGAGAATCGCAAAAAACTAGTGATTCAAAGTCACTTGGACATGGTACATCAAAAAAACAACGCTACTCAGTTTGATTTTGATAAAGAAGGAATCAAAATGATTGTGGATGGTGATTGGGTAAAAGCAGACGGAACTACATTAGGAGCTGACAACGGAATTGGGGTAGCATCGATCATGGCCTTGCTAGAAAGCACAGATATACCTCACCCAGCTTTTGATGCCTTATTTACCATCGATGAAGAGACTGGAATGACGGGTGCCATTGGTCTAAAAGGTGGTCTTTTAGAAGGCGAGATTTTATTGAATTTAGATACTGAAGACGATGATGAGTTAACCATTGGCTGTGCTGGAGGTGTTGATTTAACTGCTACGGGTGCTTATCCTGAAATGGAAATTCCTGAAGAAGTAAAATGTGTTGAGATTACCATCAATGGATTAAGTGGTGGCCATTCCGGAATGGACATTATCAAAGGGTTAGGAAATGCCAACAAACTAATGAATCGCTTATTACTGAACCTATCCAATGAATTGGGAATTTATGTCAATGAGATTCAAGGTGGCGGGTTGAGAAATGCCATACCTAGAGAGTCGGTTTCTAAAATAGCAGTACCAGTTTCTGAGTGGGCAGCTTTTGAAACAGCGATTAAAGAATACGAAGAAACAATCAAAGACGAGCACAACTTTACCGATCCTAATGTTGTAGTGACGGTAAAAAATATGGACAAATTTGATGCGGTGATGGAAGAAGATTTCCAAGCATTATTGCTCCGTGCCATTTATGCCGCTCCAAACGGAATATATAGAATGAGTCCTGCCATGCTAAACATGGTACAAACTTCCAATAATATCGCCCAAGTAAAAGTAGCAGACGGAGAATACTCTATTCTTTGTTTGACGAGAAGTTCTGTTGAGTCTGAGAAATGGGATTTGGCCGAAGCATTGACTGCTGCCTTTGAATTAATGGGAGCTCAAGTAGAAGTTGGAGGTAGTTATCCAGGATGGACTCCTCTACCTCACTCTGACATTGTAAATTTAATGGCCGATTTATATCGTGAAAAATTCGATGCTGAACCTAGAGTTCAAGCCTGTCATGCGGGATTAGAATGTGGAATTTTAGGAACCAATTACCCTAAAATGGAAATGATATCATTCGGACCAAACATACGCGGAGCTCACTCCCCTGATGAAAAAGTTCAAATTAGTTCAGTTCAAAAGTATTGGGATTATTTCTTGGAAGCATTGAAACGTATTCCTGAAGTGAAATAAAAAAGGAAGTGTGCTAAAGGTTGGAATATGCTTTCATTGCATTCGACCTTTTTACTAACTTCGCAAAACTAAAAATTGAAGATAAAAACAACATAATATAGTATACTATGGATTTTGATGTAATTGTATTAGGAAGTGGCCCAGGTGGATATGTAACCGCTATTCGAGCTTCTCAATTAGGCTTAAAAACAGCCATTGTTGAAAAAGAGTCGTTGGGTGGAGTATGTTTAAATTGGGGATGTATTCCTACTAAAGCATTATTAAAAAGTGCGAATGTATTCGAGTACATCAAGCATGCAGCGGATTACGGAATTGAAGTAAAAGAAAGCAATGCGAACTTTGAAAATATCGTAAAAAGAAGTCGTGACGTAGCCAACGGCATGAGCAAAGGTGTTCAATTCTTGATGAAAAAGAACAAGATTGAAGTAATAATGGGAACTGGTAAAGTAAAACCTGGTAAAGCAATTGAAGTAACTGCTGAAGATGGTTCAACTAAAACAATTACTGCAAAGCACATCATTATTGCTACAGGAGCTCGATCTAGAACTCTACCAAATCTCCCTCAAGACGGAAAGAAGATTATAGGTTATAGAGAAGCAATGAACCAAAAATCAATGCCAAAGAAAATGGTAATTGTGGGTTCAGGAGCAATAGGGTCTGAATTCGCATACTTCTACAATGCAATGGGCACCGATGTAACTTTAGTAGAATACATGGACAATATTGTACCTGTAGAAGACGAAGATATTTCTAAGCAATTGGGTAGAAGTTTCAAAAAAGCTGGAATCAATGTAATGACTAGCGCTGAAGTAACTAAAGTAGATACCTCAGGTAAAGATTGCAAAGTTCACATCAAAACCAAAAAAGGCGAAGAAGTAATTGATTGCGATATTGTAATTTCTGCAGTTGGTGTGGTTGCAAATATTGAAAACATCGGTTTAGAGTCAGTTGGTATTGTTACGGACAAAGGTAAAATTCAAGTGAACGAATATTACGAAACCAATATTCCAGGTTATTATGCAATCGGCGACTGTGTTCCAGGGCAGGCATTGGCTCACGTAGCATCTGCTGAAGGAATTACATGTGTAGAAAAGATTGCAGGTCATAATCCTGAGCCAATTGACTACAACAATATTCCGGGTTGTACTTATTGTTCTCCAGAAATTGCTTCTGTTGGTTATACTGAAAAAGCAGCAAAAGAAGCAGGTTACGAATTGAAAGTGGGTAAATTCCCATTCTCAGCTTCCGGAAAAGCCAGTGCAGCAGGACATAAAGATGGTTTCGTTAAAGTAATTTACGATGCTAAATATGGTGAATTATTAGGTGCTCATATGATTGGCGCTAACGTTACCGAAATGATTGCTGAACTAGTAGTTGCTCGTAAATTAGAAACTACCGGTCATGAAATCTTAAAAGCAGTTCACCCTCATCCTACTATGAGTGAAGCGGTGATGGAAGCTACGGCTGAAGCTTATGGTGAAGTGATTCACATCTAAGATACTTTAACGATTTAGATAAAAAAGTCCTCTTGGTTCTCCAAGAGGACTTTTTTATTGCTTTACTATTCTGATTGTCCTAAAATTACTTTTAGACTGCAACTGTAAAAAATAAATGCCTCTTTCTAAATTCGACATCGAAATAGAATTAGATGCTTCTTTGAAAATTCCTCTTTCTATCATTGCCCCGTTCACATTAACCAACTTATAGTCTGTTTTTTCTTGTAGGTTCTCAATAATAAATTGGTCTTTTGCCGGATTCGGATAAAAGTAGATATTGGATAAGGTATTTTCCTTTATATCTGAAATCACAATGGTTATAGGTGTTCCCCAAGTTTTCGTTCCTTTTTTGTAGTAAAGTAAATCCTCTTTAGATTCATACCACGAACTTATATCTCCATTTGAATAGTAATCAAAACTACCTACACCAAAAATGTATGAAGTATACCTTTCCGTTTCAAAGGTAAAATCACAAATACTATCTCCACTCCTCCCTATTTCTGAAATGTCTATAAAGGTAGGTACAGCATAATCACTATCATAAACACCTACTGTACCTCTATTCATAGTACCAGTCGTTAAAGATCGAATATCCATGTATGTTCCTAACAACAATTTATGACTCCAATTATACGACTTGATAATGGTATCCTTATAGCTTCTATACTGATGAACAAGTCCCTGACCCATGGGTACTAATTTATCCTCTCTTACCTTCCTTTCAAACGTATAGCTAACGCTATCTTGATTGTGAACGACTTTACCTATTACCTTTAAAACATACAAGTCTAAGGTGCTATAACTCATACTTAAAGCCAATTTGTGCTGATAATGGTATTCATCGCCAATTGCATAGTCATATATGTTTGATTTTTTAACAAACCCTTTCAAAAGGTAAGATATCGGTTTTATCTCTGAAGGGAAATATGAAAAATCGAATCCCTTTACCATTCCATTCAATTTAGAAACTATAAAAGGTGTAGTGAAAACAGCTGAATCAAAAGCAACGTTACTAGAAGAAGAAAAAGAGAAATGTTTTAGAGAATCTCCATTTAAAACAGTTACTGAATCTAATGAAATCAACAATTCATTATTATTCGAATCTCTAAAAAACTTCCATTGGTTTTTATTTTTCCAAATAAGTTTATTGTTATTAATGTAATAGATACTTGAATCAGCATTTTCTACTAGTGAATCTCCTAAAATGGAGGCGCTCGGACCAATACAAGACCTACTAAAAGGAGTTAACCGACCACTATAATCCTTAGCGAAGACAGTAGTTGTAATGTGCGAACCTAATAAAACGGTGTCTACTCGTAAAGTTAAAGCCACACTATCTGTATAAAAGCTAATGGCCATAGCTGTATTCTGCTGGGGAGTTGTGTAATGTGAAATGTCATTTTTAAACAATTCCCAACGTTGAGCATACGTGGAACAGAAAGTAAAGACGATTATAAAAAGGAGTAGTAATTTCTTCATAGTTTTAGTTTTTAATCGGATACCTATCAAATATATGAATTATATAGAACAATACAACAGCAAAATTTCATCTAAATTATTACATTAGAACCCGCAAATACGATATATGAAGTACATCTGTTTATGGTCGAGTCCTAGGAATGTAAGTACTGCATTCATGTATAGTTTTGCCCAACGGAGTGACACGATGGTGATCGATGAGCCATTGTATGCGCACTACCTATCAAAATCTGGAGTCATTCATCCTGGACGGCATGAAATTTTAAAAAGTCAAAATAACAATGGAAATCAGGTGATGGAGGATATCCTGAAGTTAAATCAACCTAAAGTCATTTTCTGCAAGCAAATGACTCATCATTTAATTGAAATAAATCGATCATTCTTGAATGAGACCATCAACTTAATTTTTATAAGGGATCCAAAAGCAATTATCAACAGCTACAATAAAGTAATCCCCAATCCTACAATTGAAGACATTGGCATTAAAATGCAGCATGAATTAATGACAGAATTACAATTAAAAAATGCTCATTTTTTGGTGATTGATTCAGCTGATTTATTAAAAAAACCAAAACAATTCTTGATAAAACTTTGCCAAAGTATTGGTATTCTCTATGAGGGTAATATGCTAAGCTGGAAACAAGGAGCTAGAAAAGAAGATGGAGTTTGGGCGAAATACTGGTATTCAAACGTACATCAATCCACTGGCTTTGCTCCATTTGAACAAAAGGAGATTCTACTATCTAAAGAAAATCAAATGGTATATGAAAAATGCCTTCCTTATTACAACAAACTAATTAAACACAAACTAACAATCTAATATGGCACAACAATACGATAACAGAAACGATAACATTAAAGTATGGATAAATGGAGAATTATTGCACCGAAACGAAGCCAAAGTTTCTGTATTTGATAGCGTAGTGCAGGGTGGTGACGCCGTCTGGGAAGGAATTCGAGTCTATAAAGGAAAGATTTTTAAGCTTAATGAACATGTCAATCGTTTGATGGAATCTGCTCATACCATGGATTTCAAAAACATCCCATCACCAAAAGAGATCATTGATGCAATTAAGAAAACGTTAATTGCAAACGATATGTTCGATGAAGCGCACATGAGACTTACCTTAACTAGAGGAGAAAAGATTACCTCAGGAATGGATCCGCAATTAAATACCAAAGGATGTACCTTAATTGTATTAGCAGAATTCAAACGGCCAATCTACCCCCATGAAGGAATCAAACTAATTACGGCTAGTATCAGAAGAAATGGCCCTTCTAATCTAGATAGCAAAATTCATCACAATAATCTAATCAATAACATCTTGGCAAAGATAGAAGCCAATTATGCTAATGCTGATGATGCCATTATGTTAGATGACAGAGGATTTGTAAGTGAAACCAACGCCACCAACATTTTTATCATCAAAGCTGGTAAATTGTCTACGCCTCATGCCACAGCTTGTTTACCTGGGATAACTAGAAAAACAATTCTAGAAATCGCAAAAAAGGCGGATATTCCCCATGAAGAAAGAGACATATCGGTGAGCGAATGTTTTAACGCAGATGTGGTTTTTACAACAGGAACTATGGGAGAATTAACCAATGTCTATGAAATAGATGGACGGATGATAAAATCAGCGCAAAATAACGACATTTTTAAACAGCTTAAAGAGCAATATAAACAGCTTACAGAATATGAGGGAGTAACCATCCAATAGTGACCTAATGTGCTTAATTTTGAATTTTGTTATCAAAGTAAATTTAATATCTTAGCACATCAATCCCAATATAACCCAATTATGAAAAAAATCGTTCAAATTTTAGGAATTTTCGTTCTTTTCATTGCAGTAACGGCTGCAGGAAATAAAAGAGTTTCTAATGGTTCGTGTTCAAATACAGAGGCTAAAATAAAAGCCATTGACTCATTGGACACCTATTTCTATGCTTCTTCTAAAATTAGCAGCATTAACTACACCTACAAAACTTCTGTTAAGGAAGTTGAAGTCCCATTGTTTAAAGGTGAAAAATACCGCATGGTTTTCAACAGACAAGACCTTCCAAAGAATGTAGAAGTTGAAATTTATGACAAAAGTCGTGAATCTGATGGTCGCACCTTATTGTATTCTAGCAAAACTGAAGGAAACGGTTCCACCATTTTAACATACGAGCCAAAAAAAGCTAAGAATCTTTTTATTAATTATGTAATTCCACCGGCTCAAGGTTCTGATGAAACAGGCTGCATGGTATTTGTTTTAGGCTACCAATTAACTTTTGTAAAAAACAATTAATCCCTAATCATGAAAAAAAATAACCTAATTATAGCAGTTAGCGTATTCTCTACTGCATTGCTTTTTGCATGTGCTGAAGCACCGAAAAAAGAAGAAGTTACAGAGGAAGTAGTTTTAGAAGAAGTAGAAGAAATTGAAGATGAGTCTGCGGATTTGATGTTACCATCACCTATCCAAATTGCCTCTATTTTTAACCGTTCAGGTTTAACTTATAATGGAGAACTACCTAATAGTCCTGATGCCGTTTCTAATTATAACACTAAAACGAAGAAATACCTCAATTTTGGTGTTTACTCGGCGGACATGGCCTATTCGGTTCTCAATAAAAAACAACAAGAGTCTATCGATTATTTAGCAGCCATCAAAAAGCTTTCCGACGAAACAGGTATGGATGCCATATTCAGTACTGGCAACATGGTGGAGCGTTTTGAAAAAAACATTGGTACTCAAGATTCTATTATGAGAATTTTAACCGAAATTAAAATAAAGACTGACTCATATTTAGAAGAAAATAAAGAGCAGGCTAAAATGGCAATATTTTTTACCGGTGCTTGGGTTGAAGGAATGTATTTAGGTACTAAAAGTGCTAGTGGAAATGAAATGGTTAAAGACCGAGTATTGGAACAAATGAATATTCTGAAAAATTTAATTCCAGCACTACGAGCTCAATCTGATGAAACTTTTGACCTTACTGAAGTAGCAAACCAATTGGAAGCTATCAATACATTTTACCAATCAGTGGCAACAGAGGATGCTGAAGGTTATGCAACCATCAATCCTGATGATATGATAGAATTAACGAAGAAAATTGAAGCTCTTCGGTCAAACATTGTTTCTGCTTAATCAAAATTAAAAAATTGAAAAGGCGTCCCGGTTTGACCGAGACGCCTTTTTTATTCATATTAACCCTATGGAGCAAAGGAGTTTTTTTATCTTTGCACCTGAATTTTAAAGAACACCCTATTTCATGATAAAAATAACACTTCCAGACGGTGCCATCAAAGAGTATAGTTCAGCAGTAACTGCATTGGATATCGCCAAAGAAATCAGCGAAGGATTAGCTCGAAATGTACTTGCCGCAAAAGTTAATGGTGAGGTTATCGACGCCTTCAGACCAATAGAACAAGATAGTAACTTGGAATTATTAACCTGGAACAATGATGAGGGTAAAAATACGATGTGGCATAGTTCAGCTCATCTATTAGCAGAAGCTTTAGAAGAAATTTACCCAGGAATCAAATTAGGGATAGGACCTCCCATTGAAAATGGATTTTATTATGATGTAGATGCAGGAGATAGAGTTATCTCTGCGGAAGATTTACCTGCCATCGAAAAACGCATGTTGGAACTGGCTCGTCAAAAAAATGAGTACGTAAGAAAAAGTATCTCAAAAGCAGATGCGATTGCCTACTATAAAGAAAAAGATGACGAATATAAATTAGACCTTCTAGAAAACCTTGAGGATGGAAATATTACCTTCTATACCCAAGGTAATTTCACAGATTTATGTAGAGGACCTCATATCCCAAATACTGGATTTGTTAAAGCAGTTAAGCTTTTAAATATAGCAGGTGCATATTGGAGAGGAGATGAAAAAAACAAACAACTCACTCGAATTTACGGCATTACCTTTCCAAAGCAAAAGGAGCTAAATGAGTATTTAGAGTTATTGGAAGAAGCCAAAAAACGTGACCATAGAAAACTTGGTAAAGAACTAGAACTGTTTACTTTTAGCCAAAGAGTTGGTCAAGGATTGCCATTGTGGTTGCCAAAAGGAGCTCTGCTTAGAGAACGATTGGAAAACTTTATGAGAAAAGCTCAAGTGGCTGCTGGCTACCAACCGGTAATTACTCCTCATATCGGAAGCAAGGAACTCTACGTTACATCAGGACACTATGAAAAATATGGTGCAGATTCATTTCAACCAATCAATACACCTGCTGAAGGGGAAGAGTTTTTATTGAAACCCATGAACTGCCCTCACCATTGTGAGATATACAAAGCATCGCCAAAATCCTATAAAGACCTTCCAGTTCGTTATGCTGAGTTTGGAACAGTATATAGGTACGAGCAAAGTGGAGAACTACACGGTTTAACCAGAGTTAGAGGTTTTACACAAGATGATGCTCACTTATTTTGTCGTCCAGACCAAGTGGAAGATGAATTTATGAAGGTAATCGATTTGGTTCTATATGTATTTAAAGCATTAGACTTTAAAGAATATACAGCGCAAATCTCTCTAAGAGATAAAGACGATAGAAGTAAATATATTGGAACTGACGAAAATTGGGATAAAGCTGAACAATCAATTATAAAAGCTGCAACAGAAAAAGGTTTAAATACGGTAATAGAATACGGAGAAGCCGCGTTCTATGGACCTAAATTAGACTTTATGGTGAAAGACGCATTGGGTAGAAAGTGGCAGCTTGGAACCATTCAGGTTGATTACAATTTACCTGAGCGCTTTGAATTAGAATATGTTGGGAGTGACAACGAAAAACATCGCCCTGTAATGATTCACCGAGCGCCATTTGGCTCTTTAGAAAGATTTGTTGCAGTGTTGATTGAGCATTGCGGCGGAAATTTCCCGCTTTGGTTAGCTCCTGAGCAGCTTGCAATATTACCATTGAGTGAAAAATTCAATGAAAATGCAAAAGATGTTTTAAAAATCTTAAATAAATCCGATATTCGCGGTTTCGTAGACGATAGGAACGAAAAAGTTGGAAAAAAGATTCGTGATGCAGAAGTCTCTAAGGTTCCTTACATGTTAGTTGTAGGGGAAAAAGAGGTGGAGAATGGAACAGTTTCCGTTAGAAAACACGGAGAAGGTGACATTGGAACAATGACGATCGAAGAATTTTCTGATTATTTTAATAAAAATTTACAAATTTAATTACAGGAGGACCTAACAATAGCTAGACCATTTAAACCACAAGGTAGATTTGCAAGGACACAAAATCCTCACAAAATCAATGATGAAATTACCGCACATAAGGTAAGAGTTGTCGGCGATGGCGTTGAAGCAGATGTATATTCAATTAGAGAAGCTCTAAGTATGGCTGAGGAGCAAAACTTAGATTTAGTTGAAATTTCACCGAAAGCAGATCCACCCGTTTGTAAAATAATCGACTATAAGAAATTCTTATACGAGCAAAAGAAGCGTCAGAAGGAAATGAAATCCAAGGCTTCTAAAATTGAAGTAAAAGAAATTCGATTTGGACCAAATACAGATGATCACGATTTTAACTTTAAGTTAAAGCATGCTGAGAAGTTCATTGGAGAAGGAAACAAAGTAAAAGCTTATGTTTTCTTTAAAGGTAGAACCATTTTGTTTAAAGACAAAGGAGAAATTCTATTGTTAAAATTGGCTCAGGCACTAGAAGATGTAGCAGTGGTAGAATCCATGCCTAAGTTAGAAGGAAAAAGAATGATTATGTTCTTGGCTCCAAAAAAGAAAAAGTAAATAATTAGTATTCATATATAAACAACGGTACAATGCCAAAAATGAAAACCACTTCCAGTGCGAAGAAGAGATTCAAATTCACTGGTTCTGGAAAGATCAAAAGAAAGCACGCCTTCAAAAGTCATATTTTGACCAAAAAAGGAACAAAGCAAAAGAGAAATTTGACACATTCTGGTTTAGTTCATAAAGCAGATGAAGCAAATATCAAATTGCAACTGTGCGTAAAGTAAATTGATCGCCAGGTTAACGTTAATTTTAGTAACAACACCCGGAAATTGAGTTTAAAGCTTCTTAAAAGAAAGGACACCAATTTCCAAAAAACGTAAGTAAAAATGCCAAAAGCAACAAATTCAGTAGCAGCAAAAGCTAGAAGAAAAAAGGTCCTTAAGGCCGCCAAAGGTTACTTTGGAAGAAGAAAAAATGTACACACTGTAGCAAAAAATGCAGTTGAGAGAGGTATGCAGTTTGCATACATTGGTCGTAAACAAAAGAAAAGAAATTTCAGAAGTCTTTGGATTCAGCGAATCAATGCTGGAGTTAGAGAATACGGAATGTCTTACTCAGAGTTTATGGGAAAAATTGCTAAAAACAACATCGAATTAAACAGAAAAGCATTAGCTGATTTGGCAATGAACAGTCCTGAGGCGTTCAAAGCGATCGTTGAAAAAGTAAAATAACTCAATAATATTTAAAATATTTGAAAAGACTGTCAATTCCGTTGACAGTCTTTTTTTGTTCTTTACTTAAAAGACCATAAAAAAAGTATTAGAATTTGATATAAATTCCAATACTTTCTTAATGATAGTTAGACAGATAAATTAAAAAGAGGCTATTGCAAATGACTTATTGAAAACAAAAAGAATTCAATACAATTACTCAACCCACTTTATCCTTCTACGCTTTTCTTCTCTTCTTTCTTTTGCTACTCCAATTTCAGTTTCTCCAATAAGTCGAGTAGAGGCATTACTAACTGCACTAAACAGACCCGTCAAATAAATGCCAACACTTAATTCTGATTTTGTTGCAAACTGCGCATTTTGCCATTTAAACTTTGCATCTTCATAAGAGCTTTTAAACAAACCCTTTCGTTCTTCAGGTAAATTACCTTCATTTGAGGTACTAAAGCTATGTTTATACTTACAGAATACTCCAATCCGACTTATTCCAACAGAAAGTACCCATTCGTTTTGAATTCGATTCCCTTTAAAATGCCCACCAAAACTCGTCCAATCATACATATAGCTATATCTAAAATTTAAAAATTTATATGCAGCAACTGCATGACCTCCGACTCCATAAGCATGACCACCCATTCTTAAATCACTGTAAAGTGAGTTATTATTCTTATACCTTAAACCTATGGTGTTTAAAGAATATTGTCCTCCAACGTAAAGACTAAAGTAGGGTGAAATATTAGTACCAAAAGCTAACCTAACCGGTAATATATCAGAATAATCTACACGATAATCTTTATTATCCCACCATCGCTCTTTGTCTTTAAATTGGAAAAGAGTTACTCCAACATCTAGTAATGAACTAGCATCTATATTAAATAAAACATGCTTTGAATAAACATCTGCTGAGAGTTCAAAACTTCCGCCCTTAATAGTTATAGGATCGAACGATCTAACTTGATAATCATTGGCAGATTGATTGCCTGAGACAACTCCATATCCAAATAATTGTTGTTCGAATACATAGGAATTATGTTTATACCCGATACGACTTAAATCTACCCCATACCAGTCTTCTACTTGTGAAAAAGCAAAAAATGGTGAATAAAAAAATACTATTAATAAAACTCTTTTCATACTAGCTAAAATCAAATTGAACATGCTTCTCTATCACCACTCCATTTTCATTGATCATGATAATTTTGATAAAATAATAGTTTTTTAAACCGGAAGTCGATGGAGGTTCACATTGCTCCTTGGGAATTAGTCGATATGTGAATGTTCCTTCAGCATCATCAAAGTTGGTCTTCGATAATCTTTCAGTATCCATACCACTGATATCTGAGTTATACTTTGTGGTAAGTCTAATTCTTGATTCTTTAATTAAAGATTTACTTTGGTAAGTAAAGGTGAAGTCATAATTGGAGTTGTAATCCAAATCATTTAAAACAGCAGTATTAGCTGGCACACCATTTAGACTAATAAAATTAAGAGAAATCGGCTCTCTTTCAGGTATTTTCTCGCACCCCAACAAAGTGGCGAAAGTCAAAAGGATTATAAGGTGTTTCATTATGTTTTTTTTCAAAAATAATTGTGTCCCTTTTTAATCCATATACGATTATTACCCTATTTTTCTACTATTCCCTTTCTCATTATTTCCATAAATCAGAAGATATTGTCTACAATGGTTACGTTACGATGACAATTTATAGAAACTCTTATTCATCTCAAAAAAGGCTAATTCTAACATCAATAAGCCCTACAATGAATCATTTCTCTATTATTCTAAAAAAAGCACTTTATACAAGGCTATTTCATTGACTTTTAAGTAATAAAAGAGTTGGCAACTTAGTAAATCTTCTAAAAATCCAAAAAAATCAAAGTACAAGCTTTGTCTTAAAATAAATTCTCTGCTTACGTACTATCCATTTTTCTATGAATCAATACTAGATTTTTCACCAACATTATACATCGACCCATAGAAACCTGCCTTACGTTTAAAAGTAAAAGCATAAATTATTCTATTTGTATTTTTTTTGTAAAATTCATTATTTAAACATAATTTGTTGAAATCATATATTAAATCATGAATAATAAAATTACTACCCTATTATTACTTCTCTTCTTCGCATTTTCATTTCAAAGCTGTAAAGACGATAATAAAGATAATACCACTCCCCCTACTTCTATTTTAGGTGATGCTTCAAAAGCCTATTTAAGTGGTGCGGTGCCTTCTTTAGATATTCAAATCGATTATATTACTGGCTTCAAACCAACTAACCAAACAATCGTGAACCTCAAAAACTTTCTTTCAGCTCGATTAAATAAACCAGGAGGAATTAGTGTTTCTCTTAGAGAAATTCCATCTCCGCAGAACAGCAAGTATACTATCGAGCAAATTAGAACCCTAGAGACCCAAAATAGAACAGTGTCTTCCAGCCTTTCTACCATGAGCGCTTATGTGATCTATTTAGACAATGATTACATTGAATCACAGGGCAATCAGGTGGTATTAGGCATAGCGTATAGCTCTACTTCATTTGCTATTTTTGAAAAAACTATAAAAAGTTTGAGTGGTGGCTTAGGAGAACCTTCAGAAACAACATTAGAATCTGCTGTTACACAACACGAATTCGGACATTTGTTAGGATTGGTAAATACTGGAACACCCATTACCTCCAATCACCACGATGAAGCAAATGGCGCACACTGCACTAATAATGATTGCCTGATGCATTATTCGATTCAAACAGGTACGTCTTTAGGTAATTTACTAGGAGGAAATATCCCAGATCTTGATATCGATTGCATTAGAGATTTGCAAGCGAATGGGGGAAAATAACTTTCAGAACTATATTTTGAAATATTAAATGCAGATTGTAGTTTTAACAAATGGAACAACAGCCAAACAACCCATTGCATGGAATTACATTAAAGTCGATTCTAGAATACCTGATTGAGAATAAAGGATGGGATGAAATGGCAAATAATGTCTCAATTAATTGCTTCAAAAGCAATCAGACACTTAAATCTAGTCTTAATTTTTTAAGAAAAACCCCATGGGCTAGAGAAAAAGTAGAAAACTATTACCTCTATTGTATCAAGAAAAACAAACATGCTTAAACGTATAGAAGTACTCTTATTAGTAAGTGCTGTATTAGCCATCAACCTTCACCTATTATTGTGGCCGGGTGCTGAGTTAATCAGTATTATCGCTTTTGCAGGATTAGCACTGCTGTACCCTTTTCTGTCAATGGCACTATTTTTAAATGAAAACCAAAACATTAGAATCTCTTCAATGCTACCTGGATTAGCTTTTTCTATCGTATTGGTAGGATTAATGTTTAAAATTCAAATGTGGCCTGGATATCAAACCAACTTAGCAATTGGCTCTATTGCTTTGATCATACTAATTATTTATTCTTTTACGCTAAAAGATCCTAACTTACAGTTAGGTTTTAAAGTCCTTCGAAAACGCGCGATTCCTATGGCTATTATAGCTATTATAGCATTAATGCTTCCACCCTATACTTGGTTAGAAACAAAATATAGTGATTACCCTGAGTATATCGAGGCTATCAAACAATTAGATAAAAACCCAGATGATTTACAAATACAACAACGAATTGACTCATTGCAAAATCATCAATTAAAATAAAAACAAGATGCTAAAAAAAATCATACTCATACTGCTATTGATTGGACTACTTCTTTTTGGAGGATTTCAGTATATGATTTATCAAACAAAGAAAGCTAGTCCCGAACAAGTTGAAACCTACACAAAAGACGATGCCACTCTGAGTGTTTTCTACAGTAGTCCTGCTGCACGAGGAAGGAAAGTGATGGATAGTTTAGTCCCTTTTGGAAAAATATGGCGGACAGGAGCCAATGAAGCCACAACCTTTATAACTAATAAGGCAATCGAAATTGAAGGAACTGAGCTTGCAGCCGGAACATATACCCTTTGGACAATTCCAAATAAAACGAGTTGGGAAATCATCTTTAATAGTAAATCATATGATTGGGGACTCAATTGGGATGGGACTTCTCCACGTGAACCTGAATTTGATGTCCTGAGAATTACTGTTCCAGTGGAACAATTAGACCAATTTCAAGAACGCTTCCAAATTCACTTTGAAGAAAATCTTTACCTCACCTTATCTTGGGAAAAAACTAAAGTAAAAATTCCCATTGTCCTTTAAAAAGTGTTGATAACCAATTTTTTTAATTAATTTAAGGAGGTGATTATATAATATCTCCTCTATGGCTACTGCTTTTGATTCTTTACGCTCCATCCAAAACAACGAAAAACTGCGTATAAAACGTGGACAGTATTTTCGATTAAAATCTGAACTAACGCAAGGACTCAAGGCATCTATTCGCAATGGAGAATCAGCAACTCCAGAGCAGATGCGACTAGTGAAATTGAAGATCAAACAACAGTTAATTCAAGAACGGAAAAGGAAACAGAAAGTTATTGTCATAACTGCAATAGCTACTTTATTTATTCTATGGGGATTAAGCTTCCTATTCGTTTACTTTTTCTTTTCTTGATACAAAATCATTAATTTTAGGAGTACACACCTAAAAAATAAAGAGATGTCAAAATTTCAAAGATTACTTCTAGGATTAAGTTGTTTGTTAGTATTTTCCAATTCAATAAAGGCTCAACTCATGGTGGGAAATACAACCATCGATACAACGACCATCATTGGTGGTTTAAGTATGCCATGGGAGATTATTTATGGACCTGATGATCATATATATTTCACTGAACGAATAGGAAAAATCAATCGAATAGATCCATCTACTGGAATCAATAAAGTTATATTGGATTATACTTCCACGGTTAACCAATATGGTGAAGGAGGACTATTAGGAATGGTTTTACACCCCAACTTTCCTACTACTCCAAAAATATATGCAGTATATAATTACGGCACTAACAGTTCAGTAAAAGAGCGATTGGTATCTTTTGACTACAACATCACACAAGAAATATTAACTAACGAGGTTATTCTATTGGATTCAATTCCAGGAGCAGTGAATCATAATGGCTCTAGACTACTTATCGAAAATGGATTCATTTACATGACAACAGGAGATGCAGCAAATACCTCTACTGCTCAAAATATAAGTTCCTTGAATGGTAAAGTACTGCGTTTGAACTTGGACGGTAGCATTCCAAATGACAATCCTTTAGCAAACAGTCCGCTTTGGAGTTGGGGACATCGAAACCCACAAGGGCTTTTCTTTGCAAATGGCTTTTTATACAGTTCTGAACATGGTCCAAATAACGACGATGAAATTAATATCATCCAAAAAGGACGAAATTATGGATGGCCAGATGTGGAAGGTTTCTGCAATACACCAAACGAGCAGTCTTTCTGTGCAGACTCCAATGTGATAGAACCACTTTACGCTTGGACTCCTACTGTAGCAACTTCAGACATTTTGTATTATGATCATCCAGCGATTCCTGAGTTTCAAAATAGTCTTTTGTTAACGACTTTAAAAGATGCGACCTTACATCAATTGCCACTAAACACCACGAAAGACGCTATTATTACAGACAATGAGTTTTTTGCCAATTTTTGGGGAAGACTAAGAGACATTGCTGTCGGTCCTAATGGAGAATTGTATATTGCGACCAATAGTGGATCTCATTCAATTGTAAGAATTAAGAATCCGAGTTACACCAATATTCCAAAGAATTCCCTAGGAAATGAAGCCTTAAATGTATTCCCTATTCCTAGTGATAATGCAGTAACTGTCGAACTGAATCCTAACATTCAATTTACCGATTATCAGTTATATGATTTGAAAGGTCAATTGGTACAAGAAGATACGATTAGTGGAAATACGATAACCATTCACAGAAAGTCTAAATATGAGGGTATTTACTTTCTGAAGGTTAAGACTTCGGAAAGTGCTTATACGCGGAAGGTTATTTTCAAATAGCCCTTTGTTGATTTTACTAGTTTAGATTTCCTTTATCATTCTGAATGAGATAAAAGCTAATCCGATTAAAATATTAGCTAATCACCATCAGAACATCCTTCAACCAATCAATGATTTCATCTGATAATTCATCAACCTCTGCAGTCTGTTCTTCAAGTTCTGTTCGGATAAAAATAGTCTTCATTCCCAAGCGCTTTCCAAACTGCAGATCGGTAATGGTATCACCAACCATGATGCTTTTTGAAAAATCAATTTCAGGGAAGTCAGCCTTTGCTTGCATTGCCATTCCCCCTTCTGGTTTTCGACATTTTGAACCCGAATCAGCTAATTCAGGGCAGTAATAGATTCCATCAACATAAGCACCAGATGCAGCTAATTCTGACCTCAGTTTTTCATGAACAGTATCCAATTGCTCCGATGTCATAAGTCCTTTACCAATTCCTTGTTGATTAGTTACCACCACTACCCTAGCAAACAATTGATTAAACTCCGCTATCGCATCGGCCACTGCTACCTCCAAAACCAACTGATCTGGCTCCATTACATATCCTTTTGGAATACGCTCATTGATAACTCCATCACGATCTAAAAATAAAGTCCAGTTTTTATCGATTTTAATCATTGTTCTTCAGTTTTTTATATAACCCTTCAAATGCATGCACTAAAATTGGCCAACTGTATTTTTTCTTTTCCTCTTCTATATTCTTTTGATACTCAATTTCCTTGTCCTCTCTAAAAAATTTATGAATAGCATCTGCCAATTCTGTAGCATTCGGTTCTACTACAAACCCTACTTTTCCATCGGGAATCATTTCTTTCAATCCTCCTACATTGGTAACAATCATTGGTTTATTAAAGTGATAAGCCACTTGAGTCACACCACTTTGAGTAGCGGTTTTATAAGGTTGAACGACAAGTGATGCCGCATTAAAATAATTGGCCACTTCAGCATTCGGAATATAATTATCTCTTAAAATAATCCTTTCTTTAATACCTAATCGAGCTACTTGTTGGTGATATGAATTAGCATCAGAGTAAAACTCCCCTGCAATTATCAATTTCGCATTCGTATCCTTTAACAATTGGTTGGACAAAGCTTCCAATAAGATATCTAATCCTTTATAGTCTCTTATCAAACCAAAAAACAAAAGATAACTGTACTTCGGATCTAGTCCTAGCTTTTTACAGGCCGCTTCTTTAGAAGTGACTAAACCGAAATTATCAAATATAGGATGAGGACTCAGCGCTGTCGGTATTTGACGAAATCTCAGCGCATCATCCAGCACTTTTTGGGTCATTGCCAATAAACCATCTATTCCATTCAGAAAATACTTGGTAAACAATCGATCTCCTATGCGTCTCTCATGTGGAATAATGTTATCTGCCAAACATATCACCTTCGTATGTCCATTTGATTTGATTCGTCTAATAACAGTGCCTAAACAAGGTCCCATAAAAGGCAACCAATACCTGACGATGACCAAATCAGGGTTTTCACGTTTAATTCTGTCACCAACTTGTAGCCAATTTAATGGCCATGTAGAGTTTAAACTTCTATTAATTGTAATCCCCTTGGGAGCCTCACTTTCTGAAAACTGTGTTTTACCCGGAAATAAAAAATTGGGATATTGCAGTTTAAAAGTCTCAATTTTCACTTCGTATCCATGCGCTAAAAACTCTTTTGCTAATCGTTCGTTATACGTAGCTATTCCTCCACGATATGGATACGCAGGACCAATAATTACAATTTTCTTTAAGGAGGAATCTAACATTCATCGAAGGTTACAATTCAGTTTCTATCTTATATGTATTTCTTGTCGGAGAGTTTCTTGATGTCAGTTCTGCTAAGTATCCTGCCAAAAACAATTGAACCCCCATAATCATAGCGACTAATGCAATATAAAATTGAGCAGTATCTGTCACTAAACGAGCCCGCACTCCTTGTGTTAGAAAATACAATTTCTCTCCACCAACATATAGAATTAAAAGAAATCCAATCATAAACATCAGTGTACCCAAAAGTCCAAAGAAATGCATGGGTTTTTTACCAAACTTTCCGATGAAAGTGATGGATAACAAATCCAAGAATCCATTTACAAACCGCTCTAAACCAAACTTTGTGGTTCCGTATTTACGTTCTTGGTGTTGAACTACTTTTTCTCCAATTTTCGTAAATCCTGCCCATTTAGCTATTGCAGGTATATATCGGTGCATTTCTCCATAAACTTCGATGTTTTTGACCACATCGTGCTTATAGGCTTTCAAACCGCAGTTAAAATCATGCAGATAAATGCCAGTCATTTTACGAGTAGCCCAGTTAAACAACTTGGTAGGAATGGTTTTAGATAATGGATCGTAACGTTTTTGCTTCCATCCTGAGATTAAATCAAAACCATCTTTCGTTATCAAATTATATAATTCTGGAATTTCATCAGGACTATCTTGTAAATCGGCATCCATTGTAATAACAACAGATCCGTTGACAGCTTCAAAACCTACATTTAAAGCAGCCGACTTCCCATAGTTTCTTCTAAACTTAACCCCTCTAACAGTGGTTGGATGGGCAGCTTTCAGTCCTTCAATTACTTTCCAAGAACCATCTGTACTTCCATCATCTATAAAAATAACCTCAAATGAAAAGTTATTTTTACTCATTACCCTTTTTATCCAATCAAACAATTCAGGAAGAGATTCTTCCTCGTTTAATAATGGAACAACTATTGAAATATCAATCAACTGATTCAATTTTATTAATTAAATGTTTCGTCTTCCTTCTTAAGAATAAATCCCAGAATTAAAGATATGATGAAACCGAAAAATACATTTCCTAACAAAGCCATAATGCCAATAAATCCTGCGGAAGTGAACATTTTAGAATACTCCAACCCCATCTCTATTTCTTCATCACTCATTCCTTTGGCTTCCATTTGTCGCTGACTCTCTTCTAATACGTATTGGATCATCGTATCGTCAACGAATTTCAAATAAACGTACATGAAAAAGGCAGTTAAAATTCCGAAGAATAATGAAACCAATGTTCCAAAACCTAAAACAGATCCGTAAGCAATTAATCCTCCGCACTCATTATCTCGATAACTTTTAATTGCCCAAAATAATCCTCCTATCATGACCACATAGCTCACATATTGTAGCAATTTGTTTTCGTAATCAGCCATTAAAAATGATACTAGCGATATTCCTACAAGTACCAGTCCAATGATAGCTCCGTAGTTCATTGCACTCTTAAACATTGGCGGTTTTTGTTCCATGGTTTTCGTTTTATTTGTTAGAAAACAAATATAAAATTTAAATCCCATCCATAGAAAGAAATTTCACAAATCATTTGCGCGATTCATGAGATTATGCCTACTTTTGCCGCGGGTAAGTCTTATACGACCAGCTCCTGTTGAATCCCCCAGGTTCGGAAGAAAGCAAGGGTAGATGGTTGAGCGGTGCGATGTAAGTAGCTTACCCATTTTTTATGCACTATTGTTAACATCTTTTTTTGAAAAAAGGGGAACGAAAATTTACCTTTGGACAAACAAAAAAATACACTCATGAAGTTTTTTATCGACACTGCAAATCTAGATCAAATCAAAGAAGCTCAAGAGCTTGGAATTTTAGATGGCGTAACTACTAATCCATCTTTAATGGCCAAAGAAGGCATTAAAGGAGACGAAAAAGTAAAACAACACTACATCGAAATCTGCAACATTGTAGATGGTGACGTAAGTGCTGAAGTTATTTCTACAGATTTTGCGGGAATGATTAAAGAAGGTGAGGCATTGGCTGCTTTGCATCCTCAAATTGTGGTAAAAGTGCCAATGATTAAAGAAGGTGTAAAGGCCATCCGTTATTTTTCTGATAAAGGAATCCGTACGAACTGTACTTTGATTTTCTCTCCAGGACAGGCATTATTAGCAGCTAAAGCTGGTGCTACTTATGTTTCTCCTTTCATCGGTCGTTTGGATGATATCTCTACAGATGGATTGAACTTGATTGATGAAATCAGATTGATTTTTGACAATTATGGTTACGAAACTCAAATTTTAGCTGCATCTGTTCGTCATGCAATGCATATTATTGACTGTGCTAAATTAGGTGCTGATGTAATGACTGGTCCTTTAAGTGCCATTACTGCATTATTGAATCACCCATTAACTGACATTGGTTTAGAGAAATTTTTAGCTGATCACGCAAAGAATAGCTAGGAACAAAATATATATTTAGTGAAAAAGCAGTGTTGAAGAATCGACACTGCTTTTTTTGTGTGAGAAACTCCATTTCCAAAAATTAGCGGCTTAAGCGCCGATAGTCTTAAGAGAAAATCATTTTAGTTGATCTGAACCCCAGACTACTTCTAACACTATATTTATTCACAAGACCCAACGAAATTAGATTTTCTAAAGTAAACTGATAACACTTGAGGTTATCCTACCCCATCTCCAAAAATAATTAACTCTCAAAAATGGCTTTTGCGGAATCCGTTTGAAAAGTGTAATTTTTAGCTGCTAAAAATGAAAAATTCTTAATCATTAAAAATAGACTAGCTCAGGTCAATAAAGAAGACTATTATTTTATTCAAAGTCCAAATGCTAGTTGCAAGTAGAATATTTTACCCTATAAATAAGTTTTCGTTTTCCTTAAAGACTAAATTTTGATAATGCTTTAAAACCATTATCAATAATCCTTATCTTTATAAAAAGTTTATTTCAATGAATTCAGCTGAAATCAAAATTGACTTATTTAGAAAGTTGGACGCTTTAAAAGGGAAAACCTTGGAAGAAGCTTATGGCATCCTCGTTAATTACATCAATGGTGAGAGTGATGTTAATGAATGGCAGAATCTTACTGATGAGCAACAAGCTGCAATATTACATGGAGTTGAACAATTAGAGAATGGACAAGGAAGAAGTCATAATGAAGTAATGATTGAAATGAGAAATCGCTTTGTAAATGACTAGAGAAATCTTTTGGTCTCCTGATGCTGAGAAAGATTTTGAATCGATTTTAAAATATCTGCAAGTCAGATGGAATAATCAAATTACAAGAAGATTCATCAATAAAGTAGAAGAAAACATTGATTTAATTCTTAAAGACCCTCAAATGTTTCCTCTTATAAACGAGCAATATGGCATACGAAAAAGTGTTTTAACCAAACAAAACACATTGTTCTATAGAGAAAAGAATGACAGAATTGAAATCATTAGACTTTTTGATACGCGACAAGACCCAACGAAATTAGATTTTCTAAAGTAAACTGATAACAATTGAGGTTATCCTACACCATCTCCAAAAAATAGTTAATTCTCAAAAATGGCTTTTGGGGAATCCGTTTGAAAAGTGTAATTTTTACCTGCTAAAATTTTAGAACTATGATTATTAAATTATACGACGAAAACATTGATCCAAGACAGTTAAAACTGATAACAGAGTGCCTGAAAGATGGTGGCTTAATCATTTACCCTACCGATACCGTTTATGCCTTGGGCTGTGATGTTCTAAACAGAAGTGCGGTAGAAAAAGTAGCGCAAATTAAGGGTGTAAAAGTAGAAAAAGCAGATTTCTCTTTTGTGTTTCACAACTTGAGCCATATTTCAGACTATACCCAACAATTTGATACCTCCATTTTCAAATTGCTAAACAAAGCATTACCTGGTCCGTTTACCTTTATTTTACCCGCTAATAAATCGGTGCCAAAACTATTTCACAATAAAAAGAAAACCATTGGAATACGAGTGCCAGACAATAAAATTACCAGAACCATTGTCAGCGAATATGGAAATCCATTAATCTCTACCTCTATTCACGACGACGATGAAGTGATTGAGTACACAACAGATCCGGAATTGATTCACGAAAAATATGAAGACAAAGTAGACATCGTTATTGACGGTGGTTTTGGAAACAACGAAGCCTCAACTGTTGTGGATTTGAGTGATGGAAATATCACTATTCTAAGACAAGGTTTGGGAATTTTAGAGAACTATATTTAAGATGAAGAATACATTAACAGCGATAATCTTCGGTGTAGCAATTATCGCAGCGGCCTATTTGTTAGGAGACGCATTCGTCAATAGAAATGCTAAAAGTAAAGTTCTCTCGATAACAGGGCTAGGTGAAACAGATTTCACCTCAGACTTAATCGTTTGGGAAGGGAATTTTCAAAAAGAGAATGAAAATCTAAAAGTAGCTTACGCTGCTCTGGCTGAAGATAAAAAAGCAGTTCACGACTATTTAGTGAGTAAAGGTATTGATGCGGAGAACATCGTGTTCAACGCAGTCAATACTGGTGAAAATACTAGAGCCAAATACTCCAATGATGGTCGATATATTGGTCAAGAGTTTTTAGGATATGTGCTTTCTCAATCCATCAAAATAGAATCTACTGACGTAGAAAAAGTGGAAAGAATATCAAGGGAAGTCACTGAATTATTAAATAAAGGGGTACAATTTTATTCACAATCACCACGCTACTATTACACTAAACTAGCCGACTTAAAAATTGAATTGATTAAAAAAGCTACTGAGGATGCGTGTGCACGTGCGGAGATGATTGCATCTAATTCTGGTGCCAAACTAGGAGAACTTAGCAACGCTAATATGGGAATCTTTCAAATAACCGGGCAAAACTCTAACGAAGAATATTCTTGGGGTGGAACGTTCAATACTTCTGATAAAGACAAAACTGCAAGAATTACGGTAAAGCTAGAGTACGAAATCGACTAATCATTCAATTGCATGAATGCATGTGGTAAAAATTCGATAAGGTCTAATGCATTCATGCTCACTTTCCCTATAGATTCTGCTGCAATATCTCCGGCTAGTCCATGAACCATCATTCCAAACATGGCTGCTGATTCTGAGGTATACCCTTGCGCTAATAATGCGGTAAGAATGCCTGTTAAGACATCTCCACTGCCACCTTTGGCCATTCCTTCATTGCCAGTAGAATTAAAGTAGAACAAACCTTCAGGAGTACATAAACATGAGAAAGCACCTTTTAAAATCACGTAAGATTTAACCTTCCCACAAAATTCTTTTAGTTTTTCCAATTTCTCTTCATCACTGTTCCACTCTCCTACCAACCGCTTGAATTCGCCCGGATGCGGCGTCAAAATACTACCAGTAGGAATCAAAGAAAGCCAATCTTGATGACTAGCCAAGATATTTAATGCATCAGCATCGATTACAAGTGGCTGAATCACTAGTTGCAATAAATGATGTATTGCCTTTTGAGTATTCTCCGCTTGACCTAATCCTGGCCCAATTCCAATTCCTTTATATTGCTCAACAGATTGTATACATGTCGTAAAATACTGGTGTATATCCACCTCCACCATAGCTTGTGGAACTGCTTGTTGTAGTATTTCTACACCACATTTGGGTGTATGAATACTGAGTAATCCAACTCCTGAACGCAAAGCTGCATTTGCAGAAAGTACTGCAGCCCCCATCATACCAAAGCTGCCAGAAATTAGTAATCCATGACCATTAGTCCCTTTATGAGCAAAAGTTCTGGAAGGTTTAATCAATTTTTTAATATCGGATCGTTCTAGAAAATAGTAAGGTGTTTGTTCTTCTTCTAGTGCCATGTGATCCAAACCGATATCAATCAAATGCCATTCTCCAATACACTCAGCATAAGTTGGTTGAAACAAACATAGTTTCGGCACCTGGATGGACAATGTTGCTGTAGCCTTAATTACATGCTCCAAACTATTATTTCGATTGTCAGCGGCCATCAATCCTGAAGGTATATCAATTGCAACGATGTGTTCACTTTGATTTAAAATATCAATGACTTTTCCAACAAAACCTTGAACAGACCGATTAAGACCAGAACCAAACAAAGCATCAATCACTACATCTGATTGTTGAATAGAAAGGTCGAATCTATTTTCGTTCAATTCCTCAATTGGAATTTTCATCTCATTAAGTTGATTCAAATTAGCTGCAAACTCATTGGAATCTTTACTTGAAAATCGCAAATAATAAACTTTTACTTTCCATTTCGCCTTGAACAGCATTCGGGCCAATACTAAACCATCACCTCCATTATTGCCATTGCCACAAAAAATATGAATAGTTGAAGTCTGATAAAACTGAAAGTGAGAACAAAAAAACTGAAATAGATTAAAAGCAGCAATTTCCATCAATTGGAGGGAAGAGAGGGACAGCCTCTCCATTGTTTTTTTATCCACTCTGCGAATAGCGGACGAAGAAAGAACCTTTTTCATTATTCTATATTCAACAATACCTCATGCAACTCCATCACTTGAGGCAATAATTTATCCTTATCGTCATTGATGATGATAAAATCCGCCAATTTATTGCGAGTCTCATCGGTCCATTGATTATTCATCCGATGTTCAACATCTTCAGCTGAGACATTATCACGAGCCATAATTCGTCGTATTCGCTCTTCCTTTTTTGTGTATACAGTGATGATTCGGTCTAAGTTTTGGTGAGCTCCAGACTCAAACAAGATAGCGGCTTCCTTGATAATATATGGAGCAGAAGCATGTTTCTCGCACCACTTATTGAAAGATTCACCTACTAAAGGATGAACGATAGAGTTCAATTGCTCCAATGCATCGGGATTTGTAAAAACGATAGCAGCCAATGCTTTGCGATCCAATTCTCCCGAATCGTATAAATGTTCACCAAAGGCTGATTTTATTTTTTTTATGGCTTTAGAGTTGGTATTCACGATATTCCTTGCCACCATATCAGAATTAAAAACAGGCACACCCAAATTAATAAAAACTTGACTTACAGTAGACTTACCACTACCTATTCCACCTGTCAATCCAACCTTTAACATTACTTCTTAATTAAATATTCAACCTTTTCCGGACTCACTTTAATGATTTCCACATCAACTCCTTCTTGCTTGACGTTAACTTTCAGCTTACTTATCTCCTTATTCGCTTGGTCATAATCAACAAATGCTATAAAATCATCAGCTTTCAGCAATTCAAACATACTATTAGAAACCAACACTTTGATCTCTACAGCTGCAGGAAGTGTTCTTAACCGAACTTCATCAGGTAAGTTAATTACTTTGATCGGAAGTTCAATAGTTTTTTCAGTAAATCGCTCGGTTTTTACCTCTACCTCAACTGAAGAAGGAAAGGTTCTGATATACGGGCCTAAATTCGACTCCAGTTTTGCAACAGTTTTAAAATCTGATTTAATGTCGTTTTCTTTGATCAACTCAGTGGTTACATATCTAATTGAGTCCAACTGGTCGGAAGGTCCAAAAATTTCAACAAATTGAGGCTGAGAAACTATGGAATCCTTTAATCGTATTTGTGGAGCAAATGATAACTCATGTCGTAATTTAACCGCTACTTTTTTGCGTTGTAAGGGTTGCATATGAATAGTCAAAAACTCAGGGTAAATACTTTCTACACTAATATTGGAGCCTAATTGATTACTGATTTCATTGACAAGCGTTTTGGTTGGAATAATTTGGTTTCCATCTCGATCTAGGTTGGACTCATCTACATCAATTCTTAATTCTTTTTTGTTCCAGAATAGAGCCTCTCCAATCAGGTTGAAACCTGATCCATATGTATATACTTTTATTTTTTTGGGAGGTTGATTCGTAATAGCGAAAGAGGAGTCGGAATGCTGATAAATACAATTATATTCAATACCCAAAGTTAAGTCTTTGGAAAGCGCATTCAACAACCAAAAAAGAGAAGCTGAAATCAAACAAAAAAGGAAAATACTTATCTTCTTCTTCAAACGGTTTTTACCATTTGCGTCCTTCTCGATAAATATTTTCCTTACTAGTATTTTCAATTTGTTCTATTTTCTTTCTTTCAAAGAATGAAGATAGACATTATTTCGCACCCATAGCTACTCCTGAAAAGTCTGGAGAAACAGCCGCTTTTTCAATGGTTAATTTCAACCCATTTCCTGCATCTACAACAATTGTAGTTTCTTTAATTTCAGCTACTTTTCCATGAATTCCACCGATGGTAACTACTTCTTGTCCCTTGGCTAAATTCTCTCTGAATTTACGTTGCTCTTTTTGTTTTTTCATTTGTGGTCTAATCATAAAGAAATAGAACACTATGATTATCAAAATCAGTGGTAAAAATGACATGATAGGGTTTTCTCCTTCTTTGGCAGGAGACATTAATAAGATTGTCAATAAATTCATGTTATTTCGTTTCTGGAGTTAATACATTTCCTTTCAAAGCCAATACTGTAGTATTAGGTTTTGTGTTCGCAATTAAAGTCACCGTTTTATTTTGTTGACCCATTTTACCTTCACTATCAAATACTACTTCAATTTCTCCTGTTTCGCCGGGAGCAATTGGGTTCTTAGGATAAATCGGCACCGTACAACCACAACTACCTTTAGCATCAGAGATAATTAAATCGGATTCTCCAGAGTTTGTAAATTTAAAAGTGGTTTGCACTTTCTCTCCTTGTGTAATTTCACCAAATTCATAAACTATATTCTCAAACTCAAAAGCAGCTAATTGCTTGGCAGCTTCTTCATTATCCTCATCAGAAGGAATATTGATTACATCGGTTGAAATTGCTGGTTCTTCTGGGTTTTTTTCTGCTTGATTACATGCTGAAAATCCAATAAGTGCTGCTACACTTGCTAAATAAAATACTCTTTTCATACTTTTAATTTTTGGGGCTTATTCCATTAAGCCTCGTCCTACTTTTCTTATTTTTTTGGCTTCCTTAAAATCGGCAACCAACTTATCTAAAATGCCATTAATGAATACTTTACTTTTTGGAGAACTAAATAATTTAGATACTTCAATGTATTCATTCAAGGTTACTTTAATTGGAATACTTGAAAATTCTGTTAGTTCTGTAATGGCCATTTTCATGCACAATACATCCAATACAGCAATTCGCTCTACATCCCAATTCTTTGTTTTTTCTTCAATCAGTTTCGTATTCTCATTATTGTTAATAATGGTTTTTCGAAAAAGATTCTTGACAAAATCACGATCATCCAAATCATCCTTAAACATCGCCATAAGGTTTCCACCAGCGCTAGTTTCTGACTTAATTTTCTTCACATGTTTCAATGCCATTGAAATAGCAAAATCTACATCATCATGATCCCAGTATATGCTGCGCTCATGAAATAAGTTCTGAAGCATTTCTGACTCAGACACGACTTCTTTATAAAAATCCATTAGAAATTTTCGGTCTCTATCGAAACCCTTTTCCTCTGAATGAATATAATTTTGAAACAATGGGGTCGCTCTTAACTCTTTTAACAAGCGCTTCAAATCATCACGATCAGCTGCCCAAGAAATCTTGTGACTCTTGAATGCAGACTGAATGGTTTCATTCTCTCTCAATTGACGAATGATTTCATTGTCAACAAATGTCCTATTCGGATTTAAATCTTCATCCGTTGGCAATGCCTTATTCTTTGCCTCCATTTGCTGTGCTTCTGCTAATTCTGCCAATTCAATTGGCAAAAGCAGGAAATAAAGATAAAGGTCGTACATGCGCTCTATACTTAAAAACAACTCCTTTTCCCCTTTCGAGAGCTCAGTGCTACTAGATTGAAAAAAGGCATATAAAGCCTGCATTACTTTTACTCGTAAAATTCGTCTATTCAACATTTAAAGAACGTCTTTGGAAATATGTGTATTTATCTTACTTGTTTAATCTTACCTACTGCTTTAATTCGCTCTTCAGCTAATTTATTGGCTGCAGCATAAGTTGGTATATTTTCTTGAATCGCTCTCTTGAAGATATCTAATGTGGTGTTATAGATATTCTGAGTCAATTCCATTGCTCTATCTTCACCGTAATTAGCTACTTCTCTATTCACATTGATCAGTCCACCTGCATTAATTAAGAAGTCAGGAGCATATAAAATTCCTTTCTTAATCAACTCAGCACCATGAATCACTTCATTCTCTAATTGATTGTTCGCTGCACCTGCAATGATCGCACACTTCAACCGAGGAATAGTGTTTGAGTTTACAGTTGCTCCTAAAGCACATGGAGAATAAATGTCAATATCTAAATCATAGATAGAATCACCTAAAACTACTTCAGCGCCGTATTTATTAGCTACATCTGCAAGTCTCTGTTCGTTGATATCGGTGATGTATACTTTTGCATTTTCTTCTGATAAATATTTTACCAATACCTCGCCAACATGACCAATTCCTTGAACCAATACTTTCTTTCCGGTCAATGAATCATTACCGTACATTTCTTTTGCACCTGCTTTAATCCCCATATAAACACCATAAGCAGTAACAGGAGATGGATCTCCACTACCACCTAATGATACAGGAACTCCAGCTACGTGGTCCGTTTCCATTTTTACCCACTCCATATCACTTGGGCTAATACCCACATCTTCTGCAGTGATATATTTACCGCTTAAGCTATTTACAAACTTTCCAAATCTTCTGAATAAAGCTTCAGATTTTTGAGTGTAAGAATCTCCGATGATTACCGCTTTTCCACCACCTAAATTTAGACCAGTGATAGCCGCTTTGTATGTCATCCCTCTTGATAAACGCAAAACATCGTTCAACGCTTCTACTTCATTCTTGTAATTCCACATTCTAGTTCCTCCTAATGCAGGACCTAATGTGGTATTGTGTATGGCAATAATTGCTTTTAAACCAGTTGCATTGTCTTGACAAAATACAACTTGTTCGTGGTCGTAAGTGACCATGTTGCTAATCACAGGATTCTCTGCTAGCTTAGTTTCTTTGATATCAATTACTTCATTCATTCTATTAAAGTTAACATTATCACTTGCTAATAAACCTAAAGATATTAGGTACTTTTGCAGGCGTTGCCGTCTACAAAATTCGATTGCAAAAATAGTATTAAAATTTTGTTTAGAACGGGCGTAAAGTGCACAATTTATGAATTCTTTAAAGTATCTAAATAAGTATCTCCTAAAGTATAAATGGCGATTAGGACTAGGGATTATATTCGTAGCCATCTCGAATGTTTTTGCGATTTATCCACCCCAAATAATCCGTGAAGCCTTTGATCAGGTAGCTCGTTTTATCAGCAAAGAAGAAGTAGTTAACAACGGGGATATGCCTTGGATTGCCGCCTTCACCAAGGATATGGATTTAACTAAAAGTTTAATATTCTTTGCCGTTTTAGTTATGGTGATGGCTTTATTGAAAGGCCTTTTTACCTTTTTTACCCGCCAGACCATTATAATCATGAGTCGTTTGATAGAATTTGACTTAAAGAATGAGGTATATGCGCACTACCAAGAACTAAGCATGCCTTTTTACAAGCGCAACAACACTGGAGACATTATGAACCGGATCAGTGAAGATGTCAGTCGTACTAGAAACTATCTTGGACCAGGTATTATGTATAGTATCAACTTGGTTACATTATTCATCTTTGTTATTTCTGTAATGTTGAGTATCAATGTAAAACTGACCTTATACGCATTGGCTCCGCTTCCTGTGCTTTCTGTTTTGATTTATTATGTAAGTAATGTAATTAATAAAAAGAGTGAAGCTGTACAAGCTCAATTGTCTAATTTATCAACTCTTGCTCAAGAAACTTTCTCAGGAATTCGAATTTTAAAATCTTTTGTAAAAGAAGACTACGCTAATCAAGCCTTAGACAAAGCTGCGACCACTTACAAAGAGAAAAATCTAGACCTTGTAAAAACAGAAGCTTTATTCATGCCCATTATGACCTTGTTAATCGGCTTAAGCACGATTTTTACTATTTATATTGGATCAAAAATCTACATAGAAGCTGTAGAAGCGGGTGTTCCTCCTCCAATATCTCCAGGAAATATTGCTGAATTTGTTATTTATGTCAATATGCTCACTTGGCCAGTTACTGCCTTAGGTTGGGTAACTTCTCTAGTGCAACGTGCAGCGGCATCTCAAAGAAGAATTAATGAGTTTTTAGAAACCAAACCTGAGATTGTAAGCGGAACAACTCCACTACAAAACATGAAAGGGGAAATTGAATTTAAAAATGTAGGATTCGTTTATCCCGATTCGGGTACAAAAGCTTTAGATGGCATTAATTTTCAGGTGAGCCCAGGGGAAACTCTTGCAATTATAGGACGAACCGGTTCGGGTAAATCGACTATTGCTGATTTGGTGTGCAGACTTTATGACCCGACATCTGGAAGTGTATATATGGATGGGATTAACTTAAAAGAGCTAGACTTAAATGCTTTGAGAGGAAACACCGGTTATGTTCCGCAAGAAGTTTTTCTATTTTCAGACAATATTGCCAACAATATAGCATTTGGTTACAGCGAAGAAATGCCTCCCTTTGAAAAAATTGAACGAGCTGCAAAAGATGCTGCCATCTATGACAATATAATGGATTTTCCAAAGCAGTTTGAAACCATTCTGGGTGAGCGAGGAATCACTCTTTCCGGAGGACAAAAGCAACGTATTTCTATTGCACGTGCCATTATCAAAAAACCGAAATTGATGATTTTTGATGATTGTTTGTCAGCTGTAGACACAGAAACAGAAGAGAAAATTTTAAGCAGTTTAGACAGAATTGGAAAACAGAGTACTTGCATCATCATTAGTCATCGGGTATCCTCAGTAAAAAATGCGAACAAAATCATTGTACTAGACGAAGGCCGAATTGCCGAAGAAGGAACGCACAATCAACTAATTGAAGCAAAAGGTTTATACTTTGATATCTATGAGCGTCAATTACTAGAAGATCAGAAAACGGCCTTGAATTAAGATCATTGCTTACGCTATTAGACATTATTCTCTGATATTTTTTTTCTTGAAAAACAGCTAAAAATCTTACTATGGTTGGAAGTTAGATTAAATATATTTTATTTAGTTTTGTTGGAAACACTTTAAAATTGTAATTCTAAGAACAAATTGTCAAGAAGATGGAAGGAAAAGAAAATTACGACAAGGAGCAGGGATCAAGAGAAGACGAAGTATTTTCAAAAGCAGTAAGGGCAGGAAAAAGAACGTATTTTTTTGACGTAAAATCAACTAAAAATGATGATTACTATCTAACTGTTACGGAAAGTAAAAGAAGATTTAATGCAGATAATGGCAAATTCTTTTACGAAAAGCACAAATTGTTTCTTTACAAAGAAGACTTCGAAAAGTTTACTGATAGCTTAACTGAAGCTATCGATAAAATAAAAGCGTTAAAACTAGAACAAGGAGAAGAAGTAGTAGAGAAAATTCAATCAGAATTTACGGATGTTAATTTTGATGACTTAGACAGTTAACTTTCAAAAATATACACACAAAAAAGGTTGAACAATAAATTGTTCAACCTTTTTTTATACTGCCTTCTCACTACCAATATGTAAGGAAGTGCTTTACATTTAAAGAATAAATAGCATCACACTTTCATTCGATAATTTGGTGACTACTTATCAAATTCCTAAAATAGTCCTAATTATAAAACAACCTGAATTTGGTTGTTGGATGATATCGATACCGTTGATTTAAGCCGCCATCATAAAAACCATTCCGAGTATGGTTACAATAAAATAAGGTACTAATCCCCCTGCTCCTGCATAATCTTTCGCCATGCGCTGACCAAAAAAGAGAGCAATTAAAGAACCTGCAGAAATGATTAATCCAATTTCTAAAAAAATATCATTCTGAACGATTGATCCATAAACACCTAACAAGCTAAATGCACCTGCCAAAACCTCTAAAATGGTAATTTTTAACACCATAAATGGAACTATCTTAGCTAAAGGAGATTGTGCAAAATGCCCTTTTAACCACTCTAAATTATCTTTATAGTTAAATACTTTATCCAAACCAGATTGAAGGAAAAGAATTCCTAAAAACAAAGAAAAAGCAATCTTAATAATTAGGATTCCACATTCGTCATCCATTCCTGAAAAAAAACTTGTTAAAAGCATAGTGTTCATCGATTTAATAGTTTATAAATTTTTCTAATTGTTGATTGATCGCTTCTTGTGTATTTTTATCTTCTACTACCCCCAGCTCGCCTAAGATATCATAAATTTTAGACACTGGAAGTTTCAGCGCCATCACCTCTACTTGCAAATAATGCAAAATATCTGTCAGATGATCCATCCCTCTTAAGTTTCCTGCTCTACCAGCAGCAATTCCCAATAAAGCGGCCTTTTTACCCGCATAAAATTCCGGTTTTATCGCATCCATAAATAACTTGAGAATCCCTGGAATACTACCATTATATTCTGGAACAACAAAAAATAATTTGTCGCAAGGAATGATATAATGTTGAGCAATCACAGTAAAAATGGAGTGTTCATAATTGTAGACCTCATCTAAATCTATTCGATTGGGCAACTCATCCAAACAAAAAAGTTTGACCTTTTCCCCTCTTTCTTCTAGCTGATTCTTGCAATAATTTGCAAAAAACTGGGTCATATTTCCCTTTCGATTTGAGGCTGAAATAATAGTAATCATGGGTTATCTTTTAACAAAAAACTGTTCAAAAAATGTTGTTAACAATTGGAAATAAACCACCATAAAAATGGTAATTTCGAAAGAGCAAACACGCACATTAAATATGGCGCAAAATAAAGCATTTAAGCCCATTTTTGCGGTTATTTTTGATTATTTGAACGACCAAAATTCCAACGATTCATGACAATTACTTATTATGGCCATTCTTGCTTTGGAGTTAAAACCAACAATTGCTCTATTTTGTTTGATCCGTTTATTCGACCAAATGAATTAGCGCGCGACATAAATATTGATAGTATTTCTGCTGATTATATTGTTGTTACTCATGGACATTCAGACCATATTGCTGATTTAGAATACATCGCTAAGCGAACCAACGCAAAAGTGATCTCTAATTTTGAAATCATTCAGTGGTGCTCTAAAATGGGAATTGAAAACGTTCATGCGATGAATACAGGGGGCAAATTTGCCTTTGAGTTTGGAACGATAAAAAGTGTTTTTGCAGCACACTCTAGTAGCTTGCCTGATGGTAGCTATGGTGGAAACCCCAATGGTTACATCATCAAATCTGGAGGTAAAAGTATTTATTATGCAGGTGATACTGCATTGAGTAGCGAGATGAAATTAATTGGTGACTATGATCAAATAGATTTAGCATTTTTACCAATTGGTGACAATTTTACCATGGGTGTTAAAGATGCCATCACAGCAGCAGGTTTTGTAGGGTGTAATGAGGTTATCGGTATGCACTACGATACTTTTCCGCCAATAAAGTTAGATGGTGAAAAAGCCATCAAAGACTTCAATAGTAAAGGAGTGAATCTTCAATTAATGTCAATTGGAGCAACAATAGAAATTTAATTTTTTTCAATAGATAGAATGGGTAAAATTATTGCAATCGCCAACCAAAAAGGAGGAGTTGGAAAAACCACTACTTCGATTAACCTTGCAGCTGCACTGGGTGTATTAGAGCGAAAAGTACTAATCGTTGATGCAGATCCTCAAGCAAATGCAACCTCAGGTGTTGGTTTTGATCCAAAGAATGTAAAAACAAGCATTTACGAATGCTTGGTTAATGATGTGGAAGCAAAAGACATCATTCTAGCTACCAAATCTCCAAACTTATATTTGTTACCTGGTCATATCGATTTAGTAGGTGCCGAAATAGAAATGATAAACCTTCCTAACCGGGAGAAAATGATGCGATTGGCTTTATCAAAAATTAAAGACGATTACGATTTTATCATTATCGACTGTTCTCCTTCTTTGGGTTTGATTACTTTGAATGCGCTCTCTGCGGCTGACTCTGTAATTATTCCTGTTCAGTGTGAATACTTTGCTTTGGAAGGTTTAGGGAAATTGTTAAATACCATTAAAATTGTTCAATCAAGATTGAACACTGATTTAGAAATTGAAGGATTGTTATTGACCATGTATGACATCCGACTAAGACTTTCTAATCAAGTTGTTGAAGAAGTTAAAACCCATTTCCAACAGATGGTTTTTGATACCATTATTCAACGAAATACTAAATTAGGAGAAGCGCCTAGCTACGGAGAAACCATTATCATGCACGATGCAACGTGTAAAGGTGCGGTCAATTATCTTAATTTAGCACGCGAAATTTTGCAGAACAATAATTTAACTAAAATTAGTGAATCTGAAAAGGTAATTAATTTAGAGGATGAGTAAGAAAAGAGTATTGGGTAGAGGTTTAAGTGCATTGTTAGAAAATGATGATACAGACATCACTAACAGCAAAAAATTAACACGAGAAGATGTAACTGAGGCGGCTGGATCTGTGGCTTTATTGTCGATTGGGATGATTGAGGCCAATCCGTTCCAACCTCGTACAAAATTTGAAGAAGAAGCGTTAAACGACCTGTCTCAATCTATCGCCGAATTGGGTATTATACAACCAGTTACAGTAAGAAAGTTAGGTTACAACAAGTATCAACTAATCTCTGGTGAGCGTCGTTTCAGAGCTTCTCAGTTAGCTGGTTTGGAGGAAATTCCTGCGTATATCCGAATTGCGAATGACCAAGAAATGCTTGAAATGGCATTGGTTGAAAATATTCAACGGGCAGATTTGGACGCCATTGAAGTTGCAATCAGTTATCAACGTTTGGTAGATGAGTGTAATCTTACTCAAGAAGAACTTTCTCAAAGAGTAGGTAAAAAAAGAAGTACAGTTGCTAACTACTTAAGATTATTAAAGCTTCCTGCTGAAATACAGAATGCCATCATAGACAGAACCATTAGTATGGGACACGCTAGAGCTTTGATTAATGCAAAGGATACAGCTACCCAACTCAATATGTTTAATGAAATACTAAAAAACGAATTATCCGTTCGACAAACAGAAGAGTTGGTAAAGGAAAGAAAACCATCTACTCCTGTCAAGAAGGCGGTTTCTGTGCCATTATCGTTTCATGAACAAAAGATGAAAGCTGATTTATCGGAGTTTTTTCAAACTACAGTTAAGTTGCAACGTCAAGGAGAAGAAACAGGAAAGATCATTATTCCTTTTGAGTCACAAGACCATTTACTGCGCATCATGGAACTTTTAGATTTGTAAATCCAGCCTTTGAAGTACTTATCCATATATTTATTTGGTTTTACCTTATTTCTTTCTTCTATGCAGTTGAAAGCACAAAGTGACACCACTATTGTGGATTCTATGTTCTTGAATCATTCTCCAAAGAAAGCAGCCATGCTCTCCGCAATACTCCCTGGAGCTGGTCAAATCTACAACAAGAAATATTGGAAAGTGCCTTTAGTATATGGAGCTATTGGGGCTAGTTTGTACTTCGCTTTTGACCAACGTGATCGATTTAGAGAATTCAAATCTGCGTATGTTAGCAGAGTCGATAACGACTCTACTACAATAGATTCAAAATATACCGGTGTATACAGCGATCAAAATTTATTGACCCTTATTGAATACCATCGAAAAAACAGAGATCTGTTATTCGTTTTGGCAGGATTTAGTTACATCCTAAACATTGTAGACGCAGCAGTTGATGCCCATTTATTTTATTTTGATGTTAGTGAAGATTTATCTGCTTCAATACGTCCAAGAGTAAACTATGATCCATTTTCTAGAGCATATATGCCTGGAGTTCAAATTAACCTCAGATTGAAAAAATAACCATTGAAAAGGATTAAGCACCTGTAATGTAAAAATTCTTCAATTTTAAATCGCTAATTCTAACTTTACATTCACTATGAAAATTGCGCTTTACGGATATGGAAAAATGGGTAAAACCATTGAACGATTGGCAAAAGAACGAGGTCATGAGGTAGTATTGAGAATCAATTCTGAGAATGCTGCATCAATAACTACCAATGAATTGAAAGCCGCTGATGTTGCTATTGAGTTTAGCCGACCAGAACTGGCGGAGACACACATCAAAAAGTGCATTGAGGCCCAATTGCCAGTAATTGTAGGAACTACGGGATGGTACGACAAGTACAATTCTCTAAAAAAAGCTTGCCTAGAAAATGATTCTGCATTTTTAGCAGCCACCAATTTTAGTGTTGGCGTGAACTTATTCTTTGCTCTCAACAAGCAGTTGGCAAAGTTGATGCAGCCACATTCAGATTACAAAGTGGAGGTTGAAGAAATTCACCATACTGAGAAACTAGATGCGCCAAGTGGAACAGCCATTACAATAGCGGAAGGTATTTTAGAGAATTATTCTAATTTAACCAACTGGAAATTGGATGAAGCTAGTGATAGCGAATTAAAAATTGCTGCAGTTCGAACTCCGAATGTTCCAGGTACGCATGAAGTGAGGTATCAGTCAGCCATAGATGAAATTGCAATCAAGCACACTGCACACAATAGAGACGGATTTGCTTTGGGTGCTATTATAGCTGCAGAATTTATAATAAATAAACATGGGGTTTTTACCATGAATGATGTATTGAAAATCTAATATTATGTTGATAAGCATTGAGTTGGCTACTATTTTAGCCATAATTTATTTTCTAGCCAGCCACGTTGGTTTATACTTGGTTTTCAAAAAGGCAGGATTAGAGCCATGGAAAGCCTTGGTTCCTTTCTATGGTACTTATCTCGCAATTAAGTTGGTGGAAAAGCCTTGGTGGTGGGTGATTGTTTACTACATTCCATTTGTTGGCTTCATCATTTGGATAGGTATTATTACAGAGCTATTGAAGCGGTTTGGAATTTTTGAATTTCAAAAGCACGTAGCAATGGTAGTGGGTGCACCCATCTATTTATACCTTTTAGGAAGTAAAGAAGAATACAAATGGCGAGGACATGAAGTGGTTCATCGTTGGACAAAACCTAAAAGCCGAGAATGGGCAGATGCCATTAGTTTTGCAGTGATTTTAGCTACAATAATTCGTGCATTTTACATCGAAGCTTTTACCATTCCGACGTCTTCTATGGAAAAGTCACTTTTGGTGGGTGATTTCTTGTTCGTAAGTAAAGTAAGCTATGGCTCAAGAGTTCCGAATACCCCTATCTTTTTCCCTTTTGCCCACCATACCATGCCTGGAACTGAGAAAACTAAATCATATCTAGAATGGATTAAATTCCCTTATCACAGAGTATTTGAATTTGGAAAAGTGGAGCGAAATGATGCTGTAGTTTTTAACTTTCCTGCAGGGGACACAGTTGTAGTTCAACACCAAGATCGAACATTTTATCAGTTGGAAAGAGATTATGGCAGACAAACCTTGGAACAACAATTTGACATCGTGGCCAGACCTGTGGATAAACGAGAGAATTATATCAAAAGATGTGTTGGTATCCCAGGTGATAAAATTGAAGTGAGAAACACTCAATTATTTGTAAACGATAAAGAAGCATATCAGGCATTTGGCGTTCAATTTAGTTATTTAGTTAAAACGGATGGAACCGGGTTTGCTCCAAAACAACTGCTCGATTGGGAGATTACTGAATACCGAATGGATGGACCAGGCCTTTATTTTATGCTATTGACTGATGAAAATAAAGCACGCATTGAAGCTCTACCACATGTAAAACAAGTAGAGCCGATCAACAAACCAAAAGGATACTATTCAGATGGGAAATATGGTAAGAATTTAATTTATCCCAATGCAAAAGGTTATGATTGGACGGAAGATAATTTTGGTCCGTTGACAATTCCTAAAGCAGGAGAGACTGTTGAATTAACTGTACAGAATTTGCCCATTTACAGACGAATCATTCAGGTTTATGAGGGTAACGACCTTCAGATAAAAGGAAAAGAAATCTATATTAATGGTAGTCTTTCAAATACTTACACCTTTAAAATGGACTACTATTGGATGATGGGAGACAACAGGCATAACTCTCAAGATAGTCGTTTTTGGGGCTTTGTGCCAGAAGATCATATCGTAGGGAAAGCTGTTTTTGTGTGGTTATCATTAGACCCAAACCGAACAGGGCTTGATAAGGTTAGATGGGATAGACTATTTACACTTATAAAAGGCGAAGAGTAATTCAATTTATGATATTATGTTATGTAAGCCCAACTTCTTTTTAGAGGTTGGGCATTTTGCTATAATTCGAATTATTTAACTCATTATCAATTCATTGGAGTCCAAACTTAATGTACCGCTACCAGATTCATATTTGGGAAATATATACAAGACATTATTAACGCTGGCTTGAAAAAATAAGGTTTTTGATTTATTCTCATAAATGTTTAATATAGGCTCCGCTTCAATCAAAAATCCTTCTACCACTCCACCACTACCCATATTTTTAGTGCTTTTGAAATACATAGAATTCACCAATTTCCCAATTCCCATCTCTAAAGAAAACTGCTCTTTGGAGGTTATTGGATTAACAAACAATGGAACTTGAGCACCTAAAGAAACTTGACTGGCGTAATGAAATCCAATATCAGAAGGATAGGTACTATTGTCTAATATATTATTGACTTGTAAACCTCCTAGAAGATAATTATTCTGACCATATGCCTTTGCATAGCTCAAAACTATTAGCACTACCATTGAAATTCTAAAGTATCGTATCATGAAAAAAGTTTTAGGTTCCTTGTAAATATAACGACTTAAACTCAACAAGCAATAAAACCTTAAATCAAACCATCTCGAATGACTTGAATCCCACCTTGCCATTCTCTATTACTTTACTCTAAGTCATTCTACTTATTTCTTAAAAGAGTAGTTTTTAACACTTTTTTAATTATCATTGAAATTCAAACCAAAAACCTAAAAATGAAAAAATTACTTTCTCTAGCCCTAATAGGGTTTTCTTTCCATTTCGCCGCGATTTCTCAAGTCAATATTTCGAATTTAAAAACCGTGTGGGGTCCTGAAATAAAAAGTACAAAACAAAGTACTTTCGAAGGGATAGTCGGTAAAGACTCCGAGAATATCTATGCTTTACAAGAATATGCGAGTCGTGGAGATGCAACTAAAATTGAATTATTGGCTTATGACAATAAAACGATGAAGCTAAGAAAGTCTTCCATCATCAAATTGGATGAGAATATCTCCAATAAATCTCTAGAACAAGTCACGCAATTGGGAGAAAACTTATATGCTTTCACTTATGTAACCGATAAAAAAACAGATAAAAAAACTTTATACGTTCAAGAAATTGATAAAAAATCAATGACGCTAAAGTCTAAAACGACTCAGTTAGCTCAAATTGATTTTGGAAATAATGGAAGACGAAATAGAGGAAATTTTAATGTGGCGGTTTCTAAGAATGATGAGTATATTTTAGTAAACTACATCAATCCTAGAGAAGGAAAATACAGTAAGCAGCGAGTAGGAATTAAAGTATTCGATAAAGATTTCAAATTGCTTTGGGAAAAATTAGATGAACTAGAGTTTCCTGATGATAATTTCGTCCTGAAGAAAATGGAAATCAGTAATAATGGGAATGTATTTGTTTTAGGAAATGTCATCCCTGAAAAGCGAGTTAGATCTAGCAATAAACAAGAGTTTCAGCTTTATGCATACACGGATTTAGGAGAAGAAATCGTTCAGTATCCGCTTATCATTAAAGATAAATACATAGATCAGATGACGTTATCACTAACAGAGAATGATGATATCATAGTTGGAGGGTTATATGGTAAAGATATTTACAAGGTTAGTGGGACTTTTTATTTACGAATTGATGGAAATACTCAGCAAGTGGAAGCTAGTAGCTTTAAAGAATTTCCGCTAAACTTTATCACGGAAGGGATGTCCGAGAAACACGAGAAAAAAACCGAAAAAAAGGCAGAAAAAGGAAAGGATGTAGGTTTAGTTAATTATGAATTAAGAAATCTAACCATTGCAAATGATGGTAGCATTACTTTTATAGCTGAACAAAGCTATGTAGTTGTAAACACCTACACGGATGCAAATGGTCATATGAGAACCACTTATACTTATTATGACAATGATATCATTATGGTCTTTGTAAATCCAGAAGGTCAAATTGTTGAAAATATTAAAATTCCAAAATATCAAAAATCGTCTACCTCTATGTTCTCCTCATACGTGTTAGGCTTAAATGATGATAAAGCTTTTTTTATCTTCAACGACAATATTAAAAACTTAGCTATTAACGAAAGATCCAAAATGAGACCGTTCACCGGCCAAAAAAAGGCTGTAGCAGTAGTAGTAACTGTAAATGAAGATGGAAAGCAACGGAAGTCGGCATTGTTTAATGCTAAAGAGGTAGGCACCTTGTTGCGTCCAAAAGTCTCTAAGCAGTTTGAGTCTGGTGATGAAATATACATTGTAGGTCAGAAAGGCAAAAAACTATCACTGGGAAGAATCACACTAGATTAAAATCCCAATTAATAACTATTTAAAGGCCTAAAGAATAATCTTTAGGCCTTTTCTTTTTCAAAAAAATTGAAGGCTATCCTATTTTCTGTTTGAATCAATCCAAAACTGAAACTACTTCGTAACTGGATGAAACAATAAAACAGGAAACATGAAAAAGACATTCTTAAAAATAGCAATCGGGATAGGTTCTATATTCGCTCTATTGGTAATTATTCTTGCCGTTCATATCTATTTAGTAACGCCTGAGCCAGAGAAAAATCCAACCCGGGGGTGGCAGTTGAGTCGGATTGACATCAATGAAGAATTACCCCTTTCCGATAATCATGTCAAAGAAATCAACAATTCATTCAAATCTGTAGAAGGAGTGGAAAGAGTGGTTATCAATAAAGAACACGGCACTGTAGTATTTGCCTACTTTCCAAAAGAATTCTCAGCAATGAGCATTTATAATAATTTTTCTACAAAAACAGGTTTGAACACTGCCCTATTTACTCCTTCTAAAGAGCAATTAGCTGCAAGTTGTCCTGTCATTGATAAAAATTCTATCTCCTATAAGATGGGGAGTTTCTTTCAAAACATCTTTCAAAACTAGTAATCACTTTTATTCATTAAAACTATATTATCATGAAAAATCCATTTAAAGTAATGTTGGTATTGCTTGCAGTATCCATCAGTTTTGCATCGTGTAAAGACGATGACGACGACACAGTAGTAACTCCTACTCCGACTCCAACGGAAAAGAGTATTTATGAAAAATTAGGCGGAACCGAGATGGTTGAAGACCCTAACAATGCCGGAGTAATGATTGAGAAAGGAAAGTTGACACTAAGATCTGTGGTAGATTCTACCATATTTGTGATTGCAGGTGATACTTTACTGCAACCTTACTTTACAACCCTTTTAGGAGAAGTTGGACAAGGAGACCTTTCTGGGTTTACAGCATTGAGTATGTCTTTAACGAACTTCTTTAGTGCGGCAACAGGATCTAAAACTATCACCTACAACGGTAGAAATATGACAGATGCTCACGATCCTGCAAAGTATTCAAGAATGGCTCAGAAAGCTGACGATGCAGCTATGGACGCATTTATTGCTGATGTTGTAACCGGTGCAGGTCAAAATGGTGTTCCACCAACAGATCCGATTATTGGAGAAATTGGTGCACTATTGGAGACGCTAAGACCACAAGTAGTACAGAGATAATCTAATCTTAATTTATCCCTTAGCAAACTGCTAAGGGATTTTAAACCCCCTTAACCTTATGAAACAATTCAACGCACTCTCCCTTTCCTATAAAGATACTTCCATCCAATTTCGAGAATTGTTTTCATTTGACGATGAAAAAGTAAGAGGATTACTTCATCAGTTCAAATCTCTTCTAGGACTTGAAGACATACTAATATTAGCTACATGTAACCGGACAGAAATATATTTCTCAGCCCCAAAACAAAAAGTAGATCAAGTGTATAGATTACTGGCGCTAAAAGTTAGACTACCCAGAGAAATGATTATTAAACACTTCAATCTTTATAAAGGATTGAACGCAGTTAAGCACCTATACAATGTCTCTCTTGGTTTAGATTCAATGATTTTAGGAGATATGCAGATTATTAATCAAGTAAAAAGGGCCTATCAGCTTTCTGCGGATGAACAAACTGCCGGACCCTTTTTACATCGATTATTACATAGTATTTTTCACACCAACAAAAGAGTAACGCATGAAACTAAATTTAAAGAGGGAAATACATCATTAGCATCTGCAGCAGTCAGCAGAGCAAGAGAATTTGGTTATCAATTTAGAAGACCCAAAGTAGTAATCATTGGTATGGGTGAAATCGGACAAACAGTTGCTGAAAATCTCAAAAATTATAATGGTCAAATTGTAATCATTAATCGCTCACCAGAAAAGGCAAGAAAGATAGTTGAAAAATATGGGTTTGAATTCCAACCTTATGAATCTTTAAACTCGGCTATAGAGAATGCCTCGGTAATTATTTCAGCTGTTAGATCTGAAAAACCCATAATCAATCAAAAATCTATAAGTGAAAGTGTTCGTCATCAATTATACATCGACTTAGCTGTACCACGAAGTATTGACCAGAATTTAAAAAGTCATCAAGGAATAATCGTCGCTAACGTAGATGATTTGAAAGAGCAAACCGAACAAACACTTCAAAAAAGACAAAGTAAAATTGATGAAGTTAACTACATTATCCAACGATCTATCAATGAATTAAAAGATTGGCAAAAAGAAATGGAGTTTTCTCCAGTAGTAAAACAATTAAAGGCAGCACTTGAAGAAATGAGACAAAAAGAAGTAGGACGCCACCTAAAAGGAATAGAAAACAGTCAAGCTGAATTGTTGGAAATTGCTACCAAAAATTTAGTTCAAAAAATCATAAAATTGCCAGTACTTCACCTAAAAGCCATTTGCATGAGAGAAGAAGCTTCACAAATATCACAAACATTAAGTGACTTATTTAATCTTGAAAAAAAAACCGTAAAAGAGACAAATTAATGAATTCCAATAATAGTAACAATTGACCCTTCACTTTTTTTATTATCTTTCCCTAATATATACGTATTAAAACCTAGGTAACACAATAATATATGCGATCAAAATTCATTATATTGGTAGGCATCACTCTTCCCATCTTGTTTAATTCGTGCGAATCTGAAAATAAAGAAGAATTATTTCCAAAAGACACTTCAGAAGTTTGCATTACTGATTCCATGTCATTTAGTATCGACATCAATCCCATAATTGCAGCTAATTGTGCAATATCAGGCTGTCATGTTAGTGGTTTTAGTGAAGGAGATTTTACAAGTTATCAAGGAATTAAAGATAAAATTGATAACGGTGATAAAATTAGAGAACGTGTTGTGATTAAGAAAGATATGCCTGCTAGTGGTCCTCTTCCAGATTGTGAAATCAAGAAAATAGAGTCGTGGTTAAATGCAGGTGCACCAAATAATTAATAAAAGATGAAAAATTTTGGCTTTGGAATACTTCTTTTGCTTTGTGGCACTTCGTTGATTGCTCAAGAAACAACAGAATACAGTAGTGAAACATTTAAAGATACGCGAATTGTCAACGGACAATCAGTAGAGACAAACGAGGAAGGACAGTTGAAATTTATTATTTCTCATCGTTTTGGATTAATATCTCAAGGAATCAATAATTTTTTCGGTTTAGATGAAGCTAGTATTCGATTAGGACTGGATTATGGTGTTACGGACCGATTTACAATAGGAATAGGAAGAAGCTCTTTTGAGAAGACGGTAGATGGCTTTGCCAAATACAAATTATTAAGGCAATCTGTCGGAGCCAGAGAAATGCCAATAACCATGACATGGCAAAGTAATTTTGCAATCAGAACTGCTGATTTCCCAGATAATCCCGGCGAAGAATACGACATAGCTAATCGGATGACTTATGGGCACCAATTGATGATTGCTCGAAAATTTTGTGATGCGTTCTCTGCTCAAATAATGCCCACTTTCATCCATAAAAACCTAGTAGACACAAAAGCTGAAAAAAACGACCTGTTTGCTATTGGAGCTGCCACCAGGTATCAACTATCGAAAATTATTTCTTTCCAAGCAGAATACTATTATGTTTTACCTGACCAGTTGGGCGATCAGTTCACAAACTCCCTTTCTTTGGGATTTGATATTCAAACCAAAAGTCATGTTTTCCAACTACATGTCTCCAACTCTCAAGGTATGATCGACAAATTTTTTATTTCTGAAACTCGTCAGGATTTTTTCGAAGGAGATGTCTACTTTGGATTCAACATCAGCAGGGATTTTCAATTGAAAGGTAAAAAGTATAAGTAAGATGAAAAACTTAAAATCAGTTGCGATAGTATTGGTATCCTTCTTATCATTCAGCTGGATGGGTTTCAATTTTTCTAAAATAAACCTTTCTAAGGATAGAAAATTAAGTGATGTGCTCATAGAGTTAAACGATTCTCCTAAATCTCATTACCGTCCCAATGCTGCTAAGGAGCAAATAGAGAGAGGAAAAGAATTAGTGTTTAATGGACGAACTGTTGGGCCTGATGGAAAGATGTCTCCTTTTATCAGTAAGTATTTTGCTTGTACAAGCTGCCACAATCAAGTACAAGAAGATCCGAACATTACTCAATTTGATCCACAAGCGCGATTATTACATGCAGAAAAAAACAATCTAAAATTTCTACCTGCAACTACCTTCTGGGGAATGTATAACCGAGAAAGTTGGTACAACGATGATTATGTATTGAAATATGGAGACCTAGTTATTCCTGCCAACAAAAGTTTAGAAGAGGCCACACAGTTATGTGCTAAAGTTTGTTCCTCTGGTCGCTATTTAGAAGATTGGGAATTAGAAGCCATATTGGCGTATTATGCATCTATTCAGTTAACCATTGGAGATTTAAATCTAACCGATGAAGAGTTGAATAAATTGCAGTCAGAAGGGAAAAAAGAAGATAAAATCAAACTATTAAAATCTAAATACGCACTAAAAAGCCCTGCCACCTTTCCGAAAAATCCAACTAATAAAATTGAAGGATATTCTGGTTTAGTTGGTGACCCGACGAATGGAAAAAGGCTATATGAATTAAGTTGTCAGGCTTGCCATCAAGCCGGAGGAGTTTCCCCAATTCTTCTGGACAATGCAAAGGTGACATTCCAAAAATTCAAAAGAAACTTGGACAAAAACAGTTATTATAACATTTATGACATTGTAGTTCATGGCACTTATGCAGACAAAGGAAAACCTAGATATATGCCACTTTATCCTGAAGAAAGAATGAGTCCACAGCAGATAGAAGATTTAAGAGCTTATATAGAACAAGAAGCGAAGTAAGTAATCTACCAAAACAGCAGTCTAAAAAAATACTTCTGCCAAAAATATCATCCTTATAAACATATCGTTACTATGAATGATTATCTATCTCTTTTATATTCATAAAGATGATCACACCAACAATTTAAATAACAATTGAGCGCTTGAGTTGGTAGGTTCTTAAAAAACTAAAAAAATAGATGTATATACATATATTTTCTAAGCATTCTCATAATTCTCGTTATTTAATCTCTAATTTTGGGGCTCCAAGAAAGCAATACAGTTATCCTCGGATAGTTTATTTGCTTTATGAACTACTGAAATGAACAAAGAACGAGCACTGCTATTAACCCTAGCAGTCATTCAATTTTCTCACATTACTGACTTTATGATTTTAATGCCGTTAGGACCTACCCTGATGCGTGCATTTGATATTCTGCCAAGCCAATTTGCATTGCTGGTTTCAGCCTATACATTTAGTGCCGGCATTTTTGGATTTGTTGGCGCTTTCTTTATAGATCGTTTCGACCGTAAGAAAATGCTTATCATTATGGCGACAGGTTTTGCTTTAGGCACATTGGCCTGTGGCTTCTCCAGCAGCTATTATTTGTTGCTTTTCACCAGAGCTTTTACTGGGTCATTTGGTGGAATTCTAAGTGCATTAATTTTATCAATCATTGGGGATGCAGTCCCCAATGAGCGAAGAGCTGGGGCTATGGGTTTGGTAATGGCCTCCTTTTCTTTGGCCTCAGTTGTCGGAGTGCCTCTTGGATTGTACTTAGCCACTTTATCCGATTGGCATTTTCCCTTTATTTCGCTAGGTGTGATTGCGTTATTAACTCTAATCCCTATTGCAAAATTCATTCCCACAATGAATACACACATTGTTAGCCGTGCGGATAGAGAGTCTCCAATTGCAATTGTTAGAAATGTACTAGAAAATAAAAATCAACTTTACGCATTGTTGTTTGGCGTTATCATCATGTTTAGTCATTTTTCAGTCGTCCCTTTTATTAGTCCATACTTAGTGACAAATGTGGGTTTTTCTGAAAAAGACATTACGTATATCTATCTAATTGGAGGAGGGTTAACTATATTCACCGCTCCACTAATAGGCCGTTTAGCTGACCGTTTTGGACGATTAAAGATCTTTGTTATTGCGGTGATTATCGTTTCATTCCCCATATTCTTTCTCACCAATTTAACAGAACAGCCGATCTGGATTGTACTGTTAATCACTTCTTTTTTCTTTGTTTTCGGTTCAGGGCGCATGATCCCATCAACGGCTATGATTACCTCATCAGTTCGACCAAAAAACAGAGGTAGTTTCATGAGTTTTAACTCTGCATGCCGTCAATTGACCAATGGATTTGCTGCTTACTTTGGAGGATTAATTATTACCCAAGGCGAAGATGGATTATTACATCATTACGATTGGGTAGGCTATATCGCTATTGCAATGGGAATTCTATCCATCATCATTGCTCGGAAGATTAAAGTAGTGGATGAATCTGGTTTTGAGAATTAGTGTTTTTCCAATGAAGAAGTAATCAATATAGAATTACCAGCTCCCACCTGCTCCTCCTCCACCAAAACTTCCTCCGCCGAAGCCGCCAAAACCACCGCCGCCTCCTCCGAAACCACCAAATCCACCACCACCTGAATTAAAGTTATTCCAACTTCCTCGATGACTTCTATTAGCTGATCCCATTAACCACAAGGCGGTCCAAAAGGAAACATCATGACCTAACGAATAAGTTTTGGCTCTTTTTACAGCGCTGAATACAAACAAGAAGATGATAAATAGTACAAAAATAAACGGGAAAACTGGAATGGGTTTGTTGCTCTTTTTCTGATAAGCTTCAGAAGAATATTCACCTCCCACTATATCTATTATAACAGAAGTTCCTCTGTTAATACCTTGATAAATTGCTCCTTGCTTAAACAAAGGAATCATTTCCTTCTCCACGATTCGCTTACCAATAGCATCAGGTAAAACTCCTTCTAAGCCATAACCAGTAGCAATATAGATTTGCCCTTTACTATCATTGGTTTTTGGTTTGAATAAAACAACAATTCCGTTATCAAATTCAGCATTTCCTACGCCCCATTTTTCGCCTAATTCAAAAGCAAAGGAGGAAGCATCATAATCACACAAATCCAAAACGGTAACTACAGCAATTTGTGTAGAAGTTGTATCATTAAAATTCACCAACTTTTCTTCTAACAAATCAATTTCATGAGCAGAAAATACTCCCGCAAAATCGTTCACAAGTCTGGCTTTAGAGGGTCTTTCCGGAATGCAATCTTGAGAAAAAGCCCCAAATGAAAGGGTTACTAGTATAAAAAGTAAAAGTTGTTTAATTCGAATCATAATTTATTTTTTGCCAAATGAAATCTCGTTCGGTAATTCATCTACATCGTCTTTCTGATAAGGAAAATGGGCCTTTAATTGCTCTCCTGACGCTTTTATACCGTATGCCAACCCTTCTGTAAACTCTCCCTTCTTGAAGAATTCTACCATATTGTCGCGAATTTCATCCCAAAATCCTTTTGGAACCACTGCATTGATCCCCACATCGCCAAGGATAGCAAATTGCTTGTCCTCAGTTGCTAAATAAAACAGAACCCCATTACGAAGCTCTGTCTTCTGCATTTCTAAAAGACTGAAAATATGGGATGCTCTGTCTAATACATCTTCTTTACACCGTTTTTCTATGTGAACACGAATCTCTCCGGAAGTCGCTTTTTCAGCAGTACCTATGGCTGATTCAATGTAGTTTATTTGCTGGGTGTTAAATAGTTCTTTTGCCATAATTAAAATTGTACTTCTGGTGCCTTCTCTGCTCCTGCGTCTGCTTCGAAATAAGGTTTCTTTTCAAAATCAAACCAACCCGAATATATATTCCTTGGAAATTGCTTGATGTATGTATTGTAATCTCCTGTAGCTTCATTAAACTTTTTCCTCTCCACTGCAATTCTGTTCTCTGTCCCTTCCAATTGCGCTTGCAGCTCTAAGAAGTTTTGATTTGCTTTTAATTCAGGATAACGCTCCACAGAAACCAACAATCTACTTAATGCTCCCGACAACTCTCCTTGAGCAGCCTGAAACTTTTGCATGGAAGATTCATCAAGCTGTGAAGCATCAATATTCATGCTTGTCGCCTTTGATCTTGCTTCTATAACAGCCGTCAAGGTTGATTGCTCAAAGTCAGCAGCCCCTTTTACTGTATTCACAAGATTTGGAACTAAATCAGCTCTTCTTTGATACACATTTTGGACTTGAGCCCATGATTTATCTACATTCTCACTTTTCTCAACCATGCTGTTGTATCCACACGAAGACATGCTTATGGCAAAAAAAGCAACTAACATTAACTTTATTATTTTTTTCATTTTTTCTATTGTTTGATTGTGTGATAAAGGTATTTAAAAAATGGCTTCTCAACGAATCAAGAAGCCATTTGCATTTTAATTAATCAATTCAATACTTCGTTTAATGAATTTATTCAAGGCTTCTCCTTTCAATAAATTCTGTGACAACAATGCCAAGTCTGTGGCTTGTTTGGTCATGTCCTTTTGTTTGTTTTCTTCTTTCTCATTTAAGATTTTAGAAATCAATGGGTGATTAGAATTAACGACCATATTGTACATTTCAGGCAGGTTACCCATTCCCATCATACCTCCGCCGCCAACAGCGTTCATGTCTTTCATTCTTCTCATAAACTCTGATTGAGTGATGGTAAAAGGTTGATCCTTTTCACTCATACTTTCAAACACTACCGTATATTTCTCCTTAGGTAATGCTCCCTCAATCACTGGTTTCAATTTCTTCTCATCATCTTCCGATAATTTAGAAGGTATCTCTTCATCCTTTTTGATAAGTTTATCTATAGTGTCAGCATCAACTCTAGTAAAAGTAGTATCCTTAAACTCTTGTTCCAATTTACCTACAAAGTGTGCTGATAATGGAGAGTCCATCACAACAACATCATAACCTTTATCTTTGGCTGCTGAGATATATGAATACTGATCATCTTTGTTTGAAGTATACAACACCACTACTTTGTTGTCCTTATCTGTTTGCAACGGTTTGATTTGCTCCAAATATTCTTCCATGGTTTTAGCAACACCTTCTGTATTTTTCAACAGTGCAAAGTTCTTTGCTTTTTCAAGGAATTTATCATCAGAAAGCATTCCGTATTCTATAAAAATCTTAATATCATCCCATTTCTCCTCAAAGTCAGCTCGATCATTTTTATACAATTCCTCTAGCTTATCTGCTACCTTTCTCGAAATATACTTTGAAATCTTTTTTACGTTCGCATCACTCTGCAAGTATGAACGAGAAACGTTCAATGGAATGTCTGGAGAATCAATTACACCATGCAACATGGTTAAGAAGTCAGGAACAATCCCTTCAACAGACTCGGTAACAAACACCTGATTAGAATACAATTGAATTTTATTCTTCTGCATTTCCATGTTTCCTTTCAATTTAGGAAAGAACAAAATACCAGTTAAATTGAATGGATAGTCTACATTTAAATGAATGTGAAACAATGGCTCATCAAAAGTCATTGGATACAATTCTCTATAAAAATTTTTATAATCCTCTGGTTTTAAATCAGCCGGCACTTTTGTCCAAGCAGGAGTTGGGTTATTGATGATATTATCTTCTATTATTTTCTCTTCCTTTGCGTCATCACCTTCTCCTACCTTTTCAGTTCGCTCATTGGTTCCAAATTTGATTTCAATTGGCATAAACTTGCAATACTTGTCTAACAATTGCTGAATTTTATGCTTTTCTAAATACTCAACTGAATCTTCTGCAATATGTAAAACGATATCAGTTCCTCTTGCTGCCTTATCGGTTTCTTCTAAAGAAAAGTTAGGAGATCCGTCACATTCCCATCTTACTGCTTTACTTCCTTCTTTATGGGAAAGTGTTATAATTTCAACCTTAGAGGCCACCATAAATGCGGAATAGAAACCTAAACCAAAATGACCGATTACACTTGCTTTATCCTTATATTTTTGTACAAATTCTTCAGCACCAGAGAATGCAATTTGGTTGATGTATTTATCCACCTCTTCTTCGGTCATACCGATTCCGTTATCAGAGAAAGTTAAGGTCTTTGCATCCTTATCTAATTTAACTTCTACTCTTAAATTGCTAACATCTGCTTTCGTTTCTCCTAAGGAAGCCAATGTTTTTAATTTTTGAGTTGCATCCACTGCATTTGAAATCAATTCTCTCAAAAATATCTCTTGATCAGAATACAAGAATTGTTTGATGATTGGAAAAATATTCTCAGTTTGAACATTTATCTTTCCTTGTGCCATTTTTTAATCTATTTATAGGTTAATAATTATAAACTTAAGTGGCTCATATAGCCATTCCGCTTTAGTCAAAGGCTGTACCAAATGACTTTTACTGACAAATTGACAATTCTTCGCGATTTATATAATTTAATTAGTTTTGATAGAAATCAAATCTTTCATCCGTGAAATACAACATCAAACTATTATTCAGCTCATTACTATTATTCTCCTTTCAATTTACTTTTGCGCAGCAACAAGTCGAAAAGTCATATTTCACCATTGGAGATCGTGTAACTATAAAGTCTACTCAGTTGAACGAAGATCGAATTTTGAATATTTACCTCCCGGTAGGTTATTCAAAAGACTCGATGAACAATTACCCAGTCATCTATTTACTAGACGGTTCTAAGCATGAAGATTTTATTCATATCGCAGGATTGGTGCAATTCGGTTCTTACTCTTGGATAAATATGGTAAGCGAAAGTATTGTGGTGGGTATAGAAAATGTAGATCGGAAAAGAGATTTTACATTTCCAACTGAAGTTGCATACGATTCTACTCGTTGGCCTGACAAAGGAGGTTCGGCAAATTTTATTGCATTCATAGAAAAAGAAGCAATGCCTTTTATCAGTTCAAATTATTCCAACAATGAAAACACTACCCTAATTGGCCAATCTTTGGGCGGATTATTAGCGGCTGAAGTACTTATCAAGCATACCCCCCTTTTTAGAAATTACATCATTGTGAGCCCTAGTATGTGGTGGGACAATAAATCCATGACTAAAAGGGATGTTCCAAGCATTTCTTCCAATCAGCAAGTATACATCGCAGTAGGAAAGGAAGGCTATCTGATGAGAAGTACTGCATGCAAACTATATCGAAAAACACGAAAATCAGCACCTCGACCCAAGCAAGTGCACTTTGAGTTTTTCAGGAAACAAAATCACGCTGACATATTACATCATGCAGTTTACGATGCCTTTGAAACTTTAAAATAAAGATTAATGCGATTATTACTCACTCTTCTATTCTCATTATGCCTCATGAATGCTGTATTCACTCAGTCACAATCTGCTATTGATGGAACTTATCAGGTAGAGGGAATAGAATGTATTATTGATTTTAATGATGGTGAAGCTAAATTCCATTTCAATCCTAACCTATGCATTACTTCATATAGTATACTTGATAGTACTCAAATTAGATTTCAAAACTCTAAAGCGTGCACAAAAATATGTTGCGATGATGAACTAGACATTCTATTTATAAAAAAGACAACTCATTATCAATACTATAAACTTAAGAATAATAACCTTTATTTATACGGAACAGATACACTACTATTGATAAATAAAGCTAAAAAATAATAGGGTAAGTTTACTTTGAATACTACTTCAAAGGAGTTCAATCTTCCGTTAAAAAAAATTAAATCGATTCAGTTCGCTTTTTCATCAGAATAGAATTCATTAACTTTTAGGTTCACCAAAATAAAGCGCTATGAATTTCAATCAACTTTCAGCACTCTTTATTAATTGCACCCTCAAAAAATCACCAGCCATGAGCCATACTGATGGGCTGATTGATATTTCTAAAAAAATCATGGAGAAGAATGGCGTTTCTGTAGAGACCATTCGTTTTGTGGATCACGATATTGCCACAGGTGTTTATCCTGATATGACGGAACATGGATGGGAAACGGATGAATGGCCAGAGATTTTCAAAAAAGTGATGAAAGCAGATATTTTGGTGCTCACTACTCCGATTTGGTTAGGTGATAAATCATCTCAATGTGCTAAAGCCATAGAACGATTATATGCCATGTCAGGCATGACGAATGATAACGGACAATACATCTATTATGGAAAAGTAGCAGGTTGTCTGGTAACAGGAAATGAAGACGGCGCTAAGCATTGTGCGATGAACATCTTGTATTCGATGCAGCATTTGGGTTATTGTATTTCTCCACAATCTGACGCTGCATGGTTAGGAGAAATTGGTCCAGGAAAGTCTTACAAAGACGAAGGTTCCGGTGGACCTGAAAATGACTTCACCAATCGCAACACTACTTTTATGACCTATAATTTAATGCACTTGGCGAAAATGCTGAAGGATGCAGGAGGCTTTCCTGTTGGAGGAAATCAGCGCACAGAATGGGACAACGGGAATCATTTTGAATTTGAAAACCCAGAGTATAGGTAGACTATCTCTTCGCAACTTTATTATTACTAATTGCACGTTGTCGGGAACATTTGAAACGTCCTTTTTCAATTGAATTTAAAGCCGAATGCTTTGTGCTTCTACCTTGCACTCTTTTTCGCCACATTCTGAAACTTGAAACTTTCATCTCTTTTCGCATGATTTCAATCACTTCTTGTTCTGATATTTTAAATTGAAATTTGATAGCATCAAAAGGGGTTCTGTCTTCCCACGCCATTTCTACTATTCGATCAATATCAAGATCTGTTTGCTCATTTTTCATGTTCATGATAACCGCAGTATTTCTAAAATGTTCTAATTATTCAATAAAACATACCTATTGCGCCATTTTTTCAACTGTGTTTTTTTCACTAAAGACCCAACTTACCATAAATACCTGATTAACAATATATAAATTTTAGTATCGATGTATACAACGGATTGAAATATGGATTAATATTGGCTAAAATTTAGGCCCTTTTATCAATACTAATTTAACTGATGATTCACCCACACACAACTATTAAAACCGTCAACGAAACAGTAGGTTACGGCGTTTTTGCAACACAAGATATTCCTGAAGGAACTATCGTTTATGTAAAAGATAGCATGGAGTTAGAAATAAGTCCTTTGGAGTTTTTAACCCACCAAAAAGAAATTCAAGAAGTTATTGAAAAATATAGCTATATGGACCAAAGAGGCTACAGAATTGTAAGTTGGGATTTTGCTAAATATGTCAATCATTGTTGCAACTACAATACCATAAGCACCGGATATGGATTTGAAATTGCTGTAAGAGATATTAAAGCAGGCGAGCAGATTACTGATGAGTACGGAATTTTCAACTTGGAATATGAAATTGAATTAGAATGTGCTCACTCCAATTGCCGTCAGAAAGTTAAACCAAAAGATTTTGACACTTATTACCAGCAATGGGATGATGTGATTAAAAAATCATTAATCCGCCTGAATGAAGTAGAACAACCGCTCTTAGTTTTTGTAGACGAAAACTCTAAAAATGAACTAAATGCTTTCCTTTCTGACCCGAATCAATACCAATCCGTATATCGTTTAAGGTATCAAAAAGACATTGCGAAATTAGGAGAGGAATAAGAAGTGTAAGTGTTCTCAAAAAAATAAGGAATTTTAGCTCATGAAAAATGAGTGGCTGTTTGCAAAAACCTATTGGAGTCTTTTCCGGAAGAAGCAATTGCAACAGCAATTTCTATCGAATTATATTAAGGGAGAATTGAGCCATTCGTTTGACCAATTCTCTCCTTCACTTCAGTTTAAAATTAACTACTACGCCTCTTGGGGTGTTGTAGCGATAAGTGAGGTTTTCGCAACAATATTCAATAAACCACTTTCGGAAAAAGAGCGGCTACAGGCTACTGAAATGTCACTGCTATTTGCATTAGCTGATGAATTAATTGATGAGGATGATTTGAATTTGAAGTCAATTTCAGAATTAACTACAAAGAATACCTCCCACTCCATTCGTTATATAGAAGCACAGCGCTTGCTTGTGAAATTTCAAGACGAAACCTCTATTTGGCCAACACTTCAAGAGGCGATAAAAGCACAAATAGCTAGTCAGGCTCAGAAGAAAACCAGCGATATCGACCAAATTAGATCGCTCACTTTTGAAAAAGGAAGTTGGACCATGCTCCTTTATCGCCAATTGATTGAGGAAAAACTAAGTGCTCAAGAAACACAAACTGTAAAGCTATTAGGTTACTGTCTGCAACTGGCGGATGACCTACTGGATGCTTTTGACGATACAGCCGAAAACATATCAACGACTGCTAACCTCATCGATTTACAAAAAGTAGTTTCTCATTATAGAACTCAAGTGAATCTGGCTAAAAACTCATTTTTTACTACTTACGGTAGAAGCAAAAACACTGTTAAAGCATTCCGAACGTTTCAAATTCTATTTGCTATTTCCGAAATGGCCGTTGATCAATTCACCAAAAATGGGATTATTTCCTTCCATCAAACAGATTTTTCTTCGTTAAATAGGAGTCTCTTTATAGTTGATATGGAAAAAAGAACGACAGTTCTCCGATCTCTTGCCTATTGCGGGAAACAGTAAATTCTCGTGATTTCTACAGCATTCAACAATCTGTGTAGAGATTTCCCCACGAACTTACTCCCCTTCATCCCTACACTTAACGTATATATTGACCTGCAGCCTATTTTTGATCGTTTTTATACAATGGCATAAATTTTCCATTAAAGAAAATGAATCAAAAAAATAAACAGACATGAACGACTTAAATATAAAAGGCAATTGGAACCAAATTAAGGGAAAATTGCAACAGAAGTTTGGAGATCTAACCAATGATGACCTCATGTTTATAGAAGGAAAAGAGAATGAATTATTGGGTAGACTACAAAACCGATTAGGTAAAAAGAAAGAAGAGGTTATAGACGAAATTAAATCTGTGATTAAAGATTTATAGCAATACCGCTAATGGCACAACCAATTCAATAATTCAAATCAAAAAATAAAAAAGTAATAAATAATGAAAATTTCAACAAGTTCTATAGAATTAAATACAGGAATAGCAAAAGACAAAAGAGAAAAAATATGCAATGGATTAAGTAGTGTATTGGCAGATAGTTATTACTTAATGATTAAAACACACAACTATCACTGGAACGTTAAAGGGTTAAACTTTAGACAAATTCACCTGTTAACTGAGGAACAATACATGGAACTATTCGGCGCCATTGATAATATTGCAGAGCGAATTAGAGCGTTAGGATTTAACGCACCAGGTTCAGTAAAAGAATTTGACAAATTAACATCAATCAAGCAGGGTGATGGAAATTTATCTGCAGAAGAAATGTTAGAAGACTTATTAGAAAGTCATGAAAACTTAATACGTACAGCACGAAAAGCATTGCCAGCTGCTGCAGATGTCTCTGATGAAGCTACAGTAGATTTACTGACTCATCGTTTAGATGTGCACGAAAAAACAGCATGGATGCTAAGAAGTATGCTAGAAAAATAAATCGCTATGAAAAATAATCAATTTAGTACGTTATCAATAGCTTGCAACACTTTAAAGGATATGGGATACACAGCAAATTTTAAGGCGTTGGCATCTAAAAAAATATCCACAAATGTAGGAGCCAAAGAGTTTAGTCCCGAAGAAGTTAAAATCAATGAATTTCATAGATTCGAGGGGGAGAGTAATCCAGCAGATACTTCAATAGTATATGCAATAGAGGCCAAAGATGGCACGAAGGGCTTACTTATAGATTCATACGGAGCTGATAGTTCAATAGCTATTGATCAATTCATCAAAAAAGTAACAATAAATTAGAACGGCATGAATAATCCAAATCATAGAACACTTACGATATATTTAGGAGGCAATAAATATAAAGATGATCAAACGCTTGCCTTTGCCAAATCAAATGGTTTAGCCATTAAAGAAGTGGATGTGACGAAAGATAAATTGACGGGTACTCAAATTTTGCAATTAGTCAACAAAATGCACATAGAAATACATGAGTTAATAGACACTAGCAATGAAAATTTTAAAGCATTTAATATTAGTGGCAAATTTGATCAAGAAGATTGGTTAAATTTAATAATTCAACATCCAGAATTTATTAAAACTCCTATCGTGCAGAGTGAAGATCAAACAGTATTTGTGAAGACTCCCTCTGACACACTAAAAATTAATTAAAAGTTAAACTAAATATAAAACAATTAAAAACAGTAAATTATGAATGATTCATCAAAAATATTCTTAGCAGCATTAGTAGGTGCAGCAGCAGGAGCAGTAGCAGGAATCTTATTAGCTCCAGCCAGTGGAAAAGAAACAAGAGAAAAAATTGGCGAAAAAGCCGGAGAATTTAGCGACAACGTTAAAGACTTCGCAGAAAAAAGCAAAGAAAAATTCAATGAGTTTAAAGAGTCAGCTAAAGAGAAAGTAAGCGCCTAATATTTTCAAAGCACTGAGTGTGCACCATTTGGTGCACACTTATTTTTCATACCAAAACTTCAATCATGGATTCTAAAATATACGAAATAATAGATGATGCCAAATTATACACCTCGCATCATGTAGAGTTGCTAAAATTGCAACTTGCAGAAAAGACTTCAATTGGCGCTGCAGAGTTTGCTAGCCATTTAATCATTGGTGTCGTCGGAATTCTGTTCTTGCTTTTTGCATCAGTTAGTCTTGGTCTACTCTTTGGGGATTTATTAAACAACTTAGCATTAGGTTTCTTTTTGGTTGCTGCGATTTATCTTGTCTTTTTTCTAGTATTTCTATTGGCGAAAAAAACACTACTCAAAAAACCATTGATCAATTATACCATCAAAAAAATATTCGAAGATGAAGACTAATTTACCTCTAAATATGAAAATTACAGATCTTGAAAGTCTAAGAAAAGCTCAACAATATCACGAAGTAAAAATTGTAGAGAAGGAAGCATTAATTAAAGCAAATGTCGCCATTTTGAAAAGTCAATATGGATCAACAAGAATCCTAAAAACCATTTTTAATTCTAGTACGAAAAACATAGGTACTTCAAATTTTTTTAAATTAGGAACTGATTGGTTAATCGACCTAATATTAGGAGGAAAAAGTCCATTTATCCGAATGTTTTCAAAAAATTTAGTTCGAATCTTATCAGCAAATTACAACCAAAAAATTGAACTTTTTTTCGATCGAATAATGCGTACTTTTAGCAGTGTGATTAATCGATAACACCGCATGAAAAAAAATAACAATCGATTAGATCGGATTTATAAATTATCCGTTATAATCCCAGTAGCTATTTTAGCTCTCATATATGGAAAATCTATACTACTCCCTTTGGTATTTTCCTTTTTTATATCACTTGCCCTCTATCCTTTAGTCAATTTTCTTAAAAAGTATGTCAAAAATTTAGCGCTTTCAATTGGTATTACACTTTTGTCAGTGCTTTTGGTTTTTGGTGGTGGTATTTATTTGATATCCTCTCAATTTCAAAGTTTAATTTCAGAATTACCTTCCTTGCAAGATCAGTTTTTAGGTGTCATCAACAATATCGCAGATTATATTGAGCAGAATTTCCATTATACTTCTAAAGAGCAAATTACATATTTAAGAAATGGTGCACAAAATCTATTGAAATCTAGTGGCTCCATTTTTAGTGGAGCAGTAAATACTACTTCCTCCATTTTTACATTTTTAACATTAGTGCCTATTTATGTATTTTTCATCTTGTTGTATCAAGATAATTTTAAACTATTTTTCAAGAGAGTTACTCCAGCAGACGCTACCGAAAATTACCTTAAAGTAGTGACTCAAGTAAGAGAAGTTGTACAAGGGTACATCGGAGGAATGGGAGTTGTTATTTTAATTATTGCAACTTTAAATTGTATAGGTCTATTCGCTTTGGGAATAGAATATGCGTTGTTTTTTGGAATATTTTCAGCGGTACTTACTGTTATTCCCTATATTGGAATTGCCATTGGCGCAAGTTTACCTACCCTCTTTGCCTTAGTCACTAAAGATTCCTTGGCCTACCCAATTGGTGTAATGATATTATACGCAGTTGTACAGTTCCTGGAAGGAAATTTTATTACCCCAAAAATTGTAGGTGACAAAGTAAATATCAACCCCCTTGCTGCTATAGTTGCCTTAATTATAGGAGGAAGTATATGGGGAATAATAGGGATGATACTTGCTATTCCTGTTACAGGAATATTACAAATTCTACTCTATCGTAGTGAAAGAACCAAATCTTTTGCCCTGTTATTAAGAGCTGAAAATGATATTCCTGATCAAAAAGATGAAAATATTTAATAGTCATTATCTTACATGATTAAATCATTTATTGAAGTTGTGAAATCAGACTTTATAAATAAAACCATATGAATACAAATGCGAAAGGGTGAGGAAAATTCCTCACCCTTTAATAATTTATAGTAGTCGACTTTCTCTACTAGAATGATAAACCAACAAATAAAGAAGCCTGTGAATTTTTAAAATCGCTGAACGAAGAAGTAGGTACTGGGAATCCACCAACATTAAGTGTTTGATCTTTGCCAATTTCTCTTAATCCATAATTGTATCGTGCTCCAAAACGTAGAATATCAAACTCGAAACCCACTCCAACTGCAATACCGTAATCTAACCTTTCAAAGTCTGCTTCGTTTAAACTCTCCACCGCATCAAAATCATCATTATCAGCATTGTTCTCTAATTCTGCTTTTAACATATAGGCCACATAGGGTCCACCATGAATATTAAAATTATCCGTTAAATTGAGAACGGCTAAAACTGGCACTTCCAAATAGTTAAACTTTTGAGTAAATTCAGCTTCTCCTGTAAAGAAATTATCATATTTAGTAGTTGCTCCTTTCGTTGTATATAACACCTCAGGTTGAATGGCGAAATGTTCTGTCAATGCTGCTTTAAAAAACAATCCTGCATTGTAACCAATCCTTAAATTTTGATCATCTACTTCATCACTGTAGAAGTTAGAAAAATTAAGTCCTCCTTTAATACCAAACTCGCTATCATTCTCGTCTTGAGCAATGACAGGATTTGTGAAGATTGTACTCAATAAAACAGTTGATACTGCTAAAATTTGTTTTGCTCTCTTTTTCATAATTGTAAGTTTTAAGATTTGACTTCTACAATGAAAGAGTTGCACCAAAAACCAACACGCTCAATAACAAACAATTAAAAATTCTCTACCGTTAGTTAAAGTAGAACAAATAGCTCAAACCGTGGAATTTTTTTCTACCATTCGACATTTTGAGTTTTCATTTAATTACTGATTAGTTTAAAGAATCAAATGAAACATTGAAAAAAACTGCTGCTCACAACAAAAACCTGTAGTTCTCCTCATCTATTTGGTCTCAGGTCTTGTAATTATCCTTTATTAAACAATACTTAAATACTTAATAATGAAAAATTAACTACATTTATAACTGTATCTTATTTTATGACTGCTCAAATAGCGCAAACATTTCCGCTCGAAAAATTAGCGCATACTCCTACCAGCAGTGCTAATAAAACTATAAAAAGGCAAAAATCTTTAACCAACTACAAAAAATCAGGTTCTGTAGTTTGGTGCACAGGCAGCACTAATGGTGCTCTAGGTGAATTCTCCACTCCATTTACAACACAAGATACTTCTATCACTAATTGGATTGTTAAATCAATTTATCTGTCTGGAAGAGCAGTCACTCCAGGAAGTGCTTTCTGGGTTAGGAATTTAACAGGGTATTCGGCTGGTGCATATTGGCAAGGAACAACACCTCATGGATCCTCTTCTCAAGCAAACGGTTCAGCATTATTCGATTCAGATTTTTTAGATAATAATGGTATCCCGGGAGCATTTGGAACAGGAGCATCGCCTAGTGTACATAAAGGTGAATTAATTTCTCCCCCAATTGATCTAACTGGTTACACTAATCAAGCATTAATTGTCAAGTTTTTTCTACTTTTTACAGAAGTTTTCAAATTTCAAACCCTGGTGTAAGCTTATCTGTGGACGGAGGAGTAACTTATAGTCATGCAAATATTTTAAATAACTCCATAAATTTTACAGAACAAACAGTTTCTATACTATTTCCTACAATTACCAGCGGTGTAAGCAACCTAACAAACTGCAGATTAAAATTCACGTTTGAAGGGGATTACTATTTTGCTTTTATAGATGATGTTTCTATAGAAACGGCTGAAGCAATTGATCTTACAATTGAAGAAGCTGACAACTCAGGGAATACAGTTGCAGCTGACTTTAAGGATCTTCAAGTAATAAATAATAGACATTTTTCTATAAATCAACTTGTTGATCACCATTTTAGATATGGTGCAAATGTCAAGAACAAGGGCTATGGTAAAGTTATCCAATCCGACAATGCGATGCTTAATGTTAAAATACAGCGCAACAATTTAGGCAATTGGTTAACCGTTTATCAGGATTCAACCAGTATTGATACTTTAAAAACAGTTGGGCTTGGTAGACCTTTTATTGATACCATTAAAATGAAAAATTGGGCTACAATCGGAGACTATCGTGTAATTTATACTACTAGTTGTAACAGTGACAATAATCCTTCCAACGACACATTAATGCAGTACTTTTCATTGAATGACGATCAGTATTTTTCAAAAGTGGATGTCACTAATGGCTTACCTTCCTTTGATCGGCAAATTTTTCCTGGTGGAGGACCTTTTAAAAAATTTGAATTTGGAAGTATGTTTTCTTTTCCAAATGGGCAAGCCAGTAACCTTGCACTAGATTCGGTTTCTTTAATATATTACACACCAAACAACTATACTGGTGCAAATAGTATCATACTTAAAGTAAACCTTTATGAGTTTAATGATGGTATCAACGGCGCCACGAAAAATGGATTCATTGATAATTCTGGATTGAAAAACGAATTGAAATTAATCGCAACTGGTAGTAAAACATTAACCAATCTTAATTTAGGAGCATACGCGGGAACAAGTATTCAACTGACAGATACCTCTACTAATACCACAAAGCCCCTATTGAAAGATAATAAGTATTACTTTGTTTCTTTAGAACTAGATGCAGGATTAAACTCTATTACAGATTTTAATTCCACAAATATGATATGGTTTGGAGCTTCAACTGCAAAGAGTTATTCCATGAATTATTCAGGTATAGACTCTAATAATGTTATTCCTTTGCCAAGCACAATTTTTCTCACTGATGCGTCATGATCCATTAAGAGTAGGTAAGTTTAGTGGTTTTGAAAACAAAAAAAGCTCAAAACTTTCGTTCTGAGCTTTTAGAAGCGGAGAAAGAGGGATTCGAACCCCCGGTACCTCTCGGTACGTCGGTTTTCAAGACCGGTGCATTCAACCGCTCTGCCATTTCTCCGCGGCAAAAGTACCAAAGCATTTCATTTTACAAAAGATTTTTTTAATTTTTTTTTAAATTTCTTGATTTCGATTTTTAGTAATTTTATGGAATGAAAAATTTAGTACTATTCGCCACACTATTATTAGGAATAAACTTCCACTCTAATGCAACTTTAAATGCTGTATTCAATTATGCTCGATTTCAAACTACGGATGGTCAACAATATTTAGAAGCCTATTTAGAGGTAAAAGGAAATAGTCTTGAGAAAGTAAAAACAGCTAATAATACTTTCAAAAGCGAACTAATTGTGTCCTATATAGTACTTGATTCCTCAAATAGCGTAGTAACCTATGAGAAATTTTCATTAGCCACTCCTGAATTTGAAAGCGAAGAGTTATCACAAAATATAATTGACGTAAAAAGGTTGGCCATCCCTTCTGGGAATTATACTTTTCAGTTGACAATTGATGATAAATATACTCCAAAAGAAGACTTCGAAACTTCTTTTCAACTCAGTATGGATTTAAAGAAAAATCAACTAGAAATTAGCGATATAGAATTGGTAGCTCATTTGGAAGCAAGTACTGAAGAAGGTACATTCAACAAGGCTGGCTATCACATAACGCCCAATACATCAAGTTTTTTCGACTTAGATATTGAAAAACTAGATTTTTATGTTGAAATATACAATTCCAATCTAATTGTAGCTGAAGATCAAAAATATTTAGTGGACTACTCCATTGTTGACCAGCATTCCAAAAAAATATCTAATAACCTTAGGGGAGTTTCTAAAGTCTCACCTAGTGACAAAGAAATTATCCTTAAAAATATTGACATCAAAAAGCTACCTAGTGGCAGCTATGAATTGAATGTAAAAATTATTTCAAATAAAAATGAATTACTTGCTGAACGTTCAGTGAATTTTAGAAGAAGTAATCCATTCATTGTATATGAATTTGATGAGATTGAAAGTTCATTTGTTGGAAAATTCACTGACCGAGACACCTTGTATAGGTATATAGATTATCTCTACCCGATTTCTACCGATGTTCAAAAACAATTTGTAAAAAACCAACTAATAAACAAGGATTTAAAGGTGATGCAACAATTCTTTTTGAGTTTCTGGATAGAAAAAAATAGCGAAAATCCTGAATTAGCATGGTTGAACTACAAAGAACAAGTTAAAATCGCAAACAAGCAATTTGGCTTTCAAACTCGTCCAGGATATTTAACTGACCGTGGAAGGATTTATCTACAATATGG
>NZ_WWNE01000018.1:0-7353 GCF_009909615.1 Acidiluteibacter ferrifornacis | reverse complement strand
TTTCTATAGCCCCGGAATTGGAATGACCGACTACGAATTAATTCACACCAATATTCCTAGTGAAATCTATAACGAACAATGGAAAATGATTGTTTATGGAAGAAACAATCCCATGGGTAATAGTATTGATCAAACCGACCCTGTAAATAGTATAGGTAACAGAGCAGACGAATATTTTAACAATCCAAGATAACTTAATATTTTACCCTTTCCATAAGTTTTATTAAATGTCAAAAGATCTAGCGATTGTTATTCTTAATTGGAATGGCATTAATCATCTGAAAACTTTCTTGCCTTCAGTAATCAAAAATTCTACAGCGCATCGTGTAGTTTTGGCCGATAATGCCAGCACCGACGAATCTATTGAATATGTCACGACCCACTTCCCTACTGTAGAAATAGTCGAGAATCAGGAAAATGGAGGATTCGCAAAAGGATATAATGACGCTTTAAAAAAAATAGATGCAACATATTATTGCCTTTTAAATTCTGATGTAGAAGTAACACCGGGTTGGACGAATAATCCGTTGAAACTCCTACAATCAGATGCAAATATTGCAGTTTGTCAACCTAAAATTATGGACTATACGAATCGCAACTATTTCGAATATGCTGGTGCAGGAGGCGGATTCATCGATCAATTAGGATATCCATTCTGTAGAGGTAGAATTTTCAACACTTTAGAAGTCGATAAAAATCAATACGATGATACCGTTGAGATATTTTGGGCAACAGGTGCTTGTATGTTTATTAAAGCAGATTGCTTTCATAAAATAGGTGGATTTGATGCGTCTTATTTTGCGCACATGGAGGAAATTGACCTTTGCTGGAGGTTGAAAAACGAGAATTATAAAATATTTTATACCGGACAATCAACAGTTTATCACTTAGGAGGTGGAACTTTATCAAGCTTAAGTCCAAAAAAAACCTTCCTAAATTTTAGAAATAGTTTGATAACGCTCTACAAAAACGAACATGTATCAACGGTAAAAAGAAAAGTGTTTTGGCGGATGTGTTTAGATGCCATTGCTTTTCTAAAATTTGTTCTAGAAGGAACCCCTTCCCACGCCATTGCAATATTAAAAGCGCACCAATCGTTTTATCAGTTAAAACGGAATATCCCTCATATGGGTCAAAATAATATAAAAACCCACGACCAAATATTCCAATTATCAATAATTAAGGAATATTTCATAAAAAAAATTCATTATTACTCCGACTTAAAAAATGGTAAAAGCGCTGCTGTGAAATAGTCGGGAGCTGATATGGGTCGGTTCCTTTTCATATCGACAAAAACTAACTCCACCCATCCCCTATTGATCAATTCCGTTTTTGCATTGAATGTTTTGAATTCAAACTTTAATTTGGCGGTAGGCAATTCAGTTATTAACGTCTCTATGGTTAATAAGTCGTCATAATAAGCAGGTTTAAAATAGCGAGTTTTAAATTCTCTTACAGGTAGCATAACACCACTTTCTTCGAGTGATTTATAGGACAATCCAATCGACCTAAGCGACTCGACTCTAGCTACTTCAAAATAAGAAGCATAATTTCCATAATAAACATATCCCATCTTATCTGTTTCTGAATATCTTACTCTTATATCTATGTTATGACGGTACATACTATATTTTTTTGTTAAATTTAGAATCGAAAATAAGGCAATTTAGGATTAGTTGAGGTTATGTTCCAAACATTTTTTTCAAAATACTTTTTTCTAAAAAATCAATAGCGAAATCGTTTTTTTCTTAACTATTTTAATGCAATATTTGCCCAAGTTTTGAACAAGGAATGAACTGGTATTTTATTTTGAGATTTCAGCAATACATATTCATTCAATTCCTAAAAACGGTCAATTAATTTTGACAAAAAAATAATAAAAGTTAATAACTTCAGGTTATTACTATTAAACTCTGGTTTTTTAGTAGTACCTCATATTGAGTAAAAAGAACATGACAAACAACTATTTAGAAGCTTGGAGCAATTGCTTAGAAATTATTAAGGATAACGTTAGTCTACAAAGCTTCAAGACATGGTTTGAACCCATAAGACCTGTCAAACTTCAAAATAGTGTTTTGACGATTCAAGTACCTAGTCAGTTTTTCTACGAATGGTTAGAAGAACATTATATTACTCTTCTTAGAAAAACAATAAAAAAGGAATTAGGCGCAGAAGGAAAGTTAGAGTATAGCATTGTAATGGAAAACGGCACTTCAAACTCTAAGCCCTATACTGTAAAAATTCCAACGACCAATCGTCAAGCATTAAAGAATGATCCTGTTTCCGTCCCTTTAGATGTAAACAAAGACCACCCTATAAAAAATCCTTTCATCATTCCAGGATTAAAAAAGATTCATATCGACTCTCAATTAAATCCTAACTATTCTTTTGATAGTTTTATTGAAGGTGATTGTAATCGACTTGCTCGCTCTGCTGGTTATGCAGTTGCTAAAAACCCAGGAGGAACTGCGTTTAACCCTTTGCTGGTATATGGTGGTGTTGGTCTCGGAAAAACACACTTGGTTCATTCGATAGGAATTGAAATTAAAAATCAACATCCTAACAAAACAGTACTTTATGTTTCATCTGAAAAATTTACTCATCAATTCATTGATGCTGTAAGAAATAATAATCAGAACGACTTTATCCACTTCTATCAAATGATAGATGTGTTAATCATTGACGATGTTCAATTTTTCTCAGGCAAAGAAAAAACACAAGATGTATTCTTCCATATTTTTAATCACCTTCACCAAACAGGTAAGCAACTTATCTTAACATCTGATAAAGCTCCTGTTGAAATGCAAGGAATGGAGCAACGTTTGTTGTCTAGATTTAAATGGGGTTTATCCGCAGACCTACAAAGCCCAAGTCTAGAAACAAGAATTGCAATTTTAGAAAACAAAATGTATAATGAAGGATTGGAACTACCAAAAGAAGTAGTTGAATATCTTGCATATAGCATTACTACAAATATTCGTGAACTTGAAGGGGCATTGATATCATTGTTAGCTCAATCATCATTGAATAAAAAAGCGATTACTTTAGAACTTGCCAAACAAATGATAGACAAGTTTGTAAAGAATACAGCTAGAGAAGTTTCAATCGATTATATCCAAAAAGTAGTTTGTGATTATTTTGATTTACCGATTGAATTATTGAAATCGAAAACTAGAAAAAGAGAAGTTGTGCAAGCTAGACAAATTGCAATGTTCTTTGCCAAAAGAATGACCAAGTCTAGCTTAGCAAACATTGGAATGCACTGTGGCGGGAAAGACCACGCAACTGTTTTGCACGCTTGTAAGACTGTAAACAACTTAATAGATACTGATAAAAGGTTTAGGACTTACATTGATGAATTAGAAAAGAAAATAAGTATTCAGTAATACGTTGAGATAATAGTATAAATAGGAATTAGAGGTAACTTTAATTCCTATTTATGTTTAAAAAAGTGAGCAATATGAGAGTATTAATGGTCTGTTTAGGTAACATTTGTCGTTCCCCCATCGCAGAAGGTATTTTACACCACCAAATAGAATTAAAAAAACTTGAAATGACTGTTGATTCAGCAGGAACATCCGACTATCACATTGACGAATCTCCAGACTCAAGAGCAATTGCTGTTGCTAAAAAAAATGGCATCGATATTTCAAACCTTCGAGGACGACAGTTCACAGTAGACGATTTTGACCAATTTGATGTCATATTTGTGATGGATTATAGCAATTATGAAAATGTGATAAAACTTGCTCGATCAGAAGAAGACAAAAACAAAGTTCAACTAATTCTTAACCAAATCTACCCGAATGAAAACCAGTCGGTACCCGATCCTTATTTTGGAGGAGATGAAGGTTTCGATTCAGTTTTTAACATGCTTGATGCCTCTATAACTAATTTCATCAATAAGCAGTTATGAATAATCAAAAAGGAGATTTATATTTAATCCCTAATCTGCTTGGTGGAGGAAATCCTGACCAATATTTAGGAAAGGAGTTATTCTCAATCATTCAGAAGCTCACGCATTTTATTGTAGAAAACGAAAAAAATGCAAGACGCTATTTAATAAAATTAGGAATCCCAACACCTATCGATGATTTAAATTTTTTTATACTGAATAAACATACAGACCTCAATGACCTCCACTCTTATATTAAGCCATTAAAAGATGGAATTTCTATGGGTTTGATTTCAGATGCCGGCTGTCCAGGAGTTGCTGACCCTGGAGCTGAAATTGTTAAAATTGCTCATCAATTTAATATTCCAGTTCGGCCACTCATAGGACCTTCCTCTATTCTACTAGGTCTGATGGCTAGCGGGTTTAATGGCCAATCATTTTGTTTCCATGGTTACTTGCCTCACGATAGTGCTCAGCGAATTAAGCAACTTAAATCAATGGAGTTAACCGCCAAAAAGGAAAAACAAACCCAGCTTTTTATTGAAACTCCTTTTCGTAATGAAAAACTCATTGAGGAATTAGTTAGAACCTTAGACAAACAAACGATGCTTTGTGTAGCTGCCGATTTAAGTTTAGAGTCAGTAACTATTGTTAGTCAAAATATAGGTTCTTGGAAAAAAGGGCGACCAAACTTCCATAAGCGTCCTGCAATCTTTTTAATTTTCTAGTCTGTGATGGTAGAGCGTCAATCCTGCAATTGGTTTCTCCAATACCATAGAAATATTAACCTCAAACTCAGTAGCGACTTCCTTTATAATATCTGAATAATAAAAAGCTACAGAACCTACTAGCGCCAATGGGTAATTCTTATAGTCAGGAATCTTGACAATTATAGATTCAAAAAGTTCCGTAAAATTTTCTTTCAATAGTTTGACTACAAAAGGGTTTTCTCGATTTTGAAAAGCAAATTGACTGAAACTCGCAATAAAACGATTAGGCAAAGGCTTGCGATAGATTCCATCCAAAATCATCTCTTGAGTTAATAAGTATCTCTTCTGGAAACGATTCAATAACTCTTCAGGCATCTCTTTATACAAGTAACTTTTAAGAATTCGTTTACCAATTGAAACTCCAGACCCTTCATCACCCAGTACATAACCCAATGAAGGAATGGGCATATCGACATCCGTCCCATTATAGAATCCTGCACTACTTCCTGTACCCAATATAGCGACCATCCCTGAGGTATTATTTAAGGTTGAACGAGCTGCAGCCAATAAATCATGACCAATCTCAATGCACACCTCTCCAAAAACTTCTTTGAATATCAGCATCATTTCTTCCTTTTTTGAAGCTGAAGAACATCCTGCACCGTAAAAAAATATAGAATCAACTTTACCTTTTAATTGCGGAAGTAGGCTTTGTTCTAATTCCAATAAAATACTTTCGGCAGTATGGTGAAAAGGATTCAGACCCTTCGTAACAATTTGACTTACTTCATCAGACTTTGAATTAATGAACCTCCAATCTGTTTTTGTAGAACCACTATCTGCTATTAAAATATAACTCATTACCGCCTTACTGTTTAATATTTAATTCTGCTTCCAAAACTTGAGCTTGCTCTTCAATTACTATAACATGTGCTTTGTAGGGTTCAAAATTAGCAACATAATCGACTTTATTCACCTTTGCCAAGAACCATTGATGATATAAGATCAATTCAGGCGAATCTATTTTCCATCTTAAATGATCCTCCATTGATGCTAAGCGTTCAAACAATGTAGCCTCCTTCTTATAGGTTTTACTAAAATCAAATTGATTCCTTTCTAGGGAAATAAGTGATTGCAAAATCAAGCTATCTCGCGTTCGGATATCCTTTCTTTGACTGGTACGTTCTATATACTTTCTGAAATTCTCTATATCATAATCAATCAAGCTATACTTTTCCGTTTCTATATCACACATGATCCGCATGATTCGAATCCAAACATTGTAGCCTTCTTTATCCTTTTCTATCTCTTTAGTGTCATTAAACTCTACTTTGGCGCTTTTATAGTCCTTTAGTGTGAAATATCCCATTCCTAAAAAATATCGAAGCTTAGTACGACGGTAATCAAATTCAGAGTAAAAATCCAATTGGGATAACTTTATTATTGTATTCTTTAACTCTTCAATTCGATTCAGATAGAACAACACTTCCAATTGAAGTTCTCTTATTAAATAGTAATTAAGCGTTTTATTAACGAAAAACCCTAGACCCTCCTCACAATAATTCAAAACTTGCTCAAAATCAATTGTTTTAAATCTATTTTCAGCCAATTGGAGATATATTAACCCTATTCTATTCTTCCCATATAATGCCTCAGATCTCTTCACGAAATAAAGAAAATCATTCCCTACCGAATCCACTTTACTGAAGTTTTTCAACTGCTGAAACAATTCCATTTCCAATAAAAACTGATACATGTATATGTTGGCTGATCGAGTTCGTTGATATTGTACCTTTAGCTGATTGATGTATTTCTTTAATCTTGCTATGTAATCCACCCCCTTTAGTCCTTTAAAATCTACCTCAGCATAAAAAGCTCTGTACCAATCTTTGGCATTATAGAGTCCAATTCTACAATCTTCATAAAAAATAATTTCCTCTGAAATTTTTTCATATTCCTTCAATCCCTTGGTTAAGCCTACCAACCCTTGCTTAACATAAAGCGCTTCCAATAAATCATCATACAATTCATAGCGTTTAGACAGCTTAATAACTTCATCATAAATATCAAGTGAAATGTCCACCATTCCTCTAGAATGTAAAACAAACGCAGAAACCAACATCTTCTTTAACTTCAACTTATATTTAAAGGCAGAGTTAACCGTTTCTTCTCGATCAATATTCACATCCAAAATTAACGTCTCCAGTATTTTACTCTTTAACTTATAAATCACTCGATTAAATGAACCATCAGTTGACTTTTTAGAAATTAACGTTTTAAACTCGTAATAATTTACTTCCTGTTTATTCAGTAAAAAAAATAGCAATTTTTTTTGCTTATTCACTTTGTTAAAGTTGGATCTCGTACTTGCGGTTAGTTTTTTAATCACTTCAATTTCAGCTGAACTAAGCTTACTTACTAGCTTTTGTAACTTAATTAACTCCTCTTCTGCTTTCATTCTATTGCGCAACAATATACAGTAGCAATATACTTAATAATTAGATTGAACGATAATAAAAACAGAAATATTAACACATTTCAATACGCTCGTATTTTGGCAAAATGTCCATTTAAACACTGTTCATTTGTCGCAACTTTGTATCATCAAAAAACAACAACTTAACTCTTAAACACCATGATCAATTTAATTAGTATCCTTATTTCCCTTTTAGGCTATGGAACTCCAGCCGATTTTGAAAACTACACCGAACAACAACTGAATACTGAAATTCAGCAAGCGCAAAACCA
>NZ_WWNE01000017.1:581-991 GCF_009909615.1 Acidiluteibacter ferrifornacis | reverse complement strand
ACGGAAGATGGCAAATGGCGCGATGGTGCAATATGGAGGGATGTAGACATTGCACATTGCAGGTAGCGTCTGTAGTGCTAGGTTCCTTATTTCCTCGAACTGGGGCAGTTGTTGAGGCTGGACAGAGCCCTGGGCCTGTGGGTTTTGCTGAGATGGCCGGAAGGAGCCCTGGCCTAATGGATATTGTTGCAGAGGCTGTTGGAAGGAGACCTGGCTCGATGGTTGTTGTTGTTGTTTTTGTTGTTGATGCAGAATAATAGCATGAACAACATTGTGGATGGCCTGGCACTGCGACTGCTCAGGGATCTGCCATAGGTGCTGACAACACAATTCTTGCAACAGCTGGTAAGTACTTTGTTGCAAAACTTGTGATCTTCCATGCGCTATGTTGTGTTGCTGCAATACAACAT
>NZ_WWNE01000017.1:0-466 GCF_009909615.1 Acidiluteibacter ferrifornacis | reverse complement strand
TTGTTGTTGTTGTTGTTGTTGTTGTTGTTGTTGTTGTTGTTGTTGTTGCTGCTGCTGCTGTGAAATTGGTTGTTGTGGTTGCGAATACTGTGGTTGCGGTTGTGGATATGGTTGTTGTGGTCGAAATGGTTGTGGCTGCGAATATGGTAGTTGCGGCTGCGGAAATGGTTGCAGTTGCAGATATGGTTGTTGTGATGGAAATGGTTGCGGCTGTGGATATGGTTGTTGTGGTGGAAATGGTTGTTGCTGCCCTAGAAATTGTTGTTGTTGTACCAATGGAACTTGCTCTTGTGGCTGTTGCTGAGATGGATGTTGTGGCTGCAATTGTGGCACTGGAACTCTAACTGCAGTTGTGGCGGTGGTCGCCACGATAGCAAGGAGGGCAAGGATGAGAAAGGTCTTCATGGTGGATTTGTATTGACCACAGCTTGCTTGGCTTAAATGATGCGCTCTACTAATGAGAATG
>NZ_WWNE01000015.1:497-935 GCF_009909615.1 Acidiluteibacter ferrifornacis | reverse complement strand
GCTAGCTATTGAGTTCTTCAGTTAACAAATTCTAATGGAGTTACATCACTATTTCTTCTTCACACTTCTTTCTGTTGCTTTTGTAGCAAGTGGTCATGCAGCTAATTTATCTCCAGAGGAGTATTGGAAAGTCAAACTACCCAATACTCCTATGCCCAGACCCATAAAGGATGCCCTACAATATTCTGTGGCTGGCCGCGGGTGGTATCAACCAGCGACCAAGGGAGACCTTAAGAAGTTACGCCTACCATTTGGAGTGGATGGCCGCGGGTGGTACCAACCAGCCACTGAGGGAGACCTTAAAAAGTTACGCCAACCATTTGGATGGCTCTACGCAGCCAACGAGGGTGACCTTCAGCCCAAATTGTTCAACAGTGCTACTGAGAAAGATATTAATGAAAATCACCTAGTTACCCCATACTTCTTTGAAACAGATTT
>NZ_WWNE01000015.1:0-350 GCF_009909615.1 Acidiluteibacter ferrifornacis | reverse complement strand
AGTTGCAGATTCCATCCCATTCTCATCGGACAAAATTGAAGAAATTCTCAATCACTTTTCCATTGATAAGGACTCTGAATTTGCTAATATGGTCAAGAAAACAATAAAAATGTGTGAAGGGCCAGCAGGTAATGGAGAGAAGAAATATTGTGCCACTTCTTTGGAATCAATGGTTGATTTCACCACATCACACTTGGGAACAAACAAGATTTTAGCAATTTCTACTGAGGTAGAAAAGGAAACCCCTGAGGTGCAAACATATACCATAGAAGAAGTGACTGAGAAAGCAAATGGTAAAGGTGTGATATGCCACAAGGTTGCTTATCCATATGCAGTTCATTTTTGCCATG
>NZ_WWNE01000014.1:453-59643 GCF_009909615.1 Acidiluteibacter ferrifornacis | reverse complement strand
TATATCTACAGCAGTGCTGCAGATTATGCAGGTGAAAAGGGACTCATTGATAATATTATTCTTGCAGAATTGAATGTATACTAAATGACTACATTTGATATGCACGCGATGCAATCGCGCGGGAACGGGGGCTGAAAAAGGCTTTTACTTTGAGCAGGAACAGCTTTCTTCTTCTGATCGGTACAACGAATACATTATGACTGCTCTTCGCACCACTTGGGGCGTTGATTTTAATATAATTCAAGAACGGTTTGGAGCTGAATTATTGTCCTACCTCAAAGAACAAATTCAACAGATTTCTAATAATCTAATCGAAGAAACAGCAATTGGCTTTAAGCTTTCTACAGCAGGCATGAATGTGGCGGATACAGTTATTTCGGAGTGCTTTTGGGTTAAGAATTAACTATACTTTTTAAAATTCATGGTTCCCGCGCGATTGTATCGCGTGAATAGATACTACTAAAAAATGCCACAAAAGCTTTTATTACAAAACAAAATTCATTTTTCTACCCCGTTTCCCCGCTATCTAAAATCAATTTTATAACTTTATACCGATGGCGAAAAAAAATGTCGTATACTTAGCTTCTTCTCAAGCCAATATAGTGCATTTCAAAAGCGATCAACACAAAATCAAGCTGAAATACTCAGCATAAACTTAAGTATACTCGTTTGTTAAAAGCTCGGCATTTACCAATTCTACGTTTTAAAAACATCATGAATGGAAGTGTGTGTGTCATTTTAAAACTTAATTGGTAATAAGAGGATGTTAGCAGAAATCACACACAAAGGGAAATCCTTTTCTGTCAATCTTGGAGAGCCAATTGACATTTCCATGCCGCTCAAGGCCTCAAAAGACGCTGCATCTGCTTGGTATGTAGACCCATTAATTATAGAACCAGTACAAACAGAACAATTTACAGGAAGTGTAGCTTTAGGCGGCTCTGTGAATTTTAACAATATATTTTTTAATCCACATGGACACGGCACCCACACCGAATGTGTTGGTCATATCAGCAAAGAATTTTATAGTGTTAACGATGCATTAAAAACGTTCTTTTTTACAGCCGAATTGATTAGTGTAAAGCCTGAAAAATGGCCAAATGGAGACGAAGTGATTACGAGAAGTCAGGTTGAAAAAGCATTGGAAGGAAAATCTGCGGAAGCGATTGTCATCCGAACTTTACCCAACTTATTAGAAAAAAGACATAGAAACTACAGTTCCACTAATCCACCATATTTAGCAGCGGAAGCCATGGAGTTTTTGGTGAATAAAGGATTTGAGCATTTGTTAATTGACTTACCGTCGGTAGATCGAGAAATGGACGAAGGAGTATTAGCTTCTCATCATTTATTCTGGAACTATCCATCTGCACCAAATACGCAGAAAACGATTACTGAATTCGTATTCGTCTCAGATGAAGTTCGAGATGGACGATATTTATTAAACTTGCAAATAGCTCCTTTTGAGAATGATGCGAGCCCGAGCAAACCAATATTATATGAAATAAAATAAAGCTTGCAAATTGGATTAAAAATCTATTTTTGCCAACTTTTTACAATTAAATATACATTAGAAATTAAATTAAAATGAGCGCATTAGGAAGACACATCTTGGTTGAATTTTTTGGTTGTAATCCAGAAATCATGAACCAGGTTTCTACTATTGAAAATGGTATGGTTACGGCTGCTGAAACAGCCGGTGCAACTGTAATTAATTCAACTTTTCACCACTTTTCACCTTATGGTGTGAGCGGTGTGGTAGTAATCCAAGAAAGTCACTTGGCGATACATACCTGGCCTGAGTACCAGTATGCTGCAGTAGATTTATTTACTTGTGGTGACGAGGTAAACCCATGGAAATCGTTTGACTACTTGAAGAAAGCTTTCGAAGCTACTTCATACTCTGCATTAGAAATGCGAAGAGGTTCTGTAGATCAGTTAGAGCGTATTGATTTCGACTTGTCGACCATGAGAAGCGAAGCAAAAGAGCGTCAGAACCCAGGAAAATATACGAGAAATGTATGGTTTACCGATAAGGATGATAACCAAGCATTGTCTATCCGATACACCGGAGAAGTGTTGTTCGATAAGCAATCAGATTTCCAAAAAGTAAAAGTGTTAGACACTTATGCATACGGAAAAATGTTGACCATTGACAACATGATTATGTGTACTGAAAAGGATGAAACACATTACCACGAAATGATTGCTCACCCTGCAATGTTGACTCACGGAAATGCAAAAAACATCTTAGTTATTGGTGGTGGTGATGGTGGTACTATTCGTGAATTATTAAAGCACAGTTCAGTAGAAAAAGTAACCATGGTAGAGATTGACGAAGCAGTTGTTGAAGCGTCTAAATTGCATTTACCACAATTATCTTCTGCTTTCGGTCATGAAAAATTAGATTTAATCATAGGTGACGGAATCAAATTCGTAGAAGATGCTGCGGCTGGTTCTTATGATATCATTATTGTTGACGGTTCTGATCCTGTTGGTCCTGCTGAAGGTTTATTCACGAATAAATTCTACCAAGACTGTAACAAAGCATTGAACGACAACGGTATTTTAGTTGCACAAGGTGAATCCCCAATGTTCAACGAGCAAGTATTTGTTGAATTGAACCATGCATTGAAAGGTGTTTTTGGAAAAGAAGCTGTTCACTGCTTTACTTTTAGTATACCAACATACCCTACAGGTATCTGGAGCTTCCAAATGGCTACAAAAGGTGGTGCACATCCGACTAAAAACTTTGATGCAGATAAATCTGCTGCATTTGCAGAAAGTAATAACTTGAATTACTACAACGAAGGAATTCATACTGCTGCATTTGCTTTACCAACCTTTATCAAGAAAAAATTAAACGCATAAATTGATGAATTGGGAAGAAAAATACGGGGACTTTAATCCAAATAGTGTTGCTGTTGAGAATGGAAACATTTTCGGTTTTCCCTATTCATTAGAAGATGCAAAAGTGGTGATTATCCCAATTCCTTGGGATGTCACCACTTCTTATAGCCCTGGCACTGCCAAAGGACCAAAAGCCATTTTAGATGCTTCTTTACAATTGGATTTTTACGACCCATACCTAAAGGATGCATGGAAATATGGCATTGCAATGGAATCCATCTCTGACGATATTGCCCAAAAAAGCACCCTACTCCGTAAAAATGCTGAACGTTACATTACATTCTTAGAAGAAGGAAATCAACTTTCCGATTCTGAAGAAATGCAAACTGTTTTAACTAAAATCAACGCAGCTTCCGCTGAATTGAATGCTTGGGTAAAAGAGCGAACAACACATTGGATGAACCAAGGGAAATTAGTTGGTTTATTGGGTGGCGATCACAGTACACCTTATGGTTATTTGCAGGCATTAGCAGAAAAGCATGAGTTTGGTATTCTACAAGTAGACGCCCACGCTGATTTGCGAAAAGCATACGAGGGTTTTGAATTTTCGCATGCTTCTATTTTCTACAATGCATTGAAGATTGAGAGTGTCAAGAAATTAGTTCAAGTCGGAATTAGAGACATTTGCCCAGAGGAAGTTGAGCTAATTGAAGCAAACCCCAACCGAATTAAAACTTTCTTTGATTGGGACTTAAAATCGGCACATTATGCTGGCAAAACTTGGGAAGACGAATGCAGAGAAATCATCATGAATCTACCACAGAAAGTGTACATCAGTTTCGATATCGATGGATTAGATCCTACACTTTGCCCAAATACAGGAACTCCGGTAGCGGGTGGTTTTCAATTTCAAGAAGTGTTCCATTTGATTAATCTATTGGCTGAATCTAACAAGGAAATTATTGGTTTTGATTTGTGTGAAGTTAGCCCAGCTAAAGACCACGATTGGAATGAAAATGTGGGCGCTAGGGTGTTGTTCAAGTTATGTAATTTGACATATAAGTCTTCTAATGGTTAATTATTCACTTCGGCTCCGCTCAGCGTAAAAATGGTTAATTGTTAATTAAAGATTTCTCCGAAATCATACCCTTTTGTTCACTTGTAATTAATAACCGCAAAGAACGCGGAGATTTCGCAAAGGGCACAAAGAAAAATAGTATAGATTTCACAACTTCTTTTATTCAATTTTGGCTGATTAATTTAAAGGACATCGAGTGATTTCGCTGTTAAGCGAAGTTGTATCGAGATGCACTTTAAATTGGAATTAATTTCAAGGGTAGTAAAATTGCGAAGCAATTTTCAATTGATTCATTGTTATATTTACACATTGTTTTATTAATCCCATGAAAGCCAAACTAGCTCAATACAAAAACATACTTCTGCTGCACTTGATTGTGCTCATCTTTGGTTTTACTGCAATTTTAGGAAAGCTAATTACAATAGAGTCTGACTTATTGGTGTGGTTTAGAATGGGGATAGCTACCATTATTCTGGCTGCTTATATTGCTTTTAATAAAAGTACCCTTCGCATGAAAAAAGGTGGGGTTTGGAAAACTGTATTAACTGGTTTTGTCATTGCAGCACACTGGATTTTCTTTTTTGAGGCCATCAACCAATCGAATGTATCGATAACGTTAGCAGCTATTTCTTCTACATCTTTGTTTACTTCTCTACTGGAGCCCATTGTGTTCAAACGCAAATTATTGTGGTATGAAGTTATTTTGGGCGGCGCAGCCATCGTTGGACTATATTTCATTTTTAAGTTTGAACTGGACAATAAATTGGGACTAATTTTAGGATTAATTTCGGCTGCTTTAGCTGCTACTTTCACCGTAATTAATGGCACATTAACTAAGCAATACGATTCACAAAAAATTTCATTGTATGAATTGGGTGGTGGTTTTTTAGCCGTTACTGCTTACCTTCTTTTCTTCAAAGGATTTCCACCCATGAGTGACTTCATGTTAAGTCCCTCCGATTGGTTTTACATTTTAATTCTAGCAGTGGTTTGTACCGCTTTTGCATTTGTGGTTAGTGTAGAAGTGATGAAAGAATTGACTCCGTTTACAGTTAGTTTAACCATTAATTTAGAACCAGTTTATGGTATAATTCTAGCCATCTTTATCTTCGGAGCAGATGAACAAATGTCTCCAGGGTTTTATGCTGGAGCAATCATTATTCTATCTACATTATTTGCGAATGTGTTGATTAAAAAACGATTGAAGAGGAAGAATACCACTCCTCCTACTTTGATTGATTAGGTTTTCACACAATTTTAAGAAAATAGTATCTTCGTTGCCTCTTTGGTACAACTCTTGTAAAATTGCTCGAAACTAACACGATAACAATATGAAAAAAATACTTTTAATAGTAGTTGCAACACTTATTTACACCATCAACTATGCACAATCCAACTTGATTGTATTTACAGAAGATGGTGAAGCTTTTAAAATGACAGTTGATGGGTCATTGGCTCAAAATCTTAACGAATCTAAGGCGGTGTATGATGGCATAAAAGCAGATTTCGTCCAAGTAAAAATTACTTTCCAAAAAACCGTTCTTGGAGAAATCAAAAAAGGGTTTATGATAGAGCCCAATAAAGAAATAACTGCTATAGTGAAAAAAAATAAAAAGGGCGCATATGTCATTCGGCCTATGAGCATCGTAGATATTGAAAAAGCCCCTGAAAGAAACTATATTCCAGCACCAGTCGTTGAAGACATTTCAGCTCCTAAAAATCAAGATATCGTTTTAAATACTGGAGAAATTACAACGACAACGACCACCATAGAATCGCAAAAAATCAGTTCAGAAACGGGCACAACGAACAGTGGTGAGAGCCTAAATATGAATGTAAATATCAACTTGAATAATATAGGTGTAGGAGTTACGCAGAGTGTCTCTGGCACTACCACTACTTCTACTACAACGACCACCACAACTACAAATGCTATAAATCCTACTTATACCGCAACTGAAGAAATGGAAGAAGAGTTTGAAGTAGTTTGTGCTCCAATGACGACGAATGATTTTGCAAGTGCGAAGAAGTCGATTGGCAGCAAATCATTTGCAGAAGATAAAATGACTTTAGCGAAACAGGTGTTGCGCGCCAATTGTGTTTCTACCGACCAGGTGGTTGAAATTATGAACCTTTTTAATTTTGAAGACAATAAAGTAGAATTTGCTAAAGCTGCTTTTGATAAGACCACAGACAAAGGAAATTACTATAAAGTAAACGATGCCTTTACCTATTCTAGTTCAATCAACGAATTGAATGAGTTTTTGGAAGGAAAATAGAATTGATCTCAGCCTTTAAACCTAAAAAAGCAGCTACCTCACGGTAGCTGCTTTTTTATTTATTAAAATCTCGTTCTTATTCTTCGTCGTTCTTATTCAATATCGGATTCCAGCCTTGAGCCATAATTGGTTGAGCTGTTCCACCTTTCGTAATTAACATCCTTCCGGTGTTCGTTTCTGTGATGTGTCCGATTATAGAAATACCTTCCATTCCTCTGATCTTTTCGTGATCTTCGATTGGAACAGTGAAGATCAATTCATAATCTTCGCCACCATTCATTGCGCAAACCGTAGGGTCCAAGTTAAAGTCTTCAGCAGTGGTTACTGTCATTGGGTCTATTGGCAACTTCTCTTCGTACAGTGCACAACCCACTTCTGAACTTTCACAGATGTGCAATATCTCAGATGACAAGCCATCTGAAATATCCATCATAGCAGTTGGTAGAATACCTAACTCCTCTAACTTCGTAATAATATCGTGACGTGCTTCTGGTTTAATTTGACGCTCTAAGATGTAATCTTTTCCTCCTAAGTCAGGCTGAATTTGAGAATTTTCTTCAAAAATTCTTTTCTCACGCTCCAATAACTGCAAGCCCATATAAGCTCCACCCAAGTCACCAGAAACACAAATCAAATCATTCTCTTTAGCACCACTTCTCTTAACAGCTTTTCCATTGGCTACTTCACCAATTGCAGTTACACTAATCACTAATCCTGAGTTGGAAGAAGTAGTATCTCCTCCTACTAAGTCAACTGCATAGAAGTCGCAAGCCAACAACACACCTTCGTAAAACTCTTCCAATGCCTCTACACTCATGCGATTGGAAACAGCCAAAGAAACAGTAATCTGCTTTGGAAATCCATTCATGGCATAAATATCAGATAAATTAACAACCACCGCTTTATAACCTAAATGCTTTAAAGGAGTATACAACAAATCAAAGTGTACGCCTTCCACCAACATATCCGTACTCACTAATGTCTGATGATCTGCAGTTGGTTGTATAATAGCAGCATCATCACCCACTCCATAAACGGTAGATGGTTGCTGTAACTTAATATTCTGTGTTAAATGTTTAATTAAACCAAACTCTCCCAATTCTCCCAATTGGGTTGGCTCATTATTTTTGTCTTCAAATTCCATGGGGCAAAGTTAGTAATACCGAAATAACTATGTCCTATTTGGAAAAATTATTGCTTTTGGAAACTATAATCTCGGCAACGCTCAAACCTTCAAGGTTGAGTAGGATGCTGATTTGTACACCTTGGAGGTTTTCCATTCTATAATTCTATCAAAGACTACTAAAGCCTTTAGCATCCAAAGCTTTTGTGAAGTACTCTTCATAAAAAAATGTCGAAGAAATCAAAAAAAATCTTTTTGCAACTAAAAATTCCGCCTTCAATCAAAATGTTCTAAAACTAAAAGCGAAGACCATTAATCACTATAAAAATCTACTCAGTCGGACATACCCTCTTCGTGGTATATTTTAACGGCTATTTAGATTAAATCTAAATAAAGATAGCTAACTTTGCAGCAAATATTAAGGCAATGATAAAAGTAAACGATAACGCAAAAGAGAAAATAACTGCTTTGCTCGCCGAAAGTGGTAAGCCAGAGGGTAGTTTTGTACGCGTAGGAGTTAAGGGCGGTGGATGCTCAGGCCTAATGTACAATCTAGATTTTGACTCAGAATTAACTGACAACGATAAAGTATTTGAAGACAATGGTGTAAAAGTAGTTGTGGACAAAAAAAGCATGCTTTACTTATTGGGAACTGAATTGGAATATTCTGGTGGCCTAAATGGTAAAGGATTCAGCTTTAGCAATCCAAACGCCTCACGAACTTGTGGTTGTGGCGAAAGCTTTTCTATTTAATTCAAAATAAAACAAAGAACTATGGCATCAGAAGATGAATTATTAGCGGAGGTAACCTCCAGCGAGTATAAGTACGGATTCTATACCAACATTGAATCAGACAAGGCTCCAAAAGGTCTAAATGAAGACATCATTCGGTTAATTTCTGCCAAGAAAAACGAACCAGAGTGGTTATTGGAGTACCGATTGAGTGCATTGAAAGCGTGGCAAGAAATGGTTGAGCCAGAATGGGCACACATCAGTTATCCAAAACCTGACTTTCAAGACTTACACTATTACTCAGCACCGAAACCAAAAAAGCAGTTAGACAGCTTAGATGATGCAGATCCAGAATTATTGGAAATGTACAACAAACTAGGAATCTCAATTGATGAGCAGAAAAAACTAGCTGGTGTTGCGGTGGATATTGTAATGGATTCTGTTTCTGTGAAAACAACTTTCCAAGACAAATTATACGAATTAGGCATCATCTTTTGTTCGTTCAGCGAAGCGGTGCAAAAGCACCCTGATTTAGTGCGTAAATATTTAGGAACAGTAGTTCCAAAGACAGATAATTTCTATGCAGCTTTGAATGCAGCAGTATTTACTGATGGTTCATTTTGCTACATCCCCAAAGGCGTAAGATGCCCAATGGAATTATCAACTTACTTCCGAATCAACGAAGCCAATACTGGTCAGTTTGAACGAACTTTAGTAATTGCTGATGAAGGTAGTTACGTTAGTTATTTGGAAGGTTGTACTGCACCGATGCGTGATGAAAATCAATTACATGCAGCAGTAGTAGAATTAGTTGCATTAGATAATGCAGAGATTAAATATTCTACCATTCAGAACTGGTACCCAGGAAACAAAGAGGGAAAAGGCGGAATCTACAACTTCGTTACCAAAAGAGGATTATGCGAAACCAACGCTAAAATTTCTTGGACGCAGGTAGAAACTGGATCTGCAGTGACATGGAAATATCCTGGTTGTATAATGAAAGGAGATAACTCTATCGGAGAATTTTATTCGGTAGCTGTCACCTCAAACCACCAGCAAGCAGATACAGGATCTAAAATGATTCATGTTGGGAAAAACACGAAGAGCACGATTATCTCAAAAGGAATTTCGGCAGGTGTGAGCAACAACTCTTACCGTGGATTAGTAAATATTGGTAAAAAAGCGACTAATGCTAGAAACTTTACGCAATGTGATTCTTTATTGATGGGTGATAAGTGTGGAGCGCATACGTTCCCTTATATCGAAGTAGGAAACAAAACGGCGAAAGTGGAGCACGAAGCAACGACTTCTAAAATTGGTGAAGACCAAATCTTCTATTGCTTGCAGAGAGGAATGGATGAGCAAACTGCCATTGGATTAATTGTAAACGGTTACTGTAAAGAAATTTTGAATCAATTACCAATGGAATTTGCTGTAGAAGCTCAAAAATTATTAGAAATCAGCTTAGAAGGATCAGTAGGATAATTTAAAAGACTTTATTTTTCCTCGAAAGAGGAGGTATATTATAGAAAAAGAAACACAATGATTAAGATAGAAAACTTACACGCATCGATTGATGGTCAGCCAATTTTAAAAGGGATTAACTTAGAAGTTAAGCCTGGTGAAGTACATGCAATTATGGGTCCTAATGGATCAGGAAAAAGTACGTTGGCTTCTGTTTTGGCAGGAAGAGAAGAATATGAAATTACTGAAGGTTCAGTAACTTTTGAAGGTAAAGATTTATTGGATTTAGGTGCTGAAGACAGAGCTAGAGAAGGAATATTCCTAGCATTTCAATATCCTGTAGAGATTCCTGGTGTGAGTAACATCAACTTTTTAAAGACGGCTATTAACGAAATCAGAAAATACAGAGGTGAGGAACCAATACCTGCCAAAGATTTCTTGAAGTTGGTGAAAGAAAAGTCTGCTTTAGTAGAATTGGATAATTCGTTGGCTTCTCGTTCGGTAAACGAAGGTTTTTCGGGTGGAGAAAAAAAGAGAAATGAAATCTTCCAGATGGCGATGTTAGAGCCGAAATTATCTATTCTAGATGAGACAGATTCAGGTTTAGATATTGATGCTTTGCGTATTGTTGCAAACGGGGTGAACAAATTGAAATCAGCAGATAATGCAAGTATTGTTATTACTCACTACCAGCGTCTATTGGATTATATTGTTCCTGATTTCGTCCATGTATTGTACAACGGAAAAATTATCAAATCTGGACCAAAAGAATTAGCGTTGGAGCTAGAAGAAAAAGGTTACGATTGGTTAAAGAAAGACCAAGTAATAGAAGCCTAATCTACACCACTCAAAAAGGAAACAATGAGCGAAATAGCAACTATGAACGTAAAGGAACAATTTCTATCGACTTTTGGTGTGCAGGATTTTCATTTTGACACGGAAGCTTCAAAAGCAGCCAGAAATGAGGCAACTAAAAGAATTGAGGGATTGGAATTTCCTACTTCGAAGACTGAATATTGGAAATATACAAGAATCAACCGCATCGTAAAAGCGGAATACAAAATAGCAGAAAGCACTACAACAATTGACATCACTCCTTTTTTAATAGAAGGAATGGAAAAAAACGTAATGGTTTTTGTAAATGGATTTTACCGAGCTGATATCTCAACAATTACTTCTCAAGAAGGTGTTATCGCTTGTGCATTATCTGAAGCTAAAGAAAAGCATGCAGACCTATTCAATGCATACTTCTCAAAGTACCTTCCAACTGATGAAATTTTTGCAAATATCAACACCGCTTTCCATCAAGATGGTGCATTTATTCACTTTGCAAAAAAACAAAAAGCTGATCAACCTATTCACATTTTGAATTTAGTGGAAGGAGATCAAATCATTACCAACCCAAGAAACTTAATCATTGGTGAAGCATTTAGTGAAGGGAAAGTAGTGACAAGCTACCACAATTTAAATGGTGGAAAATCATTTACAAATGCAGTAAACGAATGCTTTGCAGCAGAAAATTCTTACTTAGAATTTAATAAACTGCAAGAAGAAGACGGAACTTCTTTCCACATTGCGACGGATCAAGTGCAGCAAGAGAAAAGCGGAAACTTTACCATCAACACCTTTACTTTCAACGGTGATATTGTTAGAAATAACTTAAACATCGCTGTCGCGGGAGAAAATGGATATACTTCTTTGAATGGATTTTACCTTCCGAAAGAAAAGCAATTGGTAGATAACCACACGAGAGTAGATCATTTGGTTCCTCATTGTGAATCTCATGAATTGTATAGAGGTGTAATCGACGATAAAGCAACCGCTGTATTTAACGGTAAAGTTATGGTGCACAGAGATGCGCAAAAAACCAATGCTTTCCAAGCGAATAACAATGTATTACTTTCTGATGATGCAACGATTAACTCTAAGCCTGAGTTAGAGATTTATGCAGATGATGTAAAATGTAGTCACGGTTCTACCATCGGACAATTGGACGAAGAAGCGATCTTTTATTTGAGAGCTAGAGGATTGTCAGAAGACAGTGCCATTCGATTATTGTTGAACGCTTTTGCAGCTGATGTGTTAGAACATGTAGGAATCGAATCATTCCGACAATTGATTGAAGAAAAAATCGAGAACGGTTTAAAAAAATAAAGATGAGTTTTAACATCGAAGTATTACGAAGTCAGTTTCCTATTCTTAGCAGAAAAGTGAATGGGCAGCCATTGATTTATTTTGACAATGGAGCTACTGCGCAGAAACCGCAAGTAATGATTGATGCGTTAAACAACTATTATAGCTTTCAGAATGCGAATATCCATCGCGGAGTGCATTCGTTAAGCCAAGAAGCAACAACGGCATTTGAAGCAGCGAGAACGAAGGCTCAAGCTTATTTCAATGCAGCCAAGAGCGAGGAAATAATTTTCACGAAAGGAACAACTGATAGCATCAATTTATTAGCAGGATCTTTCGGAAGAACCTTTTTGAATGAAGGCGACGAAGTGATTATCTCCACCATGGAGCACCACTCGAACATTGTGCCGTGGCAGATGATTTGCGATGAGCGAAAAGCAAAGTTGAGAATCGCTCCAATCAATGAAAAGGGCGAATTGTTATTGGATGAGTTGAAGGCAATGGTGAATGAAAAAACCAAATTGATTTCAATTGTTCACATCTCGAATGCATTGGGAACCATCAACCCTATTCAAGAAATTATTGATTTTGCCCATGCCCATGATGTATTGGTAGCAGTAGATGGAGCACAGTCTGTACCGCATATGAAAATAGATGTTCAAGCGTGGGACTGTGACTTTTTTGTTTTCTCAGCTCATAAAATGTTTGGTCCTACCGGGATTGGAATGCTATATGGCAAAGAACATTTATTGAATAAAATGCCTCCTTACCAAGGTGGTGGCGACATGATTAAAACGGTGACGTTTGAAAAAACAACCTACAATGAGTTGCCTCATAAATTTGAAGCTGGAACCCCGAATATAGCAGCAGGTGTAGCATTAAGTGCTACGTTTGATTTTCTGAACGAGTTGGATTGGGAAGCCATTCACCAACACGAAACCGAACTGTTAGCATACGCTACGGCGGAATTGAAGAAAATTGAAGGGCTAAGAATCATCGGCGAAGCAGCCAACAAAGCGAGTGTTATTTCCTTTTTAGTAGATGGAACTCATCCATTTGATGTAGGTGTAATTTTAGATCAAATGGGAATTGCGGTAAGAACTGGACATCATTGTACACAGCCATTGATGGATTGGTTTAAAATTCCGGGAACGATACGCGCTTCCTTTGCGATATACAATACCAAAGAAGAAGTAGACAAAATGATTGTGGCGCTGAATAGAGCCATCAAAATGTTACGATAATGACGATTAAAGAACGACAAGACGAAATAATTGATGAATTCTCTATCTTTTCGGATTGGATGGATAAATACGAGTATATCATCAGTTTAGGCAAGGAATTACCAATAATAGATGAGAGCAAAAAAACGGAAGACAACATCATTAAAGGATGTCAGAGCCAAGTGTGGTTAGATGGGCAATTAGTGGATGGTAAAATTGTTTTCACAGCAGATAGTGATGCCATAATTACGAAAGGTATCATTGCCTTGTTGATTCGTGTAGTTTCTGATCAAACACCAGATGAAATCCTTAAAAACGAATTGTACTTTATCGACCAAATTGGATTAAAAGAACACTTATCACCTACTCGATCTAACGGATTAGTAAGCATGGTGAAAAAAATGAAATTGTTGGCCCTGGGATACAAAGCGAAAACTGAAAATTAAAATGGAAAAGAATAAAACGGACATTACGCCAAAGCAAGTAGAGGATCAAGTGATAGAAGTACTTAAGACTATCTACGATCCCGAAATACCTGTAAATATTTATGAGTTAGGATTAATCTACGAAGTGAAAGTAGATAATGAGTTTAACGTAAATATAGAAATGACGTTGACTTCTCCAAACTGTCCAGTTGCAGAATCTATGCCGAATGAAGTAGAGCAGAAAACTGGCGATTTATGGTCGGTAAAAAGTGCTAAGGTGAACATCGTTTGGGAACCTACATGGGATAAAGATATGATGAGTGAAGAAGCAAAATTAGAATTGGGATTCTTATAAAATTATGGCAGAAGAGATTATCAATAGAGTCGCGAAAAGCGGAATTATCACCCTCAACTTAGAAGATTACTATGTGGATGGAGAGCGTGTGGCCTATGATATCAAACAAAATTTGTGGCAAGAAATAGCACTTAAAGAAAAAGACTTTCGAGAATTTATAAAAACGAATGATTGGTCCGTTTACAAAGATAAGCTAGTGGCCATTCATTGTTCGGTAGATGCTATCATTCCCACTTGGGCCTATATGCTATTGTCTATTGCATTGCAACCACATGCAAAACGTGTTTTCTTCGGTTCAGTAGAATACATGAACCAAGTGCTTTACGAAGAGCAACTCAATCAAATCGATTTTTCTCAATACAAAGATGTCAGAATTGTCATCAAAGGTTGTGGAGATAAAGCCGTTCCTGAATCGGCTTATGTTTCATTGACCAACAAATTACTCCCCTTTGCAAAAGCCATTATGTACGGCGAGCCCTGCAGTACAGTTCCGCTTTATAAGAAGCCAAGGATATAATATATTAATAAGTCAATTATTCAGTAGTTGAATTTAGCTCTCAGTTAAATTGGCTTTGTGCTCTTTGCGAAAAGCTTTGTGTTCTTTGTGGTAAAAAAATAAAAGTAGACCGCTGCGCTGTTAAAAGAAAGAAGCAGGCAGTTAGATCCGAAAGCCATCAGATTGTGATTTTTTAATACTCTATGAAGCCTCTGTCTCTTTGTGGTAAATGGATACAAGCAAATTTCCATTTCCCTCAACTTCATTAGGTAGAATATATTTATCTTCATCCAACAAAACAGTTGGACTGAATATGATACTCATCTACTCATTAGTTGCTCTTTTTATCGCTTGGATTTGGGTAGATTACTACCGATTAATTGACATTTACGAAAAGGAGGACCTCAAGTATTTTATCCTAATTTTTATACTAGGTGGAGCTTCTGTTTCCATTGTTTTTGGATTGCACAATCTCTTTATTGATTCACTCGGATGGAGCCTAAATGGCAATTTTATCAACGACTTCCTTTACTGTACCATTCAAATTGGAATGTTAGAAGAATTCGCTAAGCTGATTCCTTTTTTAATTTTTTACAAATTGTTTAAAAAGGAAGTAAATGAGCCTATTGACTTTATCGCATACATCTGTGTGGCAGCGTTAGGTTTTTCCGCTTTTGAAAATGTCATGTACTTTTACCGCCACGGACCTCAAATTATTAGTGGAAGAGCAATTCTTTCAAGTGTCGGACATATGTTTTTTACGGCCCTAATCGCTTATGGTATTATTCGATATAAATACCAGAAAGGGAAAAACAAGAAGCTTGAGTTAATTCTATTCTTCATTTATGCCTCTCTTGCGCACGGTTTCTACGACTTTTGGTTAATGTACACCGGAATTAGCACAGGAATAGGAATCATCATTACCATTTTATTCTTTTTATTTGGCCTTTCCACTTTTGCCACAATCATCAATAATGCCCTTAATAACTCCCACTTTTTTGATCATAAGTTGGTCATCAATCCGAATAAGATTGCGAGTAGGTTGATCGGATATTACTTCATCATTTTTATTATACAATTTTCATTACTTTCCTATACCAGTAGCTTCAGTACCGCATTAAATAGTATAGGAACTCCACTACTAGTGATAGGTTTTATTGTATTAGTTACTTCTATTCGGATGAGCCGATTTCAATTGATTCAACACCAATGGGAAAACTTATCTATTGAATTACCTTTTAGAATCGTCTATCGAGAATCTATTAATGGTAAATATAACCGATGGGCCATTCGATTCAATGGCGACTCTTTTAATGAAACAAAAGTTAGCGCATTTTTTCAAGAATACTTTCAGTTGATAGAACTGAACAGAACCAAACCTACAGCGGCAAAGCGAAGCTTAGCCTGTATCCAAAAAAAGATATTTTTAAGAAATCAAGAAGCAGTATATATTGTTAGTTTGTACGAACATAACGAATTTGGGCCTTCCAAGTTAATTGCTTTAAAACCAAAACGAAGAGGCATAAAGTCTATTAACAAAAAGTATCCAATTGTAGCTATCATGGATATTATAGACCTTAAAAAAGTAGATGAACCAAAACTCACTATCCGTAATTTCAAATTCAGAAGTTGGGGTTATATAAAGGAAAGAAGCGGATTTAATTCTTGAGTAACCAATCGATCGCCTCTTTTCTGGAGTTAAATAGCTTTGTAGGTACAGGTGGCTTGTCAAATCTGATGAAAAAATTAGCCATAATACGATATGCTAAACTGTTTACCAATATTGCCATCTTTTGAAGCTTGAATCCTGTTTTCATTTCCGCTGCAAATGTAGACCTAGCCTCAGGAGTCATGTTAAAGAAGTCTTGCGTAGCTGTTATCATTGTATATTTATTGCTTCCATTTCTAAATTGACGAGAATGCTCCATAACTAATAACGCTTCATTTCTATCAACCAAAAAGTTTGCCTGATACTCAACCTCTAATAAATCTAAATCAGCAAAATAATAGATTTTGGCAAAGGTTAAATCCTTGACTAATATCCTACTATCGGTAGTGTATATAGTTGGCTGCTCACTAAATTTCATTAGGTACCTAAATTACAAATTCTCCAACTATTCAAATCATTCAAGAATAAAATTGAGATTATTGTTCCTCGAGAAGCCAAGCAATAGCCTTTTCTCTTTTACTAAAAATCTTTGTAGGAACAATAGGTTTGTTGTAGCGAATAAAAAAGTTGGCCACGATCTTATCCGCTAACCCTTTAATAAGTAATGCCATTTTAAATGCAGTAGCATCCTTTTTTTGTTCATTAACAAAAGTAGATCTAGCCTCATCAGTAAAATTGATGAACTCTTTAGTAATTGAAACAAGAACCAAAACTCTACTCCCTTTAACAATCTCAGCTCTAGTTAAAAGAACTTCCATAACCTCCTCCTTTCCGATATTAACGTTTGCTTGATATTCAATCTCAAGAATATTGAGTTCTTTATTAAAGTAGAATTTTGCAATTCCTATATCTTTCACCAATATAGAGGAGTCAATTGAGTATTTATCAATTATTTCATTTTTCATATTCGGTAACTAAGATATAAAAAAACAAACTACTTAAAATCAAGCCACATAGATTGATTGGAAAAATTACTCAAGCAACCAATCCAGTGCTTTCTTTCTACTATTAAACACCTTAGTTGGCACCACAGGTCTATTGAAGCGAATAAAAAAGTTAGATAAAATACGGTAGGCTAGATTATTTACAACTAGAGCCATTTTTTGAAATCCAACATCAAGCTTCATTTGCTCAGAGAAAATGACCCTAGCTTCGGAAGTCATATTAAAATATTCCTTTGTTGCAGTAGCCATCGCCAATCTATTTGAGCTATTGTTAAACTCACGATTGGCTTGAATGATTTGCATTGCTTCTTTTTGATCTATTAAACAATTGGCTTGATACTCCACTTCAAAAAGATCAATTTCATTGATATAATACAACCTCGCAAAAGTTAAGTCTTTTACTAACGTCCTCGAATCAACATCGAATATATTTATTTTCTCATCAGTCATAAGCTAAAACCCAAATTACTAAAAGAATAGTTTTGGAATATTAATTTTAATGACTTTCAACTTAATTCGTTGAAAAAATCTTTCACTCTTATTCGAATAACCATTCTATGGCTCTTTTTCTATTATTGAAAATTCGAGCAGGAGCAGGTGGACGATCATATCTAATAAAAAAATTACCAATAATTCTATATGCCAAACTGTTCACGAAAATTGCCATTTTAATTGCATACTGTTGTTTAGTTTGTTCACGAGCATAAGTTGATGGCATCTGCAGTCAGATTAATAAACTCTTGAGTGGCATTAATCAGAAAGTACCTTTTTTCCCCTTTATTAAATTGATAAATTGCAGCCACAATTGCTAAAGCCTCTTCAGTATCAATTGTAGAATGGGCTTGATATTCGACCTCAACTATATTGAATTCTTCGATGAAAAACAGTCTAGCAAAAGATAAGTTTACGACCTCCTGCCTTGTAATCAATTTGTTTTGGTGAGTTGGGTGTTTAATCATAGGTTCTCACTAATGTATATAAAGTTTACTAAAAAATAAATTCTTTTTTTTCCCGTTGGAATAAACTTTCAGGAAGAGCATCGCTTAGGGTTCATTTGCATGAACTAACTTTGCAACTTATCAAAACTTTCATTATGTCAGAAATTTACCCAGCTTCTTCGATTATAATGCTTCGTCCAAAAAACTTTGGATACAACCCGTTAACTGCTGACTCGAACTCTTTCCAGCAAAACGTAAAAGTAGAATACTCAGCAGTAGCGTATGAGTTTGAGCAATTGGTTGAAAAAATAAGAGCCGTCGGAATAGACGTATTGGTTCTTGAAGATAGTTTAGACCCACCAAAACCTGATGCTATTTTTTTAAACAATTGGATCAGCACACATGAAGATGGAAGTGTATTTATTTACCCTTTAGAAGCCGTAAATAGACGTGTAGAAAGACGTGCAGAACTGATTGAACAACTGTATAGCTCTTTTATTTTTAGCAGCTTTAATGACCTAAGCGCTACCGAAAAAGAGGGTAAATTTATAGAAGGAACGGGAAGCATGGTATTGGATCATAATCATCGACACGTTTTTGCAGCGATATCAAGTCGGACTAATCAAGATTTAGTCCAAGCCTGGGCGAAAAATATGCAATATGACTGTACCTGTTTTCATGCATTTGATGAATTTGGGAAAGCCATTTACCATACAAATGTGATGATGTGTATAGGAGATGATTATGCATTAGCATGCATGAGTACCATCTTAAATCCAATGGAGAGAAAAGCAATAATTGCCAATTTCAAAAAAGCAAAAAAGACACTGATTGACATCTCCTATCATCAAATGAATTCTTTTGCAGGAAATTGCATTCAGTTGAAAAATAAAGACCATCAAAAATTCATAGTCATTTCTTCGTCAGCATACGCCAGCCTAAATGCAGATCAAATAGAAAAACTGACTACCGAATCAGATTTAATCATTGGTCATATCCCTACCATAGAGAAAGTAGGAGGAGGTAGTGTAAGGTGTATGATTGCAGAAAATTTTTTAGAAAAAAGGTAACCACAATTTATTTTTGAATCCGGCCTTTATAAGTGGTGACCAATTATTATTCTGCTAAACAAAACCCCTCTTTTTTTGTTAGCAAAAACTAACTGCGTAGATTCAATGCCATACTTTTGTACTTCCTTTTTTTAACTACTAAAAGAATGTAACTTTAGCTTTATGAAGCAATGCCCCTTTTGGCTTATAATAGTACTTATTGTTTTGGGCTCAACAAAACTACATGCCCAATCTGACAGTATTTTTGATGTTAGTACAGTTTCATCATCTGAGCATTTAGCCCCTTATTCAGTAATCATCCCAGATAGTGAACACTCCTACTCTTTTGCATCAGTTTTGGCTAATGATAGTATAAAATCGACTGGATTCACTCCTGAGAATGAAATTCCTTACCTAGATTTTACTAGGTCTAGCTACTGGATGTTATTAGATTTAAAGAATAGATCTTCACTGGAACAAAGCTTTTATGTAGAATTAGCTAGACCACTTACTAACAAAGTGAATTTGTACATTCTAAATCAGTCTAATCAGTTAATTGAGTCCTTTGAAACGGGTGATGACTTTACATTCAATACTCGGCCTTATCAAGATAGAAGATTTATTTTCCCGATCAACTTTCCCCCTCAGACTCAATATAAACTAGTTGTAAAAACGACAAGTGATGGAGAAATTTTAAAACTTCCCATTCATTTATGGAGAATTGATGCATTTACGCAGTTCTCCATCAAAGAGAACTTTTTGCTAGGCCTTTATTATGGTCTTTTCTTACTGGTTTTTATCCTTTTTACCTTTTTTGGTATTGCACTAAAGGAAAGAATCTACTTCTACTTTGTTAGCTACGTTTTCCTATTAGGTCTTTTTCAATTTTCATTAGATGGTTTCGCTTTTCAGTATTTATGGCCGGGGTTACCGTGGTTAGGTAATCATGCCATTCTTTTATTCGCAGCACTATCCCTCATCTCCATGTTATATTATGTAAGAGAATACTTGGGTAAATTCCAGCGGCACAAAAGGTATTTTAAAGGCTATAATGTATTCATCATACTTACCTTAGTTTCTTTACTGCTAAGCTTAACCACAGGAATGATATATGCCACTATATTTCCCATATTAAACGGATTGTCTTTTATAGTTGTCATTTATTTCCTTTTCGGACTTTACTTTAAATACAAAGAAGGAAATAAACCTGAAGTGGCCGTTGCTATTGCATTTGTCTCACTGAGCCTTGGTGCCGTCGTTTTTATTACTGCAAATGTGAACATCATCAAAAGTGAATTTTTAGCAACTAATGCCTTAAAAATTAGCTCAGCCATTGAATTAACCTTCCTATCATTGGCCATGGCAGGGAGATATAGAAAAACACAAAATGAGAAAGTAGAAGCACAAGAGCAAGCTTTTAAAAGATTAGAAGAGATAAACTTTCTAAAAAACAAACAAACGGAAGAGCTGGAGCAGCAAGTCAAGGAAAGAACTCAAGAAATTCGAGAGAAAAATGAGGTGTTGCAAGTTCAAAATGAAGAAATATTAAACAGTATTCTCTATGCAAAACGACTGCAAAATGCCACTTTACCATCAGAGAAAACGATGGTGCAGTTGTTTAAAGATAGTGCTGTTCTTTATCGACCAAAAGACATAGTATCAGGTGATTTCTATTGGATGGAAGAAGTAGATGATTTAGTATTTTTCGCAGTAGCAGATTGCACCGGTCATGGTGTTCCGGGTGCCATGTTAAGTGTGTTTGGAAACAATGCATTGAATAGGTGCATCAATGAATATAAACTACGCGAACCAGGTAAAATATTAGATACTCTTACCGAATTGGTTGAATTATCGTTAACCAAGAATAATTCCGAAGTAAGTGATGGCATGGATATTTCCCTATGTGTTTGGGATAAAGGAAGCAAGTTAAGTTATGCGGGAGCCTATAACCCTTTATACATAATAAGAAACGGAGAACTGCTAGAAACCAAAGCAGACAAACAGCCGATTGGAAAATACATTACTAGAGTTCTTTACACAACTCATGAATTTGATTTACAAGAAGGGGATTCTATTTATTTGTTCTCTGATGGCTATGCAGACCAATTTGGTGGACCTAAAGGAAAGAAACTAAAATACAGTGCATTCAAACAATACTTGTTAGAATTAAACCACTTAGAATCTTCAAAAATTAGTGATGAGCTAGGCCGTCGATTCGATATTTGGAAAGAGGGTGTAGAACAAATTGATGATGTTTGCTTGATGAATGTGAAGTTTTAAAATCACAACTTTCAGAATTGATATAATTTCCTTTTATCCATAAGTTTAACCGTTCTACCGAAACTACTTTTTAAACCACTTTCTTTTTTTAAATTAGCATTTCCTTTCAATCAAGCAAATCTAATACCATGAAAATCAGAAATTACTTTTTACTCTTTGCAGTATCCTTTGGGATAACAATAACTACCTCTTGCGGAGATAGTGCTGAGAAAACCAGTTCTAGTCAAAACCCAGCCTATGAAACTATTGAAAATGATCCAACGAACACTCGAATCTATACTTTAGACAATGGATTAAAAGTGTATCTTTCAGTAAATGAGGAAGCCCCTCGAGTTCAAACGTCTATCGCAGTTAGGGCAGGTAGCAAAAATGATCCTGCGACCGCGACCGGATTAGCGCACTATCTAGAGCATATGTTGTTTAAAGGAACAGACCAGTATGGTACGTCAAACTTTTCACAAGAAGGCCCATTACTAGATCAAATAGACAGCCTATATGAAGTATACCGAAATACAAGAGATGAAGAAGCTAGAACTGTTTTATATGCTCAAATAGACAGTATTTCTCAAGTTGCATCAACATTTGCAATTGCCAATGAATATGATAAAATGGTTTCAGAAATGGGTGCTAAAGGAACTAATGCATACACTTCCTTCGAACAAACTGTATACATTAATGACATACCTACAAATCAAATCGAGAAATGGTTAACATTAGAAGCCGAACGTTTTAGAAACCCACAACTTCGATTGTTTCATACTGAATTAGAAGCTGTTTATGAAGAAAAAAATCGCAGCTTAGATAGCGATTTTAGCAAAACATTTACCGCTTTATTTGATGGGTTGTACCCCAATCATCAATATGGTCAACAAACAACCATAGGAACCATTGACCATTTAAAAAATCCCTCTCTTACAGAGATCAAAAAATATTTCAATACATACTATGTTCCCAATAATATGGCCATTTGCATGTCTGGAGACTTTGATCCAGATATGGTTTTTGAGCAAATAAAAGCCAAATTCGGAGGAATGGAATCCAAGGTAGTTCCAACCTTTGAAGTTATCAAAGAATCTCCATTAAACACTGTGGTGGTAAAAGAAGAAAAAGGACCAGATGCCGAGTTTTTGTACATGGGTTATAGATTTGACGGTGTGGGAAGTAAAGCCTCAGAGTTGATTCAATTATGTGACATGATTTTAGCTAATCGAACTGCAGGCTTAATCGATTTGAATTTAAATCAACAACAGAAAGTCTTAAATGCAAGCTCATTTACTTACATCTTGTCTGATTACTCTTCTCATATCTTAAATGGTTCACCCAAACAAGGACAAACTTTAGAAGAAGTGAAAGATCTACTATTGTCTCAGATGGATAGTTTGAAAGCAGGTGCATTCCCTGATTGGTTATTGGAGGCGTGTATTAATGATTTAAAAATTAGTAGAATAAGACAATTAGATGAAAACTGGGGTAGAACCAGTATGATGGTGGATGCATTTATTCAAAAACGTGATTGGAAAGAACAAGTAAATGATATTGAGGTATTAAAAAAATATACTAAAGAGGATGTTGTTAATTTCGCTAAAACAAACTACAACGATAATTATGTAGTGGTTTATAAAAGAACAGGTAAAGATGAATCTACTCAAGAGGTAGTAAAACCAAAAATCACTCCTGTTCAAGTCAATAGAGACGATGCCTCTCCATTCTTGAAAGATATCTCTGCTATGAAATTTGATGATATTCAACCACGATTCCTCGATTATGACCAAGATATCAATCAGGCGAAGTTAGATAATGGCATAAAAGTGAGATCTGTCAAAAATTCCAATAATGATTTATTTAACCTGTATTATGTCTTTGACATGGGTAAAAACAATAATATCAAAATTGATTTAGCATTGGATTATCTACCATTTTTAGGAACTTCAAAGTATTCTCCTTCAGAAATTCAACAAGAGTTTTACAAAATTGGGTGCAATTTTCAAGCATCCGCCTCTGACGAAAAGGTATACGTATCCTTATCAGGCTTAACCGAAAATTTCGAGGCTGGCGTTCAATTGTTTGAGCATTTATTAGCAGACGCAAAACCAGAAGAAGCGCCTTTAAAAAACTTAGTTAATGATATTCTAAAAGAAAGAGCAGATGATAAATTATCAAAAGGAACCATTTTATTTGGTGGATTATCCGCATACGCCCAATACGGATCTAACTCTCCATTCACAAACATTCTGTCGGAAAAAGAATTGAATGCTTTAACTTCAAGTGAATTGACTGACATGATTCACAGTTTAAATAGTTATGAGCACAGAGTGCTGTATTACGGGCCTATGGAACAAGATGAATTGATAGCTTCATTAAAAAAGAATCACAATACGCCTCAAACATTGAAGCCAATACCAGCAAGCAAAGATTTTGTAGAGATCGACAATGAAAAGACGAAAGTATTTGTGGTGGATTATGATATGAAGCAAGCAGAAATTATGATGCTTTCTAAAAAGGAATTGTATAATCCAAAAACAGTCGCTGCAGCTGCTATCTATAATGAATATTTCGGTGGTGGAATGGGTTCTATTGTATTCCAAGAAATGCGAGAATCTAAAGCCTTAGCCTACTCTGTTTATTCCGTTTATCGTTCACCAGGGGATTCTGCCAAAGCTCATTATGTTATGGCTTACATCGGTGCTCAAGCAGATAAATTAAAGGAAGCAATGGCAGGAATGACAGATTTGTTGAACAACATGCCAGAATCAGAAAAAAGTTTTGAATTGGCGAAAAAAGCCGCATTGGAGAAAATAAGAACTGAACGAATCACTAAATTTTCTAAACTTTGGAATTTTGAAACTGCCCAAAAAAGAGGGTTAGATTATGACATACGTAAGGACGTCTATGAGGCCGTTCCTAATATGACGATGGCCGACTTAAAAGCATTCCATGAACAATACATTAAGGATAGTAAATATAACATCATGGTGATTGGTAAGAAAAGCGGATTAGACATCAAGGAACTAGAGAAATACGGCCCAGTTACTTATTTAACTTTAGAACAAGTTTTTGGCTACTAACAACCGCAATTATAAATTAAGTAAAAAGCCGAGCTACGCTCGGCTTTTTACTTAATTACAAGGAGCATTGCTTCCGTTAATTATTATATCATACTCACTTTGTGAAAGGTATTGAGGAGTATAGCTACCTCCTTCCTTGTGTAACCGTTTTATAAATGCTCTAAGGTGATTTTTTGAACCGCATTCTAAATTTGCAAAGACGGCAATCAGATTTTGATTGTTGGTTTTGGAGATGAAGTTTCTTAAATCCAAGATGTCCAATTCTTCAATAGTTGCACCTATAGTCAGTGCATTGATTTTATTCTGCACACCATCGGTAACAAACTGATTGTATAGGCTTTGTAGTAAAGTATCTTGAAACACTCCCATAGGTTCTATTTTATAAGGAATATCATAACTCTTTAACAATCCTTCTACAGCATTCATATGGTCTTGTTCGCTGTACTTGATATTGGAAAATTGATTAATAGACCAAACACTATCCAAATAGAAGTAGGTATCTCTAGCAAGTTTTTCTTCTTCTAGCATAAATTGAAGAGCTGCTTTATCTTGATCGTTTATCTGCTCACCTGTAATAGGGTTTTGGGTAATTATTTGATCGGTGTTCTCATCATCATCAGAACAACCTGTAAATATTGCGGCTCCGAAAAGAAGAACTGCGAACCACCCAAGCGTTTTAAAATTTGACTTTTTCATTGTTATGGAGTTTTAAGTTAGACTATAAAGTTAAAGGGTATCTCCCATATCCACAGTTACTTTTGTTACTTTCAGATTAAAATACGTTGTTTCCCTTATAGAAACATATTGTTGTCTTTTATAACCTTTGATAAAAACTTAAAATAGTAATTATGAGAAGTATGTTAAGAAGAATTCTAGTCATAGCAATAATTGGTAGCGCTGTTTCTTTTATAGGGTGTAAAGACGACGATGATGACAAAGAGGAGAATACCCCTATAACTAACACATGTGCAACAGGTAACTTTTGTATGGTTTATGATGGTGTACAGAAATCTGGAAATGCCACTTTTAAGGCATTAGCAAATGGTAGAAATCGAATTTATTGGGAGAATGGCAGTGCAGGTACGTTTGAGCAAGTTGAGCTTGATATTTATGGCAGTGCAGTAGGTGATTACACAATCGACACAACAGGTGCAGTTGGTACAGCAAATATAGAGTATTATTCAGCTAGTTCTGGAGTTGGCGAAGCGGTTTCGGGTAAGGTCACTATTACAGCGTTTGATCCTGCGGGAACGGGCGTAACGGGAACGTTTAATGGAACAACCAATAGTGGGAAGTTGATAACCGATGGAAAATTTTCGAATGTGAAGTAAAGGCAATATTTCAATAATTTTGTTTTCATAAATAGTAAAGGAGCCTCAGTTTGAGGTTCCTTTTTTTATGCGAATAGGTTATCTTTATCAGCTATGAGGTATATCCTAATATTTCTTCAAGGAATTATTCTAATATTCGGTTTAGGATGTCATGCGCAATCGAATCAGTCAATAATTGTTGAAAATCAATCGGTAGATATTATTCAATATCCTATTTATCATGATTTAAAAGCAAAAAGTGCTGCTTACAATTATTTGGATAGCATTGAAATTAATGAATTGACTTATTTAAGTGATGGGTTGAAAGTAAAGGCCTACGTAATTCAGCCGAAAGCAGAAGGGAAATACCCATGTATCATTTTTAATCGTGGTGGTAATCGAGATTTTGGGGCTTGGAATGCTAGTGGAATAATTCGCTTTTTTAGTAGCATAGCCAAAGAAGGATATGTTGTCATTGCGAGCCAGTATAGAGGAAATGCAGGAGGCGAAGGAACCGAGGAATTTGGCGGTGCTGATGTAAATGATGTAATTGTTTTACCAAACGTTCTAGCTGAATTAGAAAAAGCGGACACCTCAAAAATTGGGATGTATGGCTGGAGTAGAGGTGGCATGATGACGTATATGGCAATGGCCAAAATGAATAACATTAAAGCTGTTGTTGTCGGTGGTGGAGTCACAGATCATATTGAATTGATAAAAGATCGCCCTGTAATGGAAGCATCTGTCTATGCCGAGTTGATCCCAAACTATGAGGAGAACAAAGAACAAGAGTTAAAGAAGCGTTCTGCCATTTATTGGGTCGATCAATTTTCAAAGACAACGCCGGTATTGTTGATGCATGGAGGTTCAGACTGGAGAGTCAAGCCTAATCAAAGTCTCACTTTAGCTTTAGAGTTTGAGAGGTACAGAATTCCTTACCGCTTGATTGTTTATGAAGGCGACGATCATGGGATTTCGAAACACAAAAAGGAGTCGAATGCGGAAGCCATGGCCTGGTTTGCTCGATTCTTGAAAGCAGTTGAGCAATTGCCTAAAACTGAATTTCACGGTAAGTAAGTTTTAGAACTTTTCATTGAATCGTTCAAAAGCCGCTCTATCGAGTGCTTCTCTGTGGTCAGGGTGTGCGATTGAAATTAACGCATTTGCGCGCTGTTTTAAGTTCAACCCGAATAAGTCTACTACGCCGTATTCGGTGGCGATATAATGAACATGAGCACGTGTAGTTGTCACTCCTGCTCCTTCCTTCAGGAACGGAACAATCTTGCTGACTCCACTTTTTGTAATAGAAGGTAATGCAATAATGGCCTTCCCTCCCTCAGATAATGATGCTCCTCGAATAAAGTCCATTTGTCCACCCACACCAGAATATTGGTATTGCCCAATAGTGTCAGCGCAAATCTGTCCTGTTAAGTCAATTTCTATTGCTGAATTAATCGCTGTTACTTTGGGATTCATTCGTATCAATCCGGTATTATTGGTGTATGAAGCTTCTTTCATATGCACCGAAGGATTGTCATCCATGAAATCATACAACTCCTGAGTTCCCATGGCAAAGCAACTGACAATTTTTCCCGGTTTTAGTTTTTTATATTTTCCATTGATAACACCCGATTTTATTAAGGGTAAAATTCCATCTGAGAACATTTCAGTGTGAATTCCCAAATCTTTGTGATTGGTCAGGTTCGCCAAAACGACATTTGGAATTCCACCAATACCCATCTGTAAGGTTGCCCCATCTTCCACTAGACTGGCTACATGTTTCCCAATTTGCTCTTCTATTACTGTCGCTGACTTTGTGGTTGCTTGATATATAGGATGATTATGATATACACTATAATTGATTTGGCTAATGTGAATTATCCCGTCTCCGTGTGTTCTTGGAACATTCTCATTAATTTGAGCAATAACCACTTTGGCAGATTCGATAGCCGCTAAAGTTACATCAACAGAGCTGCCTAGCGAACAATACCCATGCTTATCTGGCGGTGAAACTTGAATCAATGCCACATCAATTGGCAACTTATTTCGTTGGAACAATAAATGAACTTCACTCAGAAAAATAGGGATATATCCGCCAAAACCCAGATTAATACAGTTTCGAACATTTCCTCCAACGAAAAAACTATTGATGTGAAAAGTGTCCCGATAAGGATCCTGAGTGTATAGCGCTTCCCCTTCAGTATGTAAATGTATAATCTCAATATTCGACATTCGTTTGTAATCTTGACACATCGCATCGACCAAAAACTTCGGCGTCATTGCAGCACCTTGAATGAAAATACGCTGATCTCTAGTGATATTCTTAATTATTTCAGCAAGTTTATTAGACATGTTTTTTTGTTTTTGTAAAGATAAAAAGGACACTATTACAGTTAAATGATAATTATCAGTCGATTAAAGTATTTATCTGACTTTTGTTAAATTTTCATAATTTTTTCATAACTTTAAAAGGATGAGAATTTTAAGCTTCCTTTTTTCTTTGATGTTTTATTCAAGTACCAGTGCTCAGTTGGTAGAAGGGACCATTATGTTTGTTGGGTTCAATGCTGATGGAACAGATGGGTTTGCAATAGTCTCTTTAATTGATATTCCCTCTAGTTCTACTATTTACTTCTCAGATAATGAATGGAATGGCTCGGTGATTGGGTTGGGAGGGGCATTTATAAATACAACTGAAGGTGAGATAACATGGTCTACGGGCGGCAGTGTAGTACCAGCAGGCACCGTAGTAAATTTTAATAGCACATCTGATGATGCTGATCTTAATTATGGAGCCTCAGTAGGGTCAATCTCAGGGGAAATTAACTTAAATGCAGCAGACGAAGTACTATATGCCTACTTGGGTTCCGATGACGTCACACCAACTAAATTTCTATCAGCAATCACCAACTCGGGATTTACATTGAGTGATGGAACATTATTAGGCACTGGATTAATAGATTTGGTTTCTGCAACAACTATCTTAGGTGATCCCGACGTGATGGTTTATACCGGACTAAGTATTTGTAATTCTACTGTCAGTGCTTGTGCTGCATTAATTGGCTTACCTATAAACTGGACAACTGACGATGGAGCTGGAGATCAGTCCAATGATGGAAATGCACCTGATTTCCCTTCAGATGTTCCCCCGTCCTTTTCTGGATCAGCATTACCAATTGAACTACATCTATTTGAAATTTCACAAACGATTGATAATTATATCTTGATTAAATGGATAACCCTTTCAGAAGTCAATAATGACTATTTTACTATAGAAAAATCAACTGACTTAATAAATTGGCAAATTGTCTCAAGAATAAAAGGCGCAGGAAATTCAGTTGTCACTCAGGAATACACACATTTAGATATTAATTCTCCAGAAAAAACTAAATACTACCGATTGAAACAAACCGACTTTAATGGAAAATTTTCTTGCTCTACAATAGAAACAATAGAAATTGATGCAACTCAAACTATTAAGCTATACCCAAACCCGTCTAAAGGCATTTTCTACTTTCCATCGACTATTGTTGATCTTAATGAAATAAGAGTTTTCTCGATTATTGGTGAGGATATAACAGGACAGATAAATATTCAGAATTTAAGTACTGAAACTAAAATAGATTTATCCTTCCAATCGAATGGTATTTATTTTCTTCGTTTAAAAGATCAATTTCATCGAATCGTAAAATATTAGGCTTTACGCTCATCTTCCTCTGTTTTTTCCTCCGCAGCTCTTTCTGATGCCTTTACATACAACCTATTTCTTCTTTTTTTATAGATTGGAGTGAAGATGGCAATCGAAACATAAATAAGGCCTGAAACATGAGAATAATCCCCTCCAAAAAGTAATACAACTAAAATAGAAATTACACTTACGGCCATGACAAAAAGGTAGCAATGCATGTACGTTTTAGTTTCATGAATTTCTAAATCATTCAACTGCAATTGTTCCCTCTTTTTCAATGCATTTCTATAAAATGCAAAGAATATCGTGTAAATACAAAATATACCTACTCCAAACCGTACCATTAGATCTGTCCATTGTTCGACCTCCATATTTGATGCAGACAATTCGTTCATTTTTATAAGAAGCGCCTCAGATTGGTCTCCCAACGCCATTTTTATCCTTAAATAGAAAAGTGTGCCGATAAAAGAGAAGAGATATTTTAACGGATAGATATAAAATAACAGCAAAAAGAGAAATAAGAAATTGAGCGTTTTGGTCAGTTTATCGGTCAAGCCATATCTCAAAAAGAATTCATTGTGTGAATTCCAAATTCCGAACAACATCATTGTACAAGCAATAAAGCCAACAAAACCATACATAGATGCTTCAAGCTCTACATAAGTTTTTGGCACTTCAGATGAAATCACTAACAAGGTTACTGAAAAAGCAAAAACAGCATCGGTCAGGTTTTCCAATCTGGTATTTCCATCACCACGATAGCGAAACCCTGATTTTGATTGATCTTTAGTATTGCTGATAAGATTTCGAAGCATTATAAATACAATTAAATTGAGGTTTGAAGATAGTAAAATTTATGTTCAGAGAATTACTGTAGCATAAATGGTCAATTTATGTAAAAACAGTTCAACGCTTAAATAAACAAAAAACATATATTTAGCATATGAAAAAAATTGGGATTCTGTTAGTAATCATATTACTTGCCTTCTCCTCATTCTGTCAAAGTAATGTACCTGAGGAAATTGAACAAACATTTACAATTGTAGAACAAATGCCCTTATTTGATGGAGCGACAACGCAAGAAGAAAGTACTCAAAAAGTGATGAATTACATTGAACAAAAAGCTGAAGCATCCGGCGTTACAGAAAAAGGGAATGTATTTGTAAATGTTACCATTGATTCAGAAGGAAAAGTCACCAATGCAAATATTTTAAGAGGCCTTTCGGATGAAACCAATAATGTTGCCATTACGATTATCAATAGCATGACAACATGGAAACCAGGATTTCAAAGAGGAAAAGCAGTTGATGTGATCATGAATTTTGTAGTCAGATTTAATTAATAGTTTAAAATGATAAAAAAATTAGCCTTTATATTCATAACAATTTTTAGCGCAGGTAGTGCTTTTGCACAATGTTCAATTTCTTCTAATAATATCTATGCATTTACTATTCAGGGAAAAAACTACGAGGTTATTAAACAAAAGCTCAATTGGACTACTGCTGCTGCCTGTGCAGTAAGTAGGAATGGATTTTTGGCAGAAATTACCTCTCAGTTGGAACAAGATAGTGTGTATTATTTTGTGAACCAAGCTGGTATTACGGCTAGCCAAACAGTAGCCCCTGATGGTGGGGGAGCATCTTATTTGTGGTTGGGCGGAAATGATATTGCTTCCGAAGGTTCGTGGGTGTGGGATGGCGATAACCAAGGGTCAACGTCTCCATTTTGGCAAGGCAAAGCCAATGGAATGCCTGTAAATGGTGCATTCACCAATTGGGGAAATGAACCAGATGATTTTAATAATAACCAAGATGGATTAGGGCTGGCCATTAACAATTGGCCATTAGGAGTAGCAGGTCAGTGGAATGATATAAGTACAGCCAATCAACTGTATTTTGTGATTGAATACCCCATCACTACTGAATTAAATGAAGAGACAAGCCAATCTAATATTGAACTTTATCCAAACCCAGTAAAAGATGAGGTGCGTATTTCAAAGCCTAGCTTTTATAATTACGTAATTACTGATTTGCAAGGTAAAGCAATTCAATCTGGAGCGGTAAGCAATCAACAAATTTCAGTTGCTGCTTTAGTCAAAGGAGTTTATTTGATTCAATTGTTTAATGAAAGTCAGGAATTGATTCATCAACAAAAGTTGGTTAAGGAATAGGTCGATTTTCTTAAAATTACTTGCCCTTTTTTTAGTCAAAAAAGTTAAAAATGAAACTTCTGCTAAGTCCATTAATTACCATAAGGCTGCTCGATTGTAAACGGTAAATAATAGTTTGTTTTTAGCCGTTTATATAAATAAATTTAACTTGGACATATAAGGTGAATAAATGTACTTTTCGCTTTATTAGAATGTTGGCTGTAATAACATAGAACGAATGAAAATTCCAGATACTATATACTTGTATCGAATAACGCATATTAATAATCTAGACTTCATTTTTAAGTCTCAAAAAATTAGTTGCCCAAATTCTCCTGATAGTGATTCTAATTTTATTGGAATTGGCGATTCTTCGTTGATACAGAGAAGAAAATCCAGGCAGATACCAATTGTGCCAAATGTAGACTTCTCAGATTACGTTGCGTTTTATTTTGGTGCGAGGTCTCCAATGCTTTTTAATATTCAAAATGGATACAACAATGTTACCAAGCGTCCTCCAGAAGATATAGTCTATTTGATTACAAATTTCGAAACTGTAAAAAACAACAATTCAGACTTTGTTTTTACGGATGGTCATGGATATCACCATTTGTCTCAATTTTTCAAGCAAGAAACTGATTTAAAAGAAGTAGATTGGAAAACCGTGAATCTTATAAGGTGGAATGATACAGAAGAAGACCCTGACCGAAAAAGGAAGAAGCAAGCAGAATTCTTAATTCACAACGAATTGACCTTTTCAATGATACTTGCAATAGTTGTTTATAATGAAAATGCTAAATCAATTGTTTTAACTAAACTTGCAGCTAATAACATTAGTTGTAATGTAGTTGTGAAACCAAATTATTACTATTAAGATGATACGATTCACAAAAGGAAATATTTTAAAGGCTGATGTTGAAGCTTTAGTAAATACAGTAAACACAGTTGGTGTAATGGGCAAAGGAATTGCTTTAGCATTCAAAAAAGCATTTCCACTAAATTATAAGCTGTATAAAGAAGCTTGTGACAATAAAGAATTTACTGTTGGCACAATGTTCACAACTAATACAGGACAATTAATGCCAAAATTTATTATAAATTTTCCCACTAAAGAACATTGGAAAGGGCGTTCAAAAATTGATTTTGTAAAAAGTGGAATGAAAGAATTAGTGGAGACAATTAAAACTAATGAGATAAAATCAATTGCAATACCTCCTTTGGGATGTGGAAATGGAGGACTGAATTGGAACGAAGTTAAACCAATAATTATTAATGAATTACAAAATATTAATAATGATATTGAAGTGGTCATTTATGAACCAGGCTTCAATAACCAAACAGTTCCTGTAAAAAAAGAAATTGCCTTAACACCTGCAAGAGCAATGCTTCTTTACGCATTAAAAGACTACCAAGTATTAGGTTATTCAATAAACTTATTAGTTGCTCAAAAAATCGCTTATTTTCTGCAAAGAATAGGAGAGCCTTTAAATTTACAATATGAAAAAGGACATTACGGGCCTTATTCTAACCGACTTCAACATTTACTGAAGTATCTTAACGGATATTACCTCAATTTTAAGCATGAAGAAACTAAGCCAAGCTCAACTGTCACTATTAATCATTTTGATAAAGTTTCAACTTATGCTCAAAAAGAATTAGATAGTAATCAACTCGAACGACTTAAAAAGACAAGGGAACTAATCGAAGGTTTCGAGTCTCCATATGGATTAGAGCTTCTTGCAACTGTTGATTACGTTTCTCAAAATGAAAACATTAAAAGTACAGAGGAAATAGTTGCTAAAATTGGAGAATGGACGGAGCGAAAAAAAGAAATTATGAAACCCTTTCATATTGATGTGGCACACAAGAGATTGAAAGAATACTACCGCCAACAATGGCTATAGTGCATACCCTACGGGACACTGCGCATAGCCAAGCCGTTAATACTTTAAAGAAACCTTGATAGAATAACTTTATGATCAATTATGTTTTATGTCTACCATACCGTAAAGCCCACTATTTACACGAATACTGACTCCATAAAGTAAAATTTTGAGAGGCAAATAACACACAATTCTTTACTTTTATTCATTTTTTTAAAGTTTTGTGGCGAATAATAAATAGAATAACCGTCCTTGCTTTTATGGTATTCTCTGTTAGTATCGGCAAGGCACAAATTGATTTTTCAAATTCAGCGTATTTTCTTGTTGATTCCTTGAATGAAATAGTGCTTTCAGCAGATGATTCTAGTCTAGTTATTGAAACAGTAAAAAACTATCATGCAGCTATCCATGACACCAGCAAACTGTCAATTATTGAAGCATTAGTAGATGCTTGCTGGAACGATGACCTTTGGCCCCGCTACAATCTTTACATGCTTCATAAAGCTACTGATTTGGTGGCACAAGCAGACTCTGGGTCAGCAGAATGGCGCAGGCTTCTCTATTATCAAGGCAGTGGGAATGGTGGTATTGGTTATCAATTTGATTTAGTTGGCAATACCGATTCTGCTACTGTTTATTACCTCAAAGCCCTTTCCTATTTTAAACGTGGAAATCATCCACAAGGTGAGAGTCTCATTTATGATGCACTTGCTATGATATACGAGCTCAAAGGCGATATGCGCAAAGCCATTGATGTATACAACAAAGCTCTAAAAATTGCCGAAGCAAGCAATGATTCACTTGCCATTGCTAATGTAGCGGTAAGCTTGGGTGATTTACATGGTCAACTCCAAAATTTTACCTTGGGCAAAAAGTATTATAAATTGGCTATTAATGCGGCTCGTGCTTCAAACCAAAAACGTATTGAAGGTTTTGCATACACCTCAATAGCTACAGATTATTACGAAAATTATCAACTAGACAGTGCGAAGATATTAAGCCGAATAGGGATGAAAATCTTAGATGAATCAGGTCATGAAAATGCCAAAGGCAACGGATTTAATATTTTAGGAAATATCGCGATGTATGAAAATGAGTTGGATTCTGCGCGTTTGTTTTTTCAAGAAATGCTAAAAATTGCTTCTGAAAACCGACAACCAGAAGATGCTATTATGGCGCATAGTAATTTGAGCCGTGTAGCCTATAAAGCTACAAATTATGCAGAAGCAAAACATCATGCCCTAATTGGCTATAAAATTTCAAAATCCCACGAATTCCAAAGCTTGCTAAGCCGAACATCGAGAGACTTAGCCGAAGTTTATGCCGCAGTGGGTCAATTGGATTCAGCCTATAAATATATGCTTGAATACACTACTCTAAATGATAGTATCAAGAATGTTTCGTTGAAAAACGAAGCCTTAAAGCAGGCCATTCAATACGATTACGAAAAACAGCAACTTTTAGAAAGAACCAAACATGAAGCGGAATTAGCCGTTGCTGCAGAACGTGAAACCCGACAAAGTATTGTGATTTGGGCCGTTGCAATTATTCTAGCATTAATTAGTCTTGCCTTGATAATCAATTATTTCAGACTTCAAACGATTAAAAATCAAAAAGAACAACTAAATGAAGCTTACCATGAATTAGAACTTCGCAATCACGATAAGATTTTAGCTTCAAACCTCAAAGCATTACAGGCCCAAATGAACCCGCATTTTATCTTCAACGCGCTTAACTCTATCCAAACATTAGTATTGCATGGAGATGTGGACAGTTCTTACGACTACATTAACAAATTTGCGATGTTGATTCGCGAAACCCTTAATGCCTCGGAACAAGAGTTTATTCCAATTGAAAAAGAAATAGAAACTCTTGAGACGTATTTAAGACTAGAGAAACTGCGATTTAGAGACGACTTTAACTATGACATCAATACCCCAAGTCAATTTCCTAAAAAGTTAATCCCTCCGATGCTGATTCAACCGTTCGTTGAAAACGCATTAAAGCACGGGCTATTTCATAAAGAAACCAACAGAAAACTAAAGGTTGATATATTGATTTCAGATACACTTACCTGTATCATTGAAGACAATGGTATCGGTCGTGAGGCTTCCAATAAAATCAACCAAATGCGCAATACAAACCATAAATCATACGCCATCAGCGCTATCCAAAAAAGACTAGAGTTAATGCAGGAAAAACTCAAAACTACAATAGGGGTTGTTTACGAAGACTTAAAAAAAGGCGATCAAGTTTTAGGAACTCGAGTAACGGTCAAAATCCCTCTTTTTGACCATTCCTAAAATAATCATAGCCATTCCTAAAGAATATTTTAAATACAGAAAAACAACTTGTTTATTTGAAATCAATGAAATCTATACGCGCTTTAATAATTGATGACGAAGCAAGTGCACGTGAAAATCTAACGTTGTTACTTTCACGGTTTTGTCCAAATATAGAGGTTGTTCACGCTTGTAATGTTTTACATAAAGGGGTAGACTACCTCAAAGTAAACCCGATAGATGTTGTATTTCTGGATGTTGAAATGCCCGAGCATGCTGGTTATGAAATTGTAGATTTTTTTGACGAAATTACTTTTGATATTGTGTTTTGCACCGCTTATGACAAATACGCCATCAAGGCGTTTGAAATTTCTGCCATTGATTATTTATTAAAACCCATAGATGTAGGTAGGTTAAAACAAGTGGCGCTGAAACTTGCTGAAAAGCAGCAATTCAAAATGACTCAAACGCAAGTTAATCACATCAACACCTCTTTTAGAAATACCATAAAGGTAATGAATAGAGGAGAGCGTGTTCTGCTCAAAAAATCTGATATTATAGCCATTGAAGCACAATCTGCATACTCTGTCATACATACTACCAATAAACAATATACGGCAAGTAAAAACATAGCTCAACTGGAAGAAGAACTAAAAGAAGACCTATTTTTCTATCGTTGCCAGAAATCTTGGATGGTCAATTTGAATTACATTCAAAGTGTCAACAAGACCAATCGCACTGTTCATTTATCGCAAGGAATTGAAGCAAAAGTATCGCGTCAAAAGGCAAAAGAATTCTACGAGATGGTTCGCTTATAAATGCACTTCCTCAAATAAAATTTGCACTTCCTCAAAGCTATTTCTAGAGCTTCTCTGATGGAATTAAGTTTGCGTAAAACTTTAATTAATTCCAAAAATCAAAAAAATGAAACGAATTTTACTAAGTCTTGCCCTTTTGGGAAGTAGTTACTTGAGTGCACAAACCATCATCTATGTAGATAAAGACGCTACAGGTTTTAACAATGGAATTTCTTGGTTAAGTGCCTACACTAGCCTAGAAACCGCATTAGACAACAACACGGTAACAGGCGCACACATTTGGATTGCTGAGGGAACCTATACGCCATCTTCAAAATCGACTTATTTTCACATTCGCCATGGGGAAAAGCTCTACGGTGGTTTTAATGGAACTGAAACTTCGCTTTCTCAACGTAATCCATCTATACATGAAACTAGGTTAAGTGGAGACATAAACGGAGATGACTCTACATATAATACACTCGACAATGCTAATCGCGTAATTAGAATAAATCCACTCGACCCAGCTTCTTCCTCGAATGGTGATGAAGTTGTTCTTTTAGATGGTTTAACGATTTCAGATGCAAACAGCTCAAGCACTACAGGTGGCGGAGTTGGTACTGATTATCCGGGAGTTTACCAGAAAGGAATCCGTATGTACAACTGTATTTTTGAAAACAACATTCAATACAGTCAAGCGGCATTTAATTTCTATACAAGCTACAAAGATCCTGTTTTAGAGGTTTCTAATTGTATCTTTAGAAACAACCGCAGTTATACAAGTTATTTACTTGAGTTTAGAGTTACCTATAGCTACCAGAATGACAGTTATGCAACCTTTACCAATAACCTGTTTGAAAACAACGATATTATTCTTGACGTAACTTCAGGTGGTGGAATCGGTGGTAGATTTACAAATTTGTCTACAGATGAGTTCCACATTCAATACACCAACAACACTTTTATTAGCAATAAAAATGATGAAGATAATTTCTATAAAACCTTGTTTGTTGTAGAAAGAGCCAACAACTTTAATTCAGACGTTACTGTGGACATGGACAACAACCTATTTTTTGACAATGAAAATTTAGACAGTATTGTCATGAATAACAATGCGCTCACTTATACAAAGTATATAGATACCAACTGTAAAAACAATGGCGGAGATTGGGTTGAATTAAACAATTTAACAGGTAGTATTGTAAACACTGCTTCTCCTTTTGCAAACTACGCTGCAGGCGACTTTAGACCTACAACTAGTTACTCCACTCAAGGAGATACGGCTTCATATCTTTCAACTTGGACTGCTTACGATTTGGCAGGAGAAGATCGTATGGATTATGTAAACGGAACTATAGCCATTGGTGCTTATGAGAGAGGTGTTACTACTGGGCTTTCGGATATGAATTTAGATAATCGTTTTCAGCTTTATCCAAACCCAGCGCAAGATTTCTTAAAGGTGTCGCAAGATTTTGATGGTGAAGTTGTAATCGCCATTCACAACCTTAGGGGTGCAAAAGTTAAAAGTGAAATGCTACGCGGAAAGAATGCTACTATTTCACTTAACGGATTAATGCCAGGTTATTACTTTATTTCTTTAAGTAGTAAAGAAGGTGTAGGCACTAAAAAATTTATAAAGCTGTAACTATAAAACTGAAAATGATTTATAGTTAGCCATTTGTGAAATTTTATAAGTAAGGCCTCAAACTAAAACCTCAAGTATTTTACTTGGGGTTTTTCTTTTTTGCCCAGAATGATTTCAAATTATATAAAAGAAATATCTTAAAAACGCCCTTCTGAAAATCAAAAGGGCGTTTTGGATTTTGTGCAACGAGAATTACCTCCTCAATACATATTTCATATTTACTTTCTTGTCTAAAAATGCAGCCAATTCAGCAATTGGCATGCGCTCTTGCTCCATGGTATCTCTGTCTCTAACAGTTACCGTGTTGTCTTCCAATGTTTGGTGGTCAACTGTAATGGCAAATGGAGTTCCGTTTGCATCGTGAATTCTATAGCGCTTCCCAATCGCGTTTTTCTCATCGTATTGGCAAGTCATGTCCAACTTCAATTCATCTAAGATTTCTCTCGCTTTCTCTGGCAATCCATCTTTCTTTGTCAATGGCAATACCGCCACTTTCGTAGGCGCTAAAAATGCAGGAATTTTTAGCACAACCCTTGAACTTCCATCTTCCAATTGCTCTTCTTTATACGAATCTGAAAGGATACTTAAAAACAAACGATCCAATCCAATTGAAGTCTCAATCACGTAAGGCACATAGCTTTCATTAATTTCCGGATCAAAGTATTGTAATTTTTTACCTGAGTGAATTTCATGTTGCTTCAAATCGAAATCAGTACGAGAATGAATTCCTTCTAACTCTTTAAAACCAAATGGAAAATTGTATTCAATATCGGAAGCAGCATTGGCATAATGTGCCAGTTTTAAGTGATCGTGAAAGCGGTAGTTTTCTTGTGCGATTCCAATTGCTTTATGCCATTTAATTCGCTCTTCTTTCCAGTAGTCGTACCATTTCATTTCTTCGCCAGGTCGAACGAAAAATTGTAATTCCATTTGCTCAAACTCACGCATTCTGAAAATAAACTGGCGAGCAACTATTTCATTTCTAAACGCTTTACCGATTTGTGCAATCCCAAAAGGAATTTTCATTCTGCCGGTTTTTTGAACGTTTAAGAAGTTTACAAAAATCCCTTGTGCCGTTTCTGGACGTAAATAAATCTTGTTTGCACCTTCCGCAGTTGAACCCATTTCAGTAGAAAACATCAGGTTAAACTGACGCACATCCGTCCAGTCTTTAGATCCACTAATCGGGTCAGCTATTTCCAGATCGATGATGAGTTGCTTAACATCAGCCAAGTCTTCATTTTCCATAGCTGTTTTAAACCGGTTTTCTACTTCGTCTATTTTAGCTTGGTTTGCTAACACTCGTTGATTTGTTGCTAAAAACTCTTCTTTATTAAAAGCTTCTCCAAAACGTTTTTCAGCTTTAGTCACTTCTTTATCGATTTTCTGACGGATTTTTTCTACCCAATCTTCAATCAAAACATCAGCACGATAGCGCTTCTTAGAAGTTTTATTGTCAATTAATGGATCGTTGAATGCATCGGTATGACCAGAAGCTTTCCATGTAGTTGGATGCATAAAAATAGCAGCATCAATTCCTACAATATTTTCATGCATCTGCACCATGGCTTTCCACCAATATTCGCGCAAATTTTTCTTCAACTCTACGCCATTCTGACCATAGTCATAAACGGCACTTAGTCCATCATATATTTCACTCGATTGAAAAACGTAGCCATACTCTTTCGCATGACCAATGATGTTTTTAAATAAATCTTCATTCGTATTTGCCATGGCGCAAAAGTAATGGATAAATCAAAATTGCACTAATTTCTAGTAGGTTTTGGCACAATAAAATCTATTAAATTTGCCGTATGATAATGGTAGATGACATCCTGCTCTCTGAGGAGCTTTTTGAGAAGAAATTTGTGTGTGATTTAAACGCTTGCAAAGGCGCTTGCTGTGTGGAGGGCGACTCAGGTGCGCCTGTAGAAGCTGATGAGGTCGATAAAATTTCTGAAGCTTACGAGCAGGTAAAACATTTATTGAGACCAGATGGAATAGCAGCTATTGAGAAGGATGGTCCTTTTGTGGTTGATTATGATGGAGAGTATGTGACTCCGCTGGTAGAAGGTAAGGAATGTGCTTATACTATTTTTGATAAAAGCGGTACTGCAAAATGTGGACTAGAAGAAGGCTTTAATCAAGGATTAACAACATGGAAAAAACCAGAATCATGCAGTTTATATCCCATTAGAATTGGAAAACTAAAGTACCATCAATCATTGAACTATCACCAATGGGACATCTGTAAGCCCGCTTGCGAATGTGGAAGTAAGCTCGATGTTAAAGTATTCCGATTTCTAAAAGGGCCGCTGACTACTAAATATGGCGCTGCATTCTATCAGCAACTCGAAGAAGTGGACAAATTGTTAACCGACGAAAAAGACGGTAAAATAGAATTTGAAAATGGAGACGAGATATAATTCTAATAACCATAATTATTAGTTGTAAATGGTTGATTAAAATTGCTCCGCAATTTCTATAACGGAAAATTAACTGGTTGAATATTGTTCTATTATCCAATCGACTTATTGGCAGATTAAATCATTGCCAATAAATAATACGAAGTATTACATCATTGCTAAATTGACTTACAAGCTCGCCAGTAAGCGAGTTAACCAATGCATTTATTGACGAATTGAATATTGATCAATTGACTGATTGAATTCTAATGGATTCAATGTCTATTTTTGAACGTTGAATTTAATATTACTGAGCAATTAATTAATAATTAGCAAATTAAATCTCCACCCAATCGCCATGCTGTTTGATTAAATCAATCAACGCATCTACTGCTTCTAATTCAGGTACGTTCTTACGAACCACTTCTTTCTCTTTGTACAAGGTGATTTTTCCTGGACCTGTTCCTACATATCCATAATCGGCATCAGCCATTTCGCCTGGACCGTTTACTATACAGCCCATGATGCCAATTTTTACACCCTTTAGGTGATTGGTTTTAGCTCTAATTTTAGCGGTCGTTTCTTGCAAATCGAATAATGTTCGTCCGCAAGAAGGGCATGAAATATATTCTGTTTTTGAGATTCGAGTTCTAGTTGCTTGTAGAATTCCAAATGCTGTAGAATTCATAAACTGCTTGGAACCACAATTGTTGGCGTCAATCCATATACCATCTCCTAAACCATCAATCAACAAAGCACCAAAATCTGTAGCTGAATACAATTGGAATTTATCATCAGTTAAATCATTGTAGCTACGTTTGATTATAACAGGAGTCGAGCATTCATTATTTATCAGTTCGATAAACATTCGTCGTTGCTCCGCCATTCCGTGTTCGTTATCTGTTTCAATAACCAACACTGCAGTCGGATCATTCTCTAGTGTTTCCATGAAAAGCTCTGAAAGTTCTTCTATTCTGGCGTTGATGAAATTTAGTTGAGGAGAATGAAAATCTGTCTCTAAATAATCGTCTACACTAAACAATGGATAAAGTCGTGGTTTATCGGTTTGTTTTTGCCAATTTTTAGCCGATGTAACCAAACCAAGGGTCCCAGGAATTTCGAAATCAACGGTATTATTTCCGATAAAAATATAGTCACATGCTAAATCAGAAATAGTGTATTTGTCTAATGAAACAGAATAATTGTAACCAAAAGGAAAGAGACTGGCAGCAGTTATTTTTTCACGGCCACTAAGATCTCCGAACACAATAGGATGATGCTTTCCACCAATATTGACTACTTCTCTTGAAGCCCGTCTTTTATACTCATATGGGTTAATTGGATTAATCGAAATAGGTGGAATTGGTTTATGATTTTTTCTTTTCTCGTAGCGCTCTGCCAGAGCTTTTGCCACAGGAATTTCTGCTTCAGGCTCTTCTGTCAATGAAACTCTTATGGTGTCACCAATACCGTCTTCCAATAATGTTCCAATTCCTACGGCTGACTTTATTCGCCCATCTTCCCCGTCACCAGCTTCTGTTACTCCTAGGTGAAGTGGGTAATTCATGCCTTCTTCTGCCATTTTTATAAGCAAAAGTCGATAGGCTTGAACCATCACTTGAGTATTGCTTGCTTTCATAGATAACACAATATTTTTAAAGTCATGCTTTTCGCAAATCCTTAAAAATTCTAACGCAGACTCTACCATTCCCACTGGTGTATCTCCGTATCTGCTAAGTATTCTGTCTGAAAGCGAACCATGATTGGTTCCAATTCTCATCGCCACATTTTCTTCCTTACAAATTTTTACTAAAGGAGTAAAACGTTCTTCTATTCTTTCAAGTTCCTTTTGGTAGGTTTCATCCGTATAATCGATGTTTTCGAACTTCTTTTTATCGGCATAGTTACCTGGATTAACCCTTACTTTTTCAATTATTCGAGCAGCTATTTCTGCAGCATTAGGAGTAAAGTGAATGTCTGCCACCAAAGGTGTTTTATGACCTTTAGCACGAAGAGCCTCTTTTATTGCTCTCAGGTTTTCAGCCTCCTTTTTACTTGGTGCCGTAATTCTTACATATTCACACCCAGCTTCTATCATTCGAATAGACTGCGCCACAGTTTTTTCAGTGTCCATAGTATCCGTTGTCGTCATCGATTGAATACGAATAGGATTAGTTCCACCTAATGGCACCTCACCAATCGTTACTTCTCGACTAGGAACTCGATTAAACTGTGTTAAGCTTTTTACATAATAATGATTGGATGGAAGATAGTTGCTCATATTAGAATTGCAAAAAAATAGCACATCAAAAGTAACATTTTGGGATGCGCTTTTGTTGATTTGAGGGGTTAAATTATTAAAATCTGATTTTGAATAAAAAATGAACTTTTATTCATCTATTGATTTGTTTAATAGATATAGCAATATGCACAATTGGTCGAATTTACATAAATATAGACATCCTATAAACTAATAATTTACGTAGATTTAAGGTGTAATAAAAAAATCCTAGTGCAAACCGACCAAGTGACCAACCAAAATCCAAATGCTCCAATCGCTCAATATAAAGAGGGCTGGTTGGAAATAAACTATTCAACAAATTCTGAAGATGCATTATTTGATATCTGTGATTTAAGTGGCTCTATTCTTAAATCTGGACACATCAAAGGCACAGAAAAAATAGATGTTTCAAATCTTCCTAAAGGAATTTATATCTTATACATTATAGACGAAGGAAAAGTAATTAAAGAAAAAGTTCAATTTTAATTACTTAGCACTATTAGGTGCTCTTCATTTTAGGTTTATGGCTGACTAAATAAACCCCTACAAAGATTAACAGTGCACTAAACAACTTCAAAAAATTCAATTCATCCTGTCCAATAAATAAGGCGACCATCGTGGCTACTATGGGTTGAGAGTATATATAAATACTAACAACAGAAGGATTCACAGATTTTAATGCATAAATGTTAAACAAATAGGCAAAAAACGTTGTGGCCACCACTACGAAACTAAACGCTAACCATGTATTAGTGGTAAAAGTACTCCATTCAATTGCCTTGAATTGATTGAATCCAAAAGGAAAAACAAAAAGAAAACCAAAAAGGAAGACCCATTTAATCACAGTTAAAGGTTCATACTTTTTCATTAAAGGTTTTACCATCACTAAATAAATGGCATAAGAAGTAGCATTTATAAAAATGAATAGGTCTCCTATGATAGTGTCTGTGCTAATAGTTAAACTTTTGTTGAATAAAATTAATCCAACAGCACCCGTTAATCCCATAAAAATTCCTCCTAACTTCAATCCATTAATGCGCTCTTTCAAAATGATGGATGACATAATTAATACCAATACAGGATTGCATGTCATGATGATAGCAGCGTTTATGGGGGATGTGATATTTAATCCGTAAAAGAAACTCAATTGGTTTCCTGCAACACCAAATGCTCCACAAATAAATAATCGCCAATAATCTTTGCGTTCTATTTTTTCACCTTTCATGAAAACGGTCAATCCCCAAAACAAGAGGAGGGCACCTAAAACTCTGCAAAATATAAAGCCAAAAGGTTCAATAAATTCAGGCATCACTAACTTGGCAATAGAGTAATTGACCCCATAAATTAGGTTGGCACCTAATAATGCAAGGTGAGCTTTTACAGTTTTATTTATCATTTGTTATTGATAGCGGCATCTGCAGCTGCTACATTTTTAGCAGCATTTCCAACGAAAATTTGATCTTCGAACAGAATAACTGGGCGCTTTAAAAAAGTGTATTCTTCCAGAATGTAATTTTTATAGTCTTCTTCAGATAAGACCTTGTCCTTTAAACCAAGTGCTTTGTATTTTATGGCACGACGGCTAAATAAACTTTCATAACTGCCACTTAAATTTTTCATTTCTTCTAACTCTTCGGCGGTAATTTTATTAGTTTTGATATCAATCAGTTCAAATCTATCAGAAAGATTTAATTGCTTGATTATTTTAACACACGTATTGCAAGACGGAAGATAGTAGACTTTTTTCATGGCTTAAAAGAAGAGTTTTAGTTCCTTTGAGTTGCAAAAGTAAAGTTCTAATTTGAAACATATCGAACCAAATGGCCGAAAGTCCAAAAGCACTTAAATTATTTTCTCCTGGTCGTATCGCAATCGCCATACTCTTGGGGGTGAGTGTAGCTACTTATCAGGTGGTTGATAGTTTCGATATCAAAGCTTTTGAAGCCGTTCAATGGACGTGGTATTCTACTTTTTGGATTATTGTTGCTGTAATCATGATGGCCATTCGAGACCTAGCTTATATGTATCGAATTCGGGTTTTGACAGATTATCAAATAAGTTGGCGAAACAGTTTTGATACCATTATGCTTTGGGAATTTGCCTCAGCGATTACGCCTTCTGTTGTGGGAGGTTCAGCAGTGGCAGTATATATTGTCAATAAAGAAGGAGTCAAGATTGGTAGATCTACTGCTGTAGTAATGACTTCAGCTATGTTGGATGAATTGTTTTACATTCTGATGGTTCCCATCATTATTCTAGCCGTCGGTTATTCTAATCTCTTTCCGGTAGAGATGGAAAAAACGATATTTGGAGTAACTTTAGGCACTGCAGGAATTTTTATTGTTGGATACTTATTCATTGTTTTTTTAACGAGTGTCATTACTTACGCCATCTTTTTTCGTCCAAGAGGGTTTAAATGGATTTTATTGCAAATTTTCAAATTGCCGTTTTTGCGAAAGTGGAGATCCTCAGCAGCCGAAACAGGAGACGAAATCATTGTAACTTCAAAAGAACTAAAAGGAAAACCCAAACGGTTTTGGATAAAGTCGTTTGGTGCTACTTTAGTTTCATGGACTGCAAGATATTGGGTGGTCAACTTTATCATATTGGCTTTTATTCCAGTCACTGATCATTTATTAATTTACGGTAGACAATTAGTGATGTGGGTCATTATGCTCATTAGCCCTACACCCGGTGGTGCGGGTATTGCCGAATTGGCATTCTCAGGATTTCTTCGCGACTTTATTCCTATAGGATTGATCGCTGCCTTGGCTTTAGTGTGGCGATTAATTAGCTATTACCCCTACTTATTTATTGGAGCGATTATTTTACCAAAGTGGATCAAAAAAACGCATTCTTAACCCTTGTTAATATTACCTTAAATTGGATTTGAAGGCTTGAAAATTGATTAACTTCGAAGTCTATTATATAGAATTTTTAAATTCGGTGACTACAATATGGAGAGTAAGGATATGAAATTTGGGACAAAAGCAATTCATGCTGGATTAGAACCTGATTCAGCTACTGGTGCTGTAATGACACCAATTTATCAAACCTCTACTTATCATCAAGAAGCACCCGGTATTCATAAAGGTTTTGAATACTCGAGATCCGGAAATCCTACTCGTAGCGCATTGGAACAAAATATAGCTGCTCTTGAGAATGGAAAGTTTGGATTCTGTTTTGGAAGTGGGATGGCAGCTATTGATGCTGTTCTAAAAATGTTACAACCCGGAGATGAAGTGTTGTCCACTAATGATTTGTATGGAGGTTCTTATCGCCTTTTTACAAAAATATATGCTCAATTTGGAATCAAATTCACCTTCATCAGCATGAGTGAAATGAGTGAAGTCGAAAAACACGTTACTGAACAGACAAAAATACTTTGGGTAGAAACTCCTACCAATCCCATGATGAGTATTCTCGATATTGGTGCCGCTGCAAAAATTTCTAAAAAATATCAATTAACACTAGTCGTTGACAATACATTTGCTTCTCCTTATTTACAAAATCCACTTGACTTAGGTGCGGACATAGTGATGCATTCCGTTACTAAATATATTGGTGGTCATTCAGATGTTGTAATGGGTGCCTTAATAACCAATGATGAGAGAATTGCTGATCAATTGTATTTTATTCAAAAAAGTTCAGGTGCCATTTGTGGGCCAATGGATAGTTTTTTGGTCTTAAGGGGTATTAAAACGCTACATTTAAGGATGCAGCGCCATTGTGAAAATGGGAAAGCGGTGGCTTACTATTTAAAAAATCACCCCAAAGTAGATAAGGTCTATTGGCCTGGGTTTGAAGATCACCCAGGTCATAAAATTGCCAAGGCGCAAATGAGTGATTTTGGTGGAATGATCTCATTTACCATCAAGGGAAATAAAAAAGATGATGCGTTTACATTCTTATCCAATTGTAAAGTATTTACTTTAGCCGAATCTTTAGGAGGAGTAGAATCATTGTTGTGTCATCCTGCTACAATGACGCATGCTGCAATTCCGAAAGAAGAGCGTGAAAAAATTGGAGTAGTAGAATCATTAATTCGCATGAGTGTAGGAGTAGAAGATATTGATGATTTATTATCAGATATCGAAAACTCATTAAGTTTAATATAATCGTTACCGATGAAGAATAGTCGTTTTGCCGTAATAGGATTGGGGCAGTTTGGAAATGTCATAGCTAAAAAACTCTCTGAAAGAGGAGCTGAAGTAATTGCGATTGACAATAGTGAGAGTAATATTGAAGATATTTCTGATGATGTAGCCCTTGCTATTTGTATGGATGCTACGGATAAGAAAGCCTTGATGGCCCAAAATATTCAAGATGTAGACGCAGTGATCATTTGTATTGGTGAAGATTTTGAGGCCTTGTTACTGTCCACTGTTTACTGCCAAGAGTTGAAAGTAAAGCGAATTATTTCTCGTGCAAACGATGCACAACAACGTCGTATTCTAGAGAAAATGGGAGTTGAAGAAATTCTATCTCCAGAAGACGAAGTAGGGAAAGTAGTAGCAGAGCGATTAATGAATCCATCAGTGGTTTCAGTATTGCAATTACCTGATGATTATGAAATTGCCGAGGTTAAGGCGCCTAAAGGGGTTTTGAATAGATCACTTCAAGACATCGACTTAAGAGGAAAGTACAAGCTAAACTTGGTTACTATTAAACGAGAGTATGAAGTAAAGTCTGAGGAAGGCGAAAATATTTTTGATCAGCACATTATCGGAGTACCTACCCCTGAGACAATTATTTATGAAACTGACACTATCGTAGTATTCGGCACCACGAAAGATATCGGGCGATTTATAGACATAAATCAATAGAATGAAGTATATATTTATAACTGGAAGCAGCAAGGGTTTGGGAAAAGCTCTTGCTGAACTTTTTTTAGAGCAATCCAATACACAAGTAATTGGAATAGCCAGAACTTGCACAATTCAACATGAAAACTATACCCATCACCCATTGGATTTATCCAATCCAGAAATGGTAAACAGTTTTACTTTCCCACAATTAAGTGATGCTGAAGAAATTTTATTGATCAATAATGCAGGAATGCTCAATCCCATCAAAAAAATAGGGACATTTTCTGCTGAAGAAGTTTCTAGAAACATCCAAGTAAACCTTACATCTCCCATAGTGTTGAGCAATCATTTTATAAAACAATTCCAACAGTTGGAGTGCAAACGAATGATTATCAACATAAGTAGTGGAGCTGGAAAAAAGCCAATCGATGGTTGGGCTGCATACTGCTCTACTAAAAGTGGGCTGAATATGTTTTCGGAAGTTATGCAAGCCGAACAAAATTTAATTTCGTACGTCTATAAAAGAATAAGGGTGATTGCTCTTTCTCCTGGAGTAATTGATACTGAGATGCAAGCCGAAATACGTGAGTCCAACTCTTCTGATTTCTCGGCTGTGGAACAGTTTAAATTATATAAACAAAATGGTGAATTGCAATCTGCACAACAAACCGCGGGGAAAATAATTAGTAATTTGCACCTCCTTTTCGACAAAGAAAATGTTATTTGTTCATTAAGAGATTATTAAAATGATAAAAAAAGTATTCATCGCATTTTTAGCTTTAGTAGCTTCCATAAATGCTAATTCTCAATCTGTTAGGCCATGCTCTACAGATGAAATGAACGAGCTATATATTAAAGAACACCCAGAAGAAGCTGCCGCTATTCATAAAGCAAAAGAAGAATTGCTAGAACATGCCGCTAATTTTGAAAAACAAAATAAAGAAAAAGCAGGTACGGTTTACACTATTCCGATTGTGTTTCATGTTCTGCATCAAGATGGTCCGGAGAATATCACAGACGAGCAGATTTATGACTGCGTGAGAGGTATCAATGAAGATTTTAGAAAAATGAATAAAGATACCACTTCAATTGTCCCTGCTTTTAAAGGAATTGCAGCTGACATGGAAATTCAAGTGGCATTACCTACATTAGATCCAAATGGCAATTGCACAAACGGCATTGATCGAATTTATACCAGCGAAACCAATAGCGGAACTAATGCTTCAAAATTGAATCAATGGCCTAGAGACAAATATTTAAATGTATGGGTAGTAAAAGTGATTAGTAGTGGAGCTGCAGGATATGCCTATTATCCGTCAAGTACTGTTTTTAATCCTTCAATTGATGGAATTGTTGTACTGAACAACTATGTTGGCAGCATTGGAACAAGCGTGCCTGGAAGATCAAGAACACTAACTCATGAAATTGGACACTACTTAGATTTACCACATTTATGGGGTAGCACTAATGACCCTGCCGATCAAAGCAATTGTAATTCTGATGATGGCATTGCAGACACACCAAATACAATCGGTTGGGAGAGTTGTAATTTATCAGGGACTACTTGCGGTTCATTGGATAATGTTCAAAACTACATGGAATATAGTTATTGTTCCAGAATGTTTACTGCCGGCCAAGGAACTAGAATGAGAGCTACAATGACCAGTTCTGTTGCAGGTAGAAATAATTTATGGTCGGCAGCCAACCTAGCTGCAGCAGGAATAGGATTACCTCAACAATTATGTGCAGCGGATTTTAATGTTGATCAAAAAATGGTTTGTGTTGGTGATACAGTCATTTTTGCTGACCGTTCCTACCACACACCAGACACATGGGATTGGAGTCTTATTGGCGGAACTCCTTCTAATAGTACAATGCGAAACCCAGAAGTATCTTACAGCCAACCAGGACAATATGGAGCTTCATTAAATGTACAAAAAGGTTCTATCTCTAAATCGGTTTCAAAAACAAATATGGTGAGGGTATTATCGAATGTTGCGGATACCATTACAACTTCTTTCACAGAATCATTTGAAGATCCGAATTTCTTAACAGAAAAATACATTTTTCAAGATGGGTTCAGTAATGGGAAGTTTGAGGTGTTCAATAGCGCTGCAATCACAGGGTCTAATTGCATTTATTTCAACAATCGAGCAGACAACGTCTCCTATCAAAATGTTTCCTTCATCACTCCATCGTTTGATTTATCCGTTTTAAGTAGCCCAAAGCTTAGATTTTATTATGCCTACTCTACAATAGATGGTAATAGTAATGATGAATTCAACATCTATTCGTCTACTGATTGTGGTAAAACATGGTCTCCAAGAATTGGTTTTGTAGGAAATTTGATGGCAACAGCTGCACCAACAACTGGTGTATTTGTCCCATCAGGTCCATCAGAGTGGGTCACATACACCATATCACTTCCTTCTATTAACTTCAGTAACAACGTACGATTCAAAATTGAATTTAAAGGTTCTGACGGAAATAATTTTTATCTAGACGATTTCAATGTGTCTGGCACAAAAGTTGGGCTCAATAGCAATAGTATCGCGTCAGGAAGCGTTTCTATTTTCCCAAATCCAGTATCCTCCGGGGATGTAACAGTTAGTTTAATAGCTAATCAAGACATTGCTAAATTATACTTTGAGGTATATAGTATAGAGGGTGTAAAAATTTCTGAATTTGAAAGTAGCAATATTAAAGCTGGACCATTCCAAACAGCAATAGCTACAAAGGGTTTGACAAGTGGTATGTATTTAATAAGAATGAAAATTGACAATAAGTGGATCAATAAAAAACTATTGATCAAATAATTAAACAAGTAAAAATGAGAAAATTAATTAAAATAGTAGCGGTTACATTTTTAGGATTTGCTTTTCACCCGACTAGTGCCCAAAAATGTGGAACAGATCATTCTGTATACGAGCAAATGATGCAAGACCCTGCTGGCAGAAAACAGTTACAAAAAATATACGAAGAGGCACAAATTGCTCCAAGTGGAAATAAAGCTCCCAAAATAATAATCCCTGTTGTCGTTCATGTTATTCATAGTAATGAAAGAGGGAACATTTCACTAGCTCAAATTCAAGACGGAATAGATAAAATCAATGTCGATTTCAATAAGTTGAATGCCGACACCAATTTAATTCGACCCGTATTCGCAAATTTATCAGGTAGAGCTGATATTGAATTTCGTTTGGCGAAGATCGATCCTAATGGACAATGTACTGAGGGTGTCACAAGAGTGAACTCAATGCTAACATTTAATAGAAGAAATGAAGTTAAGGCATTAGCTCAATGGGATGAAAACAAATATTTCAATGTATGGTTAGTGAACTCTATTGCTTCTAGTGGTGGAACTGGTACCACATTAGGGTATGCACAATTTCCATTTTCAACTACTTCTGCTTCTTTGAATACTTATGGTATCGTAGTTAGACATGACGAATGGGGAGGTATTGGAACTGCTCAAGGTGGAAATGGTAGAACAGTAACTCACGAAATGGGGCATTGCTTCAATTTACTTCACACTTTTCAAAGTGGCTGTGGATCGAATTGCTCAAGTAGTGGTGACAGAATTTGTGACACTCCACCTGCAGCAAATGAAACTTTTGGATGTAATACTTCAAACAACACTTGCTCCAATGATGCTTCTGGACCATCCGCTTTTACAACAAATGTACCGGATCAAATGGAAAACTACATGAGTTATGATGATTGCCAATACATGTTTACCGAAGGTCAAGTAGCGGTAATGCGAGCTACATTGTCTTCTGCAAGTTATCCTTGGTTACAAAATTTAGTTTCTGCTTCCAATCTAATTGCAACAGGGACAAATGATGGATATGTAACTCAGCCCTGTGCTCCTATCGCATACATGGAAAGCCCCAAAAGTCTAGTTTATGCTTGTGTAGGTGATACTGTTCAATTCACTGACAACTTCTCCTATAATGGTGTTCCAACTTCATACAATTGGACATTTAATGGAGCTACTCCATCTACTTCAACAGATACTTTTCCAACAGTGGTTTACAACACTGTAGGAACTTATGATGTGACTTTCACGGTGTCGAATGCGCAAGGCAGTTCCTCACAGTTCTTATCTCAAAAAGTCTTTGTTTTAGACCCTAATGCTACCAATTATGATGGATTAACCTACTCTGAGGGCTTTGAATCTTCAATTCGTGTTTTTCAAGAATTTGCGGTTGAAAACCCAACAGGAACCACTAGATGGACTAGAGTAGGAAACGTAGGACACAACAGCTCCTCTTCCATGAAATTGGAGAACAATGCCAAAAATGGAACTACTTTTACTCAAGTTAGTGGAGAAATAGAATCTTTTACAACTCCAAGTATAGATATGTCAAATGTAAATTCCCCACAATTAGATTTTAAAATGGCCTATCAGAGACGATCAAGTTTGTCAGCTGATGAATTGGAAATACAAACATCAATAGACTGTGGAGAAACATGGCAAAATAGATGGACCTTCCTGACTAGCGAAATGGCAGGTTCAAATGGAATATCTCAAGCCGACTTTACACCTAATGCTGCATCTCAATGGACTACGTTAAAGGTTTTCACCTTTCAAGGTGGTTTAAACGGGCAATCAGATGTTCGCTTTAGATTTAAGTTTAACTCAGCAGACGGTAACAATGCATATATTGATGATATTAGAATTTATGGCGTTCCTGTAGGAATTGAAGAGCAAGCCTCCAACCGTTTGCAACTGAATTTATTCCCAAATCCATCGAATTCTCAGACAACCTTGAAGTTTTTTCTAGATCAATCGTCTATCTCAACTATATTCCTTACCGATTTAACAGGTAAGAGAGTTCAGACAATTGTTGACAATACTCTATTAACCAGTGGACAACAACGATTTGATATAAATACTTCAAATGTCCATTCCGGTGTTTATTTAATGACAATAGAAATTAATGGTGAACGTTTAGTGAAAAAGCTCATCGTACAATAAGGTTGACAGAATAACTGTAGTATAATGTAAAAGGAGTTCAAAATTTGAACTCCTTTTTTTCGTTTTACTATCTATTGTTAGATTTAAAGAAAGAGCGCTATTCTTGAAAGCCACTCATGATAGTGACACACCCTAACCCCATTAATTCGTTTTCTGATGTATTCTCAGGCGCTTTAACTTGAATAGTTAATACTTGACTAGCTTCTGCCTTAAAGTCCCAAAAGGAGGTATTTTTTTCAACCTGATCATTAAACAGTTTATTCTTATTCTGATCTAGGATAATCATTTCCACCTCTCCCAAAAAATCTGAAGTACACAATAGCAACCTATATTTTAATCCTTTAGAAAAAGAAATCTGCAGTTCCGCAGATTCTCCAGGAGCTAATTTAGCTGCATTCATTTGTCCGTTTGAGATAAAAGGTTGAAGCGCCGGCAGACAATTCTTTTTAGTAAATGACTTACACTGAGAAAAGGTTAGTAACGATGAAGAAAGCAATAAAGCAATGATTAATAATTTCTTCATAACCGTTTAAATTAATGTTGAATAATCGTGTTTCTAATTATTTTTATTTGTTCATTGATTTCTTCGAAAGCCGTATCATCAATTTCTTGCTCTTGGATTTTTGTCTGTTTTAAAACTAATAATTCTCCTTCTTGCTGCATTGTTCCCGAGCTAGCGGATGTTGGTTGTATAGTTTTGAAAACAGACTCCAGCTTAGCCAAAAGCATAGCAATTTGAGTTTGACTAGTGTAGGTCTGGCTGTTTGCTAATTTTATTAAGCTCTTTAAAGATCCATATTGGTCTCTAATTACCTCTTTTATTTCTTGATTGCTTTCGCTAGTCTGTATCATTGAGGTACCAAGATAGATACCTTCAATCCAACCTCCTATAACTACCAATGTAGCATTTTCACTTTGTTTGTTTTCTTTCAGGTAGTTGTCCATGTCTAAAAACGAAGCAGCTATAATGGAAATTATAGAGTCTTTATTTTCTATGTTAGACTCCAATCGCATCACCATTTTTTCGTTGAAACCTGTGCCAATTCCTAAGTTTTCTGATAGATCTTTGCAAACGGACATGTAAACCATGGCTTCTTGTGTTCGTTTAAAAATACTGGAGTAGCTTAAGTCTGCCCCATATACACCTAAAATCAAGGCCATTTTTTCAGACTCGTGATAATGACTCATCTCTTCGTGAGAAAGTAAGTATGATTTTTCAAACTGCAAACCGGCCTTTTTGAATAAAGTACTCAATTCCATCGGTGAAGGGACTGCATAAAAAAGTTCCTTAATACTAACTTCTGCTTCTATTAATACAGGATCATCTAGAACTTCCTTTTTTTCTTCGTGCTTAGTGACACATGCTGCTAATGAGGAGAAGGAGATAAAAACAATCAAGAGTTTCTTCATTTTCTCTGAGTTTTAAAGAACTAAATATAATAAATCTTATTGAAGTTCCAATTTAATGTGCTTCTAACCAGTTAATCGAATTATTCATTTCTACGGTCAAAGGCACATTGAGTTTTACCGCATTTTCCATTTCCTTTTTCACGATAGGTTTGATGGTTTCCAATTCTTCTTTAAGTACATCAAAGACCAATTCATCATGCACTTGCAACAATAATTTTGATTTAAAATTATTCGCATTAAATGCTTTATGAATATTTATCATGGCAATTTTTATAATGTCAGCTGCTGAACCTTGAATAGGTGCATTAATGGCGTTTCTTTCTGCAAAACCTCTCACCACAGCGTTCTTCGCGTTGATGTCTGTCAAGTACCTGCGACGTTCCATAATGGTTTCTACATAGCCTTTTTCTCGAGCGGTTTCGATCGCATTATCCATATAGGCTTTAATACTCGGGTATTTATTGAAATAACTTTCGATTATCTCTGCTGCCTCACCCCTAGATATATTTAAACGCTGAGATAACCCAAAGGCAGAAATGCCATATATTATTCCAAAGTTGACCATTTTGGCTTTACTTCTCATCTCTCGAGTAACATCTTTGATGTCCACTTCAAAAACTTTTGAAGCTGTTGCAGCGTGAATATCATCTCCACTCTGAAACGCTTGAATCATACTTTCATCTTTACTCAAAGCTGCGATAATCCGTAATTCTATTTGAGAATAATCCGCTGCTAACAAAGTATAGTCATCATTTCTAGGAATGAATGCTTTTCTTATTTCACGGCCCTTTTCTGTTCGAATAGGAATGTTTTGCAAGTTAGGGTTCGTAGAACTCAATCTACCTGTAGCTGCCACCGTTTGCATATAATTGGTGTGCAGTCTATGTGTGTGCGGATTTACCAACTCTGGTAAAGCATCTACATAAGTTGATTTTAACTTCTTTAATGAACGATACTCTAAAATAACTCCCACAATTTCGTGCTTATCAGCCAATTTAGATAGGGTATCTTCAGATGTAGAATACTGTCCTGTTTTGGTTTTCTTCGCCTTTTCGGTGATTGCCATTTTCTCAAACAGAACTTCTCCCAACTGTTTTGGAGAATCTACGTTGAATTGTTCGCCACTCATGTCAAAAATAGACTGCTCCAATCGAGCAAGGTCATCTTTTAACTCTTCTGAAAATATTTTTAAAGCTGCTATATCAAGATTGATTCCTTCATTCTCCATATCTGCCAATACTTCCACTAAGGGTATTTCAATATCATAAAACAACTTAGAAAGATTCAGCTTCTTAATTTGTGGTTCAAAAAGTGCTTTTAACTGCAGCGTAATGTCTGCATCCTCGCAAGCATAATCAGCTATAGCCGATGGATCAATATCACGCATGCTTTTTTGATTTTTCCCTTTTTTACCGATGATTGTTTCTATAGAAACTGGATCATAATGTAAATATGTTTGCGCCAAAAAATCCATGCCGTGTTTCATATCGGGCTGAATCAAATAGTGGGCAATCATAGTATCGAAAAAAGAACCTTTGAATTGGACATCATAGCGTTTCAAAATGGCTAAATCGTATTTCAAGTTCTGTGCTACAAGCTGTTTTTTTGCATCAGCAAAGAAAGGTTTGAATATTGCCACTTCCTTTTTAGCTGTTTCAAAATCAGCAGAAATGGGTACATAAAAACCTTCTCCTTTCTTGGTAGAAAATGCAATCCCTACCAATTCTGCTTCTTGTGGATTTAAACCAGTGGTTTCCGTATCAAAGCAGATGGTATTAGCTTCAGAAAGAACCTCCAAAAGAGTTTGCATTTTCGATTCGTTATCCGCAAAAATATAGGCGTGATCAGTTGATTCTATGGTGGCGTATTCTGATGGTGCATTCAATTCTATCTCTTCTTGAGTGACACTACCAAACAAATCCATTTGACCATCAGTAGTTGCTCGCTGAACCACCACTTCCTCTCCAAGTATTCGCTTACCCAGCGTCCTAAACTCTAGTTCTGAAAAAATTTCGCCCAACTTTTCTTTATCCATAGCTCCTCTTATTAATTTGCTCTCGTCAAACTCGACAGGGGCATCTACAATAATCGTTGCTAATTTTTTAGAAAGTAGTGCCTGCTCTATACTGCCTTCTACTTTCTCTCTCATTTTACCCTTTAATTCATGGCTGTGAGCATGTAAATTTTCAATACTCCCATACTGCTTTAAGAATTTTTTAGCTGTTTTATCGCCAACCCCAGGTATCCCAGGTATATTATCCACTGCGTCGCCGCACATACCCAAATAATCTATTACCTGAAGGGGCTCAGTAATTTCAAACTTTTCACACACTTCTTTAATTCCCCAAATCTCTGCCTTGTTTCCCATTCTAGCAGGTTTGTACATAAATATGTTTTCAGAAACCAATTGTCCAAAGTCCTTATCAGGAGTCATCATGTAAGTGGTATAGCCTTCTTTTTCAGCTTTTTTAGCCAACGTTCCAATTACATCATCTGCTTCAAAACCATCTGAAAATAAAATAGGGATGTCAAAACCTTCTATAATTTCTTTGATGTAAGGAATCGCTGAACGAATATCATCGGGCATTGCTTCACGCTGTGCTTTATATTCCTTGTACTCAATGTGTCTGGAAGTAGGTTTGTCGGTATCAAAAACTACTGCGATGTGTGTTGGATTGTTGTTCTGCAATACATCCCATAGTGTATTAGTGAAGCCCAAAATTGCTGATGTATTCTGACCTTTAGAGTTGATGATTTGATTTTGACTAAATGCGAAATAGGCTCTGTAAATAAGTGCAAATGCATCAAGGAGATAGAGTGTCTTTTTTTCGGACATGAACAGTGATTTTATGAATTACAATTGAAAAGTTGAAGTTACATAAAAGCACTGCTTTTTGAAAACTAAAAATGGGTAGGAATTATATCTTCTATTTAGATATTTTTTGAATTGGTGTGGGTTTAATTTTTATTGATTATCCCTCAATTTAACCCTTGAGCGTGATCCCTCGGAGGTTTATCGTTAGCTGAGTATTCTTTTTATTTGTCACATTGAGCGAGATGTTTACACTGAGCAGAGTCGAAGTGAAATGTTGGACAAATAAAAATAAAGTTGTTTTTACTCCTTTTTCTTTTGGCTTGACCCAAAATGAAACAAAAGGTCAAGTCTTTGAAAAAAATAAATTCCCCCTCTTCCTAAAACTTAACTTCGGCGGAGTGATTTCCTCTTAAAATCGGAACTTCTCCGTCTCTCTATAGTTTCACTTTGAGTTCTAATTCATTTCTTTCAAGGACAGTCGCTTCATTTCGGCTACGCTCAATGTAAACTTAATAAACTATGGATAACAAAGGTATGGGAATTGAATTCATTAATTCAACCATTAAAAATTGACTAATTAACGCATTGATTCATTATCCCATTCACTTCTTCACAATCTTCAACACTTGCTTTTCTTTATTGCCAACAATGGTTAAGAAATAAATCCCGGGCTCTATTTCATCTAATGGAATTTGTTGTTGAATTAGATTTACATCTAATGAAAAGCTTTTTACTACTCGCCCTTTTATGTCTAATAACTGTGCCGTGTTGCTGATTGGTTTTCCGATCAGGTTAGTGAATTCAGCAGCAGGATTGGGATACACCAATACGCCATTTTCTGCAGGAATGTACTTGTTTTTTATGCCTACTGGTATGCCTTTGCCGCAAGGCAAATCATAACGAGCTAAGAAGATATCATTTCCTCCTGCTGCAATTAATGTATCTCCATTCACATACAAGGTATCGCTAAAAAAACCAGCCACATAAATAGTGGAATCTACAAATGTAATTTGCTGAATGCCATCAACAGAACCAAAGGTGTATAAAAAATCTTCGCAGATAAAGTTGCCCTGCCGATCGAATAATGCAAAATAGTTATCGGAGTTGGTAAACCCACTACTTTTACTCACACTCTCCATATAATTAGTCGTACCAGAAAAAGTCATTTTTTTGTCAAACTTCCCGCCAATTGCCATAAAATCTTTATTGGCAGCAACCGAATAGCTAACTGAATATTGGCTCTGTGTGCCTGAATTATGCTTTAATCCTATAACATTCCCATTATTGGAATTCAACATTAACAATACACTTTCTTGAGTAGTTTTTGTGTTGGTTTTGTACTTATGACTTCCAAAAGAAACAGTATCTACCTGAAAAGAAGTTACATTAATGGAAGTAAATATGGTATCCCCAAGAACCTTTCCACTTGTAATTGGATCGTAACTATTATTACTCACAAAGCTCCATTTGTAATGGGCATTGGAATCTATCGCCAATACAATGCCATTGGCGACATTTTGCCCATCTCGCACAATAGTGTCATTCAATAGAAAAAGCGTATCTCTTTGAAAAGAACCATGAAAATAATAATTGCCATTCGCGTCAATATTTGTTTTTAAATTAGATGGGCTATTTTGGTAATCTTTAAAAGGCAATCGCTTCGATTGAATGAAACTACCATTCAAGTCCAACTTAACAGCATGCCAACCCTCATCAATGGTGTCTACATTGAAAATCAATTTTCTAGAATCTGAATTAATAAAGAATACTAGCTGATTGTATTTGTTTATTGATACTCCAATGTTAGCCATTGTAAGTCTGATATTATTAATAGAATCAAACCCAAATGGCTTGTGCCACAGCAACTTTCCAGAAGAATCTAATTTAGCAATAAAAGTTGTAAGACTGTCATTTGAAATTCTTTTTTTGTTAAAAGTATGTGGCAATCGAAAGGAATTATAGCTTAACCTGCCGGCGATAAAAGTATTCCCAATTTTATCAGTTATTGAAGCATAGATAACATCAGGGTTTCCACTTCCAGCATATTCATGCCAAAGGCTCTTGCCGGTAGGGCTATACTTCGCTACCCAAATGTCTTCTTTGCCGTAATTGTGTAGCAATGGAAAAAAGTTGCTATCGTAAAGCACATTTCCTGCACTATCCCGCTGGTAAATGTCTGTTATAGTTCCTGCAATGTAGATATTCCCCCATTGATCCGTTTGTAGACTTTTCACAGTCTCATAAGGTGGGTTCCTATCTCCCCCATAGTTAGTTGCCCACTGCCAACCGCCTTGGGCGGTGGCTATAGTAGGCAATAAAAAAATTAATAATAATTGGAGGTTTATTCTTGTAATGTATTTTTTGAGATTTTTCATGGGTTTAGTATTTGGAGTTGATAATCAATTGTTGGCTGATTCTTTGTTTTGGTGTTTCTAGTACTTGTAATTATTACACTTTTTTAATTAAATACATTGTGATTTATAAATGCATTTTTTTCTTTTGGCTTGACCCAAAATGAAACAAAAGGTCAAGTCTTTGAAAAAAATAAATTCCCCCTCTTCCTAAATCTTAACTTCGGCGGAGTGATTTCCTCTTAAAATCGGAACTTCTCCGTCTCTCTAAAGTTTCATTTC
>NZ_WWNE01000014.1:0-336 GCF_009909615.1 Acidiluteibacter ferrifornacis | reverse complement strand
TAAGAAATAAATCCCGGGCTCTATTTCATTAAGCGGAATTTGTTGTTGGATTGCATTTACATCTAACGAAAAGGTTTTTACTACCTGCCCTTTTATGTCTAATAACTGTGCGGTGTTGCTGATTGGTTTACCGATTAAGTTCGTAAATTCAGCAGCAGGGTTGGGATACACCAATACGCCATTTTCTGCAGGAATGTAATTGTTTTTTATGCCTACTGGAATGCCTTTGCCGCATGGCAAATCATAACGAGCTAAGAAGATATCATTTCCTCCTGCTGCAATTAATGTATCTCCATTCACATACAAGGTATCGCTAAAAAAACCAGCCACATAAAT
>NZ_WWNE01000013.1 GCF_009909615.1 Acidiluteibacter ferrifornacis | reverse complement strand
CAATTGAATACTGATGCCCCCGACTGTCCCTATTAATCATTACGGCGGTCCTAGAAACCAACAAAATAGAACCGCACGTCCTATTTCATTATTCCATGCTAATGTATTCGAGCATAGGCCTGCCTGGAGCACTCTAATTTTTTCAAAGTAAAAGTCCTGTTTCCCCGCCACACCCAGTGAAGGGCATGGGGTTCCACAGAGGGAAAGACCCGGCCGGACCAGTGCACGCGGTGAGGCGGACCGGCCAGCCAGGCCCAAGGTTCAACTACGAGCTTTTTAACCACAACAACTTTAATATACGCTATTGGAGCTGGAATTACCGCGGCTGCTGGCACCAGACTTGCCCTCCAATTGTTCCTCGTTAAGGGATTTAAATTGTACTCATTCCAATTACAAGACCCAAAAGAGCCCTGTATCAGTATTTATTGTCACTACCTCCCCGTGTCGGGATTGGGTAATTTGCGCGCCTGCTGCCTTCCTTGGATGTAGTAGCCGTTTCTCAGGCTCCTTCTCCGGGGCCGAGCCCTAACCCTCCGTTACCCGTTGCCACCATGTTTGGCCACTACCCAAACATCGAAAGTTGATAGGGAAGAAATTTGAATGAACCATCGCCGGCGCAAGGCCGTGC
>NZ_WWNE01000012.1:342330-350126 GCF_009909615.1 Acidiluteibacter ferrifornacis | reverse complement strand
TTAGCTGAAGAAATCATTAAATCTAATTTAGTGGAAGGTGATATGATAAGTATCAAATTTGATGATGAGAAAAAAGAAATCAAAATTGACATCATCAAACCAAAGGCTAAGAAAAGTAAGAAAGAGAAGATCAGCAATAAGCTTCTTGATTATTAAATAGAAAAGGCTCCAAAAGTTAGATTTTGGAGCCTTTTTTTATATTTCAAAAATAGAACAATTTCTATCCATTAAAGCGGTCAATCACTTTTTGACTTACACCTGTATTAGAGAATCCTCCATCATGGAATAAGTTCTGCATGGTTACATATTTTGTCAAATCTGAGAACATGGTAATGCAATAATTCGCGCAATCAATTGCGCCTGCATTTCCCAGTGGCGACATTTCATCTGCATAACTAATGAATCCATCAAATCCTTTTACTCCACTACCTGCAGTGGTCATTGTTGGAGATTGTGAAATTGTATTTACTCTAACTTTCTTAGAAACCCCAAGCTGATACCCAAAACTTCTTCCAATACTTTCTAACAAAGATTTAGCATCAGCCATATCGTTGTAATCTGGAAAAACACGCTGTGCAGCGATGTATGATAACGCCACCACAGAGCCCCACTCATTTAATGCATCTAATTTCAAAGCAGTTTGCATGGTTTTGTGAAATGATAATGCGGAAATATCAAGCGTTTTATGGAAAAAGTCATAATTTGTATCGGTGTAGTGCTTCCCTTTCCTCACATTTGGTGACATCCCAATTGAGTGCAATACAAAGTCTATCTTTCCACCCAATATTTCCATAGATTGAGAAAATAAATTTTCTAAATCTTCTAATGATGTTGCATCTGCTGGAATTACTTGAGCATTACATTTCTCCGCTAAGTTGTTTATTTCTCCCATTCTTAGTGCAATAGGAGCATTTGTTAACGTAAATGTTGCTCCTTCTTCATGAGCTCTCTCCGCAACTTTCCAAGCGATTGATTGCTCGTTTAGTGCTCCAAAAATAATTCCTCTTTTCCCTTTTAATAGGTTGAATGATGGATTTGACATAATTAAATATTAAAAATTTGTAGTTTGACAAATATATAAAAACAAGTTAAGCATTACTTAAGCATTACTCATTTAAAAGGGCCTTCGCATTATCAATTGCTGCACTAGTAGTTTTGGAACCACTTAGCATTTTTGCTAACTCTTCTATACGCTCTTCTTGATTTAAGACCTTAATGTATGAATGGGTTTCACCATTAACATCTTCTTTGTATACCTTCAAATGGCTAACACCTTTAGCAGCCATTTGTGGTAAGTGGGTAATACTAATGATTTGTAATTCCTGACTCATTGATTTCAATATCTCCCCTACTTTATCAGCAATTTCACCGGAAACACCTGTGTCAATCTCGTCAAAAATAATAGTAGGCATTTTTTCCTTTCTAGCCAATATACTTTTTATAGCCAACATTAATCGCGACAGTTCTCCACCAGAAGCTACTTTTGACAACTCTCTTTTCTCCAACCCCTTATTGGCCGTAAAAAGAAACTTAATTACCTCTAGTCCATTCTCTGAATAAGTCGAAAGTGTTTCGAATTCTATGGTCAATTGAGCATTTTTCATACCCAATCGATCTAAAATCGTTTTCACCTCTGATTCTAACTTTTGCTTAATTGCTTTTCTATTTGCGGTAATTATAGCTGCTTTCTCTTTTAAAATAGCTGCAGATTGGGATAATGTGCGTTTTATCATTTCCACATCACTATCAAAATTGGAAATCGTTAATAACTTCTGTTCAATTTCATTTTTTAAAGTGACTAGATCTGTCACATTTGAAGTATGGTGCTTTTTCTGCAGATTATATATCGCTGATAGTCGGCTACGGATATATTCCAATCGCTCTGGATCGTAATTTAACTCCTCGTTTTCTTCTTCTAAAGTTGCAACAATATCTTCTAATTCTATAGTCACACTTTTAAAGCGATCTAAAAGTTCTAATGCCACTTTATTGTGTTTTGAAGCTTCAGTCAATGAGGATTTAGCCATTCTCAAGCTATCAATTACATTCTCTTCTTGTTCCTTCAAAAGGTTTAATGCCGTAGTCAATTGAATTTTTGTGTCCTCTACATGAACCAAGGCGTCTTGTTCCTCTTCTAAATCTACATCTTCGTTTTCAATCAATTGCAACTGATCTAATTCCTCAAACTGAAACTGTAGAAAGCTTTCTTCTGCTTTAGCTTGAACAATACTCAACTCCTTTTCAGCCAATTGTTTTTTTAACTTTCGATAAGTATCATATTCAGCCTTATACGCTTGTATTGCGTTTTTATTTTCAGCATAAGCATCTACAACTTTTAACTGAAAACTATTGTCATTTAACGAAATGGTATGATGTTGCGAGTGAATATCAACTAAGTGCTCTCCAATATCTTTTAATTGACTTAAATTAACAGGTGTATCATTAACAAAAGCACGAGACTTACCATTAGGAGTTATCTCTCTCCTAATAATAGTTAACGGCTCGTAGTCTAAGTCGAAAGATTCAAAAATGGGTTGAAGATGATAAGTTTCGATTTGAAATTGTGCCTCTATAATACACTTTTTGGAGGTATCTTTTAATGCATTCAAGTCTGCTCGTTGACCTAAAATTAGCCCAAGCGCTCCTAAAAGAATGGATTTACCTGCACCAGTTTCTCCTGTGATTATCGTAAAAGCTTCATCTGGCTTCATATGAAGCTCCTGAATCAATGCGTAGTTGGATATCTTTAATGAGGTTAGCATATCAACAAAGTTAATTGCTTATTTGAAATTATAAGAACACTTTGAAGTCGATTATCAACAATTATTTGTTGCTCAAAATTTTCTGATAATTGTTTGCATTTCCGGGATCTATTAATGATAATAATGTGACTATCTCTTGTTTATTAGCTGTAGTAGAACCTTTATACAACTGAATAATCTCATCCTTTTTCGCATTAAAAAAAACCTGTAAGTTGTAACTTGACGGCTTTACACTATGAATTGGCTTCAATGCCATTAACCCATCAGAAATTGCTTTGGTCCCTTCAGCTGGGTTTGTACTCATTACATCAAAACCTTTTCTATGATACTCGTAATACAACTTTCGTAAAGGTTTAAATTGTCCATTCATGTAGTTTTCAATTAACCAATACCTGTTCGATTGATCCTCAAATGCTTTCCAACCGGTTTCATTACTTGATTGAGCATTATTTAGAATTTTCATCGCTGTTTGAAAATAGGGCGTGCCTCCTTCTAAAGAAAATGAATCATAATCAAATCCTAATATCAAGTATACATAGAAAGACAAAATAGCTGGCAATTCTCCATCATATGAGGTTTCAGTATATTGAAGGGGTTCAAATTGGTTGTACTCGAATGTAAAGTTCTTATCCAATACATTCATCGTAGGACTATAATAATTGGTACCAAAAATAGGTCGACGAGCTTGAATCTGAATTGTTCCTTTAAACTTGTTCGTACTTATACGATCAGACAAGTTAATCAAAATGTTGCATTCAATTTTTTCTTCGATCTTAAATTGATCATTGGTCCACTTTCTATTATTGACAAATTCACTAACAGCACGTTGGAGATCTTCAAACATTGTCTTTTCACTACCTTCTACTTGGCGAGAATTTACAGTTACCGTGCAATTTAACTCTTGAGCGATAGAATTGTAACTATTGAAAATTAGAAATAACAAAAAAAGAATCCGTAGCATGTGTAAGTAAATGTTAATCGATCAATTCAATAATTTTAGAGATAATATCTGCAGCAATTTCTTGTTTGCTTTTTAACTGAATAGAAGTCACTTTATTGTTAGGTTCAATTAATTTAACTTGATTGGTGTCCCCACCAAATCCTGCTCCTTTATCTTTTAATGAGTTTAGTACTATCAAATCAAGGTTTTTCTTGATCAATTTAGACTTTGCATTTTCCAATTCATTTTCAGTTTCTAATGCAAATCCAACAATAAATTGATTTGGCTTCTTATTGAGGCCTATACTTTTTAGAATATCGGGATTAGGAACCATTTCAAATTGAATACTGTCGCCCTTCTTTTTAATTTTTTCATCTGCAGGAGCTGAAGGTCTGTAATCTGCCACGGCAGCCGACATGACAGCAATATCCATATCACCAATATATGAATGAACGGCGTCATACATCTCAACTGCAGATGTTACTTTTATCAGTTGCACACCAATTGGTGGTTTAATGTGAACAGGACCACTTACTAGGATAACCTCTGCTCCATTTTTAAGTGCTTCTTCTGCAATTGCATATCCCATTTTACCAGAAGAATGGTTACCGATAAACCGAACTGGGTCAATCGCTTCATATGTAGGACCGGCAGAAACAATCAGTTTCTTTCCTGATAAAGGTCCACTTATTTTAAAATTTTGTAGTTGTTTAACAATCTCTTCAGGCTCTTCCATCCTACCTTCTCCATTGAGTCCACTAGCTAATTCACCTGAGGTAGAATTGATAATGTGATTCCCAAATTTCTTAAGAAGACTAAGGTTATTCTTCAAAGAAGGATGTTGATACATATCTAAATCCATTGCTGGCGCAATAAATACGGGACAGTCAGAAGAGAGATAAGTCGCTAAAAGCAAATTGTCGCATAGTCCATTGGCCATTTTAGCAATAGTATTAGCCGTTGCTGGCGCAATGACGAAAAGGTCAGCCCACTTCCCTAATGCTACATGATTACTCCATTCACCTGTTTTTTCATTAAAATACTCGGAATAAACAGGATGCTTTGAAAGTGTTGACAAAGTGAGCGCTCCAATAAAATGCAAAGAATCGGGAGTCATGACAACTTTGACATGAGCACCCGATTGCACTAATAATCTGACTAAAGAAGCGCTTTTATACGCTGCAATACTCGCGGTAATGCCAACAAGAACATTCTTACCGCTTAAATTCATATTAATCTTCTGATGAAGCTTTAGGTTCAGCAACTACTTCTGGTCTTCTGAAATATACTTCTCCATTTAAAAATTCCTGAATGGCAAGCGCATTGGGTTTTGGCATACGCTCATAATACTTAGAGATTTCTATTTGTTCTCTATTTTCAAAAATTTCTTCTAAGTTATCTGAAGTTGAAGCAAATTCATTCAATTTTCCAGTTAACTCTTCTTTAATAGCTAAGCTAATTTGGTTTGAACGCTTCGCGATAATCGTAATGGCTTCATAAATGTTACCTGTTGGTTGTTCTAATTCATCCAGATTACGAGTTATCGTAGTAAATGCTGCTTCTGTGTTTTTATTAATCATTCTTATTAAGATTGTTTATTGAGTTCTATTTTTTCTTTTTCCTTGGTAGCATCTGAAAATATTTTTTCAGCCTGAGCTACATACTTTCCACTGCCAAAATTATCAATAAAATTATAATACGCTTCTATTGCACTATTCAGTCGTTCTAATTTTTTTTCTTCTATACTATTTATTGCTAAATAATAAGACGATTGTAAAATTACGAAAGTTATTTCTTCTCTATAGTCTGTATCTGGAAACTGAGACAATGTATTATTTAAGGAAACTATAGCTGCCTCATACTGACGCAATTTATAATAGTTTTTAGCTTTTAGGTATGACTTCGTTTCCAATTTATACCTCAAATTATCCACCAATTCATTGCAAGTGTCCTTTAATTTACTCTCAGGATATCTATTTACAAAAGTTTGCAACTCTTCAAGGGCCCTATAAGTATTCGTTTGATCCAAAGTCGGCTCAGGAGACATCAAATAATTACAATATGCGCTCATGAAGTTACACTCTTCTGCGCGCTCACTAATCGGGTAGGTTGTTGAAAATCGTTTGAATTGATAACTCGCCAAAATATAATCATCCAAATAAAAATTGGCATAAGCATACATATAATATAACTCCTCCCCTTTGTCTGTTCCTCGAAATACAGGAATAATATCTTCCATCAAAGGAAGTGCTTTAAAGTACTCTTCTTCATTATAGTACTCTACGGTTTTTTCATACTTATACTCCATGTTAGTACTTTTCACAACTTTTTGGTACTCACTACACGAAGTAAAAAACAAGGCTGAAACGCCTAAAACTATTAAGAGGTATTTTTGAAACATCATGCAAATGTACGTTAATTTGAAGATAATATTGTACAGCATTTTATCTACAACGCAATGTTTATACTTTAAAAAGACGAATATTTTGCAGCGGTTCTATAAAAGAGTATTTTTGTCGTTTAAAATTGAGAAAACTTAGATAAAAGGATGAAAGACCTATTTGATAAAATACAAGCTAACAGAGGCCCCCTTGGGCAACATGCTAAAGAAAGTCACGGTTATTTCACCTTTCCTAAATTGGAAGGGGAAATTAGTAACCGAATGCTTTTTAGAGGAAAAGAGAGATTACAGTGGAGCTTAAATAACTATTTAGGCCTTTCTAATCACCCTGAGATCAGAAAAGCAGATGAAGATGCTACTCGCGAATGGGGCTTAGGATACCCTATGGGAGCTAGAATGATGTCGGGTAATACCAACTATCATGAGAAATTAGAAGCTGAATTGGCTGCATTTGTTCACAAACAAGATTCTATTTTAGTGAATTTCGGATACCAAGGAATGGTATCATGTATTGATGCCTTAGTAGATCGAAATGATGTGATCGTTTATGATGCAGAATCTCATGCTTGTATTATTGACGGAGTTCGTTTGCACCAAGGTAAACGATATGTTTTCCAGCATAACAACATGGAAAATCTAGAAAAGCAATTACAACGAGCCACTAAATTAGCAGAAGAGCAAAATGGTGCCATCTTAGTGATAACTGAAGGTGTATTTGGTATGTCTGGTAACCAAGGAAAACTCAAAGAAATTGTTGAATTAAAGAAAAAATACAATTTCAGAATCTTGTGTGATGATGCCCATGGTATTGGCACAATGGGACCAACAGGTGCAGGAACAGGAGAAGCTCAAGGAGTTCAAGATGAAATTGATGTATACTTTGGAACCTTTGCAAAATCATTTGCAAGTATTGGTGGATTTATTGCTTCCAATGAGGATATTGTAGAATACTTAAGGTACAATATGCGCTCTCAAATTTTCGCAAAATCATTACCGATGCCATTGGTAATAGGTGCATTGAAAAGGTTAGAGATGATTAAGACAATGCCAGAATTAAGAGAAAAGTTATGGACAATTGCTAATGCTCTTCAAGGTGGCTTAAAAAAAGCAGGATTCAACATTGGAACAACCAATACGCAAGTAACTCCTGTAATTTTGAGCGGTGGATTAGGTGAAGCTACCAACCTTACTTTTGACTTAAGAGAAAACCACAACCTTTTCTGTTCAATCGTAGTTTACCCCGTAATTCCTAAAGGAATGATTATTTTGAGATTGATACCTACAGCGATGCATACATTGGAAGATGTAGAGTATACCATTGAGACTTTTAAGAAAGTGAAAGAGAAGTTAGAGGCTGGAGAGTATAAATCAGATACTATTGCAGCTGTTTAAGTAATAAATTGCTTTCAGTAAAAGAGCTTTTCATTTTTTTGAAAAGCTCTTTTTTTATTGTATTTAATTTTGCAATTACTTCTCTTTATAAATGAAGATTACATTAATCATTGCCTATTATATTTTAGACCCTGCGTACTAAAAAGTAGATCCTTTCGCTTTCCCCACCTGAAATACTTCGTCCATTTCGTGGTATAAATATTAGTCGTGATGACTACTGTGTTTCTATTGTTGGGGACCTCTTTCGATCATTAAGTCGATTTTGAGTCAACTTATTTAATGAGAAAACATATACAAAAGT
>NZ_WWNE01000012.1:341796-342179 GCF_009909615.1 Acidiluteibacter ferrifornacis | reverse complement strand
TGCCTGTTGCTACATTGTTGAATGAAATAGTTACTTGCTCTCTCGTTGGGTTTGGATATAATCCAAAACTTGAAGCATCTAAGCTATTCTTTCCAACTCCTGTATATAATGGAGAGTTGATTCTAAAGTTATCTAATGCAAACCCATCATTCTCTATACTTCCGTTGGATCTGAATACAAATCTAAACTTCACTTGAGATACTCCTCCTATTCCTGTAACGGTATTTAATACCGGAAGATAGTTTCCTGCTCCTCCACTTGAGAATCCATCCCAAACATCATCGGTAGCATTGTTGTAGAAGTTTATCGCAAAAGTAGATGCTGCTACTTTAGACCATGTCAATCCATTATCCATGGTCATCTCCATCCATACTTGGTCTGAG
>NZ_WWNE01000012.1:341482-341674 GCF_009909615.1 Acidiluteibacter ferrifornacis | reverse complement strand
TAAGTTACCCAATTGTTGGTCGCTCCTTCAAAGTCGTTGTAGTAGAACGGGAATGCTTGGTTCAACGGTTGTGCAAATCCACTATTAATGGTAGAAACGATCGTATCGTTCAACACATCTCCGTCTCCTGCTACTGCTACATAGGCTTTCAAGTTATAACTTCCCACCGTTTGTAAGTTCACTGTTGATGTG
>NZ_WWNE01000012.1:339148-341428 GCF_009909615.1 Acidiluteibacter ferrifornacis | reverse complement strand
GAAGCTGACAATCCACAGTTTGAAGTTGGTGATACTATAGAGTCCATTGCTAAATTCACCCCTACAGTGTCATACACTCTAAAGTCATCTATAGCAACGTCGCCATAAAAAGAGGATCCTTTTATGGTCCAGAATCTAAATGTGGTGATTCCTAAACCTTGGTAAGCACTCAAATCTAAACTTCTCAATCTGAAAGTATCTGTGTTAGCTGTTTGCTGTTGACCGATAATGGTATCTATATTAATCCACTGTCCTGCGGAATCAATATCTAATCCTAATGCTATGATGCTCTGACCATACATGTGATACCAGTAATCTACTCTTGTTGAGCTATTCGCTCCATTTACAGGAGTAACATCTATACAAGTAGACTCTAGGTAGATGGTATCTCCGGTTGTTCCTGAAGAAGCCTCACTATAAATATAAGCTCCAACACCATTACGCGGTGCACTTGGGCCTGTGCTACTAGAACTAGTAGAACCTGTTTCTGCTCTCCAATCAAAAGCTCCTGCATTCGTTGGGGTCCAATTAATTGGTGAGAAATCAGTTGCTCCATCTGTTAACACATCAAATGTTTCCAAACTTGGATTTGAACTCGAGGCGGTATTAACGATACTTGCAAAGATCGTATCATTCGTTTGAATGTTATCTCCCGGCAAGTTTACAAAGGCTTTCACTGTATGTGGCCCTACAGCTGATAAGTTAGCTGTCTGGGTAAAGGTATACGTCTGTGTAGCCGATGATGCCAATGGACCTGCGATTGTAGCTGTCACAAATGCTCCTCCATTTACAGAGAATCCTACAGTAAAGTTGGTGGCTGCATTTTGACCTGAGTTTAATATTTCAATCGTAACATTTTCTGCATTGGTTAAATCACATGCTGAAACTGGTGACTGAAGACTAGTTAGACCTATCTCTAATGCGGGTGGAGAGAATTCATCTGCTCCCATATCTACAGCTGTTGCTCCTGCTGCAGGTCTCACATCTCCATCTATATCGGTCATCACTCCTACTGTATTGTCTCCTGTATTACTAACCACACCACTGATCACGTGTAGGTCTGTTGGATAATTCACAAACTGTGGTGCCCCTTGAAATGAGTTCGCATTGAAGTTGGCGTTAGCACTAACATAGGCTTGCAAATTAGCATATGTGGTACTGTTCATCGATAACAAGGTGTTTCCTGAGGTATAATAAGCATTGTGATCCATCATACTCATGAATCCGTCTGCTATATTAGTTCGCACAGCGAATGACCCATTGGAATACATGATATTGTTTCGAATATCGTAGTTCCCTATTACAATCGTTGTACTGGAATAAATCTGCAATGCAGGAACTGTAGAACTATTGGATACAATCGTATTGTGATAAATATCTGTACTATCGATGTAATACATATATAATCCATAATCATTGTCTGAATAGATCATATTATTGATCACTTCATTTCTTCGTGTTTGTACAAAAAGCTTACTGAAGTCATAAATATATGCCCCATAGTCTAATGCTGCGATTTTATTCTCATTAAACTTGAAGTTAGGAGTATAATACATGTACATTCCATCAGCATTCACATTCCCTCGTGCGATCATGTCTATATCATTACCGATTACTTCTGTAGAATCTCCATAATAGAAATATGCTCCATAGTAATATTGGTCTCTAAACTCGTTGTTCAGCACTTTGGTTCCAATTACCGGTGTAGCTGTTGATCCGTAAACTCGGATTCCATAATACCCTCCTCTAATCACATTGTTTGAGAAGGTATTGTAGTGGGCTATGGCTCCAGTAGTATGGCTAGATGATGATCCAGAAACAGATATTGCATAGATTCCACTTCCTGTGCTTGTTGCATCTACATTAACTATACAATTGGAAACAGTGTTGTGATTTGCATTTGCTACAATCACTCCTGAACCTGCTGTTCCTACATATTCAAACGTCATATTCTTCACTGTCACATAATCCACATTGGATAATGTTAAAGCGGCAAAGTCTGGTGTCGTTACAGAAACTATGGTAGTGGATGAATCTCCTCCATCAATGGTTAATGTATTTGTCGCATCCAACCCTACAACATCTGACAATTCTAATGGATTAGAGTAAACTCCTGCTGCAACATTCACTGTTGTAGGTCCACAAATTCCATAATTAGACAATTGTTGAGACAACAATGAAAATGATGTAAAGTTACTTGCACTTGGAGCTAAATTAGGATCTAAAGTATAAGTTCCTGATAATCCTGTACGTAACCCTTGTAAAGCTAAGGTGTCATCC
>NZ_WWNE01000012.1:338796-339042 GCF_009909615.1 Acidiluteibacter ferrifornacis | reverse complement strand
TTAACTCCAACAACAGGAGTTGTTGTTCCAGGACATATCGCTCCTGATGGACTTTGAACTTCTACTACACCAGCATTCAATGGCGCTACTATGCTCAATCGAATGTCATCAATGGACATATCACTTTCGTAACTACTACCTCTTATACCTGCAAAACGCAATACAACTGATTTACCTTGGTAACCCACCAAATTCGTACTAGCTAATCGCCATGGATCACTTCCTGCTGTTTGCTGCTGACCTGAA
>NZ_WWNE01000012.1:0-338696 GCF_009909615.1 Acidiluteibacter ferrifornacis | reverse complement strand
CCTCCAACTGTTGAAGGGGTCGTATTATCGTAAAATGGACCTGTATTCAAGGAGTTCTCATTGGCTCCCGTAGCATCTTCTGACTCCCATCTTGGCGCAGAAGAATTGTTAGTCGAACTCCATCCTCTAGGCCATGGATTTACAGCATTACCAACGGTAAACAATTCAAAATCTTCATAGTAAGGAACTCCATATGCGGTATTGAAAGTAATTGGACCTACCCATGATGAAGAATCTGTACCTCCACAATTCGATCGAACATAAACATCGTAAGTAGTGCTCGCTGTCAAACCATTAATCGTAAATAAAGAGGTTGGTGACGTTCCCATCGTTCCTGATGATTGTGCAAAACCTAATGGACCAAACTCATACTCAACAGTTCCTGCTCCGCCAACTGCATCAATAGTTGCGGAGTTCAAAGTTGCACTTAGCACATTCACTGAGGTTGGAGCTGTTGCTGTGGTTGGTGTGGCATAAATTGTATCATTTACATTTACCGTATCTACTGCACTGTTCGGATTAGAAGTAAACACTTTTACATTGTTTACTCCCGCATTAAATACTGCTGTTCCTAGCATTATAGTTGCCTTGAAATTACCTACCCCTGTTATAGTATCCAACAATTGTGTATAATTTACAGGTGTTTGAGCCACTCCATTCACTTCCCAATTTACTGTCACAGCATTAATTTGATTTACCCCCAAATTGGCAATTGTTGCATAAACAGGTTGAGAACCAGCACAAAAAACAGAAGGAGAATCGATAGCTAAAACAGCTGCATCATTTGCACCAGTTGGTGCAGAAATAATCTCAATTTCTCTAAAGTTAGGATTTGATAACTGCCCTGTCCCTTGCATTAAAAATGATGTAATTCTAAAACGATCCGTAGATAATTTAGAAATTGGAATTTTATTAACACACTGCATAGGCAGGTTGGAGAAACTTGAATGAGTAATCCAAGAAGATCCATCAAAATACTGTATGGTTCCACCAGTTAAAAACCTAGTAGTTGCAGAACCATGATGAATAATAATAGTGTCAAAGGTTTCTACATTTGGAAAGTCGAATTGAATAAAGTCAACTCCAACAGCATTTGGGGGAGTTGTACTAATCCACATTTCTTGAGTTCCACATGTTCCATAATTTAAATCGTTTAGAGTAGAACATGCCCCTGTTCTACATCCCCCTCCACCTGCACCATCAGCTGTAACAGTGGCCTTAGGTGCTATATTAGTCTGGGCATTCCCTATAAAAGGTATCCCGAAAAATAAAGCAATGAAGGTGGACTTAATTCCTTTAAATAAGGTAGTCTTTTTCATGTTGTAATTTTAATAGTTAGTAATAATTAATTAAAAAGTGAGGGCTAAATTTAACGATTAAACTCCGAAGCGCCTAGACATTTTTAAGTAAAAACACTTATTAAATTTTATTCAATTTTTCATAAATGCCATAAACAATTACATATAAAAAACTTAAGACCTATAAATCAAGACTATTTTTTCCTACTTCTTTTTTCAAGAGAGCTTCACTAAAGACAACATTCCAATGAACACCATTAATTTTAACTTGACAAAGCCTGAAGCTTAATTAAGATTAAAATCCTTCAGAAGCGTATTTTAAATGCTGCTAACCATCTAAATCCATACTGCAGCAAGAATTTTTGAACAAGAAATCAACCTAGAGACTTAACGGAAACACGGTTGACCGCTTAATTTCATTCAATACAAACGTGCTTTTGATCTGTCCTACATTTGGTAATACAGCTAATTTACCGGAAGAAAAATGGTGATAGGCATTCAAATCCTTTACAGTGACTTTGAGTAGAAAATCATTGATTCCTCCCATCAGGTAACACTCCATTACCTCAGGAATTTGTCGAACTGCTTCACTGAATGCATTAATCTCATCGATCTTCTGGCTTTCCAAAGACACCGAACAAAACACTATCATGGATTGGCTGATAATCTTCCGATTCAATACGGCCACATATTTCTCAATAATTCCTTCCTTTTCAAATCGCTTGATTCGTTCATAGATGGGCGTTTTCGTCAAATTCAATTGAGTTGCAATTTCCTTCACATTCATTTTTGAATCCTGCTGCAACAGCTCTAATAGCTGTAAATCGATGTTGTCTAGTTTCATTTTGGGAAATTTTCCTTTTGTACTATTTCTGATTTACAAATCAACCTAAATTTTCCCTAAAAATTATAAAATTCAGGAATAATCACTAAGTTACCTCTATTCCATAAAACAAATTCCTACTAGGCGTACTTTCGCAAAAAATTAAACGAGATCCTTATGGAACATAAATTACATCCCGAAAGCTTAATGATGACCTACGGTTATCAACCTGAATTATCGGAAGGCGCAGTTAAACCACCCATCTTTCAAACCTCAACATTTGCGTTCAAAACAGCTGAGGAAGGAAAGGCATTCTTTGAATTGGCTTACGGCCTGAGAGAGAAAGATCAAGACGAACAATTGGGATTGATTTACAGCAGAATCAATAACCCTAACCTAGAAATATTAGAGAACAGATTGTCCTTATGGGACCACGCCGACGATTGCGCCATTTTCGAAAGCGGAATGTCAGCAATTAGCACTACTCTATTGGAGTTTTTGAAACCAGGAGACTTGTTGTTGTTTAGTTCGCCAACTTACGGTGGAACTGATCATTTCATCAATCATTTCTTGAAAAAGATTGGCGTTGACAGTTTGTCTTTCCGATCAGGCGCTACTAAGGACGAATTGATACAACTGATTGAAAATTCTGGAAAAGGGGACAAATTAGGATGCATTTATATAGAAACGCCATCCAACCCAACCAATCAACTGATTGACATCTCCATGTGCCGAGAATTGGCAGACCATTTTAGTACTGCCGACAAAAGAGTATGTTTGGCGGTTGACAACACCTACATGGGACCATTATGGTGCAGTCCGTTGGACCATGGTGCGGATTTAGTATTGTACTCAGCAACCAAATACATCGGTGGGCACAGTGATTTAATTGCAGGAGCAGTTTTAGGAAACACCGAAAACATGATCCGTATCAAAACGTTGCGTACGTTCTTAGGAAACATGGCAAGTCCGCACACCTGTTGGTTACTATTGAGAAGTTTAGAAACTTTAAAAGTAAGAATGGAACAACAAACTAAGAGTGCTCAAGACATCGTTGCTTACTTGGTAAAACACCCTATGGTGAGCAAAGTAATGTTTTTAGGACTATTGGAAGAAGGAACTCCTGCTCATGCCATCTATAAAAAACAATACACCGCTCCTGGTGCTATGATTTCATTTGAGATCAAGGGTGGTGAAAAAGAAGCTTTCCGCTTTTTGAATCATTTGAAACTAGTAAAACTAGCAGTGAGTTTAGGAAGTACAGAAAGCTTGGTACAGCATCCTGCTTCTATGACTCACGCAGGAATTGACCCTGAGTTGAAACAATCATTGGGAATTACTGACAGCCTAATTCGCTTATCTGTAGGAGTTGAAAACAGCGAAGATTTAATTTGGGACATCGAAAATGCTTTTAAAGCCGTTTAATCCAAATCTCCCCCAATAAAAAAAAGGTGGAACTGCTCGAATAATCGAAGCGCTTCCACCCTTTTACTTTTAAATAACTTCCAATCACAAAATAAGCAAACCCCGAATTACACAAAGGCAATACGGGGTTCACTAACAACCAAAAAAAAGAAAAACTGTGTTATCTCCAGCCGCCGCCTAATGCGTGATAGATATCTACCATTGCATTCATTTGCTGCTTTTTAGTTTCTATTAATTCAACTTTTGCTTCTAGTGCATCTCGCTGTGTCATTAGCACTTCCATATAGTCTGCTCGGGCAGAACGGAAAAGGCTAATTGAAATGTCAATGGATTCAGAAAGCGCTTGTACTTGCTTCGATTTCAAATCATAACTTTGTTCCAAATTATTCACTTTGGCGAGTTGATTTGCTACATCAATATATGCGTTTAACACCGTCTGCTCATATTCAAAGACTGCTTGAATTTGACGAGCATTGGCATTGTAATACATCGCTTTAATGGCATTTCGATTCACTAAAGGCGCCATTAAGTCACCAGCCAAATTGTACAATAACGACTGTGGTGATTGAATCAAAAACTCAGGATTAAAAGCTTGAAAACCGATTCCTGCAGAAATTCCCAATGAAGGATAAAACTGCGCTTTAGCGACTTTAATGTCAATCTTAGCGGCCATTAATTCTTGCTCTGCTTGTTTCACATCAGGTCGATTTTCTAGTAATTGTGCAGGAATTCCTGATAAAACAGCTTGTGGCAACAAATCAGAAAACCCTTTCGAATCCCGCTGAATCGGTTGACCGTAACGTCCTGTTAAGAAGTTGATTCTGTTTTCTACTTCTACTATTTCTTGTTGAAGGTCAAACTGCAAACTCTTTGTTTTATATACTTCTGCCTCAAACTTTCGAACAGCCAATTCCGTCACCATTGTCGCTTCTTTCTGTTGTCTCACTGCTCTCAATGCATTGTTTAAAATCACAATGTTGTTTTGAACGATTTCCAACTGATTGTCCAACGCCAGTAACTCATAATAAGAATTAGCCACTTCGGCAATTAAGTTCGTCATCACAAAGTTCTTCCCTTCTACCGAAGCCAAATACCTAGAAACTGCTGCTTTCTTTGCATTGCGCAACTTCTTCCATACATCAATCTCCCAAGATGCGTATGCTCCTACCATATAATCTTGCAAAGGTTCCGGAAACTCTTCTCCCGGTTGAATATCTGTCGTAGCTTCAAGTGCTCCATTACGAGTATATCTCGCCGACTTCTCCACACCTGCTCCTGCTCCAATTCCCAACGAAGGAAGGTATTCCCCTTTTCTAGCTCGGATTTCGTTTTGGCTCATTTGCATCTCCAAGAGCGAAATATTCAACTCTTGGTTATTCTTCAATGCAGAATCAATCAAGGCATTCAAGTTAAGATCAGTGAAATATTCCTTCCAAGGAACCTTTCCGCTATTCACAGTATCCTTTATTTGGACATTTTTATAATTCTCAGGAATAACAGCATGATCTGCATCCGAAACCATAGATGGAACCCGACAAGCCGCAACACCCAATGCTATGATAAGCGCTGTTACATACGTATGTATCTTTCTATATTTTAACATCTTATTCATTATTTATCGGTGTCTTTATTGTTCTTTAATTTACGCTGCATCAACTTCATCATGATTTTTAATTTCCGCAGAGTTGATTTATCCGAATCCTTGTTGGCGAATTTGCTAACCGCCTCAGATAATGGAACAGCATCTTGGTTTTTAATCAATTGACCTTTATCTGCTAATGTTCCAAAAATGAAGTACAAACCAGGAACTACTATCACTCCGAACAGGGTCCCGAATAACATCCCTCCCATGGCTGAACCACCAATGGTACGGTTTCCAATAGCTCCGGCTCCTGTTGAGATTACCAAAGGAATCATCCCAGCGATAAAAGCAAATGAAGTCATCAAAATAGGCCGGAACCGAACTTTTGCACCCTCAATGGCCGCATCGATTATGGACAATCCTTGTTGACGTTTTTGAACAGCAAACTCGACAATCAACACGGCATTCTTACCGAGCAGCCCAACCAACATAATCAGTCCAACCTGGGCATAAATGTCATTCGCTAAGCCCATAAATTGTAGCAATAAAAATGAACCGAAAATCCCAACAGGCAAAGAAAGTACCACTGCCAATGGCAATAAGAAACTCTCGTATTGAGCTGCCAATACCAAGTACACAAAAATCACAACGATGATGAAAATGTACAACGCTTCGTTTCCTCTTCTAGATTCGTCGTAAGACAAGCCTTCCCAAGCAATATCATATCCATGTGGCAATACTTCATCAGCGACTTCTCTAATGGCTTCTATGGCATCCGCAGAAGTATATCCTTCAGCTGGAAGTCCACGAATAGAGGCCGAGTTATACATGTTGTATCTCGTAATTTCATTTGGCCCTTGTGTTTTATTCAATTTCATGAATGCCGAATAAGGGACCATTTCCCCCTCATCGTTTTTCACAAACATCTTTAACACATCAGAAGGAAGTTTTCTAAACTCAGGAGCTGACTGCACATAAACTTTAAAGAATCGACCAAACTTGATGAAGCCTTGCTCGTAGGTACTACCAATCATAATGTTTAGGTTTTCCATGGCATCACCAATGGAAACCCCTTTTTGCATGGCTGCTTTGTTGTCGATTTCTAACTCATATTGAGGATAGTTGGCCGCAAAAAAGGTAAACACCCCAGTCAATTCTTTACGTTTCTCTAAAGCTTCAATAAACTCTTTATTAATCTTATCAAACTCTTGGTAGTCAGTAGAAGTCGTTTTGTCTAACATCCGCAATGAGAAACCGCCTGAAGAACCAAATCCCGGAACTGCTGGTGGCTCAAAATATTCAATTACCGCTCCTAAGTCTTTGGATTTCTCCTCCAACTCTTCCATCACTTCATGCACTGATTTATCCCGATCTCCCCAAGATTTCAAGTTAATCAAACAAGTCCCAGCGTTGGATCCTCTACCTTCTGTCATGATTTCATAACCAGCCAATGAGGAAACAGATTCTACTGCATCTACATCTTCACAAATTTTCTGTAATTCTTGAGACAACTTATTGGTGTACTCCAAGGTTGATCCCGGAGGAGTTTGAATAATCGCATAAATGGTTCCTTGATCTTCTCCAGGGATAAATCCTGATGGTAAGATTTTAGATTGTACGAAGATTCCAATTCCAAAAATGATAAGGATTCCCCAAGTGACCATTCGTCGGTTCACGATTTTGTGCAATAAACCCAAATATTTCCCAGTCAATCTTTCAAATCCTCTGTTGAACCAATCAATGAATCGATTCACAGGCGTTTTCTTTCTTGGCTTTCCATGATTGTTCTTCAAAATCATCGCACACAATACAGGAGTCAGCGTTAAAGCCACAATAGCCGACAATACGATAGAACTCGCCATGGTGATGGAAAACTGTCGGTAAAACGTGCCTACTGGACCACTCATGAATGAAATCGGTAAGAAAACAGATACCATTACCAATGTAATAGCGATAATTGCTCCACTGATTTCCTTCATTACTTTTTGTACCGCTTTGTAAGGTGACAAGTGCTCCTTTTCCATCTTCTCATGGACGGCCTCGACGACCACAATCGCATCATCGACGACAATCCCGATGGCGAGCACCAAAGCAAATAAAGTAATTAGGTTAATCGACAACCCAAACAGTTGCATCACGAAGAACGCGCCTATCAAGGAAACTGGAACCGCCAAAATCGGAATCAAGGTAGAACGAACATCTCCTAGAAAAAGGAAAACCACTAATGCCACCAAAATAAAGGCATCTCTCAATGTATGGATTACTTGCTCAGTAGAAGCTTCCAAGAATTTAGACACATCGTAACTGACTTTGTAATCCATTCCTTCGGGAAAATCTTCTTTCATTTCTTCCAGTCTGGCTTTCACCTCTTCGATTACCTCAGTTGCATTGCTACCAACTGTTTGTTTTAAAACAATAGCCGCTGAAGGATACCCATCTAAATTCGAGTAGATGTCAAAGAATTCACTTCCCAACTTCACTTCTGCAATCTCGCCCAAGCGGATACTTTCCCCTTCGGCATTTGCACGGATAATGATGTCTTCGTATTCTTCTTCCTTATTGAATCGACCCTTATAAGTCAAAACATACTCTAAAGATTGGGCAGAAATACCAGAACTTTGTCCAATTCTACCTGGACGCCCCATGATACTTTGCTCTGCCAAAGCTTCCATTACTTCCTCAGCAGAAATAGAATACGCTCGCATACGGTCTGGATTTAACCAAACCCGCATAGCATATTTTCTACTTCCCAAAATACTTGACCGCGCAATCCCATTTATACGGTTGATTTCAGGAATCATTTTTACGTCGGCATAGTTGTACAAAAATTTCTGATCTACATTCTTGTCAGTGCTGTAAAGGTTGACGTACATCAACATACTCGGCTGGATCGGTGTAATGATTACCCCTTCTCGTTGCACCAATTCTGGCAACAGCGGCATTACTTGATCCACCCTGGTCTTAACCTGTATGACGGCCTGATTGGGGTCGGTGCCGGGTTCAAAAACAATATTTAATGTCGCTTCACCTGCACTCGTGGCATCCGTAGCCATGTAACGCATTCCCTGCACTCCGTTGATGGAGTTTTCTAATGTCACCAATGTCGACTTCACCAAAACGTCAGCACTAGAACCCGGATAAGCGATAAAAATACTTACCGTAGTTGGCGCAATTTGTGGGAATTGGGAAGTTGGTAATTGATTGATTGCTAATAGACCTGTAAATACAATCACAATTGAAATCACAATTGCGAACACAGGTCGGTGTATGATATTACTAAACATAGTATAAATTTTAAGTCGGTTAGCTTACTCTGAATACAACTCTAATTGATTGATTACCTTTTTAGGTGAAACCAATTCAAAATCGATTTCCTCATTGTTTTTCACTTTACGCAAGCCTTCCAACAAAATCTTATCTCCTTCATTTAAACCTCCTGCAATCACAAACAAATGAGGCAATTCTTCGCCTATCGTAATCTCTCTAGAGCGCAACGTATTTTCATCATCTACTACGAAAACAAACTTTTTCTCCAATACTTCAAAAGTGGCTTTCTGAGGAATAATCAAAGCATCTTTCAATTGTCGAGTGACTCTGATATTACCTGTTTCTCCATGTCTTAGCAATCCATTTGGATTTGGAAAAGTGGCTCTAAAAGGAATGTTACCAGTTTCGTTGTTGAAATCCGCTTCTATAGTTTCCACCACTCCTGGATGCTGAAATAGCTTGTTGTTCGCCATTTTCAAACTCACATCCATTTTAGTGATGTCGGTAACGTGCTCCATTAAATCCAAGTACTCTGATTCCGGCACATTGAAATAAATCCACATGCTGCTGTTGTCTGAAAGATTGGTCAATACGTCTCCTTCATCTAACAAACTCCCCAATCGCACTTGAAAACGATCAATGTAGCCATCGAATGGTGCTCGAATTTCGGTAAAACCCAAGTGAACTTGAGATAACTCGAGTTCTGCTTTTGCTCTTTCGTATCTAGCTTTAGCCATTGCCAATTCATTCTTAGACACGATATTACTATCTGACAGTGACTTAGTATTTTGAAACTCTATCGCAGCCAAATCAGCCTCAGCTTTTGCTTTATGCATTTCTGCTTCATACAGTTTTGGCATGATGCGGAATAGCAATTGTCCTTTCTTCACAAAGTCACCTTCATCTACAAAAATCTTCTCTAAGAAACCTCTCTCTTGAGATCTCAATTCGATGTGATTGATGGAGTGAATTTGACAGACATACTCCTGAACGATGGAGGTGTCTTGCTTTAATGGACTGGTCACTAAAAATTTAGATTCTGCTTCTTCTTTTTCGTGATGAGATGTACAACTGATAACGAAGAGTACTGTACAAACTCCCACAAACATGAAAATTCTTTTCATTGATTGTTGATTTTTAAAATAATAAAATTGGTTGTTGTTAATCGTTTGTGAAAATGCTGAATAGCACAACACGGCTCAGAATTAAAGTTGTGTACAACTAAAAAACGAGTTGATGGGATATAGTTAGGCGCTATGAAAACACCTTAACTTCAAGAAATAATCAAATACGGAAAACCTCTAACTCAAGGTATAGAGGTGTAGGAGAAATAAAAGACGCTTGGTCTTCAAGGAATGAAATTGTTGTTTTCTCGAAATCGAAAAAAGCAACCTGTGTTGGAATAATTGAAAGATAAATAATGTACTGACACCCTTTTGCCAATTGGCTTTGCGCCTTAATCAATTTATCTTCAGGTTCTTTTTTATCAATGCCTGCAAATGGGATTTCACCTTGTTGGCCTTTTGTACTTTTATTTGAAATAGTCACAGAAGGGGCTTGCTCGGCATGAACTGCTGCCGTCATCAATTGCTCTTCCTCCTGAATCGTCGTAACGAAAGCAGGAAGCTTATGCCCCAATGCCGATTGAGCGGCCAACTGACCATACCCACTCAACAAGAGGATTAAAATTAAAGTAACATATTTGATGATACAGTTTTTCATTTGGCGCCAAATGTAGACCCCAAAATTCATGGGCGCAAGAGGTCTAGTGTTAATAAAGTGTTAACGAATGAGAAATAATGGTTAATGGTTCACTTCGACTAAAGCCTGTATTGAGCACAGTCGAAATGCTCAGTGTGACAAATTGTGAATTGCTACTAATGAAAGCTTTATGGTTTTAAGAGAGAAGCTAGAAGTTAGAGGCTAGACTGTAATTATTCTATCTACTTTTAAAAATGGTTCCGCATCAAGAATACTTCCCAATATTTGGCTTGGTCCATATCGGTGTAATGAATCTCGTAATACCGATACTGGTAACTCTGAATTTGACAAACACCAATCAAACAAATGATTACACCAATGGTTACTTTTTTCACTATGGGTGAACAACTTTCTAAAAACAAACCCAGTGGAAGAATGAAAATTGGAATGTACTCCACATAAACGCGTGAAGAAAAGCTGCCGCCGTAAAACCACATCCACCACGAAGAAAATATATACGTGATCCCAACAAAAAACATTAGCCAACTGATGGAAAAAAACGATTTAGATCGTAATAAATAAAACACAGAAAAAAGGCCCAATAGTAACATAGGCGTGTATAAAAACAATCCTTTTTTATAGCTGAATAAGATGTCGAAAAAATGCGGGTCGGAGAAATTAAACCCTTCCTCTTGGTATGAATAGACTAAAAAGCTGCCGGTGGAAATCTTGTAAATGACCAATTGAATTCCAACAATACCAACAAACAGAAGGAGACTGATTGCCCACGCTTTTACACTAGAAAATATATCCAAGAGTCCAATTTTTAGCGTTCTGACATTTCCAGCCAATGGAATTAAAAATAACCCCACCAAGCCATTAATAGGGCGACACAAAACGATCAAACCCAACAGCAGCGCCATTTTATGCACATCGGACAACTGCTGTAGTTCAAAATAGCGTTTAGAATAGTATAAAAATCCGCTGATGAAAGCGAATGAAAATACATGAGACATCCCTCCTTCCACTACCGTATAGACAAACAAATGCGTGCCGAAAGCTGTGGCGCACAACAATACTGCAATTATCGATTCTTTGACTTTATATAACCGCAGTAATCCTGCTAAAAACCATAACCCTAAAACATGATAAAACAAGGACGCAATAGGCACCGAGAGCATGTACAACTTCGAATAGCCATCTGGATCTTCACCTGAGAGAATGGTGGCTACATGCGCTACTATGAAAAAGGGAGTTTGCGCCAATGCCGCTCCAGCGTAGTATTTATTGGTAACAAATCCATTGCTGCCACTCCGGTAATCGTAAAAAATGTGTTCTTGGAAATACTTCTCCTTTTCGATGTGGTCGAAAAATCCAAAATTTAGATCATGGTAAATAAAAACTGCTGGCAAATAGGCATAATAGCCTTTGGCATCCGATTCTAAAAATCCCCTCCATTTGTCTTTTCCGAAAGATAAATTGGTGGTGACCAACAACAACACAATCGCAATGAGCGATAAAGTGATGGTTACCAAGTGTTTTTTTAAAGCAATCGACATAAATGAGTATTGAGTTGGCGGCTAGCAGTTGATGCTGCTAAAATAAGTGAATTAATTTTAAGATTTTTTAGACACTTAATCGATTGATTGACTTGCAGGAAAATTTAGATTTCAGATATCTTTACCGATTCAAACTTTCCATTAGACCAATTCACATGAAACATTCTATATTCACCCTGCTTGTTACTTTCTTCACTTCTATTGTTGCTGCCCAAAACGTTAATTACAACGAAGCTAGAAGTTGGTTTTTGTTGCTCAACAGAGCTCAACTATCAGACCATTGGAGCGTAACCAATGAGCTACACGAACGAACTTTTGAAATTTTTGCCGATCAAGGACAGTTTTTGTTTCGACCTTCGTTGGATTATCATTTCAATGCCAATTCGGAAGCTTCTGTGGGATATACCTTCATCAACATGGTACCCCGAGGAAAGGCGAAAGGTATTAATCTGAACGAACACAATGTGTGGGAGCAGTTGTTCTTCTCCTTTTCTTCAGGTAAGGTGAAATTTCAGAATCGAATCCGACAAGAGCACCGGTGGGTGGAACGGATTGTGGTACAAAACAATGAGCTTGTAAAAAGTGGAACCAACTACAGTAATCGTTTTCGATACCGAATGACGGCGAGTATTGATGTGTTTACATTCAAAAAAAGCGGACATACGGTTTTTGTAAATGCCTTTGATGAGATTTGGCTCAACCAATGTAGCAACCTAATGCCGACCAACTTTGCACGAAACTGGCTTTATGTAGGCGCAGGATACGCTTTTGATAAAGCCACTAAGATCCAATTGGGTTATATGAACCAATACGACAATTTGGGCGGCAATCTGTATTCTAGCACGCCCATTGGGCAATTGACGTTTATTAAGAATTTCGATTTTAGAAAAACGGAGTAGTTTCAATTTTCTTACTTCTACGCCTTTTTACGCAAGTGTTTAATTTTTAAGTACTCCAACGCTATTGGTTTGATTTTTTGTATTATCTTCGGGGTTGAAAAAAACTATTGCTAAATGAAAACTACCATTTATCCGTTTGTACGTGCCCACCGCCGTGATGAAAACGACAACAAACGACTAATAAACGTTTTTGTGGTTGATTTTAAAGCAATTGACATTTTTACTGAATTAAATAATTAACATTTTAAAATAGGAATATGACGCATAAAGTGCGTTATATTTACTTGTTAGGCAACATATGAAAAAAACATTCGGAATATTATTTACAATTTGCCTTTTGTTGTTTAGTTGTACTAAATCAGCAGATAATACCGAACGTAAAAGTGACCTGTCGAATTATGACTTTAATGGACAAATAAAATCTGTAAAATCTGAACTTTTCAACCTAATTATAGAGAAAGACACTTTTAAAATCGGAGAGAAAATAAATTCCCTTGCATTTGACCGAAATTCTCTGCTCGAATTTAATGAACTCGGAAATCTGACTTCAATAAAAGAGTTTCTTTACAATGGCAAAGTAATTAAAGAAGATATCTATACTTATGATAAAAATGACTTATTAATTAAAAGAAAGGAAATTGACAATTATGGTAAAGGTTCGTTTTTAGACTTCGAATTTAAATATGATTCTAAAGACAGCTTGACTAGCGTTTTAATATCTAGCGATGGATTTAAGAGAACTCTAAAAATTGAGCGAGATAGTAATAATCGACCAATAAAAAGAGAAACTATTCAAAATGACACAGTCCAATTGACTTACAGTGTTGAATATGACCAAAACGACAATTTAATTTCTGAAAGCCAATTTAGATATAAAAACATACCGGTAAAATTAATCGAAAGAAGTTTTAACAGTAAAAACTTGAAAGAAAAAGAAAAGATTATCGAATACAGAACTTGGGATACAATCAGAGTAGAAAACGAATATCTTTATAACAATAACAATCAATTAATTGTTGAAAAATTCAACGTAGAAAACGACTCAACATTTGATGAAATAAAAAACAAATATCACAAAAACGGAAAACTAAAAGAATCCATTATAGTAATGGGAGAAAATGAATTCGCCATTACTGAAAGAAATCTATACAATGAAAATGGGGATTTAACTCAAAGAACAGTAAAAACCAATGACGGAAAAACTAATGATGTTTGGAGTTATGATTTTAAATATGATTCAGAAAATAATTGGATAGAAAAAATTGAATTTAAAAACAATAAACCGTTGAGAATTGTAAAACGGACAATTGAATATTATAAATAAAATACGTTGCCTAACAATGGCTATAAGTAATTGCTTGTTCTCGCCTACTTCTGAAAATCCTCGCGGATTTTCAGTTTGGTGTGTACTTGCAAATTTAACTGCTAACCCACGCAACTACTCATAGCCGAAACCGTTATGGGCAACCCTAAAACCGACAACAGATAATGAGCATTTTTAAAAAACTATTTGGTGGTTCTGAAAAATCAAACAACAATTCTGACAACAAAAAACTCGACCTTGAAAAATTGCTATCGTCTGACGACATAAATGGTAGCATAATAGAACTTGACAATTTCATAGGTGAACTTTGCTCTTACGGAGATGAAATGGATAAGCTGACAGACGAACAGAAACTATTTTTCTACATTCAATGTTTGGAGAGAGAAATAAACAATGGTGGGTTCAACCAATATTTTTTTAACTCAAGTGGTGACTTTGCCCATAAGACAGTTAAGTCATTGCAGACAATAGGAGCAAAAAAAACTGCTGTCATCTTGCAAAAAGCAATTGACCAATTTCCGAATAGTAATGTTCCAGAAGACAGAATAGAACGACAAGAAATTTTAGAGCAAATACAAGAAACGGCAGATCTTGTTTGGGAAGAACTCGACCAAAAGTTTTTTAGTTACGAAGACGATTTGAACACGCTGAATATTGAATTTGTAAGGAAAAATAAAGACAAATTTTAACTCGATGAAAAAAAGGGCAGCCCATAACAGCACCTACCCAAAAGGCGGGGTTTCGTGTTCCAAAGACAGTTTTGTGGTTAATCAAACATTAGTTTTTCAAATCAAATTTTGTGGTAAAAGTCCCGCCCTTCGGGTAGCTGCGAAACGTTAGCTGCAAGCACAAAACTACAATATGGATTTACAAATTAGCGATAGTAATGAATCAATAGAAACTTGGTTGTTAAAAGACTTTGTAACCGATGACTTAAGAACAGACTTAAAAGACGTTGCAATTCTAATAGTACCTGTAGAAAATTTACGAGAGAATGTTCACTTAGCATTCCCAATCGGAACTGAAGGAATTTTAGGATATTTTAAAGAACAACTACAAAGCAATATCAAGATTGATATTTGTATCACTGACGAAGACTATCAAGAATATGCGTTTTACAGTAATTACAAAAGACTCGGCGATTTTGTAATTAAGAAAGTTGCAATTCCTGTATTTGTTACTGTACTTTCTTCATTTGTTATTCAAAAAATTATTGCAGAAGATAATTCTCAACCACAAATTGAAATTAAAGATGAATCAGTCAATGTAACTATTAATAATCACATTAGCACCTTGGCTGAAAAAAAGTATTTAGAGCCTACTCAAATTAAATTTTCAGTAACTGTAGTGGATTCTTCAGGAACTTCAAAAAAATTCAGTTATGAGGGTCCTGCTACAAATATTGATACTGTATTAAAGTCATTGAAGGATTATGAAAATTGAAGATGCCCAGAAACAATTAAATTTAATTCAAAATCAAACTTTTTCATTAGATGATCTTAATAATAAATTACAGAGCTTAAAATTGGATTGTGTCACAGCAGATAATCAATCTCAAGCAAAGGAAATTTGGATACTCCAAACTATTATACAAATTCATATAGAATATAGGTCTGCATTTAATCTATTAAAAAATAAAAAATATTATGATGGTTGGAGACAACTTGAACAGATAGAAATTATAACTAGTAGATTAAAGAAACACTTCCAATATGATAAAGAGCAATACTGTCTATGGCATATAGAAAAATCAGTCAAGAATTTGCAAGTAATTTTTCCTTATAAAATTTTTGCAAGTACAGAGATTCTTAAGAAAAAGAAGAAATGTAGTGTTTGTGATAAAGAAGTTTCAATCAGGAAGCCTTGCGGGCATATCACTGGAGAAATTTATGATGGAGAAATGTGCTATAGAATAGTTACAGAAGCTGAAATAATGGGGATTTCTCTTGTTGAGAATCCAGGTAATAAATATTCTGTCATGTTTCTTAAGGATGAAACAACAGATGAGGAAATTGATCAATATGATTACACTTCTGTTGACTACCTATTTGACCATTTAGAATCTCCTTATGAAGAATGGAATTTAGAGGTTCTCCAAATGAAGATTAGAAAAGAAAATTACGGAAACCTTGGAAGAAATGAGAAATGTACTTGCGGTTCCAACAAAAAATTTAAAAAATGTTGCTCTAATAGTATTGGTAAATACTATCCTCATTATAAGTTTGTTCTAAAGAATCCAAGTAAGAAAATGATTCTTGCAAATACTCTAAAAATAAAAGCCAACAGCTAACACGGTATAAAATTAATTAGGCGTCAGCAGGTTACAAAACTTTAGCTTCCTTTTGAAACTCCACAAAATCTGTTTGCAGATTTCGTAATGGCTAAAAAAATACAAAACTGCAAAGCAGTTTTTGCTAATTAGTAAATTGCAAACATTATCTTTACCTATCGCCTAACTAATCTTATACGGGCGTTAGGTTTCATGCAAAGAAACAAAGCCACCGCACATTTGGCACATTTACAAGCTCCAACACAAATGCTGACTCTTCAGCTTGTAAAAGAGCCAAATTTTTGCCGATACACTTAAAAAAGAGAGAATTATGAAATGGATTGATACTACAGATATTCGAAGTTGGGCTAATAGAAGAGATTGTCAAGAAACTCTTCCTCTTATGGTAAGAAAACTTATCAGAGCAACAGCACATTCCATTAAAAACATCAAATTCCCATCAGGTGACAATGTGTTGATTGGTGGATGGGATGGAATTCTTGAAATGGCTGAAGAAACCGAATATCTACCTCTAGGAATTTCACTATGGGAATTTGGATCAAATAGAGATATTAAAGGTAAAGCTGATAGTGATTATAAAAAGCGAACTGAAAATCCACTTGGTTACAATCCAAAAGATTCAACTTATATTTTTGTTACACCTCGTCTCTGGCAAAACGCTGAAGAATGGGCTGATGAGAAAAAAGCAGAAGGAAAATGGAAGGATGTTAAAGTACTAAATGCTGAAGTACTGGAAGAGTGGTTGGAAGTAGCTCCTACTGTTAGTGCATGGTTAGCTAAACATATTGGGAAATATCCAGATGGAGGGATTCAATCTACTGATGATTTTTGGGAAGAGTGGTCTTCGGGAATAAAATTTAATCTTAATAGTGACATCTTACTTGGAGGAAGAAGGAAAGAGCAAGAGAAAGTTTTTGAGTCAACAATTCCATCTTCTATTCTTTTAATTCAAGGATTTTCAAGAGAAGAATCTCTTGCCTTTATTATATCATGCTTTAAAAACGAAGAGAGTAAGGAAGAAGATTTTTTTTCTCGTAGTATAATTGTTGATAATGAAGAAGCTTTCCGAGAATTATCAATACAAGATACACCTCTTATTTTAATCCCAAGATTTGAAGATACAGGTATCTTTAATAGAGCTATACAAAAAGGGCATTCTATATTTATTCCTCTAGGAGCTGACTCTACTAGTAATTGGACTAATAAAATTAAACTACCACAAATAGAACGTGATTCATTTGTTGCCGCGCTTATGAAATCAGGACTGACTAAGGAATTTGCTGAAAGATATTCAAAAGAATCTGCCAGAAACATTACAATTCTAAGAAGACAATTAGAGTTTACACGAACAACGCCAGAGTGGGCTATGCCTGAAAATGTTTCTGATTTGATTCCTGCATTAATTATTGGACGGTGGGATGAAAATTTTGAAAGTGACAGAAATTTAATTTCAAACATTGCAAGAATTAGTTATGAGGAATATATTAAGAAGCTGAGTCGTTGGTTATATACTCCTGATTCTCCTATATTGAAAATAGGAAGTACGTGGCGTTTGACTTCTCCATTTGATGTATGGTCAAATGCTTCAATTCATTTAGGTAAAGCTGATTTTGAAATGCTATCTAATTCTGTATTAGAAGTATTGTCAGAAATAAATCCTGCCTTTGACTTAGAGGCAGATAAACGGTACATGGCTTCTATTTATGGTAAAACAAGAGAATATTCAGGTTGGGTAAGAGAAGGTGTTGTACAATCTTTAATTCTAACTTCAATTCTAGGAGATGATTTAAATTTCAATTTGCCAGTAAAAGCGGATGTATGGATTGATAATATTATTCGCGAATTCTTAAAAACAGATGACAAGTTGCTTTGGAAATCTTTTGAAAGTAAGCTTCCGTTAATAGCTGAAGCTTCTCCAACATCATTCCTTAGTGCTGTAGAAAACTTAATTGAAATAGAAAATTCACCTATTGTAGCTTTATTTGAAGAAGAGCCTGGATTCTTAACTTCACAGAGTTATCATACAGGTTTACTATGGGCACTAGAAGGTTTAGCTTGGTTTCCACAATATTTATCGAGAGCATCTTTGTTACTAGCTAAATTAGCTAGTATTGACCCGGGTGGTAATTTATCTAATAGACCAATAAATAGTCTGAGAGAAATTTTCAAATCTTGGCACTATCAAACATTATCTTCGTATGAAGAAAGGATGCAGGTTCTTTCGCTAATCTCTGAAAAGGAACCTAATATAGCATGGAAAATACTAATAGGCATGCTTCCTGATTCAGGTGGAGGTACCGCATTCCCAACTCATAAAACAAGGTGGCGTATGTTTAATTTAGAAACGGAAAAGCCTATAACTTATAAAGAAATCTATGATACCCATTCAACTGCGGTAGATTTGTTGTTATCTATTATTGATAAACAAGAATCTAAAATTGGAATACTTATAGAAGAATCTGTTAATCTATCTCCACATGATAGGGATAAAGTTCTGTCATATGTTGAAAGAGCTATTTCTAAGTTTAATCAGATTGAATATAATGCATGGCATTCTACTCGTGAACTACTTTATCATCATCGTTCTTATCCTGATGCACAATGGGCTTTGAATGCAGAGGAACTCGATAGATATGAAAAGATATATGAGATTTTGCTACCATCAGATGATATTATAAATGCGAAATGGTTATTTGATGACCATTGGCCTCAATTGCCAGAAGGGCACCAGCATAAAAAAGAGTCACATGATGACTATCAAAAGAAAATTGATGATAAAAGGAAAGATATATTGATCTCACTTTATGAAAAGTTTGGTTTAGAGATCATCACTAAGCTATCTGGCATTGTCAAAGAACGTTGGATTTTGGGAGACATATCTGCTTTTGTAATAATAAAAGATGAAGATGTACATGCTCTTTGTAATCAACTAAATGAAGGGCTTACAAATCAATATTTTATTCAGAGTTTCATAAATAGAAAAACTATTATCAACGGTATCGAATGGAGTTTTAAATTATATGAAGAACTGAATTCACGAGGGTTTAATAATAGTGCTTTATCTGCTTTGTTTATTCCGTTAAATCAAACCCAGCAATTATGGGACTTTGTTGAATCAACTAATGAAAATATCAGTAAAGAATATTGGAGAAATGTTCATCCTCGTTTCTATCATATCTCTATAGAGGAAAAAATTTATGGAATAGAAAAACTACTCTTAAATAAACGTTTTATTAGCTCAATCAATATTAGCTCACATTTTATTGAGGAATTACCAAGCAATTTAATTATACAGATATTAGAAAAAGCAGGAACAGAAACTTCTGAGGAACAAGCAAGATTTGATGTATACCGTGTAAACAAACTATTTGAATCTCTCGATAATAGATCTGATTTTGACATCAATTCTCTTATCAACCTTGAATGGATTTATCTTACACTATTAGCATCCTATGGTAATAAAAGAAAACCGAAAAGATTGCATGAAGAGTTAGCAAATAACCCTGCCTTTTTCATGGATATTATTAAATGGATATATAAACCTGATGATGAATCAAAAGTTCCAGAAAATCAAAATGGATTGACTGATGAACAAATTAAGAATCGTGCTAAACAGTCTTTTGATTTATTGCAATCATGGAAAAAAATACCCGGCATTGATGATTCTCATAACATTGATGAAGACTTTTTGAGAAAATGGATAGAAACAACTAGGCAGCTTGCTGTTGAATATGGTCGTTTAGATACTGTTGATAGTTATATTGGTAAAGTATTGGCACAGTACCCAGAGGATGAAAATGCAGTTTGGCCACCATCTATCATTTGTAGTATTATTGAAAATCTAAACTCAGAAAGTTTAAATAGAAATTTCTCTTCAGCAACTTTTAATAAGAGAGGCTCTTCATCTAGAGCTGCATATGCAGGTGGAGATATTGAACGCGAAAAGGCTGCTTATTTTAACAAATTAGCAGAAAAGCATCGAAACAAATATCTAGTTATTACTAGCATTTTTGAGAATCTAGAAAAAGGTTATGAATTAGATGCAAAACGAATGGACGAACAGGCAGAAAGGGATAGATTAGATTATTAACTAACCCCACACAACCACACACATTGCCAAGCCGCTCAAAGCCACCACGCCATTCAAAGCTTGTCAAAGAGTGTGTCTGAGCCAACGCAAGAACGAAAAGAAAAAATAAAAACGGGGCACAACAAAACCTATACGCAATGCCCTTCGGGACACTGCGCATAGCCAAACCGTTAACAAACAGTTGAAAACCCTTCAATGAAACAACTTCTGATTATAATATTTTCACTTTCAATTTTGTCAAGTTGCGACCAAAATAAGTCGAAAAAAACGCAATCTGAATTTAAGCCAGAAACGGAATTAAACACTGAACCGGAACCCGAACTGAAAAAATTGGACACAACCGTTGTTTATTGGCCGACCGACTTCGATACTATCAGAAAAAGTCAAGAAGTAAAAATCGGAAATAACATTCACAAACTTGAATTAAAAACATACTCGTTGAATGACAGCTCAATTGTGCGAATCAACGACTTGAACAGACCAATTATATATAAAGACATATATCACGATAATGTGACTGAAATAATATTAAAAAAAGGTAACGATGTTATTCTTAAATCCCAAGTAAAACAAGCGACTTTTAAAGATAGTCTCGACAGTGATTTTTTTAAATATTCAGTATTGAGAAGTGTGGAATATAATTCTATACGCTCAAACCGACTTTACTTTAAAGCGGACATTGAGGTGCCTAATACTGATCGGGCAATTGGAGCTGATTTTGCCATTTTTTATCAGACAAAGGAAAAAGGAAAAATTGATTATTGGAATATTAAAGACATTGGATTATAAAAAGTCGTTTGGCAACATATTGTATAGTTCATTGTGAATAAGTCAGTTTTATTAATCTCTTCCCTATTTGCAACTCCACAAAATCCGCTAGCGTATTCGTAGAAAATGAAAAAAATACAAAGCCTCAACTCCATTTTTGCTAACCAATAGCTATCGGATTAGTAAATTGAAAAAGTTATCTTTATCCACACACAAGGCAGAATACAGTTTACACAATTCCACTTATGAAGTTGATAAAACAAATTGGAAACTTTTTGAAGATCCCTTCTTTGGTTTTCTTTATTTACAGAAGTTATAAGGTTCAGAAGCAATGGATGCAGCATTCCATTTTACATGATTTAGATGATTTTGTCATTAACCACGATCACACACTTACAAAAAATGACCTTTATAAAATTCGCTTTTACTACGGGCTGGCTGTACCAGTAATCGGAGAAATTTACAAACAACTAGATGGAAAAAAATTGACTGCTAATGAACGGAAGTCGCTTACTTATTTGGGTGGAACAACTGGATTGTTTGATGATTTTTTTGATATGGAAGGAACCTCTATGTCCCACTTAAAGAAAATACTCAATAGAACAAATACTAATGATGCTAAAACTCCCACGGAAAAATTGTTCATTCAGTTCTATATGAAAGCTCTAGAACATCCCAATGCAGAGATTATAAAGAGGTATTACCTTGAAGGATTTGAGGCTCAGGTAGAGAGTATTAAGCAACAACAACCGAATTTGACCCAAGAAGAAATAACTCAAATTACTAAGCAAAAAGGAGGCATCTTTATTCTTCTATATCGCAGCGCTTTAGAAGCCAAAATTAGTGAACAAGAGAAGGAAATTATATTTGAAATAGGGTTTCTTGGTCAGCTTGAAAATGACATTTTCGATATCTATAAAGATTACAAAGCAGGAATTAGCACTTTAGCTACAACAACTAAGTCTATTAGCAATTTGCGATTGACTTATGAAACTTCATTGAATACTATTTTTGAACTCATCAATCAATCGAATTTTCCTGAAAAGAATAAAAAGAAGTTTTCAAGATTATTCTCTATCGTTGCCTCTAGAGGACTAGTTTGCCTGGATCAGCTTCAAAAATTAGAAACGAAGAATTTTGAAATTACTGACTTCACGAGAGAACAACTCATTTGCGATATGGGTACGCTAAAAAATAACCTCAAATGGCTAGTGTACTATATAAATTGGAATGTAAACGTCAAATAGTCAACTTGTAGAAATAATCATGTTTTATTTAGAATTAAACATATAGCGATCAATGCAGCCTCCTCCTCCTTTTGAAATTCAATTAAAAAACGGCCAAGTAGTGACTGTAAGAAGTGCTACACCTGATGATGCTGAACATTTATTGCTCACTATTAAGAATTATATTCCTGATAGTGAATTCATTCCCAAACTTTCGGAAGAAATCAGCATGACAACACCGCAGTGTGAAGAATGGATACAATCGTTCATCCAAAATGAAAACTCTATGCTACTAGTAGCGGAACATCAGCAAAGAATAATAGGAAATATTGACCTTACCGGTAGTCGAAGGAAGTTAATGCAACATACTGCAGTAATAGGAATGGGTATTTTGAGCGAATATAGAAATGGTGGTTTAGGCACCGCTTTAATGGATGCTATAATCAAATGGGCGAGAGCCAACCCCATATTGGAATTAATATGGTTGCAAGTTTATGCTCAAAATCATGTGGCCATTAGCTTATATCATAAAATGGGATTCGTGGACCATGGAATAATTCCTGGCTTTTTCAAACATCAAAACCAATATTACGACAACCTAACGATGTCGATGCGTGTCAAAGAATTTTAATGGGGTAAGCAGCATTTTTGTTGAGTAGAGAGTCTAAGTCTACAAAACTAAAAAATGATGAGAAATTATATACTTTTCGCCTTCTTCCTATTGACAACACTTCACTCCCATTCTCAATGGGCCATTATGAATGGATTAATGCAAGGTGGTATCTCTCGCTTTGACGACATTACCTTCGTTAACGACTCCATCGCTTATGCTGCTCAAGGAATTAGTAGCTTAACTTATCGTTCAACTGATGGTGGAAACAACTGGTCATTAAGCCACACTGGAAATCATTATAAACGATCCATCGAGTTCATAGATGAAGCTACAGGCTTTTGTGGGTCATTAGATTCAGCGTTATATATGACCACCGATTCAGGAAATTCTTGGGTGGACATTAGTACCAATATCAGTCCTCGACCTTCTGGAATCTGTGGTTTAAGCTCACCAAATGACAGCACAATTTACGGTTGTGGTATATACAGTTCTCCTGCTTTTGTTGTGAAATCTACTACCAAAGGACAAAACTGGCAATTGATTAACATGAGTGCTTATGCTAGCGCATTGGTAGACATTGTATTTCTAAGCCTAGATACAGGTTTTGCTGCGGGAATAAGCAATAATCTAAACGAAGGTGGAGTGATTCTATATACTACTGATGCTGGAGCCACTTGGCAGAAAGTATTCACCACCAATACTAGAGGTGATTATGTTTGGAAGCTTCAAATCCTTGACGCTCGGAATTATTACGGTTCTATTTCTTCTACTTCTAATGTTTCAAGCACCTACTTCTGTAAAAGCAGCGATGGCGGTCTGAATTGGACCAAAAAATTAGTGGCCAACAAATTTTTTGATATCCAAATGATCGGTTTTATTGACTCTCTACAAGGTTGGACTGGTGGAGGTCAACATATATATGAAACACTGGATGGGGGTAATACGTGGACAGACATTTCATTCAATATACCGCAGGCTTCTAACTTCAATCGTTTTTATAAGTACAATGACACGGTGGCCTTTTTCTCTGGGAATTCCATTTATAAATACACTAAAAATAGCGTCCCTACTGACCTAATAGAAGCGCATTCAGAAAGCAAGACAGAAGCTCATCTGATAAAAGTACTCCAAAACCCTGCCAATCGAATCTCATTTTCTGTGGAATTCAGTAATCATACAAGAGGATTTATTCAGTTAATAGGTATCGATGGAAAAGTAGTAGAAACAATTCGCAATGGATACTTTAACCAAGGAATTCACCATTATTCATCCAGTAAAGATTTGGGCTCACAAATTCTCTTTATTTCTATGCGAACCAATGAAGGTTATCAATCCCAAAAGGTAGTAGTGACGAATTAACCCTATTTCGCTACTTCTATGAACATTTAGAGATTTTTGTAATTTGGTGGCTTCATCATAGTCTAAATTGCCGATGTTCATTTCAATGAATGACTTGAATACCTTTTGTCCATCCAATAGAAAAGAGTGGCGAGATTGGCTTGCAGCCCATCACCTTTCCTCTTCTTCTGTGTGGCTAATTTTGTATAAAAAGAAGTCGAATATTCCTTCTATAACATGGAGCGAAGCGGTGGACGAAGCATTGTGTTTTGGATGGATAGACAGCACCAAAAGAACCATCGACGAGAACAGTTATATGCAATATTTTGGTCAACGAAAACCTAAAAGTACGTGGTCGAAGGTCAATAAAGAAAAAATAAAAAAGCTAGAAGAAAAAGGTCTCATAACGGCTGCAGGAATGGAAATTATTGAGATCGCCAAGAAAAATGGATCTTGGAACATATTAGATGAAGTAGAATCGCTTCAAATGCCTGATGATTTGCAAAAGGAGTTGGATTTATTTCCAAACGCTAATAGTAATTATTCCAATTTCAGTAAATCCACCAAAAAATCGTTACTGTATTGGATTGCTTCCGCAAAAAGGGCATCAACAAGAGAAAAGCGCATTAAAGAAGTGGCAGAATTGACGAATCAAAATTTAAAACCGAAACAGTTCAGATAAGTTGATAATTGCATGAATGTAAAAGCTCTCCAACCTAAATGAACCTTTAGTTAGAGAGCTTTAACGTCCTTTAAAAATTAATCGTATAACTAAGAACTGGCAATATGGCTAATTGAGAAATTTCTCCTATTTCATCTCTAATACTGTTATAATAATAATCGATAGCCGTTTGATTGTTAGTAATATTTTGTATATCCAACTTTATTTCATGACTCAACTTGGGTTTATTAATCCGATAACTTGCAGCTAAATTTAAATACAAGACATCATCTGCCTTTTTTGAGAATGATAGTTCTTCATACAACACCTCTTTGTCTTGTTGAATTGATTCTTCTAAATTGATAGGAGTATACCTTCTACCTCCTAAAAGGGTCACTCTTGAATTGACACTAATGGTCTTATCTGTTGATTCTTTTTGTCCAACTGTGAATTCCTTACCAAATAATATATTTCCAACATAGTTTCCATTATAGCGAGATTCCTTCCACCCTCCTGTCCTAGCCTTGTATTTAGAATCATAAATTGAAGTGGTAATTAAAAAATAATATTGTTTGGAAAAGTATCGCTCCAGCGTCAGCTCTATTCCAATATTTCTGCCCTCTCCCTCGTTAACCAATGCTTTATCTACAAAAATATCGTCTTGATTAATCAATGAATATTGACTTGCTGGTGCAACTCCAACAGGAATGTTATACAAGTGTTGGTAGTAGGCTTCGGCTTTAAAAAACAAATTAGGAGTCAATGTATTTTCATACCCTAATACATAGTGGGCGGCCTGCATCAATTCCAAATCTTTATTGGGTGTAGTATAACTTCCATCCTCTTGATAAACTATAGCGTAATGATTTGGCAACGAAGACATTTTGCTGTGTAATCCAAAACCTGCATTCAAATTTTGCGTTTCATTCAATTGATACTTCAATGCCAGTCTTGGCTCCCCAGCCACCTTTCTATTTAAACTACTTTTAGAAAAGTGCACACCACTAACAGCAGTTAATAATTCAGTAACTCTCCATTGCCAACTAATAAACCCTTGACTGAAATTTGCTGAACCATTATTTGCTTGTCCTATCCGATACTGCTCCTCAGAAACACTAAAAAATTCATTTTCAAAATCAAATTGATTAAAGGCATTCGATAATCCAACTTGGATTTTATGTTTAGCGTTAAATTTATGATGGAGTGTAGATACTGCTCGATACGTTTGATTATTCAATTCTGCATTGTAAAACTCCTTTAATGCTTCATCTCGATACGGACGTTTCTCAATTAATTCACTACTGTTATAACCAAAAGAAACAGTTGATTTTAAATACGTTTTATCTCCAAAAGGAATAAAATGTTTGATTCCACTTACACCCAACATACTTTTCTGAGCTCCATCTTCTAAAATAAGATCTTCATTGTCTTCATCTTCGGTAACAAATGAAATTTTGCTTACTCCACCTAATCCAAAGAATGTAAAATGTCCAGCCTTTTTGGTTGAGACAAAAACTTTATAACTCAAATCTTGATATTTAGGGACGCCTCCAAAATCTACCACACCAGCATCATCTAACAATGAAAGAGTTGAATATCGATAATTAAACAAATAGCTGTCTGTACCTTTCTTACCCATTGGACCTTCAGCAGTAAAATCGATACCTAAAACTCCCACTGAAAAGCTATATTCTTGCTGCTCATCATTTCCTTTCCTTAGCTTCATATCGAAAATACCTGATAGAGCATTCCCATACTCAGGAGCAAAAGCACCTGAATAAAATTCAGAATTATCCAACATTTGACTATTCAGTGCATTAATTGGCCCTCCTGTTAAGCCCTCAATGGCAAAGTGATTGGGATTTGGAATTTCAATTCCTTCTAAACGCCATTGAATAAATCGAGGATTATTTCCCCTTACAATAATATCGTTATTCCCTGAACCTTCATTACTTACTCCTGCAAATGATGAAACTAGTCGAGCTGGATCACTAATAGCACCTGCATGACGTTTCGACTCTTCAATAGACAATTGCTTTGAAGAAAGAAGTGCCATTTCATTGGACGATTCATTTCTTTTATTGGCTCTAATTTCTACTTCCTCTAATTGGGTAAAGGATTCCTTCATGTCTATAGAAAGTACTGTCTCTTTTCCTGATATTAATAAAACATTGGGAATGGTCACCAACTCATATCCTATACTGGAGATTTTCAAAGTAACCCGACCTACAGGAACATTTTCAATTTTGAAATTCCCATCTATGTCGGAAGTCACACCAATCATAGGATCAGAATTATCAATTACTACACTTGCAAATGGAATTGCACTTTTGCTATCAATGTCCACAATTCTTCCACGAAGTGTCTGAGTAGGAGTTTGGGTAAAAGCTGTATTTAACCCAATTACAGCATTGAATAGAAACAATGCGATCAGTTTCATTCTAATTTTCATAAGGTAATTTTTCGTTGTTTCCCTTATGACAACTAAGTAATTCTATACCCCTAAGAAAGTTTAAATAAATTTAGAATTTATTTCCAAAACCAAGAAAGATCTTAAAACCAACCCATGCATCTATTTGAAAACTACTATTAGTAACCGATAAAAAACGATAGGGAAGAATTGATTTTGTTCCTTCTAAAGCATTACTAGGATTGAATAATAATAAATTAAAAGTTGGCCCTGCACTCAGCTGAATTTTCCTAAAACTCTTATTTCCTATGGCAACTTGCGAACTCCACAATCCATAATGCATTGGTTGATCTCTTTTTCCTTCAAATAACCAGTGAACCATAGATTCATAATAAATAGGTCGTTGGCTTTTTAGAATACGCCTTGTCCCAAAACCCAATCCATAATTCCAAAGGATTTGATTATTAATATAACTTCCACCTGCTGAGTATATATTATACCATTGAGGAGTCCCCAGTTTGAAAACCAAATTCAGATGTGGCAATATATCTGAAGAAAGCTCTAAAGAACGAACTCCCCCCTTCCTAACAATATTAACTAAGCCAAACATGGGACCGGTTGAACTGTCTGCCACATTGACTACACCAACCTGAACACCTTTCATCACTCTGACTACATTTACTGGTGCTAATTGGAGTCCTATAAGCGTATCCGCAAGATTTATTCCTCCAGCCAATTGGATTCCATCAGATATACGTGCATGATTGTATCCTCCTGAAATTTGAACTCCATTGAAGTTACCATTGATTATGTTGACTCCTCCAGATAATTGTGTTCCTCGAAAATTTGAACCAATATAATTGACTCCTCCCGTCAATTGAACCCCATTATAATCATGTCCCACGTAATTAAATCCTCCAGCCATTTGTAGCCCTTTAAAATTAGCTCCCACCATGTTAAATCCTCCGGCCATTTGCAAATACTGCGCATCGGTTCTTACAATATTAAAACCAGCTCCCATTTCTATTTTACTTACTCCAAGACTATAACCGCCGACTAAATTCAACGAATACTGATTTTCTACCAATCCACCCAACAACTGATTGGTTCCAATACCAGGCACCAATGAAAACTGATACTTCCGAAATAACGTAGCCTTTGATTGTGTAGAACTCTCTTGAACTTTAAGAGGCACTAAAACATAAGGAACATGGGGTAATGTATATTCTTTTAGTGGCATCAGAGGTATCAATTCATTCTCCTTTAATCTACAATTTAATTGAATTAGTACCGGATCATTATTAACTGAGATTTGAACTAATGTATCCAAGCACCCTTCCTTAGTTACTGAGAAAGTTAACCTTCCTGACTCCTGCAACTTTTCATTTAGGTGAAACGTACCATCTTCCCCGGATAAAGTAGAAACCAACCCCTCTACCTCAAAGAGTAGTGCACCCGAAACAGGCTTTTCATTCTGATCTTGAATCAAACCCCTCATTTCAATCTTTTTCAATGGTGTTTTTGGCATGGACACATCTCGAAGTAGAATGCTGTGACCTAAATCTATTACCTCTATATGTGAAGGCAACAAGTCATTTAAGATCGATATAACTTCTTCCTTTTGATAACTTTCAGTAATTAAACTATCTGATTCAATTACCTTTGGATTAAACGAAATATTAAAAGCTCCTTTTTCTGCAATTAAAAAAAGAACGTCCTCTAGTCGTTGTTGCTTCAGAGTAATAGAAAGCTCTTGCTTTAACTTAGATTGCTGAGCTGACGTAGCAATACCAAACAATAATCCAACAGTTAGTAGGCAATACCGAATCATTTGCAATTGGGGGATCCTTGGATTACAAAATGGTTGGAATCTTTTGAATACTCCAATTCAAAAATTAGACACAGTTGCTTTATCACTTCTTCAGCTGACTCCGTTTTCATCCTAGAAGAATACCTGCACTTTGATAGCTTTGAAGGATATTCAATCACTACTCCAAACTGGTTTTCAAGCACTTCAAAAACCTCAGTAAGTGATCTATTCTTAAACGCTAGAATATTTTGATGCCAATAGTATTCATTAGAATTTATCTCCTGCTTTTCATCAAATTGATCCTTACTGATTGTATAGTTGATCGACTCTGTATTCGTTAATAGATGCGTCTCGTTACTTTTCAAACTTCTCACACTTACCTTTCCTGAACTCACACTTACTGTTACAGTATTTCTATCCTCATTTGATATCACGTAAAACTCAGTTCCAAGAACCTTTACTTCAATATTTGACACTTCTATTATAAATGGTTGTTTAGGATTGTGACGTACTTTAAAAAATGCCTCTCCTTGTAGTTTTACTCTTCGTTCATCTTTAACAAACACATTGGGATATGTCAACTCAGCATTATTATTTAAAGTAATGAATGTACTATCGGTTAAGGTAATTTCCTCGATACCATTTTCAGCAATATGCGTTACACTCTCTGAAGAATTCTGAAGTAAAAAGTAGGTAACTAAACCCAATGTTGCTATTGCTAAAATAACTGCCGCTTTTCTATGGAATGGGGTAAATGGAATGACTTTGTTCGCTGGTAAAGCTTGATTATCTTCTAGATTTATTTTCCTAGACACTTTATTCCATGCTTGATTCACATCAAATTCCTGTTTTCGGTAAACAGAAGAAGCCTCCCAAATTTCCGCATTGATGTCAAACATTTTCTGGTTGTTGACATCACGCTCCAGCCATTCATCTAACTCAGACTTACCTACATCAGTGATGGATCCATCAAAATACTGAGCCATTAGAATTTCTATATGTTCCGGAATATTATTCATCTTCTACTTCTTAATGACAACTTAGATAATAGATTCCCTTATTCATTTTTATCATTTATTTAAAACCTTCCAAAAACAATACTAGCAAAGAGAACAAATGCTTTAAATTTTCTCGCAAATATTTAAGCGATAAACTCATTTGTGTCTCCACTGTTTTGATGGAAATATTTAGTTTTTCTGCAATTTCTGCATACCTCAATCCATTCTCTCTGCTCAACTTAAAAATTTCTCTTCTCTTTTCAGGTAATGCTTGTATCCGCTCTTGAATTATTTCGTTCAACTCCTTTGCTTCTATATAATCAGTTTCTGTCGCCGCACTATCTGTATATAATACATGAGCTCTGTGTTTAGATTTTACCTTATCATGTTTCAACTCATTCAAACAACTATTCTTAATTGATTGAAAAAGAAACCCATCTACAGAGCTTTCAATATGGATTTCACTCCTTTTTTCCCATAGTTTGATAAAAACTGCTTGAACAATATCTTCTGATTGACTATAGTCGTTAAGATAACTGTTAGCAAAATTGCACATTGCTGAATAACGGTCACGAAACAAACTTTCAAACGCCTTCTTATCTCCTTGCTGGATTTTGCCGAATTGATTGGAGGAAGTCATGGAATATAATCAGTAGTTGGTCGATTCTTTTAGACGATTTTATCTAAGTCAAGCGGATACAAATTAAAGTAAATATTTGTAGTTCTAAAAAACTAATTCCCGATTGAACTAGATATGTTTATCTTTCAACAATTATGTTCTCAATTGGTAAATAGTTGAAAAAGCCCTATCTTAGTTCAAATTAACTCTATGAATTACCGCTTATTGACACTTTGGATTGGACTTCTGCTGTTTAGCTGTCAGTCAAAACAAAAACCTTCTAAATCTATTATCACCACTGACATTCCTCACTTTTGGGAAGCCTTTGATTCCATTCAATCAACGACTGATACCACTCTACAACATTACTATCTTGACAATCTTTATTTTAAAAGAGGTACTCCGGGACTGACTAACATTAGAGTGGCAAGAAACTATACATCAACAGATTATCTAACCGCAATCCGTAATTATCCTCAATTTTGGGAATCAATCAGGGAAAATACACTCAAGGCGTCCCATTTAGGTGCTGATTTAGAAGTAGGAATAGAAGCACTTCGGCGGATTTATCCTAAACTAAGACCTGCAAAAATATACTTTACGATTGGTGCATTAAGAACTGGAGGCACCACCATGGATAGCTTGGTTTTGATTGGAAGTGAACTAGCAATGACAGATCAAAATACAGTTTCCACCGAATTTTCGGAGGACGAGCAGCAATACAGACGAGCCTACTTTGATACTAATCCCATTAATCAATTGGTGCTTTTAAATACACATGAGTATGTGCATACACAGCAGCAACCTATGGTGCATAACCTCCTTTCTTTAGTTATTTATGAAGGAGTAGCCGAATTTGTTTCTTCGTTAGCAATGAATCGTCCTTCTGCAGCTCCTTCTATAGCTTATGGTAAAAAGTACCCCGAAAGCGTTAGGAAAAAATTTGAACAAGAAATGTTTTATGCCAATAATCGTCCTAAATGGTTGTGGAGCAATGCTGAAAATGATTTTGGATTGAGAGATATGGGTTATTACATCGGTTATCAAATGTGTGAGAACTATTACAATCAAGCGCCAAATAAACCTTTAGCAATACAAAAAATGATTGAACTCGATTTTGCAAATGAATCGGAAATAGAAGCATTTGTAACTGCCAGTCATTTTTTCTCAGCCCCATTGTCCATTTTGTATGAAAATTTTGAGAAAAGTCGTCCATTTATTATTGAAATCGAAGAATTTGAGAATAACAGTCAAACCGTGAATCCCCAAATTAAACAGATCACATTTCGCTTTTCACAACCACTAAATGGCTATAATACAGGCATAGATTTCGGTGAATTGGGCGAATCTTTCTTCCCTCCCATTAGACCGAATGAAAGAGTTTGGGGAACAGATAATAAAAGTTGGTCGATAGCGGTCGACCTAGCTCCTAACACTCGCTATCAGTTTTTGATTTCCAATAACTTCAGAACCAATTCAGGTATTCCATTAAAGCCATTATTGGTAGATTTTAAAACATCAGAAAATCCTGTAAAATGAAGTTCTAATCTTATTAAATCATTCAATTGATTTAACTTGGGTCAGTAAGAAAACCAAAAAGATCAGAATACCTTTGAATTCTTGAAATTCTCTAGAAAAGACTTTATTCGCGAATCAAGTATATTTACAAATGTATTCCACCGGTTGTGAGCGCATACAAATTACAATACTAAATATCATTAAATTGACCAAACATCGGCTAGCAATTAACTCTATGATTCGAAAAATTCTACTTTCTATAGCCTCTTTATTTTTAGCCTGGCAATCCATTAATCTAATCCGTCAAATTGAATTCTTTAGTACTGACAACTTATTCCTCACGTTTTTGTTAGCCTGGGTAATTACTCTTTTTGTAACTGGTGTATTTGCATTCCTAGTATTCGCTTACCCTATTGAAAATTCGTTATCTAATTCATATTATTCAATTAGACAACCTTTGCTATTAAAAAAATGGTGTAATTGGCTTAAAATAGACTATTTCAGACAAGCCTTATTAATGACTTTATGGAAATCAAAAAAGCAGCAAAGCAAATATTTTAATGGAAGAACTGATGGTTTGCAACAATTAAATCAGCAAACCAAGAAATCAGAATGGGGGCATCTATTTCCCTTTATCATTATATCTTTCATCATTATATACTTAATAGGTTTACAACTCTTTAGACTATCACTTTTTGTATTAATTCTGAATATAGTCGGCAACCTATATCCGATTTTATTACAACGGCATCACCGAATGAGAATTCAACAATTGGATTCAAGATATAATCAATAAGGGCCCAATACTCTAATATTGAGCCCTCACTAACACAGTCAACGGTGATTAATCGTTCAATACAATTTTCTTCACGAAGACCTTATCATTGGTCGTTAACTTGATAGATTAAAAACCACTCTCAAAAATGACCAGCCAATTGGCTCTTTAAACAACACTTACAAATAATTAAAGAAGATATTCCAACCTTTTATTCACCTTAACATCCATATATGTTGAAAAGATAAAACCCTAGTATATCGTTGTATTCTACAACTAGTCATTTCCACTTATCCTTTAAAAGTACCTTTTGAAGAATTTGCAGAATTTTCAGCATTAACTTTTCATTAAATTGCAACCACAAAAACTATCGTTTATGAAAAAAATATTTATCCCAATAGCATTAGCGACATCAATGTTATGGAGTACCGCTCAAGAAAACCTAAGCTATCAAAAGCCTGTTAAAGAGATTCTAGATTTAGTAGATGTTCCTCTAGCTCCATATGTGCTGATGCCAGATGACAAATCTAGTATGTTATTGATTTATAGAGATGTTTTTAAATCGATTGAAGAGTTATCTCAAGAAGAAATGCGATTAGGAGGACTCAGAATCGACCCCAAAACCAACATTAGCAGTAGAGCTAACTATTTTAACAATATCAAAATACAAAGTTTGACTCAAAAAAAAGCGACACCTGTACAAGTAACGGGACTGCCTGAGAACGCCAAACTAACCAACTTTACTTGGTCGCCCGATCAATCTAAGATTGCTATGACCAATACTTCTTCGAATGGTGTGTCGGTTTGGATCGTTGATTTAAAAACAGTCAAAGCTTCAAGAGTGACCACTGAAAATGTAAATGCCAATTTAGGTGACCCTATTCAATGGTACGAAGACAATCAATCCTTATTGGTAAAAATGGTTTCTTCTAAAAAGCAAGCGTTAATCAATACCAAAGAAGCAATACCAACAGGTCCTACAATCTCTGTAAACGATGGAAAAAAAGCCCAAAATCGGACCTACCAAGATTTATTGAGTAATAAAAATGATGAACACAACTTTGAGCAATTGGCACTATCCGAAGTTTATCAATATCAATTAAATGGAGAACGTAAACTAATATTAAACAGTGACCTTTATGATGACCTCAAGTTTTCTCCTGACGGAGAATATCTTTTAGTTTCAACGATTAACAAACCCTTTTCATACATCGTAACATACAGACGTTTTCCTTCCACCACTTCAGTCTATTCCAAAACTGGTCAATTTATAGAAACCATAGTTGAAAAACCTCTATTGGAGGAATTGCCGCAAGGTTTTATGGCCACTCAAGAAGGTCGAAGAGATGTGCAATGGAGAGATGATCTTCCGGCTTCCATTATTTTCGCAATGGCTTTAGATAAAGGAGACCCAGAGGTGGAAGTTGAATATAGAGATGAAGTATTTCAATTGAACGCCCCTTTCAATGGCACACCCAAGAGCCTAATAAAAACCATCAATCGTTTCTCTGGAATTCGATGGGGTAACGAGTCAATTGCTATAGCCTATGATTATTGGTGGAATACACGAAATACGAAAGTCTACTTATTTAATCCTTCTTTAATTACCCAACCAACCGTATTGTTCGACAGAAATTACCAAGACAAATACAGCGACCCAGGAAGCTTTGAAATGAAGAGAAACCAATACGGTAGTAATGTACTGGCATTGCGAGGGTCCCTTGCATACCTCAAAGGGGATGGATTTACTGAAAAAGGTCAATTCCCATTTTTAGACCAGTATGACTTAAACACTTTGAAAAGCACAAGACTTTATCAATCTAAATATACAGACAAGATTGAGGACATTCGAGGGTATGATATCGAAAAGAACGAGCTAGAAGTCAAAATCGAATCGGCGACAGAATATCCCAACTATTATTTTAGAAACTTAAAGAATAATCAACTTCGACAAGTCACTGCTTTCGAGAATCCTTTTAAAAGCATCCAAGGAGTGCACAAGGAAGTGATTAACTATAAACGCGAAGATGGATTGGAACTTTCTGGAACTTTATACTTACCTGTGGGATACGACCGAAATAAAAAGGAAAAAATGCCAATGATTATGTGGGCTTATCCAACAGAATACAAAGACAAAGCAAGCGCGGGACAAAATACTTCAAATCCCAATGAATTTACCTATCCGTATTATGGCTCACCCATATATTGGGTCAATCGGGGTTATGTTGTCCTAGACGACGCTTCTTTTCCTATCGTAGGTGAAGGTGATACAGAGCCCAATGATTCCTTTAGAAAACAGTTGGTAGATAATGCTAAAGCTGCCATTGATGCGGTGGATCAACTAGGCTATATCGACCGAAATCGGGTAGCCGTAGGTGGTCATAGTTATGGAGCCTTTATGGTAGCGAATCTATTGTCGCATTCAGATTTATTCGCTGCAGGGATTGCCAGAAGTGGCGCATACAACAGAACACTCACTCCTTTTGGATTTCAGAGTGAAGAAAGAAATTATTGGGAAGCTCCAGATGTATACAACACCATGTCTCCTTTTATGCATGCAGACAAAATGAAAACTCCCCTCCTTTTAGTTCACGGTGAGGCCGACAACAACTCCGGGACATATCCAATGCAAAGTGAGCGATATTTTAATGCTTTAAAAGGCTTAGGTGCAACTGTGCGCCTAGTAATCTTACCAAAAGAAAGTCATGGATATCGCGCTAAAGAAAGTGTCTTACACCTGCTTTGGGAACAAGATCAATGGTTAGAAACACACGTAAAAAACAAGCCAACGACTTTAAAAGAATAAAATAGTCTACTGAAGCAACTATTTTAGTTCATAATTGTCTTAAGACAGAAAACCTTTATTTAATATAATTTGCTTTTTTAATGCTTTTAACCATAAATTTCCCTGATTAAAAATTTTAACTATTATACTCAAGAATGAAAAATATTACGCTAATTGCGAGCTTATTAATGACCTCTTTATGTTCAATTGCCCAACAGACCGTTGGAATATTCCAAAATGATTCGACTTCTTTAAATGGCTACACCTTATTTGCCCCTCTATATTCTAATGAAACTTTCCTCGTTGATAATTGCGGAGAATTAGTGAATAAATGGTCTGCTAGTCCATATACACCTGGACCTGCAGTCTATTTGTTGGAAGATGGATCACTATTAAAAACAGGAAAAATTACTACCGGTTCTATTATTACTGGAGGTTCGGGTGGACAATTGGAAATATACAATTGGAATGATAGCTTAACTTGGTCGTATACATTTGATTCACCTACAGAAAGACAACACCATGATGTAACCCCATTACCCAATGGCAATATTTTAGTTTTATCATGGGATGTAAAATCCAGAAATGATGCAGTTGCGGCAGGACTAGATATTACACATTATGATGGAGAACTATGGTCAGAAAAAGTCACAGAAATTAAGCCTATAGGGTCTGACTCTATTGCTGTTATTTGGGAATGGTACCTTTGGGACCATATTGTTCAAGACATCGACAACACCAAACCCAATTTTGGTGCAATTCAGCAAAATCCTCAAAAAGTAGATTTGAATTATTTCAATAACAATGGAGTAAGCAAAGATTATTTTCACATCAATGCGTTGGATTACAATCCTGACTTAGATCAAATTATTCTTTGTGTAAGAAATTATGATGAATTCTGGATTATTGATCACAGTACCACTACTGCTCAAGCTGCTACTAGTAGCGGTGGAAAAAGTGGCAAAGGTGGAGATTTGTTATATAGATGGGGAAATCCTGAAGCTTATGGCAGAGGTGATATCAACGACAAAAAACTATTTGGCCCACACAATCCGAATTGGATAAAGAAAGGTTATAGAGATGAAGGTAAAATTATGGTCTTCAACAATGGATTCAACCGAACCAATCAAATATCAACAGTAGAAATAATAGCTCCTACACTCGATACTAGTAATAACTATAAGTTTCTACCAGATAATACCTTTGCTCCTGCTCAACCAGACTGGATATACCAAATGCCTGTTTTTGTTGATTTCGTTTCAGGCGCTTCAAGACTTTCTAATGGAAATACATTTATTACTAGTGGCCCTGATGCTCACTTTTACGAATTGGATAATCAAGATCAAGTGGTGTGGGATTTTGTCAGTCCTGCTGACAGAAATAACACTTATGTTTCTCAAGGAGATTTGCCGATTGCCAACTCTGTCTTTAAAGCCATTAGGTATGCTGAAGACTATTCTGCATTCACCAATAGAACCATTACCTCTCAAGGACCATTGGAGCTAAACCCTTCTCCAACAAATTGCGTCATTTACGGCAAAACCATAGTTGGAATCGATGAAAAATTGGAGTCTGTTTTTGAGGTTCAAGTTATTCAAAACCCAATTGCTGACCAATTAAGAATCGAAAACAAAACCAACGCAATGGTTAACATTCAAGTGATTGACTTATTAGGTAGAGAATTGGTAAATCTAGAAACAGCCGATCAACTAATTACCATTCCTGCATCAAACTGGAAACAACAGATGTATGTTGTTGTGGTTAGACAAAATAACCAAGTTCACCAACAGAAAATAATCAAGCGAAAATAGACGAACGACTGTCATTCTATAAAAAAGCCAACTCAACTTCTGAAAAGAAATGGAGTTGGCTTTTTATTTTCGATGTAATTTATACCATTTATTCCCTACTCTTCATCATCCGACTTTAGAGGTATGATGGATGTAAAAGTGGGTAATCTTGTAGAGATGGTTCCTACTCCCTTTTTATTAATTTTAAATGTAACATCCTCTGTTATAGAAAAAAGAATAACCGTAAAAAAAGGATTTTTAAGGTGATTCTGTATCACTTCCTGTGTTTCGTTAATGGACAACTCCTTTTCAATATCCGCCTTCTCTCTGGAGCGATAGCGGTATTTCAATAAGACTTTGAATTCGGTGTCAGAATAGACGGGCCGGACAAATATATTTTTCAATTCCGGCTTACCTATTGTTTTGGCCATGGTTAGCTTGGCAAAGCGTTTTTCGCTCACACTCTTCTTAACCTCTTCCCAAAATAATTCAAACTCGTTTTCGTAAGACATACTCACCATTTTTTTAATGAAGAAAAACTACAAGGATTCGAAAGTAATATTAATTCTTCAATCCTAAAATGATTCCATCCATACCATCCAATTTGTAAGCTCTACTACTCCATAGTCTAATAGGTTACCAATAGTGTAAGAGTAAATCAATTGAGACGGTTGCCGATTTAAATTTATTCGCTTACCAGCCATTAAAAATAATTAGAACTCAAAATGTATCTTTACAATTTATGCGACATTTAAACTACAACCCATGAATAAAATTTTAATCTCCGTCTTATTTCTATTCATGATTGCTTGTCAATCCAAATCAACAGAAACCTCACAAGAATCTTCAGAACCATCCGTTACCATCCAAGAAGAAACACCAAACTTTGATTGGCTAATTGGTCAATGGGAAAGAGTCAATGAAGAAAAAGGAAAAAACACTTTTGAGAACTGGGAAAAAATTAAGGAAGGGCATTACTACGGTTTTGGGTTCACGATGCGTAATGGAGATACCATTACACAAGAAAAAATGACCATCATTCAGTCAAACGAAGAATGGAAGCTAACAGTTAAAGTCCCGGAAGATACCGCAGCCGTAGACTTTGATTTGTCAAATCTCAACGACAATGAGTTCACCTTTGTAAATAAAGAAATTGATTTCCCGAATACTATCCACTACTGGAAAAATGGAGACCAAATTCAAGCAACAGTGGCCAACTCAGAGTTTCAAATCGATTTTGAGTTTAAGCGTCTAAATTGATTAATTTAGATTCTTATTTTCGACAATAATTTTAATAAAAAATATGAAAATCTTAAACATAAAGAACTGTCTTATTCTATTATTTGTCATATCAGGTATTTCATGTAAAAAGGAGGACGATAAACCAAGTAATAATATTAAGAATACCATTCAAACCAATGTTCAAAGTGGTACATGGAGAATTACTAAGTTTATCGACTCGGATTCAGATGAAACGCATGAATTCAATGGTTATCAATTTACATTCAAAAGTTCAGGAGTTCTTAACGCTAATGATGGAGTAAATAACATTGATGGCGTTTGGAACATAACTTCTAGCAATAGTGATGATGACTCTTCTAAAGATTTAGACTTCAATATATATTTTAATTCATCCAATCAATTTGAAGAAATAAATGACGATTGGGATATTATATCTAATTCTGATGTTAAAATAGAGTTAATTGATATTAGTGGTGGAAATGGAGGAACTGATTATTTGACATTTGAAAAAAATTAAAAATAAAAAACTTTGTCAGACGAACAGAAGGCCATAAAGACCATATATTTTAGCATTATTGCCAATACTGTTTTAGCTGTAACGAAAGGGTTGGCTGGTTTTTTTGGAAATTCTTATGCGCTGATAGCAGACGCGATAGAATCAACTACCGATATCTTTTCTTCAACATTGGTTTTACTAGGATTTCGATATGCAAAAAGACCAGCAGACGATAATCATCCATACGGACATGGAAAAATTGAACCTCTAATTACCTTTGCGGTAGTTGTATTTTTAGTGATTTCAGCCACCATCATAGCTGTAGAAAGTATTCATAATATCCAAACCCCTCATGAATCACCTCAATCATGGACACTCTTCGTTTTAGGTGCCATTATCATTTGGAAAGAAATATCGTATCAAATTGTAATTAAGAAAAGTAAAGATATCAATAGCAGCTCTTTAAAAGCAGACGCTTGGCATCATAGAAGCGACGCCATCACTTCTGTAATGGCATTTATAGGTATTTCTATAGCAATCTATTTAGGACCAGGTTATGAAGCGGCTGACGACTGGGCCGCTTTATTTGCCTCCACGTTTATTCTATACAATAGTTATTTGATTATCCGACCCGCCTTTGGAGAAATTATGGACGAACAATTGTACGACGACTTAATTCTTGAAATTCGTTCCAGATCTGTGGAAGTAATAGGCATTATAGACACCGAAAAGTGTTTCATCCGAAAAGCTGGTATGAAATACCATGTAGATTTACACGCCGTTGTAGATGGTAAAATTACAGTGAAGGAAGGACATCAACTCGCACACGAATTGAAAGACTACTTAAGGCTACAGATTCCTCAATTGGGGCATGTTCTAATACATATCGAACCAGATGTTTGAGAATAACTATAAAGTCAACCCTAATTCCTCTTACTATTCTCTATCTAAGGATGAATTAAAAATGAAATAATATGCGTTTAAACGTAGCGATAGGAATCAGTAACATATAGCAGAATCAACAGATAATCGTTTATCAAAAGATGAAAACCCATTGCAAAAGATCCTGACTTTAAGGACAAAAATTGTTAACTGAATGAATTGTGTAAGAATCTTTAATATTCAAAAACGATATTAACCAGATTTTTGAATAAAAAACAATAAATAGAAAGGAGAAAAAAAAGCTAGAATAAAGAATTAATCCCTATCTAGCTATTAATAGATTTAAATCAAATCTAAATTTGTATTCTCTTGACAACCTTTAGCATGTCCTGTCTTACCATCATTTGTGGTGTACAAAACTGTAAAATACTTTGTCTGACCAAAATCAGGATCTCCAAAGGTTTCGTTGTTTACAGGAATATCATCATTACCTGTATTTACTAATTCTTGACATTTAGCAGTTACATCAAATCCAGTATTTACCGATGCATATGCTGCTTTAATAATTTTAATCGCACTCATAATATTTATTTTTTTATAATTCCTACTCTATTGAAAAGGCTTTTCAGATACCACCTTTGTAATCAGAATGAAATTCGAATTAATCATTCGAATAAATGATTTTGATTACTACACAAATTTTAAACTAAATTTAGGCTACTACTAGAGTATAAATACCGGTTCTAAAAATTTAAGTATTTATACTTAACCATTTACATAATTAGATACCGTTGTTTAAAATAATGAACAATTTGAATTAAATAACTCCATTTAAGTATATAAAATACAGACACTTAATAGCGGATTTTACTATTCTAATGGATTGACAACCCTCTGTCTTTTCATCTCTAAGTCAAACCACTAGTAGCCTTCGTCCCACTCGATTTCTATTGGTTTCATTTTTAGATTATCTTCGAGATCCGAATTCTATATATGTTTACAAAAAGTAAAAACCTAATTTGCCTGCCATTGAAAATATTAACCACAATTGCATTAACATTTGCATTATTTTCGTGCAACAATTCAGATGAGCCAGCTACCGAACTGACATCTATCTCACAGAAGAAGCCAGTCCTGAAAGCCAACAGTTGTATCGTTTGATTCAAGAAAAGGACAGCTTACTGTTTCAAATTGGCTTTAATAAAATAGATACTCATCAAGTTGCTTTATTGACATCAACCGATTTTGAATTTTATCATGATGAGCACGGAATAACAGAGACTAAAAGTGCCTTCATCAAAAGCATCAGTGGAATTGGAGAATTGCCCTTTAAAACATGGCGCACTTTAGTAGAAGGAACTATGGAGGTATTTCCGTTGTATCAAGACAATAGTCAGGTATTGTACGGCGCTATACAAAATGGAATTCATGATTTCTACCAAAAAAAGGAAGGAGAAGCTGCACGGAAAACAAACACAGCAAAATTTACTCATCTGTGGGTGATTGAAAATGGCGATTGGAAACTAAAACGAGTGCTGAGCTACGATCATCAAATACCCCAAGAAAACGGTAAAAAATAGAACGATTTGTACAGTTAACTATTTAACAATGCCATCTATAACTATTATCGGCTTGTATTCTCTAAACATTAATTGAAAATAATAGGTAAACTCTATGGGTTCTCCATTTTTTAGTGCAGGCGTTTCCCATTTATTTTCATTAATAGCTACTATATAAAATCCCATATCAATTTCACTTACATAACCTTCAAGTATTACAAGATCTTTTATTTTCGCATTAACGTCAAAATCGATTCTTATTATTACACTTCCTTCAACATACTCCTCGTCTTCAGGAACCTCTAACCTATACCCCCTTACAGGTTTTGCAGCCAAAAACATGTATTTTAAAAAATCTATTTCAGAATTGAAAACCGGTAGAGTGATTTCCTCATCATCATAAATTGATTTCAAATTTTTCAATTGTTCTACAGCATATTTATCTCGTTCTGACAACTTTACTTTGTATTTTGCAGTACCAATTAAGTCATTACTACTCACCTTTCTTTCAATAAGCTCAAAGATGCTATCATTCTGAGTTTTTATCCTTTTTAATTCACCTATAATATCAACGCTTCGCCAATAGTTTAGAGAGTCATCAGATTTATAGGAATGGCTAGATATTAATTCAAGTGGTTTTAAAGAATAATGAAAAACACTGTTTAAAGGTCCTGTTTTATTTATAGTCATATATCTAGCTTTACTTTTTGTAGTAGGCTTAGAAAATTTTTTATCTCTGAAGAAAGTCGTATCCGATATTTGTCCAAATAAATTGTAACTAACGAGAATCAGAATGAAACTAATAAAAAATTTGTAGTTCATATGTTTAGGAAAAAAATTAAGGCAATAAATCTACTTTAAAAAATGTAGAACTAGTGGTCTATGGAAATAAAAAAATTCTGAAGTAATTCATTATGATTTATGAAAGCTACATTTTTTCATACGAGTAATGCACAACTTCATCCCTATCTCGTATTAACCTTCATTCCAAAGTCAATTCTACTTTAATCCGCTAATCCCCATCTACTCCAATTCTATTTTTTGATTATCTTCGAATTTGAAGAATGAATCCAATTCATTTCACATTAAATCGTAGTCAACATAATATATCACATCATCATGAAACCAATTTTTATCACTCTCACTCTACTTTTTTGCATCCATATTTCAGTTAGTGGACAGGATAGAAAAGTAATAGGAACCATCAATGATTTATCCTTAATCACTGAAAATGATAAACTCGGAATTATTGATAATCATAATGCTTATGTCGTAAAGCCTGATAATTATACCAAAATTGAATACGATAAAGAATTTGATCTGTACCGATGTTTTAAGGCTAATGGTTTTGAAATCTGTTTTGATAACGGCCAAAAAGTAGAAAGCGACTATCTATTCACCGATATTTTGGATTTTGATGGAAATGGTACTTACCGCGTGAAGGGAGAAAAAGGGTTCGGATACATTAGTGATCTGACAGTTCTAATCCCTCCTATTTATGACGATATCACCGTAGAAGCGGAGTCCTATTTTGGCTGCTGTATGAATTACATTGTTGAGAAGGATAAGAAAAAAGGATTATACATTGAGGGAAAAGCTGTTCTAGAGTGCGAATACGATGATTTTATAAAAGACAAAACTTATCCCCATTTTATTGTAGTAAAAGACAATATGAAAGGAATGGTGTATCCATTGTTGTCTGATGAAGGTAAAATTGTAGAATTCCTATCACCTACTTATAAAGCCATTGAGCTCCAAAAGATTCAAGACGATGGAAATTGTCTATACCTTGTTTCACAAGAAGATAAAGTTGGATTGTTTGCAGTAAACACTGACAGCTACTCTATCGAAGAAATAAAATCTAGTGCTTACTTTGTGTTACCACCTCAAAACAAGAAAATTCAGTGGAGTCAGATGCAATTGGTAGATGATGTTTTTTCAGTACCATTAAAAAAACAAGGACATCTAATTTTTATAGCTAATCAACCAACAACTTACTACATCTCCGAAAAAGTTATATTTAACACTGATCACTTTCCAGTAGCCATTAAGGGTGCAAAAGGGCAATTTCAGTTCATTGCAGACTTTAACAAGTTGGTGCTCAATGAGGTTCTATACGATGAAATTGTACCATTACCTGAAGATATTTATGCAATTGAAAAAGAAAATAAATGGGGAGCAATGTTTGGAAATACATTAATTATTCCTTTAAAATACAAGACTTTAGAAGAACTAAAAATCGCTTATGAAAACGGTGAGTATTGGTAGGATTTAATCAGAACAGGATAAGCAAGGATGAAACATAAAGACAACCACACAGACGTTTTGATTTTGAAAAAAGGAGAAGGGAGGGAATATCATTGTGGGACAATGAAAGCAATTTTCAAAGCAGACGAAAATGAAACCAATGAAAAATACAGCATTTCGGAATGGTGGCTAGAACCAAATTCAGAAGGACCTGGAGCTCACCAACACAAAGAAAATGATGAGGTATTTTATGTTCTTGAAGGCACAGTATCTATTTTAATTGGGGACAAATGGATAGCTGCAGATAAAGGTTCCTTTATAAGAATTCCGGCTAAAACTAGTCATGATTTTAAAAACAACACTGATCATCGAGCTGGAGTTTTAAATTTTTTCATTCCGGGAGGATTTGAGCGCAATATGCCTTCAATTGTGAAATGGTTTGAAGACCATAAATGAGAAAACCGAACACATATGTAACACCGCTCCGAAGGGTTTGCAATCCTTCTCCAATCCCCAATCACTCTTTAACTTTCTAATTTTTAAGCACTCCACCTCTATTAATTCAAACTTTTGGATTATATTAGGCTTTGAATTAAGGAATAGAATAAATTTCAAATGCCAATTGCACAAAAAATCAGCATACAACCCAGATAAACACAACCGAAGATCTATTCGGTTAAAAGGATATGATTACTCCAGTGCAGGACTATATTTTATAACGATATGCTGCCAAAATAGAATTAGCCGATTTGGCCATATTGAAAATGGCACAATGATTTTAAATGAATTTGGAAGGGTGGCCAATGACGAATGGCTGAATACTCCCTACATTAGAAAAAATATACAATTGGGCGAATTTATAATTATGCCCAACCACATGCACGGCATCATCCGAATATTGCATGCAGCCGAATTCAATTTGCCGAATAGTACGGGCGAATTGCATTCGCCCCAAAGCATAGAATTAAATCCGCCTCAAAGCATAGAATTGAATTCGCCCCAAAGCATAGAATTGCATTCGCCCAAAAGCATAGAAATGGATTCACCCCAAAGCAAAGAATTGAATCAATCAGATCATGAGGGCGTTTGCAAAACGCCCCCACAATCCCCACAGCCCCGACAAAGCCGACACACACCACAATCTCCTTCACAAACCATTGGAGCAATTATTCGGGGATACAAATCATCTGTGACCAAGCAATTGAAATCATTGGGACTCAATGATAAATTATGGCAACGAAATTATCACGAACACATTATCAGGAATGATAAAGCGCACGAAAACATTTCGAATTACATCATTAACAACCCTCAAAAATGGGATAATGACAAATTTTATAATAAATAGTGAATCCCGCTCCACCCCGAAGGGTTTACAATCCTTCTCCAATCCACAATCACTCTTTAACTTTCTAATTTTTAAGCACTCCACCTCTATTAATTCAAACTTTTAGGTTATCTAAAATGCATCATATTTCAAATTAGCAAGCTGTTAATACTTAAAGAGTTTGATGGAGAGGACATAGAAATAACATTATTTTAGAAAAGGAATAAAAAAACAATCAAATAAATGTGCTAAAAAAACTAAATCCCCCCCACTTTTCCATCCCATCCGTATAATCGACCGCTCATAAAATAGCTGCACACCGCAACCAAATCTTCCATTAACTTGGTCAGCAGTTATGATAAAGTTGCAAAACATTCACAAGTCTTACCAAATGGGTAAGAACAGTATGCACGTCCTAAAAGGGATCGACATCGAAATTCAAGAAGGTGAAATGGTTTCCATTATGGGATCGTCCGGTTCTGGGAAATCTACGTTGCTCAACATTTTGGGCATGCTCGACAATTACGACGAAGGTTCTTACACCCTAGACGGTACTTTAATCAAAGACTTAAGCGAAACCAAGGCCGCCCAATACAGAAACCGATTTTTAGGGTTTGTATTCCAGTCGTTCAACTTGATTTCATTCAAGAATGCCATGGAAAATGTGGCGCTTCCACTCTATTACAAAAAGGTGAACCGAAAAGAGCGGAATTTATTGGCGCTAGAATATTTAGACAAAGTGGGTTTAAAAGAATGGGCCGAACACCTACCCAATGAGCTCTCTGGAGGTCAAAAACAACGGGTAGCCATTGCTAGAGCGTTAATCTCCAACCCTAAAGTGTTGCTCGCCGATGAGCCTACAGGAGCCTTGGATTCTAAAACTTCCCACGAAGTGATGGATTTATTGCGCAAAATCAACTTAGAAGGAATTACAGTAATTATAGTTACTCACGAAAATGACATCGCCGACAAAACAGATCGATTGATTCGACTGAAAGACGGACGCATCATTGATTAATCCAAGCCGCTAACCACCATGTTCGACAGAGACAAATGGCAAGAAATATTTCACACCATCAGCAAAAACAAGTTGCGTACGTTTTTGACTGGCTTTAGCGTAGCGTGGGGAATTTTCATGTTGATTATTCTGTTGGGAGCCGGCACTGGTTTGTCAAACGGAGTAAAAGTAGAATTTAGAGATGCTGCCACCAATAGCATTTGGGTGTTTGGCGGTCAAACGAGTGAGCCCTATAAAGGCATGAAGCCTGGACGTTTTATTCAGTTCAACAATGCCGACTTCAACACCATCAAAACCGACATTTCAGGAGTAGAAAAAGCGAGCGGTCGTTTTTATGTTCCAGGATCCAATGTGACTTACAAAAAGGAAACAGGCGATTTCGGAATCCGTACCGTTCACCCGGATCATCAATACATTGAGAAAACGAGAACCATTGAAGGTCGATTCATCAACAACATCGATATTGAGCAAAAGCGAAAAGTGGTTTCTATAGGCACCTTGGTTCAAAAAACACTGTTTAAGGGCGAAGATCCAATGGGAAAGTATTTGGAGGTGAACGGTGTTCCTTTTAAAGTGATTGGAATCTTTGAAGACGAAGGTGGAGAGAACGAACAAGAGATTTTGTACTTGCCCATTTCTACCGCCCAAATGGTGTTCAATGGCAGCGACCGGGTGCATCAAATGATGTTTACAGTAGGTGATGCAGGAATTGAGGAAAGCAAACTGATCGAAACAGAAGTGCGGCAAAAAATGGCAGAAGCACATATTTTCAATCCAGAGGATGAGCGGGCCATACGTTTTTGGAATAACGTAGAGGAATTTCTGAAATTCAACAACCTGTTTGACAACATTGCCCTCTTCATTTGGGTGATTGGCATCATGACCATTATCGCCGGAATTGTAGGAATCAGCAACATTATGATGATTGTGGTGAAGGAACGCACCAAAGAAATAGGTATACGTAAAGCTTTAGGTGCAACCCCCTACTCCATTATTAGTCTGATTATTATGGAATCTGTATTAATTACTTCAGTGGCTGGTTATATCGGTTTAGTGTTGGGCGTTGGACTTATTGAATTGGTCGATAGTTTTATTCCACCAGACACCCAGTTTTTCAATAATCCAGAGGTTAATTTTCAAGTGGCTTTAACGGCTACCCTAGTTCTTGTTGTAGCTGGCACTTTAGCAGGATTAGTTCCTGCAACTCGAGCTGCGGCAATTAAACCCATTGTAGCACTTAGAGACGAATAGATATGTTTGACAGCGATAAATGGCAAGAAATATACAGTTCTCTTCGGAAGAACACTTTGCGTACCATCATGACGGCTTTTGGGGTATCGTGGGGTATTTTTATGCTGGTGGTAATGTTGGGTGCAGGAAAAGGATTGGAAAATGGGATTATTAGTGGTTTCGGTGGCACGGTTACCAATAGTGTTTTCATTTGGACACAAAGCACCTCTGTTCCCTATGCTGGTCTTCCAAAGGGCCGTAGATTCAATATGAATAATGAAGACATGGAAGCCATACAACACGGGGTTAGTGAAATAGAATATTTAGCACCCCGAAATCAATTGAGAGGCTACAATGGAGGCAATAATGTGAGTTTTAAAACCAAGTCGGGCAACTTTAGTGTGATGGGTGATTATCCTGAGATTCAATTCATCTCTCCGATGGAAATTTTAGAAGGTCGATTCATCAACCAATTGGACATCGAAGAAAAGCGCAAAGTAGTGGTTATTGGTACCAATGTTAAAGAAGTTTTGTTTGGCGATAAAAGCCCAATCAATGAAAATGTAAAAATCAACGGAGTGTACTTTAAAGTCGTTGGAGTTTGGAAAACCAAGAAGTCAGGAAATCAGGCAGAGAAAGACACGAAGACCTTGTTTGTTCCATTTTCAACCTTTCAAAAAGCGTTTAATTATGGCAACATTGTGGGTTGGATGGCTGTAACCGCTCAGCCCAATTCATCAGGTGAAGCCGTGGAAAAGAAAATCGTCGATATTCTTAAAAAGCGACACAAAGTAGCCCCACAAGACGAAAGAGCATTTGGATCATTCAACGCTGAGAAAGAGTTCAAGCAAATGAGCGGATTGTTTGGAGCGATTTCTACTTTGATTTGGGTGGTAGGCATTGGTACTTTGATGGCTGGTGTGATTGGAGTCACCAACATTATGCTCATCGTAATTAAAGAGCGAACCAAAGAAATCGGGATTCGTCGAGCCATTGGCGCCACTCCTGCTTCTATCATCTCTCAAATTATGATGGAATCCATCGTTTTAACGGGATTGGCGGGCTATTTTGGACTCGTAGGTGGTATTGGTGTAATTGAATTGATTGCAGCCAATCTTGGCCCTGCCGACGGCGACAGCATGTTTACGAATCCAGAAATAGATTTACAAGTGGCATTAACCGCTTTGGTGATCTTGATTATTTCCGGCGCTTTGGCAGGATTGATACCTGCTCGCAAAGCAGTAAAAATAAAACCCATAGAAGCACTTAGAACAGAATAATAAAAGCAAACAAGAAAGTAAACCATTGATTATGAAAAAGTTTTTTAAAATATTTCTCGGAATTCTATTACTAGCGATTTTCGTGTGGACGATTTATTTCTTGTATTCCAAATCAGAGGAAGTACCTACCGTTTATCAAACGACAGGTACCTTAACCACGGACATCATCAAAAAGACGGTGGCTACAGGTTCTATTGTTCCTCGTAAAGAGATTGAAATCAAACCACAAGTATCTGGTATCATTGACGAAATCTATGTAGAGGCGGGACAAATGATTCAGAAAGGGGACAAAATCGCTTTGGTGAAAATTATTCCCAATATGGTGAGTCTAAACAATGCTGAAAATCGACTGCGTCAAGCAAAAATCAATATGGACAATGCCAAATTAGACTTGGAAAGAAACAAGGAGTTAAAAGATAAAGCTGTAATCGCTGCCGCTGAATTTCAGCCCTTTGAATTGGCCTACAAGTCAGCTAGTGAAGAGCTAAAGGCTGCACAAGACAATTTAGAGTTGATTCAAAAAGGAGAAACTTCCAATAACAAAAGTACCACCAACCGATTGATTCGGTCTACTATTTCGGGAATGGTGCTTGATGTACCGATTAAAGAAGGAAACTCTGTGATTGAAGCCAATACCATGAACGACGGTACTACTGTGGCTTCTGTAGCCGATATGAGCGACTTGATTTTTGAAGGAAAGGTAGATGAGTCGGAAGTAGGAAAAATTAAAGAAGGCATGGACTTGATTCTTAGAATCGGAGCTATTGAAAACGAAACATTTGGAGCAGTTTTGGAATATATTTCTCCAAAAGGAATTGAGGAAGATGGCGCCATTCAATTTGAAATTAAGGCCGCGGTGAAATTAAAAGAAAACCAATTCATTAGAGCAGGATACAGCGCCAATGCTGATATTGTGTTGGATAGAAGAGACAGTGTGTTGGCTTTGCCTGAGTCGCTACTACAATTTGATGGTGACTCAGCTTTCGTAGAAGTGATGATTGGGGAACAGCAATTTGAAAAAAGATATGTGAAAACAGGTCTTTCTGATGGAATCAACATCGAATTGAAAGAAGGAATCAACAAAGACGATCAATTCAAATTGTGGAATTTGTCTCCTAAAATGAATTAGTAAAAAAAACCGCCGTAGGGACGTTGCATGCAAGTCCCTACGGCGGTTAAAAAAATAACATTAATACACGATCAAACGCCCTTCGGTCATTTCTTCCATGGCATATTTAATACCTTCCCTTCCTAATCCTGAATCTTTTACACCACCATACGGCATGTGATCGATTCTAAAACCAGGAATATTATTCATAATCACTCCTCCTACTTCCAATTCTTCGGTGGCATATTTGAAGTTTTTCAACGAATTGGTAAAAACTCCCACTTGCAAACCATATTTAGAGTCATTTGTCATTTTAATGGCTTCTTCAAAGCTATTTGCTTTCTCCAATACCGCTACAGGTCCAAATACTTCCTCTGCAGCCACTTTCATACTCGAATTGCTATTGGTGATCAGTGTTGGTTCGTAAAGGTTGTGCTGTTCGCTTAAAACGGCTCCGCCCAATATCACTTGTGCTCCCTTTTGTTTGGCTTCTTGTACCCAATCATTGATTCTGTTCAAATGTCCTTTATCAATCACAGGCCCCACCAACACCTCATTGTCCTGCGCATCTCCCACTTTCAATTTCTGAATAGAAGCAATAAAAGCTGATTGAAAACGATCAAACACTTTAGCGTGTACAAAAATTCGCTGCGTAGAAATACAGATCTGTCCCGCATATAAGTAAGCTCCTTTGGCTACTAAGTCAGTAATCGACTCCACATTAACGTCTTCATCTACAATTACAGAAGCATTTCCTCCCAACTCAAGGGTTACTTTTTTCTTGCCACAAATGCTTTTCAAATACCAGCCTACTTTATCACTTCCAGTGAAAGAGAGTTTTGCAACACGCTCATCCTTCACCAATTTCTCGGCTACCGGAATATCGCACACCAACACATTGATGGCTCCTGCTGGATAACCTACTTCTTCCATCAATGCCGCAAAAGCCAAACACGACATGGGCGCCTGAGGAGCAGGTTTGATGATCGTAGTACAGCCAGTTGCCAATGCCGGAGCCACTTTATGCATTACTAGATTTAAGGGGAAGTTAAAAGGTGTAATACAAGCAATTACGCCAATCGGAAAACGTTTTGTAAATGCCGTTTTCCCTTCTCCTGCGCCCCAGTCCATTGGCACTACTTCTCCACCAAAACGAGTGGCTTCTTCCACTGCTAATCTCAAAGTCGTTAAACTTCGATCTACTTCATTAGTGGCGTACGAGCGAGGTTTCCCTCCTTCATTGATGATGATATTGATGAATTCGTCTTTTCGTTCTTTTAGCTTGTCGTAAAGCTTCTGCATCATTTCTGCACGCTTGCCGGCCGACCATTTTTTAGTGATTTCAAAAGCTTCATTGGCTGCAACGATTGCTGCTTCCATCTGTTCTTCTGAGGCTTGTGGAATTTTACCAATTTCGGTACCTTGATATTTATCTAAAATAACTTGGAATTCTCCTGTTCCTTTTGGCTCCCACTTCCCTGCGATGTAGTTATTCGACTGATAGTTTTTCATAAGGGGAATAAGTTCAATTTTTAGTTTCTTGAAATAAGTCTACTTTTGCGGCATTTAAAGGGAAATTTATGAGTTTTGAAAAAGAATTGCAAGCGAGAAGTGAATCAAAATGTGAATTATGTGGAGCTACTGAAAACTTAGGTATCTATTTGGTTCCTCCGACTCCTAGTGAAACAGTTGATGGTGCTGTATTTGCATGCGAGACTTGTAGAACTCAATTGGAAAACTCGGAAGCCATTGATCCCAATCATTGGAGATGCTTAAATGATAGTATGTGGAATCCAAATCCACCTGTTCAAGTTGTAGCTTGGAGAATGTTACACAAATTAAAGTCTGAAGGATGGCCAGTAGATTTAATCGATATGATGTACATGGAAGAAGAAACTTTAGAATGGGCTAAAGCTAGTAACGACCATTTAGCAGAAGAAGATCGTATCATTCACAAAGACAGCAATGGAGCTATACTAACAGCTGGTGATTCTGTGGTTTTAATCAAAGACTTGAACGTAAAAGGCGCCAACTTTACGGCTAAACGTGGTACGGCGGTTCGAGGAATTTCTCTAGTTCACGACAATGCTGCGCAAATAGAAGGAAAAGTCAACGGGCAGCAAATTGTAATTTTAACGGAATTCGTAAAAAAGACTTAATATATAGCTATTTACGCAAAAAACAAACGTATAAATTCTTGTAAACTGAATTCTTTTTTCCATTTTTTCAATAGAGTATTTAAGGTCAGATGAATACTTTTTCACAGATTTGATTACTTTTAGTGCATTCTGAAACCCCATATGTCTGAAAGTCATCCTATACAAATACGTCCACGCTTTAAAGTCAGAACCTCTAAAAGTCAAGCTGAAATTGAAGCAATGATTAATGGTTTTTTAAAAACTGAAGGCTGTATTTGCAAAGGTAAAATCAATCATGGTTTTGGGACGATTACCATTCCAAAAGTAGAACAACATTATTGGTCTCCACAATTGGTTATCTCTATTGAAGAAACTCCCGAAGGAACAGAAATGAGAGGATTGTATGGGCCCAAGCCTTCCATCTGGACGATGTTTGTTTTCTTTTATGCTACTATTGGGTTTTCCATTATCATTATTGCTATTATTGGACTGACAAACCTCTCATTGGAGAAATCTGCACACATTTTATGGCTCACTCCTGTCTTAATCCTTGTGTTTTTATCACTTTACCTCACTTCACACTATGGTCAGAAAAAAGGCCACGACCAATTAGTAATTTTACATCATTTCATAGAAAAAAGTACAGGCTTTACCATCGAAGACCATATTTAAACATGCCATCTGATTTGTCTACCAACAATACCCAAATAGATTCTCTGCAACTTCTCTTTAGAGGACCTAATTTCAAAGCTAAACTCATTGAGTCCGCCAATAAGGACATTAAAGAGTTTAATCGATTACTTGAATTATGTTTAGGTGAAGGCCATCAGGTGGCTTGGAGAGCAACATGGGTGTTAAGAGGATGCTTAAAAAAAAATGATGACCGACTAAGGCCGCATTTATTGCGAATAATAAAATCAATTGAAGGCAAGGAAGATGGACATCAACGAGAGTTGCTAAAAATATTTGAAGTATTTGATTTAGAGGAAGAGTTCGAAGGTTACCTATTTGATACCTGTGCCAATATTTGGGAAAACATAGAAAAGATTCCTTCAACTCGAATCACCGCCATAAAACTAATGATGAAAGTGGCAAAAAAGTATCCGGAGTTACAAAATGACATTCAATTATTTACTACAGAAGAATATCTAGAATCATTGAGCCCAGGAATCAAGCGATCTTTACTGAAATCAATCCACTAAATCAGCAATCATTACTAAACCGTGGATGTCTAATAGCTTAATACGTTTACCTTCCAAACTGATTAATTTGTTCTTTTTAAAATCTGCTAATAAGCGAATAACTGCTTCCGTGGCTGTTCCCACCATGTTGGCAATTTCTTCTCTAGAAAGCTGAACATCAATACAGTCGTCTTTATCCAAACCAAAAGTTTCTTTTAACCACAATAACATTTCAGCTAATCGTTGTTTAGTGGTTTTTTGAGCCATATTGGTAATCAATTTCGATGCATTGTCCCAGTTTTTGGCTGTTAATTCCAACATCTTCAAACTAAATTCAGGCTCTTGTTTGATTAACTCAAAAAAATGAGCCGCGGGCACAAAACACACAACACTATCTTCTAAAGCAATGGCAGAAGCTCCTAATGCTCGTTTACTCAACATGGAATTATACCCCATAACATCTCCTGCGGTAGCAAAACGTACAATCTGCTCCTTTCCGCTTTGTCCCAAACGACTTAGCTTCACCTTTCCTTTATTCACACAAAAAAGTCCTTTAGAATAGCTGCCTTCTTTGAATATAATCTCCCCTTTGGAATAGAAATCGCAACCCTTTTCCTCGTTGAGTTGAACGAGTTGGTCACTGTTAAGACTACAAAAAACAGATTTTTGTCTCGCGCCACATTTTTGGCAACTTGGAATCTCTAGTTTTTCTTTCATAACAGTCGTAATTGATACCTGACAAATATCATACTTTTGAGTTGAATTTAAAAGGAATTTTGGTCCTATAAAAATGTTTAGAGTCAATATAAATAGACATGACAACTTGTTACCACTGTGGAGATCCTTGTAAAGAGGAAGTAATAAAATTTGAAGATAAATCGTTCTGTTGTCAAGGTTGTCAGACTGTTTATGAAATTTTAAATCAAAATGATTTATGCGACTATTACAAACTGGAGCAAATGCCAGGCATTTCGCCTAAAGTCCAGAAACAAGACAAGTTTGCCTACCTCGAAAACGAAGACATAAAAGAGCAGTTATTAGACTACAAGGACGATTCCATCAGTAGAACGCATTTATATTTACCACAGATACATTGCAGTTCTTGTTTATGGCTGTTGGAAAATCTATATCGTTTGCAGCCTGCTATACAACAAAGTAGAGTTAACTTTCTCAAAAAGGAAGTTACAGTGACCTTCTCTAATACTGAATTTTCACTCCGACAATTAGTAGAATTATTGGCCAATATCGGATATGAACCAGAGATTAACTTGGACCGTATTGATCAACCGAAAAAGAAAGCCATCAGTCGGAAATTAATGTATCAAGTTGGTTTGGCAGGGTTTGCTTTTGGAAACATCATGCTATTAAGTTTGCCGGAATACTTTGGATTAGACCTTGAAAGCTATGAAGAGTTTGCTGTTTGGTTTGGCTATTTAAATCTACTTATCGCCACTCCAGTAGCTTTTTATAGTGGATGGGATTATTTCAAATCTGCATGGATCAGTTTAAGAAGTAAGCGGCTAAACATTGATGTTCCTATTGCATTAGGCGTTTTGGTGCTTTATATAAGAAGTCTTTATGAAGTCGTTTCTCAAACAGGAGCGGGCTATTTCGATTCTTTATGTGGTTTATTGTTCTTTTTATTGTTGGGACGTATTTTTCAAGAAAAAACCTATCACCGATTATCTTTCGAAAGAGATTATAAAGCCTACTTTCCCATATCAGTTGTTAGAATCAAAAACAACGAAGAGAAAACCATTCCAGTCAATGAAATTCAAAAAGGAGACCGGATTTTAATTCACAATGGAGAATTGATTCCCGTTGACGGAATATTAATTCGAGGTGACGCTCAAATTGATAATAGTTTTGCTACTGGTGAGTCCAAACCCATCAGTAAAGAATCTGGTGACCGTATTTATGCCGGAGGTCGTCAACAAGGAGAAGCAATAGAAATAGAAGCACTTCGACCTTTATCTCAAAGTAAGTTGACAAGCTTATGGAACGACCAGGTAGAAACCATAAAAACCCACAATCATTTCTCAGAAATTACCGATAAAATAAGTGAATGGTTTACTCCAATTATCCTAATTATTGCCATCATTTCTGGTGTATTGCAATGGGCTAATGGACTGCATGCCGTTGTTCAAGTGGTTTCTGCGGTATTAATAGTTGCTTGTCCTTGTGCTTTAGCGTTAGCCGCACCCTTTACTTTTGGACACACTACCAGGTGGTTGGGTCGTCAAAATTGTTACTTAAGAGAATCTGCTGTAGTAGAAGATATGGCCAATCTAAATCATATTGTTTTTGATAAAACAGGCACACTAACATATAGCAATAACCAATCGGTAAATTACAATGGCACCCCACTAACCGCTGCCCAACAAAGCGATATTCACACCATATTAAGGCAATCGAACCATCCACTTAGTCGACTGATATTTAACTCCATTCAACAAGAAACTTGGTCTACTATAAGCGAATTTGAAGAAATTCCTGCAAAAGGATTAACTGCAAAAGTGGGAGAATTGCGTTATAAAATCGGTGCACCCAAATGGGTTGGGATGAACATAAAAAACACTAACGATTCAGTTGTTGCAATTTCCATCAATGATGAACCCATTGGGTATTATACCATATTCAACGAATATCGAACTGGATTAGATCAGCTTCTCAATAAATTAAGTACAAACTATGGTTTATCATTAATTTCTGGTGATAATGATGGGCAAAAGGATCGGTTGATTTCTATGTTTCCAAAAGGAAGTGAATTAATTTTTAATCAAAGTCCTAAAGAAAAGATGGATTATATCGAGCAGTTGCAAAATCAGAACTTAAAAGTAATGATGGTAGGAGATGGACTCAATGATGCTGGTGCGTTAAAGAAGAGCAACGTAGGAGTGGCTTTAGCAGAAGATGTCAATGCCTTCTCCCCTGCTTGTGATCTTATTTTATCTGCGGAAGCTTTCAATCAATTGGATCAAATTTTAACTTTTGCAAAAAGCGCAAAGAAAATTGTTATCATCAGTTTTATCATATCCTTTCTGTACAATATTGTTGGACTCAGCTTTGCCGTTCAAGGATTGCTCTCACCTGTTACAGCCGCTATTCTAATGCCCATTAGCTCTATTTCTGTTGTTGGATTTTCAACCATCGCAGTATGGATAGCGAGCAAGAAGGTGAAATAATGTAAATGCCCTATAGATTACTCCTAAAATTTCAAACTTCTCAATATTCAATTAAATCTTCAAACTCGTCGAACTTTAAGTACACCGATTCTGTAGAATTTTTCAATTCTGAAATATCGTAATAAAGAAGATCGTGACACAATGCCTTACAGCCTTTGTTATAATTGATGAAAAGGAACTTGATTTCATAATATTGCAGCCCTTGGTTGTCTTGAAGTAGGATTCCATTAGAAACCAATTGTTTGTTGTTATCACCACATCCGCAGGCATAGTTTATTTTAAAAATTATACAATCTTTTTCAATGGTAATAATGTCATTGATATCAGTAACTAAATCTCTCCGGACACTTTGCACATAATTTCCACTTGATTTACCAAAATTGTAGGGATCAGACTTCAGTTGAAATAAACTATCGTTTACTACTAGAGGTTCGCAAACTGAATTCGTTTGTGAAAAAGAATTAAATGTAAAAAAAGCAATTAGTATGATTAGTAAAAATTTAAGCATCAGTTTTAGGTGTGAGTTATTAATATTTATAAGTAAACGTTTTACATCATCTTTTAATTATATGAGTTGAACCTTATGAATATCTGCAAGAACTTCATTTTCAGTCATGACTTAATTGTTTTTTTTCTAAGGTACTAATATATAGATTACTATCGCGTCTTTGAAGCCATTCTTTCCAAGCTAACATCCTTTTTTTTCACCGCAAAGGCAAAGAGTATATGAATCTTATGATGAGTTTAATGGTTGATCATTCAATAAACCACTTTCTCAAATGATTTTCTACAATTACCTTTAATCTGCTATGCCCCTTTTTGTTCTCTTTGCCGCACTGGTAAAATTGAAAAGATATACAATCAAACACCTCTTGGAAAGTTCACATGATTTAGAATAGTTCAAAAAATCAATCAAACCTGACAGTTATCATTTTATCTCTTTTTATGCGGTTTTAATTTTATGCCACAATTTTAAAACAACAAACTATGATACCATCTATCAAAACTGTCGAACAATTACTCAAAAACATCAACTTAGGCCCGGGATATGGAGGTTATATGGAAATTCTAAAAGCGCTAGATATTCCTTTATCCGAATGGAGTCCATTTGAAAAATGGTCGACAAGTCATTACACTCGTAATTGCATCAGTTCTTGCGAGGAATATGAATTATTACTGATGTGCTGGCAACCAAATCAACACTCTCCTATTCATAGTTACAGTTTTCAGGAAGGTTGGATTCAAGTCTTAGAAGGTGAATTAACGATTGATACTTACTCGGTCGATCGAGATGCCAAAACAGCTCATAAGCAAAACTCCATTACCATTAAGAAAGGTGAATTTTACTATTTAAATGACGATATGGGCTTTCACCTCGTGCGTAATTCGTCTTCAGAACAAACAAAGAGTTTACACTTGCACGTGGATCGCATTACGCAATGGGAAATTTTTGATCCTGAATTGAAAAAGTTTGAAATTACTCACCCAATTTATTCAAGTATTTCAGAAGATTGTGATTTGTAATTGTATTTTTATATAAAACTGATAATTATCATTTTTTAACGATTCTTCAATTACCAACTTTGGAATAAATTAAAAATTATGAATGTTTTAATCATTCTAATTATCGTCAGCTTAACGGTCGCCATAGGATTTTTGGTGGCATTTGTTTGGTCAGTAAAAGCTGGTCAGTATGATGATGACTATACTCCATCCGTTAGAATGTTATTCGACGACAAACCAAAAGAAACCAATTCAGTTAATCAAAAACAACCAGATAAATTAAATCAATAATGAACACAACCATGCAAAAAGAACAATTCAGCTACGACAACAACATTGTCCGGCTCTTTGGAAACGCCACCATTTTTTGGGGCGTTATTGGAATGTTAGTGGGTCTGTTAGCCGCTACACAACTTATTTTTCCTGCCGCCAATTTAGGCATCGAATTCACTTCCTTTGGTAGAATAAGACCATTGCACACCAATGCAGTGATTTTTGCCTTTGTAGGAAACGGAATATTTGCAGGAGTTTATTATTCGCTACAGCGATTATTAAAAACCCGCATGTACAGCGACTTACTAAGTAAGATTAACTTTTGGGGTTGGCAATTAATAATCGTAGCTGCAGCAATTACGTTGCCTCTAGGGTTCACAACTTCCAAAGAGTACGCTGAGTTAGAATGGCCAATTGATATAGCGATTACCTTAATATGGGTAGTTTTTGGATGGAATCTATTTGCTACAATACTAAAAAGAAGAGAGCGTCATTTATATGTAGCTATTTGGTTTTACATTGCCACCTTTGTTACAGTAGCAGTTCTTCATATTGTCAATTCTTTTGAGATTCCAGTAACTTTTATGAAGAGTTATTCTTGGTATGCTGGAGTTCAAGATGCGCTAGTGCAATGGTGGTATGGACACAATGCGGTTGCATTTTTCTTAACCACTCCATATTTGGGATTGATGTACTACTTTGTTCCTAAAGCAGCTAATCGTCCTGTATTCTCCTATAGGCTGTCTATCATCCACTTTTGGGCTTTGATTTTCTTATACATTTGGGCTGGACCGCACCACTTACTTTACACTGCTTTACCAGATTGGGCACAATCTTTAGGAGTTGTGTTTTCTGTAATGCTTATTGCTCCATCTTGGGGTGGTATGATTAACGGTTTATTGACCTTAAGAGGTGCTTGGGATAAAGTAAGAGACAGTGTGGTATTGAAATTTATGGTGGTGGCTATTACTGCATATGGTATGTCCACTTTTGAGGGTCCAATGTTGTCGTTGAAAAACGTTAACGCGATTGCCCACTTTACCGATTGGATTGTAGCACACGTTCACGTAGGAGCATTAGGATGGAATGGTTTCTTAACCTTCGGTATGTTGTATTACCTATGGCCAATACTATTCAAAACCAAATTGTATTCACAAAAATTAGCCAACTTCCACTTTTGGATTGGAACTTTAGGAATCTTGTTTTACGCTATTCCGTTGTACTGGGCAGGATTTGCACAAAGCCAAATGTGGAATGACTTTACAGCTGATGGATTCTTAAAATACCCTAACTTCCTAGAAACAGTAACTAATATTTTACCAATGTACGCTTACCGAGCAATTGGAGGACTATTATACTACATCGGGGTATTGACCATGGTTTACAACTTGATTAAAACCGCAAAATCTGGTTCTTTTGAGAAAAATGAGGCGGCAGAAGCTGCACCAATGGCAGAACTGTCTAAAAATCATAAAGACGAACACTGGCATAGATTATTTGAGCGTAAGCCAACCTTAATGCTAATAGGCTCTTTGATTGTCATTTTGATTGGTGGAATTATTGAAATGGTACCGACGTTCTTAGTTAAATCCAACATTCCAACAATAGAGGCTGTAAAACCATACACCCCACTAGAGTTGCATGGTAGAGACATTTATATCCAAGAAGGATGTGTTGGCTGTCATACTCAAATGATTCGCCCATTTAGATCTGAAACAGAGCGATATGGGGAATATTCAAAAGCTGGAGAGTTTGTTTATGACCACCCATTCTTGTGGGGATCTAAGCGTACAGGACCCGATTTAGCTAGAGAAGGAAGCAGCAAATTACGCAAACCTAACTCTTGGCATTTCAAGCATATGTATGACCCTCGTAGTGTATCTGATGGTTCTATCATGCCAGCTTATCCATGGTTGTTAGACAAAAGTTATGACACCACCGTTACAGCTGCTAAAATTAGAGCAATGATTACGTTGGGAGTTCCTTATGAGGAAGATTACCCAGAACGTGCGAATGCCGATGTTGTTAAACAAGCTAATGAAATCGTTGAAGAAATGCGTGATTTACTCGAAGAAGATGGTTTTGAAGTAAGTCCAGATAGAGAGATTGTGGCATTAATTGCATACCTACAAAGATTAGGTAGAGACATCGAAACTAAAGAAACTGAACAATAAAAAAATAAGATCATGTTAAAATTTATCAAACATAATATGGATACAATAGCAGGGATAGACATCTTCCCTGTTATTTCCTTCATCATTTTCTTTCTCTTTTTTATTGCGCTATTCTTTTGGGTAGGTCGAATGAAAAAATCTGAAGTGAATATGCTTTCTGCATTACCATTTGAGAATGAAGAAAACGAAACAACCAATAATCTAACCACAGAATCTAAAAATCCATGAAAAAGCAAACTATAAAAACCATACTAACGGTTATGGCAATAGGTTTAGCCCCAGTAAGCGTTTTCGCAGCAGAAAATGCGGCGGCTGCCAATGCAGGAATTTCTGATGCATTTCTGCTCTCTTTATTGTTGGGCGTAATTTTATTATTACTTCTCATCATTCATGCTATTGGTCAGAGTATCTCCAGTATCGGTAAAATTGAAACACCAGAATCTAAATCCTCAAAAGCAGAACAAACTATAAAAGCCATAGCAGTGTTGGTACTTGCCGGCGGCGGTCTTAGTGCATATGCCCAAAATGAAACGACTACTTCTGTTCCATTTGTAATGAGTGATGTCTTATTTTGGTCATTAATCACAACAATTGCTTTCTTAGCATTAATCATTGCTATTCTATTTCGATCATTAAAAACAATGATCCGCTACAAACGAGGTGATGATTTTACGGCAGATGAAATGAATACTGTATTTGATACTATTGGAAGTAAATTGGTAGATAGAGTTCCTGTAGAAGAAGAAGCTACAGTAATGTTGGATCACGATTATGATGGTATTAAAGAATTAGACAACAATCTACCACCATGGTGGAAGTACATGTTCTACGGAACTATCATTTTTGCATTTGTTTATTTAATTCGATTTCATATTACAGGTAGCGGAGAATTACAATTACAAGAATATGAATCAGAAATGTTAGCCGCTACAGAGGCTAAAGCTGAAGCATTGGAAAGTGGTGGTGAGCAATTGACAGAAGACAATGTTACCTTGCTAGTTGATTTAGATGCAATTACTACAGGTGCAAACATCTATAAAGGAAACTGTGCAACGTGTCACGGGGCTTTAGCGGAGGGACTTGTAGGTCCAAACCTAACCGATGAATACTGGATACATGGTGGAGGCATTAGCAATATCTTTAAATCTATTAAATACGGTATTCCTGCAAAGGGGATGATTGCTTGGCAAAGTCAGTTTAGTCCTGTTCAAATGCAACAAATTGCAAGTTACATTATAAGTATTCAAGGCTCTAATCCTCCGAACGCGAAAGATCCACAAGGAGAGATTTGGGTGGATGAAAAAGTAGAAGAAACACCGTCTGATACAACTAATACTGAAGAAACAGTAGAAGAAAACGAGGTTGCAGCGGTTGCGGAATAATTGTGAATCTAGAAACAAAAAGTAACAATGAAAAGAGAGAAAGAAGAATACATGGATCAATCCTTCCGAGATTCAATCGGTACAATCGATGAATCCGGAAGTAGAAAATGGATTAGTCCGAAAAAACCTTCTGGCAAATATTACAACGCTCGCACATGGGTGAGCGTTGTATTATTGCTCTTTTTATTCTCAGGCCCCTTTATCCGTATAGGCGGCCACCCTTTATTGTTAATCAATATATTGGAGCGAAAATTTGTTCTACTAGGTCAAGTTTTTTGGCCACAAGACTTTTACATCTTCGTCTTGATTATGTTAAGCTTTGTGCTCTTTGTGGTGTTGTTTACTGTTGTCTTTGGCCGAATATTTTGTGGATGGGTTTGCCCTCAAACCATTTTCATGGAAATGGTATTTCGTAAAATCGAATACTGGATTGATGGAGACTTTAAGCAACAAAAGCGCCTTAGGGATAGCGAGTGGAACAGTGAAAAAATTAAGAAAAGAATATTAAAACACGGAATATTCTTCTTGATTTCCTTCATTATATCCAATACCTTTTTAATGTACATTATTGGGTCTGACGAATGGCTCAATGTAGTGACCGACTCCCCCATGAATCATATAGGAGGTTTAATTTCTATACTGATTTTCACAGGAGTGTTTTATTTTGTTTTCAGTTGGTTTAGAGAACAAGTGTGTATTGTAGCTTGTCCTTACGGAAGATTGCAAGGTGTAATGCTCGACCGAAACTCAATAGTAGTAGCCTATGATTATGTTCGGGGGGAAATTAGAGGGAAGTTCAAAAAAAATGAGGATAGATCTGAAACCAATAAAGGAGACTGTATAGATTGCAACCAATGTGTGAATGTGTGTCCGACTGGAATAGACATTAGAAATGGTACGCAGTTAGAGTGTGTCAATTGTACTGCTTGTATTGATGCTTGCGACCACATGATGGAAAGTGTAGGCCTACCAAAAGGGTTAATTAGATATGATTCTGAAGAAGGAATTGTAAATAAAGAAAAGAAAATATGGTCTACACGGACGGTTGCATACACAGTTGTATTAACGGTTATTTTAACAATTGTAGGGTTTCTTTTACTCAGCCGTTCTGAAGTAGATGCCACAGTATTAAAAGCTACTGGGCAGCAATACCAAAAACGTCCTGAAAACAAAATCAGCAATCTGTATAATTATAAGATAATTAATAAAACCTACGATTCAATTCCTGCTATCATCCGATTAAAAGGAATGAATGGTGAAATTGAAATTATTGGTCAAGAGAGCTTAATCATACCCTCAGAGTCAATGACCGAAGGTAGTTTCTTCTTAATTCTCGATATGGATCAGTTGAGTGAAAGAAAGACAGATATTGAATTTGAAATTATAAACCAAGAAGGGGAAGTATTAGATGACATGAGCACCTCATTCTTAGCTCCAGTAAAACGAAAGAAAAAATGAAAATTAGTTGGGGAACAAAAATAGCCGTATTCTATAGCAGCTTTGTAGTTTTTATTATAGGAATGGTAATCATGGCATTCAATCAAAATTTTGATTTGGTAACGGAAGATTACTATGCCCAAGAAATAAAGTATCAGCAAAAAATAGATGATACGGAGCGAACAATGAATTTAGATGCTGATTTGAAAATAGATATTTCTGACCATCAACTTAACATTGTTTTACCAAACAGCGCAGAATCGATTACTTCAGGCACTATTAATTGTTTTCGTCCATCTGATGAAACAAAAGATTTTAATGTAAAAATAGAAGCACGATCGAATACGGAAAGTATTCCGCTTAATCAATTTATTAAAGGTAAATACCTATTGAAGATAGACTGGATTGCGGGAGGCAAAAGCTATTACGAGGAAAGAACTATAATTATCCCATAATCGAATGGAATATTGGACGGCATTTTTAATTGGACTTTTAGGCAGCTTGCATTGTGTAGGCATGTGTGGCCCTATTGCTTTTGCTCTTCCAATGAAACGAGATAAATTATCAACTGTTGTTACTGGAAGTATACTTTACAATTCAGGGAGATTGTTTACCTATTTTATCATAGGCTGCATATTCGGACTAATGGGAAAAGGATTTGCGTTGGCTGGATTTCAACAAAAGCTATCTATTATCGTAGGTGTGGCAATGATTTTGAGTATCTTAATTCCGTCCATTTACACCAATAAAATGCACTCCTTCCCCACTTTCAATTTATGGTTGGGAAAGGTAAAAGCTAGCCTTGGTAAAAGATTAGGAAGAACATCCAATATTAATTTATGGACTATTGGAATTTTGAATGGACTTCTTCCCTGTGGGCTAGTATATATGGGTGTCGCGGGTTCTCTAGCAATGGCCACCCCTTTTGATGGTGGCTTGTTCATGATGGCTTTTGGCGCAGGCACTTTACCTTTAATGCTAAGTGTTTCCATTTTAGGGAATCGGCTGCAATTTTCTTTCAGAAGCAAAGTAAAAAAAGTCATTCCAGTTTTCGTCGTAGCAATAGGAATTCTATTTATAATAAGAGGTTTAAATCTAGACATCCCTTATTTAAGCCCCAAAATTGATACAGAGACACCCCTAATCGAGTGTCATTAAAAGATATAATTATGTATTGGAAGTCGCAAACAAAAGAAACCATATTAAAAATGGTAGAGGCTGCATTGGCAGCCAATGGGAACTACGCTACAAACCCTATTCTTGGTATTCCAGGAACCTATTTAGATGAAGATGAATTTTATAGAGATGCTCCATTTTTAGAAAAAGCGCCTTTCTTAAAAACTTTAATAGCCAATCCCAATCATATTGGATGCCATACGATGGGCAATAAAGGCTTAGATATTTTTAAAGGAACTCAAAACATAGAACGTGAACTTATTGAACTATGTGCTGAAGAAATATTTCAAGGTGCTAAAGGACAACAAGACGGCTATGTAGCAACAGGAGGAACAGAGGCTAATCTAGAAGCCATGTGGATTTATAGAAATTACTTCAGGAAGGAATATGGCGCAAATACCAATCAAATTGGAGTAATTTACTCTTCAGATACGCACTACTCCATCGCAAAAGGATGCGATTTATTGCAGGTACAATCAATCTTGATTCCTGTGGATTCCGAAACTCGACAAATTATTCCTGAAAAACTGGAAGAGCAAGTTGAGGCAGCCAGAAAAAAAGGAGTTAAATATTTTATTGTGGTGCTTAATGTCTCTACTACCCTATTTGGTTCGGTTGATGATATTGACCCTGTAGTTGACTTTTTAGATGAGAATAATTTAGTCTTTAAACTACATTTAGATGCAGCATTTGGTGGCTTTATCTATCCATTTACCAATTCTAATAGTAAACATAATTTTGCAAATCCAAGAGTTAGTTCCATTTCAATAGATGGACACAAAATGTTGCAAACCCCTTACGGTACAGGTATATTTTTAATTCGAAAGGGATTCATGCAATATGTTGCTACAGATGAGGCTCAATATGTACCAGGACTAGATTTTACAATTTGCGGAAGCAGAAGTGGTGCTAATGCCATTGTAATATGGATGCTATTAATGAATTATGGCTCCGAAGGATGGAAAGCAAAGATGAACGAGCTTATGGAACGTACCAATTATCTATGCGACCGCCTAGATAGTATGGGTATTCACTATTATAGAAATCCATATCTTAACATTGTAACCATAAAGGCTGGGGAAATTTCCGCTAAAGTAGCGATGAAATATGAGTTAGTTGCAGACACGTATGAAGCAAGACCATCATGGTGGAAAATAGTTGTTATGTCACACGTTAAGTATGAGTTTCTAAACCAGTTCTTGGATGAAATTGAAGCTCAATTAGTCCAATAAACTAAGTTTTTGTGCAGTTTCTTTTCAATTGTAATTTAATTTTTCAATTATTGCAGTTGCAAAAACATCTGCATGAAACACTTGAATATTGATTTAATAAACATTCTTTTAATAGCGTTATCGCTAACGATAGCGCTAATTTTCCCTTTTGAATTGTTTTTATACTCCTATGCCATATTAGGCCCTTTGCATTACATTACAGAACTAAATTGGCTTAAGGGAAAGAATTACTTCGTCAATATTAGAAAGAGTTGGATGATTCCATTTTTAATGGCAGCCATTGCGGTTTCTATATATCCTGTCGTATTACACCTATGGCCCAATCCTTCTACTTCGTTAAAATTCTACTTGAATCAATTGGCAGATGGAAGTAATTTTTTAATGATTGCAGTATTCTTTTTTTCAATCGCATTGGTTTCTCTCAAAAACCAAAAGCAACTCCTTGCCTTTGGCGCCAGCTTGGCCATTGCCATTTTGATCTATTTTATCCTTCCTACATCATTTATTTATTTAGCAGTTTTTTTACCCACTCTGCTTCATGTGTATGTATTTACTGCCTTATTTATTTTGTATGGCGCACGAAAATCTAATTCTCTCCTAGGACTCATCACTTTTTTCATTATGATTATTGTCCCTTTTATAATCTATCTATTACCAGATAAACTTTTTATAAATGCCCCAAGTGAGACAACTCTTTCAACTTACTTGAACAGCAATATGATGACAGTTAATGCATTTTTAGCTCAACTTATTAATGGTTTGGAAAGTGGAGATTTTTACGCTACTTCTATTTCAGGATTAAAAATTCAAACCTTTATTGGCTTTGCTTATACCTATCATTATTTAAATTGGTTTTCAAAAACTTCAATTATCGGCTGGTATAAAGAACTCTCTCCTAAAAAAATAATGGCAATAGGGCTTTTTTGGTTCGCCGCTATTGCCATCTATTTCTATGATTTTCAAACAGGTTTTATTGTCTTATTCCTGCTTAGTTTTATTCACGTAGTGTTAGAATTTCCATTGAATGCTGTAACCATTAAAGCACTATTAACATTCAAAAAATAAATTTCTATTTATACTCTATCACCACTCTTCTGTTCTTTGCTCTACCTTCCTTAGTATCATTACTTTCAATAGGCATACCTTCGCCTTTAGATACAATTTCAATTCTTGAATCATCTATACCTTTAGCAACGATATATCGTTTAACAGAGTTGGCTCGTTGCTCTCCTACTCTCATGTTTACCTCCTCAGTTCCTACATCATCTGTATGTCCGATGGCGCTGATTACCTGATCTTCGTCGTTGTTTAATTTCTCAACAATTTCCATTAATTTCTTACGATCATCAACTGTTAAGAAAATATCATTAAATCCAAAGAAAATTGTAGTCGCCTCTTCACCTTGACTGATAGGCTTTTCAATAATCTCTTTCTTAGCATCCCCTTTCTTTTCTACTGGTTCCTTAACAGTTACCGCTACAGCAGGACTACTTTTTGAGTTATACTCTGCTAATTTAATTGGGTCAAATACAAAGGTGTTGTTTTTTCCTTTTTCAGCACTAAGCACTTCTTTTTCATTGGGATCTAATAATGCTATTTCAGATAGTTGATAATCTTCTTCAGAAACATTTATCGGCTTAAAGTAATAGTTATTATCGCCCGACATTCTTTTGTAAGTAAACTGTCCTAAATCATCAGTAATCAAGGTATCTAATGGGTAATCATTTTCATCAAATACAACTAGTTGTGTTCCTGAAGTCGGGATTTTTTTAAATTTATAAATCCCATAAACATTGTCGGCATAAATGATATCCTTCATGCTTTCAGAGTAGCTTCCATCCTCAATCATTACAAATCGACCATTTATTTCTCCGGCATCATCTACATAATATATTTTAGCATCTGGATACTTGGTGTAATCATCTTCTGTAAGCTTCAAAATATATGCTTCATCTCCATCTAGTTTAAGATAGGTAAACAAACCGTATTTATCAGTAATAGCTTCGTCAATTAAATTACCATCTTTATCATAAATGTTAATTTTTATTCCATCTACTGGCAAGCCATCGTATAAAAACTTTCCTTTCACTAATAGGTCTTGCTTATCTCCAACGAATTTAACTCCTTTGTTGATTTTAGAATAGTAAATATCACTGTAATCTTGTCCTCTATTACTCGTGAAGTATACTTCCATATTATTCCCCATAACAAAATACGCATCAAAATCAGGAGAATTTATCGGTGCTCCTAAATTTAACGGTTTGGTCCAATTTTGCCAAGTTGAATCTAAACGGTATGTGACAAAAATATCAGACTCTCCTAACCCATCATGGCCATTACTGGAAAAGTATAAGGTTTTCCTATCGTCAGCTAAGAATGGTGTTACCTCATAATCAGGAGTATTAATAGTGCTTCCAAGGTTAATTATTTTTGACCAGTTTCCATTAGCATCTTTCAAACTAACGTATAAATCTTCAAAAGCGTTAGTATCTGCAGGAGCCATACTAATCATTAAAATATCTTCGGTCTTATTCATGTAGAAAGAGTAATAACCATCATCTAATCTCAAGCCAGGTACTTCCAGTGCTTCTAGCTCTTTCCACTTTCCATCTTCACCTTTTTCTGTGTAAGTGATTTCTTGATCTATTTTTCTACGATTAGTTACTGTTTTAAAAACGTATACTTTATCAGCATTTGCTGAAGCTCCAATCACCGCATTGGAAATGTTTTTATCTGCTTCCTGCAGAAAATTAATAGGAGTTCCCCAATTGCCGTTTGCATCCCGATCGGAATACCATATGTCCTGACCATCACTTTTAGGCTCCATATCTTCCAAATAAGTTCTCAGGAAAAACAATCTATTTCCATTTAAAGTAGGTAAAGGCATGCTTTCTTCTGCGTAACTATTTAGTTCAGTTACCTTAGTTGGTTCTCCGAAATTCGGAAGCAAAAACTGAGAATACGAACTTAAAGTACTAAATATCAATAATAATGTAGAAATAATCTGTACTAATTTTCTCATAATAGGATGTTTTAGAATTAACTGCAAGATAGAAATTTAACCGCTTCAAATCCAGAAAAAATCAAAGAAATCACTCCTTTTATTAACGATACTATGTGTATTAAACTTAACTTAACATGGAGGTGACAATAAGCCATTTTATCAAATATCAAACATATATTTGCATCTCTTGTTATTTTATTTGATGTTATACTATTCAACACATTTACACGCCACAAGTAATCAATGGGTCACCTTTGTGCATGGGGCTGGCGGTAGTAGTTCAATTTGGTACAAGCAAGTGCGAGACTTTCAAAAGCACTTCAATGTATTGTTAGTTGATTTAAGAGGGCACGGAAAGTCAAAAAAGCCTTTTTACGAGAAGTTAAAACAGTATAGTTTCGATGTGATCGGAGATGAGGTTATTGATGTGTTGGATCATTTAAAAATTAAATCAACTCACTTTGTTGGCATTTCTTTAGGAACCATTATTATTAGAGAACTAACTGAACGCTATCCACAAAGAACCAACAGTTTGATAATGGGAGGTGCTGTTATGAAACTTAATTTAAGAGGACAGGTATTGATGCGTACTGGCGCTCTATTAAAATCAGTAATACCTTACTTATTATTGTATCGCTTTTTTGCATTTATCATTATGCCCAAAAAGAAGCACCAAGAGTCACGCAACTTATTTATCAATGAAGCTAAAAAGTTGTATCAGAAAGAATTTAAGCGTTGGTTTACTTTAATCTCTGAAGTCAATCCACTATTAACCTTTTTTCGAATTAATGACAGTAAAGTACCTACCTTATATATTATGGGTTCTGAGGATCATATGTTTCTGCCCTCTATCACCAAATTAGTAGGAGATCATCCCTCAGCTCGTTTACACGTCATCAAAGACTGTGGACATGTCGTTAATGTAGAACAACCGCATATTTTTAATGCTACAGCGATTGATTTCCTAAAAAGTATCTCTCCAAAGCAGTAATATTATAGATTTCATTATTACTGAATATCGCATCTCATATCTTTTTCGATTTTAGAAATTAAATGCTCTAAATAGAGGCAAAATAAATCCTCACTAAATATTTTTTGTTGAATTCAATGCGTAAAAATTGAATTTACTTCAAAATCAACAAAAAGAATAATTCACTGAAAAACAAACACAAAAACGTTTTTAAACGACAACAAACGAATAATAAACGACTAATAAACGTTTAAAAACGACTTCACATTTACATCCTTCTAACCTTTGCCTCGAAATAATTCACAAATCACAAAAACAAATTATTATGAGTTCATTAAGAAACAACGTACAGTTAATTGGAAATTTAGGCGCAAAACCAGAAGTTAAACATTTAGAAGGTGGAAAGGTCGTAGCGAACATGTCAATCGCAACAACAGAGTCTTATAAAAACGCCAAGGGAGAAAAAGTGCAAGACACGACTTGGCACCAATTGGTGATGTGGGGAAAAACTGCCGAAATAGCGGAAAAATATTTAGACAAAGGTAGCGAGGTAGCAATTAGTGGAAAATTAACCAACCGCTCTTATGAAGATAAAGAAGGCGTTAAACGTTACATTACAGAAGTTTTAGTTAGCGAAATAGTGATGTTTGGAAGCAAATCCTAGAACATCCATTTATTCTTTACATTAAATTTAAAAAAGCGCACTTTCTAGCAAAGGCGCTTTTTTACTTTTTATAAACTTCATTATCCACATATTATAATTTTAATATTAGATTTACTTAACTAAACATATACATATGAATAGAATAGTGATTGTAGGTAATGGATTTGACGTTGCATGTGGATTAAATACGTTATATAAAGACTTTTTATTCTTCTATCTAAAAGGTGCATTAATTGATGCTAACATAAATGAATCCTATAAGTATTCTGATAAACTTATCTCATTGAAAATATTAAATCTATCATTTGAAGGACACGAAAGATTAATTGATAGGTTAACATCTTTTGATGATATCATCAATTCAGATGAAGTTTATATTATTCTAGATGGAAACTCTTCACCAAACGCTAATCACAGATTTTCAATAAATATTAAATCTAACCTTTTAAGGGGGGCATTTAGAAGTAATAATTGGGCTGATTTAGAAAGCTCATATTTTAGAGAATTAACAAGAGTTTATCACAATAGTGGAAATATTTTCGAGGAAAACTATATTATTAAAATAACAGAATCTCTTTACAATTTAAATGAAGAATTTTTAGAGCTTCGAAAAAAGTTAATCGAATATATCGTTATTGAAAATAATAGAATTGACATTTCAAAAAACACAAATTCATACATTAAAAACATTATTGAAGAAATTAAAAAAAATCAATCGAAAGAGTTTTATAATAAATACTACTCAAAAAGGAATGAAAATACTGAGATTAAAGAATTCGATTTAAATCTGAATGAAATTATCTTTCTCAATTTCAATTACACTGATATGTTAGAATTACAATTAAAACACACTCTAAATTTAACTCACAAATACTTGGTGTATAATATACATGGTAATATAAATCAAACTGAGAGTATTGTTTTTGGTTATGGTGATGATTCTCATGTTGAATACAATAATATTGAACAATGTGGTATAGATGATTTTCTAATTAACATAAAAGCATTTCATTATCAATCAAATGATATTTACTCTGAAGTAATTGATATTATAGATGAAGATGTATTCGATGTATTTATACTTGGGCATTCATTAGGACTATCCGATAGAGTATTATTAAAAACAATCTTCGAACATGAAAACTGTGCTAAGATCAGACTATTTCATCGCGGATCTAATGATAATCACTTTAAGAAAAGACTTGCTTTATCAAGACATTTTGATGACAAACTAAAAATGAGAAGTAAAATTCAATCCTATTATGAATCAGATATTCTTGATAGTGATGTTTAAGACTTACCGCGTTACACTTACTTTCTAGCAAAGGCGCTTTTTTACTTTTTCACTAGTTGGTTGTTTAAAAGTATCTCACTTTTTAAAATATGCCCAATTATGAATACTGAACTTTGAGGTAGAACACAAAACACAATTTCATGAAAAGTATTTTTATAGGTCTGTTTCTTTATTGCACCAGCTCCATTTTTGCACAGCATACTTTAGTATTAAAAAGTGGTGAAAAAGTCAGTGGTGTTGTCATTGAATTAAAAGATGACGTTCTGAGCATGGTTGTTAATCGCAAAATGGTCACCTACCCTATGCTAGATGTTAGCACTATATTCTTTAATGAGTATGTCCCATATGATGGCGCATTGTTGGACGATACCAAAGAAGTGGTATTTAAGGTAGATCAATTTACTGTGAAGTATGCGATTAAGGATAGAAAAATGATTCGCGAACCAAAAGTTTCGATAGGAACACAGGATAAAGGCACAGTAGTAGTTGACATTGTAGTGGATAGATATGGAAATATCAGAAGTGTATTGGCAGGTGCAAACGGCACAACTACTAGTAGCGAATACCTATATGTAAAAGCTGAAACGGCTGCTCGCTCTGCAAAGTTTGATGAAAATTTAACTGGACCATTGGAAACTAAGGGCACAATTACCATCGTATATCCTTAATTTTCCAAGATGAAAAATACACCATCTGTATCTGAACTACTAGGAGTCAAATATCCTTTGATCGTAGCTCCCATGTTTTTAATTTCCAATACCAAAATGGTCATTGAAGCGCTTAATTTTGGTGTAAGTGCTGCATTTCCTGCGCTTAACTATAGAACAGATGAAGAGCTAATTGATGCAATTAGAACCATTAAAAAAGCAAGTAGTCAATCATTTGGTGTAAACTTAATAGTCAACAAATCAAATCCTAAATACAAAAAACAACTTGATATATTAGTTGAAGAAGGAGTACCCTACATCATAACTTCCTTAGGTAGTCCTGCTGAAGTTATCGAAAAGGCGCACCAAAAAGGAATCAAAGTCTTTTGTGATGTTACCAATTTAGAATATGCATTAAAAGTTGAAAAATTAGGTGCAGACGCAGTAATCGCAGTCAACTCCAAAGCAGGTGGACATTGCGGCAACATTTCACCAAAGCAGCTAATCGAAGAGTTAACAGCGAACTGTTCTATCCCGGTGATAACTGCAGGAGGAGTTGCCACGGGTTCTCAACTTGAAGAAGCCATGAGTTGGGGTGCTGCAGGAGCTAGTGTTGGAACCATATTCATCGCCTGTGATGAAGCCGATATTTCTCAAGAATACAAACAAGCGATGGTTGACTATGGCGCAAAGGACATTATTTTAACCGATAGAATTTCAGGGTCGCACCTCACTATCATCAATACTCCTTATGTACAAAAAATTGGAGCGAAAGCTAGTTGGTGGGAACGAACTTTGTTAAAAAATAAGTGGTTAAAAAAATATGTAAAAATGTTCATCTATGTGAGAGGAATGAACCAGGTAAAAAAAGCTGCTGAAGGTGCCACCTACAAAACCTTTTGGTGTGCAGGCCCTTCCATCGAGTATGTGCATAAAATTCAACCAATAAAAAATATTCTAGAAGATTTTTTCAAGAAATAATTTTGAATAGATTTTCAGTTTATATTTGGATTTAATTTAAACTTAAAATCATGAAAAAGAAAATCACTGCCACACTTCTTGCAACTTTATCGATTTTTATAATTGGTTTATCTTCATGTAAAAAAGATGAAGATTCAGCAAAAGACAAATTTCAAAATAAGGATTACTACCTCACAAATAGCATTGAGATGGAAAACAATGTAGTAGTAGCTACTTATGCAGATTTAGACCAATGTGAAAAAGATGATTTTATAAGATTAAATTCCAATAATACCGGGTATTATAGTGAAGGATTAACCAAATGTGACCCTTCAGATGAACAAATTACCAATTTCACTTGGTCATTATCAAACGACGATAAACAACTTAATGTTGTTATTTTCTTTTTTAACGTTAGTTTTAATATTCTTCAAAATGACGGGACTACATTAAGACTTTCAACAACTTCCATTGAAGATGGAATAGTATATACTACTGAGCTGACTTACGTTAAAAGATAAGATTGAAAAAATATTACTTAAGGGCCATCAATTGATGGCCTTTTTTAGTTAATACATTTCATGTTTAGTCCTTCCTTTTTCCATTGGTTTTATAGAACTTTGCAAAAAATTAACACACATGAAAATTTTCAAGAGCTTCACATTTGATTCTGCACATTTTTTACCCAATGTACCAGAAGGGCATAAATGTAAAAACATGCATGGTCACACCTATTTATTGAAGGTGATTGTGGAGGGAGACTTGAAAGAACACCTAAACTGGGTGATGGATTTTACTGATTTAAAAAAAGCAGTTGATCCTGTCGTTAAAGCACTTGACCACAAAGTTCTCAACGAAATAAATGGCCTAGAAAACCCAACTTGCGAAGGACTTGCTGTTTGGATTTGGAACAAAATAAAACCTAATCTTCCAGAGTTAGCCACTATAGAATTAAACGAAACTCCAACTTCAGGAGTGATATACTCTGGATATTAATCTTCAATATCCTTCTTGAAATCATTTTGACTAACCTTCTTTGCTCTTTCATCCACTCGTTGAAAAGTAGTTGAAGTCACTTCTGCTATAAAAGATTTTAAGTGTTCTATGTTTTTGCCTTTTGTCATTATTCCAATGAGAAATGGTTTCTTTTGATGATAAACAATGCCAAAGTGGTGCAACTGAATATAATTGTCTTTACTTGGTTTTACACCGTATTTATGAGCTACAGGAATCTCTTGGGGGATCGATTGACGAATTCCAAAACCATATCCTGTTTTAGATAAAGTTTCTAGCGCCAATTCTGAGTACTTTTTTTCTAAATATGAAGAATTATACAAAACCCTGAAAAAGGAGGCATACGTCCGTATTGTTATAAAATTCTCATTAAAATCAATGCCATCTGGTATGATCATTCCGAGTTCTGATTCTACTGAACGTAAAAATTGAGGACTTTCTTCTTCTATATAATCAATCAGCATAATGGTCGCTTCATTATCAGACTCAATAATCATAATATCAATTAATTGAGATACAGTATACTCCGAGCCATGGATTAGCTTACTATTTGATTTCGGACTCTTTTTATCCATCTCTAGATATTCAGCTTCCTTTGAATCAGTGTACAACAACTTCTGCTCTAAAATATGTGGTTTTGCTTCTGCATATTTATAGATTGCTATCATGATAGGAACCTTCATTAAACTACCAGGAGAAAAGACTTCACTTTCATTAACTCCAACTTTTTGATTGGTAGTCAAGTCTCTATAATAGATAGCGGCTGAACTTACTTTACCACTTTTTTGAGCAGTTTCAGTTTGATGCAATAATAAACTATCCATCCCTTCAATGGAAGATAAGTCAATTGAACTATAGTCTAAATAAGCTATACTAGGATTCAGGAATCTGAACTGATTCATTGTTATTGGGTCCTCATTATACTTATTCGCTGAAATGCTATCAATTGGAGGATTAATTTCTGCCGCAAAAACGAAATACCCTACCCCGACTCCAATAGCTATTCCCATTGCCAATCCTGATAAAACAAGTTTTAGGTTTAACTTGCTTATATTTAAATCAGTTCCCATAGATTCAATACTAAATAGTAAAATTTTAGAAGGCAGACCAAATTAGATAAAAGAATTGATTTGTTGATTCATTAAAAATTCATTTTTTATGCTATATGAATTGACTTACATTTGCCAAAAAAAATCATCATCATGAAGAATTTTATCATCACAAGCCTTCTACTCCTGTTGACTTCTACCTTATCAGCTCAATTAAAAAATCCTCACTTTGTGGGCTTAAATGCTGGAATAAGTATGCCAGTTGGTGAATATAAAAATTTTGACACTGCTCGTGCTTCTGCGGTAAATGCAGGTAAATACGCATCATTAGAAGCAGGCATATACATCTCTAGATTTGTTGGTATAGGTTTTAATCTAGGTTTGTATACTAATTCAATCAATGAATCAGAAATTAAATCTGAATTTGAGAAGCAATTGATTACCAATAATGCCATCGAAGTTAAAGCTGATGACTGGTTAAATGCTTATGCTTTAACAGGTTTATATCTAACTATTCCGATTAAAAAAGTTAGATTGGATTTTAAATTTTTGGGTGGTGCTGTCAATTCTTCTCAACCATTAGTAACTGTTACTACCAATGAAAGCGGTTCTGTGGTTGTTCGTGAAAGCAAAGTTGAAGATGCTATTGCTTTTGGAATCAATTATGGTGCGCACCTAAGAATTCCTATTATCTCTAAGTTATCGTTAAGATTAAACGCTGAAACATTCACGTCGTTGCCCGAATTTAAAAAGGAAACTACTACTTATATAAACGGTAATAAATCAATTACTAAAGAAAATTTCGAGCAAACTATTTCGGTTTTAAACGTAGGTGTAGGATTGTGCTTTAGTCTATAAGTAGTTGAAAGCATAAATTAGCAAAACTCCAAACCCCAAAAGTAGGGTCAATAAAGCCAACAAATAGCTCACCCAATGACTTTTGGGAGATCTTGGATTTTTACCAAATAGACGTTTTGTCAATTGAAATAATTGATATCTATAGTCGGCAACTTTTTGATACCCCCAATCAGAAAGTTGCATAAACCAACCTCCTTTACTATACCATTTTGTCAAAAATGGATATTTTCCGGCTAATTCAAATGCTTTGTATGCCGCATCCGGACCAGAATAAACACTACCATCAGGCAATACTAGTCGAACGGCTTCTCTATACTGAGTAATTGAAATGTCAGGTACTTTTTTATGAGCCAATTGGTATTTTTGATACTCAATTGCATCACCTGACATGATCCACCAACGGATGATCCAATAATGACAAAAACCACAGTCCCCATCCCAAATCATCAAAGGTTTTGATGACGGAGGATACGAAGTGTGGCTGATTTTACTAAACATAACTCAAAGTTACGCTAGTGAACTCTATTTTGGTGGGAATATTTTTATTTTCCTCTTGCTCCCATTACAAAAATAATCGTTAAACCAACAATTAAATGCATCGGGATGGTTAACAAGAATAAACCTTCTGCACTATTTACCGATTCTGTGGTACTGACTGTATATGGAGCAACTAAACTCAGTAAGGTGGTTAGAATTACCACAACAGAAAAACCCTTCATCGTATCCTTTTGGATGTAACGATCCATTATAAAATAAAGGATTCCTGAAAATATACCAGGTATCAATGAAGCGAGCATCACCATGTAGATGTTGATTAGTGGTTCATGAAACCCACTAAATTGGTTGTATGCAAAGAAATAAAGAACATTTACTAATGCTGCTACAATACCTGCTATTAAACCAGTTGTTATATTATCGCTTAATGTATTCTTTAAAAATTTTGCTTCAGTTTTCATATGTCGTATAGTTTTGTATTTTAGTATTTCCTTGCACAAACATCTCCAAACATCATACAGTATGAAAAAATTAATATTAACAATCTGTTTTTCAGTTGCATATTTAATTTCCATGGCACAATCATCTAATACAATACGCTATGTGGCTCTTGGAGATTCTTACACAATCTGTGAAGGTGTTAACACAAGTGAATGTTGGCCGAATGTGTTAACCAAACACCTTAATAAGAAAGATGTGGACATTACTTTGGTGGCTAACCCGTCTAAAACTGGCTATACTTCTCAGCAATTAATCGATAATGAAATGGCAGTTTTTACCAATGCAGAGGCCAACTTTGCAACAGTTTTGATTGGAGTTAATGACTGGGTGCAAGGTGTTCAAATTGGTATTTTTGAAAGTAATTTAAATTACATTGTAGAAACCCTTTTGGAAACGCTTTCTTCCGATCGATTATTTTTAATCACAATCCCGGATTTTTCAGCTACACCCAAAGGGCCTGAATATAGCAAAGGAAGAGACATTACCGCAGGAATATCGGAGTTTAATGAAATCATTAAAAAAGCAGGTGAAATGTATGGAGTAACTGTTATTGATATATTTCCGACCACTCAAGCAATGAAAGACAATCCTGAATTAGTCAGTGCAGATGGATTACATCCATCTGCTAAAGAGTATTTATTGTGGGAAGGAATTATTTATCCACATGTATATGAAGCTTTAAAACCTAGATAAGTTTTTTTTCAATGTAATCGCTATTTAATAAACTTAAGGCTCCCATATATTTCAAATCAAAGGAAACTAAGTCTCCCACTTTATATGCACCTTCATCCGCTCCCAGATCTATAACCAACATATCTGAACTTGCCCCAACAATTTTAATGTCATCATGATTTGAAATTAAAAAATCCGGATGAATGTCCAACAATCCCACATCCAGTATCGCACGATAAGAAGTTTTTCCGTAATCCTCAGGGTTTATTTCCACCATTTCACCACTTGGGTTCTCAGCTAAAGTTCCAGTTGGTACTTTGGGCTTTTCTGTCAATTCAATAATCTCTGTGTATAATTTTAAAACATCGGTTTTCATTCCTACAACAGGAGCCTCGGTAAATAAATTATTACCAAAGTAAAGCATTTCACCTATTCGAAAATGATTGATTCCTGAAGGAAGCATTCGTTGCAACAACAACGGAACTACAACTGATGTTCCACCTGTTACGAAAGGAATTTTTTTGTTGAATTTAGCTTCAATCAATTGTTCATACAAACTCAATTGTATCAATTTATCAGGAGAGGGCATTACTCCATGTAAACAATTTAAATTGGTTCCAATTCCAGAAACTTCGATATGGGGTAATTGAAAAATTTCACCATAAAAATCAATCAACTCCTCTCCCATTACCCCTTCTCTCAAATCTCCCATTTCAATCATGATGATGACCTTATGGATTTTATTTTGAGCAACAGCTTCCTTTGAAAGCATCCTAATAGTTTCTATTTCAGTATTAAAACTAACATCTGCATATTGTACAATTCGTTTAATGCTTCTCTTTGCAGGGGGCTTTATGTAAACTGTTTGGATTTTGGGATTGATTGATTTAATAGTTTTCAAATTAGAAATTCTAGAATCATGTGCTTCATCTACCCCCAACTGTATTAATTCTTTTAAAAAGAGTTCGTTCCCACAGAGCAATTTGGTAACTACCCCCCATTCGATTCCATTAGATTTGAATAAATCATCTAAGAATTGATAATTGTGCTTTAACTTTTCTTTGTCGAATGTAATAAATGCCATAATTGCTTTATTTAATAACTTTTCTAGGAATATTATGGGGTAAGCGTGTTAGTAGTTCGTAATTCAGTTGATCACTCAATTCACTAAATGAAGAAACCGAAATTGAATAATCACCTTGGTTTCCAATCAAAACTACTTCGTCGCCTTTTTTGGTGTCTGGAATATCTGTGATATCAAGTACCATCATATTCATATTAACAATTCCGACCACACTAACGCGCTCACCATTGACTAAAACACGCCCCTGATTACTTAATGATCTACTATAACCGTGACTATACCCAACTGGTACAGTAGCTATTTTCATATTTTCTCTCGCCATGTATGTCGTTCCATATCCAATAAACTCACCAGTTTCGACTGTTTTAGTACTCATAACTTTACTTTTCCAACTTAAAATCCTTCTTAGTGGATCTGTCCGATCTGACTTATCTTTCACATAATGAATAAATGTTTCAGTACTAGGCCAAAATCCATAATTAAGAATTCCAATTCGTACCATATCCATTTGAGTTTTTGGATAAGATAAAGTAGCAGCAGAAGAAGCAGTATGATAGCACTCTGCTATTAAGCCCTCTTTAGCTAGTTGTTTGCGTTGCTTTTTAAAGCTTTTTATCTGCTCTTGAATTCGAACGTAATTTCCAATACTCTCTGCACCAGCAAAGTGTGTACAAATTCCTTTTAAGATATAATTTTCATTCTGGTTGAGTAATTCGATTACTTTGAGCACTTCCTTCTTTCTCAAACCAGTTCTATTCATCCCTGTTTCTAACTCTAAATGAATTTGAGCGAGTTGGTTCAATTTTTTCGCAATTTTCAAAGCTTCCTCCAGACGATTAACCTCAAAAATGTAAAACTGTATGTTGTTTGTGATCGCCCATTCCAATTCTTCATTATCGAGCATTCCCATGATCATAATTTCTGCATTTGGAGCTACTTCACGACATAGTCTGGCTTCATCAGCACTGAATACCGAAAAGTGAGTTTGCCCAGCTTTTATTGCCATAGGAACCAAATCAACTATTCCATGACCATAAGCATTCCCTTTTATCACTGTGCTAATTAGGGTCTGTTCCCCTACTACGCTTTTTAGGAATTTATAATTTTCTTCTAAAGCTGACTGGCTGAGTTCAATGTATGAAGTTTGAAACACTATCGATTGGTTAATTGAATAATTGTTGAATAAATGCGGTTTCCTATGGGAATCAATTCATCAGGAAAATCAAAATTGGAGTGATGTAATGCAGGTTGATTCTTACCTGAGCCTAAGCCAAACATAGCTCCTTTAGTATCGTTAAGAAAATGTCCAAAGTCTTCTGACCATCTGAATGGTTCAACTAATTCTTCTGTAGAAATTTGATGCTTTTCTGCTGCAGATCGAATTAATCGAGAATGAATTTCATGGTTTATGGTAGCTGGAAATACTTCAGTTTCTTCAATAATAAATTCCAATTGTTCTGATTGTGCTAGCTGGGTTACTTTAGTCTGAATATTAGCTGTTAGAGCATCCATATCCTCATTTAAAAAACTTCTCAATGTTAACATAAGCACTCCATCAGCGGGACTAATTCCAAAAGTCACTTTTCCCACCTTTAAATGAACTATGGTAGTAATGGCAAAATCTTTGGACTCAAAATTTTCATTCAATCGATGAATATACCCCACAAGTTCTGCAATCGCAAAAGCAGGATTAACACCATTTTCTGGTTCAGCAGCGTGTGCAGTTTTCCCTTTAAAATGAATAACTAATCCTTTGGAAGCCGCAGCAAAATGCTCATTCCGTATCAAGACCTTCCCTAGTTCTATACCTGGTATATTGTGAAGACCATAAATGGCATCTATTGATAAACCTTTAAACCTAAGATCTTCTATCATTCGTGCTGCTCCTTCCCCAGTTTCTTCAGCAGGTTGAAATAATAAAACTACTTTCCCCTTTTGAATCGGATGAGTCGACAACTCTTCCAATAAGGAAAGAACCATTGTCATATGCCCATCATGCCCGCATAGATGTGCAACTCCTTTCTTTTTTGATGTATACTCCACATTTGAATGCTGCTCTTCATGAATCGGTAGGGCATCTAGTTCAGCTCTAAAAGCGATGGTTTTTCCATTATCTTTTCCTTTAAAAATGACCAATACTCCATATCCTCCAACATTCTCTATTATTTCATCAGGATGAAAAGATTTTGCCAATTCCACAACCCGGTTAGCAGTCCTTTCCTCTTGATTAGAAACTTCAGGAAATCGGTGTAACTCTTGTCGAAATAAAGTCAGTTTGTTTAAAAATGAATCTGTTAACATATTAGTCTTTAACTAAACGCATTTCTAAATACTTATTGGTAAAACCCAATCTTTCATACAATTTTTTAGCAGGATTATCAGGCTCTACATGCAAAGCAACATCTCCCTTTGTTAGTTTTAGCGCTTGTTCCATCAATTGTTTACCCAGTCCTTTTCCTCTGTAATCTTGATGTACGGCGATATATACAAGAATGTTCTCTGGAATGTATTTCGACATTCCAGTTTCATTGATAACAACTGCTCCTATGATCTCCTCCTCGATCAGTCCTAAAAGTACAAATCCCCCTTTCCCTAGGTTCTTTTCAAATACATAGTCCAAACATTTTAGGATATCATCTACACTATCACCAAATTCATCTAAATGAGTATTTAAAAATTGAGCAATCTTCTGATTGCTATAAAATAAGTCTTGACCAGAGAATGAATTTAATACTTTTGGAGTTAGTTTAATTTTTTCCATTTGTTTGTTTTATTTCAATTGAATTATTATCCGTTAACGTAATTATAATAAATACCACTAAAGCAGCTAAGATGCCAAATAGATTCGCATTGATGTTGAATGGCAAAGCCACCTTAAATAACTCTAGAGATACTGTGGTACCGCCACCAAGAATCATAGCTGCTATTGCAGCTTTAGAACTCACTCGTTTCCAAAACAGAAGACCCAATATAGGCACCAGTAGTCCAGAAACCATAAAAGAATAGGACAGCAACATCAATTCCAACACATTTTCCATGCTCATTGCTAATACTATTGCAAACGCACCAATTAAAAGTGTAAATAGTTGTGAATATTTCAACACACTTTGATGACTTTTTTGCTTCAATAATTTGCCAAAAACATCAGTAGTTAAATTTCCTGAAGCCGCCATCAAGCAACTATCTGCAGTAGAAAGAATAGCAGAAAAGTAAGCTGACATCATTACTCCCATCAATCCAACGGGTAAAATATGACTCAATAGTAATGGTAAACCCATTTCAGGGTCCAATCCTTTTGAGGTAACAAAACCTAAATCAGTGAACATTCCTTGATCTGCTGCTACTTTAGCAAACAAACCTAACAGAACACCCATAAACGCCATTATTGGCCATTCAAACAAACCTGCGATAAACCAGGCCTTTTGGGCATCTTTCTTTGATTTACATGAAAATATTCGCTGATACAAGGTCATCCCAACAAACCAAATTGGGATTATAGTAATGGCCCAATTAAAGAGCTGTGACCACTCAAAATTAGTTAATGACAGCAGCTCCGGTTTTACAGAATAAATAATTGTTTCGTATCCTCCTATTGCGAAATAAGCCATTGGAATGGCAATAAAAATCAACCCAGACATTAATAAAATCCACTGAATAGTATCGGTATAAATCACAGCCTTCATCCCTCCCATTACTGTATAAACCACAGCTATAACCCCCATAATAATTAGAGCTGTAGTTAGATCTAAGGCTGGAAAGGAAGCTGATGCCAATTTTGCACCTGCCAAAATCTGTGAACTTGAAAAACCAGTATACCCAATTAAAGAAATCAATCCTGCTAAAAGTGCTACTTTGGGACCATAATGTTTGCCAAATACTTGTGGAAAAGTCAATAACTGAAAGCGGTCGTTCATTTCGGCTATCTTCGGAATCAGCAAGACTGCACTGAGCCAAGCTCCAATTAATCCGGTAAAAAGCATCCACGAACCGCTAATGCCCATCACAAAGCCAAGACCTCCCAACCCTATAGAGAAACCTCCACCAACATCCGTTGCAACTACAGAGAGTCCAACGTGCCAGCTGCTCATGTTTCTGCCACCTACAAAATAATCATCAGAGTTTTGATTTTTCTTGAGGAAGAAAAATCCGACGCCCAACATAATGAGCATGTAAAGAATAAAAATACAGCCATCTATCCAGTGCAAATCGTCTACTTTTTGGTAGATTCACAAAGGTATTTATAATAAACTAAAGTATAAAGTAAACTACACAGCAGTTTAAAATTCAATTATTTGAATTTTTCAACAATCGTTGCATCTTGCTTTAAGTCATGATAGTGCATAGTTAAGCCTCTGCTGTTTTTTTCTATTGAAGAAATTGAAACTGTGTGTACAAAATTTGATGCATCTAAGCGGATATTTGGTAGGTTTTGGTCACCTCCAAATCGATGAAATTTAACCATCTCTTCTCTATTCCGCGTTGACGATTCTTGCATAAATTTTGAGAACATACTTTCACGCTGTAATCGAACGGCTTTAGGATATAAAGGTGCCGAAGAATATATATGAGGAAGATCAGGTTTTAAGTGCTTAAAATGAGTCAATACACCATCCCAACGAAATTCAATCATTTCTATCTCGTCTTGAATCTGATCCAAACAAATGATTGTAAAAGGCTCAATCCCACTAAAATCATAATCAAAAGTAAACTGTTCAAAACTCGTATACTCAAAACAATCTAACAGAACGATGCCTCTGCTTTTCCGATAAGGTGGTTCATGTTTATGTTTTTTAAATGCACCATTTAACAAACTTACCACTCTATGCTCACTGAGGGCCAACCAGGTTCCTTTAGCATTACCATCTTGTGGAAATAAGACTGATTTGCCTATAATTGTTTGATAAACTGGAAAAGTTGCTGGCAAACGCTCTTGAGACTCATCACGATTAGAAGTCAACAAGAAATCTCCTTCCGGTTTAGGAATATAGGTTAAAGTACACATGTGTCTAAATTACATAAATCAACTAGGATTTTAAATTGGAAGATCAAACAAAAGCATACACCAATCAATTATTTGTGATGCCTAAAATAAATGAAGTAAAATTATCCTTAGTAATCAAAAAACACTTAAATTTTCATAGGTTTTAAGGTCAACTACAAGTCTTATTTGACAATTTGAAAATAAGTACGTTGACAAAAAAACAAATCAAACTATTAAAGATTAAAATCATGGCAAAAGGACAAGATGCGAAAAAAGCGGTAAAAAAGGAACCCACTAAAACGCTAAAAGAGAAAAGAGAAGAAAAACGCTTGAAGAAAGCAGGTAAGTAAGTAACCAACTCAATGCAATGGCGCTCCGAATGGAGCGCCATTTTTGTTTACTCAGAAAAATGTACATACTTTTTTCAAATCAATTGGAATTACCTATATGAATTAAAGCAAAATTTAATTCTACAGTAATCCATGTTTCAAACACAAAATACCATTAGGAATAAACTTACAAATTCCAACATCTAGCAATACGTAGGCAACAACACTTAATTTAAGTTTTTGATAATCAATATTATAAATATTACTCAATTGATTAATAGTAGGTTGCAAATTTTTTCATTTCTCCGGGCAACATTTTCTTTAGTTTTCGCTTCTATTGAGTATGAAAACGAAAAACTACGTACTAATTGCACTACTTCTGTTGCTAATTTTTAATGCCTGTAAGAAAGAGCCCGATATTGTATTAGAAGAATTACCATCATCTACTAATGATGAGTTTGTGGAAGACACTTTAATCCTGAACCCATTTGGCACCAACCCGCTAGCTGCACTAAATTATTACACTACTGATGAAAAAACACGAGTAGAAATAATTATCCGTTCTAGAACAGATGGACAAGATGAGTTTTCAAAGGTGTTTTCAACTTACGAGCAACAACATAAGATTCCAATTCTAGGATTGTATCCAGATTTTTTAAATACCATTTATATTAATTATTACAGTACTAGCGGAGAACTGGTCGAACAACAAATACACCTTGTAAAGACTGAAGCTTTACCACCCGGAATGCCTGAAATCAAAATAAATAAAGTTAACACTTCAGCTATGGAACCTGGTTTGACATTGGTGAGCTATTGGGGAAATAGAACTCCACATAAACCATTTATTATGGATCATTTAGGTAATATTCGTTGGCTACTAGATTTTTCCAACCATCCTACTTTAAGTTCTTTAAATTATGATAACGGAATAGAAAGACTTAAAAACGGAAATTATTATTTTGGTGACATTAATTCCAATTCCATTTACGAAGTATCTCCTCTTGGCGAAGTCATACAATCTTGGGGGTTATCTGACCATAAATTCCACCACAATGTTCAAGAGAAGTCAAATGGAAATTTCTTGGTAACAACCTCTAAAACTAACAGTAAACATGCAAACGGTAAAAATTGCATTGAAGATTTTGTTATAGAAATTAATAGGAATAACGGTAGTATTAGTGCTGAGTGGGACTTAAAAGAATCCTTAGATGAGAATAGATCCGCGTTAACCGCTATCGACAATTCAAATGCAGAGGTAGATTGGTTTCATGGAAATGCGGTGATTGAAGATTTAACCGATCAAACCATCATTGTTTCGGGGAGAACCCAAGGAGTTGTAAAGCTGGACGATCAAAACAATCTCAAATGGATACTTTCGACGCATAAAGGCTGGGGAATAAGTCGAACTGAAAACAACCTCTCAAAATACCTACTTACACCATTGGATAACAATGGCATAAAAATTATAGACACCAATGTATTGAATGGCAATCAGAATCATCCTTACTTTGAGTGGCCTTGGTATCAACATGCTCCAAAAATAATGCCCAACGGAAACCTTTTGCTGTTTGATAATGGTGACAATAGAAACTATGAAAGCACTACTACTTATAGTCGTGTAGTTGAATATAAAATCGATGAAACCCACAAAACCATTCAACAAATATGGAGCTATGGTAAACAAAGAAGTGATCAAACTTTCGCACGTTATGTTTCTGATGTGGATTATTTACCAATTATGAATAATGTACTTTTTTCACCAGGTTTCAGTACTAATAATGGCAGTTCATTTGGTGGAAAAGTGGTTGAAATCGATTATGCCACTAAAATTGTTGTTTTTGAAGCAGCGATTAATCCACCCGGAGGTTTTGTTACGCTGCATCGAGCGGAACGGTTGTCGTTATACCCCTAAACAGATCATCTATTCTTGTTTAGGTTTATAATGATAAACCACTTCTCTTTCTTTTTGGATTTCCGTGTTAATTGGAGAGTTATATCTATTAGTTGGAGGAGAATTCAGTGGCTTATTCCAGTAGGCATCAGGGTCATCTTCGTGACGTTCATCTTCATTGGTCCAAACGTATTCTACTTTTTTCAATCCAACCTCTCTATAAATATAAGCTAGAACTACTCCCGCAAACATCCCCCAAAAATGCCCTTCATAGGATACCTTATAGTCTATCGGAAAAATCCCCCAAATCATACTTCCATATAAAAAGGCAACAAGAAACGAAATCGCTACTAACCGATAGTGCTTTCTGATAAATCCACTCACAAACAAAAATCCAAATAAGCTGTATACCAAACCACTTGCTCCAATGTGGTAGCTATCTCTGGCAGAAATCCATGTCCATAAACCACTCATAATTATCGACCAGAAAAGAACTTTAAAAGCTACAGGACGATAAAAATAAAACAAACTACTTCCCAAAATAAGTAGTGGAATAGAATTATTGAATAAATGATTGAAGTCACCATGAATAAAAGGCATAAGCAATATCCCAATAAGACCACTCCATTCTCGAGGTCTAATACCATATTCTGCAAAAGATAAGTTTAGGTTTAATTCAATTACTTTAATAAACCAAACGACTACTACAAAAATAGTTGGAAACAATATTGCATAAAAAAACTTTCTTTTGTCAGATTTATTCATTGAGATATAAAGTTACCATTTGTGCACAGATACCACCATCCATATAATTACAATATTAGAATTGAATAAAAAATAGTAATATTATGCCTTAAAAAATCAGTGCAACGATGAAAAAGCATTTACTCATTCCTGCCACCTCTATTTTACTTTTTTTTAGTGCACCTGCTTTTGCAAGTGCCAATACAAAACCGTTAGATGGACCTAAAAAATCAAGCCAAAAACAAACTACAGTAAAATATGAGTTTTCTTTATTTCAGATAGCCTATAGCCTTGTAAAAGAAAAACAAGATACAACCTCCAAACCTATAATAAAAGAAAGAAAAGAAGACGAATAACTATTTTATTCCTCTCATTTTCTTGATGTTTTCATAAGCTTCTTGCACTTTTAAGAATTTTTGCTCCGCTTCTCTTTTGATATCTTCTCCTAGATGTGCCACTTTGTCAGGATGAAACTTAGCTGCCATTTTTCGATATGCTTTTTTAATTTCATCATCCGTAGCGTTTTTTTCAATTTCTAGAATTTTATAATCCCCTGCAGTTTCTTTGATAAACATCGCCTTAATTGACTGGAAATCGTATGAGTTGATGCCTAAAGCAGATGATATTTGATTTAAAACATTTACTTCTGAGTCACTAAAGTTTCCATCAGCACCTGCCACACCAAAGAGAAAATGAAGCAATTGCAACCTATCGGCCTGCCTCATATTCATTCGAATCTGTTGCCCCACCTGATATACGTTAATGTTTTGATCGAGTACTTTTTTCAACAAAACCAATAACTCTTTGGTTTTTGCCTCCCCAAAATGACGCACAAAGAATGCTTTCACATAATTCAATTCACTCTTTAACACCTTTTCGTCAGCTTTCATAACAGCTGCAGCTAGGACAATCAAACTTGCGCTAAAGTCTCCTGTTTGTGTTTGCCGTGGCCTTCTAGGCTCCCTATCAGCATAAAATTCAGTATCTACTTCAGTAGAAGCCTTATCTATCATACTTCCTACCGCAAAACCTAGTATTGCACCTAATGGTCCACCAAATGCCCATCCTAATCCTCCTGCTATCCATTTACTATATCCTGCCATTTTATTGTTTTATGGTTGGTGACAAAAATAACCAAAGCGAAAAGAGAACTCATAATAATTGTTGTACAATTTTTAAAAAAGGAGATTTGTTTTATCTTTGCAGTCAAATTGATTAATAAATATTGCTAACTCCCTATAAAATAGTGGCTCCACAGATTGACAGTGGATCTACATTCTACTTTACCACCGACTCAGGATTAAAGTATGAAGTGAAGTTTGGTAGAAAATCGACGAACATTTTTAATGTTTCTATCGTATTCGGAGTATTGAATGATGAATTTGATGGAGAAGAGTATGCATTAACCAATCGAGGAGAAGTTTATAAAGTAATGGCAACTTTAGTGGAAGTTGTACGTTATTATAAGAGTAGACATCCAAAAATATCAGAATTTGAATTTTCAGGGGAGCCCACCAATGAGAATGATGACAAAGAAGGTGCAAAAAGATTGAGATTATACAGTCGTTATTTGACCTATATTTTTGATTCAAAGAAATGGAAAAGAGACGACTCTGAAGGAAAAATTAGAATGATTCGAATTTAAACATTAAAAAAACTTAAAAAATTATAATCTAGTACAATTATTGCTGGAGATAATACGTCATATTAAAGTAAACATTTTTAGAAGGTATAACACATGAGACAACTAAAGATTAGTCAACAGATCACCAAAAGAGAGAGTAAATCGCTCGAGAAGTATCTGCAAGACGTTTCTAAAGAAGAAATGATCAATGCAGAAGAAGAAGTAGAACTAGCGATTAAAATTCAGTCTGGTGATGAGAGAGCACTAAACAGACTGGTAAGAGCCAATCTACGTTTCGTGATTTCTGTGGCTAAACAATACCAGAATACTGGACTTACCCTTGAAGACTTAATCAACGAAGGAAACCTAGGTTTGATTGAAGCCGCAAAACGATACGATCATACAAAAGGGTTTAAATTCATTTCATATGCAGTATGGTGGATTAGGCAAAGTATCTTGAAAGCTGCTGCTGATAATTCAAGAACTATTCGTTTACCTCACAACAGATTGGGTGAAATCCAAAAAATTAGCAAAGCGTCAAATGAATTTGAACAGAAAAATGAACGTACTCCAACGGCTGATGAATTAAGTGATTTAACTGAAATGGACGTTGCAAAAGTTGAAATGTCATTGAAAATGTCGAAAAAACAAGTTTCTATTGACGCTCCTATGAGCAACGATGACGATAACAATAGTTTGGTTAGTGTATTAGAAAATAGCGATACCCCTGACCCTACAGATTCTTTAATGCAAGAATCTTTGTCAAAAGACCTTGAGCGTACCCTTTCATACCTTAAGGGAATGGAAGCCGAAGTTATTCGTTTATTTTATGGACTAGGTGGTTCTAGCGAAATGACTCTGGAAGAGATTGGAAACACTTTTGGATTAACAAGAGAACGTATTCGTCAAATAAAGGAAAGAGGTTTGAGACGTTTAAGAAGAGTATCTTCTCAAACAAACCTTCAAACTTATTTATAGTGAATAGGATTTTTATTCTTTAATCGCTTCAGTATCCCTGAAGCGATTTTTTTTTGTCAGTTTAATAAACAGCTAATAGATAAGTAACCCTGCTCTTCTTCATGTATTTTTTTGATTACTTTCGTAACTGAAATAACCAGCTCAACACCATTAATCTATTACTAATTTTCAATCATAGCTTCCTTTATACGTATACGCCTTTAAATAATACAGTTGTTTGACATAACTAATTAAAGGAATGACTTTTTACAAAGAACTTATTGAGCAAGCACTAAACCTAATGTATGACAAAAAAATACATCATTTGTTTTATTTACATACTATTCTACACTTATACTTCCAATGCTCAAACTCTTGAATTATGGGGATTAACGGAAATGGGAGGAACTCACAATGGTGGAACAATTTTTAGTTTAAATACTAATCAATCAAAACACACAAAGGAATATGAGTTTTATCGAACAGAGGCTAAGGATGTTGGAAAATCATTAGTTAGAGCTTCTAATGGTCTAGTTTATGGAATTTCAACTTTTGGAATGGGTACAATCTTTCAATACAATCCATCAACAAATGAATACCTAAGTCTTTATGGCTTTGATTATGAAGTTGCTTATGCACCAAATTATGGTTTAATTGAAGGGTCGAATGGAAAATTATACGGAACAACTAAAAATAATGGAAGATACGGTAACGGAGTAATATTTGAATTTGATATTAGCACAAATCAACTAACAGTTCTATATGAATTTCTTCTCAACTCCTATCATTCAAACGATGGGAAATTACTTGAGGCGTCTAACGGTAAATTATATGGTCTAAGTTCCCGGGGTAGCGGTAATGGCTTTATTTATGAATTCAATCTAAATACTAATACCTATAATGAACTACATCATTTTAATATAACGAATGGATTTAATCCAAATGGAAATTTGATTGAAGGAAAATCTGGGCTTTTATATGGTGTTACTAAAGGTGGCGGGAAAGATAACAAAGGAATACTATTTGAGTATAACTATCTGACCAATTCTTTTCAAGTACTTAATGACTTTTCAAATAGCCCTGAATCCATCTCAATACCTACTACAAGTCCCATGTTTGCTTCTGACGGCAATATATATGGCGTCACAGGAAGGTTATTATACAGATACAATCCTACTCAAAAAAAAATCGATTATTTTCCTTCCAATTTAAATACTTATAATGGGGTTGGAATTCCTGCTGAAGGAGAAAATAAGACACTTTATTTTCCAGTAAATAGCTATAATGGAGGAGCTATTGTTAGTTTTAACATGATAAATGAAACCTATAAGATTGAGAAAAACTTTCAAAATAACTCAGGAGACCGAGAGCCAAAATTCGATTTCCTGTTTATAAATAGTAACTACTTTCTGGGTATTAGTCGTTCAGGATGGTGCTACAGTGACGTTTTATTTGGCTATGATTTGACCAATCATTCCTATCGGAATTTAGTTGAGTTAAATTGTGGATATGAGGGAGCAATTCCTATTGGCAAATTAGTGCAAGCTGCCAATAAAAAACTATATGGGTATACAGAATACGGAGGAATAAATTTGAGAGGATCTGTATTTGAATTTGATCCAGCAACCAAAACAAGAAAGACGATTCTCCATTTAGCGGATTCGAATAAAACTTCGGTAATTGGGAATTTATATCAATACACTGACAACAAAATAATACTGATAACTAAAAGTCTAGGCGCAAACAATAATGGAAAAATGTACCTATTAGATGTTAGTAATAAACAACTTCAACTATTATTTGATTATAACAAAAGTACCAATCACTTTTCACAAGTATATGCTCCTGATGGAAGCCTGACTTCTGCTTCAAATGGCAAAATCTATGGGTTTTCAGGTAACGATAAACTCACTGTAACAGAGATTGACCCTTTCACCTCTAAAGTAGTCGTTAAAGAGAGTAACACCTGGGGTAATTATTACTTTAATGGAGGATTTATAGAAGCTGATAATGGAAAGTTTTATGGGTCTACTTGGGCGAAAGGAAGAAGCTTTTACAATTCTTCTTTCGGTGCGGGGACAATAATAGAGTATGATTTAAAGCAAGATAAATTTACGGTTAAAGCAGAAATGTTTTATTCAGGAATTGCTCATCCAAAGAGTAATCTCATCAAATCTATTGTGAATAACCACATTTATGGAACATTTTCATCTAAAGGAGACAATAATACAGGTGGAGTATTTAGATATGACTATTTGACAAATTCAATAATAAAAATAGTTGAATTCGATAGTACTTTATATGGCGAACATCCTGAAGGAGACATTATACAATCACCCGATGGGATGATATTTGGGTACTGTTCAAAAGGTGGGAAATATGGAGACGGAACTATATTTAAATTCAATCCAATTAATTCAACAATTACAAAGCTTTTCGATTTCAACAAAGCAGATGGTAACAACCCTTCCTCAGGAGGTTTAACTCTTGCAGAAATTTGCAGACCAGCTTCTAAACCAACCTTAAACTCCTCAGAAATAAAGTATTGTACTGGAGATACTATTGTGATAGGCATTTCAAAATTAGACACGCTAAACAATGCAAAAAAGTGGAGTATATACAATAATGAGGGCCATTTTATTCAAAGCAACTCAACCGGAGTTTTTAAACTTCAAGCAAAACAGTCAGACAACTACCATGTTAGAGGTGAAGGAGGATGCCCTATTGTTTCACCTCATAGTACGGTCTCAGTTAATGTCTACCCTGACTTAAGAATTGATAACTGTGATCCTGAACTGAGAAGTAAAGCTGATAACGCTAGTTATTCATGGATTGACTATAGAGACTCTTCTGAGGTTGGGATTCATAACCAATTTTTTTCACCCTCAAAAAACGGAATTTACGGAGTTATTTTAGAGCAATTGGGCTGTAAAGATACTTCGGAAATGGCAGTGGTAATCAATGCTGAAATTTTAGAAAATAGCTTCCAAGAGGCTTTAATATTTGGACCAAACCCTACTAGTCAATTCCTTACGGTAAATCTACGTAAATGTTATGAAGAAACTACTGTCGAAATCAGAAGTCTAAATAGTACTTATATTAAAGAGGAAAGCTTCTTTAAAAAGACTAAGATTCAACTTTTAAATGATTTACCTACCAACTTTTACATTGTTACAATAAAAACAGAAACTGGAGAAAAGGCTATTCTAAAAATTTTAAAAATGTAATTATTCCTATTTTAATCTTATTTAGACACCTTTTTGAAGGCTATCTAACATTTTGTAATTTTATACCATGTTTATTCTAGACCCCAAAGGCGAAGTTCCACACATTTTTCATTCCGATTTAACAGGAGCGGCCATCCAAGCATGCGCTCTATGTAATACAGACTTATCTGATGATATAGACTACATTATTGAAAAAGCATTCAAGAAAGCCGGAACTGGAATGGTTCATACAATCTTTGAATATGCACTTTGTTTTGAGTGCATCCCTATCATGCAAGCAAGGATGAGTGAGGAGTCTAAGAAAAATATTACTGAGTTTTTTGAATCAAAGGTTAATCTTGAGAAACGATTTCAAGAAATGATCGAAGAAAATCAACTAGAAGCAGAAAAATGGTTGAATCATTGTGTGGTGACCAACAAATCTATTGATGACCTTGACGAATACCAAATCTATGGTCAGTTTAAAGGCAACCGACTCGTGTTTGGATTATTCCCGTATACGATTTCTGGTGAAGTACTGGATCAAATTATTCACTTAATTTCTGCTAAATCTTTGGATGAAATGAATGGATTTAAAGATCAAATCATTACTCCTGACCCCACTTTAAAAGAATTATTTCCAACCAATAGACCACCCATATTAATATAATTTAGATGGCTAAGAATAAAAAAAAGAATGTGGTGTATAGCACCAACCCTGATTTCAATTATGATTATGAAGAAAATGAAGAACAAGAAACTTTACCTCCTCAACAGCAAGACTTAAAAGTAACTTTAGATAAAAAACAGCGTGCGGGTAAAGCGGTAACCTTGGTATACAATTTTATTGGAACTTCAGAAGACTTGAGTGCTTTAGGCAAAATGCTCAAATCTAAATGCGGTGTGGGCGGCTCAGTTAAAAATGGAGAAATATTAATTCAAGGTGACCATCGTGAGAAAATATTAGGAATATTGCATGAAGCTAAGTATAAGGCTAAACGTGTAGGAGGCTAAAAATTATCCAAATACGAATCTAAAGTTCGGTCATTCTTAACGACCTCAATCCATTGTACTTGATTCATCCCTATCACTTTATACATTTCTACATAGAACCCATCAATTGCAAAAAGATGGCATAAATGGCCTCCAAGCTGACGCGATGCAATAAAATTTCCCCTTTCTTGCAGTAACTTATACCTTTGTACAAGTGATAATTTTTTAAACTCTTCAGGTTTTATTTTGTTCATCAAATAACTTTACGGACATTCAAAATTAACTATTGTTTCATGACTCTATCTATTTCTGATGTAAAAGCGCTCATGGAGCAAAAAGTAGATGAATTTAATCGTCCTGACTTTATTCATGATGATCCCATTCTTATTCCTCATGAATTCTCTAAAAAAGAAGACATTGAAATAGCAGGTTTCTTAGCTGCCACAATAGCTTGGGGGCAACGAAAAAGCATCATCAAGAATGCCAAACACATTATTCAACTAATGGATGGTGCACCATTCGATTTCATAATCAATCACAAGAAGTCAGATTTAAAACGTACGAAAGGATTTGTTCATAGAACATTCAATGCTCAAGATTTAAATCAGTTTTTTAGTTCTCTCCAAAATATCTACTTGAAGCATGGTGGACTTGAAAGTGCACTCTCCCAAACTAAGAATGTAGCAGAAAATATTTCTCAATTTAAAGAGCTTTTCTTCCTAAAAGCAGAAAGTTTAAGAACACTTAAGCATGTTTCTGATCCTTTAAAGGGGTCATCTGCAAAACGTATTAACATGTATCTTAGATGGATGGTTCGAAGCGATAATCGAGGAGTTGATTTTGGTATTTGGAATCGACTCTCCCCTGCAGACTTAAAACTACCTTTAGATGTTCATACAGGAAATGTGAGTCGTAAATTAGAACTACTTCAAAGAAAACAAAACGATTGGAAGTCGGTAGAAGAAATTTCTAATCGATTATCCGAATTTGACGCTATCGATCCTATAAAATATGATTTCGCACTTTTTGGCTTAGGTGCAATTGAAGGATTCTGAACACTTACATTTAATTCTTCGAGAACTTCTGAATCACTGTTTTTTCATCTGTCGACACTTTCACTACATATAATCCTGTTTCATAATTTGAGAGGTCTAACCACTTTACAGCGTTTGTCGTTTCATAATCACCTATGATTTTTCCAGCTATATTATAAATGATGATTCGTGACAATTCTAATGGAACTAATCCTTTTATTATAATATGACTTTGAGCAGGATTAGGATAAATTACAACATTCGATAATTCCTCAATGGGAAACTCTGCTCCTAACGAATCGGTTACATCTGGCAAATATTTATTATGATAACTTTCACAATCATAACAGTTTACTTGTTCATAGAAAAAGTTTCTCATTTCTACTAAATACTGAATTCCAACTGGTCTCGAAAGAACATCATGCGTTGTATCCTCCACTTCATTCAATTGAAAGCAATTTGAACCTTTGTCACGTATTTTTATATCTAGCATACATTTTGGACCACACAATGGTTGAATTAGAGCACCTTCAAAAAGGTCAGAAGTCGTTGAATCAAATGGAACAATTTTATCTCCATTTGAATGAATAAAAAGTAAAGGGATATTAACATTCCTAGCACGTAATTGAAAAAAGGCTGCAGTTGGAGCGGAGGTACTTATTCCAGCAAAACCCTTAATAAAAACCTTTCTATTTGGAAATAAACTCTCATGATTCAATGAAATATCCTCAGGAGAAACATAAGATGGTATTTCTTCCGCAATAAACTCTCCGTTTACATCTGATAGGATTGCACCTAAACCTGCAATTCCTCCAGCACTTTCTCCAATTATAAAGATATTACTGGTATCAACTCTAAATGTTTTATGATATCCTATTAGATATTGTATTGCCGCATGAACATCTTTCATAGCTTCATGCATAACCCCATTAAACTTGGATCCTGAGGTGTATGGATCAGCGACTCTGTAATAATCAACAACAGCAACTGCGTAACCTTTTTGTGCAAAATATAGTGCTTTAGCATTCGCTACATCACTATTCTTTGGATTAGCTCCTCGATCTATAAATCCACTCCCCGGTAAATAAACAATTAAAGGACGGGATACACAAGAATCCTTAACACTATAAAAATTTAATGCTCTCGGATTTTTAGACAAAGAATCAGCATAAAATATATCTGAGGTTCTAATTACCTCTTCTACCGAAAAAACATCTACTAAATATCTTCCGGATGGAGTATTGCATGGTTTACAAGTTGATTGAGCGTTTACAGTATTGTGGAAAAAATTTACACAATTGAGTAAAACCATAAGTGATAATAAGTATTTCATTGCTTGCTAATTATTTAACCTATTCTAAAACAACATACTTAAATCTAAAATTTAATCAATACATTATTTTAATGTTAATGAATGAGCAATTGAAGTGCCATATAAATACTCCAATAATTAATTAGAACAATTTATCGAGTGACTTTCTAGAAAGTAAAAAACTAATCAAGACTAGAATAGCTCCCAAAACAAAAGGAGCTCCAGGAAATTGAATGGGTGTATTCTCTTGGGTAAATACGTAGAACAAATTGGTCATAATTAAAGGGCCAATAATTGCTGATAAACTCATCGTTGCTGTTAATGCTCCTTGTAGCTCACCTTGTTCGTTATCTGCAACTTGGTTTGAAACCACTCCTTGAAGAGTTGGAGAAGCAATACCGCCCAAACAATAAGGCAATAAAAAAGCAAACAACATCCAACCTTGGGATGCAGCAGCAAATAATACTAAACCTACAATCCATAAAAAATAACCTCTATAAATGGTCTTCTTTTCTCCCCACCATTTTACGGCATACTTTACTAATCCTCCTTGAACAACAGCCACAATTATTCCTACGACTCCTAAAGAATAGCCAACCATCGCTTCATCCCATGCAAACTTATACATGCTGTAGTATGTCCAAGTAGTTTGAACTGCTTGACTTGCAAGATATAGTAGAAAAAAAGAAGCTATTAAACCGAGTACTATAGGATATTTACGAATCAATTTTAAAGAACCTATTGGATTTGCCCTTTTCAAATCAATGTTCCTTCGCTTTTCAGGTGCTAATGACTCTGGTAAAACAACAAATCCATAAATGAAGTTTAAAAAAGTCAACCCAGCAGAAATAAAGAAGGGATACTGCACATTAATTTCACCTGCTATACCTCCAATCACCGGTCCAATAATAAACCCCAATCCAAACGCAGCTCCGACCATTCCAAAATTCTGCGCTTTGTTTTCTGGCGTACTGATATCTGCAATATATGCGTTAGCAACAGTTAAACTAGCACCTGTAATACCCGCCAACACCCTTCCTACTAATAACCATCCAATAGTTGGTGCGTATGCATGAAAGAGATAATCAATCCCCAATCCTAAAAGGGATAATAACAACACTGGCCTTCTACCAAATTTATCACTTAAGATTCCCATTAAGGGAGCAAACAAAAATTGCATAATAGCAAATGCAAAGATTAACCACCCTCCTATTCTTGAGGCTTCACTTAATCCGTCTCCACTGAGTTTTTCTATTAACGAAGGAATAACAGGAATGATTATTCCAATTCCAATGACATCCACCAAAATGGTTATAAAGATGAACGTTAGGGAGGCTTTTCTATTTTTCAAATGTGTATTATTAAATGGTAAGCTTTAATCCGTCATATGCGAGTTCAATACCATCTGGTAGTTTCGGCATTTCATCGGCATACTTTCCAAACAAATGACTAATGTGTATCAAGTATGCTTGCTCTACTTCCATTTCCTTAATCAATGCAATAGCTTCTTCTAAATTAAAGTGCGAAATGTGTTTTTCTTTTCTGAGTGCATCAATCACTAAAACCTTTGTCCCTCTTATTTTATCCTTTTCTTTAGGGGGAATATAATTACAATCAGTTATGTAAGAAAAATCTTTAATTCTAAATCCATAAACAGGCATCTTATAATGCATCACATCTATAGGAGTAAACTCAATCCCATTAATATCAAAAGGTTGATTGGATATGGTATTTAATCTCACCAATGGGACTCCAGGATATTTATTCTCTGAAAAAATATAAGGAAACTCACGCTTAATCGCTTCCTGCACTCGATCAGTAGCAAATACATTCATGTCCTCCTTTTGCTTAAAATTAAAAGCTCGAATATCATCCATACCTGCCACATGATCCTTATGTTCATGTGTAAACACTACAGCATCTAATCGTTGAACATTTTCTCTTAACATTTGCTGTCTGAAATCCGGACCAGTATCAATTACTATGTTTTGTTCGTTCGTAGAAATTAAAATTGAAGTTCTCAATCTCTGATCTTTAGGATCTTGTGAATGGCAAACGGCACAGTCGCACGCAATAACAGGAACACCTTGCGATGTTCCTGTCCCTAAAAAAGTTATAGTAATTTTCTCTGATTTCATTATGCCGGCACTGCGTACAATTCTTTTAAAACAGTAATAACGTGATCAATTTCCTCTTTGGTGCTAAATCTAGAAAACGAAAATCGGATGGAAGGTCGCTCCATAACAGCACCAATAGCTCTTAGAACGTGTGAACCTACATTGCTTCCTGATGAGCATGCACTACCTCCACTGGCGCAAATTCCTTCAATATCTAAATTATACAAGAACATTTCTCCCATATCATTTGGTGGGAAGCAAACACTTAACACTGTATACAATGAATCTTTTGTAGCAGATTTTCCATTAAAAGATATACCAGGAATAGTAGCTTTTAAACGATCTACCATATACAGCTTTAAGTCCGTTACGTACTCTTGGTGATGTTCCATATCTGCATGAGCAATTTCTATTGCCTTAGCCAGACCAACTATACCATGAATGTTTTCAGTTCCTGCTCTAACATTTCGCTCTTGCGCACCACCCGTTATCATGGGATTAAACTTAAAGTTGGAATCGACATACATAAATCCAACTCCCTTTGGTCCGTGAAACTTATGAGCTGCACAAGTTGCAAAGTGTACATTTAATTTCTTGAAATCTAAACGGTAATGACACATGGTTTGCACAGTATCACTGTGAAAAAGTGCATTGTGCTCTTTGCACATTTCACCAACCATCTCCAAAGGTAACAAATTGGCAATCTCATTATTACCATGCATTAATGAAACCAAAGTTTTATGGGTTTCATCTTCTAATAATGCCTTCAAGTGATTTAAATCTACAGCACCATCTTCATCTAAATTCACCAACACAAACTCAACACCATTTGTTTTTGCCAATTCTTCAGCAGTATGCAAAACCGCATGATGCTCTATTGCTGATGTAATAATTCTGGTAACTCCCAAATCATGCACTGCACAGCGCAGAATCATGTTATCTGCTTCTGTTCCGCCCGAAGTGAAGAAAAACTCAGCTGGGGAAGCATTAAAATATTTTGCAATTGCCTTTCTAGATGTTTCTATCAAGGCTTTCGCTTCTCTTCCTTTTGAATGAATTGAAGATGGATTTCCATAAGTATTGGCCAACACTGGGACCATTGCTTCTACTACTTTGGGATCCACAGGAGTGGTAGCAGCGTTGTCAAGATAAACTCTCATTTTAGTTTTCTTTTAATATTTCTTTAATATCTGATATAATTTTTCCTGCAAGATGGTCGGCGGTAGAGGCCGTCTCACTTTCAGAGTAAATTCGAATAATTGGTTCTGTATTGGATTTTCGCAAATGTACCCACTCTTTATCAAATTCGATTTTCACTCCATCAATAGTTGAAATCGGTTGTTTTTGATACTTCTCATGAATGCGTTGCAAAATTACATCGACATCAATATCAGGTGTCAATTCAATTTTATTTTTAGAAATGTAATAATTCGTGTATGTTGATCTTAAGGTAGAACAACATTTAGTACAATTTTTATCCTTAAAGTTTGCCAAATGAGATAAAAACAATGCAATACCTACCAAAGCATCTCTTCCATAATGCAGTTCAGGATAAATTACTCCTCCGTTACCTTCACCACCAATTACAGCATTGGTCTCTTTCATTTTTTCTACTACATTCACCTCTCCTACTGCTGACGCATTGTATTCGCAGCCATATTTTAAGGTAACGTCTTTTAAAGCCCTTGTACTTGATAAATTTGAAACTGTATTCCCTTTGGTTTTACTTAAAACATAATCTGCCACAGCAACTAATGTATATTCTTCGCCAAACATTTCACCATCCTCGCAAACAATTGCTAAACGATCTACATCGGGATCCACGACTAAACCTAAATCCGCATTGTGTTTTTCTACTGCCTTAGAAATTTCAACTAAGTTCTCTGGAAGTGGCTCAGGATTGTGCGGAAAATGGCCATTCGGCTCGCAATATAATTCTACGATGTCCTCCACCCCTAGCGCTCTCAGTAACGCTGGAACAAAAATTCCACCTGTACTATTCACACAATCAATTACAATTTTAAAATTCTTTTTCGTTATCGCTTCTTTATCTACCAAAGGTAAATTTAGAATCATATCGATATGCTTTTGTAAATAAGTATCATCATGAGACAATTGTCCTAAATGAGAAACAGAAGCATATTGCATATGACCAGCTTCGGCAATCGCTAAAATATCAGCCCCATCTTGTGCACTTACAAACTCTCCTTTCTCATTCAGCAATTTTAATGCATTCCATTCCTTAGGGTTATGACTTGCAGTGATAATAATCCCTCCATTCGCATTTTCTTCTGTAACTGCTACTTCTACTGTTGGAGTGGTAGAAAGTCCTAGATCCACTACATCGATACCTAGACCTACGAGAGTTCCAGCTACAATATTTGTTACCATTTCACCCGAAATTCTTGCATCTCGTCCTATGACAACTTTAGCTTTTAGTTTAGCATCTGTTCGTCTAGAAAGCAGCCAGGTACCATAGGCCGAAGCAAACTTTACAATATCTAATGGACTTAAACCATCACCTGATTTTCCACCAATCGTTCCTCTAATTCCTGAAATTGATTTAATTAATGTCATTCTTCTAAAAAAGTTTTGTGCCACAAAAGTAGCAATTTTATGAAGTACAATCTTGTTTAAATCTTTGTGCAAAACAATACGGGATTCCCCCTATTCTTTGCGGTTTATTGATAACTTTGCATTAACTTAAAGCAGAAATATCTGTTTTATTTTTTTACCGCCTATGGAAGAGAGCAATAGTCGATTTAACGAAGAAGATTCACAGTATTATTCCGTTAAACGATTCGAAGAAATGGTTTCCAATGAAGAGTCGCTGTATTTTGACGTAGACGAATTCGAGGAGATGGTAGAGTATTATTTAGATCATAATAATCCAAAACAGGCTTTAAAAGTCATTGATTTTGGTTTAATGCAACACCCTAAATCCAGTACTTTACTGGTTAATAAAGCTCAAGTTTTTGTTTCAATGCATAAACCCAATCAAGCTTTGAAATATTTAGCACAAGCAGAAGCACTTGAGCCATACAACATTGACTTATTTCAGTTAAAAGGAAGCACATACAGTCAATTAAGGCAAGCTGAAAAGGCCATCGACAATTATAAAAAAGCATTGGAATACGCTGATGAACATGAGCGCGAAGAAATGTTGATGAGTATTGCTTTTGAATATGAAAACTTGAATAAATACGATTTAGCAATTGAATATTTAAGTTTGATTTTGAATGAATTTCCTGAAAATGAAATTGCACTTTATGAGTTGTACTTTTGTTTTGAAATCAGCAATCAAGTAGAAAAAGCTATTCAGTTTTTTTCAGAATATATCGATAAAGACCCATACTCCCACTTAGGGTGGTACAATTTGGGAGCTGCATATATGAAACAAGAATTGTTTGAAAAGGCCATTGATGCATTTGACTTTTCAATTGCGATTCGAGAAGACTTTGCTTCGGCTTACTACAGTAAAGCCATTTGTTTAGAAAATATGGAGATGTATGCTGAGGCTATTGCATGCTTCAAAGAAACCTTTGATCATGAATCTCCGGAATCATTGACTTATTACTACATTGGTGAATGCTATGAAAAATTAGAGGATAATCAGCAAGCACTGCATTATTATAAAAAGGCAACTCAGTTAGATCCATTTTGTGCGGAAGCATGGGTAGGAATGGGCGCTATATATAATGAAATGGGACATTTGCATGAAGCCATCCATTACATCAAAAAAGGAATAGATTTAGACGAATACAATCCTGAATTTCATTATGTATTTGGTGATGTACAAGCTAAATTGGGATTTCTAGAAGAAGCGCTTTTAGCTTATGAAAAAGTAAAAGAATTGGATCCTGACAATCAAGATATTTGGTCTGACCTTGCCTGGATGTTTGATCAATTAGGTAATGTGACTTCTGCTATGATTACTTTTCAAGAAGGCATTGAAATACAAGAAAAAAATGACAAATTGCTCTATAGCTATGGAGCATTCTTAATTAAATATGGTAGAAAAGAAGAAGCTCTTTTCAACCTAGATAAAGCGCTTGCATTAAATTTTGACGGACATGATATCTTATTTGAAATTTATCCTGAAATCAAAGAAAACTCAAGTGTATTAGAACTAATCGATTATTATAAATCATAGATGAAAAATTTTGAATTACCGTTTATTCCAGAAAGAACGGCAAAACCGAGAGAGAATGGTGTAACCATGATGATGGACAAAGGATTAAGCCTTAGACAGGCAGAAGACTTTATTGAAACTTCTGGTGATTTAACCGATGTAATTAAATTAGGGTTTGGAACTTCATATGTATCAAACAATCTTGAACAGAAAATAAAATTGTATCATGACGCTGGTCTAAAGGTATATTTAGGAGGAACACTCTTCGAATCTTTTATTATCAGAGGGATGTTTGATGAATATAGAAAGTTAATGGACAAGCTAAAACTTCAAGTCTGCGAAGTTTCTGACGGTTCAATTGTTATGAATCACGATGTAAAATGCAAATATATCAGCACCTTAGCTAAAGATTTTACTGTATTATCCGAAGTAGGATCTAAAGAAGAAGGCATTCTAATTAGTCCAGGAAAATGGATCAGTATGATGACTAAAGAACTAGAAGCAGGCTCGTGGAAAGTTATTGCAGAAGCTAGAGAAAGTGGAACTGTAGGAATCTACCGACCAAATGGAACTGCACACAGCGCATTGGTGAACAAAATTTTGAAAAAAGTACCAATGGACAAAATTCTTTGGGAAGCACCAATAAAAGCACAACAAGTGTGGTTTATCAAATTATTAGGTCCTAACGTGAACTTAGGAAACATCGGCTACGAAGAAGTTATTCCTTTGGAAACGTTGAGAATTGGCCTAAGAGGTGACACCTTTTTCCAATATCTATCTGATGAAATGATTTCTGAATATAAATAATAAGCATGCAAACGATTAGCCCAACCGAACTAAAAGCTGTGATCAATAACAGCGATATCCAAATCATTGATGTAAGAGAACCTTATGAGTTTGAAGACAATAATATAGGTGGTATCAATATTCCTTTGGACGAAGTATTAAACTCTGTTGACAAGATAGATACCAACAAAAAGGTTATTTTTTGCTGTCAAAGTGGAAAACGCTCTTCGGCAATTATTATGACACTAGAAAGAAAGTTTAAATTAGAAAATCTACATTCTCTTCAAGGAGGTGTAACAGCATTTATAGAGTCATAATTGGACTTCACAGATACAATAGATTGATATGAAAAGAAGTTGGAAAGACTACGCCATCATTTCTTTAAAGGGAATGGGAATGGGTGCTGCAGACATTGTGCCTGGTGTCTCAGGCGGAACTATCGCACTGATAGCTGGAATTTATGAAGAGTTTGTAAATACATTAAAATCTTTCAATTTAGGAGCAATAAAAGCGCTTAAAGAAGATGGACTCAAAGGATTTTGGGCACACATCAACGGAAGCTTTTTGGTAGCATTGGTGCTGGGAATCGGCATTAGTTTAGTAAGTATGGTTAAACTAATCAAATACTTATTAGAAGTTCATCCAGTTTTGATTTGGTCATTTTTCTTTGGATTAATTGTCGCTTCTGCGATTTTTGTAGCTAAAACCATCACCAAATGGAATATCACCAACATCATTGGATTAATTGGCGGAACCGTTTTAATTTATTGGATTACCTCTATAGTACCTGCAGCTACTCCTAATACTTGGTGGGCAGTTCTAATTAGCGGAGCCATAGCAATATGCGCAATGATATTACCTGGAATATCGGGGTCATTTATTTTAGTTTTATTGGGAAAATACGCTTACATCATCGATTCTTTAAGTCAATTTAAATTGGATGTTATTGCTTTGTTCGGTGTAGGATGTGTGACAGGTTTATTGAGTTTTTCGCATTTACTATCTTGGTTGTTAAAACACTACCACAACTTAACAATGGCAATTTTGACAGGGTTCATGATTGGATCATTGAATAAAATTTGGCCTTGGAAAGAAACATTGAGTTACATGACCGACCGTCATGGAGAGCAAAAACCCCTTGAGCAAATTAATTTATTGCCACAAAATTTTGAAGGTGACAATCAATTGGCTTTTGCTGTAGTACTGGCGATTGTTGGCTTTGCATTGATTTTTGTGTTAGAAGGATTGGGCAAGCGATTTAAAAAAGCCTAATCTAATGAGACAATTTGGTTTAATCGGGAAAAACCTCTCCCACTCTTTCTCTAAACAGTATTTCGAACAAAAGTTTGGGAAAGAAGGAATCACAGATGCTTCCTACTCTTTGTTTGAGTTGGTTGAGATTGGAGAATTTACAGCTTTAGTACAAGAGCACCAACTATCCGGATTAAACGTTACCATCCCTTATAAAGAGGCTATTCTCCCCTATTTGGACGAAATAGATGAAGAAGCAAAAGCCATTGGAGCAGTTAATACCATTCAGTTTACAGAAAGTGGTTTAAAAGGCTTCAATACAGATGTAATTGGTTTCAGAAACAGCATCAAGCCTTTCTTAGAAAACATACACACCAGAGCATTAATTTTGGGTACTGGAGGCGCAGCAAAAGCGGTAGCTTATGTATTGGAGAATTTAGGAATCAAGATCACCTACGTTAGCCGAAATCCTAAAGCTGAAAACGAGTTAAGCTACACGGACATCAATAGCTTTGTGATGAAGCACCATTTATTGATTGTAAATACTACGCCGATAGGCACTTTCCCGAACATTACGGAGGCTCCAGAACTTCCTTATGAATACCTGACCGAACAACATTTCTTATACGATTTGGTCTACAACCCTTCTGAAACACAATTTCTACAACACGCCAAAGCAGCAGGCGCTATTGCCATTAATGGGGAGCAAATGCTGAAAATTCAAGCAGAAGAAGCTTGGAAGGTTTGGGAGAAGGGATAGAAACACACCTACATTATTTTTTGTAAATTTGGTGTAAATCATTTCAAGTCATGGATATTCAAACAACAAAATTAGAATTACTTAGAACCATTTTGGAGAATGAGAATGCCGAATTTATCCAACGAGTAGCTGACTTTGTCAAAAAAGAAAAATCAGATTTTTGGGATGAATTGTCACCCAGTGAGCAAGAAGACATTAAAAAAGGAATTGAGGATTTAGACAATGGCAAAAGAATCTCTTATGATTCATTTTTAAAGAAAATCTCATAATGAAGGTGTTCTTATCTGAACATGCTGAATTAAAACTACTTCAATTAAACAGCTACTTATTAGAAAATTGGAATCAGAAAACTCGTGATAGGTTTATCTCGAAACTGACTGAAAAGTTTAATCAAATATCCTATTTACCATACAGCTGCCCCAAATCAAGCAAATTTCAAGGTTTGTATAAATGCGTGGTTACAAAACAAACTACTTTCTATTATCGTGTTTTGACTAGCTCAAATGAAATCGAAGTAATCACCATTTTTGATATAAGACAAAATCCCGAAAAATTAAAAGACAGTCTTAAGTAATTTTCAATATTATCGCCTCCATAAAAGTATTATAGTTTATAAAATAATCCTTAGATAAAATAAATATAATGACAAAAAGATACTTTCATATTCAAAAGAGAAGGGTAGAAAATCAATGGGAGGTTGGTTCAGAATATACTATTGGAAGTAAATTAAACACTTTTTATTCTGAAATTGTTAGCTCTTGCTCACTAAAAAAAGAACTAATAGAAACTTCCAAATCAAAAGTTGAAAATCGAATCCATTGTGACCTAATGAGAGCCAGTCAATATGAAATTATAGCAAATGACATCGCCTCTGAATTATTACAATACATTAAATGGATTCGGGAAGAAATATTTGAAAATATTAGAAAATCACGTTTCCCTGAACTTCCATCTCGACAGCAATGCATTTGGTTATGCACTGAAGAGCATTTAAATTATTGGTTAACCCAAATTCATAATGAAAAAAGAATTTTTGAAGTAAAGTTAATTCAACCTAATACAATACATAAGGCTTCTGCAAGCTATATAAAATGCGATACTTACCCAATCAGTGAGTTTGAAGACTTTGCTGAAAAATATTGGTCGGGAGAAAATTGTGATGTCGAATCTGAAATTCTATTCTCAGGGCGAATTAAACTTCTTTCTGAAGTAACAAATTAATATTAGCACTACTGAATAAGTACTGTATTTCTCATTCATTACAACTATACTGCAGCTGTAAAAAAATGGATCAATCTGGACATTAAAATATTATACGTACACTTTTCTTTCTTGTATTCTGTTCTATTACTTCAATATCTTCTCAATCTATTTATACAGATAAAGTAATTTCTTAAGGTTCTATTGCAGGGTTTTATAAATTGTAAGAATACGAAACCTAGCTGCACGAGTTACAAAATTATATTTCCACATTAATTCTCCCACAAAAAATAATTCCTAAAAACACCCCAAACTGTGATATTTTGGCAACTCATGCGAATAATGGAGTAAATAGACGATTTAACTCTTAAAATATTTATTCATGAGGAACATAAAAAAATGCATCTTTGGGTTGGTTGTAATACTCACACTTTTCTTAGTTATGGGTTGTAGTATTTCCTTAACTCGAAATTATTATTCAAGTCCAAAACAAAAGATCGAATCAAAAAGTCTTGAGTCATCCTTTAAAATGGATCAACTGAATACAGTTAGCAATGGAAAAAAATAATCTTTCTGATTCTTTCATTTCTGTTATTCAAACGAATAAGGGCATCCTTTATAAGGTAGCGAACTCCTATTGCCAAAATAGTGAAGACCGAAAAGACCTTGTTCAAGAAATTATTATTCAACTCTGGAAGTCGTTTGATAAATATGACTCCAATTTCAAGTATTCTACTTGGATGTATCGGATTGCACTAAATGTGGCTATTTCGTTTTATCGCAAGGAAAATAGTCGAAAAACGATTTCCAATCCTTTAACAGATAGCATCATTGATTTTACACACAATGAAATGCAAGATGATAAAGAATCGGATTTAGGACTGCTGCAACAAGTTATTTTGGAATTGAAGCAATTGGACAAAGCGGTCATCTTACTTTATTTGGAAGAGAAAAGCCATAAAGAAATTTCGGCTATTATGGGAATCACTGAAACAAACGTCGCGACTAAGATTGGTCGAATCAAACTCATTATCAAACAAAAAATCACGCAACTCAAAACTCAATAAAATGGAAAATATAGAATTGATCAATATCTGGAAAGAACAAAACAGCAAGATTGAGAAAACACTCCGAATCAATCAAATTCTTTTAAAAGAAACTATAAATACTAAGGCTCAAAATTCCTTAAAGTCGTTGATTCGATTAAAAACGTCAGGAATTATCGCTTTTGTTTTTTACTTATTTTTATTGGGGTACGCTTTAACTTATTCAATAACTAACTACAGTGCTTCGTTGAATTATTTCATTGGCTCTGTTTCTATCATTGCTTTGATTAATGTAAAAGGGTTTGCAGATTACATCAAACACCTCACTTGGACGAATACCATTAATTACGACGGAAGTGTTCTAGAAATTCAGCAGCAGTTATCCAAATTGCAATTGTCGATTATCAATCACTCCAAAATAATGTGTTTACAGTTTCCATTTTTTACCACCTTCTATTTATCCGACAACTGGTTTCCGAATGAAGTTGGTACAGGTTATCTCATTTTTCAGTCTATTTTGACACTATCATTCCTCTATTTAAGCTATTGGCTGTATAAGCAGCACACCATTGAAAACTTAAATAAAGCATGGTTCAGAAACATGTTAGCCGGATCAGGTGGAAAATCTGTTATGAAAGCGATTCAATTCTATAACGAAATGGAAGAATTTAAAAAAGAATAGAATTTTGAATACAAGTCATTTATAAGGGTTAAAAACATTCAATTTATATCCCTATTTTTATAAGAAAGAAATCTTTTCTTTCTCATGAAAATCTGTCTTGCCCAACTAAAATCTACTAAAGGGAATGTTCAAAAGAACATCAAGAATCATATTCGATTGATTAAAAAGGCAATTAAACTGAATGCAGATTTGATTGTTTTTCCTGAATTGTCCATTACCGGTTACGAGCCTGAATTGGCCAAAGAGTTGACTGCGTCAATTGATGATGAACTATTTGATCCATTTCAGAAGTTATCAGATCAAAATAAGATTACTATCGGAGTTGGAATGCCCACTCCTTATAAAGATGGAGTTAGAATAAGTCTGCTCCTTTTTCAACCCAACAAAAATCGGTTAGTCTATTCCAAGCAAATCCTGCATGATGACGAATTGCCCTATTTTGTAGCAGGTAAAAATCAAGAATACATTGTCATTGATCAAACTAAAATTGCTTTTGGAATTTGCTATGAATTATTGCAACGTGAACATTTTATAAACGCTCATAATAACGGAGCTGATATTTACATTGCGAGTGTTGCCAAACCAAATCACGGAATAGAGAAAGCCAATTCCTACTTCCCTTCCATTGCAAAGGAATTTAACACTCCAGTTTTAATGGTGAATAGCATTGGTTTTTGCGACAACTTTATGAGTACAGGCCAAAGTGCGGTATGGAATAAGAATGGACAGCTTTTAGAACAATTGGACGAAACGAATGAAGGATTGATTGTTTACGAAACCAATACAGAAACTACTATAGTTGAACAACTCAATATAAAAAAGGGAACCGTTTCTGATGCTGATAAACTGTTTCAAATTTACTTAGCTGCAAAGGCGGAATTGGAACGAAACTCTATTTTTCAATGGACGGATAACTATCCCACCCAATCCATAATTGAAGATGATTTAAGGAAAGGTTATTTATTTGTACTATCACATGGTAATGAGATTATTGGCGCAATTAACATCAGCGAAATTCAAGAAGCAGTTTATAGTACAGTGAATTGGCAATTTGATGATTCTAAAATATTAGTCATTCATCGATTGGTCGTGAATCCCATTCATCAACGCAACGGTTATGCCACTAAAATGATGGATTTTGCTGAGTTATATGCAATTGACAATGGTTATACTTCTATCCGATTAGATGCCTATAGTCAGAACAAAAAGGTGATTGAGTTCTATAAAAAAAGAGCGTATTACATCCGTGGAGAAGTCCATTTTCCTGAGCGAGAATTTGAATTTTATTGCCTAGAAAAGAGTATTAAATTAATTGAGAATAATTAATTTCACTGTTGTACGACAAAAAACAAAAGTATATCGAATTAAATAGACATTAAAGTGTAACTACATAGTAATAAATGAACTATTCCATAAAAATGAAGATTTCATTTAATTTATCTTAAAATAGGGACTTACTTTTTTTGATTTAGATTTTTCATTTTTTTGTCCACCAAAAAAACGAAACAAAAAAAGCTCGTCCTTTGAATTTTTATTTCCTCCAAATTTTATAAATCCTAAGTTCAGCCGGGTGATCTCCAATCACAGATTGAAGCTTCCCGGTTTCTCTAAGGATTCATTTTATTTTCCAAAAACAAAAATTCAAGGGACAACATAAAATTAGCATTCGTTTTCGATTCAAAATTTTTAATCGGACAATAGTGAATTAATTTGATGACTTAAACAAAACGGCTAAAATGACAATCGAAATCAATCCAAACCGTGACCAGATTCAATGGGAACGAATCTCGGAAATCTTCTTATTAATCAATTGGGGTGTACGAACACCAGAAGACATTAAAGCATCCTTTCTGACCAGTTCTTACATCTGTATCGTCAGAGAAAAAAATGAAATTATTGGTTTTGGACGAACAGTAGACGATGGTAAATATTATGCAAACTTGGTTGACATCGCCATTCACCCCGACTTTCAAGGTCAAGGAATTGGTAAACGAATTGTCGATACCATTACCAAGCAGCTGGTTGGGTACAATTTCATCACTTTAACAGCAACACCAGGCAAAGCAGGATTTTATGAAAAAATAGGATGGCTGAACCAAAAATCGGCGTACCTTTTACCGAAGGATGAAAAACAAATTAAAGAACATTGTGAATAAAGAAAATAACAATTGAAATGAGTCATCAAATTAATCCCATCTCTCCCATCATCAATTCTGATGAATTAATGGAAATACGTACTAATAAAAATCTGGTCTTAGTTGACGCTAGAAGCGGAAAAAATGCTAAATCAGACTATGCTGAAAAACATTTGAATGGAGCAAAACACGTTGATTTAAACCTTCAATTGTCCCACATTAAAGATGCTGCAAATGGCGGTAGACATCCCTTACCTCCGATCAATCAATTTGCGAAAACACTAGCTGAACTAGGTATTTCTGAAGAAAGTCATGTGGTTGTTTACGACGACACCAATGGAATGAATGCTGCAGCACGATTCTGGTGGATGCTCCGATCTATTGGACATGAAAAAGTTCAGGTTGTCAATGGTGGTTTTCAAACGGCGATTAAAAATGGATTTCCGGCAAACGATAAGGAGGTAACCCCAAATAAAACAGAACCTTATACCGCTGACAGATGGCTGCTTCCAATGGCAACAATCGACGAAGTAGAAGCCCACTCTGAGAAAGCAGACTTTGCAGTAATTGATGTCAGAGAATCGTACCGATATAATGGAGAATCAGAACCAATAGATCCAGTTGCAGGTCACATTCCAGGAGCGATTAATGTTCCTTTGGCCAAAAATTTAGACGAAAATGGATTGTTCCGCTCACCTGAAGATATAAGAAAGCTCTATCAATCTATTCTTCAGAATAAGAATGCTGATCGAACTATCATTCATTGTGGTTCAGGCGTAACCGCTTGTCACACTATCTTAGCGATGGATTATGCAGGGTTGGAAATTCCTAAATTATACGTGGGTTCATGGAGTGAATGGTGCCGAAATGATAAAGAGATTGTGGTTGAGGAATAGAGAACCAATCTACAAAAACATAACAATAGTGGAATGAAGTGTATTCTCTACAACAAATGCCTGTGCAACACTCTTTCATAAAGTGCTTCATACTGCGGTAAGATTTTCCCCAGATCAAAACGCTTGGCTTGCTCAAAAGCATCCTTTTTAAAACGATTCAGCGTTTCGTCGTCTTTTAAAATCTTCAAAGCGTTGGCTGACATGTCATCTACATCGCCTATATTACTCATGTAGCCAGTTACATCATCAATATTCACTTCAGGAATTCCACCAGTATTGGTAGAAATGACCGGTGTTTTGGCTGCCATTGCTTCTAAAGCAGCCAACCCAAAACTTTCTGATTCAGAAGGCAAAATAAACAAATCGGCAACAGAAAGCACTCGAATGGTATCGTTCACTTTACCCATCATTTGCAAATCGCCACACAAGCCCAGTGTTCGACACATTTGCTCAATTTTATTCCGTTCTGGGCCATCACCTACCATTACTAATTTAGCTGGCATTTTTGCTCTTATTTGTGCAAACACTTTCACCACATCCGTCACTCGCTTTACTTTTCTAAAGTTGGAAATGTGTATAATGATACGTTCGCCATTTGGTGCAATAGATTCTCTCAACCGATGGTCTATTTTTACCTCCTCATATTGCTTAATGCAAATAAAATTGGGAATAACATCTATCCCATTTTGGATTTTAAAATGCTCATAGGTTTCCCTTTTCAAACTTTCGGAAACCGCAGTCACTCCGTTGGATTGATTGATGGCAAAAGTAATGACTGGCTCAAATGAGGCATCCTTTCCCACTAAAGTAATATCAGTCCCATGTAAGGTGGTGATAAAAGGAATTTCTATTCCTTCCGTTTTCAAAATTTGTTGAGCCATATAAGCTGCTGAAGCATGCGGAATAGCATAATGAACGTGCAATAAATCCAACTTTTCATACTTCACCACATCCACCAGCTTACTGGCCAATACCAGTTCGTAAGGTGGATAGTCAAACAAGGGATAATCGGAAACTCGTACTTCGTGATAAGAGATATTCGCCGTAAACTCTTCTAGTTTTACTGGCTGTCTATAGGTGATAAAATGGATTTTATGTCCTTTGTCGGCCAAGGCCTTTCCTAACTCTGTTCCAACTACTCCGCTTCCTCCATAAGTAGGGTAAAGCACTATTCCGATGTTCATATTTCTATCAATTAGTTGATCATTTTCATTTTAGATGCCTTAATAGCATCATAAATTCGTTCTTGTATATCTGTTCGAATATTTAACTGCAAAAGCTTTTTATTGTTCGCATCAGGGTATACACGATTTGACAAAAATATGTAAACTATTTGTGCATCGGGATCAGCCCAAGCGTAGGTGCCAGTGAATCCAGAATGCCCAAAACTTGCGTAGCTAATGCAATCACAAGTTGGTCCAGGATTTCCATGAAAAGCAGGTTTATCAAATCCAGCAGCTCTTCTATTCTCGTTTCCATTCTTCGGAGCATCGTCTTTACAGAATTGACATTTTGTAAATTCTTTGACCACTGATGCATCGATATATTGATTTCCGCCATAGTTCCCGTTATTCAAATATAGCTGCATCAACTTCGCCAGATCATTGGCATTAGAAAATAGTCCAGCATGACCTCCCACTCCTCCTAGCATAGCAGCTCCTGGATCATGAACATCACCCCAAACCAATTGCCTTCTATACGTTCTGTCATCTTCTGTTGGAATAATTTCAGCTCTATTAAATTTGTTCAATGGATTAAATGTTGTTCTACTCATCCCCAAAGGACCATAAAAATTAGCTTGTAAATAGTCTTCTATCGGCATATCGGTGATTCGTTCAACAATTTCTTTCATGAAATAGTATCCCACATCGCTGTATCGATATTCTTTTTTGGGGTTTACCTTTGCACGATGAATAATTCTATAAAAGATAGTATCTTCATAAGTAGGCGTAATATAAAGGCTATCTGCTACTCTAACAGAAAACTCTGATGTCTGAATCTTACTGTAAAGATCTGACCTGGGTTCTCCACCGCTCAATGTTTTTATGTAAAATGGTATCCATGCTGCCAATCCTGCTTGATGTGCTAAAATCTCTCTTAATTTCAAATCAGCATAATCAGTATTTTTTACCATTCTTCCTAGGTGTTTTCCTAGGTTGTCGTCTAAACTCAGTTGATCTTTCGACACTAAATCCATTACCGCCAACAATGTCGCTGATATCTTTGTTACCGATGCAATATCATATAAGTCGGTTGATTGGATTGGTTGATTGGACTCATAAGTTGAATGACCAAACTGCTTGTCGTAAATAATTTTTCCATCCTTCGCTACCAAAACCTGACAACCAGGATATGCTCCTTTGTTTACTCCATCTTGTGCGATAATATCGATTTGATTCAACAACTCTGTAGACAAACCCAACTCTTCAGGAATTTCCCTGTAAAGAATGTTAGAAGTTTCGTTACTCATTCCTGAACCCTCGGGAAAAGCTTTTGAGATCCCTACTGGCAATTTTCCTTTTGCTGAGCGAGCTCCAAATATGATTTCTGCTGAGATTTGTTGGGCTGCATCTGAGTTTTGATAAGAAATTAAAAATGCATCCATATATTCAGTTGCTAAGCTATTGCGCATTGAATATGGATTCATAAATACGTCCAAAATCACTTTTTTCTTTAATCGCAATACATTTAAAAAGCCTTTTAAGTCCTCTGAAACATCGTACTTCACCCAAGGGTGTTTGTCACTTCTATGCATCCCAATAATAATCACATCATATGGCATCAAACTATCCATCATCGCTTTCTGATCTCCAACAGGAATATCATTTCCTGCGTTGAAAAATTGAACGTCTGCATAGCTAGCAATGCTCTTCTGAAAAGTGGTGACTTCTTTTGAACCGATGGATAAAACCGCAATTCTCTGAGTACCGGTAGACAATGGAATGATGTTTTCATTGCGTAAAAGTGTAATTGAAGCTGCCGTTAGTTTATGGTTCAACGCCTTAAATTTTGGCGTATTTAGGTCTTCATACAATTGATTAAGGTTTGATGGAGCGTATTGATCCAATTCCATCCAATGTTTAGCACGAAGAATTTTCAATACAGAAGCATCTATAGCTTCTACCGTTAAAACACTATCCAACAAGGCTTGTTTAATAGCTTCTACTCCTTTAGCAACGTCTCTAGACAGCAACAAAATATCATTGCCTGCTTTAATCGCTTCTACATCCACTTGTGGAGAAGATAATCTAGCAGCAGCTCCTGCCATATTTAAGCCGTCAGTAAAGGTCAATCCTTTAAATTTTAACTCATTTCTTAGTAAATCAGTCACGACCGATGCCGTTAATGAAGAGGGTAAAGCCGATTCCTTGGTGTACGCAGGAATATTTAGGTGAGCAATCATTACACTTCCTACTCCCTTTTTTATCAGCTGTTTGAAAGGATATAATTCTAAAGAATCTAATTGCTTGGCCGTTTTGTCAATTAAAGGCAGTGATTTGTGCGAATCTGCATCTGTATCTCCATGACCTGGAAAATGCTTAGCAGATGCCAATACTTTTCCATCTTGTAAACCTTGCATATATGCTACTCCCTTGCGAGCTACATTTTCTTTATTCTCTCCAAAAGATCTAGCATTAATTATTGGATTATTGGGGTTATTATTGACATCTACAACAGGCGAAAAACTCACATTCACTCCAATTCGTCGCATTTGTTGAGCAATGTCTTTTCCCATTTTATAAATCAACTCTTCATCTTCTATAGCTCCCAATGTCATTTGCCACGGGTATTTCATCACACTGTCAATACGCATAGCCATTCCCCACTCTGCATCCATTGCAACCATTAATGGCACCTTTGATATGGATTGATAATAATTAGTAAGTTCTGCTTGTTTAAAAATTGAACCCTGAAAAAAGGTCAACCCACCAATGTGATACTGTTGAATCAACTGCTCAACTTCCTTTTTGTTCATTTTCTCATTGGTGTAGGCCGCTACATTGAATAATTGACCAATTTTCTCATCTAAACTCATTGAATTAAGTATCGAGTCAGCCCAAACATGATTCCCTTTTAAATAAGGAATCCTTTTAGGTTCAGCTATTTCTGATTCCTTGGTTGGTAAATGAAAAGAGCTCAACAGTAACAATGAAAAAAGGAAAATTGGCAAGATTGTAAGCCGCATAAAATGGATTTTATAGTGATCGTATTCTAATATAACGAACCTCTAAATTAAAGATTATGCTGCCCGAGGGACTAAGCATTAGCAATACTTTTAAACAGTTGAACGTTTATTAAATCAACTCATTTTGTACAAATCCCAAACCAAAAAATAAAGAATGGACATCACAAAGTAAAATGTTATTCTATTTTAACTTTCTTTGGGAATTGTGAGCTTAACAATTAAAGCAATTGTATGTCATTTCAATTATTGTTTACTTTTAAACTAAAAAAAAGAGAATAATAATTCTTTATTAGTTAATCGGTTAAGTTCAGATGGCAATACTTCAACATTCCGTTCCTGATTTGTTCATTCGAAAAGCCACCTGCATTGATTCTTCCATATTAATGCGTCTAGCAAAAATAACCTTCACTGAATCTCATGGGCATAGCGCACCTAAGGTGGACATTGCTGAATACATTAAAAACAACTATACCATTGAGCAAATAGAGAAAGAACTTGAAGAGGCGAACAATAACTACTATTTACTATTTATAGGTCACAAGGCTATTGGATTTTCAAAAATTTGCATAAATATCCCACACAATTCAGTGGATTCCATAAATATTGCCAAACTAGAGAGGCTATATGTTCTAAAAGACTATCATGGTTTATCCTACGGATACCAACTTTTTAATTTTAACCTAGAGTTATGTAAGAAATGTCGTCAAGATGGAATTTGGCTAAATGTATGGGTAGAAAATTCAAAAGCCTTGGAATTTTACAAAAAAATCGGCTTTAGAAAAATTGGAGAATATTCTTTTAAAATATCGTCGACTCACAGCAATCCAAATCATCAATTGTATCTAAATTTTTGATAAGATTTAAAAATATATCTTCAGGAGTATTTAATGAGTAAATTCGTATAAAACACTGCCAAAGATGTTTTTATTAATACGACTTATCTTGAGGAGAAAACTATTAGAGTTAAGCTAAAAACATTTAATATCTTAAACTGTATCAAAAAATTAGAACAACGAAAAAAGGTTAGGTAAAAACCTAACCTTTAAATTAGTGGGTGGAAGATGGGATTCGAACCCACGACCCTCGGCACCACAAACCGATGCTCTAACCAGCTGAGCTACAACCACCGTATTTCTTTCGTTAGTCAAATAAATATTTTCATTTTTCCTAACGGGTGGCAAATATAAAACTTTTTATTTTACTACTCACTTTTATTAAAAAAAAACATCATTTTTTTTAGCCTAAAAAGAAAGTACTACCGCTTTAAGTTTAACACCCCTCTTTCAGCAAGTCTAACGAATGATTAAGTAATTTTGATTTATGGAAAAATCCGAAAAAAATCTACTTCTAGTCGAAGGAATGACCTGTTCCAATTGTGCACTAGGCGTAACTAAAAGATTAGAAAAAAGAGGATTGAAAGATGTGGATGTCAATTTCGCTACTGGAGAGGTTCGTTTTTCCAATTCACCTGACATAACCATAGATGTTATTGAATCAGACATAAAGTCGTTGGGATATGGTATAAAGTCGGATGGACAAACCTCTAGCCACAGCCGACAATTATCCATTGAACAAAAGTTTTACATCAGTTTGCTTTTCTCTATTCCTTTATTTCTTCATATGTTCGTTAGTTGGGCACCACTTCACAACCCCATGGTCCAATTGCTGCTCTGTCTGCCAGTTTTTGCATTGGGTTTTTATCACTTTGGCAAAAGTGGATGGGGCTCACTAAAATCAGGAGTACCCAATATGGATGTGCTTATTTTTATTGGTGCTACCGCAGCATTTGGGTATTCTTTATCTGGAATGATCTTACATTGGGGAGAACCTGAAGTAGCAAATTTTCTATTTTTTGAGACGGCATCAACCATTATTACTTTAGTTTTCTTAGGCAATTTAATAGAACACCGATCTGTAAAGCAAACCACCTCTTCCATTCAAGAATTGACCGCACTTCAAGTGGAAAAAGCCAATAAAGTATGCCTGAAGAATGGAGAAGAAACTATCGAAGAAATAGAAGCTAAGGATATAAAAGTTGGTGATACCTTATTGGTCAGAAACGGAGATAAAATTCCAACCGATGGAAAGATAAAAGAGGGCTCTGCTAAAATTGATGAAGCCATGATAAGTGGTGAAGCAGAATCTGTTAAAAAGAATCCAGGCGATGAAGTAATTGGAGGAACAATAGTTTTAGACGGCAGCATTAAAATGCAAGCTTTAAAAGTAGGTCATCAAACAGTATTGTCACAAATTATAGAATTGGTAAAAACTGCCCAAAGTCAGAAACCTTCCATTCAAAAATTAGGAGATAAAGTAGCTGGTATATTTGTTCCAATTGTTGTTGGCATTTCAGTTTTAACCTTTGTTGTGTGGTATTTCGTCATCGGTGTAGATTTTAGAATTGCCATTTTGAATGCTATTGCGGTATTGGTAATTTCTTGCCCTTGTGCGATGGGATTGGCCACTCCAACAGCCGTAATGGTAGGAATCAGCCGAGCTGCACGAAATGGAATCCTGATAAAAGGTGGACAGAGTCTGGAAATCTTTGCCAAAGCAAAACACATAGTTTTTGATAAAACAGGAACAATCACTACTGGAGATTTTAGCATCAATAAGATACAGCTTTATGACGACCGTTATTCAGAAGAGAAGGTTCAATCCATCATACTGAGTTTAGAAATGTATTCTGCCCATCCTATAGCCAAATCCATTTTGAAACAGCTGAAAGGCAAAGTTAAAATGACTCCATTAATGGGAATTAGAGAAGAAAAAGCATTGGGAATGTTTGGACAAGATTCAGAAGGTAATCAAATTGCCTTAGGTTCATATAAACTGCTAAAAGAAGAAACTGTCAATTCTCATTCATTGTATCTAATCGAAAATGAAATAATAGTTGCCGGAATTGATTTAGAGGACGAAATCAGAGAACATACCGTAGAAACAATCGCAAACTTTGAAGAAGCAAAGATCTCAACTTACATTTTAAGTGGAGACAAAGAAGAAAAAGTAAGGGCGATGGCTGAAAAGTGCGGCATAGAAAACTACGAAAGCGAGCAACTACCCGAACAAAAACTAGCTAAGATAGATGCATTAAATCAAGATGGATTTACGGTTATGGTAGGTGATGGAATCAATGATGCTCCTGCCCTAGCCAAAGCCAGTATTGGTGTGAGTTTAAGTTCTGCTACTCAGGTAGCCATTAACTCTGCGGAGATCGTATTGCTGAATAAGTCTTCTCTAAAATCGGCTTGGGATGCCTACAATATAAGTCAACACACCTATTTAACTATTAAGCAGAATTTATTTTGGGCTTTTGCCTATAATGTGGTTGCCATTCCAATTGCAGCTATGGGATTTTTAAATCCAATGGTAGCAGCCCTATCTATGGCTTTCTCTGATGTGATTGTGATTGGAAATTCCATCCGTTTACGCTACAAAAATATTGATAAATGAACCAACCATTTAAAGAGTTAAAGGTCGTAGAATTGGCTTCTGTTCTTGCTGGACCCGCAGTAGGAACTTTTTTCGCAGAATTAGGAGCTTCTGTTTTAAAAATAGAAAATAAGTCGACGTATGGTGATGTTACTAGAAGCTGGAGATTAACTGATGAATCCATTCACAATCCTGTTTCAGCCTATTATTCAGCAGTGAACTACGGCAAAAAAGCCCTTCAACTCGACCTTAAAGATAGCAAGGATATTCAGCTAGTTTTAAATGAAATAAGCACTGCTGACATCCTTATTTCTAATTTCAAAAAAGGGGATGATCTGAAATATGGATTAGATTATAAAACACTTCAACAGTTGAATCCTAAATTGATTTATGCAAGCATTAATGGATTTGGAACCGATAGCGACAAAGTGGCCTTCGATGTGGTTTTACAAGCAGAATCTGGTTTAATGTCAATGAATGGTGAAAATGTTGAAACACCCGTAAAACTACCCATCGCTTTTATTGATTTATTTGCAGCGCATCAACTTAAAGAAGGAATACTAATCGCCTTGATACAACGCGGAATATCTGGAAAAGGTGCTCAAATTTCTGTTTCACTATATGATGCCGCATTGGCCTCCTTGGCGAATCAGGCGACCAATTATTTAATGAATAACCACATTCCAAAACCAATTGGAAGTTTGCACCCAAACATTGCACCGTATGGTGAAATTGTAACTTCAAATGATGGGATTAAGTATGTTTTGGCCATAGGAAATAATCAGCAGTTTCAAAATTTATGTAAAGAAATTAAACGCTCAGACCTTCTAGAGTCGCCTAAATATAGAACCAACCAATTACGAGTAAACCATCGTATTGAATTGCATATGGCCTTAAGTGAAACTTTTCATTTACTCAATGGAGCAGACATTTACAAGCGTTTAATAGAAGCCAAAGTGCCGATCGGTGAGTTAAAAAACTTAAAAGATGTTTTTGAAGATGAACAAGCTCAACGGCTAATTTTGGAAGAGGAAATTGAGGGCATGTCTACGAAACGAGTTGCAACAGCGGTCTTTAAAATTAGCGAATAGTTAACTTTTTAATCGTTTTCCAATTTCTTGTTGAACTAATTTTAATACTTTATTCATTTCTTTTTCTGATAGACGCAGACCGAACATGATTAATTTTCCTTTGTAAGTCATGCACAGTTGCTCATTGGAAATCATCCAATATGAGTCATTCATACTTTTTACAAAATCATTACTTTCATTCACAAACTTACGCGGCAACTGAACATCCTTTAATGGATAGGCTTTAGGAATTCCTCTTTTACCATAAATTCTCCCGACATAGATATACTGATCATCCATTTCAATGACTTCTTTTCCGCTTCTTCTCCACCTCCATGTTCTAACCATTTTATATTCAAAATAAGCCCAAAACATTCCGAAAACAAAAATCATTAATTTCATTTCGCTATTCTCGGAGGTAAACAACTGAGATAGAATTGCCAATCCACACAAAGTGAATGCACCTAACCATACCGAAAAAAACTTCTGCTTATCTTCTTCATAGTAGGCATTAATAGTCAGTACAAATTTTCCATTTTCTTGATTACTGTTGATGCGACTGGAATGATTCTTCATTATGCTCTAAAAATTTGATCAAAATTAATATTAATTTCAGGCAATCGAATGTAAATATCTTATCTTCGTTGATACTTGGTACAAGATTTGTAATTTCACGAATCCAAATAAAACTTAGTTATGAAAAAAAGTCTATTTACACTGTTTCTATTTATTGCTTTAGGAAGCACAATTAACGCTCAAGAAGAGGATAAAAAATTGAGTAAAATCGCCTTTCTCATGGTGGATGGAAAAATTGAAGATGTGGCTGCTAAAGCTGAAAAATTAGCAGAGGACCCTGAGTATAGACGAAATCCTACGACCTACCTTTACATCGCTCAAGCTTACTACGAAATTGCTAAAAAACCAGAATTACAAGAAGATTATCCTAATGCGATTAAAGAGTCGTTGAAGGCTGCATACAAAATGGTGAAATATGCCACTAAAGAAGAAAACGAAAAAATATTAAAAGTAAATGATGACTTTCTAACGTTATTAAAAGATACAGTGATAAAGATTTCTGAAATCTATTATGACAATAACAATCCAAGAAAAGCGGCATATTACATGGGGAAAATTGTAAAATTTGATCCGGATGACTACTCAGTTTGGTTGATGAAAGGAGTCTACGAAATGAAAGCCAGAAATGTTGGTGAAGGTGTTAAAAGTATCAAACTCGCTATGGAAAATATCAACGATGAATACGTACCTGATGAAGTATCTGCACAAACTTTAGTAAATGGACTAGAAGAATGGGCTACTTTGGTGAAAAATGGAGAATACAATAAATATTTTGCCGCCTACAAATTTGAAGTAAAAGAAAGCCAAGCACCTGAAATCTTAGCCATGAGTAAAGACATGGAGAAATATTTAATCGGTGAAAAAGTTGATCCTGAATCTCGAAAGAAAGAATCTGAAATTATCTATAAATCATTTAAAAGTGATGACGATGACGAAGATGAAAGTGATGATGAATAATCGCTTTATAGCATAAATCACAAAAGGGACTTGTTTACAATTCCCTTTTTTTATTTCCCATTGTATGAAAATGAAGAAAAAACTTATAAAAATATTTTTAGTTCTTATTGGTACCCCTGCTCTACTCTTTGTCGTATTTGTGATGAGCATCTACGCAGGTCTTTTCGGTAAAATTCCAACCAAAGATGATTTAAAAGCATTTCAATTGGAAAATGCTTCCATTATCTATTCCGCAGACGGCAAACAACTATCTAAAATTTATGCGCTCAACAGAACAGACATCGCATTTGAAGAAATGCCTGAGCACCTCAAAAACGCTTTAATTGCTACAGAAGATGTTCGGTTTTATGATCATGAAGGATTTGACTATAGAAGTGTTGCTCGAGTAATTGTCAAAAGCATTTTCCTTGGTGATCAAAGCTCTGGTGGAGGTAGCACTATAAGCCAACAATTGGCTAAAAATATGTTTGGAAGAGAACAGTTTCAATTTGGAAGCATCGCTTTTAATAAAGTAAAGGAAATCATACTTGCCAAACGAATTGAAGAAATTTATTCTAAAGACGAAATTTTAGCACTTTATCTCAATACTGTTCCTTTTGGCGAGAACCTTTACGGCATAGAATCCGCTGCACAGCGATTCTTTAATACAACCACAAAGGATTTAACAATAGTTCAATCAGCCACATTAATAGGTCTGCTTAAGGCAAACTCTTACTACAACCCAAGATTACATCCCGATCGTTCAAAAACAAGACGAAATGTAGTTTTAGCTCAAATGGCTAAATATGATTACATCAGTCAGGAGGAAAAAACAGATAATCAAGCATTACCCATAGAATTAGATTACTATGATATTAAATCTAGAGGGATAGCCAATTATTACGCAGAGGTGGTCAGGAAGCTCGCTGAAGAGAAAATAGCAGAGTATAATGGAATTCATCAAACTGAAATATCTCTCCAGAAGGATGGTTTAAAGATTTATACTACCCTTCAATATGAAGTACAGAAAAGTCAGTATGATGCGATGAAAGAACACTTATCCAAAATGCATGCTTTACTTCAAAAGCAATATGCTAAAGGATACTACGCTAAAGAATTGGATAAGTTAGCGAAAAATTTTGCCCATCAACAGTCTATTTCCCACAGTAAGGATACAATAAAAAGAACTGAATTTCAGACCTGGGAAGGGCCAAAAGTGATGGATGCTTCTATTCTTGACAGCATCAAATACGAGCTAACTCAACTGCATGCTGCCATGATGACCATGGATGTGACCACAGGGGCTATCCTTGCATACCAAGGTGGAATTAACCAGCAAATCCATCCATATGATCAAGTAATGGCTAAGCGTCAATTAGCTTCAAGCTTTAAACCTATGGTCTATTTAGCGGCATTAGAAGAAGGCTATTCACCTTGCGATTATTTAGACAATGATTCTATTCAATTAGCAGACTTTGAAGAATGGAACCCTCAAAACTACGATTTACAAACAGGTGGAAAATACAGCTTAGCAGCGGCTTTGGCTTTTTCTAAGAACATCCCGACTGTGAATTTATTCTTTGAAGTAGGTTACCCCCAACTAAAATCCATTTGGCAGAAATTAGGGTTCCAATCCGAACTACCTGACGAGCCATCCACTGCTTTAGGAGCCGCATCAGCTAGTGTTTACGAACTGGCTAGAGCATACGCCACTTTTGGAAATGGAGGATATTCTGTGCAGCCATATTTTATTGACTCTATTATTTCCACTAATGGACAGTTAATCTATGCACATCAAAAAGTAAAAGCAAGAAAGCTGTTGAATGTTGAAGCGGTGAAACTTTTAAATATCATTTTACAAAAAGCTGTTAAAGAAGGAACAGGCGCAGCTTTGGCAGGCACTTATGGTGTTCGTATACCTTTAGCAGGAAAAACTGGAACCTCACAAGACTTTGCAGATGCATGGTTTACAGCATACAATCCAAAAGCCATTACAGTTGCCAGAGTTGGAGCAACTTTACCGAAAATTCATTTTTCCAGTGGAGCAAATGGTTCTGCAAGTCGCTTAGCTCTACCTTTGGTAGGCTTAAGTTATAATAAGCTCCAAAAAGAATCCACCACTAAAAAAATGGTTTCAAAATCCTTTCCAGAAATCACAGAAGACCAATTATCTCTTTTTGATTGTGACGACTTCAAAGAAGATTCTCAATTTGAGGAATTCTTGGACATTTTTGGAGATAAAGAAGAAACCTTGGATGAAAGATTAGAACGTTCAGAGAAAAGAAAAAAAAGAAAAACCTTCTTTAACAAGTTGTTTGGCAATTAGACAAATCTTAAATGCTTAACCGACTCACCTGAATCTCTTAATTCGATTAATGCATCAATACCTATTTGTAAATGCGCATTAACAAAATTAGATGTTACTTTTTGATCACTTTCTGAGGTTTTTACTCCTTCTGCAATCATAGGATTGTCAGAAACCAACAGCAATGCACCATGAGGTATCTCATTTACGAAAGCTACAGTAAAAATGGTGGCAGTTTCCATGTCTATGCCCATTGCGCGTATTTCTCTAAGGTAATTTTTAAAATCTTCATCATGTTCCCATACCCGACGATTAGTAGTATAAACCGTACCTGTCCAATAGTCCAATTGATGCTTTTTTATCATTGATGAAACCGAACGTTGTAAACGAAACGATGGCAACGCAGGTACTTCAGGTGGCATATAATCGTCACTTGTCCCCTCTCCTCTTATTGCTGCAATCGGAAGTATCATATCTCCTATTTGAGTTTTCTTCTTCAAACCACCACATTTGCCCAGAAACAAAACAGCCTTTGGCATGATAGCGGACAATAAATCCATTACGGTAGCCGCCATAGGACTACCCATTCCAAAATTTATGATCGTAATATTATTGGCGGTAGCAGTTTGCATCGGCTTATCCTTCCCAATTACCGCAACATTAAATTCCTCTGCAAACATGTTCACATAGTTGCCAAAGTTGGTTAACAAAATGTATTCACCAAAACTTTCTATCGGGGTACCGGTGTATCTGGGCAACCAGTTTTTTACAATTTCTTCTTTTGTTTTCATAATATATATTCTTTATCAATAATACACATTTTTATCTTCTATCCCACTATTTACAATTACCACAGCAAATATTTCAAGAATAAATTTCAAGTTGTATCTGCATTTTGTTTAATAATTAGCAAATTTTAATAAACAAAAATAATCTAAGGGTGTTTAGACTGAAACAAACACATAAAAACATTAACTATGAAAAATTTAAACAAGGCGGTTATGGCCGCATTAATCTTGAGCACCTCTTTAATTGCCTGTGATGACGACGATGATAATGTGCTAACACCTACTCCTACACCTACAGTTCAAAACATCGCTGAAATTGCCTCATCAGACAGTCGTACTGATAGTTTAGTAGTGGCATTATCTGCCGCAGATTTAGTTTCTACTTTCCAAGCTAGTGGAACTTTTACAGTTTTTGCACCAACCAATGAGGCTTTTAGAAATCTTTTAGCAACTAATAACGATTGGAACCAAATTTCCGATATTGACAAAGCCACTTTGACTAGCGTTTTGACATATCATGTATTAGGTAGTACAGTTAAATCAACTGATTTATCAGACGATATGTATGCAACAACTATCAACACATCAGGTCCAAATGGAGTTAATACGTCTTTATTTGTGGAAACAAGTAATGGTGTCACAATTAATAATAGTTCTAAAGTTATGCAAGCCGATATAATGGCTTCTAATGGTGTAATTCACATTATAGACCGTGTATTGTTGCCTCCAAATGTTGTTGATATTGCCTTAGCAGACGATCGATTCTCAAGCTTAGTGGCAGCATTAACCGCATATAATTTCACTTATACAACAACTTTATCTGGAAACGGTCCATTTACCATATTTGCTCCTACTAATGAAGCATTTACCACATTATTAAACTCAAATAGTAAATGGAATACGTTAAATGATATTCCTGAAGCTACTTTACAAGCGGTATTAGAGTATCATGTGGTCTCCGGCGCGAATGTACAAGCTAGTCAATTAAGCCAAGGTCAAACCATTGGTACTTTAGGAGGTTCAGACCTGACTGTTGATTTAACCAACGGTGCTCAACTTCAAACAGAGGAGTCTAGTCAAGGAAATGTAAATATTATAATAACTGATGTACAAGCTACGAACGGAGTTGTTCATGCCGTTAATCAGGTTTTATTGCCACAACTGTAGTTGGTTAGTTTTAGGTTTGGGGGTCTTCCGAAAGGAAGGCCCTTTTTTTTGCTATAAACCAAACAGAAACTACTTTCTTTGCATTATGATTCGACCCGAAATCACATTTAAAAACATCAATAAAATTGCGGTTCCTGCACTACTAGCTAGCATAGCTGAACCTCTGCTTTCTTCTACTGATGCAGCAGTTGTGGGTAATTTAGAGACTAATGCTACAGAGGCATTAGCTGCTGTAGGTATAGTAGGTGCCTTTTTATCTATGCTAATATGGATTTTAGGACAAACTAGAAGTGCTATTTCTGCATTGATTTCTCAGCACCTAGGAGCAGACAAGTTGTTGGATATAAAATCTCTTCCTGCCCAAGCAATATTCTTCAATCTCGTTTTATCAATTATTGTACTTGCCTCTACCTCTATTTTTATTAAGCCCATTTTTCAATTACTCAATGCTGAAGGACAAGTTTTGGATTATTGCATACAGTACTACAAAATAAGGGTTTGGGGATTTCCATTGACTTTGTTCACTTTCGCCATTTTTGGAATTTTTAGAGGGCTTCAAAATACCACTTGGCCTATGGTGATTGCATTAGTAGGCGCTTTTACCAATATTGGAATGGATTTTCTACTCGTGTATGGTTGGGAAGGATACATTGATCCGATGCACATCGAAGGAGCGGCCTGGGCCAGTCTAATCGCTCAATTTCTAATGGCCATATTAGCGTATATTTTATTGCGACAAAAAACTTCCATTTCTCTTCAATTGTCATTTCCCATTCACCCTGAAATTAAAAACTTAGTGGTAATGAGCTTGAATTTATTTGTTCGGACATTGGCTTTGAACATAGCGTTCATATTAGCTGTGCGAGTAGCTACAGATTTGGGGAAAGTGGTGATCGCTGCGCATACCATCGCTATCAACATTTGGTTGTTCTCCGCTTTCTTTTTAGATGGCTACGCCTCTGCAGGAAATATTTTGGGCGGTAAACTTTATGGAGCAAACGATATATTTTCGCTGCGTATTTTAGCCAAACGCTGTGTCAATTATGGCTTAATGATGGCTTGTTTACTTTTGATAGTCGGTATGATATTCTACAGTAGTTTTGGTACCATTTTCAGTAAAGAACCAGATGTATTGGAGTTATTCAATCAATTCTTTTTTATTGTGTTAATCAGTTTACCTATAAATGGTGTGGCTTTTATTTACGACGGAATTTTTAAAGGATTGGGTAAAATGAAGTATTTACGTAACGTCTTGTTGGTTTCCACTTTCGTGGGATTTGTTCCTACGCTATACATCTCTCAATATTTCGATTGGGGCATTTTTGGAATCTGGATTGCCTTTTTGGTGTGGATGATTTTTAGAGCAGTCGCTTTGGTTTGGAAATTTAACGCAGATTTTGGTCAATCAAAAGATTAGCGAATATATAATTTTAGTAGTAAAATTTAATTTTTAGACTAAATTTCTTAAAATAACTCTCTTCTTTAAAAAATACGTTTGTTTTATGGTTAACTTAGGTCTCTAGCTACCAAATCAATAGACCTATGAAAAGAATTTTACTAATTGCAACCTTATTATTTACTTCCATCTTATCCGCACAAGACTGGGCTCCATTTAAAGCCAGTGATACATTGGTGCAGTTTAAGGATGATAGTATTTCTGTTCGAAGTGCAGGACCATTAAATGCACCATTAATTTTATCTTATGCAATACAATCTGTAAGTGTTAAAAGTGTTACTAGCCAAGGTAATGAAACAGTAATTATTTTCGAGAAAGGTTATCCATTAATTGCTGCCGGTCCATGGTGGCACTGGTACTACCAAAATGGTTTAAAAATAAAAGGTAGGATATTGGGGGATACAGCTATTATTTCGTCTGATTCTTCCATTTTTAAAACCATTGATAGTAATGGATATAGATTAACTTTTCCTCATCAATATAAACGAAATCAAACTTGGACCTTAGGCAAATCAATTTCAAGTATTATAAATGCTACAGTAGATTCAATTTATTTCGATTCAGTCGGTCAATTTGGCATGGACTCCTTAGCTCAAATTTACTTAACGGTACTAAACGATTCTAATATAGTTTTGCCAAATCATAAGCTTCAAAATTTTAAACTACTTATTTCAAAAAATCATGGTTTAGTAAAAACTATAGACTTCTCAGACCTAGATAGAATTCTTAATGTTTCCTTTAAACGATATTACTTATCCAACAATGCATACACTAACAATGATTATAATGTTTTAACTGTAGGAGATGAATATCACTATAATTATGACCGTGATTTTTGGCCAAGAGAAAATACAGACCATATCGCAAAGATAATAAGCGATACAACTATTGGATTAATCAGGACTATTACTATAGAAGATAGTTGGTTCAATCATTACAACAATACTCGACGAAAAGACACCATGTTTAATGTTTTTGATATCTCAGAAATTTCACACAATAAAAAATCAATGATTGTAAACGATTCAGAAATTAATAACTTATGGGGCAACGCAAGTATTCTATTTCATACTGAAAATTTTAAATTCTCAAGTATAATAGAATACAAAACTATGTTTCTAATTCATCCCACTCAAAACCAAAAAGATATAGCCCGAATTTATTTCACCAAATATGAGCATGCTTTAGAAACATTGAGGCCTATTGGGTTTCCATTTGATAAATATAAAAGTGACTCATGGGGTGGTCTCCCTGAAACTGAAGTTACTACACATACTTACTTCAAAAAAGGCAATCAAACTTGGGGCACACCTTTCACTTTCACTGTCGGATTAGAAGAAAAATCAGCTTTAGAAAACTCCATCCAATTGTACCCTAACCCGGTAAAGGATATTATAACTATCAAGTCAACAGAAAAAATCCAACTAGTAAGAATATACACCATCGATGGAAAGATGCAATTGGAATCTCAAAATTCTCCGAATATTGAAATTTCAAATTTTCAATCGGGATTGTACCTAATTGAGATCACCACTAATAGAGGAGTTGTGACCAAGCGATTAATTAAGGAGTAAGCTTTTTATATATTTTTAGCTACTATTCCTATTAAAACGGTGTATCATTTGAATTAAAACATTGATATTTGTGTTTATCCATAAAAAATCAAAAATTATGAAAAGAATATTAATCATGCTAACTTTTATGTTTGCGATAAATACAGCTCAAAGTCAGTCAAAAGACAAGATTGAAACCGCAACCATTAAAACAGAAATCTTCTGTGACCACTGTGACAAATGTGGTTCATGTGGTGGAAACATCTACAACAAAATTAAGTCTAACAAAGGAATTAAATCGGTTAATATTGATAGTGAGACCAATTCTATCATCGTAAAATACAACACAGAACAAGTAACCATTGCAGAAATTGAAAAAGCAATTTCAGAAGCAGGATATAAAGCAAATGATCTGCAAGCAAGTGCTGATGGTTATGAAAAATTGGACAATTGCTGTAAGAAAAAGAAAGATACTCAATAGTATAAAAAAGCGAAGTGATATTCACTTCGCTTTTTTATGCTCTATAATTTTAGTGCTTTAACCTCGTTATAGAATTTACTTTTTCGATTCATTCTTCTTTATCAATGTTTGAAGGTCAGCAACCTGATCCGTCTCATCCAATATTTCATATCCCAAAATTGTTTCCAATACATCTTCTAAGGTGACAATACCCGTTACACTACCGTATTGATCTTGAACAATAAAAATATGCTCCTTATTTTTTTGAACATCTTTAAAAAACTCCCCTAGTAATTCATTTTCATTGATCGACTTAACTTCACGTTTCAGTTCGCTTACCTTTTTATCTCGGTTTCCTTCAATGATCTCATTCAATAAATCATTTTTAAGAACAATACCAATAATTCTTTCTTTCTCATCGTCAAAAATCGGAATTCTTGAAAATTGCTTAAATCGTTCTGATTGAAACACTTCTTCAATTGTATTTGATGCAAGAGCAGAAAACATCACAGTTCTAGGTGTCATAATGTCTTCTATGCTTTTATTTGGAAGGTTCAAAACATTTCGAATTAGTGAGCTCTCAGAGTGATTAATATCTCCATCTTTCGACACTGCTCTTGCCATTGCTGCCAAATCAGATCGACTCAGTACACTCTTGTTTTTTTCGTTTTTTAACTTCCTCGTGATTTTTTGACTTATCCAAACTAAAGGGGTCAATATGGTAATCATAACTTTTAATGTACTTATCGAAAAGGAAGCCAATTTTTGCCAGTTATTTGCTCCAATGGTTTTTGGTATGATCTCACTTAAAATCAAAATACCCAAAGTCATCAATGCAGCAATTATGGTTTCTGCAGAAATCGAGAATAGATATAAGTCAATTACTGTTTCTCCAAATACTTGACTAGCTTGAGCCCCAACTCCAATTGCTCCAACAGTATGTGCAATCGTGTTCAGTGTTAAAATTGCAGACAATGGGCGATCTATATCTTCCTTAAATTTATTAAGATCTTCGAAAAGAATTGGGTTACTATGCTCTTGTTTTCGAATAAATGAAGGGGTAATACTCAATAATACAGCTTCTAATATGCTACATAAAAACGAGATACCAATGCTTAATAAAAAGAAAAAGATTAAAAGGGTCATAAGACGTTAGTTGTTTATTCTCTAAAGATAATGAACTTCTACAGTAACTGGAATCAAAGGACTATTAAACTAAACACGTTAAAATGTATCAAAATAATTAACCTGATCTACAAAAGTAAATTAGACCCTACTCTTCCAAATGCATTACTTCTGTTTGTTGCCGAATCGATTCGTCGTGAATTACATACTATTATTTGAAAAAATGAACTCACTCTTCAGCAGATATCATCATATTTACTAACGATTATTTAATTTAAGGGGCAATAAAAATTAATTAGCTATTGAAATAACCATTCAGCATATATTGATAAGCTAGAATTGGCAGTCATAATTAAGATAGTCCTTATAATAAATTCTTCTCTACACAAAAAAAGAACCTAAAATGGTATGGTTTGCTCCAATGAGTTATTTAATTTGAGAAACCAATGTCAATGTAAATTTGTATCACAAATAACTTATTTTTAGATTTTTATTTTACGCAACAACCAACACATGTCTACTACACACCAAACAGCGATTGAGTCTGCTCACAAAAGGATAAAACCTTTTATTCATCAAACACCCTTATTTAGTTCAGAAAGTATCAATCAACTTGCTGGCGCTACATTACTTTTTAAGTGTGAGAATTTTCAAAAGATAGGCGCATTTAAGATGCGAGGAGCTGCCAATGCAATTCTTCAACTGAAAGGTAATTTATCAATCAAAGGAATTACGACCCACTCTAGTGGAAACCATGCGCAGGCCGTGGCATTGGCTGCTCAAAAAGCGGGTTTTCAGGCTAAAATTGTGATGCCTAGCAATGCTCCAAATGTGAAAATAGCAGCAGTAAAAGGATACGGCGCTGAAATAGAGCTATGCGAACCTACCTTGCAAGCACGAGAAGATGGTGTAGAGAAAATTATTAGTGAGTTTGGCTTTGCTTTTGTGCATCCTTACGACAATTGGGAAGTTATTTATGGACAAGCTACTTGTGTAAAAGAAATATATGAAGCGGAAACAAACATCGATTACCTTTTAGCTCCTATTGGTGGCGGGGGATTAATGGCGGGAAGTATTTTAAGCACTTTGGTTTATTCATCAACTACTAAAATTATAGGGTGTGAGCCCACAGGAGCAGATGATGCATTTCAATCTTGGAAAAGTGGTAAACATCTACTTCAAACAAACCCTAATACAATTGCTGATGGCTTATTAACCTCAGTTGGTTTGATAAATTTTCCTATTATCATGGATAATGTATCTAAGATTTTTACCGTAACTGATGAACAAATAATTAGTGCTATGAAAATAACTTATGAAAGATTAAAAATTGTCATCGAACCTTCTAGCGCGGTACCACTAGCAGTTGTATTGGCTAATAAAGCTTTCTTTAAAGGAAAAAAGCTTGCTTTAATTTTAACTGGTGGCAATGTAGATCTTCGTCAACTTCCATTTCAATAAATCATCGTTCTTAATGTGTAAAATTTTCCTTCCATAGATTAGCATTCTTTCTAACACATTATCTAGTTACTTTTAGCACCTAAAAAATATCTTTAGACAATTATAAAATAGTTTCAAAAGTAAATTGTGTATACGTAGAACTCCTCTTCAAAAGTAGGTTTGAAAGGAAAACATTAAAACTTTGCGCAAGGAACGATAAACTTTCTATTTCTACGTTTTTTTCTTCTACTCGCTACTTCATATACAACAGAAATTTCATGTGAGCCCGCTGTATTAGATATTAATCGAGAGATGGTGATATCGTAACTGTAGCCAATACTAATATTATAATCAGGAATACTGTATCCCACTAGGGCAATAACAGCATCATTGTTGGCATATGTTGGTTCGTAGTGTTTAATTATTGGTAATCCCCTATACCATAATCCAAAAACGAGCGGACTATTATTATAATAAAAACCCAAATCTACCTGATCAAATTTTCCCTGAGATTTGTATTGAAATGCAACAGTAACATTTTGAGCAGTTGCTCTATTCACAATCTTATCTTTAATCGCAAACACATATCCTCCATGCAAAGAAAACTTTCTTGGTAGTTCACTAATGTTATCATTTCCTGACAATAAAGTCTGGTTAGGTTCATTTAAGTGGTTATAAGACATTCCCAACCAATACTGTGGAGAATACAACAGTACCCCTGCTGAGATATCGGGGTAATTATTATTTTGATCCGCAAAGGCATCATTATCTCTTGTCACTGGAGATCCATTTTCCAATTGATCATTGAATACCAGTTTAGAATAATCTATACTTCTAAAAGCATATCCAAACTTTACTCCTCCCATTACAAACAATTCGCGTTTTATCTCAAAACGATAGGAATAGCTCAATGCAATTAAATTAGTTGTTAACCCGAAAGATCCGGATTCTTCTCTATTAGCAATAAATCCAAAACCAGAATTTATATCTGCTGCATTATAGTCGTAAGAAAAGTGATAAGCTTTAAATCCACCAGGAATAGATGGCCATTGCAATCGATAATTTGCTGCCAATCGGTGTTCTACAGTAGTACCAGTAAAGGCAGGATTGACATACAAAGGAGATGCATAAAACTGCGAAAACTGCATATCTTGAGCATTAGCAAAGACTGCTATGAATATAAAAAATATGTAAAGTAGTAGTCTTTTCATACCCAATTAGTTTTTCATAAGTTGAAATTCAATGGTTGGTCGATTCAATAATTCATCAATCGAAAAGGACACTTTTTTTATCAATTCCTCATAACCCATGGCTTCGATTACAATTTCATATTCCACATTGGGGTCCACAATAAAAATGAACCGTCCATCTCTTGTTCGTGGAGTATATGCTCCAACTATTTCATTCGTACTCAAATCATAAATAGTAACAGATGCCCCATCTTTATTACCGATTAATGTTGGAATTTGAGCTTTAACAACTGATTGTCTCAATGATTTTTCAAGGTAGTTAATTCTATAGATATCTTGCCCACCGAAACCTCCCGTTTTCGCAGATGAATAATACCCATGGTGCTCATTTGCCCCAATAACGAAATAGATATCATCAGTAGTCGTATTAATGGGGAATCCTAAATTCTCCACTGCCCCCCATTGATTATCTGAAGTTAATTTAGACTTAAAGATGTCATACCCTCCCATGGACTGATGACCTTTTGAACTAAAGTAAAGTGTTTTTCCGTCAGGATGAATGAAGGGAGCATCGTCATCAAATGGCGTGTTAATTTTATCCCCTAGATTCATTGCTTCACTCCATTCGCCATTAGGCAACTTGACCACTCGATACAAATCAAAACCTCCATAACCTCCTTCCCTATTGCTAGAAAAATAAAAGGTTCGGTCATCTATACTAATACTTGCACTGGGCTCAATGCTGAATTCTCCATTTATTTTATCACTCATTTTCAAGGGAGTGCTCCAAAAACCATTAATCTGTTGGCTTTCATATAAATCGCCACCTATTAAGTTGGTATTGGTTTTAAACAAAAACATCCGATTACCATCAGGACTTAATCCCACACAAGCATCGTGCTTCTCTGTATTGATGTTTCCTTTTATAGGTGCCGCTTTTGTCCATTGTTCGTCAATTGACAAACTCATATATACCTCCTCATAATACTGGCCTGTTACGTCTTTTAACTGGTGCTCTTCATTAGGTCGTCTGCTTGTGAAATAAAGATATTCCTCATTGGCGGTAATTAATGGCACATAATCAGGATACTCACTATTAATTTGCTCTCCTACATTTTTAATTGTTACCTCTTGTGGGTTTTTAAATTGAATTCTTGCAAATTCGATCTGATCTAAAATCCGTTGAATTTCCTTTTGATCAATTTCAGATGATTGAATACTCTTCAACATTAATTCCGCCTCATCAATATAGGATTGATAATGTAAAATATGTGCTAGATAGTATTTTGCTGATTCCACCGTATTTATTGACCTTTTTAAATATGGCTTAGCCTTTTCGAAGTCATGAAGTTCATAAAAAGAGAGACCTAATTTATAATTGATCCAAGGGTTGGCTTGATCCTTTTTATACAATTCCTCAAACAGTTCTGCAGCAGTTTTATAATCCCCATAAGCGATATAGGAATCAGCCTCTTCGTAGGCAATTTTATCCTTTTTACTATATCCATCAGTTTGTCCAATCGAAATTAGATTCCAACCAATCAATACCATTAAAAGTAGTAATCGTTTTTCCATAGTTACCTCAATAATAGCAAATCTCCAGTTTTGACAACTGTTTCTCCATCTGCAAAAGTCGCTTTCACTTTCCATACATAGGTATCCTGCTTGCAAAGTTCACCTTTGTAATAACCATCCCATCCAATTTCCTGATCTTTAGAAACAAACAACAACTCGCCCCATTTATTAAAAATATTCAATTCATAAGTTTCTGCACCTACAATTAATGCATAAAATACATCATTTAACTCTCCAAACCCCGGATTGCGTTTTACTTGACCAGTACCTGGACCTGATGGATTTGGAGTAAATGCATTCGGAACTCTAATACTTCCTTGCAATTCTGCTATTACTGTTCTGCCTAAATCAAAAGTATCATTACAACCAAATGAAGTTTCTGCAATCAGAAATATTGGAAAAGTTCCTTCTTTGGTATAGTAGTGAGTGGGGTTTCTTTCAGTTGAAGTGTTGCCATCTCCAAAATCCCATAAGTAACTATCAGCATTGATTGAATAATTAATTGTAACTAATGGGTCGTTTGGGATGAATATCTTTTCATCAGGTCCTTTGTTGATCGTAAAGTTAGCATTCGCACGTCTATAGACTTCCACATAATTATTCTTTACTTCAATGTCTTCTCCTCCGTCTCCAATTGCTCTCAAGGATACATTAAATATTCCAGGTTGCCTGTAAGTATAGGTCGGATTTTTCTGACTGGAGCTACTCCCATCTCCAAAATCCCAAATGTACTGATTGGCATAGATTGATTGATTCTGAAAGGTTACCGCTAATGGCTCACATCCTGTAATACTATCATTAAACTCCGCAACAGGAACAGGAGCGATAATGGTAATTTCTCTAAAAACACTGTCCGAACAAAATGGTGTACTTGCTTTTAGCCAAATTTTATATTTTCCCCAATAATTATACACGTGACTACCTGGCGATCGAACGGTAGAAAAAGTGGTATCTCCAAAACTCCAATTATAATTCCATGGTCCCGCATTCGTATTGTTGATCAAATTCACAGTAGAGTTTGGAAATAATTGTGTTATAGGATTGGCTACAAAATCAGGAATTGGTGTTGCTCTTACTGTTATTGGATTAACTACGGTATCCTTACAGTTGTATACTGAATTAGCAATTAATTGTACATTAAAAACCGTATCCCTACTTGAAGTATTTACGAAGGTATGATTTGCAATCAGGCCCTGTGAGGTAGCTCCATCATCAAAATCCCACTGATAACTAATTGCTCCAAATGACTGAGATCTGAAGGTAACTGGAAATGGAGAGCAACCTATGGTATCAAAAGAATAATCCGCTATAACCTGTGGATTTACGGTAAAAATTTGATCCAAAGTGTCTGCACACCCAAAATTAGTATAGACTCTTAATTCAGTTGGGTAAGAAATAGGTACTAGTGATGTCTGGTTAAAATAAGTATGATTTGTATTGATATTACAGTTATTTAGACTATTCCCATCACCGTATACCCAACTACAAGAGTCATTGCTAGTAGATTGGTTGGTAAATTGAACTTCTAATGGCTGACATCCTCCAGTAGTTGATGCCACAAAATCGGCTATGGGTTTTGGATGCACCAAAATATCATAATCCAATGAATCAATGCACTGCTGAGGGGATCGCACAATTAGCTTCGCATTGTAGATTGTATCTATTTGACCGTAATTGATATAAATATGATTGGGATTAGAAGAGTTAGAAATAACTCCGTCACCAAACAACCATTGAAAACTTGCGCCTCCAACAGAACTATTATTAAAAGTAGCTTTCAATGGGCTACAGCCTACTGTATCTACAGTAAAGTCTGCAATTACTTGTGGGTTCACTGTCACAGTTCTTCTCAGGGTATCTTTACAACCCTTATCAGAAAATACATAAAGATTGGTTGCATAGGTAATCGGCGCTGATGAAGTCGTATTGGAGAAGGTGTGTGAACTACTCACAAAACAAGTGTCATTAAAAGTACCATCACCCCAAACCCAACTGCAAGAGTCAGCAATAGATGATGTATTTGTATAATTTACTTCTAGTGGATGACAACCAATAGTTTTATCGATGGAATAATCTGCAATTGGTTTAGGATGCACTCGGATAGGAACTATCATAGAGTCCGTGCATCCCTGAGGGGATCTAACTACAAGTTTAGCTTCAAAAATGGTATCAATCAATCCAGTATTTACATAAGTATGATTGGGGTTCACAGCAATGCTTGAAGTACCATCTCCAAAATCCCAATTATAACCTGCAGCACCAGAAGAACTATTATTAAAGCGAACCACATGAGGGCTGCATCCAATTGTATCCACAGAAAAGTCAGCAATAATGTCAGGATTTACAGTAATTGTTTTTCTTATAGTATCCTTACAACCCTGATTGGTAAACACATACAAATTTGCAGCGTAAATCAGTGGTAATGAAGAGGTAGTATTCGTGTAGTTATGGGATTTTGTAATAAAACAAGTGTCATCAAAAGTACCATCACCCCATGACCATCTGCAAGAATCTGCAATTAAGGATGTATTTGTAAAGTTTACTTCAAATGGATGACATCCAAGATTATTACCTAGAGTATAGTCTGCTATTGGTTTAGGGTGAACTCTAATAGGAATGGTTACAGAGTCAAGACAAGCTTGTGGTGACCCAACTAATAGTTTTGCATAAAAAATCGTATCAGTTAAGCCTGAATTAATATAAGTATGACTTGGATTCACCGCACTGCTTGAAGTCCCATCACCAAATTCCCAATGGTAATTAGCTGCTCCCGTTGAGCTATTTGAAAACCTTACGGGAAAAGGGCTACACCCTACAGTATCTGCAGTGAAAGCAGCAATAACATCAGGGTTTACTGTGATTGTTTTTCTCAAAGTATCTTTACATCCATTATCTGTAAAGACGTATAAATTCGTATAATAATTAATGGGTAACGAAGAGGTTGTGTTATTAAAAGTATGTGAATTGGCAGAAAAACAATTACTATTGAAAGTACCATCTCCCCAATCCCAACGACAAGAATCTGCAATCAAGGAATTGTTAGAATAATTAACTATCAGTGGATGACATCCCACCGATTGGTCAATTGTGTAATCTGCTACTGGCTTTGGATATATTAGAATATTATTCACTTGTGAATCTACACACATTTGAGGAGAAGTCGCTATCAATTTTACTTGATAAATGGTGTCTTTTAACAACGGATTAACAAAAAGATGATTAGGGGCATTTAAAGTGGAGCTTCCTCCATCCCCGAAACTCCATTGATATCCAGATGCACCTATAGATTGATTAGTGAATGAAACAGGAAAAGGAGTACATCCTGCTGTATCCGATAAAAACTGTGCTTCCACTTTAGGATAAACTTCAATTTGTGTGGTAGCGGTGTCTTTGCAACCTTGATTAGTGCTAGTGATTAATCTTACCGTTCTATTTACAATAGTTGCAGTAGTATTTGTGAATATTTTTGTAAAAATTGCATCTGAAGTATCACTAGAGGTACCATCTCCAAAACTCCAATTGTAGAAATTTGCACCGGTACTAGAATTAGTAAATTCAATAGGCAATGGCTGGCAACCTCGAATAGTATCTGTTGTAAAAATTGAAGTTGGGTTTGGATAAACTAATACATCACCATAAGAGGTATCGCTGCATCCAAAACTATTTGTTGCGATCAAGCGAATATTAAAAGTCTGATTATTGGTTGTATTATTAACATACAAATGAGTAGGATTAGCTCCCACTGAAGTATTACCATCACCAAAATCCCATTGATAACTAACCGCCCCAACTACAACAGGAAACTGTACTCTCAAAGGGCTACATCCTGAATCAGGCAATGTGGTGAAATTAAAAATTGGCTCAGGATTGACTGTTATCACTTTGGTTGTCGTATCCCTACATCCATTTTTAGATAGAACCACTAGTTGAACATTATAGTTACTAATAAACAGTGTCTTATTGTCGAATACATGAGTGGGATTAGTATCTGTTGAGAGCGCTGTTCCATCTCCAAAATTCCAGATATAACTCAAGCTATCCCCTACTGTTAAATTCGTAAAATTGACTGTAATTGGACCACAATCTACAACAGCATCTGAGGTAAAGTCAGGAGAGGGTACTGGAAAAACATCAATGGTATCGGATATGGTGTCTGAACATCCAAATGTTGTGGAAGCAATTAGGGTAACTATAAAAGAAGTATCCCCGGATGATGTATTCACATATTCATGCACTGGGCTTCGATTCGTATCAATCGGACTACCGTCTCCAAAATTCCATTTAAACTTAGTGGCATTCGGTGATGAGGTATTTGAAAAAGCCACTCCAAGCTTCGAACATCCACCATCGGGGGACAGCGTAAAGCCTGCAGTCGGTAGACTTTCGACTATAATAGGAATTGTATCTCTAGCAGTACAATTAGCTGTAGATACTTGTAATACTATATTGTACGTCCCTCCTGTTGTAAAAACTGTAGTAGGGTTTTTTAAAGTTGATGTTGACCCATTATCAAAATCCCAGAACCATGATGTAACCGGATCACCAGGGGCAGTAGTGGATTGATCCATAAAACTTGCAACAGAATTTACACATACAGAAGCAGGCAAAAAGGCAGGAACAGGAGTTTGATAGATATTAACTGTTTTTGTTACTGAATCGGGACATCCTGAATTATTTTCAGTGTATAATTTGACCGTATATGCACCAGGTGAAGTATAATTCTGCGCGGGAGGGTTCTGACCAACAAAAGTATTCCCATTTCCAAAAGTCCATCGCCAAAAGACAGCACCTGTGGTAGTATTAGTAAAGTTAACAATCATACTATCACACTGATTGTTATTACTTAAGGTAAAATCTGTAGTAGGGCTTGGGTTAACATAAAGATCAACAAAAGCAGTATCTCTACAACCATTTGCACCGTTTACACCGACAATCAATCCAATTCTATAATCACCTGGATTATTAAAAGTTCTTGTCTTATTGTTGCCATTTAAGTTTTGCCATCCACTTCCTTGATCGAAATTCCAACGATAAGTATTACCGCCTCCAAAAGAGCCATTCATAAAAGTAACTGATTCTCCTGCACAAATAGTATCCTTGTTGGATGTGATTACAGATGTTGGTGCACTTGTTATAGTTACACTAATTGTTGTCGCATCTGTACCACAATAACTACTATCTATAAGTGTCACGGAATAAGTACCAACACCTGGGTACTCTATGGGTGGTGGATTGATAATCGGAGGATTCCATGGACGCCAATTGATAATAGAGTCGTATCCCTTCCCCCAATAATCTCCAAAATTCCAAAACTCATAACGCTGTGAGTTATTCCCTTCTGGATAACAGTTACGGATAGTAGAATTTGTAAACTGAAATGTATTATCAGGAAAACATTGAAGAGTTGCAGATGGGGTAATACGCGCTTCATCCAAATCCCAAACTTTTAGTGGAAAGAAACTAGCTGTAGATGTTCCACAAAAATTAGTTGCTTCCAATGTTACCTCCAAATCACAGCTTTGAACACCGATTCCGGGGAGATAAGTATGGTTAATGGTATCTCCTAGGTTTCCAGCACCAAAATTTAGAACAGGACTACCATCACCAAAATCCCATGTAAATGAAGTTGTACTTGATATTTGGGTAGAACTATTAATAAATCGAAATTGGACTGGAGTACATCCAAAATTGTCGTCACCTGCAGGTAACTGAATCGAAGCCAAAGGGTTCCTCTCTAAAACAACTAAGCCGTTAATCGTACAACCAGTTCCTGTTTCTGTCAATGTAACATTAAAGGTATTCGTTGTATTCGGATAGGTGTGCTGAATGAATGCCGGAGGGGTAATATCCGTACCACTTCCTGAATTCCCATCTCCCCAATTAATGGTATAAGGCCCAATGGCATTATTAGTTTGAAGAATTAATGTATAAGATCCAGGTGTACAATTGACCCATTGAGGGTTATTATTGGTAAAAACTCCATTCCCGTCAAGTACTCTAAAGCACTGACCGTAGGACGATATACCTACTAATAGTAAGGAAACGAACAGTAGAAGTATTTTTTTGCAGGGGTTTAGCATGGGTGGTTTTACGCAAAGGAAGTAAAAAAGGTTAACATTTTTTACCAAAAAAAAACAAAATGGAGAGAGCTATTTCTGAGAATTAACAGAACTTCCTATTTATCAAATCATAAAGAATAACACAGCAATCTTCTAACGCAAAAAAGGCAAGAATCAAATGACTCTTGCCTAGTATTAACAACACTTAAAAACAATTAATCTTTATTTATCCCAAGCCTTCTTATTCTAGAAATAATACCTGATAAACAAATGCTATTAACACTTACTAGACAAGACGCTCCTTCCCAAATATTAAGCAATTAAAATGCAATGTATTATCGAACTAAGGGTGGCTTTCCAAATATTCTAGCTAACTCCTCAGAAAGAGAATCAAAATCATCCATTTGATCGGGACGACAAAGTGCCCTAATCTCGAAAAAATGCTGAAAATGAGCTCGCTCTATCTCACTTTGAATCTCACACATTTTTGCGATTAATTCCTCAGATTTAGTTTCCTGATTGGCTGATTTTAATTGTAAATACAATTCCCGCTTTAAATCATTTATTGCTCTATCGTGCTGTTGAATCTCATTTTGGTGTACGTCAATCAATTACTCATAGGCTTTAACCTGATTATCATCAAAATGGAGTTTTTCAATAATCACCATTTTCGGATTAGGCTGCCTTCTCATAGGCCCTTCATTCCTATTAATTTTAGGAACTTGAAGTAAAAAAAATACTAGTATCAAATTGCAACAAAGCAGAGCGATACTAACCATGAGGTAAAACTTTTTCTTAATCATAATAAAGTAGATTATTAGAAACTGGAAGCACTTCACTAATGTCTGTTTGAATAAACTTTAAAGGAAAGTAGTTCCTTTGTATTGGTCTAACATCCAGCCAGTAATGCTATATCTACTCTTATTAGCTAGTGCTACTTCATGCTCTAAAATTTCACTCCTAAACACTACCAATCGACCCAATAAGGGATTGACTACGACCGTTCTTTCTGTACCATTCTCTTGAAGGTATAACAAAAGTTCGCCGCCATCACCCTCTTTCCAATCAGGATTTAAATAGAACACAAAGCTTAGTTTTCTATGATCTGACAACTTTAATAAATCCAAATGCCGCTTGTAAAAAGTTCCTGAAGGATAGTGCGCAAAATGACATTCAAAATCTTTTAAACTTAAAAATAGAGTGCGATTAAAAAACCGCATCATTGATTCAACCTGATCCATATATACTTGAGACGCCGGAGATAGGTTATTATTATCCAACCATTTGATTTCATCTCCTCTAATGCTTTTATCTATCTGGTGCATCCCAAGTGTCCCAATTCCAGCCTTTTTAAAATTTCCGTCCTCTTTATTTTCTCTCAAAACGGCCAAACAATCCATCGCCTCTTCATCCGACAAAAAGTTATCAATGATAGCATAAGAATTTATTGCAAGGCTGTCCGCTATTGCGTCTAACATTCCCAATTCTGTTTCATTAGAATTGTCGTCGTGAACAAGTTCGAAATTAAATCGTGTTTTCAAGTTATATCAATAATTGTTTTTGAATCCTATGCAAAATTAGCTTTTAATAGTGCTAACAATAGTCGTCTATTATTTCTTTGATTTGCTATCTCCAGCTAAAAACGTTTTTCCTTCTATAGCGAGTTGAGTGTTCTTAAAAACTGTTTTCGTTTCCTTTAAGACTGAATTTAAATCGTTGTATCGGTTGGAAAAATGACCAATGATCAATTGTTTTACACCTGCTTTTTGAGCAATGGTTCCCGCTTGAACAGTTGTAGAATGAAATGTTTTCTTTGCCCTAGATTTCTCTTGCTCCAAAAATGTGGCTTCATGATACAACAAGTCCACTCCTTTAATTTCAGGCAGCATTCCTTCATTGTATGCCGTATCTGCACAATAAGCATAAGAATAAGAAGGGTACGGCGAATCTGTTAAAACCTCATTGGAAATCACTTCTCCTTCTTCTGTCGTAAAATCAGCACCATCCTTTAGTTTGCTTCTAAAGTAATTAGGTACTTTATAAAATTCTACTCTTTTTCCATTGATACGTCTAGGTTTTACTCTTTCTTGAAATTTATAACCAAAACACTTAATTCGGTGTTTTACTTCAAAGCTCGTAACTACAATCTCCTGATCTTCATAAATTGCATCTTTCCTATTCTCCACCCCATGAAAAATGATTTTATAGCTTAAGCCTGGGCCCCCTATGTATTTAAATTGGACTTCTACTACTTCTTTGAGCTCTTTAGGACCATAAATGTGGATAGGAGTTTTTCTACCCAAAAGATGCATGGTTGAAAGCAACCCTACTAATCCAAAAAAGTGATCTCCGTGTAAATGTGAGATGAAAATATGATCAATCTGTTGAAACCTAACTTTATATTTCCTGAGTTGGAGTTGGGTACCCTCTCCACAATCGATTAAGAATTGAGATCGCTCTGTAGTAACTAGTTGGGCGGTTTGATTTCTGCTTAATGTAGGAGCTGCGGCACTACTTCCAAGAATGAGAACTGATAATGCCATGAATTAGAAAATGTCATCTAATCCTTTCTCTAATTCTTCCATGAAGATATAGTCCATGGCTTCATTATAGGAGGGTACAATATTTAAAATCCCATCCAACTGCGAAATTTTAATTAACTTATCTACAGAAGGTTGCAAACTACAAACCACTAATATTCCTCTATTTTCTTTCGCTACCCGGTTGGCCACTAAAATGGCACTTAATCCCGAAGAATCGCAATATTGAACATTAGATAAATCTAAAATAAAGTTGGAATAGCCTTCTTCATTCAAAACAATAATGTCTGCTTTTACAGAAGGTGCAATTATAGCAGTAAGTTTCTCTGTTGAGAACTTAAATGCAGCGAACTTCTCTTCCTTTATTATTTCGTATTCCATAATTATAATGCTGATGCAAACAAATATATATAAAATAATGGCGTATCAAAATTCTCTACCGCTTAAAAGGTATAAAACCGCCATTCTTACGGCCACGCCATTTTCTACTTGATTAAGTATAATGGAATGCTCAGAATCGGCCACTTCCGAAGTTATCTCTACTCCCCTATTGATTGGTCCCGGGTGCATTATAGTAATTTTATGATCAAGTCGATTCAATCTTTCCGCTGTAAGTCCATACATATTAGCATATTCACGCAGTGATGGAAAGAGTTTAACTTGATTTCCTTCTGATACATTGGTTTGTCGCTCCAATTGAATTCTCAGCATCATCGCTACATCGCACCAAGCGATAGCCCTATCTAGATTGTATTCCACTTCCACACCAAGAGAAGATATATACTTTGGAATCAATGTAGGAGGACCACAAACTTTCACTTTTGCCCCTAATTTCTGTAGACAGTATATATTTGACAATGCCACTCTAGAATGAGCAATATCTCCTACGATAACAATTTTTTTTCCTGAAAGGTCACCATACTTTTCACGAATAGAAAAGGCATCCAAAAGCCCTTGAGTAGGATGTTCATGAGTACCATCACCTGCATTCACTATACTTGCGTTTATGTTTTTAGACAAAAACACAGCTGCTCCAGGATTGGGGTGTCGCATAACTACAACATCCACTTTCATTGCCAAAATATTATTGACGGTATCTATCAGTGTTTCTCCTTTTGAAACAGATGAACCACTCGCTGAAAAATTAACCACATCGGCCGACAATCTTTTTTCTGCCAACTCAAATGAAAGTTTGGTTCGGGTGGAGTTTTCAAAAAATAAATTGGCTATCGTAGTATCTCGTAATGAGGGAACTTTTTTAATTGGTCGATTGATGATTTCTTTAAAATTATCAGCCGTATTGAAAATTAATTCAATGTCCTTTCTTGTTAAGTTCTTTATTCCTAATAAGTGGCGGGTTGATAATTTTTCCATTCTACTGTTCTGGGGTATATAATATGATTTGATCTTTGCCGTCTGCTTCTTTCCACTCTACTCTCACTCTTTCTTCAGAAATTGAATCCACTTGGGTTCCGATATAATTTGCTTCTACTGGAAGGTGTCGACTATACCTTCGATCTACTAGCACCATCAACTCGACATCAGCTGGTCTTCCGTAGGCTAACATAGCATCTAATCCCGATCGAATGGTTCGTCCTGTATACAAAACATCGTCGATCAATATCACCCGTTTGTTTTCTATGGTAAAATCTATGCTAGTTGCATTAGGAATCAATGGATTGGCTCTTCTTCTGAAGTCATCCCTAAAAAAGGTAACATCTAATCGACCGAGAAGTACTTTTCTTTTTAATATAGACTCCAATTCTTTATGAATTCTATCTGCCATAAAAACACCCCTTGGCTGCAAGCCCAAAATGACGGAGTTAGAAAAATCACCATGATTTTCAATCAGCTGATAACACAACCGTTTGATGGTTAGTTGAAGTTTTTTGTGATCTAATATAAGGCGTTCGTTAACCATGATGAGCGCAAAGATAAAAATCTAAACCGATGTTCGCTCTATTCTAAGGTCAAATATTTGAAAGAAACTCTTAATTTTATGAATTCAAAAATCTTAATAAAATATGTTATCAGAAAAGGTAGAACAAGCATTAAATAAACAAGTTAGAATAGAGGCAGAATCTTCTCAAGTATATTTAGCAATGGCCTCTTGGGCAGAAGTTAAAGGTTTAGAAGGAGTTGCAGCTTTTATGTACATGCATTCAGATGAAGAGCGTATGCACATGCTTAAATTGGTAAAATACATTAATGAAAGAGGCGGTCATGCGACTATCTCTGACTTAGTTGCACCTAAAACGGCTTATGGTTCTCCAAAAGAAATGTTTGAATTATTATTTAAACACGAAGTTATGGTTTCCCAAAGCATTAATGATTTGGTAGAAATTTCATTGAATGAGAAGGATTTTTCAACACATAACTTTTTGCAATGGTATGTTGCTGAACAAATTGAAGAAGAAGCCTTGGCTCGTACTATCTTAGACAAAATTAACCTTATTGGAGACGATAAGGGTGGATTGTATTTGTTCGACAGAGATGTAAAAACCCTAACCGTTACTCCTGCTGCAACGGCTTAATACTTTTTGATACATTCTTATTTAGAATGATTTTAAATAAGTAATTTTATCCCGTCAAAAGATGGGAAAAAAGAAACAAATAAAAGCATATAAAAAGGAACTCAAGAAATTAGACTTGAAAACCAAATGCTGTGACAAATATAAAAAAGGTAAGGCATGCGGACGATGTCCATACATGTATTTACTAAGCAAAGAATTAATCGAAAAATAAAAAAGCATCCTTTTTAGGATGCTTTTTTGCTGGAGTTCTATTCTACTTTATTTCTCTATAGAGTTTTCTTTTTTACTAGATATAAAGTTAAATACTTCACGAATGGTTTTTCTTCTGATTTTCTTCACTAAATCCATATCCGACAGTTTTAGCGTATATTGAAATTTCAATTCCAAGTAGTCCATTTTCATCTCCACTACTTTAAGGTTATATGAACGAGGATCAATATATTCACTAAAACTTTCAATAGAAGAAATAATCTCTTTCTCCAACTGTTCAATATTATCAATATACTTCAAAGCAATTTGAAAGTCAACATTCATCAATCGTACATCTCGTCGTGTATAATTGATAATTTCATTGTAATGAACCTTAGAGTTTGGTAATATAACCACATCATCGTCGTCGTTCAATATTTTAACTTTCAACATACTTATTTCAATAACCTTACCTTTTTGATTGTCAATCTTTACATAATCATTGATCTCAAAAGTGTTGGAAAAACTCAAGTAAATTCCACTCAAGAAGTCCACAATGTATTCTTTGGTTAAAATGGCGAAAGCCGCAGCGACAATGGTTAAAGAAGTAATTAATTCTATCGGCTTCACTCCTAACAAACTCATAAACAACACTAACAAACCCACACCTAACATAAAGTTAGCAATATTCTCTATCCCAAAGTGTACGTTATTCTTCTTGTTATGTGCGATTTTATGACTTCTATTGTAAAAGTATTTCGCTGCATTGGACAATAAGTAAATCAGTATATAGAATATGAAAAAAGCCAAAATTGCTTTCATCTGATCGAATTTGTTGATAAATGCCGATGCATCAGAGTCAAAAAACTTCAGGTATATAATTACGAATAGTAAAACCACATAGGTTGTTAATTTCCATTTATTCTCCATAAGAATAGATTTACTAAATCTTTTATTTAAAAACAGTATGACATTTAGAGACTACTATTTCGTCCACTCTAAAACAGAACAAAATTAGGCTTTTGAACATATATTACCGATTGTTTTTTTCTATTCTTCCAATCGATTTAAGCTAAAAAAGATTGGTGTTATTCCAATTCTTTACCACTAGTATCTTCTTCCTCCTCGTTTAAACTACGGTTGACAATGTAGTTTTTCCACCTGGCAATCACTTGAGTCATATCATCAGGTAACTCAGAATTAAACTCCATCCATTCGCCCGTTTTGGGATGCGTAAATCCCAACGTTTTAGCATGTAATGCTTGTCGAGGTAAAATTTCAAAACAGTTATTAATAAACTGTTTGTATTTGGTAAAAGTCGTACCTTTTAAAATGCGATCTCCACCATATTCTGGATCGTTAAATAGTGGGTGTCCGATGAACCTAGAATGAGCTCTAATCTGATGGGTTCGTCCGGTTTCCAATTTATACTCCACTAGGGTTACGTAACCAAATCGCTCTAAAACTCTAAAATTGGTTATTGCCGCTTTTCCAAATTCTCCATCTGGAAAAATGTCCATCAGTTTGCGATTTTTTAAGCTCCTGCCTATATGTCCTTCAATTCGACCACTATCCTCCTTCATATCTCCCCAAACCAAAGCCTGATAGGTTCTGCTAGAAGTACGATCGTAAAACTGTTTACTCAAATGGGTTAATGCTTGTTCTGTCTTAGCAATTACCATGATACCCGTAGTATTCTTATCTAATCGATGAACTAACCCAGGACGTCCTTCATTACCATCCGCTTCAGGTAAATTATTAATGTGGTAGATCAATGCATTGACTAAAGTTCCGCTGTAGTTTCCATAACCCGGATGAACCACCATATTGGATGCCTTATTTAGCACCAACAAGGTATCGTCTTCATAAAGTATATCTAAAGGAATATTTTCAGGTATTAGTTCAATCACTCGAGGCGGATAAGGTAAAACGATGGATATTTCATCCAATGGTTTCACTTTATAATTGCTCTTCACAGCTACTCCATTTACCACAACATTTCCTGCATTGGCGGCATCTTGGATTTTATTTCTTGAAGTATTGGGCAATCGATCATTTAAAAATTTATCGATCCGCAATACCGTTTGACCTTTGTCGGCTATGTACTTATAATGTTCAAATAGTTCATCACTATCTTGTTCCAACTCTTCGTTATACTCTTCCTCTTCTATCATCTCTAATGTGAAACTATAATTCGTTTAGTGGTAGATTGCCCTTCTTGATCCATTAATCGCAAAAGGTAAACGCCATTATTTTGATCGCTTAAATCGATTTCGTGTTGTTGAATAAACTGATTTTGAAGTATCAATCTCCCCTGAATATCGTATACTTGGTAATTCATTAATGATGAATTCCCTTCGCTCATTCTCAACGATAATCCACCAGATGTTGGATTAGGATAAACCATTACATCTAAAGCTTTTAATTCATTTTCTTCAACAGTCACTTGATTCTTATTAATCCTAAAGTACGGACGAAGCATCATGGTTCCAGGCTGAATAGCTCCACTTGGTGTAGAAAAAGTAACTCCACCATCTAATGAATAAAACATGGAATTTTTTCGGTCATTACTGAAATCATATCCTACATTCAATGATCGGAAGGTATTCTGTTCTATCCCGATATAAAAGTCACCTACTTCAACAATCACGCTATCATCAAGGTGGTAGGTTCTGAAACCATTCTTATCGAAATAAGAAACGACATCCTTCATGGGCTTCTTGTAAATCAAGCCATTTTGGTTTAGATCAGACCATACACACAAATTAAAGGTGCTACCTTCCAAGTCAACTCCTTGCTGCAAAAAGTAAATACTAACCGCTGTTAAGGTGTCTTGAATAAAAGAGGTAAACCGTTGGGCAACTACTCCCCTTTTTCCGAAAGTAGTATCTGTAATATTTACACCATACCCTGCTTCCGCCGAACCATCATCATAAGCTAAATAATGATCGAATCGTTGTTCATGAAACAAAGTATCATTCTCTGGGAAAAAATCTTGTCCGCCAGAATTACTAAACTGTGCCACGAAAGTAGTTAGAAAAGTATGCGCTGTATCCATGTCAGTAATGGGATACTCAAAATTTAAAGGCCCATTTTTCAGTGGATAATTTCTTCTCTGTGTTCCTAAGCCTGGTAAAGTCGTTGTGGTAGATGTATTCGATGGAAAAGGAAATTGTGGATAATAGGTTCCCGACGGATCGCTCACAAAATACCTAAAGTAAACGGTCTTTGTATTGGTAGTATTGTTCCCAAAAAAATTGGATATGGTATCTCTTACAGTTGCCCCTGCAATAGCTGCGTACTGCCAATAAGGAATCGATGAATAATCCTTCAGCATGCTGGGGTAATTCGACAATATGGCCACATCGTCAAAAACGATATCAAACCTAGAACGTTGTTTATTGAGGTAAATGTAATCGATGTTCCAATTATCGTAAGCTCCGGACAAATTCCCCTTGTTTTTAAACCTGAATTGAAACCCCTTCTCTAGAAAAGCACTATCCACCAATAAAATTTCTTTCTCGAATGGTATTCTTCCACTCCCTCTAGCTCCCCAAACCGTTTTCCATTTTTTCTGACTGACATCATAAAAATCCAAGACTAAAGAATCGTTAGGTTCTGGCGCATCTCTGCCTAAACCTTGAGGCTGATATTGAAAACTTAAAAAAACAGAGTCTGCAAGTGTCAATCCCGACAAATCAATTGGTGCAGAAGTCAACACATCCGCAACTCCATAAGTGTTAGTAGAAGAAATGTCGTAAGCTCTACCAAAGCGATCTAACCCATCAAAAGTGGCCACCCCATAAGATGGTGGATGAAAGGCAAACCCATCGTTGATCAATACAAAATCATTCTGCCAAAGGTATTCCTTCCCATCCGAAGGAACAATATACCGAATCACAGAATCTTGTTCGTAGGTAAACGCTGAAGCAATCGTATCAACTGGCTTTCCAACGGTATCATAAATGTTATAAGCTGGATACACCTGTCTGATTACAGATTCATTGGGATAAACCGAATAATCATTGAATGTGACTGCAATTTGCGGATTTGGTGTGGTATCTATAGCACTGCTATCCGCATTAAATCGATAAGTATTGGTTCTCAATTCTGAATATCTGGCACCAGTATCAGAAACCACATTTCCTAAATACAAATAGTAAAAAACAGTATCTTGGAGTCCTGCATCCCCTTCTTTAGCATTCAGCTTGCGCATTTTATCCCTCGAAAAATCATCTTTAAAAGGTAGACTTAAAGTATCAAACAAGTAGATAAAAGACTTGTATTGTTCTACTTTATCTTGACTTTTAGCCGTTTGACGATAAAACAGACTTGGATTAGAAGAAGGTACTGTTAAGTAATCTTGGGCAAAAGCACCAAAAGACGACATTAGAAAAATCGCTAAAAATAATTTCTTCATTCTTTAGGGTTGAATCGTTACGGTAGTATCAACGGCATAATCAACCACCTTATTTTTATCCATCGTTAAAAAGATACTGACCAAACTCCCTGAGTTAATGGATTTGTTGGGCGCATAAGCAGGAATTTGTCGGTAAATAATGGCGTTTGCAGAGTCTTCAGCAGTCACCACCGTTTCGTCAAACTCTTCTGCACCAACTGTTAACAAGCTCGTCTTCAACAACACTTTCGCCATTTCTGCATTCATTTCGTACAAGTATGGAATAGGGACTAATTCATCACCCAATCCCTTACCTACCACTAAATCGATAACAGCCCCTTTGTGAATAGGATTTCCAGGAATTATATCTTGTCCGTTTTGCTGTTGTTTCAGCACACAGTTGGAGCAAGGATCCGCTTCATAGGTCACTTCGCCCAGTTTCAAACCATAAGCAGCTAAGGTCGCTTCTGCTTGACGCATTGAGCGATCTATCAAGTTAGGAATGGTAGTTTGAGGCGGTTGAGTGGCGGTTACAGTCAAATAAACTTTTCTACCCTTTTTCACCAACCTTCCTTCAGCAGGATCTTGCTCTATTACCGTTCCCGGAGATTTTCCTTTTATGTATATGGAATCAACAATTACATAGTTTAGTTGACTTCTTTTAAACACATCGTCCAATTGTTCCAATTCATAGTTTTCAAAATTGGGAACTTCTATACTCTCACCATGTAAGGTATAGCTAGTTAAATAATTAGACACAGCAAAAAAAGCAGCTACTACTACCACAATTGCTATCAGCAAGTTAATGGCGAATATTTTCGAGAATACAAAACGAAAAAAGGTCATGAATTTTTCCTTTAAAGTCAGCAAAGATATTAAATTTAAAGCAGGTCGATGTAGCTAATACCATCAAATCTATAAACGAACAAGATGTTAATAAAACTCGAATAATTGCGCTCAACCACTGCGCTATAATTTTAATTTAGCAATTGGATATAACACGAATTTAAAATGAGCTCAAAACGCACCATTGCCATCATTGCAGGAGGAGATTCTTCCGAAATTGTCATCTCTTTAAAAACTGCAGAAGTAGTATTTTCTCACTTAGATAAATCGCTGTACGACTGCTATATGCTCAAAGTCATTGGCAAAGAATGGACTGCAGAAATTGAAGGTAAAACCTATCGTGTTGATAAAAATGACTTCAGCATCCTTACACCGGATGTCCGAATACAATTTGATTGTGCCTTTATCGCCATTCATGGAACCCCTGGAGAAGATGGAAAACTACAAGGTTATTTTGATTTGTTAAAAATTCCATACACCACGCCTAGCCTTTTAAACTCTGCTGTAACATTTAGCAAATGGTATTGCACCACCTTGCTGAAGCAATTAGGCATACGTTGCGCCAACTCCATGTTGTTGAGACAAGGAATGAACTACGATGAATCAGCGATTGGGAAAAAATTGGGTTTTCCCTGTTTTGTAAAACCCAACAATGCGGGAAGTAGTTTTGGTATTAGCAAAGTAAAAGAGCAGGCTGCCCTAGCCCCTGCCATTCAGAAAGCATTTGGGGAGGACCATGAGGTATTGATTGAAAGCGCTATGGTAGGAAGAGAAGTGACCTGCGGAGTACTCAATTATAAAGGAAAAGTAATCGCTTTGCCTATAACGGAAATCGTTTCTCAAAATGAGTTTTTTGACTTTGAGGCCAAATACAAAGGAGCTTCTCAAGAAATTACTCCCGCTCAAATAGATGCCGCCATTGCTGCTGAAATACAACAAACTGTAATTGAAATTTATCACCAGTTTAACATGACGGGCATTATCCGAGTAGACTTTATTTTAGAAGAAGCAGGTCCTTCTGTAATAGAAATCAACACGGTTCCAGGATTAACTGAAGGAAGCTTAATTCCTCAACAAGCAATAGCAGCAGGAATCTCGCTCACCGAATTGTTTGGAAACTCGATCGAACAAGCCATTTTAAATGCTTCAAACAACTAATGCATCAAAGGAAAGTCAATTTTTCACCACCGATTGCCTGAGCTATTTCAATGAGTTCAGCTATCTTTACACTGATTCAATGCCTCAGTTATGAAAAAAGTTCTCATCATTTCCTACTATTGGCCCCCAAGCGGAGGTGCAGGAGTGCAACGATGGTTGAAACTTTCCAAATACCTCGCTCTGCAAGGAATTGAAGTGCACATTCTAACAGTGGATGAAAAAGTGGCAAGTTACATGCAGTTGGATGAAAGTCTTAAACATGACATTCACCCTAGCATTCAAATACATAAAACCACCTCTTTCGAACCCATTAACTACTACTCTCAACTAGTGGGTAAAAAAAATGTGCCTACGGCCGGATTCTCAAATGTCAATAATGAAAGTAAGGTGCAACAACTGGTGAATGCCATTCGCAGCAACTTTTTTATTCCTGATCCAAGAGTGGGATGGAAAAAATATGCCGTTGGTAAAGGAAAGGAGATCATTCAGCAATACGGTATCCAAACGGTGATAACAACCAGTCCGCCCCACTCCACTCAACTAATTGGAAGAGACCTTAAAAAAGCATTCCCCAAACTGAAATGGATCGTAGACTTTAGAGACCCTTGGACCGACATTTATTATTATTCATTGTTGGGACATACCCAATGGTCTAGGCGAATAGACTTGAAATTAGAAAAAGAAGTAATCGAACAATCCGATCAAATCATCACCGTAAGTCAAGGGTTTAAGGATTTATTTTTACCCAAGTCAACGAAAGTGAATGGCGATAAATTTTGCATCATTCCCAATGGATTTGACCCTGAAGATTTAGTACCCCGACAAGAGCAACCTAACGAAACATTTACCATTTGCTACACCGGAACCATGTCTGATCAATACGAGCCCGAATCGTTTTTGGAAGGATTGAGAAAAGTAATCGACCAAACCCCCAACCAACCGATTCAGCTGCAAATTGTAGGGTCGATGTCGGCAAATATAGAACAATACATCAAAAAGTTACAATTGCCATTGGCCTATATTCCTAGCGTACCACATTCTGAAATTGTGCATTACCAAAAAAATGCCGATTTGTTGTTGTTATTAATACCGAACATTAATAAAGGAGATGGCATCGTGCCAGGTAAGTTATTCGAATACTTGGCGAGCCAAAACCCAATCGCAGCTTTAGCTTCATTGAGTGGAGATGTGGCCAAAACCATCGCTAATTGTCAAGCTGGAAAAACATTTGACCGCAGCAGTAGCAGTGAAATTGCTGCCTTTATTGAAGAACAATTGACCCATTTTAAAAATGGAACCCAGACCCCAACTCATCCTGAAAAAATCAAACAATATTCTAGAGCTCATCAAGCTGCGCAAGTGGCAGCGTTGATTCAGTAACCTTAGGAATTTCTCATCCCCTATATACTAGAGGTGATTCTTCGAGTCAATTCGAAAACGCAAAAAAAAGTTGGCTTCTAGCGGAAACTAACAGATCAGTCTGCCACATCATTTCACATCTATAGTGGTAGGCCGCCTTTCATAAATTCGTAGTTTTGCGCTTGGAAAGTATAATCTATTTTTAGCACTATGAACAACAATGACATTTTACGCAGAACGCGTTACACTTTTGATTTAAGCGACGACCAAATGATTCAAATCTTTGCACTTGCCGATCATGAAACTACTCGAGCAGAAGTGAGTAACTGGCTAAAAAAAGATGACCACCCAGAACAGCAACAACTATACGATAAAGAGCTGACAATCTTTTTAAATGGATTTATCAACCTCAAAAGAGGTAAAAAAGAAGGCCCACAGCCTAAACCTGAAAAGAGCTTGAACAACAACATTGTTTTGCGAAAATTCAAGATTGCCCTCAATTTAAAGGACGAAGACATTTTACATATTCTGGACTTGGCCAATTTTAGATTTGGTAAATCCGAATTGAGTGCACTTTTTAGAAAACCCGACCATCAACACTTTAGAAGATGTAAAGACCAGGTGCTGCGGAACTTCATCTACGGCATGCAACTCAAGTACAGACCAGGACCAGACGAAGCTTAATGACTTTATGAGCCTAAGTATTAAACAGCAATTGATTGCCCAATTGGACCGCATTCTTTCGGCAAAGTTGGAAGCATTAGCGGCCTCTATTACTTCTACGCAAGAATCTAGGGATAGCGATACCAAAAGCAGCGCAGGTGATAAATTTGAGACTTCTAGAGAGATGGCGCAAATAGAGCTCAACAACCTAGAAAATCAAGCCGAGAAAACAGCTCGAATGCTGAACGAATTGAAACAAATTAAAACAACCTCCACCGCAACCATTGGATACGGCAGCATAGTGAACACCAACCATGGCACTTATTTTCTTTCCATACCTTACGGGAAATTACAATTGGACGGAACTACCTATTATGTAATCTCCATGGCTTCACCCATTGGACAGTAACTAAACGGCAAAACTACCGAAGACACCTTTGTGTTCAATGGCCAAAATTACAGAGTGACGCAGGTAATTTAACCTACGCAACAATGTTTCAACACATTATTTTTCAACAGACTGCGGATTATTGAAAAAAATCAGTTATTTTCGGGATTCCAAAAAAAACGACTATAAAACTGAAAATGAACCCATCCCCTTTTTTTATTTCTTTTAGAGCGTAAATAAAGGTGTGTGGGCTAAACCATACAATGGGTTTTGCTGATAAGCGCAGCTAAGGCGAAGAAAACATAAGAGTTTGAATTTGCTAAGGTTGAATAGAGTATTAAGAAAAAGATTAATTTTACAAGTGTGTATTTTTATAATCATAAATATCAATGAAACAACTTAATTACATAGATTTATTCGCTGGCGCTGGTGGTCTTTCGGAAGGTTTTATTCGTGCAGGATTTAATCCGATTGCACATGTTGAAATGAACAAAGATGCCTGCGATACAATTAAAACTAGAACTTCTTACCATTGGCTTAAAGAGAATAAAAAAGACACTATTTATTATAATTATCTTAAATCGGATTCAAAGAATAAAGAAAAACTTTGGGAAAATATACCTGAGAACCTAATCAATTCAGTAATCAATAAGGAAATTTCAGACGAAACTTTACCAGAAATTTTTGAAATAATTGACAAAGAGATAGATACCAACAAAATTGATTTAATTATTGGTGGCCCTCCATGTCAGGCATACTCTGTTGCAGGTCGTGCAAGAAAGGATATGGATAAAGACCCAAGAAACCACTTATACAAACATTATGTCAAGTTTTTAGAAAAATACAAACCAAAAATGTTTGTATTTGAAAATGTGCCAGGAATCTTGTCAGCAAAAAATGGGGAATATTTAAATAAAATATTCAAAGCGGTAAGAAATGCAGGCTACGAAGTTGCTATACCAGAAAAGAATTATTTAAATTCCAAAGATTTTGGTGTTTTACAAGACAGAAAAAGGGTGATAATTATTGGATGGAAAAAAGAGCTTTATTTGAAATATCCGGAGTTTGAAATAACACAGAATAACTTTAATATTAAAAACGATCTCTTTTCTGATTTAAAGCCCTTGAAGAATGGACAAGGAACTCTAGATGCTATAGAATACGTAAAACCAACAACCAATTACTTAAAGCAAACCAATATAAGAAACGGTTTAGATTTTGTGACACAGCATATTGTAAGACCAAATAACGATAACGACTTAGAAATCTATAAAATTGCTGTTGAAGAATGGAATAAAGGTAAGAGACTTAATTACGCAACCTTACCACCTAGACTTATTAAACACAACAATATACATGCCTTTACAAATCGTTTTCAAGTTGTAAATGGAAATGGTATTTCCCATACTGTTGTTGCTCATATTGCAATGGATGGTCATTATTACATACATCCAGATAAAAAGCAAAATCGTTCCATTAGTGTTAGAGAAGCTGCAAGAATACAATCCTTCCCTGATGACTATTTCTTTGAGGGAAGCAGAACAGCGGCCTTCAAACAAATAGGTAATGCCGTACCTCCATTAATGGCTCAAAAAATTGCTGAAAAAATTAGGGACATGATATGGAAGAATACATAAGAGCCGAAATTGCCAAACCAAACCCTAAATCTACAATAAATTCATATAGAAGTTTTGGTTACAATCTTTCTACAGCTATTGCTGACATTATAGACAATTCTATATCTGCAAACGCAGATGAAATCAGATTAGATTACAAATGGAATGGTAAAGATTCGTTTATTTCTATTTCGGACAACGGAATAGGAATGAACAAGGATGAACTTGTTTTGGCTATGACACCTGGTAGTAAAGACCCTGAAGAAATTAGAAGTGAAAAAGACTTGGGACGTTTTGGAATGGGCTTGAAAACTGCTTCATTTTCTCAATGCAAGAGACTTACATGCATAACAAAGCGCGAAGGTTACACAACAATTAAGCGTTGTTGGGATATAGATTACATCAATTCAGAAAACGAATGGCAATTGTTAGATTATGTTTCTGATGATTCATTTATTGAAAAAATAGATATTCAAAAATCAGGAACGCTAGTGCTCTGGGAAAAGTTAGATAGGATTGTCGGTATTGCTGAGATAAGCAATGAGAGCGTTAAATCGGCTTTTTATGCTGAGATGATTTCAGTTAAAGAACACTTGCGTCTAGTATTTCATAAATTTATTGAAAGTAAACGAATAAAAATATTTTTCCAGAATAATGTAATTGAACCATACAATCCTTTCTTACTGAACTTAAGCCCAAAGCCCGAAATGGGACAACCTGAATTTTTTGATAATGTTGAAATAACCTACTTCATACTTCCACATATGTCTGAAATTGGGAAAACAGATTATGAAAACTCTGGTGGTTCGTTGGGATGGTTTCAGGAACAAGGATTTTATATTTATAGGGGTGATAGATTGCTTGTTACGGCAGATTGGTTAGGACTTCAAAAGAAACGTGATTATTCAAAGTTGGCAAGAATTGCAGTTAATTTTTCAAACGAAAATGATTTTAACTGGCATTTAGATATTAAAAAATCAACAGCTACACCCCCAATAGAAATTCGTAAGGAACTTGACCGAATTGCAAGAATTGCAATTATGAAGTCAGCAAAAATTTATAATTGGCGAGGGCAAAAAGCAATTATTGAGAAAGGAAGCCTAAATCACGAACCGTTGTGGATTGACGAAAAAACAAGAGAAGGAATTAAGAAATATAAAATCAATAGAAAGCACCCGATAATAAAATCGTTACTTGACGAAAACAGTAAACTGACTGGAAAGGCACTGAAACTACTTGAAGAAAATGTTCCGATAGAATTGATTTTGAGCAATCAAAATGAAGATCCTTCGTTCCACGAATTAGAAAAACAAACAGATAAGCCGAGTGATGATTTAATCAATTTAGCTGTTGAATTATATAAAATAAACATATCGCAGGGAGTGCCTGAGGAATTAGCAAAGCAACAAATTTTGAGTGCTACTCCTTTTGATTTATATCCTTTAATAAATGAATATCTAAAATGAGTCTACTACAATCTGCACGAGCAATAGCACATACCCTAATACAAGTTCATCAAGGACAAATCACCGATGAAGTTCTTTTATCTGTAATTGAAAAAGCATCTGCAATCAACATAGTTGAAGGTCAAACATTTGACAAACAAGAATTGTTTGAAATTCTGCGAGCTGATTTTAGTATTGGAAAAGGAGAAATTACGATTTTATCAGAAGATATTGAGCCTTGGTTGAATGATGAAAAAGCAAAAATAAATTTTGAATTGTGGAACAGATATAAACTGTTTATGTCAGAAAATGATCCTTCATTTCCAATAAATGATTTGGACGACTTCACAGATAAAATTCTTGATAAATGCGTTAATCCTAAAAAAGAAAGTTCTTGGGACAGACGAGGAATGGTCGTTGGACACGTTCAATCTGGGAAAACCTCTAACTATGTTGGGCTAATCAATAAAGCAACTGATGCTGGTTATAAAGTAATAATCATCATTGCGGGTACAATTAGTTCTCTAAGAAGACAAACACAAGAAAGAATTGATTCGGGTTATATAGGCAGGAATAGCTCGGCTTTCATTAGAGAAAACGAAAACAGAGTTATTGGAGTTGGTAAATACAAGACAAACACGGACATCTATTCTTTAACTTCATCCTATTACAAAAGCGGAGATGAAGGAGATTTTAACCAAAAAATCGCAACAAGATTAAATATTCCAATTGGTAAAAATCCAGTTGTTTTTGTCATTAAAAAGAATAAAAGTATTCTTGAAAACCTGATAGATTGGTTTTCAAAAGATGTAAATGCAAAGTTGATTGATGGCACACCAAAATTGTTTGACGTTCCTGCATTAATCATTGATGATGAAGCTGATTCTGCTTCTGTAAATGCCTCACGCGATATTAACGAAATCAAAACAATAAACCGTTTAATCCGAACTCTGCTAAATATCTTTAATCAAAATACTTTTGTTGGTTACACTGCCACACCATACGCAAACTTGTTTATTTCACAAGACCATAACGAAGAACTTACAACCATTGTAAAAGGTAAACAGTACAAAATTGGAGAAGATTTATTTCCAAGGGATTTTATTATAAATATTAAAGCACCGACCAATTACATAGGCGCTGCAAAAATATTCGGGTACGAAAATTCAAAACCGGAACTTACAAAAGAACCTCTAGATATTTTCCGAGAAATTAGTGATTATGACCCACCATTTTTCAGAACAATCAATCGTGAAAACAAAGATATTTTACCCGAATATCTTCCGCCAAGTTTAGAACGTGCAATAAAATCATTCATTCTTACTTGCGCTATTCGTAGGGTTCGGGGACACGAAAACAAACACAATTCAATGTTGATTCACGTTGCCTTGTTAGTAAGGTGGATTGACAGAGTTGCCTATTTAGTAAATGATAAAACAAAAGAATATCAAGACGCAATACAAAGCGAAGATGATACTTTGTTAAAAGAACTAAAAGAAATATATGAAACAGACTTTTTACCAACTACTAGGAATGTGTTGGAAAATCTGGATTATACTGACATTAGAATAAAAGAACATAATTGGGAAGTTGTTAAAAAAGAACTTAAACCTGCAGCTTTAAAAATTGATGTTCGTTCTGTTCACGGCACACGGTCAACGACAAATTTAGAATACCACAACATACAAGAGATAGATTATAGCAGATATGAAAAAGAAGAGAAAAGTTTATATGTTATTGCTGTTGGAGGAAGCCGTTTATCTAGAGGGATTACATTAGAGGGATTGTCAATTTCTTATTACATTAGAACAACCCGAATGTACGATTCGCTTATGCAAATGGGTCGTTGGTTTGGCTATCGCCCAGGTTATGTTGATTTATGCCGATTGTACACTACAAACCAGATTTTTGAGTGGTTTAACCACATCACAATGGCAACAGAAGAAATGCGAAATGATTTTGACGAAATGACCGCAACCCATCAACGACCAAAAGATTTTCGTTTGAAAGTCAGAAATCATCACGGTTTACTAACAATTACAAGTCTTAATAAATTATATTTTGCGGAAGATCTAGAAATATCGTTTTCAGGTGAAAACCCCCAAACTTATTGTTTGCTAAAAACAAAAAAAGCGATTGAAAACAACTTTGATGCTTTGCAATCTTTGATTACAACAATCGGTTTACCAACAAAAGAAAACAGGACAGAAACAAGCAAAGGAAAGGTTAGGTATTTATTTTATCCAAACTCAAATGTTGATTCTGTTTGCACTTTTATTGACACGTTTAAAATTGACCAACCAAGTATAAATAATGCAACATTAAGTGAATACATAAGAACACAAGCAAGAAACAACAGAATTACAGAATGGAGCATTTGTATTGTTTCTAATACTGATGAAAAAGTATTTATCAATCGCTATGAAAACAATCCAGATGAATCTAGAAGTCCAAAAGATGATGTAATGACATATGATTTGGATTGCAATCAGGAAACAATTACGCTTGGTTGCAGTGTTCGTAACCAACCTAAAAATTCAAGGGGAAGTGAATTTTATTTGATTGCAAAGAATCAAATTGATGATTTAAAAGACCGTCAAGTTGATTTGTCAATTAGAACGAATACAACAAGTAAAGAAATTAAGGAGCAAAGAGCTAGCGAAAAGAAAGGTTTAATATTAATATATGCTCTAGATGAAAGAGGAACCAATCTAAATTTTGGAATTCCAATTATTGGTTACAGTGTTCATTTCCCAAGAATTCAAGATGAAATTAAAGTTTCGTATAAAGCTACTATAAATCGCGAATTTAATAATGAAGTAATGGAAGATGATGATAACCCTGAAACTGAAAACTAATGATTAATATTAAATCAATTTGGGAAAATCATAAGCCAACAGGCGAAGTCATAATTAGAACAAGAATTGATGAAATTCCTCATTTAAATTGCTATGCTGCTACAAACCACATCACAGGTCAGCACTTGTACATAATGTCGGTTTCAAAAAATATTGCAATTCCTGAACTGAAAAATTACCGTTTCAAAGGAGTAGAAATATACACTTTGTCCATTGAAGACAAAATTGAACTTTACCTTTATCTCTTAGATAACGAATTGAAAGATATTTTTTCGTTATTTATTCAAAACATTCTCGAAGATATTGAACCAACTATTACTGAAAGTGAAGCAATAACAACGACGCTGAATGTCGTTTCCAAATGGAAAAAACTATTTGATAAAATCAATTTTAACGGATTATCGCTTGAACAGCAAAAAGGGTTGATTGGTGAATTGTTGTTTCTTAACTACCTCTTGAATGACGATAAAACAGCCGTAAATGCGGTAAGTAGCTGGACAAGTGCAGAAAGAGATTTTGAAGCGAAAGATTTTACTTTGGGTTCTATTGGTATTGAAGTTAAATTTACTTCTTCAAAACAGCCTCGTATTAAAGTTTCTAATGAAAGACAATTAGATGCTGAAAGTTTAAACGAACTGTTTTTGGTTTTGTATTCAACTGAAGCTGTAAAAGACAACGGTATTTCGCTTAATTCAATCGTTGAACAAACCAGAAAAAATATTTCAACCGAAGAAGAACGTAGTTTTTTTAACGCAAAATTACAATTACACGGATATTTCGAAGAAGACAGTGAATATTATAACAAAATGTATTCGCTTAAAAAATCATTTGCTTTTGCTGTAACTTCTGAATTTCCAAAAATTGTTAGAAATCATTTGCCTTTGGGCATTTACGATACTTCGTATTCAATAGAAATTTCAGCATTAGAGAATTTTATGATAGACCTTGAAAATATAATTAAAAACATATAGTGTATGGTGAGAGCGTTAGAAAACTATATCGAAGAAGTCAAATCCATTATTGCGTCATATGTTTATTCAGAAGGAGAAGGAGCAAGTTTTGAGGACAAATTCACCGAATATTCTTTGGAAGTTTTAGAATCAATCGGAAAATCAGAAGGTGCAAGAGTGTTATCGTATGTTCATCCAAACAGTCAGGGCGGAATTGATTGGAAAATCAACGGTTATTGTTTGAAAGATTTAGTAAAAGATGAAAACAAAAAGGAATACTACGAAACACTTGATTTGTTTGTCACATCCTATAAGAACGAATACGACTATAATATTACAAAGGATGATTACACAAAAACGCTCAATCAGGTTAAACGCTTTATCAATTCAGCATTAAAAAGGCATATAGATTATATTGATAAATCAAATACAGAATTGTACCATTTAATTGACATAATTGGGGAACAAGGAAAAAATTTTGACCGAATCAATGTTTATTTTCTGATTAACGGATTTTCAAATCATGATAAAGAGAAAATTGAAGTCGCAGATGCTGATGTTTTTGTTCATACTTGGGACATTGCACGTTTGTTTAAAATCAATGAATCGAACAGTGTACACGAACCTATTGAAATAGAGTTTGAGAGTTTTACAGAAAACGGAAAAGGTTTACAATGCTTGCAAGTTCCGAGTATTGATGAAATGTACGATTGTTATTTGGCAATTATTCCGGGTGAAATTTTAGCAAAATTGTACAAAGAATTTTCAAATGAATTATTGGAAAGTAATGTTCGTGCTTTTTTAGGACAAGCAGGTAAGTTCAATAAAGGGATTAGGGAAACCATTCGCAACAAACCGCATATGTTTTTGCCTTACAATAACGGAATTACAGCAACAGCTGAAAGCGTTGAAACAAAGGTTGTAGATAACCGGTTAGTTATTACAAAGCTTAATGACTTTCAAGTTGTGAATGGTGGCCAAACAACGGCTTCCTTATATCACACACAGAAAAAATTTAAAGATGCTGATTTGAGCAAAATTTTTGTTCAGATGAAGCTAACTGTTATTAAGGATAAAGAACAAAAGAATATCGAAGTCCCAAACATTTCCCGTTTTGCGAACAGTCAAAATAAAGTATCTGAATTAGATTTATCTTCGAACAATCCTTATTTCGTTCAAATAGAAAATCTATCAAGAAAAAAATATGTTGTAAATCCAGAGAACAAAAATCAATCGTTGTTATGGTTCTTTGAGCGAGCTAATGGCCAATATCGTGAAACACTGAACAAACAAACGCCTGCACAGCAAAAGAAATTTAAAGAGCAAAATCCGTCATACAGAAAATTTGTAAAATCAGATATTGCAAAATTTATTAATATTTGGGACTTAGAGCCTCATTTTGTTTCACAAGGTTCACAAAAAAACTTTATTCATTACACGAAAAAGATTACTGAACTAGTCAATAAAAACAAATTGCCAGGCGAAAATTTTTATCGCAAATTGATTGCAAACGCAATTTTGTTCAAAACAACCGATAAGTTATTTGGCAGGAAGGGGGCTAATGCAATTGGAGAAAACACAAGTATAAAATCATTTTCCGTTGCATATACCCTTTCATTTTTCCATTTCTTAACCGATAATCGGTTTGACTTATGGAAACTTTACGAAGAACAAAAAATTGATGATTTTGTGAGCAATCACCTCAAAAGCCTATTGATTTTTGTGTACAACCATTTAGAGGCAAATGGGGGCGGAATGGTTTCGGAGTACGCAAAACGGTCAACATCGTGGGACAAGTTGAAAGCAACACAATATTCTAAAAATTTACTTTCTGATTTGAAAGAGTATTTAATTTCAGATGAGGAAAAAACGCAACGAGAAAAGGAAAAAGAAATTGATACAAATAGTATAGAAGATTCTGTTTTTGTGATTAGTGAAATTCAAAAAATGGGACTGAAATTTTGGGACGGTTTCAGACTTTATATCGACAAAAACAAGCCAATTGGCTTTGATTGGTCAACTGCTTTTGATTTAGTAAGCAGGTTAAGTAAAAGCAAGAACTTAACAACAAGAGAAATAACTTTTGGAAAAAAAGTATTGGACTATATTCAGTCGAGTCCTCAAATTATTGACGAAGTAAAAGCTTTATCAAAATTAGAGGAAACTGAAATTATTGAAGTGAAATTCATTTACGATAAATTTCTAATGATTTCAAAAGACGAATGGAAACGAATTATAGATTTAGCCAGTCAAACTAAAATATTTGACAATCTTGAATTAGCAAACGTAAAGGCCGTTCAAACCGCATTAGTTAAAAAAGAAAAAATCAAAGAACAAGCAATAATACGTGCTTATGAATCCTTAAAAAAATTAAAAAAATTTGGTTTTGATATATAACTCCGCCGTTAAAACCCACCCACATTTCAATTAGAGAATAATTATTAAACATAGTCCACATATAAATTCTTAATTTCCAAACCCGCACCAAAATTCACTATCCATGAAATCTTCCTCAGCACCGCTTTATATAACCGCATTGATGGTTTTTATAGTGTATGGTTTTACTGCTCAGTCGCAAAGTCGTCCTTTAGATGGAAAATGGAAGTTAGTGGCTATACAAACAGATACTGGCAATCGCTCAATACCTGAGACGGATCGACTCTTCTTGAACATATCCAATGCGGAAATCAATTACAATTTAGACATAAATAGTTGCAGTACCCAATTTCAATGGAGTGAAACGGAAATAAGCTATACTAACGTTGCTTGTACTGAGGTTTGTTGTGATCCAAAATATGGTCATTTGATAGACTACTCCGGCAATTACCACATAGAAGATAGCCTGCTTACTATTGAAAATTCAAGAGGCACATTTAGATTGTATAGAATAGAGTAAAATTTAGAACATCAATCGACTAGAATCAGCTAAGTTCTTACTGAGTTAGCCGAAACCAAACTAGAAAATGAATTTCAAATCTATCCCAACCCTACTAGAGACGAGTTTACCGTTGAAATAGCAAACCAATTGATTACTAATAATAAGGTAGAGCCCCAAGTGTATAATTTCTTGGGTGAAGAAATCCCGCTTTCCATTGATTTTAAAGCTGCCAATAAATTTTACATCGATTTGCAAGATCAATCAGAAGGAATCTATTTTATAACCTTTAAATACAATGATAAAGTAGTGACTAAAAAGGTTTCATTGATTAAATAAAGGAAACCTTTCAATACTTGTCAATCTGACAGACATTTTAATTGATTAAAAAGCCGCTAGAGGTGAAGTTGAAAGTTTACATCAACAAAAACACCATAACAACCTAATAATCAGAAGTAAAAACAACTCAATTGGCAAAATATTTCAAGCTTAGAAAAATAGCACAAGAATATTCCTATCTTTCAACCTTCTAAAAAACTAAAAAATAAGCCTTTATGGAGAAGAAAATTTTATTCGTAGTATTCCTTTTAACCACTCTAGTTTCTTACAGTCAAAACCAATATGAAGACGTTGTCTACCTCAAAAATGGAGGTATAATGCGTGGTGTCATTATTGAACAGATACCTAATAAATCCATAAAAATTGAAACCATTGGTAGGAATGTGTTCTTCTATGAAATGGATGCGATTGAAAAAATAACAAAAGAGTTAACATTTGTAAAAGAACACAACAGTGGATATAAAAAAGGTTACCTCGGACTTACTATAGGAATATCAAATCCTGTGGGTGAATTTGGTGCAGATGATAATGGGTTGGCGAAGACTGGAGTCCAAATAAACCTATTAAACTTTGGTTATCGGTTTTCAAAAAATATAGGAATTGCGGGTACATGGTTTGGTGCTGCAAACTCCTTAGATGGTGATCAAATAAAATCACCTTGGACTTATGGAGGAATTCTTTTAGGTCCACTTTTCACTTTTCATCTTGCTTCCAGAGTTGAATTAGACCTAAGACCAATGGTAGGATACACTGCATTTACATCTCCTAAATTTGATATTGACAATTCCCCCTTCTATACTCAAACCATTGGTGGAGATCGCTCCTCAGTCTTTGCATATAATATTGGCTCAATGTTTCGTTTTCATACAGGAGCTAAAACATCCCTCTTATTATCAGTGGATTACTTCAATGCACGACCTGAGTTTGATGAATCTCAATTTAGACAGGAAGTAGAAACCATTACGATTGGATTTGGTGTCGCTTTGCGCCTTCAATAATGCTTTAAAATATCATTATTAGTAAAGAAGTACCTCTAAAGAAAAACAGTGTTTAAAATTCTACTAATTATCGGAAGTATATTTCTTAACAATGCAATCCATTAAGCAGTCAGATAAACTGATTTCTCTTGGTTTATTTAGTAGTTTTATTGCCTTATATTTCTACATCTGATTTATCTTCCCCATGAAAACTCTTATAAAATGGCTTTCTCTTATTATGTTAATTGCCGTTCTAGGAGTTATTGGTAATTATTATCGTTACCGGTTTGTTCCTATGGTAAAGGTTGGCACTCCAGAAAGAATTCAGTATAAAACTATTGAAGGTTACTCCGATCAACTTAGTTATAATCGACTAGACACCGTTAAATTAAAGCTACGAGCTTTGTCAGCAGGTAAAGGTATTGTTTATCAATTACTGGGAAATGGGAACAAAACAGCGATAGACACTTTTAAAATTGAACCTATTGACCAAAAAATAGATTCTACTCAATCAGAGTATGGATGTAAATGGGAAACTACTCACACTCTTCCTTTAACCAACAACTATCAATCAGGGTATTATCAAATAGAATTGTTGAATGAAAAAGATTCCTCAGCAATAAACTTTATAATAGCGAATAAATCTACATCCAAGGTAGTCGTGTTGGCTCCGATATCAACATGGCTGGCATATAATGATTGGGGCGGAAAATCGCTTTATGTCAATAATTATGAATCAAAAACAGTTTATACCGTAGCTGCACAACGTCCAAACTCTATGGCCATTAGTCCTATAGAATCGCATATTGTAAATTTCTTCTCAGAATACTACGATGCCGACTTATTACCTGATTATTATTTGGAAGAACATCCTGAGGCTATGATGCAGTATGATGTTATTGTATTGGCTTATCACGCTGAATACTTTACACAAAAAATGGTTGATCACTTAACCAGTTTGGTACAAAACGGTCACAAATCACTCATTTCTTTGGGAGGAAACCAAATGTACTGGAAAACGAAATGGAATGCCGACTATACTATAATGGAGTGTCGAAAAGATTTGACTTCATTCGAAGAAAGCCTTTTTGATTACGGCGGAATGTGGCGACATCATTTGAACCAATCTGAGCATCATTTATTAGGTGTCCGATATTCTGTAGAGGGTATACATACATACGCACCTTATCGAGTTTCTTCACCTGACCATTGGATTTATGCAAATACCCATGTAAATGAGTCTACTCTTTTTGGTAAAACTGGAATCACCTCTCGTGGTATTTCGGGGGATGAAACCGACAAAATAGTAAAACTAAAAAGCAATATGACGGTGCTAGCGAAAGGACAAAATTGTGAAGAAAATGTAAGTGGCAAGGATTTAAATGATTGCATTCAAGCCTCTGGTGCCGACTTTGTTATTACGGAGTATGATGGTCACTGTGTTCTATCTACAGGCTCTATAGAAAGTGGAGCCGGCTTAATCACCGACTCCGTATTTACAACTATGATTCACAATTTCATGACCCGAATGTTGAAACATTAATCCCTTTTTCATTGAATGTATATGGGACGTGTATTTATTCTAGCTCAGTTTTGGATAAAATCAATCGTATACCTTCCATTTGCTAAAGAGGCAGGAAGCGACCAAGAAAAGGTAAAATTTCCATTTTGTCCGCTTACCTTCTCTGACTTTACTAATGCACTAGGAATAATCGATATTTGCTAACTTAAGCAGTAGCTAAATGCTGTAAATTAATGTATCAATGTTGAAATTACTCTTTGATTTTTGTTCCTTTAAATTGAAATAAATATGCAGCACAAATCAGGTAATGATAAAATAATTGATAAATATGAGTAAGTTTGAAACCGTTCCATCCTTAACAAACGACGGAAATAATTTGTAATTAATTGAAAACTAGAAATTAAAATGAAGATTTTAAAATTTACCCTTGCCACTGTTTTTATCTCCTCGTTGATCGCTTTAAGTAGTTGTTCTGAGAAATATGGTTGTACAGACCCTAATAGTAGTCGGTTTAATTCAGATGCGGACTCTGATGACGGTTCTTGTATTTACCAAGGTGAGGTTGTTTTTTGGTTTGATACCTTGACTACAGATTCACTTATAAAAGATAATATCTATGAATTATCGTATTATTTGGATAGCACATTTGTAGGCTCAACTTCAGTTACCAATGCATTTCCAGCTAAGCCTGAGTGCGGTACATTGGGAACGGTTACAGTTCGAAAGGATTTAGGGTATATTCCTGCTATTGCATATGAATATAGAGTAATCGCCAATAATGACAGTATCTATTGGAAAGGGAATGTTCTGGTTTCAGGGAAAACATGTACTGGCATTGAATTGGATTTCTGATAAAAATTATTCAATCATCTAATCGATGATTTTAAAACAATAAGTTGGCTAGGGATTTATAATCCCTAGCCTTTTTATTTATGAGTCGATCAAAATCAAAGAGCAACATGAAACCGACAAAATTCTCAATTCATTCAAGAATGCAAAGTTTCAAATATGCATTCCAAGGTTTAATCACCTTTTTTCAAAAAGAACATAACGCCAAAATTCATCTCTTCTGTGCTCTTTTGACTGTCATCGTTGGAATAATTACTCAACTTTCACCATTGGAATGGATTGTAATTTCCTTTTCGATCTCATCTGTCATAACTACAGAATTAATAAACACCTCTATCGAAGGTATTGCGGATTTTATTTCTCCAGAACGCAACCAAGCGATTAAACAAATTAAAGACATCGCGGCTGCAGCTGTCCTTATTACAGCAATAAGTTCTGCAATTGCTGGGGGCATTATTTTCATTCCTAAAATACTTGAGGCAATCTTTTTGCCTTAAAATAAAAAAAGCGGTAGAACTACCGCTTTTTAGAATTGATTACTCCTTCTTACTTAAAAATAGTAAGATATTAATATTCTAGCATTACCCTCTACAACAAAAGAATTGGTATTGACTTGACTTTTTCCTTTTTCTACATCAGAGGAAGCTGAACCACTAATAGGGTTTACTTGAGTGACACGGCTAAAATTACCACCATCTTTCAAAAAATTATACCCTAACGTGTACTCCGCTCCTAAAGCAAAGTTTTTAGCGACAAAATAGTTAAAACCGGCTATAGCATTTAATCCGATAGCAAAACCTCCATCTTGTTCAAAAGTGATAGTTTCTCTATCTGTTCCAGCAGAGCTTACTGTTCTTATTTCTTCTTCTATTTTAGTTTTACCTATTAAACCGATTCCAATTTGTCCACCAATATACGGGTCTAATCTTTTAGTTCCAGAAAAGTGTTTTTCTAACCCAACGGCTAAATACAAAGAAGATTTTTTGTAGGTGGAGTCTATTGCTCTTAAAGAAGATCCAATACTGTCTTCTCTAAAACTTTTCTTTGATTGTATGGAAGGCCCCAAGTCAACTCTTAGAACCTTAGAAGTTGAAAGGTAATATTTCCCAGTTACTAAACTAGTGTTAATTGGAGACGATGCATTAGACAATCGAATGTTATCGATTAATCCATTAAGGTTTAATAAGACTCCCCAATTTCCGTCTACGGGTTTCAAAGTTTCTTCTTCTTGTGCTTGCAATACAGGTGAGGAAATCAAAATGGCAAACAAGGCAACTACTATCTTTCTCATATCGTTATTTTTAAAAGTTATTAAACCCATGAATTATATATTTATTGTGCTAATTTGAAAAAGATTTGTCTTGTAACAAAGGAACAAATTTAAAATCTCCAAACTCTTCATATTCAAACTCAGTCTCACCTATCTTTCTTAAGCGTTGCATAACTTGGGATTCTCCTTCCCCCACAGGGATAACCATTATTCCACCCACCTTTAATTGTTTCTTTAGGTCTTCTGGGATAAATGGAGCCCCTGCTGTGATTATTATTTTATCAAATGGAGCAAATGCCGGCTGTCCCTTATATCCGTCCCCGAAAAATAATTTGGCTGAATATCCCATCTTTGGCAATAAAACTTTAGCCCTTTGAAACAATAATTTTTGACGCTCAATTGAAAATACTTTGGCTTTCATTTCTAACAATACACATGTTTGATAAGCTGATCCTGTTCCAATTTCTAAGACTTTATCTCCCCTCTCCAATTCTAATAACTGAGTTTGAAATGCGACGGTAAAAGGCTGAGAGATGGTTTGACCCGCCCCAATTGGAAAGGCCTTATCTTGATATGCAAAGTTGACAAACGCATTATCTAAAAAAAGATGTCGTGGAATAGAATTTATTGCTTCCAACACCTGCTCATCGGTAATGCCCTTTTCCTTAAGTAATTCAACTAATTTTTTTCGTAAACCTTTATGTCGATAAGTATCCATTCTTGACTAAAAAATAACGCATTTTAATTTTACCAAATTACATAAACTTAGCCCGCTATTTGAACAATAAGAGCATTGTTATTATTAAATATTCATTGTTGAAAACCCAATCTACATTTGTAGTTATCATAATTAGAGTAAGCGTATTTTTGTACAAAATAATTACAGCTTATGTTGAAGATTGGAGTTTTAGGAACCGGGCACTTAGGGAAAATTCACTTGAGATTATTAAAAGAAATTGAGGCTTTTGAGCTTGTTGGTTTCTATGACTTAAATAAAGAGGTCTCTGAAAAAGTTTCAGAGGAAATCGGCATTCCATTCTTCGAAAATTTAGACGATTTAATAGATGCTTGTGACGCCATAGATATCGTAACCCCCACCTTATCGCATTATGATTGTGCTGTTAAAGCTCTAAAAAAATCAAAACATGTATTTATTGAAAAACCAATTACTTCTACTGTAGAAGAAGCCAAAGATCTTATAGGTCTGGCAGAAGAAGCAAGAGTACAAGTGCAAGTAGGTCATGTTGAACGATTCAACCCCGCCTTCACCGCAGCTCAGCCATATTGTGATCAACCCATGTTTATAGAATGTCACCGTCTTGCTCAATTCAATCCAAGAGGAACCGATGTCTCAGTAGTATTGGACTTAATGATTCATGATATTGATATCATATTGAGTTTAGTAAAAAGTAACATAAAAAAAATAAGTGCTAGCGGTGTAGCTGTGGTGAGCGATACACCAGACATCACCAATACACGGATTGAATTTGATAATGGCTGTGTGGCGAATTTAACCGCAAGTAGAATTTCACTGAAAAACATGAGAAAAACACGCGTTTTCCAGAGAGATGCATACATATCTATAGATTTTCTAGAAAAAGAGGCTGAAATAGTGCGTTTGAGTAATGTAGTTGGAGAGCCTGATCCATTAGCCGTAACCATTGACTTAGGAAAGGATAAGGGAAGTAAACAGATTTATTTTGAAAAGCCCTCTGTTGAACCCAATAATGCAATAAAAGACGAGTTAACTGCGTTTGCTCATGCTATTAATACCAATACTGTTCCTCCTGTTAGCATCCACGATGGATACAATGCACTAGATGTTGCGCACAAAATTATAGAGAAGTTAAAAATGACAAATGAGTCCATTGTAATTTGATGCAATATTAAACGATATATTGCGTTTGATTCTGTTACTTTTGCACTCTTTTAACCATTTTGTACGTACATCGTATGTTTAAATATTTACTTACTCTCTCTTCAATCATCCTATTTCTATATAGTTGCAAGGAAAAGGATGTAGAAATACCTTCTTATATTTTCATTAATGATATTGATTTACAAATTACAGATGTTAATCAAGGATCTTCTAGAAGTTCTATTAGTGATGCCTATGTTTTTGTGAACGAAAAGTTAGTAGGAATCTACGATTTACCCGCCACAGTGCCAATATTAACAGAAGGAAAAGTGACGATTAAAGTAGGAGGTGGTATTAAACAAAATGGGGTTTATACATCAAGGTTAGAATATCCTTTTTATACCCGTTATGAAACAGAAGTAGATCTTGTAAGAGGTGAATTCGACACTATTCATCCTATATTACAATACACTTCTGCAACTAAATTCAGTACCTTCTTTGAAGACTTTACCAATTCCATTACGTTTGAAAATGGTAAAAACACAGATGATAGTTTGGCATTTATTACTGATCCAACAATTATACTTGAAGGCCCGTGTGGAGGGATAACGTTAGAAGGAGATAATAAAAGAAGATTTGAGTTTTATACACCTACTATTTCCAATATTCCTAGGAACAATTCCTCACCTGTATATATGGAGTTAGATTTCAAAGGAAACATCTTTGTCAACTTTGGAGCCTATTTTAATGATAAAATAGAAAATGAAATATCTTTCGTTCTCCCACCTAAAGATGAGTGGACAAAAATCTATATCAATTTAACTGATATACTTGGTGTTCACGGCAGTGCTAAGAATTACAATTTCCTGTTTGGATATAGTAAGTATACTACTTCCTTTACAGGAACTGCAGAATTTTATATCGATAATGTAAAAATTATACACTATTGATGAATAGACGTTTACAAATAATTAAGTACGTATTTGCCGATTTCGTAGCTGCATTATTAGCGTGGGGCCTCTTCTTCAGATTTCGAAAAATATACTTAGAACCATTAAAATTTGGACAACAGCCATTTGAATATGATTCCAATTTTTTCTTAGGGCTATTATTCATTCCCCTATTTTGGATTGTTCTGTATGCAGCAACTGGGTATTATTTTGACGTTTTCAGAAAAGCTCGCTTAAAAGATTTATTGCAAACAATTCTAATCTCTATCATTGGTTGTATTCTACTTTTCTTCGTTTTTATTTTAGATGATGAAATCAATACCTATAAAGATTATTACCTCTCTTTACTCTATTTCTTCTCTCTTCATACCTTTCTCACTTCTCTATTTAGGACCATTATCACCACCAACATTGTGCATAAAATCCAAAATAGAAAAATGGGATTCAACACCATTATTATCGGTGCAAACACAAGAGCAATCAACCTTTATAATGAGATGGAAGGCAATGAAAAGTCTTATGGAAATAAGTTTGTTGGATTTGTAAGGGTGAAAAAAAATGAGAAGTATTTATTAGAAGAATACTTGCCATTTTTGGGAAATTCAGAAAATCTTAAAACGATAATTGCTGAACATCAAATAGAAGAAGCCATTATTGCGATTGAGTCTTCAGAGCACCAAAGCCTAGAGAAAATTATTAGTGAATTAGAAGGTCAGAACGTATTGGTAAAGGTAATACCAGACATGTACGACATTCTATCAGGTTCAGTAAAAATGACTTCAATATTTGGAGCGCCTTTAATTATCATTAATCGTGAAATAATGCCTCCATGGCAACAAACAATAAAACGGTTAATTGATATTTTCGTCTCTCTATTTGTTTTAATTGTATTCTCTCCATTATACCTTACCATTGCCATAATTGTTAAGACTACCTCCAAGGGGCCGGCCTTCTTCCGTCAAGAACGTATCGGATTGCATGGAAAACCATTTAACATTATCAAATTCAGATCAATGTATACGGATGCAGAAAAAGCAGGCCCTGCATTGTCTAGCACCAATGACCCTAGAATTACCAAGTTTGGAATCTTTATGCGTAAAACCCGAATGGACGAAATTCCTCAATTTTATAATGTTTTAATTGGTGATATGAGTTTGGTTGGCCCACGCCCTGAACGTCAGTTTTTTATTGATAAAATTGTAGAAAAAGCAACCCATTACAATCATTTACTAAAAGTAAGGCCAGGTATTACCTCTTGGGGACAAGTAAAATATGGCTACGCCGAAAATGTAGACCAAATGGTAGAGCGACTTAAATTCGACATTATTTACATCGAAAACATGTCATTGCTAGTTGATTTTAAGATTCTAATCTATACAGTAATGATTGTATTAAAAGGAAGTGGAAAATAATCCAACATCCACTTTCATTTCACCCTTCAACAGCGTATTTTTGTCCCTCATTAAAAAACACATATTTTCATGAAAAAAGTTGCAGTAATTGGCGCAGGTACCATGGGTAATGGAATTGCTCACACCTTCGCTCAAAGTGGATACGAGGTTGCATTAATCGACCTTTCTCAAGATTCATTAGATAAAGGTTTATCTACTATTTCGAAGAATTTAGACCGAATGGTAGCTAAAGAAAAAATTACTGAAGCAGATAAACAAACGACGTTAGGCCGAATTTCTTCTTTTACAAAAATGGAAGATGGTATAAAAGGTGTTGATTTAGTAGTAGAGGCTGCCACAGAAAACGTAGATATTAAGCTTAAAATTTTCAAGAATTTAAGTGAAATCACTGAAGACCATGTTATATTGGCTTCGAATACTTCTTCTATTTCTATCACTAAAATTGGAGCAGCTACAAATCGACCTGACAAGGTAATTGGAATGCACTTTATGAACCCTGTTCCAATCATGAAACTGGTTGAGATCATAAGAGGTTATGCTACTTCAAATGAAGTGACCAATCAAATCATGGATTTATCTAAAAAGCTTGGAAAAATTCCTGTTGAAGTAAACGACTATCCTGGTTTTGTGGCGAACAGAATTTTAATGCCCATGATCAACGAAGCAATTATTACTTTGCACGAAGGCGTTGCAGGTGTCGAAGAAATTGATACAGTTATGAAGTTGGGGATGGCTCATCCTATGGGACCTTTACAATTAGCAGATTTTATAGGATTAGATGTATGTTTATCTATTCTTAATGTGTTATATGAAGGTTTTGGAAATCCTAAATACGCACCTAGTCCATTATTAGTAAACATGGTAATGGCAGGCAAAAAAGGAGCTAAATCTGGAGAAGGTTTTTACAGCTATACTCATGGAACAAAAGAATTAGTTGTAGCTGATTCATTTAAAAAATAATAGCAATTTGCTATACCTTACAAAAGGAAGTCATTGGCTTCCTTTTTTTGTTGAAATTTGCACCTCATAAATACACATTGCCTTGAAAGATCATTTTGAAATTGTTGTGACTACCCTACTCGGTTTAGAGGATGTTTTAGAAAAAGAATTACTAGACATCGGTGTTAGAAATCCTGAAATTTTAGGACGAGCTGTTCGATTTTATGGCAACCAAGAATATTTGTACCGTTGTAATTATGAATTGAGAACTGGTTTAAGAGTCTTAAAGCCAATTCGGTCTTTTACAGTGAATTCTGAAGATCAACTCTATCGACAAATTCAAAAAATAGACTGGTCACAATACCTGAGTAACAGTAAGACATTTGCTGTGGATGCCACAACGTACGGAACACTATTTACGCACTCAAAATACGTAGCCTTAAAAACAAAAGATGCGATTGTTGATCAATTTAGAGAGAAGACAGGTCAGCGTCCATCAATTGATGTTACCAGACCTTCGGTAAAAATTAACATTCACATTGCTCACAATGAATGTACAGTGTCTTTAGATAGTTCTAGTACACCGCTTTCCAAGAGAGGTTACAAAACCGAGCAAACATTTGCTCCACTATCTGAAGTATTAGCTGCGGGGATGATACTAAAAACCAATTGGGATAAAAACTCCACCTTTTATGATCCAATGTGTGGATCGGGAACCATTGCAATTGAAGCTGCACTTATTGCAACTCAAACGCCTGCTGGTGGCTATAGAAGTTTTGGCTTCGAAACCTGGTTTGATTTTGATGCTGACCTATGGGAATCTGTAAAATATCGAGCAGAATCTAGAGTTAAACGCATTGATTTCAGAATCAATGGTAGTGATATGGATGCGGAAGCAGTAGAAATAGCAAGAAGTAATGCTAGAAGAGCTAGAATAAGCCGAAATGTTCAATTCTTTAAAGCCGATTTCCTAAATTTTGATCCTAACATGCATGAGGGTGTTATTGTTATGAATCCACCATATGGTGAACGAATTGGAAACAATGAAGACATGATTTCGATGTATCAAGCAATTGGGGATCAATTAAAAACACTTTACAGTGGATGTGATGCATGGATTTTAAGTGGAAATATCCAAGCTCTTAAGTTAATAGGATTAAAAGCAGCTAAAAGATTGCGATTGAATAATGGCCCTATTGAATGTAAATACCATCATTTCCCGCTATACAAGGGAACTAAAGAAGAGAAAAAAGCAGAGTCGAAAGAACCTATTGAGTAACTTGTGCACTTCCTCGAGGAGCGTAGGGAATGATACCATTTTCCAACATAATCACTATGTTTTCAATGTCTCTATCTTCCCCATTTGGGTCGTACTTTAGTTTTAAATTTTGTCCAAAAAGACGCGCAAGTGACTGCCATAAAAACGCAGACATAGAGCCCCTTAACTCTTTAACCAGCTCATAACTTGACTCACCAGTTTCGCGATCAATTAGCTTTACTAGAATAACTCCTTGCATAACTGTGAGTTTTTTCAACTCTCCTTCAAATTGTGTTTTTAGTTCTTCCTCTACTTTTTTCATGTAAGCCTTACGTTTTACCTCATTTTTGATGGTTTGTAAAGTATCGTTGTAGGTTTGTAGTAAATCTCCTGCTAGCTTGGCGTAAGGATAGACTTTGGTTACGTAGCGTTCTAATCGGTCATATTTACGCTTATCTGATTTCGATTTAAATACTTTTTTCTCAACTACAAAAACAGTCCCCATATTGACAGTAGGGAGCGTATCGCCGTTTGAAATCGTAGCTGGCAAGGCTCTTCGTCCATCAGTAGTCTGACCGATAATATCTGCTGATATCATCAGAAAAATGAAAACGACTAATATGGGTGTAATGATCAATTTCATAATCAGTATATACCAAAGTTAAACTTTTATATACATAACTAAAATCATGCCTTTAAAGTATTTTTTACCTTTGCAAAATGATGAGAGATGAAGTAGAAAAAGCTTACGCAGCCTTACAAGAAGGTAAAACAATACTCTATCCTACAGATACCGTTTGGGGAATAGGTTGTGATGCAACGAACGAAAATGCAGTTAAACGAATTTTTGAAATTAAGCAGAGGGAGGAATCAAAAAGTTTAATTGTTCTGGTTTCAGATGAAGTAATGCTAAATAAATACTTGAAAGATGTGCCACCAATTGCTTGGGATTTAATTGATACTGCTGAAAAACCTCTTACTATTGTTTATCCAGAAGGAAAGAATCTTGCTCCTCAAGTCATTGCCAACGATGGCAGCGTAGCCATTAGAATTGTTAAAGATGATTTTTGCATCGCTTTAATACGACGATTCAAAAAACCCATTATTAGCACCTCTGCTAATATAAGTGGCGAACCCACCCCAGAAAAATACAATCAAATTCAATCTTCAATAAAACACTTAGTTGATTACGAAGTAAACCTACCTCTTTATCATTCTGCCGTAAGCAAGCCTTCTACCATTATTAAATTATCTATGAATGGAGAATTTCAAATTTTAAGGAAGTAAACTCTCCATAAAACAGTAATTTTGCAAAAAAATAGCACATCATTGAAAAATCCAATAAAGCTTTCCCATCCTATTTTTGAAATTGTTCAACGTGCTGCATCAGAATTAGAGATAGATGCCTATGTTATAGGGGGATATGTTAGAGATTTAATTTTGGATCGTCCAAGTAAAGACATTGACATTGTAGCCATTGGAAACGGAATAGACTTAGCAACCAAAGTAGCAGAGCTAATTGGACCAAAAACAAAAGTTAGTGTGTTCAAAAATTTTGGAACTGCTATGCTAAATTTCAATGGTTATGAAATTGAATTCGTAGGAGCCAGAAAGGAAAGTTATAATCGAAATAGTAGAAAACCTATTGTAGAAGATGGCACACTAGAAGATGACCAAAACCGAAGAGATTTTACTATCAATGCACTTGCTATAAGTTTAAATAAAGATAACTTTGGCACCCTTATCGACCCATTCGGAGGATTAAAAGATATAGAAAATAAGCGATTAGTCACTCCATTGGACCCAGACATCACCTACTCTGACGACCCTCTCAGAATGATGCGAGCCATTCGTTTTGCTAGTCAACTCAATTTTACCATTGATTCCAATTCATTCGTATCCATTATAAAAAATAGAGACCGAATTAAGATTGTTTCTCAGGAAAGAATTACTGATGAGTTAAATAAGATTATTCTCTCCCCTATTCCGTCTGTTGGATTCAATTTACTGTTTGATTCTCAGCTATTACACCTTATCTTTCCATTGATGGCAGAATTGCATGGAATTGAAGTCATTGATGGAAAAGGTCATAAAGATAACTTTTACCACACTTTGCAAGTATTGGATAATATTTGTGAAACCACTGATGATTTATGGCTTAGGTGGGCAGCAATCTTACACGATATTGCCAAACCGCCAACGAAAAGATTTGAAAAAAGTATTGGTTGGACCTTTCATGGTCATGAAGACAAAGGTGCCCAAATGGTTCCAGGAATTTTCAAGAAGTTAAAACTGCCTCTAGACCATAAAATGAAGTATGTTCAAAAATTAGTAAGGCTTCATCTTAGACCTATTGCATTGGTAAAGGATATTGTATCGGACTCAGCTATCAGAAGGTTGCTCTTTGATGCAGGAGAAGATATCGATGATTTGATGAAACTGTGTACTGCAGACATCACCACTAAAAACAAAAGGAAACAAAGTCAGTATATCCAAAATTTTGAATTGGTTAAGCAAAAATTAATCGACATAGAAGAAAAAGATATGTTGAGAAATTGGCAGCCACCAATTAGTGGAGAACATATTATGAATACCTTTAACATAGGACCTTCAAAACCGGTTGGAGAAATAAAGAATTCAATTAAAGAAGCCATCTTAGAGGGAGATATTCAAAACAATTATGAAGAGGCCCATAAATTTATGATTGAATTAGGACTTAAAATGGGACTTAAAACTGCAAATTAAAAAGGCTATGAAAACGTTCACACTTCGTGTAATTCCTGAAACAGAGAATGTAGTATACAGAGACATCATCGTTAATTCATCCAATAATTTTTATGAATTACATCATGCTATTTTGGATTCATTTGAGTTCACTAAAGACCAAATGGCATCCTTCTATGAAAGTGATGAAGATTGGAACCGAGGGCAAGAAATCAGCTTATTTGGAATGGAAAATGGGGAAGTTTTAGAAATGGCTGAGACTCCAATAGACCAAGTTTTCGACTCTGTTAATCAAAAAATGATTTATGTTTATGACTTCTTGGCAATGTGGACCTTTTCTATTGAAGTTGTGGAAGTTGGAGATGCCATTACCGGAACCTCTTACCCTGCTATGGGAAGAACTTTTGGAGATGCTCCCGATCAATCTTCTCGTGATATAGATGGTAGCGATGCCGAAAGTATTTTGGTAAATGCCATGTTTGATGATGGCACAGGTGATTATGAAGCCCTTTTTGATGATGAAGATGATGATAATTTGTTCGATGATGATCGATTTGAGAGTCTAGACGATTATGATGAATACAACTAAAACTCTTATTGTAATAGTTGGACCTACAGCTATAGGAAAAACAGATTGTAGTATTTGGCTTGCTAAATATTTTAAAACTTCCATTCTATCTGCGGACTCCCGACAATTTTATAAAGAAATTAGTATTGGCACAGCTAAACCTACTCCAGAGGAAATGAATGGGGTTCCTCACTATTTCATCGACTCTCATAGCATCACAGCAGACTTTAATGTCAATGATTTTGAGAAAGAGGCATTAACTCAATTAGATCATATTTTTAAATCCAATGACTATGCGATTTTAGTTGGAGGATCTGGCATGTATGTGGATGCACTTTGTTATGGAATGGATGATGCAATGCCTGACCCTGATGAAAATATTCGGACTCGTCTAAATAATCAACTTGCGATAGCAGGAATTGAATCGCTTCAAGAAGAGCTAAAAACATTAGACCCAGTTTTCTATCATGAGATTGATTTAAAGAATAGTAATCGATTAATGCGGGCAATAGAAGTCTGTTTGATTACCGGACAACCCTACTCTACATTACGCAAAGGGATAATCAAAAAGCGTCCATTTAATATTGTCCGAATAGGGCTTGAAAAAGAAAGAGAAGTCATCTACGATCGGATTAACAAAAGAGTTGACATAATGATGGCCAATGGATTGCTGGATGAAGTGAAGTCTGTTTACAAATTTCGCAATCAAAATGCGTTAAAAACGGTAGGTTATCGGGAACTTTTCGACTATCTTGATCAAAAAATTACACTAGAGGAAGCCGTAGAAAAAATTAAGGTGAATAGCAGACGGTATGCCAAGCGACAATTGACTTGGTTTAAAAAAGACAAGAATACTCATTGGTTTTTGCCTGAACAACAAGAAGAAATGATTAATTTTATAAGGACTTATAAAAAAAGAAATGGATAGAATCGATCAAATTTCTGAAATGCTTACAAAAGATCCTGAGGATAGCTTTTTAAGGTATGCTCTTGCATTAGAGTATGATAAAAAAGGAGATTCAGATAAAGCTATCGAGTTAATCAATCAATTGTTAGAACGAACCCCTGAATATTTAGGTGCGTATTACAAATTAGGGCAGCTTTTTGAAGAAAAAGGAGAGTTTAAAAAAGCAATTGCCATTTATAAAAAGGGAATTGTACTTGCTGAAGCTAATAAAGACAACAAGGCTAAAGGGGAGTTAAACGAAGCGCTTTGGTTAATCGAAGACGAAGAGCAATAGTAAATTATTCCTTCTTACCACCAAATATCAGCTTCTTGTATTTCTCAACCAATTCCGTAAAATTGTTAAATTCCTCTCTATAAAACAATCCAGCTCCTTGAGTATAAGGACTGTTATTAATTAAAAGACTGTTATTATTCGATCGGTTAAACCCTCTTAACCTAAATCTCCCATCTTTGCTTATCTTATATTCCACAGAAAATTCACCAATCAATCCAGAACTAGATTCTGTTAATTGATAATTATTAGATGAATAACCTACATTGCCATCCAAGGTAACTCGATCGTTAAAAATTTGCGTAGAAAGTGCAACTTCATATTCATCACTAGAAAGCTCATCTCCTGGTCGATAATTTACTCCAATATCCACATCGTCACTAATTCGAGACAGCCAATTACTCAGCTGATTGGATAGTAATTCAGAAGAACTGGTCGCCCCTACATTCGCATGTTCATATTGCTGATTCAATCCTGCTGGTCGCGCAAATCGATTCAAAATCAATAATGAAAAGACTTGCTTATTCATTTCCTGTTTATTCACTTCAGAAGAATTGACATACAACACACTCCGTAGTCGCTGCTTAGTTTCTTCATCGGCCGTAGGTAGTTCGATATCAAAATCAATGTCTGGATTCATTAAACGACCTTCCATATTCAACTGCAATGTAACTGGAACACGTCGTTTGTAGGTTCCAGAAGTGTCATCAGGTAAAATATCATATAGTGATGAACGCAATTTGTATATAGCTGATAAATCCATATTCGCTTCAAATGGATCTCCATTCCACGTAATTTGTCCTCCTTTCTCCAGTATGAATTTTTTATTAATCAGGTTTTGTAGGGTAAAAAGATAATCCCCTTCATCGATAACATACTGACCATACATCTCAAAATCTCCTAAAGTGGTAATCTGCATTTTTATATTTCCATTCCCCCTACCTTTTATAACATCGCCAATTTGTTCATCAAAAATTAGTCGAACTTCAGCTTCAGGAGTTACCGTTAAATCAAAGTTCATGACAATTCCATTCAGATTTACTTGGTATTCTTGCTGACTTTGATAGATTTGATCCTTTTTAACAAAGGTTAAAAAATCAGAGCTATACACCTCTGTCCCTTCTGAAAGTGGAATGTTCAGTCGGGTATTTTTTTCTGTTTTAATATTCATTTCGAATATCAAATTATCCGCATATCCACTGATGTTCGCCAAACCACTTACGTTGGCCTTACCGTAATATAAATCATTGTCCGTTAACTGAGTATTTAGGACTAAAAAGTTATCCAGCTCCAATCCAATATCCAAACTGAAATTTTCATAAGCCTCGTGAAAAGCCGTTCCTGTAGCTATTGCTGAATTTCCTTTTTCGTCAAATATTTTAATCAAGTTAAAACCAAAAAAGTCAGGTTCTATAATTACTTCATCGTTTATGACATAATTGGTATTCAAATAGTCTACTTTAAATTTAGCTTCATTTAATTTGAGTTTTCCCTGTAGCTGTGGTAATGAAATGTTACCATTCAATAACACTGTACCGTTAAATGTTCCACTTACATTGCTCAAATAGTCGGTAGTATATTGTTCAAATATATTTAATGGAGCTTTACTAAAAACAGCAGTTATAATTACATTATCTTGTTTTTTATTTGGATAATAGCTTCCGTTAAATTTTAACATAGGCTGATTAGTATTCCCAAAATACCCAGTAGATTTAATCACTTTTTCATCAATATCATAGGCAGTTTTCAAACGTCCATTTCCAATGTAATTCTCGTTGATTACAAACTCTGCAACATTAATATTGGAGGTAATTATAGGTTTGTTGTATAAATCCTTTAATAGCAAATTACCTGATATAGCTCCCTTTAATTGAATTGCTGATGCTGGAATGATATTTTCCAAATAACTCAAACTCATTTTATCAAAAGATACTATCAACGAGTCCTGCGGATTCTCACTAATATTGCCTTCAATCGAAAACTCCTCAATCAAACTACCCACTTTTAAACGAGAAATAGATATGGAAGTGGTATCAATAATTATTTCATTATCAGAATTAAAAGTCCATAACGTATCCTTTATGATGATATAAGAATTTTGAAATTGATTTACACTTTTAGAAAAGCCATCAAACACTGTGTTCAATGTTAAATCTGCTTTATACTCCTCGAAATCATCATTTTGCCAAGTCAAATGTGTTTGTAAACTATCATTAGCTGAAATAATTTTTAGGTTAATGTTTTCCAATTCAGTACTATCTGTTATTACCAAACGGTTGATGGTAGTATTTAGAATCAATTTTTCTTCAGGACTCTCTCCAGTAACTGTAATATTTTGCAATTGATTACTTCCTAAGGTTAATGTAGGAATGAAGCCATAAAAATTGATCAATTGATTTTCACTGTTGTAATTACCATTAAATCTTGATAAAGGAGAAACTTGAACCGTTGGAAAAAATAGCGATGAAAGGATAGATGTATTCTTCAAAGTTAAATCAAAGGTAAAATCCTCTTGGTTCACTCGATCAATTAACTCATTTTTAGCAGATGGAATATAGGCAACTGCAAAATTGGTAAGTGATGGCAGCAAATCATTGAATGAAAAATCTCCATTCATGTTTAAGTCTGCTACATCTGAGCGTAGAGAAACGCTGCGAAGGCTATCTGTATATCTATGGGCATCTATGGTTATATTTTTTACATAAAACGCATTGACACTATCTCTATAAAAACTATTGCTTAATTGAAGCCCTCCTTCTAAATTATCCAGTTGGTTTCCAATCATATTCAATTGTGCAGTAGTTGATATTACAATAGAAGTATCAGTAGTCTCGATCAAGTTTAGTTTTGCTAAGTTGGCTTTGTTCACATTAAGCTTAAAGTTATAAATTGGTAACTTTCGAGAAACATCTATCTTTCCATTAAAGTCAAAATCGATATTTTCGTCTTCAATGGAGGCAATTCCTTCAAAACGTTGATTGTTTAGCTTACCTTTTACTTCGATATTTTTATAGTTATATCCGAACAGCTCTAGTGATTTTACATTACCATCCAATTCAACATTCAAGTCCTCTTTCGTAAATCCTTCTCCTGTCACATTTGCAATCAAGGTTGTTTTTTGAACATCTTGCTCTATACCGAAAAAACGACCAGCATTAAAACGGTTCATTTTAACTTTACCAGTATATTGAGGTATTGCCTGATTACTTTTTAGTGAAATATCGGTAACCATCTGTCCTAATGCAGTATTAAACTCACCATAAGCCACAAAATCAGTTACAAAACCAGTAAATGACCCTTTAAAATTAATGGTTCCTAATAATTCAAAATTTTCAGGAACCTCTAAATGCTTTCCTGATGAAAAAGGAAATAATGGCATACGCTCTAAGCTACTCTTACTTGTTCTTAGTTCACTAACTTTCAAATAAATGAACGTTTCGTCTATAATAGGTAGCCCACGCAAATCAAAGCTCCCTTTCAAATAGGTATCTGAAAGCAAGTGCATTTCAACATTTCTACCCTTCATATTCGAAACGGTTCCAGTCACTTTTCCTGTAAGAAATACCTTTTCTTTCAGGTCTTTTAACTCGGGTGCAAAAAATGCAATATCTTCAAATGCCACAAGAGACTCATCAAAATCTGTATTAATTTCAACAGCTTCGTTAAAGTCGTTATAACTTAAAAAAGAGTCCATTGAAAAGATTAGATGCGCCTTAATATTCGAGTTTTTAGTTTCTAATTTTAAATCTTTGACCTCTAAAAGAGTAGAATGAATTTTTGCATTTCCGAATAATTGCAAAACTCCAAAACCACTTTTCTCATTAAAACTTAGTGCTTCTATCTCCGAAAAAATAGTGTCCTTTTTAAAATAGATAGACCGAAATATACCATTAACGTTTGTAACATCAAGATGACTAAAATCAACTCCATACTCCACAAATGGATAACCTATATCTTCGTATATGAACCTCGAATTAACTAATCGAACATCGTCAAAGTTAATTTTCCAAGTTTCATGATTTAAGGTATCTACGATTACTGTATCCACTTGAGGAGGACTAAAATAGTCTGCAATAAAATCATAATTTGAGCCTTTATGATCCGCCCAAGTTTTAAGATTAAAAACACCTCCTTCTAAAGCAATCTCATTTAAATCAATCACTTGCTTCTTGATTTGCAACAACTTAAAGTTAGCGTAGAGTTTATCAGCATAAATTAAAGTATCATGATCCTGATCTTCAATATAAAACTCTTCTAAAACAATCGTTTTAAAAAATTCAACATCAATTCGCTTGAGCGAGACTGTTGTATTGAGTTGATCAGAGAGATAAGCCGCAGCCTTTTTAGTTAGGAAAGTTTGAAAAGGCGAAAAACGTAAGGCAAATAGAAATATTAGAAATATCATAATGATAGCTCCAATCGTGATCCCTACTATTTTAAGTGCTTTTTTAATACTTTTGAGCTTTAATTTCCCCGAAAAGGTTTGGGTTGCAAATTTCAACAAAATAGCACTTTATGTCGACTTCTTCACCCATTATTTTAAGCATAGAATCTTCATGTGATGACACCTCAGCTGCTGTGCTGAAAGGCAGACAGTTATTATCAAACATAACCGCAAATCAATCAGTACATAAAGCCTATGGAGGCGTAGTTCCTGAATTAGCTTCAAGAGCTCACCAACAAAATATCATTCCAGTGGTAGAACAAGCCATAAAAGAAGCGAATATAAAAAAAGAAGATATTACTGCAGTTGCTTTTACAAGAGGCCCAGGATTGTTGGGTTCACTTCTCGTAGGTGCCTCTTTTGCGAAATCATTTGCAATGGCCAGAAAGATTCCATTAATCGAAGTCAATCATATGCAAGGACATATATTGGCACACTTTATTGAAGACCAAAATAATTTGCCAAAACCTAGCTTCCCATTCTTATGCCTTACGGTCTCTGGAGGACATACACAAATAGTAAAAGTTGATTCTCCCTATGAATTTGAAATTATTGGCCAAACCATTGACGATGCAGCGGGTGAAGCTTTTGATAAGATTTCGAAAATAATTGGACTTCCCTACCCAGGTGGTCCATTAATGGATAAGTTTGCTAAAGAGGGTAATCCAAAAGCCTTTGCATTTACTCACCCTAAAGTTGGTGCTTTTGATTTTAGCTTTAGTGGTCTAAAAACTGGGGTATTGTACTTTTTACAAAAAGAAATCAAAAAGAATCCCGATTTTGTAAAAGATAACTTAGCTGATATCTGTGCATCTGTGCAGCATACTATTGTATCTATATTATTAAAAACATATAAGAAAGCAGCAAAAAACACAGGCATTAAACAGCTTGCGATTGCAGGTGGAGTTTCAGCTAACTCCGAATTAAGAAAACGGCTAAAAGAAATGGAAACAAACTATGGCTATGAGACCTATATTCCTCCAATGTCCTACTGTACGGACAATGCAGCAATGATAGGTATTGCAGGGTTCTTTAAGTTTAAAAATAAAGATTTTGCGCCGTATACAATCTCACCTATGGCCAGAATGAGTGTAGCCAATTGATTAATCTATCGACTCTAAAAATTTTAAAATAGTATTTACCGCTATTTCAGTCTCTTTTGGTAACTGATTAATATCGTAAGGATGATAACCGTTAAATGTATGATTAGCATTTGGTATTATCTCTAGTTTTGCTTGCGAGCAATTCTCTTTTAATTGCATAGCCTCATCCACTTTTACAGTTTCATCTAATTCTCCATGAATAATCAAAAATGGAATTTCAATTTGTCTTACAGCTCTTTGAATATCAAGTCTATTCTTATTTTTTTCAAAATCTTGATAAAATTGAAAAAACATCGGTAAATTTTGTTTGGTTCTTCCGTTTAAAATGTATCGAACACCTGTTAACTCCCAAGTTTTAATAGCTTTATAATCAGGCATCCGATTTGAAAAATCTGAAACAGCAGCTAGAGTGACCAATTTATTGACACGCTCATCTTCAGCAGCACCAAGGATGGCAATTCCTCCACCTCTACTATGGCCAATTAAAGTTAACGAATGTTCGATCCAATTCTCTTTCTCTAAAAAATCAATCACAAGTGAAAGGTCATTTAACTCAGTTGAATAATTATTCTCTCCAAAAGCCTGTTCATCAGGAAAATCAATTGGATGTTCTATCGTCCCCCCATTATAGGAAAAATTAAATTTCACAAAAGTATATCCCATATTCGCAAAATAATCACTGATTAGGTTAAACGTTCCCCAATCTTTAAACCCCTTGAATCCGTGTAAAAATAAAATTGTTCCCCTAGCAACTTTTTTTGGTTTTCTTATGTCTATTAAAATAGATCGATCACGACTACCATTAATAACAACATTAGAAGATAAATAAGAGTTTTGACTGCTCATATTAAGGTATTGATTAATTTTAAGTTCTAAAATAATTATTATATGAAAGCTTTTCTATCCACTTTTTTAATATTCATTTTCAAAATAGCCATTTCACAAATCAGTTATGGCCCATATCCATACACTTTAGATACTGAGGGTCAATCAGAAACTATTTTTACTGTGCAATTGAATCAGCCTAACATAGCGGCACTAAAAGCCGAGGACGAAATTACGGATAACTATAAAGATATTCCATGGAGATTTGGTGCAGTTGAAGATGTCAACATAGACTTCTTTCAAGTAGCATCTCAAAAAACTTTACCAGACGGGACAAAACGCTATCGCTTATTGATTAATTCTAATGATGCAATTAGTATCAATTTGAACTATTCTTCTTTTGAACTAGCCGAAGGTACCCGACTATTTATACATAATGAAGATTTTACAGAAACTATAGGTGCTTTTACAAGTGAAAATAATAAAGACAAAGGTGATTTTGCAACAACACTGACTAAAGGAAAGTCTGCTATCGTTGAAGTTTTAGAACCTCAAGGTCAAAAAGTGGCCTCTAATGTTGTTATTTCTTCAATCGTTTATGGATACAGAAGCTTAATTGATAAAGCTGCAGATTTTGGGAATGCGGCTAGCTGTAATATCGATATTAATTGTAACGAAGGGAATCTGTGGCAAAATGAAAAACGTAGTGTTGTATTGATCTTAAAATCTAATAACTCTAGATGGTGCAGTGGTGCTTTGGTTAATAATGTTCAACAAGATGGAAAACCATATATTTTAACCGCTTCGCATTGCGGACTTGATGCTGCATCTTCTATTTTTATATTTAATTATGAAAGTGCGAACTGCTCACCACGAACAGATGGAAGCCTGAGCCAATCCATTGTTGGATCGACTTTAAGAGCGAATAATTATGAAACAGACTTCTCATTGTTTGAATTATCTTCTACTCCTCCAGCATCCTACAATGTGTTTTATTCAGGCTGGGATGCTACAGGTCGAACACCAAAAAATGCCACAGGAATTCACCATGCTCGAGGTGATGTAAAAAAGATCGCAATAGATTTTGACACCTTGAAATCAGCAAAATATTCAGTAGCCACCTTAACAAACGGTCATTGGGAAGTTTCCGATTGGGATCTAGGAACTACACAAACAGTCTCATCTGGATCTCCTTTGTATAATGAAAGTCATAGAATAGTTGGTCAATTACATGGTGGCAGAGCTGCTTGTGGAAATGATGAACCTGACTTTTATGGTAAGTTTGATAAATCATGGGATTATCAGTCCGCTGCCAGTAAACAGCTTAAAGCATGGTTAGATCCAAACGGTACCAACACCAAAGTATTAAATGGATATGACCCCAACCCTGCTGCTTTTGATAGGGACATTGAATTATTAAATTTTGAAGGACAAACCTACTATCAGTGTGGAAATCCAGGTACCCAATCTATCCTTTTATCCAATAGAGGGAACGATACTATTTTTAATTTCGAGCTAATATATACTTTAAACAACAACACCCCTGTAACAGTATTTATTTCAGACACTTTATTGAGAAATGAGGTTTCTACATTCAATCTTCCACCTATAATTTTTAATAAAGGAATTAATACCTTATCGATTAATGTGGGAAGTATAAATACTGCGTCGGATCAGAATGTCATCAATAATACGTTAACTGCCAGTGTAGTTGGCTTTATCCCCAATTATACAGTTAGCTTTGAGTTTAAAACAGATGATTATGGCTCTGAACTGAGCTACATTATCAAAGATTCGACTAATCAATACACCTTGTATAACAATGGATCGTTTGTAAACAATAGTGGAGGTAATGTTTTTCATTACGATTATTGCTTTTCTCCTGGCTGCTATACCTTAAACCTAAAAGATATCGGAAATGATGGTTATTGTTGTGGGTTTGGTCAAGGATATACTTTAATTACTATGAATAATGGACTAGATACCATTCTGTATGAAACTAGTTTTGCTTCATCAAGTAAGTCATATAAATTTTGTATCACTGACTCAACTACCTCTTTAAATGATTTTGACAATAAAAATTACTTTTCAATTTTTCCAAATCCAACTAAAGATAAAGTAGAAATAAAATTAAAGGATAGTAACACGATACAATCCATACTGTTAACAGATATTAGTGGACGAGTAATATACTATAATGAGCAATCACCAACCGCTACAGTAGATTTACAGGGTTTAAAACCATCAATCTATTTCCTCACAGTAACTACTAAAAATGGAAAACAAACCGAAAAGATAATCAAGCAGTAAGTTATGTTAATACATTTTGCTGCTTGACCTAACCTTTTGACCTTTTTTACTACTGCTGCAAGACTGGAAAACGAATGCCAACGACAACAACAACATAAAATATACGAATCCTTTTTTCATCATTTCTTTATCTCCCCCAAACACCGTTGTTTCTATCTTTAGGATTTCCCATCCCACTTTTAGACTTCACCCTTGAATGTGTATTTTTATTAGAACTACATGAATTTAAAATGATTGGTCCGGCAATTAGAGCAGTCGCAAGAACTAAAATTTTAAGTAATCTCATATTGGTAAGTATTCTTATAGGTTAATTATTATTGAAAGATAACATTAAAATTACAATAGAAAACATAAAAAAAGGAGGCTAACGCCTCCCTTTTTTATAACTATCTAATTTTTGGTTAATTAATTATTAACGGAAAATTAATTTCTACATCTGTATCTCCAGGAGCACAAGTACCATCTTTAACATCTGGCTGGTGTTTTAAAATTAGTTTTAATGTCCCATTGAAAGGCATAGCTGTTAGATCGGTCATCCATTCTGAAGTTAATCCTATTGGATATTGACCATCTGAATCCGTTTTAGTGATAGTAACTCCGCTATTAACATCGACTTCAAAACAAATGAAATGCTCTGCGCCTTCTTCTCTCACTTCCTCTGTAATATCTTCTATATCTAAAGGATTACTTTCATCAAGAAATTCAACACTCACTTCATATGTCTTCCCTTTGGTTAAACGAATAGTATCAAACTGTATAGGATCATTTCCTCCTTCACCATCTGGATCTCTAAATTTTGCTACTTCATTTATAGATGTTGATGAATCCTTGTAATTCACAAAAACCGAGGTAATCAATTCTTCCTCATTCTCGACTAAACGAGGCTGATCATCATCATCTTTTTTACAGCCGATAATCGCTGTTGCTATTAATAAACTTAGGATTATTGGTAAACTGATTTTTTTATAAATTGATTTCATTCTTTAAAATTTTATTTCATTAATGTAAATGGCACTTTTAGACTCAATGTAACATTTCTGCCCATTTCATCGGCGTAGTACCTAAAACGATTCATATAATCCCGATAAACGGTATTTAAAACATTATTGATCGCAATATCTAGTTTTATAGTTTGTTTTTCAAAGGGAATTTCTAACCCTCCTTTTAATTGTATTAAAGTATATGCCTCAGGTGCTTCAGTAAAATCAACTCCCTCAGGAACTCTATTTTGTTCGAAGACATGATTTAATCCTGCTCCAAATGATGGATTAACCTTTTTCCACATCTTTAGAAATCGGTAATTAAAGCCGAAATCTATACGATTGGAAGGCATGAAAATAAGAGGTTCATCTATCGATCTATTTTGTGCCCACAATAAACTTGATTTTGAATAAAAGGAAATCGCTTTATTGAAGTCATAATTTAAAGATAGATCTAATCCGTTCAAAGTTGCATCCACTTGTTTATACTGAAATACAGGAAAAGCTCCTCTTACTGTCAGTGCAGTTCCATCCGGTTGTAAATAAATAAAGTTCTGAATCCAATTGGTATAAGCTAATGCATCGAAAGTCCACTGACTAGTTTGATAAATGGCAGAAGCAGAAAACTTATATGACGATTCAACCATTAGATTTTCATCCCCATATTCTAGTGCTGCTACCCCATGATGCAAACCAGAGCTATACAGTTCATTAATCCCTGGAGCCCGCTGTGCAAAAGTAGCATTGACACCTCCGGTCCACTTCTCAGATATAATTCGATCGACTTCTATACTTCCAGAAACCGTTGTAAACTTTACCTTATCGATTTGATACGCTCGGTTAATATATCTATCAACATCTAGTGCATTATAATCAAACCTAAAACCACTATTGACGTTCCAAATATCCTTTCTCAAGTTGGAAACTATATACCCTCCGATGGAGCGACCATTGTAAGAAGGAATAAAACTCCGACTTCCTTTCAAAACATTTTCTTGCGTTTGAAACTTCCCTCCGATCTCAGTTTTGAATTGTTTCAAAAATGGAAATTTCCAAGCCAGTTGAGCTTGATAAGTTTCCAAATTTACTGCAAATTCTGGATAGCCTTCTTCCTCTTCAGATATCCCTCTTGATAAGTGCTTATCATATTCTTCTCGGATATTAAACTGACGAGAAAGCTGAAGCTCTAATGAACTAGAATCATTCAGTTGATAGTTCGTTTTCCATTGAATTGTTTCATGTTCAACATGCTGATATGGTCTATCAATTGAATAAGAAAAACTGCCTTGGTCTTCCTCTCTCGGAGCATCTCGATTGATTGCATCTTCAAGATCAGTCAAGTTGCCTATATGTGCTCCTGAAAAAATTCCAATGTTATTATTCACTTGACTGTAATACATTTCTGTTTTCAATCGCTTCTTTTGATAACCTAAATGCCAGGAATAATTATATTCTTCAGATCCAGTATTATTCAAATAATAATTGGGTGTACGTATACTCCCACTTTTCTTTAAACTGCCTTGTAAGGCCCAACTAAAATGGGGTAAACTTTCAAATTGACCTTCTAGTCGCATTGAACCAACTCCTTTTTTATTGTTACTACTAGCACCTAAAAAAATCAAACCATTTACACCTGAAGAATCCGGAAGTTTTTTAGGAACAGATATCAATGCTCCTCCTATCGCACCTGCTCCATACTTCATTGCACTAGCTCCCTTCACCACTTTTAAGTCTGCAATAGTAAATGGGTCTATTTCAGGAGCATGCTCTTCTCCCCAATTTTGACCTTCTAATGTTAGCCCATTATTGACAATTGCCACACGATTACTATGTAATCCGTGAATTATCGGCTTGGTAACATTTGCACCACTTTGAAGCATAGTCACACCATTCAAGGTCGCAGCTACTGAAGCTATAGACTGCATGACTTCTTGATTTTCAGACGGGTTTACATCTTGACTAATAACACCATGCTTCCTTCTTTTGAATGATATAATTTCTACTTCGCTCAATTCTTCTGCATGATGTTCCAATTCAAAATTTTGAAGAATCAAATTTGAATTAATATCAACAACCACCGTATCAGGCGCGCAACCAATATGACTAATAATAATGTGATAAGTTCCGATACACAAATTCTCAATTCTATATTCTCCTTCGAAATTGGCAGACACACCTATTTCATTTTCAATCACATAAATTGTTGAATAGGATAAATCTGAATGATCATGTTCATCCATAACTTTCCCCATCAATATTGATTGACAACTTGGATCAGAAGATTGAGAATAGATAAAAGGAACAAATACCAAATTGACCAAAAGGGTTAAAAATGGCTTTAAATTCAATTTATATCCTTTAAATTAATAACTAAAAACTAGATATTACCTTAAACGATTGGTGGGCCTCTTAAAAGATAAGCTGAAAACTGTAAGTGTTTGAATGAAGTAACTTCTCTTAAAAGAAGTTTAGAATACAGTAGGTTAACAACTCCATCAATCTTATTTTCTACCTTAAGGAAGTGAGGTATAACAACTGAACAGAAATCACAACTTTCGAAAACGTGATCAGATATTAAACCATTCGAATCATCAAAAAAGTGAGTATCGTGAGTTAAGTCATGGTGATGAAATGTACTCGCAGGAAATAGCACCACTGAAAAAATCAGCAATAAGAAATAAGCTATTAATCTAAGGTACAAAATCATTTTACTCAAAGTTATCCTTAATTACCTATAAAGGTACTTTCTTTAGATCGTGGAAACACATTATTAGACTGGTCAATATCAGCCATACGTTTAGTCGGATCAATCTCTATTGACTCAATTTCGAATTGAGGAATATCTATTGAGAATTCATAAGTAGGATATGTCCAAGGCCAATCCTTTAATAAAACAGCTGATTTATTCTCCGCCTTCTCAGCTCTCATTATTGACAATGGGATATAGTATTTCATGGCTTTACCACTTTTTAATTTTACTTCAATATCCAATGGCATCGGCATCTCACCTTTACGCTCAATGGTTATTGTTGTTTTATTCTTTTGTGAGTAAGTGGACTGTATGGCATAATCGATTGTATTGGTAGACTTTAACCATTGATCAAAATACCAATCTAACTCCATGCCTGATTCCTTTTCCATAATTCTTTTAAAGTCTGTAGGAGTAGGATGCTTAAACTTCCATTCATTATAATAAGTCAACATCCCTTTGTTAAGAGCTTCTTGACCGATTACATAACTCAACTGATGAAGAAAAATACATCCCATAGAGTATGAGGCTACACCATAAGCTCTATTAGTATGAAACCAATCAGCGTGAGTACTTAACGGCATTTGTTTACCTGAAGATACCAAACTGTAATAGGAGCGGTAACTTCCCTCAAAAGGTTTGAATCCAGGCAAAATTTCAGCCAAAATAACATCTTCAGCATATGAAGTAAATCCCTCATCCATCCAAGAATAAAAAGACTCATTCGTAGCCAAAACGTGTTGATACCAACTATGAATAGCTTCATGAGCTGTTACGCCGATTAAGCTTCCTTTACTCCTGTGGCCAGTAATTAAAGTTGCCATTGCATATTCCATTCCTCCATCTCCACCTTGTATTACAGCGTATTCATCATAAGGATACACACCGAATTTCTCATTCATTTTTTGAAAAATTAGAGCGGTGTATTTAGGTAAAGAATCCCACAAAACTGTTTTTTCGGATGGGACATAAAAGAACCTAAGCAGAGGTCCTCCATTTACTTGATGAGTAATGTGTTTATACTTTTTATCAGCTGCCCACGCAAAATCATGAACCCTTGGAGTTTTAAAATGCCACTCCAACTTGGCAGATTTTTGAGAACCATTTTTGGCGTATCCTTTACCTATTTCTTCCTTGTTCTGCAAATATCCGGTACCAGCAATCGTATAGGCCGAATCCATTTTAATTTTAACATCAAATGTTCCCCACACTCCATGAAACTCTCTTCCTATATAAGGATTTGCATGCCATCCTTCATAATCATATTCTGCCATTTTAGGATACCATTGGGTCATTGAATAGGCAATTCCTTCAGCATTATCTCTCCCAGATCTCCTGATTTGTTTTGGCACTTGAGCTTCGAAGTTCATTTTAAGTGTGGTCTTTGAATTGGGCAAAATGGGCTCTATTAACTTCACTTCCAAAACGGTACCTTCAACATGATAAGCTAGATCCTTTCCATTTTGAGATAGAGCATTTATTTTTTGATAACCTTCTTCATCTTTGGTGAGGCTGTAAATTCGGTCACCTACTCTTCTATCAGGATCTTCTATATTTCTTGACCTAACATCCATCATACTACCCTTTTGAAAGGCATTAAAATAGAGGTGGTAAAATACACTTGTCAAAGTATCGGGAGAATTATTGGTGTACACCAATTCTTGGGTTCCCTTGAATTGATGCATTTGTGCATCAAAATCAATTTCCATCTTGTAAAGTGCTTCTTGTTGCCAGTAATGTGTTTGCGCAATAGAAGAAACTGAAATAAAGGATATTATACTTAAAACAAACGCTTTCATAGAAAAAATTTAGCTGCAAAAGTAAGAAATTCAAGAGGATTTAATCAATACTATTAGCAATAGACTGTTTGTCATAATGTTAAAAATATGGAAAACTTGTTGGTAAGAATCCCGAGTTCGTCAAGTCAATGAGAAACAATTATTAACAAAGTATTATTTTTTTCAACAAAAAAGTGCATTTTTTCTTGAAATGCTTGCTCTACTTGATAATTCCTCTATATTTGTAAGTAATCAAAGCAATTAATCTATATTAATAACTTAAAAACAAAAAAAATGAATAAAGCAGAATTAATTGAAGCAATCTCTGACGAATCAAATTTATCAAAAGCGGACGCTAAAAGAGCACTAGATGCATTCATAAGCGTTACAGGTAAAGCCCTAAAAAAAGATGACAAAGTTGCTTTAGTAGGTTTTGGTACTTTTTCAGTTTCACAAAGAGCTGCAAGAAAAGGTAGAAACCCACAAACTGGAAAAGAAATTAATATCGAAGCTAAGAATGTTGTAAAATTCAAAGCAGGAAGCGAATTATCTGCTCACGTTAAGTAAGTAGTTATAAAATTTCTAGAAAAGCCCATTGATGGAACCATCAATGGGCTTTTTATATTAACTCAAATTAAGTTTTTTGCTCTGCTCATTTTTTTTATATTTGTTTTTCAAGTATATAACTATAACCTTATAATCAATAAAAATAATGGGAAAAGGAGATATCAAAACAAGACGAGGTAAAATTGCTAATGGCTCATCAGGTGTTAGTCGACAAAAAAAGTCAAAAGCAGTTGAGATACCCTCTAAGCCGAAAAAAGTTGCTGCTAAAGTAGAGAAAGCTCCAGCAAAGACAGAAAAAACAGAAAAGGCCAAACCAAAAGCTAAAAAAACAACGACTACTAAAAAGCCAGCAGCAAAAAAAACAGCGAAAAAGACAGATGATTAGTTTTTAAAAAAAAAGATAAAAAAGGGGGCAAAAATGCCCCCTTTTCTATTTATATATATTATTTGACATTATAGTCAATATTCACCTTATAAATGTATTTTGGAACTCCACCAATTGGAGAGGCGAACAAAGGGACCGGAATATTATACTCATTAGTAATATAAAGAGTCATATCATTCTTAAAACTTGCTCGTTTAATTAATCTAACATTCATGGATTTCCCTTTCTCTTCATTTTCGATAACATGCATTCCTTTACTCCAGTTCCCATCATTAGAATAAGTAGACAAATGGCCATTTTTAACTCTTGAATAGATTTTTATTGCTCCGTCATTATCAAAGTCAAAGTTATGCTGAACCAACTTAACAGTATTTTTATCTACAAATGGATAAAAATACGCTTGAGAGCCGACCTCTTCTTTTAGCCTGAAACAATATTCATAAGTAAATGCATTTGCACCTAAAATGGGAACATTTGTACTTGCAGATCGACTTAAGAAATATCTATACATATTACCATCATCTCCTGACTCTCCTTCAGCTATCAATTTAAAAACTCTTGATTTTAAATTTTCTACATATTCTCCTTCATTAGGATTGATTGGTCCAAAAGTATACCATTTATCATCCCATTCCGAATCAATACCAAAGCTCTTAGAGGCCAATTGAATACCACTTTTATAATTACCAATAGGATCTACGTTAATCGCATCTTTATTGGTAAACACTTCTTTTCCACCATATAAAGTATAGGTGGTTTTAGTATTAAATTCTTTATTTATCTGATCGTGTTTTCCACCACAATCAGGATCAAATACTCTTATATAAAACGGCTCACCTATCGATTCAGGAATAGTAAAAAAGAAAACTTGAGAATGGTCATCATCTCCCCACGTCCCAGGTGCGTCCTTTCCGAATGTTACGATATAATCTATATTTTCAGCCTTAGAAGGAACTTCTTGAGCTTTAGCTGTTAAGTGAATTAATGAAACAGCAATTAAAAGGTTTAGGAAGTTTTTCATATTAACGGTTGTTACTGATGGTTAAAGTGTCTTTTATGGCTTTTATTACACGAATTGAATCTCCTTCGTATTTCATCTCATATACCATTACTTCAAAATCTCCTTGCTCGTAATAAACATTCTTTACAGCATGTCCTGTGGTATAATTTCCATCACCAAAGCTCCACAATAAAAAATTCCCTTCACCTGCTTTATAACCTTTAGTTTTAAATGAGACTGTATTTAATATTTTAAAAAAACCACTTTTATCAAACCTTAAAGCAGGCGGTACATTTAAAACAATTGTGGTATCACTTTCAACCAATTGACCAATGGAAGGATCATAGGTATTGATTGCAGCTTGATGAAAACCAGGTCGAGTAAAACAATGTTCAACCTTAATTCCTTTACGTTTTCTTAAACCATCAAACACCCATGTATACTCTAATTCAGGAGCATATTGATCAATGGATTCAGATGCATCTACTGTCACACAGTACTCGGGAATATTGTTATCTACTACCTCTCCGGTGTAATTAGTAATAGACTTTAGGGCGAGCAACAAAGTATCTGCTCCAACTTTTCGAGTTTGTCCAAATGTAAAGCTACTGAAGAGCAGTAGGCATGCTAAGATTAGATTTCTCATTTTTATTAAAGCTAGGGGTATAGTATAAAATTAATCTATTTTTTATAGTATTCGTATGCCTTAGGCAAGTGATGCTTGATATCATTAATTCTAGTTTCATCTGAAGGGTGAGTACTCAGTAACTCAGTTGGGTTCTGCCCACTTAGTGCAGCCATTCTCTCCCAGAAATATACTGCATTAATTGGGTCATAGCCTGCCATAGCCATGAAAATAAGTCCCATTTGATCTGCTTCAGATTCATGCATTCTCGAATATTTTAATATACCTAATTGAGAAGCCGCACCATAAGAGGCTAGAAAGATGCTTCGTGTAAGTTCCGCCTTTTGGCTAGTAGCCACATCCAAAGCCATGCCTCCAGCTTGTACAATCAAACCTTGACTCATTCGCTCATTTCCATGTCTGGCAACCGCGTGGGCTATCTCATGTCCCATAACCACAGCAATACCAACTTCATCTTCTGTTATCGGCAAAATTCCAGTATAAAACATCACCTTACCTCCAGGCATACACCATGCATTAACTGTATTATCTTCTGCCACATTAAACTCCCACTGAAACTCTTCTAGGCGAGATTTGTAGCCATTATTAGAGAGATAAGTATTTACAGCTGTTGATATTTTGGCACCCACCTTTTTTACAAGTATTACTCTCGGATCTGTATCGGGCAATAGGTTTAATTCTTGTTTAACTTGGTCATAACTGCTTAAGCTCATCGAAAGCATTTGGCTTTCGGGTAGCAACTTCACTTGTTTTCTACCAGAAATAGGGACTGTTGTGCAGGCCACCAAGAACAAAAGAAAGAAGGTTTGAAAGATTGTTTTCATCTATATAATTTTTGCTCTCAATTGTTGATCAACCAATGCTTGACTAATAGGTTTTAACTTTTTCAATGCTCCTTTTTTAACACTACACTTTCCGTTGTAATGAACAATATAAGAACATTGTTCAGCTTGCAAGGGAGAGTGCTCACAATACTTTATCAAGCACTCTATAACATGATCAAAAGTATTTACATCATCATTGAAAAGGATAATCTCATGTTGATTGCTCAACGTCTCTTTAAGCAATTCTTCTATTGAAGTATCGGTTTTTATTTCAGACATATTATCTTAAAGTCAAAAAGTATACCAACTTACTCATTCATTAATTTCAATGCTTCGTCTGTTGATATTTTCTTACCATTATTATAAGCAATAACAAAAGCATCGGGAACAGTTTTTCGCAACCTATCTCTACCTATTGCAGCACTTACAGGGTCATTGTATACTCCTGAACTGTATCTATATAGTCCATCCTTTACCACCATAACGGCTAACTCAGGTACATCTATCTCACCTTTTTTAATCGGCTTAGAATACACTCCAACTTGAACAGTAAAGTAAACTCCTGGTATGTTCTTAATATCTTTTGCTACTGCTATATCTGCAGCCTTGAATTCAGCAGGCAAAGTTGCATTGTCTGTTGATGATGCTAAACTATTCCCAGATCCTACTAACCCATTCCCGGTTTTGGAAACTCCAGTCATTTTATTTACTACCTCTTTCACATCATCAATAGAAGCTGTATTCTGTCCTTCTGATTGATTATTTCTAGCTTCAGCTATATTTATTCTCTTTCCATCTTTAAATGCCACAACGAATGCATCAGAATAACCTAATGCTCGTATTTCTTCCTTGGCTTGGTCTGCAGAATTAAACTCAAGGAATAATCCAGCTGTGTATCGAGTAATGCCTCCATTACCAACTTTCTCTCCCATTAAAGGAGCAAATCCCTTAAACAAATCTTGTGAAATAGGATTTCTGAACGCACCAACTTGAACTTTAAATATAATACCTTTTGGTAATGCAACATCTATTGGGATAGGATTGTCTTTTGAGTATACAGATTCAGATGGATTAACTTTACTAAATACTCCTTTATCATTTACTTCAAGATTTACCTTTGCCGTTTTTTGAGTTGGGACAGTTGAGTTATTCTTCACAGGCTTATTTACAACTGGTGTTTTCTGAGTAGAATTATCAGCATTCTTGTTAACTTCAATTTTCCCTAAATCGACTGTGGTACTGCCGCCTTCATTAAACTCATTACCATTAGTAGTAGTATAGTCGGAATTACTAGCTAAAACATCATTAGCTTTTGAAAAATCTGGAGCTGGTGGAACAAAATCAGCTTGAGCCATTCCAGAAATGAGCGCCCCGGCCTTTCTCATTTTCATTGCTTCCACTCTATTCACATTCACTAAGGCTGCACTAGCTGCATTCTCCTTTTGTCTTGCAACATAAGTTTTTACACGTATCATTTTTTGCAAGGAATCAGCCAATCTCTTATCATTTTTATTGTTGGCAACTTCCATTTGCTCATACATCACATTCGCCTCTTTAATCAATTGATTACGCTCTTGAATATTCTTAGTATAAGTTATGAAAGCAGGACTTTCCTTTATGGAATTATACTCATCTTCAGTAAATTCAACCGCTCCAACATCGACGCCTGGTTGGTTTAAAGCCACAGAACCTCTAAGTTGATTCGCTATCTGTTTTTCTTCGAAAATTGCCTGAAGTCTATCCTCACGCGACTCTTCCATTTTCGTTAATTGCTCTTCTAACTGATTGGCTCTTCTGTTGTATAGTTCAGCTTGATTCTCTTTTCTTTCTTTATCTTCCGTTAATTGAATAATTTCTGCTTCAATTACTTCTCTTTCCTTCTTCTTTTTCGTTTCAGATAGTTGATATTGTAACTCAGCAATTTTTGAATCCAACTCTAACACTTCTCCTTGAATAGAATCGGCAATAGCTTTCTCTCTAGCAGCCAGAACATTCTTCTGACCAGTCGCCTCCATTCTTCTGTTCTTAACTTCAGCATTGTTAACCACACGGACGTCTTTAGGTTCTGCCGAAGATGGATTTTCATACTCAATGGTTGCTTCTTGCAACGCTGCCATTGCTTCCTGTTGCTTTTTCAAAGCAATCACTTCGTAATTATACGCCTTTTGCAAATCAACCGTTTTTTGATTGAACCGTTCCTTTTCAACTACTGCTTTACGAATATTTTGTGCCTCATTAAAATAGTAGTAGGACTCATTCAACAATAAATCGGCTAGCTCTATATTACTCGACTGGAATTGTTGACTAAATTTTGGAAAGTCATTCAAAGCGGCATTTTGTTGAATAAACTCAGCTTGATTTACCTGACCATAAATCTCATTCACTTCAATTTGTTTCTTCTCTGATTGCTCTCTGAGAGCATCAGCTTGAGCTAATACATCTGCTCTTTCTTTTACAGTAGGCAATGCTAAAGCAGCCTGTCGAGTTTCTCGATACTGATTCATCAGTGAGCTTGCTTCTGCTTTTTCAGATTCTGCAGTTTGTATTAATTGCTTTGCTGCAGGTGAATCATAAGAAACATCAGTAGCATATTTTAGATCTGAAAATTTATCCGCAGCTGAACCTTTAGGTGCCGCATAATTAACTGTGGATGTTGCAGATTGTTTTTTGGAGGTAACCGAACTAGTATTAGTTGAGTTAGAATTGTCACCACCCTGAGTACGCTTAGGCTGATCATTTGACTCAACAAGGCTCTCTTCTTTCTCAATAGATGGAATGTTAGCTTCTGCAACCACTTCATTATCTATCTTACTAGGATCGACCTTTTCGTTGGAACTTCCCTCATTTCTGTTGTTTGGGTTAAATAAATTTGGGCTATCGCCTACTTGCGGAATATTAGCTGAAGTATTTTCAGCTAAAGTTGTCTCTCCGCCCAACTTTAAAATTTTAGAGTCATTATCTCTTCTTTTCTCTCTTAGTGAAGCTAGATGCTGCTCATTCAATTCAGCATTAGGTGAATCATCAGACAAGTTAGTGATGGATAGTATTTCTTTATCTATTTCCTGGTTCCAATCATTGTATATGGCAATTTTGGCTTCGTCTCTACTCCTTTCATCTGAGATTGCCTCTGCTTCCTTTAAATTTATTTCATACCCCTTAAAGTAAGATGGCTCAGATAGCTCTTTGGGTTCTGTGCTTACAACTGATGATTTACCTATACCTTGACTGAGTTTAGAGTATTCTTCAGCTGCATTTTGTTTCTCTAGCTTTTGTTGTTTTAACTCGTTAATTTCTTGAGAAATACTGTTTTTCTGATTAGGTTCTGCAGACGAGGTTAGTTGTTGATTTAAGTCTATTTTTTGTTGTAAAACATTCGCCCAATCTTGGTTGATTTCTGCTAATTGCAGGTTTTTCTCTGCTTCATTTGTTACATTCTGTGCTTCAGAAATTCGCTTACTAAAAGATTCGTCCGAAGGCAAAGCATTCAATTCAGTTGTCAATACAGAAGGGTCCTTTATGTCTGCAGAGGATGCTGTATTGGTAGAACTGGATGTTGAGTAAAGTAAATTATTTTCTTCAAAATAAGACACGGTCTCTGAAAGTGCTTCCTTTTGTTGTGAAGAAACTGCAACCAGTGACTTTCCTTCATTATTTTGAATTCCACTTGCTAAACGATCTGTATAACTTTCCTCAAATCGAACTTGATCAACTTCAGCTTTGTTCTCTATAACTTCTTGTTTGTTTTTATTGATTTCAAATTTTAGATCCTCCTTATCCAAACTCAAGCTATTCAATCTATTCTGAATTTTCTCCTTCTCATTCTTGTTACGGGTATTTTCAAATTGATCGGTCAATTGCATTGCTTCGTCTTCAATCACTTTTATCTGTTCAGATAACAATTTAATTGAATTTTCATTTTTTGAAAGATCGTTCTCTACCGCAATTTTATTTCTAGTAATTCTTTCCTTTTCTTCTTCTACCACAGTTAATCCATTGTTCGGGATCACAATGGTTTTTTTAAGTGCTATCAACTTTGAATCAGCACTTTCAATTTGATTCTCAACTATTAAGCTATCTACCGCTTTCTTCGTTGCAACTGTTTTATCCAATTGAGAAGAGTAGTCCAATGCTTTATTTTCAAAAACTTCAGCATAGTTAAGTGCCAATTTAGATTCAAGAGCAAGTTTTTCAGCTCTACTTTTGGCTTCTGCAGCCTTTTTAAGGGCAATTGCTTGCTCTTCTCCTGAACTACTACTAGCAATCTCGTCTTGTTTTTCGGATTCCTTGAAAAACTCTAAAGCTTCGTTACTTTTCTTATAGCCCTCACTGTAGGTATATTTAGCACTCTTTGCAGCATCATCCGCTTTTGTCTTTAACTTAGATTCAATAGTTGAAATCTCATCTCTAATCGACTTTGCTTTTACCTCTACTGCATCTTCAGCAATAGTACTTGCCACTTCTCCCGACCTTACTTCTTCAGTTTTTGAAGTTGAAGTAGCGTCATTTGGAGCTACTATACCACCTTCTATTGCAGAGGTATTTCTAGCATCTGCAATTATTTGGGCTTCATCTGCATTTTTCTTAATGTCAGCTTGTCTGATTAATAAACTCGACGAAACAATTGGTCCACCAGAGTAATCTTCAGTAGAAATGGATCCATCAAAAATATTCTTAATTACTAATTTTTGATTATTTCCCTCGCCTACCAATCTTAATTCTTGTCCAAGCAATAAAAACTCCTCTTGACTTGGAATATTTACAGTTCCTGCATGAATTGGAGCATCTTCTGTAGTTTCGATATTGAATTTATAGATACCTCCTTTACTTTCTATTTCAACTGAATAATTTCCTTTTTCATCAGTATCATAAACCCCAACTGTTTCATTAGTTACAGCATCCACGATAGTTATTTTAGCCCTTTTCAATGTCGGGATGTTTTCAGCTATAAACTTTCCTTTTATCACTAATAAATCAGGTTGTTTAGGTGTTGTAGACACTTTATAAACATAGTATTGATCACTAACATTATTTCGATCAGAAGCAAAGTAAGCTAATGACTGATCTCCATTAGTCACAAACATTACATCATCATTCACTGTAGAAAATGGAAAGTCTAGATTAACAGGTTTAGTCCAACCCCCAATACTTTCATCGTATGTAGTTTTAAACAAGTCATATCCCCCCATAGAGTTATGTCCTTTAGAGGCAAAATACATCGTTCTTTTGTCCGGTAAAATAAAAGCAAAAGCCTCATCATAAGGAGTATTTATGGAATTGCCTACATTTACCGCTTCACTCCATTTTCCATTACCCAATTTAACAGCCTTGTAAATATCTCGCTGATTTTCACCATTCTTTCCGTAGGAAGAAAAATAAACCTCATTAGCATCATTGGGCAAATACATTACCGAAGATTCATTATTCTTTTTATCGTATTTAGATTTAAATTCATCCGGCTTTACAACAACATTTCCGTCTAACCCTTCTAATTGATATATTCTAAAAAAGTCGTCTTTTGAGATGGATTCCTTGGAAATAACATCTAATCTATTGATGGACCGAAGCAGCTCATTTCCACTTTTAACCATTTCAATTTGCTGATCAATTTCATACAATTTCCGATCTGCAGTTGAGGCTTTCGTTTTAAACTTATTGTAATTTTGTAACGCCTTAGTAAATTGATAATTATAATGAAAAGCCTTACCCGCATAATAGTAAGCCAGAGGGTCAATATTGGATTTTGAAGTAGCGAAAGCTAAGTATTTCAATGCCTTACTTTTATCTGGATCCGCATCCAATAAAGTCGCACCGTACTTATAGTTATACTCAGGATCTTTGGGATACAAACTCAATAATTGTGCATACAGTGGAGCGGCTTCCACAAACTTTTTCTGATCGAACAGTTCTGCTGCTTTACTTTTTAATTCGTCCTCAGATTTGAAAGAATCTTGTGCAAAAGACCCATTGGAGAACATTAAAAATATTATCGCAATAACAACAGTTATATTTTTAAAAATCATCTTTTATTATCTTGTCCCTTATAATATACTATATCAGCATTTCTCAAATTTATAGAATGCTTTGTCTTTAAATACGTTGTATTCAACCATTCTATCAACATACTTACAAACAATCTATTTTCTTAGAAAATACAAATATGGGTAAAATACCTAATTAGCTCCTAATAATTTGATAAGAAGAATAAATCTTTCGACGAGCTACTCTACTTCAAATTGCCTTAAGAAAATTTCTTTCTTTTTCTGATTCCCGTACATGAAAGTAAATGGTTCCTCTTTTCGAGCGACATCTGCCTTTCGTTTATCATCTTTTAAGGATTTAATCTGCTCATTAAAAGCCTCATTAGATGAAACAACTTGCATCATCCCTCTACGGTAATTAAAATAATACCAATTATTACCATCTATCTCTAAGTAGATGTCCAAAATATCACCACTTCTCTTTTTAGTGATCATCACTACACCATCAATGTATTTATTTACTTCTTCCTTATTGATATTAGAGATTCCTAACTGTCCAAAGGAAGTGAAAGTGTTTTGCTCTTCATTCCATTTAAACTTTATATCATTAAAAACAATTCGCTGATTCAATTCATTTGGAATTCTTTTGAATTTACCATTTAGATTCAACTGAGAAATAAGCTTATCTGCCTCATCCAACGCAATAACTTCTCGAAGTCCCTTCTCAAATACAGCCCTGGACAAATCCACTGGTTGAAGCTTTAAATTTTCATTTATTTGATCAGCCACCTTTTTCATTGCGTTATCATCAAAAAAGAAGTCAATCCCCATCATGAAATCACCAATCACCTCATTCTCGGCCTCTAATGTTGGGCGATTATGTATCATTGAGCCAGTAGTCATGAGCTTAACCTGTCCTAAATCTGCGGCTAAATTAACTTTACCCTCGCCATAAACTTTACAATCCTTCAGGTTCAAACTCAAATAATTACCAGGAATATTTAATGACTTGATTTTTTCTTTAGAGCTTATCTTATACTCTTGGTTTTCTTTATCATAAAACATAAACCCATACGCAGGCAACAATTCTCTATCACTATGGAAAACCTTCTGAGAAACAAATGCAGAATAAATAAAATTGCTATCAGTATTTAAGTTAATACTAGCTGATAATATTGTTTTATTTACATCTACAATTCCTGTATCTATTGGAATATAAATTTCATTAGGATTAATTTCACCTCTAAATCTCAACCAGTTGATTCGGATTAAATCACAATTGTGATTAATTCTTACCCCTCCATCAAAAATTAAGTATTGATTATTCGCTAATAAGTCTACCTCTCCCTTAAAAGCATGCTGAGGACTTAATGTGAATAAAGAATCGTCTTCAATAACACCGTGTGCTATAGTTTGGCCAGTAGTATCTACATTTATTGTCTGCAAATAAATGGATTGAGCGTTGGAATTTTCATCTACATAATCAATATAGCCTGAACCGAAATACTTTTTCTTTCCTTCTATTTTAATTTTTGCATTATATATATTGTGATATTCTGTAACGGCATTTGCTACAACACCAGCATTTTCCAACTGCTCCATGTTAGCGCTTTTTCGAATAACTACAGCCCCGCTATCTGGAAAAACTTTCGCATCACCAGTAGTAATATACTTGACATCAAAAGCACTAATAATATGTCTTCTCGAATCAAATCGAGCAATCGGAGAATAAAAGAACAAGCTATCTTGCTCCGCTTTAGTTGAAATAAACTTGGATCCCTCTAATTTAACATCAGCCGAAACGGTATTTTGCGCTTTCCCTGTCAAATCAATCATCCCATTATCCATGTACCATTTAAACTCTTCCATAAAACACAGGTACTGGTTGGTAGGAAAGAAAATTGGATCGTCTTCACCGTTCGGTTTAAATTCAGCGAACCTACCTTTATAATCAACATGTGCTTTAACATTAGCAGTATTCAATGCAAAACCACTATTATTCTCTTCTAACAGCTCAAAATCTGCAGTATCCGCATCAAAAACAGTGTTTTGGAAAATCATATTTTTAGAGGCCAAATTGGCTTTTTCAAATAAAAACACACCATTTCCAGATAAGCCATTTGGACGCAGAGCTGTAGTTCCTCTGAAGTATGAACGCATGTCATAAAAAGCCAAGGAGTTATTCGTTACTGCAGTAGTATAGAATACATCCTCTTGAGGCTTCCAATTGATATTCACACTATCACCCTGAACAGGAGGAAACTCTGTACCCGTCTTCACTTCTGCCAATACATGAGATTGTGCTAAAGCCTCCACTGATTTCGGATAAAATTTAAAATCATCAGATAGAGTTGTTGATGTTAAATACTCCAGTTTACCATCACCTCTTAAACCCTTATTGGATAATTTAATCGTATTGTGGAACTGCCCTTTACCACCATAAGTAGGATACCCTCCAGGAGGTGCTTGTCTGATAAATCCTAACGACATATCAGATTGTACAGTTAAAGCCTCATCAAATTCAGGAAAGATATTAGAAGTAAAACTACCTTCAAATCTCAATTGATCGTTTGAGAAATTATCTAAACTATCGATTTCAAATGGACGGACTTGGAAATAAAAGTCATCTCTTTTGTACACTCCATTTTCAACTTCTTTTTTATCATAGTAGACGTAAGAATCTCCGAAACTCTTGATCACAGGAAATTCAGGAAACTCCTTTATACCTGATTTGTTCTCAAAATTATCGATGAGCAATTCTCCATTTATTCCTTCAATTACTGTTCGAACTTTTTTAAGGATTGGGTTTCCATTTCTATCCAATTCTCCTGAATAAGCGCGCAAACCTAATGAGTCTACATTGGTCAAATTAATTTTGAATTGTTCATAATCAAAAGAAAACTCTTTACCATAAAAACTAAATATATCAACTGCTTCAACTTGGCCTCCAAAAGTAAAGTAGCGATTTTTTTTCATAACCACCCTCTGGTCAGAAGGTAATATAAATACCTTCTGGGAATCACTCAATAGTATTCCCTCAACACCATTTATCGTTAAATCATAGTTCAATAAGTTTAAGCTGGCGTTATTTTTACCTTTGATATCTGAACGAATAGAAATAACGTCATAATCAATTTTAGAAAAGCTAGATTGAACGTACTGCGTCAATCTTTTCTTCACAGTAAATTCCCCTTTTTTATAATTGTATTTTAAAAAACCTCTAGTGGCTAAATACATTAATAAGTTTTCAGCTGCAGCATCACTAATTTTCATGTAATAACACAGTTCCTTTATCATTAAGTCTTTGGAACCAACTTGTTCTGATAACCTTTGGATTTGCAGCAATGGGTTTACATCTCCCCTGCCTTGCAAATGCCTGTATTCAGACAATTTAAAGAAATTTTCAGAGGTAAATGTCGCTTCAGTCCTCGTACTCCCCATCAAACTTGTCATTTCTATCAATGGGTCTTCTTGATTCCAATTTAACACTTCAAAATCCATATCAATTTGATGAAATGAATCAAAATAAGGTGAAATAGCCATTCCTTGATTGTCTCTATAAAGAGTGACCTGTTTCTTCTTAGGAAAAAACTTAAAATTTAATCCTGGATGATGAATTGAATCACTACCCAAATAAAAACTAATAGCAGCATTATCTGAAATAATACGTTCAGTATTAATTACAAATGCTTTAGAAGACGCTCTTAGAAAAATGGTATCATTTCTATGGAAAAGCAGATAAGCATCATTTTCCTCATTACCGCTACCTATAAATTTTGACCCAACCATACTAAATCCACCATCATAGTCGACAGCTGGAGAAATATTTTGAATTACTAAACGCTTATTATAAGAATCAAACTTAGGGTAGGTTGATTTTTCAGGGGTGTTATTAGCTTGTATCTTATCTTCTAGTTGACCCAATAATGGTTTATCAAAATAAAAGGAATTATAAAACTCGACAGAATCTGCGGTATAGGAATAAGTTTTCGTATTTATCTCATAATTAAATACCTTAGCATAAACCTCCTCACTCATCATTCCAGCCTTTTCCCATGTTACTACCCCCCCATTTCCAATCCATTTTTCTTCAGTCGGATAGTACGTGCCCGTTGTATTGATGATTTTCATGCTATCTCCTCTTGAGTAGCAAATGAGATCTAACTCTTCAAATGTAATCTTAGGTAAACTATCAAATCCAAAAATATAATTACTATTGTTTGCTGCCCATTTTGTAGAAGTGGATTTATAAATGGCATTCTCTGAAAAAAGACCATCTGAGAAAGTTAGAAAATTGGTAAAATTTCGCTTATTTCTATCATCTAAAAGTCGGACTAAAGTAGCTTGCCATTCATCAAAACTTTTTTCAGTTTGATAAGTTGATGTAACAAAACTACCTACGGTATAAAGGTAACTTCTAAAATCAGGAAATGCACGCATTTTCTTTTGAAGCATTTTATTGGTCACCATATACACCCCACGACGCTGTTCATCTGAAAAATAACCTCCATACCACACTTCTTTAAACTGCTTCATAAAGTCTTTCCCTTCTTTTCGAGCATCAGACATGAACGACTCCATTTGATTAAAAAATTGAATAGAGTCTGAGGCAAAGCTCAATGGAGTTTGCGCTTTTAAACTCCAATTTATAGAAAGAAAAACAATAGCAATTAGCAGTTTCTTCATGTTCTTATTTTTTATAGTGTAACGCACACCAATTATTGCGTTGAACCTTATTTACTTTAGAAAAACCAAGTTCTTTCAACTTTTGGTCCAATTGTTCAAAATCTGTAATAAAAAAACCGCTTAATAATAAATCAGCTCCGGTTTTCATCGTTTCTGCATAAGCAGGCAAATCTCTCATCAAAATATTCCTATTTATATTTGCTATAAATACATCATAGCTTTTCCCTTTAGCCTTTTCTGCTCCTCCTTTTAAAACTTCTATTTCAGAAACATTGTTTCTTTCGATATTTTCTAATGTATTTTCAAAAGCCCAATCATCAATATCTACAGCTGTTACTCCGGAAGCTCCTTCCAATTTTGCAAGAATGGCTAAAACTCCCGTTCCGCAGCCCATATCCATCACTAACTTATCACTCAAATCCAGTTGTCGCATTAATTGCATCATCATGAAAGTGGTGTCATGATGTCCAGTTCCAAAACTCATCTTCGGTTCAATCAATATACTAAACTCACAATCAGTTGATTTTTCATGAAAAGGAGCTATAATCTCACAATAATCATCTACAGTAACTTTAGGAAAACTCCTCTCCCATTCTGCATTCCAATTTTGTTGAGGAATCAATTGCTTTTCGAAGCTAATTTGAACAGAATCATCTGTAAACAAATACAATTCACTTAATTGATCTTCAGAAAATTCATCTTCAGCAATATACGCATTAAGTCCATCAGACTCTTCAGTAAAGCTCTCAAAGCCCATCTCACCTAGCTCATACATTAAAATCTCCTTATAAGGAACTAATGGACTTACTTTAAATTTAAATTCTAAATAATTCATTTAATAAGAATTAGCTATTTGAATAAAATCATTTGCTTTTAAAGCTGCTCCACCTATTAATCCACCATCAACGTCCTTCTGTCTAAATAATTCTTCGGCATTTTTAGGATTACAACTTCCTCCATATAATATGGAAATTTGTTCAGCAATTTCATTGCCGTATTTTTTTTCAATCAAACTCCTAATAAAGGCATGTACTTCTTGCGCTTGATCTGAAGATGCAGTTACACCCGTTCCAATCGCCCACACAGGTTCATAAGCAATAACTACTTCCGAAATACCTGATTCATCCAAATGAAACAAACCTTCACTTATCTGCGATTCAATTACTCTAAAATGATTGTTAGCTTCTCTTTCAGGCAATGTTTCTCCACAACAATAAACAGCCTGCATATCTGCCGCCAAAACAGCATCTACCTTTTTAGCTAATAACTCATTGGTTTCACCAAAATAAGCTCTTCGTTCTGAATGCCCTACTAAAATGACTGTTGCTCCAGTTGACTGAATCATATCTACAGAAACTTCTCCAGTATATGCACCGGACTTTGACTCATGACAATTTTGAGCCCCCACATTGATACTATAATCAATTGAATTTACCACGGAAACTATATTGGTAAAAGATGGAAAAACAATCAATTGATCTGCTTTAACTCCTTCCTTCACTTTTTGGTTTAGTTCTTTCACTAAGGATTCTGCTTCATTCACCGTCAGGTTCATTTTCCAGTTTCCTGCTACAATTTTCTTTCTCATAATTTACATTTAACTCACTCTTACTCTAGGATCCAAAACTCCATAGAGGATATCAACAATTATATTAATCACAACAAAAATTACAGCAATAACAAGCACTGCGCCCATCACCACTGGCAAATCATACTTTTCTAAAGCATTTACAACCTCCCAGCCAATGCCTTTCCAAGCAAATACAATTTCAACAAACACAGCTCCTGCCATTAAACTTGCAAACATTCCTGAAACAGCAGTTAACACTGGGTTTAAGGCATTCCTTAAGGCATGCTTTAAAACTACTATTTTATTACTTAGTCCTTTTGCTCTGGCTGTTCTAATGTAATCTTGTCCCAGCACCTCTAACATTGAATTTCTACTCAATTGGACAATTACCGCTAGCGGTCGTACGCCTAATGTGACGGCTGGCAAGACTAAATTTCTGATGGACAAATACTCCCCATTCCCTAAATCATCAACTTCGAACAAACTACCAGTCATATCTAAACCTGTGTAATCAGAAAGCAGATAACCAAAAACCCAAGCTATAACGATCCCCACAAAAAAGGAGGGCAATGCCATTCCTGATGTAGCAAACACCAAACTTAACCTATCTAGAACGCCATCCTTAAATAAGGCAGATAATAATCCTAGTAAAATCCCTAAGACCGTCGCCAAAAACATTGCTGCAACGGCCAAAACCGTAGTTTCAACTAGAGTTTCAGCAATTATTTGATTGACCTTTTTCTGCGTCTGATACGATCGTCTTAGATAAGGAAATTTGGCTATTAAAACATAGCTTCCAAGACTTATCAATTGTTTCCCTTCGTATTTTGTAGGATCGAGAAAGATAATGCTCTCTTTATTGCTCTTATGATGGAACGAAATAGGAGACAAATCATTCAAGTATAAAAAATACTGAGTGGGCAATGGTTGATTTAATCCTAAGTCTTTATTTATAGCCTCAATTGATGCTTTATCTGCTCGTTGACCCAACATCATTCTAGCCGGGTCTCCAGGCAGGACATTAAACAATATGAATACTACTGTAACTACTCCGAAAAGCACCAACAATCCATATAATACACGTCGTGCAATAAAGTTTAACACATTTATTGAGTTACATTATACTCTTCTGAAACATCCTCAAACGTCGGTATATCATTATTGTGCCATTTACCAACAACTGTCCCTCTTCGCATCATAACCAAACCTGGGTTAGATCTAATTATTGTTTTTAGTACAATCCCATCAGTGGTGTAAATTGGAAATGGAGTTTGATTTTTGTGTCTAAACTCTTCAGCTACTTCATATGATGCAGCACTTAAGCCAATAAATTCAATTCCTTCAGCCTCTGCTTTTTTTGCGAAATCATTAATTAAATCCATTTTATTGGTAGAAGTTTTATGCAAATCATACATAACAACCAAAAATATAAGGTCTTCACTGTTCACAATTTCGGTAATGTCATTTCCATCATTATCTACCACCGAAAAGTCTGTAATTTTTGCAACATCCCCTTCCTTTATCAACTTACTTTCAGTGTTAACCCACTCCCAATTGTCGTCATCCCAAGGATAATTATCTTGCGTAAACTCTTTTACTTCACCAGTTGACTTATTTTTATAGGTCAAAATATTTTCATAAACAGGCTGAATAGCATCTTCAGGTAATGTCATTTGTTCGGGCAAATTTTTTCCTATAGCATATGGCCTAAAGTCTCTTTGTGGTAAATGCCAAACACAATTAATGGAGAAAGCAGTACTCACAATAAGCGAAACCACTACAGCTACAAGAGCATGCTTATTTTTATTGATCAAAAACATCACCAAATTCGCTCCTAATACACCTATAGTCAAAACCAAAGGAAAGTTCCAACTCAATTGATACGACAACGCCCCCATTACTATTAATGAGATAAAAAAGTAAATTAGTGCAGGTTTAGCATCTTCAAAAGGCTGAATAGTATTGCGCTTAATGAACAATATTAAAATCAATGCTAAAAGGATTAAATCTTTGTAGAAGGATTGCCATGGAGTCAATGGGATAGCATCACCAAAACAACCGCATGAACGTACAATTTCAAAAACTGCTGAAGCAAAAGTCAAACCTGTAAAAAACAAAATCATTCCCAACAAAATCCAGCTCACCTCCTTCATTTTATAACCAACTAAAACTGCCACACCTAGTATTATTTCAAGAATACAGACAGCAGCAGCAAAAGGCATTGCGATTTCCATCAACCAGTCCCAATCTGTTCCAAACTCGGTGAAGTACTCTTGTAGTTTATAAGAAAAACCAAGTGGGTCATTTGCTTTAACAACGCCAGAAAAGATAAAAAGGTTTCCGACGAACAATCGAGAAAAATGAAGTAATAATTTCATAGTTAAGTCTTTATAGAGTTATTATTGTTCTTCTAATTTAATTAGGGCAAATACTGCATAATTCAGCATGTCTAAATAATTGGCATCAATGCCTTCCGAAATTAAGGTTTTTCCTTTATTTGACTCAATTTGCTTTACTCTAAGGATTTTTTGAAGAATTAAATCTGTCAAAGAACTTACCCTCATCGTTCTCCACGCTTCATCATAATCATGGTTTTTATTCATCATTAAGTCTTTGGCCACCTTAGCATAGTGATGAAATAGTTTTTTCAACTTTTCTTCATCCATGTGTTGCTCCTCTGAAACACCCATCTCTAATTGGATTAAGGCCATGATGGAATAATTAACAATGGCAATAAATTCAGGAACAATTCCCTCATCTACCTTACTCATTCCGTTATCCTCAATGGTTCGAATACGTTTGGCCTTTATATATAACTGATCGGTTAACGAACTCGTTCTCAAAATACGCCAAGCAGTACCATAATCTTTACTTTTTTGTCCAAAAATGTCGTAGCATTTGGTTATTATTGAATCGTATTGTTCAGCTGTATTATTCATTCTAAATTTGATTATGACAAGTCCCTTAAAAGTCCCGAAAGATACTGTTTTTTCAAGGAATTTCTCACTGAATTGCGGAGGGAATTTAGTCGATTTATCCACACCCAAAGTGATGGGAATTGTTAATTTAACTCCTGATTCTTTTTTTGTGGAAAGCCGAAAAACAAGCAACGATTCTTTAATTGAGAAAGTGGGTCAAATGCTAGAAGATGGAGCTACTTTTATAGATTTAGGTGCAATGAGTACGCGCCCAGGAGCTGCCGAGATTAGCGTATTAGAAGAAAAAGAGCGACTGATCAATCCTTTAAAATTGTTGGTCAAAACATTTCCTAAAGCATTATTTTCCATAGATACCTACCGATCAGTAATTGCAAAAGAAACCATTGATCAAGGCGCACACCTCATCAATGATATTTCAGGAGGAACATTTGATAAAAATATGTTTGCCACTATTGCTCAATTGAAAGTTCCTTATGTACTCATGCATACATTAGACAAACCGTCAACAATGCAACAGAACCCTATTTATACCGATGTAATTAAAGAAATTTTCCAGTACTTTTCAAACCAATTAACACAACTCAGAGAATTGGGTGTTATTGATGTTGTTTTGGACCCTGGTTTTGGATTTGGAAAAACATTAGGACACAACTATAGTATTCTTAAACACCTAAACGAGTTTGGACATTTAAACGCCCCTATATTAGCCGGAATATCACGAAAAGGTATGATCTGGAAATTGCTAGAAACCAGTCCAAAGGAAGCGTTAAATGGAACCACTACATCAAACACGATTGCACTACTCAATGGTGCGCAAATCTTAAGAGTTCACGATGTAAAAGAAGCAATGGAATCGATTAAAATTGTGGACTTCTACCAAAAGCAGTAATTTCGCACCATGGAAAATATCCCTTTAATGTCCTTAGCATTTATCAGTATTCGATGGCTCGACTTTTTGGATATTCTCCTCGTTGCAATTTTAATGTACCAGTTATACAACTTGTTAAAAGGTACAGTTGCTATTCGAATTCTACTGGGTATTCTTTCGTTGTATTTGATTTGGAAATTAGTAGAAGCGCTAAAAATGGAGCTTTTGGACGAAATTCTAGGTCAATTTATTGGTGTCGGTGTCATTGCATTAATAATCGTATTTCAGCAAGAAATCAGAAGATTTTTATTGATAGTGGGAAACAGAAGTATTCTCGCACAGCCAAGAATAAGAAAGAAGTTTGGTGCTTGGAAATGGAATGATCAAAAAGTAGAAGAATTGAACAGCAAGGCAATTATAAAAGCTTGCTTTAACATGTCGAAATCGAAAACAGGAGCTTTGATTGTAATCTCTAAAGATTCAGAATTGAAGTATCACGCATCTACTGGCGATCAAATTGACGGGATTGTATCCTCAAACCTATTAGAAACTATCTTTTTCAAAAATAATCCCATGCATGATGGTGGAGTCATAATACATGCCAACAAAATTAAAGCCGCAAGGTGTATTCTACCGGTATCTGACAATCCTAAAATTCACGCAAGCTACGGTTTAAGACACCGAGCAGCAGTCGGTATTACTGAAAACTCGACTGCTGTGGCGATTATTGTATCTGAAGAGACTGGAGAAATCTCTTTTTGTAAAAATGGTAATTTGAAGCACAAATTGGAAATAGATGAGCTTCGAAGTTTGTTGGAGAGAGAGTTTAAAAACTAAACTCCTTGTTTTTGCTTTGCTTCAAACTCTTTGATTAGTTCATCAGGAGACTTTCCCAAATTATCTAAAGAGTATTGAGCATCATCAGCCATCGGATGATCCGGATAATCCGCAATGAACTTCTCATAAATGACTCTTGCTTCTTCTAGTTTTCCCAAGTTATTTTCATTGATAAAAGCCTGAAGAAATAAAGAGTATGGACGTTTTTCAAACTCTGGGTAATCTTCATAAACCTTGGTGTAAAGCGCTAATGCTGTAGTTCCTTGATTTAAACCTAAACTCACTTCAGCAGCTTTAAACACAAAGGTTGCACTCTCACTATCCTCAGGATATTCATTGGCATATTTCACATAACCTTCAATTAATAAGTTAGCGTTAGTAATATCCATGCTACTATCATTCTGAAAAACCTTGCTTTCAAACTCATTCACTTTTGCTTTCAGTTCCTCTTGATTTAAGCCTTCAAACGGATTTTTAGTGGTTTCTTCAACCGCTGTATTATTTTCCGTTGTTGACTCTGGTTGATTACATGCGAACAATCCTGCGGCAAGGCAGGCAATAATAATCTTCTTTTTCATAGCTACTGTTATTTTTTAGGAAACTTCATTCTATAATTCACTTTAACGTTGCCTTTGCTGATATTATTGAGCTTCGTTTTTAATAATGTTCGTTTTAATCCTGTTAAATGGTCTGTAAATAATACACCTTCAATGTGATCGTATTCGTGTTGAATGATTCTCGCAGCAATTCCATCGTATTGCTCTTCCTTCAAATTCCATTCTCTATCGTAATATTCTATAGTAATTTTTGGCTTACGCGATACATCTTCTCGAATACCGGGAATACTCAAACATCCCTCATTAAAGTCCCACTCCTTACCTTCTTCTTCTAAAATAATTGGATTGATAAAAACCTTTTTAAAGTTGGATAAAGTAGGCTCATCTTCCTCAAAAGGAGAGGCGTCAACTACAAACAAACGAATAGATTTTCCGATTTGAGGAGCTGCCAAACCAACTCCTTCTGAATTGTGCATCGTCTCAATCATGTTGTCAATCAACTGCTGCAATTCTGGACTATCCTTTTCAATGTCTTCTGCTTCCTTTTTTAATACTGGATCGCCGTAGGCTACTATTGGTAAAATCATATTACAAAAGTAATCGTGATTTTTAATTCTTACAACTTTCTTTGTTTTTTTGATTCTTCAACCTACCTTAAAATGGCTCTATAATATTTAACCGTTAAGAACCTCAAAATTTTGCATCGTTCACAAGGACATTAATCATTAGCCCTTAATAATTTAACAATTAATTCCTCCACTTCTCAAAACTCGCCTTCTGCTCATCAGTTACAATCTCTAGTCGTTGTGCTTGGTGTTTTTTGTAATAAATTGTTTCTGTTGGTCTTAGATACATTTCATTTATTGAACCATAATTTTGTTTAACCCCTAATACAATTGTTTCATTCTTAAAATACTCGCACCATTGATTAAAATCTGCTCCGGCTTTATAACCATTAACAGTAATCAATTCATCACTCACTCCCAACCCAGCTAATTCTGCAATTGAATCAGGATAAACCGACACCACCTGCAATGCTCCATTGTTTTCCATCACTTTAAAACCCAAATATGCTTCGCAAAAAGCATCAGCAGGTAAAGTTTTATATTGCAATCCCAAAAATGAGAGCGACCGCTTCAATTCTGGAGTATAATCTTCTGTACCGTTAATGTATTGATTCACAAAAGTCGAAAGATCTGTTTCGCTAACTTGATTTATTGTAGCTAAGTAATCCGTTTCACTAATGCCTTTCCCTTTTTGATAAAATTTTTCATGAAAAATCCGCATCACATCATCAAAACTCTTTTGATGACCTGTTGCCTCTCTAATTTTGGCATCCAACATCAGAGTGCACAATGCCCCTTCGGTATAAATAGATGTTTTTCGATTGGGAACCCCCGCTACATAACCATCTAACCATGTATCAAAAGAAGAGTCGGCAACAGATAAATTCGAAACAGCAGGATTGTTAAAATGACGATCCAAGAGTTGATTCAATGTTTTAAAATAATCGCCTTCAGAGAACACTCCTGACCTCAACAGCATCACATCGCCATAAAGCGTGGTTACTCCTTCCGACAAATAACCCAATCGACTATAATTCTCTTTAGCGTAGTCATACGGCCACATTTCTATTGGTCGAATTCGCTTTACATTCCAAGTATGGAATAACTCGTGAGAACTAACACCCAGCAGTTCATCGTACATACCACCCTTTCTCATCACATCATAAGATGGACCCAACAAACAAACCGTAGAATTGCTGTGCTCTACCCCATGATAGGCTCGATGTGGTAATATTTGAAATAGAAAATGATATTCAGACGTTGGAAAACCTCCAAATAGCTCCATTTGCTTTTCTGTAAACGGAATAAAGTCTTTTTTTAATCGCTCAAAATCTGGTTGACATTCACCTTGAAACCATAGGTAAAAAGTGGTGTCTCCTACTTGATACGAATCCTTCTTTAAGGTATCTGAAGCAATTAATGGACAATCCACCAATTCGTGAAAATCAGTAGCCTCAAAAGCAAAACCGCCCAAAGCCTTAAGTCCACAAGCTACAAGGTATTGCTCTGGTAATTCCAATTGCAGCTCACATACCTCACCCATTCGATTAGGAACATACAAGAAACAATTCACTCCGTTAATGTACAATTGAGAAGCATCCAAAAATGTGGAACCTGCATTCAACTCATTGGCGAAATAATTGTATTTCACTATTACTGTTTCTACGCCATTAGTAGTGACTTCCCACAAATCTTTGGTTAGCTTTTTTGATGGCAATTCATTTCCATCTGTATCATAAGCATTCCACCGCTGAATATTTTTCGCAAAGTTTCCTAACTCATACCTACCCGGCCGCCATGCTGGTAATTGAAACTGAATGGTGGACTCCTCCACTCCATTCACTTCTAATTCGATATCAATATAATGGGTGTTCGGTTGCTGATAAGAAACGGTGTATAACATAGTGTTAAATGATTTTTCTCGAAATTAGAGATTATCAGATTAAGATGGAAGCCATAAGTATATTTTGTAACTAAACTATAGTTAAAGTTTGTTCTTGGAGTTTTTAAATGATAATACTTGTGGATTTAAACGCAATCCACTATTGAAACTGTTTTGTTGATTCTTAAATAATTTTATACTTTAGAATTTCAGAACTTACTAGTAAAAACCCATACAAATAAATGTGTCACGCTCTACTCGAACAACTATTTTTCAAATCATTAGCATGAATAATCTATTGATCGTGCTAGGTTTACTTTTAACTATACCCTCGCTCGCTCAGCCGGCAGGGTATGCTTTTGGGAAAGAAATTTCTGTAGATGCAACCGAAGTTGCTGGAAGTAGCCCTCTTTCTAACTTTCCCGTCTTAATCAGCATCACGGATACTGATTTGAGAAGCACTTCCAATGGAGGTAACGTTGAAAACTCCAATGGGTTTGACATTACGTTTACCCAATTGGATTGCAATACTCCCCTTTTATTTGATTTAGAATCCTATAATCCAACCACAGGGAAATTGGTGATTTGGGTACAAATTCCTTCTTTAAGTAACTCTGTAGATACTCGCTTTTTTATGTACTATGGTAACAATTCAATTGCAACAAATCAATCTACTACAGCAATTTGGTCCACATTAAATTATGATGGAGTATGGCATTTAAATAATAATGTAAATGATAGAAGCGGTAGTGCTAATAATGGTACAAACAATGGTTCAACCAATCGGTCTCCAGCGTTTATAGGAGATGGACGAAATTTTGTAGACCCAAATCATTGGATAGAATTACCGAATCACTCTAATCGTTCAGGTAATTTTTCATATTCCGCTTGGATAAGAACAGTGACCAACAATCAGGCAGGACAAAGAGTAATATGCGATGACGCCACTAATGATGGTGGTGGCCATGCGATAAGCGTTGGAGATCCTGGTACAGGTGCAGTAAGATTTTATGTCAGAGGCTTAACACCGGTTTCACTGGATTCTCCAACCAATTTAATTCAAAATAACACTTGGCACTTTGTTGCAGCCACATACAACAATACTACAAAGGTCAAAAGGCTATACATAGATGGAGTTTTAATAGGAAGCGCAACCGTCACTGGCACTCTGACTGGGGCTGCTGGCAATGCTTCAATTGGAGGCGAAATCGCCTCAGGGGAAAGTGGGAATAGATTTAATGGAGATATAGACGAGGTTCGATCGAGCAATTCTACTTTGAGTAGTGATTGGTTAGCTACCGAATACAACAATCAGAGTAATCCTTCTAGCTTTATTAGTGTCTCTGCGGAATATTCTGCTTCAGGACTATGTAATGCCCTACCAATAAAACTGTTGAACTTTACTGCTGAAGTTAATAGCTTTAATCAAGTAGATATCAACTGGACAACAGTTTCTGAAGTAAATAATAATTATTTCACGATTGAGCGATCTGTGAATCAATCGGACTGGGAAACAGTTGCAATTATCGCAGGTGCTGGCAATTCCTCCGAAATAAGATCTTATAATGTTATAGATAAGAATCCAATTGAAGGGTGGAGTTATTACAGGTTAAAACAAACAGATTTTGACGGGAAATACGAATACACTCCAATAAAGACAGTGAATATTTATTCTACTAATGCCACTCCCTCTTCAGTTTTTCCTAATCCTACTTATAATGCTATTACAATGATTGGTAAAAACTTAAATGTAAAAGACATTGAACTATATACTATTTTAGGTCACAACATAACTGCTAAAGTAGATGTCATCAAACATTCTGACTCTAAAATCTTAATAGATCTTTCCCAATTGCATGAAGGTGTATATATCATTAAATCAATGGAGAACTCATACAGAATAATGAAGCTTTAAAAACTTTCCTTATTGCTTTAATCTTCCTCCATCACTTCTACTTTGCCAATCACCTTTATTTCGGTACGTCGGTTTTTAGCTCGACCATCAGGATTATCGGTACCATCTTCATTTTCATTAGGGGCAATTGGCTTAGATTCTCCATATCCTTTGGCTATTAAACGACTTTCACTTATTCCACGGCTTAATAAATACTTAACGATACTCTCTGATCGTTTTTGAGACAAATGCATATTGTATGCGCTCGTTCCTTTGTTATCAGTATGAGAACCCAATTCCACTTTTATCGCAGGATTATTTACAAGAATCGGTAATAAAAATTTGTCAATACTATGCTTAGCTTCATTGGTGAGTTGATCTTTATTAAACTCATAGTTGATATTTTCAATCACATAAGCTTTATCTCCAAATGGCAACAAATTGGCATCCCACGTTAAATTCGTTTCTGAAAAACCATCGGAAATTTTTATTTCTTGTGTCTCGGTAAAAGCATCTTCATATGTTGCAACAACAGAATACATCCGACCTGGTTCCAAGCGAATTTTATAATTCCCCAACTTATCACTCTTGATCCTTTTGTTAAACACTTTTTCTCCATCTGAATTGAAATAAAACAATTCTATAAGCACATCAGATGTTATCTTTTTATCTATAAATGTCCTTCCCCTTAAAATGACCTGCACACTATCCATCTTTTTAAAGGCATACAAATCGTCACAACAAGTTTCATTTTCCAAGGCCACCCCACCAGGACGATTACTAGTAAACCAACCATCAATTCCATTAGGAAAGGAAGTAAAAAACAGCTCGTCAAATGAGGAATTGATAGGAGTTCCAATATTAGTGGGCTCTTCCCACTTGCTTTTTGCTCCTTCAGTATAAAAAACATCTAAACCTCCTAAACCTGGATGACCTTCTGAACTAAAATATAATTTACCACTTTCATTGTCATAAAATGGTGATAACTCATCATGTGAGGTATTAATTTTCATGCCTGCGTTTCTAGCCTCTCGATAAGTATTTTTCCTTGCATCATAAATGCTATACCAAATATCATTTCCACCTTTTCCATCTTTACGCTCGCTTACAAAATACAAAACTTCTTGGTAGGCTTTACTTCCATTAGCAATGGTTGGTTGGGTATTAGATGCACCCAATGCATTGACCTCTTTTGGTAGTTCAATCGGATTAATCCAATCTTCTCCACTTTTACGCAATTCATATAAAAGACAGCGCATTTTCCGATTTTCGTCGGGCTTACAAGCGGAGACTATAAACCTATTGCCATCTGGAGCAATACTTCCACTAGAAATTTCATAAGTATCAAAAAAAGAATCAAATTTTAATTCACCCTCAAAACTCCATTTTCCATTTCTATTTATGGCCACATAAAACTTTCTTTGTGGAAGATTTTGACCTTCTTTACCTTTAAATGAAATTAATGAATCAGCTCTTAATGCTACATATACCATTGTATATTCATCTATATAAATGGGCGATTGTTCAATGTAGGCTTTATTAATATCTCTTTCTAAGTGTTTCAAAGTATATTCAGGTTCTTTATTTCTTTGAGTCGATGTTGCTTCTATTGCTTCTGCTTTATCTTTTGCCATTTTTCGCCATTCACGCTCATCTTTTTCACCTTTATAAATATCTCTAAACTCATAGTATTGAGTTTTCGATTCCTCGTATTTTCCAAGTCGAACTCCCATTTCTGCTTGATAAAAAAGGGATTTTGGAAACTTGGATAAATTAACTTCTGATATATATTTATAAGAATTATAAGCCTTTTTATAATTTCGAGATAGCCGATATTGATGTGCCAACTCATAATACATTTTAGTATCCTTAGGTTTCTCCTTTACATATAGCTCAAGGTAATGCACTGCAGCATAAGAATCATTTAATCGAATTGCTTCGGTGGCGTTTCGTTTTAAAGCCCCAGGAGATTCTTTGGTCACCTGCGCTTCTCCAATTAACGTCAGCATTAGGCTTATAGCAAAAATGTTAAACTTATAAACGTTCACAAGGTACAGTATTAAAATTCAATAAAGTTGATGGTCCTTTTAAGACAAGAGAAAACTCTAAAGCTCCTCTATATCCTGAAACAGATTTTAATCCTGACAAGTTAATGTCATAACTTACGCCTGCCTCAATTCGATTAAATCCGATCCCTGCTTTAACAATTGCTGCATCAAAATTTCTATTGAAACCTGCTCTAGTATATATTCCCCCTATAAGGTATTCGATTTTTTGAGGTTGATTTTCTAACTTCAATTGGACATCAGATCCTAATAACAATTGAGAGGCCTTTGATTCAAAACTATAAGAGAGAAATGGAAGTAATTTAACTTTTTCATTAAATTGATATATACCAAACATTTGCCAATTGTAATAGGCTTCTCGCTTATTTGAAACCTCGGTGAATGATTCCTCTGGTTGATTCAAATGATAATTTGTCCAACCCATTCCTAATTCTAAATCTTTCGTCAATTTTCTACTGACCAAGAATCCAACACTAATATCAAAGTAATCCACGGAAGCACTTGCAAAAGACTCATTTGATGAAAATTGATTATTAAAACCACCTTGTGTTCTATCGTATTGATTTGGAAAAGTCAACTTATTCTTATCAAACTGTTTCATCACATAACCTAGTTGAGTTCCTCCTCTTAATTTAAACCTTGAAATAATCCTTTCAAATGCCAGATTCATATACACTGAAAAATTCTCTAACTCACCAGCACCACTTTTATCATTAATCACCACCCCTCCAATTCCAACTTTTTGATTCAAAACATAAAGTCGCTTATCTCCTGCAAAAATATTGGTAGTAAATGGTTCCCCTACACTTCTCCATTGAGTTCTGTAATTGTCCATTAAACGCCAACTGGCATCAGAATTTGCAGTTTGCGCAGGATTTATAAACAAAGGGTTTGTTAAATGTTGAGACAAGTGCACATCTTGAGCTTTCAGAGAGAGAGAGAGCAAGACAAGAGTGATTACCGATAGTAGTTTACGGATTTGACAATTGGGATTGTGCATTGATTAAAATTAATAAATTAAACCAGTTATGAAAGAAATCCTTGATTTTTATTTTATAACTCTTAACAATAAAGACGATACTTAAAACAAATTAGTTGCCATATGGTTAGATTATTGTGGTTTTACAACTTCTACTTTTAATTCAAATTTTTATGAACCTTTCACCGATAAGTTTAGAGGCCGGAAGATGGAAAATAGTTAATGATACTGTAATGGGCGGTCAATCCTCCTCAGATATTCGCAATAATCTATCAGGACATCTATTATTCTCTGGTAGTGTTTCTGTTGCTAACAATGGAGGTTTTTGTATGATCAAAAAAGTTTTAATTAAGCCAACAAGTAATACTGTCAAAATTTGTCGAATAACATTGAAAGGAGATGGAAAAAAATATCAAGTTCGACTTAAAAAGAAGCTATCCGACAAAGAGAGTTATGTTACTTCCATTTCCACCAATGGTAAATTGCAATACTTTGATTTGAAAATTAACAGTTTTCAATCTCAATTTAGAGGACAAAAACTTGATATGCAACCACTTCAATATCAGCCAATAGAAGAAATAGGATTCTTAATTGGCAACCAAGTTGCCGAAACATTTGAAATCAGCATTTTAAAAATTGAATTCATTTAATATTGCAAGATTACTATTCAATGTAATTGAGATTATAGTTTCTACTTTATTCTTTAGGTTAATCAAAAATTGTATATTTAGTTTCCTAAATGACAATAAGCTACTATGAATTTTAAGGTGAAAGTAATATTTATTATCCTTTTATTTCTTGCTCCCTTTGCGGGTTTCGCTCAGTTATCGGCTAATTTTACTGCTAGTAAAACCCAAGGATGTGATGTATTGGGAAATGTTGTTTTTACTGATTTATCGACAGGAAACCCAACTTCTTGGAGGTGGGATTTTGGCAATGGAAACTTCTCAAACCTACAAAATCCAACAGTTAATTTTAGTAGTGTTGGAAATTACAATATTACGCTTACCGTTTCCAATTCAAATGGTAACAACTCTACTACAAAGTCGGCATACATTAAAGTATTTAAGAGTCCAGAAAGTAAACTAACAGCATCCCCATTAGCAGGTTGTGGTCCATTAACTGTGAATTTCCAAGACAATTCAATAAACGGAAGCGGAACAATTAATCAATGGTTGTGGGACTTTAATGATGGAAGCCCTGCGGGTAACAACCAAAATCCATCACACACCTATCAAACAGTAGGTAGCTATAATGTTTCTTTAAAAGTAACCGACAACAATGGGTGTTCGAATACTAAAACTAACAACAATTATATTACCGTAACTAGTGCTCCAGTTGCTCGTTTCAATGCTTCTACTCCCATAGCCGCTTGCTCTGCTCCACATACCGTTAATTTCGTAAACACCTCTACAGGTAATGGACTTACTTATCAATGGGACTTTGGTAATGGAATGACCTCTACTTTAGCTAATCCTTCAACTACCTACAATTCATTTGGTGTTTATACTGTTTCTCTGACCGTCAGGGATGCCTCAGGTTGTAGTGACACAAGAACCCAAAATGGATACGTGACAATTCAACCTATAAATGCAGACTTCAGTATTGATTTTGATAGCATTTGTCAAGGCCTTCCTATTTCATTCACCAACAATAGTGTTGGCTCAAATTTCTTTTTATGGGATTTTGGTGATGGCAACTCTATCGTTTCAAATGCACCTACACATACTTATTCCCACTACGGAACATATCGTGTAAAATTAACAGCTCGATTTGGATCTAATTGTATAGATACTTTATCCCGATTGATTTATATAGATAGTATTGATGCCAATTTCGACATCAACCCATTATTTAACTGTCAATTCGGTGGCAAGGTTCATTTCTATAATCGATCATTTAATGCCGATTCTATCACTTGGATTATAGATAACTTAAAAAAAATAAAACTGGATACACTTTCATTATCCAACTACACAGACGGGTTTTTCTCAGATACATTGATTGCTACCAATAAATTTGGATGTATTGATACTCTGGTAAGAACTGATAGAAACTCAATTATTACTGGATTAAAACTTGAAGTTGATCCTGTTACCGGAGGATGTATTCCTCAAGAATTTGTGATCAAATCTTTTCCGATTACAAGTACATCGATTATTAGTTATAGATGGGAAGTAGGAGATAATGGAGCACAAGGAATTTTCACTTCAAGGGACTCCTTGGTATATAGTTTAAATCAAGATACTACCCTAACGGTTTTTCTAACAGTCACAGATTCTAGTGGATGTACAGCAACTGATAGTATTGAAATAATGGCTGGCTATCCAGGGCATTACAGTTTATTAGGATTTACCGATACCGTTTGTGCTTCAGACACTTTATTTGCTCATTTTAGTTTCCCAGAAAAAGAAATGAGTGTGTTCAAAGTAACAGATATGACTAATAATAAAAACCTATCTTTTATATATAAAGACTCTATTTTAAAGGTATTTAACTTCACAGATACTGGTAAATTAGATTTAAAATTAGTTATTGATTATTTCGGTTGTAAAGTAGATTCAGCCTTATCGGTTCAAATTAACGGACCAATTATAAAAAACTTAACTGACTCTGCTGATTGCACCGACTTACTCACTCACTATTTTAAAAGTGAAATTATTGACTATCATCGTTTTTATTGGAATTTCGGAGACAACTCTCCTATAGACTCCATTAATTTATCCCCCACTCACACTTATTCTGTGCAGGGCTATTACGATGTTACCCTAACTGCCTTTAATGATTCTACTGGATGCAGTTTTGAAAGAGTTATGAAAGTGTCTTCCAATCCATATCAAACTTTTATTTTAGCCAACAATGCCATTAAATGTGCACCTTTCAATTATACTTTAAAGCCCATTTTACCAGACTCTGTACTTGACTTTCACTGGTTAATAGGAGGAGTCGTTTTCAAGCAAGATAGTATTATGGGCAGCTTTAGCATTCCAGGCACTCGACGAGTTCAATTGGTCTCTACCAATAATCTAGGTTGCGTAGACACCGCCTCAATTGACTTAATTGCTTATGAAATAGTTCCCACGTTTTCAGCCACTCCCACTCGATTTTGTGACCCTAGTACTGTAATTTTTACTGACACAACAAATGGATTTCAACAACTGGTAGAATGGACTTGGGATTTTGGAAATGGAAAAACTTCGAAAGCCAAAAAAGACAGCACTCTATATGCTTTAGAGGGAGGCTACACGGTATCTTTAACTATTCGAGACACTTTGGGATGCATAGGAACTACAACAAAAAATAACTTTATCCGATTTTTAAGAAATACCCCCCGATTTTTAGCTTCAAATAGAAGAGCTTGTGTGGGAGAATTAGTACAATTTTCAAATATTAGTACTGGAGACTCCTTAACCTATTTGTGGGATTTCGGAAATGGAAAAACAAGTACGGATAGAAATGGGAGAGTTGTTTATGACTCCGCAGGCGTATATGACATCTCTCTGACTACTACAAACCCTATTAATTGTTCCGAAACATTAAACTTACCCAACTATATATTTGTTGAAGCAAAACCAACAGCGGATTTTTCTGCCGACACCACCTATAGTAATTGTTATCCATTACCTGTAAACTTCATCAATACAAGTCCTGATTCAAACATTGTAAAGTGGTATTGGGACTTTGGTGATAATTCTTCTGGGTCTTTATTCAAAAACGCTTTTCACAACTACACTACTGTCGGAAATTTTGATGTAACTCATGTGGTGGAGACTAATTCTGGATGTAAAGACACCATCATTAAGACTGCATATATCCAAACTAGAGGACCTTCTGCTGGAATTCGATTTTACCCAGACTCTATCTGTATCAACGAAGAAATAACGTTTGAGGTCATAAATCCTAAAAGTGTTGCTTCTTATATTTGGGACTTTGCAGATGGAAAATCTGCAACTACTAGTCCTGTAACTCATCGTTATACCGACCGTGCAGGCACCCTCTACCCTACTTTAATTCTCAACGATAGTGCAGGATTATGTAGCATAGGAATTAGAGATACCATTTATATTAAAGAGATGATTGCCCTAATTGGCATTTCAGATTCAAGTGGTTGTGAACCTTTAACGGTGAATCTAAAAAATGAAACAATTGGTGATGATAATTCCTATTGGGATTTTGGAAATGGAGAAACTTCTACTCAAGATAATATCACTAAAACGTATTATGCAGGGATATATCCCATCCATTTATATGCCAGAGGTCTGGGTTGTATAGATACTACATTGATTAATTTAGAAGTATTTCCAAAACCTATGGTAACAGTGATTAAAGATTCTTCAATTTGCGAAGGTGACAGTATTCAACTATTTGGGTCGGGTGGAGAAAATTACTTATGGGAGCCTAATTCAGGGTTAAGTAATCCAACTATTTCTAACCCTATCGCTTCTCCAGATTTTACTACAAACTATAGATTAACTGTTACAGATACTAATTCCTGTAGCGATACTAGAAATGTACAGTTAACAATTTATAATCAGCCAAAAATTCAACTTTTTGATGATACATTGATCTATTTAGGTGAAGACTTAAAATTGATTGAAAGAAATAACAACGCAAATGTGATATATAGTTGGACACCATCAACAGGATTAAGTTGTACAGATTGTCCTAACCCAAAAGCAAAACCATTAGTAACAACGAAGTATATATTGCGAACCACTGACTTAATTGGTTGTTTTGAATTTACTGATTCTATTACTGTTGAAGTCCATGATGGATTTACAACCGATATTCCTAAAGCATTTTCACCTAACGGAGATGGAGTAAACGATATTATTTATGTTAGAGGATGGGGAATCAAAGAACTTTTAATCTTTGAAATATACAATAGATGGGGAGAAAAAATCTTTGAAACCAACGACCAAACTATTGGTTGGGATGGAACTTATAAAGGACAACCTCAAGCTATTGATACTTATATTTTCGTGGTTAAAGCCTTAGGATACAACGACAATGTGATCGAGAAGAAGGGGAATATCACACTTTTGCGCTAATTTACTTCCACCTCATAAGCCTCTCTAATGTATATCAAACTTCCTCTAACAGGTACTTTTTCAACCTTCTGAATTAAATCCATGTAATTCTTCAACTGCAATTGATGCTGTTCTGAGGTTTGCCCAGTTTTAAAGTCAATTACTTTGACATGATCGTCAAAATAAACTACTCGATCAGGTCGGAAAGTGATTCCATCTGCTGTCAATAAGTCACACTCCACTTTAACTCTATTCTCTGGAGCAAAATACTTAGCTATATTTTTTTGACTCAAAATACGTTCAATATCCAACTGATAATCCATTCGTTGAACTACAGAAATCACCCCCTGATTTTGCAATCGGTCTAATATCCTATCTACATCATTAGTTGATTTAATCATTGCCAATATCAAGTGAACAGTATTCCCATATTGTCTGGCACTTTCTCCCATATTGATATCCCAATAATCAGGAGCTTGTAGACTTAATTGAAGTTTACTCTTCCAATCTGTTGATATAAAAGAATTCAGTTCAATAGCATTTACCTTAAGTTCTTCTGAAATAGCAGCAACCTCCTCACCGAACCGATAAGTGGCTTTATTCAATTCCCAAATTCCTTTCTGGGACAAAAATCCACTTAAGACAACAGGGACACTATGATTACTTGAATTTTTAGGAGGTTTATTAGTAAAAATATACAATCGATCTTTCGGACGTGTCACAGCCACGTAAAAGGTGTTAAAAAAATCAATCGAAGATTTTCTTTTCTCTTCTTCATAAACAGATGCATAATCAGTCTTTTCAAGCTCCTTCACCAAAGCCAAAAATTCGGTTTTATAAATTGGTTCTTCGGCTGATTTATTTTCAATCCACTTACCACCATCAACCCTAACACTCTCATTGGCATACGGCATGATTACTACAGGAAACTCAAGACCTTTGGATTTGTGCACCGTTAATATATTAATGGCATTTAAACCTTCAGGAATAACAATTGCCTTCTTATATTTATTCATTTCCCACCACTCTAAAAATCCTTGAACATCATTATTGTTCAGTTGAGCGTATTGAAAAACTTCATCAAGAAAAAATTGAATATATGGATCCGCCTCATCGAACATATCAACCATTCGAAACACCTCCTCTACCATTTCATAAAGAGGTCGCTGCTTAAGATGCTCAATTGTAGTAGAGTTAGACATTTTTAATGTTGACCAAAAAGTAGTTTCTTTTGAATGAATCAAATGCGTCTTATAAACTTCATGTAATGTCTTTTCACCAAAATAATTATTAAAATATAGTGCGTCTAATATTTCCTTTTGATACAATAATTCTTTCGGAAATGTAATATGATACAGTACACTAACTGCTAAGCTAACCGACTCAGAATTGGAAATCAAAACTGACTCGGCAGATGAAATTGGAAAATCCAATTCTAATAGTTTTTGGGCAACTCCGTTAGCCAATTTATTGTTCCTAAACAAAAGAGCAATATCCTTGTATTGATATCCATCCTCTAAACATTTTTCAATTGTCGAAATCGTCCTTGTAAAATGCTCTGATTCCATCTCTTCTTCATCTTCATTGCTATCATTTCGATTATTGGAGTTGGACAGCTTTTCGCAAAAATGAATCTCCACCATTCCACCAGTATTACTCAAATTTGGTTCTTGCGCCTGATTATCATATAAACTAGCAATTTCAGGTGCCACTTCTTTACAGAAATCAAACAATTCATTATTGAAAGTGACGACCTCCATTTTCGAGCGGAAATTCTTTTTCAAAAAAGACTCATCAATCTGGTCATTAAACAACCCTTGGCTAGAGGCTACACTTGGATTCTCTTCTGCTTTGTATATCTTGGGTAGTGAAGTAAACTGTTCTACTTCTCCCCCTCGGAATCGATAAATTGACTGTTTAGCGTCACCCACTAGCATATTGAAAAATCCTTCACCAAGAGCGTTGGTGAACAACGGAATCAAGTTATGAAACTGCATGACTGAGGTATCTTGGAATTCATCAATCAAATAATGTTTGTATTTTTCTCCTATACGTTCATAAATAAACGGAGCCGGCTCTGAAGCAATCACTGCTGAAATTCGTTTGTTAAACTCAGAAATGTGTACTCGATTCTCTGTTTTCCGAATGTCTCCAATAATTTTATCTAACTCATTGATTAATGCCACTGCATAAAGGTTTTTCAATGCAATATCACGCACAATATAGGTGGCGTAATAAGTATCAACTAATTGCTGTGCCTTCAGATGCAACTCAATCAATTGTTCTTTAATCCCTTCAATAGCCGCCGCCTGCCCCGCGTCTTTTTTCGCTTTTGTACCTAACCATTTATCCTCATAAAAAGAAGCTCTGTGAAAGGAATTGGGTTGAAGAGAGTCCGTTTTAAAACTCTCTAAGTACTCGAAATACTTTGGCACTCCTGAGCTTCCTCTTGCAAAACTTTCATTGTTTATTCCATTGCTCTTTATCAAATGCAGCCCTTGTTGTCCAATCTCTTCAATTTTGGATCTAAAATCTTTATTTTCATTTTTATAAAAGGCAATTTTTCGCTGAAAATCTTCAAAGTTGAACCTTTTTAAATTTTTCAAGTATTGCTCCCCTTCTTCTTCTAAAAGTTGTTTAGCTATGGTTAATATATCACCTTCTAACTGCCACTTCTTTTCTTCTTGAATATTACTTTTTGTAAACTCAATCAACAATTCTGTCAAAAGAGGATCTGCTCCAACCTTAGCTATTAATAAATCAATGGCTTTATTTAAGAGTGGATCAGACTCTAATTCTACTTCAAAATTGGTTGGAAGCTTTAAATCTCGAGCAAATGTTCTTACGATACGGTGTGTAAACTTATCAATCGTTCCAATAGCAAAGTCTGCATAGTTATGTAAAATCACGCGCAACACTTTCCCTGACTTCTGTTTGATTTGTTCAGCATTCATGGACAACTCTTGCATCAAATCCGATTGTAAAAAAACAATTGAACCCTTTAATTTTTCATCAGAGGTGAGTTCCGACAATGCCTCTACAACCCTAGATTTCATTTCATTGGCTGCTTTATTCGTAAAGGTAATCGCTAGAATACGCTTAAAATGAAAATCTTCATTTGCACTTAACGCTAATTTCAAATACTCCTTTACAAGGGTATAGGTTTTACCTGACCCCGCTGATGATTTATAAATTTTAAACTGTTTCAAAGTCTTTTATTTTTTGTTGAATATATGCCACCTTTTCATCTAACGGCTTCTCAGCAGATATCCAATGAATCTTAATTCCTTTTTTCTCCATTCTTCTAAACCAAGTCATCTGACGTTTAGCATAAGCTGAAATTGATTTATACAATTCTGTGAATAACTGATTCTTATCAATTTCATTCAATAAATACAGACTTACATATTTATATTCCAACCCATAATATTGCAACTTGTGATGTGTTATTCCATTTACTAACAACTGCTCCACTTCTTCAATTAATCCATTATCAATACGATGTTTCAATCGGCTATGAATATTTTTTTTTATGATTGAGCGCTCTGCTTTCACTCCAAAAATAATTCGTTCGAAGCTAGGCATGGGTTCTTTCGCGTGAGTTGATTCATATTCTGCAATTTCTATGGAACGAACTAATCGAGACCGATCTTTGGTATCTGATTGATTATGTAAAGGTTTTAGCTTCTCCAAATACTCAATCAATTCTTTCAGTGTATTGTTGTGGAGTCGCTCTCTTAAATCTACATTTTCATCTACCTTTAAAAACTTATAATCACTGAGAGCAGCTTCTAAATACATTCCAGTTCCTCCACATAATATCGGCCAAGAATCAGTCTTGGCAATATTCTGTAATGCATTTAAGAAATCATTTTGAAATGAGAATACATTGTATTCTTCACCTGCAGATTTTATATCGATTAAATGAGAAGGAATCGTTTTCCCATTTATTTTAAAATCTTCCAGATCTTTCCCTGTTCCAATGTCCATTCCTTTATAAACCTGTCTACTATCAGCAGAAATCAACTCTCCTCCAATATTATACGCCAAATAACATGCTAATTTAGTTTTCCCAATTGCAGTAGGCCCAAGAATGACAATAAGTGGTTTTTTCATAGAAAATTTCAAAATGTGACTTTTATCACATTTCTTATGTAAAATTAAATCTAACTTTGAATTAATGTTAAAAGTACTTCAAATATTAGGCACCTACCTCCTTTTACCACTTTTTTTAGTGGGTACTTTTCATTATTCAATAGTGACTTTCAATTTTCAGTTTAATCAGGAATACATTACAGAAATGTTTTGTGTTAACAAAGACAAACCTGAATTAGCATGTGGTGGTCAATGTCATTTTATGAAACAAATGACAGATCTAAAAAAAGCAGATGAAGGTCAACATGGAGAGAAAAAAACAACACATGATGAGCGTACAGTTGTTCTGTATTACAGTGTTATTTCAGACGTCGCTAATTTTTTAAATGTAAAAACCATTTGTTACCCTTCATTTGATAGTCGATTATTGGAAGGGTTTGCCACTAACTCCCTCGCTCCCCCCGAGTCTACTTCTATAGTATAAGTACATGTGACCTAGTCACAAATTAGTTGATATACAATAGAAATAAGAAATAATGAAAGTAAAAAAGGCGTTAAGTGTCTTGGCTTTCGTTGCTTTAATCCTACTTTCTGAAGTAGCAGTATCCTGCGATTTATGCAGTATATACGTTGGTATTAGACCTGATGACTATAAAAATTCATTTGGTATGGTTCATCGTTACCGAAGTTTTGCAAGGGATTATCAAGCAACGATTCCAATCACGACACTTGACAAACATGGTGCTCAATATTCAACGGAGCCTTATAGTTTAGAAGAAGTTTATAATAGTTATGACCTTTGGTTCAAATACTTTTTAAACCCAAGAGTGCAAATCGATGCTTCAATGTCTTTCTCAGATAATTATTTGGGGAAAAATGACAGTATGACTAACTCTATATCCGGTCCAGGAGACTTATTGATATTATCAAAATATCAAGTCTATAACAGTAAATTGTGTAATGACACAAGTGATTGGATAAAGCGGTTTACTGTAGGTGCGGGAATAAAGCTCCCAACTGGAACTTACAACAAAACATATTTGAACTACCCAGTAACTAGCACTACTAAAGGCATCACCTACGGAGACCCTGAAACCATATTAGATCCACACCTACAATCAGGATCAGGTTCGGTAGATTTTATTTTGATGATGGAAGGGATTTTAATGATTCAAAACATTGGTATCAATACCAATATGAGTTATAAAATTAATACAACCAATAAAAATAATTTTCGGTTTGCCAACCGTTTCAATTTTAATCCGTCTTTGTTCTATGTGAAGCAATTTAAAGAGGTACGGCTTATGCCAACCATAGGAGCAGCATATGAAAGAAGCAATAGAGATAAGGATAACGGAGTAGATTATATTGCCTCTGGTGGTGAAACGTTATTTGGGAACTTTGGTTTAACTTTATTCTATAAGAAAATTTCTATTGGAACGACCTACTTTACTCCATTACTAGAAACCTTATATGATAATCAATTAAACAATCAAATGAGGTTAATTAGTGAACTGAACTACTATTTTTAAGCAGAAAAGATGAATAAGTTATTTCTAAATAAGTATTTAAGGTTTGTATCAGTTGTTTTATTGTATTCCTTTTTTCAAGGTTGTACACCTGATGAAGAAGATGATATATATATTCAACCAATACAAACTGCAACCATTCAATTGGAATTTGCACATCAGGTAGATGGGCAGGATTTAATATTAAATACTTCGAATAAACCATTCACCAATGCAATGGGACAGCATTATAACGTTTCCAAGTTAAGATACCTAATATCCAACATTACGTTGCATCAAATAAATGGTGCTCAAACTAAATTAGAAGGTTACTTTTTCGTGGATTTATCCAAACCTGAAACGTTCAATTATTCGCCAATTATCCAAATTCCATTTGGCAGTTACAGCGGTGTATCATACACCTTTGGTTTTGATGAACTATCCAACGAAAGTGGAAAATACGCCACATTAAACGCAGCTAATTGGAATTGGCCAGAAATGCTAGGTGGCGGATACCACTTTATGCAATTGGAAGGAGAGTTTATCGACTCTTCAAATAATGATGCCCCTTTTGCTACACACATGGGAACTGCACGAAAAATAGATAGTACAGGTACAACCTATGAGGCCAATCATTTTACAAGCTTTGTACCCAACTCAAACTTTGAATTGAATAAAGCGATGACCTTGGTCTTAACAATGAATATCAACGAATGGTATACCCATCCAATTAATTGGGATTTTAACCAATATGGAGCAGGAATTATGCCCATCTATGATGCACAAAAACTACTAAACAAAAATGGTAAAGATGTTTTTACCGCTACAATCCATTAATTTTAAAACAACAAATTATAAAAAGATGAAATCATTTAAAATAAAATATCCAATCGTACTACTTATGGCAGGAGCCTTATTTTTAACAAGCTGTGATAAAGATGATGAAGATCCACTTACTCCTGTTCCTGCGACTTACAAAACAACAGTAACTTTTAATCATGTATCAGGCAGCAATGCTCTGACTCTAAATGCACCAAACACGCCCTACACTAACGCAATGGGGCAACAGTACAATGTTTCTAAATTGAGGTATTTGATATCAGATGTTACCTTGCATCACTCTAATGGAACTACAGTAGAATTAGATCAATATTTCTTCGTGGATATCTCTAAGCCTGAAACCTTCACGTTCAGTCCAAGCAATCCAATTCCTACAGGAAGTTATACAAGTGTTTCTTATACCTTTGGTTTTGATAGCGAAGACAATGTAAGCGGTGCATATGCTGAGCTAAATGCTGCCAACTGGAACTGGCCTGCTATGTTGGGTGGTGGTTACCACTTCATGCAATTAGAAGGAACTTTTATTGATAGCTCGAACAGTTCTAGTCCTTTTGCCACTCATATGGGAACTGCAAGAAAGTTTGACGCCAATAATGATCCTATTTATGAGGATAATCACTTTACCGTGACTCTACCTAATTCTAGCTTCGAAGTAAATAGTGATTTTAAACTAGAATTCACTATGGATATTAATGAATGGTATACCAACCCTACCAACTGGGATTTCAATCAATACGGAGCAGGGATTATGCCTGTATATGATGCTCAAATACTTTTAAATACCAATGGAAAGGATGTTTTAACAGTGGTTAAAAAATAAATCTACACCTAATCGCTCACTGAAATCAGTGAGCGATTAAACTAATTGGTTTAATTTTTGTTCGTTATGAATGACAATAAACCTTATAATATAATTAACTAACTTATTGATCATGAAAACAATTCAATATAAAATCCCCTTCATCCTCTCGATAATAGGGATACTATTTGTGGTCAGTTGTGTTGATGATGATCCAATTGAACCTGTTACACCTACGGGGTGTGACACCTGCTTAGTTGAATACAATCCAACACCCTATAACTTAAAACTTCCTCCTTTTTTTTCTGTATTACCTACACCGGTAATTCCTAAAAACAATCCATTAACAGTAGAAGGAATTGAATTGGGTAAAAAACTTTTTTATGAGAAAAAACTATCCATCAATAATAGTATTTCTTGTTCAAGCTGTCACAATCCTGATTATGCTTTTAACGACCAAGGTGTAGCATTCAGCCTAGGAGCAATGGGCCAATCTGGAATCATCAATGCAATGCCATTATTCAACTTAATTTATGCAGATAGTTATAATTGGAATGGGAACGCTGCTACTCTTGAGGAACAAATCTTTGGACCTGTTAAACATCCTTTGGAAATGATGGAATCTTGGCCGAACGTGGCAATTAAATTGCAAAATGATCCATCTTATGTTACGCTATTTAAAAAAGCTTTTCCAAACGAAACCATTGATTCTATAACCACTTCAAAAGCAATTGCTCAGTTTCTTCGTACTTTAGTAAGTGGCAATAGCCCTGCTGATAACGAATTTGGAAGTCAGTTAGGTTTTCCTATCAATGGAAGGGTTTTAACAGTTGAGGAAAGACGAGGTTTTCAAGTATTTTCAGATCAGGAGAAAGGAGATTGCGAACATTGTCACGGTAATAGTTATAATCCACTTTGGACAGAGTATACTTTTAGAAATAACGGCTTGGATTTAAATCCTGACTCAGGAAGAGCTGCAGTAACTAAACTAGCATCAGACGTCGGCAAATTTAAAGTCCCTTCATTGAGAAACCTTATCTATACTGCTCCATACATGCATGACGGACGTTTCAATACTTTAGAAGAAGTAGTAGACTTCTACGATCAAGGAGTTGAACCCAATTCACCTAACATAAGTGTAGATATGTTCCATAGAACAGGGGCTAATGGACATATAATCAACCTTTCCCCACAAGACAAAAAGGACTTAGTGGCATTTTTAAAAGCCCTATCCGATCCTTCATTTGTGACAAATCCAGATTATAGACCGTAACAAACTTCGGTTAATCAATACAGAGCAGGCTGACTCAATTGAGTCAGCCTGCATAATTTAAGGTTATATTGATAAATTCTATTTACTACTATCTAATTCATGGATATCTTTCGGAGCGGCATTCGCCTTTATCACGTTTAATGGAATACGTTCTCCATTTACCAAACGATAACATTTTAATTTATCTTTAAATACCGAAGACTTGTATATACTCTTGCCCAGCAACATTCTTACACATTCTTGAATTCCTTCAACAATTGAAGGATGAGGATGTATCATATGTGCTAGTTCGTCAATACCTTTTCCCATATACATCAATAACGCTATTGATTGAATCGCACTAGAGGCATGTTCTCCAACTGCACGCATTCCCAATACCTTCATTTCATCATCATCAGAAACAATAATTTTAAAGAAACCATTGGTTTTACGCATTGCAATAGCTCTTGCTATTGTGGAGTAATCCACTTTTGATACTCGAATAGGAATATTTTGCTCAATAGCCTGCTGAACATTGATACCAACCGCAGCAACTTCCGGGTTTAAGAACATGATAGTGGAGATATTTGAATATTGAATAGGCTTAACAGGAAAATCAGCAAACATTTTTACTACGGCATGTCTCGCTTCACGTTCTCCAACATTTACTAATGCCAAGTTTCCGGATACATCACCAACAGCATAAATATGTGGAATATTGGTCTGGGTGTCATTATCTCCAATGTGAACACCTCTTTTACTCATCGCAATTCCAGCATTATCCAAATTTAAATTTTCAATATTTGGAACCCTACCAATAGATAACATTGCCTTTTCAACTTGAATCACCTCTCGCGTTCCATCATTGTTTTCCAACTCATATTCCACCCCACCATTTTTGTGTTCCATTCTGATTAGTTGGGAACCTCTATGCACCACAACCCCGTTTTCTTCCAAATTAGTAGCCACCATATCAGCTACGTCATCGTCTTCAAACGGAAGGATTCTTTCTGCTTTATCAATTAAATACACTTTCGTTTGACCAAAGTTGGAAAACATAGCGGCAAACTCACAGCCAATCACCCCTGCACCTAAAATCACCATACTTTTAGGAAAGCTATCAATGTGTAGGATTCCATCAGAAGTAAGAATATTTTTCTCGTCGACATCTATTCCAGGAATAACTCTTGGGCGACTACCTGTTGCAATTAAAGTGTGATCAGCAAAAACAACAACATTTTCCCCATTTGGTTTGCAAATATTTATCTCTTTAGCTGTTAGGAAGCTCGCTTCCCCTCTTTCATAGGTTATTAAATCCGTTTCAGAATGGATTATTCTTAAGTGACAAGAAAGTTGAAATTTTCGCTCAAATAAAGCTTCTTCAATGATTTTTTTGACTTCGTCAAAAGTCATATCAATGCGTCTATCTTGACCGATGGTTTCTCGCACTGTTCTTATTTTATTAGACAGCTCCCACATTGTTTTAGAAGCTAGCGCACCGTCATAAATTCCGTAACCTCCTAATTTTGATTTCTCAACTAAGATTACTTTTTTACCAAAATCTATAGCTCTCATTGCGGCGGCATAACCTGCAGGACCACCTCCAATTACACATAAGTCATATTTTTCCATGAACAAATCAGCTAATTCATAATAAAAAACTCTTCTCTTTCAAAGGTATGCATTCATTTTTAAAATCAATAAATTGAAATTAAAACATTAAACACTTCATTGTTGATAGTGTTCTATAAAAAAAGGTCTCGGATAATCCGAGACCTTTTTTTTATTTTATGTCCATCAATACCACATCAAATATTAATGTGGCGTTTGGCGGAATAACTCTGCCTGCTCCCCGTTCACCATAAGCAAGAGAAGCTGGAATAATCAATCGTGCTTTATCTCCTTTGTGCATTTTAAGAATGGCTTCATCCCACCCTTTTATTACACTGCCGTTTCCAACAGGAAACTCTATTGGCTTTCCTCTATCTACTGAGGAGTCAAAAAGTGTTCCATCCATCAGATAGCCTGAATAGTCTACCGACACCATTTGTCCTCTATTGGGTTGAATACTGTCAATATTCTCAACTAACTTAATCATTTTTAGACCTGAAGGAAATGATGTGGTATCCATTCCTTTTACATCAAATGGTTTGGCTCCGTCCTTGACAGACAAAACATCGACATCAAATATTAGGGTTGAATTAGCAGGGATTATACCTTGAGCTTGACTTCCATACCCAATACTAGGAGGAATTGTAAATGTGGCTTTATCACCTACTCTCAAGTAGCTTAAACCTTCATCCCATCCACTAATTACCATTCCTCCGCCTACTTTAAAAGTAAAGGGGTCATTTCTATCCTTTGAAGAATCAAATTGGGTACTGTCTGTCAAAAATCCAGTATAATGGACGGTCACTACTTTTCCGGAGTCTACTGCTTCTCCTGAACCTAGTTCATTCAAAACATAGCTTAATCCTGATGGAGTACTAATGACTTTACCAATCTCTCTAGTGTCTTTCTTTGGAGAATTTCCTTTAAATACAGCACAAGAGGTCAATGCCGTAAGCCCAATCGATAAAGATAAAAATGCTAGTTTTTTCATTAGTCGACAACTTCAATTAACTCCACTTCAAACATCAAAGTAGAAAAACCAGGAATTGGGCCATTATCCTGAGGGCCATAAGCTAAGCTTGAAGGAATTAACAATTTAGCCTTACCACCTTCTTTCATCATGGCTACACCTTCATCCCATCCTCTAATTACGTTTCCAACACCTAATTGAAATTCAAAAGGCTCTCCTCTATCAACAGAAGAATCAAATTTAGTTCCATCTAAAAACATTCCTGTGTAGTGTACTTTCACTGTTTTACCGGCCTCTGCTGCTTTACCAGTACCTTTCTTCTCAGAAATAAAATACAATCCTGATGCGGTTGGCTCAGTGGTAATTTGATTAGATTCGATATAAGACGCTAAAGCTTCTTGTTCTTTTAATGCTTTTTGTGCATTTCCCGCTTCCGCTTTTTGTCTAGCTTCTTCCTCAGATTCAACCTCATTTAATTTTACAGTAAAATATAAAACTTCAGCCGAATCAATAAATTCAGGCATAGGAGCTCCAACAGTCTTAGTAAAGAAATCATAAGCTCGAGTGATGATTACAGCACTATCCCCTACTCTTAAAGTTCTAAAACCATTCATGATGTCTCCAACAAATGCAGCTGTATCTAACTGTAAACGAAATGGTGCACCGTTATCCGCCGTATTCATCAAGGTAGAATCTTTGGTACCATATTTCAAACTCATAGTCAAGATGTCTCCTTTCTGAGCTTCTCTTGATCCTTCTACTCTATTTTCATATTTGATGTATAAACCATCTTCTAACTTTGTAAAACCTGGAAATTCTGCTTTCTCACCACATGCTACAATAGCTGATGATACTACTAATCCTGCTGCAATGCTCTTAAAAAATTTGTTTTTCATTTTAATTTTTGTGTGTTACTTTTTTTATGAAAATATTATATACTACTGGAGTGTATGGAGGGACAATTCCTTTTACCGCCCCCTCTGCTCCAAAAGCAAGTTGCGAAGGTAATATAATTTTCACACTTTCCCCTTCTGATAAACCTTTAATTCCTTGCTCTATTCCACTGATAACTTGGTCGCTCATTCCATAGACTATCTCTAAAGCCTTATCTCCTTTTTTAGAGTCAAATACATACCCATTTAAAAATTGGCCTTGATATTCTAGAGTCACCTTATCACCATAACTAAGCGGTGGATTAGTGGTCTTAATTTCTGATTTTATATATATTCCTTGATCATGAAGATAAGCCGCATTATCAACCTGTTTTGATAAATATTGCGCAATAAGACGCTCCTCTTCATTTAATCGTTTTCCTAGATTCTCCATTAGCGTGTTCTTAACTTCCTCTGAGTCTATAAAATCAATAGCCCTGATCCGAAGTTCTAAGATATCATTGCTATTTTCCTTTAAAGGATCAAAGCCAAATGATTCAAACAAAATACTTTCTTTAGTTTGAAGATGAAAGGAGTCGCCTAAGTGCAAGCGATTTAAAGCTGGAAAGAGTGGAGATGAGGCATAATATTCAATAAAATATGGAAAATCGGGCACATAATGAATAGTATCTCCAGCGGTATCAGCGATTGTAATGTAACACAATAAATATTGATCTAATTTTAAAGAATCAGAATAGTCTTCAAACGCTATTAACTTAAATTTTGAACCATCCGACAAAACATCAATCTCTTTCTTAGGACTTTTACAAGCTGCTAAAAGGGACACAAGAATTAGAATCCAAATACCATTTTTCATCTTACTGCAAGTAGTTCAATTGTGTATATTAAGGTTGATTGCGGTGGAATTCCTTTTCGATCTCCACTCATGCCAAAAGCTAAATGTGGTGGCATAATAAATTCGGCCTTTTCTCCGACCTTCATTAATTGTAAGGCTTGATGTAAGCCTGTTTCCACATCTGATTTTTCAATAAAAAATTCTAAGTTTCTACCTTTTTCGTACTCCATAACTGGCTCTCCATCTAGAAAACGAATGGTGTAATTTATTTTCACTTGATCTCCGACTTTAGGAATCACTCCAACTCCTTCGGTAATGACAGCATGGCGTAAACCCGTACCCGTTGTTTCATAAATAAAGTTAGAGCTGTCAATATAATGTTGTATTTGGTCGTCTGATTTCTGAATGAACTTTTTATGAGATTCAATCATAGCTTCCTCAAATTCCTTTTTGCTAGAATATTGGATTTCTTGTTTCTGCTCTTGACTATTACAAGACGAGATTAAAAAGCTAAAAACTGCCATTATCGATACCCACTTCATGGCATTATGTATTTTAATTGGGAAATTCATTTTTTAAAATTTCAATTAACCGCTCAACAGTCTGATCTAAAGAAATATGCGAAATACCTCCAGCTGCATTTACATGCCCACCACCTTCAAAATACTGATTAGCAATGCTATTTACAGCGATATCACCTTTAGACCTGAATGACATTTTCACTTTATCATCTTTAGAAGAGAGAAAAACGGAAACTTTTATCTCTTGAATCGACAGTGGATAATTTACAATCCCTTCGGTATCTCCCTTTTGGTATTCAAACCGCTGTAATTCCTCCTCTGACAAGGCTATAATAGAAAATCCATGTTCTTTAAACAATTGCATTTTATCACTGATGGCATATCCCAGAAGCCTTAATCGCTGTTCAGTAGAACTATCGTAAACATTTCTATGAATGGCTGCATTGTCAATTCCTGTAGCGATTAAATTGGCAATTACATGATGAGTTGAGGCAGTAGTTGAAGAAAAGCGGAATGAGCCGGTGTCTGTCATTATCCCCACATAAAGTGCTTGAGCTATTGCCTGATTAAGCAAATGAAGGTGTGGCGTTTGAGCAATCAATTCATAGATTAACTGTGCAGTAGAACTGGCATCAGTCTCAATGTACTCATATGCTGCGAAGTGCTCTGGCTCTTGATGATGGTCAATATTAAACTTTTTCGCATTTGAATGGGTTAACAGTTCGGTTAAATCGCCAACTCTATTCAATCCATTAAAATCTAGACAAAACAACCAGTCCGCATTTTCAATAGCTGCGGTAGCTTTCGCTTTATGGTATTCAAAATTGATAATTTGATCACTTCCTTCCAACCAATTTAGAAAGCTAGGTGGACGATCTGGAGTAATAACACTACAACTGTGCCCCAATTGATTAAGAAAATGAAATAATCCTAAAGAAGATCCAATAGAATCGCCATCAGGAGATTTATGAGAAAGTATACAAATGCGTTGTTTTTCTCCAATTAATTCACTGAAGTGACCTAAGTCAACGTTTTTAAAATCCATCCTTCAAAAATAGGATAAAATCAAGCAATTCCAGAAATTGAAGAATAAGTTTCAAGTTTTCTAACCCCGATTAAATCCATAATTAACTTAAAGTAGCTTATAAATTTCGATAGATTGAAAAGGTTGTTCTTATCTAACGAATTATCCGTAATTTCACGGCAAAAATATTTGCACTTTGAATTTTACTGATTTTGGCTTACATCCTTCTGTAAACGAGGCCCTCGAAGCGATGGGTTTTGAAAACCCTACACCTGTTCAAGAGAAAGCCATCCCCGAAATACTAAAAATGAATGACGTCATCGCATGTGCCCAGACAGGTACAGGTAAGACAGCAGCATTTCTATTGCCGATTATCCACAAAATAGCAAGTGGGGAAGGCGGCAATCTTAATACCATTATTATTGCTCCGACCCGAGAATTAGCGCAACAAATTGACCAACAACTGGAGGGATTTAGTTACTTCAGTGGAATTAGTTCTATTGCGATTTATGGAGGAGGTACTGGAAGTGTTTTCGACCAAGAAAAAACCGCACTTACTAGTGGAGCGGATATAATAGTAGCCACTCCTGGACGACTATTGTCTCACCTCAATCTTGGTTATGCCAAATTAGACAATGTGAAACATTTGATTCTCGACGAAGCAGATCGAATGATGGACATGGGCTTTAATGATGACATTAAGAAAATTATAGAGTACCTTCCAAAGAAGAAGCAAACCATTATGTTTTCTGCAACAATGCCTCCAAAAATTAGAAGTCTTGCCAAAGAAAGCATGGTGAATCCTGTTGAAATTAGCATCGCTATTTCTAAAATGGCTGAAGGAGTTGTTCAAGAAGCCTACTTGGTAGATGACGATCAAAAAATAGGTCTGTTGGAGAATCTAATTAAAGGTAAAAAGGACCTCAGAAGCATTGTCATCTTTACATCAAGAAAAGTGAATGTAAATGATATTAAACGAAACCTTAGAAAACTTGGACTAGATGCTGATGGTATACAATCAGATTTGGATCAAAAAGAAAGAGAAGAGGTTTTAAGACGTTTTAAAAATCAGAAATTAAAGATATTGGTAGGTACTGATATAATTTCAAGAGGGATAGATATTGATAGTATTGACTTGGTGATCAACTATGATGTACCTGGAGATGCAGAAGACTATGTTCACCGTGTTGGTAGAACAGCTAGAGCTCAATCTACCGGAACCGCTTGGACGTTCATCAATGGTAGAGACATATACAACTTCAAGAAAATTGAGCAATTAATTGGAATTGAAGTGCCTAAAATTAAATTACCTGAAGGATTTAAAGAAGGTCCTAAATATGACACGGGGAATGAGAACCCCAAACCTAAGAATAAGAAGAAAAACAATAGAAACAAGAAGAAGACTTTTAAACCTAAAGGTAAAACGACTCCCACTGCAGACGGAGAGAAAAAAATTGCCTACCCTATGAAGAAAAAGCCCAAACAAGAATAAAAAAAGCGCATTGTGAAATGCGCTTTTCTGTTTTAGTTCCCTATTTCCTTTTTCATCAAAACGACAATAGCATTGCTATTCTCACTGCTGATGGAAACTGCAACCCATCCTTCAGCCGCTAACTCATTGATGCGTCCTTCAAACTTTTCAATACTTTCGAAAAGCCCTTTTTTAATGATTCTATAAGTCAGTTTTGGCATTTTTTTACTATTAAATTATGCACTAAAAGTAGAATAAATTCTTTACATGTTCTCTCGGTTTATCCGTTGTTGGAAATTATTTTTTAGTCCATTGTAAGTTGTTTTAATGCATGAAGAAATCAAATAGTTGAACGCTGTTTGAATCTTCACTACTTTTGCATAAAATCAATTCTATTGCAGTTTTCAGAAAAAGAACTTCAGGTTATTCAAAATCAATCTTTTTTTAAAGTTAAAGCAACAGCGACAGAAAAAATTGCGCAACAATTTGCTAAAATTGCTGATAAGTTAACTACTATTTATCAACAATTTGCCCCTAATATAGCTTATTCGCCGGCGCAATTACAATCCAAAATTAGCAAGGGAGAAAATTTACAACAACTTCCTTTTTTAATTTTAGATTTTCCTAGATACTTTACTACTGAGAAAGTGTTTTCTTTCAGGTTGCTATTTTGGTGGGGAAAAGGGTTTACTCTATTTCTTCATCTGAAAAATAAAGAATTGCCCAGTATTTTAGAGAAAATACAAACACTATCCCCTACAGTTGGATTAGAGGATACATTTTTTAGTTTTAATGGTGACGAATGGAATCACGATATAGAATCAGAGAATTACCATAATTTAACCGTTCTTAAAACAATTCAACACATTGACTTTATTAAATTTGCATGGCACTTACCTCTAAAACAACACTCTGAATTAGAGAGCTTTATTACAAACAAAACAACACAAATCTTAGAAATACTTTCCAATCATGAGTAAAATTGACCTTTCTCTTTTCAAACATACTACTACATTCTCTGTCCGTTTTATGGATTTAGACGCATTAAACCATGTTAATAATGCTCGCTATTTGAATTATCTAGAAGAAGCTAGAATAAAGTACTCTAATGATGTATTGAACACTTACAAGTCAATCAGTGAGTTAACTGTATTGGTAGCGAGGGTAGAAATAGACTACCTATTTCCTATTGAGTTTGGCAGTATGGTAAAAGTATACACTAGAGTCAATAGATTAGGAACCAAAAGTTTTAGTTTTGAATGTGTCATCTGTGGCATTAAAGAAGAAAAAGAAGTCATTGCTGCTCATTCCATAGTAACATTGGTAAGTTTTGATGCGAAAACAGGAAAGTCGGTTGAAATTTTGCCTGAATTTAAAGAAAAGATAAAATCCTTTGAAGGGAATTTAGATTAAGTTTTATTTTTAGCTGATTATTTTTAACTTTCTCTTCCATATGAAGTACAGATACCTTACAGATGATGAATTAAAACTATTAGAAAAAGACTTTATTCAGTTTTTAATCGCTAATGGTATTGACAACGATGAATGGGTAAGAATCAACAAAGAAAATAAAGACAATGCGCTTGAAATCGTAGGTCTTTTTAGCGATGTAGTCATTCAGAAGGCCCTAGAAAATGTTTCCTATTTGGAGCATAGGACACCCAAAAGCTTAAAATTATTTCATTGTAAGAAGGAACAAATTTCATTGATTGGACTGGATATAGATGAAGCGAGTAGTCTCGATTTTACCGTAAAAGATAGCGCTGAGAATGCTCTAGATGCTGGAACCGATGCCATTAAAAGCTATAAAACCTCCAAAAAATACGCAGGAAGTCGCGAAGAGGAGTTATTCAAAATGATGGATGCTGGATGCTACATTGTGGATGGTAAATTTTACAATAGTTTGAATCATTTGAGAAAAGTAAGACAGAATTAATTAAAATCTATTACTCTATAAGTTCTCAGCAAATCAGTATTATTAACGGAAACATTATTCTGTTTTAAATCGATCAACAATTGATGAGCTACTAAATTGATGGGTTGGTTTGGATAAAATTCATCCCTAGCGAAATGTACAAACTTTAATAATTGAAAGGCATCAAACCAAGCATAAAATCTCTTAACAAAGGTGGTTAAACTTGCTGACTCTCTTTTGATTTCTAACAATTTTGAAATTAAATTTTCTTCTTTAAAAAAGCACTTAATAGCAACAGGAAGCCGCACTATTTCATCGAAAGATTCATAAAATTTAGGAACCATACTTGTCAATTCTTTTAAATCATAAAAGGATTGCATATTGTATGTCAACAAATGATCAACAGATCCGTTTACTCTTTCCCCTATAGCTCTACCAGTGCCAAATGGAACTCTATCCGAAACACGGGGTGATGGATATACACACGTAGAATTCAATTCATAAATCGGTCCCAATTGAATAAACTTTTGCATAAAGTAGAAGTCTTCTCCTGCTTTTCGCTTATTCATTCCTCCTTGTTTGCAATAATCCATTACACTGACAGCCATTGAAGAACCTACAGTATGATACCCGTATGGCAATCCAGCGAAAGCAATGGCATTTTTATACACTCTTAAATGCAATTCGTAATCGGTAATATAGTCGTAAATCCTTTGATCAAATTCCACTCCAGATAAAGGATGCTCAAATCGTATGCTCATTGCTTTTGGAGCGTACTTTTTGAAGGCATTTTCTATTTCAATTAAATAGTTGGGAGCGCATGTACAATCTGCATCAAAGCAGACTATGATACCCTTATCTTGTTTGATTTTAGCAAAGCGAGAAACGGCTTCATCCATCCCCATCTTTCGAGCTAGACCCACACCTGCATGTTTTTGGGGCAAATCATTATTCAAGATATAGTGAAAATCAAGTTCTCCTGAATAACTCGCCACAAATTTTTCAATTATATTGACTATGTGTAGATTCTGTTGCTTTACATTTTCTGATGCCTGTTCAGAAGCATTTATCACTAATATTACTTCCACCCCATTGTTAGTTGCTTCACAATTAGATAAAGCCTTTAATGTGGACAGAATATCTGGTTCGTTGTGCACAGGAATCACAACCGACAATAGAAGGTTCTGCGACGGCGGTGAACTAATAAAATCAGAATATACGCGCTGTTTGGAAAGGTAGCTATCTAAAACACTCATAAAATTAAGGTGCCAGACGATCAACTGTCCAAACTCCATTTACTTTCTCAAAATGCAAACGATCGTGCAAACGAGACGGCCTACCCTGCCAGAATTCATAAGTTTCAGGAATGATACAATATCCTCCCCAATGATCAGGACGAGGCACAGGTTGACCTTCGAATTTTTTTATAAAGTGAGCTACATTTTCTTCTATTGTAACTCTAGAGGCGATCTTAGAACTTTGATTGCTCGCCCATGCCCCGATTTGGCTTTCTCTCGGTCTTGAGTTAAAATAATCGTCGCTAACTTTTGGAGAAACCTTTTCAGCTTTACCAGAAATGCGCACTTGACGATCTAAATCTATCCAATAAAAATTGACAGCTACATCCTGTCTGTGTGCAATGTCACTCCCTTTTTTAGAATTATAATTTGTAAAAAAAGTCAATCCATTTTCATCAAAATCTCGTAGCAATACAACTCTAGAATCAGGTTTCCCATTTTGAACTGTAGAAAGTACAAAAGCGTTAGGGTCTTTATGTTGTTTCTCAAATGCATCTTTGATCCATGCTTGCATTATTTCAACAGGATTATTGGGAACATCTGAAAAATCTAATGTCCCGAAGTTGAAATCACGACGAACCGATTCTACTTTTTTTCTAATATCAGCCATATACATCTGTTTTTATCATTTCATCGTTTAGAAATGATCAATTATTCACCTCTGTAAAGGTCGGAAGAAATAAAAACTGGAAAAAATTAAAAGCAATAATTTTCAGAATTATTACATTTGAGAAAACCTTGAAAATGGAATTAAATCCTTTAAATTATAGTATCAAGAAATTGAATGCGTTGCCTTTGGAAAAAGGACGGCTATTAATTGCGGAACCATTCATGCAGGACCCTCATTTTAAGCGGTCTATTGTGTTCATTTGTGAGCATAATAGTGATGGTACAGTAGGTTTGGTTATCAATAAAACTGTTGGCCTTCAAATAAATGAAGTGTTAGAAGACTTTCCTCCCTTTGATGCAGAAGTATTTTTAGGAGGTCCTGTTCAAGCGCAACGTTTGTTTTTTATTCATAAAAAAGGAGATTTAATACCTAAAAGCATACTTGTTCAAGGCGATATCTATTGGTCAGGAGAGTTTAGCATTTTAAAGGAATTAATACAAAAGGGACTGATTACACCAAACGACATCCGTTTCTTTTTAGGCTACTCAGGTTGGGAGCCTGAACAAATCATAGGCGAGCTTAAAGAAGAGTCATGGTTGATTTCTCCATCATCTAGTGAGTTGCTTTTTGGCGAAACTGATCCTGACGATTTATGGGCAGCAGTATTAAAAGAAAAAGGAGACCAGTTTGCAATGATGGCCAATTTTCCAGAAGATCCCTCTTTTAATTAGCATTTCATCCATTTGCACTAAATTTGCGTTTTATTTAATTCCAGTTAATGTCTATATTTCAAGTCATTCTTGTTTCTATAAAGGAATATAAAAACCATAACCCTCTTGCTTTAGCATCGTCTACCGCCTTTTTCTCTTTATTTGCGCTTCCTCCAATATTAATTATCATTAGTAAGGTTTTGGGCTCTGTTACTTCTCCTGACCTAATCAGTGGTGAGTTGTTTCATCAACTTTCCAGTTACTTTGGTGATAAAACCGCCAGTCAAATAAAAGTGGTTTTTGAAAACTTTCAATCCATTGCAGATGCTCCCTTCACCTCTATTCTCGTTTTTTTATTTTTAATGTTTGTTGCCACGACCTTATTTAAATTAATCAAAGATTCCATCAATCAGTTGTGGGGTTTTAAACCCAAAGCAAACCAACCGTTTTTAACTGCCATTTTTGAACGATTAATCTCATTCGTTCTTCTAATAGTTGCCGGTGTGATATTCTTACTTTCTTTATTATCCGATACGTTTTTGACATTTCTAGGAAGTTTTATTGCTCAATACAATCCCGATTTTAACATACTATTAATCAAAAGTATCAATGCCTTATTTTCTATTTTTTCTATTTCTCTTTGGTTTAGTCTACTTTTTAAAGTGCTTCCTAATGCGAGTATAAAAATCAAACCTGCATTAATTGGAGGTTTTTTTACTTCAATCCTCTTTACCTTAGGAAAGTTTATTTTGGGTAGAGTTTTAATCAATAGTAATATAGATTCCATCTTTGGTGCATCTGGAAGTGTTGTTTTGTTGTTGTTATTTGTTTTTTATTCTTCCTTAATTTTTTATTTTGGTGCAGTATTTACCTCTAAATATGCAGCATCCATTCAACAAGAAGTAAAGCCAGGGTTTTATGCTGTGAAAGTGAACACAAGTGAAGTAAAATTGTAGTTACAATGGCACTCAACTTGTATGGTATTGTATACATTAAACACCCAGAAATCATTGGTTACCCTTAAAAAAATCGCCCGTATTCTCCTCTTTATTCTTTTAGGGCTGATTGTCATTTTTGGAATTCTAGTGATTACTATTAGAACAGAAAAAGCACAAAACTTTATCACTCAAAAGACTATCTCATTTGTCGCAGAAAAAACGCAAACCAAGATAGCGTTAGAACATATTTACCTAGGATTCTTTGATTTGATCCAATTGCAGGGATTGTATGCAGAAGATTTGAATAAAGATACCCTTATTTACGCTCAAGAATTGAACGTATCCATCGACCTATTTTCATTAATGGGGAAAAAAATCAACATTTCATCCATAGAGTTGAAAAATTCCACAGTTAATTTGAGTACCAATGCCGATAATGGAGATTTCAACTTTCAGTTCTTTATTGATGCCTTTGCTAGTGAAGATACTTCAGCTGTTCAAGAGACTCCAACTGATAGCTCTTCTTCTTGGGGTTTTGGTGTTGATGAATTACACTTGTCAAATGTCCGATTTAGGATGAAAGACCCTTACAACGGAATAAATGTAAATACCCGAATTGGAGATTTGACCATTGACATGGATAAATTCGATTTAAACCGAGAAATTATTAAAGCTGAGTCCATTGAAATCAATCAATTAGATTTAATAGTGGAACTTTTTAAAGGAAACTCAACCGATATATCCCAAGATACTTCTGAACTAACTTATCAGTTTGGAGCGGAATCCATTTCTATTGACAAAAGTAATGTTATTTTTAAAGATCAACTGGGTGGAATTGATCTGAATACCAGCATAGGCAATCTAGAAATAGTAGTCAACGATTTTGACTTAATACATCAAAAAATAAACCTAGAGACGATCAAAATTGTAGATTCAAAACTAGACTTTAATCAAAGTGCTGTTGCTGAAAAAGAAACTAATAACGACTCTGCGATTTCAGCAAGTTCAGATTGGTTAGTGGATGTTGGAATGGTCAATTGGAAAGACTTTGAGTTCAACTACAATGATAATAATATCGCTCCAATAGAAAAAGGGATTGATTTTAGCCATTTAGGAATACTTATTAGCAGTTTGGAAGGAAGTAATCTACACTACAATGGAATCAAAGACATTACGGCTTCATTCAGCGACTTTCTGGTTACTGAAAAGAGCGGATTTGGAATCAATCAACTTCAAACGGATATTGCTTTAGAAGCTCAAAAAGCTACCCTTTCGAATTTGTTATTTAAAACCGCCAATGGAACTATTATCAAGGATTATGCTTCAATAAGTTTTAATAGTTTAGAAACGATAGGCGACGATTTAAATGCCTTAAATTTTGATATTCTACTAAACAACTCGAAAGTAGCAATTAATGACCTTTTTCACTTTAGCCCTGAACTTTCAGAAAACGAACTCCTAGCAAAAAACAATGGTCAAATTTTTACCATTAGTACTAACCTAAATGGCAATCTTCAGAATTTAAAGATTAACCAACTATTTTTTAGTGGTTATAGAGACACCAGAATATCTATCAACGGAATTGTAAAAGAGGTATTGGAAGTTGAACACTCCTACTTCGATTTGAAAATTAATACTATACATACGACTGAGAAAGATTTAAAAACAATGCTAGGCACGAATCTATTCCCTGAGGGGATTACTTTACCTAGACGAATCACTATAGATGGAAGCATAAAAGGGAACCAGAAAGATTTAGCCTCGACTCTAACACTTAAAAGTGACCTGACTAATGGAAGTATCGCACTGAACTTGACTAATACTACTGACAGTGTTGAAAATATAGCCTATAAAGCAGCATTGAAGTTCTCCAAAATAGAATTAGGGAAAATAATTCAAGACACTGCTTTTGGTGCAGTTAACCTAGAAGCCTACTTAGATGGACAGGGGGTTGATTTCGAAAATATTGAATCCATTGTTCGAGCAAACATCAACGAATTCACATATAATCGTTATACCTACAGCGATTTAGTAATCGATGGAAAACTAATGGACAAAACCTTCATGGGAAACGCATCCATGAACGACACCAATCTAATCTTTAAGTTTGATGGCTTAGTGAGTATGAATGATTCCATTCCAGAATATAAGTTTAAGTTAGATTTGGAAGGAATAGATATGCAAAGATTAAACTTGACTACCAATGATTATAGAATTCAATCAGCTATCACTGCAGACTTAACCGGAAATACCATTGACGATATAGTAGGAAACTTTCAAATCAAAGGATTTCAAATCAAACAAAATGAAGAGTTTTATCGAATAGACTCCTTACTATTTGTTTCTTTTAAAGATACTGCCAACTCGAATATCTCCATCGATTCTGATCTTTTAACTGGAAGTTTCAAAGGGAATATCGCATTTTCAGAATTGGGAAATTCTATGAAAAAGTTCTTTCAAGGATACTATAATGATACGATTAATTCCAGCTTAAATAGAGACAACCAAAAATTTGATTTTGAGCTTACATTGCGAAACAACCCCATATTAAGTGAAATACTACTCCCTGAATTACAAACCTTTGAAGGAGGATATATCAAAGGTGAATTTAACTCTAATCAAGATTTATTCAATGTAAATTTATCTGTTCCCAATGTAAATTATAGCGATGTACAAGTAGATAGTTTAAGTATTAATGTGCGCGCCAATAATAGACAACTGGATTATGAACTCAACTTACAGCGAGTATCCTATCAAGATTACTTATTGAAAAATATTGCATTTTATGGGCAGGCAGAGAATGATACTTTAACAAGCACTTTTCAGCAACTGGATGATAACGAATCTCTCAATTATTTTATTGAAGCTATAAGTTATCAAACCAGTGACGGAGTTGTCCTGAAGTTTTTAAACGACAATGTAATTCTTGACCAACAAAAATGGAAGATTAATGCAAAAAATGAATTTATATTTAGCGAGAATACACAAGTAAAAAACTTTAAACTCACTCACAAAAATGAATCCATTCAAATAAGCAATCCTAAAGAAAATACCAACGAATTAAAGTTTGATTTCAATGGATTTAAATTGGAAAACTTTCTCAATTTGGTAGAAAACACGAAGAGTGATTCTATCGAATTACTAACAGGGATTTTAAACGGAAGTTCAACTATTTGGACAACTAATGATGTTTTAAGATTCAAAGCCGACCTCAAATTGGATAGTTTGTATTTTCTAAACCAACCGGCCGGAAATCTCAGTATTTCAGCTAATCATGTTTCAAATATTATTGACTTTACTGGAGCACTGACAGGTTACGATAACGATGTTAACCTTGAAGGAAAATATACTGATTCTTTATCCACTTTTGATTTTAATGTAGACATCAAAAAACTACAGTTAAAAACGCTAGAATCATTTTCATTTGATCAGCTAAAAAGTTCTGAAGGATATTTATCCGGAAGTATTTCCTTAAAAGGCACCGCTGAAGATCCTATCGTCAAAGGATCGATAAAAATGAATAATGCCAAGCTCAGATCCACCTATCTCAATAGCTATTATACGATTGGTAATGATAAAATCACCTTCGACAAAAACACCCTTCGCTTTAATCATTTTACGGTAAAAGACAGCTCTGCCAACTCATTTTCCATTGATGGAAACATTGTGTTTAACACTATCGATCAATATAATTTTGATTTAGTCATTAAAAGCAAAAACTTCCAAGCGTTGAATACCAACAAAGAGGGAGACAACGACTTATTTTATGGGAAAGTATTGTTTAGCAGCAATATAAAAGTAAAAGGAAATCAAGACAAACCAATCATCAATGCGGACCTAAAACTTAATGAAGGAACAGATTTTACCTTTGTATTACCCAATGATGATCCTTCAGAAATAAGCCGTGAAGGAGTGGTGGTATTTGTAGATAAAAGCGAAGATCCCAACTCTATATTTGCGAGGGACAAATCATCAGATACGGCACAATCGAATATTTTAGGTTTAGATGTAACTGCACGTATAGAAATTGATGAAAAAACAAATTTCAATATTGTGGTCGATCCGATTGCCGGAGATAAGCTAAATTTATTGGGAGGTGGAGTTATCAATGCTCAAATAGATCAAAGTGGAAAAGTGACTTTGATAGGTAGATACATCATTAATAGTGGTTTTTATGACTTAACGTTATACGATGTGGTGAAACGAAAATTTGAAATTAAACCTGGAAGTTCTATCACTTGGTCAGGTGATCCTTTGGAAGCCGAAATGGACATATCAGCCATCTACAATGTGAAAGCCTCCCCTATCGATTTACTTAGTCAACAAAGTGCTGCTTTGAGCGAAAGTGAGCGATTGGCTTATCAAGAAAAACTGCCGTTTGATGTATATTTAATCATGAAAAATCAATTGATGAAACCCGACATTTCATTTAAAATTGACCTAGATGATGATGACAAAGCAGCGCTAAATGGAATAGTTTATGCGAAACTACAAGAACTTAATGAACAAGAAAGTGAATTGAATAAGCAAGTTTTTGCTTTGATTATTTTGAGAAGATTTATTGCATCTAATTCATTTAATGATCAAAATGATGGATCCAATTTGGCTCGAAACTCGGTTAGTAAAGTATTGAATCAGCAGTTGAATCGACTGTCAGATCGTTATGTTAAAGGTGTTAATCTTGAATTAAATGTCGACTCATACGAAGACTACTCTACAACATCTAATAGTTATGAAGGCCGAACTGAAGTTAATCTCGCTGTAAGTAAATCTTTTCTGAACGATAGAATTTCAGTGAAAGTAGGTGGTGATGTAGATATAGAAGGAGAACGAGCTAAAAGAAATACAGTTAGTGACTTTGCTGGAGACGTAACCATAGAATATTCCATTACTGAAGACGGCAGGTATAAAGCGAAACTTTATAGAGATAATCGATTTGAGGGAATTATAGAAGGAGACATAGTAGAAACAGGAGTCGCATTGATATACACTAGAGACTATGAAACGTTGAAACAGCTATTCAGAAAGCCTGAAAACTTAAAAGAAGAAGAGGAAATTGAATTGCCAGAAGAACCAATAAATGAAACTGAAGAATGAAAAGGCCACCTAAAAATAGATTTTCAGTACTACTCATTGGATTAATCTGCGTTTTTGGCTGCAGCAACACCAAATATTTAGAGGAAGGAGAAAAGTTATACACCGGTGCTACGGTAAAAATGGTAGATACCAAGGACAGTGAAATTCAAGGGGAAATTGAGGAGGTAATCGTACCTGTGCCCAACAAAAAGGCTTTTGGGTTATTTAGAGCCAAGTTATGGATCTATAACGTAGTGGGTGAACCCAAAAAGAAAAAAGGAATTAGATATAATTTGAGGACAAAAATTGGAGAACCTCCAGTACTTTTGAAAGATTTAAATGCAGAGCGTACAGTTTCATTAATTGAAAACCGACTCTACAATAATGGATATTTCTTTCCAAAAGTAAAATACAATGTAAACGTCAAAGAAAAAAAGAAAAGAGCCAACGTCACTTATTCCATAGATCCAGGAAAACAGTACAAAATAAATTCCATTACCTATCCAAAACCAGTTGATGAAATCTCAGCTACCATCAACAATGCTCAAAAAGAAAGCATTCTAAAAGTGGGTGCCGCCTACAATCTTGAAAACCTTAAAAATGAACGATCTAGACTGAACAATTATGTAAAGGATAGAGGATTCTTTTATTTCAATGAGGAATTTCTTTTGTGGGAGGTAGATTCTACATTAAGTGGTAAGGTAGATTTATTTCTGACCTTAAAAAAGAATATCGACAAAAAGAATCTAGAAGTATATAAAATCCATCAAGTTTATATTAATCCGCAATATGACTTAACGAAAGAAGATAACTTCAAAGATTATGACACCCTTCAAATAGACTCTACCTATTATTTAGAGAAAGACAGTACGTTTCGTCCAACAATAATAGTGGACGAATCAGCTTTTGAAAAAGGTAACCTATATTCCAGAAAATTGCACGATAGAACGATTAGAAAATATACCGGATTAGGTCCTTTTAAATTTGTGAATGTAAAATTTCAGGAGGATCCCAGCGATTATCATTTATTAAATACCTACATCAATTTAACTCCCCTTCCCAAAAAATCCATACGATTAGAAGTCTCAGCCACTTCTAAGTCCAATAATTTCGTTGGACCAGGCTTTGAGGCCAGTTTTAAGAATAGAAATTTATTAAAAGGTGCAGAATTATTGACACTAAATCTGAATTCAGGATTTGAAACCCAGATTACTAAAAATGCAAAAGGACTAAATTCTTATGAATTAGGTGCTGAATTAGAATTGAGTATCCCTCGTTTTCTAGTTCCTTTCAACATGATAAGTAGCTCTACTAGATACACCCCTAAAACTCGTTATAAATTTAATTATCGGTTGCTAAACAGAGTCCAATATTATCAAATGAATTCTTTCGGTGCTTCATTTGGATATCGATGGAGAGAGACAGAAACTAAGTCTCACGAGTACAACCCAATCAATATCAATTTCTTAAAATTATCGGATACCAAGACTGCATTTGATTCAATATTAGACGCTAACCCTTTGATTCGCAAAAACTTCGAAGAGCAATTTATTATTGGATCTACCTACTCTTATACCTTTGACAGTCGCTTAGAAAAAGAAAAAAGGCATAACTTCTATTTTCAAGGCAACCTCGATCTATCAGGAAACTTAGCACAATTAGTCACCGCCTCAATAAAAGGAGATGCGCCTTCTAATGAAAACAGTTATAAATTATTCGGCGCTACTTTTAGCCAATATGTTCGGACAGATATCAACTTTAAGTATTTGTTTAACATCGATGAAAACAATCAAATTGTGACTCGATTAATTGCTGGTGTTGGTGTGCCCATAGGTAATTCTTCCACATTGCCATACATTAAACAATTTTTCATAGGAGGATCCAATAGTATCCGAGCTTTTCAAGCTAGAACTTTGGGGCCAGGAACCTATAGTTTAAGTGAAGAAGAACAGGTAAATTCATTATTTTTAGATCAGTCGGGTGACATAAAATTAGAAGGGAATTTAGAATACAGATACGATATTATTAGCTTTCTAAAAGGTGCACTATTCGTAGATGCGGGAAATGTTTGGTTACTGAAAGAAGACCCTAACAAGCCAGGTGGAAAATTCGAAACCAATCAATTTATCAATGAAATTGCTGTGGGTACTGGTGCTGGCTTAAGAATTGACGCAACATTCTTTGTACTCAGGTTTGATTTGGCATTTCCACTGCGTAAACCTTCTTTACCTGAAGGTGACCGCTGGACATTTGACAGTATTCAATTGGGAGAAAAATCTTGGAGGCAAGACAATTTTGTGTTCAACATTGCTATTGGTTATCCATTCTAAACCTTTAATTTTGAATCGAGGCTCAGTTTACCAGGACCAGAAATTAGTAAAACTAAAAATGGTACGAGATATAGTAGAGCCATCTCTTTTTTAGCAAGAGGGTCTGCACCATGAATTATAAAAATCGCTACCCCCATTGTGATTATGATAGGTATGCTAGCATATCGTGTAAATAGGCCTATTGCAACTAAAACTGGGCAAAACACCTCCCCAAAAATTGTTAAGGCATAACTTATTTCACTTCCTACACCTATAGGGTCGGGAAAAGAATGAAACTTTTCTTCGAAGTCCAATACTTTCGGCCAACCATGGTTGAGAAACATCAGACTAGCAAAAGTTAAACGCAACAATAAGAGACTTAAGTCTATGTATTTAAGTTGAAAATTTTTCATTAATCAATATATTCCTTTTTAATTACCAGTGCATAGGTTCCATCATCCAACAATAAAAATCCTTGATCATATACATACTTGTAAACAGCACCATTTTTGGTCACATACTCACTCGTAAAATAATTAAAGTTAAAGCCTTTTGCCTTTAATTTTTCAGCTGTTGTCTTCGACTTTCCATTGGGATTCAGTTCTGCAAGTACTCTTCTATTCTTTCGTAAAATATAATTGGTGCTTCGTACAATTGAATTCGCGTCTTTATTCTGCCGATTATTATAGGTATTTCGACATTGATCAGAGCAAAACTTCTTATCTACTCGACCTTCAAACTCTTCTTGACATTCCAAACATTGCTTTATTTCCATTTTCTAAAAATAGGACATATCTAAATCAAAAGCAAGGCTAAATCCCAAACGATCACTTCAATAGATCGAGCAACTCTCCTTTTTTGTTTCTAGAAACAGGCACAATAGATTGATCAGACATTACCAATTGACCATTGTCTCCTCTCAAATATTTATTGGCATGATTCAAATTCACTAAATGTGAATAATGAACCCGTACAAATGTATTGCCTTCCAATATTTCTTCGAAATGTTTAAGTTTCTTGGTTACTAAGATGGGTTTGCAATTATTGATAAAAACCTTAGAATAACTACCATCTGCTTGAATATGGACAATATCATCTAGGTTAACTAATTCTAATCCATAGTTTACCGGTAATGCAATCTTTCTGAATTGATTACCGTCAAACATATCCTTTAAACATTTTTCCTTCACTTTTTCAGTTTCTTCCGTTTGCTTGATAACTTTACAAACTGCATCCACTAATTCTACAGGGTCAATAGGTTTCAGTAAATAGTCTGTAGCAGAATATTTAAAGGCTTTTAAAGCATAATGATCACTTTTGGTGGTGAAGATAATCTTAAAATCGCGGCACTCTTTACAGACCTCACTATTCAACAATTGAAAACAATCACCATCTGGAAATTTGACATCTAAAAACGCTAAATCAATATTCTTACAAACTAATTCTTTTGCCTCTTTGAGGTTGGTAGCAACTCCGACAATTTTAATGTCAGGGCAATATTCAGAAATGATGGATTTTAAATAGTAAGATGATTCTTCATCTTGGTCGATAATTATTGCACTTAACATGACTTTTTTTTATCTACAGATGAACTGAAAGTGTAAAACATAGTTGGGATTTAGTTTTCTCAAATTTATCATAATATTTTTAAAAAAGCTGGTAGAAAAAAGACTTATCTGTCTTCTATCTGTCATAAATATTATAGTATTCTCATCAATCGGGGATTGAAATTGAAAATTTTTAATCGTAAAATTTATAACCTAAAAAATGAGATATTTACTTTTAAACTATTAATTCATTTTAAGTCAATTCAATTGAAGAATTTTTCTCTTTCCAACTTTTTTTCTCTTTTGATGGCCATTTCAGGTCTATTTCTATTTTTTTGGCTCTTAGGCAATCAAATACTGACGAGTGATGATCTTTATTTTGCATCTAAAATTCGGTCGTATGGACCGTGGGAAGCCATGCAATTGGAAAGAGAGCTTTGGAATAGTAGATGGACTAGCCTATTCTTAAACCTCTCCATTCTTAAAATCTATCATACAATCTCTCCTTTAGTACTTTTCTTTTATGGACTTTTTAATGGAATATTATTACTGCAATTAGTCTACTTGGTTTTAAATCGATTTCAAATCCATTCCAAAATCCTTGTTGCACTTCTATGCACCTTCTTTTTTGTAGGAACCTTCAATGTAGGAGAAGTTTGGTTTTGGTTGGCAAGTTCTACTACCTATTTGACCGCCACTCTTCTGATTGGTATTATTTTTTTACGCTTGCAGCAACCTCACCTACCTAATTGGTTAGGAGTTTTGTTCATAGTTCCTAGTATTTACATAGGTGGATGCAGTCTGCCTATCGCTGGACTATACATTCTATGCTTAATGTTTTTAATCATCAAAAATTTAAAACGAGAGCAACCCATTCATATCCAATGGATAGTCCTTTATCTTATTGTCAGTTTGCTGGCTTTATTGTACTTATTAAACGGCACTGGGAGTTCCATCCGCATGACTCATTTTGATACTATTTCACTCTTTGATGCATTTGTTCTTAATTTCAAGCTAACATCACTTGCGATTTACACTTACCTTCTCCCTAAGCTGCCCATTCTGTTACTCCTATCACTGCCTTTATGGTGGATTCCTATCCCTCATTCCGCCATCAATTCTAGAAAATTAACCGCTGAAATCATCGTAATCGTATTCAAATTTTCTATCGCCTTTTTTTGCTATCAATTTTTACTCACCTATATCACTCAAGACATTGGGGCAGCACGAGCACTTTACCCCATCAATCTTATTTTCTTGTGGTGCTTCTTAGGTGTTATCTATTTGGCAAACAGATACCTGCAATCGAAACAGATTCCAAATATTATAAAAGTTTTTGCGTCATTGATTGCAATGTCAACTATCTTAGTTATTACCTTTCAGCAACTCAATTTTGTAAATCCATATATAAAAGCTGTTGAAAACAGAAACCAATTATTTAATACTAATAAAAATCAATTTTATCGTTTAGAAGCACTACCTCCTTCTGGATATTTATATTCTTCAGAAATATCAGTTGATAGCAATCATTATAATAACCAGCACCTCAAATCTTATTTCAATTTAAAATACTCGCCCATCCTACAATCCGAATAGTAAAATGAGAGAACTAGACTATTTTTACGACCAACAAGAAGAACCGCTAAAAAGTTGTTTCCTTGCTTTGAGAACCATTATCAGTGACGCTCACCCAGCCTTAACGGAAGAGTGGAAATACAAGTTGCCTTTCTTTTATTTGAACAAAAAAATGTTCTGCTATTTATGGAAAGACAAAGTAACTCAAGATGCCTATGTAAGCTTTGCAGATGGGTTTAGAATGAATCATCCTGCATTAGAAAGTGGAGATAGAAAACGATTTAAAATTTATAGAATCAATCCTAATAAAGACATTAATATTATTGAACTTAATGAAATTTTAGCGCAAGCATTTAAGCTGTACACATGAATAATTTTATTCTGCAAGCATAATAATTGAGCAATTATTCTATTCCTTTAGTTATTATTGTGATTATAAAAAAATAAGCACTAACTAGCTTTAACTAACTACAAAGGCGTGAAGACAATCTTTCACGCCTTTTTTTATATACTTGTAAAAAAATTGACTTTGAATGCAGTCGAGCAAATGTGCGTTATATTCGACGATACTCAATCTTGGGAATCGGAATTTACCATCAAGCGGAATCAATACCTAAAGCGAATTGGGGAGAAAGAGACACACGTTTATTTTATTCGCTCAGGAGCAATTAGGGTGGTTTATTTAGATGAAAACACCGAACATAGTATTCGATTTGGCTACCGAAATAATTTCATCACTTTGCTCGATTCATTGATTAGTGGGACCCCTTCTCTACTTTCACTACAAGCCATTAAAAAATCTACTATTCGAACGGTTGCCTTAAAAACCATAGATCAACTTATTTTGACTAATACTGAATTCAAGGCGCTATGGTATGCTACTTTAGGAGGACTAATTCATCAACAAATGGAAAGAGAGATAGACCTTTTAACAGCATCTCCTTTGGTCAGATACCAACGGGTGCTTGCTAGAAGTCCCCAACTGTTTCAAGAAATTCCTCATAAATTTATTGCCTCATACTTGCGTATGACACCAGAAACTTTGTCCAGAATCAAAAAGCTTGATTTGAATCAAGATTTATCCAATTAAAAGGACACAATTTTGTCAAAAAAAACATGGGTTTATCACAAATAGAATTAATTCAAGATTTAGAAAATAGAGTAAAGGAATCTATTGAAGAAGTTAGCAAATGGCAACTAAAGGAACAAAACCTTCTCAACCACAAACCTACTCCACAAAGTTGGAGTGCCTTGGAGTGCTTAGAGCACCTCAATAGGTATGGAGATTTCTATATTCCTGAAATTAGAAAAAGGCTTAATTCGGCTACTAAAGAACAAGCACGTACTTTTAAAAGCACATGGCTAGGCAATTACTTTGCTTTAAGCTTATTGCCAAAAGAAAAGCTTAATAAAATGAAGACGTTTAAATCGATGAACCCTGCTGGAAGTCAGTTGAACTCTTCAGTGATTACCATTTTCTTAAAGCAGCAAAACGAACTTTTAGAGCTATTAGAATTAGCGAAAACTGTAACTTTGAATAAAGTTAGAACAAACATCAGTATCTCAAAATGGATCAAGTTGAAATGCGGAGATACTTTTAGGGTAGTCATATACCACAATCAACGACACATTGTGCAAGCTAAAATAGCAATAGAAAATGGCAGCAGATAGTTTTTATGAACAATTATTTAAAAATGAAACACAATTAGAAAAAGGAGAGTATGACAATTGCACCTTTGAAAACTGCTCCCTTTCTCATTTTGATTTATCAGATTTTGTGTTCATAGAATGTACATTCATTAATTGCGATTTAAGCCTCTCAAATCTTTCCAACACTGCTTTAAAAACGGTTTCTTTTGAAAAATGTAAACTCTTAGGATTACATTTTGAAGATTGCAATAAATTCTTGTTGGCCATGTCTTTTAGCGATTGTATTCTCAGCCTGAGTTCATTTTATCAGTTGGTGCTGAAAAAAACTCGCTTTAGTAATTGTAATCTACATGAAGTAGACTTTACAGAAGCTAATTTATCGGCTACTCACTTTAGTCAATGCGATTTTCTATCTGCGATTTTCGAGAGAACCAATTTAGAAAAAGCTGATTTCAGCACTTCGTATAATTATGCCATTCGGCCTGATAATAACAGGATTAAAGGAGCAACGTTTTCCCGAGATGGACTAGAAGGACTGCTTTATCATCATCAGATTAAGGTCTTGTAGTGGAGATAACTAAAACTATAATATAGAGCGCACTTTGAATTCACTCAGTGAAATCTAGAACCTTAATAAGGACTTTAATAATCTAAGCAAAAGCTATTTACGAAAAACTCAGTCCATCAGATAAATGAGAACGATTTAAAACCCATCGATTTTCCGTCTGCAATACAATTTGTCTAATAAAAACCGTTATCATAACTGTAAATTAAAACAGTAAACTATGAAAACTACAATTAAAAGACTCTCTATTCTTTTCCTTTTAATCGTTGTTTCTTACGGTATTTTTGGATTTCTAATCCAAGATGAAGCGCCTTCCGTTTCAAAAAGTCTAAAAGATAGCAATACTTCCATAGCATTAGCAGATATCGAAAAAGAATACGACGAACCCGGTTCGTTTAAATCTGTCGTTATACTTACAGCAAATTCTATAGATTCGGCCGAATCTTTCGTTGGGCAAACAATTAAAATAGAAGGAAATCCCAACTATGATGAAATTCAAATAGGGATTCAAGATCAAAAAAAGCTGACGGCAAAACTCCTAAACAATCAAACACTTATCCGAGAGACGACTCAAATCCTACTTTCAGCAATACCACTAAGTACTCCATTAAACTTTTCAGTTGCATATATCGCTGAGAAAGGAAGTCAGAATAAAAGCAACGAAAACACCCTTCAAATTAGGCTTTATGAAGGCGGTGGATTTTTCGGCGATATCGGCACTTTAAATGTGGACTTAAAATATTACGCCCCTTTGAACGCTAACATTCAGATCACCGCATTGAATGATGCTGTTCATTCCTCGTTTCAGTTCTCTGAATTAAAAGTTTGGAAAGACTACGAATCCTTTGATTAAGTGCAAGGAACCTAATCACAAAATTACAAGCAAGTAATTAAACTTTATCCACTGCTAATTTATAGGTTGGGTCTTCCAAAACATTGACATCAATGATTTCATCCGCATTTTCCAATAAAAGTCTGCAGTCGGGGCTTAAGTGTTTTAAATGCACCTTCTTCCCTACTTTGTGGTAACGCTCAGTTATCTTGTTCAATGCTTCAATCGCAGACATGTCCACAATTCTACTTTCAGCAAAATCAATGATTACCTCTTCCGGGTCGTTGTGAATGTCAAACTTTTCTCCGAAAGCAGCTGTAGATCCAAAAAACAAAGGACCATATATTTCGTAGTGCTTAACACCATTTTCGTCAATGTGCTTTCTCGCTCTAATTCTTTTGGCATTGTCCCATGCAAAAACCAATGCAGCTATAATTACACCAATTAAAACAGCTAAAGCTAAATTGTGCAATACTGCGGTTACTAAAGTCACTAAAACCATCACAAAAATATCTGACTTAGGCATTCGTTTAAAAGTCTTTAAACTTGCCCACTCAAAAGTTCCAATTGATACCATAATCATCAAACCAGTTAAAGCAGCCATCGGAAGCTTTTCGATTAATCCTGCCCCAAACATGATAAATACCAACAACATCACCGCGGCTACAATTCCAGAAAGTCGCGCTCTTGCACCTGATGAAATATTTATCAAACTCTGACCAATCATCGCACATCCTCCCATACCTGAAAATACACCTGAAAGTACATTTGCTATTCCTTGAGCTACTGCCTCTTTATTGCCTCTACCTCTGGTTTCTGTAATTTCATCAATAATGTTTAATGTCAACAAACTTTCTATTAACCCAACACCGGCCATAATAGAAGCGAAAGGAAAAATGATATACAGAGTCTCTAGCGTAAATGGAACTTCAGGTAGGTGAAAGGGTGGAAATCCGCCTGATATAGAAGCCATATCACCAACGGTTTTGGTATCAATTCCAAAAGCCACAACAATTCCGAAAATACTTAAAATAGCAACCAAAGAAGCTGGTATCACTTTCGTTAACTTCGGCAATCCCCAAATAATCAACATGGTTACAAGTACCAAACCCAACATTATAAACAATGGAGTTCCAGTCAACCAAGCTCCTGAACCATCTTTAAACTGATCCAATTGTGACATGAAGATAATGATGGCCAAACCATTAACGAAGCCAAAAATAACTGGATGTGGCACTAAACGCATCAACTTACCTAACTTTAAAAATCCAGCAGACATTTGAAGCAAACCAGCCAATACCACTGTTGCAAAAATATATTCTATTCCGTGCGATTTAGCCAGCACCACTAAAACAACAGCCACCGCACCTGTTGCTCCCGAAATCATTCCTGGACGTCCACCCAAAATCGAAGTAACTAATCCCATCATAAAAGCGGCATACAAACCTGTTAACGGAGGCAGTCCTGCAATCAACGCAAATGCTACAGCTTCAGGAATTAATGCCATAGCTACAGTCAGTCCAGAAAGTACCTCGGTTTTATAATTGACTTTCATAGATAGATCGAAAAGGTTGAAATATTTTTTCATTTTAGGCTTGAAAAGAAGTGATTTTTATTTTGAGGGTGCAAAAGTAAGGATTTACTAGAGAAATGAAGAAGTCAAACAATGAATGGTTGAATCAATGAATACTTGGATGACTTCAACGATAATTTTCTTTGAAAAAACTCAGTGTACCTTCCGGTTAAATACTTAACCCAATTGCATTTGAATTCCTTTATCTATCATAATTCCTTGTGAACTTTATACTGCCATTGTTAACTCAATGGTTAAAAAAGTCAATTATTGATTTATTCAGTCTTGGAATAACTGCAAAACAACATATTCCCTATATTTGATGCTAAACTTGGAACAAATGAGCAAAAAAGGAAGAGTAACAGGAATTGGCGGTATTTTTTTCAAAACCAACGATCCGGATCAAACAAAAGAGTGGTATAAAACCAATTTAGGGTTGAATACCGACGCTTATGGAACTACCTTCGAATGGAGAGATGCTAACGATGCTGATAAAAAAGGACATACACAATGGAGCCCTTTTAAATCGGACACCAAGTATTTTAATCCTTCACCAAAAGAATTCATGATTAACTATCGTGTGGAAAACATCGAAGCATTAATTGAGCAACTCAAGGCTAATGGTGTGACCATTCTAGACGAACTAGAGACTTTTGATTATGGAAAATTTATTCACATTTTAGATGCTGATAATAACAAAGTAGAATTGTGGGAACCCAATGATCCTAAGTATGATGAGATCGTAGAAGGACGTACTTCTTAATTTAACATTCCATTGGTGATAACATTTGTATTTCTTTCACTTTCTAAATTAAAAGGAAGTCATACATTTGGGTAAAATCTCCCCGATTTAATGACTACTAATCAATTAAAAAAATATAGCCTCTCTCGTTCTCTGAATGAGCGAATTAAAGAGTTAAGTTGTCTCTACGAGATCTCAAAAATAGCTCAAAAGGCGGTGGTAGATTTACCCTCTACAATCGAGGAAATTACAAGTGTAATTCCTAAAGGTTGGCAATTTCCTGAAAAAATGGCTGCCAATATTGTTCTGGATGGTGAAGTATTTGGCACACCTACCAAATCTCAACACTTTCAATTTACTGATTTAGTCATCAATGGGGTAAACCGAGGAAAACTGATTGTTTACTACCACAGTGATCCTCCAAAAGATCAAATCCTTTTCTTAAAAGAAGAAGAAGCCTTGATTTATCAAATTGGTTTAGAACTTATTGCCATTTTTGAATTGCATGAAAAAAGGGAGAATGAAAAAAGAATTCAGCAGCGATTGCGTCACAACGACCGCTTAAACTTATTGGGAGAAATAACAGCAGGTATCGCCCATGAACTCAATACTCCTCTAGGTAATATTCTAGGTTTTTCAGAATTGATGCTAAGAGAAGAGAAAGACCCTAAAAAAGTAGCTGACTTAAAGAAAATTATCAACTCATCCCTTCACGCTAGAAGTATTGTAAAAAAACTGATGTTTTTCTCATGTGAGATGCCTACTCAGTTCAAGCATTATTATATCAACCAATTGATTTCTGAGAATTTAGGCTTATTGCAGATTCAATTGAATGAAAAAGAAATTGAAGTTGTATTAGATTTATCTGAGGATGATTTACCTATTCGCGTAGATGCCATTCAATTTTCACAAATTTTATTCAACCTTGTTTTGAATGCTATTAGTGCGATGGATAATAAAGGAAAACTTACAATAAAGACCCATGAAGAAGAAGGAGAAGTTGTTTTAAATATTACCGATAACGGAAAGGGAATTTCTAAAGAATCCATGTCTAAATTGTTTCAACCTTTCTTTACCACCAAACCAGTAGGAGAAGGCACCGGATTAGGCCTAGCAGTAGTTTATGGAATCATCCAAAGTCACGGTGGAAAGATTTCCGTTGATTCAGAGCTCAATAAAGGCACAACATTTACCATTAAACTGAAGAAAGATGTCCAATAAATCAATTTCAGTTTTAGTAGTAGATGATTCTCACGACATGTTAGAAGTCATTCGAAGAAACCTCAACGAAATGGGTCTTAATCCTTTCACTTCAGACAATGTGGTGGAAGGCATTGAAATATTGGAGACGACCGAAATTGATTTAGTTATTACTGATTTAAATATGCCTGAAGTAGGCGGCACCCAACTTGTCAAATACATTTCTCATCATTTTGCCGAAACGCCAGTACTAGTTATTACTGGATATCCAGATGTGCAAGGAGCGGTAGACGTAATGAAAATGGGAGCAGTAGAATACTTGATCAAGCCGTTTACCAATGAAGAATTGACTACGGCTATAAAACACATTATATCAGAAAAGATAAATTCCACTTTAAAGGAAGAACAGCCGAGCGAAAAGTTGGATTCTTTTTTTGGCATTATAGGAGTATCAGAGCCAATGCAGCTCTTATACAAGACTATAGAGCGAACTAAAAATAATAAAGCAACTGTGCTAATTTCTGGGGAAAGTGGAACAGGTAAAGAGATGGTGGCACGTGCCATTCATTACAATAGTGCCTACTCCTCTGCTCCATTTGTTGCGGTTAATTGTGGAGCCATACCAGACCAACTGCTAGAAAGTGAGCTATTTGGACATTTGAAAGGAGCTTTTACAGGTGCGGTGACTACAAGGGCAGGATTTTTTCAAGCAGCTGATAAAGGCACCATCTTTTTAGATGAAATCAGTAATTCTTCGCCTTCTGTTCAAGCCAAATTATTGCGCGTCATTCAGGAGAAAGAGATAACCATGCTGGGAGGTACGAAATCGCAAAAAGTAGATGTACGAATTATCTCTGCCTCAAATGCGGATTTGAAAGAGCAAATAGCGAAATCCGCTTTTCGAGAAGATTTATTCTACCGGTTGAATGTGGTGACCATACATATTCCACCATTGAGAGAAAGAAAAGAGGATATTCCGATATTAATCAATCATTTTAATCAAATATATAGCAAAGAAAATAAAAAGAAACCCCTGAAATTTCCATCAGGAATTAAGACTATTTTGAAGGAATATTCTTGGCCTGGAAATGTTAGAGAGTTGGAAAACTTCATACATCGTTTAGTCATTATGGTTGATGGAAGTATATCCATTCATGACCTACCTGATTATATGAAAATGAGTTCGCCATTATCTTCGAGTTCTGCGACACCAATAACGTTAGCTGAGATGGAAAAAAAATACATTTTAAAAGTTTTAGCTGAAGTAAATAATAATAAAACCAAAGCAGCGGAAGTTCTGGCTATTGACCGAAAAACATTAAGAGAAAAAATAAAATAACCCTGGTACATTTTGTACCAAGCGGAGAGAATTTCCCCGCTTTAAACATCAATTAAAACAATAGAAATTTAAACCATAAAAAAATGATAAGAGCTAAAACATTAACATAAAGAAACATAAACACAATTAGCCCATTCTAAAAAAGATTTGGCATACACTTCGTAAAGAGCAGTTGAAATTGCATAAAAAAATGGAAGTGAATACTCATAAAAGAATTTGCACTAATTGTGAAACGAATAATCAGTGTGCTATGCAAACTGATTTTTCAACTGTCATTTTTTGCGAAGAGCATGTAGTAAAAAATGAGCTAAAAGAGTTTCATTCACTTCAAACAAAATATATCGCTGAAGGAAAGTTCTATTTTGGTTTATGTTCTACTTGTGACTTTGTAAATGACTGTAATTTAAAATCGCAAGATTCAATTATTTTAAACTGTGAACATTATCAATAATTTAATTAATTAGATGGAAGTTAAAGCACAAGAAAAGAAGAAAACTGGAATGTATGAAAACGTGATGAATCAGTTCAATCATGCAGCCGATTTAATGAATTTAGACAAAGGAATTCGCAAAATTTTATCCTCAACAAATAGTGAGATTGTTGTTCATTTTCCTGTAAAAATGGACGATGGATCCATTGAAACTTTTACTGGATATAGAGTACAGCATAACAATGCACTTGGACCATACAAAGGTGGTTTAAGATACCACCCAACTGTAGACATTGATGCAGCTAGAGCATTAGCTATCTGGATGACGTGGAAAACTGCTTTAGCAGGATTGCCTTTTGGTGGTGCTAAAGGAGGAATTGAAATAGATCCAAAGAAATACTCTATGAATGAATTAGAGCGAATTTCTAGACGATTTACTTTTGCCTTGGGCGATAATATCGGACCGGATCTAGATATTCCGGCTCCAGACGTAAACACCAATGCTCAGATTATGGCATGGATTTCCGATACGTTTGCTTCACAAAAATCTCCTTCTAACCGATTCAACAACCTACACGTTGTTACTGGTAAGCCAATGGGCTCAGGAGGTCTTGAAGGAAGAGATCGCGCGACAGGTTTCGGAGTTGTTGCTACCATTAAATCATGGGCAAAAGTGAGAGGAGTTGACTTAAAGGGAATGAAATACATCGTTCAAGGATACGGAAACGTAGGATATTGGACCGCACACTTTTTAAATCAGTTGGGAGCAATAATGGTTGCAGCACAAGATGCAAGTGCTACTTTGTACAACGAAAAGGGAATTGACGTAGAGGCATTATACCAACATAGTTTAGGTTACAAAAACCAAATTGAAGGATTTGATGGTGCAGAAGTTATCGATTCTGAAAAATTCTTTGGATTAGATTGTGACATTATTGTACCAGCAGCTTTAGGTAATCAAATTACAAAAGACAATGCACACGATATTAAAGCTAAGTTAATCGCTGAAGGAGCAAATGGTCCAACAGACACAGACGCTGAAGCTATTTTATTGGAAAGAGGTGTAGATGTCATTCCTGATATTCTTTGTAACTCAGGAGGTGTAATTGGTAGCTACTACGAATGGTTGCAAAATAAGCGTTCTGAAATCTGGAAATTGGATCAAGTATTAGACATGATTCACGACAAGGTTAGTATCGCTTTTGACAAGGTAGTAGAAACTTCAAAAGAGTATGACACACATTGGAGAAATGGCGCTTACTTGGTAGCTCTTAAGCGATTAGAGCAAACTTACAAAGAAAGAGGCGTGTTTCCATAATCGTAATGATATGAAACAATTAGGAGTAATTAATGAGAGTCAAGGTGATAAAATTGTTGCCTTGACTCCCAAAAGCGTAGAACAGCTAAAAGAGCATTTTAACATCTGTATCGAAAAAGATGCGGGGTTGTTTGCAGGCTTTACGAATGAAGCATACGAAGATGCAGGAGCGACTATCGTGCCCTCTAAGGTCGATATCATCCAGTACTCAGATATTATCTTAAGTTATGGCAGCGCTTTGGAGAATGAGAAATTGAACAATAATAAAGTCTTTATTGGATATTATAATGTGATCAACGACCATTCCATTATCACTCCTTATATCAACAAAAAAACAGAGGTATACAGTCTAGACTTGATTCCTCGAACGACAATAGCACAATCAATGGATATCATTTCTTCTGTAGCCTCTATTTCCGGCTATCAAGCTGTTTTAATGGCTGCTGAGATGTCTCCATTGGTTGTGCCTATGGTCACTAGTGCAGGTGGCACATTGCGGCCCGCTAAATTCTTAATCCTAGGTGCTGGTGTAGCAGGTTTGCAAGCCATAGCCACTGCCAAAAGATTAGGCGCTCAAGTGAAAGCTTTTGATATTCGAAAAAATACTAAAACAGAAGTAGAAAGTTTAGGCGCCACTTTCATAGAAGTTGAAGGATCGTTAGAAAGTGATAAAGCAGGTGGCTATGCAGTAGAGCAAACCAAAGACTATATGGATTTAGTAGCCGAGAGATTGGCCGAAGAATCAAAAATAGCTGATGTGATTATCACCACCGCAAAAATTCCTGGAAAACCTTCACCGCGGTTAATCCATGAAAAAACAGTTTACACCATGAAACCAGGCTCTATCATCATCGATTTAGCAGCTGAAAATGGAGGAAACTGTGAATTAACCAAAAAGAATGAAACCATTGCCGTAAATGGTGTAACAATAGCAGGCCCGGTATCTTTGATCAGTAAATGCTCAAATGCTTCCTCTACATTAGTTTCAAATAACTTCACCTCCTTTCTGCTACATTATTTAAAGAAAACAGAAGCCAATGAAACTGATGATATACTATTAGCGACAAAGGTCGTTGAAGATGGTAAAGTCATTAATGAACGGATCATTTCGGAGATAAACAACCACTAAAATAAACACATGTTAGATTCATTTTATTTGTCACCCATAGATGGGTGGTATGTCATTGTATTGAGTATTTTAATCGGCTTGGAAGTCATAAAAAATGTACCTTCAGTCCTTCATACCCCCTTAATGTCAGGCGCTAACGCTATAAGCGGTATTATTTTAATTGGAGGAGCAATACAATTATTATCCACTCCTTTAACAGAAGTTTCTACTCTTATTGTTGCTTCTTTAGCGGTACTTATTGGCACTATCAACGTTTCAGGGGGATTCTTTGTCACCAATAGAATGCTATCCATGTTTATTAAAAAGAAAAAATAATTATGGTCGGAATCATCAATCTTGTCTACCTCCTATCTGCAATTGGGTTTATTGGCGGTATTAAACTGATGGCAGCACCATCTTCCGCTCGAAATGGTAACCTTCTATCGGCTGTTGCCATGATCCTTGCTATTGCCGCCACTGCCATCTTAATGGTTGTTCAACACCATCAACTGAACAACGTTTATTTACTAGTAGCCTTATTACTAGTTGGAACGATTATCGGTAAAGGGTTATCTCAGAGCTATGAAATGACGCGTATGCCCGAACTCATTTCATTATTTAATGCATTGGGAGGTTTATGTGCCTTAATCATTGGAATCAATGAATCGTTTATTTCCGACATGGCTATCGAGCAATCCACGATAAAAATCGTGTTATTACTAGGAGTATTCTTAGGTGGAGCCTCCTTTTCAGGAAGTATAATTGCCTTCTATAAACTAGCAGGTAAAATGAAAACCAGTTTCCGATCGAAAGCTTTGACTTTTGGCTGTTGGTTTCTTGTAATTAGTTTGTCCATTTGGCACTTTTTTCAACCTAATGTCGCATTAAGTTTCCAAACTTTATCCCTGATCATTGGTGCTATCAGTTTAGTTTACGGAGTATTATTTGCATTACCGGTCGGTGGAGCGGATATGCCTGTATTGATTTCCGTATTGAATGCCGTAACCGGAATTGCCACTGCTATCTCAGGTATGTTATTTGAAAGCACTATTATGTTATTGGGCGGTATTTTAGTAGGGTCTACAGGAGTATTATTGACTATACAAATGTGTAAAGCCATGAACCGATCTTTAAAAAAGGTACTACTGGGACAAACCGCTGTAGTGACTAAAAAAGGTAACACAGGAGAAGCATTGCAAGAAATACAAACCATATCTACAGCGGAAACAGCTTCTATTCTTGCCTTTTCGAAAAATGTAGCCATTATACCGGGATTTGGAATGGCTGTTTCTCAAGCACAGAAGGAATGCTTTGAATTACAAAAAAGATTGCAAGGACTAGGTGCTCAAGTGAAATACATCATTCATCCCGTTGCAGGTCGAATGCCAGGGCATATGAATGTATTGTTGGCGGAGGCCAATATCGATTACAGTGACATTGTAGAAATGGATGAAGTGAACCACAATATGGGGCAGTTTGACGCTGCAATAATAATCGGAGCTAATGATGTTGTCAACCCAGCAGCAGAAACAGATTCAGAAAGCGTAGTTTATGGTATGCCGATTATAAAAGCCTATCAGGCCAAGCAAGTCATTGTAATGAAAAGAGGAATGTCAGCCGGCTATTCTGGAGCTAGCAACCCCTTGTTTGAAAGAGCCAACTGTAAATTATTATTCGGAGATGCCAAATACAGTTTACATCAAATTATTGAAGAAGTGAAAATGATATAGTTATGGAAGTTACGAAATTGATTGTCACAGAAAAGGACAAAAAGACACTAATTGATTTGATTCGAAATTCAGAAGCAGTAGACCCTATCGCAGCAAAATGTAGAAAAAAATTGTACGAAGAATTAAAGGTGGCAACTGTCATCGCAGAAAACGAATTTCCTCGTAAAGTGGTACGTATAGGAAGTGTTGTAACCATCACCACCCCATTTGGAAGGAAAGCGGGATTAGAAATGGTGCTGCCTCAGCGTGCAGACATTCAAAAAGGGAAACTATCAGTGCTCTCTCCAATGGGAACAGCTTTAATCGGTTATGCTGAAGGCAGTGATGTCAGTTGGCATTTCCCCCAAGGCGATGAAATCATCAATATAGAGAAAGTAGACAATGATATTGAGGTGTTTCCTCATGGATAGAGGTGTCGGCGGACGCTCTGTTTAAACGGGTGAGAGGCTGTCTTCGCGGACAGCCTTTCTTTTTTTTGATTATTAAGTTGTCGTTTTCCACAGCTATCGAAAAAAGGTTAAAAATTGGAATCTTCAATTGCAGTGTATAAAACCACCAGAAAATCAATAAAAAAATACCGATTTATAGGTATTTCATTATGAGGATGAATGGGTTTACTTTGATATCTAAACTAAACCCAAGAAATCATGAAAAATTTATTCTTCTTCGCCCTCCTATTTATTTTAAGTATTACCATTTCCACCGCGCAAAATCAAAAAATAAACTATTCTGAATTTGAAGCCAGAGGAAACAAAGAACTGACACAAGTAAAAGTTCCAATTACTAAAAGTGATTTAAAAGATTCTATCAAACCTATTTTTTACACACTCATCGGGCAAAATGCCAATTCATTAAACTCAGAAATCTCAACTAGCTTTGATAAGGACAAAACAACGGTTAAAGTAGACTTTACCTTCAGTCCTTTTAAAGAAAACAAAAGTGAAAAAACCATCCGAGAAGGTGACAACCAAAAACTAATTCTTAAAGGAAAACTGGAGGTGGGTGAAAGCACCAACATTTTTGATTTTGGGAATAGTGATATGCTCATTGTAAAGTTGGGTCTTGATTTAAATTTTCTATTTAAAAAAGACGACTATTTTACTGTGAATAAATCAGAAAAGGGTATCACTTTTACACGTTTAAACTACTTTACAGCAGGCTTCGATTACAATAATGCGCAATATAAAATTGTGGACGTAAGCAAAGCCTTTAATGATCAAATATTCAAGGAGAATTTTTCTAGCTGGAAAGGAGGCCTTGGCTATAATTTTTACGCCAAATGGAACAAGGAAACCTATAATTTTAAGGGAAGACCCGACTTTTTCTATTTCAACCTTTTTTACACTTATGAAAGGGGGAATAATATCAATAAATTTGAGCAAGTTGATGTTAAAGACTACATTACCATACCTGATAGTTCAACAAATAGAGAAGTATCTAAATCGACTAAGGCTTTTAGAGGGAATTATAAAGAATTCATCCAACATACCGTTTCTTCAGAAATTTTAATCGGAGTAGGCGACATTGTAGTTTTAGATCTTTTTGGTGATGTACAAATTTCTGAATTAAAAGACCCTTTATACAGTTATGGCCTAGGCTTATTCTTTAATGCCAAAAAAGACAATAAGGATAAAGTGAATCTGGGTGTATTTATGAAGTGGATCGGTAACAGTGAGCCCTTTATCGGTTTAAAGACAGAGTTACCCATCAAACTGTAATGGAAAGGCTATATCTAATCCTAAAGCCCTTCTATTTGGGCTTTAGGATTAAAAAACAAAATTCAGGTATACCTAATATCGTTAATTAAAGAATTAATGATCTATTCTTCAAAACTTAAACTACCCGTCCCTATCTTGGTTGTCAAAGCACCAGTAAACTTTAAATCACAAAACTCAAATTTACCTATCCCCTCCCCAGTGGATACAAAATAAAGGAATTCTCCTGCATGAGGAGTCAAATACTCAAAACGATTGTAGTATACCATCTCTGCATTACTAAAATTGCTCCCGATAATAAATTTTCGATTGGTTTTAGGTAACTGCTGCACTGGTATTTTTATAATCAATTCTTGACCGAAATAAAAACTAAATTTTATTCTCATTTTACTGTCATCGACATAATGAAATGAATAGGTTAAATCATCATCAGCACCGTTATTCCAATCTATTTCATCTTCCTTTAAGGTTGACTCACATGGAACTTTTATATTTTTGCATGGCGGACAAACTCCACCACAATCCACATCATATTCTCCTTGGTCAGCATCGAAAACACCATTTAAACAATGGGTGATATCCACATACCCACTAGGTGCAAATATCCACTTAACGCAATTTTCCATTTCATATAAATAAGTTCCTGATTTAGTGATAAATCTGTGAACAGTAGTTTGTCGATTAGTTTCATTCCCAAACATGTCATAGGATATATCCACTTCTCCAAAATCTTTGACAGTACATTCTCCGGGGAAGAGGGTATCCTCCATTTGATCTGAATCCCAACCAAAGACCACCATATCCGTTTCTGTGGTGTTGCAAATAGTCAATTGAGCGTTATCGCACTTTACATCATTATTTTTTCCACAAGCCATAAGCAGCAAAAAGATGGGAAACAGCAGTAAGATCTTTTTCATATCGTAAAGAAAGTAAAAAAATGAGGAATTAATTCTCACAAGTATTCACTTTTCATGTCAATTCCTAATGCTTTAATTTGTTTAAATGAAGGGTTTTACTATTTTTAAAGACTGAATTATTTATATCTAGAAAATTGACTACTAAAGCGAACTCATACTCTACTCAATCGTGGAGCCAGCGTGCCCTAAAAGGCCGTGTAGCTGAAACTCTCATTGAACAGCTTTTCACAAAATTGGGCTATAAGGTATTCCACTACGGAATGGAGAAAACTATTCCAGGAATTATAGAACTTTTACAAGGAGTAAACACCAATGTAGCCAAGCAAATACGAACTATGCCTGACTTTGTTATGCAACACCCCAAAACAGGTGATGTAAATTTGGTAGAAGTAAAATATCGCGCCAATGGCCAGTTTAGCTTTGAGGATATCAAATCAGATTACCCTTATGAAAATGCCTTCTTCATTATCGTATCGCGAAGGCACATCAAATGTTTGACTTATGAAGAGTTAAAAACTGGGCAAAGCATCTCTCCTACTTCTAGAAACTATCTATACAAGAGGTACGAGTTTGAACTCGACAAGGAAGTAATCAAAGAATTCTGTGGCTTTGCCGTTCAGTTTTTTACAGGGGTGGAATAGAAGTGAAATATACTAAAAGACTGAATTAGATATAGATTAAGCTATATATCAAAGAATATACAAATTCCCAAGTATCAGAGTTTTCTCAGTTTCTACTCAACTATTTGAAATAAAATTATTTCAATGAAAGTGAATAAACTAGAAAAGAAAGTAAATCCAGTTAAAGTACAGCAATAGATGAAGAGTTTTAAAAGTAGTTCAGGAAAACAAACCACAGAGCAACTGTAAGTAATATTTTGAGAAAATTAGCATGAATGACAATTTATCTCTTATTATTCATCTGCCATAAAATCACTTATTTTCATTTCGTTTTGTGACTTGCGAGTGTAAACATTTTGTGATAGATCAAAAAGGTGAGCTTCCGTTTCAAAAAAGTGCATCATATAACCCGCAGTATTCACAAAAAGTAGCACATCCCCCACTGAGGGTAAACTCGGCAAAGCAATCTTTCGTTGTAGCAATACATCTCTTTCTAAGCAATAGGCTCCTGTTAAATAGACCTCAACAGGTTTGTCTTCTCGTTCAGAATCAGCATAACTAATAAATGGATCCAGCAAAAAATCAGCACTAGAACTCGCCATTTGCGTCATATTCATCTCTAAACCAACCAATATATTATTTCTTGCATCCTTTTTCCGGTGAACCACTTTTGCCATCGTGACGCCAACTTGATCCAAGAGACTTCTGCCTGGCTCCAACCGCAACTCTATATCCAACTCTTCTAATCGTTTAGCTACAGTCAAAGCGTTTTCATTCGGTACAGATAACACCTCAGGTAAAAATTTTTCTTTGGTCCTCTCATTGTAAAATGGATACGTTGACAACTGTCCTTCCACTACTCCATTGCGTTGAGTAAACCCTAATCCATTATTATTATAGGTAATCGGTTCTCGTTGATTTAGAACCGCCATTTTCAACTCCTCTTGAAAAGTCCTCCATTCGTTTTGGTTTTCGAGGTAATTCATCAATACACCACCTCCGATGTCTATAAATTTTAGGTCAAAATTGTGGCTTCGAAGACGCATTATCAAATCCATAGTCTGATGCAGCGCTGTTCCTCTTTCCTTCGGAGAATATCCATCCAAATGAAAATGGAATCCTGTAAAGTTCAAGAAGTGCTGAGCTCCTTTCTTCTTAAAAAAATCAAGTATGAAAGACTCTATTTCATCTACGTCTAAGCCAAAACGGCTCATTAACTTGTGATTGCCTACGTAAAATCCGCTTATGCGAAAACCTATAATTGCAGGTTGATTCAGCTCTTTAGATAATTCCAATATCTTATTCGCTTCATCTTCATTGTCAATAATCAAAAGTACTTGATTGTGAATAGCTAATTTCAGTAATGGTTCGGTCTTTATAGCTGCTGTAGAAACCAAATTGGAAGGCAATATTCCATTATCCAAACACTGTTTCAATTCGTTAAAACTTGCTGTATCTACACCGATTCCGTTTTGTACCGCAGCTGAAGCTAATATCTTACATTTATTCGCTTTCCTAGCATAAAAGATTTTATGTTTAAACCCGTAATTGGAAAGAATAGCTTCGAAAGCTGAAATATTCTTCTCAAAGGAAGGAATATGGTGGACGTTCAATGGAGAGCCATACTTTTCAAATAATTGGTGCTGCAAGTCAAAATCCGTTATTAATTCCTCCATCCAAGGAGATACAAGCGGTGTTAACGGAGGAAGTTTAGTATTCATGTTCTGGTATTAAAGTTTTATAAATGAGTTGAATAGTTTGCTTAGCCCATTGACTAGCAGTATCATTTCGCTTTCTTGATAAGCTATCATTATCGAATAATTTACCTTCTGCGGGTGTGCCATATAAAGTTATGTTAGAGATTACTTCACCTTCCTCAGAAATGGGATTGCCTGCTTCATTGCAGTTCAATCCATTTGCAAAATCGCTATTGGTATGCTTATTTAGAAATGAAAATAAGCCATTCCTTTTACAGGAGCTTGTGTACAAAACGTTAGAGTTAACGGTGTAACCTCTGGGTAAACGTGCATCAATCATCCACTCGCAAGAAGTCATTTCTTCATGCGATTTTAACTCATATTTATCACTGTCGGTTTTCGTAATATCCGGATTATTAACAAATGAGAAATCAACAACTCCAATTGCGGCCAATGCTATTATTTTCTGAACATTTTGCAAAGGAGGCCCATAAGAGATTCTATTAAACATAGAAAAATAAGTGGAAATAAATTTCGACCTAGAATCAGCAGTTAGCTTATCATTTTTATACAACCAATTGAAGTCGTCTACTAAATTCCCCCATGTATTTGCTGCAGCTACAAAAGGGCTATTTTCGGTTTTTATCCAATCAACCGTCTTTTTCCAGTAGGCCAGAAAATCCTCATGGGCATTGTTCGATTGTCTGATTGGAGGACGTAACAATTCATCAGCTTCAAACTTTTTTTCTTCTGGATGAAGACGATGAAATTCTTGAATTTCATCTAAAACCTTTTCATACTCTTGTTGCGCATTTAGCCTCAACTTATAATTTTGAAATAATTGATAGTAATATTCCGTGGTGATGTCCTGCTTGATCAGGGGTAGAACCTCTTTCTCAAAGTCAAATGGAGAACAATTTTCAGAGAGAGAGGAAACCCATTTTTTTAAATAACAGCTATGCTGGGTTAAAGTCACACCATTAGATAATCGTGGAATAATTGGATAACCTGAACGCGAAAAGGGATAAATTTTCGTTGGCTCTTTTCCTGATTTCCTGTAGATCAGTTCGGATTCATTACTTTTTTCAAACTCTCCACCTCTTCCTTCTGTTAATGCCAAAATTGAATCTATGGCAGTTAATCCTATCCCTTTACAAGCTACTTGAACATTTTTAGGTATAAGCTGTAACTTTTCTTGCACTGGATATACAAACGGTATACAATTCTTAGATTTCTTGGATTGACTCAGTTTGGAGGTGATACTTGGCGAATGGCCAGTAGTCAGTAATAAAGTCGTAAATATTGGAGATTGAAACTCAATATCGGTTTCGAGGCGATACTTCCCCTTTTCAGGAATAATGGCTGTAACCTTTCCCCTATTTTTGTGAATTCTAATATTTGAACGAGCTGAATCACACAAACAGTTAAAATAATAAGAAAGATATTCGCCCACTTCACCACGAGATGCAATTCTTTTATCTTCTGCACTCGTAGAGGTTTGACGACAATTTGCGCACCATTCCGAAAAGGACATAATCTCGCATATCGGTGAAGGTGCTGCATCTGGATGCATTGTAATAAAAGCATTGCTATAATTCATCAATAAAAAATCAGGCTGCTCAGGTTGATAAATCCAACCGGTAGCGAAATCACCCGTAGCGTTAAACAGATGTACATGTACTTCGAGCTTTTCATCCATTTGATGTAAATTGGCCAATAGTCTTTCAAAACCATACAGCCCTTTTGGACCAAATCCAACAATACCGATACTTATTCTTGGTTGACTCATAAACTTACTTTTCTTTTTTCAGGCGTTACTGTTTCAAAATTTTCAGTCACCCAACTGGGGTTATATATCGTATCCAGATATCGTTCACCTCTATCAGGTAGCATCAACACACACCGACTTCCATTGGGAATGGTGGACTTTATTTGATGCAAAGCTGAAACTACTGCACCTGAAGACCCTCCAGCCAAAATACTTTCCTTCTCTAAGAGGTAATGACATCCTTCAACGCATTCTTCATCACTAATGGCAACTACTTGGTGAACAGAATTCTTTTTCAAAAAGGAAGACGGCATACCTGAACCGTGGCCTGGTATTAATCGTGAACAAGGAGGCTGACCAAAAATGACACTTCCGATTGCATCTACGGCTATTAATTGGGTTTGCGGACTATTTTCTTCCAAGTATGACGCGCATCCCATCAAAGTACCACAAGTACTCGTTGCCACCAAAACATAATCGATGTGTTGGACAGCTTGATGAATTTCAGCCATTGTTTGAAAGTGAGTTTGAGGGTTTAACTTATTTTTATATTGATTGGGACTAAAAGAGTTGGGTATTACTGCTAAAAGCTCTTTTACTTTATTTAAACGAGCACCAAGTAATCCACTTCCTATACACGGTTTGTTGACCATTTCAATTTGTGCTCCATAAGCCCTTAACATTTGTAAAGTATGGGGGTTGGCTTTGGTATCGGTGACAATAATGAGTTTTAGTCCGTAATAAGAACAGACTTGAGCTAAGCCGATTGCCATATTTCCACTGCTACTTTCAACAATTGTGGTGGTTGCAGAAATTTTTCCACAAGCGACGCCATTTTGAATCATGGCTAAGGAAGTCCTATCCTTTATACTTCCACCCGGATTTAAGCCCTCGATCTTACCAAAAACGTTTAATCCTAAATCCTCCGAAACTCTTGTCAGTCTAACGGTTGGAGTATTTCCGATGATTTCTAATATAGAATTTGGTGTCATGGTGAAAGGTAGTTTAGAAGGTTCATAACTTGATATTTTTTGCGATAGCTGTCCGTTTTAATCCAAGTTTTAAGCCGTAGATATCCAAACAATTACAATTGATTAATTTTTAATGACTTATTCAAAAAGCAGGTTGTAGCATTGATCTATCATCCGTGGAATGGGTAGTTGGTCTAATAAATGTGGTATAAAAATAAAGCGCCATCTTTTTAGCATTGGCATGAACTCATATAGTTAAACTTAAAAAAGTAGGAAATGGAAAACTGGATATACCTTGAAATGGCCATCTTAATGAAAGCAATATTGACTGTCGGAATTATATTCTCGGTGATGATTATTATTACTCGCTTATTTGGATTACGAACGTTTGCTAAAATGTCCAGCTTTGACTTTGCTTCAACCATTGCTATCGGATCAATTCTTGCTTCTGTTGTTATGAATGCCAATCAATCCTTTTTAAAAGCCTCAGTGGCTCTGATTGGTATCCTGCTATTTCAAACACTTTTCTCCTATTTGGTTCGCAAATCAAATTTCTTCAAAAATCTTGCGACCAACCGTCCGATGATGTTAATGTTTAAAGGAAAGATTCTGTACCCCAATTTGGAAAAAACAAATGTTGGAGAAAGTGACTTAATGGCTAAGCTGAGAGAAGCCAATGTCATCCAATTGGACGAGGTACTTGCAGTGGTATTGGAATCAACAGGAGACATGTCTGTGCTTCATTCAAGCGAAAAAAATCAAATAGCTGAAAAATTGATTGAGGGAGTAGAAGGCATTCCTAAAAGGGAAAAAAAGGAAGAGTGCTAAAAACACACTTGTTAAGGTTAAGTTGGATGAAAACATCTTTTGACTTCTTAAAAAGAAACTCATTATCAACTCTAAATTCTTTATATGATTATAAAGATTGGCTTATTTTAATATCACTCAATTAAAATAATTTGCTGATAATTGCAGACGCTCAATCAGATGACATTAATTTCAAAGATTGACCCAAAAAAATAACCTAACACAATAAAACTCTACTATTGCGACCAATTCTCAAACTTACGGTATCACTGTTTTTCCTATTTTTTTTGACCGCTTCCAACTTTAAAGACTATTTTATTATTCTGGACAAGCACCAATACCTGAAATTAGCCCAAAGAGGCGATAAAGAAATTTTAAAGCGAAGTATCGTTTTTGATGAGCTAATCCAGCCAGATGAAAATCCACATTTGAATCCCAATGAAATTGCCAAAACTCAACAATTCGCCTTTCTATTGAAAAAAATGAAGCGCAAAGACATCGAACTTTTTTTGCTTCAACATGATAGCAGTTTAGTTATCCACCAATTCTACATTGGATTCTGTCACTTTATGAAAGGAGAATACAAACTAGCAGAAGAAGCCCTTCAGCAGTATAGAGGCAACAATTTTCTTTATCATAAACACTTATTAATAGGTGACTGCAGGTATGAATTAAATACCTACAATACGACAAATGAACTGGTATTGCAGTATCAAAAGGCAATGGATATTGCAAAAAGTGATATTGAAAAAGAAATAGTTAAAAACAGAGTCAAATATATTATCTACAAACATGATTAGAAATCGTTCCTACATTTTATTTTTTGTTGCCTTTCTTACCATTTTAAGTAGCTGTACTTCCACAAAAAAGATTCAAGCACAGCTTGACTCTAGAAAACAATCTATCATTTATTTATTGGATTCAAAACCAATAGAAGACAAAAGTGACATTAAGTTGTCACTCTCGAAGGTTTCTGTGGACCCAACTGTAAGACAACAAACCATTGCTGTGAAAGAAACAGGCTGGACAGTCCCTTTATTAATTTTCAATTATTGGGAATCTCGTAAAATGTGTTATCAGGGTGAATCCAATTATTTGAACAGTTGGGCAGAATCTATGCAGTATCACTTTGAACGAGAGGCCAAACGATCTGGATCGTTCCAATTGGATAGTGTAGACCATGATTATGAGTTAGAAATTACGATCAATAAAGTTCAAGCCATAGGTCCTTATACCAGTAATGGCTTTTTTGCATACCTATTTTTCATGTACATATATAGCTTTGGTGACTATGCAGGTCCTGCTGATACAGAAGTAGCCATTTCTTACCAATTGAAAAAAGGGACTGAATTAATTCATGAAAACACTTTTGATGCAAAAAAGAAAAGTGATGCTTTCAGACATGGATACAATAACAAAAAAGAACTTATTCAAACATTTGGCAGAAGTATGGCTGAGTCAACCTCTTTAAATTTCAAAAACGTAATTGAATTAATTATCAACGACTTGAACAATCATTTCGCTTCAGTTTAATTCAATAATTCAGTTCTTATCTCCTCTCTCTAAATGATAACCCTTTAATTATGAAAAATCTCCTCCTTATCGTTATTCCTTTTATACTTAGTCTGCCAAAAAATGCACTAGCTCAGGATGATAGTAGAATTTACAAAAGTACCTTTGAAGAAAAGGTGTTTAATAAGATCGCAAATTCTATAGATGTCGATGCGTTGGAAATTATGATTGCCTTGGAGTATGAAACTGGCAATGAAGAAAAAATTCATCAACAAATTGACAACTTATACAAAGGATTGGATCCTGAAAAGTTGAAGACCAAAAACAAAAAGAAGCAAATTAAAACCATCTACTCTGAAATTCATAATGCAAAGTTAAAAAAGTACGTTTTGGATGCTGATTTTAATCAACTCTTCACTAAAGGAGAATACAATTGTGTATCGGCCACTGCCCTTTATGTCCAGATATTTAATCGATTTAATATTGATTATGAAATCCGGGAAACTCCAACCCATGTATACTTAATTGCTGACCCTAAGGGTGAAAAAATATTAGTTGAAAGCACTTTACCGACTCAAGGAACTTTTGTATTCGATTACAAAACCCAAAAAGATTATGTCAATTTATTAAAAGCAAACAAACTAATATCCGAAGAAGAATTTGAAAACAATTCCGTAGAAAAACTATTTGATCAGCATTATGACACTAATAAGATTATTAATGATGTGCAACTAGCAGCCTTATTGTATTACAATAAAGGTGTGGAAAAATACAACCAAGCGAATTACGAAGAAGCTGCCTACTTTCTAGAAGCTTCCTATCTCGTTTACCCTTCCACGAATATTCTTTTCATGACTAACTATGCATTGATTAATGTTCTAGCAGAATGCGAGAATACAAATCAGTTTGATCCAATTTCTCTCGCCAAATTTGTGAACTTAAACCCAAAAGGCAGTCAGTTTGAATCCTTAGGTCTAACTCACTTTCAATACGTTGGAAATGAATTAATGGTACTACACCCTAACATTTCAGCTTATAAAACTTACTACCAACAATTTAAATCAGCGGTTGACACAATAGTGAATATTAAAGATTATGAACTGAATTATAGATATCGGTTAGCTTATGTCTATCAAGTCAATAATCAGTATCCAGAAGCCTTGCATGAGTTGTCCATAGCTTATCAATTAAATCCTGAAAATATTGAATTGAAAGAAAACATTACTAATCTGGCAAAATTACATATGCTAACCGACCGAAATCATAAAGATAATATTGACTCTTTAGAAAAATACATGACCAAATTTGACCTACTTAAAAGGGACCCAACGTTTCAACAATTTTATAATTACTACAACATGAGGGTCATCAGAGAATATGTTTCTTACGGTAAATTCAATGAAGGAATGACAAGACTTGCTTCATACGAAACTCATCTAAAAAACAACCCAAAGACAAATTACGATGAAAGTTATCTTGCTGCAATGTATTTAGATATCGCCAATTATCATTTCAATAATAGAAATTTGTCTAAAGTAAAACAATCCATTCAAAGAGGACTTGAAATTGCTCCAAATTCAATCATTTTGTTGAATCGAATGCAGATGATTAATCAAATGAACTCCACCATTAAGACTTATGAGGTTGAAGAGCAAAAGTCATTTGAAGAAGAAGTTACAAATTACATTAACAATTGCTGGTCATACGACGGTTTTACTACCAAAAATGGAGACCAAGGAGAATATGATAAAACATTTAAAATAATGGCATATCAAAACAAAGATGTCAACTTCGTAATGAATGGAAAGTTTGAGGTCGGTAAATATTCAATCCGTACGAAACCAAAATTGCTTTATCTGACACCTAATAGAGATAAAAATGATTACGTAGTTTTTAAGATCATTGAGATCAACAAAAACTATATGGTATTAATGCCATTTAAAGATGAAAAACTAACAGGCGAAAAAATATATCTTGCCATATGTAAAGATTAAAAAAAGAGGAATGGATTAAAATTCATTCCTCTTCTCTTTCTAACCTAATTGAAGTCACTATTCATCTAATTGTTCCCCTCTCTCGGCAGCTTTTTGTAATTTTTTGTTGGCAAATATGGCCATTTCTACTCTTCTGTTGGCTTGCTTACCTGCTTCTGTATCGTTAGATTCCAATGGTTGGGCTTCACCATAGCCCACAGTAGAAATTCTTGATCCTGATACACCCAAGCCTTTAATATAGTCTGCTACTGCATCGGCTCTTCGATCTGATAACTTTTTATTATACTCTTCACTTCCGGTATTGTCAGTATGACCTTCTATCAGAATTTGAGTGTCTTCATACTTTTGGAGTGTTTGTGCCAGCTCTCTTAAATTTTCCTTTGTCGACTCATTCAATGTTGATTTGTCTACACCAAACAATAATCCTGAGTCAAATGTAATTTTAATCCCTTCTCCGACTCTTTCTACATCAGCACCTTCAATGTCCTTTTCTATTTCTTTGGCTTGTTTGTCCATATATGCTCCGATAGCTCCACCAGCTGCACCGCCAATGACTGCACCCAAAATAGCACCTGTAGCCGTACTTCCATTATTTTCACCTATGATTCCGCCAATAATAGCACCTCCAGCTGCTCCAGCTGCTCCACCTTGTACACCTTTACTTGTTCCACAACTTGTAATTGTGGCAGCAGCAATGGTCATTGACAATGAAACCATTATTGCTTTTTGCTTTAAATTGATTTTCATAATTTCCGTTTTTGTTGATTACTGTAATCTTAGATTCAATTGGTGTACCACTGCAGCAATTCCATTAAATTCCAGCTGCCAATCATGAGAGTTACTCCGAATGAAGAGTCTGCTAACTACTTAACTTCCTACTTAATGAAAACCAAACCACCCAACCATTAGTCTGTATTATCCTTCAATTGAATCCCTCTCAATCTTTCTATAAATCATAGAAACAGAAAGTCATTTTGAGGAATTTGGTACACAAATTAAGTATCCACCCTAAACAAAGGAGGTTACATTATTTCCGCTATATTTGTTGAAACAAACGGATTCCCCCATGCAAATAGAAGCGAATTCTCCAGAAGATTACCTCTCAAAAATTCCAATAGAGCGTCGACCCATTATGGAAAAACTGAGAGCTGTCATCAAGGCTAATTTAAGTGCTGAAGTCGAAGAATGTATCAACTATGGAATGATTGGATATGTTATTCCGCATTCGGTTTATCCAAACGGTTATCATGTCAACCCCAAGCTTCCATTGCCTTTTATGCACATCGCTTCTCAGAAAAATTTCATAGCACTTTATCACAGTGGCATTTATATGGATGAAGCTTTAATGAAATGGTTTGTGAACGAATATCCTAAATACAGTAAAACTAAATTGGACATGGGAAAAAGTTGCATTCGTTTTAAAAAAGTCGATCAAATTCCTTTTGAATTGATTGGGGCATTGACCCAGCAAATGACGGGTAAGGAATTTATAACCTTATATGAATCTAACCTGAACAAAAGATGATATTTCGAAATAGAACAATTGAAATGAAATGGGCTTTCTTTTTTATCATAATGATGGTTCTTTGGATGGTTATGGAAAAATTAGTGGGGCTGCACGATGTGTACATTGATCAACATGCTATTTACACCAATTTCGTTGCTATTCCTGCTGTTATTATCTATTTCCTTGCTTTAAAAGAGAAACGAGAGTCGTTTTACCGAGGCCATATGAGCTATACTCAAGGACTGATTTCAGGACTTTTCATTACTTTAGTCATCACTGCCATCACACCAGCGATGCAATTTGTTGTTTCTACTTTTATCACTCCATCCTATTTTCAGAATGCAGCAAAATATGCGGTAGAGCAAGAGTTTATGACAGCTGCAAAAGCCGCCGAATATTTCAATTTGAAGAACTATATCCTTCAAGCTACTTTGAGTGCACCAATTATGGGTATCATTACTTCATTAATAGTTGCTGCTTTCGTCAAAAGAGATTAACTACTTTTAATGCTTTTTTTCCAGATTTATTTCTTGTCTTTTCCGGACATTTTAAATAATCAGATTCCAAACTTTACACTATCCAAAAGCTTTAATTCCATTCTTATACAAATTCCTTATTCAAAATGTAGGAAGTATGGTATCTTTAGGCCAAAATATTAATCCATGCGTAATTTCCTTTTATTGACCTTTATTCTCGCTCTTTTCTCTTGTTCATCACCTTCTGAAAAAAGTGAATCTATTCCATTAAAAAGCAATGTAATTACCACGGATGAATTTGAAATTCATTATGCCCAAAAGCAAGCCGCTACTCTATTTCTATTCCCCTGTTTTTCTTGTGATTTAAATCAAACAAAAAAGGAATTCAAAATATTAGACAGTGCTTATACCAAAGGAATTTCTGTGGTTTTACTCAACTTCAACTTCCGACTCTCTTTAGATAGTACAGAAAAAAGAATGCTTGGCGATTTTCTCAATGAGATTATGGACTATTATCAACTTCCTAGTCAAAATATTACAATTGGAGGTTATTCAGGGGGCGGAAATGTATCTATATTACTAGCCGATTACTTAATTTCTCAAAATAATAAATACCAACCCAATGCAGTTTTCGCTGTTGATCCGCCTATTGATTTATGGAACATCTACCGATCATCTAAATTAAATATCGAACGTAACTTTTCTGAACCGTCCGTTGCTGAATCCAATTTATTGATTGGACTTTTAGACAGTATAGTTGGAGAAAAAAATCATTTTCCTGATTCATTCGCAATTCATTCTCCTATCGTTAATGAAATACAGAATTATGACAACATTGCACATCTAAAATCAATTAAAGTCAGATTATACACCGAACCAGATTCTATTTGGTGGAAAGAAAATAGGCAGGCCGATTTCAATCAAACCAACTCCTACGCCCTACAGCAATTTTTCAAAAATCAACAAACCACTTTTAAACAACTTGAATTAATCGAAACCCAGAATAAAGGCATTCGTGGAGATGGCGCTCGACACCCTCATTCATGGAGTATTGTTGATCAAGAAGAATTAATAGAATGGATCTTAAAATAGACCTATGAATACATACATTGCTTTATTGAGAGGAATTAACGTGGGTGGTCATCGAAAGATTGCCATGCCTGAGTTGCGGAGCCTCTTAGAAAAAAATACGCTAAAAAAAGTATCCACCTATATCCAAAGCGGGAATGTAGTTTTTCAGTCTGAAAATGAAAGTCCTATTGAGTTGGAGCTAATATTGGAAAAGGCGATAGAAGCTCACTTTGGGTTTAGTGTTGGTGTAATAGTACTCCCATTTCAAGCCTATAAAAGAATGGCTATTAATAACCCCTATCTGAAAGCTAATCCTCCAATAGAAAAACTCTACGTAAGTCATTTAAAACAAACTCCAACTGCAGAAAACATTGCAAAACTTGCAGAGTTCAACTGCGAAAAAGATCAGTACAACTTGGATAAGCAAACCATTTATTTGCTTTATGATGAAAAAGTGAGTTCTTCAAAACTGAGTAATAATTTGCTTGAAAATAAACTAAAAGTAATGGCCACAACTCGGAATTGGAAAACCACCCTAAAGCTAATTGAAATGGGGGAATCTACGATTCAATAGCAGTTTTTTGTCTTATTTTGCAATTACAAATTTCTTACCATGGAAAACAACTCATCCACACGTATCAATAAGTATTTAAGTGAGGTTGGCTATTGCTCTCGAAGAGCAGCTGATAAACTAATTGAAGAAGGAAGAGTTACCATCAATGGGAAAGTTCCTGAGATGGGCACCAAAGTGAGTAAGGGTGATGAGGTTGCGGTAGATGGTCAATCGGTTATTGCTCCTAAAGAAAAACCGGTATATATCGCATTCAATAAACCAGTAGGAATAGTCTGTACTACTGACACGGGAGTCGAGAAAGACAACATTATAGATTTTATCAATTACCCCACTAGAATCTTTCCAATTGGTCGTTTAGACAAACCTAGCGAGGGCCTTATTCTACTGACAAATGATGGCGACATTGTCAATAAAATATTGAGATCAAGAAACAATCATGGCAAAGAATATATTGTGACCGTTAATCGGCCGATTAATCCATTTTTTATCCGAAAAATGAGTAATGGAGTGCCCATTCTAGACCAAGTGACCAAAAAATGCTATGTAGAGCAATTGAGTACTTATGAATTCAAAATTATTCTGACTCAAGGACTAAACCGTCAAATCCGTAGAATGTGCGACTATTTAGACTATCAAGTAACTAAATTGAAACGTGTGAGAATCATGAATATCCATTTGGATGTTCCTGTTGGTAAATGGCGAGATCTGACGGCGACAGAATTAAAGGAGCTTCAAACGATGATTAGCGATTCTGAAAAGACTGCTTAATTAGTAAGTTAACTTTTCTCTATTTTCCTTGGATTCTCTAGGACTTCAGCTGATCTGACAGCTATAGACTAATTATAGTTTACTAACTTTTAGTACTTTATAATAAAAATCATTAACTTAGGAAACCTCAAAAACCTAAATTCTATGGTTAGAAATTCTACAATCCGAATTGAAAAAGCGCTACTGTTATTTTCATTTTTGCTGTCATCTTTAGCATTGGTAGGTTGGATTTTTAATATTCCTTTATTGGTAAGGTATATTCCTGAAGCTCCGACTATAAAATTTAACACTGCATTTCTTGCATTTTTAATTGTTCTTATTATTTATACCGAGAACAAAAAGAATTCAATTTATAAAGCGATTTCGTTTCTTTTTGTTGGAATTGTTCTTATTATTTCCACATTATCCCTCATTGAATATTATTTGCCAATCAACCTTACCATAGATAATTATTTTATTCTAGATACTATTTCATTGCATATAAGTGGTAGAATGTCTCCCTCTACCTCAATATCATTTATCCTTTTAAGTTTTGGAATTATCTGCGCCCGATTTAATGGTCAAAATATCAACAAATTATGTACAGGTATTTTTTTCATTGTGTTTACAATTGCTTCAGCCTCTTTAATTGCCTATTTTCTATATATTCCTATTAACCATAGAGGAATTTTCTTCCAAACCATGTCTCTTCCCTCTACTATTTTGTTTTTAAGCCTTTCCTTATTGCTAATGTTTAAAAATCCTAATATATCGTTTAGTAGTATTATGAACTTTCATAGAGTAGGAAGTAAATTGTTCTGGAAAATTATTCCTATAGTCACCATCCTGCCCATTTTATTTAGCTATATCCTACTTTATTTTTCAAATGAAGTTAAAGTAAATATGGATTTTGGAATCGCTATTTGTACAAACATCTTTATTTTGCTTTCTACTGGGCACTTAATCTACCTTAGTGTGCAATTGAATCAATCAGAAAGGGAGAGATTGAGTCTACAAAAAGAAATCTCTATTTTGAAAGAAAATGAAATTCGAAAAACCCTTTTAAAGGAGACGCATCATCGGGTGAAAAACAATTTCCAAATCATCAACAGCGTGCTTGGTCTGCAATCCAATAAGAGTAAAAATATGGAACTGCGGATGGTGCTATCGGATTGTCAAAACCGAATTCGAGCAATTGCTGCCCTTCACGAATCCATCTATGTAAATGGAAACTTTGAAGAAGTTAAGTTGAGTTATTTCCTAAACAATATTGTGTCCAGTCTTGTGAATATGCATTCAGAATCTGACTCCGTCCATGTTGACATTTCTATTCCTGATATTGATTTAAATATGAAATATGCAATGCCTCTTGGATTAATCATCAATGAAATCGTTACAAATTCTTTGAAACATGCATTCTTCAAGCAAACGAATAAACGCATTTCAGTTAAACTCAATAATACGGGAAACGATACTTTTAGTTTAATCATAAGCGACAATGGAATTGGTTGTGCTGAAATGGCGAATGAACTGCTCAATCCCACTAGCATGGGAAGCGAATTAATATCCATATTCACTGAACAATTAAATGGGAAAATCAATGTTGAAAATAAAGATGGATTAACTTACTACCTTTCCTTTAAAACCAATAAAGTGAATTTAAAAATAGCCTAACGAATAATGAAATCATTCAACGCCATCGTCTTGATTCTTGGGGTAACCGTGAGTTGTATTTTCACTTCTTGTTCTAAAGATGAACCAGAAGACCCTATTTTCTGTACTGAAGAATTTAGGTACATAACGCTGGAAGTCGAGGGAGACTCTCTGACCTTCTTTTATACCATTAGAATGATTAACAACGACACCCTCTTCCCTGAAAATAACGCTCCTATTTATGACAATCGCTATGTCGTATTGAGTGATCAATATTCCTCCCTACTGAAGAATAAATCCGAAGCGTTTCAATTCGTTGGGCTTGTCAATGATTCTATAGTATTAAAACTTGATTACACCATTGCAGCTGATAACTGCCACATTTTTAAAGTTTCAGGGCCAGCTTACCATCAATTGTAAGATTTTAGTGAATTAGATGACAGAATAAAGGGAATAACTACATTTGCCCCGTTTTTAATTCGTCTAAACATGAAAAAAATTGTACGCTTTTTTGCGGCTATTGCTAGCTTTTTTACATTTGCTTACTTACTAATTTTCTTCCCGATTCCAAGCATAGTAGGAATTGCCATCATCATCACCGCGGTCGGAATATACGATTTAACACAAACCAAACATACGATCTTAAGAAACTTTCCGATTATCGGTCACTTCAGGTATTTATTAGAGGGAATAGGACCCGAAATCAGACAATACTTTATTGAATCTGATACCGATGGAAAACCATTAAACAGAAATCAACGAACCTATATTTATTCTAGAGCGAAGCTTCAAATTCCTACCCACCCCTTCGGCACAGAAACAGATTTGCAGAAAGATGGATCTGAATGGACCATGCACTCCATATACCCTTCCAAAATAATGGCAGAGCCACCAAGAGTATTGATTGGAGGAAAAGACTGCAAACACCCTTATTCTGCGAGTATTCTCAATATTTCAGCGATGAGTTACGGCTCCATGAGCAAGAATGCAATTATGGCTTTAAATAAAGGCGCTCAAGGTGGTGGTTTTTATCACAATACAGGAGAAGGAAGTGTATCTGATTATCACCGAATGGGAGGTGATTTAGTATACCAAATTGGTACGGGCTACTTTGGATGCCGTGGAGAAGATGGAAATTTTTCAGCCGAAAAGTTTGTGAAAAGTGCAGCTATAGAAACCGTTAAAATGATTGAGATTAAATTGTCTCAAGGTGCGAAACCAGGTCATGGTGGAATGTTACCGGCTGCAAAAAACACCGAAGAAATTGCAAGAGTTAGAGGAATCAAACCGTGGACAGATGTACACTCTCCGTCAGCACACACTGCGTTCAATTCTCCTGAAGGACTATTAAAATTTGTAGCACAACTGAGGGAGTTATCAGGTGGCAAACCCATAGGATTTAAACTGTGTATTGGTAACACGAAAGAATTTGAAGCCATTTGCGACGCTATGATAACATCAGGTATTATGCCTGATTTCATTACTGTTGATGGGGCTGAAGGAGGAACAGGTGCTGCTCCTATTGTTTTCTCAGATCACGTGGGAATGCCATGGGAAAATGCCTTGGTTTTCGTTGTAAAAACCTTAAGAAACTATGGTTTAAAAAAGGATATCAAAGTCATAACATCGGGAAAAATAATCGATGGCTTTGATATTTATAAAGCCTTGTGTTTAGGAGCTGATTTATGCAACTCAGCAAGAGCCATGATGCTAGCTATTGGGTGTATCCAAGCGTTAGAATGCCATAAAAACACTTGTCCTACTGGAGTAGCTACCAATAATCCGAACCTTTTTAGAGGCTTGGTGGTAGAAGACAAATGGAAAAGGGTAATGAATTACCAGCAAAGTACCGTAAAAGATTTCTTAGAGGTATTCTCTGCTGCAGGATGCACTCAGTTGAGTGATTTAAATAGTGATATGATTTTCAAACAAGTCAATGGTAAAGCGGTTTCTTTTTCTAACATTTATCCAGAATTAGTAGAATCAAGAAGAGCAAAAGAACTAGAATTGATGAATTAGTGCCTAAGCAGTACTTTTGATCATTCCCCCATTTTAAAAGCGTGTGAAAGACTTTTTATTAATTACTCCTCCCTTTACCCAATTAAACACGCCGTATCCTGCTACGGCCTATTTAAAGGGGTTCTTGAATCAAATTAATAAGTCTTCTCTACAAGTAGATTTGGGAATTGAGGTAATTCTAGCTCTATTCAACGCCAAGCAATTAAGGTTCATCTTTGAAACAGCAAGTGCAGAGGGAAGAATTAAAAGCAACAATTCCAAGCGAATAGTGGCACTGCAAGATGACTATATTCAAACCATTGAACCAGTTATTGGATTTTTACAAGGCAAAAACCCAACGCTCGCCAGATTAATCTGTAGTGGCGATTTTTTACCAGAAGCCTCAAGATTGCAAGCAGTAAACGATCTGGATTGGGCCTTTGGTGAAATGGGGATGCAAGATCAAGCCAAGCATTTAGCAACTTTATACTTAGAGGACATTTCGGACTTTATCGTAGAATGTGTAGACGAAAACTTTGGCTTTAGTCGATATGCAGAACGCTTGGGACGCAGTGCCAATAGTTTTGATGAAATTTATTCAGCTTTACAACGACCATTATCACTAATTGACGAGTTAACCGTTCAAATTCTACATGAAAAAATGAGTGTAGCAAATCCGTCTTTGGTTTGCTTTTCAGTACCGTTTCCAGGAAATTTATTCAGTGCTTTTCGGTGCGCTCAATACCTTAAAAAACACTTTCCGAATCAAAAAATTGCAATGGGAGGCGGATTCCCAAATACCGAGTTAAGAAGTCTGACGGATGTTCGAGTATTTGATTTTTTTGATTTTATCACTTTAGATGATGGAGAGGCTCCCATTGAACAACTTTTCCGATATATCTCTGAGGAGAATAGCGATTATAAAGCGTTAAAAAGAACCTTCATTAAGTTAGACAACCAAGTAGAATTCATCAACAATGCTGCATTAAAGGATTACAAACAATCGGAAGTTGGAACACCTGACTTCACTGATTTACCACTCAAAGATTACATTTCAGTCATTGAAATTGCGAATCCCATGCATAGCCTGTGGAGCGATGGCAGATGGAATAAATTGACGATGGCGCATGGCTGCTATTGGGGAAAATGCTCGTTTTGCGATGTAAGTTTGGATTATATAAAAATCTACGAACCCATCACTGCTCGTTTGATTGTGGATCGAATGCAAGAAATGATGGAGAAGACAGGTGAAAGTGGATTTCATTTTGTAGATGAAGCTGCTCCTCCTGCATTAATGAGAAGTATCGCACTGGAATTAATAAAGCGGCGAATGACGGTTACTTGGTGGGCCAATATCCGGTTTGAAAAAAGTTTCACCAAGGACTTATGTCGATTATTAAAAAGCTCTGGCTGCATTGCTGTCTCTGGTGGATTAGAAGTCGCCTCGGATCGTTTATTGAAGTTAATAGAAAAGGGAGTGACAGTTGCTCAAGTAGCACAAGTAACGGACAACCTCACCCAAGCTGGAATTATGGTGCATGCTTATCTGATGTACGGCTATCCAACGCAAACCATTCAAGAGACTATTGATAGTTTAGAGATGGTACGGCAACTATTCGAAAATGGCGTCTTAAAATCTGGATTTTGGCATCAATTTGCATTGACAGCCCACAGTCCTATTGGATTAAACCCTGATGCCTATGGAATTATTCCTGAATTAAAGCCCATTTCTTTTGCCAATAATGACGTAGCTTTTAAAGATAAAACCAACATCAATCACGACCAATTCAGTTATGGACTCAAAAAGTCGCTATATAATTATATGCACGACATTGGATTTGAAATTCCACTTCATCAATGGTTTGAATTTAAAACGCCTCCTCCTACAATTGCCAAAAACTACATTGCAAATTGTTTGGATGCTCAAGACTTATGGACAATAAAACCTAATGCTAAAATAGTATGGTTGGGCAACCTACCCCAACACCAACTCATTACTAAAACAAAAAAGAAAAAGAGCATTCAAAGTCTAGAAGTAAGCGTGCACACCAAAACGTGTCACCGCAAGATTCATTTTAAACCCGAGGAAGGACAATGGTTGGTTAACCTGCTTTCTAAAGTTGCAATTAACGAACCAACTGCTTCTACTTTTCAGCAAATTAAAGCAGATTTTGAGACAAGCTTTGAACATTTCGAACTCTTTTGGCACTCTAAACCAATGCAGGAAATCAGAGAATTGGGCTTATTAGTTCTCTAGTTCATTCTCTTGCATGTACAATACATACTCGGCGTGTGAACGTATGTTTTCATCCAATGATATTCCTTTTTTAAGGGCATCTTCCGTAACTGATTCAAGCCATTCAGGAGTTAATTTGATGGATTGTTCAATTTCAATCAATTTTAATTCTCTTTCCGTATTCGGATGCAACGAATAATAGGCATAAAGCTCTTCAATAAAATCATAAGCAAAATGCATCAAATTACCTTCTGTAAACAATAGCATCACCACCTTATGCTTTCGGATTTCAGCCATTTTATTGACTTCACTAACCTTTCGTTCTTCTTTACCAGGTTGGTGAATTGAACGGTTGTAATACCAAAACTGAGAATTATTGAATACATAATCTGTAATTTCGTGTCCAAACATACCCCAATAATAGCTGTCGCCTATTGTCAATACTTTCGTTCGTTGATTGACCCCTTCAAAATCAAATCTAAATTTAGGATATGCCATGGGGAATGGTTTTAAATGAAAAAGTAAATTCATTCCTAATTCAATGTCATTATCAGAAAAACGAGCAGTGTCTGACCATTCTATACTGTCCACTACTATTTTAGGAAACGGAATCTGCAACATATCCTGCACAAACCGACGAATTGAATCTGCCACCAAAATTTCTCCATAATTGGTCCAATGCGTTCCTCCTTTGGGGTAAAGTGGATAGGTGGTGGTATCTTTCATTTTTAAAAACCAACCATTCACATCGATAAGCGGAATTGATTGCTGCTTTAACGTTTCAACATATACCTGATAATTAGTACTATCTTTTTTCTCTTTCAATCTTTTATCAGGAAGGTACTCAGGGTAATAAAAACCTTTACCTGGAGCAATGACCGTTAACAACTCGATCCCTTCCAGATTCAATTGATCCTTAATCATTTTAAGTTTATCCACTTTCTCTATAATCCGATCCTCTCCAATAAAATCTGTCCCTAAATAAGATCTAATGTACTGTTCTTCGTACAAGTAATCTTCTTTCCCAATGGTGACTCCATTTGCTCTAGCAACGTGAAAAAAAGTGAATGCAAACTGATTGTATAATCGAATTAAATAATTTCTAAACCCAATGTTTTCTTCAACATACCGCTGTCTTTTTTCTTGATAATCCCCACTCATCCAAGAATCTACAGTTAATTCAGGTTTTGCTGTATAAGTATAATAACCATTGAGGTAGCCTTTCTCGAAAATCTTAAACTTCCCTTGAATGCGAAACACAAACAGGAATAATATGACTCCAGCAAATAAAACTATCTTAATTTGTTGCTGTTTCCCCATTAGAATCTAAAATAAATAAATGGGTTAAACTTAGAAGCAGTAATCGCCCCAAGAGAGGTCATGAATAATAAAAACGAAAAACCTATGATGACAAAGTATTGAGGCAAAGTATATGCTTCTCTTTCGTAAATGAAATCTTGGATTCTTTTCCCCACTTTTAGTGCAGCAAAAAAAGAAAATACGATAGCCACTATGCCCATTTCAAACGCAAAAGGTATTAAATCTGTTTTTTGATAAGCTCCAAAATCGAACATTCGTTTCGAATAGAGCAACACTTCGCTAAAATCCTCTAATCGGAACAATAACCAACCAAGCATCACTACGATAAAAGTAAAAAGGATGCTGAAGAAAGACCCTAATTTTTGCAATAGCTTCACCAAAAACAAGCGATCTAAAATCAAGAACAACCCATGATAAGCTCCCCACAACACAAAGTTCCAAGAAGCACCGTGCCACAACCCTGAGAGTAGAAAAACCACCCACAAATTGAGGTAAACCCTATATTTTGAAGCCACACGGTTTCCTCCTAATGGAATATATAAATAATCCCTCATGAATGCGCCTAAGGTAATGTGCCACTTCCGCCAAAATTCAGAGATATTTTTTGCTGTATAAGGTGAATTAAAGTTCTCAGGAAAGTGAAACCCCATCATTTTACCCAAACCAATGGCCATATCAGAGTATCCTGAAAAATCGAAATAGATTTGAAAAGTGTAAGCCAAAATTCCTGTCCATGCGGTTAGGTAATGCAGCTGTTCGACCTCCATATTAAAAATAGTATCTGCCTGCTGCCCCATCACATTCGCAATTAACACCTTCTTTGACAATCCTATACAGAACCTAAAAAAACCGATCAACTTATCATCAATTACTTCTTTTCGGTTGGTAATTTCATCGGCTATCTCATTAAAACGAACAATCGGTCCGGCTATCATTTGAGGAAAAGACATGATATACAATAAGTAGTCAGAGAGCTTATCTAATGGAGGATGTACTTTACGATAGACATCTATACTGTAGGTTAACGTTTGGAAGGTATAAAACGAAATCCCTATCGGTAAGATCACTTTCGTCCATTGAATTGAATTACCACCAAATACAGATAGTAGTTCGTTCACATTTTCAATGAAAAAGTTGGAATATTTAAAATACAACAACAAGCCCAAATTGATCAAAACAGAAGTAAATAACAAGCCGTTTCGAGTGGACTTAGCTGTTGAACTTGCTAGTTTTTGAACGATGTAAAAATCAACAATGGTGGAAGCTAAGATGACAAAAACGAATTTAGGAGCTCCCCAACTATAGAATAAAATACTGGCTATTAATATCACCCAATTTTTCAGTCTTCCTCCTACCAAGTGATATACCAGCAAAAAAACGGGTAGAAAATACAGCAAAAATATACTGCTACTAAAAACCATTCATCAAGGAAATTTTATTCACCTGCAAATTAATCTAAAACTTGTCAATTATCACGTATATTATTCAGATAAGATAGATAAAATGGTAGTTCAACGAAAAGTATCTTCAATTCAGCCATTCGGACAGTTATTACAACTGAATTTGTTCTAATTTCGCAACATAATTAATCGTCAGCGATGACCCTATTTTAAATCAACCAAAATGAAGAAAACCTTATTAATTGCAAGTTTATTTGCAATCGTTGCAGTAGGATGCAATCAAGTAGAAGAAGTTAAAGAAGAAGAAGTGGTAGAAAACACAATGGATGCTGCTACGGATTCAGCGATTACCGCAATGGATGCTGCCACTGAAGAAATTGAAGCATCTGCTGCAGAATTAGAAAATGCATTAAACGAACTATAATAAATACATTGATGAAAAATACAATCAAAATAGCAGTTCTTAGTGGAATGATGATGGTTTCTTCTATCACATTTGCGCAAATGAACATCGGAAAAGAGGCAGAACAATTGAGAAAATCTGCAGAGGTAGAAGCTGAAAAAACAACGAAGCAAGAAATAATTGACAATGCAAAAACTGCGGGTAAAGAAGTATTGGATCAAGCTAAAGTAAAAGCTGAAGCTAAAGGTAAAGAGCAAATGGAAGTTGCTAAAGTAAAAGCTGAAGCTAAAGGAAAGGAAGTAGTAGAAAATGTGAAGGAAAAAGTTTCGGGTAAAAAAGAAGAAGTAAAAGAAACTGCTGAAACCACTACTAATGAGGTAATGGAAGAAACTACTGAAGTGAAAGAAGAAGTAGAAACAGTAGCTAACACTCCTGAAGAAAAGAAAGCAGAATCAAAAGCTAAACTAGAAGAGTCTGTAGCCAAAAACGAAAGCAAAATTGAAATGGCAAAAGCTAAAATTGTTGAAGCTGTTGCCAATTTGGATGCGTTAAAATTAGCTGGAAAAATTTCAGAGTCTGAGTACGTAGCGAAAAATGAAAAAATCGAAAAAGCAAAAGCAAGTGTAGAACAATTGTCTGCAAAAGTTGCGAACGCTAAAAGCATGTTGTAATCAACTAGCGAAATTCAAAATGAAAGGCCACATCAGCAGATGTGGCCTTTTTTATTCGGGATTCTCAGTTTCTTCCTTTTGTTTTAAATTCATTTGTAATTCCATATCGCCGTAGTAGTCTTTTAACTTTATATTCAGCTTATTATATCTGAATATTCCAACAATCAACAGAATTACTGTTAGGCTCAAAGAGGTGTATCCCAGAAACTTAATCTGTTCAAATCCTTCTAATTTTAGAAGTGCTATTCCACCAAGCAGCAAATACAAAGAAGCCCGTATGTAGGACAAAAGGGTTCGTTCGTTGGCTAATTTAGTTCGCTCTAGCGCTAAAAAATCACGTAAAATAATGTGCTCTTGATTCTTAAAAGTCGCACCTAATTTGGGAATTATTTTATTGAGTTTCATCTCTAATTGGAATTAAAAAGGGAAAAACAAAGATATTATAAACGAGGCCGCTACCCAAATGATGATGTTGAGAGGCGTTCCTATCTTCAAAAAATCATTGTACTTATAGTTGCCAGGTGCGTAAACCATAGTATTCGTAGGATAACTAACCGGTGTCATAAAAGTAAGTGAACAAGCAAACATTACTGCAACCAAAAATGGTTTGTAACTGACTTCCATAGCCGCGGCTAGGCTGATAACAATGGGCGCCATCAATGCGGCTGTTGCTTTACTAGAAAGGACGTTGGTAGATAAAAAAGTCACCAAAAATATCGCACTCAATGTAATTCGAGGGTCTAATCCACCTAACTGCTGAAACACAAAATTGGAAATCATATCTGCTCCACCTGTTTTTTCCAATGCAGTTCCCATAGACAATACACCTGCCATCATAAAAATCACCTTCCACTCTATCGCTTCATAGGCTTCCTTAGGCTTGATGATACCAGTAGTCACCAGAAGCAAACAACCTATCATTCCACTGATTAAGATGGTAGTAATTCCCAAAGCTGCAGCTGTCACTACTCCAGCTGCAATGATTAAAGCTGGAATGGCTTTCTTTAAATTGACTTTCTTTTCGCTGTATTCGGATAACATGATCAGCAATTTATCCTGAATACTTTTGTTGATACTTGCTTTGGACCCATGCACCAACAGCATATCCCCTTCTTTAATTCGTGCAGAAGAAAGGTTATCGGTCAACGTTTCCTCTCGTCTTTTGATGGCTATCACTGAAAAATGGGAACGATGTCCCAAATTCATTTCTAAAATCGTACTGCCTGCCAAAATTGAACCAGCAGGCACCATCATCTCATACACCTTTTGGGAAATATCTCCCTCATCTTTGTGGTTTTCATTCCCAATCACCTTATACGTGGATTGGTTTTTTAGCTCCGCTAGTTTATTCGGACTGATTAAAATTCGAATGACATCCTTTCGATGAATTTGATCCGAATTCGCAAAATCTTTAATCCAATGTTTATCTCTCAAAACACCTAATATCTGCACATTATACTCTCTCAACAGTCGGCTTTTATCGAGGCTGTTGCCGATATCTTTACATTCCTCCAAAATCTCTACTTCAGTAATGTAATTCTCCGTTTGTTTGAGTAGGTTTTCGTCTTTAAACTTGCGTTTAGGTAATAAAAATGGACTAAAGATGAAGATAAAAGCTAGTCCAATCCCCATTAAACACAAGGCCGGCAAACTAAACTCAAACATTCCAAAAGGTTCTAGGCCGCTTTTCTTAGCGATACTGCTCACCAAAATATTGGTAGAAGTACCGATTAACGTGCAAGTGCCACCGAACAAAGCAGAAAAAGAAATGGGAATCATCAACTTAGAAGGCGCAATACCAGTTTGGCGACAAACAGAAAGGGCCAATGGAATAAGAATCGCTACTACTGCAGAATCGTTTACAAACGCTGAAAAGGTAGCGGAAATCAAGCAAAAAACAACCAGAGCTACCAAATAATGAATCTTCGCCAATGCGACAATTTTAGTACTTAAGCTATCTATCAATCCTGATTTAAAAACAGCAGCACTTACCACAAACATACATCCTAATGTAATGGTTGCAGGATGATTGAATCCAGAAAACCCTTCTTCAGGACTGAGAACCCCTGTGGCGATAAACAAGGCCATGATCAGAATTGAAGTGGTATCAATACTGAAATAATCTTTCACGAAAAGAAAAATACTGACAGCAATAATAGCGATGGTGAAGTATAAATCCATAGGGTTGGTTTCTTAGGTGATGAAAATAATTAATATTTCGGTTTCAATCCACATCTTCCACAAAATTGGATTTCTGTTGGCAAAAGTTGTTGCTCAAAAAAGTGATCTCGGAAAGAACAAAATCCCAATAAAGTATTATTCCAAACAATCCACTTACCTTTGCACGAATTAGAATTTATATGACATTCAAAGAATTAGGGGTTATCGAACCCATTCTAAAGGCTTTAGACGCCGAAGGATATACACATCCTACCCCAATACAAGAACAATCCATTCCAAAACTACTCCAAAAAAGAGATTTATTGGGATGTGCACAAACAGGTACCGGAAAAACAGCTGCCTTTACCATCCCTATTTTACAACACCTATATCAAGCGAAAGGTAATACCAACAGAACTCGTCCGATTAAAGCATTAATCATTACACCTACCAGAGAATTGGCTTTGCAAATTGGTGAAAGTATTGAATCGTATGGGAAACATACAGGCCTTAAGAGTACAGTAATTTTTGGCGGTGTAAAACAAGGAAAACAAACCGCCGCCTTGAGTCAAGGGATAGATATTTTAGTGGCCACTCCTGGTCGACTGTTGGATTTGATGAACCAAGGATTCATCAGTTTAAACGGCATCGAATACTTTGTATTGGATGAAGCCGATCAAATGCTAGACATGGGATTTATCCATGACATCAAAAAGATTTTGGCCAAATTGCCTTCAAAAAGACAATCTTTATTCTTTTCAGCTACTATGGCACCTGCTATTGTAGAATTGTCGAATAAAATATTGGGTAACCCAGAAAAAGTAACCGTAAAGCCCGAACAAGCCACTGCTGAAAAAGTGGAACAAGGTGTTTATTTTGTAAGCAAAGGAAACAAAGTGAAGTTATTGGTTCATTTGATTAACCAAAAAGCGGCAAAGTCTGTTTTGGTTTTTTCTAGAACCAAGCATGGCGCCAATAAAATTGTGAAGCTATTAGCTGCTGACGACATTACCGCTGAGGCCATTCATGGCAATAAATCACAAACGGCACGTGTAAAAGCACTGACCAACTTCAAAGAAGGAACTACTAAAGTACTTGTTGCTACTGATATAGCAGCACGAGGGATAGACATTGACGAATTGGAGTTAGTGGTGAACTACGATTTACCCAATGTTCCTGAAACCTACGTTCACCGAATCGGGCGTACAGGACGTGCAAAAGCTAGCGGTGTTGCCATCAGCTTCTGCGATGGTGAAGAAAGAGCGTATTTGAGAGACATTCAAAAATTGATTAAACAAACCGTTCCTGTAGTGGCCGACCACCCTTATCCGGATGATGGAAAAGTGATTGAAAAAGAAGAAAAACGACCACCACAAAATAGAAACCGAGGGCCTAAAAAACCATTTAGAGGAGGAAATAAACCATCTAAACAACACTCTTCGAACAGAGACGGCAATCAGCCGAGAAGAAGAAGAGAGGACTGATCCACTCCACTTGCTGAAGTGCGCTAAAAACACGTATACCGCCAAAAAGTAGAATAGCAGTTTATTCTCTTTTTGGCTTTTTTTTGGTCCATACTTTTTGAAGGATTAGAAGAAAGCAGTTAACTTTAACTACCGTTTTCACCATAAATAACGAAGCACATGAACATTGAAGATTTTAGAGCATACTGTTTAAGTTTTAAAGGCGCTACTGAATCCATGCCGTTTGACGACAAAGTGTTAGTATTTAAAGTGATGAACAAAATGTTTTGCCTGACCAATATAGAGGACTTTTCTTCTATCAATGTGAAATGCGACCCAGAACATGCCATTGCCTTAAGGGAGCAGTATGAAGCGGTGCAGCCAGGCTACCACATGAGCAAAGTGCATTGGAATACAGTGCATTTGGATGGCTCTCTGCCAGTTGCTCAAATTCACCAATGGGTGCAGGATTCTTATGATTTAATTGTGGCGGGTTTGACTAAAAAATTACAAGCGGAATTAGCCGAACTGTAAAATTTTAGACTAATCTTCTAGTTTTTAACCACTACTGTAACAATTATTGATTTTTTTCAGTTATCTTCGGATTCAGAAAAACTGCATCGCTTTATGAAAACATCCATTGATCCGTTTTTAAACGACTAATAAACGTTTTTGTATTTGATTTTAAAGTAATTATCAGTTTTCTTGAAATAAATATTTAACATTTTAAAATATAGATATGACGCACAGAGTGCGTCATATTTACTTGTTGTGTGTAATTCAAAATTATTAATGAAAACGATTTACAAACTATTAGTTCTATTAATTATAGACTTTGGACTAATTTGGTTGTTCGTTTATCAAATTGATCCTGATCCTAGCGTCTCTATTTCAATTATTATTTATGTCCCATTAGTTGTAATAGTTAATTTGTTAATCGCAGGTTTTTTGTTCTTTAATAAAAACAAAGAATATTCTATTCTATTTTTAATAAATGCAGTATTATCTTCACTTGTTATGATTTACCTTTATGATAAAGGCATTGACAGACACCAAAATAAACGATTAGAAAGTTGGGAGTTTAGTAAATCAGATACAACATTTTCAATTATTAGATGGAAAAACATAGCCGAATTTAGCATGACTTATAGTTTAAGGCCAGGCTCCTCTTCAGGTCTTTTACATGGTAAATGTATTAATTTAAAAGATGAGTGGATATTAACGGACGATTCATTAAAAATGAAAATAACTAAAGACGGTAATCTAGTTGGCTTTACTTCAATAAGTGACACAATTAAATTGACCAAAATAGAAAGATAAATGGATGAAAATACAGTTATAGGAATATTGACAGGCTCATTAATAACCTTGTTCATAAAAGAGATTTTCAATCAAATAAATAAGTGGTCAGATTATAAAAGAGATATAACAAAATTAAAATTTACGAGAAAACTTGAAGTAGCAGAAAAAGCTGTTAGCTTCTACTCCACATATCTAAAAAATATAGTGGAAATGAAAAAATCATATGAGATAATTCTAAATGGAATTAATGAGGGTAAAGACTTAGACATTAATATAATTCAGAATATATTAAATGTTAATTCAAAAAACCTTGACATATTATTAAAAGAAAGTCACTTAGAAGCTAACACCGCTAATCTTTACTTTGAATTAGACGATTCCAAAGAATGGAATGAACAAGACATTTCTGACTTTATTGAAAATATAGCTGAAACAAAATTCAAAGACAATGAAATAGAATTATTGTCAAAAACTTATAATGACTATTTAAACGAAAATAATCAACAGATGGCTGATTTTTATTGGGCTGAGATTGAAAAATTGTTACCAAGCTATGCAATAAGTCTTCAGAAAGTTGTTAATTCATTTGATAAAAATCGAAGTGCCGTTGTATACATGATAAAGTCTGTAAAAGAGCAAATCTAAAGAAATAACTACACACAACATTAAATATAGTGCATAGTGAGTCAGTAGGTTAAGAAAGTTTATTTACTCTTTGATACTCCGTAAAATTCGCAAGCGAATTCTGTAGAAAAAGAAAATGTACAAAATCGCATTGCGATTTTTACTAATTAGTTTTTAGCAAATTGTATCTTTACTTAACTCACTACGCAACATATTTGGGCGTTGGGCACAATTAAAATAAAACATAATGGTAGACTTCAAGAAAAGACTTAGTAAGACTGAAATTGTAAAGAAAACTAACCCAGTTGAACTTTATGATTCTTTGGATAGAAGAAGTATTGCCGGACCTCTTCGTCCAGCTCAAGAAAAGATACTGACTGAGTGGTATGAAAGCAGAAAAGATGATAAAGACCTCATTGTAAAATTGCACACAGGAGAAGGAAAGACTTTAATTGGTCTTTTGATTCTTCAATCCAAAATTAACGCTCAGAAAGGCCCATGTTTATTCGTTTGTCCAAATAAGTATTTAGTTCAACAGGTAAGAAGAGATGCCAAGAAATTTGGAATAAGCTATTGCTCAATAGAGCCAGACAATACTCTACCCAATGATTTCATAGATGGAAAAAAAATTCTAATCACGCATGTTCAAAAGGTTTTTAATGGAAAAACCATTTTTGGTTTAGGAAATGATTACACACATGTCGAGAATGTAATTCTTGATGACTCACACGCCTGCATTGATTCAATCAAGGATACATTTACCATCAACCTTGACAAAGAACACCAAGTCTACAAAGAAATTTTTGAGCTCTTTAAAGATGCTTTACCTGAACAAGGAGAAGGAACATTTTTGGAAATTGAAAATGGTGATTATAATTCCTTTTTGCCAATTCCTTATTGGAATTGGATTGATAAGTCGGAAGAAGTATTACAAATCATTTCTCAATGCAGAGATGAAAGCCAAATAATGTTTGCATGGCCGTTTGTAAAAGATAATATCAAGAATTGTCAAGCTTTTATTTCAGGTAGGAATATTGAGATTACTCCTATTCACATTCCTATTGAGAAATTCGCAACCTTCCATAGAGCTAGTCAAAGAATTTTAATGTCTGCAACAACACAAGATGATTCATTTTTCATTAAAGGATTAGGGTTTGATGTTGAAGCTGTAAAGAATCCATTGGACAATCCAACTCAGGTTTGGTCAGGTGAAAAAATGCTGCTTATCCCCTCATTAATTGACGATAGTCTAGATAGAGTAAGTATGGTTAATTCGCTCGCCAAACCTTCAGACAAAAATTATGGCGTTGTTTCATTGGTTTCTTCATTCGGCAAAGCTGAAATTTATAATTCACTTGGAGCTTTAATTCCAACCTCTGATCAGGTCGGTGCATTTGTCGATCACTTAAAAAAAGGGAATTTCAAACAAACAGTTGTATTTGCGAATAGATATGATGGCATTGATTTACCTGATGAAACTTGCCGAATTTTAGTAGTCGATGGGAGACCTTTCTTCTATTCTCTGTCTGACAGGTATGAAGAATCAAATCGAATGGGTAGTGACTCAATAAACATAAAGATTGCTCAAAAAGTAGAGCAAGGTTTAGGAAGAAGTGTTCGGGGAGAGAAAGACTACTGTATAATTTTTGTCATTGGTGCTGACTTGGTGAAATTCATAAAAAGCTCAAGAACCAACAAATACTTTTCGTCTCAAACACAAAAGCAGATTGAAATTGGTTTGAATATAGCAGAAATGGCTGTCGATGAGCTATCTGATAAAAATCAACCAATGGACGCTCTGAAATCATTGATGAAGCAATCGCTTCAAAGAGATGAAGGTTGGAAGGAATTTTATAAAGAAGAGATGGATAAAATTACTTCAACAGCAGGAACGAGTGTTATTTATGACACATTGCTCTTAGAAAGAAAAGCTGCAGAACAAAATTATGCAGGCGACTACGAAAAGGCTAGTTCAATTGTTCAACAAATTGTCGACAATCATTGCAGTGATGAAAGTGAAAAAGGTTGGTATTTACAGTTAATGGCTAGATATAAGTATTTACAGAGCAAAGTTGATTCAAATAATTTACAAAAGGCCGCATTTTTAAAGAATCATGAATTATTAAAACCAAGTGAAGGTATTACCTACAAGAAACTTGATTTTATTAACGAAAATAGAATTCAACGAATTATAGCTCACATCAAAAGTTTCAAAAACTTTGAAGAGTTAATGCTAACTGTTGAAGGTATTCTAGCGGATTTAGAGTTTGGTACTTCAGCCGAAAAATTTGAAGGTGCTTTACAAGAGTTGGGTATAATGCTTGGATTTCTTAGCGAAAGACCAGATAAAGAGTTTAAAAAAGGTCCTGATAATCTTTGGTGCGGTGTGAGTAATCAATACTTCATTTTCGAATGCAAAAGTGAAGTAAATGTTGAGCGTCAAGAGATTAATAAGCATGAGGCAGGACAGATGAATACTCATTGTGCTTGGTTTGAAAGTCAGTACGGAGATTCTGAAGTAAAAAGAGTGCTAGTTATTCCAACAAAAAACTTGTCCTATCACGCGGATTTCACTCATAAAGTTGAAATTATGAAAAGGGGGAAATTGAAATCTCTGAGAAGTAATGTGAAGGCATTTTTTAAGGAGTTCAATAAATATGAAATTGACTCGCTTTCAGATGAAAAAGTTCAAGAGTTTTTAAATGCACACAAACTAGATGTTGACTCTTTAAAAAAAGAGTATAGCGAGAAATATTATAAAAAAACGAGTTAAAAACTGTGCCCAACAATGGTAACCGTTGCACAACCCCATGATTTGGTCAAAAATAAGCCTATTTAAGCCGTTTTAAGGAAGGCTTTAATTTATTTGAACTCGATTTGGAGTATAATTTTCTATGCTAAGGAATGAGTTGAGTAACTCAAAAGTCACCGCATTCATATCAGTATAACGGAGGAGTGTCATTGTTCAAAAAATGCAGTCGCAGAAAGAGTTAACGGTATTTTAATAGAGGAATTTCACCTTGTTGAATGCTTTACCAATCTTGAACATGCTAAAAGAGCAGTGAAAAATGCTATCAAAATTTATAATAACAAACGAATGCACTTATCTTTAAACTTTAAAACACCTGATATGGTGGATAAATTAAACTTAAATTAATCCTAAAATCCGTAGCCGTATTTTAGGAGGAGACATTGAAAAATGAAAGTCATATCCTTTTCAATACTTTTTTTACTAATTAGTCAAGTATGCTTCTGTGATACCCTTAATTTAAGGGAATTTGATTACTCAAAGGCTGATAGTTTAGCTCTATCATTGACAAAACACTTTAAGTCAGTTGATAAATTAGCTCAAGAACTTACAAGGGATTTAGAAACTGAACATGAAAAGTATAGAGCAATTTTTAGATGGGTAACAAATAACATTTCTTACAATATAGCTAATAAAAATACTGACCCAAAATATACCCTTAAAAAGCAATCTGCTTTATGTGCAGGTTACTCTAACCTTATTTTAGAACTATGTTCAAGTTCAAATATCAAATGTAAATCGATTAATGGTTATGCCAAATCTTTTGCTAAGCATATTGGGAAGTTCAATAAAATTAATCACTCTTGGAATGTTGTTAACCTTAATGGCACCTGGTATATATCAGACGCAACTTGGGCTGCAGGACACGTTAACGGACGACGATTCACAAAAGAATATGATAACTTCTATTTTCTTTCTGATCCCGAACAGATTAAGTACAATCATTTTCCAGAAGACAATGAATGGTTTCTAACAGAAAATAGTTTTAAGTTAAAAATGTTTGAAAAACTTCCAATTATTAAACCTCCATATTTCGACTTAGGAATTACACCGGAAAAAGAACTCGATGGCATAATAAAAAACAAGTTAAAATTTAGATTTCAATCAAATCAAGAGATATATAGAGCCTCTCTAAAATTCGATAGAGAAAAAGAATTTAGACCAATATTTATTGAAAAAGATGAAGATGGATTCTATATGATTGACATGGAATTTGATGATTATATAAAGGGGCCTTGTTGGCTCTTTTTTAATGGTGATGCAGTTATGGTATTTGTAAAAAAATAAAAGCTTGCTACAACAACAGCAATCGTTAAACCAAGCCCAAAATTCAATTAAAAACAAACTTATTGAATACGTTTTCAATGAAAGTCTTAAGTTCAAATTTGGTCTGTTTTGTGGATGAATTTTAACTTTACCTATTTTTAAATTTAACTACTTCATTGAGCGGGTTAAGCGCTGATTCGATATCTTTATGAAAATAAAGTTGAATATCAGACACTACCAGTTTAATACATACCCTTCAGGACATTTCTGAAGCCGTACCATAGCTGCAACCAAATAAAATGAAAGCGTTTCTCAATAAAATAGAATACATAGATCAAGAAATTCTTGATAAATACATTTCATACTGGACCGAATACACTGTACCTAAAAAAACCATAATGACAGCTCCTGGTGAAACGGAGCGATACATGTATTATGTAATAGAGGGAATCCAAAAATCCTATTATTTAAATGAAGACAAACAACATGTCATGGCATTTACCTATCCTCCATCATTCAGTGGAATACCAGAATCGTTTTTAACCCAAACACCCTCCAGATATTTCTTAGAGACCATAACTGAAAGTTCATTTTTTCGGATTTCCTTTGAAAAGCACCAAGAACTCATGCAAGAACATCGGGAAATAGAAACATTGTTTAGAAAAGCCACCGAACTGGTATTGATTGGAATGGTGCAACGGCACTATGAGTTAATGGCATTTAATATAAGTCAACGTTTTAAATCCTTTGCTCAAAGAAGTCCACACTTATTCAGTTTAGTCTCCCACAAAGACCTAGCTTCCTATTTGCGAATAGACTCCACGAACTTCAGTAAGTTATTCAACACCATTAAGATATAGAATCTTGGTTTATACCAAAAAAAAGATAGTATAAGAGCCTGACCTTTGTTTCAAAATTAAAAACAATGAAACGAGCACTTTACATTTTATTCTTAATTATTATGAATTCTAAGGCATTTTCCCAATCGTGGATAGACACCACTCTTTATCCATTTGAAAACCGTTTTTTGCAATTAGAAACAGGAAATATGCATTATGTGGATGAAGGAAAGGGTGAAACCATTCTTTTCGTGCACGGCACTCCTACATGGTCCTTCTTATTCAGAGATTTTATAAAAGAACTATCAAAAGAAAATCGATGCATTGCTATAGACCACATCGGTTTTGGATTGTCTGAAAAACCTGATTCGGTTCCAGGAACTCCTGAATGGCATGCTCAAAATCTCAGTGAATTTATAAAAAAAATGAACCTTCAAAACATAACTTTGGTTGTTCATGATTTCGGCGGCCCAATTGGATTAGCAGCAGGTATTGAAAACAACGATCGAATCAATAAAGTTGTATTATTCAATGCTTGGCTTTGGGCTACCAAACAAAACCAAGAAGCGCAAAAGATTGACAAGTTGATAAATAGTCGATTGGGCAAGTTCATGTATTTAAATATGAATTTCTCCCCTAAAGTTCTTTTGAAAAAAGGTTTTGCAAACAAGAAAAACCTATCTAAAAAAGTTCATCAACACTACATTAAACCATTTCCTGATAAAAATTCACGCACTTATTTGCTAAACCTAGCAACGGCGTTAGTAGGATCATCAGATTGGTATCAAAAACAATGGGATCAATTAGGCCTACTTTCAAATAAAGAATGGTTAATTCTTTGGGGAACGAAGGACGCCTTTATTACTTTGGACTATTTAAAACAATGGCAAGAGAAACTGCCAAAAGCTAGATTGAAGGAGATCGATAGCGGTCATTTTGTTCAGGAAGAAGCTACTGTGGAAGCGATACAAGCAATAGATGCATTTATTCATAAATAAAGTGCAACTGATATTAAAGCTCCCTCACCTATCATTTATAGTCTAATTTTGAATAGTAAAATCTTTAAACTCAACTTCAATAATGAAATGAGAAGCTGTTTAAATTTCAGCAGTTTTTAAATTAGAATTGTACTTTTATACCCATGCTCTACCTTAAGTATAACCCAATAAATGCAATCATAGATCAAAGAGATCAACAGAAATTTTATTTAAACTCTTGATGGCTGAAAAATCATGTTGTCATATAAAATTATGCTCCCTTGAAAATTTACATTAAAAATATGGTTTGTCGTCGCTGTAAAATGGTGGTGAAAAATGAATTGGAAAATTTAGGACTTCATCCTGTTTCAGTAGAATTAGGTGAAGTGGTGATTCTAGAATCAGACATAGAACACGTGATTCAAACCTTGCGCATGAACTTGCAAACTTTAGGTTTTAGCATAATTGACGATAAGAAAAGTCAGACTATAGATAAAATCAAGAACCTGATCATTGACTTAGTTCAAAATAAGAACAACCAGATTAAATCCAATTTGTCTGATTATCTTATTGAGCATCTAGCACAAGACTATAGCAGCTTGAGTAAGTTATTTTCAGAGGTTGAGGGAATTACTATTGAAAAGTATTTCATCCATCAGAAAATAGAAAAAGTAAAAGAGCTCTTAATGTATGATGAGATGACCCTAAATGAAATGGCCTTTCTTTTAAACTACAGCAGTGTCGCTCATTTGAGCAATCAGTTTAAGAAAGTAACTGGCTTCTCACCTAGTCATTATAAACAACTAAAAGAAAAAAAACGTAGGCAAATTGAAGACCTATAAATCTTGTAACTTTTTTCTAAAATAGTATAACTCCTTCGCCTCTATTCTTTCTGATGTTTGTACCATCAAAATTTTTAAACTTATGGTACATAAATATCAAATTACAGGAATGACCTGCACGAGTTGCGAAGCAAAAGTAAAATCAGCTTTGCTTATGGTTAACGGCGTTACAGAAGTAGAGGTTTCTAAGGTAGACCATTCAGCGACTATTACTATGGAAAAACACATTGCATTGTCTGATTTACAAAAAGCATTGGACAACAAGTATCAAATTTCAGCTAAAAATCATAGCGAAACAATTGAACAAACCAAATCGTGGATTACTACTTACAAACCCATTCTGCTTATCTTTTTCTACATTTCTTCCATAACTCTTCTGTTACAAGCAATCAATAATCAATTTGATCAGATGCAGTGGATGAGACACTTTATGGCGGGGTTTTTCTTGGTATTTTCATTCTTCAAAATGCTGAATTTAAAAGCATTTGCCGAAAGTTACATCATGTATGATGTGGTAGCGAGAAAGATTCCAGTTTGGGCATACATATATGCCTTTATAGAGTTGGCGTTGGGTATAGCCTACTTGATTGATTACAATCCCTTCGTCACCAATCTAGCAACCTTTCTAGTAATGACTGTTAGCATCATTGGTGTGTTACAAACAGTTTTAAACAAAAAGCAAATTCAATGTGCATGCTTGGGAGCAGTATTCAATCTGCCAATGAGTACAGTTACCATTATAGAGGATGGTTTAATGATTGCCATGAGTTTATCTATGCTGTTCTTTCTTTAATTTTCTTAAATCAAGAATAAAGTGAAATCACTTCAACTTACAATCTTAGCCTTTATTTGTTCCCTTCACGTTTTCGCTCAAGAGCGAAACAGCTTAAAAGCTCCCTTTAAGGAAAAAATTGCCCTCAAAATGGAATATTTTGGAGAGTTATTACTGCATCCCGGCCTAAGTGTAGGTCTGGATTATACCGTTACCAAAAACAATTGGGTCACTATCCATTGGGACTTTGACCTTGGAGGTTATTGGCATCGTTGGAATAATACATCAGCTTTTTTAAAATCCTCTATCGGTTCAAGATTTGCTATAGGGTCAGCTTTTGTAGATATTAACCTAGGTGCTGGGTATATGCATTCATGGGCAGCGGGAGATCTCTATCAAAGAGCTAAAGACGGAGGTGTTGAAAAAGCAGCAAACAAGGGACATTCACATTTTATGTCTACAGCATCCTTGCTATTTGGCTGGGATAGAAGCAGAAGACAGAAGCTACCATGGTCAATATATTTTGGTCCAGAAGTTTATCTTCAATCATCATTCAACCACATTTTTCTACCGCATGTTGCAGCCAAACTGGGCATCACGTATAAACTTAATAAACTATGAAAAACTTGTCATTCATTTTCTTCATTTCATTAATAATCTTCATTTCCTCTTGTGAGAAAGAAAATTACTACCAAGGAGATCATTTTTTTATAAAAAACGCTGGTGCAGAAATGCCTGTTTATATAAAGGGAAACATAAAGTCGGGTATATTCATTCTCTTTCTTCACGGTGGTCCTGGTGGAAATGCTTCTCTTCCTTCTTTTATGCCTGTTTCGCAAGAACTCGAAAATGATTATGCTTTCGCCTATTGGGACCAGAGAGGATCTGGCCTTTCTATGGGAAATCCTGATCAAAGTACGTTTACTTTAGAGCAATTTGTAGATGACCTTGACTTAGTTGTGGAAACAATTAAGCATAAATATCATAATCCTCGAATTGTATTTTATGGAATCAGCTGGGGAGGCGCTCTTGGTAGTGCATATTTAAGTACAAAAAACTATCAAGATAAGATTGATGGATTCATTTGTATGGATAGCGGACATAATCTTGTAGAAGGCCTACCTAAATCGGTTGCTTTTGTAAAGGATTATGCTCAAAAGCAAATTGATAATAATGTTGATGTGGACTACTGGACAAAAGCACGTGATTGGTGTGCAACAGCGCCAGACATGACAAAAAAAGAGAACTACTTCAAGTATGACGGATACCTCATCAACACGAATGCCTATCGAAAAGACCCCGATCAAAAAGTTCAAGGACCTGAAGTTGGCGCTATGGGGACTATGAATTCATATCTCTCTCTATCTATTTTTTTTAATGGTAAATACCTTTCAAAACGATTTAATATCCTCGAACTCAATTTGAGTCGAGATATGGAAGTAATTAAAATCCCTTCTATTGTAATATGGGGAAGGCACGATGGAGTCAATACAATTGAAATGGGCTATGATGCGTACAATAGTATTGGCGGTTCAGACTTTAAAGAGAAAGAATTAGTTATACTAGAAAACAGCGCCCATGAGGGATATATAGAAGAGCAAATGTTGTTCATCCATACCTTTCGAAGGTTTGTGAATAGTCTTTAACCATACGATATACACTTTACTAATCCAGAAATAATAAGTAAAAAATGAAAACGCTAATTAGCAGAAATACAATTACCCCACTTGTAAATGCATTTATATTATCACTCATGATATCATGTTCGAAAGATGAAAATATGTTAATGTCGATGTCTACGAGTTTTTTAACAATTTCTGATACACATTTTGAAACAAAACTAATTGAGCTAGGTATAGATTCAGATGGAATTGTTAACCAACAAATGTTACGGACTGACGCTGAAAAAGTGAGTCGTTTGGACTTAAGTATTCCTAAAAATTCCGACAAAATAACCAATCTAAATGGCATAGAAGGCTTTACAAACTTAACTTTCTTTTCAGTAGTTGGACATGAAATTAAAGATGTTGATTTAAGCTTTAACATTAAATTGGATACCCTAATTTTGAACGGAAACCATCTTACCCAAATTGACCTTAGTAACCACTCAAACTTAATCTTAGTGGAGATTCAATCAAATGAACTTAGTAAAATTAAAGGATTATCACAGTCCAAAAATCTGAAAAGGTTGGACTTATCATTTAATAACTTTGAAGAAATAATTATTGATAATCCGTCTGTTGAAGACTTATTAATAAGTCATAACCAATTAAAATTCATTGATACTAGAAACGCGATAAACCTAAAAAACGTATTCATGATAATTAATGAACTTACAACAGTAAACTTTAGTTCAAACAAGCTTTTAAAAACCTTGATCCTTTCAGATAACAAGCTTCAAAGTATAAATCTTGAAGAAAATACTCATTTAACTCATCTATATGGTTCGAGTAATTTGCTTACAAGTCTAGATTTAAGTAACAATCAACAATTAATTGATTTAAGGGTAGATAGAAATCCTTACTTAAGCTGTATTCAAATCTCAAATGGTCAGTATATTCCAAACGTGTCAATCTCTGATTATCAATCACTAAACACAAATTGTAACTAGTAAAAGATAACTTTGTATTCATTATCTATATTGCTATTGAGAATTCGGCTTTTGACTAAAATAGAAGCATTGGTAGAACGAATTCTACCAATTAAGAAATGTGACCATTGGCAATAAATGGAAGAACAAGAATTAATTGTGACGCATTCAAACAGTTTATAAATAGACATAAATAATCATAACCAGCTGTCGGCAAAAAGCTTTAGGAATGCCGGCATAACTATCAGTAAAATAATGAAAGCAGTTGTCTACGAAAAATATGGCCCTCCAAATGTTTTGAACCTAATTGAGGTTAAAAAGCCAGTACCAGTGGGTAACGAAATATTAGTCAAAGTATCTGCTACAACAGTTACATCTGGCGATACAAGATTACGCAGTTCCAATTTTCCTCCGTTAGCTTGGCTAATTATTCGACTCATGTTCGGTTTGTTTAAACCGAAAAAGAAAATACTGGGACATGAATTTTCAGGAATTGTTGAGGCTATAGGTAAAGATGTTATCAAATATAAAGTTGGAGATGAAGTTATAGGCACCACTACAATGCTCCCAACAGGCTCTTATACAGAGTATATATGCATTCCAGAAAACAGGAAGAAAGGGGTATTAGCTTTTAAGCCGAAAGCGATTAATTTTAATGAGGCCGCTGCTTTACCAGTTGGTGGAATGACAGCCTTATTCCTTCTGCAAAAGGCAAAACTAACTAAAGATCAAAGTGTATTGATTTATGGTGCCTCCGGCAGTGTAGGAAGTTACGCTGTTCAAATAGCTAAGGCTTATGGTGCCACCGTAACGGCAGTCTGTAGTAGTTCCAATTTTGATATGGTAAAATTACTAGGAGCCGATGCTGTAGTGGATTATCAAATTAGGGACTATTACAAAATGGATCAAAGGTTTGATATCGTTTTTGATGCTGTTGGTAAAACCTCAAAATCCAAAGCCTCAAATATCCTCATAAAAGATGGTCGTTTCACATCAGTTAAGTCACTGACCATCCCTAGACATCAGCATATGAACAAAGTATGCGAACTTGTTGAAGAAGGTAAGCTCAAACCATTTATAAACAAAACCTTTCCTCTTTCTGATATTGTAGAAGCTCATAAATATGTTGACAAAGGGCGAAAAAGAGGTAATGTGGTGATAGAAATAATCAAACAATAACTTTAGGATTCATTAAATCATGTCAAAAAATAATTTTATACTATTCATTCGAATTTCATTCTTGATCTCAACCGTCATTTCTCTATATTTTATCCCATGGCCCATCTTATTTAATTGGATCAAACCAATACCCCGCACGATTCAAGAACAAGTTGACTTAATAAATGACTATGGATTTGATGGTATTATAGTATATGCAGAAAGAAAAGGAAAATCCCCTGAGTTTTATGTTTCTGGTTTTAAAAACAAGGAAAATAAAATCCCGGCCGACCCACATTCATTGTTTAAAATAGCAAGCGTAAGTAAACTGTATCTTGCCTTGGCCATTGCTAAATTAGAAAGAAGTGGGAATCTTTCGCTAGACAAGCCCCTATCCTACTATTTGCCAGAATTAATGGGCAAGATTGAATATGCTGATCAAATAAGTCTGAGAATGATGGTTCAACACCGCAGTGGTATTCCAAACTATACTGATACCGATATGTATTGGGCTGCACCAAAAGAAACGGCAGATGAAAACTTGGCTTTAGTTTTAAATTTACCCGCTAACTTTATACCTGATGAAGATTATGAATATTCAAATACGAACTATCTCTTAATCCATAAAATTATCAGTAGGGTTCTTGGCTATTCAACATTCCAATACATTCAGGAAGAAATCCTAACACCATTAAAGCTATACCATACTTTTGGATCCATACAGGATGTAAATATTGAAGATGTTATGAGCGGATATTATGTGGGCTATGACTCCGATTTAAAAACTGATAAAATTGGATCAATGCTCTCTACAGCCGAAGACCTGGGAAAATTTATTAGGGCATTAAACGATGGCACAGTATTCACAGATAAAAAGGAACAGGATATCTACTCATCCATATACAAATATGAACATACAGGACTGATTCCCGGCTATCAAACCATAGCAAAATATCACAAAGATATTGATGCCGTAGTTATTCAATTTACCAATACAGTAAACTTTGATGGATACAACTGGGACTTATCCGAGATTATGTATAATAAAATAGTACGCATCATGAAAAAAGAATCAATTGATAATGAAGCAAAAACCGAATATAAGTAGTACTGAAACTTTAGTTATAATGGCTTGAATAACTCTTGGTTCATTAGATACGATGAATAAGAATAAATGAACAATCTACACCTCTCCTGAATACACAGTGTTTTCACAAACAAATAAATGACTATTAAAGCCTTACAATTGATCTTAGCGCAAGACCTAGATCTAACAGTTTTAAGTATACTCTTTAATAGCAGAAAGTGATATCAACTAAATAGCAAAAGACAGATTCAAGAATAACACAAGGAAAGGCTGTTCAATGTGGGAGATGATTTGTAATTAAAATGTCATGATTGAAATAAAATAGAAAAGGATTTAATCATAAGCTCTATCCAAATTAGGTATGGTTTCATTTCCAAACTTTTCAAATGTTACTCGGTAAATATTAGCTACTTTCTTCAATAAAAAACCACAACAACCATATACATTTTAAGCGCATAAAAAACAAGAAGTTGGAGAGCTTTCTATTTCCACCTTTACTGGCTCTGGCTATTTTTTTGACATTTTATCCAATACATGGGCTGACTTTCCTCCACTTCTATGACTTCAATAAGCCCATACTTATCAAATTCATTGATTACTGATTCTCCATCGTAGTAAAATAGCTGAGCTCCAGGGTGAATTTCATAGCGGTCCTTACTGACCCAATTACCCTTTCCAAACTGAGGTGCGTTTTTGGTGATGGCAGTGAATATCATAAATCCATTTTCTGTCAATTGGTTGTAACAGTTTTGTATCAGTTTTTCTCTTTCTTCGAAGTCCAACAAATGAATGAGTGCATAACAAAAGATGCCGTCATATTTTTTGGCATCAAAAGGCATCTTATTGACCGCGCCATGAAATAGATTCATTTCATTTCCATACTGTTTTCTGGCTAATTCAATGGCAGTTTTTGAAATTTCAATACCACTAACTTTTATTCCATTCTCTATAAAAGGTTGGGCATTTCGCCCATATCCTATTCCCGGGATCAGGATATCTTTTATGGAATTTTCTACAAAAAAATCTTTTGCCAATTGGGCGGATTTTGCAGGTTCCCTCCCCCACATTTCTTGTTTTTCGTTAAATGCTTTTTCCCAAAACTCTGCCATACTACACACACATTTTATCTACTAAAAAATCGCATTCCATCCCCTTACTTTTAACTTGTTGAATGATCAAATGGACGTCTATAGTTTTTCCTTCAATTCTTAAAATTGAGTGACCACAAGGATAAGGTTGATTGAAATCTTCCAAATCAAAATCGAATTTAAGGTGTGGATGTTCCCTTTCCAAAAACTGTACTATTTCAATGGACAGAATTTCAGATTTTACGTTAGTCATTAACACTTCAATCATTTCAAAAATTTTCTTGTGACAACTCGTGATTGATCATTGCTCCTGTGATGGTGCCACCGCTAACTGCCATTGATACGGAACGCATCATTGTACTGTTGTCGCCACAAGCAAAGATGCCTTCTTCGGTGGTTTTTTGCATAAAATTCACTTCTATGTGGCCGTTTTCCGTGATTTTACAACCCAGCTCTTGAGGTATCTTTGAATTTTGCTCAAATGGAATAGCAGCGTACGCACAGTCAAAATTTTCCGAGCTACCATCTTTAAATACGATTTTTTCCAATTGACCATTTTGATGTTCTATTGCCGAAACCTCTTTTTCAATGATTTGAATACGGTGTTCTTTTAACTTTTGGAGTTCTTTTTCTTCAAAGTTCTTTTTGCCTAATGTGATGATGGTGATCTCTTTGGTTAAATTATGCACTAAAGTAGCCAGATGAATTGCTCTTTCTCCATTGGCAATTATGGCTGTTTTCTGGTTTCTTATTTCGTATCCGTGGCAATAGGGACAATGCACAACTGATATCCCCCAACATTCAGAAAAACCTTTTATATCTGGCATGAGGTCTTTAACTCCTGCTGCAAAAACCAATTTCTTCGCAGTAAAAATGGCTCCTTTAGAAGTGGTGATTTCAAATCCTTTATCACTTTTCTTTCCACTTGTTGCAAGTCCGTCATAGAATGAGATGCTTTCGTATTGAGCGACTTGCTTTTTAGCGATTTGAGCAATCTCCTTTGGTGTACTTCCGTCTTGCGTTAAAAAATTATGTGAATGTGGTGATTGCCGATTACACGGTTTTCCGGCATCAATGATTAAAGTCTTTCGAAGTGAACGACCTAAAGTCATTGCTGTTGAAAGTCCTGCATAGCTTCCCCCTATTATGATTACTTCAAATTCTTTTGCTTCCATAGGATTAGTTTGTTGAGCAAAGAGAGATAAAGATCTAGGCAGTGCTAGCGCTAAACTTGACACTCCTACTAGCTTTATAAGCGCTCTTCTGTTCATGGTTATATTTATTAAATGCGAAACAGTCGCATTAGTGATTTTTGACAAATATACCATCTTTTCGTATTATTGCAACTTATTCGCAATAAAATATGAATAGAAGAAATACACCCACCAAAGAGGCGGTACTCCATTTACTGTTAAATTCAAAAAAGGCGTTGAGTCAGGACGCTATTGAACGACAGTTGGACATTGATATCAATAGAGCTACTATTTATCGAGTATTGAACAGGTTTTGTGAGGATGAGATCGTTCACAAAATAGTTGCAGAAGATGGAAAACAATACTTTGCCATTTGTAAAAAATGTGAGCATCCTAAAGAAGTAATTCAGCATCATTTTCATTTTCGATGTTTGTCCTGTGACACGATTGAGTGCCTGCAAATTCCTGTAGAGTATTCCGTTCCCAATGGCTATGAAGTTCAAAATGCCAATTGTGTCCTGACCGGGGTTTGTAACGACTGTTCGTAGGTTTCTTTACTTTGATGAATAACTATAATCTAGCAGGCAAATATTAATGTCCTAAGGAGTTATAAATTACCCTACTATTTTGACCAAAAAAAAAGTTTTAGCTACATTTCGACGCCAAACCGTTTAGAAAAATAGAATCCTAAACCATGTACAAAATCTACTTCATCCTACTCATCACAATGCTTTCTATTGGTTGTCAGCCAACCAGTAAACCCAACACAGACAAGGTGGTCTCAGAACCTTCAGGAGCAAACAACATTGCATACCAATGGGGTGAAATGGCCTTAACTACTACCGCAAATGACACCGAGCGCTTCAAGCCCAGACCCACTATAACTTCACGTTATTTAGCTTTAATTTTTGTTGCGGTATTTGATGCTTGGTCGAGATACGATGAAAAAGCGATACCAGTTTATCTGCAAAATGTGGACAGGAGACCAAATGAAGAGCAACTACTGACCAACAAAGAAATAGCTATCAGCTATGCCGCATTTAGAGCAATGAATGAGTATTACTACTCCGATAAGGAAGTATTTGAGGATTTTATGAAAAAACTAGGCTTAGACCCACACAACGAGAGCCTAGACCCAAACACACCCGAAGGGATTGGCAATTTAGCCGCTAAAGCTGTCATTGAGGCTCGAAAGGGAGATGGAGCCAATCAATATGGCGAAGAAGAAGGATCCAACGGAGAATCTTATGCTGATTATTCAGGTTATGAACCAATTAATTCTGCTGATACCAATGTCGATCCAAATCGTTGGCAGCCCAAATATTTTGCAGATGGAAAAGGAGGAAAATTCGCACCTGGTTGTTTGACTCCTTTTTGGGACAAAGTAAAACCGATTGCCTTAAAATCAGGAGACCAATTTAGACCTGGTCCTCCCCCAATGATCGGTTCAGAACAGTTGGAGCAAGAGGTTAAAGAAGTCATTGAAATGCAAGCCAATTTAACTGATTATCAAAAAGCGTTGGTTGAATTCATGCGAGACGGACCTCAATCGGTGCAGCAAGCTGGACATTGGTTAAAATTTGCACAAGAAGTGTCAATTAGAGATGATCACACTTTAGACCAAGATGTAAAAATGTACTTCTATAATCAAGTGGTAGCGATGGATGCTTTTATCGCCTCATGGGATTCCAAGATGCATTACGATTATGCTAGACCTTACGCTTTGGTTCATCAATACTACGGAAACCAAAAAATAAAAGCATGGGGAGGAGAAGGAAAAGGAATGATTGAAATGGAGGGAAAATATTGGAGACCTTATTCCCCGGAAACGTTTTTATGTCCCCCATTTCCAAGTTATGTTTCCGGACATAGCACCATTAGTGGTGGATGCGGTGAAGCCTTAAAAATGTGGACCGGCAGTGACGAATTTGGTTCTACTGCCGAATTAGTGGCAGGAGCATTGACAGAACCAGATTATTTGGGAGAAAAGGTAACCTTGGAGTTTCCTACTTTTACAGAAACTGCTGAAATGGCGGGAATTTCCAGAGTGTTGGGTGGTTACCACATTCAAGCTGATAATGTAGCAGGGCTTGAATTGGGTCGTGATATTGCAAAAGAGGTTTGGAAATTTTACGAGAAACACATTGGAACAGAATAATTAGACGCGATTAAAGGTTGTATTTAAAATATGAACTATCGGCTAATTCGTCTAAAAACCAATATTTTAGATATAGAGCAACTATACCTTAAGTTTCGCCATCTCCATTTGAAACCTTGTGAATATTTCTCACCTCCATTCATTATTAATTTAAAATGTAAAAAAATCAACCTAAAGAATTAGTAGGGAACATATTCATACACCAAAGCATTCCCCCCCTTTCCTTCTCCACAAATGATATAACCTTCTAATTTTCACACCAACTCCAACATTTATTCGAAAAATTCATTTATCTTCGGGATTAGAAAAAACTATTGCTAAATGAAAACCACCATTTATCCGTTTTTAAACGACAACAAACGACTAATAAACGTTTTTGTGCTTGATTTTAAAACAATTAGTAGTTTTATTGAAATAAAAAATTAACATTTTAAAATATGAATATGACGCACAGAGTGCGTCATATCCACTTGTTACATGCAAGCTAAAACAACCGAAAATGCTAATTATAGTCTGTGGTAGGATTTGAATACTAAAGTTAGCTTTGTGCAGACTTTAGTTAGCAATGGAATCTAAACACGAAATATTAAATTTATTCGGAGAAAACGTTAGAAAATACAGACGCTTACTCAACATTTCGCAAGAAGAATTGGCTCATAAAGCCGACCTTCACAGAACCTATATTGGAATGATTGAGAGAGCAGAAAAAAACATTACTCTCGTAAATATTGAGAAAATTGCTAATGCTTTAGAAGTCAAAATTGAGGACTTACTAAAATTTAGCAATGGCAAAGAATAAAAAGTACAAATTAGCAGACGAGTTTTTTATTGCAGAAAAAACAAGTGATGTATTCATGGAAGTAGAGTTTGAGTATAAAACTCAAACATGGCAAGGATTACTTCCTAAATTTTTAAAATTTCAAGGTTTAGATTTAACGGAAGAAGATTTCTACAATTCTGTTGAGGAATCATACAATATCTTAAACCCCGATAATAGACAAAAATGGATTAATGAAAGTGATTTACTTTGGTCTGCTTCACAAAAACAAACTCAAACTTACAAGGTTCTACGTGCATTGTATTCAGGAAATTGGGAATGTCGAGTTTGTGGTCCAGTTCCAGCAGAAAATCCACAACCAGCTGCTCGTTTGGGAGCCCTTAAGAAACAAGGCTATATAATTGGCTCTAAAAGGAGACAATGTTCTTCATGTTCAAAAAAAACCATGCATGATATTTTAGTCATGCTTCCTAAAATTCAATCAAAGTTTGAAGATGGAAACGAGTTACGAGCTTCTATGTCCGAAAAGCTTAAAGAACGAATCAAAAAAGTATTAGGTAAAAAAGAAGTTTGTTTTAATGTAAAAAGAACTTCTGTTGAATTGATTATTGACCATAAATTCCCTTCTCAAAGATGGATAACAAAAGAATCTGCGAATCCAGATGATATGCCAGAGACTGAAATTCGTAAGAAATTTCAATTGCTGAGTAACCAAACTAATATGTGGAAATCAAGATACTGTGATACTTGTGTAAAAACAGGAAAGCGAGGAGATTTTATGGGTACAAAATGGTATTACCAAGGAGACGAAAATTGGAATGGAAAAACTGAAAATGACGAAAATGGTTGCGTTGGTTGTCCTTGGTACGATTTGGAACTTTGGAAAGAAAAATTAAACGAGAAACTATAATTTTGCATACTAAAGTTATCATTTTTTTTATAGCTTTGTATCAGATTAAGATATTATTATGGGTAAAGATATAACATTTGGTAGCGTTTGTTCAGGTATTGAAGCCTCTCAATTGGCTTTTTCCCCCTATGGGTTTAAACAATTATGGAGTTCAGAAATTGCAGAGTTTCCTTCAAAGGTTCTTGAACACCATTTTCCTGATATACCAAATGTTGGCGATATGATAAATATTCCAAATTCAATTCTTAATCGTGAATTTGAAGCACCTGACATTTTTTGTGGCGGTACACCTTGCCAAGCTTTTTCATTAGCAGGATGGAAAAATGGACTTGCTGACGAAAGAGGACAATTAACAATGACCTTTATCGAAATTGCAAACGCAATCGATAAAATAAGACTTGAAGACAGAAAAGAGAAAAGTATTGTTTTGTGGGAAAATGTTGAAGGAGTGCTTAACGATAGAACAAATGCATTTGGGAATTTCATTGCAGGTTTGGCAGGTTTTGATGAAGAAATCAAAATTGGTAAATGGACAAAGTCAGGCTATTTGGAAGGAAAAGACAGAAATGTTGCATGGAGAGTAATAGACGCTAAATATTTTGGACTTCCACACCAAAGAAAAAGATTATATGTCCTTGCAGGCGGTAAAGACTTCAAACCTGACCAAGTATTGTTTGAATTCGATAATAAGGACATTGTAAAAGAAATAAAATTAAAGGCTAAAAAATCTGCTTCAAATCTTCCTGACTTATTTTCACCAAATCTTCCTGAAGAAAAAGACGAAAATGTTTTTCATAAAGGAGGTTCAAAATTCCAAGTATTTAGAGAATATACGGATTGTTTATATGCAGCTTATGGAACGAAATGGAACGGAAATGCCGCAGCATATAATGGTTCTTTGTACGTTGCAGAAAATGATAAAATTAGAAGATTCACACCTTTAGAGTGTGAAAGGCTAATGGGTTTTCCTGACAACTATACAAAAGTAAATGGAAATAGCCATACTAATAGATTTCAAGCGGTTGGTAATTCTTGGGCTGTTCCAGTTGTTAAGTGGATTGGCAGTAAAATAAGTGAGTTTATGGATAAAAAAACCAAGAATGAATTTACTGAATGGCAAAAAGCAGTTCAACCAAAGAAAAATAATAACAACGCATTACTATATCTATTAGAAGGAACAAACCAAATTAGCCAAACTGAATTTTTAAACTCTTCAAACATTCCAAATAATCCCATTTATGGTGATTTAAAAGACATTGTTGAACCAAATCATGCTCTTGACAAATTTTATTTGAGTGCCAAAGCTTGTGCAGGTATCTTGAGACGAAAAGAAGAACGCAACATGAAAATGAATTCGGAATTGGAGTATCTAATGACAATAATAAGTAAAGGCGAAAACAAGAGTAATACGAAAGAAAAGAAAGAAAGCCAGCATGTAACATTGTGTATAAGCAATAGCGGGTTTAGTGATAAAAAGGAAAGTATTCTTGTCAATCAAAGTTCAGTGCTTGGCTGAAAGTAAGTGCTTTTTAATCCGCTACTGCTCATACACTAGACCGTTGTAAAGCATTCAAAATGAATCGACTTCTCTTCATATTAGCCACAACTTTATTTATCAGTTGTCAATCGGAGACAGAACTTTTCGATGATTTAAACGAAATGGCTGAGTTTGGTAGAAACTATGAACTGACTTTAATTCAATCAGGAAAAGAAAATGGCTTTTTAGAACCAATGGGTGAATACAGCCTCTTTAAGATGGACAGCATAGATTTTCAAAACTTGGAAAGCTCAATTTTGAAAAATGACCGATTTGAAGAAGGCACATTCTACTTTAATCTTGAATTGAATGACTATATCTACAAGAATGATCTAGACATTATCAATATGTCCAAATCATTAATCACGGAGAATAAATTTGATAAAATCTATTACCTCTATCTTTTGTCAGACAGAAAGACTATTGCAGTTTGTAAAGTCAACTATTAAATAAAAAACGCTTTACAACAAAAACTATAAAATATAGCCGCAGTAAACGTTTGGTAAAGGTTTGATTACCTTTAGTGCTAAATTTAACCGACACTGCTTGCGGCTACATTTCATAGTCAAGGCGTTGTATGCCATGATGAAAGACAGATAACCATTTTGTTTTTAGCTATCATAATTAATCGTTAAACCAATTGTTTTCAAATAAACACTTTTAAATAGTGGCAAACTTATGCATTTTAGGAGGTTCAATTTCGTAACTTTACGATTGATTAAAATAGATAATGGATAAAATTAAAGGGACATCGGAATCTTTCAAATCAGGCTTAGAGAAGCTTGGTTTTCAGGGAGATAATGCTCTTTATTTTACAGACGAAAAAAAACAACTAGCTGAACCAGAAATTGCTTTTCACATTGAAACTGCAAAGTTCATTCATAAAGAAATCACTGCAATTTTTTTAAGAAAGCAGTTAAATGGAAGTTACAAGCCACAAGTTTATTTATTCGACTTTACTGATAGGGCATTTTCTGAGCAAATAGAAAATGAAATTGCAGACATACAAAGGAAAATTTGGAGTAGCGGTGAAGTTCCTTTGGCATGTTTCTTTTTTAATACTGAAATAAAAATAATCGATTGCACAAAGCATCTTACAAAAGACTTAAAACCAGAATATTTAACAGACAAATTAAGACTAGTTGATGAAGCTCATAGGCTATATAACGAGCAATTTGCTGTAAAAATAAAAAGCGGAATATTTTGGGAACAAGAAGAAATAAAAGGAAAATTTAATTTCAAAAATTCTGCTTATGATACTCTTATTCAGAATATCAGAAAAGTTATTGAGAGGCTTTCAAAGGAACTGAAAAAAGCCCCAAGAGAGCTTATTAATAAAATTATTGTTCAATCGATTCTCATCAAATACTTAGAAGAAACATCGGATGACGAAGGCAAAAAGCTTCTAACTGAAAAATATTTCAAAAAATACAACAATTCAAATTCATTTAGTGATGTATTAATAAAAGGCAAGTTTAGTAATTTGCTTAATGACCTTAATAAAAACTTCAATGGGAATGTTTTTAAATGGGAAACAACAGAACAAGAGCAATTAGAATCATTAGACCTTAGTATTGTTGCCAAATTACTTGCAACAGACAAAATCAGTATTGAAGCATTACAACTTGAAATAGGCTTTCCCGATTGGAGGTATTTTGAGTTTAAATATATTCCTGTTGAATTAATTAGCCGACTTTATGAAGAGTTTTTAGGCGAGAATAAGAAAGACAAAGGATTATTTTATACTCCTTCTCATTTGGCAAAACTCCTAGTGGATGAATGCTTGCCTTTAAAAAAATACAAGGAAATTGACTTAGCTAATTTTAGAATACTTGACCCCGCTTGCGGTTCAGGTATTTTTTTAGTAACTGCATTTAAGCGTTTGGTTCAAATATGGAGATTGCAACATAAATTAGACAAGCCAAATGTTGATGACCTCAAAAAAATATTGCGAAACATTTACGGAGTAGATAAGGAAGAGCAAGCCGTAATGTTGTCCTCGTTTAGTTTGAGCTTAGCATTATGCAACGAGCTAAAGCCAATTGAAGTAATCAATAAATTAAGGTTTGATGACTTAACAAAAGAGAATCTAGTTCATTCAGACTTTTTTGTTTTGAGGAATATCCAAAACAAAAAATTTGATTTGATAATCGGAAATCCTCCATTTGTTAGAGGTGCGATTTCAGAATATTCTAATACTTGGTTGGTAAATGATAAAAAAGTAAAAATACCACAAGGTCAAATAGCGTTAAAATTTCTTTCTGAATCATTTCCAATGTTAAAGGAAAATGGTTTGGTTTGTCTAATCATTAAATCGTCAGGGCTACTTTATAATAGCACCTCTATTACTTACAAAAAAGCATTATTTTCAAATTATAATGTTGTTCAATTATTAGATTTCACAGCTTTAGCGAGAAATAAATCATTGTGGGATAATGGTGCTGATGTAGCAACAGCAGCAATTTTTGTTAGAAACAATAAACCTGATGTATCTAAGAATATCCTTCACCTTACATTTAGACGAACTAAAGCAACTAAAGAGCGAATCGTATTTGAAATAGACGAATATGATTTGCATTTTGTAAATAGACAAACAGCTATCAATAGTGAGTTTATTTGGAAAAATAATCTCTTAGGTGGTGGTCGAATTAAAAACCTCGTAGAAAAAGTAATTACAACAGAAAAATTTGAAAGTTTTTTAAGGAATAACGATTGTATAGTTGAGGAAGGATTGATTGGCTCTACTGGTAAGTTAAGACCAGCTTTTTTAGATGAAATACCATTTTTACCAACCGAAGCAATCAGTGAAAATGGTATCGACTACAGCCAAATAGTAAAATTAGGTAATAACCTTTCATTTGTTAAAGTTCCGAAAAATGACTTGTTCATCGCCCCAAATGTATTGCTATGGGAGAACGTAGGGGTAAATAAATTACCTGTTTTTTATAACGAAAAGAGCTTCAGTTTTAGACATCAAATAACAGGAATTAAATCCTCTAACACAGAACTGTTAAAAGAGATTGTAAATGAGTTCGAAGGCAATAGTGACTTCTATAGGTTCTATATGTATGTTACAAGTAGCTATCTATTAATTAATCGAAACACTTCATTACTTAAGATTGATTATATGAAACTTCCGTTTCTGTTAAATAAAAATAGAAAGAAGTTGTTTTCAGTATTTGACTTAAAAATTATTTCTGATGTAAATAATTATTATCAGTCCTTTATCAGAAATGGTGAAAATGCACAAATATTAAAGCCTGTAAGACAAAATAAGATAGAATCTGTGCTTTCAAATTACGGAGATGAATTTTCAAGAGCATTAAATTCTGTTTATGAAAGCAAAGGGAAAAAATTCAGATTGTCAGATATTGTTCAACTTGATGGAACATCATTAATTGCTACAGTTTTCAAATATGACAATAAAGATAAAGAACCTTTGTTTCATAAAGACTTTACAAAACTAAATATTGACGGACTAACCAATAATGAAATTTCAGCCCACCTTTCGGTTAAGCGAATAATCAAATTGTATCCTCAAAAAGACACTATTGTCTTTATAAAGCCAAATCAATACAGATATTGGCTTTCCTTAATAGCCTATCGTGATGCTGATAAATGTTTCTCTGACTTTTCTAATCAAATTCAACTATGATAGCGGAGGAGAATTTTTCAAACTTTGAACAACCGAAAATCAGTATTTCGAAAACTAATGTGATTTCATTGATTATTGAATCAATGAAACAAAATGTTCCTCACTTCAAAGCATATATTGCATCAGGGTATCATAAAAAGAAAAAACTTAACGAAGACGAATTGACTCAAATTTATATTGAGCAAGCACAAATTTTAATCAGACAGCAAGACTATCCTTTTAATATTAGCAGCCAGTATAGAGATATATACAATCTTAGTAAAGGTTATTCTGACTTTTATTTTTATCCAAATGAACAAGGTATTTCAAACACTTCTATTTTTTCTGTAGAATGCAAAAGACTGCCAGCACCTGAAGCTGCAAGAGAAAAAGAATATGTTTATGGGATATATAACAATGGGGGTATTGAAAGGTATAAAACAGAGAAACACGGTAAAGGATTAAATGATTGTGGCTTACTTGGCTATATCGAAAAAGACAATCCAAAGCAATGGCTAACTAAAATCAACAAATGGATTACAGATATAGCATTAACAAACAAGTCTTGGTCAGCAGATGAATCACTATCTGAAATAGAATCAAATGTCGAATACTGTTTTTTAGAATCTATTGCACTAAGAAAGACCGATGATTTGAAGTTGATTCATTTATGGATAAATCTAAACTAAACCATTACAGACTCTATACACAGAAGCTGTTTGCTACGAAAAACAAAGACACGGCATACAACATGGGCTAAGAAAACATAGGGGTTCAGTGGTTTTCGGAAGTTCAGAGCTTCTAGAATGTCCGCCAATCCAAAATTTTGATAATGAAAAAAGAAAAGTAAATTATAAAAATATTTGGCTTGGCTAAGTGGTAAACTGAAAGAGCAGTGTTTCAAACTCCCCTACGTTTCTTAGCCGGGTCGTTAGTGGCAACCCAAGACAAAACAAACGCATAAAAATGAAATTCAAGATAATAATTTTTCTTTTACTTCTAACTAATTCAATATTAGCACAAAAAGCGAAAATTGAATTCTTATCCAATCAACCGTATGACAAATACGAACTTAAAACAGACAAAGACACAATCACATTTTATCTTTCTGTAACTTCTCATAAAGAAAATTTGCCATTAATTATTTATGTTCAAGGTTCGGGAATGAATTCATTTTTTGAGAACCGAAACGGACAAATTGTTTCGACTTCCGGACAAATGCCTTGGTTTAGTGTTGGGCAAGAAAAATACAGAGTTTTAATTGTCGAAAAACCAGGAATCAAATATTTGCAAAAAGGAGAATCTAAATCTTTTGACCATAAATTTTCGCTTGAAAGTTGGAGTAACACAATTGTAAATGCAATAGATTATGTTACACAAAATGAAAAAATAGATAAAGACAAGATTTTATTGGCTGGACACTCGGAAGGAGGCGTTGTCGCATCAAGAGTTGCAAATTTAATGAAAGACAAAATATCCAATGTTGCAATTATGGCAGGAGAAGGTCCTTCACAACTTTATAGTTTATACAAATTTGCTGACGATGGAACTTTTTTCAATACAAAAGAGCATAATATGTCAACATCGGAAGAAAGAATAAACTATGTCAAGGAAAAATGGAACAATATTTTAGCTGACCCAACAAATACAGAAAAGAAATTTTGGGGTTTTACCTATTTACGTTGGTCAAGCCTTTTACAAACTTCTGTTATTGATGAACTATCAAACTATAATGGGAAAATTTTAATTCTTCAAGGAACTGCTGATAGAGCAGTGTATCCCGAATCAGCAACAATTGCTTATACGATTTTACTAACGAAAGGAAAAAACGTAGAATTAAAACTTATCGAAAATGCTGACCATTCTTTTAACATTTTAGATAAACCCGAAACAGACGGTTGGAAAATGGTTATCGAAAAAATTATTCAATGGTTTAACAAATAAGCAAAAAGCAAAATGGGCAGCCACTAACAATGGCTATAAACAATTGGGGCGGAAGTGATGAACGAAACTATAAACATAAAACAAAGGACGGTGCTAAACTGAACAGTTAGGGCGTAAAATGCCCTACGTTTCATACCCGAAACCGTTGGCACCCATTTTGACCCGTCCTAAAATATGTCTACACTTAAACATGTAGATATGTATAAAAATGACAAGACCGTAAGACGGTACAGCGAGAGTTTCAAACTCAAAGTTTTAAACGAACTTAGCCAAGGACAATGCTCCAAAGCACAACTTGCAAAACTTTATGGTATTAACTCTTCTACCATTAACGAATGGATAAGAAAGTATGACCGTAAAGACCTAATGAACACTCGTATACTCGTGGAAAATCAAGATGAAGTAAGCCGATTAAGAGCTCTGAAAAAAGAGATTGAACAACTCAAAGAGTTGCTGATCAGAAAAGATATGGAAAAGCTTGTTAGCGATTCTTATCTTGAAGTAGCCGCTGAAAACTTGGGCTATAAAAATGTGGAAGAGTTAAAAAAAAATCTAAACATAAAGCCCTAATGAAAGCAATACAACATAATAAAACAACAGGGCTTGCTTCTACCAAAGCAACTTGCGAGCTCTTTGGCATACACCGTGATGCGCATTATAAATACTTGAACCGATTCAATAAAAAGCAGGCACAGCATAGCTTAATTATTGAGTTTGTAAAACAAGAGCGTTCTGTGCAACCGAGAATTGGAACAAGAAAGTTAATTAAAACCATCAAAGATCCTCTAAGCAAGAAAGGTATTAAGTTCGGACGAGACGCTTTATTTAACTTATTACGAGAGAGGAAAATGTTGATTAGACGTAAAAAACCTAATCATAAAACTACAGACTCTTTCCATCGATTTTACAAATACAATAACTTGATAAAAGACTTAGAAATCATAAAACCTAATCAAGTTTGGGTCTCTGATATAACTTACATCAGAACAGTGAAAGGCTTTTGTTATTTAGCTTTAATTACAGACTTGTATTCTCGTAAAATCATTGGCTATGACATTAGCGATTCCCTCGAACTCAAGGGATGCCTCAGGGCCCTCCAAAAGGCCCAGAGGCAATCCCGGATTAAAAGTGGTACAATACACCACTCCGATAGAGGTATTCAATATTGTAGTAATCTATACGTAAAAGCCCTAAAACAAAAGAACATGCTGATAAGTATGACCGAAGAAAATCACTGCTACGAAAACGCTGTTGCCGAACGAGTTAACGGCATTTTAAAAGGAGAGTTTTATCTTGATGAATGCTTTACCAACCTTGAACATGCTAAAAGAGCAGTGAAAAATGCTATCAAAATTTATAACAACAAAAGAATGCACTTATCTTTAAATTTTAATACACCTGATATGGTGCACAATTTAAACTTAAATTAATCCTTAAATCAGTAGCCGTATTTTAGGACGTGACATTTGAAAAGAGACAATGAAACATGTAACACTCGTTTTGTCAATTCTAATTTCAACTTTGACTTACGGGCAAAATTTACTTGAGATTGAGCCAAAAGTTTTTGATGCTGTGAATTATACAAAAGCAGAACAAGTCTATTGGGAGGAAGCAATGGACTTAATCCAAAAAAATTAAGCCGAACAGAATCTGTTCGGCTTAATAGTATAAAAAAGGAGTTACTTTCTGATAATTCGGTCTAAAACCGTTTGTTTATCCAGCTTTTTTGTGCAGAAGAACCAATCTTTACAGTCGAGCTCACCATCATTCATCCGATCGCTTGCTGTACCACAAGATCCTGCCGGTCCAATGATAACATCATCTCCAGGCTCCCAATCGGCAGGTGTGGCTATATTAAACTCATCTGCTGCTTGCAAAGCAATAATCACTCGGTATAGCTCATCAAAATTTCTACCTAAACTCAATGGATAGTAAATAATGGCTCTAATAATCCCCTGAGGGTCAATAAAAAATACAGCCCTTACAGCTTTTGTGCTGTCTTCATTGGGTTGAATCATACCGTACTTTTTAGCCACTTCCATAGTGATATCTTCTATCAATGGAAACTTCACTTCCACATCTTTCATTCCTTTGTACTCTATCTTTTCTTTTATCGTTCTTAACCATGCAATATGGCTATATAACCCATCAATGGAAAGTCCAACTAATTTACAATTGGCTTTTTCAAACTTTTCTTCCATTGTAGCAAACGTCATAAACTCTGACGTACAAACTGGTGTAAAATCAGCCGGATGGCTAAAAAGGATGGTCCAACTTCCTGAATAATCTGATGGAAAATTAATATCTCCTTGGGTGGTTATTGCTTTAAATTCTGGAGCTTTATCGCCAATTCTTGGCATACTCACTACTACTTCTTGATCTTTTATATCTTCCATAACAATTTGTTTTACTTATAATTTACACTTCAAAAGTAAAACGTAAACTACTACTTGAAAGCTACTTATGTTACACAACTCTATTTTTTGGAAAAAAATGAATATCCAATATGCTTAGAACTTGAAATAATCTTTGATACCTCGTTTTAAACGATTATCATTCTTACCAATAGAGAATTTAGTGAGGCATTTGTATCCACTGGCTATGATAAGTTTTATTATCTTCGAAAATGAATCATATTAATCCTATTGACTCATCATTTTTTAAATCTAGACCTACCAACTTTAATTTACTACAAAAAAAAAGATGAAAATTTACGCTCCACAAAATGCTTCCTTTTTACTGCCATTTCAGTTTGATTCCAAATTACTTCAAGCAGATTTTGATAAATGCAAGGCATTTAACTTTCATAAAAATTACATCCCTGAAAATTACGATGGGGATAATTACATATTACCTCTGCGTTCCATAGATGGGAAATTAAACAATATAGCAGCAATTCCGGGTAATTTAGAAAGGTACAAGGACACTCCTGCCCTTTCTAACTGCAACTATTTTCAAGAGGTTATCGCTACTTTTTATGCGAGAAAGAAACCATTCGATTAATGAACCTTGCTGCAGGAACACAAATCAATACCCACATCGATCATGATAGCGGTTATGAAGATGGAGTTTTTCGCATACATGTGCCAATTGTTACCAATGAAAAGGTCTGTTTTATTTTAAACGAAAAAGCCATTCAAATGAAAGCAGGTGAGGCATGGTACACCAATGTGAATCTACCACATAGCGTAGAAAATAATGGAACCACGGATAGGGTTCATTTAGTAATAGACTGTGTACGAAATGAATGGTCAGATCAACTGTTTCAATCCATGGGATATGATTTTGATCAAGAGCAAGAATTGGAAATCGTATATTCTAAAGCTGAAGCTATGCAAATTGTTGAAGAGCTCATCCATCAAAATACTCCTTATGCTATCGATTTGGCGAAACAACTTAAATCAAAGTATAAAATATAAGGAATTGAACCCTTTATATTATATGTACTATTGAATTTGGAAATCGCACCCCACTTTTTTGAAATTTCCTTTTTTCAAAGGCTCATTTGGAGGTTAATACTATTTTTATCTACTTTACAATTCATAGATTTAAACACAACCGATTAAAATCAAGTATTATTTTATATACTATTAAATCATCAACTTTAAAGCAATGACAAACAAAGAAATAGAATCGTATACCGATGAGGAATTGCTAGCCAAACAGAAACAATTCAAAAAATACGCAGTTGGAAATGCACTGTTGATTGGCGTTTTTATAGGTGTAGCCATCTATAGTGCCGTAAAAAATGGTTTTGGGTTTGCCACTGTATTTCCATTGATTTTCGTCTATTTTATGGTAAAAAACAGTAAAAAATCCAAAGCGATAGATGATGCGATTAAAAATAGAGGTTTAAAATAAAAACATGATTAAGAAACTTTTAAAAATCTCTTTTAAATTCATTCTAGTCGCATTTGTGCTTGTGGCTATTTCCTATGGTGGGTTTCATTTATGGGAGTATGCAACGGGAGGAAAATATGTGAATTTTTTATCGAAAAACAGTGAAACAATTCCTATAGAAAAGTCATTTTCCTTTGAAAGAATGGAACAGGACATTGCCAATAACCATTTGATATTGGTGGGAGAAATTCATGGGTTTCACGAACCCTCTGTATTTGATGTTGATTTCTTTAAATATTTACATGAAAACCACAATTTCAATCACTATATCGCTGAACTAGATTTTGTTCAAGCCCAATTACTCAACGATTTTCTATATTCTGGTGAAGAAAAGCTGCTTCAAAGAATACTTGAAAATTGGGCAGTTATACAAGGAAGAAACAATAAGGACTATTTTGAAAAATACATTCAGCTACAACAGTATTTTCAACAGCTTCCTGAGAATGAAAAATTTAAATTTGTAGGAATTGATCGAATCCAAGATGAAAATCTTGTAAAGGAGTATCTAAATAGCTTTTACCCTTCTGATTATTTGGGAAATAAGGTAGAAAAAGACGGCTCAACATTGAATGAAACAATTAAGAGATTCACCACTATCTATAGCCAAAAAACAGATACCCTGTTCCTACTCTCTCATTTAAAGAAAAATGCTGACTATATTCTCAACAAGGAAAATCGCGAAGAAATAATGTTTCAAAACTTTCATTCTCTTTTTAGTTACAATAAATGGTCAGAAAGTAAACTCTATGGATTTTTCGGGCTCTATCATGTTTTTCAATATCGTATTAACAATAGTCATCCATTGGCTTCGAAGATTAGAAAATCAAACTTAGGGTTAGAGAATAAAAGTTTATCCATCAATTTTATGATGAATGAGGGTTATATGGTGATGCCAAGCAATCAGTTACCTGAATTTATGTGAGAAAAAGGAGCATACACCAAAATACCTATCTCTGCTGACAACATGCTCTTTATGTATATCATAGGGGTCAAAGATTTTAAGCGAATGACTCCTCAGCATCACAAATCTTTAATTAAGATGGATGCTCCTAACAGTCCTTATATTAATACAATTAGATTAAACAAAACAATTCAGATACTTCCTGTAACTGATCTATTTGAAATGACTGATGAGGGTCAACCTTATGTTCAATATACAGTATTTGTCAGAAACTCCGATTGGGCTGAGCCTATAGAATAGGCCAATGGGCAAAATGAAGGTTTTAATCGTATAGTAAATTAAACTGAATTCGCCTTCACCACTTAAGCTAATAAATTGGCAATTTTGCAAGATGAATAAAATAGACATCAGAACGGTTGAAGTAACTCAATATGTTCAACCATTGCGAGAAGGAGGTTCTATGCCTGCAATCGTAAAAGCAGACGACGGTTTTTTATATGTGCTTAAGTTTCGTGGGGCGGGGCAAGGCAAAATGGCTTTAATTGCAGAGTTTATTGGCGGAGAATTGGCTCGAGCTATTGGATTAAATGTACCTGAATTGGTTTTTATGAATTTAGATGATACTTTTAGTAAGACAGAACCAGATGAAGAAATTCAAGATCTATTAAAGTTTAGTGTTGGCCTAAACCTTGGACTTCACTTTTTATCCTCAGCTATCACATTTGATCCTATTGTAACTCCTGTAGATGAATTGACTGCCTCCAAAGTAGTGCTATTGGATAGTATAATCAGTAACATCGATCGAACAGATAAGAATACGAATCTACTCCACTGGAATAATGAATTATGGATTATTGATAATGGAGCTAGTTTCTATTTTCACCACAACTGGGATACTTGGAAAAATCACTTGACAAGAACTTTTCCATTAATTAAAGACCATGTTTTATTAAAAAAAGCAGGAAAATTAGCTGAAGCAGCTGAATTGATTAATCAGCTGCTTACAAAAGAAAAATTGGATGATATCATCTCTAATATTCCTGAAGACTGGTTGAGTGTAGAGTCTGAGAAAATGAGCCCAAAGGAAATGAGAGCTGCTTACGTTGAGTTTTTGACAACCAGACTTTCAAAAATGGATCAATTAGTTAAGGAGGCTTCTGATGCAAGATAAATATACTTATGAATATGCACTTATTCGAATCGTACCTAAGGTGGAGCGCGAAGAGTTTTTCAATGTAGGTGTTATTCTTTTCTCAAAAAGAAAGAAGTATCTGGGCATAAAGGTGAAAATAGATGACGCCAAACTGAAGGTTTTCAATTCAGAAGTTGAGTTACACCAATTTCAGGATTATCTCAATGCATGGAAACAGGTTTGTGAAGGTAGTCCCTCCAGTGGAAAAATTGGTCAACTGGAATTATCCGACCGCTTCAGGTGGCTCACGGCTAATCGGAGTACCATTATTCAAAGTTCAAAAACTCACCCTGGAATTCATACAGACCCAGAGAAAGCATTACAAGAAATTTTTGATAAATATGTTCTATGATTCCTCAACATTCAGGAATGCATACCTACTTCTAACTCTCAAAAATCTTAACAAAAAACAAGCTAAAAATGAAGGATAACCTTAAATTCGTGTTCATGAGTAAAACTAATTATTCAATTTGGTATGAAAAGTAATGCCCCAATAGGAATTTTTGATTCGGGCTACGGAGGATTAACTGTATTTAAAGAAATACATCATAGCTTGCCGCAGTACGATTACATTTATCTGGGAGATAATGCTCGAATTCCATACGGGATTAGGTCTTTTGAAACAGTTTATGAATATACTAAAGAATGTGTTTTTAAGTTGTTCGAAATGGGTTGCAACTTAGTAATTCTTGCCTGCAACACAGCTTCTGCCAAGGCATTGCGTTCTATTCAACAAAATGACTTGCCTGAAGGAAAAAAAGTTCTCGGGGTAATACGGCCAACAACTGAAACCATAAATCAATATACTCGAAGTAATAAAGTTGGGATTTTAGCCACTCAAGGAACAGTACTATCAGAATCTTATAAAATTGAAATCAATAAGTTTCATCCGAATATTGAGGTATTTCAGCATGCTTGTCCACTATGGGTTCCATTGGTAGAAAGTAATGAAATCGATGGTCAAAGCGCGCATTATGTGGTAGAAAAAGACCTCCAAAAACTATTGGAACAATCCGATGAAATTGACACCATTGTTTTGGCTTGTACCCATTACCCTCTTTTAATACCTGTTATTGAAAAGTTTGTCCCTCCTACAATTCAAGTAATTGCGCAAGGAGAAATCGTAGCCAGAAGTTTAGTCGATTATCTCGATCGTCATCCGGAGGTAGAAAATCAATGCAGTAAAAATGGTTCCATGAGATTCTACACTACAGATGATGCTAAAAGTTTCGAGGAAAAAGCTGAAGTATTTTTTGATCAAAAAATAAAAGCAGAGCATATTCGAGTGTAGCGAATAAAATTAACCTATACACCTCTCTTCTGCAACCAGCAACCATTATTATAAAGCAACATCACTTCTAAATAATTTGTCTGCTCAGTTAGTTATTCAATTTGACCGACATTCATTTACTTCTCATTGAATTATCACATAAGAATATTAACTTTTAGTTAGTGTTAAACCATTATGAGCAATCTCTAACGTATCTACTGCAACTTCATCCCCATCTGATTTCAAATCAGTACAAGTTATCTTTATTGGCCAAGCTTGGTCCAACTGCCATTGCATAGTCGTTTCCCCACTCTCATCTAGTAAATTTATCAATATAGTTCTGCGTTTGACCTTATTCATTGTAACCTCCTTCTTCCACATCCAAAACGCATAGTTGTTTACAAAAACTCCTCTTTTTAATATGATAGTGCCATATTTAACAATTCCAGGTATCTTTTCAGTTGAAAAATTATGACTATCAGCTTTGTCGTAGTCAATTATTTGATTCTCCACATCCAATCCATAAACTTCCTGAAATCCTACACCTTCTAACTCTGTAGCTAAATCCACTTTAAAACGAAATTGTGGCATTGGCCAAGCTGATTCTTGTTTACTTCCGTCTTTTACCATTAATATCTATTTAAATTAAGATTCAGCCATTTGTACTTGAAACTCTATTGTGATATACTCAGCAGGATGAACAATAGCAACGTTTATAACTACTCTCAAAATACCATTTAATATATCTTCTGAAGTCATTGTAGTTCCTAACCCACATTGAACAGAGAAAGCATCTGATGCAGTTGCACCTTGCAAACCACCCTGCTTCCATAAATTATTTAAAAAATTACCCAACACTGTTTTTATAGATTCCCAGGTATTCTTATCGTTGGGTTGGAAGACATAGGAACTACAAGCAAATTTACTAGACTGTTCTATAAATGTAATCGTTCTTCTAACAGCAATGTATCTCCAATCTTGGCTATTTCCATCCAAAGTTCTAGCTCCCCATATCAAAATCCCTATGCCGGGGAAACTCCGAATAGCATTGATAGATTTACCGGAAACAACATCCACATTTAAATCTGCTTGTTGAGATTCTGACAAATTTATAGGTAAACTACAAACTCCTACGATTGAAGTATTTGCAGGGGAATACCAAACACCCTCTTGATTATCAATTGTAGTAATTACGCCAGCTATCCCACCACTCGCAGGCAAAACATTCGCGTCAGCCAAAACATGCTTCATAATTGTTGCATATGTCTTACTTGAATTTTTCAATGCATTATTGGCTTGTTGAGAAGATATATTGCCCTCCTTTATTGCATCAATAATAGCAGTTAAAGTGGAATTTGAGTTACCTTCAGGATTAATTAAAGTCGCTAACTGTTGAATATCTCCGCCAAATAGATTGGTGTAATCCAAATCAGTATCCTGCATAATTGTGGTGCCCACGAAAGGATAATAAGCAGTTCCATAACATAACCCCTTTGACCCAGTTGCTGTCCGAAAAGTTTCAATATCATTCATGTACTTAATAGGATCCGGATTCCTAGCTCCAATAATATCAAAAATGCTAATGGAAGTTTGCATTTCAGTATTCTGTATCAGCATTTCTTGCATCAAAGTAGCATTATTGTCAACAGATAGTAAAGTGGCCTCAGGACAAATGTACATGGTTGGTTCCAATTCACATTTCAAAACTGCTAAGCCATTTGTTAACTCATTCAACTTTACATTTGGATTTACAATTTGTTCGCCAGTATTAATAGGACTTCCTGATGGTGAACCATATTTCCCAACCGAAACAATGTAAGCATCTCCTCCTCCATTTTCATAAAATAAGCGAATGCTATTGTATAAATAATAAATCGTATTTGGATCAGGAACTATGGAATAATTACTATCATTTATCGATATACAATCACCATTTTGAGGCTGGCTAACTTGTTTTACTATGTAGTATTGCGGATTATACTGCTTTGCAGGAGCAGAAGGTGCAGACGGATTGGGCAGACAATAGATGGCTTGAAAATCTGAGAAAGAGGTTATCTTTTGCGCAACGTTGAAATAGGATTTTCCTTCGTAATCTGCCCTTGGCGTATATCCAATAAACGCTGGCACTGCAGTTTGAACAGGTATAACAGTATTTGAAAATGCATTTTCTTCATCGATGTATACTCCGGGGGATTTGATTGTTGATAGATTCATTGGGGTTTAGTTTTTAAGTTTCATTTAAATTGGAATTAAATGTAGTGCATTTAACTTATTGATAAAATGAGAGAAATCACCCATTTTTTTAGATACAACAAAGCCTAGATGTTGACTGTATCTTTTTAGTCTAAACGATGATTTTGTAGTTCTGACAAATAAGAATCCTATAAACAAATGTCCATTTCAGACCATAAAAAAAGGTCTAGAATCCAATCTTGACCTTTTAAAGTGTAGCGTGAGGCGGTTCCGATAGCTATCGGAATGAACCGACGACTATTATAAAATGAATCTGAAATCCTGCCCTCTATG
>NZ_WWNE01000011.1 GCF_009909615.1 Acidiluteibacter ferrifornacis | reverse complement strand
GTTTCTGCTCTCCAATCAAAAGCTCCTGCATTTATTGGAGTCCAATTGATTGGTGAAAAATCTGTTGCTCCATCTGTTAACACATCAAATGTTTGTGGATATGGGTTTGTAGATGCCGCTATATTCGTAAAAGTAACTGAAGCAGTATCATTTGATGTAATCGCATCACCTGCTGCAGCTGACCACACTTCAATAGTGTATTGAATAGTGCTCGAAAGATTAGCAGTTGTTGTAAACTCATACGACTTCTTATCTCCTGGGAACAATGTATCAGTGAATGTTTCAGGTGTTATTGCCACTCCGTTTACACTATACGCTACAGGGAAGTTCGTTAAAGTATCCGTACCTAAGTTTTCATAACGAGCTGCAATAGTCTCAGTTGCAGACAATCCACAACCTACAAGTGGTCTAGATACCTCCATTGCTTTAATATCAACAGCTGGAGACTCATAAATCTGAACATTATCAAAAGCAAAACCTTCGTCCATAACTGAGCCATCAGATCCAAAGGCAACTCTAAAGATTACCCCTGGCTGCCCCCCAAGACCTGTTAGTTGGTGAGTAGCATTTACCCATCCATTACTACCATTAGAAGAGGAGTTTCTACCTGTCCAACCTTCACCTGAAGGCTCCAAAATAGGTGACCCTGTATTTAATCCATTAATAGAATTATCATTATACCAGTTATTAGGGTCACCAAACGAACCTACTTTTTGCCAAGTAGTTCCTCCATCGATAGAAGACTGCAATACTGCTCCATCCCATGAGAACTCAGAATTCCACCACACATCCATAGAAATAATTGGTGCAATCAATGTAGAAAAGTCTAAACAAGGTGATTTTACATAACCAGCTTCGTCTGCTAAGTAATTACCAGAAAGGTTGGTTACCCATGCTTGAGTACCATTTGATGCTGAGTTAATAAGTGAACCTATTGGAGCACCTAATGCGAAACTTGAAGTACCACCATCTACTGTCCATCCACCTGCACTTGTTTCAAAGCTTTCAGTGTATGGAAATCCAGAAATAACTGGGATGTTAACAACTGTCTTCGAAGCCGTATCATTGACATTAAAACCATCTAAAGGTAAACTTGTATATGAAACTACTGAGTATGTTCCTAATGCTGACATATTAAGAGTTCCAGTAAATGTATAAGTTAAGGTATCGTTTGGCAACATTGTAGCGGTAACAGTTTCAGTTAAAGGAGTTCCATTGTTTAAAACTACTGATACTGGGAAATTTGAAATATTAGTTGCACCATCGTTAACGATTCTAACCGTAACCACTTCAGCTGAAGATAAACCACAACCAGACGCGGGGTCTATGATGTCAACTACTCCTGCATCTGTACTTGGTGCTTCTTGAATCGTAACATTATCAAAAGCAAAACCCTCAAAAGTTGTGAACCCGTTAGTACCTAAAGCAATTCTTAATATTACAGAAGGTTCTCCACCTAAACCACTTAAAGCAGCTCTTGCTGATTTCCATCCATTTGAGCCAGACGTTCCGCTTCCTGTCCAACCTTCTTGTGAGGTCTCTATAGAAGACAAACCTACAATTGTATTGTCTGTATACCAATTGTTTGGAGATCCGAATGCTCCTACTTTCTGCCAAGTCGCTCCTCCATCAATTGAAGATTGAAGAACTACACCATCATTGGAATTGTCTAATTCGTATTGAATATCCAATGAAATTAGAGGAGAAGTTAAATTGGTAAAGTCTAAACATGGGGAAACTACAAAACTTTGTTCATTGTTATTATAAACGCCGTTTAAATTTGTCACCCATGCCTTAGTACCATTAGATGCAGTGTCAATAATAGATCCTGCTGGAACTCCTAATGACCAAGAGTTATTGATTCCGCTAGATAGCCAACCCTCATTGCTATTTTCAAAGCTGGTGCTATAAGGAAAGGTTGATATAATTGGAATGTGTGTCACAACCTTTGTGGCAGTATCATTTGAAGATAGTCCATCTCCTGTTAAACCTGTATAGGCTTTGATAGAATAATTTCCTGTCGTACTTAAATTAACTGTACCAGTGAAAGTATAAAATAAAGTATCTAAAGGCAGAATAGTTGCAGTTACAGTTTCTGTTAAAGGAGTTCCTCCATTTACAGTAATTGAAACTGGGAAATTAGAAATACTAGCTGAGCCAGCATTTACAATTTGAACTTCGGCTTGTTCAGTTGAAGTTAGCCCACATCCGTTTATTGGAGACGTAATAGATAGCAATTCTGCATCTTGAGCTGGAGTGTCGTATATTTGAATGTTATCAAATGCAAACCCTTCATCCATTACTGAGCCATCCGAACCAAAGGCGATTCTTAAAATTACACCACTCACAGATCCAAGACCTGTTAAAGGGGCTTTAACCTTAACCCAGCCACCGCTGCCGTTTGAAGTACTATTTCTTCCTGTCCAACCTTCCTGAGAAGGAGCAAGCGGAGTTAAGCCTGAAATGGTATTATCAGTATACCAGTTGTTTGGATCACCGTTTGCACCAACTTTTTGCCAAGTTGTACCACCATCAATTGAAGTCTGTAGGATGGCACCATCCCAACTAAATTCAGAGTTCCACCATACATCTGCAGAGAAGACAGGTGCAACAAGTGAAGTAAAGTCAAAACAAGGTGAAACAACATAACTTGCTTCAGTCGCATTGTACGTTCCAGTTAGGTTAGTCACCCATGAGTTTGTTCCTCCTGCTGCTGAGTTTATCACTGTTCCAGCTGGAGTACCTAATGCCCAAGAAGAATTGGTACCTCCTGAAATCCATCCTCCAGGACCTGATTCAAAAGTTTCTAAATAAGGGAATCCATTTAAAATTGGGATATTGGTGATGTTTTTGACTAAAGTATCATTTGAAGAAGTTGGGTCATTTAGCAAAGTAACGTATGATTTAACTTCATATGGCCCAAAAGCTGATAGGTTAGCGGTTGCAGTAAATGTATAACTATATATACTATTAGGAGTAATCGTTGTAGTTACAGTTTCCGTTACAGGAGTTCCTCCATTTATTGAAAAGCTTGCATCAAAACTAGTGATATTACTAGTTCCAAAGTTTTGCACTTCAATTGTAACTACCTCTGAAGCTGTTAATCCACAGCTTGATGTAGGTGTTGTGATTTCTGTAATTCCCATCTCGTTCGGAACGGGTTGAAACAATTTAACTTCATCAATTGAAATATCTCCGGTATAACTAGTACCTCTCTTACCAATAAACTTTACGGTTAAAGTTTTTCCTGCATAACCAGTAAGAATGGTAGAGGAGGTTATGAATGGATCTGCACCAGAAGTTTGTTGTTGCCCTATCAAGGTAACTACTGTGTCACTGACGTTATTAGTGTCAATGACTACATAAAGTTCACCCATACTAGCTCCAAACATGTGGTAAGCAAAATCGAGTTTAACTCCTGTAGCGCTCATTGGGATAGATACAGGAGGCGAACTTAAAGTGTTTTGATCATTTAATGCTCCACCTGAAGTCTCTAAATACAAATATTTTCCACCTGCAACCGTTGGGGAGGTGGCGTCAAAAAATGGGCCGGTAGCTAATGAGTTTTCATTGGCTCCTGTGGCATCTTCAACTTCCCATCTAGGGGTGGTTGTCCCTGAATTAGTCCACCCATTTGCGAAAGTCGGACCAGCGGCTCCAACCGTAAAGGTCTCGAAATCTTCATCTAAGAATATTTGGGAATAACCCGCAAAACTTAGAAGTAGAAGACCTACTGAGAGTAATCTTTTCTTCATAAAATATTAATTAATAGTTAATTGTTTGTTCGTAATTTATTTTACAACACATAAAGGTAACAAAAAATATATTCGTAATCAGTTATTTAAAAAAATGTTGAAAAATATAATGCGATTCTAATCTTATTATAAAATTAAAAGAAATCACTTAAAAACCGATTTATACTTGTGATTTAGTATTTTTAAATTATATCTATAACCTTAAGGCAATATAAGAATGGGTTTTTAGAATCTGAGAAATCTCGTTTAGTTAAAAAGCTCCATCAATAATTGTTAACTTTCGATCAGTCATACTGGCGAGTTCTTCATTATGGGTAACAATTACAAAGGTGGAATCCAGCTCGTTTCTTAATGTGAAAAATAATTGATGTAATTCTTTCGAAGATTTAGAATCCAAATTACCACTTGGCTCATCAGCAAAGATTATAGAAGGTTCGTTTATTAATGCTCTTGCCACTGCGATTCGTTGTTGCTCTCCACCTGAGAGCTGTGCTGGCTTATGACTGCCCCTATTATTTAAGTTCAAGAGTTTTAAAAGTTCAATTGCCTTTTTTTCTGCCACTTTTTTACTGGTACCTTTGATGTATGCAGGAAGACAGATATTTTCAATTGCAGTAAATTCAGGTAACAGTTGGTGAAACTGAAAAACAAATCCAATGTTTTCATTTCTAAATCGAGAAAGATTCTTGTCGGATAAACTAGTAGTATTGATGCCCTTAATAATTAATTGACCAGAATCGGGAGACTCTAATGTTCCTAGTATTTGCAATAATGTGGTTTTACCAGCTCCTGAAGCACCTACAATAGAGACGATTTCTCCTTTGCCGATTGTTAAGTTGACTCCTTTTAATACTTCCAATTCGCCATATGATTTGCGAATATTTTGAGCTTCTAAAATGCAATTATTCATAGTCAGCCAAAATACTAAATAATATTTTCAGCCACTTTAGAATTCAATCTATTTTTTATTTTCTAAAAACTAAATAAGTGCTACTTTTGGGATTCCAATATTTTAGTTGATAATAAAAATAGACTTAATGAATATTCACGAATATCAAGCGAAAGAGACTTTGAAAAGCTACGGAGTAGCAATTCAAGAAGGTATTGTAGCCGACACTCCAGAAAAGGCAGTTGAAGCAGCAAAAAGATTAACTGAACAAACCGGAACTAGTTGGTGGGTGATTAAAGCTCAAATTCATGCTGGTGGCCGTGGTAAAGGCGGTGGTGTTAAACTAGCTAAATCGCTTGACGAGGTTAAGGAAATATCTTCTCAAATTTTAGGGATGCAATTAGTAACTCCTCAAACCTCAAAAGAAGGAAAAAAAGTTCATCAAGTTTTAGTAGCTCAAGATGTATACTACCCGGGAGAAAGTAAAACGGAAGAGTTTTACATGTCCGTTCTTCTAAATAGAGCTTCTGGAAGAAATATGATTATGTATTCCACAGAGGGAGGGATGGATATAGAAGAAGTTGCTGAAAAAACTCCGCATTTGATTTTTCATGAAGAAATTGATCCATCAGTTGGTTTACAAGGATTTCAAGCGAGAAAAATTGCTTTCAATTTAGGATTGTCTGGTCAGTCATTTAAAGAGATGGTAAAATTCGTGTATGCCTTATATGCTGCATATGATGGAATTGATGCTTCTTTATTTGAAATTAACCCTGTGTTGAAGACTTCGGATGATAAAATCATTGCAGTTGATTCAAAGGTTTCTATTGATGCCAATGCATTATATAGACAAAAAGACCTTGCTGCAATGAGAGACGTAAGAGAAGAAGATCCTACAGAAGTAGAGGCAGGTGAAGCAGGTCTGAATTTTGTTAATTTAGATGGAAATGTTGGTTGCATGGTTAATGGAGCTGGTTTAGCAATGGCTACTATGGATATTATCAAAATTAGTGGAGGAAATCCTGCAAATTTTCTTGATGTAGGTGGTACAGCAAACGCAGAAAGGGTTGAAAAAGCATTCAGAATTATCCTGAAAGACCAAAATGTTGAAGCTATTTTAGTTAACATTTTCGGAGGAATTGTAAGGTGTGATAGAGTGGCACAAGGAATTGTAGATGCTTACAAGAATATTGGAGATATTCCAGTGCCTATTATTGTAAGGCTGCAAGGAACAAATGCTGAAGAAGCGAAGAAAATTATTGATGATTCAGGATTGAAAGTGCATTCTGCTATATTGTTGCAGGAAGCAGCTGATCGAATTAAAGAAGTATTGGCTTAAGTTATTCAAAATAGATAAATTTAAAGTCTCGTAGGGCATTCCTATGAGACTTTTTTTATTGTAACCATGAACTATTTTACACCTGATTTCATTGAGTTTTTTAAAGAATTAGCTCCAAACAATCATAAGGAGTGGTTTGACCAAAATCGCGCTCGGTACGAGAAAGTTGTGAAAGAGCCTTTTAAAGCTTTCGTCGGAGATTTGGCTTTGCACTTAACTCGACATAAGCCATTGTTAGAACTAGATCCTAAAAACTTAATTTTTAGAATTAACCGAGATATCCGATTTTCCAAGGATAAACGACCCTATAAAACCTTTGTTTCTGCAATAATTTCCCCCGGAGGTAAGAAAGATAAAACAATGCCGGGGATGTATTTTGAATTTGGCCCTGAGGGAATTCTAGTTTATGGAGGAGTTTTTATGGTAAATAAGGAGCAGCTAGAAGACATCAGGTATTACATTGCAAATAATATGGACGCATTTAAAAATATTATTTCTGAAAAGCAATTCGTAAGCACTTTTGGTTCCATTAAAGGTGAGGTCAATGTTAGACTCCCAAAAGAATTACAAGAAATAGCAGAGGAGGAGCCTTTGATTTATAACAAGCAGTTTTATTTTTATACCGCCCTACCATCTCAACTATTGATTTCAAATGATGTAATTGAAGAGTTAGAAAAATGCTTTTTAATTATGAAGCCATTGAATGATTTCTTTGAGGTAGCTATGGGGTATTAATAGTTAATTCTTAGGTTAAATAAAAATTTATTGTATATTTGGTTTATAATATAAACTAATTTATAAAATGAAAACAGTAGAAAGTATTCAGTTAATTGAATCCATGATACTAGAAGTTAAGAGAGATTTTTCTTACAATGGATTTCACTTCTTGTTGTGGGGATGGCTTGTAATGTTAGCCGCAGTTGTTAATTATATTTTATTAAACTATGTAGGGTATTCTAACCATTGGGTAGGTTGGCCTATATTAATGAGCATTGGTGGAATTATCACAGTTGTAGTGACCTTAAGAGATAAAAAAAGTAGAAGAGCTCAGACAATACTTAATCGAGTTATGGGACAGCTATGGTTGACAGTAATAATTGGTATTGTTGTCGTATTATTCTTAATGCCGCAAATTGGAATATTAAATACATATCCAATTTTTGTTTTATTATATGGGATTGGAACTTTTGCAACTGGTAGAATTATAAAATTTACACCTTTAATAATAGGTGGAGCATTGTGTTTTGTATTAGCGGTTGTTTCTGCTTATCAAAGTTTTTCAAATCAATTAATTATTATAGCGTTAGCTATATTGGTGTCTTATATTATACCTGGTCATCTATTGTACAATAAATATCAAAAGAATGTTTAAAGAATTAGATCCTCTCTTACATTCTCAATTAAGACTAGCTGTAATTTCTTTATTGATTGGATTAGAAGAAGCGGATTTTACATTTATTAAAGAAAAAACCGGAGCTACGTCTGGTAACCTAAGTGTTCAAATAGACAAGCTTGAAAAGGCAAAATATATCTCTGTGGTTAAGACTTTTAAAGGGAAAAGGCCATTGACAACTTGTAGAATTACCACGGAGGGAATAAGCGCATTTGAAAAATACGTCTCTAATTTAAAAACCTATTTAAATAAATAAAAGATGGAAAAGTTAAAAGAAAAGAAAACTGCAGGTAATATCATTTTCATTGGTTGTATGTTCATTGGTATCGGATTAGGAATGTTTTTTCATTCTACTGGTGTGGGAACTATAATTGGTATGGGTGTCGGTTATATATTGAAAGCAATTATTGATAATCAAAAAAAACAGTAACATGAACAAAAAAGTAACATTATTATTTCTCATAAACTTATTTTTAGGAATTCAGATGTATGCTCAATCCGAAACAGAAAATAAAGCAAGTTTCGGTTTTCAACTCAATCAATTTCAGTCTGACTTTGGATTAGGTGTAAATATTGCAATGCCACCAATTATTAAAGAAAAATTAGTCATCAGATTAAGAGCAAATGCGATGTTCTATGAGCAAATAATTAACTCAAAGACAGATTGGACGGTCTATTCAAACATAATGTTAGGGATCTCTCCTAAGCCAGTCAAAGTCGCCGAATTTTTAGCATTGTATGGTGAAGGAGGAGTTATTGGAATTTTACCTTCATCGAAATTTAGTACTTCTGATTTTAATATTGGGGGCTATGGGCTATTTGGCTTTGAGTTCTTTTTTGCTCCAGAGTTTAACTACTTCATAGAACTTGGTGGGGTAGGTACCGGTGCTACTGCAGATAAGTTATTATTTGAACCCATTTACTCCAATGGTTTTTTGGCTAGTGTAGGATGGAGAATAAACTTTTAAACAAAAAGAGGAACTCAGTTGAGTTCCTCTTTTTTGACAAGGTAATACATACAGGTTGTTACAAAATTTCTGACCCATGGAATAGCTGAAATAGGAGAAAGTTGTTTAACAGCCCTCATTTTAAATTTATAAGTATAAATAGGATTAATTAAATAGTATGTTCTTTGTTTTATAGAATAATGATTTTGTTGACATATTCTTTCAAAACGTTCAATACTGATTCCTGTTTCTTTAATTTCCATCAATTCTGTCACAGTTCTCTCAGGTTCATTAAAAGCCTTTAGTATACCTTTATATAGTGGAGCGGGAAAAAGATGGATGTATGGAACTTTAGATAGGATTTTACTTTTTGCAACTTGTTGATGACCACCGAAGGGCATTTGCCATGGGGGGAATCCAAAAAAGATATATCCGCCTGGCTTTAAAAAATCTCTCAGTTGATGCATGAGTTTATTTTGATCAAAAATATGTTCAATTACATCTTTCAGAACAATTAGGTCAAATTGGCCTTGCATTTCTTCTTCAAAATCAATATCGTATATGTTTTTGTTGATTAAAAATGCTCTACCTTCGGACTCTTCTTGGGCGAGGTTTTCTTTAGCTTTGGCCAGTCTAGCAGGAGACAGTTCAACTCCATACCCTATGCAGCCTCGATCAATAAATGCCTTTATAACACCACCTTCTGCGCATCCAATCTCAAGTACTTTCATACCTTTGGTTAACGGAAATTCTTGTTCTATAAATGGTAGCATATATTCAACTGCATTTTCTGTTTGCATTTTGTAATATCGCTCCTTGTCTTTGTGAAAATCGAATGCCATGGGAAATGTTTGGTTTCAAATTTAAAAAATTAAATATTAGAAAAGGTGATAAGCTAATCCTAAAAGAAAAATTTAAAATATGAATAGAGTTGGTATATTAGGCTGTGGTTGGTTAGGAATTGAGGTTGCAAAGCGATTGTCGGAAGAAGGAAAAGAGGTTAATGGCTCAACAACCACTAGTAGTAAGCTAGTAGAGTTGGAGTCGTATCGGATCAATGCATTTATACTTGATGTAACCGCCGAGGTTCATGATCAGGAATGGGAAAAGTTTCTGGAGGTTGATACTTTGTTTATAAACTTACCTCCTTCGACTGCGAGCAGTAATCAACAATCATATGCAAAAGGATTTAAGCAGTTAATGCCTATTATCGAATCCTCACCCATTAAACATATTGTTTTTATTAGTTCTACCTCTGTTTATGAGAATAATAATAATTGGGTAACTGAGATAGCTCAGCTGTCGAATGATGATAGAGCTCAACGATTAATCGATGCTGAAAAAGTATTTATGAAATCTACTCAATTTTCTACAGTGATAATTCGATTTGCAGGGTTAGTTGGCAAGAGTCGAAATCCTATAAATTATTTAAGTGGAAAAAAACGTCAGGAAGATGGCCGTCAACCCATTAATTTAATTCATTTAGTTGATTGTGTAAATATTTCAATCCTTGCTTTAGACTATATGCAGAACGAAGTATTTAATGCAGTAGCAGATAAGCATCCAACTAAAGAAGAGTTTTATAATGAAATGGCTAAAGTTTTTAATGTGGACGCTCCCGAGTTTTTAAATAATTCAGAATTAGATAGTTCTACTTATAAAATGATAAGCAATGAAAAACTAAAGAAAACGTTCAATTATTCTTTTAAATTTCCTAACCCTTTGTTGTTTAAAGATTAATTTTATTCTTTTTTTAAGACAACCAAAGTGTGTTTTACTTTGTCTAACAGTCATAATTAATTAACGAGTATAATTTGAGAAAAGCTCTTTGTACAGTAATCGGAGTTCTAGTAACACTAGCATGTTCGGCTCAATCAATAGTATATGGTATTTCTGGTACACTAACAAGTTCCAACTATGCCTTTAAAGAAGGAAGCTCATATACTAAGAATTTGAAATATCCACTAAACTACGGTGCAACCGGAGGTTTATTTATTCGTTACAGTCCGTCTAAAGAGCAAGTATCTAGAAAGAATCCTTTTCGGCCTGTGGCTCAGATGGAAGCGAAATTAGCCAATCATGTAATGATCACTAACTCATTTCCCGAAAGATCTGGTAATGAAAATTACACGGATCAAATTTTTAGAGCTGAGGTTCCATTGTTATTGGGTGTAGAGTATATGCAGAAGTATCACTTTCTAATTGGACCAAGCTTAAATACCAACTTAGCAATAAGTTCCACTGTAAATTATAAAGATGGAACTAAAAGAGAATATTCGAATACTATCAGGTATTACAAAAGGTTTGGAGTTGGATTGAATCTTTCTGCCAGTTATACTTACAAATTTTTAATTTTTTCTGTTCAATACGAACGGTCACTTTCTCCGGTGAAATTACAAGCTTTTTCTCAGCAATTTAAACTTAAAATGAATACATTAAGGGTTGGTTTAGCCATTTCGTTGTTCAATAAAAACAATGAAAAGAACAAGAATAGTATTTACCGTAACTGATAAATATCATCTTAAATAAACTATATAATCGTAATTTAGCTTTTTTAAAATTTAATGAATGAAACCAGTAATAAAATATATTAATAAAGATCAAGCAAAATTCTTCTCGACACTACGAAAAAGAGTTGATGGCTATTTCAAAGAGAATCAGTTGTCTAAGTTTGGAAGCAGTCGATTGATTTGGAAATCGATGGGAGTGTTTGCACTTTATTTTGTTCCCTACGCACTATTATTAATGGATTTTCTGCCGCTTTGGGCGATGATTGCTTTATCTGCTTTCATGGGAATAGGTATGGCAGGGATAGGCATGGCCATTATGCACGATGGAAATCATGGTACTTTTTCTAGTAAAGGTTGGTTAAATCGCCTGATGGGTTCTTCTATTATTTTGGTTGGAGGACATAAATCCAACTGGAAAATTCAGCATAATGTTTTACACCATACTTATACTAACGTATTCGAGGTAGATGAAGATATAGATGCAAATGGGTTAATCAGAATGTCCCCTCATGCAGAGTATAAGAAAATGCATCGTTTTCAGCACATTTATGCCTTTTTATTGTACGGATTAATGACCATGTTTTGGTATACTTTTAAAGATATCAAGCAGCTTTCAGACTTTCACAAAAGAGGTTTGCACCACGGTAAACAAATGGACATAAAAAGTGAAATTTTTAAGTTGACTTTAGGTAAGGTAATATATACAGCTTATATGCTTGTTATTCCGATGTTGGTAATTGACAGTGTGCCTTGGTGGGGAGTTCTTGTTGGATTTGCTATCATGCATTTTGTATGTGGGCTAACTTTAGCAATTATCTTCCAATTGGCTCACTTAGTTGAGCATACTGAGCAACCTTTACCAGACGACTCCGGTACTATCGAGAACACTTGGGCAGTCCATCAATTAATGACCACTGCAAATTTCGCCAGAAAGAATAAAATTTTAAGTTGGTATATCGGTGGTTTAAATTATCAAGTAGAACATCATATTTTCCCAAATATTAGCCACATTCACTATCCTGAAATTTCAAAAATAGTTCAGGAAACGGCAAAAGAGTTTGGTGTTCCTTATCACGAATATGATTCGTTTTGGGATGCATTCAAATCACATATGAGATTGTTAAAAGAATTAGGTTCTCCACAACCTAAGATGGCATAAATCACTGAAGCCTTCCGAATTCGGGAGGCTTTTTTTTTATTGTATTCGATTGGCAACTATATAAAAGGGTTTACCTGAATAATCACTAGTCGCTAAAATGAAAAGTGAACCTCCATCTTTTATTTTGCCTTTTGTCTTTATTTTTTCAGGTGTCAAAGGATGATTTCTACTTATAATATTGGCTTTTTTGGGAAGTTGAGAGGTTTTAGTGGTAGTAGAGATTAACTCAAATACCTTACCTGGGAATTCACTTTTAAACTCCTCAGAAGTGTAAAAGTGAGAGCTTGGCGCTATTTTTTCTAGGTTAAATCGACTTCCAATGATTTTAAATCCTCCTGCTTTTAGGATACTTGTGTTGGCCTCAAAAATATATTTCCTTGGAGGGGCATAGCTGCAAATAGAGCCTTCCTCTTCAGAAAAACAAAACGAAAAAAGTTCATCTTGACTTTTTGTGAAATTTACGGTTACAATTTTAGCTTCTCCACTAAAATTCTTCTCAAGGGTGAATAAAACTTCTTTACATTCATTTTGGACAGAAACAATATCAACTCTAGAAACATTTTCCAACTGATAGAGCGTATTTTTTATATCTATTAATGGCGATGTTTTAATTAGAATAATTTTCCCTAGTTCAAGCAATTTGTCTTTTAATTCAAGCACATTGGGCGTACAATCATCTAAAAAAACTCCTTTAGCGCTTTTTTCCGTTCTTCTATCAGGATCTATATAAATTAAATCAAATTGTTCTGATTTTTTGGATAGAAAGGATTCAGCGGAGTCATTATAATAGTCAAGTTTACTGGGATGAAAAATTTCAAGATTGTGCTTGGCTATTTCAAAAAGCGCAGGAAATGATTCGACATAAATTCCCTTTTTTGAATGATCAGCTAGGTGTTTGGTGTCTACTCCAAATCCTCCTGTTAAGTCAATGAAATTATCATATTGATGAATGGTGCTTTTGTAAACTGAAGTTTTCTCAGAGGAACACTGCTCCATCGATACTTTTAAAGGAAAAAGTAAATTGGGCTTGTTCCAAGAGGGTAACTTTTTAGATGCTAATTGTATTCCTTGTATCTGTTGTAGAATGAATTGTCGAGGCAAGTCGGGTCGTTTACCTAATTTTAATGCAAGGGATTGAATGTTCTCATTTTTTTGATTTTCAATAAACTCGCTAATCTCTTTAGTTAGTTTCATTCATTAATCTACTTTCATTTCCATAAATACATAGGAGATGATATTCGCTCCCATCTGTAAAGCAGCCAATCTTTTTTCATCACTATCTTGGTGCACTTCTTGATCCTCCCAACCATCTCCAAGATCACATTCATAGGTATAGAACACGATTAATCGACCTTCATGAACAATTCCAAAACCTTGAGGAGGGTTGTCTTCATGTTCATGGATTTTAGGTAACCCATTTGGAAATTTATACTGTTGATGGTAGATCGGATGTGAAAAAGGAATTTCAACTAACTCATATTCCGGTAAAACTTTTTTTAATTCATTACGAATGAATTGATCCATTCCATAGTTGTCATCAATGTGTAAAAAGCCTCCAGCTAAAAGGTATTGGCGCAAATTTTCAGCTTCTTGCGAAGAAAATACTACATTCCCATGACCGGTCATGTGTATGAATGGGTAATTGAATAATTCACTACTTCCAACTTCTACTATCTCTTGTTTAGGGTTAATATCAGTGTGGAGGGTTTTGTTACAAAAAGCAATTAAATTCGGAAGAGAAGTTTCAAGATTGGCATACCAATCACCACCACCATTATATTTCAGCAAGCCTAATTGAACATTTTGAGCAGTGAGGGAAATAATGGTAATAAAGAAAGTAAGAATTAGGGAGGTGATTTTACTCATATCTCATATTTAATTGTGCACATGCTACTACTGCAGCGGTTTCTGTTCTTAATCTTGATTTTCCTAAAGATACTGGTTTGAACCCATTCATTTTAGCAATTTCTATTTCTTTTGCACTAAAGTCTCCCTCCGGACCAATCATTAAATAGGTGGGTAGGGTAGTATCTATAGATTCTATTAATTTATTTTTATCCAGATCAAAAGCACAATGTGCGATTAATCGATTGGATTCAGGAAACTGATTGATAGCTGATTTAAAAGGTTGAACTTCTTTAAGCTCTGGAAGGTATAATTTTAGGGATTGCTTCATTGCCGCAATTAGTATTTTCTCCATTCGATCATGTTTAATAACTCTTCGCTCAGAATTTTCTGTCACGATTGGAGTAATACTACCTATTCCTATTTCAGTTGCTTTTTCTAAAAACCACTCATATCTGTTGTTGTTTTTAGTGGGAGCAACAGCGATATGGAGCATTCCATAAGGGTTTTCATCTTTCTTTGATTCCAAAACACGAAGTGTGCACCTTTTAGGGTGAGCATCCAAAATTGCACAATGATATAGTGTGCCAATACCATCAATGACATCGATTTTATCGTTTTCGTTTAAACGCAAGACTCGAATTGCATGTTTCGAATCGTTCTCGTCTAGCGTGATAATTTCAGAGTGGACAGAAGTAGAATAAAATAATTGCATTGATGCAAAGGTAATATTGTTGAAAGATATTCATTGTAATTTTTTGAAAAGGCATTAATTCATAATTTAGCAGAAATATATTTTTTGATGAAGAAGATTTTAATTGCCAATAGGGGAGAGATAGCATTAAGAATTATGCGGACATGTAAAGAAATGGGAATTGCAACGGTAGCAGTTTATTCTGAAGCCGACAGAAAAGCACCATTTGTAAAGTATGCTGATGAAGCCGTTTTATTAGGTCCACCTCCATCTTCAGAATCTTATCTTTTGGGTGATAAAATTATTGAGGTTGCGCAAGAATTAAATGTAGATGGTATTCATCCGGGATATGGTTTCTTGTCGGAGAATGCTGAGTTCACTCAGAAAGTTACTGATGCTGGAATCACTTTTATTGGACCATCCCCCGAAGCAATGCGTGTTATGGGGAGTAAGTTAGCTGCCAAAGCTGCCGTTAAGGAGTATAATATTCCTTTAGTTCCCGGCACCGATGAGGCCATTACAGATATTAGCGAGGCCAAACAAAGAGCAATAGAAGTTGGATTTCCCATTCTTGTTAAAGCTTCTGCAGGAGGAGGTGGAAAAGGAATGCGTATTGTGGAGCGAGTAGAGGATTTTGAAGAACAAATGGATCGTGCAGTGTCCGAAGCAATTTCATCTTTTGGTGATGGCGCCGTTTTTATTGAAAGATATGTTGGATCTCCTCGACACATTGAAATACAAATTTTAGCAGATCAGCATGATAATATACTGTATCTTCAAGAGCGTGAATGCTCCATACAGCGAAGACACCAAAAAGTTATCGAAGAAGCTCCTTCTTGTGTATTAACTCCTGAAATTAGAAAAGCTATGGGGGAAGCTGCGGTTAATGTTGCTCGATCTTGTGATTATGTTGGAGCGGGTACTGTCGAGTTTTTACTAGATGAGAATAAGAATTTTTATTTTTTAGAAATGAATACACGATTACAAGTGGAGCATCCAGTTACGGAACAAATAACTGGTCTTGATTTGGTTCGTGAGCAAATTAATATAGCAAGAGGAGAGAAGCTAGCTTATAAGCAGGATGATATTCCGATGAATGGCCATTCCTTTGAAGTTCGAGTTTATGCCGAGGACCCTATGAATAACTTCTTGCCAGATATTGGTACACTGAGTACTTATAGAAGGCCACAAGGTTTAGGAGTAAGAGTGGATGATGGATTTGAGGAAGGGATGGAAATTCCGATCTATTATGATCCGATGATTTCGAAGCTAATTACTTTTGGTAAGGACAGGGAAGAAGCTCGATTAAGAATGTTACGAGCAATTGAGGATTATGAAATTAGTGGAGTAGAGACTACTTTGGCATTTTGTAAGTTTGCTTTAAAGCATGAAGCTTTCATTAGTGGGAATTTCGACACCAATTTTGTGAAACATTATTTTACGCCAGATAAATTAGAGGTTGATGCTGAAATTGAGGAAGAAATTGCTAGTTTAATGGCAGTTAAACTTTTCGAATCAGATAAAAAAGCTTCAATACAGGTTGCAGAAAATGGTGGTTCTACCAAGTCAAATTGGAAAGCTAACCGAATGTAAGATTCAATTAAAAATTACCTTTTCGATGGAAGTGTTTGTTGTTCCTATAATTTTTAAAAAGTAGGTGCCTCTAGGGTAGTTGCCAATGTTTAAGCGAACTGTATTTGAATTGATTAATTGGTTGAGGTGTAGCTCACCTTTCAGATTATAGATTTCGACGCTATTGATTAATTCCTCGTAGGTTATATTTACAATTTCACTAGTTGGGTTGGGGTAAATATTCACTTTATTTTTGAAATTGGTGCCTTCAACGGATTGAATTTCTGAATAACTAAAATCTCCGTTAAAATCAGTTTGTTTTAGTCTGTAGTAGATTGTTTCTGCTTTTTCTAATTGGTCGATTGTAGAGTAATCTATAATCTGAGTGCTATTTCCGGCTCCATCAATTCTAGAAAGAACTGACCAACTTTTTGCATCAATAGATTTTTCTATTGTAAAATAGTCATTATTGATTTCTGAGGCCGTTTGCCATTCAATCATTGCATGTTCAACTTGTTTCTGGACTTTAAAAAAATTAAGTGTAATGGGTAAAGGCGTAGTAGAAATTGAACCTACTATAAAGTTGTCAAAAAAGGCCCTGTTTGAGCCGCTACCATCTGCAAGCGCGCCAATCACCACGTCATCTGATGGGGTCCAATATAAATCCCTGTTGTCTATACCATCATTGGACCACATTTCTACATTATCTACTAAAAACCGACCAACGCCTGTGCTGGGTAGGTAATAAAAGCGATACGTTCTATAGGTATCGTCATTGGGTATGGAATAGATGTTTCCTGAACTAACAGTTGTATAACTGCCTACTCCATCTTTTACTCTATAACTAACTGATACATTTCCTCCAGACACTCTTATTAGTAAACTAGCACCTCTTTTTACAAGATCTAATTGAGATTCATCGCGTTGATAATCTATTGATAAGTCAATTCCCTGAACGTCAAAAGTTGGAGAGCCGGGGATTATTAAATTGATATCCATCTTAGGTGTACCTGCGTTTAGCCCATTTGTTCCTCCTTTACCACCAGTGGATATATAAGCAGAACTGCTGACTGATGTCGCATTTGGACCAACTGTTGCAGTGGTCGGTAATCCTGAATTCCAGTCAAATTGACTAATTATTTGGGCGTTAATACTGAAAGAGAGAGTAGTAATTAGAATGAAAATTAATCGCTTCATCTTTTGAGTTTTTAAATCTTGGATAAAGTTAATTCCCTGAAGGAGGATATTCTATGGGTTTTCGATATTATGCATGCATAGCAAGTTGAGCTGTCATTTCACACGATAAATGACAAAAACACCATTAACTAATTAAAATCAGTTTGTTAAGGTTAGTTTTGGTTTTAAAGTTTCCAAATGCTACTACGGCTTCATTTCCGTTGATTTCTAAAACTTTACCTCCTTGTTTGCCATCAATTAGTTTTACAGTGGATCCCACTAATATTGGTTTGGTAACTTTCTTTCTAACTGTTTTTTTTCGCTTGGCTTTAGCTTGAACAGCTTCTTTGAGCTTAATTGCCTTTTCAATTTCCTCTTTTTTGCTTTTCTCGATCGCTAGGTATTTTTTTATTTCAGCTAGGACTGCTTTGTTGCCTTTTTTATTCTCAAATGCATCAATAAACTGCATCATTTTCTTTCCACTAGTAAGAAATTTATTGTTCTTCTCAATTGTCTCTTGCTGCTTCTCTAGTCTTTCTTCGTATTGTTTTTGTTTAATTTCATAAGCTTTTCGTTCATCTTCGGCTATTATTTTTGCCAAACGAGTTTGAGCGTTGATTTGCTCAAATTCTGCCTTCTCTTTTTGAAGTTCAGCAATTAGGTGATCCATTTCTACTTTTTTTACGTCTACTTTCTCTTTTGCTAATTCTATAATTTCTTTATCAATACCATTGATTTCAGCAACTTCAAAAGTAAATGACGATCCAGGTTGTCCTACAGAAAGCTTAAACATCGGTTGTAAAGTTTTGACGTCAAAGAGCATATTGGCATTTAAGGTATTTGCTAATTGAGCGGCTTTCAATTTGATGTTTCCATAATGGGTAGTAATTACCCCAAAACTTTTTTTGCTGTATAATTTTTCAAAGAATACTTCTGCCAATGCGCCGCCTAAGTCTGGATCTGATCCTGTACCGAATTCATCTAAAAGTAAAAGTGTTCTTTTGTTGGCGATACCTAAAAAATAATTCATTCGCTTTAGTCGATAACTATAGGTACTTAACTCATTTTCTATGCTTTGATTGTCTCCAATGTCTGAAAGTATATGATGAAACCATCCCAGTTTGCTTTTAGGGTCAACCGGAATTAATAGTCCACATTGCATCATCAACTGCAGTAGTCCAACGGTTTTTAATGTAATGGATTTTCCTCCAGCATTTGGTCCTGAAATGACCAACATTCTGCTGAACTTATCCATTTTTATACTCTGAGGAAGAGTTGGTTTTTTTAGTTCTTGATTTTTAAGCCATAATAATGGATGGTAGGCTTCAATGAGGTCAATGTAACTTTCATCCACTAATTGTGGCATAACCCCATTGATTAATTGTGCGTGCTTTACTTTTGCTTGGATAAAATCTAATTCTGTTAAAACAGTTTGATAGTCATTTAGTAAAGGAAGATGCCCTTTAATCTGCTTGGTTAGTTCTCTAAATATTTTTTTAATCTCTTTACGTTCATCGTCCAGAAGTTGTTCCAATTCAAAATTTAAACTTTCAGTTTCTTCTGGTTCTATATACGTTAGAAATCCAGTGTTTGAAGAGCCGAGAATCTTACCTTTCACTTGTCTTTTGTAGGAGGAAACAATGGATAGTACTCGTCGATCATTAATGAGGCTTTCATTGGTTTCTGCCAAATAGCCTTTTGATTTCATTCGTTTAAGAGCGATATCAAAATTCTTGGTAATTTGTTTTCTAGTTGCAAATATGCTCATCCTTATTTGATACAATTCTGGGGTGGCATTATCCTTAACTCTAAGCTTATTATCTAGAATTTGCTCTATGGATTCTACAATTTCTGTAGTATATTCTGCTTGTTGTATTAAATTGGAAAGTAGGGGGTATTCATTTTTATTCTTAAAGCTAAATTGCAGTAATTCATTTACTAGTCGACTAGCATCTAATATTTTAATAATGTTCTCTAACTCTAATATGGTGCTTTGTATGCCTAGTAGCTTTAATTCATAGAGCAACTCTTTGAATTCTAAACGAGGAAATCTGACGCCATTTTCACGAATGATCAAAAGTTCAGTTGCGAGGGATAACTGATGTTCTGCGGCTTTTAAGTTTCTTAAAGGTCTTAAAGAATCAAATTTTTCTTTAGCTGTATCACCGTAACAAAAATGTACTAACCGATCGGTGATGTCTTTGAAATTTAAATCTTCTGCTGTTTGTTGGTCGAAAAGTATCAATCTAAAAATTGGCTTTAATTCGTTATTGGGTTTTTACTAATATGACTAACAAAAAATAGAGTAAAATCATTTCAGTTAGCAATTAGAGATCAAAGTTAATTGCTTTTATATTGAAGAAGGTAGAAAAGGAAATAATAATGGAATGGGCATAAAAAAAGAGCAGCGACCCCTCGCTGCTCTAAAAACTAAACCTACTACTTAAATCAAATGAGCTACTCTTAAACTCATTGACGATTCAAATATAAGATGATTTTTCCATAATTCCATACAAATAATAGATGAATGGTAGAAATTCTTAGTTAAGCTGCACTTTTTAAGATTTTTTTAGTTTTTAGAATATAATCATTGAGCATAATTAACTTCGCAAATAAAAAATGGATCAGTCAAAACAGCTAAATCGTTTTCGTAAAATTGGAATTGCAGAAGGAATTTCATTCTTATTGTTGTTGTTTATAGCCATGCCCTTAAAGTATATGGCAGGAATTCCAGAAATGGTAAAGTATGTTGGTTGGGCACACGGAGTTTTGTTCGTTGCTTATGTTTTCCAGTTGGCAATTACAGCCTATCTATTGAAGTGGTCCATTGAAAGAGTAATTCTCTATTTTACTCTCTCATTAATTCCATTTGGTACTTTTTACATGGAGAAGAAGTTAAAGACGGAACAAGCTGCTCTTTAACATTAATTGTATGTATCAATAAATCCGAATATGGTACTTCCCTCGTAGTTGTTGTATAAATCAAAAACAAACATATTTTATTTAATACAAACAATTATGAAAACGAGAAAAATTTTAAAAGTAACAGCAGTAATCGTATTATTATTAATTGGTGGAAGCTCAATGGCTCAGAAATCCAAAATGGTAGGAGGGGCTGAAATGTACCCAACAAAGAATATTGTTGTCAATGCTGTAAATTCAAAAGATCATACTACTTTAATAGCTGCGGTTAAGGCGGCAGGTTTGGTAGAGACTCTTCAGTCAGATGGGCCATTTACTGTTTTTGCTCCAACAAATACGGCGTTTGATAAGTTACCTGCAGGAACTGTAGAAACTTTAGTGAAGCCAGAAAACAAAGCAAAATTGACTGCAATTTTAACTTATCATGTAGTAGCAGGGAAAGTAGATTCTAAATCATTGATGAAAATGATAAAAGATGGAAAAGGAGAGGCCACTTTAACAACTGTTCAAGGTGGGAAGTTAATTGCTAAGTTGAAGGGGGATAGTGTGATAATTATTGATGAAAATGGAAATACTTCTACAGTAACTATTGCAGATGTTTATCAAAGTAATGGAGTGATCCACGTTGTCGATACAGTAGTATTGCCAAAGTAATAAGTTTAATTTTATAGTTTTAAGTATGTAGAGGAGCGTTAAATTTATTTATCGCTCCTCTTTTTTTGTCATCAATGGTAACTTGTTTTTCTTTAAAGTGAGGATTCAATACATTGATGGATTAATATATAATAAGAATGGCGTTTGAATTGCTTAATTTTGCTGCTTAAATTATAATTCAGTACCGCCGTGTCTTTAGATTCATTAAAAATCAACAAACAGTTAAAACTCGCCTTGAATGCAATTGGAGTTCACCATCCAACGGAGATTCAGGAGAATACCATCAATCGAATAGTTGGAGGTCATGATGTTGTTGCGATTGGTCCTGAAGGAACCGGAAAGACCACAGCGGTAGTAATGGGTGTAATAGCTCGTTTAATTTATGCTAAAGATGTTGCGCCAAGGGCGTTAATACTGGTTCCGACTCAAGAAAAGGTGGAAGAAATGCAAGAATTGTTCGGACAATTGGGCGTAAATACTGATTTAAGAGTAGAGATTATCCGAAAAGGTAGCAACTTTGATTTTCAACGCGATTTGTTGGCGGAAGGAGTAGATGTGGTGATCGGAACTCCAGAGCGAGTTCAGCCTTTTTACTATAAAACAGGAATTAATGTGACCCAACTTCAGATGTTTGTAGTTGATGGAGCTGATCATATTACACGATTGGGAACGCATACTGCTACCAAGCAATTGGGAGAAAACATGCCTGCTAAATGTCAACACCTTGTTTTCACCGAAGTAATTCATCCCAAGGTAGAAAATATGATAGAAGATTTCATGAATTTTCCATCATATATAGAAGTAAAGGCTCAAAAAGAAGTGGATTTGAATATTATAGATCCTATATTATATGAGGTAAGAAATTTTAAAACCAAATTAAACCTCCTTAATGTGCTGGTTGGTGATGCTCCAACGTATCCCAAGATGATAGTTTTTGTCAATAATAAATTGAACGGAAGTAAGATATACAAAAGCTTGGACAAAAGAAACGATGGGCAAATTGTTTTACTTAATGCACCATTTTTTGATCAACGGAGCGTTTCTTCGGTAGAAGACTTTATGGAGGTTGAATATTATAGGGTTTTAATTGTCGCAACTGAAGATTTAGAGCAGACACTTGATTTAAGTGGAGTGCCATTTATCGTTCATTTTGATTTGAAGGATGATAAAGACAGTATTATCAATCGAGTGGTAAAACAAGAAAATACTCCAGAGGATGCTAAAGCACTATTTTTTGCAACTCAAAATGAAGTGAGTACTTTAAGAAAGATAGAACAAGCGGCAGATATTGTAATGCCAATAGAAGATTTGCCTTTAGGAACTATTGTTGAAGGTGATGCTGAGCGAATTGAAATAGAAGAAGAGTCAAAAATTAGTGATGATCCGAATAAAGGTGCATTTCATAAAAAGAAAGAAAAGAATTCCAAGGACTATAATTACGGAATTCGTGATAAAGTAGAAAAGTTTGGAAAGTACAAAAAGAAGAAGGGGAAGCGAAAGAATAAATAAGAAGAAGTTTATTCTAAAATTTCAGTGACGTTGGCTTTGATAGTTTGATAAATATCATTTATAGGTAAGTCGTTGGCGTCATCTCCAAAAGGGTCTTCAATTTCTTCAGCAATTAATTCTATACTACTAAAAATATAGAAAATCAAAGCCACTATCGGCATTGCCCAATAATCAAAAGTTTGTACAAAACCAATTGGCATGGTAAATACATATAGAAAGATGACCTTCTTGATGAAAATATTGTATGAAAAGGGAATCGGAGTTTTCTTAATTCGCTCACAAGCACCAATATTATCTGTAAACGACTTTAATTCCAAATTTAAATAGAGTAATTGTTCATCAGTTAAAGAACCATTTTCTTTTAGCTCTTGAACTTCTCTATACATCGCTTTGGCAACCACATTGGGTAGATGCTTAAAAGAGGCGTAATATTCTGAGGGGTATTTTTCTGAGGTACGTAATAGTTGAGAATTGGCTTTGTTTTGCAAATGATCTTTTGATGCTAATATGTAATTACTAATCAAAATGCTGAAAATAGTTTTAACATTTTGATTAGTAATAATCGCATCAATTTTTAATGCTAGGTTTCTGGAATTATTCACAAAACTTCCCCATATTTTTCGACCTTCCCACCATCTTTCATAGGCTGAATTGGTTCGGAAAACTAAAAGTAGCGAAAGCACAAATCCTACTAAAGAATGAATATTTAGGGTGTTGGCAAATTCTACTTGTAGTACCTCTTTTTCCAGATAGTTGATGAGACCAGTATATATTGCTACTCCAACAATACCAGGAAATGTTCTCCTAAAAGTATCGCTTTTATGAAAAGCAAAAATTAATCGCCACCAATCTTTTGGATTGTATAAAACCATTGATCTAATTAATAGATTTTAGGAAATTGTTGCGGTTTTGCTTCGTGCATTAAGTCGTAAATTGCATCAAAGATGTCTTCTATACTTGGTTTAGAGAAATAATCTCCGTCTGTTCCATAAGCAGGTCTATGATTCTTAGCAGCTAGTGTAATTGGTTCCGAGTCCAAGTTAAAGTAGGCTTTTTGTCCTTCAAGAACTTGCTGCATCATGTAAGCTGAAGCTCCTCCATCTACATCCTCATCAAGGAATACTACTCGGTTTGTTTTTTTTATGGATTCACCAATCATCCCATTTTTATCAAAAGGCATCAATGTTCTAACATCAATCAATTCTACGGAGATACCCTCTTCAGCTAATTGTTTTACGGCTTCTTCTGCTAAATTGCAGGTTGATCCATAGGTCACTAAAGTAACATCGCTACCTTCTGAGACGATTTCTGGAACACCTAGCTCAACTTGGAATTCTCCTAAGTTAGTCGGCATTTGCTCTTTACTTCTGTAGGCATTTAATGGCTCAATAATCAATGCTGGGTCATCGCCTTTTAATAAAGTATTGTATAAACCTGCAGCTGTGGTTAAGTTTCTTGGCACACAGATGTGAATTCCTTTTAAACTATTAATAATCGTTCCCATTGGAGAACCTGAGTGCCAAATTCCTTCTAAACGATGACCACGAGTACGAACGATTAATGGTGCTTTTTGTCCGCCTTTCGTTCTGTATTGAAGAGTTGCTAAATCATCACTCATTATCTGCAAAGCATACAACAAGTAATCTAAATATTGAACTTCAGCAATTGGGCGCAGTCCTCTCATCGCCATTCCAATTCCTTGCCCAACGATAGTGGCTTCTCTAATTCCTGTATCGCTAACTCTTAGTTCTCCAAACTTTTCTTGCATGCCTTCTAGACCTTGGTTTACATCACCAATTCGCCCTGCATCTTCACCAAAAATAAGTGTGTTAGGATATTTGTTAAAAAGGACTTCGAAATTGTCTCTTAATACAACTCTTCCATCCACCATCTCTGCATTTTCATCATAGGTTGGTTTGACTTCTCGCTGATGAATCGGACTTTCGCTACTCGCTGAATAAAGGTGTGAGCTATATCTGTCGGCGTTAATTTTAGCTGATTCGTTTACCCAGTTGATTATGGAGGCTCTAAAAGATAATTGCTCCGATTTGGTTAGACGAAGGGCTTTTTTGGCCGCGCTAATTATTTCTTTTCTATTGGGCTCTGTGCTCGCTTTTAATTCTGCGATTAATCCATTAATGGCTTCAGCTTTTTGACTTTCTGCGGCTAAATTGGACAAAAGGCCGATTACTTGATCTCGATCAGCTTTGATGGGTTGAATAAAGTCTTCCCATGCTAACTTTTTCTGATCGCGCACTTCCTTTTTAGCGATTTCTTTTATTTCATTTAATTTCTCTTCCGTTGCAATTCCTTTAGAAACAATCCATTTTCCAAACTGATTAATACAGTCGTACTCACTTTCCCATTCTAAACGCTCTTTAGATTTGTAACGCTCATGAGAACCTGATGTAGAGTGTCCTTGTGGTTGAGTAACTTCTTCTACGTGAATTAATACTGGAATATGTTCTTCACGAGCAATTTTTGTTGCTTTTTCATAAGTCGCAATAAGGTGTGGGTAATCCCAACCTTTGGTTTTTAATATCTCGAACCCATTACTTCCTTTTCCGTCACGTTGAAAACCTTTTAAGACCTCAGAAATGCTTTCCTTAGTGGTTTGGTATTTTTTAGGAACTGAAATTCCGTGTCCATCGTCCCAAACCGACATCACCATAGGTACTTGTAATACTCCAGCAGCATTGATGGCTTCCCAGAAAAGACCTTCAGAGGTGGATGCATCTCCAATCGTTCCAAAAGCAATTTCATTTCCTTGATTGGAAAAATTATTCTCTCCAGCTAGTTCTGGCACATTTCTGTATATTTTAGAGGCTTGAGCTAGTCCCAACAAACGAGGCATTTGGCCTGCAGTAGGAGAAATGTCTGCTGAAGAATTTTTCTGTTGAGTAAGGTTTTTCCAACTACCATCTTCATTTAAGCTCCGTGTTGCAAAGTGACCATTCATAGAACGTCCACCTGAGGCAGGTTCTAATTCAACACTAGGATTGGCATACAATTGCGCAAAGAAAGATCGAATCGTTAATTGATCGATAGCCATCATGAAAGTTTGATCTCTATAATATCCAGATCGGAAATCTCCATTCTGGAAAAACTTAGACATGGCAATCTGAGGTACCTCTTTTCCGTCACCAAAAATTCCAAACTTTGCTTTTCCTGTAAGAACTTCACGTCTACCAAGTAGAGATGTTTCTCTACTCAATACAGCCAATGAATAATCGGCAAGGATATCTTTTTTGAATTCTTCTTGAGTCATCTTCTTTTGCTCTGGGGTATCTAATGTCGCCTCTTTGCTCATAGGTAGTATCTTTAAAAAATTGCTTTGCGAAATTACCAAAAAAACCGCTTTTTTTTAGGGTAATTGTAGAGGTATGGAAAAGAAAACAGGAGGGGAATGCCCTCCTGTTTAATGTGCCTCTGATAAGATAAGGTTGACTAAATTGTTTAACTGTAGTTTTTTTAATCAGCTGAAAGGCACATGGGAAATTAAGGATTTTTTCTGAGTTATAGAAGTCCTTACTTCCTTTATTTTTGATATTGATTAATGAAATCCGCTAACTGTAAATAAATCAATGAAGAAGATGTATTTAGGTGGGTTAGCGCTTTCTAAGTGTTCTTTTGATTCCATTGTGGTTGCATTTTGAGCGGTTAAACTGTTTTTGGCCACCATGGCACAAACTATGATTATGGACCAAAATAGAATTGAAATTGTTTGAGTTATTCTTTTCTTTTTCATGTCAATTGTATTTATGGAAATTGAGGTTGAATAGAATCCTTTTTCAGTTGTCCGCTACTCACTCCATCAATAAATTTGCAGTCCAAGCAAGTTAATCCTTCATTGAGCATGATCCAGGTTTCACCGATCATATCCAAGTCGTATTCGTTTCCAACATTTTTGATGTCGTAAATTATTTCTTCAGAACCTTCCTCTAAAGCGATTTTTGAACCGATAGGCAACATAATGTGAACCTTTACTTCTTGTGCTCTAAATTTATCTTGTAGTTCGAAGTTGATGTAAGGACTAAACTTCAATACAGAGTCATTGAGGTGATAAACAAAGTTTATTTTCTCTGCTCGATCTTTTGCATCCTTTCGATTCGCACCTTTTGCAATTTTCTCCACCATCACTTTTATTTGGTCGCCTCTTGTAGGTAAAACATCAATTTCTAAGTTTTCATAAAATACCTTTCCTTCCTCTATCCATATATCTCCCTCTACATCAGGTAGGTCAAAGTCGTTGAATTGATTGTCTTGTTCTGTTAAATCACTTAGGTAAACGGTGTTTGATGGACTAGTCCATTCTATTGTTGACAATGCTTTTTGAGTGGATTTCAGCTCCTTCAAGGAATTAATAGTAATATAGATACCTAGAAGAATACCGACTATCCAAAGAACTCCCATTGATATTCCAATCACCGAGTTTTGGGTTTTCAATTTGAAAATCATTTTAATCCCGCTATAGATTAGTCCAATCATTGGTATTCCAATGAATAGTATCAATGCAATTAGTGCAAGAGTTGCATTTGTTCCAGTGCCAAGTAGTGCCTGGAGAATGTCGTGTGAAGGTATCGTAAAAACTTCGTTATTACTTACGACGGTCACAATGTCGGAATTAAAAAGGGTGGCTGTTAACGCAATTAAAACGGCTAGTCCAATTATGATGAAGATCAATCCAATGAATTTCATGGCAAACTTCAATATGAATAAGATCACCATGCCAATAAAAGTGAACAGTTTAGAGAGTGCTCCGCTCAAAGAATTGGCCGCATCTTTGGCACCCTCACCATTAAAAGAGTCTTTTAAGTCGTTAAATTTATCTTCAACCGTTTTTTTGATATTGTCTACATTGACTGCTTCTCCCTTCATCTCTAGTTTTTCAGCAGTTGTTTTTGCTTTGGGAATGACAATCCATAGAATGATATAAGGGATAAAACCAACTCCCCAAACAAAAAAGGCAAATAAGAAAAGGATTCTAATCCAGATGCGATCGATTCCGAAATAGTGGCCTATTCCTGAACATACACCTCCTATTATTTTATCGTCCTCGTCTCTAAAAATGCGTTTAGATTTTTGCTTCGTAGAGCTTGAGTTGCTTTTATCGCTTGTCCAGTCGCTTTCTTCTTCTGTACCATCAAAATATTGTTCTGGTTCTCCCATTACCGAAATAACATAGTCTACATCGCTTAGTGTAACTACTGATCGTTCGTTGTTAAATCGTTCTTTAAATAGTTCTGCTACACGTGATTCTATATCAGCCATTACTTCATCGCGGCTGTCGGTATTGCCCAAATATTTCTTTATTGTGGCTAAATAGTTGTTGAGTTTATCGTATGCATCAACCTCGATGTTGAATACAATTCCACTGATGTTGGCGGTTACTGTTTTGTTCATTTTTTTCGGTTTATTTTGGTCGGGTTATGCGTTCTTTTTTCTGGTTAATTCTACTGCTTTCATCAGGTCCTGCCATGTGACGTCTAAGTCCTTCAAAAAGTTACTTCCTTTGTCTGTAAGTTGATAATATTTTCTCGGTGGTCCCGATTTTGACTCTTCCCATCGATAGGACAAAAGTTCAGCATTCTTTAATCTGGTGAGTAGCGGATATAATGTTCCTTCTACCACAATTAGTTTTCCTTCCTTCAGTTGATTAATTATCTCTGAAGGGTAGGCCTCTCCTGATGAAAGGATGGATAGAATACAATATTCTAAAACTCCTTTCCGCATTTGAGCTTGTGTGTTTTCAATTTTCATAATAGCTCCTTCGGTCTGTTATTGTTGTTTTTTTACGTTCATATTTCCATAAATGGAGAGCAAAACTGTACTGTCATCCGTAGAGACGATAAAATGAGCTTCTTTCACCACTTTACCTACTTTAGTTATGACTAGATAAGTTTCCTCGTTGGAAGTTTCAAACTTGTCCACTTCATTTTCTAGGTCAATTTCTTCATAACCTTCTTTTAGAAAAGACTTTTTGATTTCACTCGCTTTTTTTATATCGCTAATGACTAAAAATCGACCTTCTAAAAAATCACCGGTTACCCACTTTTGCTTTCCATTCAAATCTAAATCGATGTCAAAAGCATCAATCATTTTCTTTGAAAGACTCATGCTAAAGCAATCGTGATCGCTTTTCAATTGCGTATAAATTTTATCCGATTTCCCACCATTACCTGCTGTAACGATAAGACTCATAAAGGCTGCAATGATTGTAAGGCTAAAATATTTCATCGTTTTATTTTTTTAAATGTTTAGCAAAGATATATCTTTTAGAAGGTATTATGCAACGCATAGTACCATATTTTTTTAAAATAATAATTTAAGTGGTGCTCCAGAATGATGAATGGAAAAAGAAATCTGATGAATGGTGACAAATAATCGCTTCTCTTTTATAATTTTGAGACTAAACAGTATAAAGCCATGGAGATATTTTTGCAACCTGAGATTTGGATTAGTTTATTGACGCTGACATTCTTAGAAATCGTTTTAGGAATAGACAACATTATATTTATCTCTATTGTTGCCGATAAGTTACCCCAAGCAGAACAGGGAAGAGCTAGAAATATCGGTTTGATTCTGGCAATTGTGATTCGAATCTTTTTATTGATGGGAATCTCCTACATTGTTCATTTGACCAATCCATTGTTCACTATTTTCGACCTAGATATTAGTGTAAGAGACTTAATACTCATTGCCGGAGGGGTTTTCTTGCTGACTAAAAGTACCACAGAGATACACCACAAAGTGAATGGTGATGAAGCGGAGTTGGGAGTGAAGGAGGGAAAGAAAATGACCGTAAAAGCGGCAATTCTACAAATTATCATCTTGGATATGGTTTTCTCTTTTGATTCCATCCTAACTGCTGTAGGGTTATCTGATCATTTGCCTGTGATGATTGCGGCTGTAGTTTTATCGCTTGGAGTAATGCTAGCGTTTGCAAGTAAAATTGCGAAGTTTATTAACGAGCAGCCCACGGTTCAAATGTTGGCTTTGTCCTTTTTAATAATGATCGGGACCTTACTTATACTAGATGGATTCCACGTTCACGTGCCCAAGGGATACATCTACTTCTCGCTTGTATTTAGTTTAATGGTGGAGTTCTTAAACCAGAGAATGAGGAAAAAGAGGTTGGGCTAATTCTTCCGGTTACCTGCCCATTGTTGGCTTTAGGTCAGTTGATCTCAATCGGTGAAATTGCCAGTTAGGCTAATCCAAAAACCGTTGTTTTTGGTGGTTGATTCTTGATATTCTACAGTTACATCAATTTGCTCTGCCAATAAATGAATGAGGGTAACTCCGATAGATTCTTCTTTCTCCTTCATCATTTCAATGTTTTGAATGCCTATTCCATTGTCTTTGTAGATAAAAGTGCCGTGGTTATTTTCAGAAATGTATGCTATAGAAACCACCAAGTTGTTGGTTCCTGTGGCGTGTTTTAGCGAATTGGTAAATAATTCATTAAAAATTAAACCTAAAGGAATTGCAGTATCGACAGGTATGGGAGGACATTCTACATTCAACTCTATGGATACTTTTTTAATATGACTGCTAATGATATCTTCTCCAATGGCGTGTAGGTATTCTTTAAAATCTAGTCGTTCAAAGTTGTTGGATTGATACAATTTTTTATGCACCAATGAAATGGAATGTATCCTGTTTTGTGCATCTTGAAAAACTTCTTCGGCATTTGAATCTAAGTTTTTAGCATTGAGTTGTAAGCTGAATAAACTGCTGACTATTTGAAGGTTGTTTTTTACTCGATGATGCAATTCTTTTAATAATAACTCATTTTTAGAGTTGGTTTCAGATATTAGGAGGTAAGATTGCTCAAGCTCTTTGTTATTACTCTCTAACAATAAGTTTTTAGCTTCTATCTTTTTTCGGTTCCTGTTTCTTAAGGTAATAATTACGATAAGTAGTGCCAATAAAAGAACGAGCAATGAGATGGATAACAGTAATTCCCTGTTTTGAGATTCTAATTTTTGGTTTTTCTTCCGAGATCGTTCTGTTTCAGCTAGAATTTCTAGAAATCGGCTAACTTGTATTTCATCTTGAACAGCATTCATACTGACTTCATTTCGAAGGCTATCATTAAAAAGGTGGTATTGCTCTATCGTATGCTTTAGATTGTCATCATTGGACTTGGTTGTATAAATTCTAAGCAATCCTTCCAGTCCATCCACTACAGCGGCAGTTTTCCCCATCTCTTTCGCCTTCTCTATCCCTCGGTTGTAATACTTTTTGGCAGAATCCAATTCGTTTTTTAGTTCAAACGCTTCTGCAATACTCAAGAAAATATTGACTAATCCTGTTTGAATATGGTGTTCGTTAAGTATGCTGACTTCTTTATTAAAATAGTAAATGGCAGAATCATATAAGTGCTCGTCTCGCAGAATAGTTCCGTAGTTTCCAAAAGCAAATGCATAAAGTGTGATGTTCTCGTCCTTAAAACTCGAAACCTGATTGTTTTTATACAATTGCTTGGCCTTAGGGTAGTTTTTCTGCAAGTAGGAGACATATCCTAGATTATTACGAGCTTGATAGATTCTTTCATGATTACCCAACTTTTCATATCGCAATAGGTTGTCGGTATATAGTTCGCTCGCTCGTTCAAGGCTATCTTGTTTAATCATGAATCCTGCGTAGTAGCCGATGAGGTGCCCTTTTATTAATTCGCTATCAATAAAAGAAAGTAGCTTGGGAAATACCTCATTTACATATTTGTTAGCAACTAGCGGTGCTCCTATGCTTTTTAGGCTTGAAGCTAAAAGATATTTTAAATATAATTTTTCTGCTTCGCTTCTGTAACATTCAAAATCCAATAAAGTCTTTACGAATTTGATTGCCACCAGTTGGCTGTCATTGTGTTGGAGTCTTCTTATGGTGAAGATTACCTTTTCTAGCTCCGTACCCTGTGCTGGAATGGAGATGGTATGATTGGCTTTGATGCTTTTTTCGGTATGTTCAATAATTTCAGTAACACTCATGTTGGAAGTGTTCTTACTGTCTAAAAGGGACTCTATATCTAAAAAAGGAAGTAGATCAGCGTCGCTTTTTTCTTGAGCCCATCCATGTAGCTGAATGATAGAAACAAAAAGGAAGAAGAATTTTTTCAAAGGTTTATCCTAAAAGTGGTAAAGCGACCAAAGATAGAAAATTAACTCAATGTATGGCATTGATTAAAAAGATTTTGAAAGGGGAGAGGAGATGCTAGCGGAATACTAGCTTCAGGAAAAATAAGCGCTGTAAATCGGAGGATTTTTTCTTCGAATTTTATTGTTTGCTAACCTTGTGTTTATCAAAATTATATAGTATTATTGATTTTCTTAATAACTGAATAGTAGAAAACTACAGCTTGACATAAGATTGGCTAGGCCACTGAATAAAATGAACGAAATGACACACGATTTAGCGCAATAAAAAAAAGGCGAGTTGCCCCGCCTTAAATGTTTTCACAACGGAATAATCCTTATTGTGAATCGCTTTCAAATTGTGAAGTAAAAATAACAAAAAAATTATACAAATGACAAAAAAGAAAATTTTAGGACTGGATATAGGTGTTTCTTCAGTTGGATTAGCACTAGTTGTTGAAAATGAAGATGGAAAAAAGTCAATTGAGAAGATGGCAGTTAGGATAGTACCTGAAGACCCAGATTTTCATGGAAAGTTTTATTCGGGCAATACTGCTAGTAAAAATCTAGCTAGAACGACTAAAAGAGGAATTCGAAGAAGTAATCAACGGTTTAAAATACGAAGAGATAGACTTTATAGGACCCTTAAAAAAGAGAATATGTTTCCTAAAGAAAGCCTTTTTCAATTAGATGCACTTTCTTTATATGAATTAAGAGCACGAGCTGTTAGTGAAAAGGTTTCATTAGAAGAGTTGGGTAGAATATTAATTTTATTAAACCAAAGACGGGGATTTCTGAGTAATAGAAAAGCAAATTCTTCAGAAGAAAACCTTACCGAATACAAACAGAAAATAGAGGCCCTCGAAAATGATTTAGGTGAGAAGACTATTGGACAGGCGTTATATGAAGAGTTAGCTTCATCTATTAATATTCAAAATGTATTACTTCGAGAAAGAACTTATTTGAGAAATAGTTACTTAGAAGAGTTTGATAGAATATGGGATAAACAGAATGAGTACTATCCTAATGTATTAACAGGGAATTCTCAAATTGATGAAATAAAAGGTACATTATATGATGAAATTCGAAATAACACAATATTTTACCAAAGACCTTTAAAAAGTCAAAAGGCGCTAGTTTCTGATTGTGAATTTGAAAAGCACCATAAGGGAGTTGCCAAAAGTTCTCCATTTTTTGAGATGTTTAGAGCATATCAAAGAGTAAATGATTTAAGTTGGAAAAATGATAAAGGAGAACAGTTTTACCCAACTAAGGAGCAAAAGGATGAGTTAATAAATAATTTAATAAATGGAATAAACCTAACAAAGCAAGGAAATCTACCATTAAAAACCATTAAGTCTATTTTAGGGTGTAAGAGTAATGATAAAGTTTATTTTAATTTTGAAGAATTAGAAGGTAGTAGAACTGCCAATAGAATAAGAAAAGCTCTAATAGGAGCCGGAGTTCAAAAAATTGATAACTATCTAAAGTTTGACCCAACTATTAGTGATGAGAAAGGAGGACTTTTTGAATTATGGCACATTACCTATTCGTTATCAACAGTTGAAGAAATCGTAAGAACTTTAACTCGAAGATTTCCATTTACAGAAGAACAAGCTTTATTTATAGCTGATAATGTTCACTACAAATCTGATTACGGTAAGCTATCAACTAGAGCCATAAGAAAGTTACTACCTCATATGCAAAATGGATTAAATTATAGTTCAGCATGTGATGAGGTAGGTTATGATCATAGTGGTTATAAAACAAAAATTGAGCTTAAGGAGAAGTTAGATGCTATTTCTCCTAACTCACTTAGAAACCCAGTTGTTGAGCAAGTATTAAACCAAGTGGTCAATGCAGTTAATTTAATTATTGAAAAGTATGGCCGAATTGATGAGGTTAGGGTGGAATTGGCTAGGGAGCTTAGAAATAGTGCGAAAGCTCGAAGTAGAATTTCGAGACTAAATTCTTCAAACAAGAAGGATAACGATAAAGTTCGACAACGGCTTTACGAAGAATACGGACTAAAGATTGTGAATGGAAGAGATGTAAAACGCTATAATCTTTGGAAGGAAACGAATTGTAGTTGCCTGTATTGTGACAATCCTATAACGAAAACAGATTTTTTGAGTGGTAATGCAGAGATAGAACATATATTACCTAAATCAAGATCTTTTAGTAACGCAATGAACAATTTTATCCTTGCTCATAAAAAGTGTAATGCAAGTAAAAACCAGATGACTGCATACGATTTTATGGAATCTAAAGGAGAGCAGGCATTAAAATCCTATACTGAAAAGGTAAACAAACTATTTAATGACGGCAAGGGACAAATCAGTAAAGCAAAGTTCGAAAAGTTAATGTGTTCTGGAGAAGCGATTCCTACTGACTTCGTTGAAAGGATGAAAAAGGATTCTCAGTATATAGCTAAAGAAACAGTCAAGTTATTGAGAACTGTTTGTGAAAATACCTATACTACTACCGGGCAAATAACAGATTTATTGAGAAGTGAGTGGGGATTAAAAAATGTTTTAGAAGAATTAGGGAAGCCTTTATATAGAGAGCTTGGTATGATCGAAACAAAAGAAATAAAGGATTCAAAAGGAAACGTTAAAACAATTGAAAAAATTAAAGATTGGACTAAACGTGATGATCATCGACATCATGCGGTTGATGCATTAATTTGTGCTTTAACAGATCAAAAAATAATTTTTAAACTCAATAATCTCAATAAGATATTTCAGTACTCCAGGGAAACGCTTAGTATGGATGAAATAGCTGAAATGGAAAGAATTAATGAAAATAAGTATGATTTAAAAGAATTTTTTGCTCAAGGAGCATACGAGTTCAAAGAGCCAATTGAGAATTTAAGACCAAAAGTGAAGAAGCATTTAGACGAAATTTTTATTTCATTTAAAAAGAGTAATTCAAAAGTTTTAACAAAGAATGTAAATAAAATTAAAAATGCAGAACCTCAAGTAACTTGGGTTCCTAGAGCCAGTTTGCATGAGGATACTATTATGGGTAAACGCAGACGTATCTCAAAAAAGAAAGTTATTCTAAATAAAAAGTTTTACAATTTAGAAGATATAATTGATCCCGATATTAAGGTATTTTTAAAACAACATTTAAAAAAATATAGTGACGATACTACAAAGGCATTTGATTCTAAAAATCTAAAGAAAAGTCCATTAGTTTTTAAGGGTAAGCCTTTGTCTGAGGTTCAAATATTTGAGAATACTAATTCAAAGCGTGTTGCAATTTCTGATAATGTTACCAAAGCTCAATTAGATAAAGTGATAGATGAAGAAGTAAAGAAGATTTTAAATAAAAGAGTAGATGAATATGGCGGAATTAAGGCAGCATTTAAGAATATAGAAGAAAATCCGATTTACTTCAATCAAAAAAAGGGAATAGTTATCAAACACTTTTCTGTTTATGATGAAAGTAAGACTATTAATGTGAGAGATGGAGTAGCAAAAACTGGCGGAAACCACCACGCGTTAATTTATAAAGATGAAAATGGAAAGTACTCAGATAAGGTTATTTCGTTTAGTGAAGCTGTTCAAATAGGGTTGTTAAATGTTTCAGAGACAGGGAAGCCATATCCAATTATTCTTAAAGAAGATGATACTGATTTAGGTAAGTTTCAATTCTCTATGCAGATTAACGATTTGTTTGTCTTTGATCTAAAACATTCTAATAACCCGCAGGAAGAGAATGAGCTTGACTTTTTTGATGAAAAAAATAGAGACGTTATTAGTAAAAGACTTTTTAGAGTTCAGAAGATGAGTAAGAAGTCAAGTGGAGAATTTGACATTCACTTTAGACATCACTTAGAGTCAACAATAACCAGAAATATTAAAGAGATAACATGGATTAATATTAGATCTAATAAGTTACTTAATAGATTACAGAAGTTGAAGATTAGTCATTTAGGTGAAATTGTAAAAGTAGGGGAGTGATTCCGCAAGATATAAAATGGATATACACCTGATGAATTAAATTTGATATAGACCTAGCAGGCTTCCAAAACCTGTTAGGTCTCCTTTTGCTAAGCCGAATTGCTAAAAGTTGGAGATAAAAATGTTAAAGTATGATTAAACGAACGGTATATTTTGGTAACCCGGCCTATTTATCCATGAATAAGCAACAACTGGTGGTCAATTATCCCAAGGTGGAAGAAGCTAAGACTGTACCAATAGAAGATTTAGGAATCGTTTTTTTAGACCATCCTCAGATTACGATTACCCAACCATTAATCAGTAAATTATTAGACTACAATGTAGCGCTGATTACTTGCAATGAACGACATCTACCACAGGGATTGATGTTGAATTTAGATGGGCACCATACCCAACAAGCTCAATTAGCAGCGCAAATTGAAGCAAGCGCTGCACTCAAAGACCGAATATGGAAAACAGTGATACAGCAAAAAATATACAATCAAGCAGCTGTTCTAAAACTAACTGGTGCTTCTATTGAGAACATGAACTACTGGGCGAGTCAAGTAAAAAACGGAGATCCCGATAATTATGAGGGAAGAGCCGCAGCTCATTATTGGAAAACCGTATTTGTGGATTATATAGAAGGTTTTACAAGAGGACGGTTTGAAGCAGCTCCCAATTCTCTCTTAAATTATGGGTATGCCATTTTGCGAGCTGTTGTAGCTCGCTCATTAGTAGGGTCGGGCTTGCATCCTTCACTGGGTATCCATCATCACAATAAATACAATGCCTATTGTTTAGCGGATGATATCATGGAGCCTTACCGTCCTTATGTAGACCAATTAGTGCTTAAAATTTTAGAAGATGAGGAAGGCGAAGTAGAACTTACTTGGGACATTAAAAGTATTTTATTGACTATCCCTACTTTAGATGTTATTATTAATCAAAAAAGAAAACCATTGATGTTGGCCGTTCAGCAAACTACTGCTTCATTAGCGGCATGCTATTTGAAAGAGCGGAAGAAACTGAAACTTCCGGTATGGGAAATTTGAGCAGTCGTTTTAATCAATATCGCATCATGTGGGTAATTGTTTTTTTTGACCTTCCAACACAAACCAAAACCGATACACGCAATTATCGAAAATTTGTGAAGCAGCTGGAAGAGGATGGTTTTACGCGTTTTCAATGGAGTATCTTTATGCGGCACTGTCCGAGCATGGAAAACGCACAAGTACACATTAAACGAACGAAGAAAAACTTGCCACCCAAAGGCCACGTCTGTATTTTGCACCTTACCGATAAGCAATTCGGAATGATGGAAGTTTATTTATCCCAACAAAAAGAAGCATTACCAGAAACACATCAACAATTAGAACTTTTTTGAGTGGAAGGTCGAAAAATTGAGATAGTTTTATAATTCTGAAGTCAAAAATAGAGCCTTAAATAGCATCAAAACAACCCCTTATTGCAGGGGTTGCTGTGCTAAATTACAATTTGAAAGCGATTCACAACTGGGATGCTAGAGAAAACATCATCGGGGATGCTGTGCTAAATTACAATTTGAAAGCGATTCACAACCTCTCGTATATTAAACGTTGTCCAATGGTGGCTGTGCTAAATTACAATTTGAAAGCGATTCACAACTGTTTTAATTGATCTGCTACTTTTTCAGATGCTGTGCTAAATTACAATTTGAAAGCGATTCACAACTTATTAAACCACTAACAAACAAAACTTTATGCTGTGCTAAATTACAATTTGAAAGCGATTCACAACATTGCTGATGTAGCTCAATTCATTCCCAACGCTGTGCTAAATTACAATTTGAAAGCGATTCACAACTTGCAAGTTGTACAAGCCTTTATTATTCCGGCTGTGCTAAATTACAATTTGAAAGCGATTCACAACTTGCGACCACTTCAACCATACAGCCATGCTGCTGTGCTAAATTACAATTTGAAAGCGATTCACAACATATCCATTGGCACAGATTTGTTAATGGGCGCTGTGCTAAATTACAATTTGAAAGCGATTCACAACCTTGCCTTATGGGTTGAAGATAACTAAGGAGCTGTGCTAAATTACAATTTGAAAGCGATTCACAACATTCTACCGTAGCACATATCGGCGCATTCTGCTGTGCTAAATTACAATTTGAAAGCGATTCACAACGTACTCCTTATCGAATAAGTCCTTGAATGTGCTGTGCTAAATTACAATTTGAAAGCGATTCACAACAATAACTCATCTCTTTGCTCTAGTAATTCTGCTGTGCTAAATTACAATTTGAAAGCGATTCACAACATTGTTGGGTCAATGTTGCCCGATAGATTCGCTGTGCTAAATTACAATTTGAAAGCGATTCACAACTGATCTGCGATTGCTTTCTCAGTCTTTTCGGCTGTGCTAAATTACAATTTGAAAGCGATTCACAACATTGCTATTGGTGCTAATACCGTTGCATTAGCTGTGCTAAATTACAATTTGAAAGCGATTCACAACTATGTGGCAACCGTCAACTAATTGAGTGTTGCTGTGCTAAATTACAATTTGAAAGCGATTCACAACAATGTTTGAGTGGAAGTACAGTTGGGATACGCTGTGCTAAATTACAATTTGAAAGCGATTCACAACTTCGTTTACTGATATGTTTCTGTTGCCTTGCTGTGCTAAATTACAATTTGAAAGCGATTCACAACAAAGTAGGAACTGATATTCAGCACGTAAAAGCTGTGCTAAATTACAATTTGAAAGCGATTCACAACTAATATTTTTCCAGTTGCTGTTTCTTTGAAGCTGTGCTAAATTACAATTTGAAAGCGATTCACAACAATCTCGCTAAACCCACACTTCCGTTGGTGCTGTGCTAAATTACAATTTGAAAGCGATTCACAACCTAAATGGCTGTTTTGCCAGCTCTACCAAAGCTGTGCTAAATTACAATTTGAAAGCGATTCACAACGACGGTAGTGTTTTTTTTGCTGAAGATAAGCTGTGCTAAATTACAATTTGAAAGCGATTCACAACAAAGTTCTTTTCCCTAAATCGGAGGTGGTGGCTGTGCTAAATTACAATTTGAAAGCGATTCACAACTCAAGTCGTCTATCCAACTAGATTCAGACCGCTGTGCTAAATTACAATTTGAAAGCGATTCACAACACCCAAACTAAGTTTAAATCAAATTCTTTAGCTGTGCTAAATTACAATTTGAAAGCGATTCACAACCGGAAACGCCAAAGTGATATATTTTTGAGTGCTGTGTTAAATTACAATTTGAAAGCGATTCACAACTCGTTAAAAAAGGCGGTCGATTTACAACAAGCTGTGCTAAATTACAATTTGAAAGCGATTCACAACACAGCAAGTGGAGACGAAGGCTACACCACCGCTGTGCTAAATTACAATTTGAAAGCGATTCACAACTTGTGTCCTTTTCGCTTGGCTCTGGTGGTGGCTGTGCTAAATTACAATTTGAAAGCGATTCACAACCACTCATTCCATTTGTAGATGATTACGGCGCTGTGCTAAATTACAATTTGAAAGCGATTCACAACAATCCTTTAAAGCTGCTCTACTTGCTGAAAGCTGTGCTAAATTACAATTTGAAAGCGATTCACAACGCTGAATCTGCATCAACTGACAATATAGAAGCTGTGCTAAATTACAATTTGAAAGCGATTCACAACTAAAATTTCTGTAAATGTCATATCCTTTTTGCTGTGCTAAATTACAATTTGAAAGCGATTCACAACTAAAGTCCCCCCATAATAATTTATTTTTATGCTGTGCTAAATTACAATTTGAAAGCGATTCACAACAATCCCTATTAGGTAGACATCTGCATCTAGCTGTGCTAAATTACAATTTGAAAGCGATTCACAACTGCATCTCATCGCACTTCTCTGCATTCTTCGCTGTGCTAAATTACAATTTGAAAGCGATTCACAACTTATTTGGTCGTGTGGCTCAAGATACTCCGCTGTGCTAAATTACAATTTGAAAGCGATTCACAACACGAGCGTATGGGTAAGTTTGCTTAACCCCGCTGTGCTAAATTACAATTTGAAAGCGATTCACAACATGTTTTACGATTTAATCCCCACCCCCACAGCTGTGCTAAATTACAATTTGAAAGCGATTCACAACTAGATTTAGCATAGATATCCATATCCCTCAGCTGTGCTAAATTACAATTTGAAAGCGATTCACAACTATGCGGAGGCTGTTAAAGACGGTGTTACCGCTGTGCTAAATTACAATTTGAAAGCGATTCACAACTAATAGTAGATGATCAATACATTTCTACTAGCTGTGCTAAATTACAATTTGAAAGCGATTCACAACAGATTTCCATTTAATAGCAATTTGGAAAAGGCTGTGCTAAATTACAATTTGAAAGCGATTCACAACTTTACTTCGGTTCTAATCTCGTTAAAGTTCGCTGTGCTAAATTACAATTTGAAAGCGATTCACAACATGCCTTGGTACACTATTTCGGATTCTGATGCTGTGCTAAATTACAATTTGAAAGCGATTCACAACACGTTGTTGCCTACGATTGCAAGTTGGATAGCTGTGCTAAATTACAATTTGAAAGCGATTCACAACCTCAGAAAATGGTTATCCTACGTTAGACCGGCTGTGCTAAATTACAATTTGAAAGCGATTCACAACAGGCTCGAAAGTCATTCCACCATTTTCGGTGCTGTGCTAAATTACAATTTGAAAGCGATTCACAACTGAGGTGTATTATTTACGTCAACCCAAGGAGCTGTGCTAAATTACAATTTGAAAGCGATTCACAACAGCAGGAAGCCAAGCAGGAAAGCGCGCACCGCTGTGCTAAATTACAATTTGAAAGCGATTCACAACGCGAAGGTGAGTTTTATCGATCAGCAGTTTGCTGTGCTAAATTACAATTTGAAAGCGATTCACAACTGTGCTCGCCTTAAGTTTCTCCAAAAACGCGCTGTGCTAAATTACAATTTGAAAGCGATTCACAACACTACGGGAGGGTTGAGCGAAAAGCAACAAGCTGTGCTAAATTACAATTTGAAAGCGATTCACAACCGCTCCACAGAATAAGTCAATCCAAAAAGTGCTGTGCTAAATTACAATTTGAAAGCGATTCACAACATATGCTGCCAAATCCATTACTCTAATCACGCTGTGCTAAATTACAATTTGAAAGCGATTCACAACTAATCTCTTTCTGGTACTTCAGACTCTTGAGCTGTGCTAAATTACAATTTGAAAGCGATTCACAACTGCGTTCCCATCACAATCATTTTTGCTTTTGCTGTGCTAAATTACAATTTGAAAGCGATTCACAACTGCATTAACTGTTACAACTATTGGTATATGCTGTGCTAAATTACAATTTGAAAGCGATTCACAACTGTTTTGTTTACTGTAGCATCAGCGCCTAGCTGTGCTAAATTACAATTTGAAAGCGATTCACAACAAAGCTGCTGCTGATGCTAAAGTAAGCGTTGCTGCGCTAAATTACAATTTGAAAGCGATTCACAACTCGCCTCACGAGCTTTTACAATTTCCATAGGCTGTGCTAAATTACAATTTGAAAGCGATTCACAACTATAGAACCCATGGTAGAAATCAATAAAAAGCTGTGCTAAATTACAATTTGAAAGCGATTCACAACTAGCTTCACGCATTTCGCTTATTTTCGAACGCTGTGCTAAATTACAATTTGAAAGCGATTCACAACCAAATGGGGGGAGAATAATTGAGAATAGAGCTGTGCTAAATTACAATTTGAAAGCGATTCACAACAGTAATTGCTGTTGAGCTTTAAGTTGGGCTGCTGTGCTAAATTACAATTTGAAAGCGATTCACAACTCACTCCAGTTTTACTGTCTAATTGGTAAGCTGTGCTAAATTACAATTTGAAAGCGATTCACAACACGGCTTCGCCTAAAGCTTCGCTACGCTCAGCTGTGCTAAATTACAATTTGAAAGCGATTCACAACTATGCACTTCACCTTTTGCGAAGAATGAAAGCTGTGCTAAATTACAATTTGAAAGCGATTCACAACGAAGCAATGTTATAGAAATGAAGAGTACGGCTGTGCTAAATTACAATTTGAAAGCGATTCACAACCATTGTGAGGTCTTGCATATTCCACATCATGCTGTGCTAAATTACAATTTGAAAGCGATTCACAACAAATCTGTACCAGAAGGAATCGTTTCGTTTGCTGTGCTAAATTACAATTTGAAAGCGATTCACAACACAGTTGGGATAAACCCAACAAAAGAAGCAGCTGTGCTAAATTACAATTTGAAAGCGATTCACAACAGGTAAAATGAGTAATGCTGAAGAGGAGATGCTGTGCTAAATTACAATTTGAAAGCGATTCACAACGTAGTGATGAATTTGAAAACCTTAGAAGAGGCTGTGCTAAATTACAATTTGAAAGCGATTCACAACCATTAGCCCATCGTAAACCGAGTATGCATAGCTGTGCTAAATTACAATTTGAAAGCGATTCACAACATGATGTTTCTAATTTCAGCATAGAATATAGCTGTGCTAAATTACAATTTACTCTCTCTTGTTTATTGTTTCGGGAATCGTATGTTCGCTATCGCTCGGAAGAAAGCGATTCACAACGAGTATTGGGTTCTAACTAATTTTAAAAAAGCTGTGCTAAATTACAATTTGAAAGCGATTCACAACTCTAAAGAGGAATCTGTTGATTTAGATACGGCTGTGCTAAATTACAATTTGAAAGCGATTCACAACAGGCCTTTGTGAACGAGGCTAACCAAATTAGCTGTGCTAAATTACAATTTGAAAGCGATTCACAACAATGCTTCTGCGCTCTTCATCTTCCTAATGGCTGTGCTAAATTACAATTTGAAAGCGATTCACAACAAAGCTTTGGTTTGCTTTTCTATAACTGAAGCTGTGCTAAATTACAATTTGAAAGCGATTCACAACAAGTCGTGAAGATGCTACTATTTCTATCCAGCTGTGCTAAATTACAATTTACTCTCTCTTGTTTATTGTTTCGGGAATCGTATGTTCGCTATCGCTCGGAAGTCCCATGCTTTTAGCATGCATATGCGTTCACATTTAAATTATTTTCACACGCATAAAGCGATTCATCCCGATAGGTTCGGGACTAAAATATGATTTACTCTTTTTTGTTTATTGTTTCGGGAATCGTATGTTCGCTATCGCTCGGAAGTCCCATGCTTTTAGCATGTATATGCACATTTAAATTATTTTCTCACGCATAAAGCGATTCATCCCGATAAGTTCGGGACTAAAATATGATTTACTCTTTTTTGTTTATTGAAAAATAGGGTAGGAATAGTATGTATTGCTCAAGTAGTGTTTATATAGAATAGCAATTGCTATAAGTTTGAATCCTTCCGAGGTTACTTCATTTCCTCCATCCATTCCGCCCATTCTTCTTTACTCACCAATCCTGCTTTTTTATAGACTACCTCCAATTGCTCATTGAGTATAATCAATGTAGGAAAGTAGAACTCTTTGTTGCTTTTTCCCAAGTATTCCGCTAGTTCGTGGTAGCGGTTAGCTGTTGCTCCTGCATAAGTCCGGCCTAAGAAGGTCAACGACTGCTTTTCTTCAGCGTTTAATTTCAGCGCATAAAATTGATTGTTGATTTGTTTGGCCACAATTTCGTCTGAGAAAACGGTCTCTTCTTGCATTTTGCAGATTTTGCACCAATCAGTATGTATAAACAGGACAATGGGTTTCTTTTTCTCAGCGAGTTGGGTGGTTACTTCTTCAAAATTGATCCAATCTACTTGAGCGAAGGCTGCCAATGAAAGAAGGAAAAACTGGAAAATGAGTAAAAGCTGTTTCATGTTTATTTCAACGTATATTTTATTCCGATAAATCCTCGAATCCCTTGGTTGGCGGCATACACATAAGAAGGGTCAAATGTTAGCGCATTGGGATTTTCGGGAGTTGGAACGGCATTTCCATTGGCATCAAATTGTACATTTTTGTCAAATGGATCGAAAGATCGAGCAATACTATTCCTAGCAGGAGTAAAATTGAGCAGGTTTTTCACTCCTCCATAAACCGACCATTGGTCATTGATGGGTTTGGTCAATTGTATATTTTGAATGCTAAACCATGGAGAATATTCACTGCGATTGTCGAGGTCGCCCAATAGTGGTAAGCGCATAGGGCTGTATACATTTCCAGTGTAATTAATGGTGAGGTTGTAGGGGAGGATGGTGTATTCGATACTCCAAACTCCTGTAAAATTCTCCGTTAATAATTGGCGCTGTTTGCCATCGTTTTCTTCTATCGTTACATCCATCAAAGTGGCGCCTCCCATTATTTTTACTCCGCTATGCCATACGATGTCGGCATTCAATGATACGCCTTTTGAAATGGCTTGTCCATCTAGGTTGGCATAAATAATTTGGTTGGGATTGATTTCGTAATCTGGCACAATACGATTAGAGAAAAAGGTGTAAAATATTGATCCATCTAGGTTGACGTAAGTCTGATTTTTGGTGTAAAATTTCTGAACCACATTTAAGTTGACATTCACCGATTGCTCTGGCTGTAGCTTTTCAGTAAAAACCACTTCACGCGCACCTGTTAATGCGGCATGATCTTCGGTAAAGATGTTGGCCACTCGAAATCCATTTCCTGCGCTCAGGCGGATAATGGTCTTCTCCTTTTTAGAATTCCATTTATAATTGATTCTTGGGGAGAATATATTTCCATGAATGTTATTGTGATCGTATCTCAGTCCTAAAAGTAGGGTGTTGAATTCATTGATGGTTACTTGGTCTTGAATAAATAGTCCTGGCAAGTGAATATAGGATGGGCTGTTTCTGCTGCTGTCAGCGGCGTAGGTGGCTACTGTGTTGTCGTCGTAGTAAGTATAGCGATAAGCCACGCCTAACAATACATCATTGGAAGGAGTCCATTTTTTATTCCAAGTCAATTGGCTAAAAGCAATTCGTTGATCGGCAATGTATCGATCGGTTCCGTACACTGAATTTTGGTGATGTCCGTTGGCACTGAATTGCAAGTTGAAATTTTCATCAACGATTGGCAGTTGATAGTTGCCAAAAACCTCCCATCGGTTGGTATAGATACTTTCTCCATATATGGAATCTCCACCTCTAAAAGCAGGGCGCCAATTCATTTCTCCACCCCATCTGTCTTCATAAACGTAGCGCATGCCGATGTTGAATATTCTGTTGTCTTTTCGATCAAAAGAGATCTTGTTGAACAAGGAAATTCGATCCTGCAAAGTAATGTCAGTAAATCCATCATTGTTGAGGTCTAATGGATCGCTGTATTTGAAGTAATTGACGCCAAGCAGGGAAGATGCTTTTTTTCCTAAATGGAATTTGGCTCCAATGTCTGCATTGGTTTCTAACCAAGAAGTAGTGAATACATCTGCAGAGAAAAGTGGTGCTGTACTTGGTTTTTTGGTAATCACATTGATCAATCCACCTACGGCTTCTGAGCCATACAATGTGGAAGCAGGGCCTTTTACAATTTCCACCTGTTCGATGAGTGAAGCTGGGATTCCTGTCAACCCATAAACAGTGGATAATCCGCTAACGATAGGCATTCCATCTATTAAGACCATGGTGTAAGGGCCTTCTAATCCGTTGATGTGGATGTCTCCAGTATTGCATACACTACAGTTTAATTGAGGACGAACTCCATTGACATTTTGCAATGATTCAAATACGGATGGGTTTTTATTATTGGCAAAATATTTCGCAGTATATACCTCTACAGGCACAGGGCTATTTTTTTTGGACATTTCTTTCATGGTACCTGTAATGACTACTTCCTCAAGATCTAAGTTGCTGTATTGTAGTTCAAAATTGACGGTTAAATTTTGATTTTCGCTTAATGCAATGGATTTTGATTGACGGCTGAAACCAATAAACTGTGCATGTATTTGGTATTCTCCAGGAGGGATATTGTTGATTTTAAATTGACCGTTTTCGTCGCTAGCGGCTCCCCAATTGGTATTGGAGAGGTAGACGTTTGCAAAAGGAACAACTTCTCCATTTTCTTGAAATACTGTTCCCGAAATGGTACCCAACTGACCGAAAACCTGTTGAGGGGGAATAATTGCAAAAAGAAAGATTAAGTGCAGATGAAGTGCATTTCTAAACGGCATTTCTATAAATTTTTAGAAGTGCAAATATATCTATTTAGATTAGCCTAAATATTATTTGTGTAAAAATATTTTTAGATTAATCTAAAAATAAAGATGGACTCAAAAAAAAGGAATCGCCTTAGTGACGATTCCCTTCTCTTCAGTAATAATTGGTTGTAAATCAATATCTATTTCTGCTTCATTTCTCTTTCTTTATCCGTCGCTATTTTTTCATCGGCTTTAGCTCCAGGTTTATTGGCTACCTTCAATGCTGCATACTTTGTTTTTGTTTTTGCAATTTCTCGGTTGTTTTCAGCCTTTAAATCTGGTTCTACTACATTTTTTCGTTCGTTCAATGCATCCCAAATTAATTCAGCTTCTTTCCAGTCTTCGTTGCTCATCGCATCTTGGTTGGCGTCGATGTAATTGACGAAATTCTCATAGACTTCTTTAATGTTCGAAGCGGTAACGTTAGATAAGTCCATGTTTCTATCGTTGCTTTTCACGATTAAATACATTTCATTAATCTTTGCAGCTCTTTCTTTAGCCTCCATTTCATCCATTTTGGCTTTTGCGTCTGCTTTCATTCTTTCGTATTTATCTTTCAACTCTTCAAATTCCTTTTTAGAATCATCAGAAAGTTGTTCGATTTCGTCACTAACTTTGTTCTTTTTGACTACATACTTTCGTTCTACTTCTTCCCAGTTGGCTTCAGTTTCTGCGGAAAGTTCATTCACGTAGGCCTCAAATTCTTCTAGATTTTTAGATTCGTTGTTTGCCGTATCGCAGCTACTTAAAAATCCCATTCCTCCGATTAAAATCGCTGCTACTGTTATTTTATACCTTTTCATAATTGTTTAAGTTTTATAAGTTTCTTAACCATTAGAAAAAGCTGAGCCAGAAGAGATTTTTTTGGTTATATATTTAAATGTGAGCTAGTTATGGTGTAATCTTGAAGTCTGTCAGAATTCAATTTTGTGGGGTAAATTTCCCAAACTGTAAAAGAGACTCCTTAAAAAAAGAATTATAAGGGGAAGAGCAACTCTAAAATGGTAAAAACAGCAAACAGAACGGAGGCAACTCCATTGGTGGTAAAAAAGGCCAAATTAACTTTAGAAAGATCATTGGCTTTTACGATGAGGTGTTGATAGGTGAGTAAGGCTAGAAAAAGCGCAGTTCCAATCCAATAAAATGTACCGAAACCAGCTTTGTATCCTGCAAAAATGATAAAACCGGCAGTGAGTAGGTGTAAGAATGTAGAGAAACCCAAAGCGCCATCTTTCCCTAGAAAAACAGGAATGGATTTTAGGTTCATTTTTTTATCAAAATCATAGTCTTGCAAAGCATAAATAATATCAAATCCGGATACCCAAAACAATACCGCAAAAGAAAAGTAGAGTGGAAGCCAAGCAAATGAACCGACAACTACTAGGTATGCTCCGATTGGAGCTAATGCCAATCCAATACCTAATATTAAATGGCACAATGCTGTAAATCTTTTAGTGAGACTATATCCTAAAACTACAGCTAAAGCAACTGGTGAAAGGTAAAAGCAAATGGAATTGATGAAATAAGTCGTTGCAATAAATAATATGCTGTTTCCAATGACAAACCATTTTGCAGAATTCGGCGTAATCGTTCCGTTTGGAATTTCTCTGACTTTAGCGGTTCTTTCATTGGCTGAGTCAATATCTCTATCGATGTATCGGTTGAAGGCCATGGCGGCATTTCTAGCGAAAACCATACACAGAAGCATGGGGATAAAAGTTACCCAATCAAAGGTGTAGATGGAGAATTTAATCGCCAAAAAGTAGCCAATCAGTGCAAAAGGCAATGCAAAAATGGTGTGACTAAATTTTACAAGCGAAAGAAAATTTTTAACGGGAGAAGCCTTCATTCAATCTAATTTTGCGGCAAATTTAATGAATCCCGATGTGGAATAGCGCATCTCCTTGATTAACCAATGGCATATTATTGTGCCCAATTATAATTCCGGTATGGGAAGCTTTTACTTTGGTTTCAAATTGCCCAAATGGATCGGTAATTTTTCCAATGATTTGGTTCTTTTTGACTTCTTTGCCCGAGTGTATAGTAGCAGTGAACATTCCAGAGCTTTTGGCTCGAACCCAAAAACTGTTGCTGCAAAAAACATTTTCTTCTTCATGAGGAGCTTGAGTGATCATTCCTAGATGCTTCATTACTCTTCTCGCTCCACGAATACCATTTTGTATCACGTGTTCATCAAAACGCATCGATTCTCCACCTTCAAACACAATGATGGATTTGCCCATTTTGTAGGCTTCTTTCCGTAAGCTTTTATCAATTAATTTAGAAGCCATAGTAATCGGGGCATTGAACACGTCGGCTATTTTTTTGCTGTATTCATCACTTGGTGAAAAACGACATTGAGGATAGTTGTATCTACTGGCTCCGCCGGTGTGGAAGTCAATTCCTAAATCTATTTCTTTTAAGACTTTGTGTGTTAAGTTGTAGGCGACTCTGGCTGCTAAAGAACCAGTTAAACTACCGGGAAAACTTCTGTTAATGTCTTTACCGTCTGGCACTTCCCTCGAAAAGTTGAGAAATCCATAGATGTTCATGATAGGAATAGCAATCACTGACCCACAGTGGAGGTGTTCGAAGGTATGGTTGGCCACCATTCTGCGGACAATCTCAACGCCGTTAACTTCATCTCCATGAAGACCTCCACTCAATAACAATATAGGACCAGGGTTTTTACTTCGGTACACATAAATCGGTAAGTCGATTTTAGTTCCTGAAGCCAATCGGGCTATATTTAAAGTGATGACAGCATTTTCGCCGTCTTTTACTCCTTGTTTATTGATGGAAATCATTTTACTCATATCCTATGGTAGATTTTGATTGTTATGCGCCAACTTTATCTTTCAAGCTGTTCTTTTTTCCTGCATTTCCTTCTATATATTCGATGATTTTTCCTGCAATGTCCACTTTCGTCGAATTTTCAATTCCTTCCAAACCTGGAGAAGAATTCACCTCTAAAATTAAAGGCCCTCTTTCCGATTGCAACATGTCTACTCCTGCAATACTCAATCCCATTGCTTTAGCCGCTTTTATGGCTGCTGTTTTTTCTGATCGTTTTAATTTAATTGCGGTTGAGGACCCGCCTCGATGAAGGTTTGATCTAAACTCTCCTTCTTTTCCTTGGCGTTTCATTGCCCCAACTACTTCTCCGTTTACTACAAATGCACGAATGTCTGCTCCGCCAGCTTCTTTTATAAATTCTTGCACCAAGATGTTGGTGTTCAATCCCCAGAAGGCTTCAATTACCGATTTTGCAGCTTTTTGAGTTTCAGCTAATACCACTCCTAATCCTTGGGTTCCTTCTAGTACTTTAATAATTAATGGAGTTCCGCCTACACTTTTGATAAGGTTGGTGATGTCGTCAGGGTGCCTAGCGAATGCCGTTTTAGGAATATCTAACCCTTCTCTAGACATTATTTGAATACTTCTCAGTTTATCTCTGGAACGTGTTAAGGCTACTGATTTAACCGTTGTAAATACATTACACATCTCAAATTGACGAATAATGGAAGCGCCATAAAAAGTGACTGAAGCTCCAATACGGGGTATCACGGCGTCAAACCCTTCTAGCTTTTCACTACCATAATATATGGCAGGTTCTTGTTTTTGATTGACAATATAGCACTTGGTATGATCAAGCACATGAACTTCATGCCCTCGAATTTCTGCGGCCTCAACCAATCTGCGCGTTGAGTACAATTTTTTATTTCGAGAGAGAATGGCAATTTTCATCTTTGAGAACTTATGTGATTAATTGATTTTTATTTTTGAAACATCAATCAAATATCCGTTTTTTAATAGTTTTCTTCCTATTAATACTGGATATTTCATCTTTTGTCTATCCGTTAAACTGACGTCAGTTAGGTAGGTTTTTCCGGCTAATTTTATTTTTGTTTTAATGATGTAGCGTTTTTCTTTGCGTCCATTTGAACTTTTAACTTTCTTTTGTCCGAAATCTATACTGGTAAAAATCTTTTCAGAATACTCCGGATGATCCGGATCGAGGATGTCAAAATGGAGTACCTCTTTTCCTTCAATTTCTTCTACCCATATTTTATGACAATGCAGAGCAGTGCTATAGGCTCCAGTATCAATTTTTGCCTCAATTCCTATTAGCTCAAGCTTCGGGAAATCTACTATTTCTACTCTTCCAATTAAAACTTTCTCTTTTTTGGCCATTAATCTGTATTAAATTAAGTTTACTACTTGATAGTGGTCGTATTTTTGTCAAATTTGCATAAAATATTGAAACCTATTTCAAATAACATTAGAATATGAGCGACGATAAGAAGATTATTTTTTCAATGGTAAACGTTTCCAAAGTGTTGCCTTCTGGAAATACCATTTTAAGTAACATTTATCTTTCTTTTTACTACGGTGCAAAGATTGGTATAATTGGTTTAAACGGATCGGGAAAATCTACCTTGATGCGCATAATTGCCGGAGAGGATAAAGACATCAAAGGAGAAGTTGTTTTTTCTGACGGATATAAAGTAGGGATGCTTTCGCAGGAACCTTATTTAGATCCAGAAAAAACGGTGAAACAAGTAGTAGAAGAGGGTGTTCAGGAAGTGGTGGATGTGTTGAAGGCATACGAAGCTTGTAACGAGAAGTTTGGAGATCCAGAAGTTTTGGAGAATCCGGATAAGATGGAAGCATTAATGAAAGAGCAAGAGCAGCTTTCTGAAAAAATAGACCAATACAACGCTTGGGAGTTAGATCAACGTTTGCAAAGAGCAATGGATGCCCTACAGTGTCCTGATGGAGATACGCCAGTGACAGTATTGTCCGGTGGTGAACGTCGTCGTGTGGCTTTGTGTCGTTTACTGTTGCAAGAGCCAGATGTATTACTACTAGATGAGCCTACTAACCACTTGGATGCCGAATCTGTGTATTGGTTGGAGCGTCACTTACAACAATATAAAGGAACTGTAATCGCGGTAACTCACGATAGATACTTCTTAGATAACGTAGCAGGTTGGATTCTTGAATTGGACAAAGGAAAAGGTATTCCATGGGAAGGTAACTATTCTTCTTGGTTGGATCAGAAGACCAAGAAAATGGCGCAAGAGGAGAAATCTGAGAGCAAGCGAAGAAAGAATTTAGAGCGAGAATTAGAATGGGTGAGAATGAGCCCTAAAGGTCGTCAGAGTAAGTCGAAAGCGAGATTGAACAATTACGACAAAATGATGAGCGAAGGCGGAATGAAAAAGGAGTCAACCTTGGAAATTCCAATTCCTAACGGACCACGTTTGGGTAATGAAGTAATCGAGGCGAAGCAAGTAGCAAAAGCATTTGATGGTAAAATTTTATTTGACGACTTGAACTTTAGGTTGCCACCTGCAGGTATTGTTGGAATTATTGGACCAAACGGTGCTGGTAAAACTACCTTGTTCCGTTTAATTATGGGTGAAGAAACTCCTGACAAAGGAGAGTTTGCAGTGGGTCAAACGGTAGAATTAGGTTATGTGGATCAAACGCACAAAGATTTAGATCCGAATAAGACCATTTATGAAGTAATTAGTAATGGACAAGAGCACATTGAAGTAGGAGGTCAAACACTGAATGCAAGAGCTTACATATCTCGTTTTAACTTCTCTGGTTCTGATCAGAATAAAAAAGTAGGAGTATTATCAGGTGGAGAGCGAAATAGATTGCACTTAGCAATGACGCTAAAAACGGAAGCCAACGTATTGTTACTGGATGAGCCGACCAACGACATCGATGTAAATACATTGAGAGCATTAGAGGAAGGTATTGAAAACTTCGCCGGGTGTGCTGTTGTGATTTCTCACGATAGATGGTTCCTAGATAGAATTTGTACACACATCTTAGCTTTTGAAGGAAATGGGAATGTGTATTATTTCGAAGGAGGATATTCTGACTACGAAGAAAACAGAGCTAAACGTTTGGGTAAAGAACCAACTCGATTCAAGTATAAAAAATTAGCTGATTAATTTTCGGATAATAATTAAATAGGAAATGCCCTTTGACGAAAGTCAAAGGGCATTTTTAATTATAATGGAAAATTTTACTTCATTATTTTTTTGGTCAAAATAGGAACTCCCTTATTGGTGATTTGAAAAAGGTAGATTCCATTGCTTTCACCTGCTAAATGGATGGTGGTGGATTCAGTAAAAGATTGAAACCTGATTAGCTTACCTGTTAGACTGTATACATTTACCCTTAAATCAGCTGAGAAGATAGATTGAATTTTGAAGGTACCGTCTAGGTTGTTACTAAAAGAAATCCCAGATGCAATTGATCTTTTTTCCAAACCCACTAAAGACCTGCAATCTCCATTATTGGCTTTCCAGTTATTGATAATTGTAGAATAACTAAAGGTGGTGTAATCGCTAGGGCTAGGGAATGTGGATACGGTATTGACGATGTAATCGGTACAAGTTCCATTGGAGATTACTAAATCGCCTATTCCACATGAATTTTCACTTCTAGAGTAACTGCCATTGGAGTAAGGATGTAAAATAGCAATAATAGTATCCCCCACATTTCCCAATCTTGTGGCTAGTGCCATAGAAGAATCTGCACAGGAATTGATATCGTAGTTTTCAATAGTAATGGTGTCCGAAATGGTTCCACGTAATTTTTCGAGGACTAAAACTGAGATACTTGTTGAGTCTGAAGATAAAATTTGTCCTGCAATAACAGGATAGATTTGAGAATGGTTTGCTGATGTACAGAATGACCAGTATGTACTACATGTACACCCCAATCCCATTTTTACAATTAATGCAAGCAGTACAGTTAAGAAAGTTTTCATGATAAAGTAGTTTATTGATTCTTATAAAGATAAGAAAAATACTACTCCATATAATTTTTTATCGACATTAAGAATGATGCATGTAAATTAGAATTCGACGCGATTATTTCTCTCCCAAATAAATAGTCGTCACCACCACTGAAATCACAGACTTGACCACCTGCTTGTTGAACTATAAATGCACCCGCAGCTACATCCCAAGCATTCAAACTGTACTCGAAAAAACCATCCATTCGGCCACAAGCGACGTAAGCAAGATCCATTGCCGCTGACCCTAATCTACGAATGCCTCTAGTTTCTTTCATGAAATGTTGCAATAATTGCATGTATTCAGTTAGTCGGTCGTAATTGTAGTATGGAAATCCTGTGGCAATCAATGACTGCGACAAATCATCTGTTTCTGAAACATGAATTGGTTTGCCATTCAGAAAAGCTGCACTATTTTCCCATGCGTAAAAGCATTCGCTTGAGGTAATTTCAAAGATGACGCCTAGAATAATTTGATTTTCTTTTCTTAGTGCAATACTAATACAATACACAGGCAATCCATGAATAAAATTGGTTGTTCCATCTAGAGGGTCTATGATCCAATTGTATACCTCTCCTTTTTTTATTGAAGTCCCTTCTTCGGCGATAAATCCAGCTTCAGGAATCAAAACACTCAATCCATCTACCAGTCGTTTTTCAGCTGTTTTATCTACATAAGTAACTAAGCTATTTTTAGATTTAATCTCTACGTCAGAAGCTTTGATATTTTCATCTCGTATAAAATTGCCAACCTCAGTTGATAGTGAGATGACTTCCTGACAGAGTTGTTCTAAATTCATGTTTGGGGAAGGTATTTATTCTTATTCTTTGTAAAGTAAATCATTCCAGCTATGCCAGATAGAAATAATATCACAGCAATCATTTCCGCTTGTGTAAAGCTGAGCCCTGCAAAATGATAATCCGGATTGATTCGAATTTGTTCGATTAAAAATCGCTCAATTCCATTTAAAGAGAGGTAAATGCTAAATATGATTCCTGGAATGTCTATTCGTTTTCTCAGGCTCCATAGAATTCCAAAAATAATGAATGCCATAATGGTTTCATAGAATGGAGTCGGCCAAGCCTTTCCGGTAATACTTTCGAGGCCCATTTGTGCAAAATCTTCTTTTATATCTATTCCGAGTACATTGTTGGGATAATCGTAAGCCCAGGTCCAATCTGGTAAAAAACTCATCCATTCAGGTTGTGGAGCATCGTTTGGCATTCCCCAATCACCATCCCCGGCAACTTGACATCCAACTCGTCCCATCCCATATGCAGCCATTAGTCCAGGAGCACATGCATCTGCTACATGTATCCACGTCATTCCATTTTTTACTGCATAATATAATACTGAACCTCCTCCTATAATCAAACCGCCATAAATACTTAACCCAGAAAAACTGGTTAAGGCTCCAATCGGATCTGCTAAAAGCTCGTCTAAATTCTCTAAGTTGTGAAATAATTTTGCTCCAAGAATACCTGCTACTGCTGCAATTAGCGTCATATTGCTCACATGTTCATGCGGCTGCATTTTTTGTTGTTCAGTTTTAGGAGTTGCTAACTTTTGTTTGTCGGCATCCTTTTTTCTTAAATAGACTGCAATTGCAGCACCTATAACACCACCAATGAAATAGCCTTTACCAGAAAGGATGTAGGAAGGAGGGTTAGCCACAAACTGACTGTACTCAAGTATTAAAATCGGAAGTTTGAACCCTAAAGCAAAGCCGAATAAACCATTTAATAGCAGGTCTTGAAAAGATGCAGGAGCTCCTATAGTTACTGTTTTCCAAGTGGGTTTTAACAATCCGTTCTTTTCTTTTCTTTTCAACTCAAGTGTAAAGAAATAAGCCGCTAATAAAAATGAAATGGCTACAAAAAAGCCGAAAGACGGCAATGGTAATGGGATATTAATGCCAAAAAGGTCTTTCAGCGCGTCACTTATAGTTGGATACATATATTTGAATTGAAAAAAATGTGCTATTGACAAAAGTAAGGATTGATAATCAAACTTAACCTACCATCGTATGTCCATCAGCAAATTTATAATTGGTACTTAATGATTCTTTAGTAAATGCATAGGCTACTGTTAACATTCCTACCCTTCCTGCAAACATGGATAAAACTAAAATGACCTTTCCCCACATGGATAAGGAGGAAGTGACACCTCTGGATAATCCAACAGTACCATATGCCGACACTTCTTCAAAAATAATATCAATAAAGGTAAAGCTGCCTGATTCTATCAAGCTTGTCTCGGTGTAGGCCAAGCCAAAGCAACCTAATAATAGGCCAATTGCGAAAAATAGAAAGACTGAATAGGCCCTCAATACTAGATTTCCTTGAATATTATACGAGAAAAGTTCTGTTCTCTTTTTATTTTTGATGGTACTGATCGTAGCCGCCCAAATAATGGCAAAGGTGGATGTTTTTATTCCCCCACCAGTTGAACTAGATGCTCCACCAATAAACATTAAGAACATAAAAACAACAACTGTTGGAAGCGAGAGTGCAGAGATATCGACAGTATTTAAACCGCCAGATCGAGTAGTGACTGATTGAAAAATAGAATGACTAATATTTTCTAACACATTCGTCTGACCTTTTAAGGAATAATTTCCTTCAAAAATGTAGAAAAAGAATGCACCTACAAGTACTAACCCTAATGAAAAATACAGCGAAATTTTGGTGGCAAATTCTAATGATTTCCAAGGCATTTTTATTCTTTCACGAATACGTTTAATGCTGAAAATATCGAAAATAGCCATAAAACCTAAGGCACCCAAAAATAACAGGATACACATAATATTGTGGACTAGATAGTTGTCTCTGACTATTTCTTCGTGTAATCCATCACTGAAGAGTGAAAATCCTGCACTATTCAATGCAGAAATAGAGTGGAAAATGGAAAAGAAAATCTTTTCATTTACTGATTTAAAGGGAATATCAGGAGACCAAGCGAAAAAGGTAAGCACAGCCCCCAATATTTCTATGAATAAACTCCAAATGATTACTTTCGCCAGCATGCCTCTGGCACTCATTAAGTTATTCTTGTTAAAGAAATCTTCTATTACTGAATGTTGTTTTACACCTACACCAAACTTAGAGAATAAGGCGATAAAGGAACCAAATGCAATTACATTCAAACCACCAAACTTAATCAAGAGCATTATTATCATTTGCCCTTTAAAGGTGAAAAATAGAGCAGTGTCCTGAACCGCTAAACCGGTAACTGTGGCAGCTGATGTAGCAGTAAAGATGGCATCTATAAAACTCATTCCACCTTCAATCGTGGTCATTTCTGGAAGCATTAATAGTCCTGCTCCTGCTATAATAATACACACAAAAATACCTAAGAATAATCCGGAGGGATTAATTTTTAAACGAGGTAGAATGTTACTTCCTTTTCCGATTTCATACCAAACCACTATTAGAAAGTAGAGCTGAATCAATAAGTTGGTATATTCTCCAACATTGGCGAACCCCAAGTTGGTAAAAAAGGAGGAGATAAGGAGATGGTCGAAAAGGTTATATGAAATACCTTCTACTACTAAAAACAACATTACCATACCTTCTACCCATGTTCTTTTCAGAAAATCTATTGGTTCAAAATCGTAGATAAATTGTATGATGTAATTGAGAATATAAACTACAAAAGTGCTTTTAAAAATACCTATTAGGTAACTTTTAGAGGAGTCGGTTTGAGGGAATCCATAATAATATACTAAAGTAGCCAAGGCAACAATAGAAGCTACGAAAACGCCAATTTTCATTATTCTATTGACCAATCCTTTTGACTTGTATAGCCTTAGGTTGATTTTTTCTCTAAACTCCTGAATACCCATAGTAGCTTAAATGCTATAAATGAAGAATCAAATGTAGGCTGAATTTTGTAAATCCGTGCATTTAGCTATAAATCTCTATGGCTTCTTTTAATAATTGTTCCTTCACAATAGAAACTACACCCACTTTTTCGCAAACAAGTCCACCAGCTAGATTAGATAATTCAGCAATTACTTTTGAAGGCATATCTAAGGCCAAACACAAAGAAGCCACACTTATTACAGTGTCACCTGCACCAGAAACATCAGCGATAGAACGGTGATGAGCTGGAATGTGGTGTTTCTCCGAATTATTCTTGATAAATACACCTAACTCTGATAAGGTAATTAGAGTCTGTTTGTTATTGAGTACTTTTTCTAGCTGGTCTATTGCTACTTCTAATTCTGCTTTATTTTTTTTATCAAAGTCTATTTTTAGTCCTTCTTTTAATTCTTTTAAGTTGGGTTTAAATAGAGTTACATTTTTATAAAACTTAAAATTTCTCTTTTTGGGATCTACCGTTGTTGGGATATTTTTTTCGATGGCAAGGTCAACTACCTTTTTGATTAAACGTTCAGAAATAGCTCCTTTATCATAATCTTCAAAAATAATGACATCTATTTTCGAATCATTAATAATTTGGTGAATCACTTGAAAAAAGGCATCTTCATCTGCTTTTGGAATAGCATCAGTTGTTTCCCTATCCACTCTAAGCATTTGGTAATTATTGCCAATGATGCGGGTTTTCTCTGTGGTCACTCTATTTTCAATGGTCAAAATTCCTTCACTTGAAAGCTGATGTGTGTTTAACAATTCAATAAAATCAACTCCACTAGTGTCATTACCAATAGGAGCACACATAATGGCATTTGCCCCTAAAGCTTGAATATTCAAAGCTACATTTGCTGCTCCTCCCAATCGCTTTTCGGAATAATCTACTGCGACAATAGGTACAGGTGCTTCTGGAGAAATGCGTTCTACTTTTCCCCAATAATAGGCATCTACCATAACGTCGCCTATGATTAGTACGTTTAACTCGTTGAACTTTTGAAATAAACTCGTGAGGTTGACTTTTTGCACGATGATTAAATTTTTGCTAATGCAGTTTGTATTCTTTTTAAGGCTTCAGTTAAAACACTTTCAGAAGCGGCATATGAAATTCTAATGCAATTGGGGTTTCCAAAAGCTTCTCCAGTTACTAATGCTACCTTAGCCTCATCCAATAAGAATAAGCTGAGGTCATTTGCATTTTCAATGGATCTTCCATTAAACGACTTACCAAAGAAAGAGGATACATCTGGAAATACATAAAAGGCTCCCTCAGGTGTGTTGGTTTTAACTCCAGGAATTTTTTGAAGTAACTCTAACACTAAATCTCTTCGATTTCTAAATGCTGTTTGCATTTCCTTTAAAACTACAGGTGAGGCTAAAAGAGCCGCTTGAGCTGCTTTTTGGGCAATACTGCAAGTGCCTGAAGTCACTTGTCCTTGTATTTTAGTGCAGGCATCAGCAATCCATTTTGGAGCTCCGATGTATCCAATTCGCCAGCCAGTCATTGCAAAACCCTTAGAAACACCATTAATTGTGATGACTTGATCCTTAATTTCTGAGAATTGAGCCAAACTCTGGTGTTGGTTGACAAAGTTGATGTGTTCGTATATTTCGTCAGAAATCACTAAAAAGTTAGGATTTCTTTTCATGACCTCGGCAATTTCCTTTAATTCTTGCTGCCCATAAACCGAGCCTGTTGGATTACAGGGTGTACTGAAGATCATCATTTTAGTTTTAGGAGTAATTGCTGCTTCAATTTGTTCAGCACTTACTTTAAAATCTTGTTCGATTCCAGCTTCTATGATGACTGGGATTCCTTCAGCCATTTTTATGATTTCAATGTAGCTAACCCAATAAGGAGCAGGAACAATTACTTCATCTCCAGGATTTACAATACTCAACATTACATTGGTAATGGATTGTTTGGCACCAGTTGAAATTACTATTTCGTCAGGAGAGTAATTTAAATTATTATCTCGCTTAAATTTTTCAGAAACGGCTTGTCTTACTTCCAGATATCCGTTCACCGGAGTATAATGGGTGAAGTTGTTGGCAATAGCCTCATTAGCTGCTTTTTTTACAAAATCAGGGGTGTCAAAGTCTGGTTCACCTAGACTTAAACTTATTATGTCAATCCCAGCTTGTTGAAGTTCTCGACTACGACGAGCCATTGCTAGTGTTTGTGATTCAGATAAGTGATTGATGCGGTCTGCAACTTGACTCATAATTAAAACAGATTCGTAAATACGTGAGGCACAAATCTAATAAATTTGTTCACTACAGCCCCTATTAAATACAATAGATATTAAGAAAAAATGGTGCGGTATAAACCAAATAATTCGATTAATTTTAAATTTTCAAAATCTATTTTATGACAGAATCAATCCTACAAGCATTACTATTTATTCTACCAATCATAATTGTGTTCATTGGAATCTATTTTATGATGAAAAAACTAATTGACTCTTTTCAAAAAAAGTGGCTTTTAGATTTTAGGAAAGAGTCTCAAAAAACAGTGACACCTATTAAGTTTCAGGCTTACGAAAGAATTGTTTTATTCTTAGAGCGAATATCCTTAGAGAATTTAGTGATGCGGATTTATGTCGGAGGAATGTCTAGAAGTAAACTACATCAAGAATTACTTAAAGCCATACGAACAGAATATGAGCATAATTTATCACAACAGGTTTATGTTAGTACCTCGGCGTGGAGGATGGTTAGGACAGTAAAAGAAGAAAACTTAAAAATTGTAAATACCGCTGCAAGTTCTTTACCTGAAGATGCATCGGGTATGGAGTTGAGTCAATTAATATTAAAATTAATGGCAGGTATGAAACAGTCTCCATCCAGAACTGCCATCGATTACTTAAAACAAGAAATAGATCAACACTTATAATGGCGGAAGAACATAGAGAGTATGAGTATCATAATGGATCTAAATTCTGGGATAAGTGGAATGATTATATCGGAGAGTTCGTATATGGCGGAATAGATGGTAGTGTCACTACTTTTGCAGTTGTAGCAGGAGCAGCAGGAGCCAATTTAGATTCTTCAGTAGTTATTATTCTAGGGTTTGCCAATTTGATTGCAGATGGTTTTGCAATGTCGGTAGGCAGTTATCTTTCTAATAAGTCAGAATTGGAACGCTTTGAAAAGCATGAACAAGTAGAGTATTGGGAAGTTGAGCATCTACCAGAAAAAGAGCGGGAGGAAGTCAAGGAAATATATGCGGCCAAAGGATTTGAAGGAGAGTTATTAGAAAAAGTAGTCGATGTGATAACAGCCAACAAAAAGCGTTGGGTAGACGTAATGATGAAGGAAGAGTTGGGGATGATAAAAGAGGAAAAGTCGCCTATTAAAATGGGCGCCGTTACATTCATATCGTTTATTGTGGTCGGTTTCATTCCATTGCTTGTATATGTTTTGGATTATCTTTCTTCCACAAAAATTGAACAACCATTTCTAGTCGCAATACTACTGACGTCAGTAGCATTTATGTTAATTGGTTGGTTAAAAAGTTCGGTGAATCAAACTAATCCTTTCAGAAGTATTATAGAAACATTGATGTTGGGTGCTTTTGCAGCAGGATTATCATTTTTGGTGGGGGATGTTCTCGCAAAGATGTTCTAGATTTTTACAAACCTTTTGGTTCCTCTAAGAGTTTGTATAACATATACACCATTTGGAAGATTTGAAATATCATATTGTATCATAGTTGGTGATATTATAGTCGATGGTATTTGCAGAGTTAAATTTTTGCCCAAACTAGAATAAATCAAAATTTGTGAGAGTTCAATCTCTTCGCCTTCGATTGAGATGTGGTTTTCGCTGGGGTTCGGGTAAACCTTTAGTTCTACAGGTGAATAAATTTTATTTTCTTCTACTGACGAAATAAACGAATAGGTAGATGTTCCATCGAAATCAGTTTGTTTTATTTGATAATAGGAGTCTCCTTTTAATGGATCTTTATCTATAAAGGAGTACTCATTTTTTTGATTTGAATTCCCAGAGCCCTTCACTGTGCCAATGATTTCCCAATTTTCTGCATCACTTGAGCGTTCAATTGAAAAGTAATCATTATTGATTTCTGAAGCGGTAATCCACTTTAAAAGTACTTGGTTTGTTGTTTTTATTGCCTTAAAGTCAATCAATTCAACTGGAAGTGGGGAGCCGGAGCATGAAATGGTCCGATTGGAAATTCCTGGTCCGTCGATTTGTAATGTACTGCTATTACAACCCAAAGAAGATGTAGTAGCTGTTGCACAGTCTGAGGCACTTCTGTATGGATTTGAAGTCGTGGTGTAGGAGCCAGTTCCTCCGGAGTTGGGCAAATTGTAAAATAGGGTATGACTGCCACATCTTAAATTTCCTTGTAAGGTATACATGGATGATGGTGCTGTAGCTCCACTAAAAGTAACAGTGTAGTCAACGATAATGTTGTAATTATAGCCATAAGGACATGAACTTGGTGCAACGACTGAGCGAGGAACAACGTTGACAGTAACTTCATATCCTGTTGACGATGTGACTGTGCATTGCGCAATAGCAGAATCGGTATGGAGAAAAAATACAAGGCTAATCAAGAATGCACCAATTCCATATGGGGTTAACAGATTCTTCATTGTGATACTTTTTAGGGTGGCCAAAGTTAAGGTAAAATTTGTTTGTCTACTAAAATCAATACTTAGTAGTTTTAAACAAGTTAGTAGTCGAAGAAAAAATGAAATTTTTATTAGTGTTTTTACGTATGGATTTTTACTTAATATATGCAGTGAGCAAAATCTTGAACCTTGATCAGGGAAGGAATTTAAACCACAAGTGGAATCTTAGAATTTTATTACTTTTGGAACCTTAAAAAAAACAATCAATTGAAAGAAGTAAAAATATTAGACAAAACATTTCGATTATATAAGAACGAAGAAGAAATCGCTACTTCAATTTCGACCATAGCCAATAGTATAAATTCAGATTATGAAGGCAAGTCGCCTTTATTTTTAGGCGTTCTCAATGGATGCTTTCTGTTTGCTGCTGACTTAATGAAAAAAGTAAACCTTTCTTGTGAAATAAGTTTTGTGAAGGTAGCTAGTTATAAAGGAATGAAGTCTACAGGTGAAGTAAATCAATTGATTGGCTTAGACAGAAGTCTTGAAGGTAGAGATGTTATTATAGTAGAAGATATCGTAGATACTGGAAATACTATAGAAACAATTGTCGATTTATTAAAAAAAGCTGGCTGTAACTCCATAAAAATTGCTACTTTTCTGCTCAAACCAGAGGCATATAATAAGGACATCCCCGTTGACTATGTTGCTATGGAAATTCCGAATGCTTTTGTAGTAGGGTATGGCCTAGACTACGATGGTTTTGGAAGAAATTTAAATGAACTATTTGTTTTAAAAGATTAATAATAGAAAGAAGACAATGTTAAATATTGTATTATTTGGACCTCCAGGGGCAGGAAAAGGCACTCAAGCAACTAAATTAAAAGAAGCATATAATTTAGTGCACCTTTCAACAGGAGATTTATTGAGAGCTGAAATTAAAGAAAAGACTAAGTTGGGTCTAGAAGCACAAGCCTTTATGAATAAGGGTGAGTTGGTTCCAGATGAGGTAGTTATTGGGATGATAGAGTCGAAATTGGAGCAAAATTCTGATGCCAAAGGCTTTATTTTTGATGGTTTTCCTAGAACAACAGAGCAGGCCAAAGCTCTAGATGCTTTATTAGAAGATTACAATACCTCTATAACAGTAATGTTGTCTCTAGAAGTGGATGATGAAGAATTAGTGGCCCGAATTGTTCAAAGAGGAAAGGACTCCGGTAGGGAGGATGATAAAAATGAGTCGGTAATTTTTAATAGAATTGTAACTTACAATAAAGTGACTTCCCCGTTAAAAGTATACTACAATAAGCAAGGGAAATATAACGTAATAGATGGCGTAGGTAGTATGGATGAAGTTTTTAATAGATTGACAGAGAAAATCAAACAATAATAAAAGAAGGAAGGGAGAGCATTGCACTCCCTTTTTTTATAATCTTACTCCGATAACCAGAATATCGTCTACTTGTTCTTCGTTGCCTTTCCAATCGATGATGTTTTTCTCAAAGAGTTTACCTTGGTCTCTCATTGGTAAATGTTTAATTGCTTCGATAAGGTGTATGATATTTTTACTCATAAACTTTTTGCCTCTAGGTCCTCCAAACTGATCTACATAGCCATCACTTAAAAGATAGAACAAATCTCCAGTTTGAAATTGATGTCTAAAGGTTTTAAATTCCTTTTTTACATTACCCTCTCGATCTCCACCAATTGAATTCTTAGACGTAGTTATTTTATGAAGCTCATTTTTAGTGTAAATATACATTGGCCGATTGGCTCCTGAATATTCTATTTTGTTTGTTTGAAAGTCGATGACGCTTATACCCAGCTCCATTCCGTCTGTAGAGTTCTCAATATTTGCTCCCTGTTGATTGATACTTGTGCGAACTTGTTTATCTAATTCTTTTAAAATAACCGAAGGTTCTAATATCTTTTTATCGTTGATAATATAGTTTAAAGCTGTATATCCAATAATTGACATAAAAGCACCAGGAACACCGTGACCTGTACAATCTACAGCAGCTATTACTGCTTTGTGTCCAATTTGGGTGAACCAATAAAAATCTCCACTCACAATATCTTTCGGATGGTAATATATAAATGAGTCGGGTAGGGTTTGTCTAATGTAGCTTTGAGTAGGTAGAATCGATGCTTGAATTCTTTTAGCATACTGAATACTCCGCTTTATTTCTAAGTTTTGGATTTCAACGATTTCCTTTTCTTTATTCAACTGAAAGGTTCTTTCTTGAACCAATTCTTCTAGGCTGTTGTTGAGGGTGATGAGGCTCTCATTTGCTCTATCCAGGTCTTTTAGACTTTGATTTAAAGCTTTTTCAGCTAATTTTTTTGCGGTAATGTCTCTAATAATACCTTGATACAGGTAATCATTCTGTACTTCATCAAAAATTTTAATAGTACTTAAAAGGCAGTCTATTACCTCTCCACTTTGTTGCTTTTTTAGTTTCACCTCAAAGTCTTTAACACTAGAGGTTTTTTCAATTTCTTTGATCAGTTGTTCTCTTTCGTTCTGATCGATATAAAGATCATGAGCACTATAATGATCTAATTTTTCTTTCTCGATTTCAAATAATTTTAAACCAGATGGATTGATGGTAATGAATTCACCTCTTTCATTGGTCATATAGATAGCATCTATCGAATGGTAGAATAGTTCTTTATATCGATTTTCGCTTCTTCTAAGAGTAACTTCCGTCTTTTTTCGCTCTATAGAATATTGAATGGATCGATTCAGGAGTAATTCGTCAAAATTTCCTTTCACTAAAAAGTCTTGAGCTCCATTTTTAACTGCATTAATTCCAACATACTCATCATTTATACCGGTTAAAACAATGAATGGAGTGTCTGCATTTTCTTGGAAAAGCTTAAGATAATTAAAAATGCCGAAGCTATCAGGTAGGGTGAGGTCTATTAAAACGATGTCAAACTTATCACAGTTGAGTGCTTTGCTAGCTTCTAATAGGGTGCTCTTATGAAATATTGATTTTTCTTCAGGATGATTACTTTCTATCAATTCGCTCAGGAAGAATGCATCGTCCTCGTTGTCAACAACTATTAAAATGTTCAAAGTTAAGGTGAGTTTATTGTTGGGTTTTAAATTATGTTAAAGTAGTGATAGCCTAAAGATAATTTCATTTTACGAACAAAAAAACAAAAAATAGACGAATCTTTTATTTTTTACTATCAAAGTCCTATTCCTTACTAAAAGTTTAAATTTGCAAATTAAACAAAATGTAGATGTCCGAAAATAACTTTGTAGATTACGTTAAGATTGCCTTTAAATCTGGTAGAGGTGGGAGAGGTTCTACTCATTTTTACCGAGATCGATTGACAGCAAAAGGTGGTCCTGATGGAGGAAATGGTGGTAGAGGTGGACATATCGTATTGAGAGGAAATGCCCAATTATGGACCCTATTGCACTTGAAGTATAGAAAACATATTAGCGCTGGAGATGGCGAAGGCGGAGGAGCGAATAACAGAAGCGGAGGAGATGGAAATGATGAAGTTATCGATGTCCCCGTAGGAACGATTGCTAGAGACGCTGAAACAGGAGAGGTTGAATTTGAAATTACTGAAGATGGGCAAACAGTGATCCTACTTAGTGGAGGAAAAGGTGGACAAGGGAACACAAAATTTAAATCAGCAACTAATCAATCACCAAGATATGCTCAGCCTGGTGAAGAAGGGCAAACACAATGGAAGATTCTAGAATTGAAAGTTCTTGCTGATGTGGGTTTAGTTGGCTTCCCGAATGCAGGGAAATCAACATTGCTTTCTGTTATCACAGCAGCAAAACCAGAAATCGCAAATTATCCTTTTACTACATTGGTGCCTAATTTAGGAATCGTGCCTTATCGTGATTTTAAGTCCTTTATTATGGCAGATATCCCTGGTATTATTGAGGGGGCTCATACTGGAAAAGGGATAGGGTTGCGATTTTTGAGACATATTGAGAGAAACAGCTTGCTGTTGTTTATGGTGCCAGCAGATAGTGAGGATATTGCAAAAGAGTATGAAATTTTGTTGAATGAATTGAGAGCGTATAATCCTGAATTATTGGACAAGAAAAGAATATTAGCAATATCTAAATCTGATATGTTGGATGAGGAATTAAAGTCGGAAATTAAAGCTCAGTTGCCTGATTTGGATTCTATTTTTATTTCTTCGGTGGCGCAACAAGGGTTGACTGAGTTAAAAGACCTCTTGTGGAAAAATCTTACGATAAATGAGTAGTATTATTGACCAATTAATCCATCTTGACAAGTCTCTATTTTTATCTTTAAATGGCTGTGGAGCTCCTCAGCTTGATTCGCTAATGGTGTTTGTTTCGGGAAAGTTAGAGTGGATCCCGTTATATGCCGTTTTACTTTATTTTGTATTTAAACAGTATAAAACGAAGGGTTTTTATATATTGTTTTTTGTGGTATTGTTAATTGTAGCTTCAGATCAAATTTCTGTTAATCTATTTAAAAATGTGTTTGAACGTTTTAGGCCATGTCATGACCCAACACTAGAAGGGTTGGTTTATATAGTGGATAATCGATGTGGTGGAAAGTTTGGATTCGTTTCTTCTCATGCTACAAATACATTTGCTTTGGCCACTTTTATTGGGTTGATTTTAAAGAATAGAAGCTGGTTGTTTGGTTTGTTAATATGGGCTACAGTTGTCTCGTATAGCCGAGTTTACCTAGGTGTTCACTTTCCTTTAGATGTTCTGTGTGGAGCTCTTTTAGGTGTTTTGATTGCCTATCTTGATTATTCTTTCATGAATTGGATCGATAAACGATTCAATTTTGGAATCAATTCTCAAACAAAATGAATTATGTATTAGTCTTTGTAGGAGGAGGAATTGGTAGTGTGTTAAGGTATGCAATCAGTATTCTATTTCAATTTCAAACGCATAAATTTCCAGTAGCCACGGTATTAACTAATTTGGTAAGTTGTTTACTGATAGGAGTGTTGGTATTTTATAGTACCACAAAGTGGCCAATCGATTCAATTTATAGGCCCTTATTGATTATAGGCTTTTGTGGCGGTTTTAGCACATTCTCTACTTTTAGTTTGGAGACCTTTACTCTTTTCAAAGATGGTAATTATTGCATTGCTTTACTTAATGTTTTAATAAGTGTTGGCTTTGGATTGGGGATAATTGCCTATTTGAATAAAAGTATGTAAAAATAAAAAAACTCCTCATTGGGTGTGAGGAGTTTTCGGCAACTAAACAGAAAGTTTTAACCAATTATTATTTTCAAGAGTGTTGTTTAGCTGAATGCAGTAGATCTATTTGTCAGTGGGTTTAGTTCCCTGTTCTTTGTAAAATAGTTGATTGCATTCTTTGTTTTAACAAGGTTTTCTTGTAGAGAAATAACCAATCCTTTCGAGGGGGTAAATGATTGGTTATTAAGGTATCTTTCTTGGTAGGAGGTTATTAAATCTTTTGCAATATCAGTTGGAAAGTTTAAGTTGTAATAAACTACGTGTTTTGCAGTATTTATTTGTAAAATAAACGCAGTTTCGAAAGTGGGGTTGTTATTTTCTAACAAAAACTTCATGCCTGATAGAGCAAGTATATTGTTTAAGTAAAATTGTTCAGCTCCAGCTGGTAGTTGCTGAATCAATTCATTGGTTGTTAAATAAGAATTTTCAATAGTTTCTATTGACGTGAGGGCGTATTTACTTTCTGGTAAAAAGGCGCTGGACAATAGAATAGCCAAATGATAAATGCTTGAAGTATACCCATTCTGGTTATACGTGAAAATATTTTTCAATTCAAGTAACGTTCTATCAATTTGGGACTTAAATTCAGTACAAGGATCTTGATTGTATTCTCCAATTTTTGAATTTAAATGCATGAATAGAGTTAAACATCTTTCATTAGATTGTTTGATATTATAATGACTTCTATAAAGTTTATAATACTCTTCATATTTCTCATTATTTCTATTCAGTTGAGTTAGCTTTTCATAAATTGGGGCAGCATAATAATCTAGATTAAACTTATTTAAATCGCTTAGAAAGGAGTGTAGAATTAAGTTCTCTTCATCACAATTAAAGTTGCTAGGTCTAGTAGATAAATAGGATACTCTATTCAATAAGCTGTGCTTTATTTCATTGCAATCAATTTCGTAAAGCGCATAGATTTTTCTTTTCAGTGATCGTTTTAACTCTAAATATAGGTAGGAGTTGATTTGAAGAACTTCAGCCATCTTTTCATCACTGTAAATATGATTTCTGTAGAGTTCAATAATGCCTTTGAGTAGGATATTATTAGAGTCCTCAAAGTTAACAACCAAAGAATTGTAGTCTTCGGTGTTTAATTGGCGTACAAGGTTTCTAATTTTAATCATCTCTACGAAGAGGCTATTTTTTTAACCTACGATGTAAAATTAGGCTGAATGTCATCCTTATAAAAGGACAATAATCCAAAATTGTGCATATAGAAAGTTGTTAAATACTGTATTTTTGGTATTTAAATAATTAATAAACATCACTTTAAGGTGTGATGTTTTGTGCGCTTTGAATGGTGTGGAGTGTTTTATTTTTTTAAAAAAATATTGGTCTACTAAGGGAATTCCCAATCACCACCTCTACCGTCAGGAGATTCGTCAGCAGGTTGCTGGTTTTGTGCTTGCTGAATTTCAGTATTCAGTTGTTGTTCAGTGTAGTTTTCAAAATCGGC
>NZ_WWNE01000010.1 GCF_009909615.1 Acidiluteibacter ferrifornacis | reverse complement strand
CAAAACAGCATGACATATACTGCTACAGGATTGTATAACGATACCATCCAAAATGCGGCAGGTTGTGATTCTGTCATTACTTTGAATTTGACTATAGATTCAGCGGACTACACGATTACACAAAACAATGCAGTACTTACAGCGAATCAAGCAGGAGCTACTTATCAGTGGATTGATTGCACGAATGGTGACACGGCTATAACGGGTGCTACTTCTCAATCATACACCGCTATAGTTAATGGAAATTATGCAGTTGTTGTAACATTAAATAGCTGTTCTGATACTAGTGCTTGCTCTACTGTTGTTGGTGTTGGAATTAACGAATCATACTTGGCTTCAAGCTTAAGAATATACCCTAACCCAACGACTCAACAAATAGTAATTGAGAATACTTCTACCGATAGAATCAATAAGATAATTGTTCGAAATACAATTGGACAGATTGTTTCTACAGTGAATGAAATCATTGGCCAAAAACAGACCATAGATTTAATTGGAGAAAGAGGTATTTATTTCGTCGAGGTTATCAACCAAAATGGAAAAAGTCAACTTTTTAAAGTGATTAAAAAGTAAGCTACTTCAAATACTGAAAAGTCCCGATAATTAATTTTTATCGGGACTTTTTCTTTGCCTATTTTCAAGAGAATTACTCCACTCTCTCCTTCTAAACAAGTATTTCAATTCTTCTACTTGATCATTCGAAAGTAAACGACTGTATATTTCTTGAATCAATTGATCCTCTTTCAACAATGTCAGGTATTCCTTGCAATGCATTGCAGTCGCATCAAATTCATCCGCCTCTAAGCTAGTATGAATTAATATTCGAAGTTTCTTTCTGGCTGGAACATCTTCAATTTTAGATAAGTAAATGGCCTGTTGATAAGCCGACTGGAAATCTTCCAATTTGAAATAGGCCTCTAATAAAGCATAATTAATTTTCGATGAAATCGGATAATAAAAGAAGGCTGCTTTATAATTTTGGAGTGATAAAATAGAATTCTCACTTTCTTGAACTTGTGCCTTATTGAAATAGTCCATTGCTCGACTTTGATCTACCGCTGAGAATGCATATCCCCTTTCCATCAGTTGCTGATTAATTCCATTAATGTGTGCATCAAACTTTTGATCTGGCACAGAATAATCCATAGAACTCAAAAAGATATTTCTCCCTAGCATTAAATCTTTTCTCGCCACAACAAAAGAATAGTCGATTAGCAAATCTGCATATTGCTTGTCATTCCCTAGCATAGAAAATGGTTGCAATTCTGCTATCACTTCTTCTAATCTGGTTTCATACAATTCTTGTGATTCACTTTGTCCTATTGCGTAAAGTATATAAGTAGACCCATGCTCGTAGTAGGTCTTATAAATGTGTTTCCCAACGCTTTCTACGCGATTAGAATTCGGTTTTGCTGATAGAATCGTTAAAAAAGGCGGGATACAAAGTAAAGTAGTCGCAAGAAGTAGGACTGTCCTTTTAAGAGTGAAATAATTTAGTTCAATCTTTTGCAGTAAAACTAAGCTGAACACAAACAATATGGTAACCGGAAACATAAATAAATCCCAATCCATCGGCATGGATAACAATGGATTGATCGCAAAAAGAAAAGTGCAAAAAATGGCAAAGGTCAAAATCAGACTACTCACTTCCAACGAATTCCAATTGATCTTTTTCCGAAAAGAGAAAATAGTAATCAAAAGAAATAGAAGTGCAGGCGACCACAGTAAAATAACATTGGCAAAATCCAAGAAATGATTAAAGCTGAATAAATTGTATTTATCCAATGGTGCCTCCGGAGAAACCATGGGTAGAAACAGTCGTTCAATGTCGGTGAAGTCAGTTAATTTTCGGGGGTCGTTGTAATCTTTAAAAATAAAAAAGTAAGCGACTAATCCCACGACCAACAGAGGCAAATAGATATATAGAAAAGTCTTTTTTAGTGTACCTATTCTCTTTGATAATGATGGAGCGTAGAAACTGATTGACAAGATTAAAAAGGCAGGAACCAATAAAATAAAAAGGGTATGAAATCGAAGTCCAATCAACCCAATCATCAATAGTGGAATGAGCAAACCTTTATTATTACTTCGTATGGCTTTAACATAGAGTGACAACCAAACTAGAAGCAAGAAAAAGACTGGTGCATACGTTTCTATGTGACCAAAATAAACCAGAAACATAGGAGAAGTAATAAACACCAAAGACAATATTATTCGATTCTTAACTTCTCGTACAAAACTAGAAATCAGTTGAATTAAAACCATTACATAGAGCCCACCAAAAAAGGTATTCAATAGTATGAATGACTGCTGTAGGCTTTGTTGGGAATAGAATGAAATCACGTCAACGAGTAGTTTCACTCCATTTCTACCTTGCCCCGGAATAAACTCAAATTTGAAAAATGAGAGTAAAATATCCTGAGGTAGTTGAGTTATTACAGTATCTTTTACAAAATAGAAATTTCGTGCATTTCCATAAAAATCATTGGGAATTGGAAAGTGGTAAAAGGCCAACATTGCCACTATCGGCAACAAAATCGCACCTATTTTCCAAATTTGCTGATTGACCGAAATGGAATTCTGAAAACTAAATTGTGATCGAATAATTAATATTAACGGCAGCAACAAGAAGACAAAAGCCAATCCATCACTTAAAAATGCAGTAAAATGAACTCCCCACATTTTTTCAGGAAAGAAAAATCCAAATAGATAAATCAAATAAATGACCATTGCGACGAGGATGTCACTGCTTATTTTTGAAAATAGTCCTTTCATTTTGCACTTCAAAAGTAAAACAAATCCTTCGCTTTGACTTTTCTACTCTTTCAACTCGTTAATCATTGATTGTTCAACAGGATAATTCAAATCCATGGCTTTTTTAGCGTCAATTAATGCCTCCTTCTTCATTCCATTTTGCTGAAATGCCTTTGCTCTTAAAAAGTAGGACAGTCCATCTTTGGGTAAAAACTGAATCGCATGGTTGAAATCAGCAATAGCCAAATTACTGTTGCCATCTGCTAAATAGTTCACTCCCCTATAGCGATAGAAAAGACCATTTTCGGGCTCTAATTGAATAGCTTGGCTATAATCTAATCTACCTTTTTCTTTCTTTCCTAACATTTCGTGAATAACTCCCCGGTTTAGAAAAGCAGTAGCATAAGTTGGATTCAAAATTATAACTTGATTCAAGTATTTTAAGGCTGCATCATACTGTCCGTCAGCACCTAAAATTCGAGCCAAATTAACGTACGAAGGTCCATAATTCGGAGTCAATGCAATTGCCTGTTCATAATCGTTTACCGCTAACTGCAGCTCCTTTGATTTTTCATGCAATTGCCCTCTAAGTTGATATGCCACACCAAAATATGGAGAAAGTGAAATACTCCGATTTACATCTTCTAAAGCAGCTGACCAATCTCCTTCTTTAAAGAAATAATCCGCTCTTGAATAATAGGCGAAATAATCTTCAGGGTATTGATCTATGACCCTATTCCAAAGTTTTTCTCCATTTTCCCATGACTTAGCGTAAGTATAACTAATCGACGAAAAAATCAATATAACAATTGTAAAAACTCCTATGCTAATTCTCCTTATAAGTCGATTTTGATTCATCCATTGAACCAATCCAAAACCTATTAAAGTAAAGAGCCCTAAATAAGCGACATAAGTATATCGTTCCGCCATCATGGCTCGCCCTAAGGGGATTAATTGCAATAAAGGAATCAACGTAACCGTAAAAAACAAGATACCAAATACTGCCACCTTCCACTTTTTACGAATTGCTATCCAACAAAACACAATGAGTGCAGGGATCAATAACAGAGAGAAATAGTAATGAGTTGGAAAATCACTTAACTGTTGAAACGGATAGGGATGAAACGGCGATAAATTGATTGGAACAATCGATTGAAAAATATAAACCAGAAATGAAGTTGTTGCAATTGCCAATCTGTCGATTAGCGGGAATTCTACTTCAGTAATGAATGCACCTTCCAATTGCTGCGAATAGAAAGAAATAAGGACAAAACTTGCACTCAACAAAATGAATGGCACCTTTGCAATCAAGGTCGATTTATTCACCTTTTTGTCATTTAGGTAATCCATCAAAAACAGATACGCTGGAAAAACCATAGCGACTCCTTTAGAAAGCAACGAGCAACTAAAAAGCACAAAACTCAGAACGTACCACCCTCTTCTTTTGGCAATTGAAGTGCAATTGATGTATTTTAAATAGACCAACAATCCCATCAATAAATATGCATTGTATAATAAATCCTTGCGGGCTGAAATCCAAGCGACCGATTCTACGTGCATGGGATGAATCCCAAAAAGCAGAGCAACAATAAGCGCCATTTGATGACTCTTAAACAATCTATAAATCAACGTAAAAACCAATACTACATTCAAAAGATGTAGTAATAAATTGTGCAGATGAAAAGTAAAAGGAGCCTTTTCAGAAATGGCATAATCTACCGCTAATGACAAAACCGTCAATGGATGATAATTCCCGACAACATTTGGCTCTTGGAAAATAGCAACTATTCCATTTAAATCTATGGAAGTAATTAGGCTATTCTGAAGGACATAGCCGTCATCATCCCAATTCACCCAAGTATTATTTAATGAAGGTGAAAGCGCTATAAATGTAACAATGACCGCAATTATCCAATAGTATTTTTGCACAGAAATAAGCTGTTTTACATCTTTCGTACTCATCTGTGATTGCTTTTACTAAATAGATTTTTTAGGCTTAAAATATTCAATGGGAACTCTAAAATAACGTGAAGGAAACTGAAAAATAAGGCGGTCAAAATACCAATCTTAAAATCGTAATAAAACAATCCCAAAAGGCCAATCCAAAAAACGCCAATAAAGGCCGTTCGTCTTAAAGTTAGATTTTTATGCCAAAAAATAGTCGTTGTTTTAGAAAACCAATTCAAATAGTGATAGAGGTAAATGAATGAAATAAACATCATCAATCTCAACTCCAATTGTTCATAAAAGAAGAAACTAGTGCCATCGGATAAACCGATAAACTTGGAGAACAATACTGGAATTCGATGAAGCTGATTGTCGATAAAGGTGGACTTGAAGAAGTCGCTAAAAAAGTAGTTGCTAGCTTCTATGGGAATAAAAACAAATGCTACAGGAACCAAAATCGCTAATGCAATTGAAAGATAAGCCGGCTTGCTTCCACTCTTTCGAGCGCCATACAACATAAACAATAGAGTAAAAACGTAAACGTGAATTATGGTGGGAATCAGCACTCCAACTAAGATCGCATAATTCTCAAATGAATTCAAAAAGTAAGTTCCCAATACGGCGAGAACAATTAAAATAATCCAGTCTCTTGATTTTTTTATGAATTGCGACCCAATTGCCAATAGGAAACACGTAAAAATAGCACCGTTAGACCATTGATTAATGGAAAGAAAAAAGGTGGAGATAAAGTCGGTTGAATCGGTGTCAAATAAATGAAAATACAGCCTAGGCAGAATGAGTATCAACGAGGCTAAAACTCCAATAATTAAACCTATTCGTTTAGAGAAACTAGTAAAAAAGTTATTGTTGTTGAGCCAATTGATCTCTGTCAGATAATGTAGTGGCCCAAGAATAGCGAACGACAGAATAAAGACTCTTAATGGAAAGAAATAAGCCAATGTTCCACAAAGGAGTACCAAAAAAACATTGAGCCAATCTATACTATTTTTTACTTTCAACAAGAGGGGAGTAACTAAAGTGGTAAATTTAAATTTTTATGCTAAAACAGCCAATTTCTGAAGTCTATTAAAAATCAAATATATACTTTCGTTCTGTTTAATTGTCCGAAATACACCAATTATAAAGCACTGCTCCCATGCCAACTTCCCCACAAATAAATATCATTATTCCGTTGTTCAACGAATCTATGGTTTTTGAGGAGTTGATGAACCGGATTTTAAAACTAATCGCAGACAGTGACCTTTCCATTGAAGTGATTCTGGTAGACGACGGGAGTACAGATGAAACTGGATTAAAAATGAGAGCATTATCACTCTCCAATCCCAAAATTCAATCGTATTTCTTATCCAAGAATTTTGGTCAGCAAACGGCCATTGCGGCAGGTTTGCAGCATGCCAATGCAACTGAAGCGGTGTTGATTGTTGATGGCGACCTGCAAGACCCTCCAGAGTTATTATACGACTTTTATGCTCATTTCAAAGAAGGTTATGATGTGGTATATGCCGTTCGAAAAAAGCGGAAAGAGTCTTTCCTGAAGGTACTGCTTTACAAAGTGTTTTATCGCTTTCTGCACAATGTTTCAGAAAGTGACATATTTTTAGATTCAGGCGACTTTTCATTGATCAGTATGCGTGTTGTTAAGATTCTCAATGCCATGCCGGAGAAAGGGAAATTTATAAGAGGAATGCGCTCTTGGGTAGGATTCAAACAAAAAGCAGTAGAATACGAAAGAGATGAACGTGCATTGGGAAAAAGTAAATATTCAACTCGAAAATTACTTGATCTAGCCTTTAATGGACTGTTCAATTTTAGCGATTTTCCTATAAAATTTATTGCTCGATTTGCCATATTTATAATTGCAATTTCATCGACCTACTTTGGATATGTAGTCTTTAAAAAGTTCTTCTTGGAAGGCGTTCCTGATGGATTTACAGCATTATTGTTTATGATAATTCTGTTCGGAGGCATCCAATTATTGGCTATTGGAATTTTAGGGCAATACATTATCCGTGTATTTTTTCAGGTAAAAAACAGACCTGATTTCATCTTAGAGGAAAAGATTGTAAACTCAGTTAGCTCCAAAACCACATAAGATGAGTGTAAAACTCAAAAATGGATTGTTGTTTCTTGCAGTATTACTGGTTCTCCAAGAGGTTATTCTTCGATTGACATTCCCGATTCCAGAACTTTCTAATTTTGATAGAGCCAATTACATCCCAGGAACAGAAAAAGGATTGACCTTTCCATTTTACAGAAATTCAAAGTGGATATGGGGATCTGAATTGGATACCAATTACAAGTTTGTACATGAATTGAATCGTTACGGTTTTAGAGATGAAGAATGGAAGACGGAGAAGCCTTCTGGTAAAAAGCGGATGCTAGTCATTGGTGATAGCTTTACAGAAGGCATTATGGCTGAGCAAGATCAAACGATTAAATCTGGGTTTAAACAAAAAGACAGTGAAGATCGCTATGAAATTCTGAATCTAGGGATTATGGGAGTTGGGATGAATTCATATTTGAAACTCACTGCGGATGCCATTTCCATTTTCAAACCCGATCTAGTTTGCCTACTCCTCTACTCCAATGATTTAACCGACAAAAAACCGATCATTCCCGAGAATAAATTGATGACCGTGAAGTATAATTATTTCACTCCACGCTTAATCGAGGTTTATAGGCAAATAAAAAATGGCTCCCCTATCCCCTTTCGATTCGATTGGAAAAAGAAATCCTTTTTACCTGCGATGACTGATAAAAGTTTCCCGTGGTACGGCAGAGAAAATGTGCTGTTAGAGCATACGATTAAAGAAGTTCGAAATAGCATGATTGAAGGGAAAACCAATCCGTTTAAACTCAATCAGATTTTAAGAGAAAGAGCTGGTTTGCTAAAACAACCCAACTTAGAAGAAGCTTTTGACTATTTTCGAAAATTAACAGAAAAGAATAATGTTAAATTGGTGATTGGATATATTCCCGCAAGGCATCAAGTAACTAATTATTACTATCAGTTTGATCAATTATTTTGTCAGAAAGATTGTCCGGAACAATTAGATTTAACTGTTTCCCAATATAATCAACATCAGAATTATCTTGAAAATTTGAGTGCAATCAATGACTTTGAGTTTATCAATTTTACTTCATTGATTAAAACAGAAGAAAGCAACAATCACCACTTGTATTGGGATTACGACGACCACATGAAAGGAAAAGGGTATCTTTTATTGGGAAATCATTTGTACGAGAAAGTAAAAAACATACAACCTTAGAAAGCTTATTCTTTGGGAATTAAACGCTGATAATACGCACTCTCCCACTTTTCTAAATAGATTTTCATCATGGCAATTGCTTCACCCTTCAAATTGGATTTTAGCGCACAATCAATGGAAATTTCATAAGCTCTTTTCTCATAAGGATATTGTAGCCGAACCAACTCTTTAGAATAATGATACGCTGCTTGATAATCTTCCAAAAAGTAATTGGACTCCATCAAACCAATATAGTTCGCAGGTAATTGATCGGAATAACTCAAAGATCTTGTATGAAAGTTTAACGCCTTTACATACTCTTTTTGTGCTCTATATTCCTTACCAACGGACCACAACAGGTTCGCATATTCTATATCATTTCCCTTTAAAGCAAAAGGCTCTAATTCCACTACTACAGCAATACTTCTACTCAAATATACTTCGGGATTATCTTTAATCAAATTCAATCCCAATTGGATATCTCCAACTGACCGGATCCAATACGTTTTGAAAACATGTTTCCCAAGGCTTTCCATGCGCAATGACAAACTCTCTTTTTGGGCATTACACATAAAAATGGCAATGGAGAAAAGTGAAATCCCAATAAGCGAACCTGAGATGGATTTAGACAACTCTTCATCTTGAATTTGCTCGATTATAAAGAAACCGAAAAACAATAAAAATGGCGCTGCTAGAGAGAATAAATCAAAATCCATTGGCATGCTTAATAATGGATTAAAAGCAAAAAACACCATTGAAAACAATAGCAGTAAAAACCCAGTAGAAACAAGTATCGGTTGATTCCAATTGATTTTTTTTGCATAAAAGAGTGCGAATACAACTAGTAAAAATAGACTTGCCGCTGACCATAAAAATGTCATATTCACAAAATCAAAAATATGATTGAAGCTAAATAGATTGTATCGATCTAGTGGAGCTTCAGGGGAAAAAAGCGGCAGAAAAAGACGGTCGTACAAATCCACTTCAGGACCTAAAAATCGTGGATCGTTGTAATCTTTGAAAACAAAAAAATACAACGCTGTTCCTATCAAAACAATGGGAAGCATTAGATATTTTAGAAGGAAACGCCAATTTGAAATCTGTTTAATTCGGTCGGGATGTGTAAATGAAAGGACTGCAAAAACAAGGGTTGGAAACAACAAAATGAAAAGATAATGCAATTTAACGCACAGTATAAACGCAAGAACGAGCAGAACAAGTCTCTTTTTAGTTGGCAATTCCAAACTCGATTTCAAGGTGAGTAAATACCATGTAACGGCTGGAAAAGCCAATGCATAAATTTCAGCATGACCGAGGAAAAGTTGATTAAAAGGACTGAATAAGACAACGATCAATAAGGCCACTTGCAGTGCCCAATGCTTATTATTTTTAGTGATATAAGAAAAAGACAAATTAAAGAAAAGGAGTCCAGAAATAATTCCAACAATCTGAAATGAAACCAAGTGAGATAAATTGAAGCCATAGGAAATCAATCGCACTAAACTCAATACGGTCAAGTTGCCCAACTTAGGATTGGTAAGGTCAAAAGAGAATAAAGCGTTAACAAACTTCGGAGAATATTCAATGGTTCGCTCTCCCATTCGAGTTAGAAATTGAACGGAATCCCCGTAAACATTCTCAAAAATGGTAAAATGATTCAGCAATAAAAATCCAACAACCAAATAGCCGATACGAAAATAAAGGTTCTTCCCATTTTCGAGATTTATCCCTTTCAACCCGTTGGTAAAATATGGAGTACCGACTATGAATATCAAAGATGAAACAAAGAGACCTACTTTAATGGAAGTTTCTAAAAACGAACTAAAGTTTAATCCCCAAAAGGAATCACCACCAAACAGTGCAGCGACAAAAAGTAGCCAAAATGAGATTCCTACTAGCGTTATGGCAAATGGATTTCGCATCAATTAAAACCAATTTTACCTGACAAACAATTGCCTTCAGGCACATTACCATTACTAATTCCCATGGAATGACAAGCGTTTGCTGCAATTCGGATGGAATTATTCACACTTCTTTCATCGGGATAAACATGCGCCATATTGCAAACAAACAAATTTTCAATGCTTGTTTTGACATTCGGAACTCTAGTAGAAAAATTAAGGTCGCAAACTGTGGCTGCGGAGAAGCTTCGAAACACATGTGTTTTTAGTAAATTCTCTTTCTTAAAATCAGGAAAAATAGCAGGTAATTTATCCAACATTAAAGTCTCTATTTCTGATTCACTAAAGGTTGCAATGGGTTCATCTAGAGCAAAATATTTAGATAAATAAACAATGTGTTTGTTGCCATAATTCTCAGGAGAAATAAACCGAGTGTGCTCAATAATTCCTCCAAAAGGAAAATTGTCATCGGCAACATTTAACCAGTAAACTGGACTTAAACTTTGGGTAAGTTCAAGAATGACACAAACAGCACCGAAATACTCGATTTCTGGTAATTTTAGTTGATTTTCAATGATTTTTTGAGTGATATTGTTCGGAATGGTGAAAAGTGTTTGTTCACTGTAATGAATTTTATCCCCTACTCTAACTCCTATTAGCTTATTGGAATCATAAACCAATTCACCTACTTTGGAGTTGGCCAATAATTCAACACCTAATTCTTTCAGTTTTAAAAGTAACTGATCCAACAACACGAAGTAACTTCCATCAATGTAGAGCAGCTTTTCACTACCCGCTTCACGAGATTCAAATCGCTGTTTCAATCGGCCAATCATCCATGCCAAAGGCACTTGATTGTGAAACTTGCCAAACTTTACTTTTAACAATGGTTTCCAGATGGAATCCACAACATTTTTACCAGTCCATTTTTTGAACCAGTCTAGGGCTGTTTTTTCTTCTGATTTTCGCCAATCGGCAAACTTTCCCAAATAAACGGTAGACAAGCCAAATCGAAGTTTATCGATTAAATTCAGCGGTTTGAATGCTAATAAATCTTTAATGGTAGAAAAAGAATACACTTTCCCCTGAGTAAAAACACCCATGGAAGTCTTGCGACTAATTATTTTGTCTTCAATTCCAAGCTCTTTGATTAACCAACCCAACTCTTTGTCATGTAAGAAGAAATGGTGGTAAAAGCATTCTACTGGAGTTTCTCCAACATCAAAAGTTTTAATCAATCCACCAAAACTATCGGAACCTTCAAGCACCCGAACCTTCGAACCAGCTTTTGCTGCAATGTAAGCAGCTGTGAGTCCTGTAATTCCTCCGCCAACTATAGTCAAGTCTTTTGAATCCAAGCGCTCCATTAATTTTTAAAATATTCATTTACCTTTTCAAACGCTTTATTGCCTACTTTTTCACCCACGACTCTACCCATCATATCATCACAAGGAGGATGAATTCCTCCCCAAATTCGTGATAAACAAGTTTCTGTTGCTGCATCTCGATATGTCGCCCATTGTAAGGTAACATCTTCACTTGGGCCATTTTCAAAAAGTAAAAATTCGTTCTTTTTAGCCGTAAACTCCGCTATTCCGCCGGGGAAATAAATATTGCCGGTTATCTTTTCCAGAACAGTTGCCCCCGCAAAAGAAAAGCAAGAATGTCCGGATACATATCCTGAAAAAGGAGGAGTTACGAAAGAATACCGTTGGTATGGCCACCAATTTTCCGCTAAAATCCAACCCACTCCTGCAATATCATTTTTAAGATCCTCAATATAATCAGGACCTCTCCAAGCATAAATTTTAATTTTACCAATGTTTCTAGCATCCACTTTTGCCAAAGAATCTTCGACAGAAATAACTTCTATCTTTCCCTTCATTAACGGCATTCCATCAGGATGATAGTTGGCTAAACTTTTATCTGTACACTGCCCCTGAGAAGCCATGTATCGAATAGCAGATATTGGGCGAATATAATCGTAAGCCACCTTAACGCCCCAAGACGCTATTGCTGCATCATGCAATGCTCCGCCTAATGCAAAATAGCTTTTGATGTCCCATTCTAATGGAGAAAGAACAGCCCCTTTCCCTTCCCACTTTTTTTCAAACTCTGGATGATCTGAAACCTCATTCAACATAGAAAACCAATGCCCAGGAGGACCATACGTATTGATGCCGTCTACCCAAAATTCAGCGATAACTCTGCGATAATCGGCTTCATTTACCAAGTTTTTCTTGTATGGTAAATTCGTTGCCGGATTAATAGAATGTCCTTTATTTGCAGAGCTGCCTTCTATATGATAATAGTCCTTCAGCGAATTTGGTACTTCCAATACGTTCCCCCTAACAGCTGGCGAAATATCCATCATCTTAGAGTTATTTGGGTCTAAGAGTGAGGACCATAAAGCCACCAACAAAAAATTCCACTTGTACTCTTCAGAGCTTATAGAATCCTTTTCAAAATCCAACTGTGGAGGTTTTCCAGGATCAAAATAAACCAAATGTTTCTCTCCATCTTTCAGCACATAACTAGTATCGGCTGAAGTTAAAGCAAAAGGAGTAACATTGGCCCATTGAGGTGTTAAAAAGGCATCTTCTACATCAGCAATACGTAGATTCCAAACTGACAAAGTACTGTCCACCCCTTTTTTCTTGATGTAATCATTTGGCATAATTGGCTGCCATCTGTTTTTAAACTCTAAATTTTTATTTCCACTCGAATTTAGATTGTAGGATCCGTTGACAGGTTGGAATGAAAAATCTTCATAATCTGCTTCTTCGAAAGAGCCATCAGTGGCACCATAAGCTATGTAACTTTCGGCTATATAATTCCCTAAAGCTGCGCCTCTTCCATTTTTATAATTTGTTGATGTGTATCCAATATCATATCCCAATGCAGTAAAAGTAGAATCAATAATGTCGATGGATCTTCGCTTTCCGCTAATCTCTATATGCTTCTGAACTAAAATGCGATAGGCCGCATAACTAATTGCTTCGTTAATCATGGCCTCAGTGATCAAAGAATCGGGAATTTTATAGCTCAAATCAAAATCATTGGTATAATTTTTAAGTGACTGACCCAACAAAAATGGACGATGGTCTTCTTGGTAAAAAGCCCACGCATCGTACATGGCTGCACTGGTAAAAAATAGATTTCTGGATATTACTGTAGGTGCTATTCCACTCACTTTAACCATTTGTAGAGACGTCTCAATAAAGCTTCTAGCAACGGAGGGTTGATTGGCAAATGTATTCGAGATCGCAATAAAAAACAGCAGGAAGAGAAACTTTGCTTTCAAAAGATAAAAAGGATTGGATTCTAGCCGCAAAGTAATCATAAATTAATTTATGTTTGCCCCTTGTATAGCCAGTTAATGAGATTTATAGATAACTTAAAGGAACTAATTAAAGACCATTTCGCCATTGGGGCAATTCTGTTGTTTTCTACTTTTTTGCTCTTTCCAGTCGTTAATAATGGATGGGTAATGTGGGATGACCCCGCTTATGTATTGGAAAACCAACACTTGATCATTAACTCTTGGAGTGATTTTTTTCATCAATTTGATCTGGTCATTGTTCAAGGAAATTATCACCCCATCACGATTCTATCATTGGCGTTGGATTATTCTATAGATGGTTTTAATCCAACCGTATTTCACACCACAAATCTCATCTTCCACCTCTTAAATGTACTATTGACTTACATTTTTGTATTTCTACTTTTTAGAGTTAGATGGATCGCATTATTTGTCGCTTTTCTATTCTCCATCCACCCCATGCATTTGGAGTCTTTTGCTTGGGTAGCTGAACGCAAAGATGTGTTGTATGTCTTCTTCTTCCTATTAGGGCTCATTAGTTACCTCTTCTATCAACAGAAAAAAACGAAGCTGAATTTCTTACTTTGTTTGCTCTTATATGTTCTAAGTTTGCTTTCTAAAGGAATGGCGGTCGTTTTTCCAGTCATCCTTTTACTGTTGGATTATGTTCAAAAAAGAAAATTCACCCGGAGTATACTGATTGAAAAGGTTCCCTTTTTTGCACTAAGCTTAACCTTTGGAATAATTGCAATATGGGCACAAGACGGAAGTGGTGCTATTTCGAGCAATGCAGACGCACCTTTCATACAAACATTTCTGGTGCCACTTTACGGCTTGTCAGCTTATATAACCAAGTTATTTTTACCCATAAATTTAAGCGCACTGCATCCTTATCCACCACTTTCAGACGGTGTGGTTTCAATGGCATTTTTAGTTTCCATTCTACCTCTTTTAGTTGTCGTAGGACTAGTTTATGTTTACTTTAGAAAGGATAGAAAAGTCCTTTTTGGCCTATTATTTTTTTTGGTTACTATATTTCCTGTTCTTCAGTTCTTTTCTGTTGGGAGCGCTATCATAGCAGAACGATACACTTATTTATCCTACCTCGGTTTATTTATTGCTTTGGGATTTATTCTGAATTCAGTTTTCCAAAAACTAACAGAAAAGTCAAGAAATCCTTTTATTGTTGTGGTAGCTGTATACATAGGATTTCTATGTTTTCAAACGCATAAAAGAATTGCTGTTTGGGAAAATGATGAAACACTTTGGAGCGATGTGATTGAATCCTATCCGGATGACTATTTTGCCTACATGAAAAGAGGAAGTTATCGAGTAAAAAATGGTCAACTAGATGCTGCTCTAGCAGACTTGAATCAATCCATTTCGATCTTTCAAGATGATTATTATGCCTTTAACAATAGAGGAATGATTTTTTTCTCAATAGGAGAATATCAATTAGCGAAGCAAGACTTTACGAAAGCTATTAATCTTGATTCTACCCTTTATGAGGCAGTTTTAAATCGAGGGCTGATTTATCTCAACACTGGAAAATATGATAGCGCTTTAGTCGATTTTCTAAAATCTATACAGCTTGCTCCAAATAACGAACTAAATTACTTGAATTTAGGGCTATTGTATGAAAGAATGAAACTACCTGCTCAATCGTTCTCTTCTTTCAAGAAAGTGCTTCAACTGAACCCACAAAATCATCAGGCTCATTATTATAGAGGGCTATTTTATTTCAAGCAAGAGCTATATCAAGAGGCTTTAAAAGACTTTACTAATGCAATTAAATGGAATCAAAACTCCCCGAATTATTTCTATTGGAAGGCAAAAACTCTGCGGCAATTAAATCAGAATGAGCAAGCTAAAATAACATTACAGGAAGCTGTTCGTTTAGGTTATGTCCTAACACCAAAAGAGTCTGCTGAATTCATTGATTAATTACTTCGGAATAAAGAACATTTTTTCTAATTCTTCCACCTTATCATTATTTTTCAACCGAGTATTTATTTTCCTCATCACTGTATCATTACTCCATTGAATCAAGTGATCAGATGAGTGCTGCAATGCTTCATTAAACTTTTCTGCATACAATGCGGTTTGAATTCGAGTTATCGAGGCTGTCTGCGCATCAGGATACTTGTCTTGATTCAATTGAAGGCTCAATTCATAGGCTTGATCATTTTGATCTAGTAGCAGACAACTTTCTAATAGTAATAATTTGGCATAATTATCATTAGGAGAATAAGTCAACCCTTTTTCTAAATAGACATAGGCTTTCGACGGATTTTTCTCGTAATCCAATAAATAAGCTCCTTCCTTACTCCACAGCAAACCATATTCCCGATCATTACCAACTAAAGCATCTTCAGCTAATTTATAAAGAATCACGTTTTTTCGTTCAAATTGGTATTGTCGATTTTCCGACAATAAAATCAGTGCATTATGAATTGTTTGAGAAGACCATTCATAATAGGTATAATAAATCCTAACTCCCAAACTCTGCAATTTCAAAGAGAGGTCAAATTTAGAATAATGAACCAGAAAAAATGGAAGTGTCAAAATACCAATAGCCATCGAAATGGGTAGCACCTTATATTTGATTTTTTCTTCTTGAATCTGCTTTACCAGCAATACCAATAACACCAACAATATTGGAGCAGGAAAAGTAAACAAGTCCCAATCCATTTGCATGCTTAATAATGGATTAAGTACAAAAAAGAAAGTGGCAAAGATGATGAAAATTGAAGCGGTAACAATCAGCTCTTCTCGGTGCCAGTTGATTTTTTTACGAAGAGAAATAACAATCACTGCTATTATAAATAAAGCGATTGGTGACCACAGTAGTAGTTCGCTAAAGTAGTCGAAGATATGATTGAAGCTAAACAAATTGTATTTATCTAAAGGAGCTTCAGGGGATACTATTGGTAAAAATAGATGATCATATTCTTTAACTGTGTGAGCTAGGTTTCTGGAATCGTTGTAATCTTTAAAAACAAAGAAATAACAAAATGCTCCTAAAGCAAAAACTGGTGCCAAAACAAAATAAGTGACCTTACTCCAGGTAATAGAATAAGTTGGATTGGATTGTTTGAAATAATGCGAAACGCAGATAAATAGCCATACTGGTGCCAATAATAATGCAATGGCGTGAATCTTCAAACTAAAGACAAGAACTAAAAGTAAGATCCAAAGCGTTTTCGAATCTTTATTCTTGAAATAGCGGACGAATAAAGTCATCCAAAATAAATTAACCCACAATACGATGGCGTTAATTTCTAGGTGTCCATAAAAATTGAGTAAAAAAGGTGCAAAGCCTACCGAAATGGCAAGTATCAACTTCCAAAGTCCATCTTTAATGTTTTGATTGACAAAAGTTAGCCACGTCAACATAAAGCAAAATCCAAAAAACGCATCAAAATACAGAATACAAGTATAAATGGTTTCTCCTGTGAAAAAAGCCAAGTAGGTGATAAAAGCAATAATGGTTTTTTGTCCTGCCCATGGATTTAACCCGAAACTGAATAAATCGTTAGCTGCAACTTGAGACACTTTAGAAACCGTCTGATGTACCTGAGGATTTAGAATGTATGCTTCTCCATAATAATCTGCTACCATGGGGAATTGATAAAACAAGAACCCCATCAATAAACTGACTAACCACATTGTCGAACTATGAAATTGATTTGGAACTTTAACAATGCTAACTAGTCGTTGAATTTGATTTGGAGCTAATGATAAAATCATCCCAAAAAATGCGGCTAAAAAAATGGAGTATTTTATGACCGGATTTAGAAAGTGTGAAGAGTGAGTAGACCACCAATAATCAGGAAAAAGCTCTCCCAAAACATAGAAAGTAAAAAAAAGCAAACCCACTATGATTGGAGATAAAAATGTTACATTCGTTTTTTTTGTCACTTCTTTAGTTGTGTCCCTCATTATTCTGATTACAATCTATATTTACGTAAAATTCAAAAATAGTCTAATTATTACAACTGATAGTAAGTAGTCTATTGAGAAAAGTTAAGATGAAGAAATTAAAAAATAGAATTGCATTTATAATAGGGTTGTTTCTCTTTCAAGAAATAATTTTCAGGGCTTGTTTCCCCATTCCAGAAGTGTATAATTTCAATCGTGTAAATTATCAAGTGTTGGATAATGATAAGTACCACGACCCTGACTTATTCTTAGAAAACAGGACTTGGCAATCTTCTTTAGACACCAATTCTATTTTCGTGCACCACCTCAATGAATATGGTTTTAGAGATCATTCTTGGCAGATAAATAAGCAACCGAACAAAAAACGTGTCCTTTTTATAGGAGATAGCTTTATTGAAGGAGTAATGGCAGATGGTGAGCATACAATCCCTAGTTATTACCAAGAATTAGTGGGAGAAAAATACGAAGTGATGAATGCAGGAATGAACGGTACAGGAATGAGTGCCTATTTGAAATTAATGACTGACATGATTCCAATTTTTAAACCCGATGAAGTCAAATTAGTTTTATTTGCTAATGATTTTTCGCCTGAAAAAATACATTTATTCGAACCTCTAGTTCCTCAATATACTAGTTTTTATTCTCCTAGGTTATTTGAACTTGCCAAACGCGTATTGGATAATAAGCCCGTTGTTTTTAGATGGATAAAAAAAACAATTCCCTTTCTTTTCCCAGTACCTGAACTATCCAACCCCTTTTCCTCAAGGGCACATTTACTAAAAAATGATGTCACTCCAGAAGTTCGTAAAGCTATGGAGGATGCGACTTTAAATTACTACATTATTAACCTCTTAGCAAAACAGAGTGAGGCTTTAACAGAACCCATTTCTTTTAAAAAAGAACTCTCAAACATCAAAGAACTTTGTCATAAGCACCAAGTAGAATTAACCGTTTATTATCTACCTGGTAGAAATCAAGTGACAGATAAGTATTTGAAGTTTGATCAAGAAAGCTGTCTAAGACGCTGTATTGACCTAAAAAGTTTGACGACAAAAGAGCATCAAATACATGCAAAAATCCTAAAAGAAGATTGTATAGAGCTAGCCATCAATCAATATGATTTAACATCTGCTTTAATGGAAAAAGAGAAACTCTCAAATTTACATTGGAACTATGATGAGCATATGAAGGCAAACGGATATCACTTTATTGCCAATGAGATAAAATCGTTAGATTAAATATCTCTTCATTTTCATTACCTTAATTACGTTAAGACAAGATTATTTTTGTCTACTAAATGTCTACAATTCCGTATTTTATTTGGACTCTAAGCCATAATACGCTATTTTTGGTTTTTTAACAATTACTATGAGACATTTCAAGACAAAAGCATTTCTAACCTTTAGTTTTCTGATCACATCGCAGATTTCTATTGCTCAAGTAGATAACACAGTTTACGGAACAGGAGCAGGTGCAAGTATCACAACAGGAGATTACAATTCATTGTTTGGAGATTCAGCAGGAACATCATTATCTTCTGGCCACTATAATGTAATAATTGGTCATGATGCTGGAAGATCATTAAGATCAGGATCAGATAATGTTTTAATAGGAGATGAAGCAGGGGTAAGTATGACCACCGGGACAGATAATATTTTGATAGGAAGATGGACTGGTAGGTACCTCACATCTGCATCGGACAATACTGTTGTAGGTTCTCAGGCAGGGCAAAGTATGACAACTGGTTTCGACAATACCTTGATGGGTGATGAAGCAGGTAAAAATCTAACTGATGGTGATGACAATACATTTATTGGAGAAGATGCAGGTTACAACGTAACAACAGCATCTGACAATACAGCAGTAGGTAGTGCAGCGCTTCACGATTGTACTACAGGTGAAAGAAATACAGGTATAGGAAATCAAGCTTTGTATGATGTTGATACTGGTCACAGAAACACCGCATTGGGAGATTCAGCAGGAGTAGATATAGGAAATGGTCATCACAATACAATGATAGGACAAGCAGCAGGTGCGGCTACTGAACATGCGGATTACAATACATTTGTTGGTACATGGGCTGGAGGTGATAACAACCGAACAAACAATACAAATGATGCAAATAGAAATACCTATTTAGGTGCTTATGCGGGTTACACTAACAGACAAGGAGAGGACAATGTAGGTATTGGAGCTTTTGCAGATTTTAACAATACTCAAAGAAGTCGAACTACTTTTATTGGTGCTTATGCAGATGCCAATGATAATGACGTCGTTGTAATTGGATTTGATGCCAGAGGTGAAAACGATTACGCCATTGCGATGGGAAATTATGCTAGAGCAAGAAATCGTGGATCTATGTCATTTGGTTATCAATCTAATGTACAAGGAAATGAATCTATTGCCATAGGAAGACAGGCAGAAGTTACTGCCAATAATTCAAATGCAATTGGTTATTTATCTTCTATATCTGGCGCTAATTCAGTCGCAGTTGGTACATCTACTTCAGTTACATCTGACAATTCAGTTGCTATTGGATATCAAGCAAGTGTAGCTTCGGATAATGAAATTTCTATTGGGAATACCTCTATTGCCACCATTGGTGGAATCGTTAACTGGACAGCCACATCTGATGGCCGATTTAAAACACAAGTAAAAGAAGATATTCCTGGATTGAACTTTATTAGTGATCTAAGACCTGTTTCCTATAATTTAAATGGTGAATTGATTGAGAAATTCTATGGAAAAGAAATTCCAGAAGAATTAAAAGCTGCTTATGCCGCTCAGAAAGAAGTTCGTTATTCTGGTTTTATCGCTCAAGAGGTGCAAGCTTCAGCAGAAAAATTCAATTATGAATTTAGTGGTGTAAAAGTTCCAAAAAATGCGGAAAATGATATCTATGGACTAAGGTATGCTGAATTCGTAGTTCCTATGGTTAAAGCTATTCAAGAACTTGAAGATAGAGTTGAGTCGCTAGAATCTGAAAAATTGATGGCTTGTGAAAAGCTCAACCTTAAAGAGGAAATTATCTGTGAACAGCAAGATAAAATAAAAAATTATGAAGCAGTGCTTATAGAGATGGATAAAAGGATAAAAGCTATTGAACTAAAAGTAGCTTCATCCCAATCTAATCATTCGATGGTATCGAGATAGTCTATTCTAAAAAGTGCTTATGCAAATTCTAAATTCTGAATCAATGTCATTAAAAATCCTAAAAAAAAGAAACGCAATGTTTCTTTTTTTGTTTGTAGCTTATACAAGTATTTCGGCCCAAATATCCACTATAGGTACAGAAGTAAAAGTCAACTCCACAACAACGGAATCTCAACAAAACCCTGCTGTAGCAGCTGACAGTTTGGGAAACTACGTTGTAGTTTGGGAAAGTTTTAATCAAGATGGAGACGGATGGGGAATATACGGCCAGCGTTTCGATAGCACGGGTTCCTCTATAGGTTCGGAATTTTTGGTTAATACAACTACATCAAAAGATCAACGATTTCCAGATGTTGCAATGGACAAACTAGGAAATTTTGTAGTAACCTGGATGTCAATAGATCAAGATGGTAGCGGATGGGGAGTTTATCACCAACGGTATTCCCAAACAGGTTTAGCTACTGGCTCTGAATCAGTTGTATCTTCAACAAATACTGGACATCAAAGAAATCCTTCCATCTGTATGAATTATGCAGGAACATATTTGATTTCTTGGTCAGATATAGCATTAGACGGTTCTGCTTATAATGTTTATGCTAAAGCATACAATGCCAATGGAACAACGGCCCTTTCAGATTTCGTTGTTAACACTTCTACCCTATCTTCTATTGGAAATCCAAAAGGAGCAATTAACAACAAAGGAGCGTTTATATTGACATGGCAAACCAATAACTTAGATGGCAGCGGACTAGGAGTATACGCTAGACAATTCGATGAGAATGGTGTAGCATCAGGAAATGACTTTCTTGTCAATACCACCACTGCGGACAACCAACAATCTCCTGATGTTGCCATTGACACTTCAGGTAGTTTTATCATAGTTTGGGAAAGTTATAATCAAGATGGCGATGCGGAAGGAATTTATGCACAAAGATTCACCAATGCAGCTTTAGCAAATGGAACTGAATTTTTAGTGAATGATACCACTTCATACGCTCAAAAAGAACCAGTAGTTGAAGTTTCTGTAGATGGTAATTTCTCCGTGTCATGGACTTCATACGATGAAGATGGTTCATTCGGAGGAGTATATTTCAAACCATTCGAAAAATCAGGAACACCAATTGATACTGCAACCAAAGTAAATACTACAACTACCAACTTCCAGCAGTTTCCTTCTTTCTCTTTGGCATCAAACAACAATCTTATTATCACTTGGCAAGATGGATTAGTGAATTCTGCCTCAACTTCAGATGGCAGTAATTATGGAGTCTACTCACAAATATACAACATCACCCCTCCTCTATCGGCCTCAATTACAGCTCAGAATGATGTAACATGCTCGGGTGGTTCTGATGGAAGTTTGACGGTTTCCATTGTTAATGGAGTTGCAAATTATTCTTATTTATGGTCAAATGGCGCAAACACTAGTAATACGTCAAGTACAACCAATACTATTACAGGATTAAGTACAGGAACTTATTCAGTGACAGTTACTGATGATAATGGTACAACAGCCATAGCCAGTTCAACTGTTGCCACAGTTACAGATACAGTAAAACCAATCGCATCTGCTCAAAACATCACTGTTTACCTTGATGGTAGTGGGAATGCGAGCATAACCGCATCAGACATTGACAATGGAAGTGCAGACAATTGTTCTTCAGTCTCCTTAAGTGCGAGTAAAACAGCTTTCACTTGTTCAGATATTGGTACTAACTCAGTTATACTTACAGTAACTGATGCAGGCAGTAATACAGCGACTGCTGTAAGCACAGTAACAGTGGCTGATACTACTTCTCCAACAGCAGCTGCACAAAACATCACAGTCTATCTTAATAGTACAGGGAATGCTTCTATTACTGCATCTGATATCAATAACGGTAGTACAGACAACTGTGGTACTCCTTCGCTAAGTGCGAGTAAAACAGCTTTTACTTGTGCCGATATTGGGGCAAACACCGTTACACTTACCGTTACAGATGGCAGTAGCAATACCGCAACTGCAGTGAGTTCTGTCACAGTAGCAGACACTACTGCTCCTTCTGCAATCGCTCAAAACATCACTGTTTATCTTGATGGAAGTGGGAATGCGAGTATAAC
>NZ_WWNE01000001.1 GCF_009909615.1 Acidiluteibacter ferrifornacis | reverse complement strand
AACGATGGAACTGCTATTGATACTGGTTTTCTTGAATATACTTGAAGTGGGCGGAATACGACATGTAGCGGTGAAATGCATAGAGATGTCGTAGAACACCGATTGCGAAGGCAGCTCACTAAGGTATTATTGACGCTAATGTACGAAAGCGTGGGGAGCGAACAGGATTAGATACCCTGGTAGTCCACGCCGTAAACTATGATTACTCGGTGTCGGCGATATACTGTCGGTGCCTAAGCGAAAGTGATAAGTAATCCACCTGGGGAGTACGATCGCAAGGTTGAAACTCAAAGGAATTGACGGGGGCCCGCACAAGCGGTGGAGCATGTGGTTTAATTCGATGATACGCGAGGAACCTTACCTGGGCTTAAATGCAGAATGACTTTATCGGAAACGATATTTCTCTTCGGAGCAGTCTGCAAGGTGCTGCATGGCCGTCGTCAGCTCGTGCTGTGAGGTGTCGGGTTAAGTCCCATAACGAGCGCAACCCCTATTTTTAGTTGCCAGCGAGTAATGTCGGGGACTCTAGAAAAACTGCCCGTGCAAACGGTGAGGAAGGTGGGGACGACGTCAGGTCATCACGGCCCTTACGTCCAGGGCTACACACGTGCTACAATGGTAGGGACAGAGGGCAGCCACTTGGTGACAAGGAGCTAATCCTAAAACCCTATCTCAGTTCGGATCGAAGTCTGCAACTCGACTTCGTGAAGCTGGAATCGCTAGTAATCGCATATCAGCCACGATGCGGTGAATACGTTCCCGGGCCTTGTACACACCGCCCGTCAAGCCATGGAAGCCGAGGGTGCCTGAAGTCAGTAACCGCAAGGAGCTGCCTAGGGTAAAATTGGTAACTGGGGCTAAGTCGTAACAAGGTAGCCGTACCGGAAGGTGCGGCTGGAACACCTCCTTTTTAGAGAACGCTTAGTTTTCTTATGATAGCAATATCATAAAAGTATTTACTTACTTTATACTTCATATTTCATTNCCGGAAGGTGCGGCTGGAACACCTCCTTTTTAGAGAACGCTTAGTTTTCTTATGATAGCAATATCATAAAAGTATTTACTTACTTTATACTTCATATTTCAAACATTTACAGTCCCGTAGCTCAGTTGGTTAGAGCACTACACTGATAATGTAGGGGTCAGCAGTTCAAATCTGCTCGGGACTACTACAGTAAAGTATTAGGGGGATTAGCTCAGCTGGCTAGAGCGCCTGCCTTGCACGCAGGAGGTCATCGGTTCGACTCCGATATCCTCCACTATTACTAAAGAGCCGTAGTAGATATCTAAAGCGTAATAGAGAGGCGGCAGATAAGAATAAAGACTGTAAATAAAAAACAATTTCCTTGGTAGGATATAATGAGGTTCGATTCCTTCAAAATTGGCAAAGATTGGCTCATGTAAGATTGAGTTAGTTGAAGAGTTCATTGACATGTTGAAAGAAAATATAATAAGTAGAAAATAAGAGTTAATTTTCAAATAAGTAAGAAAATTGATAAGAGCGTATGGCGGATGCCTAGGCTCTCAGAGGCGAAGAAGGACGTGACAAGCTGCGATAAGCTACGATAAGGTGCAAATAACCTATTAGTCGTAGATTTCCGAATGGGGCAACCCAACATACTGAAGGTATGTTACCTAGTAATAGGGGCAAACCCGGGGAACTGAAACATCTAAGTACCCGGAGGAAGAGAAAATAATAATGATTCCGTAAGTAGTGGCGAGCGAACGCGGAAGAGCCCAAACCAATATTGTTTCGGCAATGTTGGGGTTGTAGGACTGTAATATGAGAAATGATTGTATAGTAGAACAAACTGGAAAGTTTGACCGCAGAGGGTGATAGTCCCGTAGACGAAATGCAATTTGGATCTAACAGTATCCTGAGTAGTGCGGAACACGAGAAATTCTGTATGAATCAGCCGGAACCATCCGGTAAGGCTAAATACTCCTGAGAGACCGATAGTGAACTAGTACCGTGAGGGAAAGGTGAAAAGAACCCTGAATAAGGGAGTGAAATAGATCCTGAAACCATACGCTTACAAGCTGTAGGAGCCCTTCTGGGGTGACTGCGTGCCTTTTGCATAATGAGCCTACGAGTTACTCCTCACTAGCGAGGTTAAGATTTTAGAGAATCGGAGCCGAAGCGAAAGCAAGTCTGAATAGGGCGTATAGTTAGTGGGGGTAGACGCGAAACCATGTGATCTACCCATGATCAGGTTGAAGCTCTGGTAACACAGAGTGGAGGACCGAACCAGTTGATGTTGAAAAATCTTTGGATGAATTGTGGGTAGGGGTGAAAGGCCAATCAAACTTGGAAATAGCTCGTACTCCCCGAAATGCATTTAGGTGCAGCGTTGTGGTTGAGTGTTATAGAGGTAGAGCTACTGATTGGGCTAGGGGGCTTCACCGCCTACCAAACCCTGACAAACTCCGAATGCTATAACATATACACAGCAGTGAGGGCATGGGTGCTAAGGTCCGTGTCCGAAAGGGAAACAACCCGGACTATCAGTTAAGGTCCCAAAATCTACACTAAGTTGAAAAAACGTGGTCTGATTGCTTTGACAGCTAGGATGTTGGCTTGGAAGCAGCCATTCATTTAAAGAGTGCGTAACAGCTCACTAGTCGAGCGATCGGGCGTGGATAATAATCGGGCATAAAGTGTAGTACCGAAACTATAGATTTAACGTAAGTTAAGTGGTAGGGGAGCATTCTAGTCAGCGTTGAAGGCGTATCGCGAGGTACTCTGGAGCGTCTAGAAAAGAAAATGTAGGCATAAGTAACGATAAAGCGGGCGAGAAACCCGCTCACCGAAAGACTAAGGTTTCCTGATCAACGCTAATCGGATCAGGGTTAGTCGGGGCCTAAGGCGAACCCGAAAGGGGTAGTCGATGGACAACAGGTTAATATTCCTGTACTAGCAATTATTGCGATGGGGTGACGGAGTAGTGAAAGATCTGCGTACTGACGGAATAGTACGTTGAAGAGTGTAGGTATAGGACTGGTAGGCAAATCCGCCGGTCTTGCTGAACTTGATAGTACCGTGAGTCTTCGGACAAGCGGATAATGATCCTAATCAGACTTCCAAGAAAAACCTCTAAGCTTCAGATAATTGGTACCCGTACCGTAAACCGACACAGGTAGTCGAGGAGAGAATCCTAAGGTGCTCGAGTGATTCATGGTTAAGGAACTCGGCAAAATAGCCTCGTAACTTCGGGAGAAGAGGCGCCCATCTTCGGGTGGGCCGCAGTGAAAAGGTCCAGGCGACTGTTTATCAAAAACACATGGCTTTGCAAAATCGAAAGATGAAGTATAAGGCCTGACACCTGCCCGGTGCTGGAAGGTTAAAAGGAGATGTTATCTTCGGAGAAGCATTGAATTGAAGCCCCAGTAAACGGCGGCCGTAACTATAACGGTCCTAAGGTAGCGAAATTCCTTGTCGGGTAAGTTCCGACCTGCACGAATGGTGTAACGATCTGGACACTGTCTCAACCATGAGCTCGGTGAAATTGTATTCCCGGTGAAGATGCCGGGTACCCGCAATGGGACGAAAAGACCCCGTGAACCTTTACTATAGCTTAACATTGATGTTGGGTAATTCATGTGTAGGATAGGTGGGAGACTACGAAGCGGCGTCGCTAGGCGTTGTGGAGTCGTCCTTGAAATACCACCCTTGAATTGCTTGATGTCTAATCCCGTCTAACGGGAGACAATGTTTGGTGGGTAGTTTGACTGGGGTGGTCGCCTCCTAAAAAGTAACGGAGGCTTCTAAAGGTACCCTCAGCACGCTTGGTAACCGTGCGTAGAGTGCAATAGCATAAGGGTGCTTGACTGTGAGACTGACAAGTCGAGCAGGTACGAAAGTAGAGTATAGTGATCCGGTAGTTCCGTATGGAAGGGCTATCGCTCAAAGGATAAAAGGTACTCCGGGGATAACAGGCTAATCCCTCCCAAGAGCTCACATCGACGGAGGGGTTTGGCACCTCGATGTCGGCTCGTCACATCCTGGGGCTGGAGAAGGTCCCAAGGGTTGGGCTGTTCGCCCATTAAAGTGGCACGCGAGCTGGGTTCAGAACGTCGTGAGACAGTTCGGTCTCTATCTATTGTGGGCGTTGGAAATTTGAGAGGATCTGACTCTAGTACGAGAGGACCGGGTTGGACGAACCTCTGGTGTATCTGTTGTTCCGCCAGGAGCACTGCAGAGTAGCTACGTTCGGATGGGATAAGCGCTGAAAGCATCTAAGCGCGAAGCCCACCTCAAGATGAGATTTCCTTTAAGGGTCGTTGAAGACGACAACGTTGATAGGCTATAGGTGTAAAGGCAGTAATGTCAAAGCCAAGTAGTACTAATTACCCGTAGGTTTTCTACTGAAAGTTTACTCTTATTTTACTTTTTATATTTTCTTTCTATTATGTCTTAAATTTATTGTAGTTCATCAACACCACAAAAGTGAAGGTGAACAAAGATTTTATGGTGATAATTGCGATGAGGATCACCTCTTCCCATTCCGAACAGAGAAGTTAAGCTCATCAGCGCAGATGGTACTGGGTTAACCGGGAGAGTATGTCGTCGCCATTTTTTT
>NZ_WWNE01000023.1 GCF_009909615.1 Acidiluteibacter ferrifornacis | reverse complement strand
TTAGCTGAAGAAATCATTAAATCTAATTTAGTGGAAGGTGATATGATAAGTATCAAATTTGATGATGAGAAAAAAGAAATCAAAATTGACATCATCAAACCCAAGGCTAAGAAAAGTAAGAAAGAAGAAGATCAGGAATAAGCTTCTTGATTATTAAATAGAAAAGGCTCCAAAAGTTAGATTTTGGAGCCTTTTTTTATTGATATTATTTATATTTTCTCACTTACCTATTCATTATAAATAGCTCATCTTAAATATACAAAGCATGATTAAATCATTATTACCTAAAGTAATTCAGATATTTATATTTTTTTATAGAAAGACTCAATAATTAATTAGCCTTTCAATATTTATTAATCCTAATAAGTAATAACTAGTTTTTTATACAATACTTTCAGGTTAGAGGTGACTCTAATTGTATATAATCCAATTTCTAATTTATTTTCAGCTAAATTCAGTTTAGTAACATATTCATTTGTTAGCAACAATTTACTTAGAATTAATTTCCCGTTCAAATCAAATACTTCAATCAACTTGGTTGAAGTAAATTCATTGCTAAATTGAAGGTTAACCAACCCTGTAGTTGGGTTTGGATATATTTCCCATTCGAATTCACTAATGTCACTGTTATTTATCAATGTATTAAAATCATAAAACACTTTAGCTGTATCTAAAGAAGGGCATCCAATATAGTTATATGCGATCACACTTATTGTATCTGTCTTACCCGCTTTTAACGGGTTATAATTGATGTTTTTTGTTTGGCTGGTTGAATTATCAAACCATAAATAAGTTAAGTAGCCAGCTCCGGCATCATACACATAGCTGGTAAAAGTACTATTCAATGTTGTATCGGGTCCTATATTTAGTGGTGTACCAATATTAACAGTTACCAAAGTCGAATCTATTGCAAAACAAGAAGTCCCGTTGTATGATTTTACTATATACCATTGAGTCTTGGGTGGATGTACTTGAATACTACTTGTAGTTTCATTTGTATTCCAAGAATAGTTGGTGAAATTACTACTTGCCATTAAGACTATCGTATCCCCAAGACAAATACTACTATCATTTGAAACCGTCAATGTAGGTATTTGAGAAACAGTCACGACAACACTATCCATTCGAGAACAAGCATTTCCATTGCTTATCGATACGTAGTACATCGTTGTTGAAGTTGGAGCTGTTGTGATACTTGAAGTAGTGGCAGAATTACTCCAAATATAAGTGGTTCCGCCAGACGCTGTCAAAGTAATCGAATCACCTGCACATATAGTAGTATCATTGGTTAATCCAATAGTTGGAAGTGAATTAACAATTAGACTGCTGGAATCACTTGACGAACAACCTAAACCATCAATATAATTATAATAAATTTTATAAGTTCCAGAATTTGTAGGATTGAATTGACCATTAATTACACCAACTCCGCTATAGGTACCATTTGAAGGAGAACCGCCTGAAAGTGTTATTATTGAATCCTCTTCACAAACAGCAGGAAAGCTTGCAAGAGTAACTATTGGTTTTGGATTGACGGTCACTAATTGACTTGCAGTTGAAGTACACCCTAATGAATTTGTAACAGTTACCGTATAGCTACTTGAAATTAATGGAGAAACAGAATTTGTTACTGTATTTATAGAATTACTCCATGCATATCTTACTCCACCACTAGCAGTCAAAGTTGTTGATGAGCCTTCGCAGATAAAAAAGTCACCGCCAATACTAGCTGTTGGATTAGGTGTAACTGATACTGTTACGCTATCTATTTTTTGACATGCATTGGAGTTGATTGACGTTACATAATATTTGGTAGTAGTAGCTGGAGATACAGTAATGCTTGAGGTTGTTGCTAAATTACTCCACGTATAAGAATTCCCTCCAGAAACTGTCAACGTAATCGAAGTGCCAGCACAAATTGTGGTATCATTAGTTAATGTAATTGATGGAAGTGGATTAACGACTAAGTTACTAGAATCTTTTGATGAACAACCTAAACTATCGGTATAATCATAATAGATTTTATAGGTCCCTTCACTTGTAGGGTTAAATTGTCCATTAATTACACCTACTCCACTATATACCCCATTTGTTGGCAATCCACCTGAAAGCGTAATCATTGAAGTTCCTTTACATACAGGGGAAAAGCTGCTTAAAGTTACGGTCGGTTTCGGCTTAACAGTAATTATACTAGAAACAGTATCTTTAATGCACTCATTATTAAAAACATATCTTACCAAAAAAGTTCCTATTCCTGAAATGGATGGATAAAAAACTCCGTTCACGATTCCAGTTCCTTGATATATACCATTTGAAGGACTTCCTTCATTTAGTACATAGGCTCCATCATCAATACAAAATGTTGGTAGACTTGCAAGAGTTACAGTTTCAATAGTATCTACTTGAATTGTTTGAGTGAATGAACTTGAACAACCAATACTATCAGAATAAGTATAGGTAATTACATGATTTCCCACCCCCGCTAACATTGGATTAAACACACCATCTGAAACACCATTCCCAGTATAGCTCCCTCCATTTGGGGTAGCATTCGTCAAAGTAAAAGGGGGTGATGATATACAAATGTTGGCAGGCGGCGCGAAGAAAACGGTTGGAGCAGGTTTGACATAAATAACAACAGAGGCAGAATCTCTGCACCCTTGATTAGAATAAATATAAGTTATAGTCTTATGCCCAACTCCAGTTGAAGATGGATCGAATATATTGTTTAATATTCCTGGCCCTTTATAAATACCCCCTATTGGAAAGCCACCTGATAGAGAAAATGGATTATTAATTTCGCAGACAGTATCACTTAATGTTAAACTTACTGTTGGTGGTGTTCCCACTTGCACCCTTACACCTCTTGAAGTATCTGTACAACCGGCTAAATTGGTGATAACTTGATAATATCCTTTACTATTAACTGTCAAATTATTATTTGTTTGACTGACTAATAATGAGCTGTCCTTTAGCCATTGAAAAGTAGAACCAGCAACAGGAGTAGCCTGAATATTAACAGACTGACCTTGACATAAGTTGGTGTCAGCGTTAAAAGTAAATGGAATTTGAGTTTTTACACATTCACTCATTTTTGATAGAATAGCAGTATAAGTATTATTCGAACCATTTAAATAAGTGGTTCCAAAATGTGATAAACCTAAACTATTATAGGTACCCAAAACATATATATTAGATCCCCTATCATTTGAGATTGAAACTCCATAATCATCATAAACTCCTCCACCTGTTTGATACCAATTAAAATTCAATGCTGTGTCAAGATTAGCTACAATGATGTCTTTAGATCCATTCGAAAAAGTTTTAATATTATTTATTTCTAAACTATCTTCAAATTCACCGATTAGGACTAATTCATCATTCGCAGTGTATTTCATCTTCGGCAGACGAAATAGCTTTACTGGATATTGTTTCAGGTGAATTAAATTACCTCTAGAATTTAATTTAGCAACAAACAAATTTATATGATTCAAATCTGCATTTATTGTCTGATTTTCTAGTCGAAATGTTTGATGAAAAGTTCCAGCAATGTATATATCTCCGTTATTTCCTAATTCAATATCACCTCCTAAAGCTGATGATGATGTGTAAAGACTAGTGGTAGATTTAAACCAGTTACAATAATGATTTGTATATTCTATAATATAAAGTTCATGATTATAATAATCTCCATTTGCTAATAAATTATTAGATCCTAAATAGTAAACATTTCTTAATCTTGCTGTAATTAGATATGTAGAATCATTTTTTCCTGTTATTTTACCAGGGAAAGAATTAGTGTAATAAGCTTGTTGTAGTACTTTACTCAGTAAGTTTAAATTCCCGTTCAAGTCCCATCGAGCTACATAGAAGTTCTCTTGGGAGGTGCCAATTGGCTGTATCAAGGTCTTTGTGGAATTGGTTACTTCTATTGTTCTATTTAATGGACCATAGAAATAAACACTACTATCTACCACAGATATATCCGAAATATAATTGATATGGTAATTAGTCCCAGGACCATATACTCCTTGAATCCATTGAGCGACTCCTTGAGGATTTAACTTTACTATAAAAGCTTCACTGACAACGCCTGGAGTTCCATCTCCTCCACCACTAGTGTTTAATGTTAGCCCTCCCCATGTTGTAGTATTAATAAAAGAACCTGCTATATAAATATTACCCCACCGATCCAACTCCATATCAATAAAAGATTCAGAATTAGAGTTTGAACCACCTTTTATTGCCCACCTAAAGTTTCCAAGAGTATCATAATTAGAAATATAAATACTCCTTGTGTGGCTATTTTGCGTATTTAAAGTTGTAGGTCCGATACTTATGGTGCTGATAAAAGTACTTGCTACATAGACATTGTTCTCGTAAACTTTAGTAGATGAAGTAGAATTCGAAAACCTTACCCCATAAGTCTCTAACCAATCAAACCGCTGTGCTTGTATTATATTAATCAATAAAAAGAATGTACCAACTAATAACAAGTAGCTTTTTTTCATAGTATAAAAATATTCATTGGTTAGGAAATTAGTACGTATATTAATTTGAAATTAAAACAAGTATCAAAAATATCATACCAAGTTAAGAATTAGTTATTAAGTTTCCATTTTTTTACTCAAACCGTAATCCCTTTAACTATCAAAAAAAGAAATTCTTAAATAGAATTGATGATATTATGATCTTTAATTCATTGCTACAAGAGGATATTCACAAGATTATTGATTTAGAATTAGAAAGTCTATACAAGAGAACCAGA
>NZ_WWNE01000022.1 GCF_009909615.1 Acidiluteibacter ferrifornacis | reverse complement strand
GTGATGTCTAGTATTTTTCTACTGTCATCCGATTTTAAATTCCCTGTGCCATCATAGGTATACTGTCTATCATCAGTTGAACTTATTCCATTGGCAGCAGACACTCCACCAATACTACTCACATAACCCGCCTCTGCTTGCACTATTCGGGTCTGTGCCTTCTCCTTCTCCGCCTCCTCCACTTGGAGCTGAAAAAGAGTACAATCGCTTCATCAGCCGCGATACAATCGCGCAGGAACGGGGGGACATGACCTTGATTGATACTTTTTTAAAGCAAACCAAGCTGCAAAATATCATGTAATAAAAACCCCAAGCTGAACGCTCAGGGTTTTTTATAGTATTTATTAGCTCAAAACTCTATTTTTTTACTGATATTATTTTTTGATTGCTTAAATCATAAACTACAGTAAAGAAGTTTCTTCCATAATCATAAGCAATAAGAAGTTCTGAACATGCATAATCAGTTAAGCTATTACTTTCACCCTCGAATTTAGGCTTGAAAAATGGAATAATCATTAATTCTGATTTATCCTTCGAGAGTACAATGTATTGTCTAATATAAGCTGGTAAATCTTCGATTATTAAAGGCTCTACATATTCAACTAATTCCTTTTGTAGTTGCTCCTCAACATTTTTTACTTCGTTAATTGTTACCTTACGAAAGGCATCTCTATCTACTTTCAATTCTGTTAGGTTTCTAACATGCAAAATACCATCTACACTAATCTCATTCAGAAGCACACCTTCATAGTCTTCACTTTTAATACATTCATTGTTTTTTGAAGGACAACACTTAGAAATCTCACTTTCCTGAACAAACTTTGATGAGCATGAAGTTAGCAGACATACTGAAATTAAAATATTTACTAGCATACTTTTATTTTTATTGTTCATCGGTACAGGTTGAGCAGCTAGGTACAAAAGAACCTGTATATCCACTAGAATGCCTTGATTCTCCATTAGATCCTTCAGACCTTGTTCCCCATCCACTTTCTTCGTTGTACGCATTTTGATGCTCTTCAATGATATACTCTTCATCTGTAGAGTTATTCCAAATCTTATCTGCTTCAGCAACTCTTTTCTCATACTCTTCCTGAGTAATTTGACCTGCATCTAATGCTGTCCTAGCACTATTATACATGTCTTTTGCTTGATCTGCTAATGCTTTATGTACTACTTCATGGAAGAAAGGCGAAGAAGCAGCTTCTTTATTACTCCCTGTTCTAGAGTTAGGAGTATTGGTTGTATGTGCTGCGGTATTTTGCCAATATATTTGATTATTAATTGTTCCTGAACCTGTTTCAGAAGTATTTGTACTCGCATCATAAACATCATATACTCTACTCGAATTAGTTAGGCGAGAAACAGATCCACTTGCCGATTTGCTAGCATTCATGTGATTTAAAGCATTTATTGCATCAATCTGAAACTGACTACCCGCTGCTTTCATACCTGGCGTATAAACTATATATGACTGACTTGAAGTATTATTATTTACACTTGAATATATCCTAATTTCTCTCCCATCAGTGTCAACGAGTATTACCGGATTCCCTGCTACATAATTGTATGCTGACAAACTTGGATATTTCGCCGCTAGTGGGTCAACAGATAAAAACCTCGCAACATCACTATCATAAAACCTCGCTCCACGGTTATCTAAACCAGTTCCTGCAAAGTTTCCGCTAATGGTTTCATGGTCTCTTTCGTGCTGTGTAGTTAAGTATCGCTCATAACCATTTCCGGGAACGTAGCTTCTCAAGATCTTACCGTACGGGAAGTAATCATAAGCGCCTTTCAGGTTGAATTTCACTTGATTTAAATCTGCATCCCATTCCACTTCATACACTACTCGGGTATTACCTAAGTGGTCTGAACGGTAGTAATCCACCTTTTCCGGAGATTCTACAACATTCCCATTCGTTCCCCAGTCTGCATCAGCACCTCCTGATAAATTTATCCGACTCGTCCAACTTGAGCTTGCATCTGGTGCTTTTGAGGCTTCTTCACCCTCATAAAAAGCGCCAAGAGTGGTACTATAGGTTTTACCATTTGCACCTCTAAATACAATCAACTGATTGGGAGAAGTTAACTCCATTGACATTTCAGGGTTGGGTGCGTACTCTGGCCCATTTGAAATTTCAGACTCCAATTCCATTTCCATCTCTTCAGATTCTTCTATTGGAGTAAATACTAAATTATCAGTTTCATATGGAGATAACATATAATCGGTAATGGCTGTTCTAATCCT
>NZ_WWNE01000021.1 GCF_009909615.1 Acidiluteibacter ferrifornacis | reverse complement strand
TAGCTACGAGATAAATAGGATGTAAGTGTTGGAAACGGCACGAAAGTTCTTTGAAAATATTGAAGTATAAGTAAAAGTATAGTAAATACTTTAGTCAATTTAGGTTGACTTGAAAATTGAGCTAGAAAGCATTAAACTTTTTTTACAATGAAGAGTTTGATCCTGGCTCAGGATGAACGCTAGCGGCAGGCCTAACACATGCAAGTCGAACGGTAAGTTGAGAGCTTGCTCTTAACACGAGTGGCGAACGGGTGCGTAACGCGTATGCAATCTGCCCTTTTCTGGAAGATAGCCCTTAGAAATGAGGATTAATACTCCATAGTATAACAATTTCGCATGTTATTGTTATTAAAGCTTCGGCGGAAAAGGATGAGCATGCGTCCCATTAGTTAGTTGGTAGGGTAACGGCCTACCAAGACTCCGATGGGTAGGGGGCCTGAGAGGGTTATCCCCCACACTGGTACTGAGACACGGACCAGACTCCTACGGGAGGCAGCAGTGAGGAATATTGGTCAATGGAGGCAACTCTGAACCAGCCATGCCGCGTGCAGGATGACGGCCCTATGGGTTGTAAACTGCTTTTATATAGGAAGAAACCTCTCTACGTGTAGAGAGCTGACGGTACTATAAGAATAAGGACCGGCTAACTCCGTGCCAGCAGCCGCGGTAATACGGAGGGTCCAAGCGTTATCCGGATTTATTGGGTTTAAAGGGTACGTAGGCGGAAAATTAAGTCAGTAGTGAAAGCCCATCGCT
>NZ_WWNE01000020.1 GCF_009909615.1 Acidiluteibacter ferrifornacis | reverse complement strand
GCTGCCCTATGGCTTAGGGTCGACTAACCCACGTCCAACCGCTGTTCACATGGAACCTTTCCCCACTTCGGTCCTTCAAGTTCTCATTGAAGTATTTGCTACTACCACCAAGATCTGCACTAGGGGCCGTTCGACCCGGGCTCGCGCCCTGGGCTTCGTCACGACCCCCACGTCCGCCTACTCCTCAGGGCTTCGTTTCTACCCTGAGGGCGAGGTATGGGTGAGACGCTTGAGCGCCATCCATTTTCAGGGCTAGTACATTCGGCAGGTGAGTTGTTACACAGTCCTTAGCGGATTCCGACTTCCATGGCCACCGTCCTGCTGTCAAGATGTACTAACGCCTTTTGTGGTGTCTGATGAGCGTCTACTCTGGCACCTTAACCTCGCGTTCGGTTCATCCCGCATCGCCAGTTCTGCTTACCAAAAATGGCCCACTAGTGTTGGTACATTCGAATGCCCGCGTTCAGTCAAGCAACAAGGGCTTCTTACATATTTAAAGTTTGAGAATGGATGAAGGCTGAAGAGCGCCCCCGGGTCCCTAATCATTCGCTTTACCTCATAAAACTGAGCTCAACACTGCTATCCTGAGGGAAACTTCGGCGGAAACCAGCTACT
>NZ_WWNE01000019.1 GCF_009909615.1 Acidiluteibacter ferrifornacis | reverse complement strand
GAAGCTGACAATCCACAGTTTGAAGTTGGTGATACTATAGAGTCCATTGCTAAATTCACCCCTACAGTGTCATACACTCTAAAGTCATCTATAGCAACGTCTCCATAGAAGGACGCACCTTTAATTGTCCAGAATCTAAATGTAGTAACCCCTAAATTTTGGTAAGCACTCAAATCTAAGCTTCTTAACTTAAAGGTATCAGTAATAGCACCTTGCTTTTGACCAAGTAAGGTATCTATTGTAACCCATTGTCCTGCTGAATCAATATCTAATCCTAATGCTATGATGCTCTGACCATACATGTGATACCAGTAATCCACTCTTGTTGAGCTATTCGCTCCATTTACAGGAGTAATATCTATACAAGTAGACTCTAGGTAGATGGTATCTCCGGTTGTTCCTGAAGATGCTTCTGAGTAAATATAGGTTCCAACTCCATTATGCGGTGCATTAGGACCTGTGCTACCAGAACTAGTAGAACCTGTTTCTGCTCTCCAATCAAAAGCTCCTGCATTTATTGGAGTCCAATTGATTGGTGAAAAATCTGTTGCTCCATCTGTTAACACATCAAATGTTTGTGGATA